>CAWISN010000003.1:0-687788 GCA_963838865.1 uncultured Solirubrobacterales bacterium | reverse complement strand
CATGAGGAGGAATATTCAAGGAGCGACGCGATGAATAAGCCGCTGTCCGAATCCGATCTCGCCACCCCGAAGGTCACGACCGGCCCGATCGCCGGCTCGCGCAAGATTTATGCGACGCCCGATGCGGCGCCCGACCTGCGCGTGCCGCTGCGCGAGATATCGCTCGATGCGTCGTCGGGCGAGCCGCCGTTCCCGGTCTACGATCCGTCCGGCATCTACACCGACAACGATGCCGCATCGACGTCGAGAGGGGCTTAAAGCGCTCGCGCATCGAGTGGGTCAAGGAGCGCGGCGGCGTCGAGGAATACGAGGGCCGGCCGATCCAGCCGGTCGATAACGGCAACGCCACCGGCAAGCATCTCGCGCGCAATTTCACCAACACGCCGAAGCCGCTGCGCGGCCTGCCCGGCCATCCGGTGACGCAGCTCGAATGGGCACGCAAGGGCGTCATCACCAAGGAAATGATCTACGTCGCCGAGCGCGAAAACCTCGGCCGCAAGAAGATGCTCGACGTGGCGCAGGAGCGGCACGACGACGGCGAGAGTTTTGGCGCCTCGGTGCCGTTGTTCGTCACGCCGGAATTCGTGCGCAGCGAAGTGGCGCGCGGCCGCGCCATCATCCCGTCGAACATCAACCACGCCGAACTGGAGCCGATGGCGATCGGGCGGAACTTTCTCACAAAAATAAATGCCAATATCGGCAACTCCGCCGTCACCTCGTCAGTCGAGGAAGAGGTGGAGAAAATGGTGTGGGCGATCCGCTGGGGCGCCGACACCGTGATGGACCTCTCCACCGGCCGCAACATCCACAACACCCGCGAATGGATTTTGCGCAATTCGCCCGTCCCGATCGGCACCGTGCCGATCTATCAGGCGCTGGAGAAGGTCAATGGCGATCCGGTCAAGCTCGACTGGGAGTGCTACAAGGACACGCTGATCGAGCAGTGCGAGCAGGGCGTCGATTATTTCACCATCCACGCCGGCGTGCGGCTCGGCTACATCCACCTCACCGCCAACCGCGTCACCGGCATCGTGTCGCGCGGCGGCTCGATCATGGCCAAGTGGTGCCTGGCGCATCACAAGGAGAGCTTCCTCTACGAGCGCTTCGACGAAATTTGCGATCTGATGCGCAAATATGACGTGAGCTTCTCGCTGGGCGACGGCTTGCGTCCCGGCTCGATCCGCGACGCCAACGACCGCGCGCAGTTCGCCGAGCTGGAAACGCTTGGCGAACTGACCAAGGTGGCCTGGGACAAGGGCTGCCAGGTGATGATCGAAGGCCCCGGCCACGTGCCGCTGCACAAGATCAAGATCAACGTCGACAAGCAGCTCAAGGAGTGCGGCGAGGCGCCGTTCTACACGCTCGGCCCGCTGGTCACCGACATCGCGCCGGCCTACGACCACATTACCTCGGCGATCGGCGCCGCGATGATCGGCTGGTTCGGCACCGCCATGCTCTGCTACGTCACGCCGAAGGAGCATCTCGGCCTGCCGGACAGGAACGACGTGAAAGACGGCGTCATCGCCTACAAGATCGCCGCCCACGCCGCCGATCTCGCCAAGGGCCACCCCGCAGCCCAGCTGCGCGACGACGCGCTTAGCCGCGCCCGCTTCGAGTTCCGCTGGGTCGATCAGTTCAACTTGTCTTTGGACCCCGACACCGCGCGCAGCTACCACGACGAGACGCTGCCCAAGGAAGCCCACAAGGTGGCGCATTTCTGCTCGATGTGCGGGCCGAAATTCTGCTCGATGAAGATCACCGCCGACGTGCGCGACTACGCCGCGGGCCTCACCGACAACGAGAAGGCCGCGCTCTATCCGGAGGCCGCGCAGAAGGGCATGGCCGACATGTCGAAGAAGTTCATCGACATGGGCGCGGAGGTCTATGTCGAGGCCGAGAAGGCGAAGGAGGCGAATAAGGCGCTCTGAACGTCATCCTGAGGTGCTCGCCGCGAAAGCGGCGAGCCTCGAAGGATCGCGGCCATGCCGCTCTCTCGACCGTCATGCCCGGCCTTGTGCCGGGCATCCACGTCTTGTTTGCTCGCGTCTGAAAAGAAAGGCGTGGATGGCCGGGACAAGCCCGGCCATGACGGATTAGCAAGCATGGAAGGCATGAGACGGGGACTTGATTTTGAAAAAGCCCAAGCTGCTTTTAAGCGGGCCGCCGAGAAGGCGATGAACGGAACGCGCGAGGAAAGATCAGGGCGCTTCCTTTTGGTAGAGGGGTCGGATATTTCGCGATATAACCTGTTCAGAGAATTGAGGGGTGATTCATGACAGGCAAGAAGCACGAACTCTACGTTGAACGCCGTTCGGAAGGAGATTACGCGGTTAGGCGCGGAGGCTCTGAGCGGGCATCCGTCACCGCGCCAACACAGAAAAAGGCTATCGAGAAGGCTGAGAAACTAGACCCCAAGGCGGCCATTCTCGTTGAACGTGTCCGCGATACCAAGATTGGCAGCAGAGACAAATGGCGCAAGCCCTAAGGAACGCCGCCTCAACTGACCGACTGACCGACCAGGGACTGCAAGGATGTTGCCGAAGGCGTTGTCGTAAACTACGACGGTGAAGGCCGCATTGTCGGGCATCGTAATCCTCGACGCCTGCAAGGGCACCGCAGACCCGACGGCTCTCAAGCAATTCAGCTTCGGGGAAGCGTGAGGCGCAAGCGCGCCCGCCGGCGAATTACGGTGACAGTCCACCTAATCGAGGCGACCTTCAGCTCCTCCGCCCCTCCTTCGATTGTCCGTCGAGCCATTCGGAGAGAGCTGCGGATTTCGCTTTTTTCTGTTTCTTGCGTTGCGCGGCGGCTGGCACAGCAGGCGGCGCGGCGGCGTCCCGCGCCAAGCGCAGCGCGCGCAACCGCTCAGTCTTGGCGCGGACATCCGCCGCCGCAATCGCATAATCGGACAAGGACTTTTTGGCATCCTGCTCGCGCCGCAATTTGGCGAGCTGAGCCGCCGCTTCATACTTTTTCGAATTTTCCACTGCCGCACCGTTCCTTTCGGCGAATCATTCCGATCCGCAATGACGTGCCGGCCAAGCGTGGCACGACGACCGCAGGGCGTATTGGTTCGCTCCAGCGGTCATCAAACGTAGCCCGGATTGAGTGAAACGAAATCCGGGGTAAGCGTCGCCGCTCATGCCGGTTTTCGCGCTGGTCGATCCGGGCCACTCGCCTAAACGGCGCCCGGGTAATGGTTAGCATTTTATTAAGCCTCTTGTAGGTATTCGCACGCTATGGGCCTGCGCGCCGAATGCCGGCAGGAAAGCGCCGAATGCGCGGTTGATTTTGATTTCGTGCTCTGTGGCGTCCCGGTTTTGCGTACCGCGCGGTTTCGCAAGCTCATCTGGAGACCCCACATGCAGGTTCTGGCGCTGATTTCACGCAAAGGCGGCACCGGCAAGAGCACGCTCGCGATCGGGCTCGCCGGCGCGGCGCTGAATCCGGCCATAACGTCTGCGTGGTCGAAGCCGATCCGCTCGGCACCGTCTCCAATTGGAAGAGGCGCCGCGATCGCGCCGCGCCGAGGGTCGAGACCGTGCATGACGGCCTTTCGCTGCTGGCGTGTCTGCCGAGCCTCGCGGCCCGCGGCGTCACGCTCGCGATCATCGATACCGCAGGCGGCTGGAGCGAGACCTTCAACACGGCCGTCTACGTTGCCGACCTGTGTCTCATTACGGCGCGTCCTTCGCTCGCCGATATCGAAGCCGCGGGCCCGGCGCTGACAGCGGTTCGCGCCGCGAAGAAACCCTTCGCCTTCGTGCTCAACCAGGCGCCGATCCGCAGTTATCGCGTCGGCAATGCGGCAAGCGCGCTGTGCGACGCAGCGGCCGCCTTTGAGCTTCGCGACGTGATCGCGTTGCCCGCAATCGCCGCGCGAAGCGATCACCAGGATGCGCTTTCCCTCGGGCTTACGGTCACGGAACTCGCCGGCGACGGCAAATCGGCTGCGGAAATTCGCGCTCTCTGGCAGTGGGTGAAAGCCCGGCTCGATTCGCTCGCTGGCGTGGAGACACCAACAGCCGTGGTGGCCGCCAATGCATCGGCGATAACGCAAGACGGAGTCCGGGCCGATCTGACGATGCCGATCATCCCCGCGCACCACGATGCGGATTTTGGCGCAACGACCGCGGCCAATCAGGAGACGGCGCTGCACGCCGCAGGCTAGAATTTTATAGATTTGGTCGCATTCTCTTCGGAAAACCGGCGGCCACTTTTCCTCAAAATACTCTAGCCGCGGCGGAATTATTTCTTCCGCTTCTTCTTTTTGCCGAAGGCGGCGACCACTTCCTTTTTCTTGATCCGGGCCGCCGGGTTGCCGCGTTCACCGAGGTTCTGCTCCTCGGTGCCATCGCCCATCATGCCGGGGTGAGACACTTTTGATGGTGTGCGGCGCTTTTTGGCGGCCGCCGACTTTCGCTTCTTCATGCCGAAGACTCCGTGCGAGGGGCCGCGTGCCGGCCTATCTTACCGTGATCACCAACCCGTTGAGGTCGGCGCTGACAATGGCGCCGACCGAATTGCCGGTCAGTTCCAGCACCGCGCCGTGCTGGTTGGTCAGCACGATGGCCTGCGCGCCACGGCCGACAGCGGCGCCGACATTGCCGGCCGCATAGACGCCGGCGACATCGCGCGGGCTGCGGATGTGGCTGACGACGCCGCGGAAGCGGGTCTCGGATGCGCCGAAGGTGAAGCCGTAGCTGATGCCGCCGATGCCGAGCGGGTATTGCCGGCCATGGAAGGTGAGCGTGCCCGAGCCGGCCGAACCGCCGATGACGATGCCCGCCTTGACCACGCTGAAGGTGATGCCGCCTTCGTCGGCGTAGGCGGTGGACCCCAGCGTGACGCCGGCCAGCGCCAGCAATGCGATCAGGCTTCGACGAAATGCGGATACGGTGCGCATGGATGTTTACTCCCCGGGCTTGTGTAGAGGCGAATTGACTAGGTCCCCAGGACACCATACCGCGCCGGCGGGCGGGCGGGCTACATGCTTCGTCGGTAGTGGGCTACTTTGATTGTGGCGGCCCGGGGCACGGCTTTCCATCGCAGCAATTTTCGTAATACCAGTCGGTGTGAGTGAACTGCCAAATTCCGGCCCCGGCCGCTATGACTACGACAAGAGCAATCACGGCCCATATTGCGATCTTCATATTTACCTCCAACTCCACCAAAAAAGCTTCATTGGGCCGTCTCCCAAGCCTCTAGCACGTCCACAATATCAGCAATCTCCCAGAGCCGCTGCGCGACGCCAGCGGCCATCGCGGGCGTAGCTTCGCCATTGCGAGGAGCGATAGCGACGAAGCAATCCAGGGCTTTGACGCCGAGCTGGATTGCTTGGCTTGCGCTCGCAATGACGAGTTGCCCTCAATCGAAATGGATATGCGCGGCTTTGGCAACCGCCGTGTATTTGGCGATGTCGCGGGCGATGCGGTCGCGGAAGGAGGCGCCGCTGCTGCCGTCGGGAATGAGGCCGAGCTGGGTGATGCGCGCCGCGACGTCTGGCAGCTTGGCGATCGCCATGATCTCGGTCTCGAGCTTCTTCACGATCGGCTCAGGCGTGCCCTTGGGCGCAGCAAGGCCGATGAAGCCTTCCACGACCACGCCGTCGATGCCGACCTCGGCAAGCGTCGGAACGTCCGGCAGCGCGGGCAGGCGCGTCGCGCCGGTGGTGGCGAGCGGCCGCAGCTTGCCGGCCTTGAACAGCGGCATCGCCGGCCCGGCATCGGCGAATGTCGTCGCCGCCTGCCCCGATATGACGGCGGTGACCAGTTCGGCGCCGCTCTTGAACGGGATGTACTGGAATTTCGAACCGGTCTTTTCGTTGAACAGCTCCGAGGTGAGCTGGAAGACGGCGGACGTGGAGGCATAGTTGGCCTTGTCGGGGTTGGCCTTGCCCCAGGCGACGAGCTCCTTGACCGATTTGACCGGCAGCGATTCCGACACCGACAGCACGAGCTGATAAAGCGCCATGTTGCCGATCAGGTCGTAGCTCTTGAGCGGATCGTAAGGCAGGTGCGAGTAGGTGGCCGGATTGACCGTCATCGATCCGGACGGCGCGACGAGCAGCGTGAGACCGTCCGGCGCCGCGTGCGCCACATACTCGGCCGCGATCGTGCCGCCAGCGCCCGGCTTGTTCTCGACGATGAATGCCTGGCCGAGGCGCTCCGACAGTTTTTGCGCGACGACGCGCGCGATGATGTCGTTCGAGCCGCCGGGCGCGAGACCTACGATCATCTTGACCGGCGCCTTGGGATAGCCGGCAGCGGGGTCCGCCTGTGCGGCGGCCGCGCTCGGATGCAGCAGCGCGATGACGCCGGCGAGCACGAGCATTGCCGACCAAACAGGCTGCAAAAATCTCCACATCATTTCCTCCCGCGACAATTCTTGTTTATTTGCTCGCTATGATCCGTTCAGCACCGTGGCCGCCACTTTCTCGCCGATCATGATGGTCGGCAAGTTGGTGTTGGCGCAGGGCACGCTCGGCATGATCGAGGCGTCGGCGACGCGCAGGCCTACGACGCCGTAGACGCGCGCCGATGCATCGGTGACGGCGAGCGGATCGTCGGATCGTCCCATGCGGCAGGTGCATGATGCATGATAATGGCCGAGCACAGCGGAACGGATCCATGCGCGGCATGTCTCCTCGTCGTTGACGAGGTCATCGACGGACGGAGCGTCGGCGATCATGGCGCGGATGATGGCTCGCCGCACGGCCGACGATGCATCCATCGCCTGCGCGCCGGCGAAAGTCTGCAGCGCGTTCCAACGGCTATACATCGCGAGCTTCTGCGCATAGGCCGAGAAACTGATCGGGAAAACCTCCTCGACATTGTCCTGTACGGCGGGATGGGCCTGAAGCTTCGCCAAGAGTTTCACGCCCTTGACGAGGCGCACCATGTCGCGTTCGTCCGAGCACATGTTGAAGTCGATGTCGGGCGGCGCGCCGGCGTCGGACCCCGTGAGCCTGATCTCGCCGGTCGAGAATGAGCGGTTGACCCACATCATGATGATGCCAAGGCGATGGCCGATGGCGTGCCACTGCGCCTTGTTGGTCGGGATCACATACATATCGCCGGGCGGACAGCCTTCGAGACCGGACGACCAGCGCAGCCCAGCGAACATCTGCCGCCGCAGCGCGGCCGGCAGCCGGGCAGGGCGCTTCAAGAAGCAGCCGAAATTGACGCCCGGGTGCTCCATCAGATGTTTGCCGACGCCGCGGCGGTCCGCCACCACGGCGATGCCGTGCGCGCGCAGTTCGTGCGCGGCGCCGATGCCGCTGCGCATCAGCAGCATTGGCGAATGGAGCGCGCCGGACGAGACGATCACCTCGCGCGCGCTGATGTCACGCTCGCCGTCGGGGGAGCGCACGCGCACGCCGGTGCAGCGCAGGCCGTCGAACACCAGCCGGTCGACCCGCGTTCCGCCCAGCACTTTCAGATTGGGGCGGCGCCGCACCTCGGCGGTCAGATAACGCCAGGCCGCGCCCATGCGCATCGTGTCGGTGTGGCAATAGGCGACCGGAAAGAAACCATCCTCGAAGCGCGCATTCTGGTCGGCGATGTTGTGCCAGCCCGAGTTTCGACGGCTTTCATGACGCCACGGGTAAATCCGGGCCAGCGCTCGGACGCATAGCGCTGCAGGCGGATCGGTCCGTCCTTGCCGTGCAGCGGTCCGTCGAAGTCGCTGTCGGTTTCGAGTTTCTTGAAGAACGGCAGCACGCCGCTCCAGTCCCAGCCGGTGGCGCCGGCAGCGGCCCAGGCGTCGTAGTCCGACGGCAGGCCGCGGTTCGATGCCATGCCGTTGATCGACGAGCCGCCGCCGATCACGCGGCCGGCCGGATAGCGCACGCGCCGCCGCCGGTCGGGCTCGTTGCCGGGCTTCGGGCCGTAGGCGGCTTTGAGGCCGCTCCACACGAAGCGCGCATCCGCGTAGGCGGTGGCCGCGAAGATGTCGAGAATTTCCGGCGGTTCCTGTCCGGCGGATAGTCGGTGCCGGCCTCGATCAGGAGAACGCGGACCGAGGCACGCTCCGACAGCCGCGCCGCCAGCGGGCAGCCCGCGGCGCCGCCGCCAACCACAATGACATCGTAGTCCTCGACACCGGCACCCGACACCTCAAGCTTCTCCCCGCACAGGCACACGGCCATGCTGCAACATCGCGCGCGCGTCGGCAACGCGGGCGTACCAGCGGGCTACACGCGGCGTGGACACGATGATACGGTCCCGGCCGCCGCGAGACATCGCGAATGTTTTTGGCTGCTGGTTGCCGCAGGCAATACACCTCCGCGACGACAGGCGCTTTCGTTTTGAAGTCCAATCGCTCACGACGGTGTGCAACCGGCGGTTGCGCAGCACCGACTGTCAGCACGCCGAACGCGGCCAGTGGGGATTGGCCTCCGAAGGCATGGGGGCGGTGCGTGCATGCCCCGTTTGCGGTCTGTACGCGAGCAGCTTCCGACCTGAGACGACCGCAAAGCGCGAGCCGGGACTGCCGCGAGAAATAAGCGATGCCCTGCACACGGAGCTGTTGGAACTGGTCATCGCCCGAGTCCGACCTGTTGGCGCCCACCTCCAGCTTGACCGGGCCGAACAGGATGCTCTCAGTGAGGCGGCTGTCACGGTTCTCCTGGATGACGGCGAGCGCGCACTTGGACGGATGTTGACCAACTACCGGTATTGGCGGAAGCGGGTCAAGCAGCCGTTGTCGACACGCCTTGGACCCCAGCAGTGGCGTGAGGTTGAATCGCTGGTCGCCAGCCGCGCAGCCGGCATGGAGTACAAAGACCTCTTGCTGAGGCTCGCTGCGCAGAAAAAGGTGGAAGCGCTCATCAGGTAGCGACTCTTTCGCGGTGTCCGAGCGCACGAGCCGGCCTATGCGCAGAATCAACGTTCTGGATGTGTGGGCCGATATCTAGGAAAGCGATGCCTAAGCTGCTGCGACCAGACGGAACGCGCTACATCCTCACGCCCACCTGGGCGTATCTGGCTCTTGCCTGTATATGGCTGGCGATAGGCGGCCTTCAGAGCGACCCCGTCGCCGGAATCATCATCGCAGGAGGCATGATGGCCTTGTGCTCGCCGTTCTTTGTGCGCTCGGGCGTTTACGTGACCAAGACCGGCGTCCGGTGCGTTCCCGTGTCCGGGCGGCAGAGCACCTTGGAGTGGTCCAGTGTCAGAGGTTTCAAGGTCGCGCCAGCCGTGGTTCCATTGTCAAGCGGGTTCGGCGTCTACGCAGAACTAATGGACGGACGCGAGATTCTTCTCCCAACCATGCGCGGGCCAGCGCGTTATCGGCCAAAGATGGAGCGCATCTGCGCAGCTCTCGATGCGGCCCGCGCCCGTGCGCACTCGCTTCAAGCGCCCGTTCAGGTTGAGCCTCACCGAACCGACCCAGCAGCAATCCGCGCGACCCTTCTGAAGGTCCGCCTCAGCGTCTTAGCCTTGGGCGCAGTCGGCATCGCGGCGGGTGCCGGCGGCTGGCTCTGGACCTCACATGCGATGTGGTGGGGTCTCGCGTTCATCGGTGCTATCAGCCTCGCTGCGGTCGTCCCCGTCCAGATGGGGCTTCGCGCCATCGAGCTCAATCCTTCAGGGGAAGAAAGAACTCGCCGCTCATAGACCGCCGTGTGGGCGAGCACGCGCTGAGGGCTGGCAAATCGCGAGCCGTGTACAGAGCCGGGAACAGTTTGGAAAACGTTTTCCAAACTGTTCCACAAGCTCTCCAGGTGGAGACGGCGGGAATTGAACCCGCGTCCGCAGTCGCGTGTGAAGTGGCGTCTACGAGCGTAGCCGGCGCTCTAATCTCGCCTCAAGCTCGCCACGCCGGCCGGGTTGTTTGAGGCCAGCTCCGAAACGTGGTCCTCGGATCGGCCGGAGCGATCCTCACCGAGCGAGCCTGCTAGTTGATCCCGGACCCCTCGCCGCAGGCTACGAGGGCCGAGATGACGTCCGATCTACTGACTAAGCAGCCAGACCGAGGTCAAATGTGTGCGAGTCCGCACTTATTGTTTTCCGGGTGTTTTACGAGGCCGCCCGGAACCTCGGCTCGCAACCACCCCCACGAGCCGACCACGTCGAAGCCAGTCGTCCCCGGGGTTGGTTTTTGCTCGTTTGAGTATAGCCCCGCGGAGGGGTTTTTCTCCCGCTCCTGTCGGGATTTCTCCCTCGCGCCTCGGGGGCACGGCAAGGCCCCTAACCTACGCGCCGATGCGAACCAGATCGCTCGCAGTCGCTACATGTCTGGCCGGCTTGGTGGCCGGATGTGGCTCGGGATCCAGTAAAACTCAGACCTCCGCACCGCCCGCGATCTCCGGACTCCCGCGCACTCTGGCACTGGGCTCGCCCCCCTCGGGCACCAGCTACACGGCCGTGAACCACGCTTTCCTGCAGCGCCTGGCCACGGTCCTGGGACATTCGCTGGAGAGCGAGGGCCTCCACAGCGTAAATGTGACATGCACTGCGTCCGTGCCGCAGCGGGCGATCTGTCAGGCGAACGGCGTCAGTGACAGGGGCCAGCCGGTCTCGGGCTCGCTGAGGGTCCGCATCGACCGCAAGACCGGCCAGGCAAGGGTCACACCGACATAACGCACACCCACAGAACAACGCGGTGTGCTTATCTCGAACATTGGCGCTGAACTTCGTATATGCGAACTCCAGCGCCATCGTTCGCCCCGTGGACGCCGACAGAAAAAGATCGTAAGAGCAGCCGGTTCGCCGAGCCCGCACTGTCAGAATTGAGGGTGATGGAAACAACGAATCCGTGGCTTGTCCCCCCGGCCCCCGGGCCGGCGTCTCCGCCGCTGCTCGAACCGGCCCCGCCCGGTGCGCGCCAGCCAGAGGACGACTGGTCGACCCCCAAGCATCCGCGCAACCACCGCCAGTCCTGGCTGGCCCGACGCTTCGGGCCGGCGCTGGCCGCGCTGGTCGCCCTTCTGGCCAAGCTGAAGACGCTGCTCCTGCTGCTTCCCAAGCTGAAGCTGCTGACCACCGTGGGCACGATGCTCGTCTCGGTCGCCGCCTACAGCTTTGTGTTCGGCTGGCCCTTCGCTGCGGGCTTCGTGGTCCTGCTCCTGGTCCACGAGATGGGTCATGTGATCCAGCTGCGTCGGGAGGGCATCAAAGCCAGCGCTCCGATGTTCATCCCGTTTCTGGGTGCGGTGATCAGCGCCCGTTCGCTGGGCAAGAACGCTCTCGCCGAGGCCCGCGTGGGGCTGGCCGGCCCGGTTCTGGGCACGGTCGGGTCGGCAGCCTGCATCGTCGTCTGGCAGCTCACCGGCAATGACCTGTGGCGCGCCCTGGCGTTCACGGGGTTCTTCCTGAACCTGTTCAACCTGCTGCCGGTCGTCCCGCTGGACGGCGGACGGGCGATGGCGGCCATGGCGCCGTGGATGTGGTTCCTGGGCCTCGCGGCCATGGTCCCGCTGGCCATCGTCTTCCCCAACCCGATCATCTGGCTGATCCTGCTGTTCGCCGGATATGAGACCTACAAGCGGTGGAAGCTACGCCGCGGCGGACTACGCCGGCCAGCCCGACTACTACCGCGTGCGTCCGCGAAACCGCCTGCTCGTGGCCGTGGTCTACGTGGGCCTGATCGCCGCTGCTGGTCGTCGGGCATGCACTTCACCGCTCTGGCCCGCAGTTTCGCCTGAGGCACTCGTGTCAGGACACTAGCCTGATGCACAGGGAGACCCAGCTAGCCCGGGACAAGCTCCCGGCGCTGGATCGCGCCACCGTTCACGCCCACGTCGAGGGAGCCCCGGGGCCGTTCTACTACCAGCGGGCGGCCCATCCCGTCGGCGCCGAGGTCGAGCGCCTGCTGGGAGAGCTCGAGGGCGGGCCGGCGCTGCTCTTCCCCTCCGGCTCCGGAGCCACCACCGCGCTGGCGCTGGCGATGCTCGAGCCCGGAAAACGCGCTGGCCGTGGCCGACGGGGGCTACTACGGAACCATCACCCTCTTGCGCGACGTGCTGGGCCGGTGGGGTCTGGAGGTGACCGAGTTTGACCAGACCGCCGATCCGCCCGAGGCGGATCTGGTGTGGCTCGAGCCCTGCGCCAACCCTCTCATGACCTTTCCCGACCTCGATCGCTCCATCGCCCGGGCCCACGCCGCCGGCGCGCGTGGTGGTGGTGGACAACACCGTGCTCAGCCCGGTCCTGTTGCGCCCGCTCGAGCACGGGGCCGACTTCGTCCTGCACAGCGCGAGCAAGATCCTGGGGGGCCACCACGATGTCCTGATGGGGGCGGTGGCGTGTGCCCGCGAGGAGGATCACGCCCGTTTGCGGGCTTTCCGCACGGCCTCGGGCATCGTGGCCGCGCCCGATCCGGCGTGGCTCGCGCTGCGGGGCATGAAGACGCTGGCTCTCCGGGTTCAGCGCCAATCGGCAGCCGCGCTCGAGTTGGCGCGCCGGCTGAGAGAGCACCCCATGGTCCAGCAGGTTCGCTATCCCGGCCTGGACGACCCGGTGGCCGCTCGATACGTCGATGCCTTTGGGCCCCTGCTCTCCTTTGATGTCGCTGACGCCGCGGGCGCCGAGAAGGTCGAGCGTTCGCTGCGCCTGATCGAGAACGCCACCAGCCTGGGCGGGGTCACCTCGACGCTCGAGTCCCGAGGCCGATGGGAGCCCGACCGCGTTCCGCCGGGACTCCTGCGCCTCAGCGTGGGACTGGAGGCTCCCGCGGACCTGTGGGCTGACCTGGCCCAGGCGCTCGACGCCTGACCTGCCCAGGCGCTCGACGCCTGAACGATCGTCGCCTATCTCTGCGCGTCGCGCAGCTCGCGCTCCACGTCCCGGGCGGTCTCGCGCCGACGGATGGTCTCCCGCTTGTCGTAGAAATCCTTGCCGCGGGCCAGGGCTATCTCCACCTTGGCGCGCGATCCCGGGTCAGAGAAGTACACCCGAGTGGGCACGAGCGTGAGTCCGCGCTCTCGAGTCCGCCCGATCAGACGATCGATCTCCTGGCGGTGCAGGAGCAGTTTGCGGGACCGCTCGGGGTCATGGTTCTCCCGCGAGGCGGGACCGTAGGGCGCGATGTACATGCCCACGAGCCACACCTCGCCATCGCGAATGGCCGCGTAGGAGTCCTTGAGCTGAGCCCCCGATTCGCGCAGTGACTTGACTTCCGTTCCCGTCAAGACCATCCCGCACTCGAAGCGCTCGAGCAGGTGATATCGGAACGAGGCCTGCCGGTTGCTGGCCACATCGCCCGGGGCGGCCTTCCGCCGCTTTCCGCTCTTGGCCACCGCTTATTCCTCTTCGAACTCGTTTGAGGCCAATACCAGGTCAACCCGACCGCGCGGTGGATCGATCCCGCCACCCGCACCTCCAGCTCGTCCCCCAGCCGGATGGCCCGCCCGGTGTGGGTGCCCATCAGCATCGTGCCCTCCTGGTTCAGCTCCCACCAGTCTCCCCGAATCCGGCGCACCGGCAGCATGCCCTCGAAGAGCTGTCCGGGGCCGAAGGAGACGAACGCCCCGGCGCCGATCAGCCCCACCACCTCGCCGGTAAAAGTCGCCTCCCAGCCCACCCGGCCGAGCTCCCGCTCGAGCAGGAAGCACAGCGCGACGTCATCGGCGTCTCTCTCGATCGTCATGGCCTCCCGCTCTCGACCCGACGTCCACGGCCCGGCCGCGGTCACCGCGGCACGGTCAGGGGCAGGCTCCTCCCCGCCGATCGATCGAGGAGAGCAGGGCGCGGTGACAGATCAGGTCCGGATAGCGGCGGATGGGAGAGGTGAAGTGGCAGTAGCGGGGCGACTGGAGGCCGGAGTGACCCAGATTGCGGTGGTCGTAGTAGGCCTGCTTGAGGGACCGCAGGACCAGCCGCGGCAGAGCCCGCCGGCCCCGTCCCCTGCCTGGCCGTCCACTGGTTCGACCAGCTGGGAGGCCTCCCCGGCCAGCTCCGCCGCCTGCTGCTGGCTCAACGCCCCCTTGGGCACCGGAGGAGTGGGGACACCGAGCGAAGCCAGCTGGTCGATCATCCGCTGCACGGAAGCGCCCTCGGGCCGCTCGTGCACGCGGTAACAGAGCGGGCAGGTGACGGGATTCGAGCGCGCCGGCCACCTGCTCGTTGGCCGCGATCATCAGGTGCTCGATCAGCCGGTGGGCCTCGGTCTGCTGCACCGGCTCGGCGCCGACCACGTTGCCCTCGTCGTCGAAGATGAACTCGGGCTCCTCGGTTTCGAGCACGATGGCTGCTTGGGCAGCCCGCCGGGCGGCAAGCGCCGCCGCCGCACCCCGGGCGGCGGCCAATGGCTCCGCCCACGGGCTCGAGCGCCCGCTCGGCTCCGGCGAAGATCCGGTCCACCCTGGGATAGTCCAGGCGCTCGTCTGACCGGATGAGCGAGCGGTAGAACGAGCTGGTCCTGACCCGGTCACCCTCCACCACCATCTCCACCGTGACCGCCAGACGATCCTGGCCGGGAACCAGCGAGCAGGCGCCGGCCGACAGGCTCTCGGGCAGCATCGGTTCGACCGCGCCGGGGACGTAGACGCTGGTCGCCCGCCGGTAGGCCTCGCGGTCCACCAGCGACCCCGGCGGCACGTAGGCCGAGACATCGGCGATATGCACCCATACCCGCCAGCGATCCGGTCCCTCGGAGGCGGCCGAAATGGCGTCGTCGAAATCGCGCGCGCTCGCGGGATCGATGGTGAACGTGACCAGCGAGCGCAGGTCTCGCCGCTCGCCGGGGCGCACCTCCTGACTGGCCATCCGGGCCTCCCTCTCCACCGCCGGATCAAACGCTCGGCGTAGGCCACGCTCCACCATCAGGGCCTCGATGACGTTCCGGGCCACGTCGGGCCGGCCCAGCCGGCGAGCCACGACGGCCCGCCCCCGCCCGCGGCTCCGCCCAGACCGAGGGGACTGGGGCGCCAGCACCACGAGGTCGCCCACCGAGGCCTGCCGGTCGCGGGTCACCGCCAGCCGCGGGCCCGGGCTGAAGAACGGCTCGGCCACCAGGAACTTCCCTCGCCGCTCGATCACAGCGACCCTGGCCGCCGCGGCGGCTGGATTCATCTGATCCGCGCCGCCAGGGTTCGCTCGGCCACGGACAGGGCGACGTCGGTCTTGGCGTCCGGGCGGCGTGTAGGCGTACACGTTCGGCTTGATCCCCTCGGCCCTCACGCACACCGCCTCCGCCCAGGTTCTGCCCGTTCGGTGTGAAGTACTCCCCGACCGTGATGTCCAGGGCGCCGCCCCCGGGCATCGGCTCGATCTCCTGAAAGACGCCCTTGCCGTAGGTCCGGGTGCCGACCACCACGGCCCGGCCGTGGTCCTTGAGCGCTCCGGTGACGATCTCCGCCGAGGACGCGGTGTCATGGTCGACCAGCACCACCATCGGGATCTTCGGCGCGATGGCGTTGCCCCTGGCCGTGTACACCTGCGTGGGCTGGCTGCGGCCCCGGGTGGTCACGATCGTCCCGTCGGGGATGAAGATGCTGGCCACGTTGACCGCCTCCTCGAGCAGGCCGCCCCCGTTCTCGCGCAGGTCGAGGATCAGCCCCTTGGCGCCCTGGCGCAGGACACGCCGGACGTCACCCCTGCAGCTCGTCCCCCGAGCCACTGGTGAATGAGGTGAACTGGAGATAACCGAGCTCTGATGCCGTGGTAGGTGACGATCCTCCCGCTGGCCACGGGCACCACCACGTTGGCGCGCACGATCGAGAAGGTCAGCGTGCGCGAGCCGCGCAGGACGGTGAGCTTCACCCGTGCTCCCCACGGGGCCGCGGATCAGCGCGGAGGCGAAATCGGCCGAGCGGCCGGCCAGAGACCTTGACGCCGACCTTGACGATGATGTCTCCGTGCGCAAGCCCCGCCTTGGCCGCGGGCAGACCCGGGAACACGTCCACCACCCGCAGCCCGCGGGAAGCCTGGACCACGTCCACGCCGATGCCGCCGAAGTGCGGGTTGGACTGGTTCAGGAATGTCTGGTAGTCCGAAGGCGAGTAGTAGTGCGAGTAGGGATCGTCGAGGCTGGCCACCATCGCCACCAGCCCCTTGTCGAGCAGCTGGTTGCGGTTGATCGGGCGGTAGTAGTCGTGCGTGATGCGTGTTCAGCACGGTGCTGACCAGCGGGCCCACCCGAGTTCTCCTCGAAGGCGTCGCGCAGAGCCGCTGGGAAGCCAGCTGGGATGGCCACCCAGCCACATACCCAGCACGAGAACGCCCAGCACGACGACGACGGTGCCCGCCAGGCGCGGGGAACGATTTGGACGCTGAGCCATCCGTGTGAGAGTAGCCGGACGCCAGTGGCGATCGGCGCGGTCAGACGAGCAGGCCCGCCGCGCTGACGGCGACTGCCGATCAGACTCGCAGGAAGCGCCGCAGCGACAGGCCCGAGCCGGCGGCGGAGACGAGCGCGCTGGCCGCCAGGAGAATGAAGATCAGGGCGGGGAAGGAGATCGTCCTGATCTGGCTGACCAGCGACCAGCCGGCGAACAGCGGATCCAGGAGCGCGACCTTGGTTACGGCCAGGATCGACGATGGCCAGCACTCCGCCGACCGCCCCGACGATGACCCCCTCGATGACGAACGGCCAGCGGATGAACCAGTCGGTGGCCCCGACCAGCTTCATCACCTCGACCTCCCGACGCCTGGCGTACAGCGACAGGCGGATCGTGTTGGCGATCAGCAGCACTGAAGCAATCGTCAGCAGGATCGCGAAGGCCAGTCCTCCCCACTTGACCGCCGAGGTGAGCTCCAGCGCCTTCTTGGTGTAGCTCTTCTTGTTGGAGACGCTCTGGATGGCCGGATCGATCACCCCGCCCTTCGGCGTCAGCGCCGATTGTGGATGGCCAGCACGTTGGCCGGGTTGTCCGGATAGACGTGGAAGGTGTCGGGCAGCGGGTTGGAGCCCAGCAGGTTGTAGGCCGCCGGATCCTGCTTGGCCTGCTGCGGCAGTAGGCCTGCTGCTTTGACTCGAAGTGCACGCTCTTGACGTGCGGGACCCTGAGGATCTCGCGCTTCACCCGCGCCTCCTGCGGCCGGCGTGGCGTTGCTCTTCATGTACACGTCGACGATCAGCCGGCCGCGCACCGAATTGGCCGCGTCGTTGGTCACCTCGACGGCGGGAATGAACACGCCTACCACGAGCATCGTGACCAGCACGGTGGCCAGGGCGGCGAAGCTCGGAGCGGCGTTGCGCCGCATGGCCCGCATGGCCTCGCGCAGGAAGAAGCGCAGCGACACCGCTTAGATCTCCTCGTCGAGGAGCGAGCGCGTCCGCGTCGCCAGCTCAGGGGCGGACCGTCCAGCCCGGGCGGGCGAACCGACGGTGCCCGCATGCGGTGGGCGAACTCGCGGGTGGTCTCGTCCCGCGTGTACAGGCCGGCCGCCTCGTCGCGGACGATCCGGCCGTGCGAGAGCTCGAGCACGCGCCGGCGCATCTTGTCCACCATCGCCTGGTCGTGGGTGGCCACCAGCACGGTCGTGCCGGTGCGGTTGATCCGGTAGAGGAGACGCATGATGTCGATGCTCGTCTCCGGGTCGAGGTTGCCGGTGGGCTCGTCGGCCAGCAGCAGGGGCGGATGGTTCACGAACGCCCGGGCGATCGACACGCGCTGCTGCTCGCCGCCGGAGAGCTGGTCGGGATAGTTGTGCAGCTTGAGCGACAGCCCGGTCAGGCGCAGGATGTCCGGCACCTTGGCCCGGATCTCCTTGCGCGTGCCGCCGGTCACCTGGAGCGCGTAGGCCACGTTGTCGTACACCGTCCGGTTGGGCAGGAGCTTGAAGTCCTGGAAGACCACGCCGATGTTGCGCCGGTAGAACGGGACCCGCCGGCGGGTGATCCCGCGTCAGGTCGTGCCCGGCCACGCGGATCACGCCCTCGGTGGGGTCGACCTCCTTGATGAGCAGCCGCATGACGGTCGACTTGCCCGAGCCGGTGCTGCCGACCAGGAAGACAAACTCGCCGCGGTTGACGGCGAAGGTCGCGTGGTCGAGTCCCAGGTCTCCGCTGGGGTAGCGCTTGGAGACGCCGCGGAACTCGATGACCGGAGGGCACCCGGGCTGCGGAGCCGGGCGTCCTGCGGGAGCGCCTCGCGGCGCCGGGGGCTGAGGCGCGCGACCGGAGGCGCGCTCGCGATTGTGACGGGAGGATTCTGATGTAGCCATGGTGCGGCCAGTGTACCGAGCGGCCTGGCGGCGCGTCCCGCCCAGAGCGTCGTGCAAGCCAATTTGCACCTCAAGGCTGGCTCAAAGCCACATTCAGCGAGCGCTACCGTTGCCGACGATGGCACAGATCGAGCGGACCGAACTGGCCAACGGGCTTCCGCTGTACCGGATCAACACGCCGGGAACCCGGGCCGTGACCATCCTCGTGGCCTTCGACGCCGGAGCGCGGAGCGAGCGCGCGCGAGGAGAACGGCATGGCCCATTTCCTCGAGCACCTGGTGTTCAAAGGCGGGGAGAAGTACCCGACCTACCGCGACGTCAACCAGGCGGCCGAGGCGATCGGGGCAGTCCTCAACGCCTACACCAGCCACGACCTGGTGGCCTTTCACATCACCTCGCGGGCCGAGCGGCTGGCTGACGCGGCGGACCTTCTGACCGATTTCGTCGCCCGGCCGCGGATCGATCCTGAGGAGCTCGACCGTGAGCGCGGGGTGGTGGTGCAGGAGATCGCGCGGGCCAACGACCAGCCCTCGGTGATGGCCGAGCATCTGATCGACGAGGCGGCCTTCGGCGATCACCCGCTGGGCCGGCCGGTACTCGGCCCGGCCGAGCACATCCAGGACAGCTTCACCCGCGAGGGGATCCTGGCCTTCCGCTCACGCCGGTGGTCTCCGGCCCGGGGCAGCGCTTTTCTCGTTGGCAACCTCGAGGGGCTCGATGACGGCGTGGCGGAGCTGTTCGTCTCGCTTTCCCGAGCATCCTGAGCCCGATCCCGTCGATCCCGCTCCCGCGCTCTAGCCCCGGATACTGGTGGGCGAGCGCGACTCAAACCAGTCGCATCTGCGGATGTCCTACCGGGCGGGCGTGGACGTCTCCGATCCCGATCAGCGGGCGGCGCTTCAGATCTACTCGACGCTGCTGGGCGGCTCGATGGCCTCCCGCCTGTTCGATGAGATCCGCGAGCAGAGGGGTCTGGCCTACTCCGTCCACTCCCTGGCCCATGCCTATGCCGACGTGCCCGTGCTCCAGCTCTCGGCCGGGCTGGACTCGAGCAAATGCCTGGAGGCGTATCGACGGATGCGCGAGATCGTGACCGAGCTGCGTGAGAGCGGCCCCACCTCCGAGGAGGTCGAGCGCTCCCGGGCCTATGCCGCGGGCGCGCGGGCCATCGCCTTTGAGAACACCGGAGCCGTAGCCCGATACGGCGCCCAGCAGGCGGTCGTGTATGGCGAGCAGGTCGATCCCGACGCGGCGATCGAGCGGCTTGACAAGGTCACTCTCGGCCAGGTTCGCCAGGTGGCGGCCGACATCAGCGAGGGGCTGGCCGTGGCCTGTGTGGGGCCGCATACGACGGAGGAGTTCGAATCGGTCTGAGCCGACCGGTGGCGGGCGGGGCCGTCCCGCAGCGGCAGCGGTCGCCTTCAACCACCGCACAGGTCGACAAAGCCCCCGCCCGACCATTGCTTCCGGCCGCGGTTGCCGAGACAATCCGGAGCCGTGGAGATGGCTGCCGCGATCAATCGCCGGGAGCTGCGCCGCTATCTGGACCGGGTGGGTGAGAGGTGGCCGCTGGAGCGGGCCATGCTGGCCGGAGCCCGAGTGGCCGACGAGCGCGGCGCTCCGCCCCAGCGTGAGCGCGGAGCCGAGTTCGTGCTGGTCCTCGTCTCAGGGGCCTACGACGGGATGCCGTGGCTGGAGCGGGTCTACCAGGCCGGCGCGCTGTGGGACGCTCTCGAGATGGGAGGCTGGGCGGAGGTTCACTGCTACACCCCGGCTGAGTTCGAGCGCAAGCGGCTGTCCCTCAGGGCCGTGCGCCTGGCCAGCGAGGAGGGGCTTGAGCTACTTGACGGGCTCGGCGAGGAGCTCTAGCTGATCGCCACCATCCGCTCGATGGGCACCCGCGCCCGATCGCCCACCTCTGGTGGGACACGGACCTCGTGCACACCGTGTCGAAGCGAGTCGCGCAGCTTGGGCAGAGTGATCATCTTCATGTAGCGGCAGTGCGCGGCCTCGTTGGCGGCGATGAAATCGGTCTCCGGTGCGGCCTGGCGAAGTCCGTGCAGCATCCCGGTCTCTGTGGCCACGATCGCCCGGCCTCCGTGCATCTCCCGGGCGTGGCGGAGCATGCCGCCGGTGGAGAGCATGTAGGCGCCCTCCGCGGGCACGTCCCCGGCGGCCACGTACTCCATCACGCTGGTGGAACAGCCGCACTCGGGGTGAATGAGAAGCTCGGACCCGGGGTTGGCCTGACGCAGGCTCACCAGGTCTGAGGGCCGGATGCCGGCGTGGACGTGGCACTCGCCGTCCCACACGTGCATGGGACGCCCCACCACGCGCTCCACGTAGGACCCCAGGAACATGTCTGGCCCGAACAGGATCTCCACCTCATCGCCGTGCTCGCGGTAGATGTGCTCCACCACCTGCACGGCATTGGCCGACGTGCAGCAGTAATCGGTCTGCGCCTTGACCTCGGCACTGGTGTTGACATACATGACCACCACGGCTCCGGGATGGCGAGCCTTCCACTCCCGCAGCTGCTCGGCCGTGATCGAGTCGGCCAGCGAGCATCCCGCTTCCAGGTCGGGGATCAGGACAACCTTGTCCGGACACAGGATCGACGCCGTCTCGGCCATAAAGTGCACCCCGCAGAACACGATCGTCTGAGCATCCGCGGCGGCGGCACGCTGGGAGAGCCCGAGTGAGTCCCCCACGTAGTCGGCAACGTCCTGGATTTCGGGCAGCTGGTAGTTGTGAGCCAGGATCAGAGCGTCCCGCTCATGGGCCAGGGCCCGCACCTCCTCCTGAAGCGCCGGGATGTTCTCCAGCATCAGGGGTGCGTCGAGGGCACCAAGCATCGGGAGGTTCATGACAGCGGCTCGAGGATCAGGGAAAAGTCCAGGGCGGGGGCGCTATGGGTCAGTGCGCCCACCGATATGAAGTCTACGCCGGTGCGGGCAATTTCCTGGAGCTTTTCCAGGGTCGCCCCGCCGCTGGCCTCGAGCCTGGCCCGGCCCCGCACCCGGTCAACCGCAGCCCTGAGCTGACCGGGATCCATATTGTCCAGCAGGATCCATCGCGCCCCCGCTGCCAGCGCCTCATCCACCTCGGAGAGCGTCCGGCATTCGACCTCGAGCGGTACCCCAGGCGCGCGCTGGCCGGCCTGCCGAACCGCCTGACCCACGCCGCCGGCCAGCGCCGCGTGGTTCTCCTTGATGAGGATCGCGTCGTATAGCCCGACCCGGTGGTTGGTGGCGCCGCCGGCGGCCACGGCCGCCTTCTCCAGCAGGCGCAGACCAGGGGTGGTCTTCCGGGTATCCAGGACAGTGGCTCCGGTTCCCTGCACCGCGCGGAGCGCCTGCGCGCTCATCGTGGCGACGCCCGAGAGGCGCTGGAGAAAGTTGAGCGCGGTCCGCTCCCCCGTGAGCAGCGGCGCGGCCAAGCCCTGGGCGCGCATGACCGGTCCTTCCTCCCTCCACACCCCCTCCTCGACCAGACGGTGGCTGGTCACGCTCGGGTCGAGCTGGCGGAAGGTCTCCTCGACCAGCTCCAGGCCAAACACGACACCGGGCGCCTTCTGGGTGATGGTGGCCTGGGCTCGGGCCCCGGCCGGCACGGTGGCCGATGTCGTGACGTCGCCCCGCCCAACATCCTCGGCCAGAGCTCGCATGACTGCTTCCTGGATGACCTCGGGATCAGGAGGCGGGAATGGCTGGCCAAAGATCCCGGCTGCGGAGTCCGCGACCACCCGAGGAGGATCAGTGTCGCTGGGCAGGTTCATGGGGCTCCGGCGCCCCGGCACACCCCCCGGGATCGCCCGGTCTGGAGTGTAAAGCCAAGCCGGCCGCTAACCTCCGTCCTCGCCGAGGGGGTGTGCTGGATCACCATCTTCGACATGTCCACATGCGATCACGCATAGCCACGATCCCGCTTCTCGCCGCCGCGCTGGCGGCGCTGCCCGCCGCGGCCAGCGCGGCTCAGGCCCCGGTCACTGCGGGCGGGCGCCCGGCTCAACTGGTCGCCCGCTACGTGGGCAGTCCCACGGCCTTTGCCTTTGGGCCGCGCGACGTGTTCATGAGCGACGGCACTACCGATCCGCTGGGCATTGGCGGCGTGTACGTGCTCAAAAACAGCAAAGCCCGGCGGCTCAACCACTCGCCTCCGTTCTCCACCGGTCTGGCCTGGCACAATCGCACGCTGTTCATCAGCGCTGGAAATGAGCTCCTGGCCTGGAGGGGCTGGACGGGGAAAAAATTCATCCGCCGTCGGGTCATCTACACGGCCCAAGCCGGGTTCACAGGGTTCACCGGCGTCGCCTTCGGACCGAACGGGCGCTTGTTCGTGGGCGTGGCGCGGGGCGGCAACAACCGGGGCGCAGCCACGCCCTACCGCTACGACCTCCTGTCCATGACCCCTCAGGGCAACCGGGTGTCGATCGTGGCCCGGGGGATACGCCAGCCCGGGCAGCTCGTGTTCCAAGCGGGCTCACTCGCGCCCTGGGTGATTGATTCCGGAGCCGAGCACGCCCCGGATCTCCTGCTCAAGGTGCATCGCGGCCAGGACTACGGTTTCCCAACCTGCAATTGGAGCCAGCCCAGCCTGTGCCAGGGCTTCGCCCGGCCGATCCGCTCATTCTCTGCGCGCACTGACCCCCTGGGCCTGGTCATCGTCGGTCAGCAGCTGTATCTGTCGGAGTTCGGAATCGGCGCGCCAGCCCAGGTCGTCTCGGTGCCGCTGGGGGGCGGGGGCAGCCCGCGCGTCGTGCTGAACGGCTTTCCGCCCCACCGCCACGTGGTCGGTCTTGGGGCCCAGGACGGCTGGATCTATGTGGGTGAGGCCGCCGCCAGCAAGCAGCGCTTTGGCATGGTCTGGCGCTTCCGGCCCTAGTCCAACGCGCGGGCGGGCCCTGAGCGGGCCGGGCGCGACGTCTGCCCGCCAGAGCGCGTTAGGTCGGTTGGATTACACCGAGCGCCCGATTCGGATAGGGTCGGTCTACAGCAGGCAATCGAACCAGAAGGGGACTTAATGCGAAGGATTGTTGTTGTGCTGGCGAGCGGCATGTTGCTCGCTCTCATACCGGCCCTGGCGTCAGCCTCAGGGCCCCACGTGTGTAAGGGGACCGCGAAGAAGCCCGGCGTGCTCAAGGGCAGCTACCCCGACGGAGTGATCGTGGAGGGCTTCTGCTTGGTGAACCGCGGAGCCGCTCGGGTCACGGGCACGGTCGAGGTAGAATCAGACGGGGCGCTTGTCGCCGCGTTCGGCAATCACCACTCGCGGCTCACCGTGCTCGGTGATGTGACCGTCGAGTCCGGCGCCGCGGCCGTGATTGGTTGTAACACGACCTCGTTCCCGTGTGTTGATACCCCGCACGGGTCCAAGCCGACGACCCACAGCTACCCCAGAATTACTGGCAACGTGGCGTCTTCGGGCGCGCTCGGGGTCATCATCCACTCCGCCACGATCGGCGGTAGCGTGACGCAATCCGAGGGTGGCGGCGGCCGGAGCTGCGCGCCTCCCAAGAAGGGGATCTTTGCCCTGTTCCATTCGCCGGTGTACAGCGATTACGAGGACAACACGATCAGCGGCAACCTGTCGATCTCCGACATGAGGACCTGCTACATCGGGTTGGCCCGGGACGTCGTGCAGCGCAGCATCAACCTGACGGAGAACACGCTCGGCGACAAGGATGCCATCGAGGTCCTGCAGAACCAGGTCCTCGGCAACCTGGTCTGCGAGGACAACACCCACGTCTGGGACAGCGCCGAGACCGGGAAGGGGCTCTTCCCCCGCAAGCTCGAGCGCAATCGCGTGACCGGTGAGCGGGAAGGGCAGTGCGAGAAGGCCTCGCCGATCAAGAAGGGCGGCAAGTCGGCCGGAGGTCCGTTCTAACAGGTAAGCGTCGGTCGCCCGGCAGGCTTCAGCCTGCCGGGCGAGCCAGGCGCTCGAGCCGCGGCCGGCCACCGCGCAGCAGCGTGGGCCGCTACTCGACCAGCACGCGGACCGTGCTGAATGTCGGGTCAAGGGCGCCGTGGCAGCCGGGCCCCGGCACCGGTCAGCTCGCGCAGGTAGCCGATCACCTCCTCGGTGATCCTCTCCCCCGGCAGGAGCGCCGGGATCCCGGGTGGATAGCCGGCAATCGATTCGCACGAGATCCGCCCCACCGCGTCGTCCACCGGGATCGACTCCCCCCGCGCCCAGGAAGGCATCGCGGGGCGGGATGGCGGTCTGATGGGCCAGCGCCGCGGGCGGACGCGCGATCGCCGTGAGCGTTCCCGGACGCCTGACCCGGTTGACCGTCTCGCCGAAGTCGTGGGCCAGGCGCTCGAGCGGCTCGACCGGCTGCCCCAGCCCGAGGACCAGGACCAGTGTGGCGTGCGTGGCCAGCTCGACGTAGATGTCATCCGTGGCGCGCAGCGCTGCGGCCACCTCGTACCCGGTGCATCCCGTCCCGCGCACGTCGATCACGATCCGCAGCGGATCCCAGCCGGCCACGCCGGGCCGTCCCACCATCCCCTCCCCTACGACGGCACATCCCTCCACCGCGGCGATGGCCGCCCGGGCCCGTGACGCGGCCTGGAGCGTGCGGTCGAGGAGCGCCTCGCCGTGGACGGCCAGCTGCCGCCGGGCGGCATCCAGCGAGGCCATGAGCAGCGAGCTCTGGCTGGTCGAGCGGACCAGTCGCACCGCCCGGGACAAGGCGTCGAGGTCAATCCAGCTCGGTCCGCGCCACGAGCAGCATCGCCGATTGGGTCAGGCTGCCCACGATCTTGTGGGTTGAGGCGAGCATCGCGTCGGCCCCGAGGTGGAGCGGCGACTGCGGGACCGCGGGGTGAAAGCCGAAGTGTGAGCCCCAGGCGTTGTCCACGATCAGGGCCGCTCCGGCCTGGTGGGCCACCTCGGCGCAGCCCTCCACGTCGGCGGCCATCCCGTAGTAGGTGGGCGAGACGATGAACGCCGCCCGGGCCTCGGGCGTCTGGCTGCAAGGCCTGCTCCAGTGCCTCGGGCGTGACCCCGTGGGCCATGCCCAGCTCCTCGTCGTACTCGGGGGCGACCCAGCTGGGCGTGCCCCCGCTGAGGATCAGGCCGTCCACCAGGCTGGCGTGCGAGTTGCGCTGGACCACGACCTGGCGCCCGGGGCGGGGCCAGCGCCAGGCACAGGGCGTGGTTTCCCTGGCTCGCGCCGTTGGTCAAAAACCAGGCCCGCGCTGCACCGTAGGCCTCGGCGGCCAGCCGCTCGGCCCGCTCATAAGGCGTGGGCGACGGGCCCAGGTCGATGCCCTCGATGTCCTGGGGGACATCCAGGAGCAGAGCGCGGTCTCCCAGCGCGAACCGCAGGCCCGGGTCGGCTCCCTCCCCTCCCTTGTGCCCCGGAACGTGAAAGCGGGTGGAGCCCCGAAAGCCGTACGCGGTCACCGCCTCGAGGTAGGGCGCGGTGGGCTGCTCGGAGGACGTTACGGGCGGTGAGGGCGATGGGTCCCTGGCGCCCTCGTGACCGGAACCGGCGGGCACGGCGGTCACTTGGACACCTGGTGCAGATAGGCGCGGGCGAACCCGTCCAGGTCGCCGTCCAGGACGCGGTTCGACATCGCCCATCTCAAAGCCGGTGCGATGGTCCTTGGCCATCGTGTAGGGATGCAGGACGTAGGAGCGGATCTGGGAGCCGAAGTTGACGTCCTGGGCCTCCCCCTTCTCCCGGGCGATCTCCTCGCGGCGCTGGCGCTCCTGGAGCTCGAGCAGCTTGGAGCGCAGCATCGTCATCGCCTCCGCCTTGTTGGAGGACTGTGAGCGCTCGTTCTGGCACTGGACCACGATCCCCGTGGGCTTGTGGGTGATCCGCACCGCGGAGTCGGTCTTGTTCACGTGCTGGCCGCCCGGCGCCGCTGGCCCGGTAGGTGTCGATCTGGAGATCGTCGTCGTCGATCTCCACCTCCTCGATCTCCTCCACGACCGGGGAGACCTCGACCGCCGCGAAGCTCGTGTGGCGCCGGTGGGCGGCATCGAAGGGCGACAGGCGCACCAGCCGGTGGACGCCCTTCTCGCTCGTGAACAGCCCGTAGGCGTTCTCTCCCCGGACGAGGAAGCTGGCCGACTTGACCCCGGCCTCCTCCCCGGGCGAGACCTCGAGCAGCTCGGCGTCAAATCCTCGCTTCTCCGCCCAGCGCATCTCCATGCGCAGGACCATCTCCGCCCAGTCCTGGGCGTCGGTGCCGCCCGCCCCGGCGTTGACCGCCACCAGCGCGTCGCCTGAGTCGTACCGGCCCGAGAACAGCCGCTGCTCCTCGAGCTCGGCCAGGCGCTGCTCGACGGCGCCGCACCTGCTCCTCGAGCTCGTCGGCCAGGTCCGGATCCTCCTCGGCCAGCTCGGCCAGCGGCTCCAGATCCTCGATGTCCCGCTCGAGCTCCCGGTATGAGCTCAGCCGACGGCTGAGCCGGGCGTGCTCGGCCCCCACCCGGGCCGCCTGCTCCTGGTCATCCCAGAAGCCCGGCTCGCCCATCTGCGTCTCGAGCGCGTTGACGCGCTCGTCAGCGATGCCGGGTCAAAGGTAGTCCGCAAGCAGCTTCAGCTGCTCGCGGATTGCCGCGAGACGCTGGGAGAGCGACTCTGAATGAACGCTGGCCATCGTGCTCAACCCTAGCAGTGGCCTCTCGACGGTCGAATGCTGCCGATCCTGGGTATGAGGTCCGTCATGGCTACCTTGACCGACCCCCCCGTCCGCGAGCTGCTCGAGCAGCCCAACTACTGCGTCGTCTCCACCGTCAACGCCGATGAGCTCGATCCACAGCACAATCGTGTGGGTGAGCGCCGAGGGCGACGACGCGGTCGCCGTCAACAGCGCCGTGGGCCGCCTCTGGCCGACCAACCTCCAGCGCGACCCGCACATCACCGTGCTCGTGTTCGAGGCCGGCAACCCCTACAACTTCGTGGAGATCCGGGGCATCGCCGAGGTGGCGGACGGCGCCGATGAGCACATCGACGCCCTGGCCAAGAAGTACATCGGCCAGGATGAGTACCCCTACCGCCAGCCGGGCGAGGAGCGGATCAAGTTCGTCGTCCGCCCGGAGCGGGTGCGCCACTACGGCGGAGCGTTAGCCAGCGGCGCTCAAGGCGACGGTGGTCCCGATGCCGGCGGTGGCCACCGTGCCGGCTTCGCGCTTCTAGCTCGCGTTCAACACGATCCAGTTCCGGCGAGGGGCCGTACAGCCGCCAGCCGTTGCGCACGAGCAGCAGGATCAGGGGATGGCCACGAAGCCCGGCCAGAATCCGCCCTGCGCTCCCGTCGCCACCCAGATCACCACGCAGATGACAAACGGCGTGGCCGCCCCGCCGGCCTCCTGGAGGAGCCGGCGCCTGAGCTGCGCTCGGCGCTCGACCAGCTCGGCCTTGAGCTGCTGCTGGCTGGCCGGGAGGGCGGGCAGGTCGTCCAGCGCGCCCTCAGCTGCCGCTGGGTGCGGGCCTGATAGGCCGCCTGGACGCGCTCGTTGAGCTCGTCCTCGGTCAGCCGGCCGGCGGCGAAGTGCTCGCGCAGCTGCTGCGCAGCGCGGTCCCGGTCCTGGTCGGAGACTCGCAGATCGGCCACGCCAGAGAGTCTAACAGCCCGAGGGCACTCCGCCCCGGCCCAACTCGGCGCTCAGCCCGCTAGGCCCCGTGGCACTTCTTGAACTTCTTGCCCGAGCCGCACCAGCAGGGATCGTTGCGGCCGATCTGATGGTCCTGTCGACCCGGCGCTGCTCGACCGGCGTGGGCAGGAGCTGCTCGCCGTCGCCGTTGCCCGCCGGCCATGGCGCCGGCGTCCGCCGCCGCGGCGGCCAGGGCCATCGCTCCCTGGGCGGCCACGCCGCCCGAGTAGGTCACCCGTCCGCCGCCGGTGGCCGAGCTGGAGGCCTGAGCTCACCCGCCGGGGCGGGGCGCGGGGCGCGCCCAGCGGCTGCCCGTCCGGCCCCACCGGCGTGACCTCGACGTGGAAGATCATCTGGGTGAAGTCGCCCCAGATCGCAGTTCATGAGGTCCCGGAACAGCTCGAAGGCCTCGTTCTTGTAGGCCACCAGGGGCTCGATCTGGGCGAAGCCGCGCAGATGGATGCCCTCGCGCAGGTAGTCCATGTCGGACATGTGCTCGCGCCAGCGCTGGTCGATGATCTGAAGCAGGAGGAAGCGCTCCACCTCGCGCATGAGCTCCTGGCCCATCTCCTGCTCGCGCCGGTCGTAGCTGGCGGTTGCCTCCTCCTGAAGCGCGGTCGTGAGCTCTTCCCGATCGGCGGTGCGCGGATCGATCGCCTCGATCGCCGGGCTCGGCCCCGAGAATCTCCTCGGCCCGGCGCAGCAGACCCGTCCACGTCCCATTCCTCGATGAAGTCGCCGGAGGTGTACTCGGCCACCAGGCGCTCGATCAGGCTGCCCACCTCCTCGCGGGCGGCCTCGCTCATGTCCCGGCCCTCGAGGATCTCGTCCCGGTAGCGGTAGATGACCTCGCGCTGCTGGTTGAGCACGTCGTCGTACTCGAGGGTGTGCTTGCGCATGAGGAAGTGCTGCTCCTCGACCTTGCGCTGGGCCTTCTCGATCTGCTTGGAGAGCATCCCGGCCTCGATCGGCTCCTCGTTGCCCTCGTCGTCCACGGTCCCCAGCCGGTCGAGGATCTTGTAGATCCGCTCGCCGGCGAACAGGCGCACAAGATCGTCCTGGGCGCTCAGGAAGAAGCGTGACTCGCCGGGATCGCCCTGGCGGCCCGAGCGTCCTCGCAGCTGGTTGTCGATCCGCCGCGCCTCGTGACGCTCGGTGCCCAGGATGAACAGCCCGCCGGCCTCCAGCACGCGCTCACGGAGATCGGACACCCGCTCGGAGATCGTGGGCAGCACCTTGTTGTAGTGCTCCTCGTAATCCGGATCGCCGGGCGAGAGGCCGAGCTTGGCCACCTCGAGCTGGGCCAGGTGCTCCTCGTTGCCGCCGAGCTTGATGTCCACGCCTCGGCCGGCCATGTTGGTGGCGATCGTGACCGCCCCGGGCGCACCGGCCTCGGCGATCGTCTCGCCCTCGCGCTCGGCGTGCTCGGGCTTGGCGTTCAGCACGGTGTGCTTGATGCCGCGGCGCGCGAGCTGGTCGGAGAGCAGCTCGGAGACCTCGACGGAGATGGTTCCCACCAGCACGGGCTGGCCCTGCTCGTGGCGGGCCTCGATCTCCCGGACCACCGCCGACCACTTGCCCTCCTTGGTCTTGTAGACCTGGTCGTTGTAGTCCTTGCGGACCATGGCACGGTTGGTCGGGACCTCGACCACGGGCAGGTGGTAGATCTTCATGAACTCGGTGGCCTCGGTCAGGGCCGTACCGGTCATCCCGGCCAGCTTGTCGTACATCCGGAAGTAGTTCTGGAGGGTGATCGTGGCCAGGGTCTGGTTCTCCTCCTGGATCCGCACGCCCTCCTTGGCCTCGACGGCCTGGTGCAGACCCTCTGACCAGCGGCGGCCCTCCAGGATCCGGCCCGTGAACTCGTCGACGATCTTGACCTCGCCGTCGATCACGGCGTAGTCGACGTCACGCTTGAACAGCGACTCGGCCTTCAGCGCCTGCTGGAGGTGGTTGACCAGGTGCCCGTTCTCGGCCCGGTACAGGTGGTCGATACGCAGGAAGCGCTCCGCCTTGGCCACCCCCTGCTCGGTCACGGAGACCGTCTTGTGCTTCTCGTCGAACTCGTAGTCGAAGTCGGCCACGAACTCCTTCTTCATGCGCGGGTCCATGCCCTCGGGGGTCTTGCCGGGCTGGAGCTGACGGGCCAGCCGGGCGAACTGGACATAGAGCTCGGCCGCCTGCTCCGGGCGCCCCGGAGATGATCAGCGGCGTGCGAGCCTCGTCGATCAGGATGTTGTCCACCTCGTCCACGATCGCGTACGTGTGGTACGGCGATTTGCCCTCCTCCGGGCTTGGGGCGCCCGCCGTGCTGGACCTTCTCCTCCAGCGAGGTGGCCATGTTGTCGCGCAGGTAGTCAAAGCCGAACTCTGAGTTGGTCCCGTAGGTGACGTCGGAGGCGTAGGCCTCGCGCTTCTCCTCGTAGGGCTGCATGTTCTGCAGCACGCCCACCGAGACGCCCGAGCAGGTCGTAGATCGGCTTCATCCACATGGCGTCGCGTCGGGCCAGGTAATCGTTGACCGTGACGACGTGCACGCCACGGCCCCCCAGGGAATTGAGGACCACGGGCAGGGTGGCGGTCAGTGTCTTGCCCTCGCCGGTCTTCATCTCGGCGATGGACCCGTCGTGCAGGACCATTGCGCCGATCATCTGGACGTCGAAGTGGCGCATGCCCATCGAGCGCCTGGACGCCTCCCGGACCAGGGCAAAGCATTCGTAGAGAAGGTCGTCCAGGCTCTCGCCGTTGCGGGCGCGCTCGCGCAGCGCGTCGGTCCGCTCACGCAGCTCGGAGTCGGACTCGAGCTCCAACTCCTCCTCGAAGAGGTTGATCCGCCCCACCCGCTGCTCGTACGTCTTGAACTTCTTGGCCTCGCCCATGCGAAGCGCGCGGTCCAGAATGGACATGGGGCTAGCGTAGCAGTGGGTTAGGCCGCCTCAGAGGGGCCGAAAATGCTGCTCAGGCGGCGTCCGCGGGCCGCTCGGGAGCGGGCTCCAACAGCACCCCTTCCACCACCGGCGCGGGCAGCTCAGAGTCCCCGCTCAGGACGGGGACCTCCGGCCCACCCGGCTCACTGGCGGCCCGGGCCTCGCGGCGCTTGCGGCGCTTGTCCCGGTGGCGCTTGACCTGCTTGGCCAGCTCATCCGCGACCAGGTTGATCGAGTGGATGATGTCCGGGGAGGCGTCCCGGGCCCGCAGGGTCGCTCGCTTGAGGTGGAGCGTCGCCTCGGCCACCTGGGAGTCGGCGATGGCCGGGTTGCGCTCCTCGAAGACCTCGACCTCGAGCTCGGCCAGTTCCGAGACCTGCCGCGCCACCTTGTTGAAGCGCCGGGCGACGTGCTCCCGCAGCTCCTCGGAGACAGTGACGTTGCGGCCCTTGACCGAGATGCGCATCGACCGACCTCCTCTGGTGGATCAGGCTTGTGCCTCCCGGCAGCCTAGTCCTCAACAGGCCGTTTGTCGATACGCGGGCGCCACCAAAATGCTGGCCGAGGTGGCGCCTTGGCGACCATGGATGAACAAATCGCGCAGCGTGCGGCTCGCCGAGTCACCCCAGGGTCGTACTGCGACATTGGTCTGACAAAACGGCCGGGGAACCACGAGCTTTGTAAATCTATGGTCGCGCCGGGGGCGCGCGCCCGGGGGCTGACCGCCCGCGCCGCGGCCGCGCGCCTGCGGTCACGAGTTGCGCCCCTGCGCCCGCGCCACGGCACGCCCCGGAGAACCCCGCCCGGACCGCCCCCCCAAAAAAGCACCGAGCGCCGCCGGAGACCCAACAGGGTCCCCGGCAGCGCCGGGCTCAGACTGCTAGGTGCACTTCTGCTTACCGGAGATCGTCGTCGTCTGGGTCGACGGCGACTGGCCCTTGAAGTTCTGGGCCGTGAACGTGAACGAGTACGGCCGCTGGCCATTTGAGCAGGCGACCGACTCGGCGTAGCCGATCGTCTTGCCGCTCTTCTTGACGGTCAGCTTCTTGTACGTGACGTCCAGCTTCTGGAGCGCCGCGTACAGATGCAGACCGGCCGCGTCGGTCGAGGCGCAGCCCGGGAGCTTGATCGTCTGCACCGCGTCCTTGCCGCTCTTGCTGAGCGTCCCGCTGTACGCCGCGCACGACGTCCCGGTCTTGGCTGTCGCACACGTGCGGCTCGAGGGCACCGTCCCTTCGCTGTCCGTGCCACGGGGACCACCACGAAGAAGAACGTCTGCGTGTTGGCGCCGCCGTTGAAGATTCGCAGGTAGCGGATCACAGGCCGTGCCGCCGTGCTTCCCGCCGCTGGGCGGGGTGACCTTGGACTCCACCGGACCGCCGCCGATGTAGGAGCCCTTCGGGCAGACCTTGTCCCACTTGCCCGACGACCCGGCCGCGTTGATCTTTGCCGCACGTACAGCTCGGGAAGTCCTTCCCGTTGTACACCAGCCCGTATGTCTTGGCCACGATCTTGGTCAGCGGTGCGGCGTTGCCGCTGGGAAGGCCCGACGCCGTCCAATGCTCAGCGAACCCTAGGGGCGAGGGCTTTGAGGTGCTGCCGGCCGCGTTCGGCGTGAACGTCTGCGTGGCCGTGAACTTGTCGAAATTGCCGGCGGCAAGCGCCACAGCAGCACCTGCAAGCGCAGCCAGCACTGTCCCGATCGACGATGAATCGTCTCAACTTGAATCCTCCTTTGGTTTAACTGGGTCCCTGTTGCGCATCGCCGGACCAGCCGGTCTCGTCTCCGCGAAAGCCTACCGCCGTTTAACACAACCCGTGTGCATTACCGAAGTTGCGTCAGGTGCGGGAATAATGCGTTCTGTCCGGTGGTCAGCAACCCTAGCTTGGTTTGCGCGACGCAGGGCGGGCCCCCGGGCTTGGACGTGTAGTAGAGCATTCCTGAGAACCTTCGCCAGGGCTGGCGGGATGGTGGGGCCGATGGTCGGCTGGGGGTGGTTGGTACACAGATAGCTGCCGAATACGCGGAGCCCGTTGAGCAGGTTCAGGTACCCGCCCGGATCCATGTAGGGCGCACCGCGGTTGGAGTCCAAACGGTAGTGGTACGGGGTCAGGACCTCGGGGTTAATCGGGTTGGAGATCCGCAGGTCGTGGAAGAGCCCGCCCGTGGCGTTCGTCGTGGTGTTCTCCGTGTTGGCCGCTCCGTTGGCGAAGAAGCCGGCGATCTCTGCCCGGAAGTCGTTTATGTAGTCCAGGATCGGGACGACATCGCCCAGGTAGGGCTTGATTCTGCGCAGCAGCGGGACGCTGGCGGAGAGGAAGTGATCCAGGGCGGGGACACCCTGCCGGGCCGCGGCGGTGAGCGGTCCCAGGTTGGCCATCAGCGTTCGGACCTCGGGAGCGGCCACGACAAGCTTCTGCAGCGCCGGGGTTAGCTGGACGGCGGCGGGCCGCAGCTCGTCGATCAGCGGCTTGGCCAGCCGCGAGAAGGACCCGAGCAGATTGACGGTCGTTCGCGTCTGGACCAGGAAGGGCGGGAACGCTTTGACCGTGGCCGCCAGCGCGACATCACGCGCGGCCGTCGCGGCAAAGGTGGTGTTCGAGTTGCGGATGAACCCCTGAAGCTGGGCGGGCGACCGGCTGAGGGATGAGAACACGGTCCCGGTGTCACGCAGCAGGGTGCTGGTGGCCGCGCTGTCCCGGTTCAGGACGGCCAGCACGGCCTGGACGTGGGTGGCGAACGGGTACAGCTCGGCGATCGCCTCGTTCAGGTCCTGCCCGCGGCCCGTCAGGGCCCTCGCCCCCTGCTGCATCCATACCTGGAAGGCGTGGCGTGTCTTGGGGTCAAAGGTGGACAGGATCTGGTCGAGCTGGACGGTGGGGGCGATGTGCGTTCTGGGTATGGTCGCGCCGTCACGCAGCATGGGAGCGGACCGAGACCCCGGGGTGAGTTCGATGTAGGTCTCACCCAGGAGCGTCTTGGCCCGCAGCATGGCCTGGGTGTCCGCCGGGCGGGGCGCGTACTGAGACTCGATCTGCATCACCGCACGGGTCAGGCCGGTCCGGTGGTCCAGCTGGATGTTGATCACCTTGCCCACATTCACTCCCGAGATCCGGACGTCGGCCTGGCTGCCCAGCTCCACGGCCTGGTTGAACTCGGCCTTGAGCACGTAGCCCTGGCCGGCGAACGGCGTCGCGCCGCCGAAGGAGATCCACAGGAAGATGAGCAGGCCGATGCACGACCCCGCGAAGGCGATCATCGTGATGATGCGTCCGGCGCTGGGGGCTTGCTTGTTCATGACGAACAGGTCCCGGCCGAGGGATTGGCCCCGGGCAGCTTCTCCCAGTTGGGAGCATTGAGGAGGGCGAGCAGGTTCGAGATCGACGGCACGGCCAGAACGAGCGTCTGTTCGAGCAGCTGGAGCTGGGAGCAGGTGCCCATGAAGACGCCCTGAAGGGTTGGTCCATGGCCGTCCTGGAGCCGGGCCAGCTCATCGGCGTTGTGAGACAGCCACGACCCCCAGAACAGGTAGCTCTGTGCCCCCGGGGATTTGTAGGTCAGCGTGTTGAACAGCGTGTTCAGCACGCGGAAGGAGCGGGTGAGTGGCGGAGTGGCCCGAGACAGCTCAATCGCCGCCGGCCTGAGGATGCGGGCCACCGGCTGGACGGCCACGGCGAACGGCCGGACCTGGTTGCGCAGGACGGGGGTGGTGTCTCTGAACAGCGACCGCGAGGCCACCAGGGCGGGGGCCAGGAAATGGGCAAAGGGCAGCAGCCGGCTGTTGGCCAGGCCCGAGGCGCGGGCGAAGCCGACGAGCTTTCCGTTCGTGCTCACGGCCTGGCGCAGGGTGGGCGGGAACAGGCTGAGAGCCTGCTCGAGTTGGGCGTCCTGGGAGGAGATGGCCTGGAAGTTGGTGTTGGAGGACTCGATCAGGGAGGCCAGCTGGCGGTCGACCCCGCCGATGGCGTTGGTCACCTCGTTGAGGCCGTGAATCGACTCGCGGATGTCCCGCTGCCGGGCGGCCAGAAGCGTGGTGAACGTGCTCGTGTCCCGGTTCAGGGGGGCGAAGCGCTTGAAGATCCCGCGCAGGTCAGCCACCGTGGAAGGAGTCGGTGCGGCGCCGCCCTCGGGATTGTTCTGGAACGCCTGCGCTCCTCCCGCGAGGAGGAGCAGCAGGTAGTTCCGGGTGTCGGCGTCCAGCGAGCTGAGGAAGTCGCCGAAATCGACGTCCGGGAGGGTGGCGCCGACCGACAGCGAGCCCCCGTTGGGAACCTTTCCAGCGCTCGGGGTCCCGGGATCGAGCGCCAGGTACATGTCCTTCAGAGGGGTGCGGGGGCGCAGCAGGACCGTGGCATTGCGGTAGATCGGGGCGTATTGCTTGTACAGGTTCATCTGAACCACGGCGTGGCCGTTCTTGACGCTGACGCCTCCCACCTGCCCAACCGGCACCCCGGCGATGTTGACCGTCTGTCCCTGCCCGGCGGTGACCGCCGAGGCCGTGGAGAACGGCACGTTCACCACGTAGTAGTCCTTGAACAGGGTGAACGACGGCTGGTGCAGGAAGATGTAGCCGGTCACTGCGATCGCGCCGATGACGAGCGCCACGATGGCTATGAAGTCCACACGATGAATGCGGATGGCCCGCTTCACGGGGTGCCTCCGGTCTGCGCGGAGTTGAGACTGGCCGGAGCCTGCTTATAACAGGCGACGTTGCCACGCTGCGGCGGCGGCGTCGAGCCGGGCCAGGCGGGGCGGGTGCCCAGCGGGGGAAGGACGAAGTTCCCCCACAGCGCCCCCTCGCTGGGTATTTTGCTCGTGTGGCGGAGAATGTTCCCGCCGCCGGCCAGCGTGCGGATGTAGCGGCCGTTTCCGTCGAAGTTCTGAGAGGCTCCGGCCAGCCCCACCGCGCTCTGGAAGAACTCCTGATACAGGGGAAGCCCGGTGGTCACCGGCGGATCCTTGATCTTCTCGTTGCCGGTGGGTACGAAGGTGTGGGTGAAGCAGCGGGCCAGGTCCTCGGCCTGGATGACAAATGCCTTGGTGGCGTTCAATGACACCGCGGTCTGCTGCACCGCCGGCTTGAGCAGGGCCACCAGTTTGCCCAGCTCGGGCGGCGAGAACAGGGCCCTGGCCTGGACCAGCCAGGGGATTCCCACGTTGATGGTGGGCCCCAGCTGCTCGATTCCGGGCAGGATGGCCCGGGCAAAAGCCCGGGTCGGCGGGAAGGACCTGTTCAAGGGGCCCAGCGTCCGCTCGGTGCTGGCCAGCCAGGGCGGCAGCAGGGCTATCGTCTGGGCCAGGGCCTGCTGGCGGGCGGCCAGGGCGGCCAGCGTCTGGTTGAAATGGGTGACGAAGGCGGGCAGCGCTCCGCCGGCGGCGGCCAGCCCCCGGAAGACCAGCTCGTTGCCCTTGATCGCCTGTGAGAGGTCGTGGGGCTGGATCCCCAGGAGCGCTTCGTTGACGATCGAGGAGGCCTCGAACGCCGCGGCGGAGTATTTCAGCGAGAGGTTGAGCGACTGGCCGCCGGTCAGTCCCCGCACGATCGGGTCCTGGTAGCGGTCCTGGGCGGGTGAGGGCGGGGCGTTCAACGCGGCCCCGTAGCCCTGGAGCAGCGTCTGGAGGTTGCGCCGAGGATCGGTGGTCAGAGCGTTCAGGACGCGATCGAGCTGGACGGGCCCCGCCGTGTTGGCCGCCGGGAGGGTGGCTCCGCTGCGCAGGACCGGGGCTCCCGGGCTCCCGGGCTGAAGGTCGACGTAGTAGTTGCCCTCCAGGAAGATGCGGGGGCGGATCCGCACAGTGGCATCGGCATGGACTGGCAGGCCGTCGGAGTCGATCTCCATGGTCACCAGCGCCGCCTGGGAGGTCGAGTCAACCCCCGCCACCCGCTTAACGGACACCACCTGCCCCACCTTCACTCCCGAGAGTCGCACCTCGGAGGGGATGTGCAGCTGGGTCGGGGAGGTGAACATCGCCTTGAGCTCGAACGGTGTGCTGGCCAACGGGTTCGGACCACCGAAGATCACGTACACCGCGAAGCCCACGATGACCAGGCCGATCAGGCCGGCCGCGAACGTGGACAGGCGTGGCTTGCGCCGTCTCATCCCTTGGTCGCCTTGGTCGCTTCGGTTTGGAGACCGAGATTGCCGGGCGGGTTGCCGATGACCGCCTGCTTGCCCGAGTAGACCTCGTTCCCGGCCGCGCACTCCTGCGGCGTCTGGCCCGGCGAAGCGGTGTTGGGGTACGGGTTCACGTGCACCGGACCGTGGGCGTTCTGGATGCTCGGGTTGGGAATCGTGTACGGCTTCTGGGACGGCACCGATTCCTCCCCGAGCACGTCGTCGATGGCCACCAGCGTGAACGTGAGGGTGCTCCCCGTGGCCACGTCGCTTGACAGCAGGCTGGCTGTGTTGCGCAAAAAGAGCGACACGTAGTTGCAGGTCGCCTGCACCGGGGTGAGGAAGGCCAGCGGCGGCTTGAGGCTCTTGGAGGTCAGGATGAGGCGATCCAGGCCCGCCTTGACCACCGGCTTCTGACCGTAGTTGGCCAGATGATGGGCCAGGGTGGTCAGCTGCTGGTCAAGGGAGGTGGTGCCGGGCAGGTTCCGTATGCCCAGAAGCTCTGCCTGGGTGAGCACCGGCGAGCTCAGGTGCAGCGTGGCGAACCCGGGCTCGAGCTGCTTGAAGAGGCCCGCCGTATCCGTGACGAACGGCCTGATGGTCGGCCCCTGGTCGATCAGGGACTGCTCGGCCGGCGGCGTATCCGAGATCCAGTTCTGGAGGAAGGGCACCGCCACCCCGGCCAGCGCCCGGAAGGTGGTGTTGAGATTCACGTAGAGCTGAGCCTGCTGCTGGGCCACGGGAGCCACGGCGGCGCTGAAGGACTCCAGGCCGTGGAAGAACCCCGCCAGGTCCGTCTTGGAGGAGGACAGGTTGCGCGCCACCGGGGTCAGGTCGGTCACCAGCGGGAGGAAGGCGTGGATGGCGTCGTTCAGGTCGCTGCCCCGGCCGGCCAGCCCGTAGGCGAACTCGCCCGTGGAGATCGTCAGCCCCCGCCGGGTCGGCCGGTTGAACATGTTGAAGACCTGGTCGAGGTCCACCTCGGCGCCGGTCTGGGAAACCGGGACGGTGGATCCGTCCGACAGTCCGTGGTGGCTGTTCCCGGGCGTGACCTGGATGTACTTGAGCCCGATCGAGCCCTTGAGCCTGATGAAGAAGGTCGAGTCGGCCGGGAGCGGCTGGACGCTCTTGTTCAGGGACAGCGTGACCACGGCGATGGGTTGGCCCGCCTTATTGCGTGCGGCCTGGATGTCCGACACGCTGCCCACGTAGTCGCCCCCAACGTGCACGTCGGCGTTGGGCGTGAGCTCCTCGGCGTTGGCGAACTGGACGTGCAGGGTGTAATGGGGGACGAAGGGCAGGCCGCTGTTGGCGTTGTAGGCCAGGAACACGGCGATGATGGCCACCAGCACCGTCACGGCGCCGATCAGCACGGGCGTGGAAGCGCCGGCTCCCCGGCGGGGACGCGTGTTCACCGCGCCGCTCCCAGCAGGTAGCTGAGCAGGCTGCTGAGCGAACGGGTGGGGGGCCTCGGGCTCCCGGTTTGCTGGACCGAGCGCACGGCGGCGGCCACCGCCGGCTTATCGTGGGAGAAACGAAGCATCGTGTTGGCGACCGCGGCGCTGCCCGTATGCACGAAATTCGCCGAGCAGCCCGGAACCGGGACCTTGGCGTAGGCCGTGCAGGAACCGAACAGGGACTGGGTCCGGATGTAATGGCCGACGGCGTCGAACCCGTTCGTGGCGCCCGTTCCGTTATATAGAAGGGTCATCAGCTGCTGGATGCCGCCGGTGCTCTGGAGGCTCGAGAGGAGGCGATCGAGCAGCGTCGCGGCGGGCGCGGTGTACTTTCCCAAGCGCTCCAGGCGCCGGTCGAGCGGGATCGTGGCCAGCAGGGCGGGCTGCTGCTGCACGGCCGACTTGCCCAGCGCGATCAGCGAGGTGCGGGTGGCACGGGCGAACGGCGCCAGCTGCTGGTACTGAGAGTTGATCGAGGGAGCGGCCTGGCTGAGCGTGGTGAACAGGGGCGTGCCCTGCTGGGCCAGTGAGCCGAGATCGCGCTCCAGCGGCTGCAACTGACGCAGGAACCCGGGCAGAAGGTGGAAGGACCGAGCCTCGTCGGTGGCCCGGGCGGCGCTGGCCACCGAGGTGGTGTTGGCGTTCTGGATAAATCCGGTCAGCTGGTTCTTGACCCGGGCCAGGGCGCCGAGCACTGTGTTGGAGTTCGTGGCCAGCTGGGCCAGCTGGTGGTTCTGCCGGGCCAGGATCTTCAGCACCTGGTCGGTGTAGCCCAGCGCCGGGTCGGCCCGGCGAATGACCGCGTTCAGATCGGACCCCCGGGCGGCCAGGCCCGTGCCCAGCTCGTTGAGGATCAGCGCGAACTGCTCACGCACCGGCAGGCGCGAGATGTTCTGGACGATGTCGAAGTCCACCGGGGACTGGGTCTGCGTGACCGGCAGGTAGTACGAGCCGGCGCCGGGTCCCCGGCGGATCCGGGTCAGGGCCGGGTACGCCGATGTCCCCGGATTGCAGTCGACGAACTTCTCGCCGATCACCGACTGCACGCGGATCTGGCAGCTGGCGTTGGCGTGGAAGGGGACGAAGGCGGAGCGGTCGATCTCCAGAGTGAGCGCCGCCTTCTTGTCACGCGTCACCCCTTCGGCCGTGATCGTTCCCACCGGAGCCCCAGCGATGCGCACGTCCTCGCCGGTGACCACGGCCGAGGCGTCGTCGAAGATCGCCCGGACGTTGTAGGGCGATGGGCCTCCTCCCCTCGCCCCCACGCCGACCACCAGCAGAGCACCGGCGGCCAGAAGCAGCGCTGCGGCCGCCGCGATCCTTCTCATGGACCGGGTGGGGTTGACGAGGGGGAGCAGCCCGGCACCACCCAGGGCGCTGAGCCGTCCGGCGCCGGCTGGACGGCACCGCCGGGACAGCGGCGGGTCACGAGTTGGAGACCCTTGTAGCGCTCATAGGGCGGTTTCTTGGTCAGCTGGTTGGCCGCGTTCTTGCCCAGGGCGAAGAACGTCGGCTGGGTTCGGGCGTAATGGCCGTTGGCGTCGTAGTAGGCCGCCGTCTGGCCGATGTTGCTGAGCGCGGCAATCACGTCAGGCGTGTACTCGCGGAAGTAATTGAGCTGGGCCTGGGAGACGTTCATCTCCTTGATCAGCCGCGGGAAAGCCGTCTCGGCCACGCGGGCCAGCGACGGCGTCTCCTGCAGCAGAGAGATCAGATCCCCGTTCCCGGTGGGGTTGCGAATCAGGCCGTTGAGGTTGGCCAGGGTGGGGATGGAAACGGTTACGAACTGGCGCAGCAGCGACACGAACGGCGTGAACCTGCGTACGGCCACCTTGGCCTTGACCACCACCGGGGTGAGAACGTGGATCGTCGAGTCAAGGCCTGCGAACGTCCGAGTCGAGCCGGTCAGGGTGCCTGGGAAGAGGCTGAGGGCACGCTCCAGAGCGGTCGCCTGGGAGGCGATGGCGGCGGTGGCGGCATCGCCGTTGGCCACCAGCTGAGTGAGCTGCTGGCTGGCCGAGCCCAGGCGCTGCATGGCCTGGGCGCCCTGGACGAGCAGGCCGTCAAAGGCCGGTTCGTTGCGGACCAGCTCCTGGGTGAAGTTGGCCGTGCTGGCCAGCGCGGGAGCGAAGTACTGGAGCGTCTTGTGGGCCTCCGGCGCCCTCCCCTCGATCGAGGCCGCCTGCCCCCGGATGAAGTTGCGCAGTCCCTGACGCGTGGGCTGGTCGAACGTGTTGAAGAGCTGATCCAGCGACACGAAGGAGTACGTGTTGGTCACTCCGATCAGGCCACCGCTGGGGATTGCGGGCGACTGGGTGGGCCCCGGCTCGAGCACGACGTAGCGGTTGGCGATCCCCGAGAGCGAGTTCTCATTGACCCGGGCCACTGTGCCCTCGTGCATCGGCCCCACGCCCGAGTTCAGCGAGATCGTCACCTGAGCCAGCCCATTGCGAGTCAGCGACGTGCCGTTGACCGATCCCACGTTGGCCGGACCGATCATCACCTGGTTGCCCGACACGAGTCCGCCCGCGTCCTGGAAGTCCAGCTTCAGTGTGTACGGGGAGCTGCTGGTGAAGAGCAGCACAGCCACCACGATCACGGCCAGAGCCAACGCTCCGATGGCGGTGACCCGGGCGATCATGCGAACAGCACCTGCCCTAGCTCTGGAGACACTTCATTCTCACTCCCATCTCTGGCGCCCCTGCGCCCGCGCCAGGGGCGATATTGCCAGAAACCAGGGCGTCCCGCTAGCGCGCGTGTTGAGCGCATGGTGCATTGCGCGTTAAGGCGCGCCGGCCTTTACCGAGGGGTCAATCACGGCGACGGCTCTAGCCGGCCACGAGAAGCGCCGCGCCCAGCGCCCCACCCAGATCGCCCAGCGCAGCCACATGCACGTCTGGCGGGCGCTCGGTATGGAAGAGATGGGGCCCCATCGCGGCCGCTATCCGGGTCGCGCAGGGCTGCCCGAAGCGCACGCCCAGGCCCCCGCCGATGATCACAGCCTCGACGTCGAGCAGGTTCACGGCCGAGGCGATGCCCGCCCCCAGCGCCCGCACGGCCCGGTCGATGAGACGCGTGGCCAGGCCGTCCCCATGCTCGAGGGCATGGGCCCACACCGCGCTGGTCAGGCGGGTCCGGCCGCGTTCCTCCATCAGCTTGAACAGGTCGGTGTGCTCGCCCTTGGCCACCCGCCGCCGGGCGCGGAGCTCCATCGCCGCTCGGCCGGCGTAGGCCTCGAGGCACCCACGGCGCCCGCACGTGCAATGCGCCCCGCCCACCTTGACCACGGTGTGTCCGATCTCCCCGGCGGCGCCGCGTCCCAGCCACGGCCGGCCCTCGAGGATCAGGCCACCACCCACTCCGGTGCCCCAGAACACGCCCAGCAGCGACTGGTAGGGGCGCCCCGCTCCGAGATGAAACTCCGCGTCGGTGGCCACCTGGACGTCGTTGCCGAGCAGCACCCGGGTGCCCAGCTCATCGCTCAGTCTCTGGCCCAGGGGGAAGCTGCCGTCCCATCCCGGCAGGTTGCGCGCCTGGGAGACGGTGCCCGTCTCGCCGTCCACCGCCCCGGGTGACCCCACGCCCACGCCGTGCAGGGAGGCCGGCTCGATCCCGGCCGGCTTGCAGGCCTCCCGGACGGCGCCGACCATCGCGGCCGCCACCTCCTCGGGGCCGCCCTCGGTGGGGGTGGGCCGTCGGGCCTGCCCTAGGACCTCGTCTGCCGCGTCCACCACGAGCGCTTCGATCTTCGTCCCCCCCAGGTCGATCCCGCCCCGCGCCCCGTCGCTAGCTGCCGGCATACGGGGAATCCTTTCAGAGTCTGTCCCAAGACCGGGGTGGGTGGCTGGCGAGCGCCGGATCAAGCGAGACGAAGGGTCGAGCAGATCCGCCGCCGCCAGACGCGTGCCAGGGTTTTGAGACAGGCTCTTACGTCCAGGACTGCCGGTAGCGCTCCTGCTCGGATGTCTGGCGGTCAAACTCCACTCCCAGCGCGGCCAGCTTCAGGCCGGCCACCTCCTCGTCGATCCGCGGCGGTACCCCATGCACCCGCGGGGCGAGCTCTTCCCCCTTCAGAATCAGCTCCTCCACGCACAGCGCCTGGAGGGAGAAGGACACGTCCATGAGCGCCGGCGGGTGACCCTCCGCGGCAGCCAAGTTGACCACGCGGCCCCGGGCCACCAGGTTGAGCCGGACTCCGTCGGCGCGCTCGTACTGCTCCACCAGCGGCCTGACCTGGCGCACTCCGCCGGCGGCCAGATCCGCCAGCTCAGCGAGGTCGAGCTCGACGTCGAAATGACCCGCGTTGACGAGCAGGGCGCCGTCCTTCATGCGGGCGAAGTGCTCACCGCGCAGGACCCGCCGCGAGCCCGTCACGGTGATGAAGACATCGCCCCGCTCGGCCGCCTCGGCAACGGGCAACACCTCGTATCCGGCCATCCGGGCCTCAAGTGCCCGAAGCGCGTCGATCTCGCACACCACGACATGGGCCCCCGCCCCGCGGGCCCGCTCGGCCACGCCCTGGCCGGCCCAGCCGTACCCGATGACCGCTACCGTGTGCCCGGCGAGCAGGACATGGCTGGCCCGGACGATCCCATCCAGGGCGGACTGGCCGGTGCCGTGCCGGTCGTTCAACGCCCTCTCGGTCCGAGCCTCGTTGACCGCCAGCACGGGACAGCGCAATCTTCCCTCGTGCTCAAGGCGGCGCAGGCGGACCAGTCCTGTCGTCGTCTCCTCGGTGCCGCCGATCAGCCGGTCGAGTGCCGACCCCCGGTCGTGCGCGGCCACCAGCAGGTCGGCGCCGTCGTCGATCGTGATCTGCGGGCCGAGCTCCAGGGTCTCGGCCACGTGCTCGGCCTGATCCTCCGGTCCCTCACCGCGGCGCGCCCGCACCTGAACGCCCTCCATGACCACCAGCGCCGCCGCCACGTCATCCTGGACCGAGAGCGGGTTGGCCGAGCATAGTGCCACGCTGGCTCCGCCCTGCGCCAGCGTGAGCAGCAGGTTGGCCGTCTCCGCCGTGACGTGCAGGCAGGCCGCCACCATCACATCCTGGAGCGGGCGCTCGGCGGCGAAGCGCTCCCGGATCGACTCGAGCACCGGCATCTGCTGGCGCGCCCAGGTGATCTGGTCCGCGCCCTCCTGTGCCCGGCTCAGGTCAGTCACATCATGCGCTGTTTGGGGCTGCACATGTGCAGCCCCACGGGCCGGTGCATGCACCGGCCCGGGCCGGCGCGCATGCGCGCCGGCCATGTCTAGTACCTGTAGTGGTCCGGCTTGAAGGGGCCGTCCACGGGAACTCCGATGTAGGCCGCCTGCCGGGGGGTGAGCTCGCTCAGCCGGGCGCCCAGTGCGTCCAGGTGCAGGCGGGCCACCTTCTCGTCCAGGTGCTTGGCCAGCGTGTAAACGCGCTTGTCGTAGGAGTCGGTGTGACCGAACAGCTCGATCTGGGCGATCACCTGGTTGGTGAAGGAGTTGGACATGACGAAGCTGGGGTGGCCGGTGGCATTGCCCAGGTTCAGCAGCCGGCCCTCGGACAGGACGATCACGGAGTGGCCATCGGGAAAGACCCACTCGTCCACCTGGGGCTTGATCCGGATGCGCTCGATCCCTGGGGTTGCGCTCAGGCCGGCCATGTCGATCTCGTTGTCGAAGTGGCCGATGTTGCCCACGATGGCCTGATGCTTCATCTGGGCCATGTGCTCGGCGGTGATGACGTCCCGGTTGCCCGTCGCGGTGATGAAGATGTCGGCTGTGCCGATCACGTCATCGAGGCGGAGCACCTGGAACCCGTCCATGGCGGCCTGGAGCGCGCAGATCGGATCCACCTCGGTGACCACCACCCGGGCCCGCTGCCCGCGCAGGGACTCGCAGCATCCCTTCCCCACGTCGCCGTAGCCACAGACCACGGCCATCTTCCCGCCGATGAGCACATCCGTGGCCCGGTTGATCCCATCGATCAGGGAGTGGCGGCAGCCGTATTTGTTGTCGAACTTGGACTTAGTCACCGAGTCGTTGACGTTGATGGCCGGGAAGAGCAGCTGGCCCTTCTCAGCGAACTGGTAGAGGCGGTGAACCCCCGTGGTCGTCTCCTCGGTCACGCCGATCACGCCCTGGCCCATCCGGGTGAAGCGCTGCGGATCCTCGCTCAGGGAGCGGGCCAGCAGCTCGAGCACGATGCGGAACTCCTCGGAGTCGGCGCTGGCCGGATCGGGCACAGCGCCGGCCTGCTCGTATTCGGTGCCCTGGTGAACCAGGAGCGTGGCGTCGCCCCCGTCGTCCAGGATCATGTTCGGGCCGGTCTCGCCCGGCCAGGTGAGGGCCTGCTCGGTGCACCACCAGTACTCGGCCAGCGACTCGCCCTTCCAGGCGAACACCGGCACGCCCTGGGGATCATCGGGCGTGCCCTCGGGACCCACCACGACCGCCGCTGCGGCGTGATCCTGGGTCGAGAAGATGTTGCACGAGCACCAGCGGACCTCCGCCCCGAGCGCGACGAGCGTCTCGATGAGTACCGCGGTCTGGACGGTCATGTGGAGGGATCCGGTGATCCTGGCTCCGCGGAGTGGCGCCGAGTCGGCGAACTCCCGACGTGTGGCCATGAGCCCGGGCATCTCGTGCTCGGCCAGACGGATCTCGTTGCGCCCGAACTCGTGGAGGCCCAGATCGGCGACCTTGTGATCGAGGGCGGTGCTGGTGCTCATGGTTCCTCCTGAAGTGGTGGGCCTCACGCGGCGCTCAGCAGCCGCTCGTGCTTCTCCTGCTCAAAACGCAGCCAGTCGCCGGGGCTGACGCTGGCTGGGCGGTGCGCTTCACCCTCCAACCAGGCCTGTACCGCCTCGTCCAGCTCGGGGCTGTCGGACAGCCGGGCGGCGAAGGCCACGTCTGACAGCGCCAGATCAAAGCGGCCCAGCAGCTCCCGGAGTGTGCGCAGCCGCTGGAGCTGCGCTGGGCCATACAGGCGGTAGCCGGCTGGAGACCGCTCCGCGGAGACCAGCCCGGTGCGCTCGACGTAGCGGAGCATGCGGGGTGACCACCCCGTGATCTGCGCCGCCTCATTTATGGTCAGCCCATCCACAGCTCGGGGCCAACCTTATCACGCGTGTGTTAAGGTTTGGAAGGGGCCGCGGCGAAAAGGCTTTCCCCCCAAATTGCCGCCTTTTCTCGCTTCATATTTTGGTCCTTTTTGCCGATTATGAACTACGACATTCGGCCAAACTGCGTCTTGGAGCTACAGAACCCCCGTACGATTCAAGGCCCCTCGGCAGGTGGAATCAGAGCCGACCACGGTCTCTGAGACCTCCCAGCAAAAGTGCCCAGCAGACTGATCCCCAAAAAAACAGGTAATTCGAGCGTCGTGGCGGCGCTCGTGGCGCTCTTCGTGCTGTGCTGGCTGTGTCTGGGGGCAGCCAGCGATGCGGGCGCCCATCCGGGCGGGCGCATGCACCGCACCGCTGTGCACCGCCATCACGTCGCCGTGGTGCACCACCGCCGGGCCGTGGCCTCGAGGGAGGTCGTTCGGCACCGGGCGCTACGTGAGCTGCGCCGGGGGCGTCGTCTCCCGGACCGGCTGGCCGATCATCGCCTGAGGCGCCACCGCCTCGCCCTGCGGCGGGCCCGCCATCGCCACGCGGTGGCATTGGCGCGTCGCCGTCACCTCCGTGCCCTGGCGCGGGTCCGCCAATTGCGTGGTGTGAAGGCCTCCGCGGCGCGACGCGGACTGCTGGCCAGCATTTCCGTGGCCAGGCGCCGCGCCCTGACCCACGTCGTGCCCGGGCTGGGGACGCCTGGCTCGAATGCCTACGCCGGAGCCGGCGCGCCGGGACTGCTCGCCCCGGGCGCCACGTTCGGGACGGGAGGCCCTGCGGCGGGCGGGCGGACTGGGGCGGGCGCCACTCCGCTGGTGACCGCGGGCGGCGCCACGCCCGGCACGAGCGCGGCCACCACGGGGGCAGTCACCGGCCTGGGCGGGACCCCGTTGGCGGGATTGGGCGCACCCTTGACAGGCGGGACGGGGGCCGGCGCTGGCGCCGCGGGCGCGGGCGGCGCCCGGGTGACCACCCCGCTGGCCGGTGCAACGACCAGGATCGGTACGCGTGGGCGCGGTGCCGGACGCACCGGCGCGCCAAGTCTGCATCACCCTCTGCCGCCCTCGCGTGGCCATCCCGGCCAGCGGCTTCCCCACCGTGATCTCCAAGTTCATCCAGTTCATTCCGTGGTGGATCTGGCTGGCCTTCGGCCTCGCCTTCGTCGCCGCCGGGGTTGCCGGGGCGGCCGCTCTGCGGGCGGGCCGGCGGGCCCGGGCCGAGGCGGCGGCCGCTGCGCTGGTGCGGGCCGACGCCATGACTGATCCGCTGACCGGCATCCTGAACCGCCGTGGGTTTACCGCAGCCGCACAGCGCGAGCTCGAGCGCGCCCAGCGCTACGGCCACTCCCTGGCCCTGGCCTTCGTTGACGTGCGCGGGCTCAAGACCGTCAACGACACCCGCGGCCACCAGGCCGGCGACCAGTTGCTCCAGCATGTGGCCGCGCTGCTCCGGGAGTCATCGCGCTCCCACGACGTGGTGGGGCGGATCGGTGGAGATGAGCTGGCCGTCCTGCTGGGCGAGCAGGGCGAGGCCGGCATGGCCGCCGTGGTCAGGCGGGTCCGAGCTCAGCTCCCCGCCACCCGCAGGGCGCTCGGCTTTGAGCACGACTGGGATCTGACCATCGGCATGGCCGTGTTCCCGAAGGATGGCGAGTCCCTCGAAGAGCTGCTCGACGCGGCCGATCGCCGGCTGTACCGGCAGCGCGGCATCAAGCTCCGCTGAGGGGGGTTCGCGCGGGGCGGGGGGCGGCGCGCCGGGCGGTCACGGCGCGGGCCACGGCCACGGCCACCACCAGAATCGAACCATTCGCGCCGCCGACCCGGCGCCGAGTGATGCCACGCGCGTTATACGGCCAAAGCGCCACTCAGCGTCGGCGCCGCTGCTCGCTTTGTGGAGTTGTGGTGGTCCGGGCGGGCGCGCGGCCGCTCGGGCGCCCGCGGCCCGGCCTCACCCCCCGGCCAGGGCGCTCTTCAGCTGATCCGAGCACGGCCACGGGCGTGGGATCGATGCCACGCAACACGGCCAGGTAGAGCGACACCAGGTCCCCAAGAACGGTGAGCGAGAGCAGGCGCTCGGTGGGCGTCACGCCCTCCGTCTCGACCCGGAAGGTGGGCGCCCCGGCTCCGGCGATCAGCCCCCGCGTCAGCTCGATGCGCTGGCGGATTCGCGGGTGCAGGTCGGCGTCGTCGAGGAAGACCGCGCTAAACCGGCCCAGCTCGCCGGCGGACTCCCATCCCACGATCTCGTTGTGGTCGAGCTCGGGGATCTCGTTCCAGAACGCCGGCAGTTTGGCGTTCTCGTTGAACTGGCTCTTCCAGCGGTAGGCGATCGGCCCGGTCAGGCCGGCTCCGGCGATCTGGGGAATCGTCCCGTGCAAACCTCGGGCCAGTTCCTTGGGGAAGTCCTCCTGGGCGCCCCCAGGCCCCCAGGCTGCCGATTAGCTGCTCGGTGTGCGCGGCGGCCACGTCGATCTCGGATCGCAGGGACTCCGAAACGCCGCACAGCGCCGCCGCCTCCAGCACCACCACCAGGGTGTAGGCCACGGCCACGCGCGGCTGGAAGCCGCCCGGCAACGGGACCACGGGGACGCCGTCGGCCCGGGCCGCCGCGGCCAGCTTTCCCCCGGTGGTGGCCACGACCCGGTGGGCCCCCACCGCACCCGCCGCGTCGTAGGCGGCCAGCGTCTCTTCGGTCTCACCCGAGTAGCTCGAACACAACACCATGGTCTCGGGCGTCGTCCAGGCCGGAAGCTCGTAACCGCGGGACACCACGATCGGCCGCTGGGCGCGATCGCCCAGCGCGGCGCGAGCCAGGAGCCCGCCGACGGCCGAACCCCCCATGCCCGCCACGATCAGGCCGCGAGGTGCGTCGCGCCGGGCCAGATCCGCTGACTGCACCCGCCACAGTGCGTCCCGCAGCTGATCGGGCATCGTGAGGATGTCCTGGAGCTGGCCGCTGCGATCGACCGCCTGAATCGCCTCGCCGCTCAGGTCGCTCATCCGCGGTTCCCCCTTCCCATGCCTTCATAGATCAGCCCGGCAGCACTTACGCCTGCCGGGTCCAGACAGTTGCGCCCGTCCACCACGAGCCGGCCGCTCATCCGGCGGGCCACCTCGCTCCAATCCAGCTCGACGAACTCGGGCCATTCCGTCACCACCACGCAGGCGTCCACTCCGGACAGGGCCTCCAACGGGTCTGGGGCGAAGTCCACTCCCACCAGGAGCGATCGGGCCACCTCCTCGGCCACCGGGTCATAGGCCCGCACCTTGGCGCCGTCCGCCTGCAGGCGGGCGGCCAGGACCAGAGACGAGGCTTCGCGCATGTCGTCGGTATGGGGCTTGAAGGCCAGGCCGAGCAGCGCCACCGTGCGTCCCACCAGCGACCCGAGATGCTTCTGTAGCTTGGCCATCACCCGGCGCTTCTGAAGCTCATTGACCTCGATCACGGCGGTGAGGAGCTGGAAGTGGTACCCGGAGTTGCCCGCGAGCTGTTTCAGGGCCGAGACATCCTTGGGGAAGCAGCTGCCTCCGTAGCCCAGCCCCGCCTTCAGGAAGCTCGTGCCGATGCGCTGATCCAGGCCCATCCCCCGGGCCACCTCGAGCACGTCGGCACCTGTCTCCTCGCAGACGTTGGAGATCTCGTTGATGAACGAGATCTTGGTGGCCAGGAAGGCGTTGGCGGCCAGCTTGATCATCTCGGCGCTGCGCACGTCGGTGCGGACCAGCGGGGCGCCCAGCGGGGAGTACATCTCCACCACGGCGTCCCCGGCCCAGTCGCCCTCATCCCCCACCACAACCCGGTCGGGGTGGAGGAAGTCGTGGAGCGCTGTGCCCTCCCGCAGGAACTCTGGGCAGGACACATACGCGAACTCGGACTTGCCCTGGCTGTCGAAGATGCGCCTGATGGCCGCCCCGGTGCCCACCGGCACGGTCGACTTCATGACGAGCGCGTGCTCACGGAGGCCGGCATGGCCTGCACGACCGAGTGCACGGCCGAGAGGTCCGCGTCACCCGAATAGCTCGGCGGGGTGCCGACCGCCACGAACAGCAGGCGGGCGTGCTCCAGGGCCGGGGCCAGCTCGGTGGTGAAATGCAGCCGCTCGCGATTGGCCATCACGCACTCGGCCAGACCCGGCTCGAAGATCGGCACCTCGCCCCTCTCCAGGCTGGCGATCTTCTCCTCGTCGATGTCCACGCACCACACCTGGCTGCCGAGCTGAGCGAATCCGGCCGCCGTGACCAGGCCAACGTACCCGGTGCCGATTACGGCTATGGGCTGGCGTTCGGAGGCCATGGGAGGCCCGAGGGTACAAAGGCGGGCCGTCCGGAGGTCAGGTGCGCCCGCCGGGGATCGCCCTGAGGCCTGCGTCCCCAGCGGTGCTCCCCGGCTCAAATGCTGCTGCTTCCGTCTGCTCGAGGTGGATGGGCAGGGTCCGGATGAACTCTCCCAGCGCGCGGCGATACCGGGCCAGCGAGGAGACCGAAACCCATTCCTCAGGTCCATGGTGTCCGCCGCCTTCCGGGCCGAATTCCACCGCGGGGATGCCGGCCGTCAGGAAAGATGCGGCGTCCGACGCGCCGTCTCGGCCCACGCTGAGAACCTCGCCGGGAATCGAACGCTGCAGCGATTCACGCAGCGCCATCACGTGAACCTCGGTCCGGGGCACGCACACTGGGGGATGGATGAACGTGCGGGCGATTTCGACATCGGCTATCTCCCGCACCTCACCCAGGATGTCGTGAGGATCCTGGCCGGGCAGATACCGAATATCCACGGCCATCGTGCACGCGTCGGGGACCTTGTTCACCGCGTCACCACCCTGAATTCGGCCCAGATTGATCGAGGGGCGGTCAAACAGCTCCGAGGATTCGCGGGAGAAGGGCAGAGACTCGATCGTGCGGAAGACGTCGATCGCCTTCAGCACGGCGTTCTCCCCCAGCCACGGGGTGGAACTGTGCGCCGAGCGGCCCTGCACCTCGATCCTCATGGCCAGCACACCCTTGGCCTCCACGCCGATGTGCAGACCGGTGGGCTCTCCCGTGATGGCGAAGTCCGCCCGGATTCCCTGGGCCAGCAGCGAGTCGATCGATCGGCGGTCGAGCTCCTCGGACTCCTCATCGGGAACGCACATGAACCTGACCGTGACGCGCTCCTGGCGCTCGACATCCTTGAGCGCACACATCATGGCGGCCAGTCCGCCCTTCATGTCATGGGCACCGCGCCCGTACAGCCGGTCACCCTCCTGGCGAGGATCGAACTGCTCGGGGCGGCCGGGCACCACGTCAAGGTGGCCGTGCAGGATCACGCTGGGGACACCCGCCTCCGGACCAGGCCCGACATCGGCCAGGAGCACGGGTAGGCCGTTGTGCTGAGCCTCCCGCACGGCGATCCCCCGAGACTCGAGCCAGCCCTTGACGAACCCGGCGGCGGCCACCAGCTCCTCCGGGCGAGAGGTGTCGTAGGCGATCAGCCGTTGGGCCAGCAGGCGTTCGTCGAGCACGTGAAGGAGCATAGGGTCGCCCGGGCCCCCTGAGAACCCTCTCACCGCCGATTGCTTAGCTGCCGGCCAGTTCGGGAAGCCAGCAAGGAGCAACGGGTACGAGTGGAGAAGGAGACTGGCATGACGACGGTTCTGATCATCGTGTGCATCCTGGCCTGTATCGGCATCATCGCGGCCATCGTGGGACACCTCGGTTTTGCCATCACGCGCGACATCGCCCACCGCGGGCGGATTCATCGCTACCACGTGAGCAGGAATCGCAGTCGCAAGCTCACCAGCTAGACAGCGCGTACCCGCTGGCCACGGTCGGGCCTGCCAGCGCCCGGCCGTGGTCACCAGCGGCCCCGGTGCACCACATCGTCCAGGGGCCGGCGCCGGGCGCTGAAGTCTTGTGGGGGCTCCTCTGAATAGCCGACCGAGATCGCCCCGATCGGGTGGAAATCTTCAGGCACGCCAAAGGCCTGGCGGTAGGCGTCGATGCGGTCCTTGGGCAGGCCGAAGAAGCACGCGCCCAGTCCCTCGTCCACCGCTGTGAGCAGCATGAGCAGCGAGGCGAAGCCGGCGTCGATGTCCCAGTAAGGGGAGGGCCACCACTCGTCCGAGCGGTCCACGAAGCCCTTGTCGGGCTCCGCATAGCGGTCCAGATACGTGTTCCTATTCGAGTGGGGGACGATGATCACGGGCGCCCGGACGCGGGCCGCGAACCACTCCTCGGGGTCCTCCGCCGGCGTGACCGCCTCACGGAAGCGGGTGATGTCCTCCGGCGTGTCAAGGACCAGGAAGCCCCACCCCTGGGAGAACCCGGCTGAGGGGGCACGCACCGCGGCGGCCAGAAGGCGGTCGACCACGTCAGCCGGGACGGGCCGGTCCTCGTGGTAGCTCCGCACCATCCGGCGGCGTCGAAGCACCTCACGGAATTCCATCGGGCAAGGGTAAGGGGCACTCGCCGTCGAGATGCCCGGCCAGGACCCGAACCACCACCAAGGCTTTACAAAGCTCTCCGGACCACGGCCGCTGTGTGCGGCTAAGTGCGTATATCGCCCATCGCGCCACAAACCTCCGGGAGGTCGGGGCGATTTGTGCAGCTATGGTGGCGCCGGGGGCTGAGCGGGGCCGCGCCCGGCGCCGCGCCCGCGCGACCGCGCCTCAGCTGAACAGTCCCTCGCCCACAAAACCGCCCGCTCGGACCCCGGGCGGGCAGGCGAAGATCGCGCTGCCGATGTGCCTGGTGTGCCGGTTGAGCGCGTCGTACTGCGCGAGGTGGCGCTGAATGGGATGAACTGAGCCCGGGGTCGCGCTGGTAGCAGAGGAAGAGGAGCCCAGCGGCGGGTGACCCGGTAGTCGGTCGATCCCATCGACATAGGAGTAGCTGCGGCGCAGGATCCGCTGTTGGTTGTTGTAGGCCGGGCTGGCCAGCCGGACGTGGGCGTTCCACGGGATCACGCAGCGTCCCGTCGTGCTGGCGGCTCAGAGTCGAGCGGAGCGTGTTCGTGACGCTCCCCCAGCGGCGCCCCGGACAGCTTGTTGCGGCCGATCGGCCTTCTGCTGGTGATCCAGCGAGCTGGAGTCCCAGCCTCGCCAGCAGCGTCTCGATCCGGCGCACGACCAGGTAGGAGCCTCCCTGCATCCACGCGGGAGACGCAGGCCCCGACGCCCAGACGAACTGCTTCAGCGCACTCTGCTCCTGGCTCATCATGTTGGCCGTCCCGTCCTTGAAGCCCAGGAGGTTCCGAGGCGTCGGCTGGCCGGCGGCGTTGCCCGTCCGGCCGAAGCCGGCCAGCGCCCACCGCGGCATGGCCACCGGCTGGGCCAGGCGAATCATGTCGTGCAGGGCGTGGAAGGCCACCTGGGGATCGTCGGCACAAATCTGGACAGCCAGATCTCCCCCGGAGATCCCGCTCTGGAGGGAATCGGTCGCGAAATGCGGCAGGTCGACCAGAGGGGCGGGGCGAAGGTGGGCCAGCCCGAAGCGGTCGCGCCCGCCCGACCGGAACAGCCCTGGGCCCAGCCCGAACGTCACGGTGACCCGCGAGGGCGCCAGGCCCACGCTCTCCCCCGTGTCGGCGGGCGGATGGGATCCGGTCTGCATGGGCCCGACCGGCTGCCCGGCCGAGATGGCGGCGGCGGCATGGTCCACGTCGTCAGGAGAGTGCGCAGGTCATTCACTGACCCGCTGACCACATCGAAGGCCCCGAACTGCAGATGCTCCTGAGTCGGAGTGGCGATTCCAGCCTGGTGCTCTCCGTAAAACGGAACGGTGTCAGCGGTGCCGCCGGCCCGGGCCCTGACGCGAGCCGCGCAGGCGCTGCCCGCCTCCAGGGCTGCTCCCAGACCGACCCCGGCCGTCCCGGCCAGAAACCCCCTTCGCGTTGACCGCATCTCTCTCCCCCTCTCCGGCGGGTCCACCGGCATTTTGGACTGTGTGCCCCCGGCCGCGTCGAGCGCTAGCCCTCCGCGATCTGCAAGAACCTCTCCCAGCGACGCTTGTCCCGCTCGGCCACCCGCTGGCGCTCGGAGTCCTCCTCGGCCGACTCCAGCTCGCGCTCGGCCTCCTGAAGGCGGTCGCGGAGCTGCCCGGCGTCAAGTTGGTCGGGCGGAAAGGCCTCCTGGACGAGCAGGAGCGCGCGGTTGTCCGCCACCTGCAGGTAGCCCTCGGCCTGGGCCAGCGCTACCACGTCGCCGTCCGAGCGGTACAGGCGCAGCTCGGTGGGCTCGAGCATGGCCAGCAGCGGCTGGTGGTTGGCCAGGATGCCGATCGAGCCGATCGTCGTGCGGGTGGACACCATCTCCACCTCCTCGTCGAAGACCTTGCCCTCCGGGGTCAGGACCTCGACCGGGAACTTCTCGTGGGCCATCAGTCCGTCCTGCTCGGAGGATCCTCGGCGGAGTCGGAAGTACTCCTTGCGGCCAGACGACTTCTCGGACGACGCCTCCGCGTCGGACGAGCCCTCAGCGGAGTCCTTGGACTCGTCCGACTCCTCGCTCTTGGACTCCTCGGACCCGTCGCTCCTCTCTTCTGACTCCTCGCCCTCGCCCTCGGAATCCTCGTCCGACTCCTCGCCCTGCCCGCCCTCCTTGACCACTTCCTCGATCGTCCCCTTCATGAAGAAGGCCCGCTCGGGGACGTCGTCGTGCTTGCCCTGAAGGATCTCGTCAAAGCCGCGGATGGTGTCCTCGATCTTCACGTAGACCCCGGGCGTGCCGGTGAACTGCTCGGCCACGTGGAAGGGCTGGGACAGGAAGCGCTCGATCTTGCGGGCCCGGTTCACCGTGAGCTTGTCCTCGTCGGAGAGCTCGTCGATGCCCAGGATGGCGATGATGTCCTGGAGGTCGCGGTAGCGCTGGAGCACCGCCTTGACCTCGTTGGCCACCCGGAAGTGCTCCTCGCCCAGGATCTCAGGCTTGAGGATCGTCGAGGTCGAGTCGAGCGGATCGACCGCCGGATAGATCCCCTTCTCGGCGATCGACCGCGACAGCGTGGTCGTGGCGTTCAGGTGGGCGAACACCGAGGCCGGAGCCGGGTCGGTCAGGTCGTCGGCCGGCACGTAGATGGCCTGGATCGAGGTGACCGAGCCCTTCTTGGTGGAGGTGATGCGCTCCTGGAGCTCGCCCATCTCGGACTCGAGCGTGGGCTGGTAGCCCGACCTGCGAGGGCATCCGGCCCAGCAGAGCCGAGACCTCCGAGCCGGCCTGGACGAAGCGGAAGATGTTGTCGATGAACAGGAGCACGTCCTGACCCTCGCTGTCGCGCAGGTACTCGGCCATGGTCAGCCCTGACAGCGCCACCCGCATGCGGGCGCCGGGCGGCTCGTTCATCTGGCCGAAGACGAGCATGGTCTTCTCCAGGACCCCGGACTCCTTCATCTCGAGCCACAGGTCGTTGCCCTCGCGGGAGCGCTCGCCGACCCCGCAGAAGGCCGAGAGCCCCTCGTGCTCCTCGGCCAGGTTCCGGATCAGCTCCTGGATGATCACGGTCTTGCCCACGCCCGCACCGCCGAAGAGCCCCACCTTGCCGCCCTTCGCGTAGGGGGCCAGGAGGTCGATCACCTTGATCCCGGTCTCGAACATCTCCGTGGTCGGGGTGAGATCCTCCACGCGTGGGCGCGGCGCGATGGATCGGCCAGCGCTCGACGTCCTCGGGCAGGTCATCGCCCAGATCGATCGGCTCGCCCAGCAAATTGAAGATGCGCCCCAGCGTGGCCTTCCCCACCGGGACCGTGATCGGCGCCTCGCTGTCGATGACCTCGGTCCCGCGGGCCAGGCCGTCTGTCGTGTCCATGGCCACCGCGCGCACCCGGTCGTCGCCCAGGTGCTGCTGGACTTCGCAGACCAGGTAGTCGTACTCAGCGGCAGCGACATCGATGTCCTGCTCCTCGCGCGCCACGTCGGGGCGAGGAACCAGGAGGGCGTGGTTGATCTCGGGCAGCTTCTCCGGGAAAACGGCCTCGATGACGACGCCCTGGATCTCCTCGATCCGTCCGACGTTCTTCTTTTCCTCGTCGTCGCCGCCCGTGGTGGCTGGTGTCTCTTCGGCTACTGACATGTCGCTCCAGTCTAGTGTCGTTACCCGGGACGGGCCGGCGGCGATCAGCCGCTGAGCCCCTCTGCTCCGGCCACCACTTCCATGATCTCCTGCGTGATCTCGGCCTGACGAGCACGGTTCATCTCGAGGGTCAGATCGCCGATCAGCGTTCGAGCGTTATCAGAGGCGTTGCGCATCGCCGTCATCCGGGCACCGTGCTCTGAGGCGGTGGACTCAAGCAGGGCTCGGTACACGGAGATCTCCACGTAGTCGGGCACCAGGTGGCTGAGGATCTCCTCCGGCTCGGGCTCGTACTCCACCAGCGCGCGGTGTTCATTCGGCTGATCCTCGGACCCGTCCTCGTCGTCCTCATCTGACTCGAGCACGGTGGCCTCCTGCAACGGGGAGGAGCGTCTCCCGGCTGACCACCTGTGAGAGCGCCGACATGTAACGGTTGTAGAAGATCTCCACCCGGTCCACCTCCTCATCCACGTAGGCGGCCATCAGCCGTCCGGCGATCCGCCGGGCGTCCGCATAGGCGGGGCGGTCGGTGAACCCGGTGAACGACTCGGCCGGCTCGAGCCCCCGGAACGTAAGTGATGACGCCGGCCGCCGCCCTGAGGCAAAGAACACCGGCTGCCGGCCCTCGGCCGAGTGCTCGCGTGAGGCCGCCACCGCCGCCCGCACGACGTTCGAGTTAAACGCGCCGGCCAAACCCCGGTCGCCCGCCACGACCAGCAGACCGACCTTCTGGACCTGCTCGTGCTCGGCCAAGATCGGCAGCCTGGGCAGCGAACCGGCGGCCTCGGCCGCCTGGCGGGTCATCCGCCGGATGGCGTCGGCGTAGGGTCGCAGCGCCTCGATCCGCTGCTCGGCCCGGCGCAGGCGGGCCGCCGCCACCATCTCCATGGCGCGGGTGATCTTCTGGATGTTCTTGACCGCTCCGATGCGGTTGCGAACGTCTCGCTGCGAGGTGGGCATGGCGTCTTAGGCGGAGTCGCCCGCTTCCCGCTTCTCGTCCTCCCGCTCGGAATCGTCGTCCTTGCTCTCCCGCTCGGAATCGTCGTCCCGGTCCTTCTCCTGGTTGGAATCCTTCCGGTTGGCCTCGCCCTCGCCGTTCTGGCGGTCGCGGCCCGACTCCTGCTCGTCCTCCTCGAGCGGATGACCCTCCTCGTCGAGGTCATACCCGAAGTCCTCGGCGTATCCCTTGACCGCCTCATCCACCGCACTCTGAACCTCGTCGCTCCAGTCGCCCTCGGCGATCTTCCCCAGCAGGTCGGCCTCGCTACCGTGGAAGTTGTCGGTCAGCCCGGCCAGGAACTCCTCGACCTTGTCGACGACGATCCTGTCCAGATAGCCGCTGGTGGCGGCGTAGATCTGGACCACCTGGTCCTCCACCGGCATCGGCGCTCGCTCGCCCTGGTTGAGCGTCTTGACCAGACGCTCCCCCCGGGCCAGCGTGCGCTGGGTCTCGGGATCCAGCTCGGAGCCGAACTGGGAGAAAGCCTCCAGCTCGCGGTACTGGGAGAGATCAAGCTTGAGCCGGCCTGCCACCTTGCGCATGGGCGTGATCTGAGCGTTGCCCCCCACCCGGGAGACGGAGATGCCGACGTTGATGGCCGGCCGCACCCCGGAGCGGAACAGCTCGCCCTGGAGGTAGATCTGGCCATCGGTGATCGAGATCACGTTGGTGGGGATGTAGGCCGAGACGTCACCCGCCTGGGTCTCGATGATGGGCAGGGCGGTCAGCGATCCTCCCCCCGGAAGCTCCTCGCCCGAGCGTGGATCGACCAGCTCATCGGCCAGCTTGACGGCGCGCTCGAGAAGCCGGGAGTGCAGGTAGAAGACGTCCCCGGGATAGGCCTCGCGCCCCGGCGGGCGCCGCAGCAGGAGCGACATCTGTCGGTAGGCGTAGGCGTGCTTGGTCAGGTCGTCGTAGACCGTGAGCGCCGCCTGCCCGTTGTAGAGGAAATGCTCGGCCATGGCGCAACCCGCGTACGGGGCCAGGAACTGGATCGGGGCGGCCTCGTCGGCGGCCGCCATGACGATGATCGTGTTCTCGAGCGCGCCGGCGTCCTCGAGCGTCTTGGCCAGCGCCACCACGGTGGATTTCCGCTGGCCGATGGCCACATACACGCAGAACAGGTCGCGGTCCTGGTTATTGATGATCGTGTCGAGCGCGATCGCTGTCTTGCCCGTTTGGCGGTCGCCGATGATCAGCTCGCGCTGCCCGCGGCCCACTCGGGATCATCGAGTCGATGGCCTTGAGCCCGGTGAGCATCGGCTCCTTCACGGGCTGGCGCTGGACCACCCCCGGTGCCTTGTGCTCGGCCGGCCTGGTCTCGTTGGTGGAGATCTCACCCTTGCCGTCCAGAGGGTTGCCCAGCGGGTCCACGATCCGTCCTAGCAGCTCCTCACCCACGGGGATCTCCAACAGGTCCCCGGTGCGCTTGACGGTGTCGCCCTCGGCGATCTTCTCCCATTCGCCGAACAGCACCGCCCCGACGTTGTCGGCCTCGAGGTTGAGCGCCAGCGCGGTGACGTCGTGCGGCAACTCGAGCATCTCGAAGGACATGCAGTTCTCCAGGCCGTGGATCCGGCAGATCCCGTCGGCCACGGACAGCACGGTCCCGACCTCGCTGAGGTCTGCGCTGTCGGTATCCAATCCTTCTATCCGGCTGCGGAGGATTGATGTGATCTCATCAGGCTTGATCTGCATTTTTGGGCTCCTTGACGGGGCGAAGCGCGGCTAGGCCCGCGCGACTTGCTTTCGAAGTTGTTCCAGACGGCTGCGAATTGAGGCGTCCAGGATGAAGTTGCCGACCCGGAGGACGATCCCGCCCAGGATGTCCGGGTCGACCTGACTGGAGAGCTCGACCGTCCGTCCCGTCTGCTCGCCCACGCGGTCACCGATCGAGCGAACGGTCTTATCGTCCAGCTCGACCGCACTGGTCAGGACGACGGGCAGCAACTCGTGCTCGTCCTCCCACATCTGGTCAAAGCCGGTGCGGATCCGGAAGATCACGGGCATGCGGTGGCGCTCGATCAGCGCCTCGAGGAAGTTCACGAAGCGCGGATCGGCGTCCTGGATGGCCTTGTGCAGCGCGTGCTTCTTCTCCTCGGTGGAGAAGTAGGGCGAGAAGAAGAACACCATCAGATCGCGGTTCTCGTTTAGCGCGTCGGCGAACTGCCCGAGCTCATCGTGGATCTCGTCCAGGACGTCGTTGTCCTTGGCCGCCTCGAACAGCGCCCGCGCGTACACCTCGGCGACCTCTTCCACTAGTGGTTCCCTCCGTGGGTGCGGTCGCACCGAGAGGCGCCGCCGGGGGATGGGTTGGAAGGACGCAGGGCGCGACGTGCCGCAGCGCTGCACGAGCGCCCGAGGACGCACCAAACCGCTCCCGGGGGCGACTTGAATGCGAGCGTACTCGCGGAGGGAGCCACTACTCGTCTCCTCCCGCCGTCAGCGCGCTGAAGTCGAGCTCGCTCAGCGCCTCCTCCACCAGGCGCTGCTGATCCTCTTCGCTCAGCGCCTTGCGGGTCACCTTCTCGGTGGCCATCACGGTCAGGTCGGCCACCTCGCGGCGGATTTCCTGGATCGCCCGGCGAGTCTCGAGCTCGATGTCCCGCCGCGCCTGCTCCATCATCCGCTCCCGCCGCGCCTTGGCCTCGGCCTCCGAGTCCTGCTCGTGCGCCTCACCGGCCCGCCGCGCCCGCTGGATGATCTCCTCGGCCTGACGGCGCGCCTCGGTCAGGCGCTCCCTGTACTCGGCCAGCAGCTCGTCGGCCTCATGGCGGACGCGCTCGGCCGTTTCGATCGAGTCCTCGATCGCCCGCTGACGGCGGTCAAGGACCTGGGTGATGCGGGGGAACACCCACTTGGCCAGGATGGCCATCGATAGGACGAACAGCAGCAGCGTCCAGACCATCAGCCCGACGTTGGGCGAGATCAGGAACGAGCCTCCCGAGGAGGCCAGGGGCATGATCAGCGCAGCGGACATTTACTTGAGCACGTAGGACAGCAACCCGGCCACCAGGCCGTAGAAGAAGCAGGCCTCGGTCAGGGCGAATCCCAACCACTGGATGCTGGTGATCTCGTCACGCATCTCCGGCTGACGGGTCACCGATTCGATCACCTTGCCGAAGATGATCCCGATGCCGACACCGGCGCCGACCGCACCAAGGCCGCCGCCCACGCCGATGCCGAACCCGGCCGTGATGCCGGATGACGCGGCGAACGACAGGATGTGTGTAAGCACTTCTAATCAGCTCCTTGTTTATTAGTGGTGAGAGACGGCGCCACCGATGTAGATGGCGGCTAAGACGGCGAAGATGAACGCCTGCAGGGTCGCGATCAGCAGTAGTTCGAAGAGGTAGATTGCGATCCCGGCGGGCAGCGTGAACCAGCCCAGGAACGACAGTCCCAGGATGACCGCCAGGCCGCCTGCCATGAAGAGAATGATCATGTGCCCCGCCAGTATGTTCGCGAACAGTCGAACTGTGAGTGAGATCAGCCGCATAAAGGTCGAGATCACCTCGAGCGGGAAGATCAGCAGCAGCATCGGGCCGCGCACGCCCGCGGGGATCAGGCTCTTGACGTAGCCGATCGGACCCTGGGCCCGGATGCCCTCGATGTTGAAGACCAGGAACACCACGAGGGCCAGAACCAGGGGAACCGAGATGTTGGCCGTGGCGGCATACAGGGCAAAGGCCGGGATGTGGGCGCCGAAGAGGTTGAACTCCTCCTGGCTGTTGGTGGGCAGCGGCAGGTAGCCGAGGATGTTTGACCACCACAAGAACAGGAACAGCGCCCCCAGGAATGGGAACCATTTGGCGGCCATGGAGTCGGGCATGTTCGCCCCGGTGATCTGGTCCCGCATGAAGGAATACGCCAGCTCCACCGCGGTCTGGACTCGGTTGGGCCGGGCCTGCATCCGCCGCGCGAGCCAGAACATCGTTCCCACGGTCAGGATGGCGGCCAGGAGCAGGTAGACGACGGCCCGGTTGATGCTGAACACCCCCAGGTGCACCCAGTTGATGAGCTTGAACTCGTTCTGGATCTGGAATGTCTTGTTCTTGTGACCGAACCCGAGCAGGACGATCAGCAGGATCGTGCCTGCCACCCAGACCCCAGCCAGGGTCAAGAGAAGCTTCTTGACGTTGCTCATCTTGACCTCCGGGGGCGGCTGACCGCCGAGGTGGCCAGCTGGACGGTGAACGCCACCACCACCAGGACGAGCGCGATGAGCCCGGCGCTCTGGCCCCCATCCCGACGGGCCAGGACAACCGCCAGGGCCAGTAGGAAGAGACGGCCGAGCATGTAGCCCATCCGGAGGCTGATCTGCCGCCGGGAATCGGTGCTGTGACCGACAGCCCGCTCGACCCCGACCCCGACGGCCCGGAGGGCGAGCCAGGCCCCCGCCCCGATGCCATACCCCCGCGCGGAGCCTCCCGCGAGCAGGATGATGGGAGCGGCCAGCACGACCATCACCACGTCCAGGTAGGCGATCAGGGGGACCGGGGTGCCGGGATCAGATTTCACGGAAGCGCTTAGCGACAACGTAGATCCCCACAAAGAAGCCGATCAGAAACCCCGCCACGGCCAGCGGGACGAGGGCTCCCACCAGCGCGCCCAGGCCAGCGCCAATGGCGGCGCACAGCAGGTTGGCCGAGAGCATGAGGATCCCGGCCCCCGCCACGTCGCGCCCGGTCAGCCGCGGACCGTCGCGTCCTGAGAGGGGCGGGCGAGGGCCATTTTTCATGGAGTGAAGATGCGGTGCGCAAGGCAGAGCTGAGGACGGTATGGAGGCCGGTAGGGTACCCGTAACCGGCCAGGCGAAGCGGGAGTGCGGCGAACCCGCTAGGGCAGAGGTTAGCCGATGGTTAGCGAGCCGCGCAGCGCGGGAGTCCGGCTGATCCGGCTGCGTGCCCGCGCGGGAACTCGCAGGCTGGGCTTGGGGAGCTGGCCCTCGGCCCACATCACCGCCAGGCTGGCCCGGGGCAGCCCAAAGGCGCCCTCGTAGACCAGATATCGCGGCTCCCAACGAGGAAAGAACTTCGCGTTGAAGCGGTAGAGGCTCTCGATCTGAAAGAACGGATTGGCCAGGGCAACCAGCCGCCCCAGGACGCGCTCTGACCACCGGGCCGGGCTGTGCATCCAGCGCGCGAACGTGGCGAAGTTCAGCGACACCTCGCTGAGGCCACGGTCCCGGAGCAGCTCGGTTGAGCAGGCCACCATGAACTCGGTCAGGCCATTCGGCGTCTCGGGGTCACGGCGCATGAAGGACAGTGAGACAGCCGGGCGGCCATAGCAGGGCACGAAGTGAAGGACTCCCCGGATCTTCTCCTGCTCGATCCCGGGCCAGTAGCACCAGCGTCTCCTCGCCGTGGTGGCCACGCACGGAATCCATGGCCATTGAGAACCCGCGCTCAGGAGCGCCCTGGCGGCCGCGCTCGAGCACGACCTCGATCTCCCGGGCGGTGTCGTCATCGAGCGCGCTGACCGGTCGCAGCTCGGCCGTGTAGCCGGCCTTCCGCAGGCGCGTCACGGACTGGCGGACCTTCCGGATCGGCCGGCCCTCCAGCGAGAAGCGGTCCAGCTCGATGACCGCCTCGTCACCCAGGTAGAGCGTTTTCAGGCCGAGCTCCTCATACAGCGGGCGCAGCCGATCGCTGGCGCCCACCGCTCCCAGACGCAGCCCTCTGACCCGGGCAAAGCCCTTGAGCTCGTGGAGAACGGGGACGAGGGCGTCATCCGGACCGACCGGGTCGCCGGCCAGGAGCAGGACCCCATTCTCGATCCGGTAGGCCACGAAGGCGCGGCCATCGGCCGAGAAGAAGTAATGCTGGTCGGAGCGCAGCTTGAAGAAGGAAAGCGTGTCGCGGCCATGAGCCCGGACCAGCTCGGCGGCCCGGCGGCGGGCGGCGGGACCGGGAAGGGCCCGGGGAATGGCCAGGGGCCGGAACACCACATAGGCGATGCCGAGCAGCGTGGCCAGCTCGATCAGGTGCACCGAGAGCGGAATCCAGGCGAAATGGTGGTGCAGCGCCGAGTGGGTGTCAAAGTGGATCTGCCCTGGTTGCCAGCGCAGAAGATCACCCGTCTCTCGGAGCACGGTCATCAGAGCGGCGTGCTGGTGCGAGGCCCAGGTGGCCAGCGTGGCGGCGGCCAGGCCGGTCAGACCGAGGAGCGGGACGCGCCAGATGGCCGAACGCAGCGTGAGCGGGTCATGGCGAACGGTGAAGCCCGCGTGGCCGAGTAGAAGCACGGCCGCGGTACCCCAGGTGATGGCCGTCTCTTCGAAATCAAGCCCCTTGAGCAGGTCAAAGACCCCCAGGGCGACCATCAGCAGGATGGCCGCTTGCCAGGCCCGCCGGCGGCGTCCTCTCAGGTACGGGGCCACCAGGAGCAGCGCGGCCCCCGCGGGCAGGCACAGCGCGTGAAAGAGGCGCATGGCCTGCACTGGCTCAAGCGACATCAGCAGGTGGCCGCGCCAGCGGATGTTGGGCGTCAGGGCCGAGGCGATATTCACCAGGCCGATGAGGGCCGCGCCCAGAGCCGCAAGGGCGGGAAGCCGGCGGAAGAGAACGGCCTGGAGGGACGCTAGCCGGGTGAGCACCCGGGCGGGGTGGCTTGACTGTCCGGACATGGTGGGCTCAGGCAGCTCGAAGTGGGTGGGGATCTTCTAGAGGTCTGCGGCGCGGGGACGATCAGCTGGCCAGCGGGCGTCGCCGAACGAAGGTCTCAGAGGATCTACAGCGCAGATGGCTGCTGGTTACGGCGCTGTGCAGCCCTTTCCTGCCTGCCTCCCTGTCCCGCCGCCCCTACGGTAGCGCCGAGCGGGCGCCGCTGGCTCATGTCCCACTGCCCCTCGCCGGCCCGGTCGCTTTCACGCCCAGCCCCGGGCGCGTGGCGCGGGAGGGCCAGGGTGAGGAGCAGGGCCAGCGCGGGCAGGACAGCCAGTCGTCTCGAACACGGCCCGGAGCCCGTGGGCGTCGGCCAGCAGCCCGAGCAGAGGCGCCCCCACCCCGCCCAGCCCGATCGAGAGGCCGATGGTCACCCCCGAGGAGACGCCCAGGCGGCCAGGCAGGTACTCCTGACCCATCACGATGGTCACCGCGAAGGTGGCGATCGTGGCCGCCCCGAGCAGCGTGACCACCACCAGCGCCGACCCCCTGGCCGGAGATGAGGAACAGGCCGATGAGCGGCGGCAGCGCCAGCATCGAGCCCATCAGCACGGCCCGCCTGCCGAACCGGTCGGCCAGCGGCCCGCCGGTCAGCGTGCCCACCGCACCGCCCAGGAGCATGGCCGTCAGGGCGGAGTTCCCGAGCGCCTTGCCCGCGTGCAGGACGTGCACGTAATAGAGGGGCACGAACGTGACCATCCCGAAATAGACGAACGAGCGCAGGGCGATCACGCCGGCGAGCACGCCGAAGGGACGCCAGGCCTCGGGGGCTGTCGCTTCGCTGGACCCGTCCGGCTCGTCACGTCGGCCCGAAAGCCTCGGAGCCGGGGCAGCTCCCACACCATCACCGCCGCGGCCGTCCAGGTGGGGACGAGCACGAACAGCGTCCCCGGCAGGCCGAAGGCCAGGACCAGAGGCGTGACCACCACCGGGCCCAGGGCAAATCCGAGATTGCCGCCCACGCTGAACAGGCTCATGCCGCTGGCCCGGCGCGCGCCTGAGACGTAGTTGGCAAAGCGCGAGCCCTCGGGGTGAAAGGAGGCCACGCCAACACCGCTCAGGACGATCAGGCCAAAGATCACGCCGTAGGACGGCGCGATGCCCACGAGGGCAATCCCCAGCCCGCCCAGCGCGGGACCGAGCGGCATCAGCCAGGGCAGCGATCTCCGGTCGGACAGATGTCCGAACACGGGCTGAATCACGCTGCTGGAGATGGTGGCCGCCAGGACCAGCGCGGAGGCGGACGCGTAGTCGAGGTGGTCCCGGGCGATCAGGAACGGGAGCAGAGCCGGCACCGACCCCTGCGAGATGTCGGTGAACAGATGGCCGGCCGACAGCACCGCCATGGCCCGGCGGTCTACACCGGCTCTCATCGTGAAGTCACCAGGGAGCACCGGGCCAGCTCATGTTCCAAACCAGGACATGGTGGCCAGGATGACAAAGGCGGCGACCAAAGCGGCCCCCTCGAAGTACGTCGCCTCACCATCACCGGTGACCTGCCACACGATGACCGCCGTCCCGAACAACGCTCCCACGTACAGCGGCGAGAAGCTGAAGGTCAGCGTCGTGGCCGTGAGCAGTGAGACCAGGACCAGGACGGGAAACAGGAAGGCGGCGATCTGGGAGACCGAGTTCTTGACCACCGATATGGCCAGGTCCGAGCGCCCCTTCCAAGCCAGGACTATGCCAGCCACATTCTCGACCGCGTTGCCGGCGATGGCCACGATCACGAGTCCGGCAAAGGCCCGCGATATATGCGCTGTGTGGATCGTCGGGGTCAGCGCGTGCACAAACCAGTCGGACACGAAGGCCGAGGCGGTCCCGGCCACTGCCAGCAAGACGACGCTGGCCGCCGTCGGCAGCCGGGGCGCTTCCACGTTCCGGCCCGGGCCCTCATCCGAGCGCAGGTAACGCCACAGCCAGGTCAGATAGACGACCAGCAGGAGGGCCGAGCCCACGATGGAGATCAGCTTGATGTGGTGAGAGGCTGGATCGTGGGCCAGCGTGCTCAGTCCGATCAGGACGATGATGAAAGTGGAGCTCAGCAGCAGCGTGGCGGTATCGCTGGGCAGGCGGGGGTGAAATCGCATCAGCCCGTCCCCGGCCTGCCGGGCGCCGGCCATGATCACCAGCCCGAGGACGAGCAGCGCGTTGACCAGGATTGAGCCCAGCAGCGCCGTCTGAGCCACCAGCAGCTGGCCGGCGTTCAGCGCGAAGATGACCACGAAGAACTCGGGCAGGTTGCCCAGCGTGGACTGCATGACGCCGGTGATCGGGGCCCCGAACCGGCTGCCCACCTGTTCGGTGGCGAACGAGACCATCCAGGCCATCCCCGCCAGCGCCAGCGTGGCCAGGGCAAAGGCGAGCGGCTCGGAGACGCCGTGGAGGTAGCGCGCCAATCCGGCCAGCACGGTGACGAGCACCACGGCACCGAGCAGCGCACGCTCGACCCGGCTGAGGCCCTTACGCCGGGTCAAGCACCACCCACCGTCCCGAACCCGCCCGTCTCCGGGTCAGCCGCCGCCTTGTGGGTGCTCCTGTCCTGGCTGCTCCGGTCTCGGCCAACCTCGTGCTCCTCCCCCACCACGTCGAACTCGCCGGTCTCGATGTCTCGGGTGACCCGTTCCACGATCTCATGTTCGGCCGTCCCCGGTTCGGCCTGCCTGATCTCCCGGATGCGCCGCACCCGGAAGCGGAAGATCTCCAGCACGTAGACGAGATAGGCGCTGGCCGCGATGGCCAGCAGCCCGAGGAGAATCATCACCGCCAGCCACCCCGCACGGTAGTAGTGGTGATGGGGCGCGTGCACCGAATAGGGCACGAACCGCAGGGCGAGGGCCACGCCGGCCAGCAGGAAGGTCCAACCCAGCAGGTAGGCCACGGTCTTGCGCTGGCTGAACCCGATCCTGGCCATCCTGTGGTGGAAGTGATTGGCGTCGGCCAGCCACGGCTTGCGGCGGTACTTCAGCCGCTTGGCGATCACGAAGCCGGTGTCCAGGAAGGGCACGGCCAGGACCACGAGCGGGACCACCAGGGCGACAACGGCGGGGGTCTTGAGCGACCCGACCACGGCCGCCACCCCCAGCAGGTAGCCGAGCAGGTTTGACCCTGAATCACCCATGAAGACCGACGCGGGGTAGAAGTTCCGGAACAGGAAGCCCAGGGCCGCGCCCGCGGTGAGCGCGGCCAGGATGGCCGCGCCGGCCACATGCAGGTCGAACGCGATGATCGAGAAGGCGATCCCGTCGATGGCACACAGCCCCGCCGCCAGACCGTCCACGCCGTCGGAGAAGTTCACCACGTTCATCACGCCAACCAGCCACAGAACGGTGAGAAAGCCGCCGATGTTCGGGAACTGAAGAGCCCCGATGAAGGGAAGCGTGACGTCGGTCACCACCGCGCCGCCTTCCACCGCTATCACCGCCGCCGCTACCTGGCCGGCCAGCTTGCTCCAAGCGGGCAGCTCGACCACGTCGTCGAGTGCCCCCACCAGCGTGATCGCCACGGCGCCGGCCAGGACGGCCCACGTGTGCACAATCCCACTCGGCCCCCTGGGTCCATGCGGGGTGTGCGGCAGCTTGATCGTCCCGGGCATCCAGATCGCGCTGGCCACCACAACGGCGATCAGGATGGCCAGACCCCCCAGCAAGGGCGTCGCCCGCTGGGCCAGGCCACGCTCGCTGGGCTTGGCCACGGCCCCCAGGCGAACGGCCAGCCGGCCGGCCCCTGGGGTGAGCACCGCGGCCAGCGCCATCGCCGCCAGAAAGGCGAACACGGCATCCAGGTGAGTCATTCAGGCTGAAGCATGGCAGCCGGGACCGGCGCCCACCGAAGCTGAGAGGGGCCCCGGCTCGATCACATCTCCGTCAGATGTGCCCGGCCACGACGTGAGGTACGTAGGGCTCCTCGAGCCGGCCGATCTCCTCCTCGCCGAGCGACAGCCGCTCGGCGGCCAAAGCATCCTCGAGGTGCTCGATCCTCGTGGCTCCCACGATGGGCGCCGTCACCCCAGGCTTGTGCAGCAACCAGGACAGCGCCACCTGCGCGGGCGGATCGCGCCGCTGACCCGCCACCTCGCCCAGGCGGTCGATCACGGTGAAGTCGACCTCGGGCTTATAGAGACGGTCGGAGAACTGGTCGTTCTGCGCCCGGACCGTCCTACGCTCGCCTTCCCGGGTTCGATTCCCCGCCAGAAGGCCGCGCGCCAGAGGACTCCAGGGAATCACTCCCACGCCCTGATCCCGGCACTGCGGAATCATCTCCCGCTCCTCCTCGCGGTAGATCAGGTTGTAGTGGTTCTGCATTGAGACAAACGGCGTGCGGGCCACGCGCTGGGCCTTGGCGAACTGCCAGGCGAACATGCTGCTGGCCCCGATGTAGCGCGCCTTGCCGGAGCGGACGACGTCGTGCAGGGCCTCCATCGTCTCCTCGATGGGCGTGTTCGGATCCCAACGGTGGATCTGGTAGAGGTCAACGTAATCGTGATCCAGCCGTGCCAGCGAGGCATCGATCGAGGCCATGATGTGCTTGCGCGACAGACCGCCTCCGTTTGGCCCGGGCATCGTGTTCATGAACACCTTGGTGGCCAGCACGTACTCCTCCCGCATCCCGAAGAGCCTCTTCAGGAGGCGGCCGGTGAGCACCTCGCTCTCCCCGCCGTTGTACGTGTCAGCGGTGTCGAAGAACGTGATTCCGCCCTCCACCGCGCAGCGCACGATCGGCTCGGCCGCCGCCTCATCCAGCGTCCAGGGCCGGCTCTCGTGCTTGCCATAGCTCATCATGCCCAGGCAGACGCGTGAGACCTTGAGGCCGGTCCGGCCCAGGTTGACGTAGTCCACCGGTTAGACCGCGGCCGCGGCGCTCAGGCCGGCGTAGAGCGGATAGCGCTCGGCCAGCTGGGCGGTTCGCTCGGCCAGCTCGTCCCGGTGCTGCTCGAAGTCCTCGCCAGCCAGCGTCTCGGCGATCACCCTGCCCACCTCGAGGAAGTCCTCCACGCTCAGACCACGGGTGGCCAGGGCGGGAGTGCCGATGCGCAATCCGCTGGACACCGCCGGAGGCCGAGGGTCGAACGGGACGGCGTTGCGATTGACGGTGATGCCGACCGAGGCCAGGCGGTCCTCGGCCTGCTGACCGTCCAGCGGCGATTCGCGCAGATCGCACAGCACGAGGTGCACGTCCGTCCCCCCGGTCAGGACATTGACGCCGCCCCCCGCCTTCAGCAGCTCGGCGGCCACCGCTCGGGCTCCGGCCAGCGTGCGCTCCTGACGCTCCCGGAACGGCTCCGAGGCGGCAATCTTGAGGGCCACCGCCTTTCCGGCGATCACGTGCTCGAGCGGACCGCCCTGCTGTCCTGGGAATACGGCCGAGTTGATCTTCTTGGCCAGCTCCTCGGTGCACAGGATGAGCCCACCGCGGCCGCCGCCGATCGTCTTGTGCGTCGTGGTGGTCACCACGTGCGCATGCGGCACCGGATTGGGGTGAAGGCCCGCGGCGACCAGCCCGGCGAAGTGGGCCATGTCCACCACCAGGTAGGCGCCCACCGAGTCGGCGATCTCGCGGAAGCGCTCGAAGTCAAGCAACCGCGGGTAGGCCGACCAACCGGCCAGGATCACCTTGGGCCGGCGCTCCTCGGCGAGACGCGCAACCGCGTCCATATCGATCACGCTCGTGTCGCGGTCCACCTGGTACGCCGCGATGTCGTAGAGCCGGCCCGAGAAGTTGATCTTCATTCCGTGGGTCAGGTGGCCGCCGTGGGCGAGCTCCATGCCCATCAGGGTGTCTCCCGGCTCCATCAGGGCGTGGTAGGCCGCCGCGTTGGCCTGCGCTCCGGAGTGGGGCTGGACGTTGGCGTGCTCGGCCCCGAACAGCTCGCAGGCACGGTCGATGGCCAGCTGCTCCGCACTGTCGATGTACTCGCAACCGCCGTAGTAGCGGCGCCCCGGGTAGCCCTCGGCGTACTTGTTGGTCAGGACCGAGCCCTGGCATTCCAGGATCGAGACCGGGACGAAATTCTCCGAGGCGATCATCTCGAGCGTCCTCTGCTGACGCTCGAGCTCAAGCGCGAGCACCTCGGCGATCTCCGGGTCCACCTCCGCGAGTGGACGGTTAAAGAAGTCGGAGGGAAGCTCGCCGTTCACGCCATCGCCGACGATACCAGCGGGGGTGGCGTCCGGCACGATCCCCTTGACCTCCTGGCGCTTTGCCAGCGAGCATCCATTCTGAGAGCATTGGCCGGGGAGCCACGCCGGTCGTGGTCTCCAGGCAACGCCGGGGAACGGGCAGGGATGTGTATCGCCGTCATGCACTACTCGTCGCCGCGTCGGTAATCGGCAGCGCGTTCACGATTCTGGCCTTTGCAGGGTCGGCGGCTGCCGATTCATGTTCGGCGCCAGGCTCCACGACTCTGGTGCACCATCACGACCTTCGGATCTAAAGACAGCACGACAACGCGTATGCCTGCTCGACACTCTTCGGCCGCCATGTTCTCCTGCGGCGGGGGTATCAGGGCGTTGATGTCTACGCCCGCGCAGGACGGTCGACGCTCGCCTACGTGTGCTTCAACTACGTTGGTTCAAGGAACCTGAGGACTGGGCGGTTGCTGCGTCACACGCTGATCTCCGAGCACTTCTTTCAGGTAACCGCGCTGGTGGCCAAGGCCGATGGCTCGATCGCCTACATCTATACGTACAACGACGGGAAGTCCCACGTCGGCGGCACGGTCGTGTACAAGGACGACAGTAGGGGGACCTCCGAATTGGACTCGAGCTGGTACGACCCCGGTGGCCAGCGCAGCAACAGCATCGATACGGGCACGCTTTACGTGGTGGGGAACACGGTCCATTGGATCGATTCGGGCACCGACATGAGCGCACCCTTTTTCTAGGGGTCGGCTAGGCCGCGGCGTCGATCAGCCTGGGCTCGAGCCCACGCAGGGCGCTGTGGAGAAACGACTCGCACAGTGCCGCGGCGTGGTCGACATCCATCCCCGCGCCCAGGACCGCTTCCCGGGCGCAGGCCGTGAAGATCCCGCTGATCATCAGAGCCACCAGGCGGGTGCCCTGCCCAGGTCCCCGGCCCGAGATCTGTACCACCAGCTCGGAGGTGCGCTCGACGAGCTCCGCGTTGGCCCCCTGGATGATCGCCGCGCCCTGGGGATGCCGCTCCCCCTCGGCAATGAGCAGGACGGCCTCGGGCCGATCGCGGATGAGCTGGAAATACGCCATGACCAGACAATGCAGACGCTCACGGAATGCCTCCCGCCCCGCCGCCGAGTAGGCCGCGAACAGATGAGCGTGGCGGATCTCATACTCGCGCTGCACCGCCGCCTCGAAGAGCTGATGCTTGGACCCGAAGCGGGCGTACAACGTGGGCTTCGTCACCCCGGCCCGTGCAGCGATCGCCGCCATGCTCGCTCGTTCGTAGCCCTCCGCGGCAAATACGGCGGTGGCGGCATCGAGGATCCGGCCGCTGGCGACTCGGTAGGCCCTGGTCGCCTGAAGTTCACGCGAGGGCATTGTTCCCTCCCGGTCTCAAGGCGTGGCCGGTTGCTTGGCCGGACAGCCGGCGAGCATGTCGTTGCAGCTCCGGAGCGGATCGCCGGCGGCCTGCGGGTCGTGCAGGCTGTATTCCGAGTAGTAATAGAACGAGAGGGTGTCCTGGATCGGGATCCCCCTGATCTCGTAGGGAACGTTGCCCGCCTCCGGATTGGTCGCGTGCGCCGCCGCCCGGGCGGTGCTGTAGGTGCCTGCGCCGAAGGAGAGGTCGCCCGCCTGGCGGTAGTGCGTGTTGCCGTTGTAGTCGGCGCTGTGGTCGAAGGAGCCGAGGCTGGTCAACCGGCGGTACGCCGTGTCCCCGGCCGGGAGCAGCGCATCCCGCCCGTGCCGCAGGTACTCATCGAACCAGGCCAGCGTGTAATAGAAGGCCACCCGCTCGCCGATCTCGTTGGCCGGCAGGACGTAGGGCACGTAGCTGTAGGTGAGGTGGGTCCCGTTGCGGATCGAGACGATCTCCGAGTCCACTCCGTGCTGCTTGAGGCTGAGGTAGCCAGACGTGCCATTCAGGCCCCCGCCGTTCGTTGACCCGTTGGGATTGGGCACCGTGAACTGGGGCTGGATGTTGAACTCATAGTCATTGGTGGTGGTCAGAGCCGGGGCATGCAGCCGGGTCGCCCGATCAGCCTTGGGCACCTTGACGTTGGCCGAGCACTTCTTCATCTGGATCGGCTGGAGGTCATCCCAGGGCACGACCGCCTTGACGCGGCGGTCGCACTGGCCCACCCAGCTGACCGCGGCGGCGCCCAAGGAGTGGCCCGCGATGCCGACATCAGGGCTCTCGAGCCGCCGGAATCCCGGGTTATAGGAGCCGCCGAAGTGGTGCTGCGGAGTCGAGAGGAAGAAGTTGAGCGAGTCTTCGGCCCCCTGGTAGAAGTTGTAGGCCTGCTGGTAGGGCACGCCCTGGCAGAGAGCGTTACCTGACTTGAGCTGGCTGGCGCCGCAGTGTCGGCTGTTCGGGAGCAGGTCGGAGTCGCCCTGCCCCTGCACGTCGTAGGTCAGGACCTCGTAGCCGTACTGGGCCAGCCCCTCCGCCGCCCAGTAGTAGAGCTGCTGGTAGGCCTGGATCGAGCCATCGGTGATGACCACGCCGGGATAACGGCCGCTCGGGAGTGTGGGGGTGCCGGGCGGCGGCATCCAGACGTTGCCGCGCAGGACGGCGCCGTCCGAGGACGCGAAGGACACCGGCATCACCGTGCCACCGGTCCGCCGCTCCCAGTTCTGGACGTTGCGCATGGGGTCGGCCCCCTGGGAGCCGGGCACAAGCGTGGTAATGCCGCCGTGGACGTGGTGGGGTCCCTGGGCGAGCTGCTGCCCCAGCTGGTTGAGCCACAGGCCGTCGCCCTGCATCAGGTTCTCGTAGCCGTAGGCGCGGTTGGTGAACTGGTCGCGCAGGCGCAGGGTGGCGCAGTACTGGTTCAGCACATCGCGCTGGAACCAGGCTGGGTTGGTGGGTTGGCCGCTCGAGTTGAGCTTGGGATCGATGTGGTTGTCGGCCTTGGAGAAGCATTCCCGATCCACCGTCGTCCCCGCCGCCGAGGCCGGTGCCCGAAGGCTCTGAGGAAGCTTGGCGGCGTAGCGAGCGACCTCGGCCCGGGCGAACGCCGTGGCCCGCTGGAGGCCGGTCGCGGCCAGAGCCGCGCCGCCGGCCCCCGCCAAGGCGCAAACGCCCGCAACGATAGCCACAACTCCTCGCAGCCGCTTGGTCTTCATCAAGCCTCCTCGCCGTGCACGTGTTTCCTGGCAAAACAACGGCGCAGAGGCCCGGCTCTTTCAGCGGTCGCGGACGAACTTGGTCACTGCGGACGTCCGGGGCGGCTCGTCGCGCGTTCTTTGGCTCTCACGTTCGGCATTTCGAACCTCAGAGCCAACGAACGCCCTCGCTCGGCCCCCGCCCGGCTCGGCTCTCGCCGAACGCTCAGTGGTGATGCTTGTGGTGCGTCGGTGTGGGCCCCAGGTCGAAGCTGCCCTGCACGCCGAGCGACATCAGGAAGCGGGCGAAGGACACTCCTGCCTTCGTGACCTGGCCTTCTTTGTAGCCCGTGGTGACCTGGGCCAGCGTCCAGCCGTCCGACGCGGCCCAGCCCGTCTCGATGCACGTGCCCGACTTGGCAAAGCGAGCCACGGTCTGGCCGGACTTGAGCTTCGCTCCTACCCGGGCCAGGTGATTGATCTGCTCGGCCACGTAGACGTAGCGACCAGCGTCGGGGCCGTCGGTGAGCTCGTACCAGATGTACGGCTGCCCGGCGTACCAGTCGTGGGTGATCCCGGTGACCACGCCGTCGCCGATCGCCCGGATCGGCTGGCCGGCCTGAAGGCACATGTCCACGCCCATGTCCGTGCGCTCGACAACGTAGGAGTCACCCGAGAACGGGTTCTCGTACGGGCCGGCCGCCCACGCGCTTGGAACGGCGAGCGCGAGGGCAACGGCAGCGCCCGCCAGGGCGTGCCAAGAGATGCGATATGGCTTGCTGAAGAGCATGACGACGGCGTGCCGGCTCGTCCCGACCGGCCTTCAAAGTGCTCGGCGCCCTGAGCGAGTCGCCGTAGCCGGCTGCGGTCGGCTTGGACGGCTGGCCTAGACGAACATCCGGTCGACCGAGACGAATATCCGGGACCTTCGCCGCGCAATCCTGCTTGCGGGAATGCCGCAAATGTGCGAGCCCACTATGGTTTCCCCCATGTCGACGACGCGCCAGCGTGTCGCGACGGTCGGCCGGGCGAGATTCGAGCTGGATCGCTTGGAACTGGTCGACGGCGATCGCTACGAGTTGGAGGGGCGCTGGTTCGACGTGCGCGGACGCAGGTTCATGCGGCCCACCCTGACGATGCTCGTGGACGACCAGTCCGTCCGCATGCTGGCCGACCTGGCGGACAAACCATGGCCCACCGAGGAGGGCGAGCCGTGGCGCGCCACCTTCCCCTACCCCCTGGACGGTGGAGAGCTGCTCGAGGCGGAGCTGACGGTGGCGCCCGACGTTTCCATCATGCTGCCGGTGCCCGGCGGCCGCAGGCGGGACCTGCCGGTGGAACCGACTCCCGAGCAGGTTCGTGCCGCCGCCGAGCAGGCCCGCGCCACGGCCCGCATCGATGAGCTGCTCGAGGACCTCGGGCAGACGGTCCGCGAGCGTGACGAGGCTCGGACCCTGCGCGAGCAGCTGGCCGCCCAGCGTGAGGAGTCACAACAGCAGCGCGAGGAAATGGCCGCGCGAACGCGATGAGGCCCGCCGGGAGCGCGATGAGCTGGCCGGCGAGCTGCAAGCCGCCCGGCGGGAGCGGGCTGAGGCGCTCCGGGCACGCGATGCCGCGGTGCAGGCCGCCGAGGCCGCCGAGGCCACCCGCGACGCATCGCTGTTCCGAACGCGGAGCCGCGGTGGCCGCCGGGCGCCGCGCCGAGACCGAGCGGGAGACCGCTTTGGCCGACCTTCGCCGGGCCGAGGCCGAGCGCAATTCCGCCCTCTCGCTCAGGGACCACGCCCTGTCCGAGCGTGACGCCGCACTGGCCGGCGCGTGAGGATGCGCTGGCCGAGCGCACTGCCCTGGCCCGGGTCAACGATCAGCTCTCTCACCAGATCTCCTCCCACGGCGCCGCGATGGTGATGCGCCGAGCCGTTCAGGAGCCGCCGGCCTTCGAGCGGCACAGCGGCCTGCTGCCCCGGGCGGCTGTGATCATCGCGCTGCTGGCCATCATGGTGGCGCTGCTGATCGTGTTGCACGTCGTATAGGTCAGGGATAGCCTGGCCGAGTAATGGCCTCATTTGACTACGTGGTGGTGGGAGCTGGCTCGGCGGGATGCCTGCTGGCCAACCGCCTGAGTCGGGGTGGCGCCAGGGTGCTGCTGGTGGAGGCGGGCGGTTCTGATCGCCGGCCCGAGGTGAAGCTGCCAGCCGCCTTTCCCAATCAGTTTCAGACCGCGCTGGACTGGAACTTCATGTCCGAGCCCGAGCCGGCGCTGTTCGGACGCCGCCTCTACCACCCGCGGGGCAAGATGATCGGCGGCTCGTCATCGATGAACGTGATGCTCTACGTGCGGGGCAACCGGGCGGACTACGACGGCTGGGCGGCGGAACACGGCGCCACCGGCTGGGGATACGACGAGGTGCTGCCTTTCTTCAAGCGTCACGAGGCCAACGCGGACATCCACGACGAATTCCACGGGACGACCGGAGAGCTCCATGTCGGCCAGGACCGCTGGCTCTCACCGCACTGGGAGAGGTTCATGGCCGCCGCGCAGGCCGCCGGCATCGAGCGCAACCCGGACTACAACGGGGCCAGCCAGGATGGGGCCAGCCTGTGGCAGGTGACGGTGAAGAAGGGCCGGCGCTGGAGCGCGGCCGACGCTTTCCTGCGCCCCGCGCTCAAGCGAGCGAACCTCGAGCTTGCCTCCAAGGCCCTCGTGACCCGAATCGTTCTGGAGGGCGGCCGGGCCGTGGGAGTGGAGTTTGTCGCAGAACGGACAGCGCCACACCGCCCGGGCCGAGCGGGAGGTGGTGATCTGCGCCGGCGCGTACGGCTCGCCCCAGCTGCTCATGCTCTCGGGCGTCGGCCCCGCCGACCACCTGCGCGAGGTGGGGGTGGACCCGCAGGTCGACTCCCCCAATGTCGGCCTGCACCTCCAGGAGCATCCGATGGCCTTCTGCAACTGGCACTGCCGCGAGCCGATCACCCTGGACGATGCGACCAGTCCGCGTTACCTGGTGCAGTGGCTCCTGACCCGGCGGGGCAAGCTGTCCTCCACCGTGACCGAGGCGGTGATCCACTGGCGCTCGGACTCCGGCCTGGCCGCTCCGGACTTCCAGATCTATTTCGCCCCGGTGTACTTCTGGGAGCACGGGTTCCGCAAGACCGGGGCCCCGGCCATCACGATGGCCGCGTCGATGCAGGCTCCCGAGAGCCGCGGCCAGTTGCGCCTGCGCTCGGCCGATCCCGAAGACCACCCCAGGATCCTCAACAACCTTCTCTCCCAGGACAGCGAGGTGCAGGCCATGCTTCGCGCGCTCGACCTGATCGAGGAGCTGGCGGGGAAGCCGCCGCTGGAAGGCCTGCTGGGCGAACAGCTCAATCCCGGGGCCAGCATCACGGGGCGCCGGGAGCGGATCGACTGGCTGCGGGCCACCACCGAGCACACCTACCATCCCTCCTGCACCTGCCGGATCGGTTCTCCCGAGGACGGGGTGGTCGACCCGGAGCTTCGGGTGCACGGCGTGGAGGGCCTGCGGGTGGCCGACGCCTCGGTCATGCCGCGAATCACCTCGGGAAACACGAACGCTCCCACCTACATGATCGCCGAGCGGTGCGCAGCGCTGATGCTGGGCGAGAGCTCGGTTCCCGCTGCTCAGGCACTGCCTGTCGCCGCCTGAGGCCGCCTCTCCTTCCCCGCCGAGCCGCGTCTCCTTCCCCGCCGAGGATCCGCCTCGGGCCTTTTCCCTTCCCCCCGCCGAGGATCCGTGCGATCCTCTGCTTCTCACAAGCGAGGAAAGGTGGCGTGATGGCGCAGTCACGCGATTACGACGTGGTGGTGGTGGGCGGCAGCATCGCTGGATGCACGGCCGCGATTCAGCTCGGCCGGGCAGGGGCACGGGTCGCCGTGCTCGATCAACGGCCCGACCCAGCGGCCTACAAGACGATCTGCACGCATTTCATCCAGGCCAGCGCGACGCCGACGATCGAGCGCCTGGGGCTGGCCGAGCGGATCGAGGCGGCGGGCGGCGTGCGCAACGGCGTCGAGCTGTGGAGTGAATTCGGATGGGTCCGGCCGGTGCTGAGCGACTCCTACCCCTATCCCCGCTACGGCTACGACATCCGCCGCGAGAAGCTCGATCCGATGATTCGCCAGCTGGCCGCCGAGACCCCCGGCGTCGAGCTGCTCATGGGCCAGACGGTCGTGTCTCTCCTGGGTTCAAACGGCCGCCCCACGGGCGTGCGCGCCGAGCGACCGGGAGCGCCAGGCCCAGGAAATCACGGCGCGCGTGGTCGTCGGCCGCCGACGGTCGTGACTCCGACGTCGCCAAGATGGCCGGCGTCGGAGCCGCGGGTGATACCGCACGGCCGGTCGGGCTACTTCGCCTATTTCCGCAATCTCCCATTGGCCACGGGCGACTGCACCCAGCTGTGGCTGCTGAACCCCGACTTCGTCTACGCCTTCCCTCAGGACGATGACATCACGCTGCTGGCGGTGTTCCCCACCAAGGACCGCATGGCCTGGTTCAAGCATGACCTGGAGGCGAACTTCCAGCGCTACTACGAAGGCCTGCCCAACGGTCCCGAAATTCGCAAGGGTGAGCGGATCTCGAAGTTCCTCGGCAAGCTCGACATGCCCAATACGATCCGCCCGGCGGGCCAGCCCGGCCTGGCCTTCGTCGGCGACGCGGCCATGGCGGCCGATCCGGTCTGGGGCGTGGGTTGCGGGTGGGCGTTCCAATCTGGCGAGTGGCTGGCCCAGGAGCTCGGGCCGGCGCTGAGCGGTTCGGCTTCGGATACGGCAGCTCGACGCAGCGCATCGACCGCTACCGCAAGCGTCACCGCCGCGAGCTGCTCGGACATTTCCTGCTCACTTCCGATTACTCGAGCGGGCGGCGATTCAACCCGCTCGAGCGCATCATCTTCAAGGCTTCGGTCAAGGACGCGCGCTGTGCTGAGTACAACCACGCCTTCGGCTCGCGTTCGATGCGGCCGAACAGCCCTGAATTCGCGCGGTTCGTGGCGCGCGCGACCAAGGTGGTGGCCAGCACACGCCGCCGGTCGGCGAAGGCCGATCCCCCTTCGGGAGCTCATACTGAGAAGCCGCCGCTGCCCGCCGGGGTGAACCCTGACCGCGTGCAGGTGGACTGGTTGTCCACCTGGGTGTCCTCCGTGGGGGAGTCGGACTCCTCTGAGGCAGTGGTCTTTGTCCACGGCAACCCCGGTTCACGGCGTGACTGGGACGACCTGCTGGTGCGGAGCGCACCGCACACCCGGGCCGTGGCGTTTGACATGCCGGGCTTCGGCCAGGCAGACAAGCCCGAGGGGTTCAACTACACGGTCGAGGGCTATGCCACATTCCTGGGCCGGATGCTCGATGAGCTGGGCATCGACCGCGCCCACCTGGTCCTGCATGACTTCGGTGGGCCCTGGGGCCTCGAGTGGGCGAGCGGGCAATCCCGAGCGGCTGGCCAGCGCGGTGCTCATCAACACGGCGATCCTGCCCGACTATCGCTGGCACTACCTGGCCAAGATCTGGCGCATGCCGGTGGCCGGCGAGATCTTCCAGGCCACCACCACCCGCTCCGGCCTGCGCATGGCGCTGCGACACGGCAACCCGCGCGAGCTGCCCCGCGCGTTCGTGGATCGGATGTATGACGACATGGACGCCGGCACGTCGCGGGCCGTCCTGCGGCTCTATCGGGCGACGAACGATCCGAGCGGCGCTGGCCACCGCCAGGCTGAGGCGTTGGCCCCGCTCGATCGGCCTGCCCTGGTCATCTGGGGCGCTCACGACCCCTACCTTCCGGTGTCCCTGGCCGAGCGCCAGCGCGAGGCGTTCCCGAGCGCCGAGGTGGAGATCCTTAAGGACAGCGGCCACTGGCCCTTCGCCGACAATCCGGAGGCGGTGGGCCGCCTGGTCGAGCCGTTCCTGCGCCGGGTGGTGGGCGCCGAGCGGGTCAGCGTGCCGGCGTAGGGAGGTCGGGCTCGAGCGCCACTTTGGTGCAAACGCGGACCGAGGCGCGCGTCCGTACTGCAGAAAGTGTCGATATTCGACACTTTCTGGCGAACGATCCCGGCGACAGGATCGCGTCGCACAAAAGTGACGTGGGCCCGGAGCGGTCCTGGCGCGCGGAACGCGAGCACAGGGGCGGCGCGCTCCCCCGGCCGCCCGCCCGCCGTCGCGAGGCCGCCCCGCCCCGCCTCAGACCTCCCCCACGATCACGGCCAAATCGCCCTCCTCCCAGACGACCCGGGCCTCGAACCCGGCCTCCCTGAGCCAAAGCAGCTGATCGCCCACCGGGCTGGGCTGGTCAAAGCCCGGGGTCACCGGGGTGCGGGCGTCCGCTGGATTGTCTGGAACCACCACATCGGCCAGGACGAATCGGCCACCCCGACGCAGCACTTGGCGCACCCGCAGGAACAGATCCGCCTTGGCCGCCGGGTCGAGGTGGTGAACGCACAGAGCGCTGGCCACCAGGTCAAACGGCCCCTCGGGCAGTGTCTCCTCGAGCCGGCGCACGAGCAGTTGCACTCGCTCGCCAGACAGCACCTTGCGGGCCGCCGCGAGCATCGCCTCGCTGGCGTCGACCCCAACCAGGCAAGCCCTATCGTGCCGGTCGAGCAGCCGGCGCGCGGTCTCGCCGGTGCCCGTCCCCAGCTCCAGGATCGCCCCCGCCCCGGAGCCGCTCGCCCCCACCAGCTCCTGCTGAAGGCGCTCGTAGCCCGGCACACCACTCACGATGTCGTCTCGGTAGGTGTCGGGAGCGAAGTGGTACTGCGCGCCCAGTGCCGCCTCCAGGTCCTCCTCCCCCACCGCGCCTCCTCGCAGCACTGACCAGGACCCATCCGCCTCGTACCGGCGCAGGTCCACCAGCGTCGACGCCGTCCCCGGGAGCTCCCCGCCGTCGATCACCAGATCGGCGCCCCGCCGGATCGACTCCGGCACATCGTCCAGCCGCCGCGGATCCGCGCCCCCGGCCAGGTTCGCGCTCGATTGAAGCGCCGCGCAGCCCACACCTTGGGCCCACTCGAGCGCCGGGACCCGAATCCCGAGCGCACCCGGATCCTCGCCACAGGCCAGCGGCCATCGCTCCTCCGGATTGGGCACCAGGAGCCCCACCGGCCCTGGCAGCAACCGGCGCATGGCCTGGCGGATCGGATAGCCCAGCTCGGGCAGCGCCTCATACGCGGCCTCGAGCGAGAAGAACATCACCGCCGAAGGCTTCTCGGGAGACCGCCCCTTCAGCGCGTAGAGCCGGTGCACCGCGCCCGCATTCAGGGGGTCGCAGGCCACGCCATACACGGTGTCCGACGGGAACACGGCCACTCCTCCCGCGCTCAGGCATTCGTCGAAGGCGCGGGCGTCGCTCATCGGCTCGAGTGTCTCAGCGCCGCCCGACCACAACCCGCTCGTGCCCGGCCAGGTCGCGCACGCGCTCCACCCGATCAAATCCGGCGGCCGCCACCAGCCCAGCCACCGCATCTGCCTGATCGAACCCGACCTCCAGCGCAAGCAGCGGCACGCCCGACAGCGTCGACACAAGCCGCCGGATCACCGACAGCCCGTCTGGGCCGGCGAAAAGCGCCTCGGCGGGCTCGTAGCGAGTGATCTCGGGCGCGAGCTCCTCCCCCTCGGCCACGTACGGCAGGTTGGCCAGGACCGCATCGAAGCCGCCATCCACCCCGTCATCGAAGCCGCCATCCACCCCGTCATCGAAACCGCCATCGACCCCGTCGAGCAGATCCACCTGGACAAACTCGACATCCAGCGCAAGCGCAGCCGCGTTCGCCCGCGCCACCTCGACGGCGTCGGCACTCACGTCGGTGCCGAGCACGCGCAGGTCCGGCCGCTCCACCTTCAGCGCCAGCGCGACCGCCCCGCTGCCCGTTCCCACATCGGCGACCCGGGCGCCGCTCGGCAGCTCCAGCCCGACCTCCACGAGCAACTCGGTCTCCGGGCGCGGAATCAGCACCCGCCGGTCCACCGACAGCGAGATCCCACGAAACGGCTTGCGTCCGATGATGTACGCCACAGGTTCACGAGCCACTCGTCTATCCACCAGCCGATCGAAGCGGCCCGCCGAGTCCGCCCCCAGCCCCTCGCTCGCCCGCATCACGAGCTGCTCTCGACCCACCTCAAGGACCTCGGCCAGCAGCAGCTCCGCGTCGAGGCGCGGCGTCTGTGCTCCCGCCGCCAGCAGCCGATCACTGGCCGCTGACAGCGCCTCAGAGACCCGCACTCTCCTCCAGACGACGCCGCTTCTCATCGTCCTGAAGCGCGTCGGTCATCTCGTCGAGCTCACCCACCAGGATGCCGTCCAGGTTGTGGGAGAGCAGGTTGATGCGGTGGTCCTTGACCCGCTTTTCGGGGAAGTTGTAGGTGCGGATCTTCTCGGCCCGCTCGCCCGTGCCCACCTGCGCCTGGCGTGAGGCGGCCTGGGCGGCTCGCTGCTCGGCCAGCGCCCGCTCATACAGGCGGGCTCGCAGCACCCGCATGGCGCGCTCCCGGTTCTGCAGCTGCGACTTTTCGTCCTGCATCGAGACCACGATCCCGCTTGGCTTGTGGGTGATGCGCACGGCCGAGTCGGTCGTGTTGACCGACTGTCCGCCCGGTCCCGAGCTGCGGTAGACGTCGATCTGGAGATCACCGGGGTCGACCTCGACCTCCACGTCGTCGGCCTCGGGGAGGACCGCCACTGTCGCGGTGGAGGTGTGGATGCGCCCCTGCGACTCGGTCTCGGGCACGCGCTGAACCCGATGCGTGCCGCCCTCGAACTTGAACACCGAATAGGCACCATCCCCCTTGACCGCGAACGTGTACGAGCCTTCTCCCATCGCCAGCGGCTCGACCGTGAACCCGCGCCGCTCGGCGTAGCGGCTGAGCATCCGGTACAGGTCTCCCGCCCAGAGGCCGGCCTCGTCCCCTCCCGCTCCGGGCCTGATCTCCACGATCACGTTCTTCTCGTCGCTCGGATCGCGCTCCACCATGGCCAGGCGGATCTCCTCCTCCAGCTCGCCGGCCCGCTGACGCGACTCCTCGAGCAGCGCCTTCAGCTCGGGGTCATCGCCGTCCTCACTCAGCAGCTCCTGAGCGCCGTGCAGGTCGTCCAGCGCCCGCCGGTACTCAGCCCCGAGCCGCGCCGCTGTCTCGAGTTCGCGGTAGGCCTTGCTGACGGTGCGGTAGCGCTCGCGATCCGAGATCACCTCGGGGTCCGAGAGCTCGGACTGAAGCTCGGCGAAGCGCGCCTCGATCTGTCCCACCAGCTCCTCGATCATGGGGTGCTGAGGAGCTCAGGTTCTCGAGTCGGCCGCGGGCAGGAGCCGGAACTCCTCCGGGTCCACGAGCCGGACGCGTTCGGCGTAATCGCGCATGTAGCCGGGCCAGTTGGCCACGATCCGCCCGCTCTGATCGCGATACCAGGAGTCGCAGGCCACCCAGGCGGTGCCGTTGAAGCGGGCCTGGAGCTCGCGGTCTGAGGCCGCCTCCACCTCCGGACGCACCTCGATCCCCCCGGCCCCGCGATCGGCCATGAGCTCCAGGGCCTGGCGGATGTAGGAGGCCTGTGCCTCCTCGTAGAAGATGATCGATCCGCCCGAGGTGTTGGTGTTGGGCCCGTAGATGAGAAACAGCGACGGGAATCCCGGGACCGTGATCCCCAGATGGGCGTGGGCTCCGCCGGCCCAGGCTTCGCGCAGCGTCCTTCCCCCTGCCCCCGTGACCTCCATGGGGAACATGAACTCGGTGGTGCGAAAGCCCGTGGCGTGGATGACGCAGTCCACCGGCCGCGCCGCGCCGTCCTCGGTCACGACGCCGTCCGCGCGAAAGCCGCGCGATCCGGTCGGCCACCAGCTCCACGTGAGGGAGCTGGAGCGTGGGCAGGTATTCCGAGCTGAACAGGATCCGCTTGCAGCCAAACGTGTAGTCGGGCCACGCCCTGCGCCGCACCTCCGGGTCACGGAGCTGGCGGCGCATGAACAGCGTGGACTGAATCCGCCCGATCATCCCCCACGTCCGCGGGTGACGGATGTTGAGCGTCAGCAGCTCGGCGTAGTAGTAGATGAAGATGCGCCGGAAGGCCTGAAGGCCGGGCACGTGCTCGATTAGGGCCCGGACCAGCGGCGGGTAGGGGCGGTTTCGCCGGGGCAAGAACCAGTTGCCGGTGCGCTGGAAGACGTACAGGCGTCGCGCCTTCTCAGCCACTCGAGGGATGAGCTGGATGGCGCTGGCACCCGTTCCGATCACCGCCACGTCCTTGCCCTCCAGCGGATACTCGGCGTCCCAGCGGGCGGAGTGGAAGGTGTGGCCGCGGAACTCATCGGCTCCTTCCAGACGCGGCACCGCCGGCTGGTGGAGCTGTCCGGTGGCGAGGATCAGGGCATCGGCCACCCAGGTGCGCTCATCGGCGCTCCTCACCGTCCACTGACAGCGCTCCTCGTCCCATGTGCAGGAGGCCACCTCGGTGTTGGGGACGACCAGCCCGTCCACGTCGTGCCGCCGGGCCACCTCCTTCAGGTAGCGCAGGATCTCCTCCTGCGGGGAGCACAGACGCGACCAATCGCGCTTCTGGGCGAAGGAGAACGAGTACAGGTGGCTGGGCACGTCGCAGACACAGCCGGGATAGGTGTTGTAGAGCCATGTCCCGCCCAGGCCGGGGCCGCGCTCGAGCAGCGTCACGTCCCGAATCCCGTGGCGGCGCAGCTCGATGGCCGCCGCCAGTCCCCCCACGCCGGCGCCGACGATCACCACCGAGAGCGACCGCGGCCGCGTCACGGCGAGCTACGCGCCGGCGGGTGTCCGCTGGGTGCGCCGGCCCTTGGCCACGCGCCGCTGGAAGCGCTCCACCCGGCCCCCGGTGTCAACCAGCTTCTGCTTGCCGGTGTAGAACGGATGGCACACCGAGCAGATCTCGACGTGGATCTCCGGCTTGGTCGAGCGGGTCATGAACTCGTTGCCGCATGTACAGCGCACGTGGGCCTCTACATACTCAGGATGGATCTCGGACTTCACGGCTTCAAGTCTAGCCGGGTGACGAAGGCCGGCCCGGACCCGATCGCGCGCGCTCAGCGCGCGACCCAGCCTGGCCGGCCCGTCGTCTCATCCGTTACGCCTTCTTGCAGGCGTTCAGCACCTGTTGCTTGACCGCGCCCGGAGTGGAGCTCGGAACCGTGCTGTTCACGATCTGGGTACAGACCTCGGCGACGGCCTTCTTCACGCCCGCGACGTTCCCGTTGGCCGCCCCATTACAGATCGAGATGAGCTTGGACTTGAGGCTGGCCGACAGGGTCGACTTCGCGTTAACGGCCGCCTTGCACGCGGCCACCGCCTGAACCACCGCGGGGTTGCTCGAGGCGCTCGCCGCCCCGCCCCCGCTCGCGGAGGTACTGGCCGACGTCGTGCTTGACCTCGAAGCCGGCGCCGCGGCAGACGTCGACGTCGACGTGGACGAGCTGCCGCAGCCTGCGGCCAATCCGCTGATCAAGCCTACGACCAGCACCGTTAACAGCGTGTTCCTTCTCATCGGTCCCTCCTTCGGTGTGAGCACGGACGCGTCTCTTCGGCGTGCCGGCGCCTGACTCCTTCACCCTAACGGGTCAGGTCAGCTGATAGAGCGGGCCGTCGCCGCCCTCGGGCGGGGTGAGCCGGCCGCCCTTGGCCGTGATCGCCCCACACTGCACGCAGTTGGTGTAGTTGACGATCACGTCCACATTACCGCTTTCAGGCGCGTCGTCGGGGAGCTCGTACACCCCGGCCGGACACATCCACACCCATGTCTCGGCGATCTCGCGGGGGACGTTCTTGCGCAGGCGGATGTGATTGGGGGCATCGTCCCGCGTGGCGTTGCCCGAGATGTACACGCTCGAGAGCTTGTCGAAGGTGTACTTGCCGTCGGGCTTGATGTAGGCCTTGCGCGTGTCGCCGATGAACATCGGCTCCTGGTCATCGCGGTGCCACTGCATGCGTCCCGGGGGCAGCTTGCCCTTGGTCACGATCGAGATACCGGACATCGGCGCGCCCTGGATGAAGCCGCGGTGCAGCGGCTGGCGTGTGTTGCGCATCTCGTAGAGCTCCTGGCCCACCGAGGAGGTGTCGATCGCCTCCTCGTAGGCTGAGAGCGGCGCTCCGCTCTTCAGGGTCGAGTAGATCGCCTCGGCGGCCAGCTTGCCCGACTTGATGCAGTGGTGCACGCCCTTGAGCGCGGCCGTGTCCACCATCCCGCCCGAGTCCCCCACCAGCAGGGCGCCGGGCATCGAGAGCTTGGGCATCGACCAGTAGCCCCCGCCCGGAAGGGCCTTGGCTCCCCAGGCCACCCGCTCGCCCCCCTCGAGGATGCCGCGGACCAGCGGATGGGTCTTCCACAGCTGGAGCAGGTCATGGGCCGAGGTGGTGGCGTCGCGGTAGTCCAGATCGACCACGAACCCGATCGACACGAGGTCGTCCCCGGACTTCTCGTCCTTCATCGGGTAGAGCCAGGTCCCCCCGATCTGGCCGTACCGGGGGAGAGCTTGAGCGGCCAGGGACCGAGCGTGTGGATGACGCGGTCAAGCGGCTTGGGCACCTTCCAGACCTCCTTGACCCCGAGCTCCCACACCTGGGGCTCGCGGTTCTCGGCCAGCTGGAACTCCTTGATGGCCGCCCCGGTCAGGTGGCCCCACGAGCCCTCGGCCAGGACCGTGACCCTGGCCTTTATGTCGGTGCCGGGCTCGAAGTTGCCCAGCGGCTCGCCGTCCTTGCCCCGGCCCTTGTCGCCCGAGCGCACGCCCACGACCTGCCCGTCCTCCACGATCAGCTGGGTGGCCGAGGTCTCGGTCAGCACGTAGGCCCCTCCCTCCTCGGCCTGACGTTGCTGGTAGCGGGCCAGGGCGGCCACCGAGACGATCTCGTTGCCCTTGTTGTGGAAGTTGGGCGGCACCGGGAGACGAAGCTTGGCCTTGGCATTGGGGAGCATGTACACCGCTTCCTTGGTCACCTCGCCGAAGGCGAAGCGCTCCTCGCGCCACTGCTCGCGGGTCAGCTCCGGGAACAGCTCCTGGAGCGGACCGGGCCGCATGACCGCGCCGGACAGGGAGTGACCCCCGCACGTCTTGGCCTTCTCGATCACTGCCACTGGAACCTCGCCCAGGCTCTCCATGAGCTCGGGGTCGTCACCCAGCAGCTGGAGCAGACGGTTGGCGCAGGCCAGACCGGCCGTCCCGCCGCCCACGATGGCAATGCCCACCTCGATCAGCTCGTCCTCGGGGTCGAGGCTCGCGCTTGACGAACTCCTTGACGGAGTCCACCGGCGGTGGGAACTCGCTCGGAGCGGGCTGGCCGTTGGCTGAGGCCATCGCCGGGTCAGCCGCCCTTCTTAGCCCTGATCGCCTCGGCCAGCTTGGGCACGATCTTGTTCAGATCGCCCACGATCCCCAGGTCTGAGAACTCGAAGATGGGAGCGCCCGAGTCCTTGTTGATGGCCACGATGTTCTCCGAGGACTGCATGCCCACCTTGTGCTGGATGGCGCCGGAGATCCCCGCGGCCAGGTACAGCTTGGGGGCGACCGTCTTGCCAGTCTGGCCGATCTGGGCCGCGTAGGGGTACCAACCGGCGTCCACCACGGCGCGGGTGGCGGCCACGGCAGAGTTGCCGCCAAACGCCTTGGCCAGGTCCTCAACCAGCTCGAAGCCCTCGGGCTTGCCCAGGCCGCGACCGCCGGCCACCAGGATGTCGGCGCCCTCGATGTCCACGTCGGCGCCGCGCTGCTCGCCCCGCTGGACCATCCGGGCCTTGCCCGACCATTCCGAGTACTCGACGTCCACGTCCACCACCTCGGCCGAACCGCCATCGACCTGGCGCACCTCGAAGGCGTTGATGCGGCCGATGATGATCCCCTTGTCCTTGTAGCGGGAGTCGGAGATCTTGGAGTCCTGAAGGATCGGCCGCTCAGCCACCAGCTTGCCGTCCTGCGCCCGGATGTTGATGACCTCCATGGTCACGCCGGCCCGCAGCCGGGCGGCCAGTCCAGCCCCGATCTCGAACCCGAGCAGCCCGCCGCCGAACAGCGCGTACTGGTGCCCGCTCTCGTTCATCACCTTGGCCATGGCATCCACGACCGGCTGGGCCAGGCCCTCCGCCCCCTTGGCCCGAAACACCTTGGTGGCGCCGTAGGCGCCGACCGACTGGCACAGCTCGTCGGTGAGATCGTCACCACCGAGAACCAGGGCGTGACATTCGCCGCCGATTTCCTTGGCCCGAGCGGCGCCTTCGGAGACGGCGCCCAGGGAGTTCTTGTTGAGCTCGCCCTCGTAGTGCAGGACGTAGGTGAGGATGTCGGCCATGGCTAAATCAACTTCCTTTCTTCGAGCCAGGCGACGATCTTCTCGACCGTCTCGCCCGTGTCCTCGTCCTCGATGATCTGACCTGCCGGCTTGGCCTCTGGGTCGTGGAACTCGCCGCACTGCACGCGCGAGCCCTCCTCGCCCACCTCTGAGGGATCGATGCCCACGTCGGAGGCGGACACCGACTCAAGCGGTTTCTTCCGCGCGCCCATGATGGCCTTCAGGGAGGGGTAGCGCGGCTCGTTGATGGCGTCTCCCACGGAGATCACCGCCGGCAACTCCACCTGGACGGTGTCGTAGCCATACTCGGCCTGGCGCTCGCAGCGCAGGCCGCCGTCCTCCATGTCCATCTTGATGACCTGGGTGAGCGAGGGCATCTTCAGGTGGTCAGCCACCACAGCGCCGATCGTGTAGCACTCACCGTCGTCTGACTGCTGGCCCAGGAGGACCAGGTCGGGCTGCTCCTTCGCGAGCGCCTTGGACAGGGCGTAACCGGTGGCGGCCACGTCGGATCCGGCCAGAGCGCCATCGCTCAGGTGGACCGAGCGGTCGGCGCCCAGCGAAACCGCCTTGTGCAGCGCGCGCACGGCCGACTCGGGACCCATGGTCACGGCCACTATCTCCTCCACCTCGGCGCTGCCGCCCTCGCGGATCTGCATGGCCGCCTCGATGGCGTGAGTGTCGTACGGGTTGAGGTTCTTCTCTCCCGAGCGGTCCAGCCGGCCGGTAGAGGGATCGATCCGCTTCTCCACGGCGGCGTCCGGTACCTCTTTGACCAGGACGCAGATCTTCACGTAAGCCTCCTATCTCCAGTCACGGCGCCTTCTCTCCAGTCATGGCGCGAGAAAATATACCCGTTGACTGACTAGTCAATCGGCCCCGAAAACCCCATCCACACGAATTTGTCTGCCTATAGCCAGACAAATTCATCACGATCGCTGGCCCACGGCGGTCCGGATGAACTCGACCGCCTCCTGCGTGGAGGCCCCGGGCGTGAACACCTCGGCGACGCCCTGACGCTTGAGCTCCTCCACGTCATCGGCCGGGATCGTCCCCCCCACCGTCACCACCACGTCCTCGGCGCCCTCCTGGCGCAGCAGCTCCATCACCCGGGGGACCAGCGTCATGTGGGCCCCGGAGAGGACGGAAAGCCCGACCGCGTCGGCATCCTCCTGGATCACCGTCTCCACGATCTGGTCGGGGGTCTGGTGAAGCCCGGTATAGATGACCTCCATCCCGGCGTCGCGCAGCGCGCGAGCGATGATCTTGGCCCCGCGGTCATGGCCGTCCAGCCCGGGCTTGGCCACGACGACGCGGATCTTCTTCTCAGAGGAGGCGGACATGCGACGGCGGCCAGTGTATTCAGGCTGCGGCGCATGCGCCGCAGCCCCGGGCGGTGCATGCACCGCCCGGCGGGGGCGTGCATGCACGCCCCCGAACGTCTGACTAGAAAGCTGGGCTCTCCGAGTAGGTCCCGAACACCCGCTGGAGCGTCTGCACCATCTCCCCCTCCGTGGCCTGGGCCCGCGCGGCCTCGAGCAGGTAGGGCATGAGGTTCTCACCGGGGTCGCGGGCTGCTACCTCCAAGCGCTCCAAAGCCTCCTTGACCGGCCCGCCCTCGCGCTGCTCGCGCAGGGCGCGCACGCGCTGAACCTGGTCTGACTCGAAGGCCGGGTCGATGCGCAGGATCGGCGTCGGGTCGTCCTCGCCCTCGGTGTAGGCGTTTACGGCCACGACCTTGCGCACGCCCGCCTCCACCTCCTGCTGGTAGCGGAAGGCGGCGTCGGCGATCTCCCGCTGTGGGAAGCCCTGCTTGACCGCCTCGACCATTCCTCCCAGCTCGTCGATTTTGGCGAAGTACCGGTAGGCCTGCTCCTCCATCCGGTCGGTCAGCGCCTCGACGAAGTAGGAGCCGCCGAGGGGATCGATCGTGTTGGCCACGCCGGTCTCCTCGGCGATGATCTGCTGGGTGCGCAGTGCCACCCGAACGGCCTGCTCGGTGGGCAGGGCCAGGGCCTCGTCAAAGCTGTTGGTGTGCAGCGACTGCGTGCCCCCCAGCACGCCAGCCAGCGCCTCGATGGCGGTGCGCACGATGTTGTTCAGCGGCTGCTGGGCGGTCAGCGAGACCCCGGCGGTCTGGGTGTGAAAGCGCATGAGCAGCGAGCGCTCGTCCTGAGCCCCGAACGTCTCGCGCAGCTCGCGAGCCCAGATCCGGCGGGCGGCTCGGTACTTGGCGATCTCCTCGAAGAAGTCGATGTGCGCGTTGAAGAAGAAGCTCAAGCGGGGAGCGAAATCGTCCACGACCAGGCCGCGTGCGACGGCCTGCTCCACGTAGGTCAGGCCGTCCTTGAGCGTGAAGGCCAGCTCCTGGGCTGCGGTCGAGCCCGCCTCGCGGATGTGATAGCCAGAGATCGAGATCGGATGCCAGCGCGGCATGTGCCCGGCGCACCACTCGATCATGTCGGTGACCAGGCGCATGGCTGGATCGACCGGGAAGCACCACTCCTTCTGGGCGATGTACTCCTTGAGGATGTCCGTCTGAATCGTCCCGGCGAGCTGCTCGGGCGCCACGCCCTGGCGCTCGGCGGCCGCCACGTAGAAGGCCAGCATGATGGCCGCGGGCGCGTTGATGGTCATCGACACGCTCACCTGATCAAGGGGAATCTGGTCAAACAGCGCCTCCATGTCGGCCACGCTGTCCACGGCCACGCCCTCCCGACCCACCTCGCCCAGGGACCGCGGATGGTCTGAGTCATGGCCCATCAGCGAGGGCATGTCAAACGCGGTGGACAGCCCGGTCTGGCCATGCTCGAGCAGGTAGCGAAAGCGCCGGTTGGTCTCCTGGGCGGAGCCGTAACCGGCGAACTGGCGCATGGTCCACAACCGGCCGCGGTACATCGAGGAATAGACGCCGCGGGTGTAGGGGAACTCGCCGGGAAACCCGATCGCCTCCTCGGGTTCGCCGGGGAGATCGACCTCGGTGTACAGCGGCTTTATCGGCTCGCCGGAGATCGTGGAGAACGGCGCGTCGCGCTCGGGCGTGGCCCCGAAGCGCTCGCGCTCCCAGCGCTCGGAGTCGGTCTCACGGGGCGTGGCGGCCACCGAGCAGAGTCTATGACCGCCGCTGTCGGCCAGGTTTGACCGGGCGGCGCATCGGGCGTAGGGTAGGCCCAACAGGGCGCCAGACGAAGAAGCGGTTGTTACTACGCCGTGTATCCGGCGGGTGCCACACCAAGGGGCACCCGAGGAGGTACCAATGAGGAAGTCGCATTTCACGCTGCCATCGCCCGCGATGGTCGTTGCGCTCTGCGCGCTGTTCGTGGCGCTGGGTGGAACCGGCTACGCGGCCACTCAGCTCGGACGCTCGACCAAGAAATCAGGCAAGGCGGCCACGGCCAGCGGCCCTCAGATCCGCAAGGTCGACTTCGTCCGCGCGAAGGCGGACGGGCAAAACCACCAGATTCTCAATCTGGACGGACTCGAGCTCGTTGCCAACTGCACCCGCAGCGACCTCTTCGTGACCGCTTACACCACCGTCCGCGGGGCCGAGGTGAACGCGGCGATCCAGACCAACCCGTCCCGTTTCGACGCGACCGACAGCAATGGCGACACCTACAGCCAGGGCGACGCGTATGAGCAATCAAGCGACCTCGCCACGTCCACGGGCCTGGACGTCGTCGACTACCCGCATACAGCCGGCGAGTCCGTCAGCGTTCACCTGGAATACGCCAACACCAAGCATCAGGTGGTTTCGGTCAACTTCATGTCCAACCAGGATGCGTTGTCGAGCAACGTCGGCTGCCTGGTCACCGGGATGGCGATCGGCGGTTAGGCCAATCCGCTCAAACCGCAGGACCTCCAGTCTCGTAGGCGTAGGAATCCGGGAGCGAGCGTTCGTGTTCGGCCAAGCGCCGGATGGCCAGCGCCTTCTCCTCGCGGTAGATGAAGAGGCCCGCGGGGCTCGCCCGTGTACACCCCATCGGCCACCTCGGAGTCGCGAGCCGATACCGCCGTCCAGCGCCAGGCCGTGGGCCAGGTCGAGCATCCGCGGGTAGATGCCCGGCAGCACCCGCGCCAGGACCGGCGCTCCCAGCGCTGAGGCCAGACTGGCGCGGCGTCGTGGCCATGGCTCTGGGAGCGTAAGACGCGGTTGACCGTCTGCCCGTTGGGCGAATACGATCGCGGGCGTCATCGAGCACCAGGAGGGCCAATGCTCAAGCATCTGCGCCGGCCGTCGCCGGCGACAATCATCGCCGCGGTCGCGCTTTGGTTCGCGGCCGGAGGGATAGGCTACGCCGCCACAGCGAACGACAACAGCGCCGATACCACGCTAGTAAAGAAGCTCGCTCCCACGCTGAGCGTCCTGCAAGCCAAGCGGGCTCTGGCGGCGCCCGTCTCCAAGGTGCTCCAGAGGAAAACGACCGCCGCCCTGCCAGCGGACTCCCAGTACCACCACTACACGGCCCACTGCCCTGCGGGTTATGTTGTGACCGGCGGAGGGGGCTACCTTGCCTCGCTCAGCGAGACGGTCCGCAACACGAACAACAACAGTCTCTTGTTGAGCAGCGCGCCCGCCGGTCGTACGGGCTGGTCGGTAGTCGGGTTCGATCCCACGGGCTCCAATCCGGACACGATGACCGCGTACGCCGTATGCGCCAAGGTGGCTGCGCACTCGTGAGGTCCGCGGCTTGACTTACTCGATGTCGACGCCTTATGGTCCTCATGCGGGCGCGCCAGCACCGAAGGAGGGACCATGAGGAAGCCGTTCACCTTGCGCAGGCCGTCGCCAGCGATGGCCGTCGCACTCACCGCGTTATTCGTCGCGCTCGGGGGCACCAGCTACGCCTTGGCCAGCTTGCCCGCCAACAGCGTGGGAACGGCACAGCTGAAGAGCAACGCGGTCACGACGAGCAAGATTAAGAACGGCGCCGTGACCGCATCCAAGCTCAACCTCACCGGCGTCACCGGCGAGGCGTGGCACCTGGTCGGCGCGGCCGGTCAGCCAGCCTTCCAAAACGGTTGGAGCAACTATGGGTTGGGGTTCGCCCACGCGGGGTTCTACCGAGACCCGATTGGCCGGGTGCACCTCCAGGGCATCGTCACCGGCGGGTCCGCGAACTCCACCGTGTTCACGCTGCCGGCCGGCTATCGGCCACGGCACGCCCACGCGTTTGCCGTCGCCGCAGGCAGCGGCGCCCCGGCTCTGGAAAACGTCGACGTTTACACGAACGGGGCGGTGTTCGCCTTCGGCTCCGCGAATCCGGTGGTGCTGGACGGCGTCTCGTTCCGACCGTCCTGACGCTCCGGCGCGGGGACGGCTCACCTTCCGACCGGGATCAGGCGGGACAGACGACGGCGCCGGCGGGTCAGCGCCGCACTGGCCAACCCGCCCGCCGCCGTCGCCCCGGCCACCGCCGCCAGAGCCTTCAGCCGCCGGCCCAGCCGGTCAAACCGCAGTACCTCCCAACCCTCCTGGCGGGCCACGCGCAGCAGCTCCCGATCGGGGTTGACGGCCACCGGATGACCCACGACTCGGAGCATCGGCAGGTCCGAGGCTGAGTCCGAATAGGCGTAGGAATCCGGGAGCGAGATGCCCTCGCGCCGGGCCAGCTGCTGAATGGCCAGCGCCTTCTCCTCGCGGTAGATGAAGAGGCCCGCGGGGCTGCCCGTGTACACCCCATCGGTTACCTCGGAGAATTGCGAGCCGATACCGCCGTCCAGCGCCAGGACGTGGGCCAGGATCTCGGCCAACTCGCGGGATGCCGCCGTCACGATGTAGGCCCGGCGGCCGGCGTCCTGGTGCTCGTGGGCCAGGGCCAGCATCTGGGGATACACGCGGGGCAGTACCCGAGCCAGAACGGGCGCCCCGAGGCGCTCCATGTCTTTCACGGTGGTGCCGGCCAGCGAGCGGGAGATCCGATCCCGGAGGGCGTGCGTACCCTTGTCGGTCGAACCTCGCAACCGGAAGCGCAGGTTCGCCCAGGCATCGCTGGCCAGCTGACGCCGTGAGATCAGCCCGGTCTGGTATGCGGCACGGCCAAACTGGAAGGCCGACGAGCCCTCCATGAGCGTCCGATCTAGGTCGAAGAAAGCGGCAGCGCTCAGCTGCCGTTCACCTCGATGATCACCGCATCGCCCTGACCGCCACCCGAGCAGATGGCGGCACAGCCCAGCCCGCCGCCCCGGCGGCGCAGCTCGAGCATCAGCGAACCGAGGATGCGAGCGCCCGAGGCGCCGATCGGATGGCCCAGGGCCACCGCCCCGCCGTTGACGTTGACTCGGTCCTCAGCAATGCCCAGCATGCGGATTGAGTTGAGCGCCACCGAGGCAAACGCCTCGTTGATCTCCCACAGATCGATGTCCTCCACCTTCAGGCCGGCCTGCTCGAGCGCCTTCTTGGCCGCGTTGGCCGGCGTGCGGGCCAGGTAGGCGAAGTCGTCGGCCACCTGGGCGTGGGTGATGATCGTGGCCAGCGCGGGCTTGCCGTTGCGTTTCGCCCACTCATCGCTGGACAGGACCAGCGCGCCGGCGCCGTCGTTGACGCCGGGCGAGTTGCCCGCGGTGTGCGAGCCCTCCTTGCCCACCAGGCCAGGAAGGCTGGCCAGCTTCTCCAGCGAGGTATCGCGGCGTGGACCCTCGTCCACCTCGACCACCGTCTCACCCTTCTTGCTCTTGACCGTGACCGGGACAATCTCCTCGGGCAGCCTGCCCTCGTCGGTCGCCTCGATCGCCCGCTGGTGAGAGCGCAGCGCCCAGCGGTCCAGGTCTGCCCGGGTCATCTCGAGCTCGTCGCCCACCTCGGTGGCCTCGACAAACATCTGCTTGCCCGAGAACGGATTGGTCAGCCCGTCGTGGACCATGGCATCCAGCGCCTTGGCATCGCCCATGCGAAAACCGAAGCGGGCCTCCTTGAGCAGGTAGGGAGCCCGAGACATCGACTCCATGCCACCCCCCACGGCCACGTCGAGGTCGCCCGCCCGGATGGCGTTGTCGATCAGGCAGGAGGCCCGGATTCCCGATGCGCACACCTTGTTGATGGTCTCCGAGGAGACCTCCTTGGGAATCCCGGCCTTGATCTGCGCCTGCCGGGAGGGAATCTGCCCCTGACCGGCCTGAAGCACCTGTCCCATCACGACGTGCTGGACCTGATCGGGCGCGACCTCGGCGCGTTCCAGGGCAGCGCTGATGGCCGTGCCGCCCAGCTCGGTGGCGTCGAGGGTGGACAGTCCGCCGCCCAGCTTCCCGATCGGGGTGCGGGCGGCCGACAGGATCACGGTCTTGGGCATCGAGCTTCCAGTCTTGTCGGGGTTGGCCGGCGCCGGGCCGGTGAGGCAATCGTAGTGGCCCCTCAAGAAACGTTCTTCCAGGCTGGCGAGCGAAAACCAAGTCCAGCCAGGACGCCGGCGCGAGGCTGTAGCAGCGCTACAGCGAGCGGCGAGGACACCGCTGGATGCTGGTTTGCAGCCGCCAGACAGGAGAACGTTGCGCAGATGGGTCACGTAGTCGTTGGTAACTTGAGCCGACGTGAATGTCGAGGCGACGACCAGCCCCCCACTGGCTAGCGACGCTGACACGATCGTGGTGGGGGTTTTCCAGGACGGCCCGGCCTCGTCGCGGGTCCCGGAGGATGCAATTGCTGAGCTCATCAGCTCGGGCGAGGCCTCTTCGACGCTCGGCCGCGTGGCCGTGACCCACGCCGAGGGGCGACGGGTCATCCTGGCCGGGTTGGGGGAGCGCGAGGCGTTCGGAGCAGAACCGGCGCGCGTGGCCGCGGCCGCCGCCTGCGCCCGGGCATCAGAGCTGTCGACCGGCAGCGTGTGCTGGGAGCTTCCGGTGCAGGGCGCGCCCGCCGAAGAGGCCCTTACCGGAGTGGTGGAAGGCACGCTGCTGCGCGCCTACCGGTTTGACCGCTATAAGCCCGCCTCGGGCGATCCTCAGGTGGAGCGTCTGATCGTGTCTTCGCCTGAGGACGTCCAGGCCCAGACGCGAGAGGCGGCGATCGTGGCCAGGGCGCAAAACCGAGCGCGCGATCTGGGGAACACGCCGGGCAACGACCTGCCGCCCAACGCGCTGGCCGACCACGCGGTGCAGCTGGCGGACCGGTTCGGCACGGTGAGTGCCACGATCCTGGACGGCGCGGCGATCCGCGGCGCGGGCATGGGCGCCTTTGCCGCCGTGGCCCAGGGGTCAGCCCAGGACGCCCGGCTCATCCGCCTGGACTACGAGCCTACCTCGCCCCGCGGCCCGCGCCTCGGGTTCGTGGGCAAGGGCATCACGTTCGACTCGGGCGGCCTGGCGCTGAAGCCCAGGCAGGGCATGGAGGAAATGAAGTTCGACATGTGCGGTGCGGCCGCTGTCATCGAGGCCATCGGCGCGCTGGCCGAGCTCGAACTACCGGTGCGGGTCACGGCCGTGGTGGGCGCGGCGGAGAACCTGCCGGGCGGCCAGGCCGTGAAGCCGGGCGACATCGTGCGGGCCCTGGACGGGACGACGATCGAGATCAACAACCCAGACGCCGAGGGACGGCTGGTCCTGGCCGACTGCCTGACCTACTCCCGGCAGGAGGGGTGTGAGCGGCTGATCGACCTGGCCACGTTGACCGGAGGCGTGGTGACCGCCCTCGGCGCGGTGTACGCCGGACTGATGAGCAACGACGCGAGCTGGAGCGAGCAGGTGAGGGCGGCCGGCGGGACGTCCGGGGACCGGGTTTGGCCGCTTCCCCTGGACAAGGAGTACGAGCGGATGATCGAGGGGCGCTATGCCGAGCTGACCAACCTGGCAGAGCGCCGGGAGGCACAACCGATCACCGCAGCGCAGCTTCTGCACCACTTTGTCCGAGAGGTGCCGTGGGCACACATCGACATGGCCGGGACGGCCTGGGACGTCCCCCGGCCCTATTACGCGCACAAGGGAGCCAGCGGGTTCGGCGTGCGCCTTCTGGTCGAGCTGGCCCGGGCGGCGGCTGAGGGCCAGACGCCCTAAACGTGGATCACACCTAAAAAGCGCCTGAGCAGCCCCAGGTTCCCGCTGATGCGGATCCGGCGGGAGACGACCATTCCCAGGGCAGCCCGGCCCCGGGCATCGAAGGGCGAGGGCAGACCACCCGTGACCGGGGCGACCATCAGCGCGATGTGGTCACCCAGCCGACCCTCCACCCGCAGAGCGGGCGAGCTGGCCGGCCCGTCCTCCACCAGGACATCCTCCTGACCGAACATGATCCGCACGGGCGGATGCTCCTCCTGGAAGTTCAACTCGACCTCGATCGCCAGGGAGCGGGCCAGGTCGGGGCGACGACGCACGCCGCGATCGATGATGGCCATGACCGCTGGGGCCAGACCACCGGCCTGGAGGTCACCCAGCCTGACCGCGGGGTGGCCGTTCTGGTCCATGCGCGGATCCTACGGCCGTGCTCGGTGGTCAGGCCTCGCCGGGGGCGCCCCGATGCCCGGGCCCGATCGGTGAGAATCCGGGGAATGGACTTCGCCCTGTCAGACGACAACCGCCTGCTGCGCTCAACCGTTCGGGAGTTCGCCGAGCAGGAGATCGCCCCGGTCGCCGAGGAGCTCGACCGGGAGCACCGCTTCCCGTACGAAATCGTCCGCCGCCTGGCCGAGCTCGACCTGATGGGCATCCCCTTCCCGGCGCAGTACGGCGGTGCGGGTGGCGACTCGCTGGCCTACGCCCTCGTGGTCGAGGAACTGACCCGGGTCGACTCCTCGGTGGCCATCACCCTATGCGCTCACACCTCGCTCGGTACCCAGCCGATCTACCTCTTCGGCTCAGAGGAGCAGAAGCGCGAATGGCTGCCGCCCCTGTGCCGGGGCGAGATCCTGGGGGCGTTTGGCCTCACCGAGCCCGAAGCCGGGTCCGATGCGGGCAACACCCAGACCCGGGCGGTGCTCGAGGACAGCGAGTGGGTTCTCAACGGCGCCAAGCAATTCATCACCAACGCCGGGACGGACATCTCCGGCGTGGTGGTGATCACGGCGGTGACCGGGCGCTCCGATGGCGAGCGCGAGATCTCCAACCTGCTGGTGCCCCAGGGCACCCCCGGCTACGAGCAGGGCCAGCCCTACCGCAAGATGGGCTGGAACGCCTCGGACACGCGTCCCCTCACCTTCACCGACTGCCGCGTGCCCGCGGAGAACCTGGTCGGCCAGCGGGGCGCCGGGCTCAAGCAGTTCCTCACCGTGCTCGACATCGGCCGCATCGGCGTGGCCGCGATGGGCGTGGGCCTGGCCCAGGGGGCGCTCGACCAGGCGCTTGCCTACGCCAAGGAGCGCCGAGCCTTCGGCCGCCCCATCTCGAAGTTCCAGGCCATCCAGGCCAAGCTGGCCAACATCTCGGCCGAGATCGAAGCCACCCGCCTGCTCGTGCACAAGGCCGCCTGGCTGAAGGACACCGGGCAGAGCTTCACGCTGGCCGCCGCCCAGGCCAAGCTCAAGAGCGGCCGACTCGCCGTCCGCGCCGCCGAGGAGGCGGTCCAGATCCACGGCGGCTACGGCTACATCGAGGAGTACCCGGTGTGCCGCTTCTACCGCGACGCCAAGATCCTGACGATCGGCGAGGGAACCGATGAGGTCCAGGAGATGGTGATCGCCCGAGCCCTCGGGGCGTAAGGCTGAGAGCGGGCCGCGATCTCGGAGGCGATGCGAATTAGCGACGTCAGCCGTCGCTTATTCGCAACGGCTCTCGCTCGGAGACCTCCAGCGAGCGCAGGACGTGATCGAGCACCAGGAGCTGACGGCGCCGCTGCCAGCGCTCCCCGGCGATCACGACGTACAGGCTGAATGCCCGGCCCGCCAGGGTGAAGGACTGCTGCGTGGCCGAAAGACCGGGCCGGTAGTGCGCCACCCGCTGGGCGGAGAACTGCGTGGGATCGAGCGGGAGATCGATCTTCCGCTGATGGAACGCCTCGGTGCCCGGCCGCACCCCTGAGCCGGAGAGGTACTCGGTCAGGCTGAAGAAGCTGGCACCGGGAGGCAGCCGCGCAGTCGTGCCCTCCCCCAGCTCGTCGTCCTCGGGGTCGATGGGGCCATCGGCCGCCTGGACCGCCGCCAGCTGGGGTGAGGGCTCCAGGCGGCGGCCCTCCCACCCTGGCGGGAGCTCAATCCGGAGTCCGTCGCCTTCCAGGACCACGGGCCACCTCACGCTCCAGGATCGTCTCGGCGGCGCTGGACGGGTCAAGTTCGCGCGAGACCACACGATCGAGCAGCTCGTGCACGTCCTCGTCTTCGCGCAGCGACGCCTCCAGCTCGCGCCGCATCCGGAAGGTGGCGATGCCCAGCACCTCGTTCATCAGGTTGCGCCGCCGGCGCTCGCGCAGAGTGCCCGCGGCCTCGATGTGGTCGTGGTGACGCTCCAGGGCGTCGGCCAGCTCCTCGATCCCCTCGTCACGTACCGCCTCGGTGCAGATGATCGGTACCTCCCAGTCCTGCCGGGGCCCGAGGGCCAGCACGCCCCTGATCTCCCTGACCATCGTGTCGGTGAGCGGATGGTCGGCCTTGTTGACCACGATCACGTCAGGAATCTCCATCACGCCGGCCTTAAGGGCCTGAATCGAATCGCCCGAACCCGGCATGAGCACGAGCACGACGGTGTCTGCGTGATCGATTATGTCCACCTCGGCCTGACCCACGCCCACCGTCTCGAGGAGAACCAGATCGCGTCCGGAGGCGTCCATGAGCAGCGCCGCCTGAAGAGCCGCCTCGCTCAGCCCACCCAGCGCTCCCCGGCTGGCCATCGAGCGGATGAACACCCCGGGATCCAGGAAATGCTCGCTCAGACGGATCCGGTCACCCAGGAGCGCGCCACGCGTGAAGGGAGAGGAGGGATCGATCGACAGCACGGCCACGGTCTTCTCGCGTCCGCGCTCGAGCTTGGTCAGAGCCCCCAGCAGGGTTGACTTGCCCACTCCCGGAGGACCGGTGAACCCGATCACCGCCGCGTGACCCGTCTGCGGATAGACCTCGCGCACCAGCTGCCATCCGCCCGGGTCGTCGTTCTCGACCAGCGAGATGCCTCGGGCCAGCGCGCGCTTCTCGCCCGCCAGCAGCCGTTTCGCTAGGGAGTCCTGGTCGGGCGCCATGGCGGCGAGCAATCATGGCAGCCCCTACGATCCCAGCGTGCGCTCCGCCAGCACAGGGCTATCTGACCTGGTCACCGTCGAGCCGGTGGCCCCGCCGGCGCTCCCGCCCCCTCTGAGGGCCGACCCGCCCCCGCTGCACGGTGGACTGCTCACCTTCCTGCGCTTTGCTCGCCAGCACCGGATGATCAGCTTCGGCTACGCGGTGCTCATGGTCCGCTGGCTGTGGCTCAAGGTGCGCTGGCGAGGCCGGCTGCGCACGGATGGGATGTGCTTCATCTGCCCCGGGGTGAAGTTCGAAATCGGCGCCCAGGCCACCGTAACCCTGGGGCGCTGGTCGTGGATCGGACACGGAACCAAGATCCGGGCCCACGAGGGCGAGGTGTCGATCGGGGCAAAGAGCGTGCTCGGCCAGGAATGCACGATCTCGGCCTTTCAGCGCGTGGCCATCGGACGCGAGTGCATCATCGCCGACCGGGTGATGATGATCGACTTCGACCACGGGGTGGTGGAGGTCGAGAGGCCGGTTCGCCTGCAGGGGATCTACAAACGCGACGTCACAGTCGGCCACAACGTGTGGATCGGCTACGGCGCCTGCGTTCTGCGCGGCGCGACCGTGGGCCACAACGCGATCGTGGGCACGAGCGCGGTCGTCACGGCCGACGTTCCGGACAACGCCGTCGTGGCCGGGATCCCGGCGCGAGTCGTCCGGATGAGGGACGAGCCAACCACCTTCCGCTGGGAATGAGCGCTGGACCCGCTCGCCCTCACCCGCTCCAGCCCACCAGCTCCGGGGCCAGGTTCCGCACGGCCTGACCCAGCTCGCGCTCGGGGCCCAGTGCCGCCTCCAGAGCCTCGGCATGGGCCTGAGCCCGCTCGCGCGGATACTCTCCGGCCAGCTCGCGGGTGACCTGAAAGGCCCAGTCGCTGGCCTGAAGCGCCAGCAGCTCGCGGAGCGCCCGGTCGCTGGGCCGCCCATCCAGGCCCAGGACCTGGAGCTCGGCGGCGCGGGCCTGCCAGGCCAGATCCGCCACCTGGGGCCCGCTCCACGTGCGCAGGTCACCCCCGTCCCCCCAACTGGAAACTCCACGCTGGGCTGGAGCAGGCACCGGCTCATGGTGATCCAGCGCGTCGTCCAGGCCGGTGAGCCGCAGGCCCTGACGTGCGGACTCATCCAGCACGGCGCTCAGCCACTGGATTCCCTCGTGCCACCAGTGGCCCAGGAGCTCGGTGTCCAGGGCGCACACGCAGATCCCCCCTCCCTGGACGCGGTGCCGCACCGCCCCGACGAAATTGCGAGCGTCCTGAGCCGCCGCCGCGGCGGCGGCGGCCGGGTCATACGGAGCGCCGTCGTTGCGCCACGCCCGGTGATGATGAGGGGTCAGAGCGTGATGATTGCGGTAGGCGTGGCCGCTGGGATAGCCGCCTGTGCTCCAAACCAAGCTCATGACCTGGCGGTCAATCGGCCACAGCACCGGTCCGGACTCGCTGCGCAGCGGACGCAGGTGCCGCTCGTTTCCCAGCCCCAGCAGCCCGGTCAGCTCGACGCACGTGGCCGCCACCCCGGCCGTCTCCAGGGGCTCGTCCAGCCAGGGAGCGTAGGCGCACTCCGGTAGCCAGAACCCACCGCGCCATCCTCCGAAGCGGCTCCGATGCGCCGCTGCGCCGGTCTGGACCTGTAGGGAGATGGCGCTGTCCGAGGCCAGCAGCGGCAGCACGGCGTGAGTGGCCGCCGAGGTCCAGGGCGCGTACTTGCCGAGCGCTCTCAGCAGCCCATGCTGTGCCTCGAGGACGGCGAGCTGCTCGGCGGCCGCTTCGTACCCCGCGGCGGATGCTTTGAGCGCCTGCACGACCCCGTGCTGGCCCGAGCGGCGGTAGTGCTCCACATCCAGACCGTGGGACTCCGGTCTCACCTCGTCCAGGAAGCGCCGGCAGCGGGCCATGGCCTCACGATTCTCCAGCTGATCACACAGGACCGGGGTGAGCGACAGCGTGAGCGGAGCCCGCGTCAGCAGGGGAAGCAGCGGCAGATAGCAGCTCGCGACGACCTCCCAGAGCCATTCCTCCCCAAACGGCCAGACGCCATAGCCGTCGGGATGGCGCAGAAAGGACGTCGGGGTCGCGCGGCGGCCACTCCGCCCCGCCCTCAACGTAGGGCATGTGCGTGTGCAGGACGAGGGCCAGCTCACCTGGGGACTTGGGCATCGGAGTCCGCGCAGGTTAGGGGGCAGAGGCGAAGAATGCGGCCGGCGAGATCCGCGCCTCACGCCCCGCTGGGCGTGGTGGCCGAGGACGTCCGGCGCGCGGTCCATTTCGCGGGACAGCCCTTGCACGGCCGTGCCAATGTCCGGCGTCCCGGATAGCCCTCCTTCATTCCGTGCCTTTAGGACGGCAAACAGATAGCCAGAAAGTCCAGTGCGCAGTCAAGCCGCGTGGGTCCAGCGCGAAGTCCCGAGCCGAGATGGCCGGAGTAAAGCGGTCGTAGAACGGCTGTGTGATCCGGAGGGTCCGGTGCACTGTGTCCCAGCCTAGCGACAGAGCGAGGGCGTGCGCTCTCAGCTTCCGCGCGTGAAACAGCCCCAGCACCTCAACGCGGGCGAAGGCCGAGTGGCACAGGCGCTCGAATTCCTCCGCTCGGTACTCCCGGATGTGCCACGGATTATCCGATTTGACCTCACCGGGCGGGGCGAGCGTGAGGACGTTGGGCGTCGAGACGTAGGCCACCCCGCCGGGGGTCAGAAGCGATCGGATATGACGCAGGACGGCTTCTGGATCCTGGACGTGCTCGATCGTCTGAAGGAAGACGACCGCGTCGTAGCCGCCGGGCTCACCGAAGTTCTCGACCATCCCTCGCGCAAAGCGCAGGTTGGAGCGGCGGTAGCGCAGGCGGGCATGCTCATGCGCCTCGAGATTGGCATCCAGCCCCACCACGCTCCGCGCGCTCTGGGCCAGGACATCCGACCCATAGCCCTCCCCGCAGGCCATGTCCAGCACATCGCGGCCGGCCACCCGCTGGGCGATCCATTGTAGACGGCCAGGTGGCGCTGAAACCAGTAGTTCTCCTCGGGAACGTCGGGCAGCGTCCGCTCACCGGTCAGCGCCAGGGGCGGCACGCCCGGAGGCTGGTTTTTTTGCACAAAGAGCTCATTTGAGAGGGACCTATCGGGGGTCTCAAGCGGCTCGCTCGTCTTCACCGATGGGCGAAGAGGGTAATGTGAACGCGCCATGTCGGCGGCCAGGACTGCGGACGAGATCAGGGACGTCAACACCCGCTACCACGATGTGGCCGCGTCCGGCTATGACTCGAAGTGGGGGATCGACTTCGGCGAGGTCGGCCAGACGCAGGTCATGGGCAAGCTCAGGAAGGTCCTGGGATCAGAGCTGGATCGGGGCTTCAGCCGGTCGCTGGAGATCGGCGCCGGTACCGGTTACTTCACCCTCAACCTGCTCCAGGCGGGGGTTGTCCAGGAGGCCACCTGCACCGACATCTCGCCGGGCATGGTGCGCACTCTGGCCATCAACGCCGCCCGCCTGAACCTGAAGGTCAGGACGGCCCGGGCCGACGCCGAATCACTCCCTTTCCCGGACTCGAGCTTTGACCTTGTCCTCGGCCACGCCGTGCTTCACCATCTGCCTGATCTGGATCGGGCGTTCGCCGAGTTCCACCGCGTCCTCAGGCCAGGAGGATGGATTGTGTTCGCCGGCGAGCCCTCCCGGCTGGGGGACCGGCTGGCCTCCGTTCCCAAGCGTGGCGCCAACGCCGTGGCCCCGGTGTGGCGCGCCCTGATCGGCGCCGGGACCGCCGCGGGCGCTCCCGCCGCCCACCACGATCACGAGCATGCGGCGGATCACGGCCTGGAGCGCCTGGTTGACATCCACGCCTTCGTCCCAGGAGATCTGGCCACGCTGGCGCAGCGGGCCGGCTTTGAGCACGTCCGGATTCGCGGCGAGGAGCTGGTGGCCAACTGGTTTGGCTGGTTTAACCGAGCACTGGAGGCCAGTGCAAATCCCGCTCAGGTACCCATGCTGTGGCGCCAGTACGCCTTTCACGGGTATCTCCTGCTCCAGCGGCTTGACCAGCGCGTCCTTGAGCCGCTCCTCCCGCCGGCCATCTTCTACAACCTGCTCCTGGCGGCGCGCCGGGGATAGGATCGCCGCACCAGATCAGGAGGAAATTTCATGTGCAAGCTTGCTTCTCTTAGGCATCGGCGGCTTCTCGCCGTGGCCGCTGGGACTGTCGCCGCGCTCGCCCCTGCCGCCGCCCTGGCCGCCCAGCCAATTGCATCAGGGAACTACAGCGGCAAGGGGACCAATTGCTACAACAACACCGCGAGCGGGCACTACACGGATTGCGCGCCGGCAAAGACCAGCATGACCTTCGCCGTCTCGAGCAACGGTGCCGACGTCATCAACTTCAAGGGCTATTACACGTATTACTGCGGGGGCGGGACCGCCTACGTTGACGACAGCAAGGTCAAGGTGTCATCCACCGGTTCGTTCCACGCCTCGGGCCAGTACCCCAGCTACGGCCCCAACCACAAGCGCAACGGGACGTACCACGCCTTCATCAAGGGCCAGTTCATCGATGGTGGCCACAAGGCAGACGTCACCTACCAGGCAGCGGACTACTTCTCCGGTGTCCCGCCCCACACGCCTCCCTGTGGCACGCGGGTCAAGGGCGTGGCTACCACGCATTGAGGACCGCCGCTCCGGACGCTTAGACTCGTCTCCGTGGCCGAGCGCCGCGCCCACGAGTTCCCATTGTTCCCGCTCGGGATCGTGGCCCTGCCGGGAGAGGCCGTCCCGCTCCACATCTTCGAGGAGCGCTACAAGACGATGATGAACGAGTGCCTGCGGGACGAGAGGGAGTTCGGAATCGTCTGGCTCTCTGACGACGGGCTGCGCGAGGTGGGCTGCGCCTGTGCCATCGAGCGGGTGCTGGAGCGCATGGAGGACGGACGCATGAACCTGCTGGCTCGCGGGACGCGGCCCTTCCGCGTGATCGAGCGCCAGAGTCATCTCTCCTATCCCGCCGGCGTGATCGAGTTTCTGGAGGACCGGTCGGAGACGGTGGACCAGGACCTCCTCACCGGAGCGCATGACGCTTACGCCGAGCTGGTGCGACGGGTCACCGACGGCGAGCCCGACGCCGATCAGCTGGTGGGCATGGACGCCTACGCCATGGCGGCGACGGTTGAGTTCGGCCCTGATGCCAAGCAGGGGCTGCTCGACCTGCGCTCGGAGAATGCTCGCCTGCGGCTCGTGACCAGGCTGTTCAACGCCGCAGCCAAACGCCTGGATCTGGTGGAGCGGGCCCAGGAGCGAGCTCGCTCAAACGGCAAGCTCAGGTTCGGGTAGCGCGGTCTCAGGCGTTGTAGATCACCATCGCCGTACCGAACAGCAGGCAATAGACGGCGAACGGGTACAGGGTGCGGGTCCTGAAGTAGCGCATGAGGAAGTGAACCGTGAACACGGCGGTGATGGCGGCAGCCACGGCCGCGATCACCGCGGCGCCCCGAATCCCGTTCCCCAGGTGTCCGGTCAGGTCAGGAAGCTTGTACACGCCGGCGGCCAGGATGATCGGCGTGGCCATGAGGAAGCTGATCCGGGCTGCGTCACTGTTGTCCAGTCCGCGCAGCAGCCCGGCGGACATGACCATTCCGTCGCGGCTGATGCCCGCAATCAGTCCGCCGGACTGGGCCAGCCCGAGGACGCCCGCCTCGCGGTATTCGAGCGTGTCCAGTCTCCGCCCGCCGTCGCGCTTGGCGCCCTCGCGCTCAGCCAGGCGGCGCACCTCGGCGCGCTGGGTCAGGCGTTGGGCACCGAACAGGATGAAGCCGTTGACGACCAGGAAGATCGAGGCGACCTCAGGCTTCGCCGTGGCCACCCGGGCGGCGTGCTCCAGCGCGATGCCCAGAATCCCGGTAGGGATGCTGGCCGCAATGATCAGCCAGGCCAGGCGCTCGGTCGGAGTCTCGATGCGTCGCTTGCCCAGCGTGGCGAAGAACGCCCGGATAATTGCCACCCAGTCGCGCCAGAAATAGACGAGCAGCCCGATGGCGCTGCCCACGTGGAGCATCACGATGAAGGCCAGCCAGGGCGACTCGGGTCTCGACTGGAACGCGGCGATCTGATCCCATCCGAACAGCTTGGGAAAGAGCACGGTGTGACCCAGGCTCGAAACCGGGAACAGCTCCGAGACACCCTGAAGGACGCCCAGGATGATGGCTCGGAAGGCGGTGAACCCGTGGTTGGACGCGGCGAGGGCAAGCACGAGGCGGGAAAGGTAGCGATTCCGGGGTAAGCGGCAGCTAAGGGCCCTTGATCCCGCAGGCCTGCTCGGCGGTCCGGAGCGCGAACAGCTCGGCCTGAGCCAGCGTGGGATGCCGAGCCCCGGCCGTGTCCGGGAAGGAAACGGTCCCGGCCTGGAGCCTGATGGTGTAGCGAAAGACGCTCCCCGGTCCCGATGCTATGTGCAGGTGAGCCTGGGCGTCGGACCCCAACGAGTTGGCCAGGTCACGGGCCTCGAGCAGGAGCGGGCCGGGCAGCGTCCTGGCGCTGCCACGGTTGCAGGTGACAGTGCCACCGTCGCTGACCAGCATGGTCAACCTGTGGCCCTGACCAGTCCTGGTCAGGAGGAACAGGTCGGCCGGCCTGATGTCCAGGCCGCAGCCGGCCATTATCGCGGCGAGCGCTGCCAGGGCCGCCAGCCTCATCGCTCCACGGTGATGGCCGCCCCGCCCCGCCGAGGATCTCCTCCGCCCCAGAACGCCCCGTGGCGATCGCGTTCTACTGCCTGCACGCCTCCGAAGAACAGATTGCGCTCGCGGAACCGCGCCAGAGGTCGTCCCAGTGCCTCCAGGGCGGCCATGTCGGTTCCCGGCTCGGCGTACACCACCCCGTCCTCGAAGTGCACCCGAGGGGCCTCCACAGCTTCCCCGGCCTGCATCCCCTCATCGATGACGCGCACGATCGTCTGAAGGATGGCCGATCGGATCCGGTTCGACCCAGCGCTGCCCAGAACGAGCTCGGCCACCCCGTCGCCCACCACCGCGGTGGGGGCCATCATGCTGGGCAACCGGCGCCCGGGAGGGTGCTTGTGGAATCCCAGCGGGTTGAGGTCCTGCTCGCCCAGCATGTTGTTGAGGTGCAGGCCGGTACCCGGCACCACCACGCCCGAGCACGATCCGTTCGAGCAGGTCACCGAGCAGGCCCAGCCGTCGGAATCCGTGACCGCGATGTGGGTGGTGGAACCCATGCTGGGCGTCTTCAGAAACCGCTCGCCAAACCCCTCCTGATCCAGACTGGCCAGAAACTCCGGTGTGCGCTCGGCCTGCGTGCGCTCCATGACAGCGACGATCTTCTCGACGCTCGGCGGGGCCGGGTCCGAGTCAAGCCAGGAAAGAGCCCGGGCGATCAGGATGCCGCCGGCCGAGGGCGGCGGATTTGTCACCACGTCGCGGCCCCGGTAGCGAACGCCGATCGGCTCACGATCGATCACCTCGTAGGCGCTCAGGTCCTCGGAGGTCAGCATTCCGCCCCGAGCCGCCACCCAGTCCGCGGTGGCCGCCGCGATGTCCCCGGTATAGAACGGCGCCGGTCCCTCGGTGCCCAGCCGCTCCAGGGCGTCCGCCAGCTCCGGGAGGCGAATCGGCTCTCCGATGTGCAGCAACTGACCAGAGGGCGCGAACAGGGCGGCGCACTCCGGGGTGGAGGTGACGATGTCCGCCAGGATCTCCAGCACGTATCCTTGCTGAGCATTGAGCTCGACGCCCTCCCGGGCCAGGCGCACCGCCTGGCTCACCAGGTCAGACAGCGGTAGACGGCCAAAGCGGGCTGCGGCCGCATGCAGTCCGGCCGGCATCCCGTAGGTCCCCACCGACGCCGCGCCGATGTTGAACACCTGGATGGCGTCGCCAAAGGACACGGTGATCGGGATCAGCTCCTCCCGCGCGGAGGGGTCCGATCCACGCCCCGGGGCCTCCACGAAGAAGTCGAGCAGCACCGGGTCGCGCCCAGGAGCCACCACGAGCATGTAGCCGCCAGCCCCGAGCCCGGTGAGCAGCGGCTCGCACACGGTCGAGGCGGCGATGGCCGCCACGGCCGCATCCACCGCGTTGCCTCCCTCACGCAGCACCTCGGCGCCCGCCTCCGCAGTCAGCGGATGGCCGGCGGCGATTACGCCGAGCTGGGATCGAGAACTGTTCATACAGAGCCCCTCTGGCCCACGCAGAGCAAGCATGGCAAGGACGCACCGAGCGTGGCGTGCGCTAGCACGCGAGCGAGGGAGGACGCCCGTCAGGCGCCGCTATGCAGGGCCCAGAGTCAGCGGCGGGGGATGAATTCGGGTACGTCGAGCTCCCCGGCCACGCGGACGCGCTCGCGAACGCGACTGACCCGCGGCTCACCGCGGGGCTCGTCGAGCAGCTCGGGCGAGGGCTCCCGCCGTTCGCTGCTTGGCCGCTCGGCGGCGCGGAGGCGGGGGCGGCGGTCGTCGCCGTAGCCGGTGGCCACCACGGTCACCCAGACCTGGTCCTCGAGCCGCTCATCGATCATGGCTCCGAAGATGATGTTCGCCTCGGGATGAGCGGCTTGCGCCACGGCCTTCGCCGCCTCGTTGACCTCCCAGAGCGAGAGGTCGGGGCCACCGGTGATCGAGAGAAGGATGGAGTGCGCTCCCTCCACGCTGGTCTCGAGCAGGGGTGAGGCCACGGCGTGCTCGGAGGCTTCGATGGCCCGCCGTTCGCCGGTGCCCATCCCGATGCCGAGCAGGGCCTTGCCGGCGCCGGACATGATTGTCCGCACGTCGGCGAAGTCGAGGTTGATCAGTCCCGGCAGCGTGACCAGGTCGGATATGCCCTGAACGCCCTGTCGCAGGACATCGTCGGCCACCCGGAAGGCCTCGACCATCGAGGTGTCGCGCTCGAGCACCGAGAGGAGCCGGTTGTTGGGGACGACGATGAGCGTGTCCACCTCCTGCCCAAGCTGCATGATCCCGTCCTCCGCCTGGGCTCGCCGGCGGCTGCCTTCGAACTGGAACGGCCGGGTCACGATGCCCACGGTGAGGGCACCGAGCTCGCGCGCGATGTGAGCCACGATGGGAGCTGCGCCGGTTCCTGTGCCGCCGCCCGCGCCGGCGGCGATGAACACCATGTCCGAGCCGCGCAGCATCGCCTTGATCCGGTCGTATTCCTCATGGGCGGCCCGCCGTCCCAGGTCCGGGTCTGACCCGGAACCCAGCCCCTTGGTCACGGAGTCGCCTATGTGAAGCGTTTCGTGGGCGGCCGAGAGCTGAAGCGACTGGAGATCGGTGTTGATGGCCAGGAACTCCACCCCTTCGATCTCCGCCTCGACCATGCGGTTGACCGCGTTGACACCGGCACCGCCCACGCCCACCACGCGGATGACCGGCTGCCCGACCGGCCCCGGGGGCGCGTAGGCCTCAGCCACTCGATCGGGCCGGGCGTAGGGGTCGACGGTCGCGGCCTGACTGGTGGGAGGGTCGAGCAGGCTGTGCGGGATGTCGGCCGAGAAGGCGTGGCGCAGACGCTCCTGCGGGGAGGGGATCTCAGCTGCGGGCGGCTCGGGGGCGGCAGCGGCTCGCGCGGCCGGCGTGGCCCGGCTGGGCTGGCGCTTGCGAGGCGCTTCCGGCGGGGTGCTGGCCCGCCGGCGGGTGGGCTTTGCTGGAGGAGCCTCGGGCTCGCCCGAGTCCTCGGTGGTCTTGCGGAACAGCGCCGCCAGTGGGCCCTCGCGCATGCTCGCGCGTTTACCGCTTGGCATTTGACAGGACCTCCTTGGCGAGCTGCCGGTAGGCGTGGGCGGCGATGCCGTCCGGATCGTATTTCAGCACCGACATCCCTTTGACCGGCGCCTCGGCGAAGCGGATGGTCTTGCGGATGCGGGAGGCAAACACGCGGTCCCCGAAGTTCTCCTCGAGCAGCTCGATCGCCTCTTTGGCGTGCAGGGTCCGGGTGTCCACCAGCGTCGGCAGGATGCCCTCGATGTCCACATCAGGATTGAGGTTTTCCCGGATCATGGCGAGCGTGTTCTGGAGCTGGACCAGGCCGCGCATCGACAGATATTCGCACTGAACGGGGACGATCACCTTGTCGGCCGCAGTGAGGGCGTTGATGGTCAGGAGACCCAGGCTCGGCGGGGTGTCGATGAATACGAAGTCGTAGTCCTCCTCCACCTCTTTGAGCGCCTTCTGAAGCGAGCGCTCCCGCCCGATCATGGTGGACATGGCGATCTCCGCCCCGGCCAGGTCGATCGACGCACAGGCGATGTCCACCTCGCGCTTGCGGACCACCTCCCGGATCGATGTGTGGTGCACAAGGACGTCATACATCGACTTCTGCAGGGAATCGGGATCGATCCCCTGGGACATCGTCAGGTTGCCCTGCGGATCCATGTCACAGCACAGAACGCGGTGGCCCTCCTCTGAGAAGGCCACGGCCAGGTTCAGAGTGGTTGTGGTCTTGGCGACGCCGCCCTTCTGGTTGGCAAACACGATCACCTTGCAAGTGCCCGTCACGGGACGCTCCGATACGTGGGGGGACTCATACGTGCGTCCTATTCGCACGATGAGCTCGGAATCCTCCGCCCGCTTTGGGAATTCACCCGGGCCGGTCGGCGCGCCGCCCACCAGGGCGGGGTAGATACGCTGGCCGTCGTGTCCAAGGTGTTCGACAAGCACCTCCTGTTTGTCACGGGCAAGGGCGGCGTGGGAAAGTCGACCTCAGCGGTGGCGCTGGGACTGCTGGCCGCGCGGCGCGGGCTGCGCACCATCGTGGCCGAGCTCTCGAGCCAGGAGCGCGTGCAGCGTCTGTTCAGCCATGAGGCCGCCCTTTTCCGCGAGGAGCAGCTGGCCGAGAACCTGTACACGATCTCCATCGACCCGCAGCACGCGATGGAGGAGTACCTGCGGGTCAAGGTCGGCGCGCTGGGGCACGCCCTGTCCTCGAGCCGTCTCTTCGCCGCGTTCGCCATGGCCACGCCAGGGATGCGTGAGCTGCTCAGCATCGGCAAGGTATGGGAGCTGGCCCAGCTTCAGCGGCGCACCCGGAGCGGACGGCCGTATGACCTGGTGATCGTGGACGCGCCTGCAACCGGCCACGGGCTAGCCCTCCTGCGCACTCCCCGCACGTTCGCCAGCATCGCCCGGGTGGGCCCGATCGCGCATCAGGCCCATACGATCGCCGAGACAATCGCCGACCGTCGTCTCACCGGCGTGGTGGCCGTGGCCACGGCCGAGGAGATGCCGGTGAACGAGACCATCACGCTGTACCGGGCCCTTCAGGAGGATGGCCTCGACCTGGACGCTGTGATCGTCAACGCCCTCTATCCGCTGCGCTTCGGCGAGAACGAGCTGAACGAGCTGACCGGTGCCCTGCAGCGGACGCGCTCGCCCCGATCCCGTTCGGCCCTCCGTGCCGCGTTATCCGAGCACGCCCGCGCTCTGCATCAGCGCGAGCAGCGCGACCGCCTGCGGGCCGAGGTGAACGGCCGGCTGCTCGACCTCCCGTACGTCTTTGCCGAGCGGCTCGGACCGGACCAGCTGGGCGCGCTGGCCTCGGCTCTTGGTGAGCAACTCGACGGAGCCCGGGCGGCATGATCGGACAGCTTCTCGACGGCAAGCGCATCTGTATCTGCGCCGGTTCTGGCGGCGTGGGCAAGACAACCGTCTCCGCCGCGGTGGCGCTGGGCATGGCGGAGCGGGGCGCCCGGGTTGCCGTCGTGACCATCGACCCGGCCAACCGGCTGGCCGACGCTCTGGGCATCGACCAGCTCGACAATGAGCTGCACCGCGTCGCTGATTCCAGCGCCGCGCAGGCGGCGTTGAACGGCGCTGAGATTCAGGGCGAGCTTTGGGCGATGATGCTTGATCCCAAGCGAACGTTTGACGAGCTGATCGAGCGCCTGGCCCCCGATCCCGCCCGGGCCGAGGAGATCAAGGCCAACCGGGTCTACCGGGAGCTCTCGAGCGCGGTCTCGGGCTCACAGGAGTTCACGGCGGTGGCCAAGCTCTACGAGCTGGACCAGGAGGGATTCTTCGACCTGATCGTCCTCGACACGCCGCCCTCGCGAAACGCCCTGGACTTCCTCGAGGCCCCCCGGCGCCTGAGCTCCTTCCTTGAGGGCCGGATGCTCCAGGCACTGGTCAGGCCCACCGGCCTGGGCATGCGCGTACTAGGCGTGGGTACGACCCCTCTGCTCGGGGCGCTGCGCCGGGTGACTGGAGTCGACCTGGTGGCCGACTTGGGGCGGTTCTTTCAGCTGCTGGCAGGTATGACCCAGGGCTTCTCCCAGCGAGCCGCCGGGGTGCAGGAGCTGCTGGGTGCTCCCACGACCGCATTTCTCCTGGTCACCTCCCCCGAGCGGGAGCCGATCGACGAGGCGCTCTGGTTTCACGACACCATCCAGCGCGAGGGCTTTCCGCTCGAGGGCGTGATCGTCAATCGAGTCCACCACGACCTCCTTTCCGGCCGGCCGGACGAGGCCGACCGTCAGCCCGAGCAGGTGCAGCGCGGCCTGGCCCGCATTCTCTCGCCAGATCTGGCCGCGAAGGTGGCGGCCAACTTCGTCGATTACCACCTCCTGGCTGAGCGCGACGACCGCAACATCGCCCGGCTGGTGGACGCGCTTGAGGACCAGCCGCTGATCCTCGTGCCTCAGCTGGATGAGGACGTTCACGACCTGGGTGGCCTGCTGGCCGTCCGTCGCTACCTGTTCAGCACCGGCGAGGACCGAGAGCGACTCATCGCCGAGCTGGTGGCGTAGGCGTCATGTCCTGCGGACGATGACCTTACCCCGCCAGTTCATGCGCTCCGAGCATGTGGTGATGCCGCCCTCCATGGCCAGCTCGACGGAATAGCTCAACTCAGCCGGCTTTTTCTTGTGCCTGGTCCCGGCGCTGCTCACGGATGCGAACCACGCGAACGCGATCAGCGCGAGAAGGGGCAGCACCCTCGTCCCCAAGGTGCGACTGGTTGGCCACATCGTTAGGTCGGGACTCCACCTGCCACCGGGTGATCGCGGTCGGCTCAGCGCCGGCCATGGCGGACCCCGCTCAGCGGTGGGCCACGCCGGCCTGATTCAGGAACCGCTGCCGAGCCTCCTCGAGGGTGAGGAGCCCGGCCTCCCTGTCATCCCATCCCTGGACCTCGGAGTGACGGTCGGGATCGAGGTCCTTATACACGGTGAAGAAGTGCGTGATCTCAGACCGGAGCTGGGCCGGCATATCCGCGGCCTCATCCAGGTGGTTCCAGCCGGGGTCGCTGCACGGGACGACGACGACGTGTGGATCCTCACCCTTCTCGTCGGCCATCCGGAACAGCCCGATGACCTTGGCGGGGACGATGCAGCCCGGGAAGGTGGGCTCGGAGACGCAGACCAGCACGTCCAGCGGATCCCCGTCCTGGGCGAGTGTGTTGGGCACGAACCCGTAATCGGTCGGGTACACGACCGAGGCCGAAAGGAACCGGTCCAGCTTGACGCCGCCCAGACGCGGGTCGTACTCGTACTTGTTGCGGCTGCCCTTGGGGATCTCCACCACACAGGTCAGCTCGATCTCGGTCACGCGTCTCCTTTCCCCGTTGGCGCTTGGCGAACCCAACATAGCCTTACAAACCTCGCTCTCGCGCCGCCCTCTTGTTGCGGGCGCGACCGCACAAAGGCGGCCCGGCAGGCCCGTGGCCCCACCGCCTAGTTCATCAGGTTGCGGGCTACCGCCAGGCAGGCCTCGCACAGCGGCCAGGGAGGGTTCCAGGGGTAGCCGGTGACGTCCCGGCCGCACAGAGCCGTGTCTGGATCCAGCTCACCCACCAGGTGGCACAGCTCCTCGAACCCGGCTTCGTTGCGGGCGGGCACGTTGCGGCAGTCCGGGTGGACGTTGGGCGTCTTGACCGGGGCGCTGGCGGCATTCAACGCGGCGCTGGCGTTTCTCATCATGAGCAGCATATTTCCCGCTCGTTGCGGGTTCAAATTGCCCTCGTTCCCGACAACCGGCCGCACGGTCAGATCGTGATGCCCTGATCGGCCAGCCAGCGGGCCGCCGCCTCGGGAGGCTCGCCGTGGAACTCGGCGCGCGCGGCCAGCCGGAGCAGCTCCACCGGGTCCGCGTCAACCTCGTCCCGGCGGTGGGCCAGGTAGGTGATGACGGCGCGCGCCATGGCCACGGCGCCATCGTCGTCGTCGAATTCGGGCGGCCCGAGGACCATCGTCAGGCGTTCCTCGATGTCCCCCACAGCCGCGATCGGCTCATCGTCGTCCTCAAAGCGCTCGAGGAGCTCGTCGAGTCCCTCGCTCGAGCTGTCCTCGCAGACCTCGACGGCACGGCGTACGACCTCGGCCAGGGTGAGCGGTTGGGGTTCGGTCGGCATGCACGGTTCCTACCCGCGCCGCGCCGCGCCGAACGTGCTCAGGCTGGAGCGCTGGTCAGCTCTTGCGCCAGCAGCCCGTCGGCAACACCCACCAGGTCGGAGGAAAGGTGGCCACATAGAACGTCGCGCAGGAGAGCTCTGAGGTGCTCTGCCATGTCCGCCGCCACCCCTTCGGCGTAAGCCTCCCGCTCGGCGCGGCCCGTGATCGCGGCCCGCTCCAGTGCAATGGCCGCTGCCACGCGCTCAGCCAGGGCGGCACGCTCCTCGGGTGGAGCGCAGATCAGAGCCAGACGGCCGGGTAGCTGTGCGCTGCTGGGCCCCTCCGGCTCGAGCAGAGCCCGGAGGGCCGAGAGGTGATCGCTCAGACCCTCCAGAGGGTCCGATCGCTCCCACCCCATGTCGAACCGGGCCAGAGCCCAGGCCACCTCGGGGGAGCCGAAGGCTCCGGTTTGCACGGCCGGCAGCCGGCGAGCCATCAGGTTGTAGAACCCGCGGAGCTCGTCCTCCTGCCGAGCCGGCAGCAGCATTCGAGGAGACGAATCACCAGGTCGCGATGACTCCCCCCAGGCAGCCGTGACCCCGGCCGGCCCGGCGCCCAGCGCCACGGGGTTCCACCGGCCGAACTCAAGCCGGGCCCAGCCCAGTGCCCCCAGGCTGTACTGGCCACCATCAAACAGACGAAGCGCGGTCAGCAGCCAGTCGAAGCGTCTCAGGGCCACGTCGATGGGCAGCGAACGCGAGTGGTCCTGGGTGACGCTGAGGACCGCCAGGACGGGCGGTTCCTCGTTCTCCTCCCACACCGCTTCGGCCGGAGCATCCTTCATCCGCTCCCCCCGGACCAGCGACAGCCCCTCGCCGAGTTCGACCTTCCAGCTGCGCTCCTCGAGGTCCAGCCCCATGACCGGAGCGATCACCGTCGCCACCGCGCGGCCATCCAGCAGCGTCTGTTCCAGCTCGGCGTAGGCGGCCTCAAAGCGGGAGGGATCCAGGTCGAAGTCGCTGCGCTCGGCAAACACCCGAGCCAGGAAGGCCAGCATCACTGCGTCAGCGCAGTCTCGCTCCTGCTCGGGGATACGCTCCGCGCCGCGCAGCCGCAGGTAGGCGTGCGTGCGGTCACGGCTGGCGAGCGCGCGCGCAGCCGGCGCGTAGCTGGTCAGCCCAGACAACAACCCCATCCGGTGCTCGATGAACTGCCCGGTGAGCGAGCGGTAGCAGTAGAGCGGCGGCCTGCCACGCCGGGTGCCGGCCTGCTCTAGCTCGAACGGGACCTCAGCTCCGGCTGCTCGCTCGCCGCGCAGCGCCACGGCGGTGTCGCTGGCGAAGGTCTGGAGAAGTTCGTGCAGGGCGGGGTCGCGCACGGACTGGCCCATTCGCCAGCCCGCCAACCGATCCTGCCCGCCGAAGGACGGCTTGCAGGATCATTGGCCCGGGCGCTCGATCTCCTTCAGATGGGCGATGTTGTCCAGGTCCGACGGGTCGTCGCTGGGCATGCCGGAGAACCAGGCATCCAGGATCTCTGCCAGCTCGGCCTGCGAGGTGATGCGAAGGCTGAGGGCCAGCACGTTGGCGTTGTTCCACTTCCGGGCCCCTGAAGCGGTGCCGGCATCGACACATAGGGCGGCGCGTATCCCCGCCACCTTGTTGGCGGCAATGGAGGCACCGGTGCCGGTCCAGCAGGCAACGATGGCCTGCTCCGCCCGTCCCTCAGCCACATCGCGGGCCGCGCCCTCGCTGGCCCAGGCCCAGTCGGGACGCTCCTCCGCCTGATAGGCGCCATGAAGAATCGGCTCGTGCCCCCTCCGGCGAATCTCCTCCGGGATCGCCGCAGCCACCCCGGTCAACTCGTCGGCTGCCAGTGCGACGCGCATCTACGCCGTTCAGAGACCGAATCGGGCGCCGGTGGGAGCTAGGCCGCTACGACCGCCGGCTCGCGCTCGGACGGCATCTCCGCTGGATCGCAGCCCAGCCAGTTGCGGCCGTAGGCCCGCATGTCCTCGATGAGCGGAGCCAGGGCCCGGCCCTTCTCGGTCAGGGCGTACTCCACGCGCGGCGGGACCTCTGGAAAAGTCTGCCGCTCGACGATGCCCTCTTCCTCAAGCGCACGCAGGCGGAGCGAGAGCGTCCTGGGGCTGATGCCCCGCAGCGAGCGCTCAAGCTCGCAGAACCGGGAGCGCCCCTCGGCCAGGTCCCGGATCACCAGCAGGGTCCACTTGCCGCACACAATCTCCGCGGTTGCGCACACCGGGCAGGTGTCATTTGAAGTCATTAAGGTCGATTCTAGCGCAATGCTTCAGCAAGTGAAGCAACTGTGCGAGGGAAAGTTACGGCTACCCGCGAGGGGACAGGCGCGACGCCATCCCCGAGGGGAAGCCAGTTATGGCTCGGCGCATATCTCGGTGTTCGAGTATGCCCAGAGTCCGAGCTCGTTCTAGTGCAAGGTCAGCGCCATCGGATTCGCGGCGCAATAGCGCCGGAGGAGAGGCGTAATACGCGCCGACGTGCGACTACGCCGCCATCGGGGGCGGCGTGGACTGGCCCCCGGTGGGATGGGCAGCTGGCGCTCGGAGAGGCACGGGGGTGGGCCCGGGCTGATCCGGGGGCTCCGGCTCGGGCTCCTCGGAAGCTCCGCCATTGGATGCCTCGTGAACGTCCTCCATCGTGGTGGCCACTCGGCCGCCGGCGGCAATCAGCAGTTTCAGGTCGTGCGGGCTTGAGGCCACCTGCAGGGCATCCTCGAGCGTGATCCGGCTGGCCTGGTAGAGACCCAGAAGGGCCTGGTCGAAGGTCTGCATGCCGTAGTAGGCGCCTTCGGTGATCACCTCCGGGAGCCGCCCCGTCTGCTCGGGGTCCATGATCATGTCCCGGGCGCGGCCGGTCATGCGTAGGATCTCGCACACCGCCACGCGACCCTGTCCGTCGGCCGTACGCACCAGCCGCTGGGAGACGACGCCCTTCAGCGTGCCGGCCAGCATGGCCCGCGCCTGGTCCTGTTCGTGGGCCTGGAAGAAGTCAATGATGCGGTTCACGCTCTCGGCGGCATCGATCGTGTGGACCGTGGAGAGCACGAGGTGCCCCGTTTCGGCCGCCGACAGGGCCGTGCGTACCGTCTCCTCGTCGCGCATCTCGCCGATCAGGATCACATCCGGATCCTGACGAAGCACGCGCCTCATGGCCCGAGCGAAGGAGGCGGTGTCCATCCCGACCTCGCGCTGGTTGATGATCGACGTGCGGTCGCTGTGCAGGTACTCGATCGGGTCCTCGATCGTCACGATATGCCGCGACTTGGTGGCGTTGATGTGGGCGATCATCGCGGCCAGCGTGGTCGACTTGCCCGAGCCCGTCGTCCCGGTGAGCAGGATCAGCCCTCTCTCCTCGTCGGCCAAATCAGAGATCACCGGAGGCAGGCCAAGCTCGGCGACCGTACGCACCGCGAACGGGATCACCCGGGCGGCGACAGAGATCACGCCGCGTTGCCGGAAGGCGTTGACGCGGAAGCGCGCCAGGGACTGAACGGCGTAGGCGAAGTCGACCTCGCCCTCGCGCTCGAACTCCTCGAGCTTCTGGGGCTGGTCGGCCAGCATCTGGCGCAGGACCTCCTCGGCGTCACTGGCGCCGAGCGGCTCGAACGCGTCGAGCGGCTCCAGCGTGCCCTTGATCCGGGCCAGAGGCCGTGCCCCCACCTTCAGGTGCAGGTCAGAGCCCTCACGCCCCACGAGCAGGGAAAAGGCCTGGTGCAGATCCAGCATCTCCGGAAGCTCATCGACCTGCGCTGGCCGGCGCTTGAGGTGTGGTCGGGCGGCTGGACGCGAAAACGCCGGAGCTACGCGACGTCGCGCAGCTTCTGGGCCTCGGCCAGCGACTGCAGCTTCTTGAGCGACTGATTCTCGATCTGGCGGATGCGCTCGCGGGTGACGTTGAACGTCCGCCCGACCTCGTCCAGCGTGCGGGGATGCTCCCCGCCGAGCCCGTAGCGCAGCTCGAGAACACGGCGCTCGCGGTACGACAGGTTCTCGAGCGCCTCGCGGAGGGCTTCCTTGGTCAGGATCTCGGCCGCGCGCTCGTACGGTGACTCGGCTCGCTCATCGGCAATGAACTGACCGAACTCCGACTCCTCCTCATCGCCCACCGGCTTCTCGAGGGAAACCGGAGCCTGGGCGGAGCGCTTGATCGACTCCACCTCGTCGGGCTCGATACCCGTGACCTCGGCGATCTCCTCGGCCGTGGGCTCCCGCCCAAGCTCGGTGACGAGCTTGCGCTCGGCGCGCCCGATCTTGTTCAGCTTCTCCACCACGTGGACCGGGATGCGAATCGTGCGGGCCTTGTCCGCGAGAGCGCGGGCGATCGCCTGCCGGATCCACCAGGTGGCGTAGGTGGAGAACTTGAAGCCCTTGCGGTAGTCGAACTTCTCAGCCGCGCGCACCAGCCCGAGGGTCCCCTCCTGGATCAGATCGAGAAAGGGCAGCCCCTGGTTGCGGTAGTTCTTCGCGATGGACACCACCAGCCGGAGGTTGGACTCGACCATCTTCTGCTTGGCGTCGAGATCTCCGCGCTCGATCCGCTTGGCCAGGTCGACCTCCTCCTGCGCCGTGAGCAGCCGCACCTTGCCGATGTCCTTGAGGAACAGCTGGAGCGAGTCGGTGGTCATGTCCGGCTTGAGGTCGAGCGGCGTCTTGGGTTTGCGCCGCCCCCGCTTGTCAGGGGCCCGTTCGAGGTCGGCAGCTGCCAGCGCCGGGTCGAGCTCCTCGACCAGCTCGATCTCCGCCCGCTCCAGGAACCCGTGCAGTTCCTCTACGTCGGCCTCGTCAAGGTCGAGCTCGGATACCGCGCCGGCGATCTCGGCGTACGTCAGGACGCCGAGCTGCTGACCGCGGTTGACAAGGGTCTTGATCTCTTCGAGTTCCTGAAGGTCCGTTACTGACATGACATCCTGTTCAGTTCTAGGCACCGGAAGGAGCAGCTCCGGCGCGGAGGATCAACAACCCGGGCGTTGTCAGGGCCGCACACCCGCCATCTAAACACAATATAGTCGCTATACTAAATGAAGTCACAGAGGCCCTGGGTGCTGTTTGAGGGTAAGCCTGTGCCGAGAATTTCGGCACCCGGCCACAAGACTTAACGTTCGTGGGCAGTTCTGGTTTCAGGGTAGGCGGAAAATCCGCGATTTGGCGAAAGAGGAGAAATTCACTCCGGCTGGCACCGACCAGATCTGGCCGGGGCGTGCACAATGAGTGATGCCGATGACTGAGAAGCGCCCATCTGAGGTGCTCGGCTCCCTGCCCCGCACCCGGCCACAGCGCCGCAGCACCAAGCGCCCCGTGCGCGAGGAGTCTGGGCTGGCGCCGGCAGCACAGCCGGACTCGGAGGCATCGGGGACCAGCGGCCCGGTCCGCGCGGCCAAGCGCACCGCGGTCCGGAGCGCCAAGCCCACCGCGGTCCGGAGCGCCAAGCCCGCCGCGGTCCGGAGCGGGACCAAGCCCAGGCCTATCCGGAGCGCGGCCAAGGCCACGCCGGCTCAGAGCGCGGCCAAGCCCAGGCCGGCGCGCGCCAAGCGCGGCGCCCAGCCGCTTCGCCAGCCTCCCCAGCCGCGGGGAATCCCCTCCCAGCCCCGCGCTCCAGTGCCTCCGCAGCGACCGGAGATTCTCGGCACGGCCGTACAGGCTGCGACCGAGCTTGCCGAGATCGGGCTGGCGCTCAGCGCCCGCGCCCTCCGGCGGGCCGCGTCTCGCATTCCGCGCCCCTGATGCCTCTCAGCCGAGCGCCACGAGCTCGGGATCAGCTCGGCGCAAGAGTGCCGGTTTCCGACACCTATGCGCCGAGCACGGCCGCGCTGGCCCGCGCTCGGCTGGTAAGCGTCGCTGCCCCGGAGCGCCCCCGCCTCAGGCCATGCAAGCCCTGACCGTCCCCGCCTGACCGCAATTCTCCGGGCCGTTCTCAGGTCACCTCCCCAAAGTGCCGATGCCTTTCGTATACTGCCGCGCCGTCCAGCCGAACGGCCGTCCGTCCGCGGATGGCCGGCGGGGGAACCACTTGCGGGTCACACATCCGCAGGGGCGAATCGGCCCTCCTGGGTCGTAGCGTCAGCCCGACGCGAGCCCGTCAGCTCACCCCGTAGGCAACCCACAGGATCCGCTGACTGGAATCGTGTTGTCCCGAGCCATTACCCATCTTGGAAAGCCCCGCGCGGTGGCGGTGGCGGTGGCGTTGCTGCTGGCCGTTCCGGCCGGCGGTTGGGCCGCCTCAGGCGGTGGCGGGATCGGCCCGAGCGGTAATCAGCAGGCGCAGCCGGCCAACGGCACCGTCAGCTCCACCGTCAACGGCATCACGATCACCACGCACCTCTCGGGGTTCGATGGCCGCACGATGAAGTTCTCCGGATCGGTCAGCCGCAAGCACGCCGGCCAGACGATCGTGATCGAGCGCGACGGGCGCCAAGCCGGCAACTGGGTGCAGACCGCGAGCGCGGTCGTCGCCTCGGATGGGTCATTTGGGGCGAGTTGGAACGCCACCCAGACGGGACCGTTCAGCATTCGTGCCGTCCTGCATCGGGCCCGGGCCGCGGCTGCCTCGTCGGCCTGGCCGATGGTGAACGTGATCGTGTACCGGATGGGCCTGGCCACGCTCTACGGCCCCGGATTCTGGGGGAACAAGACCGCCTGTGGAGAAACGCTGCGGCACAAGACTCTCGGGGTGGCCAACCGGACCATCCCCTGCGGCACCAAGGTCTCGATCTATTACGCAGGCCGAAGCATCGTGGTCCCGGTGATCGACCGGGGTCCATACGCCAACGGCGCCAAGTGGGACATCACGATGGCCACGGCCAAGGCGCTGCACATGCCGGGCACCGAGACGGTCGGAAGCGCTCGACTGACCTAGGATCAGGGCGGCCACGTGAGCCGCCAGCTGATCACCGTCGACGAGGCTCGGACGATCGTCCTGCAGGCCAGCCGTCCCCTGGACAGGGGCGAGCCGGTGGAGATCGGCCAGGCGCTGGAACGCGTCCTGGCCGAGGACGTGCGAGCGAGTCAGGACATGCCACCGTTTCCCGCCTCGGCCATGGATGGCTACGCGGTCATCGCCGCCGACCGCGTGGGCGAGGTGAAGGTGGTCGGCGAGTCTCGAGCCGGGAGCCCCGCCAGTCACCGGCTGAGGAGCGGAGAGGCCATCCGGATCTCGACCGGAGCCGCCGTGCCCGAGGGCGCCGATGCCGTAATCCGGCAGGAGGACACTGAGCAACTCGGGACAGACCAGGTCCGCGTACTGGTCCCAGTGGCCACGGGGGAGAACATCCGCCCGGCCGGCGAGGTGATGCGGGCGGGGCGGACCATCCTTGAGCGGGGCGCGATGCTCGGGCCGATCGAGGTTGCGGCAGCCATCAGCGCAGGCGCCGACGAGGTGATCGTGCAGACCCGGCCGCGCGTTCTCGTCCTGGGGACCGGAGATGAGCTGCGTGATCCCGGAGAACCGCTCGGTCCCGGCCAAATCCACGACTCCAACGGGGCGATGCTCCGGGCACTGGCTCTGCGCGCCGGCGCATCGGTGCCGCCTCCTCTACGCCTGCCGGACGACCCGGCGCAGACCGTGCGTGGGCTCCGGGACGCGCTGGCAGACGCGGACGCGGTGGTGATCACCGGTGGGGTTTCCGTGGGACCCCACGACCATGTCAAGCCCGCACTGGCTGAACTCGGGGTGCAGGAGCGCTTCTGGGGAGTCGCACTTCAACCCGGCAAACCGACGTGGTTCGGCACGCGAGAGCAAATACTGGTCTTTGGGCTGCCGGGCAATCCGGTCTCTGCGGCCGTGACCTTTGCGCTCTTTGTCGCGCCTGCCCTGACCGCGCTGCTGGGCGGACCGAGCCCGGAGCGCACCGAAATGTCGGCCCGGCTCGGCGAACCCGTGCGACAGAACGCCCGGCGCCAGCAGGCCCTGCGCGTCCGGCTCCAGGACCAGGGCAGCGAGGTGGTCGCCGTTCCCAACGGCCCCCAGGGCTCGCACATGATCACCTCGCTCATCGGGGCGGACGCCCTGGCGCTGATTCCCGCCGGCGAGGGCATGCTTGAGGCCGGGACCATCGTGGCCCTGCATCCGTTGCCGGGTTGAGCCGCACGGCTCGCGGGCAGGCTGGGATGAGGCTTCGCCCCCAGCCCGTCGCCCCCGCGGTCCGTGCCTGAGACACTTGCCCCCGTGCCCGTCCTGATCCTCCTGGCTGCGCTCAGCGGGGTGCTCGCTCTCCGGCGCCGCCGGCGGCGCGCCCTGCCCGCGAGCGCGGTCATCGTCTCTCCCCGTGAATCGACCGCGATTTCGCAGGATGGGACGATCCGGTCGGTCCAAAGCGCCGAGCTGACGTTGTCCCGTCACCAGCTGGACCAGCTCTGGAGTCCGCCCAACCTGGAAAACCTGGCCCGGACATACTGGCTGTTCCTCAGCCGCGTCACGTTCGGTCTGATCCGAGTGGTGTATGGCCGCGACGAGCGCTCAGTCGTCCTGCTCGGCCGCCCTCTCACGCTCCTGCGCTTCAACGCGCCGGAATATGTCCTGGAGGCCGACCACGGCCAGGTCACCTGGAAGATCCGGGATGGGCTTCTCGTGGCCCGAGGGGGCCGAGGCTGCGGGTTCCTGCGGCTCGATGTTCGCCGTATGGACGGCGATGTCGCTGCCGCTGCCACGAAGGTCCGGATCGAGGTCGAGGTGGCGAACTTCTATCCGGCGATCGCCGCCGGCTTCAGCATGCCGGTCTACGAGGCGACGCAGTCCTCCATCCACGTGCTGGTCACCCACGCCTTTCTACGCTCGCTGGCCAAGCTGAAGCTGGCTCGCTCGAAGGTCGGCCGACTCCGGCGGGCCACCGGGCTGGCCGGGCGGGCTCGGTCCTGGGAGGCCGTGGCCACGGTCCGCGTGCGGCGCCGAGCGGATGGCTCGGGCGAGCCCGCGGAAGCTCCGGCCGCTCCGCTCAGCCGAAGCGAACGCCCGTGAGGGTGCGCATCTTGGTCCGGTCGTGGCGGGCTGCGATCCGGCGCACGGTGCCCGAACGCGACCGCATGACCAACGATTCCGTGGTGGCGCCGCGATCGCCCTGGTAGCGGACGCCTTCCAGGACATCCCCGTCGGTCACGCCCGTGGCTGAGAAGAAGACGTCATTTCCGGAGACCAGGTCGTCACGGTCCAGGACCTTGTCGAGGTCGTATCCAGCATCCAGGGCGGCCTGACGCTCGTCGTCGTTGCGGGGCCAGAGCCGGCCCAGCAGCTGCCCGCCGATGCACTTGATGGCCGCGGCTGAGATGACCCCCTCTGGGGTCCCGCCGATGCCCCACAGCAGGTCCACCCGGGAGCTGTCGCTGACCGCCAGCATGGCTGCCGCGACATCGCCGTCCAGGATCAGCCGCACTCGGGCACCCGCCTCACGGACATGTCGCATGGCCTCGTGATGGCGCTCGCGGTCCAGCATGACCACCATGACATCCCGGATGTCGACGCCCTTGCGCTCCGCCACCAGGGCCAGCGTTTCCGCCAGCGGTCGGTCGAGATCGAGCAGGTCGGCCACCTCCGGGCCGCCGGCGATCTTTTCCATATAGACGCAGGGGCCGGGATCGAACATGGTGCCGCGCTCGGCCAGGGCGATCACCGAGAGCGCATTGGGCATGCCCATGGCCGTGAGCCGTGTGCCCTCGAGCGGGTCGACGGCGATGTCGACCGCAGGAGGCGAGCCGTCTCCGATCCGCTCGCCGTTGTAGAGCATCGGTGCGCGATCCTTCTCGCCCTCTCCGATCACCACGACCCCGTCCATCGAGACGGAGTCCAGCATCGCCCTCATGGCGTCCACGGCAGCCTGATCGGCCCCCTCCTTATCTCCCCGTCCCACCATTCGAGCGGCGGCCAACGCGGCCGCCTCGGTGACCCGGACCAGCTCCAACGCCAGGTTGCGATCCGGCCGGGTGGCCGATCCATCCGGCGTGGCCGCCGGCCGTTCGTCCGCTGTCATGCCTGTCACAGAACGCCCGGGGGCTTTCGCCGGGGGGCGCTTTCCTGGGCTCGCCATACCGACCCCAGCAGCATCAGGAGACCGGCCACCAGCGCGATGAAGAAGCCGTAGGTGACGTTGATCTCCTCCGGAGGCGAGCCCGGCGGGTCGATCACCCCGCGGAACAGGGTCAGGATGATGGCGATCACCGCCACAACGGCGGTCATCTCACCGCGGGGCCAGGCCAACGCGTGACCGCGGATGATGATCCAGGACAAGACCAGCGGCGCTATGGCGGCCAGGAGGAGCAGGTACCGGAACGCCGACAGCGAGTTCCAGCCCGTGCAGTGCATGTGGCCGTGGCAGTCGTTCAGGTGGGCGTACTGGTTCCCGAGGCTGAACCAGGCCAGAAAGATCGAGATGACCAGCAGGATGCCGCCCACCGTGGACAGCACCTCTCCCCTGTTCAGCGCCCTGATGTTCACGACAGTGCGCAGCGTAACCCTTCTGCTAGGTTCGCACAGCGGTGAAATTCCGCCAGCTTCTCCCCGAGCCAGCGCTCGTCGACCTCCAGGGCGCACTCGAGGCACTGCAACCTCGACTCCCGCCTGGCCCGGAACGGCCCTCGGTCTTGGTCAACTTCGTGGCCAGCGTGGATGGCCGGGCCACCTTCGGCGGACGCTCGGGCGCGCTGGGGGACGACGGCGATCGGGCCATGTTCCACGGCCTGCGCGAGCGCGCCGACGCCATCCTGGTGGGAACGCGCACCCTGGGCGTGGAGGGCTACGGCCGGACGTTGGGAAAGTCGGATCGGCGCGAGCGGCGCCTGGCCGGCGGGCGCCAGGCCGAGCCGCTGGCCTGCACGGTCACCCGGACGGGGTCGGTGCCCCTGGACATTCCGCTCTTCGCCGAGCCGGAGGCTCGCGTGGTCATCTTTACCGCCCGGGATGTCGACCTGGGCGGCGTCAGGGCGCAGGTGGAGGTCGTGCGTCTGGACCCCGGCGAGCTGACGCTGACCACCGCGCTGCGTCATCTCCGCTCCGAGCATGGCGTGGAACTGCTCCTATGCGAGGGGGGCCCGATGCTGTTCGGTGCCCTGCTCCGGGAGGATCTGGTCGATGAGCTCTTCCTGACCGTGTCGCCCAAGCTGGCGGGCGGCGGAGCCTCCCCGACCATCACCAGCGGTGCCGAGCTTTCCGAGCTGCGCGACCTCCGCATGATCTGGGCGCTCGAGCGCGAGGAGTCGCTTTATCTCCGGTATGCACTGCGGTGATCCAGGCGCCCCCGATTTCCGTAACAGCCAGGATGGGACAATGGGGATCATGAGGAGCCCGACGCCAGCCGCGCCGGCCAGCGGCGCGGTCAGCCAGGCCATCGCCGGCCTGGAGGAGGCTCGTCAGCGAACCCTTGCGCTGGTCGCTCCTGTGGCGGAGGAGGACCTGGTCCGGGTGCACTCTGCTCTCATGAGCCCGCTGGTTTGGGACCTGGGACACCTCGCCGCGTTCGAAGACCTCTGGCTGGTCCACCGCCACGGCGAGCGGCCCATGGTGCGGCCCGACCTGGTTCACGTGTACGACGCCATGGAGACGCCCCGGGCCGACCGGGGCGATCTGCCCTTCCTGGGCCCGGCCGAGGCCCGTGATTATCAGGAGGAGGTCCGCTGCCACGTCCTGGAGGTACTGCACGAGCGTGGCGTGGGCGACGGGACCCTGGTCGAGCTGGTCACCCGGCACGAGCAACAGCACAACGAGACCATGCTCCAGACTCTCGAGCTGGCTCGCCTTGACGGCTACCGGCTTCCGGCCGCTCCCCCCAGGCCTGCGCAAGAGCGCTCTGCGCCCCTATTGACGGGCCTGGAGATGGTCGAGATCGCGGCCGGGCCCTGCCTGATCGGCGCCCCGAAAGAAGGGTTCGCCTACGACAACGAGCGCCCCCAGCACCGCACCGACGTTCGGGGCTATCTGATCGGGCGTTCCCCGGTCACAAACGCCACCTACCTGACGTTTGTCGAGGGTGGCGGGTACGAGCGGAGAGAGTGGTGGTCGGCCGAGGGCTGGGCGTGGAAGGAGCAGTACGACATCACCCGCCCCGCAGGCTGGACGGAGGACTGCCGAGCTGAGTGGCGGCTCACCGGGCTCCAACCCTTGCAGCCAGACCGGCCCGTGGTCCACGTGTCCTGGTTCGAGGCCGACGCCTTCGCCCGCGCGCAGGGCGGCCGGCTCCCCACCGAAGAGGAATGGGAGAAGGCGGCGACCTGGGACCAGCACACCGGCCGGACCAGACGATATCCCTGGGGCGAGGACCCTCCGCGTGGCGCGGACCAGGCGAACCTCGACCAGCTGACCGGGGGACCAGAGCCGGCTGGCGCTTATCCCGCGGGATCCTCCGCGACCGGCTGCCTGGGGATGATGGGCGACGTCTGGGAGTGGACCGACTCAGTGTTCGATGGGTACCCCGGGTTCACCCCATATCCCTATCGCGAGTACTCCGAGCCCTTCTTCGGAGCGGGATACCGCGTGCTCAGGGGCGGCTCCTGGGCCACCAGGCCGCGCGTGGCCAGCCCCTCCTTCCGCAACTGGGACCACCCCCAGCGTCGCCAGATCTTCGCCGGCCTGCGCCTCGCTGGAGACCCATGAAGACGCTGACCAACCACGGCCGCGTGAGGATCAAGACCTGCCTGTCCGAACAGGATGAGCGAACCCTGGCCGATGACGTGCGCCGCGGCCTCACCCGGCCCTTCAAGGAGCTACCCCCCAAGCACTTCTACGACGCCCGCGGCTCTGAGCTGTTCGAGCAGATCTGCCAGCTGCCCGAGTACTACCCCACCCGAACCGAACGACAGATCCTGGAGCAGCGGGCCGGGGAGATCGCCGGCCATACCGAAGCCGTCGAGCTGGTGGAGTTGGGATCGGGGTCGGCAGAAAAAGCTCGGATCCTCCTGGATGCCATGGCCGAGACGGGCAGCCTCAGACGGTATGTCCCGCTTGATGTCTCCGAACAGGCGCTGCGCCAGGCGGCGGCCCAGCTGGTGGCGGAATACCCCGGCCTGCACGTCGATGCCGTGGTCGGCGACTTCGAGCGTCATCTCGAGAGCATTCCGGCGCGGGACGGCGGCCCCCGGATCGTGGCGCTGCTGGGCGGCACCGTGGGGAACTTCCCGCCGCAGGCGCGCCGGCGTCTGCTGAGTCAGATCCGTCATCTGCTCGGTCCGGAGGACCGGCTGCTTCTGGGCGCCGACCTGCTCAAGGACACGGCTACGCTTCAGGCCGCCTATGACGATTCGGCGGGCCTTACCGCCGAGTTCAACCGCAACGTCCTTCATGTGATCAATCGGGACCTCGCTGCCGATTTCGATCCGGACCAGTTCGAGCACGTGGCCCTTTTCGATCCCGTCAATGAGTGGGTGGAGATGCGCCTGCGCGCCCGAGAGGCTCAGACGGTCCGGGTGGGGCAGCTCGGTCTCCAGGTGGCTTTCTCGGCCGGCGAGGAGGTGAGAACGGAGATCAGCGCCAAGTTCTCGCGGCAGCGCCTGCAGGAGGACTTCCAAACGGCCGGGCTTAGGCTCGAGCGCTGGTACACCGATCTCGAGCAGCTGTTTTCCCTCAGTCTGGCTGCGCCCGGGGGAGAACTCGGCGCGGTTGACCCCCTGAACTGTGCCGGATAGCCTCCGCGGCAACGGAGCGGTGGCCTAAAGGAGCGTGGGGCGTCCATGTCGGGGACCAGATCAGCAGGAGCACCACAGGTGGGCCGGTCCAGCCGCTTCTACCGCCGGGGCTTGATCCTCTCGGGGCTGGGAATCGTGGCGCTGGTGCTGTTCCTGGACGCGGTCGGCGGCCTGAGCGGTCCAGACCTCAGCTCGATTGACTGGCGGTTCTCCCTGCGGGGCTCGCTGGGTCCGCCGCGCAACATTGTCGTGGTGGGCATCGACGACCGGACGTTCAACTACCTGGACCGGGTTCATCCCGGCGAGGCCCACTTTCCCTTCGCGCGCCGGCTGGACGCCCGGGTGATCCAGAACCTGGCGGCGGACCACGCCAGGGTGATCGGATATGACGAGCAGTACACCGAGGCCACCAACCCGGTTGATGACAACGCGCTGATCCGGGCCGTGCGCAGCGCCGGCAACGTCGTCCTGGCCACCACGGAGGTGGGGCCCCACGGGGCCACGCGGATCTTCGGCGGCGGCCAGGCGCTTCTCTACAGCCGGGCCACCCCGGCCCAGTCACAGTTCCCGGTCGACTCTGACGGGCGGATCCGGCGCACGCGCGACCAGATTCTGGGCCTGACGACCTTCCCCGTGGCCGTGGCCCAGCGGGCCCTTGGCCACCGGATCGCATTTCCCTCCGGGCGCAATGCCAGCGCCCTGATCGACTTCCGCGGGCCGGCCGGCACAGTGCCTGAGATCCCTTATTGGCGCGTGCTCGAGGGGCGTTTCCCTCCGAGGACATTTCGCAACAAGATCGTGCTCGTGGGCGCCGCCGAGCCGATCCTGCACGACGACCATCAGACGCCCACGAGCAACCAGATGCCCGGCGTCGAAGTCCAGGCAAACGCCGTGGACACGATCCTCCGGGGCTTTCCGCTCCATGATGCGCCGGGCTGGGTCAACGGCTTTCTGATCCTCGTGCTCGCGCTCATCGCCCCCCTTCTGGCCCTTCGCTTTCCCGCCACGCTGGCGGCCGGAGCTGCGCTGGCGGGATTGGTCGTCCTGGCCCTAGCCTGCCAGCTGGCCTTCAACTCGGGCGTCGTGGTCGGCTTTGTCTATCCGGCGCTGGCCGCCATTCTGTCCATGGCATCCACCCTCCTGCTCAACGGCCTGCGCGCCACTGTGGAGCGCGAGTTCATCCGCGACACGTTCGCCCGCTTCGTGCCTGAATCGATCGTCACCCAGGTGCTCGCCCAGGCCGATGGCGCCCGGCTGGGCGGCGTGCGCCGCGAGGCTACCGTCCTGTTCAGCGACCTGCGGGGCTTCACCAGCTTCGCTGAGCAGCGCGAACCCAGCGAGACGATTGACATCCTCAACCGCTACCTGACGCTGATGAGCGACAAGATTCTTGAGCACGGCGGAACGCTTGTCTCCTACATGGGGGACGGGATCATGGCCGTGTTCGGAGCGCCCCTGGAGCAGGCCGACCATGCTGACCGGGCACTCGCGGCGGCAAGAGCCATGCTGGCTGAGCTGGAAGAGTTCAACTCCTGGATGCAATCCGAAGGCCACGGCCAGGGGTTCAAGATGGGCATCGGGCTCAACAGCGGGGAGGTCATGTCTGGCAATGTGGGATCCCAGCGCCGGCTGGAATACACGACCATCGGTGACACCACCAACACTGCTTCGCGGCTGGAATCGATGACTAAGGGCACCCCGCACCAGCTCTACATCGCCGACAGCACGCACACGGCGCTGGTAAACGACCCCGGCGACCTCGAGCGCGTGGCCGAGCTCGAGGTGCGGGGCCGGCAGGCGACGGTCACGGTGTGGACGCTGGCCGGAGACCGTTCCGCCGCCACCGCCGGCCTGACCGCGACGGTGACCCCATGACCGCCACGTCAGACAGCTTCATCAGCTCGGTCCCTCTCTTCTCTAGCCTGTCGGCCCAGTCGCTCGACGAGGTGGCTCGGCGTGCCACGACCCTCACCATCCAAGCAGGGGACTATCTCTTCCACCAGGGAGATCCTTCCGACAGCATGTACGTGCTGGGCTCGGGACGGCTGGAGGTGATCGTGACCGACCCCGACCCGGTGGTGGCACGGGAGCTTGGTCCCGGCGATGCCGTCGGGGAGCTGGGCGTTCTCACCGGGGCGGCCCGGTCCTCCTCGATCCGGGCCAAGCGCGACTGCGAACTAGTCCGGATCGACCAGGCCGAGTTCACCTCCCTGCTCGAGCAGGCCCCCGGGGTGGCGACCGAGCTGGCCCGAGCCCTGGCTCGTCAGCTTCAGGCCAGCCGCGGGCTGGCCACTGGCGCCAACCCGCTGCCCACCGTGATTGCCGTGGCCAGCCTGGGTGGCTCAGCCCGGGCCAGGGAGTTCGCCGACCGCCTGAACCGGGCGCTGGGCCGCCACGGGACGGTTGCCCTCCTGAGCGCTCAGGACGCCGGGGCCCTGGACCGCGGCCGCCTGGCGCGGATGGTGGACGAGCAGGAGCGCCAACACGGACGGATCCTCATGGTGGCCGAGGCGGGAGACCCGCCCGAGTGGCACGACGTCTGCCTGCGCCAGGCCGACCGGGTTCTGGCCCTGGTGGACGCTCGCGACCCTCTGCCCGGTCGGCCGCTTCACCCAAGGGTCCGGGGCTGCGACCTGATCAACTACCGGGCACCCAGCCACGGCCGGCTCGACCCTTGGCTGGACGCCGTAGAACCGGCTGCCGTACACGCGCTGCCAGGTGGCCAGTCATCTGACGGCGCCTACGATGCCCTGGCCCGGCGCCTGGCCGGACGCTCGGTTGGCCTGGTGCTGGGCGGAGGGGGCGCCCGAGGATGCAGCCACATAGGTGTGTTCGAGGCGCTGGCCGAGGCCGGCGTACCCGTGGATCGAGTGGCTGGTTGCAGCATCGGAGCACTCGGCGCCGCCGCGTTCGCCACCGGCCTGTCCACCCAGGAGATGATCGCCGGCTGGCAGCGGGACATGATCGCCACCAATCCCCTGGGTGACTACACCGTACCGGCGGTGGCGCTGGTCCGCGGTGCCAAGCTGCGCAAGGCCCTGCGCAACCAGTTCGGGTCCACCCTGATCGAGGATCTGCCGCACGAGTTCTTCTGCGTGAGCGCGGATATCTATGCCGGGGAGCTTTATGTCCATCGGCGGGGACCGCTGGTGGACGCGATATACGCCAGCATGGCGATCCCTGGTCTCCTGCCCCCAGCCCGTGTGGACGGGCGGCTGCTGGTGGACGGTGGCGTGCTCAACAACCTTCCGGTGCACGTGCTTCTCTCCCGCGGCGCCGGCCCGGTGGTGGCTTCGGATCTGACCGTGGAAAGGGCAGACCGCCAGTCAGGATCGGCCAGCCGACGACTGTGGCGCTGGGAGGTTGTCCAGGCCGCCCTGAGTGGCGCTGGGCACCAGGTCCCGCCGATCCGGGAGACGCTGATGCGTGCGCTGTTGCTGGGGAGCGTCGATGCCACTCGCGCCGAAAAGGAGCAGGCCGACGTGGTGATCACCCCGGACACGCGCGGCATGGGGTTGCTGGAGTTCGGCGCGCTGGAGCGAGGACTCCAGCGCGGACGGGAGGCCGCGCGGGAGGCTTTGAGCGACCCTGAGGCCCGCCGCCGGCTGCTCCTCGACGTCGACTCTTGAACCTCTACTGGCTTCTTGTCCACGGCGGGTATCCGCTGCGCCGGTGGGCTCGGCTGCAGATCCAGGGGCAGGAGCTGGTACCGGCGAGCGGCCCGGTGCTGGTGGTGTCCAACCACGACAGCATGCTGGATCCCGTAGCCCTGATCGCCGCCTGCTTTCCCGTGCGAGAGGTCCGGTTCCTGGCCATGGCCGAGCTATGGCAATACCGCCTGGTGGGCTTCGTCCTCGATCGGATCGGCCAGATCCCGCTCGAGCGCGGAGGAGGAGGCGAGCAGGCGCTGCGCCATGCTCTGGCCGCTCTGGACCGCGGCGAGGCCATCGGCATCTTTCCCGAGGGTCGGTTGTCCCGTGGCGAGACGCTGCGGGCCCACCGGGGGATCGCCCAGCTCATGGCCGCCCGGCCGGGAGTGCCCGTGCTGCTGGCCGTGGTGACCGGAGCCGGGGACGTGGTTCGCTTCCCGAAGCGCCCGCGAGCCCGGGTCGAGTTTCTCGGCTTTGCCGCCTCACCCGGGGGTTCGGACGCGGCCGAGGTGGCACAGGCTCTCCTTGCTCAAATCCGCGCTGTGGCGCCGCCGGCGGTGGCGGGCCGGCAGGACCGGGTAACTGCGTGGTGGCGCAGCCGCCGGGCCGGGCGGGGGCGAAAGCCAGCCGTTCAGCGTGAGGCGAAGTAGCTCTGGCCCGAAGTGAGCACGACGGACTTGGCGTGGGTGAAATCGAACACGACGACCGCCCCGTGTACCACCTGCACGAGCGTGCCGGTGCACTCGTCTTTGGTCAGCCACTGGGTGCCCCGGACAGTGGCCGAGGCATACGTGCCCTCGGTGCGCCAGTTACCCGGCCCCTGGGTAGCCGTCCATAGTGAGCGGCTGCCCGTTCCCGGAGAGGGCGGCTTGTGGTTGTGACCCGGGGGGCCCGGCGGGTTGTGGCCGTGGCTGGGTGGCGTGCTCGGGGGCGTGGCGCCGTGGTTTGAGGAGCGGGGTGCCGTGCCCGAAGAGTGGCTGGGGGCATGGGTGGCTGGAGTGCCAGATCCACCCGGAGCAGAGCTCTTGCCGGCCGGGTGGGAGCCGTGCTGGTGCGGCGCGGCTGCAACGGCCACGTTGCCGCCGTGGGAACGAGACCCGCCGCCCGGCCGGCCCAGCTGCAGAGTGGCATGCCCGCGCGGTCCGCTGCTGGGTGAGACGGCCAGCCAGACGCCCGCCGTGGCGATCCCTCCCAGGGCGAAGACCGCCACCAGGAAGACGGGCCGGCGCACGGCGCGGGTGAGGATGCGGCGTGGCCCACCCCCGACCAGGACCAGGACCAGCGCCACGGCCAGGGCGCCGGCCACGAAGATGATGCCGAGCGTCCCGCTCGCCGCCAGCGCGGGGGCATGGTCGAGCATCTCTGCGCCTGTGAGCGGCAGCAGGATGGCCGCGGCAGCCGGCGCCGCCGTCGGCCGCTGCGGGCGCGCCGGCGAGCTGGCGGCCAGGCAACTCAGATTGCCGCCGCGCAGTCGGGCCTCGGCGATGGCGTGGACAGAGGCTCGTTGCAGGATCTGGAAGATCCCGTCGTAGAAGCGGGCGTACTCCGGAGGCTGACCGGGGGCACTCGTCCGCGCGGCCTCGATTTCGACCTCGCCCCGCGTGGTGTCCAGGAGCGAGCCGATCCTGACCTGCTCCGGCCGACGGAGGCGGCGGCGGTGCGATGAACCCGGTTCCGTGACGTACACAACGCCCGCGGTGAGGAACAGGTTGACGCTGACCCCGGCCACGGGTGGAGGCAGGGCGGTGGTGAACTTCTCATCCGCTCCGCTCGTCGTGCCCTGCGCGTTGGTGGCCACGATCCGGTAGTGATAGGTCGTGTTCGGGGTCAATCCGGACGGCGACTGCGCCTCAGGGTGATCGTTGCTGTCCGAGCCCACGCTGCCATCCGGGCTCGGGATCTGCTGGCCGTAGGCCTTGGTCGTCCCGTACTCGAAGTGATAGGTGGTGGGCGAGCCCTCCGGGTTGACCGTTCCGTGCAGGGTGGCGGCCGAGTCGGTGACGTCTGTGGCCGGATCGGTGCTGGCGGCGGGCGCTGAGGGCGGGGGCGGCACGGCCGAGGTGGTGAACGTCTCATCCTTTCCCTGAACCGTGCCCAGCGAGTTGGTGGCCACGATCCGGTAGTGATATTTCTTGTTCGGAGTGAGCCCGGAGAGCGACTGCGTCTCGGCGTGGTTATTGCCATCCGATCCCACGGTCCCATCCGGGGTCGGGATCTGCTGACCGTAGGCCTTGGTCGTCCCGTACTCGAAGTGGTAGGTGGTGGGCGCGTTCCCCGGGTTGACCGTCCCGTGTAGCACCGCGGAGGTCGTGGTCACCGAGGTGGGAGGGTCCGTCGCGGCGGACGGTTGCGTCGGCGGCGGTGGGCAGGTGTCCGAAGCCGCGGTGGATGAGACGACAGCGTTGACCACTCCCGGATGGCTGTAGTCGGGGACGAAGCTGTTGCCGCCGCTCAACGGAGGGTTGGAGCCGGCATCGCAGAAAGCCCCTGTCTGCGTGCCGCTGTACGTGATGACGGGGATCGTGTCGCCCACAGTGGCCGAGCTGGCATAGCCGCTGCTCGGGTTCATGATCAGGGTGCCGTTGAGAGTGAGGTTCTGGGCGCCGGCCAGCTGCCCGTACTGACCCGAGCCGGTGCCGGAGACGGCAGGCTCCAGGAACGCGTACGCCCCCTGGGTGTAATTGCCCGTCAGGCTCGCCACCTGCCCGAGGAAGACCGTTCCCTCGTTGTCCAGATTGGTGTTGAGCTGAGGTGTCTGGGGCGATCCCGAGACCGAGATGGCACCGGTGTTCTGGAGCGTCCCGCCGCCAGTCAGGGTAAGGCTCGGTGTCCCGCCCCCGCACGCCCCGGTGTGCGTGAGCATGATCTGCCCGGCGTTGGTAAAGCTCGAGGAGGCCGTGGCCGTAGCGTTCTCAGCCCCCGAACAAAAATCCGTGGCCTGAATCGTCAGGGCCTGTCCCGCGGCCGGACTGCCGCTCAGGCCTCCCGACCCCCGCAACACGATGCTGCTCTGACCTCCTCCGGTGTACTGCAGATTGGAGTTGTGCACGTAGACAGCGGGACTGGTCGGGTTGACCCCCGAAGGATTGGTCGTTCCCGCCCCCTGCACGAACGTGTTCCCGTTGTCCAGGTACACGTAGCCGGTGCTCCCACCGTTGTCGATCGAGCCGCCGGTGTCGTTCTTCACCGTCGCGCCAGCCCCACTCGACACGCCCAGGCTCTCCCCCGACGCCACCGTCAAGGACCCCTCGTTGTCCAACGTCCCCGCCGCGTTGATCACCGTCTTGGCGTTGATCGCCAGCGTCCCCGTGTTCGTCACGCTTCCCTGCAAATACCGGTTGTTATCGCTAGTCCCCGGATCCATCGTGATCGTCCCCGAACTGCTCAACGTCCCCCCGCCCGTCATCGCCAGCGTCGGTGTCCCACCCCCGCACCCCCCGGCATGCGTGAGCATGATCTGCCCCGAACTGGTGAAACTCGAAGCAGCCGTCACCGTCGCGTTCTCCGCCCCCGAACAAAAATCCGTGGCCTGAATCGTCAACGCCTGCTTGGCCCCCACATCCCCACTCAGGCCCTCCGACCCCCGCAACACGATGCTGCTCTGACCTCCTCCGGTGTACTGCAGATTGGAGTTGTGCACGTAGACAGCGGGACTGGTCGGGTTGACCCCCGAAGGATTGGTCGTTCCCGCCCCCTGCACAAACGTGTTCCCGTTGTCCAGGTACACGTAGCCGGTGCTCCCACCGTTACTGATCGAACCGCCGGTGTCGTTCTTCACCGTCGCGCCAGCCCCACTCGACACGCCCAGGCTCTCGCCCGACGCCACCGTCAAGGACCCCTCGTTGTCCAACGTCCCCGCCGCGTTGATCACCGTCTTGGCGTTGATCGCCAGCGTCCCCGTGTTCGTCACGCTTCCCTGCAAATACCGGTTGTTATCGCTAGTCCCCGGATCCATCGTGATCGTCCCCGAACTGCTCAACGTCCCCCCGCTGACCACCAGGCTCGGTGTCCCGCCCCCGCACGCCCCGGTGTGCGTGAGCATGATCTGCCCGGCGTTGGTAAAGCTCGAGGAGGCCGTGGCCGTAGCGTTCTCAGCCCCCGAACAAAAATCCGTGGCCTGAATCGTCAGGGCCTGTCCCGCGGCCGGACTGCCGCTCAGGCCTCCCGACCCCCGCAACACGATGCTGCTCTGACCTCCTCCGGTGTACTGCAGATTGGAGTTGTGCACGTAGACAGCGGGACTGGTCGGGTTGACCCCCGAAGGATTGGTCGTTCCCGCGCCCTGCACAAACGTGTTCCCGTTGTCCACATAGACATACCCCGTCCCCGAGGCGTTACTGATCGAACCGCCCGTGTCGTTCTTCACCGTCGCGCCGGCCCCACTCGACACGCCCAGGCTCTCCCCCGACGCCACCGTCAAGGACCCCTCGTTGTCCAACGTCCCCGCCGCGTTGATCACCGTCTTGGCGTTGATCGCCAGCGTCCCCGTGTTCGTCACGCTTCCCTGCAAATACCGGTTGTTATCGCTAGTCCCCGGATCCATCGTGATCGTCCCCGAACTGCTCAACGTCCCCCCGCCCGTCATCGCCAGCGTCGGTGTCCCACCCCCGCACCCCCCGGCATGCGTGAGCATGATCTGCCCCGAACTGGTGAAACTCGAAGCAGCCGTCACCGTCGCGTTCTCCGCCCCCGAACAAAAATCCGTGGCCTGAATCGTCAACGCCTGCTTGGCCCCCACATCCCCACTCAGGCCCTCCGACCCCCGCAACACGATGCTGCTCTGACCTCCTCCGGTGTACTGCAGATTGGAGTTGTGCACGTAGACAGCGGGACTGGTCGGGTTGACCCCCGAAGGATTGGTCGTTCCCGCCCCCTGCACAAACGTGTTCCCGTTGTCCAGGTACACGTAGCCGGTGCTCCCACCGTTACTGATCGAACCGCCGGTGTCGTTCTTCACCGTCGCGCCAGCCCCACTCGACACGCCCAGGCTCTCGCCCGACGCCACCGTCAAGGACCCCTCGTTGTCCAACGTCCCCGCCGCGTTGATCACCGTCTTGGCGTTGATCGCCAGCGTCCCCGTGTTCGTCACGCTTCCCTGCAAATACCGGTTGTTATCGCTAGTCCCCGGATCCATCGTGATCGTCCCCGAACTGCTCAACGTCCCCCCGCTGACCACCAGGCTCGGTGTCCCGCCCCCGCACGCCCCGGTGTGCGTCAACGTGAGCTGCGAGAGCGAGTCGATGGTGCCCCCGTTACTCAGAGTCAGCGAAGCGTTATTCGATCCGCCGCAGAAGTCGGTGGCCTGGATCGAAACTGTTGGCCCTCCGGTCACCGTCAGGGTGTTGGCGCTCGCGCTCTCCCCGGTGATCGTCACCGTATACGTTCCGCTCTGGGTGATGCACGCGTCAGTGAGCGCGTTGGGAGGAACGCCAAGGCTCCAGTTGGAGCCCGTGTTCCAATCCCCACCGGCCGTGTTGGTCCACGTGTCACAGACGCCGAGAGGAAAAGGCTTGGCGTGGGCCCCAACCGCCCCGGAACTCAGCGCGATCGCCAGGACGGTGATGCCCAGAGTCCATCGCCGCGCCCAGTGCGACGCGAAAAGACCACTCTCCTTGGCCCGGTTTGATCTGCACCGAGCCACGCCATCAAGCGTTCGGTGCATCCGTCCCCTTCCGATCCGGGGGCGATCTTAACAGTTGCTTCCGCTCAGCCCACAGTGGGAGCTCCACGATCCACGGGTAGCGATGGTCGCGTGGAGAGCGCGGACGGCCAGGGCGGCGCAGGCCCGGCCTGGGCGCACGCCTCAAGAGCGGCCGCGCCGAGCGCTCCGGCGCTCGGGAACCGCTCACCGGGCGCCTTGGCCATGGCCTGAGCGATCACCAGATCGAGCTGCGCCGGGATCCCGGGGCGTACTTGGCTGGGCCGAGGGGGGTCCTCGGCCAGGTGAGCCATCAGCTTGTCCACTTCCCGCGCGCGCGGGAATGGCACCTGGCCGGTGAGCCCCTCATAGAGCAGGCAACCCAGGGCGTACACGTCGGTCCGCGGATCCACCGGCTGGGACTGGAGCTGTTCGGGCGCCGCGTAGTCGATGCTGCCCACCCACACCCCGGTGGCGGTGAGGCCGCTTTGCGAGCTGACCAGCTTGCTCACCCCAAAATCGGCCAGGTAGGCGTGAGGGTGATCCGCGGTCACAGCGATGAGGACATTCGCCGGCTTGACGTCGCGGTGCACGAGCCCCAGTTCGGCCGCCGCGTCCAGCGCTCCCGCCAGCTGTTCCACGATCTCAGCCATCAGGCGGGGATGGAGCGGGCCGTGCTCGGCCAGGACGCCCGCCAGATCGACGCCGTCCACGTATTGCATGGCCAGATACAGGACATCATCGGCCTCGCCGGTCTCCACCACCGGGACGATGTGCGGATGCGCCAACTCGCCGCTCAAGCGGGCCTCTCTCAGGAACCGGGACCGAAAGACCGGGTCTCCGGCCACTGTGGACCGCAGGAGCTTCAACGCCACAGCCCGGTTCGAGCTCTCCTGCGTCGCCCGGTATACGACCCCAATTCCCCCCCGACCCAGGAGCCGATCGAGCCGGTAGCCGGCAAACGTCGACCCGATCGGCCGCTCCACATCGGGCCAGCCCGGAGTTTCCATGCGCTCTTATATCTGCTGGCGGCGCGGCTGCGCAACTTGTCCTGCGGCCTGGTGGACGGATAAGGTGTCCCAATGGCGGAAGGACTACGCAGCGTCCCGCCGCCGGACGCGGGGGGCTCCTCGGTCGGCGGCGGATCCATTCTGTACGCGGGGCGTCGCTACCCGATACCGGTCGGCGGACTGAGCATCGGGCGGGCGGAGGAAAACGACGTCGTCCTGGACGGCACTCGGGTCTCCCGCTTCCACGCTCGCGTGACCTTTCAGGGGGACGACGGCTTTGTGGTGGAGGATCTGGGCTCCCGGCACGGCACCGCGATCAACGATGAGCCGATCGGCCCGGACCCGCGCCGCCTGAGCAGCGGCGACCGTCTCAGCGTCGGTGACGCTTCGCTGCGCTTTGTCACCGGTCAGGAGACGCGGCTGTCCGGCGAACGGCTGGCCATCTCGGCCACCCAGACGGTGAGTTTCTCCGGCGGCCGGATGTCGCTGGGCCGTGATCCTGGCAATGACGTCGTCCTGGACGATCCCAACGTCTCCCGCTTCCATGCCGAGGTGATCCCTGTGGACGGGGCGTTCGAGATCGTCGATCTCGGCTCGCGCAACGGCACGCGGGTGGAAGGACGGCTCGTGCAGCGGGGGCCCCTCGAAGTGGGGTCGGAGATAGGAATCGGCCCCTTCGGGATCCGCTTTGACGGCACGAGCCTGGTGGCCCGGGATGAGCGCGGCACCCTCCGGCTCGAGGCCGAGGAGATCTCGATCACGGTGAGAGCTCGCCAGATCCTGGCGCCCACGTCATTGAGCATCGCGCCCGGGGAGATGGTGGCCATCATCGGCGCGAGCGGGGCGGGCAAGAGCACCCTGCTTAAGGCCATCGCCGGCGTGAGCAGTACGACGACAGGACGGATCACGATCAACGGCCAGCCGCTGGCCACCCGACTAACGGACATCGGCTACGTCCCTCAGGACGACATCGTCCACCCCCTTCTCAAGGTGGTCGAGGCGCTCCGTTACGCGGGTCGTCTTCGTCTCCCCCGCGACACCACCGACGAGGAGCTCGCGGCCGCGGTGACCCGCGTGGTGGACGAGCTTTCCCTCCAGGCCAACACCGATCAGCTGATTGGCTCGCTCTCCGGTGGCCAGCGCAAGCGGACCGGAGTGGCCACCGAGCTGTTGGCTCGGCCCAGCCTCCTGTTTCTGGATGAGCCCACAACCGGGATGGACCCCGGCCTGGAAACCAAGATGATGCTCCTGTTCCGCGAGCTGGCCGAGCCCACGCGCGCGCTGGTCCTGGTCACCCACGCGACCAAGAACCTGGCTCTCTGCGACCGCGTTGTGGTGATGGGCCGGGGCGGCGTGCTGACCTTTGATGGACCGCCTGCGCGGGCGCTCGAGTTTTTCGGGACCGAGACGTTCGACGGCATCTACGACGCGCTGGAGAGTCGCCCCAGCGTCGATTGGAGCCGCGAGTTCGAGGAGCGCCGGGCGGGTCGCTCAGATGATGGTGCTCGGGCCCGGCGGCCTTCGGAGGGCGATCGCGCCCAACCCGTGGCCGGTGGCGTCTTCACCCAGACGGCGATGCTGTGCGGTCGTTATCTGAAGCTGCTCTCCCGCGACCACCGGAACCTTCTTCTCCTCCTGGGCCAGGCCCCCGTGCTCGGACTTGCCGGCGTGGGGCTGTTCCGCAGCGGTCTGTTCGACCGCATCGGAGGCAGTGCCAGCGACGCCATCCAGATGCTGTTCCTCATGTCGCTGACCATGATCTGGCTGGGCTCGGTGGACGCGGCGCGGGAGATCATCAAGGAGCGCGGCGTCCTGGAACGGGAGCGGGCCGTGGGGCTGCGGCTCAGCGCCTACGTGATGTCCAAGCTGATCGTTCTGTTCGGCCTGGTCGCCGTGCAAACCGTCCTCAACGCCGGCGTTCTGCTCATCTTCCGACCCCTCCACGAGCCGGTGTCCGCCTACCTGGGGGTGTTCCTGCTTCTGGTCGTCACCGGCTTCGCGGCCGTGGGGATGGGGCTGCTGCTCTCCTCGGTGGCCAGCAGCGAGGACCAGTCGATGACCATGCTCCCGCTGGCCCTCATTCCCCAGCTGCTGTTCTCAGGCACGATCGTCACCGTGGCCCGCATGGCGCAGCCGGCCAAGTCGATCGCCTATGTGATCTTTAACCGCTGGGCTCTGGCCGGTCTGGGAACTCAGGTGGGCATGAACGGCCGAATGGCCCACGATCCCCAGTTCGCGCGCGAGAACCCGTTCGGGCTGCACTTCTTCAACGTCAAGCTCCTGCCCGCCGTGTTGATCCAGCTTGGCTTCCTGGCCGTCTTCACCGCGGGCATCTTCCTGCTGCTGCAACGCCGCCGCGCCGCGGACGGCTGACGAGGTCCTTCAGCCGCCGGCTGAGGCCGCGGCGGGCAGCGCGCTCACCGTCAGCTCGGCAAAGAGCTCAGCCCGGGCCAGATCATCCGGTCCATAGGCCTGCCCGGTGCGGCGGTCCAACACCGAGAGCACGCCCAGCACCTGGGAGCCGTGAACGAGCGGGACGACCATCATCGTGTGGGGCACGTAGCCGGTGGCGGCCGCGATGCTGGCCGCGAAGCGCTCGTCCTCGCGGCAGCTTGGGACAGCCAGTGGCTCGCCGGAAGCCAGGACCGCTCCGGCGATTCCCACCCCCGCCTCCAGCCGCACTCCCACGATCTCTCGCGCGCCCGCCCCCCAGGCCGCGTGGTAGAAGGTCTCGTCCGTAGCCGGGTCGCGTAGGGCGATCGATGCTGCCGCGGCCTCGAAGATCCCCGCCGCCGTGCGGACGATCGATTCCAGGAGGTTGGCCTGCTCACCCGACCCGGCCAGGCTAAAGGACAGCGGAACCCCGGTGGATATACCCACCGGCGAGCCCAGCGCCCGGGCCAGGGCCTCGACCGAGGCAACGCGCCGCTCGGGTCGGGGCTCGAGCGCTCCGCGCAACGTCCGCTCGAGCTCCGGACTGACACCCGGGGCGATCTCGCGCAGCGATTTGGGCTCGTGGTAGGCGGGAGGATGGCCCACGATCAGAGCCCAGATCGTGGCCGCGAGACTGTAGACGTCGCTGCGCTGCGAGACGCCCTCCCCCACCAGCACCTCCGGCGCCATGTACAGGGGCGTACCCATCGCTCGCGAGCCGCCGCCGGTCGCGCGGGTCTCCTCCGGCGAGAATCCGCTGCCAGTCTCCTCCGGGACCAGGGCGATCCCGAAGTCCACCAGCACCACCCCGTCGCTTCCCAGGATCAGGTTGTGCGGTTTGACGTCCTGGTGAACGACGCCCTGGGCGTGAACGTAGAGGAGCGCATCGCAGGCCTGGCCGGCATGGACCAGCACCTCCTCCAGCGGCAGTCCCGGGTCGCCGCGCCGGGCCAGCACCGCCCCCAGATCCTCGCCCTCCACCAGCTCCATCACGAGGTAGCTGCCCGAGTCATCGTGCACGTGCTCGAGAACCGAAACCACCCTGGGATGTTCGAGTCTGGCCAGAAGGCGGGCTTCGATCTCGAAGCGGGCGCGCTGCCGCTCATCGGATAGCCGCTTGACGGCGACCTCGGTTCCATCCGCCGCCCGCGCCCGGTACACGTGACCCATGGCTCCGTGCGAAATCGGGACCAGGATCGTGTAGCGATCCCCGATCGTCTCTCCGATCAGCGCATCGGCCGCCCGCTGGCTATCTCCCACCTCCTCGGGAGCGGTCACGGCGATCAGGCTATACGGTTCCCGGATGCGCATCGAAGGCAACGGGGCACTGGTGGTGGGCGGGGCATCCGGGTTGGGGGAGGCGGTGGTCAGGCAGCTCCACGGCCTGGGCGCTCACGTGCTCATCGCTGACCTCAACCAGGAGCGCGGCACCGCGCTGGCCGAGGAGCTCGGTGACCGGGCCCGGTTTGTGCCGGCCGACGTGACCAACCCCGAACAGGTCCAGGAGGCCGTGCACGCCACGGCATCCGGACCCGGCGGCCTTCGGATCAGCGTGTGCTGCGCTGGCATCGGCTGGGCTGAGCGGGTGGCCGGCCGGCGGGGTGCCCATACGCTGGAACCGTTCGAGACGGTCATCCGGGTGAACCTGATCGGCACCTTCAATGTGCTCCGCCTGGCCGCCGCGGCCATGGTGGCGAGCGAACCGGCGCACGCGGACAGTGGCGAGCGGGGCGTGTGCATCAACACGGCCTCGATCGCGGCCTTTGACGGCCAGATCGGCCAGATCGCCTACTCCGCCTCCAAGGGCGGGATCGTTGGGCTGACCCTGCCCGCCGCCCGGGATCTGGCCGTGGCGGGAGTGCGGGTGTGCACGATCGCCCCCGGCACATTCGATACCCCTCTGCTGGGCGGCCTACCCGAGGAGAACCGCCAGGCCCTGGCTCAGGCGATCCCCTTCCCTCCCCGCCTGGGACGCCCGGACGAATTTGCCGCATTGGCCGTCCACATCATCGAAAACGAGATGCTCAACGGCGAGACGATCCGGCTGGACGGCGCGCTGCGCATGGCTCCCCGGTAACCGGGGGGCGCGCCGGGCCGGCACGTCGCCCTCCATCGCGGGCTGCGCGGGCTCCGAGGCTGGCAGCACCACGCCCCCCGATGGGCCACCACGCCTTTACAAAGCGCTCGGCTTCCGGCTCATCGCGTGACGTTGTTGCTGTTATTCGACCCTGGCTTGACAGAGCGATCGCGGAATTGCGAGCTTTGTGCAGGTACGGTCGCGCAGGTGAGGCGCCCGAGCCCGGCAGCGCGCCCACGCAAACCGTGCCCCATCCGCAAAAAAACCTGCATCACGGCCTGTGGTCCATAACTTCTTGCTCCGCCTGACGTTCTTTCCATGATGGCCGCGGATCGTTCGGATCGCGAACTGCTCAGCCGGGTGGTCGAGTCATCGGACGACGCGATCATCACCCAGACGCGCGACGGCCGGATCACCAGCTGGAACCGGGGCGCCGAGCGCCTCTATCTCTACACAGCCGGGGAGGCGATCGGCCAGGACAGTTCCCTGATCCAGCCGCCCGATCTGGCCGACCAGCAGGAGGAGATCCTCCGCCGGGTGTTCTCCGGGGAGTCACTGGACCATTTCGAGACCGAACGCATCCGCAAGGACGGCAGGCGGATCGTGGTCTCTCTCACCATCTCCCCGGTGCGCGATGCAGACGGCAACGTCATCTCGGCGGCGGTCCTGGGCCGCGATATCACCGAGCGCCGGCAGTATGAGGAGCGCCTGCGCTATCTGGCCGACCACGACCAGCTGACCGGGCTGTTCAATCGCCGCCGGTTCGACGAAGAGCTAAAGCGCGAGTTCGCCCGAGCCGGGCGCTACCACCGTCCGGGCGCGATGCTGAGCGTCGACCTGGACAACTTCAAGGCGATCAACGACTCGGCCGGGCACGCCGCGGGCGATGTCGTCCTCGTGGCCGTCGCGCAGGCCATGCGAGAGCGCTTTCGCCAGACCGATGTAATCGCCCGCATGGGCGGCGACGAGTTCGCGGTCCTGCTCGAAAACGTCGAGGCAGAGCCCGCGCACCGGGCCGGCGAAGACCTGTTGGCCGCCCTGCGATCTGCTCGACCGGTGTTCGGCGGCAAGTCCTGGCAGCTCCAGGCCAGCGTGGGGGTTGCCACCTTCCAGCCCGATGACGCCACCGCCGGCGAGATCCAGATATTCGCCGATCTGGCCATGTACGACGCCAAGCGGGCGGGAGGGGACCGCGTCGTGTCCTACTCCCCCGAGGAGGGACGCCAGGCTCGCGCCCTGGCCCGGCAGCCCTGGTCGGACAGGATCAGGGACGCGCTCGAATACGACCGATTCGTGCTCTACCTGCAGCCGATCCTTGACCTGGCCACTGACCAGATCACCCATGGCGAGCTGCTACTGCGCATGCGCGATCATCGCAACAGGCTGATCGCGCCGGACACATTCCTGCCCACCGCCGAGCGCGCGGGGCTTATCGGTGAGATCGACCGATGGGTGGTGCGCAAGGCCATCGAGTTGGTGGCCGACCCCAGCCGCACACCGGTGCCTGGTGGCGTGGCCGTGAACGTGTCGGGCGCCTCGGTCACTCGCGATCAGCACCTCCTCGAGCTCATCGAGTCGGAGCTCGCCCGCACCGGCGTGAACCCGGAGAAGCTCATCTTCGAGCTCACCGAAACGGCCGCCATCGCAAATATGCCGGAGGCGACCAGATTTGCTCGCGATCTCAGCGCACTGGGCTGCAGCCTGGCCCTGGATGACTTCGGCACGGGTTTCAGCTCCTTCTACTACCTCAAGCATCTCCCGGTGCGCTACATCAAGCTGGACGGGGAGTTCATCCAGAACCTCCCCCACAGCAGCGTGGACGAGCACGTGGTCCGGGCGATCGTAGAGGTGGCGCGCAGCCTGAACATCAAGACCGTGGCCGAGTCGGTGGCGGACGAGGACACGATCCGGCTGCTCCGCAAGCATCGCGTGGACTACGCCCAGGGCTTTCACATCGGAAAGCCCAGCCGGATCAGCGGGGGGACGCGAGGGCGTCAGTTCAAGCGCTCGATCAGCATGGCCATGCCCATCCCGCCGGCCACGCACATCGACTCGATCCCGTAGGTCCCGTCGACGGCGTTCAGGCCGTTGATGAGCGTGGTCATGATCCGCGCCCCGGTCATGCCGAATGGATGGCCGAGCGCGATCGCGCCTCCAAAGGGATTGAGCCTCTCCTCGGGGATGCCCAGTTCCTCCTTGCAGGGGACGATCTGGGCCGCGAAGGCCTCGTTGATCTCGACGATGTCCACGTCCTCCATCTTCATTCCGGTCTGCTTGAGCAGGCCCTGGATGGCCGGGATCGGCCCAAGGCCCATGATCTCGGGGCGAATCGCCGCCACCGTGGAGGCCAGAATTCGCGCCTTGGGCTTCAGCCCGAGCCCCTGGGCCTTCTCAGCGGACATGACCAGGACGGCTGCGGCACCGTCGTTCAGGGGGCAGGCGTTACCGGCGGTCACCGTGCCGTCGGGTTTGAAGGCCGGCTTGAGCTGGGAGAGAACCTCCAGGGTCGTGCCGGGCCGGGGGCCATCGTCCTTGTCCACCACCGTCTCCGGAACATCGATCTCGTTGCCCTCCTTGTCCACGTCCTTGTGGGCGGGCACGGGCACGGGGACGATCTCGAGGTCGAAATGGCCAGAGTCCCTCGCCTCCACCGCCCGGTTCTGGGAGATCACGGCCCACTCGTCCTGCTGCTCGCGGGTGACATGGCAGCGATCGGCCACGTTCTCGGCGGTCATCCCCATGGGGATGTAAACGTCATAGGCCGAGCCCTCTGAGCCGTTCAGCTTGGGATGCTTGGCCTCCTCCATCATCCCGGCGCCCAGGCCGGCCCGCGAGACCGCCTCCACGCCGGCGGCGATGTACTGATCGCCCTCTCCGGCCGTGACGGCGTGGAAGGCCATCCGGATCGTCTGAAGCGACGAGGCGCAGAACCGATTCACCGTGCAGCCCGGCACGTGGTGGTCGACGCCGGCCAACAAGAGGGCGTTACGCCCCACGTTGTAGCCCTGCTCACCAATGCCCGAGGCGGAGCCCATCATCACGTCGACCGTCTCTGAGAAGTTCACCTCGGGGTTGCGCTCCACGAGGGCCCGAATCGGGAGGGCCGCCAGATCATCGGCCCGAACGGTCTTCAGCGACCCTTTCACCGCCCGGCCAATTGGCGTCCGGATGGCATCGACGATCACGGCTTCGGGCATGTCGGGGCTCCAGTTCGTGGGGAGGACGAGCGGCCGATGGTACGCGAGGGGCGCCGGTCCGGTCCCGCCGGGATCTGACTGGACCTCCGGCGCCAGATCTTCGATACGCTACGCCGCGTAGTAGTGCCCAGCAGCTCGTCTACCTCACGAGGGGGAGGTCCATGCGTCACCTGCGTCTGACCGCATTCGTCGTCGGAGCCTTCGCGACCGTCGCACTGGTGGCGGCTCCTCCCGCCTTCAGCCTGACTGCCTCTCAGCAGTCCTTCGCCTCGCTGACATGGCACCAATCGGGTCCGGGCTACAAGCGGAGCAGGGAGTCCTGCGCAAGTAGTCGCGACCTCTGCACCGAGGTGGCCAGGCCCGAGCAGTATTGGGGAAACCACTACGTCGGCCACGACGAGCCGTCAGTGCTCTTCTACTCGAATAAGGCCGGCTCAGGAAACGACATGACCTACCAGGTCACGCTGCCGCGGGAGCCCGCGGGCGCCTACAGCGCCACGAAGTCATACGACTTCGAGCTCACGCCGGCGTTCTGGTTCGGCATGGCCATGTGCGACACCTTCTCCTATCCGCAGACGGTTAAGACGTGCACTCCGGACAGCGACTCCAACGCGGTGAACGTCGCCACGAGCACGAAGCATCCGGGCGCCGCCTACATGGAGCTCCAGTTTTATTCCCCCGGCTGGGTGCCGCAGTGGGCCAACTCGTCGTGTGACCCCAAGGCCTGGTGCGCGGCGCTCAACATCGACAGCCTCTCGGACAATCCGGTGGCGGGCACGATGCTCAACCAGACCTGCCAGAACGCGATTCTGGGTGGTCTCGAGTACACGAACTTCGCCTATCTCACCCACAACGGAGAGCCACAAGGGCCGCCCAACCCGCTGGAGTTCACTCCGGATGCCAGCGGTATTCCCGGCCCGAACGTTCTGTACATGAACCCGGGTGACCACCTCACCGTGTCGCTGCACGACTCCCCGGACGGGCTTGTGACAAAGGTGGTTGACCACACCACGCACAAGAGCGGGTTCATGACCGCCAGCGCCGGCAACAGCTTCGGTCACATCGTCCCCGCGCCCAACGGCACTGGGTGTCACGTCAAGTACTACAACTTCCACCCGATGTACTCCACGAGCCAGCCCAACACCACGGTCCCCTGGGCGGCCGCCACCTACAACATCGCTTTCGACACGGAGATCGGCCACTTCGACTTCTGCACCCACATCGACGCCAACAGTCCTGTGGGAGCCTGCAACGGCTTGGAGGGCCCCCCCGGCGATCGAGAGCTGGCCGACGGGGACGACATATTCTGCTTCCCGTCGGAGGCCTCGCTGCGCTATCCGGTGACCGGTTGCCCGAACACCAACGATCCCGGCTTTGATGGGCCGTCCTACCACGCGAGCTACTGGCCGGACGGCAAGGCCACCAAGCCGACACCGTTTCTCTTCTCGAGCCCGCTGATCGGCGGCACCACGGCCTATTCGCAGGTCGCCTTCAACACCGATCTGCCCGCTATCGAGACACCCGACATCGGCGGCAAGTGCGACGTCATCACCGGCAAGGGATGCACCGATCCACCTCCCTCGGACGACAAAACTCCCGCCTTCTATCCGTACTACTCGACCGTGTCGACGTCCGCCGGATGTCGCTGGGCGGTTGGAAACATGGCCGGCGCGTCGGGTGTCACGAACACCTTCGGCGGAAGCGCCAAGGCCGAGTACGGACCGCTGCAGTACCAGCGGAGTTACGTCCAGAACGGCGGCGGAGCCACGCAGGGCGTCTACCTCGACTTCCAGAGAACCCTGCCGAACAACCCGTGTTGAGATAGCTCCCTAGGCCAGCCGCTTGCCGCTCAGCGCGGCGTGGGCTGAGATCTCCTGGGCGAAGGCGGCGAAGTCCGCCGCGGCCAGCTGCTGCGGACCGTCACACAGCGCGGTCTCGGGATCGGGAGCGATCTCCACGAGGATGCCGTCGGCCCCCACGGCGGCCGCGGCGCGTGAGAGTGGACCGACCAGCCGCCGGTCCCCGGCCGCGTGGCTGGGGTCGACGATCACGGGGAGGTGGGTGTGCAGCTTCAACCAGGGCACCGCGCTCAGGTCAAGGGTGAACCGGGTGGCGTTCTCAAACGTCCGGATCCCGCGCTCGCACAGGATGACCCCCTCGTTGCCCTCCTTGAGCACATAGTCGGCGGCCATCAGGAGCTCCTCCACGGTTGATGAGAGGCCGCGTTTGAGCAGTACGGGCTTGCCGAGCTGTCCGGCCACCTCCAGGAGCCCGTAGTTCTGCATGTTGCGGGCACCGATCTGGATCACGTCGGCCGCCTGAGCCACCAGCTCGGCGTGCTGGGTATCCAGCAGCTCCGTCACCACCGGCAGCCCGGTCTGGGCCCGCACCTCGGCCAGGATCTCCAGCCCTGCGGCGCCGAGCCCCTTGAAGGCAAACGGGGAGGTCCGGGGCTTGAAGGCTCCTCCCCGGAGCATCGACCCGCCGCCGGCGGCCACCGCCTGCGCCACACCCAGAGTCTGCTCAAAGCTCTCGACCGTGCACGGTCCGGCGATCAGGCAGAACGTGTCGCCACCCCCCACCTTCCGCCCGTCGATATGCAGCACGGTCGGCTCATGGTGGGCCAGCTCGGAGGACGCCAGCTTGTAGGGGCGTGAGATAGGCACCACCCGGTCCACTCCGGCCATCCCCTCCAGCCCGAGCTCGGCCACGCCCTCGGGATCACCGATCGCGCCGATCGCCGTGGTGAGCTCGCCCGGCATCACCAGGACGTGCAGACGGCCGAGGGCGTTCAGCCGCGCCTTCACTGCCTCGATCTGTTCCTCGGTCGCCTCGGGGGACATGACGATCATCATGTGCGAGCGCCTCCCTCTCCGGGCCGGCGTCCGGCCGGCCGAGGTCTCACAGCCCCAGGCCCCGGACGCCGTGTTCGTCCCAGCCCAGATGATGGGCCAGCTCGTGGCGCACGGTGCGTGTCACCTGGGCCCTGAGCAGTTCCGGGTCGTGCCCGAAGTCCCGCAGCAGCGTGTCCCGGAAGATGACGATCCGGTCATGAAAGTGGTCATGGGCCACCGTGTCCCCCTGGTACAGGCCGTAGGCCCGTCGCCGCCGGCCCCCGTCGGACACCACTATGGCCACATGCTCGAGCGCCCTGTGGAACTCCAGCGGAAGCTCGTCCAGGGCCGAGCGGATGAGCGCCTTGAAGTCCTCCTCGCTGTAGGGATCAAACAGCTCATCGTCCTCCAGTTCGGCGTCGCTCTCATAGTCCTCGGAGTCACCCCACGATTCGCTGCTGGCCAGCCACTCGGTCCGCTCTACCAGCGCGTCGAACTCCTCCTCTGACTCGGGGTCCTGCCACCCGGCGAGCCGAACGAGGGCGAACACGACCACGCCACCAATGATCACGGCACCCGCCCCGAATACGGCGACGCCCTCGAGCAGACGCGCCGGGAAAGAGGCGCTGAACCCCCCGATCAGGCTCACCGCACCCAGCCCGAGGGCCAGCGCGGCCAGGGCGCAGAGGAGAATCCGGCGGACGGTGGGCGGGGCCGGGCGCATGAGCTAGCGCATCGTCCGGGCGATCACGAGACGCTGGATCTCGTTCGTACCCTCGTAGATCTGCGTGATCTTGGCGTCGCGCATCATGCGCTCCACCGGGTACTCCTTCACGTATCCGTAGCCGCCCAGAACCTGAACGGCTTCGACGGTCACCCTCATGGCCATGTCCGAGCAGAACAGCTTGGCCATGGCCGAGTACTTGCCCATGTCGGGTTCGCCGCGGTCGACCTTGGCGCAGGCCTGATAGAGGAGCTCGCGCCCGGCGGCGCACTGCGTCTCCATGTCCGCCAGCTTGAACTGGATCGCCTGGAAGGAGTTGATGGGCTGCCCGAACTGGCGACGCTCGCGCGCGTAAGCCGCGGCGTAGTCGGTGGCTCCCTGGGCGATGCCCAGGGCCTGGGCCGCCACCCCCAGCCGAGAGCGATCTAGCGTGGCCATGGCCACCTTGAAGCCCTGACCCGGGTCGCCCAGGACGTTCTCCTCCGGGACACGAACGCCCTCGAAGACGGGCTGGCCGGTGGGCGAACCCCGGATGCCCAGCTTGTGCTCGAGCTTGCCCACGCTCACTCCGGGCCGGTCGGCCTCCACCACGAACGCCGTGATGCCCCGGGAGTGTCCGGCTTCGCGGTCAGTCACCGCGAACACGATGTAGAAGTCGGCGATCCCCAGATTGGTGATCCAGTTCTTGGTGCCGTCGATGACCCATTCCTGGCCATCCCTGACCGCCCGCGTGCGCATCCCTCCGGGATCGGACCCCGCCTCCGGCTCAGACAGGGCGAAGGCCGGCGAGCACTCGCCGCTGGCGCACCGCGGCAGGAACCGTTGCTTCTGCTCCTCGGTCCCGAACAGCTTGATCGGCAGTGTGCCCAGCTCCTGGACCATCACGATCAGTGCGGTGGAGGCGCACGCCTTGGCGATCTCCTCCACCGCCATATTGAGCATCAGCGCGCCGGTGCCGGTGCCGCCGTATTCCGTTTCAAACGGGAGCCCGAGGACGTCATGCTCGGCCAGGAGAGCGCGCAGGTCGTGGGGGTACTCGGCGCGCTCGTCGATCTCGGCCGCACGCGGGGCGATCCGCTCCCGGGTGATCCGGCGGATCGTGTCGCGGAAATCGAGATAGTCCGGCGGGATCGTGTAGAGGTCGGCCACTGCGGACATCGCGCTCTGGATGCTAGTGGTCGATTAGCCGGCGGCCAGGACAGCCTGGGCGGCGTTGTGACCCGGGATTCCACTGACGCCCCCGCCCCGCCTGGCCCCCGCCCCGCATAGCCAGACGTTCGGGTGCTCGGTCTCCACGCCCCACTGTCCCACCTCCTCCGCTGACTCCGCGAACGGCCAAGCCAGATCTCGGTGGAAGATGTGCCCGCCGGGCATGGCCAGCTCATCCTCCAGATCGGCGGGCGTCAGCGCCTCGATGCAGTCCGCGCGCCATAGACAGTCCTGGATGGGTTCAGCCAGAGCGGAGTTGATTGAGCGCAGCGTTGCTGCCACGGCCTCGCCCTTGCGCTCCTGAGGATTGGTGGTGAAGAGCCGGGCCGGCATGTGGAGAGCGAACACGCTCATGGCCTGCGCCCCCGCGGCCCGCAGCTCTTCCGACAGGATTCCGGGGTCGGTGAGGGAGTGGCAGTAGACGTCGGCGGGCGGCTGGCTGGGGACATGCCCCTGGGCGGCCTCCCCATAGGACTTCTGTAGCTGGGCATAGCTTTCGTTGACATGAAACGTGCCGGCGAACGCCTCGGCGGGGGCGACGTTTCGATCGCGCAGCCGCGGCAGACGGCGCAGCAGAAGGTTGATCTTGAGCTGAGAACCCTCTGGCGGGTCGGTTGCTCGCCCTCCCAGCAGACGATCGAGGACCGCCGGAGCGACGCCGGCCAGGACGTGGCGAGCCGCGTAGCGCTCTCCGTTGGCGCAGGTCACCTCAGCGCTCACCCCGTCGGTGGCCAGCCCGACGACCTCGGCCCGGGTCCTCAGCTGCGCCCCGGCGGCGCGGGCGGTTGCGGCCAGCTGAGCGCTGAGCGCGCCCATGCCCCCCACCGGCACGTCCCAGCGGCCGCTTCCGTTCCCGATCACGTGATAGAGGAAGCACCGGTTCTGGCGCAGCTCCGGGTCCTGCAGTGATGCGAACGTTCCGATCACGGCGTCCGTGGCCACGACCCCGCGCACCAGGTCGGAGGCAAATGTTGATTCCAGCGTGTCCGAGAGCGGATTCTCGAACAGGGCGCTCCACGCTCGCTCCTCGCCGACCATGCGTCGGAGCTCATCCCGGCTGCGCAGCGGCTCAAGCAGCGTGGGAGCCAGCCGCTGGGCCACGCGCTCGACCATCCCGTGGAAGCGCTCCCAGGCCGCGGGCGCTCGGTCATCGCCGGTTGTCCCCCTCATCGTCTCGCCTGCGCGGTCGGGGTCGGGCCCGAGCAGCATGCCGCTGTCTCCCTGCGGCGCGTAGGCGGCGAAGGGCCGGGGCCGGAACTCCACTTCGAGTCCCAGAAGCCGGCTGAGAGCCCTCGGCCACAGGCTCACCAGGTAGGAATACCGGGAGAGCGAGGCGTCCACTCCGGAGAATGGAGCGTGACTGACCGCCGCTCCCCCCACCTGGTCGCGCCGCTCCAGCACAACCACCGACCTCCCCGCTCGGGCCAGCAAAGTGGCCGCGACCAGCCCGTTGTGACCCCCGCCGATCACCGCGACGTCGAACCGTGTCGTGGGCCCGCTGCTCATCTCCGGCAACGGTAGAGGCCCGCCCGGGGAGCCGGCAGCCCCCCGAGCGGGCCTCACCTTGCCCGCGGTCAGGGTGGCCAGGCAGAACCCCGCCCGGCCACCGTCACCGATTCAGCTGGTCAGGGTCATCGCTCCCTGGAACTCACACTGATTTCCGCCCAGATAGCTGGGAGTCCACCGGAACGTGTTTCCCTGGATGGTGGCCCCAGTCCGCGTCGCGTACGCGTAGAACGCCTCGTCGGTGTCCACGTCATCGCTTATCAGATAGGCCTTCCTGGGGACCATGGCTTCGGGGCCGCTGCCGTCCTCGCCATATACGAACCCCGCGACGCCCGACTTGAGGTAGTACTCGGCAAGGCCAGTGCTCGTGCACTGAGCGGTCAGATGGAACGGGCCAAGCGTGGCGATCTTGATGGGGTGGGCCCCCTCGGTGACCAGCACGTTGCCCCAGCTGATCGTTTGCGGTGTGGTTGTGGCCGCCATAGCCGTCCCGCCACTCGCAGCCAGGAATGCGAGGGCCGCCGAGACACCCAGGGATGCCAGGATGGTGCGTCTGTGCATTGATGCGCTCCTCTTCCAGTCGATGCGCGGAACCCCAAAGCCCCCAGCACCGACTGCTCGGTGTATGAGACCGCGAGTCGCTTCGCGGCAGGGCAAGTCTATGGGGGGCGCCGGTCGTTTGCAAGGCTGCGTAACGACCACGGGTGCGCTGCGTCGGATGCGCTCGACGGCGGTCGTCCGGGGTTGCCGGTATCAGCTCGTGCGGTGGTCCCGGATGCTGATGTACATCAGCATTCCGAGCGTCGCGCCGACCACGACCGCCGGAAAGAAGAAGCTCAGGTTGAACCCTCCGGCGATGATGAGCACGACTCCGGCCACCACGATGACCGGCAGGCACGACGCGATCAGCAGCCAGTTCAGCACCGGCTGGGCGGGATCGCTTCCAACGTGTGGTCTATTGATGCTGCTCACTACCCCTCCATGATCCAGTGGCGCCTCGCCGCCGTGCGGATCTTATCGGTGCAGTGAGACGATCTCTAGAGGCCGGGCGGGTGGCGGACGATGTAGTTGCCGCCGTCGGCCAGGTTGCCGGTGGGGTCCGAACGCCAGCGCGGCCCCGTGCCGGCAGGCCGGTTGGGGCCGCCGTAGTCGGCAGTGTCAAACGCGCGCCCGGCCACAACGATGAACGTATGGCTGGCGTCGGCGTAGATCGTGATCCACTTGCCGGGCCCCGAGGCGCCATAGCTTTCAAGCTCGGTCGAATCCTCGGGTGTGGACAGGAGCTTGGCGCCATGGAGGGCAAAGCTGACCGATCCCGAGCAGTCGTAACAGCTGGACTTCCAGGATCCGTGGCCACCCGCGTAGCAGTAGGAGGTGTTGATGATGCGGTTGGCTGCGGCAACCACCGCCTTCACCACGGCCGGAGCATTCGACGGCGCGGTTGCCTTGCCGCGCCAGTGAATCTTGGTCTTCCCGTTCGGGCGGATGCCGTCCAACTGCTGGATGGCCCCGCCGATCGCCCGTCCGGTCTTCTGGCCCACCCGGCCGGTGACCGGAAGCCCGTGTGCGGCCTGGAACTGCTGGACGCCCTTCTTGGTCTGCGAGTCGAACTGCCCGTCCACCCGCGTGCCCGCCCCCACATCGTCGAGGTAGAACTGAAGGAGCGTGACCTCACCGCCGCTGTTGCCCTCGCGAAGCGTCGTCCTCCCGAAGGGATCGCTGGATGAGTAGTTGGGGTTGGCCGCCACCGCCGCGCCACCGCTGGAGGAGTGGTGCCGCTTGGAACGACGGGAGGAGCCGGCGGCCAGCGCCGGACCGGCAAACACCGTGGCCGCAACCGCGATCACAACAGTCAATCCCGCCCAACGCGCACGACTGAACATCCCGAACAGCTAAACCACACCCTCTCTTTCGTCGCCTACGGGGTTAGCTGTCGGGCTCGCGCTGAAAGAGTTCGCGCTACACCGCACTGGGCGGTGATTCGCCCCTGAGCCATCCGGCTCATCGGGTTCCCCGCTCCCGCGAGGCAAGGCACCGCGGGATTCGGCTGGTTATGTTCCGCGGCAGCGTAGCTCATCGCGCGGCGAAATGTCCAGGCACCTCGCGATACGCTCGGATCAGGCATGGACGGGGATTACACGCCGCAGCAGGTGTCCGCAGCTGCACGAGCGCGGGGAGGTCCAGTTGATCGACGTGCGCGAGCCCGCGGAGCACGAGGCCGGGCGGATCTCCGGCTCGCTCCTGATCGCCCTGTCCTCGCTGGCCGCCCAGGCCCAGTCCATCGACCGCGGGCGGCCGGTCATCTTCTACTGCCGCAGCGGCGCCCGCTCCGCCATGGCCACCGACGCCTTCCGCCAGGCGGGCTATGACGCGCACAACATGACCGGTGGGCTGCTGGAATGGCAGGCCGCCGGACTCCCGCTCGAGCCCGACGACGGGTACGTGGCGGGCTCTTAGCTCCGGCGCAAGGTGATCGGCCGGTCCCCATCGCCGCCGCGGTGCACCCCGCGCCGGCGGCGCTCGGCTCGTCCCCTAAGCCACGGTCCAGGTGTCGCCGCGGAGCAGCAGCTCCTCGAGCTCAGCCTCGCCGGCGGGCTCGGGCTTGACCGCGCTGACCCGCCCGTACACCGGCCGCTGCACCGCCCGGAAGATCCCGATCGGCGTGGGCTGCGTCGGGTCGTCAGCCAGACGGGCCAGGGAGAAGGCCAACCCTGGGTCGGTGCGGCTCGGATCGTGGACGATGAGCGCTTCCTCCCCCACGCTGGCTACGTCGACGATCTCCAGCCCGCCGTCAGGGACCCGGGCCACGCCGCGGGCGTTGTCAGGCCCGAAGCGGATCGGCTGGCCGGCCTCCAGCCTGATCTGGTTGAGCTCCTTGGCGTCCTTCTCGGTGAGCGCGGAGAACGCTCCGTCGTTGAACACCGGGCAGTTCTGGTAGATCTCGACCAGCGCCGCGCCCTGATGCTCGGCCGCGGCGCGCAGAACCTCGGTCAGGTGGCGCCGGTCGCGATCGATCGTCCGCGCCACGAACGTTGCCTCAGCGCCCAGGGCCAGCGCGACGGGGTTGAACGGCTGGTCGGCCACGCCGAATGGGGTGGACTTGGTGATCTTGCCCAGCTCGGATGTCGGGGAGGCCTGGCCCTTGGTGAGCCCGTAGATCTGGTTGTTGAAGAGCAGGATCTTCACCGGGACGTTGCGGCGCAGCGCATGAATCAGGTGATTGCCCCCGATCGACAGCGCATCGCCGTCGCCGGTGATCACCCAGATGGAGAGGTCGTCCCGCGTGGCGGCCAGCCCGGTGGCCAGGGCCGGGGCCCGGCCATGAATGCCGTGCATCCCGTAGGTGTCCATGTAGTAGGCGAACCGGCCTGCACAGCCGATCCCCGTGATGAACACGATCCGCTCCGGCGGGATGCCCAGCTCGGGCATGAACTGCTGCACGGCCGAGAGGACCGCGTAGTCACCGCATCCCGGGCACCAGCGCGTCTCCTGATCTGACTGGAAGTCCGCCTTCGACAGCGCTGCGGCGGTGCCCTTCCCGGCCACCTTGCCGTTGCCGTTGCCGTGCCCGTTGACGCTCAGCTCGCTCACTGTCTCTCCGCGATCAGGCGCTCGATCTCAGCCGCCTGGAACGGCTGGCCGCGCACCTTCGAGATGGACTCCACGTCGATCAGCGTGCGGGCCCGCAGCAGCTGGGCGAGCTGCCCGCAGTTCATCTCGGGCACCAGGACGCGATCGAAGGAATGGAGCACGTCGTCGATATTTGCCGGGAAGGGGTTCAGATGGCGCAGATGGGCGCAGGCCACCCGGAGGCCGGCCTCGCGCGCGCGCCTGACACCAGCGCGGATCGCGCCCTGGCTCGATCCCCAACCCAGAACCAGAAGCCTGGCGCCGTCTTCGCTGTCCACCTCCAGCGGCGGGATTTCCCGAGCGATGCCGGCGATCTTCTGCGCCCGCAGCTCGGTCATCCGGGCGTGATTCTCTGGCTCGTAGGAGATGTTCCCGGTCAGATCCGCCTTTTCCAGCCCGCCGATCCGGTGCTGGAGGCCCGACGTTCCCGGGATGGCCCAGGGCCGAGCCAGACGCTCGTCGCGAGCGTAGGGCAGGAAGGGCTCGCCGTTCTCGGGGGCGCTGGCAAAGGCCGGGTCGAGGGGGCGCAGGTCCCCCACCGCGGGCACCCGCCAGGGCTCCGAAGAGGACGCCAGGAAGCTGTCCGACAGAACAATGACCGGCGTCCGGTAGCGGACGGCCAGCTCCACCGCATCGAAGGCGACCTGGAAGCAATCCACCGGTGTGCTGGGGGCCAGAACGGGAAGTGGCGACTCGCCGTGGCGGCCGTACAGAGCGGCGAGCAGGTCCGACTGCTCGGTCTTGGTTGGCATGCCCGTCGAGGGCCCCGCCCGCTGGACGTCGATCACGATCAGGGGGAGCTCGAGCGCCACAGCCAGGCCGATCGTCTCCGCCTTGAGGTCCAGGCCCGGACCGCTGGTGGCGGTCACGCCCAACCGCCCACCGAAGGCTGCACCCAGTGCCATCCCGGCGGCGGCGATCTCATCCTCGGCCTGGATGGTGCGCACCCCCATGCTCTGATGGCGAGACAGCTCGTGCAGGAGCTCGGAGGCGGGAGTGATGGGGTAGCTGGCCAAGAGCAGGGGCAGCCGGCTGCGCACGCTGGCGGAGATCAGCCCCAGGGCTAGGGCGGTGGTCCCGTCGACGTTCCGGTAGGTCCCCGGCGCCACGTCAGTGGCCGGCTTGACCCGGTACTGCACGTCCAGCAGCTCGGTCGTCTCCCCGAAGGACCATCCGGCGTTGAACGCGGCCAGGTTGGCCTCCAGGACGGCAGGGTTGCGGCCGAACTTCTGCTCCATCCAGCGGTTGATCACGTCGGTGGGACGCCCGTAGAGCCAGGACACGAGGCCCAGGGCAAAGAAGTTCTTGGCCCGGCCGGCATCGCGTGTGGACGCTTCATCCACGGCCTCCACCGCCCGGGTGGTCAGCGAGGTCATGGGCACCCGGTGCACCCGGTAGCTGCTCAGCGAGCCGTCCTCAAGAGGGTCAGACTCGTAGCCGGCCTTTTCCAGGTTGCGCTTGGAGAAGGCGTCCTCGTTGACGATGATCGTGGCCCCGCGCTCAAGCTCGGGCAGGTTGGCCTTGAGCGCTGCGGGGTTCATGGCCACGAGGACGTTCGGCGTGTCCCCCGGGGTCAAGATGTCCCGGGAGGCGAAGTGGATCTGGAAGGCCGACACGCCGGCCAGCGTGCCCGCGGGTGCGCGGATCTCCGCCGGGAAGTTGGGCAGCGTGGCCAGATCGTTGCCCAGCACGGCCGTGGCATCGGTGAACCTGCTGCCCGCGAGCTGCATCCCGTCCCCAGAATCGCCCGCGAAGCGAATCACGACTCGCTCGCGTTCTTCGATGACCTTGCTCATAGATTCAGGCTTTGCCCACCTAAGCCGCTTACTGATTGTAGGCGGCTCGGTGGACGGCCCGGGGGTCTTAGAGCTTGGTCACGTTTATGGCCTTCGGGCCCTTCGGTCCGGCCTCCTCCTCGAAGGAGACCTTGCTGCCCTCGGCCAGCGAGCGATAGCCATCGCCGTTGATGCTGGTGTGATGTACGAACAGGTCGCGTCCACCGTCGTCAGAGGCGATGAACCCGAAGCCCTTCTCGTCGTTGAACCATTTGACGGTTCCAGTCGGCATGAGGAGTTGGTCCTCCTTGGTTGATCCTGCTACCCCGGAGGACTTCTGAAATACCCCGCGGCCTGCAGATGAACTTGCCGCAGACAATGCATGCCCACGGCCCAGCGCGTGCACGGTATCACGGGTGTCGGGAGAAATGTGGCCGTGGTGTCACCGGGTGAGAAATGTCTCTCGGACGGTGCTTTCTCTGGCTCTGAGGTTGACGTATGCGCAACCAGATCGCCAAAGAAGCTCCCGGACCTCAGCGGTCCCCGGCGCAGCGTCAGCCTGCCCCGGCATGCTTTGCCTATGGAGGACCCCATGCCACTGGCCCCGGGAGTCGAGCTCCCGCTGTCCGACGTGCTTATCCGGACGTCGCGTTCGTCGGGTCCCGGCGGCCAGCACGCCAACGTCACGGCCTCCCGGGTGGAGGCCATCCTGGACATCCCCTCCTCGTCACTGAACGAGGAGCACAAGCAGCGGCTGATGGCCCGCCTTGGCCCGCGCGTGGTGGCGGTCGCCCAGGATGCTCGGAGCCAGTCGCGCAACCGAGAGTTGGCGCTCGAGCGCCTGCGCCGCCGTCTGACCGCCGGCCTCCACCGCCGGCGACCCCGCACGCCCACCCGTCCCACGGCCAGCTCGGTGCAGCGTCGACTGGCGGCCAAGCGACGGCAATCCGAGCGCAAGCGAGGGCGCCAGCGCCCCGGCGCCGACGAGTAGCGCCCACGCTCCGGGGCCTCCGCGGAGCGCCCCCCCGGCCACCGCACACCACCCAGCGCTGACCGCAATAGCCTCCAACCCATGCGCTGGCTGGTGGATGGTATGAACGTGATCGGGACGCGGCCGGACGCCTGGTGGAAGGACCGCGACGCCGCCATGCTCCGCCTGGTGGACATGCTCGAACGCTGGGCAGCCCGGGCCGGAGAAGACGTCACCGTGGTCTTCGAGCGCCCGGCACGCCCGCCGATCCGCTCCACGGTGATCGACGTCCGCCACGCACCCAAGCCAAAGGCGGACGCCGCCGACGATGAGATCGTGCGGCTTTTGACCGAGGAGCCCAACCCGGCCATGGTGCGCGTCGTCACCTCGGACCGCTGGTTGGCCGACCGAGCCTGGGCGGAGGGCGCATCGGTCGAGGGGGCTCAGTCATTTCGCTCCCGCCTGGACGAGGCCTGACGCGCTCGGGCCGGGAAGTGTGGCCCGGGAGGACACCACCCCTGGAGCCGCCAGGCGCTCCCTGCGAGAATCCACCGATGGACGAAGATTCGACCCGCCCCAAGGCCTCGCTGCGCGCTAACCCCCGCAGCCCCGAGCGCGAGGCTCCAAAACGGGGGCAGCCCGGCTGGCGGGTGACACCGGCCCCGGACGGACGGGGCGCGTCCAAGCCTCCTGACCAGCGTCAGCGCCCGTCCAACTCGCGGTGGATGATCGTCCTGGTCGTGGTGGGCCTGCTGGCCCTCAACCTGTGGATCTCATCTCAGGCCCTTCAGCCCAACCCCCGGGTGGCCATTCCGTTCTATCCCACCTTCCTGACCGAGGTGGGGAACGGCAACGTCAGAGACATCTCTTCGACGGGAGATTCCATCCAGGGCACATTCCGGAAGGCCGTCCGCGTCCCGGTGGGATCGAACGCGAAGCAGTCGACCACCAACTTCTCAACCGAGGTTCCCTCGTTCCAGCCCGGGTCGGCGTTGTCCGCTCTCCTCCAGAAGCACGGCGTGACCATCGACGCGCAGCCGATCAGCAGCGGTCCCTCGTTCCTATCCGAGCTCATCCTCGGGTTCGGCCCGACCCTTCTCCTCGTCCTGCTGTTCGTCCTGCTCATGCGCCGGGCGGCCGCCGGCGGCGGGGGAGCGGGCGGGCTGATGAGCTTTGGCCGCTCCCGGGCCCGCCGGGTGGAAGCCTCCGAGCAGCGCGTGACGTTCGCCGACGTCGCCGGGATCGACGAGGCCAAGGAGGAGCTGCACGAGATCGTCGACTTCCTCAAGAACCCCCAGAAATACGTCCGCCTGGGCGGCAAGATCCCGCGGGGGGTCCTGCTCAGCGGCGCTCCCGGCACGGGGAAGACCCTGCTGGCCCGAGCCGTGGCCGGGGAGGCGGGAGTGCCCTTCTTCCAGATGTCGGCCTCCGAGTTCGTGGAGATGATCGTGGGCGTGGGCGCCTCGCGCGTACGTGATCTCTTTGCCCAGGCCAAGGCCGCCGCCCCGGCGATCATCTTCATCGACGAGCTCGACGCCATCGGTCGCTCCCGCGCTGCCGGCGGAGCCAACATCTCGGGCGGCCACGACGAGCGTGAGCAGACGCTCAACCAGATCCTCACCGAGATGGACGGTTTTGACCCCCGGACGGGAGTGATCGTCCTGGGCGCGACCAACCGTCCCGAGATCCTCGATCCCGCGCTGCTGCGCCCGGGGCGATTTGACCGCCGCGTGTCGGTTCAGCCGCCGGACCGAGCGGGACGTGAGGCCATCCTGCGTGTCCACACCAGATCTGTACCGCTGGCCAGCGATGTCAAGCTGGGCGAGATTGCCGCCGCCACCCCCGGAATGGTCGGCGCCGATCTGGCCAACCTCGTGAACGAAGCCGCGCTGCTGGCGGCCCGACGCGACCACAAGGAAGTCTCGCCACAGGATTTCTCCGACGCCATGGAGAGGATCGTCCTGGGGGCCGAGAGAAAGGTGATGCTGAGCGAGGAGGATCGCCGGCGAACCGCCTACCACGAGGCGGGCCACGCCATCGTGGGCATGGTCACTCCGGGGGCCGACCCGGTCCGCAAGGTCTCGATCATCCCGCGCGGCCAGTCACTCGGGGTCACCTTCTCCGCCCCCGACGCCGACCGGTTCAACTTCGAGGAGCGCTACCTGCTGGCCCAAATCAAGGTCGCGCTGGGCGGACGGGCGGCCGAGGCGGTTGTCTTCGGTGACATGACCACCGGCGCGGAATCTGACATCCAGCATCTCACTCAGATCGCCCGCCAGATGGTCGGGCGGTGGGGCATGAGCCCCAAGATCGGGCCGGTGTCGGTGGTCCCAATGCCCGGTATGGGCCCGCTGTTCCCCGGGGCCAGCGAGACGTCAGAGTTCACACAGCGGCTGGTGGACGAGGAGGTGCGGCGCATCGTCGACCGCGCTCACGATGACGTCGTCGACCTGCTCCAGGGGCACCGGACAAACCTGGATTCCCTGGTCGGCGCTCTGCTCGAGCACGAGACGCTGGACGAGACCCAGGCGTATGAGGCTGCCGGCCTGGCCCGCAACCCCCGTGCTCGAGGGACCAGCTCCTCGCCAGACGGCAGCGGGAACGGCGCCCGGCCCACGCCCGCAGAGTCCGGGGTCAGTCCCCCAGACGAGTCATCCGGGCCAGTGCCTCGTGGCACTCCACCACGCGCCTCTTGACCGCGTCGTCATCGGGACGGTCGTGCACCATGTCCCATGTCCGATCGGCAATGTCCCGGGCATTGTCGGGAGTGGCGCTTTCCCAGAGGCGGTCCACGAGCTGGATCTCGAAGCTCTCGATCTGATCCGCCGGGTCGCCGGGCGCCATCCGGGGTAACGGCTCAGCGATCGTCTCCTTCCACATCGCCGAGGCGACCAGCAAGCGGTTCCGCAGGGTGATGGGGTCCGATGCCGCCATGCTCTACAGGCTGCCATAGCTTACCCAGGCGCCATCGCCTCGCGGGCGTGCCTTCCGTCTAGGCGGCGGGAAGCCGCTGCTTGCGCGTCACCACCTCGGCGAACAGGTCGCCCTGCTCGGCCACTCGGGCCAGCACGGCATCGGTGTCGAAGGTGAGCAGCTCGGGATCCTGGCGCTCGCGGGCCCTGGCCACCTCGTCCCAGCTCACGGGGGTGGAGACCGTGGGCCGCTCCCGAGCGCGCACCGAATACACGGTGACCGTGGTCTTGTGAGCGTCGTTCTGGCTCCAGTCCACCAGCACCTTGCCCGGCCGCAGCCGCTTGGTCATGCGCGAGACCACAAGTCCGGGCATCCGCTGCTCGAGCAGCTCGGCGATGCGTTTGGCCATCGGCTTGGTGTGCTCGTAGGACGCCCCGCTGTTGACTGGCACATACACCTGAAGGCCCTTTGAGCCCGACGTCTTGGCAAAGCTCTCCAACCCGAGCTGGTCAAACAGACCGTGCAGGACCTGGCCGACCTCACAGCATTCGAGAATCCCGGCCGGTGGACCGGGATCGAGATCGAAGACCAGCATCGTCGGTTCCTCAGGCGCCGCGGCCAGCGAGAGCGAGGTATGCAGCTCGACATCGGCCAGGTTGGTCAGCCAGACCAGGGTCGGCCTGTCCTGAGCCAGGACGTAGTTGATGTTGCCCACACGGGCGATCTGCACCCAGTCCGGTCGATGCGACGGAGCCTGCTTCTCGTAGAAGTGCTCGGCTTCCACGCCTTCGGGATACCGCTTCAGGGTGAGCGGCCGGCCATGCAGATGGGGCAGCACGGCGGGGGCGATCCTGGCGTAATAGGCCACCAGGTCCCCCTTGGTGAATCCGGTCGCCGGATAAAGGACCTTATCCCAGTTGGAAATGCGCAGCCTCCGGCCCTCGACCAGAACGGCCAGAGCACCCCCGGGCAGCCGCTCCACCTCGTCGAACAGGCCTTCGGGGGAGTCCGGCGCAGCCGCCGGCGCAGCCGCCTCCGCAGCCGCCTCCGCACCGCCACTGCCCCGGGGCGACTCAAGCCCGACCTCCCGGGGCGCTCGATCCTCGCGCAGGCCCTTGAAGGAGGGCGCGCGCATAACACCCTCACTGGTCCACTCGCGCAGCTCGATCTCGGCCACCAGGCAGGGCTCCACGAACACCGCGTCGCGGGGAATGCCTGCCCGCCGGCCAGCGAATGGGCTGGTGGGCCGGCGGTAGGACTCGAGTCTCGTCTGAAGCTCGGTGAGCGAGCGGTCGGTGAACCCGGTACCCACGCGCCCGGCGTACACGAACCTGTCGCCGTCGTAGTAGCCCATGAGCAGCGCGCCGATCCGCTTGGTCCGCCGCCCCTCTCCGGGGACCCAGCCTCCGATGACCAGCTCCTGGCGGCGGGTGTGCTTGATCTTCAGCCAGGCCCCCGTGCGCCGGCCAGCCTCGTAGCACGAGTCAAGCCGCTTGGCCATGATCCCCTCGAGTCCCTGCTCGCGCGTGGCCTCAAGCAGCGCCGTGCCCTGGCCGGGATGCGCGGTGGCAACCCGCCAGGCCCGTCCGCCCAGTTCGAGCGCTTCAAGCCGCTCACGCCGCTCCCGGTAGGGCAGCTCCATTAGAGAATGGCCGTCGAGGTAGAGCAGGTCAAAGATCGCGTACACCACCGGGTGGCTCGACATCAGCCGCCGCACCGCCGTGGGCGAGCTGACATGCATGCGCCGCTGCAGGCGCTCGAAGCTGGGCCGCCCCTGCTCGTCGAATGTGACGATCTCCCCATCCAGGACCGCCTCGTGCATGCCCAGGTTCTCGAGCAGCCCCCGCACCTCGGGATAGGCCTCGGTGATCTCGTTGAGGTTGCGACTCTCCAGGCGCAGCCTTCCGGGCTGGATGTACGCGATCGCCCGGACTCCATCCCATTTGACCTCGAAGGACCAGCGCGCGGGGTCCGGCGGGAGCTCACCCATGCGCGAGAGCATCGGCACGATCCGCTCTGGCATGGGCACCCGCCCGGGATCGTCCGGCGGATCCATCCGGTGGATCATCCAGTCCTTTTCCTGATCCGGTCCGCGCCCAATCGGGAACAGGCCGTAGCGGCCGTGCACACGCTCGCCGTGGAAGCTGACCTCGACCTTGCGCTCCTCCCACTTGTGGACCTGGAAGGTCCCCCGGTCCCAGATCGTCATTGTGCCCGCGCCGTACTGCCCCTTGGGGATCTCGCCATGGAAGTCCAGGTACTCGAGCGGGTGGTCCTCGGTGCGCACGGCCAGCCGGTTGTCCTGCGGGGTGGCCGGAATCCCGTTCGGGATGGCCCATGAGGCCAGCGCCCCTTCGTGCTCAAGGCGCAGATCCCAGTGCAGACGGGTGGCGTGGTGCTCCTGGATGACGAACCGCGGCTGCGCGTTCTCCGCCCCACCGCCCCCCGCGGGCTCGGGCGTGGCGCCGAAGTCGCGTTTGTCGCGGTAGGTCTTGAGCGAGTCCTGCTTGCGCGGCATGTCCGGTGATGATGGCGCTCTTCCCAGATTCTCTGCAGAGCGCTCTTCCCGGTCGTCCTGCAGAGCGCTCTTCCCAGATTCTTCGCCGAGCGCGTCATGCTTAACACATGGCGCGCGTGCTGGTGGTGGATGACGAGCCCGCCCTGCGGCGGGCGCTCGAGCGCGCTTTGACACTCGAGCGCTATGAGGTGGCCCTGGCCTCCGACGGCCAGGAGGCGCTGGACGAGCTGGCCAGCGCGCCCGCCGACGCAGTGATTTTGGATATAGCAATGCCCGGAGTGGACGGGCTCGAGGTGTGCCGCCGGCTCCGCAAAGCAGGTGACCGGACGCCCGTCCTCATGCTCACCGCCCGGGATGCCATCGACGACCGGGTCCACGGACTGGATGCGGGAGCCGATGACTACCTGGTCAAGCCATTCGCCCTGCGCGAGCTTCAGGCCCGGCTGCGCGCACTGCTCCGCCGCACGGGAGACGACGCCGACGGCGAGGTCCTCCGCTTCGCCGATCTGACCCTCGACCCCCGGGCCCACGAGGTGCGCCGCGGCGAGCGCGTGATCGAGCTCACCAAGACCGAGTTCCTGCTGCTCGAGCTGTTCCTGCGCCACCCTCGCCAGGTTTTGACCCGCTCACAGATCTTCGAGTACGTGTGGGGATACGACTTCGGCCCTACCTCCAACGCCCTGGGGGTCTACATGGGGTACCTGCGGCGCAAGACCGAGGCCGGGGACGAGCCACGGTTGCTGCATACCGTGCGGGGCATCGGTTACATCCTGCGGGAGACGTAGGGAGCACGCGTGCCGCTGCGACGTCGAGTCGGCATGGCCGCGGCCGCCGCGGTGGCCATCGCGGTGGTTTTGGTGGCTGCCGTGTCCTATCTCGTCGTGCGGAATCAGCTGCGCAGCCAGGTGGACAATGAATTGCAGGCCCAGGCCTCGATGGTTCAGCAGAACCTGTTCTCGCTGCAGCAGCAGTTTCCGCAAATCCCAGCCAGCGCGGGGGGGCCGGCGCCATACGTCCAGTTCGTCACTTCCGACGGGACCCGGGTCCTCGGCAACATCGCCCTTCCCATCACCCCCCAGGTTCGCGCGGTGGCCGCGGGTGCCTCCGGCAGGTTGATGCTCGACGTCCGCCTGGCAAACACACATCTTCGCGTGATCGTTTTCAAGCTCCCCCACGCCATGTCGGACGGCCTGCCAGTCGCTGTCCAGCTCGCTCGCCCTCTGGGCTATGTCGATCACACCCTGTCCAACCTGCGGCTGATCCTGTTTTTCTTTTGTCTCGGCGGAATCGCCCTGGCCGCCGCGCTGGGGCGCGTGGCCGCCCGGCGCGTGCTGGCGCCGCTGGCCGAGGTCGCTGACACGGCGCAGCACATCTCGGAAACCGAGGACCTGGGATCCCGAATCCACGTCCGGGCCGACGACGAGGTCGGCCAGCTGGCCACTCGCTTCAACACCATGCTCGAGCGCCTTCAGTCCTCGCGCGCGGCACTGGATGAGTCGGTGCAGGCCCAGCGCCAGCTGGTGGCCGACGCCTCGCACGAGCTCCGAACCCCCGTGACCAGCCTGCGCACCAACATCGAGCTCCTGCTCGCCGACGAGCATCAGCTCAGTGAGGCCGAGCGCAAGCGGATGCTCACGGACGTCGTGGAGCAGAGCGAGGAGCTGAGTGCCCTGGTGAGCGACCTGATCGAGCTGGCCCGCGGTGACCTGCCGCCCGACTCGATCGAGGATGTGGCGCTGGATGGCGTCGTGGCCGAGTCGGTCGAGCGCGCCCAGCGCAACTTCCCCCACGTCCGGTTTGAGGCCAGACTCCAGCCCGTGGTAGTTGAGGGGATGCCCGACCGTCTGGGCCGGGCGGTCAACAACCTCCTGGACAACGCCGCACGGCACTCGCCCGAGCAGGGAACGGTGGAGGTTGAGACCAGTCCCGAGGGGATCCGGGTCAGAGATCACGGTTCGGGAATCGACGCCGCTGACCTACCCCATGTCTTCGATCGGTTCTTCCGGGGTGCCGGAAGCCGGGGCAAGCAGGGCAGCGGCCTGGGGCTGGCCATCGTGCGTCAGGTGGCCGAGCAGCATGGTGGGTCAGTCGGCGCGGAAAATGCCGCGGGCGGAGGAGCACTCTTCACGATCCGCCTGCCGGCGATTCGGTCTGACGCGGGGGACGACGAATCAGGCGGTGGGCGGTCGCACGATCCGCGCCTGACGCGCGGCCCGGAAGCGCTTGCGTAGCCCCCAGAAGGTCAGGGCAAACGCCGGCACGGTGGCCAGCAGCAGCAGCTCGCGCGTCGTCCGCTCCCGCGGTGCTCCCAGCAGCGTGACCGCAGTTATGAGGATGGCCACGGGCGGCACCGCGGCCAGGAGAGTGGCGTGCGAGCGGTATCCGGAGAAGTGCTCGCGGACGGTGAACTCAAGGACCCCCAGGGCGCACACCACGACGCCCACGATGAGCGCTGAGTGCTCGTTGCCGAACAGCCCGACGCAGGCGCCCACGGCGCCCACGAAGATGGCGATCTCGGATACGGGCAGCCCGCCGAACGGGCTGGGTGGCCGCTCCCCGTAGGAGCCGAGACTGCTCTGGCGTAGACGCTCGTCGCGCGGACTGGACACCGGCCGGGGCGGTCGAGCTGGTCGCGCCGCCGGCTCTGGGCGCGCCTGGACCGGCTGTCCGGGGCGGCGCCGCTTGCGCGACTGTCGCTTTGACTTCGCTGGGGCCACCGGATCCCGAGGATACCGCCCGTTTCCGGACCCACGACGGCCCAGCGCCGGTTCGAAGGCGGCCACCTTGGTTTGACAAATCGCGCGGCGCGCGACGCGCGTCTGGTGGCGTTCCGCGCGCCCCCCCGGGCGTCCCACCAGACCCCCGGGCAGGCCCCCGAAAACTATTTCGGCTTGCTCACCGTGAGGATGAGGCCGTAGGCCACGATCGCCGCCATCGCGAGCAGCGCCAGCACCACGGCGGCCTGGAACGCCAGCGCGGCCGTGTGGCGATCGCCCCGCCGCAGCACCGACGGCGCGGTCGGCGCAATAGACCAGCACCGAGAAGGCGAGCATCACGCCCACCCCGGCCACCAGCGACCCCACCACCAGCTTGAGCAGGGTCGAGCCCTTGATGATCGTGGTGGCCAGAACGCTCATCGCGTCGCCGCCTGGGGGACGCGCCGGCCGCCGAGCCGCACGGCCAGCGTGAGCAACCCGGCCACAATCAGGGCAAGGACGACCAGCGGCCCCACGGCCCCGTGGCCGAAGATCCGCGTGATTCCGTAAACCGCCGCGCCCGTGAGGCCGGCCGCGGGCAAGGTCAGAACCCAGGCGATCATGATGTTCCCGGCCACGCCCCAGCGCACGGCGGACAGCCGGCGGGCCGCTCCCGCACCCATAACGCCACCGTTGATCACGTGCGTGGTGGAGATGGGAAAGCCGAAGTGGGAGACGGCCAGGATGACCGCCGATCCGGCGCCCTGGGCGGCGAACCCCTGGACGGGGTTCATGTTGATGATCCGCATGCCGGTGGTCTTGATGATTCGCCAGCCGCCAGCGTAGGTGCCGAGACCCATCGCGGTGGCCGCGGAGGCGATGACCCACACCGGCACGTGGACATGGGCGGCGCTGATCGAGCCGTGGGCCACCAGGGCGAGCGTGATCACGCCCATCGTCTTCTGGCCGTCGTTCGTGCCGTGAGAAAGGGACAGCAGCCCGCTGGACAGCACCTGCCCCAGGCGAAAGCCGCGGCTGACAAAGCCCGGAGGCCGGTTGGCCAGGATGCGGTAGGACACGATCACGCACAGCGCGGCCACGACAAAGGCCAGCGTGGGCGAGATCAAGGCGGGCAGGATCACCTTGCCCACGATCCCGGCGCCATTGACCGCCGAGCCCCCGTCGGCCACCAGGACGGCGCCCACCAGGCCCCCGATCAGGGCGTGGGACGAGCTCGAGGGCAGGCCCCGGTACCACGTGAACAGGTTCCAGGCAATCGCGCCGATCAGCCCGGCGAACACCGTGGTGCTGGTGATCTCCCCGGTGGACACGATGCCCTTGGCGATGGTGGTCGCCACCTTGAGCGAGATGAACGCCCCGGCGAAGTTCAGGACGGCCGCGAACAGCACCGCCACCCGCGGGGACATGGCCCGGGTGGAGATGCTCGTGGCCACCGCGTTGGCCGTGTCGTGGAACCCGTTCGTGAAGTCAAAGACGAGCGCGGTCCCCACCACCAGCACGAGCAGAATGTCCGAGCTGGTGGAGCTCATCGGTTCTTGATCACGATCCCTTCCATGATGTTCGCCACGTCCTCGGTGGCGTCGATCGCCGCCTCGAGCCGCTCGAACAGGTCCTTCCAGCGGATCACCACCATGGGATCGATGCCGTTGTCAAACAGGGCGGCCATGGCCTCCCGAGTCAGCCGGTCGCCGTCGTTCTCCAGCCGGTTGATCTCGATCGTGTAGCGGGAGATGTCCTGGAAGCCCTTCAGGAGCGGCAGCGCCTGGGCGATCTCCCGGCAGGATGCCCGGAGGATGCCGGCCATCTGCTGTGCCTGCCGCATCGGCGCCTCCACCCGGTACAGCTCGAGGTAGTCCGCCACCTCCTCGGTGAAGTCAACGATGTCGTCCAGGGCCCCGGCCAGCCGGTAGATGTCATCACGATCGATCGGGGTGACGAACGTGTGATTAAGGTGGTGGATCAGATCGTGGGTGATGCGATCCCCGTCCTGCTCGCAGATCAGGATCTCCTTAGCCAGCTCCCGGCGTTCCGGATAGCTGGCGAGCATGTCGTCGAGCAGCTCGGCTGCGCGCAGAACGTTGGCGCCGGCCGCTTCGAAGAGAGCAAAGTATTCACGTCCGCTGGGTGCAAGCAGCTGAGATAGGGGCATGGCAGGTCAGGTCTCCTGTCCGTCGCTGGGCAGGCCAGAAGGACAGCATGGCCGGCGGGGGCATGTGTGAAAAAGCTGTGAACGCGGTGTTCACGTACGCGCGATTTTCCCGCGATGTGCGGGGTTTGTGGACCGCGAGCGCGAGCCTCCTCAAACGCCGGCGCGCGCCGCGACCGCCAACCGCCATAAGTGAACAAATCGGCGAAATGCTCGAGCGCTGTGTAGCGCCAGGGTGCTATGCCGACCATCCCGGCACAATGCGCGCGCGCAAACGCGAGCTTTGTGAAACCAGGGTGGTTGAAACGCGCGCCCGCCGCGCCAACGGCCCCGAGCCCCCGAGCGCCAGCGGCCCCGCGCGCCCGCCGCGCCAACGGCCAACGCGCGCCCGCCGCGCCAGCGGCCCCGAGGCCCCGAGCCCCCGAGCCCCCGCGCCCTACAGTGTTACAGGCTCGGCGAGCGGCTCTACCGGCCCAACAGCCGGCGTCCCAGGGGGGGCGTCTTGCCCGGTCTCCCGGACAGGCTCGAACCGATACCCCACACCGAAATGGGTGTGGATGTAACTCCACTCTGGAGAGCGCAGACGCAGCTTCTGCCTGAGCTTTCCGATGAACACGTCCACGGAACGATCACCGTGTGCCATGGCGTATCCCCATACTCGCTCGTAGATCTCCTCCCGGCGCAGGACTCGGTCCGAACGGACAAGAAGATGAAGGAGCTCGAACTCCCGGGCGGTCAGGTCCAGGCTGGTCAGCCCGACGTAGGCCTGGTGAAGCTCCAGCCGGAGAATCAACTCACCCGACTCCAGTGGCGCATCCACCACGTCAAGCTCATGGCGACGATGCCGGCGTACTGCCGCCTCGACGACGCAGATCAGCTCCTCGGGATGACATGGCTTGGTCACCCAGGCGTCGACGCCGAGCCGGAACCCTCTGACCCGCTGAGCCACCGAGGACGGTCCGCTGCACACCACCACGGCCAGCCCGGGCAGGCGCATGCACACCTCCTCGATGTAAACCCACCATTCGGGACCCACTACCGAGATATCCACGATCAGAGCGTTGAGACGCAACCGCACGAGCGCCTGCGGCGTGAGTGGGCTGGAGAGGACCTTGTAATCCCAACCGGCGGCGGACAGCCGCTTGCCCAGAACCTGGATCAGGCCGCTGTCCCGGTCGATCATGGCCAGGCTCAGCGGGGCGGTTGACCGCTGCGCTGTACCGACCCCTGGAGGAGCACTCCGGTCCGCCAACATGGGCCGGACTGTACCCAGCCTGCGGTCGGAACGGGCCTCCACGATTGCCGGTTCACACGATCTTTACGTGCATATTGCGATTTTTGGCCGGCGCGCCCTACACCACCTGCTGAGGATCCGACAGCCCGACGTCGACGACGCCTTCGATTTGCTCACGGTCAGCCGCCAGGTCAGTGATCGGGCGCTTACCCCACAGCTCGACCTCGGCCAGGCGCTGACCTCGCGCCTTTTCCGATTCGTTGCGAATCGTCAGATTGGAGATGGAGAAGCCCAGCCGGGCGCACTCCTAAGCGCGGCGCAGATTGCCCTGGCCGTCGCGGTATACCAGCCGGACCTCGGACGGTGCGTTTGCGCACGTCGGCAAAGCCGTACGAGCTCACGAGCATGAACGCAGCCGATCCCACCCCGACCAGCGAATGGGCGCGCAGGCCCGCGCTCTTCTGCCGGAGCTCTCGCTCGAGACCTATGAGCGAAGACAGGGCCAGGGCCAGGACGAGGCGCCCCAGGGCGTCATATTCGTGCATCGAACTCTTACGAAGTTCTACCCCGGCGCAGCCAGAACACCCTCTATCCTCCTCACGGCCCGCCCTCAGGGTGTCCGGCACTATGGCATCACGAACTAAGCAAAAGGAAGAGGCTCGGGCTCGGCGGCTTGCCGAGGAACAGGCCCGTGCCGAAAAGGAACGGCGCACCCGGCGGGTGCAGATGCTGGGCGGGGTCGTCCTCATCGCCGTCGCCATCATCGCCGTGGCGATCGCCGTCAGCTCCGGCGGCGGAGGGTCTTCGCCCGCCTCGAAGCTCACCTCAACGCACGGAGCCAAGGCGAGCAAGGTTGTCCCCTGCCAGGGCTCACCTGACTCCTCGATCTGCAGCCTCCTCTCCGGCATTCCCCAGTCGGGGAACACCCTGGGTAACCCCAACGCCAAGGTCACCGTGACCGAGTTCGGTGACCTGGAGTGCTCGGTGTGCGATGCCTTTGCCCTGGCAACCAACCAGACGACCTCAGCGGGCAGCGCCGGCACCGGCTTCGAGGATCAGCTCATCCAGAACGACGTTCGCTCGGGCAAGGTCAAGCTCGTCTACCGCTCGCTCGAAACCGCCTCCTCGGGGAACCCCGACCAAAACGCGTTCCTCGCCCAGCAGACGGCTGCCGAGGCCGCCGGGCTCCAGGGCAAGGAGTGGTACTACGTGGAGCTCTTCTACCACTACCAGGGCCAGGAGCAGACCAACTACGTCAACCAGGCCTACCTGAATAAGCTGGCCGAGCATGTGCCGGGCCTGAACTTTTCAACTTGGCAGGCCCACCTCCATGACCAGGCGCTCCAGTCCCAGGTCCAGCACGACCAGCTGGCTGCCGCCGCCCATGGCTACAGCAGCACTCCCACGCTCACCATCACCGGGCCCAAGGGACAGGCCCAGGCGATCGTGGGTCTCCCCAACAGCTTCAGCCAGATCGAATCCGAGATCAACCAGGTTCTGTGAGGCACGCCGTCCGGCCGCTAGGAGCGTGAGGCGATGAGCATCGTTCTACGGCGGGTCATGCTGGGGCTGGCGGTCATCGGCCTGGGCGTGGCGATCTACCTCACCGTGGTCCATTACGTCGGATTCAGTGCGCTGGCCTGTGGCAGCGGGCACGGCGGTGTTTCCAGCTGCCAGACCGTCCAGTCCTCGGTGTGGTCCAAGCTGGCAGGCGTACCGGTGGCGCTGCTCGGGCTGATCGGTTACGTGTTCATCGTGGGCAGCCTGCTGGCACCGGATCGGGAGGAGACGCGGCTGGCCACCCTGGGTCTGACGCTGATCGGGTTCGGGTTCAGCGCCTATCTGACATACCGGGAGCTGTTCTCGATCCACGCCATCTGCGAATGGTGCCTGTCCAGCGCGGTGATCCTCGCCCTGTTGCTGATCGGGTCAGTCGTCCGTTACGTGATTGGTGACCCTCCCGCTCCGGAGTTCGCCTCCTCCGCCGGGCTGTCTCCGAATGGTGCCTCGAGCCAGGACGGACGTTCCCGCCGCCTCGTCCGGCCGCGCGCGTAACGCCCCACCGAACCTCGCGCGTAACGCCCCACATCTCGCGGGCGTAGTCGACGCCTGAACCGGTCCCATCCGGGCCCGAGCGCATGATCCTCCCGTGAGCTGGCGCCTGACCCGAGCCACTGCCCGTGCCCCAGAGCCTCCCCGGGTGGTCGCAGTAATCGATCTGGGCTCCAACTCCTGGCGCCTGGTCGTGTTCACGTTCAGCCCCGGCGTGTGGTGGAAGCGCACGGACGAGCTCTACGAGACGGTCCGGATCGGCGGCGGGATGGCGGCCACCGGCCGCCTGAGCAAGGAGGCCATCAGCCGAGGCCTGGAGACACTGGAGGTGTTCGAGCGCTTCTGCCGCTCGGGCGGAATAGGCGCCGAATCAGTCCACGCCGTGGCCACAAGCGCCATCCGTGACGCCTCCAACCGGGATCGGTTCCTGGCTCGGGCCCGCGAGCACACCGATCTGCGCATCGAGATTCTGAGCGCCGAGGAGGAGGCTCGGCTCGGCTATGTGGCGGCCATCAACACCTCCACCCTCCGTGACGGTGCCGTCCTCGAGCTGGGTGGCGGAAGCCTGCAGCTCGTCGAGGTCCGCGATCGCCTGGCCGGGGAGCTCTGCTCCCTGCCGCTGGGCTCGCTCCGCCTCACCGAGGAGTTCCTCCCCAGCTCGGGAAAGGCCCGGCGCAAGGAGCTTGACCGGCTGCGCTCACACCTGCACGATGAGCTCGGCCAGGTTGATTGGCTGGCTGATTCCGGCCCTCGGCTGGTGGGAATCGGCGGGGCGGTGCGAAACCTGGCGGCGGCGGCCCAGCACTCCCACCAGGACACGATTGATCTCGGCGTGCAGGGATTCGTCCTCACCCGCGAGGCACTCTCCGACCTGGTCGACAGGCTGGCGTCGCTCACACCCAAGGAGCGTGGTCAGGTGCCCGGGATCAAGCCGGGCCGCGGGGACATCATCCTGACCTCGGCCCTGACCATCGAGGCGGTTCTTCACATCGGCGGCTTCGAGGGCATCGAGGCCACCGAGGCCGGTCTGCGCGAGGGGGTGTTCTTCGATCGTGAGCTCCTGAGCCGCGCTCCGGACAGCGGGCGCCAGGCCGGCGCGCCTCTTGTGGAAGATGTACGCCGGAGCGCCGTGTGCAACCTGGCCGTCCAGTACGAGGCCGACATGAAGCACTCAGGCCACGTGGCCACGCTCAGTCAGCAGATGTTCGATTCGCTTGTGGAGGGCGGATTGATCGAACCGCAGGACTCCGAGGGCGAGCTGCTGTGGGCCGCCGCCATGCTTCACGACGTCGGCATGACGATCTCCTATGACGACCACCACAAGCACTCCCAGTACCTGATCGCCTCGGCCGAGCTGCCGGGCTTCGACCCGCGCGAGCGCGCGCTGATCGCCCAGATCAGCCGCTATCACCGCAAAGGCAATCCGAAGCTGGGCGACATGGCGGGTCTGGCCCGGGACGGTGATGAGGAGCTGGTGGAGCGCTGCTCGGTGATCCTGCGCCTGGCCGAGCACCTGGAACGAGGGCGCGATCAGTCGGTCAAGCAGGTTCGCCTCCGGGTCAACGGCGAGGGCGTGGACCTGCACCTGGAAGCCGACGGCGACGAGCTGGTGCTCCCCCGCTGGAGCGTCGAGCGCTACGGCGACGACGAGGCGTTCGAGCGCGTCTTCGGGCGCCGACTGCTGATCGGCTGAGAGAGCTTCCGCGGCCCTCCCTCGCCCACTACAGTTATGACGTGCTCTGGTTGCTGCGACATGCCGATGCGGCAGACGGGTTCCCGGACGACGAGCGCCCCCTGACCGAAAAGGGGCTGGCCCAGGCTGACGCCGCCGGGCTGGCTCTCCTTTACCTGGGCGAGCACATCGACATCTGTCTGACCAGTCCTAAGCTCCGCGCTGTCCAGACGGCAGAGCGAGCCTGCCACCCCCTGGGCGTGCCGGTACGCGTCGAGCCCGTCCTGAGCGGAGAGCCGTTTGACTTAGGTCGCCTCGTGGCCGGACTGGGCGATGTGCTTCTGGTGGGCCACGATCCATCCTTCTCGCTTCTCCTCCACGACCTGACCGGAGCTCAGGCCCGAATGAAGAAGGGCGGCCTGGCCGCCATTTCCAAGGGAGAGCTGGTCCTACTGGCGCGACCCGGTGAGCTGGCCGGCATCGCCGCCGCCGGCGCGCCGGTAGGCGCCGGATGAGCCTGGACCCCGACGCAGCGACGGCTGTGGCGATTCAGCCTCGGGCCAGCTCGACGCCAGCACTCGGCGAGGGCTCGGCGCGGGGAGAGCACCCCAACCTGGACAACCCTGGGCTCTTCACCAACCGCGAGCTGTCATGGCTGGACTTCAACGACCGGGTCCTTCAGCTGGCCGAGGACGACTCGCTCCCCCTGCTCGAGCGGGTCAAGTTCCTGGCCATCTACACCACCAACCTGGATGAGTTCTTCATGATCCGGGTGGCCGGCGTACACGACCAGGTCGAAGCGCGGATCGACGCCCGGGGGCCAGACGGGCTCTCACCGCTCGACACGCTGGACGGCATCGCGGCCCGGGTGGCGTTTCAGGACCAGCGCCACTCCCGGCAGTTCACCGACGTGGTCCAGCCCGCCCTGGCCGACAACGGCATACGGATCATCTCCTGCCGGGAGGCCGACGCGCCGGCCGGGGCCATCGAGCGCCACTTCCGCGAGCAGATCTTCCCGGTGCTCACGCCGCTGGCCATCGGCCCGGGACGGCCCTTCCCCTACATCTCCAACCTCTCGCTCAGCCTGATCGTCCGCCTCCACGACCCCGAGCAGGACCAGGAGGCCTTTGCCCGGGTCAAGGTCCCCAAGGAGGTGCTCCCTCGGTTCGTGGAGATCGCCAAGGACACGTTCGTCCCGCTGGAGGACATCATCGCCCACCACCTGGACGCGCTCTTCCCCGGCATGGAGATCGTGAGCTACGACCTCTTCCGGGTGACGCGCGACGCCGACTTCGAGGTCAACGACGAGGCCGACGACCTCCTTCAGGCGGTGGAGGACGAGCTCCGGCGCCGCCGCTTCGGCGAAGTGGTTCGCCTCGAGGTGGGGGCGAGCATGGACCCGGCTCTCAGATCCCGCCTGATCGATTGGCTGGGCGTCGAGGAGGTTCAGGTCTACGACGTGGAGGGTCCCCTTGACCTCTCCGATCTGTGGGAGATCGCGAACGTGGAGGGCCATCCCGAGCTTCGCCAGTCCAGCTGGACACCCGTGCTGCCGGCCGCTTTCGTCAGTCACGCCGACGCCGCCTTTGCCACTCACAGCCCCGAGGCCGAGCCCAAGCCCGACATCTTCGCCACCATGCGGGCCAAGGACGTGCTGGTCCACTACCCGTACGAGTCTTTTGCGATGAGCGCGGAACGGTTCGTTGAGCAGGCGGTGGACGACCCCGGGGTGCTGGCCATCAAGATGACCGTCTACCGGACCTCGGATGACGCGGCGCTTGTCCCCTCGCTGATCCGAGCGGCCGAGAAGGGCAAGCAGGCGGTGTGCCTGGTCGAGCTCAAGGCCAGGTTTGATGAGCGCCAGAACATCCACTGGTCCCGCGCGCTGGAGCGAGTGGGCGCGCACGTGGTGCACGGCATCCCCGGCCTGAAGACCCACGCCAAGGCCATCCTGGTCGTCCGGCGGGAGGGCGAGACGGTGCGCAACTACGTGATGGCCGGCACCGGCAACTTCCATGCCAAGAACGCCCGGTTGTATGAGGACTTTGGGCTGTTCACGGTGGATCAGGGGATTGGCGATGAGGTGGCCAACCTCTTCAACACCCTTACCGGCTACGGGCACCCGGTGGGCCAGCACAAGGTCCTGATCGCGCCCGGCTCCATGCGCCAGGGGCTGATCGACGAGATCGAGCGCACGATCGCCGCCCAGGAGGCCGGCCAGAAGACCCGCATCGTGATGAAGATGAACTCATTGGTGGACGCCCGGTGTATTCGTGCTCTGTACCGTGCCTCCCAGGCCGGCGTTCCCATCGACCTGAACGTTCGAGGGGTGTGCTGCCTGATCCCGGGGCTCGAGGGCGTCAGCGAGACGATCAACGTGGTCTCGGTCGTCGGCCGGTTCCTGGAGCACTCGCGCATCTACACCTTCCACCGCGGCGAGGAGCACGTCTACTACATCGGCTCCGCGGATCTCATGCCGCGCAACCTGGACTCCCGCGTGGAGCTGCTCATACCGGTGGAGGATCCCGACCTGCGGGCCGAGCTCGATGACACGCTCGAGCGCTGCCTGGCCGATGACACGTTCGCCTGGACCCTGGGGTCCAGTGGGCGCTGGGCCCGCCGCAGCGGCGCCACCCGCTCCGTCCATCGCGAGCTGATGGAACGGGCGCTGGCCGGGTGGTCGGCCGTTAGCGACTGAGGCCTTCGCCGCTAGCCGTTGGGCGCGGATTGGGGCCGCGTGCCCAGCGTCAGCTTGACCTGCTTTGTGCTGCCGCCTCGCGAGAGCGTCACCGTGATCGTCTGTCCCGGCGAGTAGGTGTCGACCGTCTCGATGAACTGCTGGGTTGAGCTGATCGTCTTGCCGTTGATCGCCGTCACCAGGTCGTTGTTCCGCAATCCGGCGCGGGAAGCTGGGGACCCCGGCTGAACCGAGGTGATCTGGGCCCCGCCTGTGGAGGCGCCGTTCAGGAAGACCCCGACGTAGGCGTGACGAACGGGCTGGCCGCCGATGATCCGATCGGCGATATGGGCCACGGTGTTGGACGGGATGGCAAAGCCGACACCCGAGCTCGAGCCCTCGCCGCTGACGGTGGTGTTGTTGGTCTCGATCTGGTCGGCCAGGCCAACCACGTGACCGTTGCCGTCCAGCAGCGGCCCTCCGGAGTTCCCCGGGTTGATCGCGGCGTCGGTCTGGATCGCACCGGTGATGGTGTAGTTGTTCGGCGCGGTGATGCTCCGCCCCACGGCGCTCACGATGCCGGCGGTGACCGTCTCGGGCAGGCTGAACGGGCTGCCGATGGCCACCACGGGGTCGCCCACCTGAGCCGCCGAGGAGTCGGCAAAGGGGATGGGATGAAGCTCAGAGGCGGGCACGTTGACGTGGATGACGGCCACATCGGTGGAGGGGTCAGTGCCGACCACCTTCGCCTTGACCTTCTGGCCGTTCTCAAAGGTGACCTTCACCGAGGTGGCGCCGGCCACCACGTGCTCGTCGGTCAGGATGTCGCCCTTCTTGTCATAGACCACGCCGGCCCCCTCGCCCTCGGTCTGCTGGCTGCCGCCGCCACCGAAGAAGCCGAATCCCGGGCTGCTGGACTGCGCGGTGACCGTGATGTCGACCACGCCCGCGCCGGCCTGCCGGTACACGTGGTTGATCGTCATTCCCCGCGTCTCGCTGAGCGTGGCTGGCACGCCCGAGTTGGACTGGATGACCGTCGTGCTGGTGGTCTTGCTGGTCCCACCGTCAATGACCAACGCAATCAGGCCGCCCGCCAGAGCGGCGATGAGCACGGGAATGATTTTGATCAGCACTTTCATGTTCATTGATCCTAGACGGGCGATACCCGATACCGCCGGTGTTTATGAGATCCCTGTCCAGTACAGCCCCTCTGAATGAGAAAGGCATCAGATGTCGATGAGAGGCGGATAAGAGTTCGGCGGCGCCCGCATGCCCATGGGGCCCATCGGAAGTGTGCGGGATTCCTCGGGCTATGTCCTAGATATCCCGCTCACTAGGCCCGGCGACCTCGGTCTTCTCCCCTAGCCCGACAAAAAAATCCAGCGCAGCGGGGTTCGCCAAGGACTCCCTAGAGGCAGCCTCCTGCACCGGCACCCCGGACAGGATCCGCTTGACCGGCACCTCCAGCACCTTGCCCGAGAGCGTCCGCGGCACCTCGCCGATGGCCACGATCTCATCCGGGACGTGCCGCGGCGAGCAGTCCTCGCGGATCCGCCGGCGGATGGCCCCCAGCAGGGAATCGTGCAGAGTCGCGCGATCGCGCAGGACCACGAACAGCATCAGCCATCCGTCCGTGCCGGGCCGTGGCACGTCAACGGCGAGGGCATCCACGACCTCATCGGCCGCCAGCACGGCCCGGTAGATCTCGCTCGTTCCCATCCGCACTCCGCCTCGGTTGATCGTCGAGTCCGAGCGGCCGTAGATGACCGCGGTTCCCCGAGAGGTGATCTCGATCCAGTCGCCGTGCCGCCATACCCCCGGGTACATCGAGAAATAGGACTCCCGGTAGCGCGAGCCGTCCTCATCGCCCCAGAAGCGCAGCGGCATCGAGGGCATCGGCTTGGTGATGACCAGCTCGCCCACCTCGTTCACCCGCGGCGCTCCCTCCGGGTCCCAGGCCTCCACCGAGCAGCCCAGGCACCGAGCCTGGAGCTCGCCCTCGTACACGGGCAGGACGGGTATGCCGCCCACAAACGCGGTGCACATGTCGGTGCCCCCTGAGGTGGAGAACAACCACAGATCGGGACCCAACTCGTCATAAACCCACCAGAACCCCTCGGGCGACAGGGGCGATCCGGTGCAGCCGACCGACCGGAGAGAGGGCTGGGGTCCCGGCGAGACCCCGCTCTTCATGCAGGCCGAGACGAACGCGGCACTCGTGCCGAACGTCGTCATCTCGGTCTCTCGGGCCAGCCGCCACAGGACATCACCGGCCGGGTTGCCGTCGAAGAGCACGATCGACGCCTCGGTCAGGAGCACCCCGACCAGGAAGTTCCACATCATCCAGCCGGTCGTGGTGAACCAGAACAGCCGGTCATCCGCGTGGGCATCGAGGTGCAGCCACCCCTTCTTGAGCTGCTCAACCAGGATCCCGCCCTGGCCGTGCACGATCGGCTTGGGCAGCCCGGTGGTCCCGGAGCTGTAGAGCACCCAGAGCGGGTGGTCAAACGGGACCGCCGATAACTCCAGCTCCGCCCCCGAGCCGAGAAAGCCATCAGCCCAACCCTCACCGGACAGATACCCGAACCACACCACGGGCGCGCCCAACGCGCCGGCGATCTCCTCCACCGCCCCCCGCCGATCGAAGTCTTTCCCGCTGTACCGGTAACCGTCCACCGCGAGCAGGACCGACGGCTCGATCTGCGAGAACCGATCGACCACGCTGCGCGCGCCGAACTCGGGCGCCGCCGAGGACCACACCGCGCCGATCGAGGCGCAGGCGAGCAGCGAGGCGACCGTCTCCGGGATGTTGGGCATGTACGCCGCCACCCGGTCCCCGGGACCGACGCCGCGCGCCCGCAACCCGGCCGCGATCGCGGCGGTCTCCGCCCTCAGGCGCTCCCACGTCCACGCGCCGACCTCAGGGCGCAACTCTGAGGCATGGCGGATCGCCACCGCTGAGAGGTCGCGGTCACGGAAGATGTGCTCGGCGTAGTTGACCCGGGCGCCCGGGAACCACTCCGCGCCGGGCATCTCCGACCGGCCCAGCACGCGCTCCGGAGCGGAGGAGAACCGCATTCCGCAGAACTCGACGATCGAGGCCCAGAAGTCCTCCAGGGAGTCCACCGACCACTGCCAGAGCTCCTGATAGTCGGCGAACCGCAGCCCGCGCGTCTCCTCCAGCCAGCTCTGATACCGGGTGATGTTGGCGCGCTCGATCCGCTCGGGCGGAGGCGTCCACAGGATTTCGGGCACCGGCCGCGGGGTCATGAGGGCAGTATGGCCCTCAATCTGCGGCTACTACCTGATCGCGGAGAAGGAAACCTTCCCCGCCGTTGTGCCCTTTCCCCCGGTGTGGCATACGAGTGGCATGCCGTGGTAGGTCGGGTGCCACGTCTGCTTGAACCAGCCGGTGACCCCGTGGCGCTGCAGGGCGACGTAGAGCTTCACCACATCCGTGCCGTGCTTGAGGTGATAGGTCGCATGGACGGTCTGGTGGCTGATCGGCGCAGCCGGCAGCTCGTTCTGAACGTTGGAATAGGTGCCGGGCTTGCCGTTCGCCAGGTCGGTGCATTGGTAGTTGGCGTAGTAGACCATGTCGGTCATCTCGCCCCGGGTGATCTTGATCGCCATCCCATGGCTCTGGCTGGTGGTGCCGCTGTAGACACCGGTGTGGTACGCCGTGGCGGCAGCCAGGGCCACGCTCACGAGCGCCAGCGTCGCGCCCGCCACCAGCACAAGTCTGCTCGCGCGTCGCCCCATTTCCAGGTTTCGACTCTACTCCCGGCCAGACCGACCTCGCACCGGGCCTCCCCACCCAGTGAGATAGAGTCGGCACGCGATGGCCCCGTCCGCCACAGCCGACGCCCTGGCCGACATCGTCCTGCCCGATCAGGACGGCAACGAGACCAGGCTGGGCGACCTCTGGCGTGATGGTCCCGTCGCCCTGGTCTGGCTTCGCCACTACGGCTGAATTTATTGCAAGGCGCACGCGGTCCAGTTGGACCGCGCCCGGGACAGGTTTGCCGCCGCCGGCGCCAAGCTCGTGCTGATCGGCCAGCTCACCCCCCGCCACGCCGCTCACTTCCGCCGCCGGGAGAAGCTCCACGTCCCGGTCCTGGCCGACAACGATCGGGCCAGCTACAAGGCGGCCGGAGCAAAAATCGGGAGCGTGAACGAGCTCATCGGCCCCAAGATGGTGGCCAAGGGAGCGCTGACCAGCCTGCGCACCGGCAAGCTCCAGAGCCGGACGATCGGCCACCCCGCTCAGCTGGGCGGAGCGATGGTGATCGCCCCGGACGGAGCGATCGTCTGGTCGCGCATGGCGCGGAACTCTGGCGATAACACATCACCGGAGGAGATCCTCGCCGCGGTGCCGGGCGCCCGCGCCTGAGATCATCCGGCCATCCAGCTCCTCTCCCCCTTCACGGCCACAGTCCTCGAGATCGTTCGCGGTCCCGGCAAGACCGTCACGAGCGGCCAGCCGGTGCTCGTGCTGGAGGCCATGAAGATGGAGCACGAGATCGTGGCGCCGGGCGGCGGCGTGGTCGACCAGATCACCGTCCGGCCCGGGCAGACCGTTCAGGAGGGCGACCTCCTGGCCGTGCTCGAGCCCTCGGACGGTCAGGCCAGTCCGCCTCCGACCTCCGCATCCAGCCCGGACCAGGCTCGTGAGGACCTCCAAGCCGTCAGGGAGCGCCACGCCCTCACCCGCGACGAGGCCCGCCCGGAGGCCCTGGGCAAGCGTCGCGACCAGGGTCGCCGGACCGCGCGCGAGAACCTCGAGGACCTGATCGACCCGGACAGCTTCGTCGAGTACGGACCGTTGATCTTCGCCGCCCAGGAGCAGCGCCGCTCCACCGAGGAGCTCATTCGCCGCACGCCCGCCGACGGGCTGGTCGCCGGCACGGCTCGGATCGACGACCGGCCGGCCGTGGTCATGTCCTACGACTACACCGTCCTGGCCGGAACCCAGGGCATGCGCAACCACCTCAAGAAGGACCGGCTGTTTGAGCTGGCCGAGCGCCGCCGGCTGCCGGTGGTCCTGTTCGCCGAGGGTGGCGGCGGCCGGCCCGGAGACGTCGACTGGCCGCATGTGGCCGGGCTGGATTGCCGGGCCTTCAAGCTGTTTGCCCAGCTGAGCGGTCTGGTGCCGCTCGTGGGCATCGCCTCGGGTTTCTGCTTCGCGGGCAACGCGGCGCTCCTGGGCTGCTGCGACGTGGTGATCGCCACCGAGGACGCCAGCATCGGGATGGGCGGCCCGGCCATGATCGAGGGCGGGGGCCTGGGGACGTTCGCCCCTGAGGAGGTGGGACCGATTGATGTGCAGTACGACAATGGGGTGGTCGACCTCCGCGTCCGCGACGACGCCGAGGCCGTCCAGGCGGCACGGCGCTACCTGGGGTACTTCTCAGGCCCTCAGGACCCGACGCCGCTGCCGGATCCCGCCGCTCTGCAAACGCTGATCCCGGCCAACCGCCGGCGTATCTATGAGGTCCGGCACGTCATCGAGGGCCTCCTCACGGATGTGCTCGAGCTCCGGCGCGGCTTCGGCCCGGGGATGGTCACGGTCCTGGCGCGTCACCAGGGTCGGCCGCTCGCGGTGATCGCCAACGACCCCAGCCACCTGGGAGGAGCCATCGACGCGGACGGGGCGGACAAGGCGGCCCGGTTCATGCAGCTGTGTGACGCGTTCGCCCTGCCGATCCTGTTCCTGTGTGACACGCCCGGCTTCATGGTCGGGCCGGAGTCCGAGCGGACCGCGACCGTCCGCCACTTCGGCCGGATGTTCGTCACGGGCGCCAACCTGGAGGTCCCGATCGGCACGATCGTGCTGCGCAAGGGCTACGGCCTGGGAGCGCAGGCCATGGCGGGCGGCGGCTTCAAGGCGGGCCTCTTCTGTGTCGGCTGGCCCACCTCGGAGTTTGGCGGGATGGGGCTTGAGGGGGCTGTCCGGCTGGGGATGCGGCGCGAGCTCGAGGCGATCGAGGACCCCGAGGAGCGCGAGCGTGCGTTCCGGGCCACGGTGGCCGCCGCCTATGAGCGCGGCCGGGCCATCAACATGGCCGCCTACGGGGAGATCGACGATGCGATCGACCCGGCCGACAGCCATCGCTGGATCGACCAGCTCTTCACCAATAATTCCGGGCGATGGTGGGCGCGCTCGGGCAAGCGCCGTCCGAACGTCGATACCTGGTGATTTGCCCGCAGCGGACTGCCCCGGTGAGCCACTCGATGGTGCGGGCGCCGGAGGGGGCTCAGTCGCAGTTCTGGCAGGCGCCGCGGAGAAGCACTTCGTGATGGTCGACGCGCACGCCCAGACGTTCTGAGACTCGCTTGATTGCCCGCTCCAGCGCGGGATCGTCGAAGGCGACGAGTCGCCCGCAGTGCTCGCACACCAGGTGGTGGTGATGGTGCTCTCCGCCCGGCGTCGAGCGCTCGAAGCGCGTCAACCCGGGCGCCACCGGCACCCGCTCGACGAGCCCGTGTTCGTTGAGCAGCTCCAGAGCCCGGTAAATGGAGGCCAACCCCACGCGCTTGCCCTGTGACTCCAGGGCGGCCTCGATCTCGACCGGGCTCAGAGCGCAGGGTTCGCAGGCCAGCAGCTCGACCACGCGCTCCCGGGCCTCAGCCTGACGCAGCCCAGCATCGCGCAATGTCGAATGGACCTGATCGCTCCAGCTGAGAGCCATGGCCGGAGCGTACCGCCTCCCCCGGCGTCGTGATAATGAGAATCAGTCTCAGGAGATGATAGACTGCGGGGCGATGCGAATCCTCCAGCTTCTTCCGGCTGATCTCATCAACCGGCGAATCTTTGGAATCACCCTGCGCGTCTGGCTGCCGCTGATGATGCTGCTGCTACTGGCCGCGGGGTTGTTCAGCCCGCTGTTCGACCTCAGTCACGTCCACGGCTTCAGCGCCAAGCTCTACACCCAGCACTTCTACTTCGACTTCATCGCCGGGCTGGGTGGCTACTGGGCCTCCACGTTCTGCCAGCACTGGTACCACCGCATCCCGCTGTTCATCGCCATCGATGCGCTGACTACGCTCGCACTGGTCACGATCGTCGGCTAGAGCGCCAGAAGCGCCAGCAGCTCGTAGGCCACCTGGGCCGCCGCCAGGGCGGTGATCTCGGCGTGGTCGTAGGCGGGTGAGACCTCGACCACGTCAGCCCCGGCGATCTCTGAACCCCTCAGACCGCGCAGCAGCTCCTGGAGCTCGCGGGTGGTCAGCCCGCCGGGCTCCGGTGTGCCGGTGCCCGGCGCGTGCGCCGGGTCCAGGACATCGATGTCGATGCTCACGTAGATGGGCCGGTCACCTACCCGCTGCCGTATGCGTTCGAGCGCCTCGTCCACCCCGGCCCGCGAGATCTCAGCGGTGGAGACGACGGCGTAACCCAGCCGGGCGTCCTCCTCGAGATCACTGGAGGCGTACAGCGGGCCCCTGATCCCGACGTGCATTGAGTGCTCGAGGTCGAGGAGCCCTTCCTCGGCGGCCCGCCGAAACGGTGTGCCGTGCGTGTAGGAGGCCCCGAAATACGTGTCCCAGGTGTCGAGGTGGGCATCAAAGTGGACCAGGGCGCAGGGCCCGCGGCGAGCGTGCACGGCGCGGAGCAGCGGCAGGGCGATGGTGTGGTCGCCACCCAGCGAGACCAGCTTTCCCGCCCGCGCGAGCACCTCGGCAGCCCCGGCCTGGATGGCCTGCACCGCGCTGGCGATATCGAATGGATTGATGGCCAAATCACCCGCGTCGGCCACCTGGTGGGCCCCCCAGGGGTGCACATCCAGGGCGGGGTGATAGGGCCGCAGCAGCTTCGATGCGGCTCGAACCGCCCCGGGCCCGAATCGCGCCCCCGGCCGGTAGGAGACGCCGCTGTCAAACGGGGCTCCGATGACGGCCACCGCCGCCTGGCCCACATCTTGGAGGCGGGGCAACCGGGCAAATGTCTCCGGACCGGCGAATCGGGGGACCGTCCTGGCGTCCGGCGGGCCCTGGGGTGGCTGATCTTCGCTCACACGGGGATCCTATGTCCCTCCATCCGCGCCCGCCCCCCGAAACCGCCACGACTTCACAAAGCTCGCCGCGGCGGCGGCGACACGGTGCCCGAGTGTCGCTATACGACCGTGCCACGACAAAGCTCGGGGCCGAAAGAGAGAGTTGTGCAGTTGTCGTCGTTCCGACGGCCCGCGCCGCGCCGGGGTCGACCCGACCCACGCCCGCCGCCAGCCCCAGAACCACCCCTCCCCAACACGATGACACCAAATGATGTAATCCTGGGTATGCTCGCGGCATGGCCTCCGAGCAGAACCTGGCTGAGCGCAGTCTGGCCGTCAGCCTGCGGGCCCTGAACTGGCTGGGTTCCTCCGACCTTCTGGATCGTCTCGGTCTGCGCGAGCCCACGGAGCGGCTGCTCCGCGGGGCCTCCCGGACCACGACGCGCACGGCGGCCAACGCCGGCCGCCGATTCGCCGCCGTCCAGAAGCGCTCCACGGCCGCCCGCCAGCCAAAGGCGGGTCGAACCGATCTCTTCGATCTCACCCCGACCGACGAGCAGCGGATGCTGCGTGACTCGGTGCGCGAGTTCGCCCTGGACCGTCTGCGCCCCGCGGCCTACGACGCCGACGGCGCCTGCGCGGCCCCACCCGAACTGCTGGCCCAGGCCAACGAGCTGGGCCTGGCCATGGTGGGCGTGCCCGAGGAGCTGGGCGGGGCGGTCGAGGAACGCTCCGCCGTGACCTCGGTGTTGATGGGCGAGGCGCTGGCCCAGGGTGACATGGGGATCGCCGTCGCCTGTCTGGCCCCGGCCGGAGTGGCCACCGCTCTGGGCCTGTGGGGCGACGCTGAGCAGCAGGCCACCTACCTGCCGGAGATGGTGGGCGACGATCCGCCCGCCGCCGCCGTGGCCATTCTCGAGCCCCGGGCGATGTTTGACCCGTTCGTCCTTCAGACCCGCGCCCGCCGGGCCGAGGGCGGGTTCGTGCTCGAAGGCGTGAAATCGCTCGTGCCCCGCGCCGCCGATGGCGAGCTGTTCATGGTGGCGGCGGAGCTGGAGGGCCAGGGTCCGGCGCTTTTCGTGGTGGAGTCAAAGACACCCGGGATCAGCGTGGAGGCCGAGCCCGCCATGGGCGTTCGCGCCGCTGCCACGGGGCAGCTCATCTTCGAGGGCGTCAACCTGCCCGAGACAGCCCTCCTCGGGGAGGGCGATCCGGCCGTGTTCGCCGAGGTCGTGCAGCTCGGGCGCCTGGGCTGGTGCGCCGTGGCCGTGGGCGCTGCACAGGCGGCGCTTGATTACGTGGTCCCATACGTCAACGAGCGCCGCGCCTTTGGCGAGCCGATCTCGCATCGTCAAGCGGTGGCGTTCACGGTGGCCAACATCGCCATCGAGCTGGAGGGAATGCGCCTGGCCACCTACCGGGCGGCCAGCCGCGTGGACCAGGGTCTTCCGTTCGCCCGGGAGGCCGCACTGGCGCGACGGCTGTGCGCCGAGCGCGGCGTGGCGATTGGCTCCGACGCGGTCCAGCTCCTGGGCGGCCACGGATACGTCAAGGAGCACCCGGTGGAGCGCTGGTACCGGGACCTGCGGTCCGCCGGTGTCATGGAGGGAGCTCTGCTCGTCTGATGCCCATCAACCTCGAAGCTCCACGCAAGTTCCAGCAGCTGGTGGACCAAGCCCACATGGTCGCGGTGGAGATCTTCCGCAAGAACTCGCGCAAGTACGACCTGGCCGAGCATGAGTACCCCAAGGAGCTCGACATGCTGGCCGCCGTCATGGAGGGCACCGGCCAGGGCGGGGGGACCGGAGGCGCCGGCGCCGGCGCGGTCGGCTCTTCCAACGGCTCCGATACCGCCAAGTCCTCCGACGGAAACCGCAATGGCTCAAACATCGCCACCCTGCTCGGCCTGACCGAGCTGTGCTGGGGAGACGTCGGCCTGCTGCTGACCATGCCCCGGCAGGGACTGGGGCAGGCAGCCATCGCCGCGGTGGCCAACGAGGAGCAGCTCAAGCGCTTCGGCGGCAAGTGGGCGGCCATGGCCATCACCGAGCCGGAGGCGGGATCGGACTCGGCCTCGATCCGGACGACCGCGAAGTGGGACGAGGACGAGCAGGAGTACGTGCTCAACGGCGAGAAGATCTTCGTGACCTCGGGCGATCGGGCGGAGCTGGTCGTGGTGTGGGCCTCGCTTGACCCGAGCCAGGGCCGAGCCGCCATCAAGTCCTTCGTGGTCGAGCGGGACAACCCGGGCCTGAAGCTCGACCGCCTGGAGCACAAGCTGGGCATCAGGGCCTCAGACACTGCCAACTTCGTGCTGGACGACTGCCGGGTGCCGCGCGAAAACCTCCTAGGGAGCCCGGAGATCGCGCCCAAGGGCGGCTTTGCCGGGGTCATGCAGACCTTCGACAACACCCGTCCCCTGGTCGCCGGCATGGCTGTCGGCGTGGCCCGGGCCTGCCTGGATCGCACCCGGGAGCTGCTCACCGAAGCGGGGATCGAGATCGACTACAACCGTCCTCCCCATGTCCAGACCGCGGCCGCGGCCGACTTCATGTCGATGGAGTCAGACTGGGAGGCCGCTCGCCTTCTCACCTTGCAGGCCGCCTGGATGGCCGATAACCGAAAGCCCAACTCGCTTCAGGCCTCGATGGCCAAGGCCAAGGCGGGCCGAACCGGGGTGGACATCGCCCTGCGCTGCGTGGCCCTGGCCGGGTCGATCGGCTACGGCGAGGGTGAGCTGCTCGAGAAGTGGGCCCGCGACGTCAAGATCCTCGACATCTTCGAGGGCACCCAGCAGATCCAGCTGCTGATCATCTCCCGGCTCCTGCTCGGGAAGACGAGCGGCGAGCTGAAGTAGCGCCGCGTAGGTCGGCCAGAAAGTATCGGTGAGCGCCGCGGTGCTCAGCCCGGACCGACCACGATCTCATCCCCCACCCGGATCTCACCCGCGTCCAGGATGTCGGCGCGCAGGCCGCCGCGGTGCACGAGCGGGCGGAGGATCGACCGCTCGGCGTAGGCCTGCATCGTCGCGCAGGGCTCGCACAGCCGGATACCACGGCAGCGGACCGAACCGATCGAGAAGCTGACTCCCACCAGCCCGTTGAGCTTCACCCCGCGCGTGACCACATTGCGCCGGTGCTCGTCCGGCACCAGCGGAGGGTCGAAGGTTTCGCACACCTCAGCCTCGATCAGGGTCAGGGCGGCGCCGGGGCGCGGCGACGGGAAGGTTCCCTGCCCGGCCGTGTAGCGGTCGCCCTCCAGGCCGAAGCCGGGGATGACGCGCGCGGTGTCCAGCATGCGCCCGGGCTGGTTGATCTCCTCGGCCAGCCAGATCTGCTCGACCGACCCCCGCGTTGCGCTGGGCGCGGCCTGCCGTGGCTTGCCCAGCGCGATGTCCTCTGCCGCCAGGACGAACCCGTCCTCGATCTGCTGTGGATCGACCACCCCGTCGCCGTTCGGGTCCCAGACCACGCCCGAGGGCGAGCGCCCATACATCACCACCGAACGGCGCCGGCCGTCGGAGCCCTGGACCCGAGCGACCCACGGACCGGTCCAGGCGAACCGCTTGGGATCGGCTACCGAGACCAGCCCGATTCCCAGAGACCCGAGCCAGCTGAGGATGTTCCAGTCCTCACTGATATCTCCGTTCAGGCTCGGCTCGGGGACCTCGTCCTCGCCCACCTCGAGGATCGTGGCCAGGCAGGCCAAAAAGGAGGCCACATCGGGGGCCTGTCCGGCCCTCGATATCCGTGTCTCCCTCATGTCCTGATGATTATGCTCGCCGGGTGCCCGAGCGCCGGCTCATCTCCTCAGACTCGGAGTTCGAGCGCCAGATCGGCTACTCCCGCGCGGTGGTGGACGGTGACTGGATCCACGTCTCTGGAACGACGGGCTTTGACTACGGGACCATGACGCTGCCCGACGATGTCGTCGAGCAGGCCGAGCAGGCCTTTCGCAACATCATCGCCGCGCTGGAAAGGGCGCAGGCAACACTCGCCGATGTCGTCAGGGTCCGCTACATGCTCCCCAACCGCGATGACTTCCCCGCCATCTGGCCTGTGCTCAAGCGACATCTCGGCCAGGTTCGACCCGCGGCCACGATGCTCTGCTGCGGGCTGTCCGACCCCCGGATAAAGATCGAGATCGAGGTGAGCGCCCACCGGGGCAGCTAGCGCTTCCTGTCCCGGAGCGCCAGGATCCCGCCCAGGGCGCCCAGGTATTCGGTGCCGGCGCGGCTGATCGAGATGCCCGAGTAGTTGTTGTTGTAATAGAAGCCGTTGCCGGCGTAGAACCTATAGACGAGCCTGCCGGTGCGGAAGCTCAGCGCCGTCCAGTACCAGTCGCCGTTCTTATCGGTCGTGTACGTGTACACGAGACCGTTGCCCAGGGCCAGCTTCGAGACCACGGTGGGGGCCGAGAACTTGGTGTTCAGCCATACCCGGTGGCAGCCGCGACCGTTTCGATTGAGGTCCACTCGGACAAAGCCGGGCGCGGTGACCTGGTTAGCCAGCGACTGCGGCCCGGTGTAGCCGTAGTTGTCCTCCGCGATCATCGACCGCCCGGCCGTGATGATGGAGTTCTCGTCTGCGCTTGATCCCTTGGAGAAGATCGGGATCCGGCACACCTGTCTGGGCAGGGGGACACGATGCTGCCGGCCATCACGCATCACGAATCCATGCGGATGAGGAGCTGTCCGGTAGACCATGACGTCCATCGGGTCGGCGTTGTCCGTGATGTTGACGTAGCCGCCCGGCATGATCGTGGGGGTGGTGCCGGTGCCGTTATCGACCTGGCCCGGCTTTGACTCACCGCTGTTGGGGTACCTGACCGACCACACCACGCGGGGGACGCCGCCTTCTCCGGCGCCGAATCGGTACAGCCTGTGGTTGGTGGCGATATACACGCCCCCGTACTGGTCGGTGGCGAATGAGTTCTCGATCTCGCCGTTGGACCCATGACCCAGGCGGACGTGATGGATGGCGCCGGTCCTGAGGTTGAGCGTCAGCACCACGCCGTCGCTGCGGGCCACCACCCAGAGAAGGCCGTGCGAGTCGGGCAACGCCGAGGTGATCTTCTCGCTCGAGGTGAGCACCTTGCTCAGGTCGTAGTCGTGGACCAGCTTGAAGCCGGGTCCGGACGTCTCGGCAATCACATATATATGCCTCGTGGTCGTGGCGGCGACCACCCTGTTCCGGTTGTCCAGATAGAAGTAACCCCCGCCGGTGAAGTCCTGGAAGGGATTGCTGGGCACGCTCTGGCGCGGCGGGAGGGAGAACGTGGCCAGCGTGGCCAGCGTCCTGGGATTGAACATGTACAGCTCGGGGCCGCCCAGGCTGATGCAGATCGAGATGACCCGGCCGCGGCGATCGAAGGTGATTGAGCCACAGTCCCGCCCGATCGACGGCGTGCCGGAGGCGGCCAGGTAATTCGAAAACTCCACCGGCTTGCGCCCCAGCGGTCCGCCCCAGCGGTTGACGTCGGTCTGCCATCCATCGTCGTGGATCTCCGAGGTCCCGTTCGGAGCCATATGGGGGTTTTGCGGTGTGGCGGGGATGCCGCGGACCCGGTGCGCTTTGGCGGGATGACCGACAAACCGCTTGCTCGGGGGCGAGCCCGTGGAGGGGATTGGGGTCGGGGCGCTGGCCAGCGCGACCCCGCAACATCCGAAGGCGGCCCACAGCCCCGCGATCAGCACCGTCCGCAGAATCACACTGCCGAGGCTTCCCTTCTCAGCACCTCCCACGCGCACCTCACGTCCTCCTCGCTCGTTCGCATCTGTCCCACGGCCAGCCGCAACACGTACTGCCCGCCCAGCACGGCGTGTGAAACGAAGATATCCCCGCTGGCGTTGACTCGCGCCAGCAGCTCGCGATTGCGCTCCTCAGGCCCCTCCAGGCGGAAGCACACGACCGAGAACGGTCGCGGGGCACACACCTCCCACCCCGGCTCATTCCTCACCCAGCCCTCGAAGAGCGCCGCCAGCGAGATCCCCCGCCGGACGTGCTCCCGTAGACCCTGAGCGCCCAGGCAGCGCAGGACCGCCCACAGCTTCAGCGAGCGAAAGCGCCGGCCCAGCGCGGGTCCGTACTCGCTCAGGGAGAGCGCATCCTCGGCGTCGGGGGTCCGCAGGTACTCGGGAATCAGGCTGAACGCGTCGCGCAACGCATCCGGGCGCTGGGACCAGAAGAGCGAGCAGTCCATCGGGGTGAGCATCCACTTGTGCGCGTTGACCACCAGCGAGTCCGCCCGCTCCACCCCGTCGAAGGCCCAGCGCAGCTCCGGGCAGACCATGGCCGCGCCGGCGTAGGCGGCATCCACGTGCAGCCAGGTGCCGGCCCGCCGGCACGCCTCGGCCACCGCAGCCACAGGGTCGACCGACGTGGTGGCGGTGGTTCCCACCGTGGCCACCACGCACGCCGCCTCACTCAGGTCGCCCAGCCGGTCGGCGCGCAGGCGGAAGGCCTCATCGCAGGGCACCTTGCGCAACCGCATGCCCAGCATCCGGGCCGCCTTGTCCACCGAGGAATGGGCTTGCTCCGAGCACACCACCTCCTTGCGGCCGGTGGCCTGCCGGGCGGCGATGACGGCGGCCAGCGTGGATGTCGAGGCGGTGTCCTCGATGTGCCCATGCCAGCCCGACGGAAGGCCCAGGAGCTGGGCGCTCCAGTCCAGCACCAGTCCCTCCAGCTCCGTCGACGCGGGGGCGGTGCGCCACAGGATGGCCACCGAGTTCAGCGTGGCGGCGAGCAGCTCGGCCAGGATGGCCGGCTCGGCCGCGCTGACGGCGAAGTAGGCGAAGTTCCTCGGGTGCTGCCAGTGGGTCACACCCGGTAGGAGCACCTCCTCCAGGTCACGGAGCACGGCTCCGAAGGGCTCGGGCTCCTCGGGCGGACTGGCTGGGAGACGGCTGCGAATCTCTCCGGGCTTGACCTGGGCCAGCACGGGCAGCTGGTCCACCCGCTCGAGGTACTGCGCCGCCCACTCGAGCGCAGCGGCACCGTCCTGCCGGAGATCCGTCATGCCGCCGCGCCAGCCGGCGAGAACTCGTACCGGACGCCGGTGAGCTCCTCCGATACCTCCCAGAGTCGGCGCCAGACACCCTCGTCATAGGCGCGCCGGGCGGCCGTCACCACCTCGGGATGCCCGCGCACCTGACGCAGCCCGCTCGGCCCCACGAAGGACCCACCGGGCAAACCGCGCACCGTGGCCGCGTAGAGGGTGGGCAGCGCTCCCATCTCGGCGCCCTGGCCGACCAGGACATTCGTCACCGCCATCACCGCCTGCTCGTATATGGGCGGAGCGGCAAATTGCAGGTTCGTCCGCGAGTAGCCTGGGTGAGCGGCCACGCTGGTCAGTTCGCTGCCCGCCTGCACCGCCCGGCGCTGGAGCTCGAAGCAGAACATCAGGTTGGCCAGCTTGGACTGGGCGTAGGCCAACCAGCTGACGTAATTGCGCTCGCCCTGAAGGTTGGAGAAGCGGATGCGCCCCATCCGGTGAGCCAGGCTGGACAGGGTGATCACCCGCGGCTCGGGGGCGGCCAGGAGCCGCCCGAGGAGCCGGCCGGTGAGGGCGAAGTGGCCCAGGTGATTGGTGCCCAACTGGCTCTCGAAACCGTCGGACGTCAGGCGGCGCGGCGGGGCCATGATCCCGGCGTTGTTGATCAGCACGTCAAGAGGCTCCTCGACTCCCTGCGCGAAATCGCGGACCGACCCCAGGTCAGCCAGGTCGAGCTGACGCACCTCCACCTCACCACGCACCGAACTCGCGGCCGCGTGTCCCTTCTCGAGGTTCCGGCACGCCATCACCACACGGGCACCGGCCCGGGCCAGCTCGCGCGCCGTGATCAGGCCGATTCCCGAGTTGGCGCCCGTGACCACCGCGATCCGGCCGCTCTGATCTGGGATGTCTGACGCCGTCCAGCGTCCTGACATCACGACGACCTGCGGCTCACCGACTCCGAATAGGCCTCGCGTCGGAACCGGAGCACCGGGTCCATCGACATTTCGATCCCGTCTGTGACCCGGGTCGGATCGAACACCAGGACACCGCGATCGGCCTCATCGTCCACGGCGGTCAACTCGAGCGTGCCGGCCCGGACACGCTTGCGCTCATCGGGCCACCGATGAGCCGGATTGTCGACGTCGTCTCCCGGATCGGCCAGCTGGAACTCCAGCGTGTACCGGACAGGTCCATCGTCCAGACGCCGGCGCAGGTCCTCCTGAAGGTAGTCGCGCCCGCGTGACTTGGCCTCCCGCCCGCCGATCCGGCGGTCGCCGTCCTCGGGCTGCCATGTGTACCGCACGTAACGCTCACCCCCTTCGGAATCCACGAACTTGAAGGCATGGATCCCGTAGAACCGGCAGCTGGCGTAGCTGTCGACCGGCCGAAGGGCCGGCAGGTTCACCCGGAGCGCCTGGACCATCCGGGGGCGCCGGATCAGGTAGGCGGGAAACCGCCAGGCCATGGATGGGGTCCGGCGGGCCGCCAGCAGGAACTCCACGAACTCATCCGGACGCGCGAACGCGAACCAGGGCAGGCTCTGGGACACGATGTCCGTCTTGGACTCGTCGGGAAGCTGGAACTTCACGGCCAGACCGCGCACGTCGGGCTGGTAATCCGGGACGGTGGGATGGCCATCCCCGTTGGAGAGCCGGGCGGTGACCGGGACCGGCTGACCCTGCAGGTGGCCGGCGCGCGTGAGGGCTGCTGCCTCCGGTGTGGCGGTGAAGGTTCCGCTGACCACGGTCCCCTTGGCATGCAGAGCCCGGTAGCCAGGGTGCCGGCCGAAGGTCTTGTTGGCGGCGTCGACCGCCTCCTGCGGGGTGACCGTCACTGCTCCAGAACCTCGAAGCGGATCCCGCTCCCGCGTCAGGCGGTCGATCAGCGCCTGGCCCATGGCGAGGGCCGGAGTGACCTGACCCGAGCTCTCCGGGAGCTGGTCGTGGGCCAGGCAGAGCGCAGACTGGGCCAGCATCTTCGAGGTCTCGCCGTAACCGGGGTCTCCGCCGGAAACCTGGGTGAGGAGCTCAGTGCCGTTCGCCCGCGCCCGGAAGCGGACGCGGAACCAGGACTTCTCCCGCTCCTCGGGTGATGGCCCGTCTCCCGGATCCTTGAGCTTCAGGAGCAGGTTGCGGGTCGGGGGCAGCTGAGCCAGGGCCACCACGGCGCCGGCCCCCGCCGCCAGCCCGGCCAGGACTGGCAGGCGCTTGACCACCAGGTAATGGCTGTAGGTGAAATCCGGGCCGTACCGGTCGAGCGCCCGGGCCGAGCGCAGGACGGTCTGGGGATCGATCGTGGGGAACGGCACCACCCATCCGCCGGCGGCCTGGTCTCGGTGCGGAGAGCCGGCCGCTCCCCGGACTCGACGGTCGCTGGGTCGGGTCTCGCGGTCGCGACGCTGGCGCGCCACCTTCATCCCCTCGCGCAGGCGGCCCATCATTCCGACCGCCGAGTGGTAGGTCCCCCCGGAGAACGTACCCCCGACCCGGACAAAGCCCTCGAGGTTGATCGGGGCGCCCGCGGGCAGCTGCGTGACGGTGTACAGCGCCCCGAGGTCGTAGGGGATCGAGTCAAACCCGCAGGAGTGCACCAGGCGGGCCCCTGTGCTCTGGGCCTGCTCGTGGTAGCGCAGCCACATCAGGTCCACGAATTCGGGCTCCCCCGTCAGGTCAACGTAGTCGGTGCCCGCGGCGGCGCAGGCCGCCACAAGCCCTTCGCCGTAGCGGATGTACGGACCGACCGTGCTGATGACGACGCGGGTCGATTCGGCCAGCCTCTTGAGGGACCCGGCATCATTCACGTCGGCCTCCAGCAACGGCAGCTCGGCGTGCTCTGAGCCCAGCCGCGAGCGCGTGGTCTCGAGCTTTGACCTGCTCCGTCCCGCCAGCGCCCAGCGGGTGCCCGGATCGGCATGGCCAGCGAGGTACTCGGCGGTCAGCGCCCCGGTGAACCCGGTGGCGCCGAACACCACGACGTCGTGCTCGCGCTCAGCCACCGGTTCCCACGCGGCGCGCCGCCGCGAGCGCCTCCTCCGGGGCCAGGCCAGCCTGGGCGGCGACCCAGCAGGCCACGGGTGCGGCCACGCGCTCGGAGGCGTGGGCCGCCTCAGCCGCCAGGTCGAGCAGCTGGCTGAACTCCTGGGTGCTCGGCGGCTCGGTGCCGACGGATCGGGCGAACGCGGCGATCCACTCCTTGGCGTTCATCCGCGCCGACTCTACCCGTCCGGCTGCGAACGGTGCGCTACGGTCCGGGCCGGTTCCTACCAAGGAGGTCTGGTCGTGATTGCCAAGCTCGACTTCGTGGCTGTGCCCTGCACCGACCCGGAACGCTCCCGGCAGTTCTACGCCGACACACTCGGTCTGCGGCCTGACGACCGGGCGCGGTTCGAGTTCTGGGCCGGCGATACCTGTCTCACCCTCTGGGAGCCGGCGCGACTGGGCATGGAGTTCGCTCCCCAGAAGAACGGCCATCTGGCCTTTCACGTCGACGACGTCGCGACCGCTCGCGCTGAGCTCGAGGCCAAGGGCATCGAGTTCCTGGGTGAGACGTTCGACACCGGTGTGTGCCACATGGCGTTCTTCGCCGACCCGGACGGGAACGACCTCATGCTGCACAGCCGGTACGCCCCGTACAGCTGATCGGCGCTCACAGCAGCTCTGGCGGCAGGCGGGCGCGCCGCATGTCCACTCGCCTGCCCTTGGTCGGGACGCCCTCCTGCCGGAGCCGGGCCAGCTGCCGCCCGCCCTTGGCCAGGCTGCCGTCCGCCCGGACGACCCGGTGCCAGGGAACGTCGTCGCGCTCGTAGGTGGCCAGCACGTGCCCGACCAGGCGAGGGGCCGAAGGCTCGATGTCTCCGTAGCTCTGAACGAAACCCTCGGGGATGGCCCTGATGCGGGCGAGGATGCGCTCGCGGCGGACGTCGCTCATGGGTCTACCTTGGCATGATCCGCGGTTCCTCCAAGCGCAAGAAAGGCAGATGAATGGCAATCCTCGACGACAAGGTGGCGATCGTCACCGGCTCCGCCCGCGGCATCGGCCGGGCCACTGCCGAGCTCCTCTCCGAGAATGGGGCCCGGGTCCTCATCAACGATCTGGACAGCGATGTGGCCGAGCAGACGGCCTCCGAGATCGATGGTGAGACGCTCGTGTTCGGCGGCGATCTGACCAAGCCGGGAGTACCCGATGAGCTCGTCCAGAAGGTGGTCGACGAGTGGGGCAGGGTGGACATCCTGGTCAACAACGCCGGCTACACCCTCGATGCGCCCATCCACAAGATGTCCGACGATTGGTTCCAGCGCATGCTCGACATCCACTCGATCGTGCCGTTCCGGATGTGCCGCGCGGTGGCCCCCCACATGCGCGAGCCGGCCAAGAAGGAGCGCGAGGAGGGGCGCGAGGTGTTCCGCAAGATCGTCAACGTCTCCTCCATCTCGGGGACGATGGGCAATGCCGGACAGGCCAACTACTCCTCCGGCAAGTCAGCCGTGGTGGGACTGACCAAGACACTGGCCAAGGAATGGGGCCAGTTCAAGATCAACGTCAACGCCGTGGCCTTTGGCTACATTGAGACCCGCCTGACCGCCTCCAAAGAGGAGTCCAACGTGATGGAGATCGACGGCGAGAAGGTCCAGCTCGGGATCCCCGATCAGCTGCGAGGCATGGCCTCGATGCTCATCCCACTCGGCCGGCCCGGATCGCCCGCCGAGGCAGCGGGCGGGGTCTTCCTCCTCTGCACACCGTGGGCCAACTACATCCACGGCCAGGTCATCAACGTCACAGGCGGCCAGTTCTCCGGGATGTATACGTAGGGTGGTCGCCGCACATGTGCGGCGACCCGGCGGGGTGCATGCACCCCGCCGAACGGACCGGCGCACGCGCCGGTCCGCGGGGCGGCACATGTGCCGCCCCGATCTGCCAGGCGAAGGCCAAAAACGACGACGCCGTCAGGTCGATGGCCGGCTCGTCGGTGGAGTAGGACTGGACGTTGTCCCGGAACACCGCGCCTGAGCCGTTGAAGGGCGCGAAGCGGTCGCCTCCCGCGGGTGGGCAGCGCTGCATGTGGGAGACGAAGCCCGACGTCGCCGACTGGTTCGGGCCCTCCACCGCGGCACCCGCCAGGACCGGCGGTGCCCCGTTTAGCGAGCCCACCAGGTTGGCCACCTGGTGCTGGGGGCAGTGGGGGAAGGTGCCGCCATCGCCGATGATGAACGACGATCCCCAGGCGTTGGCCCCGAGTATGTTGTCCAGCCAGCGGACGCTCCAGGCCCGCGCCGTCGGGTCACCGGTGAGGCTGGCGTACTCGCTGGCCAGAACCGATAGCCCGCCCCCATGCGAGGTGGTGTCGTAGGCGCTCCACGGGAAGCCGAAGCCGAACGGGTCCCGAGTGCTTTGGGCGATCGCGCGGTCAAGCTGCTTGCGCAGGTCGCCCAGCACCCGAGCGGGCGTGACGGCCAGCCCGGTCATGTGCGGAGCGCGCTCCATTGCCCGGTAGAGCTCGTAGTCGGCCAGGCCGCTCACGTCGTAGAGGTTGAGCGGGTCGGTGGCGTCATCGGGCCGGCGCATGTACGCCCGCGCCCAGCTGGCCGCCTGCTTCAGGTAATACGAGGAGGTGTGCGGCCTGGCGACGGACAGCGCATCGGAGAGCTCCACCGCGCCGAGCTCCATGTCATCGCGCCACTCAGTCTCGGGGTAGAACCCGTAAGGGACCGCAGTCGTCAGCCGCCCGGGATGGGTATTCGCCAGGCCGTAGATGTGCTCGGCCGCGCGCAGGCAGGCTGCCGCCAGCGCTGCCGCGGTGCGGTGGAAGACCTGAAAGCAGAGGGCGAAGGCCGCGGCGTCGCGCCCGGCCAGGTTCGGGCTGACAGGCGAGCCAGGCGGCCCGGCCCGGAACACCGGCCGGTGCCGGATGTAGCGGTAGGCGGGGTTGTGCCCACCGTAGGTGTCGTCGGCCTGCGGCAGACGCCAGATGTCGTGGTCCCCGAAGGTCGAGTGCTTTCCGGAGCCGATCCCCACCTGGTAGTACAGCGTGCCCGTCCGGTCATCCCACATCCGGAGCAGCCAGTCCAGTCCGAAGCGGGCCTCGGCGCTGAAGTTGGAGGCCCCGGCGGCGGCCCCCATCTGCCGGGGGAAGTCGCGGACACCGACGAGCATCATGTCGACGACGTAGCTGGTGGTCTCGACGAACTTCAGGTAGTCGCCGGCGTCCCACCAGCCTCCGGAGGCATTGATCGCGTGGTGCAGCGGCGTGAGGCTGGCGGTGAAGGTCTGGGCGTGCCGGTCGTTCAGATGACCTGGTGCCGTGCGCAGCGCCGAGCGGAGGTAGTTGGGTCCGTCACGTTCGCTCTCGTAAAAGAGGAGCGCCTTGTGCAGAGGCTGCCCGAAAAGCCGGGCGGGCGGGGCGATCCGGAACTGGGGCGAGACCGCCCGCGCGGGGCCGGTGACCTCGATCTCGTAGGACCCAGTCCTCCGCACGGCGTCGAAGGCGAGCGCGTAGACGTACGGGAAGCGCCGGCTCCAGCGCCACGGCGGCCCGGTCACGTCTGCTCGGAACCGGACCGTGCCGGCGGCGCTGCGCACGGTGAAGCTCGCGCCGCCCTCCGGCACGCTGCTCATCAGGTAGGCCCGCTTGACCGCTGTGGGCGCGTAGCCGACCTGGTCAAGGCGGACGAGGGCGCGGGCCGGAGCGGCGGGCGCCGAAGGCGGCGCTAGGACCCAGGCCGCGAGGAGGGCTGCGGCCGAGGCGATGAGAGTCGTTCGAATGACGGTGATCGCTCGATCGTGCCAGGCGTTGTTGACGTGAGCATCTCGAGTCGGTGAGAATGACCCCACGGAACACGGCAGATAGGGGTTCGGGCGATGTCGAAGAGGGTGGCCGGGTACGGGGTGCGTCTGAGCGCAGCGCTGGTGGCGCTGCTGATGGTGGGGGCCGCACCGGCCCTCGCCAAAACGACAGTCATCGGGCAGCTGGCGCCCAAGCCGGCGTCCGCCGCTGTCGGCTGTCCGGCCGGCCAGGATTGGGACGTACTCGATCCCGCCGTCACCTCGGGCCGGAAGTACGTCATTCCCGCCGGTTACGGCACTCTCACCTCCTGGAGCACCCGCGCCAACAGCAACAGCGGGCAGACACTCGAGCTCAACGTCTACCGGCGAGTCTCAGGAAGCACCTTCCAGGTCGTCGGCCAGAGCGGGCCGTTCCCGCTCACCGCGAACAAGGTGAACACGTTCCATACGAACCTCCCGGTGTCACCCGGGGACATCATCGGGCTGGGCTCCCCGGCCCCGTCGGGCGAGACCGCGTGTTCCTGGAAGGTGACCAGCGGAGGCGATCTCGAGCTTCAGCAGAACCTTGCCGACCTCCAGTCAGGGACCTTCACGTCCTACTCCGGGTATCGAGACAACGTCACCGCCGTGATCGGACCGCCCCACACGGCGATCCACAATGGTCTCTACTGGTCGTGGCTGGTCAGCTCCAGCTCGACCCTGACCGACGCCGGCCTCGGACTGGCCGACCTGAATGGCTCAGGCGGCGGCGAGCTGGACACGGGCGGTCATCCCGCGGGTGAGGCCGTCGATGCGGTCGCCGGCAAGATCTACTGGGCCAGCTACCCGCATGGGTTCCTGCCCTGCGGCACCGGGAGCGGCGGCAACCAGATTCTCGTCGCAAACCTCAACGGGACCGGCCGCAAGGTTTTGAAGACGACGGGCGCGACCGTCGACGGACCGGCTGGGATGGTCATCGACCGCGCCCTGAGGAAGATCTTCTGGGTCAACGAGCTCTCCACCACGCATCCGATTTCCTGGGCCCGGCTCAACGGCACCGGTGGCGGCAATCTCAGCCCCGGCACGGCCACCGTCAACTGCCCGGCTGGAATCACGATCGATCCGGCGCTGGGCAGGGTGTACTGGGCCAACGCCTTCGGAAACACGATCTCCTACGCCGGTCTGAATGGCTCAGGCGGAGGGGACGTAAGCCCGGGCGCGGCGACTGTCAATGAGCCGATAGGAGTCGCGATTGACCCGACGACCAATGAGATCTACTGGGCCAACTACGGGTCAAACGGCATCTCCTTTACCAACCTGAGCGGAGCGGGCCCCAGCGGCAATCTGTCCACGGGGGCGGCCAATCTGGACGGAGTGTGGGGTGTGGCGATCGATCCCCTGGCCGGTCGCATCTACTGGGCCAACAACGATGCGACCTCCACCGCGGACGAGATCTCCTACGCGAACCTCAATAACACGGGCGGTGGCAACGTGGCGGTCACGGGGGCACCGGCCAGCCAGGCGAAGTTCCCGATCCTGTTCAAGGCGCCCGTCGCCGGGGGAGCTCCCAATGTCACGGGCCCCACAAAGGCGGGGTCGACCCTCTCCTGCTCGAGGGGAACCTGGAGTTCTGACATCGAGGCGGCCTTGCTCTACGAGGCGCCGCAGACCTTCAGCTACCACTGGACCCGCAACGGCGTCCTGGTCGCCGGCGCGACCAAGCCACACCTCGTGGCCAAGTCGGCGGGCAGCTACGTCTGCACCGTGACGGCTCGGAACTACTCGGGAGCGGCTACGCAGAAGAGCGCGGCCCACGTGGTCTCCAGCTGAGCAGCGCTCAGACGCTCGGATAGGGCCGAGCGGAGAAGAACTCCGCCTCGGCCCGCCCAAGCTCCGTGACCGGCGGCTCCCCCAGCAGCCACTCGCGGGCCAGCTCGAGCCAGTTGCCCCGCGCGTGGAGCTGGCCCAGAAGCCCGATCAGCAGCATCACCGCCCGCATCAGCACGAAGTGCTCGGCCGGCAGGGTCAGTGACTTGAAGTGCTCAGAATTGCGCAGGCGGTTGTACGCGCGCATCATCGCGCCGGTGGCGGAGCCGTCGATCGTCACGACCTGATCGGTCAAGAGCCATCCGAAGATCGACTCGTATGCCTCGAGGAACGGCTCGGCCAGGGCTGTGTCCGGCGGGAGAGCCCCGAGCCCGGAGATCACGTCGAAGAGCGCCTGAGCGTCGTGCTCGTAGGTGGCCCGGGTTGACGCAATCAGCTGGGCCACCTCCTCGTCGGAAAGCGTCTTGAAGAAGCCGAAGTCCAGGAAGGCGACACGACCGTCGTTCAGGAACAGCGAGTTGCCCGGATGCGGGTCGCCGTTGAGCAGCCGGTGGCGCAGCGGCCCGTTGAAGTAGAACCGGATCAGGATCTCGCCCCAGCGGTTGCGCTCCTCGGCGGCCGAGTCGCGCACCTGGGCGAAGCGGCGGCCATCGACGAGCTCTGAGACGAGCACGCGCTCACGGCACAGCTCGCTGACCACATCCGGGACGACGATGAACGGGTGGCCGCGGTAGGCGCGGGCCATGGCGTGCTGGTTGGCCGCCTCGAGCTCGTAGTCGAGCTCCTGGCCGATGCGCTCCCTGATCTCCTCGGCGATCGCCCCCGTGTCTATCCCCGGCGCGATCACGTTGAGCAGCTTGAGGCTGAGGCGCAGGTTCTGCATGTCCGCCCGGATCGCCTCGGCGATGCCTGGGTACTGGACCTTCACCGCCACCTTCCGTCCGTCCTCGAGCACGGCGCGGTGCACCTGTCCGATCGAGGCGGCGGCCAGCGGCTCCTCGTCGATGTCGGCGAAGACGTTGTTCAGCCGCTCCCCCATGTCGTCCTCGATCACCTTGCGAATCGACTTGAAAGAGATGGCCTTTGCATCCTGCTGGAGGCTGGCCAGGATCTCCTGAAACTGCGGCCGGATCTCCTCCGGCACCAGTCCCAGGTCCACGGCGGACAGCGTCTGGCCCACCTTCATGGCCGCTCCGCGCATGCTCCCCAGCACCTTGACCAGCGTCTCCGCCGACTTGAGCTGCTGCTGCGAAGCCCTGGCCCGCCGCCCCTCGGAGTTTCCGCCCCCGATCAACATCGCCCGGGCCGCCGCCTCGCGGGCTGCCACGCCCGCGGCCGCACCGGTCATGGACGCGGCGCGCCTCAGGCGGGACCCGCGGATCTCATCGTCGTCCTTGGGCACCTCTCGCTCGCTCTCTCCCGTGTGGGAGCGCGACGATATCGCTTGCCACCAGGAGAGAGCGCCGACACCCGCCGCCCTCGCGGCGGATGCCGCGCGTCGATCTTGCGCTGCGCTGGTGAGGGCCCGCTCGAGCCACACGCCGCAACTGCCACCGCGGTGGTGGTGGGGACAGCGGCCCTAGAGCCCCAGCGTGCGAGCGATGATCTCCCGCTGGATCTCGCTCGTGCCCCCGTAGATGGTGGTCACCAGCGCCACCCGGACCTGGTGCTCCATCCCGTACTCGGTGGCGTAGCCGGCGCCGCCCATCATCTGCATCCCCTCCAGTGTGACCCGCTTGGCCAGCTCGGTGGCCTTGAGCTTGGCCATCGAAGCCTCGCGGGGCAGGGTCTTCTCCGGCTCGGCGTCGGCCTTGGAGGCGACCTCATACACGAGCAGCCGCGTGGCCTCGAGCTCAGCGGCCAGATCGGCCAGCCGGTGCTTGATCGTCTGGAAGGAGCCGATGGGCTGGCCGAACTGGCGGCGCTCTCTCACATAGGCCAGAACATCATCGAAGGCGCGCTCGGCCAGGCCCAGCGCCTGGGCGGCCAGGATCAGGCGCTCGTGGTTCAGGCCCGACATGAGCTGGCGCCAGCCCTGCCCCTCCACGCCGATCAGATGCTCGGCCGGCACCTCACAGTCGGTGAAGTACACGTCGTTGACCTCGCGGCCGGCCATCGTCTCGATTCCGCGGATCTCCATCCCTTCGGTCCCGGCGGGCACGGACAGCATGGAGAGCCCCTGATGCTTGTCGGCCGTGCGCTCGGTGCGGCAGACCAGGAGGATGTGATCGGCGGCATGCGCGCCCGTGATCCAGGTCTTCTGGCCGTTGACCAGGTAGTGCCCGTCTGATCGCCGTGCCCGGGTCGAGATCGCGCCCACGTCCGAGCCCGCCTCGGGCTCGGACATGGCGATCGCCTCCACGCGCCCGCGGGCGATCCCCCCGAGCAGCTCGCGCTTCTGCTCCTCGGTCCCGAATCTCCGGACCGCCCCGGCCACGATCATGCTGACCCCGATGAAGCCGACCGGGATCACGCCACGCCCGATCTCCTCAAGGAGCAGGCACAGCTCGGTCGCGCCGCCGCCCGAGCCGCCGTACTCCTCGGGGATCGTCACCCCCAGCCAGCCCAGCTCGGCCATCCGCTCGTAGAGCGGGTGGTTGTGCGGCTCGTGGCCGTGGTCGGTCAGGGCCTCGCGCTGCTCCCGGCTCCCGCACTCGCGGCGGGCAAAGTCCCTGATCGATTGCACGAAGGCGCGCTGCTCATCGGTCAGGGTCAGGAGGGTCATCGGGCGGGATCGTAGAGGGCGCGTGGGGGGCGCCCGCACCTGCTCGGCTCAAGAGTGTCGCCTCTTGGGGCGGCGGGGGCCGCCCCGCCCCCCAATAGAATCCGGCCGCGATGGCCTCGCCGCTGTTTCCCGCCGACGCGGAGGTGGACGGGCTCCTCGATGGGCCCGGACTCCGTGGCCTGGCGCCGGGCCAGTGATGTGCGGCTATATGCGGTGATGCTCTATCCGCTGCTCCTCCAGGTGGCGCATCCCACCGTGGGCGCCGGGGTGCGCGACTACTCGGACTTCGAGAATCGTCCCTGGAACCGGCTGATGGGCACGATCGACTACGTCAGCCTGCTCGTGTACGGGGGCCGCGATGCCGTGCCGGCCGGCCGTAGGCTGCGGGAGCTCCATCAGGAGTTCAAAGGGGTGCGCGAGGACGGCCAGAGCTATCACGCGCTCGAGCCCGACGCATACGCCTGGGTTCACGCCACCCTGATCGAGACCTACGTGGCCGGCCATGCCAATTTCGGACAGCCGATGACCCGCGAGGAAACCGAGCGCTTCTACGCCGAGTACCGCGGGCTGGGCCGGCTGATCGGGGTGCGCGACGACGACCTGCCCGACAGCTGGGCCGGCTTTAGGCAGTACTTCGAGCGGATGACCAGCCAGGAGCTGGTCCGCACCACCTCGGTGGACAGCGTGCTGGGGGCCATCCGTCAGGCGCCGCCGCCGCCCTTCCCCATCCCCGACCTGGTGTGGAGAGCTCTACGCCTGCCGGCGTCGCAGGTGCTGCGGCTGGGCGGGATCGGGATGATGAGCCCGAGTTTGCGCCAACGCCTTGGCATCGCCTGGAAGCCCGCAGAGGAGACCCAGTTCCAGGTCCTGGGGCGCCTCTCGCGGAGCCTCACTCCGGTCATGCCAAAGAGCCTGCGGGTGACGGGGCCCTCGCAGCTGCGCTGGCGCCGCAAGGCCATCGCTCAGGGGCCACTCGGCTCCCGGTCGCTGCGCGCGGCCTGATGGATATCAGGCCGGCTGACCCGGCCCGCGACGCCGCCGCCTGCGCCGCCCTGTATGCCGCGTATGTACGTGACACGGTGATCTCGTTTGAGACCGAGCCGCCCAGCGAGACGGAGATGCGCCGACGGATGGAGGCCACCTCGGCCCGTTATCCCTGGCTGGTGGCCGAGGCGGAGGGACGGGTGGTGGGCTATGCCTACGCCAGCCAGCACCGGGAGCGAGCGGCCTACCGGTGGACGGTTGAGGTGGCCATCTACCTCGATCAGGGGCATCGCGGCCGGGGAGTCGGCCGGGCGCTCTACGCGGAGCTGCTGAAGCGACTGGCCGAACAGGGATTCCGGATGGCCTGCGCCGGGATCACGCTCCCCAACCCGGCCAGCGTGGCCCTCCACGAGAAGTTGAGATTCGAGCCCGTGGGGATCTTTCGCCGCATCGGGTGGAAGGCCGGGAAATGGCGCGACGTGGCCTGGTACCAGCGGCCGCTGCGACCGCTTGGCGATGCCCCTCCGCAGGAGCCCGGCCCGGGCCGACGCAGTCATTAAGCTGCCCGGAGAAACGCGCCCGCCGTCTCCCAGCTGAGTCCGCGGACCTCCCCGGCCAGTTCGCCCGCGCATACCTCGAGCTTCTCGGCCAGTTCGGCGTCGCCCACCGGCGGCCGCTCAAGCGAGGCGCGGCTGACCGTCCCGTCCTCCAGCGTCACCGCGACCGTGCACTGCCCCGCCAGCAGCCCGCGCTCACCAATCGTGGCCGCGACCTGGACCAGCTCCATCAGCCGCCGGGCCTCCGGCCGCGCGACCGCGTCGTCGTTGAAGCTGCCCACCGTTATCGGATCGTCCAGAAGCGCGCAGGCAAGCCCGTACTCCAGGCTGAACTTTCCCTCCAGACCGGTCTGCGGACGGTGGTGGATGAGGGGAGCCAGCGCACTCGACGGCGTGCTCACCCGGATCTCGCGCACCCGGGCGCCGTCCAGCGGACCGAGCTCCCTCAGCGTCGCGATCGGCCGCTGGAGCGCGTAGCAGCAGGGGTATAGCTTTACGGCCAGGCCGCCGGGAACCGCCTCGGCGGCGTCGGGCAGCTCAGCCCGCTCGCCGCCCACCAGACCAAACCAGTCATCCAGTGCAGATGGATCGGCGTCGGCCCCGGCCCCAGCCAGGGCCGACGCCCGCATTCCGGCGTCGGCGGCGAAGGCCACCTGCAGGCTCTTACCCGCGGTGCCAAACGCCCGCTGCACGCCACCCGCGGCCGGCACGGCGAGCGCCATCGCGGTGGATATGCCCTGAGCGTCCAGCCCCCGGGCCACCGCGGCGGCCGCTGCCGCCGCCGGGGCGCCAGCGGTACATGTGGCATGCCACCCGGCGGCGTAGTGATCCCAGCCCAGCGCGGTCCCCAGGCGGCCCATCACTCCGGCTCCCGCCAGATACTCGCGTGCGCCGCCGCCCGCGGCAAGGGTCACCGGCACGCAAACCGCGCTGATATGTGTCGTGGAGTCGAGGTGGAGGTCGTCGAAGTCGAGCACATGGGCCTGCGCGGCCCACCGGCCCGCCGTGGACAGAGGTTCCAGCAGCTGCGGCGGCAGCTCTCCCCGGCCAGCCAGGATCACGGCGACCGTATCCAGCAGGGCGCGTCGGGCCAGAGCCATGTCTTCCCCGGTGGGTTCGAAGGTGCTCGCCCACCGGCTGAGTCCGTCACAGAGGCTTACTCCGGTTCCTCCTCAATCACCAGCGCCAGGGTGGGGCAGGAATCCACCGCTCGCTCGGCCAGCCCCATCAGCTCCGGCGGGACGCGCGCCGTGTCGATCAGGGGATAGCCCCAGTCGTCCAGCCGGATCAGCTCAGGGAGCAGCTCGACGCAGAGAGCGTGAGCCTCGCAGGCAATTGGGTTTACGTGCAGGCGGACGCTCATCCCCGCACCTCGGCCGCCTGGCGCACGGTGACTCCGCCGACCGGGAACCCGGCAGGCTGGGCCCGGCAGCGCTGTTCTCGGTGCTCGGCGATTTCCGACCCGAACACCCTCAGAGCGCTGAGGATGAAGCGGGTGGCGCCATCGGGGTGATGGCAGGCCCCACGACCCTTCACTTCCTCGCACCAGCGTTCGATCCGCCGGCGCTCCTGTTGGTGGGCCACCCCGCTGGCCAGCGCAGCCACCGAGTCGGCTATGGCCCTCAACCCGTACACGCATGGCCCACATTGTCCGGCCGACTGCCGCGCCAGGTAGTCGATGATCCGGGCGCTTTCGTGCAGGCCGCACGAGCTGCGGCCGAGCGCGATCAGCACTCCCGACCCCAGCGAACACCCCACCGAGCGGAGGTCCTCGCGGGCCAGGCGCAACCGCAGCGCGTCCGATGCCTCCACCCACATCCCGAAGTAGCCCCCCACCAGGAGGGCCCGGAGCGGCTCGGTCGGACCGCCCGCGGCCTCCAGAAGCGCCCGCATCGGCGTGCCAAAGGCCAGCTCGTATACACCGGGCGCGGCCACCGCCCCTGAGATCGTGACCAGGGCCGAGCCCGGGTCGGCGCTCGTTCCCAGCTCGCGGTACCAGCGCTCACCGAACCGAGCCACCAGCGCAACCTGGGCCAGTGTCTCCGGGTTCTGGATCAGCGTGGGCAGGCGGCGATAGCCCTTCTGGAAGGGGCGGGGCGGGACGAAGGTGGGGAGCTGAGGACCGCCGTTGAGATAGTGGATGACCGCGCTCTCCTCCCCGGCCACGTACCCCTCGGGCGCGGCCACCAGAGACACCGGGACTGGGTCATCGGGTCGCGCCGCCAGCGCCGCTTCCAGCGCGCCCAGCGACCCGACCGAGCCCTCCCCCACCTTCACAATCACCTCCGGCGCGCCCACAGCGCCGGCCGCCAGCATCGCGCCGTCCAGCACCAGGTGGGGTAGGCGGGTCAGAAGGAGACGATCCTTGGCGCTGGCCGGCTCGGTCTCCGAGCCGTTGACCACCAACGCGCTGACGCGCCGAGAGGCGGCCAGAGCCCGGAGCTTTCGCGCGGTGGGGAAGTCCGCCCCGCCCCGCCCGCGCAAGCCACTGCGCTCGATCGCCTCGATCAGCTCGTGGGGGGATCTGTGCGGCAGATCTCCGTGTACCCGCCTGTGCTCGGCCAGGGTCATCGCCGCGCCGCTCGAGTCTCAGCCCGGCCAGCAAGCGGGGAAGCCCCGGGTGGCCCTCCAGCCAGGCCTGGGTCATCATCCTCCTCCTGTCGGCGAGCCGGAGAGGTCCCCGGTCACGGTGTCGTTCTGCTGGTCGATGTGGAGGTTGGCGCTCAGGGTGAGGACGGCCCCGCTGCTGTCCGCCACCCGGGCCAGCAGGTGGTTTCCCGCCAGGTTCAGGATCCGGCCCTCGAACGCCGCGGGTGTTCCGCTCACGCCCATCGAGACCTGGCTTCCCACCAGCGAGAGCCCCCCCTGGGGCAGGGGCTGGCCCCCCATCCTGATCCTGAGCAGGCCCTTCACCGCGCCGGCCATGTGGAGCTCGAGCTGGACGATGACTCCGCCGGACGCGTTCTTCTGTGAGACCGTGCCCGAGAGCGAAGCCGAGAACGGGCCGCGCAGCGCGGGCGGGGCTTGACTGTGCTTCTTTCCCTTGACCGGGCGAGCTGTGACCGCGGACGCGGTGGGTCGGCCGCCGAGAAGGTGGGCCGGAGTCCCTGCCCGGCCGGCCCATCCGTGCTTGAGCGGGCCCTCCAGGGCAAAGGCCACGATTCCGATCGGCGTGATCACCGACAGCGCGTACGCCCCGGTGCGCAGTGCGCCTCTGGTGCGGTCGACCGCCCCGACTCGAGCCACCACGGCCGCCAGCACGGCCACGATGCACGCCACCGTGAGCAGGAGCAGCCACCACTGCTTGACATCGGTGCCGGTACCCAGCGTGTGCAGGATGGCGATCGGCCAGCTGACATAGGCCAGCCAGTGGACGGCCCGCCAGGACCGGTACCCCAGGCGACGGCGGACCAGACTGGTGATGACCAGGGCCAGGATCAGATCGAAGGACAGCGTGCCCAGGCCGAGCCACAGCGGCCGGTACGGGGAGAGAAACGGGATAACGCCATCGAGCAACGAGATCGGAGCGAATCCGTCGAGCACCGTCGTCAGCACGTGGATGACGAGCAGGGCGACCACCAGCAGGGAGACGTCACGGTGCACCGAGTCGATGGCGAACCGTGGCCAACGGGGAGAGGAGAACCGGAGCGCGCCGACGATCCCCAGGACCACGCTCGCCGTGAGCAGCACCAGCGCCACGGTGCCGGTTCCGCGGGTCAGATACCAGTACGCGCTCGGCGAGAGCGAGGCGGCCGTCACGGTCATGGCACCGCTCCGATGGCAGGCGCGCTCGGGGCCTGCAGGTCATCACCCTCCTGTGGCCAGCCGGCCAGATGTCGCACCCGGCCCTGCTGGGTCACGAGCCGGCTGGGAAGCGCCAGCTCCTCGAGCCACTCAACGGCCCGATCCCCCCGGATGATGGCCGCGGTACTGGCGATGTTCGCCTCCAGGCAGGAGGCCGCGGTGACACTGACCGTGCGCCAGGGACCAACCGCCGGGCGGCCGCTGGCGGGATCGACCAGATGGTGTGCCTCCCCTCCATCGGTGACCCAGCGCCGGACCGCCGTGCTGGATGTGGCCAGTCCTCCCGAGATCAGGGCGATCCACTGGCCGGGGGCATTTGCCCCGGAGCGGTGGTCGTCGGTCACCCGAATCCGCCAGCCCTCGGCCGGCGCGGGACCGGCGATGGCCAGATCGCCTCCCAACGACACCAACACGCCGCAGCCCGCGGCCTGCGCCGCGGCGCCGGCGGAGCGATCGGCGCACAGCGCCTTGGCCGTGGCCCCCAGGTCCAGGACGACCCCGCGGGGCAGGCGAACGCTCTGGCTGGCCTCGTCAATCTGGACGGTCCGCCACCCGGGCACGGCAGTCACGGCCGGGCGTACTGGGCGCTTGACCTGGCCGATCAGCTCGAAGTCGCGGTCATAGCCCAGGGCGATAAGCGCCTGGCCGATCGTGGGATCGACATCGCCGCTCGTGACCTGGGCGGCGTGCAGCGCGGCCTGGATGGCCTGGAAGAGCAGGGGGCTCACATCCACCCAGTGCCCGGCGCTTCGGTTCAGGCGCGAGAGCTCGGAGTCATCGCGAAAGCGCGAGCAGGCTTCGTCGAATCCGGTGACCAGCTCATCCACCGCCGTGCGTGCGGTGGAGAGTCCGGCGGGATCGGCCACCGCCACCACGCCCAGGCCGCCGAAGACGGGAAAGCGGACGCTGTGCGGCAAGGCTCAGGAGCCGCCGGAGACGACTGCTCCGCCGCCGGAGCTGCTGGGTGCGGGTTGGCGCGACGGCGCGGGGGCGGGGGCAGGCGACGGCGCAGGGGGCGATGGCGGCGTGGAGGCGGGCGGCGGAGCGGGGGCGGGCGGCGGAGAAGACTGCTGCTGCGCTCTCGATCCCGAGATTCCCAGCTGAGCCGCGTTGGCCGGGGGAGCCAGCGGGGGCGGCGTCGAGCTCTGTGAGCCGGTCGCGCTCGAGCCGGCGGCCCCGGTCGTAGTCGAGCCGGCGGCTCCAGCGGACCGGGCACGTGAGGATGCACCCAGCGACTTGCCGGGAAGCAGAGCTGAGGCCAGGCCGGCCAGGGCACCGCTCAGCGTCAGCGCGCCCACCAAGACCCACCGGCGGGTCCGTCCGATCCGAGTCAGCGCAGCGTCTCGGGCTCGACTGGCCAGCGCACGATCGCGCGGCCCGGGCATCGGCTGGCTGAACGCCTCCATTTCCGCCGGGCGGCGGCCGCGCGGATGGATCCTCGTGCTGTCCATGTCATTCACCGGCACTGTGAAATCTTCCTGCAACGGAAGCAGTAGGGCCTAAGAGGAAAATGAGAATTCCAATATCCGGGGGGACGGCGGTCATGCCGGCATCCTTTGGATCTACTAACCAGCGCGTCCGCAGGCTCACGTGTTTGCCGAGGCCTGGCGCTCGACGTGAACCTTGACCTTCTCCTCGGGCTGATAGGTGCGCTCGGCCGCGTAGTCCTGCAGTGCACGATGGTCGGCCTCGGTTTGGGGAGCGTCCACCAGCGAGCGCGGGTAGAGCCGGCGCTTGAGCACCACGTTCAGCTGGGCGCCTAGCAGGGTGACGATCGCCTGCAGGTAGAACCACCAGAGGATCGTGATCACGGTGGCGAAGGTGCCGTATGTGGACTGGGCGCTCTGGAGATGGCGCGAGATGATGAAGGCCGATAGCTCCTGGAGGACGAAGAAGATCACGCCCGAGAAGATCGCTCCCGGCAGGACATCGCGCACCGTGACCTGGCGGTCGGTCAGCATCCGGAAGGCAGCCACGAACAGTCCGACGTCCGCCAGGATCGCGATTCCGTACCCGGCTATCCGGCTCCCGATTCCCAGATTGATCCCGCTGGAGGAGCTGGTGACCAATCCGGAGACGAACGTGGTCAGAACCAGTCCGACGCCGATGGTGGCCAGGATGATCAGGCTGCGCCGGAGCTGCTCCACCAGGCCCGGGCGCTCGTGGTAGGGAATCTCCCAGACCGAGTTGAACGCCGTCTGGAGGGTGCGCACAGCTCCCAGTCCGCTCCACAGTGAGGTCACGCCACCCAGGACCAGCGCCCACCACGCCCCGGTCATCGCCTGGAACGAGTGGCCCTTGAGCACCGGCAGCAGGTTGGCCACGTGCTTGAGGACGTTCTCCTTGTCCGACGCGGGCAGGACGTAGCCGAGGATCGTGACCAGGACCAGGAGCAGGGGGAAGATCGAGAAGAAACCCCAGAAGGCGACCATTGCGGCCAGACTGGTGGTCTGATCCTCGCGGAACTTGGTGAAGGTGGCTACGGCGATGCTGGTGGGCTTGGACCGCTTCTGGGCCCTGTCCACCTTCTTCAGGACGCTCATACCGGCGTCCTACCCGCTAACCGTCTGGCTTGACCTGTCCGCGGTGACCGAGAGGGTGCGGCCGGCGCCCTAGTACGGGACCAGACCGCCCTGATGCCACGAAGCCAAATGCAACATCGCGGGCACGGCCACTCCTCGTCCCACCAGGATGCAGGAATGGCCCGAGCGCACCCAGGTGACGATCTCCCAGCGTGAGGTGTGCAGCGTCCAGAACTGAACTCCCTGGCGCGTCACTGTGCCCGCTCTCTGTCCCAGCCGGAGTGGCGGACCCGACACGATCTGGTAGGCCACGCGGCTGGCGCCGCGGACGTACAGGACGCTCGTGAACGTGCGCCCGGCCATCCGGTCGTAACGCACGCCAACGGCCTTGTAACCGAACTGGTCCTCCAGGTAGGGATAGCTGAGGCCAGCCCCCGTCACTCCTGGCAGCGTCTGGCTCTGGCCGCTCGGGCTGCCCACGGACGCCTGGGGCAGATGCACGGCCAGCAACGAGGCCTGCACCACCGTCGGCGCACTGCTGCCACCGGTGGAGATGACAACGGCGAGCGCCACCAGGGCAGCCGCCATCCCGCCGGCCAGGAGGCCAGCGGGCCGAAGCCGGTTCCGCGCTTGGGAGGGTGGCTGGGCCAGCGCCAGCTGGGCGCGGAGGCCCATCGGCGCTGATTCGTCGCTGACGCGATCGATGGCGCTCAGCGCCCGCCGCTGCGCGGCCACGGTGTGCTGGAGACGCGGCGACTGTGAAACCTCTCGCTCTACGCGGATCCGGCGGCTGGCGGAAAGCGATCCGTCGGCCAGCGCGGCCAGGTCGGCTTCGCTCGGTGTGCGGCGGCGGCCGATCTTCATCATCGCCATTCCTCCTTCTCATCTACGCCGACGCCGGTCTCCTCGGCGTCAAGCGCGGCGGCAAGTCTCAAACGCGCGCGGTACAGGCGGGTGGTGACGGTGGCCTCGCGCACGTGGAGCGCTCGGGACGCCTCGCGATAGGACAGTCCCAGCAGGTCCACCGCCACCAGGGCGTCGCGGAACACGTCGGGTAGCTCCGCGATCAGCCGGTACAGCTCGCGGGCGTCCAGCGCCCGCTCGGGCTGGACGGCCGAGCGATCCTCAAGCCGGTCCAGCTCCTCGGGGAGCGGCTGAGGACTCAGGCGGCGTTTGGCCGCCCGGTGGGCGGAGAAGTGGGTGTTCCGCAGCACTCTGAGCAGATACCCGAGATCGTCTTCTGAGCGCAGCAGGCGCGGCCGTTTCAGGACCCGGGCGTACGTCTCTTGCACCAGATCGTCGGCGTCCTCGCGGGAACCGGTCAGCGCCCAGGCCGCCCGGTACAGGCGGTCGAGGTGGTCGCCCAGGCGCTCGGGGTCGAGGCGGCGGACATCAGACCGTGGCATGAGTACGGGAGCAGCGCTGAGAGTGGAAGGAGCTACGGCCATTGTGCCCGAGCCTTCGATCAGGCCTCCGCGCCCTTGTGCTCCTCCACCCAGGCGAGGATCTCGCGGGAGTGGCTCATGACCCGGCCGTCCGGCAGCTGCATGGTCGGAAGCTTGTTGGTTCCCGTGGCCTTCTGCAGCTCGTCGCGAGACCCCTTGCGCAGGAAGGGGATCGGATTGCCATGGCCGGCGATCACCTTCTCGTAGGAGATCCCGGCTTCGCGCATGGCTTCCTGCACGCGCCGGCAGGGATGCAGGCGGGGGCCGCCGTCATCACCGTGGCAGACATACAGGATGGGAGGTTCAGCCATCTGCTCAGGCGCCCTTGACCAGGCCAACCACGTGGCCCTCAGGGTCGGCAAACATGGCAATGGTCGGTCCGTTAGGAGCGTCAACGGGCTCCTGAATGGTGCGCCCGCCCAGCGCCGAGATGCGCTCCAGCGCAGAGGCCGGATTCTCGACCTCGACGTAGAAGGTGACGTGACCGTTGCCATCCTGCGTGCGGCCCACTCCGCCGTTGATGCCCGACCCTGGGTGCGCCATGTAGTAGGCGCCCTCCATGACGTCCTGCATCTCCCAGCCAAATATCTCGCCGTAAAAACGCTGCAGCCCCGCTGCGTCCTGACCGACGACCTCGAAGTGGGTTACCGGATTGGGCATGTGTGCTCCTTGCTCGCTGGATACCGATCATTCACGCGCCAGCAGGTCCTTGAGGCATGCGGGCAACGCGGCTCCATCTTCCCTTAAGACTCACCTCCGAGTCCAAAACTTCCCGGGAAGGAATCGTGTCGCCGGGAGTCCTTCAAGGGCGCAAGCCACTCTCGGAGGAGGAATCCCGTGAAGAGGATCATCACCGTGCCGGCGTTTGCCCTCACCCTGGGCGCCGCGCTCTATTTCGTCAGCCCGGTCGCTGCCACCGCGACGAAGCCCTACATATCGACTTTCACCAAGACGACGGTTCTGTCCAGCACGGTGCCCCCCAACGGTGACCAGAACCCCTACGGCATCGCGATCGTGCCCCGCACGTTGGGCGCCCTCCACGCCGGCGACGTCCTGATCAGCAACTTCAACAATCGCGGTCCGGTCAAGAACGGCAAGCCCACCGGGGGTGGCAACCAGGGCGAGGGCAACACGATCGTGCAGTTCGATTCGAAGGGCAGGCACATGCGCCTGTTCGCCCGGATCAACCCGAAGCACTTCAAGGGCGGGGTCGGCCTGACCACGGCGCTCGCGGCACTGCCGGATGGCTATGTCGTGGTCGGCAGCCTTCCCACCAGCAACGGCATGTCGGCCACGATGAAGCCCGGCGCGCTGATCATCCTCTCACCGAAGGGTCACGTCGCCGGCCAGATCGCCGGCCCGCCGATCAATGGTCCTTGGGACATGACGTCGGTCACCCGTCGCGGAACAACCACGCTGTTCGTGACCAACGTGCTCAACGGAACGGTGGCGGCGAGCCCACACGTCGTACACAAGGGAACGGTGGTCAGGATCGAGCTGAAGACGAAGGGGACCGGCGCGCCAAAGCTGATGGGCACTCGCGTGATCGCCTCGGGCTTCGCGGAGCGGACCGACCCGGCCGCCCTGGTCGTTGGGCCCACCGGGCTGGGCCTGTCCCACGGAACCCTGTATGTGGCTGACAGTGTCGACAGCCGGCTGGCCAAGATCCCCGACGCCCTGCACCGCAACGCAGCGGTCTCGGGCGGCGGGAAGACACTCACCTCAGGCGGCCAGCTGAACGACCCACTTGGTCTCACGATTGCCCCCGGGGGCGACGTGCTGAGCGCGAACGGCGCCAACGGGAACCTGGTTGAGACCACCCCCGCGGGCGATCAGGTCGCCCACACCATGATCGACCACAACAACGGCAACGGTGCTGGTGACCTGTTCGGGCTCGTAGTGCCGCCCAGCAGCGATGGCGTGCTCTTTGTGGATGACTTCGACAACACGCTCCGGCTCTTTCACTGACCAAAGGACGGCAGAGATGACTCAGCGCAAGTAGACCGCGAAGAAGTCGCGGTCATCCGGTGTGAGGTAGCGCTCGGGCGAGCGGTCCATGTCCGCCAAGAGATTGGCCGGGTTACGCGCGCCGGGATACTTGTAGGTGATGAAGCTGGGCCAGTAGGTGTTGATGTCAAGCTCCATGGCCCGCACCGCCCCGGCCCGGATCATCACCGCGGCCAACGATCCCACGGTCTGGTAATTGGCTGCGGCATAGATCAGGTTTCCCTCACGGTCCACGCCCACGGCCGAGCGCCAGACCTGGACGGCGTTGCCCAGCGTTGCTCCCCATTGGGGCCCGTCTGAGAGGTTGGGGTTGGGCCTTCCGTTATTGACGATCAGCGGGAGGTTCTGGCGCGCGTACACCACACCGGGGCCCACATTCGGGCCTCCGGTCCAGCTGATGACGTCCACGCGGCCATCGCGGTAGCGCACGATGGTGGCTATGCCGTTGTGCATGGGAGCGTACGTGCGGCCCCCGATGGCCACGCCACCGCTCGAGTCGGCGAGCTTGAAAGCGCTGTTGAACGTGGCCACGAGCTTTGAGCGCAGGCCCATCGGGACCTCCTCCGGGCCCCGATCGGGCAGCGCGACGGCCGGTTCCTGCATGCCGGGGTAAAGCCACGTGCTGGTCTGGGTGTGGTCGATCCAGGCCACCCCCGCCACGAGCTGGGGATAGGCGGCCTGGGGCCGGAAACTCGTGATCAGGACCGGCGGATAACGCCCGCCGGTGGCGAACGTTGCGCGCCAGACGCCCTCTCCGGGCAGCGCCGGATGGATCACAGGCTGGATGCGCGGCGGCTCGTAGTGCTGGGGTACGGGCTTTGCCACAACCGCCGTCCCGCCGCGCTGGTTGGGCAGCCGATGGAGCGCCGGGCCGCCCTTGGCCGGCGCGTTGAGCGAGTAATAGAAGTTCTCGATGCTGTTGACGATGCCGCGGGCTCCGTTCTCGCGCAGCCATTCAACGCTGTTGATGAAGAAGCTCGAGTTCGATGGCTGCGCCATGTAGGCGCCATAGGAGATGAACGCCGGAACCAAACACATGGCCGCTGTCAGGAGAACAACCCGGCGCACCCGATTGGGCCTCCGGCGGCGCGGCGGGGCCGGTCGGTGCGGCCGACGTGAGACCGGGCGTGAGCGGGCAGGGGCTTGGGTCGGAGCCAGCATCCGGCGCGTCAGGTTGCAGCGTTCGCCGCAGAAAAGGCTAAAGACAGACTGAGAGGATCCTCATACATCCCGAGGCAGGTACCGTCGGACTTGTCTGGTACCCGTGTAGCAACGAAAAATACCGGCGAGCCCGGTCATCTGGTGCACCGGTTGTCTACAGAAACCACAATAACCTCCATCTCAATGCCCGAAGCGCAGGTCGTCACCGCGCGACCGCCCCGCCGGCCGGTGGCCGTCCCGCCGGCTGAAGTTTTTCGCCTCACTCCCACCGCCCACCGGCGGTCGCTCCCGCGCGCCATGCTGGCCACGCTGCGGCCCCGGCAGTGGGTGAAAAATGTGCTCGTCATCGCTGCGGCGGGGGCCGCCGGCGCCCTCGGCCACGACGACGTTCCGGTTCGCGTCGCTCTGGCCTGCCTGGCTTTTTGTCTGCTGGCCTCCGGGCTGTACGCCATCAACGACGTACGGGATGCTCCGGAGGACCGGCTCCACCCCCGCAAGCGCAGTCGCCCGGTGGCGGCGGGCGAGCTTCAGCCGCAAACAGCTCTCGGCCTCGGGGCTTCGCTGATCGCTGCGGGCATCGGGTTGTCTGCCGGCATCAGACCGCTCCTGGCTGTGGTGGCGGTCGGCTACGTGTTGCTCACTCTCAGCTACACGCTGGTCTGGCGTCACCTTCTGATCTTCGACATCGTGGCCATCGCCGGGGGGTTCGTGCTTCGGGCCGTCGCGGGTGGCGTGGCCGCTCCGGTGAGCCTGTCTCGCTGGTTTCTCATGGTGGTCACCTGCGGGGCGGTGTTCGTAGCCGGGGGCAAGCGCTGGGCGGAGGTGAAGCGCACCGAGGCCGGGGCCACGGGAGCGCGCCGCGTGCTCGCTCTCTACACCCAGCAGAGGCTGCGCGCCATCCTGGCGCTGAGCGGAGTCGGAGCATTGATCGCCTACTGCGTGTGGGCACTGGAGCTGCCCACGGTCAACGGCGTGCCGTGGAGGCCCCTGACGATCGCCCCCGTGGCGCTGGGTCTGGCCAGGTACGCCGCGCTGCTGCGCACGGGTGGCGGCGAGGCACCCGAGGATTTGTTCCTGCGCGATTGGATTCTCCTGGCCGCCGGCGTGGTCTGGCTGGCCCTGTTCGCCCTCGGGGTCCATGCCGTCGGCTGACCTCCTGACGGCCGATCCCCCCAGCGACACCGCCTCTCGCGCCGCCCGGATCCAAGGCTGGGGTAGCTGCCGCCGAGCGGTCGTGCACCTGCTGGAACCCGACACGGTGGAGCAGCTGCCTGCGGTGGTGAAGCAATGGCGGACGGCGGGGCAGGGGGCCATCGGACGCGGGATGGGCCGAAGCTACGGCGACGCTGCGCAGCTGGAAGGCGGGCTGGTCCTTCAGATGACCCGCTGCCGAGGCTTCCGGCTCGACGCGACCCAGGGAACTGTCACGGCGCAAGCCGGCGCCACCCTGGGCGAGCTTCTGGCTGCCCTGGTGCCGGCTGGCTGGATGTTGCCGGTGGTTCCGGGGACCCAGCACGTCTCGGTGGGAGGAGGGATCGCCAGCGACATCCATGGCAAGAACCACGGCAGCGCGGGCAGCTTTGGCGCTCACGTGGAGCGCCTGGGCCTCCTCAACGCCGAGGGCGAGACACTCGAGCTCAGCCCCGGCTCGCCGGATGGGCTCTTCGAAGCCACGGTCGGTGGCATGGGCCTGACGGGATTGATCCTTTGGGCTCGGATCAGGCTGCGTCCGGTCGCCACCCCCCTGATGTCGGTTGACACCGACCGCGTGCCCGACCTCGACCAGGCGTTCGCTGCGCTCAGCCTTCCCGGCGGCTCATATCGCGTGGCCTGGTTGGACCTCCTCGGTTCACCGGCGGGACGGGGAGTGGTTACCCGGGCCGAGCACCTGATACCGGAGGGAGCTCCCGTCTGCGGCCCGGAGCCCTCACAGTCAAACGGGGCAACCGTCCGGTCGCTGGCCACCGTTCCCGAGCGCTGGCCCCAGTGGCCCCTTCGGCCCACGACCGTGCGCGCGTTCAACGAGCTGCGCTTCCGCCGCTCACCACTCCGCCAGCGAGACCATGTCGAGACGATGGGCCATCACCTGTTCCCGCTCGACGCCCTTCATGCCTGGCCACGGCTGTACGGACCGGAGGGGTTCCTCCAGTATCAGTTGGTCGTGCCCTACGGCGAGGAGGATGTGATCAGGAGAATCATCGAGCGGCTTGGCCAGGCCCGGCTGCCCTGTTACCTGGCCGTGCTCAAGGACTTCGGAGCGGCGGCCGACGCGCCGCTCTCCTTCCCCATGCCGGGCTGGACCCTGGCCATGGACATCCCCTGCAACGCCGCTGGGCTGAGCGAGGAACTCGACCGCTTCGATGAGATGGTGGCGGGTTGTGGCGGACGCGTGTATCTGAGTAAGGATGTGCGGCTGCGCGCACCCGCTCTGCGTGCCATGTATCCGCGCCTGGATGAGTGGCGGGCGGCCCGGGAACGAGCCGACCCGGATCATCTCTGGCGGTCGGACCTGAGCCTGCGCACCGGGCTCGTCGCAGGTGAGGCCGGATGAGCCCCGCGGAGGTGGAGCCCGAGGCTCAGCGCGTGCTCCTGGTGGGGGGCACATCCGAGATCGGGCTGGCCATCGTCAGACGCCTGTCCGCCGACCGCCCGGTGCGGCCCTACCTCCTGGGGCGGGATCACGGTCGTCTCGAATCGGACCTGGCGGACCTGGAGCGAGCCGGGTGCCAGGCCGGCCAGGTGGATGTCGTCGATGCCCGCGCCCTGGCCAGCCACGAGGAGGTGGTGGACCGAGCATTCAGCTGGGCCGGAGGGTTTGACGTCGTGGTGCTAGCCGTGGGCATCCTGGGCGGCCAGGCCGGCCTGGACGCGAGCCGGGACGAGGCGCTGGAGGTGATGGAGGTGGACTTCCTGGGCACCGGCTCACTGCTGCTGGAATGCACGCGCCGTCTCCGAGCCCAGCGCGCAGGCCAGATCGTCGTTCTTTCGACCGTGGCCGTCGAACGGCCGCGAGCCAGCAACTCGATTTACGGCGCGGCGAAGGCGGGGCTTGATGCCCTCGCCCAGGCCTTGGCCGACGCCTGCGCCGGCACGGGGGTGCGCGTCCTCGTGGTCAGGCCGGGATTCGTGCATACGCGCATGACGGCCGGGCTTCCCCCCACCCCCATGTCAACCGGCCCCGAGGAGGTGGCGGAGGCCACCGTGCGGGGCCTGGCTTCCGGGGCCCACACGGTGTGGGTGCCTGCCAGACTGCGGCTGGTCTTCTCCGTCCTGCGACATCTTCCCCGGCCTGTCTTCCGGAGGATGCCTCTGTGAACCGCCGTCTGCTCCTCATCGACCTCGGCATTGCCGTGGTCGCGGCGATTGTGGTGCTGGTCATCACGCCGGGGCTCGCCGTCGCGGGGATCCTGGCGCTGCTTGTCCTACTGGTTTACGGGGTGAGCTGGGCGGTGAATCGGCGGCGCCGGCGCCTGAAATACGAGCGCGGGCTGCGACGCCTTCCGCGCTGATCGCGAGGCTCCACCACCGCCACTCCTGGGCGATCCCGCCGTGATGCGGGACAGCACAGCGGCCCCGACGATCACCACGCAGGCCACGACGATGGCCAGCATCCAAGCGGTCTTCGTGTCGCTGCCCGTACCCAGTGCATGGAGAAGGGCCACCGGCCAGGACCCGTAGGCCGCCCAGTGGGTGACCCGCCAGGCCCGGTAGCCCAGACGGCGCCGCGCCAGACTCGTGATGGCGATGGCGAGAAGCAGATCGAAAGCCACCGCCCCGAGACCGAGCCACAGCGGGCGGTAGGCGGAAGCGAACGGGAGCAGCGCGTCGATCAGGCGGATTGGCGCGTAGCCGTCCAGCACGGCGGTGGCAATGTGAACCGCCACGAACACCACAGCCAGCAGGGATACGTTGCGGTGGACGGCGCCCAGCACAAAGCGCGGGATGAAACCGGTCCGGAGCCGACGGACATTGGCCACGCCGAGCGCGACGCTGAGCGTGAGCAGAACCAGAGCGACCGTGCCAGTGCCCCGGGTGAGATACCAGTATGCGCTCGGGCCAGCCGAGGCGAAGGTGATCATCGAGGTGCGCCCGCTGTCAGGACCCGCCCGACACCACGGACGAGCCTGAGGAGCTCGAGGAAGAGGCGGAGGCGGTCGAAGGAGCCTGCGACGGCCCCCTGATGGTCCCACCGGTGCCTGCCGAGGTCGAGCCGGTGCTTGAGGATCGCGTCCGAGAGACCGAGCTTCGCGCGGAGGAGACGGTCGACCTGGCGCCGCTACTCACCGCGTGACCGCGAAACGACTGGGAGGCCGCCACTGATATCAGCCCGGTGGCAGCCACAGCCCCGGCGATCATCCAGCGGTTCACTCTCCTGATCAGGTCCAGTCCGGCGTTCCGGGCGTTGACGCCCGCCTGGCGGGGATGCCGGGGCCTGTCAAAAGATCTGGAACTCACGCTCAAGATGGTTCTCCGGGACCGCGAGAAACCACTTAGAACGGTGTGAGAAGGACGTAATGGATTGCCTGGCCAGAGCAGGGGCGGCTTCCGTCGTCCGGCGCGGGTGAAATGATCGGCCGGGGATAGTGAGTTCCGCCCGCCAGCGCACGATATGAGCACCGACGCCACCCCCGAAGTTCCCGCCATCGATCCCGAGGAGTTCGCCGAGCTGGTGCAAGGCGCCACGGACGATGAGCTGCGCGCCGGTCTGGAGGCCAACCGCGAGCTGCTGCTGGCCGAGATCTTCCGCCAGATGCCCTCCCGGCTTGACCGCGAGCGCGCCTCGGATGTCGACGCCGTGATCGAGTGGCGGATCGTCGATCATGAGACTCGGGAGAAGGACGTCTGGCAGCTGATCCTGCGCGACGGCAATGCCGACGTCGAGCCGGGGCCAGCCGAGGACCCGACCGTCACGATGGAGATCGGCGCGATCGACTTCATGCGACTGATCACTGGCGGCGCCAACGGCCCCAGGTTGTTTCTGTTCGGGAAACTGAAGGTGCGAGGCAATCTCGTGCTGGCTGCCCGGATGCCGGGCCTCTTCGATATTCCTGGCGCCTGAGCGCGGCCCGCCCGATCCTGAGCGCGGCCCGCCCGCGACCTCAGGGATGAGTTTCCGGCCTGGCGTCGGTCTAACCCTTGATGACCGCACGGCCACTTCGCCTTGAGCTGCCCGCTCCCCTCAGGCGCAGTGACCTGCCCGCGCTCTACTGGAGGACCTGCCTGGAGCTATCCCGAGGCGGTCCGCGGATGATTGAGCTGGACGTCGGCCATATCGAGGTGGACGCGGTGGCACTCGACGCCATCGGCCGGCTCGCCCTGGCCGCTCGCCGCCACGGATGCCGCGTCCGGCTGCACGGAGCAGACGCAGCGCTCTGGGAGCTGCTCGAGCTGGCCGGGCTCCGCGATGTCGTGCTTCAGTGAGGCGTGCTGGGCAGCCCGAAGAGCGGGAACAGCCGCTCGGTGTCCAGGAAGAAGGTCAGCTCTCCCAGGCCTCCTTCGCGTACCTCCAGGACCTGGAGCGCCCAGGGCGTGTAGCCCCCGTTTTCCGGATCGGGTTTGTACTGGCCGAAGGCCACGGTCCCGTTGGCCTGCGGAGCGGGAAGCATCTTTGAGCCCTGACAGCCGATCCCGGGGCCGAGCCACCATGTGAAGATGTTCTCGCGCCCGGCCAGCCACAGGTCGTAGGGCGGCATGGACTGGATCGCATCTTCGCGAATCAGCGCGGTCAGCGCGTCGATGTCGTAAGCCTCAAAGGCGGCCACGTAGCGGGCCAGCAGCTCGCGCTGGTCCGCCTCGATCGTCGCGGGCTGGTCGGTGGAGCTGACCTCCGACGCCTCCAGGGTGGCCCGCGCTCGCTGCAGGGCGCTGTTGATCGAGGGCACGCTGGTTTCCAGCAGCTCAGCTGCCTCATTGGCCTTCCAGCGGAAGACCTCGCAGAGGATGAGAGCCGCCCGCTGGCGCGCTGGAAGGCGCTGGAGGGCAGCGATGAAGGCCAGCCGAAGGGTCTCTCGAGCCATCGTCTGCTCGGCGGGATCGCTTCCAGCCACAAGGCTGTCCGGGATCGGCTCGATCCAGGTGATCTCAGTCGGGACATTGAGGTTCTCGGCCACCGGCTCGCCGGCCGGCCCAAGATCCGTCGGCCGCGCGCGCCGCCCCCGGGCGGAGAGCGAGTCCAGGCACACGTTCGTGGCGATGCGATAGAGCCAGGAGCGCAAAGCGGCGCGGCCCTCGAACCGCTCGATTCCCCGCCAGGCCCGGAGCATGGTCTCCTGGACAGCATCCTCGGCGTCGAAGGGCGTGCCGAGCATGCGGTAGCAGTAGCCCAGCAGCTCCCGCCGGTGCTGCTCAAACGCGCGCTCCAGCTCACCCGCGCTGGTTGTCGCCGCCACGACGCTCATCGTAGATCATGCCGGGGTTGTGCGGGTGACGGCCGCCGGAGAGTCATCGGTGCTCCCGGCGGCCTGGCTCGGGGGTCCGGGGGCTCAGCTCTGCTCGACCACCATCAGTGAGTGGCCGGAGGGATCCCTGAACCAGAACATCGGCGGAACGGGATTGCCCATCCGGGACACCGCCTCGTCGACGTCCACGCCGAGCGACTTGAACTGGGCATGGGTGGCGTCGATGTCATCGGTGGTCAGGGTGATGCCGGTCTGCGTCGGCTTGACCTCGGGGTCGTGCGGCGGGGGCGGCGCCAGCGCGATGCCGGTGGTGCCCTCCGGCGGATAGACCTCGACCCAGCGGTAGCCGCCGCCGAACGGGATATCGGTCCGCTTCTCGAAGCCGATCGACTCGTAGAACTCGATCGCGCGATCCTGGTCGGGCGTTCCAACGCAGACCAGGCTGATCTGGCGGATCCGGGTGGCTGTGGTGCTCATCCTGCGTCCCTCCTGGGGTTGGTTGGGTTACTGCACCATAAGACCGCGGGGGCGCGGAAAAATCATCGGAGCCGGAAAAACTTTGGCCCGCGGACCTAAGTTGGGATGGAACAGCGCGCCGCCAAGAGGAGCCTGGCGAAAGAACGCGCTGTGGGTTTGCTTTTTCGGCCAGGCTCGATCGCTTCGGCGGAAGGCGCGTCCACACTCCAATCCGCGGGCAAAAACTTTGGCGATTGCGTGGTCGCAGGCGTAACGGAATCGCCTTCGTTCTTGGGGGAGGTCTCCCCTCGGTGAGACAATGTGCCCATGCCGAGCGACAACGTCCAACTGGCCCGCCGCGGCTTTGCGGCGCTAACACGGGGCGACCTCTCCGAGATCGAGGCTCTGCTTGACGAGGACGTCGCCTGGCATGCCGGCGACCCCACAGCTGAGCTGGCCTGTCACAACCGCCGCCAGGCGCTGGCCTATATGCAGCGGCCAGGTCGGCGCGGCCCCGGGAAGCTGGTCGACGTCATAGACGCCGACGGAGGCCGGGTGGTGGTCATCACTCAGCCGCCACCCGGGGAGGACGGCACGCCTTCCGAGCTCCACGCCCAGATCACCACCTTCCGGGATGGCCGGGTGATTGAGATGGTCGGCTACCCGACCGTCCCGGCCGCCCTACAAGCCGCTGGCGTGGCGTGGGATCGGTAACACTGGGGAGCGCGACCGTCCCGCCGGAATTTAAGAGCGACCCCAGGGTCGATCAGTACATCGATGGGCTGCCGGAATGGCAGCGTGACCTGTGCCACCGACTGCGCGCCCTCATTCACGCCTCCGACTGCGAGATCACCGAGACGATCAAGCGCACCGTTCTGCCCTACTTCGTGCTCAAGGGCAACGTGTGCGCCCTTCTCGCCGCCAAGGACCACGTGAATCTATTCCTGTACGACGGCGGAATCGTTCCCGACCCCGGGGGAATCATCACCGGCGGCCACGAGAACAAGACCGCCAGGGTGATCTCCTTCTACGAGGGCGACCCGATCAAAGAAGCCGCCCTGACAGCCCTGGTTCGGCAGATCGCCGAGAACAACCGAGCCGGCGGGTGGCGAGCGATTAAGCGCTCCTGACGCCCCGGCGAGCAGCGGGGCTCACGCACACCTACTTCCGGGAGTCCAAGGGGGTGGTCAGCGGCGCATGCTCCCGGCGGGCGATCTCCAGGACGTTGTCCAGACCCTGGGCGGTCACCCTCTCGACCACCAGCTGGGCCAGCATCCTCACCGGCAGCACCCAGGCTGCCCAGGCCGGAGCCGCGATGATCCTGGCCCGCGTCGTCACGCCGCGCTCGATGGCATCGATCCCGGCCCGTAGCGGCGCCACGCGGCGTGGTCCCCGTCGGATGCGGGAGGCCGCCTCCGTGCCAAAGCCGCGACTGGTCATATCCGTCTCGAGCTCGGCGAAGTAGGCCACGCCCACCCGCGCCCCGGTATGCCGAAGCTCGATCCGCAGCGCATCCGCCACCGCTTCCACGCCTGCCTTTGAGGCGCTGTAGGCGCCCAGGAGCGGCGGATGCACCGCCGCGGCCAGCGAGGAGATGGCCAGCGCATATCCACCTCGGTGGGCGATGTGGGGCGCCGATGCGCGCAGCGTGTTGTAGACGCCGATCAGGTTGACCTCCACGGTCCGGTCGAACACCTCTGGATCGCCGCCCAGGATCGGGAGCTGGGCCGCCACGCCTGCGTTGGCGATCACGACATCCAGTCCTCCCAGGTGCTCGACCGCCGCCTGCACCGCAGCTTCCACCTGCTCCCGGTCCCGGACATCGCAGGTGAGCGCAGGCGCACTGCCGCAATCTGAGGCCACCGCGGCGAGCAGGTCCGGCTCGATCCCGGCTACCACCACCCGGGCACCCCGCTCGTGCAGCCGGCGCGCGGTGGCGGCTCCGATACCGCGAGCGGCTCCGGTGATCAGCACGCGGCGGCCGGCCAACGGCTTCTCGCGGTGATCTGGAGCGGGCGTCTCGTCCGGCTGTATGCGGAGCGCCTGAATCGTCGTGGCCAGCATCTCGTAGTGCCCGACGAGCATGACCAGCTCTACCAGCTCGACCTCCGAGAAGACCTCACTCAGCTTCGCCCACAGCTCATCGGGAAGTTCGCGGCGCTCGTGTAGCGCATCCGTGCAGCGCAGCAGCAGCTGCTCCCGCGTACCCCAGCCTGGAGCCTCGGGCCCCTCCCTGACCCGCTCTATCGCCGCGGCGCTCACGCCGGTCGCACGAGCCAGTCGCTCGTGGTGGCGCCACTCGTATTCGCAACGGGAGTTGTGGGCCACCCGCAGGATCACCAGCTCGGTCTCGGCTCGGGGCAGGCGGCCTCTGGGCATCAAGGTCCCGGCGAAGAGCAGCCAGGCGCGGAACAGCCGTCGATGCCGGGCCAGCGTGGCGAACAGATGGGGCGGCCGGCTTGTCCGCGCGCCTCGTTGCAGCAGCCCGAGGATGCGGGCGTTCAGCCAGCCCACCTCGCCCCGGCGTGCCGGCGCCAGCCGGGGTTGGCGCGCTGGCTCCCCGCCGTTTGATCCGAAGGTGCTCACGCCCGCCCCCCGGCTCTGGAGATTGTGACTGTGGTGGTGTAGACCGCGGTCCCGTGGGCCTCAGCCTGGGGAGTGTCCTCCTGGTAGGGATTGGCCGGACCGAGGGGCACCTTGAACTGCAGGCGGCGGCCACGTCCGGCCCTGACCATGACAGTCCGGCTGGCGGCCGCGTGCCCCGACATCACCACCCGGTAGCGCACACCGGGCCGGTAGGCGGCCGCGGTGAGCACGGTGGCCGAGCCGCTCCCGGAGAGCTTGAAGCCGCGGCGGCCCGTGTCCGTCAGCGTGGAGAACTCGCGGGCGCGCCGATGCATGCGCACCTGCCACCCGTACACCGAGTAGCGCTCGTCGGCGCTTGTGTAGGTGAACCGGCTGGGAGGGCGAGCGGGATGGGCGAAGTCGAACATGATCCGCCCGATCGACCAGCGCAGATCGCGTGACCAGTACGGCCAGGAATGGGTGCCGTTGCCGTAGTCGTCGAAGTAGGCCGGGATGTGCAGAGCGTTGAGCCGAGCCTGAAAGTCGTCGTTATCCCGCCACACGGCCCCCTCGATGAGGTTCCCCCCTCCCGATGAGCCCGGGCTGTCATACGGCCCGGGTCTCCCGTTGCCCCAGTACATGTACATCCGTGTCCAACGGAGGTTCTCGGCCAGCGTGGCCGGGTCATGCGCGGCCCAGTTGATCCCGTCCGTGGCTGGGCTGCCGAAGAAGGTGTCCGGCGGGACATGCGTGAGCCCGACCTCGGTGGCGTTGATGATCGTCATCGCGCCGGCTCGGGCGTCAGGGTTGTAGTAGATGTCCGGCGCGCCCGAGTAGCCAAGAGCCACCCCGAACAGATCCGGGTGCCGCGCCGCGTAGCTGAGCGCGCAGAAGCCACCCTGAGACAGGCCGGCGATGGCGCGCGCCGTCCGGCGATCAACCGTGCGAAGGTTCGCCTCGACCCACGGAAGCATCTGCGCGATGTGAAACGTCTCCCAGCGCTCCGCGCCATTCGGCCAGTTGGTGCACCATCCTCCCCCGTTGCCGTTCAGTGTGATGTCGGGCATCACCGTGATCAGCGCTCTGGCCCCGACCGTCCGCTGGGCCTGCCCCAGGTGTGTCCAGTTGGAGGCCCGTCCGCTCGTTCCATCGAGCAGATACAGGACGGGATAGCGGCGCCGGGGGTGCTCTCGGTATCCCCGCGGGAGCAGGATGTAGATGCTCGCCGGCGCAGGCAGTGCGGTCGTCTTCACCTTGACCGAGGCCAATCGCGAGTTGAGCCACCGGACCGAGACGATGTGCAGCCCATGCGCGGAGCGGAAGACGACCGCACCAGCGGCAGGCGCCAGCACCAGAGCAGAGAACAGCGCCGCTGCCACGACCAGTCGCCTCACCGTGTCGGCATGGTTACAGGTCCGCGCTGCCCGCGCTCCACACGAAGATGTTGCTACTGCAGCGGGCGATAGGTCAGATGAACGGCGCCGCCGTCGTATGCCTCGGTATCCGAGAGCCCGAGCTTGAGCTTGAGTTCGTCACCGAACAGTCGCTGGCCACCGCCGAGGGTGAGCGGGAACAGGAACAGGTGGAGCTCGCTCACCAGGCCATCAGCCAGAAGTGACCGCACCAGCGTTCCGCTCCCGCTCACGTAGATGTTGCCGTCGCGCTCGTTCTTGAGCGCGCGAATCGCCTCCGGGTCGTAGGCGCCCAGGATGTCTGTGTTGCTCCAATCGGCGTCCGTGAGCGTGCCCGAAACGACGTACTTCGGCGTCTCGTTCATGAACGGAGCACCGGGGTCCTCGGCGGCGGTTCGTCCCGACCAGGCCGGAGCGAACTGCTCGTACGTTCGGCGTCCGAGCAGGATCGCCGTGCACGAACCCATGATGGCGCCAATGGCCTGTCCCATCTTCGGGTCAAAGGGAAAGTCGAATGTCCACGTTGGGGTGTCGATCACGCCATCCAGGGTGATGAATTCGTGTACGAGGATCTCGCCCATCTCAGGCCTCCTGGTCGGTTGTCATCACGGGATTAGACGCCCCGGGGAGCCGAAAATCATCGCGGCCGGCTGGCCCCTCCTGATTCCTCGTAAGGTGCTCGCCGTGAGCGGCTACTCGATCAGGCCCGTCGGACCGGAGGATCTGGATGAGCTGCTGCGCCTGATGCGTGCGTACTGCGACTTCTACGAAGTCAGCCCGGCCGACGACGATCTCCTGGCGATTTCTCGCGCCCTGATCCAGGATCCTGAGCATGAGGGTGTCCAGCTCATCGCCCGCAGTCCGGATGGAGCCGCCATTGGCTTCGCCACGGTGTACTGGAGCTGGTCCACCACCACGGCGTGCCGGATCGGCGTGATGAACGATCTGTTCGTGGTCGAGGCGACCCGCGGCCAGGGCTTGGCGGAGCAGCTGATCGAGGCGTGCCGTGCGCGGTGCAGACGGCGGGGTGCGCGTCAGCTCACCTGGCAGACCGCGCCCGACAACCTCCGAGCCCAGGCGGTCTACGACCGGGTGGGGGCAACGCGCGAGCAATGGGTTGATTACTCGCTGTCCTTGTAGCGGCCGCGCGCCGCGCTGGCCCGCCGGCACTCGCCTGGCCCTCCACCCAGGCTGGCGTATCCGCTCATATATTCGTCCAAATCGCCGTTTTTGACTTGTGTCGCGCGAGTTTGCTGGTACCACTCGACGATAGGTACTGCGGGGTATGGACACCTCGAATGGGCGCGCGAGCGCCCTGGCCGGGCCGCCGGGCCGAATGGATTCGGATAACCCGGCGGCTCTAAAGCCCTCCTGGCTCGCGAACCTGTCGCAGGAGCCGGGCCGGCCCGACTCAAAGCCCGTCTTCAGCCATTGCTGCCGGATGGAGCATCATTCGTTTTGTGGCGATGAGAAGAGCACTGCCGTTAGCTATTGCGGTCAGCCTCGCGGTGGCTGCGTGCGGTGGCGGCAGCAGCAGTAAGACCTCATCGATCTTGGGCGGCGGCGTCTCGCTGTCCGCGAAGGACATCAAGGGATTGGGCACCGTGCTGGTAAACGGCCAGGGCCGCACCCTTTACAGCTTCACCTCCGACAAGGCTGAGCAGGTCACCTGCACGGGCCGCTGTGCCGCGGTCTGGACGCCGCTGAAGATCATGAGCGGAGAGAAGCCATCGATATCCGCGGGGGTGAAGGCGTCGCTGGTCTCCAGCGACGCGGATCCTTCTGGCGGCCGAGTGGTCACGTATGACGGCTGGCCTCTGTACTTCTACCAGGCCGACCCCATGGCCGGCACGGATTACGGCCAGGCGGTCAAGTCCGGAGGCGGGTTCTGGTACGCGATTACGCCTTCCGGAAGCCAGCTGAAGAAACACGTGAAAAACGGCATCACCACGCCCCACTACTGCTTGTCGGTGACGGCCAGGATCGCGACACCGACTGGACCGGTGCAGGTCGATCGGATCAAGCGCGGCCAGCTCGTGTGGAGCACTGATCATCACGGCCACCGGATCCAGGTCAAGGTGCTCAAGGTGCTCCGGACCCACGTACCCCTCGATCACATGATGGTCCGCCTGCGGCTTGCTGACGGACGAAAGCTGCTCGTCTCCCTCGGGCATCCCCTGACGGATGGAAGGCCGGTCGCGTCCCTGGCAGCCGGACAGCGGTTCGAGGGCAGCCGGGTCCTATCGGCGGCTCGGGTGCGCTATGGCCGGCAATACACGTATGACCTGCTGCCAGCCGGTCCGACGCACACCTACTTCGCCAATGGAGTGCTGCTGGGCAGCACTCTCGCTCCGCTCAAGAGAATCCGTTTCTAATGTGATGCTCGGCGGGGTAGACGAGGTCGTATGGCCAAACGGCGCGCTCCAGAGGCATCGAACCTAGGACCCATCTGGCGGCGCAGCTTGCTCGAATGCGAGATGCGCACGAAGACGACAAGGTTCGAGGTGATCGTTGTCGTGATCTTCCTGATCATCGCGGCCGCCCTGCTGGTGTACTTCCTCCCCGGCTTCTTCGGCTCGGGCTAAACGCCGCCGTCGCCGCTGCGCCGGTCCCCCCCTTTGGATCGAGGAGGAGCAGTTCAGTTGTTTCGCCGTGCGGCGGCAAATGCCATCGCGCGCTCGTAGGCGTACTCGATGTTCTCGCCTTCTCTCGGCTCGTCCCGCTCGACGCGCAGATCGCGTATGAACTGCTCGACGGTCGGCCAGGGCGGAGCGTCGAGCACAGTGTCAAAGGCGAGCTCTTCGCTCAATAGGCCCTGCTTGAGGAGCCCACCGATCGTCTCCCAGAAGTACAGCAGCGTGAAGACATGGTTGTGCCCTTCGCTGCCGGGCGGATAGGCAGCCTCGAGCTCCCCCTTGCTCAGCCCATCGGGGAGTGTGCGCCAGAAACCGCGAGCCGCGACCACCGGCGCCGACAGATAGATCTGCAGCACCTGGAGCATGATCCCGGCATCCACCCGATCTGGCGCGACGTCCACAGGGAGACCTTATCTGCGCCGCGTCAATCCGGGCAACCCCCCGCACGTAATGCCTCCGGGACGTCTTTCCAAGACGATGCTTGGCCTGACTTCGCACAGAGAGCGGTACCAGCAGGGAGTGCCGCTTGATCGAATGTGGACAACGGTTCTGGATCCTCGAGTGCGGAGGCCGACCGGGAGATTTAGGATCGGGTTTGTCGTGCTGGAACTGCCTCTCACCTTGACGTCGGCGCGAGCGCTTGCTGAGTGTTATCGCCGGGGCCTTGTGGTTACGAGTGAGCGGGAGCTGGCGGACCGTCCCGGGAGCAAGCACTGGCACCTCCGAACCCCGGGTCGCGCCGGCACGCTTGAGCTGAGCGAACGGCAGAACCGGGTGTGGGTGAAGGTCCACCCTCTGCGCGAAGGCGACTGGGCGACGCGAGTTGCCCAGGAACTAGCCAACCTGCCGCTCTGATCGACCTGCGACAGCGCTGCGTATAGCCAAAAGGGGAGCGCCCGCCGACCGGACAGCGCGAGCCGTGGAACAGAGGGCCGGGAGCGCGGTCGGATGACGGCGTGCGACGACAGAATGTCAGTCGTCAATCTGAGCGGCACCCGTGCGCTTGGACTCGGCGAGGCGGTCGCGCATGGCGTTCAACTTCTCGGGGGAGTGGCCCACCCAGTCGACGATCTCTCCGACGATCCGCACCGGATCTCGCGTGCGGTAGGAGCGGGTTGGGTTGCCCGGGAACTTCTTGTTGGTGACATTGGGATCGTCTTCGAGGTCGCCGGTCGGCTCCACGATGTAAATCCTGCCTCGACCCTCGCCCGTCGCGAGTTCCGCCCCCCAGGTCGCCGCGTCAAGGGTCGCGGTGACGTAGACGTGGTTCATGGTCCTCCCCGCCTGGAAATTCGAGGCGCGCCCCGGCACAAGCAGATCTCCGACCTTCAGGTCGGCCTTCGTGCCGTGCAACAGCACTCCCGACTCATGAACCTCGAACGGCGTCGGCTCGCTCATACCCCTAAGCAGGTCGAGTCCAAGGTCTCCGCAGCCCCAGCGCGAGTACGCCAAACGACGACCACTGATCGGCCAGACACCACCGTAATGTCGCATGCAACGACCCGTGTCGATGCCGGATCGATCGAGCAGCGGAAGCAGTTAGTCAGCCGTGAGGCGGATCCGGGCAAGTCCGCGCCGGCCGGCCAGAGACCTGTCACCTGAGACATATGTCGTGGCCCGGAGACCCTCGCTCACCTGTTAGTACTTGGCGCCGGCTTTGCCGCGGCTCAGCTGGGGGGCGTGCCGGGCAGACCGGAGATCGGGGTCCATAGGTCGCCTGGCCCGGGCATCTTTAGCGGCACGGTTACGGCCGGTCCGTGTTTGATGGTTCGGCCGTGGCTGGTTTGGACTGCTTGGCTCTTGACGGGGTAGGTCTGGTCTGGCGCGAGCGGTCCGGAGGCGAATGCAGCCGATCTGGAACAGGGGATCTTCGTCACGCGCCGTTTGATGGTCACTCGGAGTTGCGTGGCGTGGTCTGCGCAGGTGAGGTTATTGACGGCGAAGTAATACCGGTAGACGGTGCCGACCAGGACACGGATCGCCTCCCATTGGAAGTAGGCGGTCGGGCCTGGGGGAGCGGGCGGCAGCGGCTTGGCGGCGGTCCATCCGTAGTTACCGCTGCAGCTATCGCCGGCGACGCCGTTGAACCCGCCCGGAGGCTCGGTAACCACGATCCGCCCAGAAGCGTTCTTCCCGCGGACCTGGCCGGTGATCTTGAGCGAAACGAGGTTCTGATACTCGTCTAGGACGTAGAGTTTGAGGCTGAATCGTCCTTTGTCGGTTGTTTGGAGTGTCGGGTACCCGTATGCGGTCGCGTTCACTGTGGCGGAGTCGACGCTCTGACCGCATTGGAAGTTCGCCTGCATCTGGAGGTTCCGGATCACCCCGGCTGTGTAATCGAAACTGACGAATTGGCTCTGGTATGCGGTCTTGTCCGGTGGTGTTCTTGTGCTGGTGACCGTGGGGATGGCGATGAACTTGTAGCTGCCCGAGCAGCCGCTGACGAACGGGTCCTGTGCGTTCGACAGCCTGATCGTCGCCGTCGCGGAAGTGTGCGTCGGGTTGACGTTGCCCGAGATCGTGAACTGGCCGCCGTAGGGCCGCCCGGGCGCGCCGGGGCCGTAGAACGCGCTGGTCGCTGGCCCGGTATAGCTGAAGCGTCCAGCATGTATTTGCACATTCGCTGCGGGTGCCAGCGCCAGGCGAAAGACGGCGTCGGAGTCGCTCTGCCAATCCGTCGGGGACGCACAAGCAGTGGGTCGAAGCATCGCCGAGAAGCTCGTCACCTGGTCGCCGTTGAGTGAGAAGGCAGTGCCCTCCGGGAGTGACGAAGGGCTGAACTGTCCAGTGAAGTTGACTGTCGCGGCGCGAGCGCTCACCGCCGAGGCGCCCAAAACGATCGCCAAGACTGCGCACGTGAACACCAGCACCATGGGCCAATAAGCCCTGCCCCTATATGACGACACCATCGCGCCGGGTTATCGGTCACTAGACCGGCCCGCTTTAGGCGCTGATCCGTTTCGTAGCCGCATGGAGGCCGCTGCCTTCTCCGCCCCAAAGGAAGCGAGCTCTGTCAAGCCGTTCCCGGTCACGGGGATCCCCGGCGCGATCGGCTTCGGCGGCTCTGGTCAAGGGTCGTCGGGAATAAACGTCGCATTCGACGAGGGCGACTACTACTACCTCGTCGGCCAGAGCGTCAGCGCTCTTGGCCCGGGACCGGAGCACGCCTTGATCGCCGCCGCTCAGAGTCTCTATCACCGCGTACACGGCTGAGCGCGGCAGTCGACTCGCCGCCGCTGTCGGGTTGATCGACCGCAGCAGCCAAAGTGGGGCCACGCCAGGGCTTTCGCGCCCAGCAGCGCGCGGGATTGGTCGATCCCTGTTTGTGCCGGGGGTAGGCTTGTGTTCGCTCCAACGGAAGGGATGACGATGCCCCTGAGGGTGGTCGGTGCTGGTCTCGGCCGGACCGGAACTAATTCGCTAAAAGTCGCGCTTGAGCGGCTGCTCGGCGGTCCCTGTTACCACATGCTCGAGTTGATCGAGCGGCCCGGTGACACCGTGTACTGGGAACGCGCGGCCGCAGACGAGTTTGTCAGCTGGGACTGGCTGCGTCGGGACTACGTCGCCACTGTCGACTTTCCGGCGGCGATGTTCTGGCGAGAGCTCTTGGCCGATAGCCCGGAGGCGGTCGTGCTGCTGTCCACGCGCGAGTCCGCGCAGGTCTGGTGGGATAGTTTTCAGCGGACGATCCTGCAGGCGATGAGCGGCGAGGTTCCGGCTGACCGACCGGATTGGGCGCGGCGACGTGCGATGACCATGTCTGTACTCGCTCGTCTAACGCCGGCGTGGCGTAACAAAGCGGGCGCCACGGACGCTTACGAGCGGCACAGTGAAGAGGTCCGTCGAGCGGTGCCACCCGATCGGCTGATTGACTGGCGACCGGGCGACGGCTGGCCGCCAATCTGCGCCCCTCTGGGAATAGCGGTACCCGAGGACCCGTTCCCGCACGAGAACACCACCTCCGACTTCCGAGCGCGGATCGCCATCCCGCCCCCCCGTGCGGATCACGCCGACTAGTTTCCCACGCTGACCGTCAACGCCAGCAAGTCCGGCCCCAGCCGCCCCGCTGCCCCAATGATCGCCACGCAGAAGCGGCGTGGAGGCCTGGCTCAAAAACCTGGCGCTGGAAAGCCCTTGGCCAGCAGGAGCGGCAGCGGAGAGGGAGGTGTCGGGGTTCAGGACATATGTCTCAGGTGATAGGTCTCTCGTGAGTCGGGACATGGGTCTCACCTGGCTGTGGGGTGTTGCCGGCGGTCGTTGCGGCGGCACGGCCCGTAGGGCTGTGCCGGAGCAGCGATCGCCGGGTGCTGTCCGGGGGTGGGCGAACAGTCGCGGGCATGTCCCGAACTCATGTCGCCGTACTTCAAATCGTTTCCAAGCAGCTGTCGGTGACGGCGGCTGCGGCCGAGTACGGGATCTCCCGCCGGCATCTGCACCGCCTGCTTGCCCGCTACCGCGAGGGCGGCCTGGAGGCGCTTGAGCCTCGCTCTCGACGTCCGAGGTCTAACCGGGCGGCGACGCCAGATCGGGTGCGTGAGCGGGTGATCGAGTTGCGTGGCCAGCTGACCGCTGACGGGCTGGACGCTGGGCCGGTCACGATCGGCTGGCATCTGGAGCGCGACGGGCTGCCGGCGCTCTCGACATCAACGATCCGCCGGATCCTGCACGCGGCCGGGTTGATCACCCCGGAGCCCAAAAAGCGGCCTCGCTCGTCCTATGTGCGCTTCGAGATGGCCCAGCCGAACGAGATGTGGCAATCGGACTTCATCCACTGGCGGCTGGCCGACGAGACCGACGTGGAGATCCTCAACTGGCTCGATGATCACTCCCGCTACCTGCTCTCCTGCACCGCGCACGAGCCCGTCAGCGGCGATGACGTTGTGGCCGTATTCCTAGGCCTGGTCGAGGAATACGGGCCGCCAGCCTCGACGCTGACTGATAACGGCAGCGTCTACACCAGCCGGTTCACCGGCGGACGGAACGCGTTCGAGTACGTCCTGCCGCTGCTCGGTGTCCGGCAAAAGAACGGGTCCCCGGGGCACCCCCAAACCCAGGGCAAGACCGAACGGTTTCACCAAACCTTGCAGCGCTGGTTAAGAGCCCGACCGCCGGCCACCTGCACCACCCAGCTACAAGCCCAGCTCAACGAGTTCCGCGAGCACTACAACCAACAGCGCCCCCACCGCGCCCTCAACCGTCGAACACCGAGCGAGGCCTACCGCGCCACCCCCAAAGCACTCCCCGCGACCAACGGGCACGCCCGAGGGCACTACCGGCTGCGCTACGACCGGCTCGACACCAAAGGCCGGATGACGCTCCGCCGCGCAGGCCGCATGCACCACCTCGGAATCGGCACCACCCACGCCCGCAAACGCGTCCTCGCCTTCGCCGACGACCACCACATCACAGTCGCCGAGCTCACCACCGGCGAAATCCTCTCCACCCACCTAATCGAGCCCACCAAGAGCTACTGGCGCAACCAAATGAGAGAGCCCGGCCGCTGGCCGAGCTCCTCGAAACGAGACCCATGACCCGACTCACCTGAGACACATGTCCCGACTCATCACAGCAGCGGAGAGGGAGGGATTCGAACCCTCGATGGACGGAACCGCCCATACCGGTTTTCGAGACCGGCGCATTCAACCGCTCTGCCACCTCTCCGGGCCCCACTAGGTTAGAGCGGGGCTCGGGATCTGGGCCGGCCGAGATCAGTGGGACACTTGACTGATCACCAGCGAGCTTGCCTTCGTGGCGATGACCGAGGCCGACCAGAAATAGAGCGTGGCTCCGAGATTCTCGTTCTGCTGACAGAAGAGCCGGACCGTTCCCGGATATGTTGAGTCCTCTCGTCTCAGCTGTCCGAGGTCAAGGGGTAGAACCCGCCTATCTGCGCGACGCGAAAAACGCCCGGAGCAGGTCCGCGCACTCCTTGGCCAGCAGGCCTTCCTCCACCAACGGCCGGTGATTGAGCTCGGACACGGCGAGCACATCGAGGACGGAGCCAGCCGCACCGCCCTTGGGATCACGGGTCCCGAATACCACGCGAGGAACCCGAGCCAGAACGATCGCGCCGGCACACATGGCGCAGGGTTCCAGGGTCACGTAGAGGACTGACTCGAGCACCCGCCAGCTCCCCAGCCGGCGGGCCGCCTCGCGCAGGGCGATGAGCTCGGCGTGGGCGGTGGGGTCGTTGCGCAGCTCCCGCTCGTTGTGCCCGAGGCCGATCACCTCACCGTCCCGGACCACGACCGCCCCTATGGGCACGTCATCGTGCTCGGAGGCTCGCGAGGCCTCCCGCAGCGCCAGGCGCATGAAGTACTCCTCACGGGGAAAAAATGGCGGGGTGGCGTTCATGGCAATGGCGGGATGGCGTTCATCGCGCTGCGGGATCGCACTCCCCGCTCCAGCATGGCAACTTCCGTCGTGCTGGCGGTATTAGAGATTGATGTCGGCAGGGTTTGAGCCAGAGCGTGCGGGACCGATAACAACAGCGAGCCCATGAAGATCACGAAGCTTCGACTGGCCGCGGCGGCGGTCACCGCCATCGCTGTCCTGATCGCGGCCGCCGCGCCGCTACCCGGTGCCGCGGCCCGGGCCGGACGGGCGCGCCCGCGCCCCAGCTATGTGCCGGGGGAGATCGTGGTGGGCTACTCCTCGGAGCCGGCGGCCGCCGACGTGGCCCGGACCGCGGCGGCCTCCATGGGACTGCGGGAGTCCCAGCCGGTGGCCACCACCGAGCAGGTGCTGCACCTGCCCCCCGGAGCCAACCTGGCGGCGGCGATCGCCCGCCTGCGCGCTACCCCCGGCGTGGTGTACGCGGTTCCCAATTACGTGGCCCACGCGGCCGGCACAGCGTCCGGTTCCGGCTGGATTCCGGACGACCCTGGGCGCCTGGGTCAGCCCGAGGGGTGGGAGAAGCTCCAGTGGAACTTCCTCCCCGGAGCCGGGGTGAACGCTCCCTTCGCCTGGAAGCACCTGATCGCGGAAGGCCGGCCGGGTGGCCGGGGGGTCGTGGTGGCCATCGTGGACACCGGCGTGGCCTACCGCCATTGGAAGAACTTCCGCCGCTCACCGGACTTCAACCACACCAAGTTCATTGACCCCTACGACTTCGTGGCCCACACCACCTACGCCCTGGATCGCGAGGGCCATGGCACGTTCGTGGCCGGGACCGTGGCCGAATCGACCAACAACGGACGGGCCGTCACCGGCCTCGCCTACGGGACGACGATCATGCCCGTGCGGGTGCTGAATGCGCAGGGAAACGGGGACGCGGCCACCATCTCCCGGGGCATCCGCTACGCCGTCAACCACGGCGCGCAGGTGATCAACCTGAGCCTGGAATTCAATCCGGGGGTGACCAGCACCGAGATCCCGGACATCATGTCTGCCCTGCGCTACGCGCACCATCACGGCGTCGTCGTGGTGGCCGCGGCGGGAAACGACAGCGAGAACCAGGTGGCCTACCCCGCGAAGGCCCCGGACGTGATCTCCGTTGGTGCCACCACCGCGGACCGCTGCCTGGCCCAGTACTCAAACGACGGCGCGGGAATGGATCTGGTTGCCCCCGGTGGCGGGGATGACTCGTCCGGGTTGAGCGATCCGAACTGTCACCCCTACAGCAACCTGCCCGACATCTTCCAGATGACGTTCCCCAACCCGGGAGACCCAAGACATTTCGGCCTGCCGGGGGGCTGGGCGGGCACATCGATGTCCTCACCTGAGGTGGCCGCGACCGCCGCGCTCGTGATCGCCAGCGGGGTGTTGGGCAATCATCCCTCCCCCAACCAGGTCCTGGCTCGACTCGAGAGCACGGCGCAGCCTCTGGGCGGCTCAAAGCCCAACGTCACCTACGGCTACGGCCTCCTTGATGCCGGCGCGGCCACAGCTCGCTCCGGCGGCTGAGCGCCTGTCACGCCAGCTTGGTGATGGCGATGACCATCCCCGCCAGCACAAACACCATGATGGCCACCTGAGTCCAAAACCAGTGACGGGGCATACCCGGAGGCTAGCTCAGCCGGGATACGCTCTGGCCGTGCCTGACGAGCCCCCTCCTCCCCGGCGCCACCCGGTGCTGACGCGGATCGGGCTCGGCATCCTGACCACGCTGGTGAGTGTGAACCTGTGGACGGGCGGGCCGCTGCTGGCGGTGTGGGTCGGCTCCCGGGTGCAGGCCGCGGTGGGGCAGCTCAGCATGGGCGCCGTGGCCGCCACGATCGCCGTGCTGATCGCCGAGTCGTTCCTTCTCTACAGGGCGCTGGTCTTCCTGAACTTCCACTACAACCAGGCCCTCGGCCGCGTCATGACGCGCCAGCAGCATCCCTGGCTAAAGCCGATGAGCGGTGAGAGGCGCGCGGAGGAGGTCAGGCAGCCGCTTACCGCGGTGGAGCGCATCGTGATCCTGAGCGTGGTGGTGGCGGTGCTGTGCCTCGAAGTTTGGTTCTTCTTCTTCGCCCACTACTCGCTGTCCGGGGGTTAGCGTCGACCTGTGGCCCGCTCACGGCGCACCAACCTGAGCCAGGCAGCGGGCACCGCGTTCGGCGCCGATCTGCGCCGCCTCTGCCACCGAGCGGCCCTCGGCCAGCCCGAGCGTGAAGCCGGCGGCGAACGAATCGCCGCAGCCGTAGGCATCGTGTGCCGGCCCGGGGGGCGCAACCGGCTGCCAGCTCCCCTGCTCGGCGCCAGACCAGGTACCGCCGTCATGGCCGCGCGTCTCCACCAGCAGGCGAGCCCGCCCTGCCACTCGCCTGGCCCACTCGACCTCGTGCTGGTCATGCCCGCTATATACGAGAGCGTCGATCGGCGTCTGAAGCTGTTCTTCCAGGGCGTGACGGGCCCGCGGAGTGGCCACCAGTACGCCTGCCCGCCGGGCCTGCTGCAGCGCCCCCGCGTCCCCCGCCGTGAAGTACACGCCCCGCGCCTGATCCAGGACATCCCAATCCAGCTGATCGTGGGCCAGGGGCTCAAGTCGCTCACCGATGGTCACGATCGTCCGCTCCCCTCTCTCCAGCAGGGTGACCGCTCGGCGAGTGGGTTGCGAACGCCAGGCTACATGCACCCGCACGCCTCGTTCCTGCAGCTGCCGGGCGGCCGCCTCGCCATCAGCATCGCGACCCAGGGCACAGAAGAAGTCGACGTCCGCCCCCAGCTCGGCCAGCACCACCGCGGCCACCCCGCCCCCACCGGCGGCCCGGGTGAAAGCGTCCCCCGCCTCCAGAACCTCGCCCTCGACGGGGAGCCGGGCGACCTCGATGAAGTCGACCCACTCCACATGACCCACCACGGCGACGTGCACTGTGCGAGGGTATTTCACCGGTACGGCTCGGCCGGGTCTCGAGCCGCGCGGAAGAGCCAGAGAGGAGTACGACACATGGGAACACTGAGTGGCAGCTCGACAGCAGACATCGACGCCCCACTGGATGAGGTCTGGGCCCTCGTGGAGGACGTGGAGCGAGCCCCGGAGTGGCAGGGCGGGCTCAAGGATCTGACCGCCCTGGAGCGCGACAACGAGGGCCGGGCCACGCTGTGTGAGAGCGAGACCGACGGGAAGGTTCGGACGATCAGGTCAACGGTGCGCTTTTCCTACGACCCACCCACCACGCTGAGTTGGAGGCAGGAGAAGGGAGAGCTCAAGTCAGTGCAGGGCAGCTGGATCCTTGAGGCCCTGGGCGAGGACCGTACCAGGGTCACATACGAGCTCGAGGTCGATCTGGGCCGGATGCTCGGCCTGGTCATCCGCGGCCCGATGGTCGATCTTCTGAGAGGGATGCTGGTAAATGCCCGCGCCGGTGAGCTCAAGCGCCAAATGGAGAGCTGACCTGGACGGCCCGGCCGCGGACCCTGGTTGAATGCGGCGCTCATGCTGGCCGTCTACGCCGCCACGATCAACCGCGAGGATCCTCTGTCTGGGCTCGAGGTGGGCGAGCAGCCCGATCCCGAGCCGCCGGACGGGTGGACCACCGTAGCGGTCAAAGCGAGCTCGCTGAATCACCACGACCTGTGGTCGCTGCGCGGCGTCGGACTGAGCGAGGACCGCCTGCCCATGGTCCTCGGGTGCGACGCGGCGGGATTGGACGAGGATGGAAACGAGGTCGTGGTCCATTCGGTCATCAGCCAGGAGGCCTGGCTGGGAGACGAGACGATGGACCCTGGCCGCTCCCTGCTGTCCGAGCGCTACCCCGGGACCTTCGCGCAGCGCGTGGCTGTGCCCCGGCGCAACCTCATCCTCAAGCCGCCCCAGCTGACGTTTGAGGAAGCTGCCTGCCTGCCCACGGCCTGGCTGACGGCGTATCGGATGCTCTTCTCCCGCGGCGGCGTGGTCCCGGGCATGACCGTCCTGGTTCAGGGTGCGGGCGGCGGCGTGGCGACCGCGGCCATCGTGCTGGCCAACGCCGCCGGCGCCCGGGTCTGGGTCACGGCCCGCTCAGAGCAGAAGCGGGCGCAGGCGCTGGAGCTCGGGGCCGACAAGGCCTTCGAGTCCGGTGTCCGGCTCCCCGAGCGAGTCGACGTTGTCCTCGAGACGGTCGGTCAGGCCACCTGGGGACACACGCTCCGGGCGCTGAAGCCGGGTGGGACCGTGGTGGTGGCCGGCGCCACCACCGGTGATGCTCCTCCGGCCGAACTACGCCGCGTGTTCTTTCTCCAGCTCACGGTGACCGGGTCGACTATGGGATCGCGCGCCGAGCTCGAACGGCTGCTCGCGCTCTGCGTGGCCAAGGACCTGCGGCCGCGGATCGACCGTACGCTGCCACTCGAGCGGGCCAGGGAGGGATTTCAGGCCATGCTCGACGGAAGCTTCGTGGGGAAGATCGTGTTCACGGTCTGAGGATGGTTTTTCGCTGACCCCTCCGCCGGCCAGCCAGCCTTCACCGCGTGCTCTCGGGCGGCGGCGTCTGGTGGCGGTTTGCGCGCTCCTCGCGGTCGTAGCCGCGGTCGTGGTCCTGGCGCTGAACGTCGGGTCATCCGGATCACAGCAGCCAGGCTCACACCACCTCTCGGCGGCTGTCTCCCATCGGACAAAGGGCGCCCATAGGCGTCATAAGACCCGGAGCCCGGCCCGGAGAAGCCCTTCGGCACCACGCATCACGGGGATCGGGACCGCCGCAGTGACGCTGAATGAGCCCTCATCGGCGGCCATCGCCACCGCCCATTCAGTCTCGGGTCAGCCAGTCCGAGTCCTGCCGACCGCGATCCGCTATCCGACCGTAACCCCAGCGTCTGCCCATCCCCGCTTTCCGCTCGTGGTCTTCTCGGAGGGATTCAACGAGCCAGCCTCGGCCTACTCCGCGCTCCTGGACGCCTGGGCCCGTGCGGGCTATGTCGTGGCCAGCCCGACCTATCCGCTGACGGATCCCGCAGTGGGCTCCGTGAACGAGTCCGACATCGTCAACCATCCCGCCGACCTGCGCTTCGCGATCTCGACTCTCCGGGCGGCCGCCGGGAATGGGCAAAGCCCCCTATCCAGCATGCTTGATCCAAGCGAGGTCGCCGTGGCCGGGCAGTCAGACGGCGGCGACGTCAGCCTCGCCGTCGCCGCCAACTCGTGCTGCCGCGATCCCGCGGTCAAGGCGGCCATGATCCTCTCGGGCGCCGAGCTGGCGGCCTTTGGCGGCACGTATTACGGGACCCAGGGAAGCGCCCCGCTCCTGGTCACGCAGGGCACCGCTGACCCGATCAACATCCCTGGGTGCAGCTTCCAGCTCTACGACCAGGCTCCCTCTCCCAAGTACTACCTGAGCATGATCGGCGCCCAACACCTGCCGCCTTATGTCGTCCCAGGACCGATCAGGCAGGGCCTCGAAACGGTCACGATCGCCTTCCTGAACATGTTTCTGAAGCACAGGTCCGCGGCCCTGGCCCACGCCCGGCCCCGCCTTCCCGCCGATGAAACGCTCACAAATGGGCCGACAGCACCGGGGCCTCCCAGCCAGGCCTGCCCCGGCGCGCCGTGATCTGAGCTCTCAGCGGCCGACGATCTTGATGAAGTCGGCGCGGTCGCGAAGGGCGGCCAGATCGTCGTCCTGGCGAGCCAGCTCGGCCAGGGACGGCGCGAGCTCGACGGCCCGCCGCAGGTGGGCCAGTGCCGCCTCGATGCGCCCAGCGCGGCTCTCAAAACACGCGGTGTTGTAGTAGAGCCCTCCGTAGGGAGGGTCATCCGCGAGCAGCGCCTGCGCCCGGTCGGCGCCCTTCTCATACTCGCCGGACTCGAACAGGGGCACCAGCGGCGCGAAGAGCTCCCACCCGGAGGGCTCGTAGGGCTTGCCAACCGGGGCTCCGCCCATGGCCAGCACGGTCGTCCCGGCCTCCCGGGCGAAGGCCGTACGCTTGATCCCCGCCGGCACGTAGACAAAGGTGCCAGCAGGGGCGTCCCGGGTCTGTCCGTCCAGCTCGAACGTGGCGTGCCCCGAGGCGACGAAGTAGAGTTCCTCGCTGGAGTCAGGCTCAGCCTCCGAGTGCTCGTTGATGAGGCGGTCGTACTCAGAGTGCGCGACCATCGCGTTGATCCCGAAGGTCCTCATCCCAAAGTGATGCCGCACCGGTCGATACGGACATCGGCCATCGTCTATTTCCTCGATCTCATCCAGCCGGGCAACGGCGAAGCTGGCCATCGCGCTAGACGCCCAACCACCGCTTGGGGTTCTCGACCATCATCGTCTGCAGCTGCTCGTCTGTCATCCCGCCCTCTTTCAGCGCCGGGATCACGCTCTCGAACAGGAAGGTCATGGACCAGTCCGTGGCCGCGCCGGCCGCCTGGAGCTGCTCGACCACCTCGGGCGGATACCAGTCCAGTCCGTTGGCGATCGGGATGTCGAAGTCCTGGGAGAGGAACATCCGCTCGGCGTAGCCGCGGCTCAGCAGCTCGAGCAACGTGGCGTTGCGGCGGTCGGTGGGCAGGAACAGATCGATCCCGTAGCGGTCCATCCCGATCCACACGCCCTGGTCCAGCAGGCGCTCGATGTAGTCCAGGTCATCCGTGTCGCCGGTGTGGGCGATGTGGATCTTCTCCGGGGCCACCCCCTCCTCCAGGAAGATCTCGACCTGGCGCGGCCCGGTGTTCGAGGCCGGCCGGGAGTGGGCCATGATCGGCCGGTTCCGGTGCGCAGGCATGCTCGGGCGGCCGCCCGGTGGACCTTCTCGATCCGCTCGTTGACGCCTGGTTCGTCGGCGGCGCACTTGATGAACGCGGCCTTGATCTCGGTGCCCTGGATCCCCTGCTCGATGTCGTGCACGAACAGGTCGGCGATGAAGTCCTCGCTGCGGTTGAGCAGGAACTGGGGCAGGTGGTCGTAGGTGTAGATGCCGGTGCAGGCCACGATCTGGAGCCCGCTCTCCTGCGCCAGGCGCTGCGAGGTCCGGACGTCGCGGCCGAGCAGCATCGCCGTGGGCTCGACCACCGTCCTGACCCCGTGCGCTTGGACGGCCTGGGCCGACTCAAGCGCCAGCTCGAACTCGCGCTCGTGCTCACGCACGTGCGGCCACTGCGCGCGTCACCGCCTCATCTGAGGAGAAGAAGTGCTCGTGGATCAGCGTCAGGCCCAGCTCCTCTACGTCGATCCGCCCGCTGACCGTCTCCACTGTCGCCATCCTCCGCCTCCGTTTGTTCCGCATCTTGCCGGAAACCGTTTCCTACAGGAAGCTATGTCGCGCTGGCGCGCGACGCGTCCGCCGGCATGTCACACTCCGCTGATGCTCCTGCTCATCCCCGCCATCACCGCCGGGGCGGTGGTGCCGCTGGCGGGGGCAGGATCCGCCTTCTGGCTGTGCGTCCCCGCGGCGCTCCTGGCCGCTGCGCGAACCCGGACGCGGCCGGTGCGGCCCTGGGCACGGTCGGCATGTGGGAGCTGCCGCCGTCCCGCGCTGGTCGATCATCGCCCCCTGCCGCCAGTCGCCCTGGCGCTGACCATCCCACTCGCTCAGCACTGCCGTCCTGGTCGGGACGCGGGAAGGGCTGGAGCGCCAGCGGGACGCTCTGCGCCAATCGGCTCTGACCGATCCGCTGACCGGGATCGCCAACCGGCGCTCCCTGCTGGCGCGAATCGATTACGAGATAGCGCGGCACGCCCGGACGCGACACGGCTTCGCCGTGGTCATGATCGATCTCGACGGGTTCAAGGCGCTGAATGACCGCTTCGGCCATCTGGCCGGGGATGACCTGCTCTGCGATGTCGCCCAGGCCCTGAAGCACACCATCCGCGCCCAGGACACGGTGGCCCGTATCGGTGGCGACGAGTTCTGCGTGCTCGCGCCCGAGACCGGGGAGCCGGGAACCCACCGGCTGCGAGCACGAGTGGAGCGAGCGGTCACCAGCGTCACGGCCGGCGTGCACACGGTCCGGGCCAGCGTCGGGGTCTCGAGCTTTCCGCAGGACGGCCGCACTCGCCCAGGAGCTGCTGGCGGCGGCCGATGAGCGGCTGCTGGCGGCCAAACGCGCGCTGGGCTCGCGGCGGGCCACCCGCCGCGCGGCGTAGCGCCGCTCGGCGGCCGACCTACCGGGCCGCTGGAACCTTTCTGCTGCTCGATAAAAGGATCGCCACAACCACCCCGGCCAGCACGGCCACCAGGGCCGCGAACACGATGCCCGCGGTCTGCAGACCCGCCGCCTGAGCCAGAAGACCCTCGCCGATCACGGGGATCGAGATGGCCAGGTAGGCCACCACGAAGAAGCTCGAGGCCATCTCGCCTCGCTGGTCAGCTGGGGCGGCCTGGTTGACGGCGGCCAGTGCCGCCCGAAAGCTCAGGCCCTGTCCCGCGCCGGCCACGATCGCCCCGGCCACCAGCAGGCCGAGCGACAACTCGCCGAGTCCGACCGCCAGCAGAGCCATCCCGGCGATCAGCCCGGCACACCCGATCGGCACAGCCCGATCCCGGGGCACCAGCTCGAGCAGAAGCTGGCCGAGCGTCGAGGCGGCGAATACGCCGAACACGACCAGCCCGACGACGATGTCGCTCCTCACCCCCACCCGCCCCAGGAAGGCCGGCGAGACCGCGGTCGAGAGTCCCATCACGGCAAAGCCGGCAAACCCGGCCATCGCGGCTGGTATGAACGTCGCGCGCACCTCTGCCGGAACGCTCAGGCGTTGGGGACCCAGCCGCTGGCCTGGGGACGTCTCCACAGGCTCCGGCATGGCCAGCACGCCCGCGAACGCGGGCGAGAGCAGTCCGAGATCGGCCCAGAAGCTCAGGCGCAGCGGGAGCGGCGCCAGCTGGGCCAGGATCCCCGCCAGCAACGGCCCGCAGCCCAGCCCGCCCATATTGGCCACCGCCGCGACCAGCGTCGAGCGGTCGGGCCGGTTTCCCAGATCGACCAGGGTGGCGGTGGCCGTGCCGGTGAAGATCCCGGCCGAAAGCCCGGATAGGACCCGGCCCACCAGCAACAGCGCCAGGCCGTTGGCCAGCAGGAAGGTGACCGCGCTCAGGGCGGACAGAGTCAGTCCCAGCATCAGCACCGGACGGCGCCCCACCACGTCGGAGGCGCGTCCCAGCAGGAGCAGCGCAAAGATGACCCCAGCCGCGTAGGTGGCGAAGATCACCGTGATCATCAGCTCGGAGAAGCCGAACCGCTGCTTGTAGAAGATGTAGAGCGGCGTGGGCAGCGTGGTGCCCAGCATGGTCACGGCGAACGCGTACGTGGCCAGGAGGAACCCGGCCCGGCGTCCCAGGCGAGGCGAGGGCAACGCCCTTGCGATGGCTGTGGTGGCGCTCACGTGGCCAGACAATAAGCTCCCACTCGATGGCCTTCACGCTCGAGCTGACCGAGGAGCAGACCGCGCTGAGGGAGAAGGCGCACGCGTTTGCTCGTGACGTGATCCGTCCCGTGGCGGCGGAATACGACCGGCGCCAGGAGCTGCCCTGGCCAGTCCTAGAGGAGGCCGCCCGCCAGGGCCTCTACGGCTGGGAGCTCTACGCCGGGCTGGTGGCCGATCCCACCGGCCTCTCCCTGCCCATCCTCATGGAGGAGCTGTTCTGGGGATGCGCCGGCATCGGCCTGACGATCGTGATGCCGGCCCTGGCCTTGGCGGCCATCCGTCAGGCGGCCACCGACGAGCAGCTGGCCCGCTGGGCGCCCGAGTGCTTTGGCACACCCGGGGACATCAAGCTGGGTGCGCTCGCCGTCACGGAGCCGAGCGGCGGTAGCGACGTCCGGTCAATCCAGACCCAGGCCCGCCAGGACGGAGACGACTGGGTCATCAACGGGCACAAGGTGTTCATCGGAAATGGCGGCATCGCCGATGTGCACGTGGTCGTGGCCACCGTCGACCCGGAGGCTGGACATCGTGGCCAGGGGGTGTTCATCGTCCCCAAGGGGACTCCCGGGCTGAACATGCTGCGCAAGCTCGACAAGCTCGGGTGCCGCGCCTCCCATACCGGGGAGATCACATTTGAGGACTGCCGGGTCCCCGGCGAGCATCTGCTGGGGGGACTCGAGCGCCTTCAGGAGCGAATCGCCCGGGGACGGGAATCCGAGCAGGGCCGCAAGCCGATCACCCCGGCGGAGGAGGGCGGGGCCGCGGCGGCCGTGCAGCGGCGCAGCTCGGCCGCGCTGGCGGCGTTTGAGCGCACCCGTCCGATGGTGGCGGCCCAGGCCATCGGCATCGCTCGCGCCGCTTTGGAGTTCGCTCGCGACTACGCGGTGTCCCGCGAAGCCTTCGGTCAGCCCATCATCGAGAACCAGGGCGTCTCGTTCCCGCTGGCCGACCTGGCCGCCGACGTCGACGCCGCCCGGCTGCTCACCTGGCGAGCGGCCTGGATGGCCGCGCAGCGCCAGCCCTTCGAGAACGCCGAGGGCTCGATGTCCAAGCTCAAGGCATCTGAGGTGGCGGTCCGGGCCTGCGAGCAGGCCATCCAGACCATGGGCGGATGGGGCTACATCAAGGACTTCCCGGTGGAGAAGTGGTACCGCGACGCCAAGCTCTACACGATCTTCGAGGGCACAAGCGAGATCCAGCGCCTGGTCATCGGGCGGGCCCTTCGGGCCAGAGCCAGCACCGAGCCGCTCGACCAGCGCATGCTCCACCCGGAGTGAGCGTGTGATGGAGGTCCTGCGCACGGCGGAGGAGGTCTCGGCGCCCTGGTTGCAGGAGGTTCTCGGTACCGGGCCGATAGCCGCGCTGTGCACCGAGCAGATCGGTACCGGGCAGATGAGCCGGAACCATCGCGTGCTGATCGAGTACGCCGACTCACCTGGTGGCGACCCTTCCAGCGTGGTCCTGAAGACAGCCTCCCCAGATGAGAACAGTCGCTCGGCCGGGGTCGGCCTGGGCATCTACGAGCGGGAGGTGCGCTTCTACCAGGAGCTTGCGCCGCGCTTGGGCGGGCCGCTGGCCGAGTGCCACCTAGCCGCGTTTGACGCTCAGAAGGGCTGGTTCACGCTGGTGCTCGAGGACGCGGCACCAGCTGTCCAGGGCGACCAGATCATCGGCTGCGACCTCGACCAGGCCCGGCTGGCGGTGCACGAGCTGGCCCGGCTGCACGCCCCGGTGCTCGGCGACCCCGAGCTGGCCGCCATTCCCTGGCTCAATCAGGAGAACCCGCTCGGGCAGGCCGTCATGACCGGTCTGCTGGGGGCGTTCCTGGACCGCTACGGCGAGCGCATCGCTCCTGAGCACCGGGAGGTCTGCCGCCGCTTCGTGGGCGGATTGGACGCGTGGGTGGCCGATCGCCAGCCGCCGCTCGGGCTGGTGCACGGGGACTATCGACTCGACAACATGCTCTTCGGCGGCCCCGAAGCGCCGCGACGTCTGATGGTGGTGGACTGGCAGACGGTCAGCTGCGGCGCCGCCATGACCGACGTGTCCTACTTTCTCGGCGCCTCGCTCCCGGTGGAGGAACGGCGGGCGCACGAGGAGACCCTGGTTCGCGAGTACCTCGAGCAGCTCCAGGCCAACGGCGTCAAGGGACTCTCCTGGGAGGAGTGCTGGTTGGGCTACCGGCGCCAGTGCTTCCTCGGTCTGCTCATGACCATCGGGCCAGCGGTCATCGTCGAGCGCACCGAGCGCGGGGATGAGATGTTCATGACGGCGGCGGCTCGCTTCGCCCAGCAGGCCCTCGACCTGGACGCGCTGAGCCTGCTGCCTGCGGCCGCGGCGTCTCGTCCGGCGGCGCTCCGTCCGGCGTGCTCCGATGAGCACCGCCATCCCGCCGGCGCCGAGCAGCTCTGGAATGAGAGCTGGTATTTCGACGTGGTGAGCGACGATCAGCAAACCGGCGCGTACGTGCGCTTGGGCTTCTACCCCAACCTGGGAACCTCATGGATCACCGCCATGGCGTGCGGGCCTGAGCGCTCCACGGTCGCCGTGGTGGACGGCGCGGCGCCGGTGCCCGGTGGCCAGGAGCTGAGCGTGACGAGTGGAGAGACCCGGATCGAGCTGACCTGCCTGGCCGAGCTCGAGCGCTTCCGGGTTCAGCTGACGGCCACCGCCAGCGAGTACACCGACGCCGCGGCCCTGCTCCGGGGCGAGGAGGGAACGCCGATCCCGCTGGCTCTGGATCTGGTCTGGGAGACGGTGGGCGAGCCCTACGCATACCGGATGACCACGCGCTACGAGATCCCCTGCCGGGCGGCGGGCATGCTCCGCCTGGGTGACGAGGAGTTGGCCCTGAGCGGGCGCGGCCAGCGCGACCACTCCTGGGGGGTGCGCGACTGGTGGTCGGCGGAGTGGATGTGGTCGGCCGGCAGCCTGGATGACGGCACCCGCCTGCACGGCCTCGTGTTCCGCCTGCCCAACCGGCCGCCGCTCGGCGTGGGCTACCTCCAGCCACCCGAGGGAGGAATCGTCGAAGCCGAGAGGGTCACCGCGAGCGAGGAGGTGGGAGCGGACGGGCTGATCACCACGGCGCGGATCGCCATCGATGAGCTCGAGCTGGAGGTCAGCTCGCTGGCGTTCGGTCCGCTGCGCCTGGAGGCGCCGGACGGTCGGGTTTCCGAGTTTCCCCGGGCCATGTGCCGGCTGAGCACTCCGGATGGACGCGCCGGCGTGGCCTGGGTGGAGTGGAACCGGAACCGCTCGCTGGGCTAACTTCGCCCAGTCCCGCTCAAAGAGGGCAGCCAAGCCGCCACCGCGGCCTCAACGGGTGCGGAGTTCCGGAGCGAATGGTCCCCGGGCACGCGAACCACCTGGCGGCCCGGCGCCTCGGGGGGCATTCCGAAGGGGTCGCGTTCCCCCTGGATGACCAGGACCGGGACTCGCACGGCGTCGAGCTCGAGCAGGCGGCTCTTGCTCGGGTCATTGGCCCGCCCCGGCGGGTGGAGGGGGAAGGCTAGGCACAGGACGGCCGCCGCGCCGGTCGCGTCCGCCGTGCGGCAGGCCACGCGAGCACCGGCCGAGCGTCCTCCCACCACCAGCGGCAGCCCTGGCAGTGAAACCTCTCGCAGTTGAGCGAGGACATCGAGCCAGGCCGCATCCAGCGCTCGCGCCGGGGCGGGCGAGCGCCGGCCGGCAACCCGGTAGGGCTGCTCGACGAGAGCCACGCTGAAGCCCGTCCCCTGGGCCGCTCGCGTGGCCGCGCCCAGGTCGGGGGCGCCGAGGCCACCGCCCGCGCCGTGGCCCAGGACCAGTGCGCCCACCGGCTCGGCTACCGCCTCGAGCTGGACGCGCGCCAGCCCCTGGGATGTCTTGAGCTCGAGGATCGCCTAACCCGGCCCGGCCAGCCTCAACGCATCGCGCAGAAACGCGTGCTCCTCGGCCAGCGCCGCCTCGGTGACGGTCATGGGCAGCGAGAGGAAGCCGTGCGGCGCCTCGGGCCACAGGCGCAGCTCGGCCCGGTGACCCGCCGCCCGCCAGCGCGCCTGCATGAACAGCGTGTCGTCAAGCAGGGCATCCTGCGTTCCGACGGTGAACATTGCGGGCGGCATCCCGTGCAGCTCGGCGAACAGCGGCGAGATGTCCGGATCGCGTCGCGCCTCGAGGTCGTGGTGGGGCAGGAACTGATCGCCAAACCAGGTGATGATCGGGCCCGAGAGCACTAGATTGCGCTCGCCCCAGAGCCGCTGGCTCGGCGTCATCGACAGATCGAACGCGCCGTACTGAAGCAGGGCCGCCGAGTACGCACCGGTGATGCCGTGGCGGTCGCGCAGGCGCAGCAGGGTCACCGCGGCAAGGTGCCCCCCGGCCGAGTCGCCGCCGATGGCCAGCGGCCCGTCGCTGCCGACCTCCGCCCTCCCCTCCTGGCCGAGCAGCCACCGTGCCGCCGCCTCGCAGTCGTCGGGCCCGGCCGGATAGGGGTGCTCGGGGGCCAGGCGGTAGCCCACGCTGACCACAGTGAGGTCGGTATCGCGGGCCAGCCGGCGCAGGCGCGGATCCTGCATGTCGTTCTCACCCAGCGTCCATCCTCCGCCGTGCAGGTGCAGGAACGCGCCGACGGGCGCACCGCTGGGCGGGATGATCCGCAGCCGCACCGGTCCGGCCGGACCGTCTATCTCCACAGTCCGAGCCTCTTCCAGAAATACCGGTGGCGGATAGATGCTCCGGCCCTCGCGCCGGGCCAGGCGTGTCTGGTGCGGTGGGACGGTGTGAACCGAGGGCTGCGTCGCCAGCAGGCGCTCGAGCTCCGCGTTGAACGCCCGCGTCTCGGCCAGCAGCGTCTTGGGGTCGAATGCCGTCATGTCTTAGCGGCGGCCTCGACGCTGCACCGGCATCTGCGTGGGGCCGACATGCTGGTCAAGCCATTCGGTCACCGGGGCCGCTGCCCGCCATGTCTCCGTGACGAAGGCGAGCCCATTGGCTCCCGTGATTCCGCGCCCGAAGGCCTGCACTGCGCCCAGGCTCAGCGACTTGCGGCGCAGCAGCTCGATCCGCTCGTGCTCCTTGGGATAGCCGCGCGGAGCGGTGGCCAGCGTCTGACCCCACAGGTCGAGGCCGGCGCCGTCGGCGTCTTTTACACGCTTGGCCAGCTCCGGCCCATGCTTGCCGTGGGCAACGTGCTCGCGGTAGCGCTCCAACTGGTCGCGAGCCATCGCGTGGTAGCCGCTCCCGGCCACCAGGCCGCGGGCGGAAACCGAGGCGTAGAGACCATGTGGGGCGGCCTCTGCTCCATACAGGACTCCGTAGGTGTTGGTCTTGTACGGAGACTTGTCCGGCGAGAAACGGACATCCCGGTTCTGGCGGAACATCTTCACCTCCCCGCCAAAGGTCGAGGCGAGTTCGGTGAGCAGCGCGTCCATCTGCTCCCGGATGCATTGCTCGAAGAACTCGCGATGAGCTGAGAAGTACGCCTTGCTGTTGTCTGCCTCAAGCCCCTGGAACCACTTCCGGACGGCGAGCGGAAAGCCTTGGAACGTCGTCATGGTGGTCATGGCGTCATCGTCTCAGACGCGCCCGGGCGAAAGCAACGGAAGGCATCGCCGCCGCGGAATGTCAGACTGCGCTGGCATGAAGGCGGCGATCGTCATCTTCCCCGGCGTGGATGACCTGGACGCGTTCGGCCCCTTCGAGGTTCTGGTTAACGCCAGGCGGGGCGGCGCGGACATCGAGGTCGAGCTGGTTACGGTCAATCCGGCTGAGGAGATCCGCACAAGCCACGGAGCCAGCATCCGGCCCCACGGGGTTTTGGGTGAGGATCTCGATCTGCTGATCGTGCCGGGTGGAGGCTGGAACGATCGGGCCGAGGAGGGCGCGTGGGCGCAGGCCAATGGGAGCGAGCTGCCCGAGGTCATCAGACGTCACCAGCAGGCCGGCGGAATCCTGGCCTCGGTGTGCACCGGCGCCGGAATCCTCGCTGCCGCCGGGGTCCTCGACGGCCGCCGAGCGACCACCCATCACGCCGCCCGCCGCGACCTGGAGGAGCGCGGCGTCGAGATTGTTGATGCTCGGGTGGTGGATGACGGCGATGTCATCACCGCCGGCGGTGTCACGGCCGGGATAGATCTTGCCCTCTGGCTGGTGGAGCGCCACTGGGGCCAGAAACTGGCCGACGGGGTCGCCCGTGAGATGGAGTACGAGCGCCGCGGCCCGGTGGTCGCGAGATGACGCCGAAGCTGCGGCGCCGGGAGTTGTTGGTGGCGGGCGCGGGGGCCACTGCGGCGGGTGCGCTGGCCGGTGCCGACTCGGCGCTGGCCGCTACCACCGCGCGGTCGCATCACCCTCGGACGAGGGTCTACGACGTCGCGGTCGTCGGGGCCGGGCTGGCCGGTCTGTCCGCGGCCACCGCGGTGCATCACTCGGGGCGATCGGTGGTCGTGCTGGAGGCGCGTCATCGGGTGGGGGGACGCAACTTCGACCACAGGCTCGCACCCGGCAAGGTGGCTGAGCTGGGTGGACAGTGGGCCGGACCGGGCCAGACCAAGGTTCTGGGGCTGGCCCGCGAGCTCGGGGTCGCCACCTTTCAGACCTACACGCACGGCCAGAGCATCTACTACTCGAACGGGAGGACACAGACCTACTCCGGCAGCATCCCGCCGGCCAACCCGGCCGCCCTGGCGGAGAGCGAGGTGGCGATCGTGAAGCTCAACCAGATGGCCAAGTCGGTTCCGGCCAGCGCTCCCTGGAAGTCCGCGCAGGCCGGTACGTGGGACCAGGAAACCTGCGCCACCTGGATAACGCAGAACCTCCACACGAGCCAGGGTCAGGACCTCTTCTTCCTGGCCGTCCGGGGCGTCTACGGCGAGGAGGCCAAGGAGATCTCTCTCCTGGACCTGCTTCAGGCCATCTCTGGCGTGGGCGGCGATTTCAACACGCTGATCGGCTCGGCGCAGAGCATTCGCTTCGTGGGCGGCCCCCAGCAGCTGTCGGAGAAGCTGGCCCACCGGCTCGGACGGGCGGTTCACATGGGGGTGGCGGTGCGTGGGATCGCTCAGGACGGAACCCGGGTGACCGTGAGCTCCTCCCATGAGGCGTTTCATGCCCAGCAGGTGATCGTGACGCTCCCCAAGACGCTGGCCGGCCGAATCGTCTACGCACCGGCGCTGCCTCCCAAGCTGGACCAGCTTCTCCAGCGCGAACCGATGGGATCGGTCATCAAGGTCAACGCCATCTACCGGACGCCGTTCTGGCGGGCACGCGGCCTGAACGGGCAGGTCATCTCGGACCGAGGGCCGATCCGCATCACCTACGACAACTCGCCTCCGGACGGTAAGCCCGGTGTGCTGGTCGGCTTCATGGAGGGAAATGACAGTCGTGCCTTCTATGGCGCCTCGATGGCCCGGCGCAGGAGAGCGGCGCTGGCCTGCTTCGCCCGCTACTTCGGCCGCAACGCGCTTCACCCGATCGGGTACGTCGATCTGGTCTGGGCCCAGGAGGAGTTCACCCGGGGCGCCTACGGCAGCTTCAACCCTCCCGGCGTCCTGACCTCGCTCCAGGACCCTCTTGAGGAGCCGGTGGGGCGGATTCACTACGCCTCTTCCGACGCCTCGGCCCTCTGGCCTGGTTACATGGACGGGGCGATTCGGTCCGGCCGAGCTGCCGCGGCACGGGCTCTGGCAGAGCTATGAGAGCAATCAGGAGGATGTGGTGAGGAGACGTGTGTCAGCACTGCTGGTCGGCCTGTTCGTCTTGGGGTTCGGGGTGGTCAGCGCAACCGCGGCCCGTCACGCTGGGAACGCCCCGCGTGCGCTCTTCAAGGCGGGCGCGGCCGTGGTCAGCTACACCCCTCCCCTCTTCGGCAAGCTGGCGCACGATCCCGCCAACTGCGGCGGCTCGGCCAGCTCGGCCTACAAGGGCAAGCGCAAGTTCGCCTTCGAGGAGCCCTACATGGATCAGAAGCACACCGGGCACTACGACCCGGGCGATCCGTACCTCGACTGCAACAACGACGGCCGCTGGGACGGGAACCTTCTGGGAGGCGGTGGCAACAACCCCCGCTTCTACAACCACGTCGCCGATCAGGTGGGCGCCCGCGCCCTGGTGATCTCCAACGGGCACAAGAAGATCGCCATCGAGGTGGTGGATAACGAGGGGCTCTTCAACGTGTTCGCCAACCGCGTGCGGGCCCAGGTGCGCGCGGACGGCTACCACCTCAACAGCATGCAGATCTCCTCCACCCATGATGAGTCCGCGCCGGACACCCTTGGCCTGGGCGGGGTGGAACAGGTCATCTCGGGGACCAACGAGTATTTCGTCAATTACCTGGTCAAGAAGGCGGCCTTGGCCATCGAGCACGCCTACAAGCGGATGGTTCCCGCCCACATCCGCTACGCCGAGGCCCAGGAGCCGGCCAATCTGCGCCAGTGCTGGTCCTCCTACCCCTTCATTGACAACCAGCTGATGCCCGCCATGCAGGCGGTGGGCGCGAATGGCCGCGTGATCGCAACTCTGGCCAGCGTCAGCCAGCACGCCGAGTCGCTGGGCTTCAACAGCGGATCTGCCGTCGATCCCGGCTCGCCGCAGAAGGCCACCCTGGATCAGGAGAACCTCTGGGTATCGGGCGACTGGCCCTATTGGTTCCGCACGGCGCTCGAGAAGACCTACGGCGGAGTGGGCATCGAGATGGCCGGCTCAGTGGGCAGCGTGGAGACGCCGGAGGTGTGGTCCAAGGCCTTCTCACGCACCCCGCAGAAGTTCATCGACGAAAACCACCCGGCGGGCTGCCGGACGCTGTTCACCCGGGCCAAGGGGGCCAAGAAAACGCCGCTGGGCTACTACAGCGAGACCAAGACGCTCGGCCGTGATCTGGCCGGGTCGGTGACGCAGGCACTCCGGCACGGAAGCTGGTCGCGCAGCAGCACGATGTGGGCCCAGACGGTAAGCATCTGCGTCCCGGTGGCCAACGTGCTGTTCAAGTTCGCGGCCCTCACCGGCGTGTTTGCCGAGCGCCCGGCCTATGGCCCGGGCTGCCGCAAGATCGAGAAGGGGCCCACGTCACCCGGGGGTCAGACGGCGGGCACGTCGGTCAAGTCCAATGCCGCCGCGTGGCGGATCGGTGACGCGGAATTCATCGGAGCACCCGGCGAGGTGTTCCCGTTCACGTTCTTCCGCGGTCCCGTGGGGCCCCAGGACATGAACACCCCCAAATACGGTCTGCCGGCCTGGCCCCTGCCCTACATGCACACGCCCTGGCGTTTCTTCGACGGCCTGGACAACGACATGATCGGGTACATCTTCCCTCGGGGCAACGATGCCGGCGTGCCGGGACAGGGCCCAGACCCCAACGGAACTGACCGCTTCGGGTGCGGGCACTCCGATGACTCCGAGTCAGCCAATGATCAGGCGGGCAACATTGTCGGAGCGGCGCTGGTGAAGATCCTCAAGCACCTGGGCGGGCGGCGGGAGGCGGTCAACCAGGGACGCTTTGTGCTGCCGGGCGGCAAGCTGTCCCGCAACCCGCTGGGGATGACCGACACCATCAAGTGCCAGGGCGCCGAGACCAAATTCGCCTTCACCGGCCCGGCCCGCGCCGTCTGGGAGCCCGGCCACGGCGTGATCAGGCCCGCGGCGTGGATGGACCTCTTGGGACGGCCGCAGAAGACACCCGACCGCAACACTCGCGGCTACTTCGATGCCCAGGGCAGGCGGCACTGGCTCGACGTGTTCCCCAACATCAAGGGGCAGCCGGGCCGGGTGCGGCTGCGGTAAACGGCTTACCGTCGGCGGGTCTGCTTGGGATCAGGCGGCCGCGGCGGATAGCGGCGGCGTTCCTCCGCGGTCATCTTCCGGATGACCAGAGAGCCACTCTTGACCTGTTGATCTACCGAGGCGAGCTTCTCAGCGCGTTTCTCCTCAGCCCGTTCACGCGCCGTCTTCATGCTGGCCTAGCGCTCCGCACCCGCCGGGGGCTCAGCGGGCGGCATCGCCTCGCTTTCGGAGGCCCGCTTACGAGCCTCTTTCTTGGCCGCCTTCTCCAGCCGTCGCTCGCGCAGCCTGCTCTCGCGGGCGAGCTTCTCAAATGTGGTCTTCCTCTTGCCGCGTGAGCTCATCGCCATCCCTCCCCGGCCGCCGAAGCGGCCGGGTAAGGGCGAGGTTCGGCTCGGCTAGAGGACCCGGACGTTTGCCGCGGCCGGCCCCTTGGGGCCCTGCTCGCTGTCATAAGACACCTTCGCGCCCTCATCCAGCGACCTGTAGCCGTCAGCGACAATCGCTGACTGATGGACGAACAGATCCTTGCCACCGTCATCAGGCGTGATGAATCCGTATCCCTTGTCGTTGCTGAACCACTTGACGGTTCCGTTGGTCATTGCCTTCTCCTTTGGTGATGTGCAGCGGACGAGGAGAGCTTGACGAGCAATGGCCTACGAGCGCTAAACACGGTTGCGGGCCCAAGCGGGACCGCGCTGATTGTTGCCTACGGTAGCAGTGCAGCCGCCGCCGGCTGGGCGACTGCGCCCCGCCGGGCCCGACCGAACGAGACGAGCTTCCCGCTCTCGTGATCCCACAGCTTGAGGTTCACGGCCCGCAACCCGTCGAGCAGCGACAAGGTTGGTACCTGATGGAAGACCTCGTTCTCGTGGTGCGCACGACTCAGGTTGTAGTTGGGAATGCGCGCATTCAGGTGATGGACATGGTGCAATCCGATGTTGCCGGTGAAGAACCGCAACAGCCAGGGCAGCTTCAGGTACGAGCTCCCACGGAGCGCCGCATCGGTGTAGCTCCACTCGCCGTCACACCGCCAATAGGCGTCCTCGAACTGGTGCTGCACATAGAACAGCCAGATCCCAATCGATCCCGCCAGCATGGCTGACGGAGCCCAGACCAGCAAGAACCGCTCCCAGCCAATCAGCCAGCAGAGAAGGGCGACGGCCGAGATGAGCACCACGTCGGTACCCAGCACGCTGTGGCGCAACCGGGGCCTTTGAGACCGAGTCGCAATCCGTGGGCCCACCACCATCGCTATGACCGGGCCCAACCCGAACATGACCAGTGGGTTGCGGATCGTCCGGTAGCCCAACCGCCCCAGCAGCGAGCGCGACCGGTACTCGGTCACGGTCAGCGTGATGACGTCCCCGACCCCCCGGCGGCCCAGATCTCCCGAGGTGGCGTGGTGCACCGCGTGGTCGTGACGCCAGCGTGCGAACGGCGAGAGCACAAGCAGAGCGGCCAGCCTCCCCACCCACCGGTTGGCGCGCTTGGAGGCAAACAGCGAGCCATGGGCGCAGTCATGAAAGACGACAAATGTCCGCACCAGGAAGCCGGCCGCGAGCACCACCAGCCCCGCGGTGAGAAGCGGCGAAACGCCCAGGCTCAGATAAAGCAGGACTGAGATGGACAGGTAAGGCACCACCGACGTTGCCACGTCAGCCAAGCTGCGGCCCAGCCGCGGCTCGGCATATGACTCAGCAAGCCGGGGGGCACGCGTCGTGGTCGATTGATCCAGCATAGGCAGCTCCAACTTTTGGGGATGAATGCAGCAAACTAAGGCGCTCCCGTACGCCGCCTCGTCGACCACGAGCAGGAGTTGCTCTGGTGCCGTACCAGTTTGAACGCCGCCTGACAGGCGCCGTTGACGGCCCGACGACAGACGAGTTTACTCCAAGCGGCCACCGCCCTGGACAGGACCTCACCGCGCACCGGCGCCGGATGCGGGGCAGCCTCAACTGGCCGACTTGGCCTTGCCGCGGGACCTGCCCTTCCGGCCACCGCCCTTCTGCGTCCGTCCTTGCGGCTTCGTGCTCTCCGTCTTGGCGCCGACGCCGTCCTCACCGTCCTTGCCGCGCGGGTCCTCCCCCTGGCGCAACCGCTCGAGCGTGGCCTCGAGCGCTGCCATCAGGTCCGGCACGGGATCGGGTTCCTTCTCGGGCTTGGGAACCTCGATCGTCTTGCGCTTTCGCTTAGCGTCAATCACCCTTTTCAGGCGCTCTCGGTAACAGTCGGTGTAGCTGCCGGGATCCCACTCGGTGGAAAGCTCCTCCACGATGGCCACGGCACCCTCCAGCTGCTCGCGTGAGGGCTTCTTTCCTCCGGTGGGAACGGCCTTGCTGGGGCGGACCTCATCGTGGAACAGCATCGTGGTCAGGGCCAGGGCGCCGTCGCGGGCCCTGACCAGGACGACGTACTTACCTTCTGAGACCTCGTAGCCCCTGACGATCTCCTGGTAGGGCACCTCCTTGTCCTCCTTGGGACAGATCCGTCTGTGTTCCACCCGGGCTCCATCCCTGGCGTGCACCTCGTGGAAGTGGACCGTCTTTGACTCTGTGGCCGAGTACAGCTTGACGGGGACGTTCACCATCCCAAACGTGATCGTGCCGTTCCAGATCGACTTGGGCATGTGCCATCCGGCTACCCACAGGGGCCGGAGCGGACACGCCGACTACTAGGCGGCGAAGCGCTGAGCGGCCCTGGCTCGGGCCTTGGCCGCCTCCACCTCGCGGTCCTTGGGCGGAGCCGTGGTCTGGAGGTGGGCCAGCAGCTCGGCTGAGGCACCGGCCACCGCGTCCACAGCCCGCGCGAACGCTTCCTCGTTCGCCCGCGAGGGCTTATTGAAGCCGCTGATCTTCCGGACGTACTGGAGGGCGGCAGAGCGGATCTCCTCCTCGGTGGCGGGAGGATCAAAGTTGTAGAGGGTGCGGATGTTTCGACACATGGCGCTCACTCTAGACCGGAGGGCCGCCCGGCAGCGAGCCCTCAAGCGCTCGGGTGCAGCAGCGGGACCAGCGGAGCCCAGCCGCTCTGGAGGACCGCCACAAGCGATGGCGGCGTGATCACCACGGCATGGCCGCGCACCGGCCGCCGGCAGTGCGGGACATAGCCGCCCGGGGACCACGCCAGCAACCGGGACCCCAGCACCAGGCACGGCTGTTCGGCGTCCAGGACGAACGCGCAGTCGGGCAGGCTGGGGTAAGGCGCCCGGTGCAGGCGGCGCTCCCGCCCGTCCAGCCGCTCTGAGTGCAGCTGGCGATCGATCGCGTCGGCTCCGTGCTGATCGGCGTGAATCGTCGCCCAGATCTCCCCCAGGCGGTCGTAGTCGGCCCGGCGGCATTCGGCACAAGGCCGGTGACCGGCCGCCAGCGCCGTGGCCTCATCCAGGAAGAACAGCTCGGTGTAGCGCCCCGGCGCCTGCAGCCGAGAGCGGCGCCTTCCTCGGAAGGAGAGACGGCAGGCAATCCAGCGCATGGTGCTGTGCTGCCGGCGGATTGCTCCCCGATCGTCGTGCAAGCAGCCTCGATTTCCGTATACGAGTCCCCGCTCGGGCGTGGCGATCAGATCCCCCAGCGGCGTGACCCTGTTCTGCAGCGGCACGGCGCCTCACCATAATCGGAGGCCTGTGATTGCGCCACCGAGCGCCAAACGGACCCGAGGTGCGGCCGGGGGAGTGTTCGTCGTCCAGGAGCACCAGGCCCGGGCCCATCACTTCGATTTCCGCCTTGAGGTGGACGGGGTGATGCGCTCCTGGGCGGTGCCCAAGGGCCCGTCCCTGGACCCGGCTGTCAAGCGGCTGGCGATTCAGGTGGAGGACCATGGCATCGCCCACAACGCCTTCGAAGGACCCACGGGTGGTGGTGGGGTGATCATCTGGGACCGCGGAAGCTACGAGCAGGGCGGCCGTGTCTCCTGGCCCGACGCGCTTGAACTCGGGCACGCCGTATTCGTCCTGTACGGCGAGAAGCTCCGCGGGGGCTTCGCCCTCCAGCGGACCAGCCAGGGCGAGAAGCCTCAGTGGCTGCTGATCAAACGCCGCGACGAGCATGCCCGCCCCGGTTCGGACATCGTGGCCGAGCGGCCTGAGTCGGTCCAGAGCGGTCTCACCCTGAGCGCGCTCACCGAGACCTAGCCAGATCCCGCCAGCCGGACGGTGCACGCATCCACGGCCTGGGAGGGCTGGCTCAGCGAAGGAGGCGCAGCCCCGGGCCCCGTTCCCCAGGACCGATCTGGAGTCGTGCCCAGGACGTAGTGCAGAACCCCACCCGCTCTGAGTTGGCAGCTGGTTAGATAGGTCTGATTGACCGGGGCCTGGTTCAGAGCCAGCCCGTGCACGTAGGGCTCTCGGTTGCCCGCGCCGGGCGCGTCGATGAGCAGCTGCCGGTTGCCCATCCGCAGGACCGTGTGTGGGAAGGCCGGGCTGGACACCTCCCAGACGGGAACTCCTGGCGTGACGTGGTACATGCCCAGGGCGGCCAGGACGTACCAGGCCGACAACTCCCCGCCGTCGTCGTTGCCCGGCAGCCCTTCGGGGGTCTGGTTGTAGGACCGCATCTCGGCCCGGGCGACCTTCTGGGACTTCCAGGGCTGCCCGTAGAAGTCGAAGTACCACGGCGTCCACAGGTCGGGCTCGTTCACCGAGGTGTACTCGTTGCCTATGTAGTACACGCCGAAGAAGCTCGACCACTGCTGGGCCGCGGGCACGGCGGGTGCCAGAGGCGAGTTGAGCGGCTCGGAGAAGAACCGGTCAAGGCGCCGCAGGGCCACGCTGCGTCCGCCCATAGCCTGGCCCAGCCCCGCCACGTCCTGGGGGACCGCCCACAGGTACTGCCAGCCCGTGCCCTCCTGGTAGCCGTCCTGGAAGTTCGGGTTGTAGGGGACCGACTGGCCCGTGCTGAAGGGGATGGTGCCCGTGGGGTCCCCCACGGTGGTGGGGTTGGCCCAGCTCCCGTCGCTGTTGCGGGGACGGATGAAGTGATCGGTGGGGTTGACCAGGTTTCTCCAGTACTGCGCCCGGGCAGCCAGTGCGGGGGCGTCGCCGTTGTCCCCCAGGGCGTGGGCGAGCTGGCCGACGGCGTTGTCGTCGATGTTGTACTCCAGCGTCTCGGAGGTCCCGATCCCCGAGACATCCTGCGGGATGTAGTGGTAGCGCAGGTAGGCGTCGAGGTGCTCACGCGGCCACACGGGCGGGAGCAGGGTGGCCTGGTTCAGGAGCAGGGCCAGGGCCTGCTGGGTCTGGGGGGCGTTCAGCAGGCCGGCGGTTGCGCCGTCGGCCAGCGCGGCCGAGCCCGAGTCACCGCCCATGATCCCCCGGTCGATGTTGGCCTGAACCCAGCGCGGGATGACACCGTGATTCTGTGCGGCGTCATCCAGCAGCGAGACCAGCACGTCATGGGCCACACCGGGCTCGACCAGCTCGAGCAGGGGCAGCTGCGAGCGGTAGACATCCCACAGGGACAGGTTGGTGTACTGGTGGTGACCCGCCGGGACCTGGTGGATCTGGTCGTCGAAACCGAGGTAGTGCCCGTCGGCGTCGTCGAACGTGGCCGGCATGAGCAGCGACCGGTAGAGGTTGTCGTAGAAGGTCTCCTGCTGGGCCCGGGGGCCCCCGGTCACGGCGACGTCGCTCAGGTGGGTGTCCCATGTCCTCCGGGCGGCCTGGCGCACCTGGTCGAACGAGCGTCCGGCGGGGATCTCCGCCGCCAGGTTGGCCGCCGCGGCGGACTGGCTGACGTAGCTGATCCCGACGCGCATCGTCACCGTCGGGTCCTTCGTCGCATCGAAGGTGACGTAGGCACCGGCTGGATTGCCCGCGGCCGTGGCTGCTCCCGGGCTGACCTGGGTGCCCGTCCAGGTACCTGACCCGGCAAACGGCCGGTCAAAGACGGCGTCGAAATAGATCTTGTAGCCGACGTCGGACTTGACCCACCCCTCCAGCCTGTTGTGGCCCACCACGCTGACCGACCCCGGGTGGCTGCCGTTGATGCTCTGGCTCACCTCGGCCAGCACGTTGGCCTGGGTGGTGCTGGGGAAGGTGAAGCGCATCATGGCCGCCCGCACCGTCCCGGTGAGCTCGACCCGGGTCTGGGAGCGCTCGAGCGTGACGGCGTAGTAACCCGGCTGGCCGACCTCTGCGGCGTGCGAGAAGGGAGAGGCGTTCTGCACCGGGTCGGTCAGGCTGACCGTTCCCGTCGTGGGCATGAAGGGCAAATCGCCGGCGATCTGGATGCCCGCGCCGTCGAAGTGCGTGAGCGAGAACCCGCGGATGTCAGGGTCCTGATAGCCGTAGCCCGTGTAGTTGACCGGGTCCTGAGGAGCCGTTGGCCAGGGTCGTGTCGGGTCCCGGCTGGATCATCCCGAAGGGCAGCGCGGCACTCACGGTGGGAAAGCCCGGCCCGAGCGTTCCGCTCAGCGTGTTGACCAGCGCTGCTGGGTCAGCCGAGGCGGCCGGCGCGCCGGCCAGCCCGGCCGCCAGCACCGCCAGCCCGGCCAGCTGCCGGACCCACCTCATCCCACCGGAAGACCGCCGGTGCCCTGCGACGCCTGCTGCTCGGTGCAGTTGGTCGAGGGCGGGACCTGACCCGGCCCGTAGGCGCTCAGCGGGCTCCCGGTGACATGGAAGCCCAGTGCCTGGGCGTTCTCACTGGAGATCCTGGCCACATCCGAGCCGAAGACCGGCGAGATCGTGAAGAACCACTCGTCGCTGGCGGAGCACTGGAAGGCACCGTTGTAGTCGGAGAGCTCCTCGGCATATCCCAGCTGATCGTTGGCCAGCCCGAAGATGAACTGGACCGGCGCCTTGACCTGGCTGTCCAGGGTGAACTTGATCGAGGGATAGGGCTCACCGGGCACGGCGTAGAACGGGATGTTTCCGACCCGAAGCGTTGTGACGTGCGAGACGAACATGTCGCCGTAGCCCCAGGGCGGGGTCGTGGCTCGGTAGACCTTGTAACCACCCAGGGGCGTGTTGTTGGCCGGCTCGTTGGCCGCCGCCAGCAGCACCGGATTGGTGTTCTGAACGTCGATGTTCTGCATGGTTCCGTCCACCCGCGAGCCCTGAAGAAAGGACCCGTGGCTCCCGGACACCGCGTCGATGGCCTGCTGGGCGACCGCGTTGCCGTAACGGTCGGCCTCCCAATTGTTCTGGCCATGCCCGTCCGGAGCCAGATTCTTCTCCTGATCGACCGGGTCCACACCAGGATCGCTGTCGCTGGCCGGGATGCCCGCGGGCCAGGTGTGACCCATGGCTCCCACGGTGACGATGGCCGTCGACCCTGGATAGCCGTAGTGGGCCCCCGCGGGCATGTCCTGCTCGTCGCCCTCCAGGTAGGTGGCGGTCGCGCCCGGCCAGTCCGGAGCCACCTGGTCGCGAGGCCCGTAGACGGTGGCGTGGGTGGAGTAGTTGACCAGCGTGGCCAGCACCCCGTGGCCAGAAGGACTGGTGGCCTGGAGCACCCGGAGCTGGCTATCGATCGGGTAGTCCTGGTTGTCCCCCGTCTTGGTGGAGTCGGTGTTGGAGCCGAAGGTCCCTGAGAACCCGGTCATGTCCGCCGTGCCCACCTTGAGCAGAGCCGGCTGCTCCCGGGCCACGGCCAGCTTGATTCCGGCTTCCATCTGGCGGGTCACCCAGGCCATGTAGGTCTGGGGAACTCCGCCCCACACCCCAATCTCGTCCGGCCCGTTGTGGCTATGGGTGGCCTGAAGAATGATGTGGCTGGCCGGGATGCCGAGGTGATGCTGGGTGTAGCTCTCGATGTCGCTGAACCCGTAGGGCCCGTCCTGGTAGGCGATCGAGTAGCCCTGCGAGTCGATCGTCCCGATCACGACCTGATGGCCGCGACGGTCGCGGATGGCGATCACCCGGAAGTAGATCGGGCGCAGCACGCTGGTCGCCTCGTGCACCGGGCCGATGCCGTAGCCGCCCAGGTAGAAGTTGGCCAGGCTGGACGGGGTCACGTCCTCCTTGGCCGCCCCGACCTGGAACAGGCCACCGGGGGCCGCCTTCGCACAGGACGCCGCCGGCGCGAGCGCGGTCACGCCCAGCACGGCGCAGAGCACCACGGCGGCCCGACGTATCCGGATCCTGGCCTGCATCGCTGACATAACGCAGGGGAGGCGGGGAACTTCTGCTAGCCGTAGCGTCGGGCGTACGGCTTGAGCGCCGGCTCGTGGTGCATTCCCGGGTGCTGGTAGAAGGCCAGGACCGCGCGGGAGTAGAGGAAGGCGTTGCCGGTGAGGACGTCGGCCTCGGTGACGTAGGGCATCGTCGCCTCCAGGCACGCCCCGCGGTCGATCCGTCCCGGGTTGGCCGGGCCGGCATGGGTCATGGCGTCGAGCGCGAGCTCCCAGGCCACGGGATCGGATAGGAGCCCGCCGTGGTGAACGACCCGCCCGGGGCAGATCGACTGGATGGCGACGTTGGCGGTGTTTGCGCCGCCCGCCAGCGGGGCGGTGCTCGAGGGCTCCACCAGCTCGTCGGTCTGGCTGTAGATCTGCGTGTAGGCCACCCGGCCCGGCGTCTCGGAGACCGAGTTCAGCGCTCTGAGGAAGTGCGACCCGCTGGCCATCTGCCACACCGCCGGCCAGCAGTTGCCGCTGCTCGCGCACCCGTTGGCGGCATAGATCCCGTGGTTGGGGCTGGCCAGGTCGATCAGGTCCGCCGTATCGGACCGCACTCGGGACCAGAAACGCACGGCCCAGCGCGCCTCCATCCCTCCCTGGCTGTGGGTGATTATCGCCACCCGGCGGTGGGTGAGCGCGTGGATCCGCTCCACCGCCCAGGCCACGTACTCCGCGGAGACCTGGATGTCGCCCAGGGCCCGGTTGGGCAGCGTCACCGCGCACCAGTCAAAGCCGCTTGGTGGCAGCGCGAGCTCGTAGTTCCACGCCCAGCTCTCATCGGCGTTTAGGCCCGGTGCCGTGGACGAGCAGCACGGGTTCGTGCTGGCGGTGGGTAAAAGCGCGGGGGCACTGCAGGGCCGCGCGCAGCGCACCCTGCGGCACGGTGATCGGCGGATCGGCTGCCGCCTGAGCCGCGCAGACACCGGACACGGCCAGAGCCGCGATCAGCGACAGCGCGCGGCTCAGCACGAGCCGTTGCACCCGCCCCAATCGATGCGGCTCGTGGCCAGGCTGGCCGGAGACGCCATGGGGAGCGTGATCGAGGACGCGCCGCGGAGAATCGAGTACCTCCCGCCGGCCAGCCGGCTGATCTGGACCGGCGAGGGCTGCAGCGCGGTATCCCCGGCAGTCAGCGTGAGACGGAGGCGATCACCCGGGGCGATCCGGGCCACCGTCGGGTAGACCTCGATGTCCAGTCGGATCGGCCTGCCCGGATTGGTCGCCCGGGCGCTGGCCGAGGTGTAGGGGTGCCACGGGAGGATCATCCGGCCATCCTGAAACCAGCTTCGGCCGCCGGTCCAGCGCCCGCAGCGACCCCAGCAGCGCTCCGCTGGAGATGGCCCGGGAGCTTCCGCTCGGGGAGACCACCTCCACGCTGGCCACGACCTCGGCGTCAGGCGCGGTGTCCTCGAGGACGATGCTGACATCGATCGGCCCGACCACGCTGGTGGCGCGCTTAAACGGCGCGCTGGTGTACGTGAGGCCGCCCAGCCGGGTCGAGCTGTCGTTGTCCGCGCACGGTCTCCGGGAGCCCCCGCCCTCGGCGATCGCCTAGCGCGGGAAGCCCGGTGCTCCACTGGTCCGTGCCGGCGTTGCACGGGCTGCGCAGGTCTGACCAGACCAGCTCTCCGTGCCCCGGGCCCGCCGCGTGCCCAGGGTGGAAGCACCGAAAAAAAACGTGCGCGGATGGGCGGCCGGGACGGGCCAGCGGGCCAGGTTGACCCACCGGTTCGTGCCCAGCTCGAAGACGTGCAAGGGGGTGCGAGTCCGGTCGATGCCGGTATGGGCCCCCTTGAGCCAGCGGTCAAACCAGGCCAGCTGGAGCTGCTGAAACCGCAGGCCCAGCGTGGCCGGGTTGTGGAACCACGGCCCGACCACCAGCTGGTAGCGGCCGGTCACCGGCTGGGACGCATTCATGGGTGCCACGCCGCCGCGATGCCCGCCGGCTGGCCCAGGCGTTCTGGAGCTGGGCGAAGTTGAGCACGGCGCCCCGCTGGTAGACGTCATGCCACCCGCTCAGGAGCAGCGTCGGGATGCCGTTGGCCACGATCCGGTCCAGGTAGGCGCTGGGGGCGCGCTGCTGCCAGAACCCGTCGTCGAATGCCCGCGGGCCGCCCGTGTCGACGTCGGCGTAGAGCTGGGCGTCGAACTCGGCCAGGTTCTCAGCCCGGGCCGCGGTGTTGCCGGTCGAACGCTTCGGGCCCGTGGCCGGGTCGGGCGGCGCATCGGGGGTCATCGAGGCCCGAAGTCCCTCCCACACGCGCGCGAACTCAGTGTTGGGGATTCCCCCGCCGAAGGCCAGATCCCGGTACACGTCGCTGCCGGCGTTGGCCGGGAGGATGGCCTTGATCGGGGAATGGGGGCCGGCCAGCGCGGCCGTGAACAGCTGGTTCAGGGCGAGATACGAGGAGCCGGCCATGCCCACGCGCCCGTTGGAGTCGGGCAGCCGCGCCGCCCACCGGGCCAGCTCCACGCCGTCCTGCTTCTCCCGAGGCCCGAAGAGCGAGAAGTCACCGCCGGAGTTGCCGCTTCCTCGGACATCGGCCACCACATCGATGTAGCCCCGCTCGATCAGATACGGGTAGTAGCCGTCGCCACCGTAGCCCGAGCCCATCGAGTCCGTCGTCACCGGCCGAGCGCTTGCCGTACGGCGTGATCGACAGGATCACCGGGAAGCGACCCGGCGCGGGCCGGCCACCTGAGCGCGTGGGCCGGTAGACGTCCACGGCCAGGAGGACGCCATCGGACATCCGCACCATGTGCTGAACGGGTCCGGATACGCCGTAGCGGGCCGGCTCGGCCCGCCATGGACCTGACGGGGCCGCACTGGCCGCAGGTGCCACAGCCGCGAGCAGGCCGGCGGCCAGGGCCACGATCAGGGCCGTGCGGCGGCTCGCGTTCTCCCGCATTGACCCGTTAACGCGCGGGCCCTGCCAGACTTGCGCGATCGTTCTCCCCGCTGGCCTTAACCGCGGGTATAGTCAGACCTGGGGAAACGGAATCGGGAATGAGAGGTGCGCAGTGCCGAGTCGGGTGATTTGCACGATCGCTGCCGGGGTCCTAGCGCTGCTTTCAGTGCTCGCTCTGCCGACAGCCAGCTGGGCCGGCGGCCCTGGGAAATGGACCAACCTGGCCACGGTGGACAACGGCGCCGACACCGTCGGCATGTTGAGAACGGCAAACGGCGAGCTGCACCTCGTCTGGCTGAAGAAGCACACCGGCAGCGGCCCCTACAGCTTTGGCACCTCCACCATTTCGCTGGCCGGAAAGCTTCTCGCCACGGGCACGGCTCTGTCTGGCTGGTCCACGCTGGAGCCCGATCCCCAGCTGGTCAAGAATGGGTCGGGACTGCGCCTGATCTTTGAGGGAAACAAGGGCAGCAGCGGCTGCTACGTCGACGCCGCGGTGTTCACGGCCACAAGCGCCACCGGGACTACCTGGAGTCTGGTAAACGGGTCGATGGACCAGCACACCGCCGGGGTGGGCAACCTGGCCGCCACCGCAGAGTCCAACGGTACGCCCGTGGCCACATTCGCCGGAGGTGGGCTTTTCCACGTCGGGGTTGATCCAAATTGTCCGGCCTCAAGTGCCGACGGAACGGTTCCCGTAGCCTCGGGCAACAGCCCGTCCAACCCCGCGATCGTCACCGCCGCAAACGGCTCGGTCTGGGTGGCCACCTTCCAGGCGTTCACCAAGGAGGGCTATTTCGTCGCCCAGATCCTTCCGTCAGCAGGCCCGCTCATGGAGGCGCCAAGTTCAGCCAGCACGGCTGCGCACAACAATCAGCCGCTCGAGCCGGTGGCCCTGGCCGCCCGCGCCGGTGGCGGGGTCTATATCGCCTATTGCGTAGCGAGCTCGAGTCAGCCCTGTACTCATATCGATCTTTGGAAGGTGGGCGCCTCCAAGGCGATGACCGTCCCCGGTTCGAACAACGTCAACGGTGCGCGTGTGGCTCTGGCTGCGGCGCCCCAGGGACGGATGGCCGTGGCCTGGTACGACTCCACCAAGAACCTGATCCACTCCGTGCGCACCAACACCGCGGCCACCTCATTCGGGGTGGGCCGGACCGTCAAGCCTCCGGCTCACACCTCGTTCCTGACCGACCTTCAGGCTCAGGACAGCTCGGGCCGCCTGGACGTAATCATCAACGCCAACCTGTCCACCGGGGCTTACGACCTGTTCCAGACTCAGATCCTGCCCGGGCTCTCGCTGAAGGCGAGCCCCAAGGCATTCAGTCACAGCAAGTCCGCCACCGTCACCTTCACCGTGAAGGACGCGGGTCAGCCGGTGTCCGGCGCCAAGGTCTCGTGCCTGGGCAAGAACGGGACGACCGCCGCCTCCGGCCAGGCCAAGCTCCACTTCAGCAAGGGAGCCGCCGCGGGCAAGCATGCCTGCACGGCCACGAAAGCCGGCTACAACGCGGGCAAGACCACGATCAAGGTGACGTAGGCGGGAGCGTCAGGCCGCGGCGCGGGCCAAGCGCTTGCGCCGCGAGGCGGACTTGACGCCCTTCCTGCCCTGCAGGAGAAGCTCCCGCAACCGGTCGAAGTCGTTGTCGGTGAACTCAAGCTGGGTCGGCTCGGTGCTCTCTATGAAGTCGATCAGCGTGTGGGCGAAGCGGACCGGGTCGTGCAGTTGCGGGAAATGGCCTGAGCCCTCGAAGATCTCGAGCCGGCTTCCCGGGAGCTCCCGATGCGCCACGTCGGCGTGGGCCACCGGAATCAACGGGTCGCGGCTGCCCCAGATGATCAGCGAGGGGAGCAGCGCGGCCAGGTAGAGGCGGTCGTTGGCGTTCACCCGCTGGCCGCCGATGTCCAGCACGGCCCGCAGTGTGTGGATGAAGGCCATGCGGGCCCCAGCATCAGACAGAGAGGCGTAGCCCTTAGCCATCTCAGCCAGGTCGGGGCCGGCCCGCAGCCCCAGCTGGCCCAGAGCCTGCGTGAGCGCCGCGCCGAGGCGGTTGAGCTGCTGCGTGGCGATAACCGGCAGGACGAGCTCTGAGCCAGGGAGGGTGGCGGCCCGGAGCAATAGATGGACCTCCCGTCCCAGGCCACCACTGGACACCAGGACGAGCCGCTCGGCGAAGGGCGGATACTCGTAGGAGAACTGCATGGCCACCCCCCCGCCCAGCGAGTGCCCAACCACGGTGGCCCGGCGGTGGCCCAGGGCCACCAGCAGGTCCCGCACACTGGCCGCGTAGGCGCCGAGCGAGTAGTCCCCTCGGGGCTTGGCCGACTGCCCGTGCCCCAGCAGGTCAGGGGCCACCACGGTGTAGCGGCTGGCCAGGAGCGGGATCACCTGATCCCACTGCTTGGCGCATCCGGTGATCCCGTGGATGAGCAGAACCACTGGGCCGCCCTGGCCGGCGGTTCGGTAGCTGACGCGGTGGCCGTGAAGCACGATCTCGTGCTGCTCGGGCCTGAGATCGCTCAGCTTCTGCGTGGTAGCGCGCCTGCGCGAGGGGGAAGGTGTCGTGGCGGTGGGGATGGCTGCTCCTTTGTCGCGTCCGAGATCACTTACCCCCGGAAGCCGGTTCGGTCACAGCACGGTACCTGGGTGGGCAGCGTCTCAGCGGGTAGCCCTCCACCAGGCCTGTTGTCCCTGTGTCTGGAGGTAGACGATGAAGCTTGGTTTGACCGCGTTGCGCTGGGTGGTGGGGGCCTTGTTCTTCGGCCACGGCACCCAGAAGCTCTTCGGCTGGTTCGGCGGGAGGGGACCCGAAGCCACCGGTAGATATTTCGAGAGCCTGGGTCTGCGGCCGGGGCGTCGCCACGCGACTGCCGCCGGGGGCGCTGAGGCCGGTGGTGGAGCTCTGGTCGCGCTCGGTCTCCTCACGCCTGCCGCCGCCGCCACCCTGATCGGGGTCATGTCCACCGCCATCCGCAAGGTCCACTTCAAGAACGGCCTATGGGTGGGCCAGAGCGGCTATGAGTACAACCTCGTCCTGATTGCGGCCATGCTGGCGCTGGCAGACGTCGGCCCGGGTGAACTGTCGCTGGACAACGCCCTGGGCATCGAGGTCAACGGCCCGCTGGTGGCGCTCCTGGCGCTGGCCGGTGGGGTGACCGCGTCGGAGATCCTGATCAGATCATCGACGCAGCCGCCGGCCTCGGAGGGGTCCGCGATCGATGGACCGGCCTCGGCCCCCGTCCCGGGCGCGGCCTTCGAGCCCGCCGCCGCCCCGGCCGAGGCTGCCCCAGAACCGGCCCAGCCTGCCCCAGCCAGCAGCGACTGGGTGCCGGCCGACAGCTAGGCGCTCAGACCGGGATCGCCGCGGGCTGGGCCTCGGCCGCCGCCGCGGGTGCGGGCCGGCTCTTGGGCAGCACAAGCGAAGCGACAAAGGCCACGGCGAGCAGGCCGAGCGCCCACCAGAAGGTGTGGCCGAAGGCGTCTGCCATCAGGGGCGCCACGCGATGCTGGACCCCGGGCGGGAGCTGGGCGACGCCGTTCAGTCCTCCATGTCCCCCGCCGTGTCCGCCCAGATTTGAGGACAGCGCAGAGGCCAGGACGACCGACAGGACCGCCGTGCCGATGGAGGCACCCGTCTGCTGGAGGATGTTGAGCGTCGTCGTTCCCCGGGCCACCGCCTCGCGCCGCATGGTCTGCATGGCGCCGGAGAACACGGGCATCATCGTGAAGCCCATCCCGGCGCCGAAGATGAACAGGTCGATGCTCGTGGCCACATATGAGGTGGCCGGGCCGATCTGCGTCCACCACAGCACCGACGCGATGATCGTGACCAGCCCGAAGGGGACGATCCGCCCGGGGCCGGTCCGGTCGGCCAGCTGGCCGGCCAGAGGCATGGCCAGCATGGCCCCGAAGCCCTGCGGGGCCAGGAGGAGGCCGGCCTGGAGGGCCGACTCTGCGCGCACGGTCTGGAAGTACAGGGGCAGGAGCAAGAATGACCCGAATACGGAGATGGCGACCAGCACCAGCGTCAGCGAGGAGGTTGTGAAGGTCCGATCCTTGAAGAGGCGCAGGTCGATCAGAGGGTCGGTGGCCCGCAGTGAGTGCCACACGAAGGCGGCCAGGAGGACCGCGCCGACGAGCAGCGGGATGAGAACCCGGGAGGCGCCAAAGCCTCCCGCCGAGTTTGTCTCAGCCAGTCCGTAGATGACCAGAGCGAGTCCCGGCGAGAGCAGCAGAAGATCGACGAAATCGAGCCGCTGCTCCTTCTGGGGCACGTCACGAGGCAGGATCCGGGCCGCCAGCACCAGGGCTGCGATCCCGATCGGCACGTTGATGAAGAAGATCCAGCGCCAGGAGACATCGGCCACCAGCCATCCCCCCAGGATGGGCCCGATGATCGGGCCGAGGAGCATGGGCACGCCGATGATGCTCATCACTCGCCCAATGCGGTTTGGCCCGGCGGCCCGGGTCAGGATGGTCATGCCGGCCGGCATGATCATGCCGCCGCCCAGGCCCTGGAGAACGCGGAACAGGATCAGCTCGCCGGCCGATGAGGCGGTTCCCGACAGGGCCGACCCGAGCAGGAAGAGCGCGATTGAGGTCATGTACAGGCGTTTAGTCCCGAAGCGATCGGCAATCCAGCCGCTGAGCGGGATGACCGTGGCCAGCGCCAGCGTGTAGCCGGTGGCCACCCACTGGATCGTGGTCAGGGTGGTGTGAAAGTCAAGCGACAGCGTCCGGATGGCCACGTTGACCACCGTGGTGTCAAGGATCGACATGATCGTTCCCAGCACCACGACAGAGGCCACGGCGAGCAGGGCACGGTCGACACGGGTGTCATCGGTCCTCATGCTCGTTTGACCCTCCAGGGTTGCGGAACTCATCGCCGGGCCTCCGAGGCGTGTAGAGCGGGGATCAGAACCTGATCCACGAATTGGCGGACGAACCGGCGATCCAGTGGCTCGCCCGTTATCAGGGCGCGGGAGTGAATGACCGACGGCCCCAGATCGGCCAGCAGCGTGAGGTTCTTGGGCACGCGAGCCAGCTCGCCACGATCGACCGCCCGCCGCAGAATGTCCTCGAAATGGGCGCGCTTGGGGACGATGATCTCCTCACGAAAAACCTGGCAGAGCCGGGGGCTCTCCCGCAGTTGCTGGGTCAGCCCGGCGGCCAGGTGGGCGTTCTCCCGCATCCCGGAGACCATGTGTCCCAGTGAGGCGACCAGATCGCCGCGCAGGCTCCCGGTGTCGACGACGGGCGCGTCCGCCTTGCACTGGGCCACCGCAGCTCGAGACCAGCTGCTCCTTGCCGTCCGGCCAACGGCGGTAGATCGTGGGCTTGCTGACGCCGGCTCGCACCGCCACTGCATCAATGCTCGTCCGGTCATAGCCCACCTCGGCCAGCAGCTCGATCGTGGCCTCGACGATGGCCCGGCCACAGGACGGGTCCCGCGGCCGGCCCCGGTGCGCGGGCTCCTCGGGGTGCTGTTGCTCGGTGACAGTCGCCATGACCGCGCGAATTACGATACCACACGGTTTCGTATCGTAAATTGTGCCTGGCGTCGCAGACTGTGTTGGGAGGCCTCCGCAGGTTCCTCTGCATCGTGATGACGTCCCCCCGGGTAGCCCTCACCCATCGAGATGGCACAGGGAAAGTGTGAGATCGCGTTCGTGCTTGGGGGTGGCGGCGTGCTGGGCGCCCATGAGGTCGGGATGCTGCGCGCCCTGGCGGATACCGGAATCCGGCCAGACCTGATTTTGGGTACCTCCATTGGCGCGATCAACGGGGCGTTCTTCGCCGCCGACCCGACGGTGGACGGCGTCGAGCGGTTGGCCCGCGTGTGGACCGAGTCCAACCTGGCCGAGCTCTCCACCGGGGCACTCGTCCGGCGGATCACCACCCTGGCCCGCAGCGGCACCCACCTTGAATCCTTCGCCCACACCCGGGCCCGGCTGGCCGATGCCCTGCCCGCTCAGCGTGTGGAGGATCTCCCGGTCCCGTTTCAGTGCGTGGCCGCGTCGATCGAACGAGCCGCCGAGCATTGGTTTGACCGCGGGCCGCTGGCGGACGTCCTGCTGGCCTCATGCGCCGTGCCGGGGATCCTCCCGCCCGTACGGATCGGGGAGGAGCATTTCATCGACGGCGGGATCGTCAACTCGATTCCCGTCTCCCGCGCCGTGTCCCTGGGGGCCCGCGAGATCTATGTGCTTCAGGTGGGACGGCTGGAGAAGCCACTGCAACCGCCCCGCTGGCCCTGGGAGGTCGGGCTGGTGGCCTTCGAGGTGGCGCGGCGTCATCGCTTCGCCTATGACCTGGCCTCCCTGCCGGACGCAGTCAAGCTGCACGTCCTTCCCACGGGCGGCACGGCGGCACCGGCCTATAACGACCTGGCCGGCCAGGTTCGCCTGCGCCGCACCGTCCGCACGGTACAGCGCCAGATCGAGTCCGCCCACGAGGCGAGCCTTGCCTATCTCAAGGAGGAGTGATGCCGCCCGCGCCGATCCGCCGCCCCCTCACCATCACCACGTGGCTCGTGCTGGCAAGCCTGTATCTGCTGTTGAGCCCGTTCGTGATGGCCCTGGCTGCCGCCGCTTCCAGCCTCACCCGCCGCCCCCAGCCACTCCTGCTGGCTCAGCTGCTGCTCACCTACTTCACGCGCGAGCTGGGTGTGCTCCTGAGCTGTGGCCTGCTCTGGGTGATCAGCGGGTTTGGGCTGGGCATCCGTTCGCCGCGGATCCAGCGGCTGCATTACCGGCTGCTCGACTGGTTCATCCGCGGATTGGCCGGGCGGGCGTTCCAGCTGCTGGATATCCAGGTGGCCCCGGACCCGTCCGCCGAGGCCCTGGCCGCGCTCGAGCGTGACCGCCCGCTCCTTTGCTTCAGCCGGCACGCCGGGCCGGGCGACACGGTGTTCATCATCGATCTGCTCCTGTCTCGCTATCGGCGGTTGCCCAGCGTCGCGTTCCGGGACGCCCTGGCCATCGACCCGAGCGTGGACCTGATCGGCCATCGCCTCCCCCACGCTGTGCTCGACAGCGCGCACCGCCAGGAATGCGTGGACCGAATCGAGGAGGTGGCGAGCACCCTGTCCGCGCGCGGGATCCTGCTCCTCTTCCCCGAGGGCGGAAACTTCACCCCCGAGCGCCGTCGCCGGGCGCTGCGAAAGCTGTGGGGCAAGGGACTCCGGCGTGAGGCGGGGGCCGGAGCGGACATGGCCCACCTCATGCCGCCCCACCCGACCGGCGCCCTGGCCGCCCTCCGCGGCGCCCCGGACGCCGATGTCATCTTCTCCACCCACACCGGCCTCGGCCTGGCCGCCTTTCCCCGGGAGATCTGGCGCCGGACCCCGATCGGCCGCACGCTCCATACGCATATGTGGCTCGCGCCTGCTGATGAACGCCCCCGGGACCCCGAGGAGCAGGTCGGGTGGCTGTATGACTGGTGGAAGCGGATGGACGAGTGGGTGGAGGCGGCCGGTGAGGAGACGCCGGCTTCCCCGTAGGCTCCGTTGATGCCTGAGCTTCCGGAAGCCGAGCGGGCTCGGGCCACGCTCGAGCGGGTCGTGGGCCGCGAGATCGTGGCCGTGGATGACCGGGACACATATGTCTGCCGGCCCCACCAGCCGGGAGAACTGGCCGACGCTCTGATCGGCCACAGGTTCGTGAGCGCCCACCGCCGAGGGAAGTTTCTTTGGCTCGATACCGAGGACGGACCGAGGCTGATGCTGCACCTCGGGATGGCAGGCCACATCGTCCTGGATCCCACGGAGGAGCCCTCGCGCTGGGACCGGTTCAGCGTGCGGTTCTCCGACGGAGGCGGATTTGCGCTCAGCGACAAGCGGCGGCTCGGCCGGGCCCGGATCGATGCCGGCCTGGAACGGGTGGGTCCGGACGCCGCCGAGATCGGCCGTGCGGAATTCCGACGCCTGATCGGCGCAGGCAACACCGCCATCAAGGCCCGTCTGCTCGACCAGGGGGCCATCTCCGGCGTGGGCAACCTGCTGGCCGACCAAGCGCTCTGGCAGGCCCGGATCGCCCCCGGCCGCCGGACCGCCAGCCTCTCTGTAGAGGAGCTTGACGGGCTCCGCCGCGAGGTCCGCCAGGCGATCCGCTCCGCCATCGCTCGCGGCGGGGCGCATACCGGTGCCTTCATCCCCGAACGCCGGGCCGACGGAGCATGCCCGCGGGACGGCCATCCGGTGGCCCGGGCCAGGATTGGCGGCCGGACCACCTACTGGTGCCCGGAGTGTCAGGCGTGACGCTCCCGGTCAGTGGACGAAACGGCGATACGCCGCGACCCAGTCGGTGGCGATGGTCCGCTGCGCCGCCCGCAGGCTCAGGCGGCCCGAGCACACCAGTTGCGAGAGGCGGTATTCCAGCACGTCCTTCAGGTTCGGACTCGCCCCCGGCTCGGGCCACAGATTGCGGGGATCGTTGGGTGCGCCGCCCAGCTCGAGCGGGACCAGGTGGTCGTACTCGTAGTCGTGCAGCGGACCGCGGTCACCGTAGGCGGAGAGGCTGGCTTTTTTCTCGGGCTCGGTGATCGACTCCGGAGGGCGCACGGTGTCGGTGTAGTCAGGGCGGCAGATGGTCGAGTGGATGTCGGCCTGGGTCACCGCGGGGCTGAGCGCTCCCGGGGTGCAGCGGGGGTCCGGCAGCGTCAGCGCGCCGTGCCCCCGGGCATGGCACGAGCCAGGCGGGGGTTGCGCGACGGTCGAGCTCGTCTGGGCACCACAGCCACACAACAAGACGGCGGCGAGCCCGAAGAAGCCCGACCGGTGTGCTCGCGCGCTCAGCCCCGTCCGTTCCAGAAGATGGCCATCGCCCCCGTCTGCCCCTGGCGCCCCACGATGGGGAAGGCCGTGGCCTCAATCGCGCGCGTCACGCCATCCGCCCCAACGATGCGCATGGGACGGTGAGCGGGCCGGCCCTCGGTCACGGCGATGCTCAAGGGCAGCTGGTTTGGCGCCAGCGGTTCATCCTCGGGGGTGGTGGGAGCGAAGCGCTCAGCCCAGACCTCGGCCGGCATGGCGCCCGCCTCCTCGTAGCTCTCGCCCAGCAGCCGGCCGGCGGACTCATTGAAAAAGATCAGCGTCCCGGCGCGATCGACCAGGAAGGCAGGCGTGGTCAGGTGGGCCATCATGCCCTGGGCCATGATCATCTCGACAGGGTGCTGAGCGCCCTTTTCCCGCACACCCGGAGACTATGGGAAAGGCTGCCCTCAGACCGCTGCTAGGTTGCTGACATGGCAGCCATCGGACTCTCCACACCTCGCCGTGACTCCGAGCCAAAGGTCCGCGGGGCCACCCGGTATGCCGCCGACGCTCCTGTGGCCGGGCTGCTGCACGCCCGCCTTGTCCTCTCCCACGAGGCCCATGCCTCGATAGCCGCCATCCGGACCGACGCCGCCCTGGCCCACCCCGGCGTCGTGGCCGTTCTCACGGCGGCCGAGCTCCCGATCGCCGGAACCGGGACGGGACGGCTGTACGAGCCGCTGGCCCGCGAGGAGGTCGTGTACGCCGGCCAGCCGCTCGCCCTCGTGGTGGCCGAGAGCGAGGCCCTCGCCCAGGACGCCACCGAGCTGGTGGAAGTGGAGCTCGAGCCGCTTGACCCCGTGCTCGACCTGGAGACCGCCGCTGCTGCCGGCGCCCCCCGCTTTCGGACCAGGGCCGAGGAGGACGACGGCGGGCCTGACGTCAGTGCCGCCCACGCCGCCGTGTCGGCCGGTGGCGTGGATGAGCAGGAGACCCTGTCCGACAACGTGCTGGGCTCGGCCAGGCTGACCCATGGCGACATTGACGCCGCGCTGGCCGCCAGCCAGGTGGTCGTGAGCGGCTCCTTCGCCACGCCCTGGATGTACCAGGGTTACCTCGAGCCGCAGACCGCCGTGGCCTGGACTGAGCCCGACGGCGAGCTGGTGGTGCGAAGCTCGACGCAGGCACCCTTCGTCACCCGCGACTCGCTGGCCAGGCTCTTCGCCCTGCCCGTCGAACGGGTCCGCGTCCGCGCCGCGCCTCTCGGCGGCGGTTTCGGGGGCAAGATGCTGATCGTGGAGCCGCTGGCGGCCGCCGCCGCGCTGCTCCTGCGCCGGCCCGTGCAGCTGGTTTTCACCCGCAGCGAGGACATCCTGGCCACCAACCCGGCCGGGGCCGAGCTTCACCGCCTGGAACTGGGCGCCGGCGGGGACGGGCGCTTCACCGGGATCCGCGCCCGCGTGCTGGTCGACCGCGGGAGCAACGACGAGATGGGCGTGGAGGGGATAGCCGCCCTGCTCTCGGCCGGCCCCTATCGCTGGCCGGCCCAGGAGCTGACCGCGCTCGGGGTGGGGACAAACCGGATGACCTACGGGGCGTACCGTGCCCCCACCGCGGCGCCGGCGGCCTTCGCCGTGGAATCGCTGATCGACGAGCTGGCCGACCGGCTCGGCCTGGACCCCCTCGAGCTTCGCCTGCGCAATGTGGCGGGCCAGGACGACCGAACACCCTCGGGTGAGACCTTCCCGGTATTCGGGGCCCGCGAGTGCCTCGAGCGCGTGCGCGACCATCCGCTGTGGCGCGAGCGCGGCCAGATGCCCGAGGGCGAGGGGGTGGGAGCGGCCATCGGCTGGTGGCCGGGCGGGATCGAACCCGCCGCCGCCGTCTGCCGACTGGACTCCGATGGCAACCTGACCGTGATCACAGGAGCGGCGGACATGACCGGAGTGGAGACCGTGTTTGCGCAGATCGCCGCCGAGGCCTTCGGGGCGGACCCCGCCCGGGTGCGCGTCGTCCAGGCCGACACCTCCACGGCGCCCTACGCCGGGATCAGCGGCGGCAGCAAGGTGACCTACACGGTGGGGCGGGCGGTCGAGCGGGCCGCGGCCGAGGCCCGCGAGCGCCTGCTTGCCGTGGCCGCCGACGAGCTCGAGATCGCGCCCGAGGACCTCGAGATCCTCGACGGCTCCGTGCAGCCGAAGGGCGTTCCCGGAAAGGCCATGAGCCTGGAGGCACTGGCGGGAAAGATCCTCCGCTTCGGCAGCCTCCACCCTCCGGTGGAGGGACATGGCCGGGTGGCCCTGCCCCCGGCGCCCCAGGCCGCCGCGCACCTGTCGCACGTTCGCGTGGACCCCGATACCGGCGCGGTCACCGCACTGAACCACGTGGTGGCTCAGGACGTGGGCCGGGCGCTCAATCCCGCCCTGGTGGAGGGGCAGATGCACGGCGGCGTCGCCCAGGGCCTGGGCTGGGCGCTGTACGAGCAACTGGTTCACGACACCGCGGGCCAGGTGGTGACGGGGACGTTCGTCGACTATGCGATGCCCACCGCGGGCAGTGTTCCCGCGATCGACGCCCAGATCGTCGAGGTCCCCGCCCCCGAGGGGCCCTACGGGGCCAAGGGCGTGGGTGAGGCGCCGGTGGTGGGCGCGCCGGCCGCGGTGGCCAACGCCGTGGCGGCGGCCACCGCGGGCGCGCGGCTCAGGCAGCTCCCGATGACGCCCGAGCGGGTGTGGAGGGCGCTGCGGGAACGCCCATCAGATTCCGGACCCGCTCTCCCTTAGGGTCAAAGAGCGGCTCTCGGGCCACCTCTCCGGGCACGACCCGGCCGCCGGACTACGCCAGCTGGATCACCCGATGGCGCGAGGCTAGGGCGGTCAGGGCGGCCAGGACCGTGGCCAGTGAGCCGAGCACGAACGGTGCCGCCACCCCACCCGAGGAGATGACCGCTCCGGCCGCGGCCGAGCCGGCGGCGATGCCGCTCACCAGCGCGGAGGCCACCCAGGTGAACGCCTCGGTCTCATTGCCCTCGGTGACCGTGCGAGCAACCATGGCGTACTGGCAGGAGAAGAGCGGCGCGATGGCCAGCCCGGCAAGCACCGCGCAGAGCGCGCCGACCGGGATCGACCGCGCGACGATCAGCGGGGCGGTGAGAGCGACGGCAGCCACAAGGAGGTTCCGGTAGCGCACGGGCAGCGGCGATCGCCACATGCGCGAGCCAAACCACAGGCCACCCAGCATGCTGCCCACGCTCCAGAGCGCGAGCAGGATCCCCGAATCCGCGCGCGACCCGGCGTGCAGCGCCAGCGAGGGAAGGCCGACCTCGATCGCCCCGAGGCTAAACCCCATCAGGGCGATCGGCCCAAGCAGCGCCCGGAGCGGCCGGCTGGAGAGGACCGCGCCCGGATCGCGGTGCTCGCTCGGGACCGGGGCGCGGGCCGCGGCGGGCGAGCGGACGAACGAGACGGTCCCGGTGACGCAGATGGCGGCGTTGAGAAGTAGGGCAGCCGAGGGCGTGGTAACGGCCACGATCAGCGCGACCACGAATGGGCCGAGGATCCAGATGATCTCCTGCACGACCGCCTCGAGCGAGTAGGCGGATTCCCTGACCCGCGGCTCGTGGATGATCTCGTTGAGCAGCGCCCTGACCGTGGGGGCTATCGATGGCACGAGCGCTCCCGCCAACCCGGCCAGGCCGACGAGCACCCCCGCACCCGCGCCCCAATGCGCGGCCAGGACGAGGAGTATCAGGACACGCTCTGCCTGATCGCCACCGGGGCCAGCACCCGGGAGCGCCCGCGGCGATCGATCAGCCTGCCCTGCACCGGGGCCATCGCCGCCGTGGCCAGCGCGTAGGCGCCCGACGGCGAGCCCGGCAGCGGCGTAGGAGTGCGTCGAGTCCCGCACCAGGAGCAGGATGGCCAGCGAGGCCATGCCCTGGGGCATCCGCGCCAGCAGCGCGCTGGCGAACAGGCGCGGCACGCCGGTGATCAGAGAGCACTGAGCGGTAGACAGAGAGCATCTGTCTCTAGCCTAGCCAGGGGGTCGTTGGGCTCCGGCCGCCGCCGGGCGCGCTCAGCCGAGCTCTGGCAGCACGTGCTCGACGATCGGCTCCAGCTGAGGGCGATCGTCCCCCACCGGTGCCACGACGAGCAGATCGGCCCCGGCCTGGCGGAGCTCGCGCAGTCCGTCCAGGACCTGCTCGGCGGAACCCGTGATGGCGACCTCGGGTGGTATCCCTCCGCCGTACACGGCGCGGAACCAGGCGCTGACCTCGTCGGCCGGTCGATCGATGGCTACGTAGGCGCGCTTGGCGATCGGAAACGCATCCGGGTCGCGTCCCTCGGCCTCGAGGTACTCCTTGAGCGCAGACGCATGCGATGGAAACGAGCTGGACGGACTCGAGCCTGCGCCGATCCAGCCATCGGCCAGCCGCGCTGCCCGCTTGAGCGCCGCGGTAGCTCGAGGCCCCGAACCACACCGGGAGGGGGCTCTGGTTGGCTTCGGCTCCATCCGGGCCTGGCGAAGAGTGACGAACCGGCCCTCGAAGTCGACCTCGGGCTCGGTCCACAGCTGGCGCATCACGTTCGAGGTACTCCTCGAAACGCGGTGCGCCCGCTCGGTCGCGGAGACGCCGAAGGCCTCGGTGGGAAGCACCGGAGCGCCGATGCCCACCCCCAGCGTCAGCCGCCCCCCTGACAGACGATCGATGGTGACGGCCTGCCGAGCCAGTCGGACCGGCTGATGCAGCGCGAGGACGGCGACGGCGATCCCCAGACGGAGCTGGTCGTCTGTCCGGCCGCGAACGCCAGCACCGAGAAGGGCTCCAGTGCGGAGGCCGCCGCCAGCTGGCTCTCCATTGCCCAGGCGCTGTCAAAGCCGGCCCTTTCCACCTCCCCGAACCAGTCAGCCAGATCCTGGGCGCCTGGTGCATCGGTGGTGCTGACCTGGGGGATTTCGATTCCTACTGGCATCGAGGCTTGCACCGTGAATGGTACGGTCCGTCGCGAACATAAGAGCCGAATCACCGGTCATCCGTGGCCGGTGAACGGGGAACCCACCGCGGTCGGCTTGACCGCAGGGGCGAATCGCCGCAGATCGCGGCGTAGCGCAGAGCGCGAGCCCGTCAGCTAACTCCGCAGGCTCAGGACGCGAAGGAGAACGAATGGATACCGGGCGCGATCTCGGCCAGGTTGACCTATGGCAGGCGTCCCTTGAGCGCTCGCTGGCGCGCCGCAACCAACCGCGGCAGCCGACGCGTCCTCGCCGCAGCCAACCGCGGCGGCCGAGGCGAGCCCGCTCGCTGGGCCGCTGGCCGCGCCTGCGGCCGGGATCTCGGCGATCGCACTTCTGGGCGTCACCGTGCCCGGCCTGTTGCAGGGGCAGAGCGCGGTTCCGCGGCATCAGACCCCGCCGCCCGCCTCCCGGCTCCGCCCGAGCATGCGACACCTACCGCGGCTTCAGCCCAGGCCCTCCGCGCATCTCCTGCGCACACCGCGCACCATGCCAAGCGGCTACGTCTCGCGCTCCGCGACCGCGTCAACCAACGCTCCCCGACCACCGTCCAACCCACGACCGCATCGGCTCCGGCGCGTCAAGCGACGTGCCGAAGAAGTCACGCCCAGCCTCATCACCCCGTCCAGTCCATGACAACCGAGGCCTCCCCGCACCACGTCCGCCTAAGCCCGCTCCGTCTACCGCCCGCCCCCCACGCCGCCAGCCCCCGCCTACGCGAATCCTCTGGCGCACGCCAGCGTCACTCCAGAGCGGATCGACCAGGGCGTTGATTACGCCGGGCTCGGGCACCCTGGACGCGCTCGGCGCGGCCATGATCACGTACTTGGGTACGTCGAACACCGGCTGGCCGGGCGCGTTCATTGAGTTCCGCCTGCTCAATGGACCTGACAGCGGGCGCTACGTCTACTACGCCGAGACCATCATGCCCGCACCCGGGGCTCCACGTCGGCCAGACGGTTCAAGCCGGCCAGGCGATCGCCACGATAGATGGCCGGGGATCGAGATCGGATGGGGCGCCAACATCGGTACCGAGACATACGCCGCCGCGTCGGACAATGGAATAACGGCGCCGATTCGGGCAATGTCGCCACACCGGCGGGCAAGAGCTTCTCGGCCCTGATCGCCTCGCTGGGAGGGCATCCGGGCTTGGCCGAGGGATAGTCCTTAAGCGCTCCTCAGATCGCTCGCCCCGCGCCCGCCCAGTACGGATCGCGCAGCTTGCGCTTGAAGATCTTCCCCGAGTCCTCGCGGGGAAGCTCATCGCGAAACTCCACCCGCCGAGGGATCTCGTAGGAGGCGATCCGCCCGCTGAGGAAGTCCTTGATCTGCTCCTCGGTGGCCGTGTGCCCGGCCCGGAGGGCGACGACGGCATGGACCGCTTCGCCGAACTCCTCGTCCGGGATGCCGAACACGGCGCAGTCCGCCAGGGCGGACAACTTGTGCAGCTCCGCCTCGACCACGGCCGGGTAGATGTTCACCCCGCCCGAGATGATCATGTCGATCTTGCGATCGCACAGGTATAGATAGCCGTCATCGTCGAAGTAGCCCACGTCGCCGGGGGCGAAGAAGCCGTCGCGGTCAGCCTGGCGGCGCTTGGCCTCGTCGCGGTGGTAGGTGAAGTCGTTGCTGCCGGTGCTGCTGCCGGCCACGATCTCCCCCACCCCGCCGGGCCCCAGCTCGTGCCCGGGTCATCCAGCACGCGGACATCGGCCCCCTCCATGGCCCGCCCCACCGAGCCTTGATGCTCGAGCCATTCCTCCGAGCGCAGGAACGTGACCGGCCCGGTCTCGGTCGAGCCGTAGTACTCGTGGATAATGGGCCCCCACCACTCAATCATCCTCTGCTTCGTCGCGGGCGAGCACGGCGCTGCCGCGTGTACCACGAACCGCAGCGAGGAGACGTCGTAGCGCGCACGCACTTCCTCGGCGAGCTTGAGCAGACGCTCGAACATGATCGGAACGAGGTGCAGGTGGGTGATCTGCTCGCGCTCGATCAGCGCGAGCAGTCTCGACGGGGTCAAACCGGGCACAGAGGTGAACGTCCGCCCCGACTCGGACGGAGAAGGCCGCGTGCACGTTGGGCGCCGAGTGGTACATCGGCCCCACCACGGCGGTCACCATCCGGCTGGGATCGTCGAAGTGGTCCAGCCCAAAGATGACCGACAGCTTGGCCGCGAGCGTTTCCATCTCCTCCGGGGTGTAGGCGGGACGCTTGACGCCCTTGGGGTGACCCGTCGTCCCCGAGGTGTAGATGATGGAGAGCGTGGTCCCCGACGGCTCGACCATCCGGGGGGCGAACCCGTCGCGCCAGGAGTCCCAATCGATCGCCGCATCGGGGATTGGCGGCGGCGGTCCCAGGCTGTACGCGCTGACAATCTCGGGCGGCGTGCGCACCGCCAGCACATGGACCCCGTCCGGGATCGCGGACCGCACGCGCGGGAGCAGGTCGGAGTGGATCACCACCGCCTTGGCCTCGGAATCCTCGAAGACGTAGCGCGCCTCATCAGTGGCGTAGTGCCAGTTGACGGCCACCGGATAGGCGCCCACCAAGCTTGCTCCCAGGGCAGCCTCGAAGAACGCCATGTCATTACGCAGGTAGAGGGCCACGCCGTCACCCGGTCCGATGCCGAGGCTGTGCAGGCCGGCCGCCGCCCGGGCGCCGCGCATGGCCAGCTCCTCGGTGCTCAGTGCCCGGTCGCCACTCCTGATCGTGCCCACGAACGGGATCCTTGCAGAGCGGGCTGTAAGCGCGAGCGTTAGGCTCGCGATCATGAACGATCTTCCCACCCGCTCCGCCCTTGAGCTCGCCTGCCGCGCTGCGGTCGCGCGAGATCTCTGCGGTCGAACTTCTCGATGCCTGCCTGGCCGAGGTTGACCGTCTCAACGATTCACTGAACGCGGTCATCTGGCGCGATGACGAGAGCGCCCGAGCCGAGGCCCGGACGGCCGACGAGCGCCTGGCCCGGGGCGAGAAGGCTCCCTTCCTTGGCGTGCCCATTCCCATCAAGGACCTGACCGAGGTCCATGGCCAGCCGGTTACCTACGGCTCGCGCGGGCGCTCGCTGGATCTTTGGGACGGACCGAGCGAGCTGGTCGTCGACGCCCTGCGCCAGGCGGGGTTTGTTCTGGCCGGCCGCACGAACACGCCCGAGTTCGGGCACATCACGGCCACTGAGAACCTGCGCTGGGGAATCACCCGCAACCCCTGGGACACCTCCCGTACACCCGGTGGGTCAAGTGGCGGCGCGGCCGCGGCCACGGCAGGCGGCATGTTCCCCGTGGCTCACGCCAATGACGGAGGCGGATCGATCCGCATTCCCGCCTCGTGCTGCGGACTCGTGGGCCTGAAGCCGAGCCGAGGCCGCGTGCCCCGTCTGTCCCAGAGCTGGCTGGGAGCCGTTGTCGAGGGCGTCGTGACCAGGACGGTGGCGGACAGCGCGGCCATCCTGGATGAGATCGCCCGGCCGGACATGGGGTCCTGGTACAACGCGCCCGTCTCCGGAGCGGCCGTTCGCCGACGAGGTCGGAGCCGACGCGGGACCGTTGCGGATCGGAGTCATGGCCACCGGCCCGTTCGGGATGCCGATCGAGCCCGTGTGCACCGAGGCCGCCAACCGGTTGGCCGAGGCGCTCGAGCAGCTTGGCCACCATGTGGCTCCGGCAGAGGTGGCAACCGTGTCCGCAGAGCTCACGCCGGCCTTCGTGTTCCTGGTCGAGTCCTCGCTCGGTGAGCACGTGGGGGACGTTGACTTCGAGCAGGTAGAGCCCCACATCGCGGCGCAGTACCAGAACGCCCAGTCGCACACGGCGGCGCAGTACGTACGGACCTTCAAGGACGTCGAGCGCCTGTCGCGTGATCTGGTGGCGCCATGGGGCCAGGAGTTCGACGTGCTGGTCACGCCCGACGATGGGCATCGCCCCGCCGCCCGCAGGAATGCTCATGGAGCTCAGCCACGCCAGCCCGCCAGGAACCCTCCGAGGTCGTGGTGGCCACCGTGGCCTTCACCGCGTTTTCCAACGTGACCGGCCAGCCGGCGATCTCATTGCCCATCCACCAGACCGAGGACGGCGTCCCGGTCGGAGCTCAGCTGACCGGCGCTCCGTTCCAGGAGGCGACGCTGCTCCGCCTGGCCGGGGCAATCGAAGAGGCACTGCCCTGGGCCGACCGCGTCCCGGCGGCGGCCAGGACATAGCGTCTCGCCCTGGCCCTCCCAGGCCAGGGCAGGAGTAGACTGCGGGCCGTCTGCGGCAGGAGCGGGATGAGCATGTCTGAGAAGGTGAGCGATGGCGTCCGCGAGCACCCCATCGAGGGTGGGGTGTCTCGGCGTCGATTCATTGGATACCTGATCGCCGGGCCGACGCTGATCGCGGCCGTACCCCAGTTCGTCGCGCCCGACAGCGCCCTGGCGGCCATCCCCACCCATCAGCCGGTGGACGACTACGACCTGAGCGACATGCTCAACCAGGCGGCGGCACCCACCTCCGGCCTGATCAAGGTGGTCGTCAACAGGAACGGCACGGTTTCCTTCGCACTCCCCCGCGCCGAGGTGGGACAGGGCATCACCACCGCCGTGGCCATGACGATCGCCGACGAGATGGGGCTGTCCGTTGACCGAGTGAACGTCACGCTGGCCGACGCCCGCCCCGAGCTCAACTGGAACCAGCTGACCGGCGGTTCGAACACGATGCACTCGATCTTCTATCCCGTGCGCGCGGCTGCGGCGATTGCCAAGGGCCAGCTGCTTGCCGCGGTCTCAAACGTCCTGAACGAGCCACCCGGCGACCTCTCCGTCGTCGGGGATCGGATCCGGGGGGCCGGCGGCAGATCGATCTCGCTCGGCGAGGCCGCGGGACGGGCCCGGGTCAGCAAGACCCGCCAGGTCAGCACGACGCTAGGCTCGCACTACACGCTCGTCGGCAAGCCCCACCGCCGAGTAGATGCCCTGGACATCGTCACGGGCCGCAAGCAGTTCGCCATGGACCTCGACGTCACCGGAGCGCTTCCCACCATGGTGTGCCGTCCGCCCACCATCAACGGCACCGCCAAGCACATAAACAACCTCCCCCACGTCCGCTCCATGCCCGGCATCTCCGACGTTGCCCTCATCCCCCACACGAAATACGTGGCTGGGGGCGTGGCGGTCCGTGGCAAGACGTTCGGCCAGTGTATCGACGCCATCCGAGCCCTGGACGTGACCTGGGAGCCGGGACCCGTGGCCGGGCTCTCCGATCACGACGTCAAGCGCAAGCTCGTAAAGACCCAGCTGCCGCTGACCCCGGCGCTACCCACGGGGAAGGTGCTCGAGCACAACTTCACCTTCTACTTCCGCCCGGGTGATCCGCTGGAGACCAACTGCGCCGTGGCCAACGTCACGCGGAGAAAGGCGGAGGTGTGGTCAAGCCTCAAATCCCCGATCTGGGCCAAAGAGCAACTCGTCACGATCCTCGGGCTCCCACCGGACGCGATCACGGTGCATGTCACCCAGGGTGGCGGCTCCTTCGGGCGTCACCTGTTCGCCGACGCAGCCTTCGAGGCAGCGGCGATCAGCCAGGCCATGGGCAAGCCCGTGAAGCTGATGTGGCACCGCAGCGACAACTTCCGCCAGGGCCGGACCCATCCCATGGCTGTCTCCCGCGTGCGCGTCCAGCACGCGGGCAAGAACGTCCTCGCGCTTGACCAGAGCCACGCCAGCGTGGCCACGGACTTCTCGATGGGCTTCGGCGAGATCATCAGCGCCATGTTCGCCACGCTGCCCTCAGCCAACAGCCTTGGCTATTCGCAGACCGTCTTCAACCTGACCCAGCAGGTTCCCTACAACTTCGGCAAGGTCATCCAGGAGCTGAACGAGGCGTACGCCTACGACACGTTCAACACGGGCTCGACGCGCAACATCTACAGCCCCGATGTCGTCACGGCCACCGAGTTGATGGTGGACCGGACCGCGGCGGCGATGAAGCGGGACCCCGTTGCCTTCCGGCGAGCGTTTCTGCGTGACCGCCGGCTGCTTGCCGTGCTCAACAAGGTGACCCGCGCCGGCCGGTGGGGGCGCCGGATGCCGCATGGCACGGCCCAGGGGGTTGCCCTGCACGCCGAGTACAAGAGCGCATGCGCTTGCCTGGTGGAAATCGACTGCCGTCCTGGCACGGTGCACCGTCACGTCCAGGATGCGTTCACGGGCCCACGCGTCACCAGGGTGGTCGTGGCGGTGGACGTCGGCCTGCCGATCAACCCGTTGGGGCTCGAGGCGCAGATGATGGGCGGAGCCATGGACGGGATCGCCAACGCGTTGACCTACAGCCTGCACCTGAAGGACGGGCACTTCCTCGAGGCCAGCTGGGACAACGCGTACTACACGCGGGAGTGGAACACCCCGTTCGACGTCCAGGTGATCGTGATGCCTCCCACCACGGGACGGCCTGGTGGCGCGGGCGAACTGGCCGTGGCACCGGCGATGGCCGCCACCGCCTGCGCCTACGCCAGGGCGACGGGCAAGCTTCCCACCGAGTTCCCGATCAACCACCATCTGCCGCTCGGGTTCACGCCCTACCCCACCGTGCCGCCCATCCCGCAGTCACCCACCAACGGCCTCCAGGAGGCGTTCTGATGCCCACCCACCGGTTCACGTTGAACGGCAAGAAGGTGAGCGTCGACTGTCCCAGCGATGTGCGCCTTCTGTGGGTCATCAGGGACCTGCTCGGAGTTCACGGCCCGAAGTACGGCTGCGGGCTGGACGTCTGCAAGGCCTGCACCTGCCACATCAACGGAAAGGCGTTCAACCCGTGTTCGGTGCCCGTCTCGGACATCAAGCCGACGGACGAGATCACGACAATCGAAGGCCTGGCCGCGACCGTGGGCAAGCATCTGCATCCGATGCAGCAGGCCTGGCTCGACTACGACGTTGGCCAGTGCGGCTACTGCCAGCCGGGGCAGATCATGGCCGCCGTGGCGTTGGTCAAGGAGTCCAGGGCAGCCGGGCGGCAGATCAGCGACGCTGAGTTGGACACGCTGCGCAATGTCTGCCGGTGCGGGACATATGCCCGGATCCGAGAGGCGATCCGCAGCGGCGCCGCGCAGATGTAGAGGGAGATCGGCCCTCAGCGCTACCGTCGAGGGGCGTGAGCTCTCACCAGATCACCCAGCTGATCCACGACTACGGGCTGGTCGTCGTCTTCCTTGCGGCCGGACTGCAGGCGGTCGGCCTTCCCATCCCGGGAGGGACGGCGCTGGTGGCCGCAGCGATATACGCGGCCAGCAAGCATGGCCTGTCGGTGGCCGGGATCATCACGGCCGGTGCGCTGGGGGCTCTGGCCGGGACCATGATCGGCTACGGCATCGGCCGCTGGCGGGGCGATCGTGTGCTGCTCGGACTCGGTCGACTGTTCCGCCAGAAGCCTGAGCGAGTCCAGGAGCTGCGCGAGTGGTTCCAGCAGCACTCCATCGCCCCGCTGTTCATTGCTCGGTTCTTCACCGGGGCGCGCAACCTGGCCGGCATCGTGGCCGGCGCCACGGGGATGCCGGCGCTCCGCGTCCTCCTGGTCAGCGCCGTGGCGTGTTTGTGCTGGTCGGCGCTCATCACCCTTGAGTACTACTTCGCGGGCCGTGCGATTCTGGGCGCGCCGACCTGGCTTCAGATCATCCTGATCATCGTCGGCATCGGGGCCACGATCCTGTCGATCCGCCTGCTCCGCCAGGAGGGCTGGGCCGGTCCGGCCAAGCGCACCACGGACGCGGCCGACGTGGCGGAGTAGGGCGGGAGATTCGGAGCGAATGACCACAGCCCACTCCCAGCAAGAGCTCTCCGTCACATCCACCGACGAGCTTTGCTCGCTGGCCCGGCAGAGTCTCGAGAACTGCGGCGTTGAGCTGGCGGATGCGGGTACGGGCGCACGCCTGACCGCGCGGTCCCCCATCACCGGCGAGGCCTTGTTCGACGTGGCGGTGGCGGGGCGAGCCGAGGTTGAGACGGCCATCGCCGCGGCCGGGGGCGCCTTTCGCGACTGGCGCATCACCCCGGCACCTGTCCGGGGCGGACTGGTGAAGCGGCTGGGCGCCCTGCTGACCGAGCACAAGCCGGACGTGGCGGAGCTGATCACGATCGAGGCGGGAAAGATCGGCTCGGAAGCCCTGGGCGAGGTCCAGGAGGCCATCGACATCTGCGACTTCGCGGTCGGCCTCTCCCGCCAGCTCGACGGACGCACGATGGCCTCCGAGCGGCCAGACCATCGCTTGATGGAGACGTGGCATCCGCTCGGGGTGGTCGGCCTGATAACTGCGTTCAACTTCCCGGCGGCGGTGTGGTCCTGGAATGTCGCGGTGGCTCTGGTCTGTGGTGACAGCATCGTCTGGAAGCCCTCGCCGCTGACACCGCTGACCTCTCTGGCCTGCGCCGGCCTGCTGGCGCGTGCCGCCTCTGAATGCGGAGCGCCGGGGGGCGTGCATCAGCTCGTGCTCGCCGACGCTCGCAGCGGCCAGGCGCTCGTTGACAGTCCGGATATCGCGCTGCTGAGCGCCACGGGGTCGGAGCGGATGGGAGCGGAGGTTGCGCCACGTGTGGCGGCCAGATTGGGCCGGACCCTGCTCGAGCTGGGAGGAAACAACGGCGCGGTCGTGGCGCCGTCGGCTGACCTCGAGCTGGCCCGGCGGGCGATCGTGTTCGCGGCCGCGGGAACCGCCGGCCAGCGCTGTACCACACTGCGTCGCCTGATCGTCCATGAGGACGTCGCGGGCGAGCTCCTCGCGGGACTGCGCGGCGTCTTTGCCAGCCTGGAGATCGGCGACCCGCGGGCCCCGGGGACGCTGGTAGGACCGCTCATCAACGAACGCTCCTACCAGGGCATGCTCTCGGCACTGGAGCAGGCACGAATCGACGGCGGCGAACTGCTCGTGGGCGGGGGGCGACGTCCGGTGGCTGGTCTTCCCGATGCGTACTTCGTCGAGCCGGCAATCGTCCGCATGCCTGCCCAGACCGACCTGGTCCGGCGCGAGACCTTTGCCCCCATCCTCTACGTGATGACCTACCGGGACTTCGCGGAGGCGATCGCTCTGCACAACGGTGTTCCGCAGGGCCTCTCCTCGAGCATCTTCACGCGCGACCAGCACGAGGCCGAGCGTTTCCTGGCCTCCGATGGTTCTGACTGCGGGATCGTCAACGTCAACATCGGGACCTCCGGGGCCGAGATCGGCGGGGCGTTCGGAGGCGAGAAGTCGACCGGCGGCGGCCGCGAGTCGGGTTCCGATGCCTGGCGCGCCTACATGCGCCGGGCCACAAACACCATCAACTACTCACACGAGCTGCCGCTGGCGCAGGGAGTCGAGTTCGGGTGAGCCCGCCGGGGCGTCTAGCCCCAGGCCTCATGGGCAACCTCAACCACCAGCCGTAGTTTCTCCGCCTGCTGCTCCCGGCTGAGCACATTGCCCTCGACCGTCGAGGAGAAGCCACACTGGGGCGATAGGCAGAGCTGGTCCAAGTCAACGAACTGGCAAGCCTCCTCGATCCGCCTTTGCAACAGGTCGCGGTCCTCCAGCTCGCCCCGCTTGGTGGTGATGAGCCCCAGCACGACCACCTTGCCCTTGGGCAGGAAGCGCAGCGGCTCAAAGCCGCCCGAGCGGGCGTCGTCCCACTCCATGAAGAAACCGTCCACGTCAAGCTGGTTGAACAGCGCCTCGGCAACGAAGTCATAGCCCCCTTCCGCCACCCAGGAGGAGCGGAAGTTGCCCCGGCACATGTGCGTGGTGACGGACATGCCGGCGGGGCGTTGGGCCAGCGCCTCGTTGATGTGGCTGATGTACGCCTCGTGCTGGTGCTCGGCGTCCCCGCCGATCTCGCGGACGTACTCGCGCTGCTTGGGGTCGTTGAGGTAGGCCAGGCTGGTGTCGTCGAACTGCAGGTACGGGCACCCCAGCTCGCCCAGCCGCCGGACCTGCTCGCGGTATGCGGCGACCAGGTCTGACCAGAACGCGTCCATGTCCGGGTACACGGACTCGTCGATCGAGGCTCGGCCTCCCCGGTAATGGACCATGCTCGGCGACGGGATCGTGAGCTTCGGCGTCTGCTCGGCCGACACGCATGACTTCAGGAACTCGAACGCCTCACCAAAGATCGTCTCGGACACACCGAGCTTTGCGTCCACCCGCATGGCCGCCGGGGTGAACTCGAGGTCCCCCTCCTCGTTGTGAAACTGGACCTTCAGGTCGCCAGGCGCCTTGGTGATGCCGTCCAGAGAGTAGATGAAGTCCATGTGCCACGAGGCGCGCCGGAACTCGCCGTCGGTGGCTGTGCGCAGCCCCACCTCGCGCTGGAGCGCGACCACCTCCCGGATGGCCTCATCCTCGGCGGACCTAAGCTGCGCGTCCTCGATCCGACCGGCGGCGTGATCCTCGCGCGCCTTGAGCAGCTCTGAAGGACGCAGCAGGCTTCCCACATGGTCGGCGCGGAACGGAGGGGTGTCACGAAGGGTCATAAGTCATCCAATACCCGCTGGGCGATGGCAAACGCAGCGTTGGCGGCGGGAACGCCGGCATAGACCGCAGTGTGAAGGAGGATTTCGGCTATCTCCTCGGGAGTCAGGCCGTTGCGAATCGCGGCGCGGAGGTGGAGCTTGAGCTCGTTCTCGCTGCGTAGCGCGGTGAGCACGGCTACGGTGACCGCGCTTCGCGTGCGCCTGTCCAGCCCGGGCCGGCTCCACACCTCCCCCCAGGCATAGCGGGTGATGAACTCCTGAAAGGCGGCGGTGAACTCGTTGGCCTGATCCACCGTGCGCTCCACGTACTCATCGCCCAGAACCTCACGCCGGATGCGCATCCCGGTGTCGTGGCGCTCGTCGCTCACGGTTGGCCCTCCAGATGGTCGATGATCAGGCGGGCAACGGTCTCTGCCTGCTCCACGCAGGCCAGGTGCGCGGCGCGCGGCACCACCTCGAGCCGCCCCCCTATCGCCTCCGCAATTCCTCGCCCGAGCTCAGGCGGCGTGGAGGGATCCTCCGCGCCGACGATGACCATCGTGGGTGAAGCTATTTCTCCTAGCTCGGCTCGCAAATCCATGTTCTCGATGGCCTGGCAGCACCCGGCGTATCCCTCGGCCGGCGTGGCGGCGATCATCGCCCGGTAACGGGCCACGACCTTGGGGTGCGCAGCGGCCCAGGGTGGTGTAAACCAGCGTGCGACGACCGCGTCGGCCAGCGGCTCGGGGCTTCCAGCGTTCTGGACCAGCTCCACCCGTTCCCTCCACTGGGACGCTGGCGGCATGTGGAGTGCCGTGCACATGAGGATCAGGCGATCGAGGCGCTCAGTGGCATTGATGCCCAGCCACATGCCGATCATGCCGCCGATGGAGAGACCGCAGTACGAGGCGCGACTGAGTCCCAGCTCGTCCATCGTGTCAAGGACGTCGCGGCCCAGGTCGTCCATCGAGTACTGCCCCGGCAAAACCGGCGAGCGCCCATGACCACGCAGGTCAACGCGGATCACACGGTTGCTGTCTGATAGCGGTCCGACGATCAGCTCCCACATCTCCAGCGTTGACCCCAACGAGCCACACATGATCAGAGGCCGAGCGCCCTCGGGTCCGGCGGCTTCGTGGTGCAGGACGGTCACGTTCGCCCCCACTCGTGCCCGGTGATGCTCAGGGCGCGGTCGATCAGCTCGGACACTTCCGGCACGTCAACCGTGGCTAGATGCGCGACGTTCTCGCGCATTCGCTCCGGGTCGACCTCCAGGTGCTCGAGCAGATCGCGGCCCCAGCTGACCGCCGAGCCCGAGAGCGCGACTAGATCGATGAGTGTCCCCCACTCCGCCTGCCAGGCCCCGGCGGCGCGCTCGTGTTCCTGCTCCATCGAGCCGAGCAGGGTGGCTACCAGTCCTGGCACCCGACGGGCGCAGGCCAGCAGCGACACCGAGGCCACCGGGTTTCGCTTGTCGGCCATGGAGGTTGACCGGCCGCGTTCAGGCGGTCCACCCTCGCGGACCTCTCCGACCTCGCTCTGGGCCAGCAGCGTGACGTCACGGGCCACCTTGCCCAGCACACCTACCAGGACTCCGAGGGCGCCCGCGAGCTGCCCGATGCTGACCCGGATCGTGTGCCAGGGGAGGATCGGCTCGGCCAGTCCCAGCTCGGCGGCCACCGCCGCTGCAACGTGGGGGGATCGGGTACCCACCGGGCCGCCCATCTGGACCGGCAGCTCACGCTCGCGAACATCATTTAGGCGCGCTTTGGCCGAGTGGAGGCCCACGAGCCAGCCCGCGGCCCGCAGCCCAAACGTCGTGGGTAGCGCGGCTTGGAGCAGGGTGCGGCCGGTCATCACGGTGTCGCGGTGGGCGTCGGCCAGCCTGGCCGCGGCGTGCTCTGCCTGCGTGGCGTCGGCCAGTACGGCGCCCGTGGCCCGGTGGCAGCACAGCATGGCGGCAGTGTCCAGGATGTCCTGACTGGTGGCGCCGAGATGGACGTACCGCTCCAGGTCGGGGCCGACCTGGTCTCTTAGCGCCGCCACAAGCGGTACGACCGGGCTGGCGTGATCGGCGGATTGGCGTGCGATCGACGCGGGGTCAAGCCGCGGGTTCTGACAGGCGGCGGCGATGGCCTGCGCAGCATCTGACGGTATCTGGTGCACGCGCGCGCCCGCGAGGGCGTGCGCCGCCTCCACCTCGAGCATCGCGGACAGCCACGCCTCGCTGGACATCGCGGCGGCGGCCTCCCCCCGCGCATAGATGCCGGCGAACAGATTTTCGGACGATCCGGTTGGCGGACCCACAGCCCGAAGGAACTTACCCGACAGGGATGCTTACGTCGCGGCGTCGGGCCGCCGACTGCGGTCGAGCTCTCAGCGAATGTGCGAAGCCGTCGGTCGCGGTCACGCAGCCCGCGGACGACCTCGTGCACGTCGAGTCCGCTGGCGAGACGCGCCGCTGTGACCCGGGCGGCCGTGGCGCGGGGTCTCGGGCTGATTCCGCTGGCTGGGACTCGGGGGGCTGTGCTCGATCCCCAGCTGGCCGGCCAGCCGGGAAATGGCGCGATGCTGGTCAGGGGTGTGGATGGTTACGCCAATGCCATGACGGCCCGCCCGACCGGTACGGCCGGTGCGGTGAACGTACGTCTCGGTGTCGGCCGGCGGATCGAAGTTGATCACGTGGGAGATTCGCGACACGTCGAGCCCGCGCGCGGCGACGTCGGTGGCGATGAGAGTGTCGATCGATCCGGCCTCAAAGCGGGCCAGGGCTTTCTCGCGCTGGCTCTGTGTCTTGTTGCCGTGCAGCGCCATCGCCCTGATGCCATGCGCGGCCAGGCGCTTAACCAGACGGTCGGCTCCATGCTTGGTCCGGACGAACACGAGCGCGAGGTCACGGTCTCGCTGGAGCTCGTGGACCAGCGCGGCAAGGCGGTGCTCGGCCACGACCTGCACGAAGCGGTGCTCGATCTGGGTGTTCGCGCGCCTCACCACCGGCCCCTGCTCGTGCAGGACCGGATCGCGCGCGTAGCGCCCGGCCAGGCGTCCCGCTTCCCCGTCAAGCGTGGCCGAGAAGAACAGCGTCTGGCGATCCGGAGGGCAGGCGGCGAGGATCCTGTCAATAGCCGGGCGAAAACCCATATCGAGCATTCGGTCGGCCTCGTCGAGGACCAGCATCTGGATCCGGCCCAGGTCAAACGCCCGGCGGGCCAGGAGATCCTCGAGCCGCCCGGGAGTCGCAACCAGGATGTGAGAGACGGCCGCATTCTTGGACTGCTTGGCCAGGTTGGCCCCTCCATAAACAGCTGTGATGCGCAGCGCCCGCGCATGAGCAATGCCGCGGATCTCCTCGACGATCTGAATGGCCAGTTCCCGGGTTGGGGCCAGCACCAGCGCCGCAGGACGCGGACCATCGGCGGCGGTGCGTTCCACCATCGGGATCCCAAAGGCCAGCGTCTTGCCCGACCCCGTGGGCGACCTGGCGATCACATCGCGCCCCGCGATGGCGTCGCCAATGACGGCGCGCTGAATCGCAAAGGGCTGTGTGATGCCCGCTTGATCGAGAGATGCGCTGACGGCCCGTGAGACGGCCAAATCAGCGAAGGATTCAGTTGACATGCATAACTCCTTGGCGGCGCAAAGGGGGCGCGGACGATTCGGGAGGCTCTGGCTGACCCGAACCGCGAATGCGGGACCCAAGCAAGCTGCCTCGCGGCCGGCACCGCCGACCGCTTCGAATGAACGTAGCAGGTTGGCTGGTTGTCGCCGCGGGAGCGCTTCGCGGACCGCCGGAGCGGAGCCCCTATCGTCATCAGCCGATGGCGAGGCGCGAGGACATACGCAACATCGGGATCATTGCCCATGTCGATCACGGCAAGACGACCCTGGTCGACGCCCTGCTCTGGCAGTCGGGGGCGTTCCGCTCGGGCCAGGAGGTGGCCGACCGGATCCTGGACTCAATGGACCTGGAGCGCGAGAAGGGGATCACGATCCTGGCCAAGAACACGGCCGTCCGCTATGGCGGCGTCAAGCTGAACATTGTCGACACCCCCGGGCATGCGGATTTTGGTGGGGAGGTCGAGCGTGGCCTGACCATGGTGGATGGGGTGCTGCTGCTCGTCGACGCCAGCGAGGGACCGCTTCCCCAGACGCGCTTCGTGCTCCGCAAGGCGCTCGAGGCGCGACTGCCGGTGATCCTGGTCGTAAACAAGGTCGACCGGCCGGACGCGCGAATTGCGGAGGTCGTTGACGAGGTCTATGAGCTGTTCCTCGACCTGGACGCCGACGAGTCCCAGATCGAGTTCCCGATCGTCTGCACCAACGCCCGGGCTGGGCGAGCTTCGCTCGATCCCTCATCGGAGGGCACGGACCTCGGTCCGCTGCTCGACCTTTTGATTTCCCACGTCCCGGCGCCTCAGCACGATCCCGGGCACCCGCTCCAGGCGCATGTCACGAACCTCGATGCCTCCCCTTACGTCGGGCGCCTGGCCATCTGCCGGCTGCGCCACGGCGTGATCAGACGCGGCCAGACGGTCGCCTGGTGCCGGGCCAGTGGGCAGATCGAGCGGGTCAATGTCAGCCAGCTGTATGTGACCGAGGCGCTCGAGCGCGTCGAGACCGACGAGGCCGGCGCCGGCGAGATCATCTGGGTGGCCGGGATTCCGGAGATCATGATCGGCGAGACGCTGGCTGCGGTAGATGATCCGCGCCCTCTGCCTGTGATCACGGTGGACGAGCCCTCGCTGTCGATCACGATCGGCATCAACACCTCGCCGCTGGCCGGCCAGGACGGGGACAAGCTCACCGCCAGCCAGCTGAAGGCTCGCCTGGATCGGGAGCTGGTCGGGAACGTTTCCCTGCGAGTGCTCGAGACCGAGCGCCCTGACGTGTGGGAGGTCCAGGGCCGGGGCGAGTTGGCCCTGGCGGTCCTCGTCGAACTGATGCGCCGGGAGGGTTTCGAGCTCACGGTGGGGAATCCGCAGGTGGTGACCAGGCGGGTCGACGGCAAGGTGTGCGAGCCGGTGGAGCGGATGAGCATCGATGTTCCCGAGGACTACGTCGGGGTGATCACCCAGATGCTGGCCATGCGCAAAGGTCGGATGGAGCAGATGATCAACCACGGGACCGGCTGGGTGCGGATGGAGTACCTGGTCCCGGCCCGGGCTCTGATTGGGTTTCGCACCGAGTTCCTGACCGAGACACGAGGCACGGGCCTCCTCCACCACGTCTTTGACCGTTGGGAGCCGTGGCAGGGGGAGCTGCGGACTCGACCCACGGGGTCGCTGGTGGCCGACCGGCGCGGACCCGTGACCGCCTTTGCCCTCTTCGGCCTTCAGGAACGCGGGACGCTGTTCGTCGCGCCGGGCGATGAGGTGTACGAGGGGATGATCGTGGGCGAGAGCTCGCGCCCCGAGGACCTGGACGTCAACGCGTGCAAGGAGAAGCACCTGACCAACATGCGCTCCTCCACCGCCGACGAGCTGGTACGGCTCGTGCCCAGGCGGGAGCTCTCGCTCGACCAAGCGCTCGAATTCCTACGGGTGGACGAGTGCGTCGAGGCGACACCTCACATGATCAGGCTGCGCAAAGCGATCCTTGACGTGACCACCCGGCGCAAGCACGCTCGGCAGAGCCGGCATGCGTAGTAGTCGCGTTTACGGGGTAGCGGCGTCCGCCCCGCGATGGCGTTGAAGGAGAAGCCACAGCAGCACGACGAACTGGATTGCTGCCAGGCCGAGGGAGACCACGTCGAACGGGCCCGCCCACGAGTTGTGCGCCCGGTCGACATCGAGCGCGTGGTTGATCGAGTGCAGCACGTACTGGATCGTGAGGACTGCCAGGACGGGTATCCGCCAGCTCACCTGTGAGGCGGCGATCCACCCGACAACCGCCAGCGCCAGGTAGAAGGTGGCCACGTCGCGCTCGTAATGGCGGTTATAGGGTCCGAACGCCCCGATCGTGGTGAAGAAGCTGTGCGGCGAGACAATTAGCCAGATGCCCAGGCCGAGATGAAGCAGGCCGTCCCGGCAAAGAAGAGTCGGAGCGTGCCCTCCGACGGGCGAAGATGGCGGCTCACTGGCGCGAGTCTATGGATGGGGCGGTCAGCCGCCGGCCGTGCACGGACTCGAATGGAATGTGTGCCTGCCGGGGACAGCCCGAATCACCCAGGGCCGCCCCGTACAGGTCGGGAGCGTGATTTCAATCTGTGCTCGAGTATCGGTCGTGACGATCACGGTCAGCCGGCGTCCGGTCAGGTGCGCGCCGCGACCGTCCACCCGCAGGCTGGCGATACCTCGGAGCACGAGGAGAAGCTCGTTCTTGGCCCCAAGCCGCGGAACCTTTCCCCAGCGAACGCCGTGGACAGTGGCCACCTCACCTCCGGACTGCCCCAGCCGGGTGTACTGCGTGGCCGGTGGATCCCCGACTCCAAAGGCAAGGCTCCGAGCGGTCACGTCGCCGCGGGCGCGACGCTTGGCCAGGCGGAGGTGTGAGAGCCAGTAAGCGTGGTCGTGAACCAGGCCCAGGCGGCGGTCGTCCAGGGCCGGGTAATAGCCGTAGTCGATGCGGGGCGGATCCCGCACCACCTTCGTGGCGTCGAGCCACGGCACGGCCTGGCGCCAGTCGTCGCGCAGGGCCGGGGCGAGGTGGCCGCCCACGGGGAACGTCCACGCCTCATGGCGCAGGTGCAGTGCGGTCAGCTTTTGGTCGGCCGCATGCGCGTCCGTGTAGGGAACCTCGCTGTCATCGGCCTGGTTCCAGGCCATCACCGGCTCCCAGCGCAGGTTTCCCAGAAGCTTTGTGTTCATCCCGTTGCTGGGCGGAGCACCCACGACCGAAAAGACGTTCGCGAACAGCCCCGGCCAGGTCTCGGCCAGGGCGTAGGCGTCATAGGCACCCAGGGAGTAGCCGCTCAGGCTGACCCGGGTGGGGTCGACCGCGAAATGCCGGGCCACGTCGCGCCAGACGTCGAAGAAGTCCCGCTCGGCCGCGCCGGTGAACGCGCCCGAGACGGGGTCTGGACCGTCCAGGCCGCGCGAAAGCGGCGTTACGACGAGGCTATGGCGGGCGTCGCCGAGTTCCGGTCCCCACTTCGGAATTGAGACGTTGAAAACGGTGTAGCCACTGTTGGAAGGGTGCAAGGAGAAAAGCAGCGGGGCTCGGCGGCCGGGGCGGTAGGACGGCGGCAGGCGGATCAGGTAGGGCTGGAGCGCCCCCGCGAACTCGGGAAAGGTCGCGTGGTCCACGCCGCCGCTGAACTGTCGGGAGCCATAGATCCGGGCCTGCACCCGGCCCGGCGCGTGCACGAATCTGTTTGCCCGGTGAGCGAGCGCGCCGAAGTCGACCGTGGCGTAGTCGTTGCCCGTTGTGCGGGCGGCGAGGTTGCGGGCTTGTCCATCCTCGAACCAGTTGCCGACCCCCGGCGCGGTGGTGTAACCAGACCCGGGCGCCTGCTGTGAGGAGAGGACCGGTTCGTGGAAGCGAAACGCGAGGTTGAAGACGGCCGGCGCTGCCTTTTTTGGATTGCCCGACACCGGGCGGGTCTGTTGCGGCTGGGACCCTGGAACGACGCGCATCCACGCGTTGCCACCCCATAACCCCGTCCCCGCGACGTATCGCCATGTCCGGCGCCACGGGTTGATAAGCGACCGAGGGACGCGGATGGTCATCTGGGCTCGGGTCCGGTTCCAGCGCACCGCGCCTGGGGAGAGCCTCCAGACATGGTGGTGGGTGAACCTGGTCACGGCGCCACCCGTACCCCATGCGGTGATGAACCAGCGCAGTCCGGGCGTGGCGATTCCGGCGCCCAGTGGCCAGCTGGTGGGCTTGGCGCCAGGGGAGGGCGCTGAGATTCCAATGCCCACGACGACCGTTCCGGGTCGAGTTGGCACGGCGAAGGTGACCCGGTAAAAGACGGCCTTCCTGGTGGGTTTGATGCGGAACTCGACCAGGTCCGCCGCCTCCCCCGCGTACCTGCGCGCAGTCGGGTAGAGGACATCGCCCGCCGTTGGCGAGAAGAGTGGTTGTGAGGCCCACTGCGCCGAGCTGCCCAGACCCGGCAGCGTGTCCGCGCCATGGTCATCCAGGAGGTAGTCCTGGTAGATGTACTCGCCGTCGCGGTAGGCGTCGGTCCCGGAGACGAGCAGCGGGGGGGCGTGGAACGGCGGCGCGACCTTTAGTTCCGGCGCCTGTCCCTGGGGGGCGATCCCGCCTGGGGCCCCAGCCGCCGGGGTCGGGCCAGCGAGGGCGACCAAGGCTGCCGTCGCCGCGAACGCGAGGATGCGGGGGCCCCTGATCCGTCTCACCTCCTCCACCCGAGCGATCCTAGCTTGGCACGGGGTCCCGGCCGACGACTCCCTCGCGACCCAATGGATAGAGTCGTCGTCTGATGAAGGCAGCGGTCATCTACGAGAACGGCGGGCCCGACGTTATCCGGTACGAGGATGTGCCCGACCCGGAGTGTCCTGACGGTTGCGTTCTTATTGACGTTGAGGTGATCAGCATCGAGGGTGGAGACACCCTGCACCGCGCCGGATCACCTCCGCCATCCGTGCCCCACATCGTCGGATATGTTGCCGCCGGCACCGTGGCTGAGGTGGGGGCGGGCGTGGAGGATCGCACCGTAGGAGAGCGCGTTGTGACGATGAACGCCGCAGGCTCTCATGCCTCCAAGCGCGTGGTGCCTGCGATGTCCACCTGGCCGATCCCCGATGGGCTGGACGCCGCGTCGGCCGCCTGCGTTCCGGTCGCCGTGGCGACCGCGCATGAGTGCCTGTTCACCGCGGGGCACCTGGAGGCTGGTCAGACGGCACTCATTCACGCCGGCGCAGGCGGCGTCGGCATGGCTGCCATCCAGCTGGCCAAGCAGGCCGGCGCAACCGTCATCTCAACGGCGTCCAGCGAGCAGAAGCTGGAGCGACTCAAGCAGTTTGGGCTGGACCATGGGATCAACTACACCGCCGAGAGCTTCGCCGAGCGGACGCGTGAGCTGACCGACGGGCGGGGGGCAGACGTGATCCTCGACTCGGTCGGAGGCCAGACCCTCATCGAGAGCATCGGCGCCCTGGCCTACCGAGGGACGCTGGTCAGCGTGGGGATCGCCGGGCGCGCGGGCTCCGGCGTCGAAGCCAGAGACCTGTGGGCCAACAACAACGCGTTGCGCGGTGTCTTCCTCGGTGGCGTCTTGATGAACGAGTATCCCCGCGTGCACGCGATGATCGCGGACCTGCTGGAGCAGGTGGCCAGCGGGAGCCTCAAAGTGGTTATCGACCGGACCTTCCCCCTCGCCGAAGCGGCCGCCGCCCACGCGTACATCGAGAGCCGACAGGCCTTCGGGCGCGTGGTGATGACGCCCTGAGGAGACGGCGGCGGCGAGGCCAGCAGCTTGGTAGCCGGTCCGCGCGTCCGCTTTTGGGATGGCTGGCCCGCCGATGCTGGTGCCAGGTTGCCTGATCCGGACGGATGCAGCTGGCCGAGCAGGAGCCAAGGCGGTCTAGTGACCGGTGGACTCTGCCCGGGAGCGACCAAGACCGTGCCCGGATGAATTAAGCGCCTCCAACTGCACGTAGTGCGGCGCGCTGCTCAACAGCCTGATCGTGGTCTGGAACCCTGTTCGGGGCACCGTCTCGATGCGGTGGAGGTGGCCGGGTTTAGGTCCGCCCAGCACCTTCCAGGAGGCCACCTGCGTGGCGCCGTTCCAACTTATGTACAGCATCGTTTGGCCAGAACGCCGCCCGATGGCCAGTGATGGCCCGTTCTGCGGGTGAGCGTGCCAGGGGAACCGGTAGGCCCGGTAGGAATAAGTGCGGAGGGCAAACTGCCCGTTGAAGATCTGGCGCCCATCGGGCGTGTACTCGGAGAACTGTGACGTTGAGCCCCAGCCGACGAACACGTCGTGGTTTCGTAGGATCTGCACGCTCCCGGCCCGGGGGGCCAGGAGGGGAGGGGTGTGCTTATAGCGCCGGAGCAGGGTCGCGGTCATCGTCTTCATGTGGAGCCGCAGGACCTTGGCTGAGGACTGGCCCTCCTCCTGCGGGAGGGCGGCGTCGTCGAACACGGTCAGAATGTTTCCGGGGAGAAGATGAGGATCGTGCTGCCACTCAAATCTCGCCTTGTGACTCATCCTAAAGCTCGAGTGCTTGCCGCCCAGCGCCCATGTCACGTGGCCGGTGCGGCGATTGATTTTGTACACGGCCCAGGTGGCGGAGCCTGAGACCAGTAGGTTCCCGTCCGAAAGCTGCTGGATTGCGTTCATGTGGAAATAGCTGTACGGCTGGCTGCCGCTGGGTGGTTTTCTGTAGGAGTCGCTGATCGGTATGTGGCCCAAGCTGTGCCACTCCCAGAGGAGGCGGCCAGTCCTGATGTCGAGCTCCTGGATCACGTTGTCCTGAACGACCCCGTTGCTGGAACCGCCCACGCTGGTCAGGTTGGCCGGCACGTTGACGACGCAGTCGATCAGTGCTGTGCCCTGCCTGGTGACCTGAAACTCGTGCACGTCGGCCGTATAGCCGTTGGCCGCATGCAGGACCTTCACCACGTTGTAGGAGCGGCCGGCGATCACATCCTCTCCCGTTCCTCCTCCTCCCTGCCACCAGGTCAGGACGGGATGGCCACGGTACTGCTGGACTTCAAGGTTGTAGGCCAGGCCAGCGACGCGGTGAAACCAGACCAGGTTGCCCTGACTATCCAGGATCATGGGGCCCTGTTGGGAGCTGTGATGGGGGGTGAGGAAGATGTCGCCTGAGCCGGTGTCGGGGTTGCTGGTGGCGCTGACCGCGGGAGGGTGAAGGTGCGGCTCGGAGCGATAGTGCTGCACGGGCCCTCGCCCGGCCGCCTGCGCCCGAGGCCCAGCGGAGGCAGCAGAGGGAACGCTCGCCTGACGCCCGATCGTGAACGCGAAGCTGATCTGAGTGGCGCCTGGATCTCCAAGGGTGGTTCCCGCGGCGGGAGACCTGAGGGTGGCCTGCACTCGTACCAACTCACCGGCGGTGAATGGATGCGCAGGAGTGAAGGCCGTGCCCGCTCCGTCTGGAAGCGTGCTCAGCGCCCCGCCGTGGACGCCACTGCGCGACCCGGTCACGGCCACCGAGCGCAGCTCAGAACGCGCCAGCGAGGAGAAGATGACCTGCGAGACCGCGGACGCATCCGGAGTTCCCGGAAACGGGATCACGTGCAGGGCGGCACTCTGGCTCGCCGCCGGCGCGGCGCCTGGTAGGGCTACGCCCAGTCCGATGGCCAAGAGCACGGAACAGGCCGTCGTGCAGAGGAGGACCGTGCGCCTCATCCTTGCTCCGTCTCGGAAGTGCCGGGTACGCGTCCGGCCGCGCCAAGCGCCTGAACCGCGGGATGCCTGGGTGCTCTGCCCACCTTTAGCTCCTTACCGAACGACTGCCGAGGCCCCGGACGGCAAGGCGAGGGTAATCGCGACTACCACGAGGCTGGACAACCGCAACAGCCCCCAGACTGGCCGCCGAACGACAGGGCGCAGCCCCAAGCCCACAAGAGCCATCATTGCGAGCACAGCCTATCCGCAGGCGGCGCGGTTCGCCCCAGGGGAGCACCCTAGGGTTATTGATCAAGCCGCTTTGAGGCGTGCAGCAGCCGCACTCGGCCCGGCTCACGACGGCCGACCCAGGCCTGCCGTCGTTGTCGTACAGGCATCTCGTCGGCGACTCCACGCGCCCTGCTCAGCGCGGGGAGCGGGCTAGAGCATCCACGCGGGAGCGCGCGCCACCCCGGCTGCCGGCACAACCGCTGCTTTGCCGCCAACGCGATCTGACGGCATGACGGTTTAGAGGGATGATCGCGATCGTCCGGTCGCTGGCGGCGGCCCGTCGAGATCAGGCAGGCCGTGCAGCCGTGCTTGAGATCAGGCCGCGTGCGGGGCATGCCACGCCGCGCAGGGCATGCCCGGGCCGCGGCGAACCCTAGGGCGATGCCTGAGGCACGGGTGTATCTGCTGCGCTGCCGCGACGGGTCGCTCTGTACGGGCTGGACGGTCGATCTCGATCGCAGGCTTGCGCATCATCGATCCGGCGCTGGGAGCCGCTACACCGCCAGCCGGCTGCCCGTCGAGCTCGAACTTGCGATCCCGATGGCCGACCGCACCACGGCCCGCCGCGAGGAGGCACGTATCAAGCGTCTGCCGCGGCCAGCAAAGCTCGCGCTGCTGGCCTGCGCCCGGCCGTCGGCGTGAGCTCGTCAGGCAAGCCGTCACGCCACCCGGTTCTGAACGCCCCGGGCGCATGCTGGCGCGCGTTCAAGCGCCTGACCCAGCTCAGCTTCCCGCGGTCCTATCCGATCGTGCAGTTCCCCAACGCGCCGCTGATTCTCGCGTTCGTGACGGGGCTGCTCGCCCGCTACACCCACGGACGCCCGCACTCGTACGCCCAAGCCATCTCCTACCTGGCGATGGCCATCTGGGCCTACCTCGAGCTCTTTCAGGGCGTCAACGCGTTCCGACGGCTGCTCGGGCTGGCCTACACGATCTCGACCGCGGTACACCTCGCCAACGCACTGCACCACTAGATTCGCCGCTGGGACGCCCACACCCGGTGATCGCAATGGCGACGACACGGTGGTGATGACCCTACTGGGACCTCCGTCCTAGGTTTGTTGAGGGCCCCGTCTCACGGCCACCGGGCGCCGCTCGTTAAAACCCCAGGTCCATACGACGAAAGGATTTACGCATGACCGACGAGGGCGGAGCTCACTCCCGGTTTCTTTCCCTGCATTTCTCGCAGCAGCCACTGCTGCTCCCCAACCCGTGGGATCTCGGATCGGCCAAGCTGCTCGCGGCGATGGGCTTCAAGGCGCTCGCAACGACCAGCGGTGGCTTCGCGGGATCCCTGGGCCGGCTCGACGGTAACGTCACCCGCGAGGAGGCGATCGCGCACGCCGTGGCTATCGCAGCGGCGACGGGGCTGCCCGTGAATGGCGACTTCGAGAACTGCTTTGCCGATGACCCCAGTGGCGTCGCTGAAACGGTCCGGCTGGCGGCAGCCGCCGGGGTGGAGGGCTGCTCGGTGGAGGACTGGAGCGGCACCGAGATCTACGACATCGGGCTCGCAGCCGAACGGGTGAGGGCCGCCGCCGAGGCGGCACATGCCGATTCGGCGCCGCTAGTCCTCACGGCGCGAGCGGAGAACCAGCTTCGCCGCGAACACGACCTTCACGACACGATCTCCCGATTGCAGCATTACCAGGAGGCCGGGGCAGATGTCCTATACGCGCCAGCGCTGCGCAGCATGGATGAGGTTCGAGCGGTTCTGGATTCCGTGGACCGCCCGATTGACGTCCTCGCGGTGCCGGGACTCCCGCCGGTCACCGAGCTCGCCAAGGCAGGAGTCAGCCGGGTATCGATCGGGAGCGCGTTCGCATACAACGCCTTCGGTGCGCTGATTCAGGCGGCCACCGAGTTTCGCGATGCCGGCACCTACGGTTTCTTCGATCGCGCTGTCAACGCCTACCGCGACCTGGCCCGCGGGGCGTTCGCCGCATAAGTCCGGCTTGACATGCCACGGGCATCCTCGCTCGACCGCTATCGCAATCGGGGCGCTCTCAAACCGGGCGATCGCATCGGCGACGATCGGCTTCAGGCCGCTACTGACGGTCTGCGGGCTACTGCTGAGCGGGGGTCCGCCTAGAGCAGTCCGAGCACGTCCGCACAGCCTTTGCTGATGACATCGAGGATGCGCGGTAGCTTCACGTCGAGCGTGTCGCGGGATCCGCCCTTGCTCGGATCATCGGGGTCTAGATGGAGACGCGCGGCATGGTGACCAGCTTGGTCCGCGTCGAACTGAAAGGGCGCACGTCTGTGGTGTGTGACGTGGTTCCGGTAGATGAGCGCACGCTGCACCAGCGCCTCGTCTGTGTATGGATCGGCCGGAAATGGCGTTGACCCGTGGGCATAGAGCTTGCCTAGGGCGCCGCCAGCCGGTGATGTTGCCCCTAGCGCATTGCTTGCCGACGTGACACTCACGTGATGTGACGGGATCGAGAGCGTTTTGACCTCGTTGATGTACTGGGCCAGCACTTCGGTTGCGGAGACTATGTGGAAGAAGAACTCCGCGGTTAGACGATCGCGGTCGTCAGGATCCGCTCCAGCGACGTCTCCGCCGTTGAGAGCGAGTAGCTCTTGCATCCGCAGCCGCCCGAACGACAGCTTCGCGTCTACTTCTCTGGGTTGCATGGGCATCGACCTATTATCCGAGCCGACCCCCGGCGTGCGGGTGCGGGGATCTGCGGCGCCTCCGTCGGGGCTTGATCGCGTCGTAACCCTGCAAGCACGCCCAGCGTCGCCACTTTTGGGCCGCGCCGGCGATCGGCGGGACAACCCGGCGGTCATACGGACAGGACTCCTTCGCCTCCCCCGTAGTGCAGCTTCCCTCCCCTTTTGCTCGAAGCCATCTAGCCAATGCGCCATGGCTCGAAGATAGGGCTCGCGATGTGCGACTGGCAACCCTGACTAGCGGGCTGCGAAGACCTCAGTCAGCGCCAACCGGCGGCCGACCCACACATAGCCCGCGCCACCACGCCGGCGGCCGCGGGCCGGTCGAACGAGCGTGATCGTGACGGTGTGCGACTGCTCTCCCTTAGAGCGCCCATTCGCTGACATCGCAGCGGACGATCGCTTCGTTTATGCCGCTGCCGCAGACCGCGCGATCGAGTTGGCGACGAAACACCCGTCCGCAGGGGGAGACGGCGCGACGAGCGCGTTCGCGTGGATTCTCTTGCTCTCTTACCGCGCAAGGCAGGACGAGAGCCGGTGCGCCGAAGCGCATGTCTGACGTCGGGCGCCTAATACTGCACCGGGTTCGGGATTCGAAAAGTGCGCCACTTGCTTTGCCGGTGATGACCGCCTGAGCTTTCAAGCTCGGCTGGTTCATCTGGCTGAGTGAGGAGGGCGGAGGAGGTGCGGAGCGCGTTGGAGTGGGCGCAGGTCAAGGCGTTGGCGGCGGATGGGGTTTCGCAGCGGCAGATCGCAGTGAGGTTGGGGATTAACCGGCGGACAGTGAGGCGGCTGCTTGAGGCCGAGGGGCCGCCGTCCTATCGCCGGGCGCCGGCGGGGTCTCGGCTGGATCGGTTCGAGCCGATCCTGGCGCGGGTGCTTGAGGAGTGGCCGCAGATCAGGGCGCCGCGGATGACGGAGATCCTGCGCGAGCATGGCTATGACGGTTCGGTCGATGTGGTCAAGCGCCGGCTTCGCGTGCTGCGTCCGCCGGTGGAGCGCCCGGCGCAGCGGACGGGATATCGGCCCGGGCAGGTGTTGCAGCTCGATTGGGCGGAGCTGCCGACGCGGCCGCGGATCGCCGGTCGTGAGCGGCGGGTCTATGCGCTGATCGGGTCGCTTCCGTATTCGGGTGCGCAGTCGGTGCACTTCTCCTTTGACATGACGCTGGAGTCGTTCCTGGAGGGGCACGTGCGGCTGTTTGACTGGCTGGGCGGCGTGACCCGCGAGTGTGTCTATGACAACTTGCGCTCGGTCGTGGCCAAGCGCGAGGGGGATGAGGTCCGCTGGAATCAGCGCTTTCTGCACCTGCGTGGCCACTATGCGTTTCACGCCACGGCGTGCACGCCGGCGACGCCGCGGGAGAAGGGATCGGTCGAGGGGGCGGTGCGCTATCTGAAGAGCGGGTTCTGGCCCGCTCGGCGGGTCGTGTCACTGGCCGATCTCGACGAGCAATACGTGGACTGGCGCGACCGGGTATGCAACCGTCGCTTGCACGCGACCGGTCGCTTTCCGGTCTCAGAGCGCCTGGGCGAGGAGCGCCAAGCGTTCAGGGCGCTGCCGCCAGCTCCGTTCGATTACAGCTACGCGCGTGAGTCGCGGGTGCCGCTGGATGGCTATCTGCGCTACCGCGGCTCGTTCTATCGGGCGCCGGAGGCGCTGGTTCACCAGCGGGTCGTGCTGCACGCCGATCGGGACCAGGTGTGGATCTGCCACCGCGGGCAGGTGGTGACTCGATACCGCCGCTCTTATGAGCCCGGCGGCTGGCACCCCGCTCCTCGGATGCGCCCAGAGCCGCCGCCAGCGATCGTGCCGAAGGTGATCGCGCTGCCGGCGATCGCGCCACCAGAGCTCGCCGACTACGCCGCTCTGTGCGCATGACCAAGACGAACAAGAAAGCCGGTGAGCGCCTCCCATACCTACTCTCGCAGCTCAAGACCCCCCGCGTGCTTGAGCGTTTGGAGCAGACCGCCGAGCGGGCCCGCGCCGAGCAGTGGCCCTATGAGCAGTTCCTCGAGGCGCTGCTGGAAGCCGAGGTATTCGCACGCGAGGCCTCAGGCGCCCGCCAGCGGATCCGCCACGCCGCGTTCCCCGCCCACAAGACGCTCGAGGACTTCGACTGGACCGCACAGCCCGCGGCTGAGCGCCCGCTAGTCATGCACCTGGCGCAGCTGGCCTGGATCGAGGAGCACGCCAACGTCTGCTTCCTCGGACCACCCGGCACCGGCAAAACGCACCTGGCTACCGCACTGTCGATCAAAGCCTGCCAGCAGGGCTACCGGGTGATGTTCGCCACCGCCCAGCAATGGGTCTCCCGGCTCGAGGCTGCCCAAGAGCGCAACCAGCTCGAAGCCGAGCTCAGACGCCTTGAGCGCTACCACCTGATCGTGGTCGACGAGATCGGCTACCTGCCGCTCGAACGTCAAGCCGCCAACTTGCTGTTCGCCTTGGTCTCCCGCCGCTATGAGCGCGGCTCGATCATCATCACCTCCAACCGCACCTTCGAGCAATGGGGCGAGATCCTCGGCGACGCGATGGTCGCCGCCGCGCTGATCGACCGGCTCGTGCACCACGCCACCATGATCGCCCTCAAAGGCAAGAGCTACCGGCTCAAGGAGCGGGGCGCCGGGATCGCACCCGCCGCTCAGCCTACGTCGCTACGCGACTCCGGCTGAACGACGGGGGGGGTCACTTCTCAACCGGCTCCAAGTGGTGCACTTTTCGACGCCCGAAAACGGCGCACTATTCGATGCCCCTTGACAATGTCCGCACGTCACAGGAGGTCCGATGCGCTGACGCGAATAGAAGCGTGGCACAGGACTCGTCAATTCAGAGCATCGACCGCGCAGCCGAGTAGTGGATGCGATCGCCAACCTTGGACCTGTCACGCGATCAAAGCATTCGTCACACGCGATTGATGGGCCTCGGTAGGCTGCGGGCGGGCATGGAGCGAAACTTCGACGTGCGGGTGCTGCCGGAAGCTGAGGCCGACTTGGCGTCGCTGACAGACAAGCAATGCGCCGATGCGTGGACCAGGTTGGAGCGGTTGCGCGATGCGGACCTCCTAGTCAATTTCAAGAGGCTTGACTGGCCACGCGGGCCGCTCGGCTCCTGGGTCCTGTTTACGCGCGGCCAGTGGGCCTACCGCGCGCAGTGGGACAAGGGGCAGCCACGCCTCTGGGAGCTGGGAGCGGGACGTGGCACGCTGTGGGTCGAGGAGATCCGCGACCGGGCCTACATCGCCGACATGGCACGGAGAGCGGGGTGACCAACCCGGTCACCCCTGGGCGGATCGTGTCCGCCGTCGCGATCGGCGGCACCGTTGCCGCATGGCACTGGGCGCCGGGCCACACGAGCCGTCAGACCGCGATGGCGACGTACTTCCCGGCCGAGGCCGCGGTGGCAGCAGCGCTGCTGGTCGCGGTAGCGCTGTTTCAGGGCGCGCTTGGGGTGGTCGTAGCGTTCAAAGTCCTGAAATGGACGGCGCGATCGACCTTTGTGCTCCTCGGCGTGGCGACCGCGACTGGGCTCCTCGGCTCGCTCACCACGCTTGCCAACGGCGCGTACAGGTGGCTGTTCGCGCTTAGCGCCGGCCCGCTTCTCGCCGGCCTCGCATCGGTTGTGGCAATGGGCTGGGTGAACGTCAGAGAGCAGAGCGCGGGCGCCGCAGCCAAAGTTGCCGCTGAGCTTGATCCGAATGACGCGCTCGGCCAGAAGCTCGACGCGCTCGGCGAAAAACTGGATGCCCTCGGCCAGAAGCTCGAGCAGGCCTGAACCACCCCGGACTGTCTTAAAGCTTGCCGAAGCCTCTGAAGCCCAGCTTCGGCGGCGGCGAATCGATCTTGCCGTAGCCCGTCGCGATTGTCGGGATCTTCCCGATCAGGTTGATGCCGGTGATCGCGGCCGCCTCGTATGCGTCGACGGTGATCGCAGCGCCGCGCAAGCCGGAGGTCATGATGATGGTGTCGTTGAGCGCTTCGACGTACCGGGACGTCGCGTTAAGCGCTTCATCGGCCAGCGTGATTTCGAACAGGCTTGCCTCACGGTCGCCGATGTTTGGGCCGACGGAGAACCCCTTGACGCGCTCGGCCATAACGTCGGCGAGGACCTCGCCGAACACCGACGCGAAGACCTGCGCGTAGATCGACCTCAGCCGGTTCTCCTGGGCTGCTCGATCCGCGCCAGCGGAAAGGTCGATAGTCCCCTGCGACTCTGCGCTGCGCAGCATGCCGGAGGCGACCTCGGAGAAGCGCGACGCGACTGACTCCGCCACCGAGCTGGCCAGCTCGCCGCCGAATACCTCGGTCAGGAGGGCCAGGATCGGCTTCTCGACCTCACCTAGTTCGTGCTCCTCCTGGCCAGGGCTCTTTTTGGCTTCGCTACGGTCGATCCCGAGCCGCTCGGCGACCTGGTCGAGCGAATAGCTTGGCCGACTCGCCCGGGCGGACTCGGCGCGCTTGCGCGCAGCGATCAGCTCCGGGGCTGATTGGACGATGTAGCGCTCCGCGTCGGCTGAGTCGACTGGGACGATTGCCACGATCGGATTGCCGTTGCGCGTGACGAGCAGCGTCTCGTTGTCCTCCTCCACACGCGAGAGGACCGCCTTCATGTCGTGCGCAAGGTCACGGACGCTCACTATGGGCATGCGGTTCTCCTGTTAGACAATTGTCTAACAAGATTAGCACTCGACCTTGCTGAAGTCGAGCCGAGCGGTTGAGACCCTCCCACCCGCCGTCCACAATCCCCAAAACATCATTTTTGCAGGTGCTTCAAGTAGCATGCGGATGCTGCTGGCGCCATTTCCTTTCCTGGCAAAGCAGCCCTCACGGACGTGCCTGGGGACGTGTTCTTTCGCGTGATCTCGGTAGTCCGGCCGGCGGCGAGCCGAGAAGCCCCGCCGTCGCCCTTCTGGGAGCGTCCCGCACTCTTTCGCCGTCCGTTCTCGGCTGGCGAGGAGACCTGGAAGCAGGGCTTCGACCTTCGGGTTCGGCCAAGGTTGCGGCGGGCCTTTGGTACATCGGTGGTACAACGGAGCCGAGACGCCCGCCCGAGGGCAACAAAAAAGGCTCGCATTAGCAGGCCTTTCTCGATAGCGGGGGCGGGATTCGAACCCGCGACCTTCGGGTTATGAGCCCGGTTGGCGGGATCCGCCGCATCCGCGCCGGTGCCACGAAATGCGCGTGAATGCAGGGGATTCGGCGTGCTGGCGGGTGGCCGTGAAGGCCCGAACTCGGCACGTCCGGCACCGTTCGTTTGACATGCGTTTGACACGAGACGCGCTCGCCGCGCATCTCGGTCCCGAAGGTGCGACACGAGCCTCCTCGCTCGAGTCGCACCCCTCATCGCGCAATCATGCGTGCGGCACGGTGATGGCCCGAGGGCTCTCGATCGCTAACTGCCCGGAACCTGCCGCTCGACGAGGAGGTCGAATCCTTCCGGGTGCTCACGGCGTAGCCTCTTGTCGAGTAGCCGGCACAAGAGGACCAGAGGGCGCAGCCGCATGGTCGAGTACACCACCGCCGCGCGATCCCGCGGCGCCAGCATTTCGACACGCCGATCGGTGATATACCGCCGATCCCAGTAGGCGTAGCGCGTTCCCGTCTCACGGCCTAGCGGCACCCAGTTGGCTGCCCTGAACGAGGCGCCGGAGAACGCAAGATTTGGGTTGATGTAAGTCACCAACATCCGGACATCCTCACCGACGACGTCCCGCGCGGCCTCAGTGCGCGCGAGGAGGTAGGAGATCACGTTTCGGGGCGCCCAGTCAAACGCGAAGACTCGCGACACCACAGCTCGCTTCTGCGACGGTCCGTATTGGCAACCGCTCGCTAATTCCCCGTAGGTCAAGCGGGGAGACCGAACAGACCGCGGCGATGCGATCCTCGTACATCGCCCCCATGCAGACACCATCGCCACGAGCAGAACGCAGATAATGGAAGTGGTCCAGGACAGGAGCAGCCTCGTCATATGTGATTGCTCGTACAACGAGATCGGTCAGACTCGGCAGCACGGCGGGGCGCCTAGCAAGGCTGGCAAAACCAGCTAACTCGGCCGCGCGACTAGCCTGTAGCCACGCCATTTCGTCGACGGCTGCAGCCGCGCTGCACAAGCCCGCCCGGCTCGCGATGCGGGGAATATGAAGAAGGGCCTGGAGCAGAAGATCGCGCTGGGTAGGTAGCTCGCTGTGTGACCTTGGCGGAAGCAGTCGCGCAACGCTCGCCGCATCCACAGTCATGCTGCCCGGAGCGACACCACCACGAGAGGCACGCTCCTCCTTCAATGGGCTTTCCGCTGCCGTCATCTGTAGGAGGTACGCACTTCCTTCGCCCATCTATAACCGAGCAGTAACGAGATTGCGACAATGAATGCGATCTCAGCCTGCCTCGTGTGGACTGTCACACCGTGCACATTGATGGACGAGACCGAAATGCCATGGTAGAACACTAGGAAGAGCAACAGAAACATCACAGCTCCGACCAACGAGATGGTCGTTCCTCGAAAGTCAGGCGAGCTCTGCACGCCCTCGCTCATCTCATTTGTGTCCTCGTTTATTTTCGGGTATTTGTATTTCGGTGTCGCACTGCGACCCACATAGGCCATCAATAGTCCAGCCACATCCCAAACTGTATAGAGACAAAAGACGATCAAGAGAGTCAAGGTCGCTTTATGGACCAGATCGTGCGGGTTAATCACAGGATGCGGCTGGTCGGGAACCAATGTCGCGATCCGAAAGTAAAGGATCACCATCGTCTGGTCTAGAAGGAACCTGACGAGCGGTAAATTGAAGAATTTGAGCTCGTATCTGGACCGATTCCGACTTCGACGAAAGCCGATCCAGCTACCGAGAACGAGTGCAGTCGCGGTGATCAGCTCCCAGCGAGCGAGCCACGGGAGTTGGCTCCATTTCTCGAGACGTGTAAAGATCTGACTGATGACAAACCCGAACAGAATGTCCGTAAACGTAAGGCCGGTTTCAAACCTTGAGACCTCCGCCGGCGGAGCGAGGAATTTCGGTAGCGTCATTGTGGAACAGCCACCTCAATCACGCTGAGCAACTGAGTCAGATTCTTGATCTCGATGACCGCTTCCGTCGGCACCACTTCGTGATCTCGCTCGTACTCCCAGACATGAGCATCGATCCAGATGGGCTGCACACCAGCCGCGAGCGACGGAAGGATGTCGGAACGGACGCTGTTTCCGACAGACAATGCATCGGACGCGGTGACTCCAAGGCGCTCGATCACTGACGCAAGTGCCTCTGGCGTCTTCTCATCAACGATCTCGATCACATCGAACATAGAAGCTAGACCGCTCTGCTCGATGCGACGTTGCTGCAGCCCTCTATCACCCTTCGTCAGGAGCGCTAGCCGGAAGCCGCGCGATGCCAGAGTAGCCAGTATCTCGCGAGCTCCGCCGACGAGCGGAGCCGGCCGGTCGAATACGGTACTCGCCTTGGCATAGATCTCTTTCGACACGGTTGCGTCGATCGGCCAGCCACGTGCAGTGCACAACGCCTCGTAGGCGGCGACACAGGACGTTGGGAACCGCGCGACACCGTGGCCGAACTGTTCTACGTTGTCAACGTCGATCCTCCGCTCAAGCTCCTCCCAGGCCGCACCGTCGAGCCCGGCTGCTTCAACGGCCTCGCGAGCGCAACGTCGAGCTCCGTCGTACAGCCACTCGGTACGCCAAAGCGTGTCATCCCCGTCAAAGACAATGGCTCGTCGCACACCTAGATTCTATGAGCGGCCCCGGCAGACGGGAGCGACAGCTGGCTGGCCCGGGCTCTCGCCACGGGCGTCCTAGAACCGCAGCTCTTGCAAGTTCAGCGTGACGAGCGGCCGCCCAGCGGTAAGGAGCGCGCGCCTCAGGCCGACTGAATGTGCTGTTCTCGATCCAGTGCTCCGGTCCCGCGTAGACGACTATGACTTGCGTTTATGAGCGGCAGGATGCCGGCGCATAAACGCACGTACTCGCGTCGCGGCGACAGCCAATGATGTCGCCGCGTTCGTTAGGACGCGACGCGATAAAAGGCGGCCGGATGAGGCCATCGCAGCGTTGCTCGTGTTGACGAATGCGGGACGAACCGGTGTTGATCGCCTCGCAGCCGCGGGCCGTTCCGAGTGCTCTCCAATCCTCAGAATGACCGCTTCCGCCGCCCACCCACCGGCAATCCACGGGTAGCCGCGAATGTCTCGCACCAAACGACTCACGACCTTGCCTATCTTCGTGCAGAGCCGCTCCGGCCGCGCGAGGCGCGGCGCAGCCCTATGGCGAGCCGTCCCGGCCGTCTCTGGCGACGTATGTCTCTAGATCAGCCTCCGTCGGATACCAAGCGACATGCGCGTCCGCCACCTGAGCAAGCTCGCCCAGCTCGGCCGCAAAGCGGCCGTTCTCCTTGATGTCCGTCCCTGAGGGTGACCCCCTGCGATGGAGGTGAAGCACGTCACTGCGGCTCCTCAGCTCCGGAAGCGCCTGTGGGAGACGCACGCCATCGAGCACGCAGGGCCGCCTTTCTATACACGAGCTGATGACTTCCAGATACCCCCCCACGCCAAATGCAGCGAGGAATGTGGCACCGAGCTGCTCGCGGCGCGCCACACGAATTCCCACACGCGCGAGCGAGTTTGCCAGTTCGTCACCAACGTTGATGTAGTTGTAGCCGAGATACCGCTCAAGCAGTCGGCTCAGCGTCGTCTTCCCCGAGCCGTCCGCTCCCGTAACGACCACGATAGGTATCACGCTATCTTCTCCGCGACGATCCACACAGTCTGCATGACGATGCCAGGGAACAATGGGGGGATGCTCTTCTTCAATGATCCCTGATTGCAACTCCAGGATGCGCCAGCCGGGCGCCAACAGCCCCTTCAATTCGTCTTGCGTTACTAACTGGACCGTAGGCGTGGCGTGTCCCTTCGGTAGCGGAGTCGTATCGACGAGGGTTGAGAAGAGAAGAATTCCGCCAGAACGAACCACGGTGGAGAGCCGTCTGTGCTCCTTGACTCTGTCAGGCCGCGGCAGGCAGTGGAGCAGTCCATATGACACGAGGCAGTCATAGGAAGCAGCACTAACTGCATAATCGGCCAGGCTCCGAACAATGTAACGCTCGTCCGAGGCAAGACCTGCAGCCCGAAAGCGGTTGGTCAGCCCTTGAAGTGCGAGAGCCGAACAATCAAAGCCCTCACATCGATAGCCATGTAATTCGAGGTACAGCGCGTTCTTACCGTCGCCACAGCCGGCGTCCAAGACCGAGGCTCCTCGCGGTAACCATTCCATGATCCGGCGAATTAGGCGCCCAGGCCTATCCGGCCACAAGACCTTGCCTCTAGCCGCGCCGTACAAATAGTCGTAGGCGCTCTGCTCAGCACTCGCCACTGAAACTCCGGACTGACTCATCGGCAGCCACAGAGGATCTGAAGGCTGGCAAGGACGTAAGGTGTGTTCAGCCCCGGATGTGTCGCCAGTGAGTACGTCATCACCGACAGAACGGGAATGTATGCGTCGAACGGAAGACCGAGATCTTCCAGCGCAAACCTGCGCACCTCCCGAATCGCACTGAGAACGTGCCCTATCTCAATTCCGTATGGGATAGAACGCATCGCTAGCTCCGGAAATGCCTGTCTTGCCAATCCGAGCTCAAGCGGGAGGAGCGCCCTTAAATCGGACCTCATTGGGATCGCAAGGAACTTCAGAGAGCATTCAAGCATGGCGAGATCCACCAACGGACTGGAGTGATCCCGCGTCCATGCGAAGTCGATTGGCCAGCATTCTCGATAAGTCTCATCAACCAAGACGTTCTGTGAATGCAAGTCGCCGTGGACAATAGTGGAGGGCGAGCTGATCACCGTTCGGCGGAACTCTTCGATCATTGGCTTGTAGTTTTCCCATGGACACGATGTCAGTTCGTGAACCCAGGCATGCAGCTCCTTCCATGGCGGCGGGAACGGGCCGGGGCCGTGCGAAGGCCCTCTGGCGAGATAGGGCTTCAAGAGTTCTCCCACGACGAAATCTTCTTGGGCGGCATCCCCCTGTAGGTACCACGGAGCCAACCGCTCGGCGAGAATTGCCCTCACAAGCTCTCCGGCGTTAGGGGATGACCGCGCGGCGTTCCTCAGACTCGTGAGCGTGTTACCCCGGAGACCACGCAGCTCTTGCACGATTAGCCCGAGCGCTGAGCCTCGACGGTACACCGGCGATTCGACACCTGAAATCAGCGGCGCGGCGAACAGCTCGACCGCCGTTGCTTCTGCATCTATCTTCGCACGCGGTCCAACCTTCATTACGAAAGGCTTGGATTTGGAGACATGCGGCCGCTCGTATCGCGCGGCGAACACCTTCGAACCGCTCAGGCCTTTGTCCAGTGGCTCCAGCCAGAGTCGCCCCGCATCGCTGGGGAGTGCCGAAAGCATCAGGTCGGCTTCTTCCTCCGACAAGCCACCAACCATGATCGGCCTCCCGAAGGCCTGTCGAACGTCGTCGGGACCGCACGGGGGCCCAGGAAGAAATGAGCGGCGATTGTCGAGGAGGTCCTCAAGAATTGCCACTCGATGATCCATTCCCGCCGCCATCTCGGACTATTCGGACAGCCCTAACTCACTCTATTCGTCGCGTCTTCCCGAGGACTCGACCAACATCTGACGCCCTCGCCCGGCGCCGGCTTCCATCGCATCGACCTCGTCCGCCGGGGGCCTCTCCTGGGCAACATACCGTTGCATATACGTTACGAACGCTCTACCCGCATCCGTGATCGCATATCTGAGGCGCGCGGTACCCGTATCGAGTCGGCGAGCCAGCGCCGGGTAGCGCTTCAAGATCTTGTTTGCATTGTTGTGACGGATCCCCGTTTCCAACTCGATCTCGTCGGTCGCCAGCGGGCGCCCCGAGACTGCCATCGCCTCAAGACATCGGACTAGTTGATTACGATCAGCCCGCTGCTTGCTAGACGCCACGCTCAATCCCGGAATCTCCCGCCGTCCCATACCCGTGAGGATCGCTTCGATCTGCTTGCGGTAGGTCTTCATGTTCTGGTCATTACGCAGAAGCATGTCCGCTAGTTGTGGTCCGACGCTCAGCAGACCAAAGTGGGCCTGATCCTCGTCGCCCTGCCGAAACTCTTCTAACGACAATGGGGCATCGGACCTCGCCCGAGCGCGAAATCTGTCATACCGCACGCGAAGCGGTGCGTCGAGGTAAAGAACGCGCAGCGTCTCGAACTGCTCCCGGAGGTAGAGCAGCTCTTGGATCGTGCGAAAGCCCGTAACTACGAATCCTTCCTCGAGACTGTCGCCAAAGTACTCGTCAACGATGCGGCGGGCGACGACGTCAGCGCCATACGCACCAAGAATTCGTTGTGCGAACGCCAGCGCCGACTCGCTCTCATGCGGCCCGCCGTTGAACGCGCGGACTACGTCACTCGCCTCGATATGACTAATAGCGCTACGATCCGTTTCACTCGGAGGGGTGGCCGCCTGTAGCCCGAACGTCGTCTTTCCAGCGCACGTCGGACCGATAACGACAATCTTGGGTGCTTCTACGCCGAAAAGGCGTAGAACCCTGGCCCGTCCAACATGAACGGTTCGGCGGGAAGCCGCATGCGTGGGAAGGTTTAGCGCGGCGGCGTATTCTTCGAGCCGGTCGAGCAACTGTTGCAGCGCCTTACTCCTGAAGTCGTACCGCCACGACTCATCGAGTGACATCGCGCCAAGCGGCTTTACTGCTCCATCCGGGATAAACCACCCGTTGAAGGAGTGTGGACTTAACCATGGATGACTCGGATTGGGTTCAAATGCGGGCGGTTCCGTCGCGACGACACCAGCCGTCTCACCATGGAAATAAACCGGCCGCTCGAGGTGTGGGACGTGCAGCGCGACGTCAGACTTAACCACGGCCCGGCGATGATTTCCGCGCTGACGGAGTTCGACATCAAGGTCTTCGAATGATGTCTCCGCAAACCATTGCTTAACCCGGAGTCCAGGAAAATCTTGGTTTGGCGCGCTCAGGGCTTCCAATCGTAACGATGTATCCTCCACAAAGAACAGTGACGATGCGGCTGGCTCGACGGACCGACAGATCTCATCGATAGCAGCGCGCAACAGTTCGGTCGACGTTCCCTCCTCGTCCTCGCGATAGGGATCGTCCCGACTGCGGAACTCAGTCACGCTTAGTCCAGCTTGCTGGAATGCCTGCTGAGCCTGCGCGAATTTGTCCGCACTTGTCGTGTAGAAATGGACGACGGGTTGGCGCTCGAGGCGCAGGAATACGTCACGTAGCCGCGGGCGGGTCATTTCACGTCGATCATTGCCCCGTGGTTCCGGCCTCCAATGGGCCCCAGTACCTCTGCGCCGCACGCGTCCGCAGCATCGCGGATACGGCTCGGCAGATCAGAGGTATCTCCGATGACGTACACGAGAGGCCCCATGCTACTCAGGCCGGCAGCCACCTCCCCGGCGCTCCAGCAGGCTTCGAGCAAGATCCGCACATCTTCCGACTGCTCACGCACCTCACATGCCTTGAAGCCTCTTGCGTTCGCCGCCCGTAGCGCCACAGACAACGCCTCAAGATCGGCGGTGGCAACCGCGGGCGCAACACCGTGCGCGACGACGCCAAGCGTCTCGTACACCCCAGCAGACGCGACAGGTGTATTTCGCGCAAAGAACGCAGCTTCGTCCTCACCCGCGATGCGAGGGCCAGGTGGGAGAAGGAGCCAGAATCGCCATGAAGCCGGGATACGCAGGCGTGACATGAGCGGGGGGACGTGAGTGGGTCGACGAGCTCCAGATGGGACTAAATGTTCCACCTGCGACTGAGGATGGCCGCCGTCGACCACAAACCCCCCACAGAAGAATGTATGTATGCCAACACCCGAGGCGCCACCGCGACCGCTTAGCCTCTGCAGTTCCTCGTTGCCTAGTGACAACCCGAGCTCTCGGTTGAGTCCCGTCAAGATCGCCAGCACTAGGGCGGTTTTGCTCCCTAGCCCGACGTGTTGCCGCACGGTGCCCTGAATAGCCACACGGGCGGATACCTCGGTCCCGACGAGCATCGCGAGGCGCTTCACGGACCGGCCAAGGTCTTCCTGCGCGATTTCGTCAATGTGTTCAAGTCCATGCCAGCTGAGCTGCTCGTCGCGGACAACCGAAACCGTTGCCACCGGCAACGAGATGGCGACACCACACCCCCCGAACGCACGTGCCGTCGTTCGTCCAAGGTCTATCAACGCAAAATGGAGCCGGCCGTACGCCTCAACCACCGTGTCACGCATAGCGTGCCCAGTCGACCTCCCGTGAAAGTCCAGCGTCCGTCCAAATGGTGTCGAAATGACGCATGAGGCGCGTGAACAGGAGACCGCGCGCAATCAGAAAGGTCGGAGTGTTACGACTCACCTCCCGAACCAGGTATGGACCCCAAAAGAGCTCGTCGTCAATACGAAAGATGCTGAGCGTTGGTAGGCAACTGTAGAGCCGGACCGTGAAGTGCGCGTCACCACCAAGCCCCTGCCGCGAGACCTCCCTCAAGAACGCGTCGACGTCAGTTGCAATCGAACCGGCCGGTACGGCCTCCTCCGTCTCACGTTGACCCGCGAACGACCTAGCGTCGTTTGGATACCCCGGGTCGATCAGAAGGATTCGGACACGGATACCCGCAGCCGACCACCTCCTGAAGTTCTGGTGCTGATCATCTCGGAAATGCTGCTGGCCAAACCCTAGGATGTCGATCGCCTCGCGGGCGTCATTGAGACGACTGTCGTACTCCGGCTTCATGGTTACCGACCTTCCTGCCCACCATTGTCGGAAACCAGCATTCAGTAAATCTTCGACGCGACGGGTCCAGCCTTCCGATATCAAAACGTACGCAAAGAGAGCGTATCCCGCCGCAGCGGCGGCAACGAGCGATGTGCCGATCGCCTGGAGTGTCGAATGCTTGGCGTTGTGCAAGACAATTACCCCTGCGGCAAGGACGATCGTCTCACAAGCAAGGTAAACGACCAAACGACGCGAGAGGTTCGTCAGGCGTAGCCAGACACGCCGCAATAGACGGACTGGACGTAGCCGGTTGCGCATGAATAAGCTGACTCTACGTTTCACGCAGGGTGCCCCTCCCCAAGTCGTGTCGGCACAAAGCTTGCATAGATAGCCTCGGGCACTAGTGCTCGGGTGACGACACTAGAGCTAATAAGGCTTCGCCGCTCGATGTCGATAATCGCAAAGTCCTTGTAAAGCGCGCGGATCGCCGGATGGTTCGCATTCGTTATCGCAACGGACACTCCGCGGTCGGCGAGCTTGTGAGCTGTAGCGCTGAGTCGTTCCTGATCCTCCCATCGAAACAGCTGGGCGTTGTACTTCCGAAAGCCGTTATTGGTGTGACCGGTGATATATGGCGGATCCATGAAAACGAAATCACCCTCTCGTGCTGACCTCGTCGCGCAGTCAAAGTCAGCTGTTCGAACGGAAATAGCTGACTGAAGCGTCCTGGAAGCCTCGCGTAGCCGGGTCTCATGACAAATGCCTGGATTCACGTATCGTCCGAACGGCACGTTGAATTCGCCACGGGCATTTACCCGATACATACCGTTGAACGCCGTCTTGTTGAGGTAGATCATTCGCGCAGCAATCCGGATTGGCGATCGCGGCCGCGCCCGGCGGATACGCTGGAAGAACGCACGATCGTGGGGATACCGGCGTAGTTCGGTGATTACTGCCTCCACATGGTCGCGCACCGCTTCGTATGTCCTGATCAGCTCCTCGTTGACATCGGATAGCCTTGCCCGCTCGGGCCGAAGAGAGAAGAACAGCGAGCCTCCGCCCAGAAACGGCTCGAAGTACCGGCCCGCGAATTCTGGCGGCACGAGCTCTGCGGCGAGCGGTGCAAGCCACTGTTTTCCGCCTGGCCATTTGAGAAACGGACGAGCTCGTACAGCATTGAAGTCAAGCGAGACGCGTGTGAGGGGAAACGCCTCGGATGCCCCGTGGAGCTCAACGTGGCCGGCACCGAAGCGCATAAGACGGACCCGGGACTCCGACGGACGGCCATTTGGCGCCATGGAGCGATCCTATGCTGCCGCGATGTTCGGCGTCCTGGAGCCCTCCCCACCGGACCGAGCTTCTCTTCCGGCCGGCTCATCGGATCCGCGCTCCCACGCGTGGACTATCGCATCGGGTCAGCGCTCGTCTGCCGTTGGGGGTACTTGCCGTCGACACGCGGGCGTCCAGGCCCGCGCCTCGCCGGCAAGTCCTTGTGATCCCGGACCGACCGAAATCCTCAGACGACGGACCTGCTGGGAACAGAGGCGCTACGAACCCAATGCCGACCGAGAGATCAGCGGTTAGCCCTTCGACCCGGGCGGCTCCGGCCGGTTGCAACAAGCTGGCTAGCCCAGCGCTCGATCTCGGGACGCAGCCAAAGTTTTGGCCGGCCGGGACCAAGATCAATCACGGGCCGGGGCATGTCAGCGTGGCGACGCTGGTAAACGCTCACGGTGTTGGGCTGTGCGAGACCAAGGATCGCCGCGACATTGCGCGCATCGATGAGGTCTTCGGTCGCGACTCTCGGCGTCATGGAACCGAGGCTACAAGCCGGAGCAGATCCATCCGGTAGCCTCATTAGACTAACCCCTTAGTCATAATCAGAAGCGGCCCCGGCGGTGCCATAACACCCCGAGGCCCGGCCGAGACCTGAAAGGGAGGTCCCGACATGCAGCACGATACGCAACTGCGCATCGATCAACTCGCCGGTAAGGCGACGATCACGATCGAGCAGACAGCCCGGCTCCTAGGGCTGGGGCGGACGGCCGCCTACGACGCTGCACGGCGTGGCGAGCTTCCGACCCGCCGCCTTGGCCGTCGGCTACTAGTGCCGGTTCCCGCACTTCTCGAATGGTTGGGAGCCCACTGATGCAAGGGCACATCCATAAGCGGACTCGCGCAACGAAGCACGGCAAGGAGACCACACGCTGGTACGTAGTCATCGATGTCGGCATTGGCACCGACGGTCGCCGCCAACAGAAATGGCACGGCGGGTTCCGGACCCGTCGCGAGGGGGAAGTAGCTCGCGCCAAGCTCGTCAACGACATGCACGACGGCTCTTACGTCCTGCCCGGACGGGTGACGCTCGCTGAGTGGATCCGGGAGAGCTGGCTGCCGATGACCGAGGCGCGTGTCAAGCCGTCAACCTTCGACTCATACCGACGAAACATCGAGACCCACGTGCTCCCCGCCCTCGGCTCGAAGCTGCTCCAGCAGCTCACGCCCCCGATGTTGAATGCGCTGTATGCGCAGCTCGCTAACGAGCGAGACGGTCGCAAAGCGCTCAGCGCCAAGACGATCAGCTACATCCACGCGACAATCCACAAGGCCCTCGAGGATGCAGTCGACGCCGGGCTCGTGCCGAGGAATGTGGCCGCTCGCGCGAAGCCTCCGCGTCCATCGCGCCACTCTACAAATATGATTCAGGTGTGGGAGCCGCATGAGTTAGCGCGGTTCCTGGATCACGTTCGCGGAACCCGGCTCGAGGCGATCTGGCGGCTGGCGGCCATGACCGGTATGCGCCGCGGCGAGCTCCTTGGCCTGCGTTGGTCCGACGTTGATCTCGACAGGGCGCGCCTTTCGGTGCGGCAAGCTGTGGTCGCGGTCGCGTACGCGACCATCGAGTCGACGCCAAAGAGCCATAGCGCTCGCGTGATCGATCTCGACCAGGAGACGGTCCAGCAGCTCCGTGCTTATCGCCGAGGGCAGCAGGACGAACGCACCGAGTGGGGCGCGGATTACCAGGATCGCGACCTCGTGGTCTGCAAGGAGAACGGCCAACCTATCCACCCGCACACGTTCAGCCAGTCGTTCGAGCGGCTCGAGAAGAACGCAGGCCTTCGATCGATCCGACTGCACGACCTACGCCACACGCATGCGTCGCTTGCCCTGAAGGCCGGGGTACCGGTCAAAGTCATCAGCGAGCGGCTCGGCCACGAGTCGCCGGCGTTCACGCTGAAGCAGTACGCCCACGTCATCCCGGGAATGCAGGCCGAGGCTGCCGCTCAGATCGCCACTCTCGTCGATGACGCCGTCGGGCCGCGGGGGGAATCTGCCCAGCTCCATGCTCTAACGAGACAGCCGACCGCCCACATATCCTCCGGAGTCCAGGATGCAGCCAACTGAGCACATCATCTACGAAGCCGACAGCCGCGACCTTTCGTGGGTCCCTGATGCTTCGGTGCATCTCGTCGTCACCAGCCCGCCGTACGGTGCGCTGAAGCGCTACGAAGACCACCCGGCGCAGCTCGGCCACATCGAGGACTACGAATCTTTCCTCGTTGAGCTCGACAAGGTTTGGTGCGAATGCGCGCGGGTCCTTGTTCCGGGTGGGCGGATCTGTTGCGTCGTGGGTGATATCTGCGTGCCGCGCCGAAAGGGAGGACGGCACTATGTCCTCCCTCTCTCCGCCGATATTCAGGTGCGAGCTCGCGCTCTGAGCCTAGATGCCTTGACCCCCATCAGGTGGCTCAAGGTGGCGAACATAAAGCTGGAGGCATCGAACTCGTCTCGGTTTCTGGGCAAGCCGAATCTGCCGAATGGGATCGTCAAGAACGACCTGGAACACATCTTGTTCTTGCGAAAGCCAGGCGGATACCGGAAGCCGACACCTGAAATGGAGCAGGCATCCCGCATCACCACGGACGACTATGTCGAGTGGTTCGCCCCTATCTGGACCGTGAGCGGTGCAAGCACTAGAGAGCACCCGGCGCCGTACCCCAAGGAGATTGCGGCCAGGCTCATCCGCATGTTCTCCTTCGTTGGCGACCAGGTGCTTGATCCATTCGCCGGCACAGGAACGACGAATGTCGCGGCCCTCGAGGCCGGACGAAACTCGATCGGCATCGAGATAGAGCCGACTTACGTCGACATCATTGCCCGCCGCCTCCAGCAACCGCTCGGCGGCGCCAGAATCGAAATCAGGCGCACCACGGCCGATGTCGCCAGCCCTAGCGATCCCGTCGCCGCTGAAGCGGCCTAGCGCCGCGGCGCGGACGGTTGCGCCTAGCCGGCACGGTTCCGGGCCCAGCGCTCGCTCCGTTCCCGCAAAGTGATCTCGCTGACCACGATCTGACGTTCCCTCGGGCTCCAGCCGCTGGCGTCGATGACCTCCTGCCAAGCAGCCTTCGCCGACTTAAGTGACCGGTACCTGCCAACCTGGCGACCATCACGGAGCAGGTAATAGGCACCATCGTCCGGAACCGCCTCCGTGTATCGCTCTAGCGATAGACCGATAGCCGGGAGCTCCTGCCTGTAAGGCAAACGGCGCGGCATCAGTCGACAAATCTAGAGTTGTAGGCCACGGCAAGATTCTCGACGAACTCGTCCCAGCGGAGGCCGCTGCCATGTGGCGGCGAGTTCGGATCTAGCTTTCCGCGATCGGGGTCGTAGACGATGACTCCAACTCCTTCGAGTAGGTGAGGAGCGCCGCCCTCGGTTTCACGCCCACCTGCGCGAGACAGACGGTCAACTGCCCGGTCGATGAGGTGGGTCGTGTTCTTCTTCTTACCACCGCTGACCTCGTAGGTCGGGATGACAAGAACCCCGCCAACAACAGCGAACGGGAACTTCAGGTGTAGGTTGACCGCAAAGGTTCGGATATCTCCAAAGCGGTTCCAGATCGCACGGCCGACGGCAAGGTTGACTGGCTTGATCTCGATCGCAAGCCGCAGCCCATCAAGAGCATGCATCTCGGATAGGTCCGCCTTGACGACACGCAGCGCCCCAGATACGGCGGCCTCGCCAGCATGGGCATTGAGGTTCGGCAAGCGCAGCTCGAGTTCGTGCTTGAGCGTAAATCCGAGAGCCGCGGACAATCTGATTTGGGCCGCCTTGAGCGGGCCGGGAGCAAGGCGGCCGCTCTTTCGGACGTATTCGCTGACAGCTGCGACGTAGTCCGAGAGTTTCGGAGGATCCAGTCGTGAGAGCCGGTCGACCTTGGGAAGACCTGTTGGCGATGGCTCCGGCACTACGGCACCCCCTGACCCAGACATGCATCCATGGACGAAACAGCACGTCGCTTCACGCGCCCTAGTGTGCCGAAGCGACGCGGCGCGTGGGCAACCGCTCGACTACACAACACGTCCGTCGTCGAAGGAGGTTGGGTCCGGCCTGATCGTCTCGGGTCCGCGGGGGTGCGAGCTTGGGGGTCATGCCCGGCTCAAACGCAGCCGTTTGACACCCGTTTGACATCGCCCCCAAACGCCCCGCCGGGGCCCTACGACAAAGGCCACCTTGCGGCGGCCTTTGAGGTCTCGGTCGGCCGGTTTGCAGGGCTCTTGCAAGTCCTACGCCCTGGTCGGCCTCGATAGCGGGGGCGGGATTCGAACCCGCGACCTTCGGGTTATGAGCCCGACGAGCTACCAGACTGCTCCACCCCGCGGCGGACCAGCGATTGTAGCGCGGGATCAGTGAGGCATCAAAGCGAGTAATGGCTCCGGCGCAACTCCGCGGCCCACCATCCAACCGGCCCGAACCGTCACAAACCCGTCACGAACTTTCCGCAAAGTTGGCACCAACGCGTCTGGATCCGTCACACGATGTTCGAGATCCTCACGACCATGGTTCCGATTGAGATGCGCCTCAAGGCTGAGCGGCGAATGAGGCAGATCCTGGCGGAAGAGCGCAAGGCCCAGCCGGACACTGTCCTCTACGGCGACAGCCTGCGTTCTCTTCCACTGGAACGGTGTGAAGCAGCTCCATCGTCGTCACCGTCAATGACGAAGGCGAGATGATCGAAAGCCGTCCTTGCGAGCCCCCAGTAGTGGCGCGAGCCTACGAACTCGGCGCAAGGGACGACGAGGAGGACATGCCAACGCCACCGAGCGCGGCCTGATCAGGCTCCACGATCCCGGCGAACGCCGCAGACCCTTACCCCGAAATCGCCCTCCGGTACCGCCCTACGGCGAGCACCGAGAACACGACGAAGATCCCGACTGACCACAGCACCGCCTCCCACACGTAGTTGCCGGCCGGGGCGCCGACCCAGAGGTGGCGCATGGCGTTGACCATGATCGTGAACGGGTTGCCCTCGGCGAACTGGCGCAGTCCGTCGGGCATTGAGTGCACCGGCACGAACGCCGACGAGATGAACGTCAACGGAAAGACGGCGATGAACCCGGCGGAGTTGGCGGCCTCGGGCGTCTTCACCATCATCCCGACCAGCGCGAAGAACCACGAGAAGGCGAATCCGAACAGCAGCATCAGGGCAAATCCGGCCACCACCTCAATGACCGATGTGGAGAACGAGAAGCCGATGATCAGCCCGGTCACCACCAGGATGAGCATGCCGAGCAGGTTGGTCACGATGTCCGAGAGCGTCCGGCCGGCGAGTACGGCCGATCGAGCCATGGGCAGCGAGCGGAACCTGTCGATCAGTCCCTTGTGCAGGTCCTCGTTCAGGCCGATCGCCGTGGTGAATCCCGCCGAAGGCGACGTTCTGCACCACGATCCCCGGAATCAGGAAGTCACCGTAGTTCGAGTATCCCGGGGTCCTGATAGCTCCGCCGAACACGTAGCGAAACAGCAGCACGAACATGATCGGCTGGATCGTGAATGCCAGCAGCAGTTCAGGCGCCCTGGGTAGCCGCAGCAGGTTGCGCTCAGCTATGACCGCAACATCGGAGACCAGCCTCGTCATGGCCGCTCTCCCCCGCCGCCGCCCGCGTCCCGGCAGCCTCCTCAGACGAGCCGTCAACCACTGATTCCGAGCGCGGAGATTGGCCGTCTGACGCCTCCTCGGACGCCTCCTCAGCCACGTGCCCGGTGAGGGTCAGAAATACGTCATCGAGCGTCGGGCGACGCACCGAGAGGTCGTCCAGTGCAATGTCGGCCTCGCTGAGCAGTCGGACGGCCCGGACGATCGCTCCAGCCCGCTCGCGAACGCTCACGCGCACCATGCCGCCGTCGATCGCGGGCTCCTCGTCCGACAGGGCGGACAGCACGGACGCGGCGGCAGGAGCATCGGCCTCCTGATCGAGCTGGACCTCCAGCCGCTCGCCACCGACACGATCCTTGAGCTGGTCCGGCGTCCCCTCGGCGATCAGCTGACCGTGGTCGATCACCGCAATCCGGTCCGCCAGCCGATCGGCCTCATCCAGGTACTGCGTGGTCAGCAGAACCGTCGTGCCCTCTTGCACCAGTTGCTCGATCATCTCCCAGAGGTCCAGACGGCTGCGGGGGTCGAGGCCCGTCGTCGGCTCATCCAGAAACAGGATCTGTGGCTTTGCCACGAGCGCGGCAGCCAGGTCCAGGCGCCGGCGCATCCCGCCCGAGTACGTCTTCACCGGTCGATGGGCCGCATCGGTCAGATCGAATCGCGCCAGCAGCTCCTGCCCCCGCACCTTGGCCACCCGCCGGCGCATCCCGTAGAGACGACCGACCATCGTCAGGTTCTCCAGGCCGGTCAGGTTCTCATCGACGGCGGCATACTGTCCGGCCAGTCCGATCCGCTCGCGCAGCTGTGCGGCATCCCGCACCACGTCCAGCCCCGCGACCCGCGCAGTTCCGGCGTCGGGCTCCAGCAGCGTCGTCAGGATCCGGACGATGGTCGTCTTGCCCGCGCCGTTCGGGCCGAGCAGGCCGAGGATGCTGCCGGTCGGGCACGTCCAAATCCACTCCCACCAGAGCCCGAACCTCGCCGTAGGACTTGACGAGCCCCCTGACCTGGATGGCCGGACCAGCGTCCGCCCGGTCAGGCCCGGGCGGCCCCACGCCCGCGGGCGCACGGTATGTCTCCGGTGTTGCGCCCACACGGTCCACCTTAGCGAGAGGCGCGCGACCCACCCGTCTGGCACTGGAGCACGCAGATGTGACAGTCGCGTCACAGAAAAGTTGCTGAGGCTCGACGACTCTGTCTTGTTTCGTCACAGGGACTTGGTCCACCATGCGCCCATGGCCACCCTCCAGGAAAAGATCCGAGCGGAGCGGAGCGCCCGCGAGATGATCGAGCAGAGCGGTCTGCCACCAGCCCGACTGGGTGGAGTACGGGTACACGTGCATCCGCCTGATCTGGGAGGAGTCGAAGGTCGTCCTGATCGTGGAGATCGATCAACCTCCGGAGGGCTTCGAGGACGACGAGGCGGAGGTGGGCATGACCGGGTAAGACTTCAGGGCCATGGACACGCCCTACTACGCTCCTGTACATCCGGGCGGCCGGCCCCAGCGAGTACAGACCGTGCGGCCGAGGTGTCGATCGTGAGCGACGGCGAGGCGCCACGGGTCGCGCTGGTCACCGGCGGAGGACGGGGGATCGGGCGCGGGATCGTGGAGGCACTAGCGGCTCGCGGGCATCGCGTGGCCATCGGCGACATCAACCTCAATACAGCTTCGGAGACGGCCGCGGCAGTGGATGGGCTGCCGGTCAGGCTCGACGTCACCGACACAGCCGGCGTGGCTGCGGCGGTGGATGAGGTCGAGAGGGAGCTCGGGATGATCGAGATCCTGGTCAACAACGCCGGATGGGACGAGTTCCGTCCCTTCCTCGAGACCGAGGAGGAGTTCTGGGATCGCGTCATCGACCTGAACTTCAAGGGCTGCCTGCGGACATGCCGGCGGGTCGTTCCCGGGATGGTCGGGGCCGGCTACGGACGGGTGGTCAACATCGGCTCTGACGCGGCGCGGGTCGGCTCATCGCTTGAGGCCGTGTATTCCGGCGCCAAGGGCGGTGTGGTGGCGTTCGGCAAGACGCTGGCCAGAGAGGTAGCCCGCCACGGGGTTACCGTGAACAGCGTCTGCCCCGGCCCGACCGAGACCCCCATGCTGGCCGAGATCGCCGGCGCGGGGGAGAACTCGGAGAAGGTGCTCGAGGCGATGCGCCGGGCGGTCCCGATGCGCCGCCTGGGGCGGCCGGACGACATTGGCCCAGCCGTGGCCTTCCTCTGCTCCGAGGTGGCCGGGTTCATCACTGGCCAGACGCTGTCGGTCAGCGGCGGCCTGACGATGGCCTAAGCGGGCCGAGCCGCGCGGCCGGCCGTGCAGCGCCACCGCGTCCAGCAGGCCGGGGAAGCGCAGTTCAAGCTCCTCGCGGCGCAGCGAGTTGAGCCGGGTGGTCCCGACGATGCGCTGCCTGATCACTCCGGACTCGCGGAGAACGCGGATGTGATGCGTGCAGGTGGACTTGACGACCGGGAGCTGAAGCTGCTGCACGTCTGCTCACCCTCGCGGGCCAGCACCGCCACGATCCGCAGACGCATCGGATCACTCAGGGCGTGGAGAATCGAGGCGAGATCCATCTCGTCAATTGTGGGTCCCTCCTCCGCCCCGTCTACAACGACTGGCTCGTCCGAGTCAGCTCTCGCCGCTGCGGTTCCCATCCTGGAAGCCCATTGTAGGACGGATATTGAAGCCCCGTGAAGAAATCGTCCGCGCGCAGACCGGGCGCGCATTGGGCTACGGCGGCGCGCGAGAAGCCGCGCGCAGGCCTCCCCACTCGATCCGCGAGAATGCCGCCCCCGTGGCTCGCTGCTTTGTTACCCGCCGGCTCCCGGGACGCGCGCTCGATCGCCTCCAAGCCGAGCACGACGTCGACGTCTGGCCCGAGCGGACGCCGCCCAGCCACGACGAGCTCCTCCGAAACGCGCAATCCGCCGAGGGACTGCTGAGCCTCCTCACCGACCGCGTTGACGCCGAGACCATCGCGCAGCTGCCCGAGCTGCGAGTCATCTCCAACTACGCGGTCGGCTACGACAATGTCGATCTGGCCGCCGCGGCCAGCCGAGGCATCCGCGTGGGCAACACCCCAGGCGTCCTGACCGACGCCACGGCCGACCTCACCTTTGCGCTCATCCTGGCCGCGGCCCGGCGCCTCCCCGAAGCCTTCACCGCAGCCCGGGACGGAGAGTGGCTCGGCTGGGAGCCGGCCGGATTTCTAGGCGCCGAGGTGCACGGCGCCACCCTCGGGATCATCGGTCTGGGCCGGATCGGGCAGGCGGTGGCGGCGCGGGCGCGCGGCTTTGACATGCAGGTGCTCCACATCGGATCGGGCCACACGCCGGACGAGCGAGCGCACCTGCTGGCCACATCGGACTTCGTCTCGCTCCACTGCCCTCTCACGCGCAAGACCCACCATCTAATCGATGCCGAGGCCCTTCGCCAGATGAAGCCCAGTGCGATCCTTATCAACACCGCTCGCGGCGAGATCGTGGACCAGAGCGCGCTCATCACCGCGCTCGAAGAGGGTCAGATCGCCGGTGCCGCTCTCGACGTCACCGATCCGGAGCCTCCCCAGTCTGGCGACCCCCTCCTGAGCGCCCCCACTCTCGTGCTGACGCCCCACATCGGCTCAGCAACGCGAGCCGCCCGCGAGCGAATGGCCAATCTGGCGGTGGACAACCTGCTGGCAGGACTCGCAGGAATGGAAATGCCTCACGAGGTGCATATCTCATGACTCGCGTCGCGGTGGTCGACATTGGGACGAACTCGACCCGGCTTCTGATCGGCGAGGTGGAAAGCGGCGAGATGACATCGCGAGCTCGTTCGCCGGAGCACGGTGACCCGCCTGGGCCAGGGCGTGGACGCCAACGGGCGCCTCGACGAGGAGGCGATGGAGCGCACGTACACGACCCTCGCCGAGTACAAGGAACAGATCGAGGGCCACGAGGCCGAGCGCAGCGTCGCCGTCCTGACCAGTGCCGTCCGGGACGCCTCAAACGGACGCGAATTCGCTCAGACGGTGGCCGACCGGTTCTCCCTCGAGCCCCACGTCCTCAGCGGGGACGACGAGGCGCGGCTGACCTTTCTGGGCGCCACGAGTGAACGGGATCCGGACGACGACACCCCGACCCTCGTCATCGATATCGGCGGTGGGTCGACCGAGCTGGTGATCGGGGCTGGCCGGGAGTTCACCTTCCACGTCTCCACGCAGGCCGGCGTCGTCCGCCAGACCGAGCGCCACCTGCACTCCGATCCGCCCACCGAGGCCGAGCAGGAAGAGCTGGCGCAAGACGTGGCGCAGATAATCGAAGAGGGCGTGCCGCAAGACCGGCGGCGCGCGGTGCAGAGAGCCATCGCCGTGGCCGGCACCGCCACGTCCCTCGGCGCGATCGCCCAGAGCCTCGAGCCCTACGACCCAAGCAAGGTCCATGGCTACGAGATCGATCGCGACGAATGCAGGCAGATCCTGACCCGCCTGGCCGCGATACCTCTGGCCGAGCGACGAGAGGTCAAGGGCCTGCATCCCGACCGCGCGCCAACGATCGTCGCCGGCGTGATCATCCTGCTCGAGGTCCTCAAGCTGTTCGAAATCGCCCAGGTCGAGGTCTCGGAGAACGACATTCTCCGAGGAGCGGCGCTCGAATTTGCCGCCAGCGAGTACGACGCGAGGAGCTAGCCAGGCCCTCACACCGACTTTGTGCTATGCACCGGATTACAGAAATAAGCGAATTTACGGGTTTCTGGCCACCCCCTCTGGACGAATGTTCGATTGCCGTTCGGGCGGCCAAGCGGCATGATTCTGGGACCGGGGCACGGTTAACCAAACCCCGGACATAGGCTCGGGCGAAGCCGCAGACATCGGCGCCTCCCGCCGTCCGAGCCAATCTAAACCGGCCCTTTCTGGCACGTACCCCTGCCCGTCCCGATGGGGCCAAACCTGGATCGGAAGCCGCCCGCTGAGATGCGGGCGGTTTTCGTTAACCCGTCGGTGGATTGGGGCCGGCTGCGGGCAAGCCCGCGCCGGCCGGTTGGGACCCGGTCAGGCTCCCGCTCTGGCAGCCCGGTCGAGCTCAGGCGAGCGGGCCGCCAGCAGCCCCCGCAGAACCTCGATGGCATCCCACACATCGACGAACCTGGTCATCAGCGGCGACAGCCCGAGGCGGATGACAACCGGCCGCCGGAAATCAGGGATCACACCGCGCTCTATCAGCTCGCGGCACAGCGTCTGCGCCTCGGGGTGCGAGATCGCGACGTGGGCGCCTCGGCGCGCCCCATCTCGGGGCGAGGCCACGGTCACCCCGAACTCGGCCAGCCGATCGTCGACCAGGGCGATGGCCAGGTCGGTCAGCGCGATCCCCTTGGCCCTGATCCGATCGATGCCCGCCTCGACCACGAGCGCAGCCCCCTCGTCCACCCCGACGAGGCCCTGTACCGGCGGGCTCCCGGACAGCAGCCGGCGAATGTCGGGCGCCGACTCGAAGCCGTGGGCCATCTCGAACGGCTCGCGCCGCCCCAGCCAGCCCCAGATCGGCTGGCGAATCTTCGGCAGCAGATCGCGCCCCACGTACATGAAGGCGGGGGCGCCCGGGCCGCCGTTCACGTACTTGTAGGTGCAGCCCACGGCCAGGTCACACCCGTCGGCATCGAGCGCCACCGGGACAGACCCAACAGAGTGGCTCAGATCCCACAGCATCAGCGCCCCGACGTCGTGGGCCAAGCGGGTGATCGCCGCCATGTCGGCCATGAAGGCCGAGCGATACGACACGTGCGAGAAGCTGACCAGAGCTGTCCGGTCGCTCAGCAGCCCGGCCACGTCCTCGGCCACCGGCCCGTGCGCGGGATCGCCGCGCAGCCACACGATCTCGAGGCCTCGCTCGCGGGCCAGCCCCTCGAGCACGTAGCGGTCGGTGGGAAAGTTGTCCACGTCGGTGACGATCTCGCGGCGGTCGGGGCGGAGGTCAAGCGCGGCGGAGGCGAGCTTGTAGAAACAGACGCTGGTTGAGTCGGCCACGATCGTTTGCCCAGGCGCGGCGCCAAGCAACGACCCGACGCGATCACCCACGCTCGTGGGGAGATCCAGCCAGCCCTCATCCCAGCCCCGGATCAGCCGCTCGCCCCACTCGTGCTCGATCAGCTCCCGGTAGCGCTCGCGGGTGGCTGCTGGCGGCGGCCCGAGCGAGTTGCCGTCCAGGTAGATGATGTCCTCGGGGAGATCGAACCGCTGGCGGAACGCGCCGAGTGGGTCGCTTGCGTCGAGCGCCAGCGCGTCCTCGCGCGAGCTCATGCGAGATTCGACCGGCGGGGGTAGGCCACACTCGGGTCGGTGAGTATGTTGACGACCGCCGGCTTTCCGCAGCTGAACGCCCGCTCCAGCGCAGGCCGCAAATCGTCCGGCGAGGACACGAGCTCCCCGTGGCAGCCCAGCGCCTCGGCCACCACGTCATAACGCGTCCCCGGCGCGAGCTCGGCCGCCACCGCATAACCGTAGATGGCCTCCATGGGATGCTTCTCCAGGCCCCAGATGCCGTTGTTTGCGATCAGGACCACCACCGGCACGTTGTGGCGGGCCAGCGTGTCGAGCTCCATGCCCGCGAAGCCGAACGCGCCATCGCCGGCGAGCAGGACGACCTGACGGTCAGGCCGGGCCAGCTTGGCGGCCAGCGCATAGCCCGGCCCCGAGCCGAGGCAGCCGTATGGCCCCGGATCGACCCAGCATCCCGGCTCGTATGAGTCCACCACCCGGCCGGCATAGGAGACGAAGTCCCCACCGTCCCCCACGATGATCGCGTCGCGGTCGAGAACCTGGGCCAGCTCGCCATAGATCCGCATGGGATGAAGCGGCGCCCGCCCATCGCGAAGCTCGGCCGCCTCACCCGACCGCTTCTCGATCTCGGTCTCTCGCAGCGATGCGATCCAGGGCTCGTGATCGGGCGCCGAACCCTCGGCCAGCGCGCCCAAAATCGCCCCCAACGGTCCATACAGCTCCTGCGCCACGGCCCGCGGCGGCCGGCGCTCGGGCTCGGCCACGTCCACCACGACGATCTGAGTCTCATCGCCGAACGCCGCGCCAAAGCCGAGCCGGAAGTCCAGCGGCACCCCGACCACGAGCGCGGCATCGGCGCCCGACAACGCGGCGCTCCGCGCGCGCGAGAAGTAGAGCTCGTGCTCGGCGGGCAGGCAGCCCCGGGCCAGGCCGTTCAGGAACACCGGGATGCGCAGGCGCTCGGCAAGCAAACGCAGCGCCTCCTCGCCATGCCCCCAATAAAGGCCGGTGCCCGCCATGATCACCGGCCGCTCCGCGCCCGCCAGGAGCGCGGCGGCCGCATCGACACCGCCCCGAACAGCCACCGGCGGCTGCCCGCCGGCGCCCTCCTCAGCCGGAGCGGCCTCCCCGAACACCACATCGAGAGGGAAGTCAACGAAGGCCGGGCCGGACGGCGGCCCGAGCGCGGCCTGGAAGGCCTCGTCTACCAGCCACGAGATCTCCTCGGTCGCCCGAGCGGTCACAGCCGACCGGCAAACAGGCGCCACGATCGGTACGTGATCGATCTCCTGAAGCGACCCCTGGCCCCAGCGCATCTCGGGCGCCCGACCGCCGAGCACCACGAGCGGCGAGCCGTTCTGTGCCGCCGAGGCCATGGCCGAGACGCCGTTGGTCACACCGGGTCCGGCGGTGAGCGCGCAGGCACCGACCGTTCGGGTCACCTTCGACCACCCCTCGGCGGCGAACGCCGCCGTCTGCTCGTGGCGCACATCCACGAGATCGATGCCCTCGGCCTGGCAGCCGTCGTAAATCGAGAACAGATGGCCGCCCGACAACGTGAACAGCTTGCTCACGCCGTGGGCGCGCAACCGGCGCGCCACGAGGCGACCGCCATGCAGGCGCGTGGCCGCCTCGGTTTTGGTCGCCATTGACCGCACGCTAACACGGGCCTTAGGTCCGTGACCTACTGTGATCACCGCACGCAAGAAACGACAATCAGGAGGTTGGGGAAAATGCAGCTCCTGGAATGGCCCTCAATGCAGCACATCGAGTTCGACCGCCTGGTCGAGGACCTCGACGACTTCGAGCACCTGCCGGATATCCGGGCGGGACGCCTGCCCGAAGTGGCGGAGCCGGAGGCCCCTGAGCAGGGCCCGGTTGACGAGCTGATCCTGGCCGGCCTGGTCAGCCCGGTCTAGAACGAGCGCGCGGGGTCACGCGCGCGTCCCCCGAACGACCTGCAACGAAGTTCAGGCCCGCTTGAGCCAGGCCGCGGCTTCGCTCAGGGCGTGCAGGCCGTCGAACCAGCGCTCGCCGGCGCTCAGCACGGGTAGCCGGCCGGCGCCCAGTGACCGCACCGTCTGAGCGGTGGCCCTCAGGTCCTCGTCGCGCCAGGCCTCATCCGCTGCGGCCACGCACTCGGTGGCGCAGACGCCAGCCGCGGCGGCGACGTCGGCCAGCACCGACGGTTTCTCGAGGTCAAAGCCACCGCAGAAGGCCAGACGGCTGGCGGCAAGGGCAAAGCGCGCGCCCGCCCCCACCTCGGCGGCATACGCCGCGGCACGCATGGCTCGCGGCACCGGAGCAGGGAAACCGTCGGGCCAGACGAGCGGCACGCGCGCGGCACGGGCGAGGGCCGCGGCCTGCCGGCGCGCGGCATCGACATCGGGGTGAACCTCTGTGGAGTAAGCGGGCACCCATTCGATATCGCCGAGCAGGCGCTCGACGGACTCGGCGGCGATGTAGGAAAACGGGCAGGCCAGATCAAAGAAGAAGGCCGGATGCGCCGTCTGATCCGCGTTACGCAAGCCCGCCCGCCGCCGCTCGTCAGCGCGCAGCAACACCGGGCTCGCGCCGTTGCCTCGATGGGAGGTTGTGCGCCGCCCGCCCCCCCGAAGTCGGGTGGACGGGCGGCTCTCCCGCACGGAATCTCCATCTCCCGCACGGATCCTGCCCTCCGGCGCGGCCGGACCGGCGTCAGACCGGACAGCCTCCCCAGTCGCGTGGCCGTGTGGTGACACGCTGCGATTGGCCACAGTGCGTCCAGGGATAGCCGCCTTAGCCAGGAGGATCAGGTCTCCCATCGAAAACTATTGACGGCTTTTGGGCGCAAATCCTGTTGCGAAATGGACGAATAAACGGGCGATTTGGACGAATGGACGACCTCTCGGGGCCCGTCCAGCGCCGGAGCCTCGCTAGGACCCAAAATCGCCGTGAGAAACCCCTCATGCCCGGCAGCTTTCTCCGCAAAATCCCCGGTTTTTGGACTAACGTCCGCCGAAGTGGTTAGACTCGCGCAAGTCGAGGGTTTTGAACCTCGTAGGGCGACTCAAAGCGGACCGGCGACGAGCTAGCGAAAAGGACGCAGACGCATTCCCTGACACCGGCAATGCCTCAGGTACCTCCGCCCAAGCGACACCCCTACGACCAGTGGTCCCCGGATGCTCGCGCGCTGGACCTGGTGGGCGACAAGTGGTCGCTGCTGATCGTGCGCGACCTCTCGTCAGGCCCGCGCCGGTTTGTCGAGCTTCAGCGCGTCCTCCCTGGCATCTCGACCGAGCAGCTGCGCTCCCGCCTGAACCGGATGGTGGCCGACGGCCTGCTCACCCGCCAGCGCTTCCGCGAGGTCCCGCCCCGGGTGGAATACGGCCTGACCGAGCGCGCCTACGAGCTGATGCCGGTACTCGCTGCTCTGGCTCGGTGGGGCTATGAATGGGCCTGGAGCTCGCCCCGGTCAGCCGAGTCGGTCGACCTCGGCGCGATCTTCCGGCTGATCCCGGGGCTGCTCGAAGAACACGAGATTCGCGGGCAAATCAGCCTGGTCGTCGAGGACGGGCAGGCGCGCGCCACGTACACCGTCACCGGCTCGGGTGACCAAGTCACGGTCGCGGAGCGCGAGGAGTCCGGAGCCGACGCGCGGATCGAGGGAGACCGGGCAGCCTGGATCCGGGCTCTCTCACCCGACCACGACCGCGACGGCCTTCAGATCACCGGCAACAGCGAATTGGCCGCGGCCCTGCTCGCGCCCCTCAGTGCCTCCGCGCGCCCGACAGCAGACGAAGCTGCCGGCGCATTCGAAGCCGCCTGAGCGCGCGCTAGACACGCCCCCGCGCGGCGCCGCGCCCACAAACGCCGCGCCCACAAACGCTGCGCCCCTCTACCGGCTTGAGAACGAGTGCGCGTACAGTCGCGGGACCAGGTAAGACCCGGGCGAGCCGTTGAGCGGCGGCTGGACCCAGCACGGCTGCTCGGGCTGCGCCTGGCCGGTCGAGCCTGTGCTGCCATTGGTGGTGCCGTTGCCTCCGGCTCCGGTGTTGCGGCAATCCCAGGCCGGGAGGTTCCCGTTGGCGAAATCCCGCGCGGCGAAGTTGCCCGCCGGGAGCCAGAGGGGAGCCGGATACGTGTTGCCCCGGTTGTTGGGGTCGCGCTTGGGTGAGAGCGACACGGTCTCCGGGCCGGTCGGGCCGAACTGGCGCAGATAGTGACCCGTGCCGCTGTTGCCAAAGCTCGTGGTCCGGCCGAAGAAGCCCATGCCTCCGTTGGTGATGAAGTCTGAGATCAGCTGCTGGTGGTAGCCCAGCCAGGCCAGGATCGGGTTGAGCTGTCCCAGGAACGGCCACACCGAATCCAGCAGCTTGTTCGGACCCAGGCCCTTGAGCACCCGCTCGGTGGCCGGCAACCCGGTCTGCGACACGGTGATTAGCGGCCCGAGCTTGACGAACAGATGGCGCAGGTAGGGCGAGAGCGTCTTCAGGGCGCTCAGCGTCGGGCCGAGCTGCTGGGCGACCGGGATCAGCTCCCGGATCACCGGATCCGCGTCGGTCGCGAATTTCTGCAGGGCGGTCATGGTCAGGCGCTGCTGGGTCAGGAAGGTCGGGAAGATGTGGAAGATGTCGGCCAGAGCGTTCTGGTTGGCCGCCGTGGTGGCGAACGTCGTCTCCCCCGCGGTGATCAGGTTGCGCAGGGCGGCCGGGTCGTGGTTCAGGGCGTCGAACGTCGTGCCGCCGTTGCGCACCAGAGACACCACCGCTGCGTGCTGAACATCCAGGACCTGGAGCAGATCGGTGAAGTTGACCGCAAACGTGGGCAGGTTGCCCAGCACATTGTTGAGGTTCTGGTCATTGCCGTGAACGGCCTTGGCCAGCTCTTGTTGCCATTGCCGGAAGGCGTCCCGGGTCCGGGGATCGAACGTGTTGAAGACCTGGTCAAGCTGAACGGCCTGCTGGACCCGTGAGTGGGACAGGGTGCCTCCGTCGGGCAGGGCCGGGCTACCGCGCGACCCGAGCGAAAGTTGCACATAGGTCTCGCCCAACAGTGTCTTGGTCCGCAGGATGGCCGTGGCGTCCTTGCGGATTGGGGCGTACTGGTTATCCAGCTGGATCGTGACGATCGTCTGGTTGCCGTACGGAGCGCGGGTCTTGCCCACCACCTTGCCGACGTTCACCCCGGCCACCCGGACATCGGCGTAGTTGGCCAGGTCGTAGGCGTTCTTGAAGCCGATCTGGAAACGGTAGCCCTGAGAGTTGAACGGGATGGTGCCCCCGAAGGACAGCCAGAGGAAGAGCAGCAGACCCATGCAGGAGAGGGCGAACAGCACCATGGTGAGGATTCGGGATACGGGGGGGCTGCCGGTTGACATCTACCTACCGCTGTTCGTCGAGGATGTGCCGCCCGCGGCCGAGGCGACCTTGCCGGTGGCCGAGCTGGCCGCGTGGGTGACCTTCGAGGCGGCCGAGCTCAGCGTCGAGGTGAGCGCGCTGACGAGCGAGGAAGACGAGCCCGATCCCTGGCCACCGCCGGAGGAACCACCGGAGCCGGAGGCCGACGCCTTAGAGGCCTGCGAGCTGCTGCCGTAGCTCGAGCCGCCGCCGGGCTGGGCGGAGGCCCCCAGGCTCATCTCGTACTGCTTCATCTGGCTGGCCATGGCTGCGCTGCCCTTGGGGCAGAGCTTGGCGTCTCCGAGGATCGGAATCAGGTTCAGCGCCAGCGACGACAGCGGACCCAGATTCTGCACGACCTGTCCGTAGGTGGCGCAGCTGGCCTGCAGGAACAGCGGCCGGAAGTCGCCGTTGGCGTCCTGGACCGAGAACAGCGTCCGCGCGTCGTGGCCGCCCCAGGCCAGCCACCACAGGTAGCCGTGCTGCTGACCGCCCGGGAAGTAACCCAAAATGTTGAACAGGTGGTTAAGGACGTTGAACGTCTTTGACAGATTCGGCGTGGCCTGGGCCAGGTGGTTCGCGGCCGGCCTCAGGTTGCGCACCAGCGGACGGGCCGCGATGACGAACGGCCGGATCTCGTGCTGGAGGACCGGGGTGATCGGCCGGGCCAGCGAGATGGTGGCCGCGTTGGCCGCCGGGATGGCCTGAGCCGCCGGCAGCAGGGCACGCGTGGCCGGAGCCAGCAGATTGGCGAACCGCTGCACCTTCATGAGCGTGCTGGTGGTCTGGTTCAGCGTGGCCGGCAGGTCGGCCACCGACCGGCTGACGTTCTGGTTGGCCAGGGCAAAGGCGTGGAACACCTTGGAGCTCGCGTCGATCAGGGAGGCGATCTGCGATCGCTTGGTGGCCATGGCCGTGTTCAGGACCTGTAGGTTGTGGATCAGCGACTGGAGGTCCTGGCCCCGCTGCGCCACGACGCTGTTCAGCTGGGCCAGAGACCGGTGGGTGGGCAGGAAGCGCTGGAGCACCTGGCCGAGCTCCGACCCACCCTTGCCCTTGAGCCCCTGCCCCGCGCCGTTGACCAGGAGATCCAGATACGCGCGCGTATCCGCATCCAGGGAGGACAGGATCTCGTCCGAGTCCACCACCGGGTTGGTCTGCGAAACCGGGATGGTGAACCCGGGCTTGGCCAACGGCGCGGTTGGGGTGCCCGGATTGAGCTGCACAGACATGTCATCCAGCCCCGTTTTGGGCCGCAGAAGCGCGGAGGCGTCGGTGTGGATCAGGTGCCGGTACTTCTCGTTGATGATCATCTGCACGAGCGCGTTGCCGTCGCTGTCCAGCTTCACTCCGGAGATGCTCCCGACGACCACGCCCGACACCGTCACGGTCTGACCCTGACCGGGCGTCACCGCCTTGGCGCTTGAGAACTCGGCGTTGATGGGGAAGGTGGCCGAGTTTATGAACGGAAGCGACAGGCGCTCGTGATTGAGGATGTACCCCGAGATGACGATCGCCAGGAGGATCAGGACGATGATGGCCACGAAGTCGGTCAGGTGGGTCCTTATCGCCCGCTTCACTTGACGCTCACTTTCAGCCCCTGCTGATGGGCCTGCGCGATCAGCTGGGTGAGCGCCTGCGGCACCATCAGCTTCTCCAGCTTGGCCGCCGCGGGGGACATGGTCGTGTGGATCTGCTTGGGCCCGTTACCGACGGGGGCGTTGTTGAGCTGCGCCTGCGTGATCGCCGGCTGGGTCTCGCAGGGCACGTGCTCCTTGAGCGGCGGGCGCTCCACCGCCACCGGCGCCCCGTCACCGCTGTTGTGCGGCGCGGGAGGCTGAGGCTGAACGCCGGAGATCGGGGTCAGGGCCTGCCCGAACAGTCCGGGCTGCAGCGAGTAGGTGAATGTGCCGCCGGTGCCCAGAATGCGGACGTACGGCCCGTTGGCGTCAAAGTCGCGCGACTCGCCGGCCAGCCCCGGCAGGTAGTCAACGCCCTCCACGTACACCTGGTGGGCCGGGAAGCCGTTGGAGGCGTTGAAGTGGGGATCGTGGATGGTCAGGTGGGTCCAGGGGAGGATCTCGTTGACCTGGCAGCTCGCGGCCGGCCGCACCTGGTTCTTCATGAATGGGATCGTCTCAGCGTTCAGCTTGGCCAGCGCCGGCACGGTGAAGGAGAGGTCGTGGACCAGGCCCTGGAGCTCAGACGGCTGCACCAGGAGACGGAGCTGGTGGAAGAAGGGGAGGCTGGCATTCACCATCGGACCGGTGGACACCACTCCCGGCACCAGCGCCCGGGCAAATGCCCGCAGCGGCGGGAACGCGCGGTTGAGGGCGTTCAGGGCTGGGATGGCCACCTGAAGAGTGATGGGCAGCTCGTGCAGCGCGCTCTGGAGGGCGACGTCCTCCCGGGCGAACGCTCCTGCGGTGGTGTTGAAGTCGGTGATCAGGCTCCTGAGGCTCTGGCGCTGGTCCAGCGCCCCGTTGACCACCCCGGACTGGTTGATCCAGTTCGAGAGGTCGTGGGGCTGGGTCCCCAGCGTGTCGTGGGCCACCTGTGAGCCGTACTGGTAGGCCGGCGTCCAGTAGGCGATCGAGGCGTTGTAATCCGGCCCGCCCTGTTTGACCGCGGTGCCATATTGCTGGAGGAGGATCTGGAGGCTGTTGCGGGTGTCGGACTGCAGTGAGGTCAGCAGCTGATCAAATTGCACGGAACCCCGTCCCTGCTGGATGGGGAACACGTAGCCGCTGGGGGCGACCGGCGCCTCGGGCGTGCCCTGGGTGGCCTGAATGAAGAAGTTGCCCTCCAGGAAGATGCGCGGCCGGATCCAGAACGTGGCGTCCTTGTGCAGCGGCAGCCCGTTGCCGTCGATCTCCATCGTCACATCAGAGGCGGTGCACTGTTGATCGACGCCGGCGCTAGGGACGTTCTTGCAGCCGGTCACGGGTGTCACGCTCGTCACCTTGCCCACGTTGACCCCGGCGATCCGCACCAGGGAGTCCGCCTGCAGACCGTTGGCGTTGGAGAAGATGACGTGGGCGACGTACTGGCTGGCAAACGGGTTGGCGAACTTGGTGTATGCCCCGTAGGAGAACACAGCGATCAGCACGATCCCGATGAGCCCGGCGGCGAAGGTGCTGACACGCTGGCCCTTGCGTTTGCGTTTGCGTCCGCGCATCAGTTGTTTCCTGGGATGTTGGGGAGTTGGGGGCCGGTGCTGGGCTCGCGGTTGAAGGTCTCACCGGCGGGAACGCTGGCCAGCCCGGTCCAGTTCATGCCCTGATTGCCCGGGGTGTGCGCGTCGCTCTCCAGCCGGCGGTGCTTGGGGTCGAGGTGATTGAGCATCACCGGGTAGCCACGCTGCCCCGCCTCACAATCGGCAGCGCCCTGATTGTTGACTGCGGCGGCGTACACCGGGCCGTGGGCGTACTCGGCGTCGGCTCCGCCGGAGGTCTTCTTGGCTGCCTGGTCCTGCGGGGTATTCAGATACCCGTTGGCCGGAGCGGTCGCGCCCTGCGCGCCGACGTTGTTGGTCTGATGATTGGCGAACATCAGAAGCGCCCGCTGGGCGTTCCCGTACGTCGTCCCCTCAGACACCACGTCGGCCAGCTCGGCCCAGAAGTAGTTCCAGGTGTTGCACACCGTGACAAACGGCCCCTCATAGCGCAGCACCGGACCCAGGATCCCCACCGTCTGGGTCAGCCCGTTCAAAGCCATGTTCGTCCCCGGATCAAGCGCCAAGCTCTTCAAAGCACCCAACACACCCTTGAGCTTCACATTCATAGACGGAGTCCGCGGCAGCACCCGGATCCCCGCCGCCAGCGCCGGATCCAACTGAGGCAACGCCCCTCGCAACGCCACCGACGCCGGCTGCATATACGTGGCAAAACGCGTCAAATCGACCAAAAACGGCTGCTGCACCCGCAACGAATTGGTCGACACATCAAGCGTCGGCGGGCTCTGGCGGATCGTGTCCTCATAATCAAGCGGGGAACGCACAATCGCGGCAAACGTCGTCGCCTGATCGGCCAACAACCGCACGTTGACCTGCGACACCGGCACGATCGTCTGAAAGAACCCGCTCAAAGCCCCCAAAAACCGCGTCAACTCCGTCCCCGGATCAGACAGATACCGGGCCACCGGCTCAAGATGACCAAGCAGCGCCGGCAACGCCGCAAACGTGTCATTCAACGACGAACCCCGCGCCGCCAGCGTATCCCCGAACCCCACCAAATTCGCCTCCACCGCCGGACGCGTCTTGGCATCAAACAGCTTGTTGATGTCATCAAACTGCACCGGCACCGACGTCTGCTTAGCCGGCAACGTCCCCCCGTCCGGAATGATCTTCTTCGAGTGGCCGTAGGTCAGGTCCACGTACTTCAATCCCAGGAGCGCCCGTGTGTTGATCGTGGCCGTCGAATCCACCGGCACCCGACCATTGGATGTGTTGAGCTGCAGGATCACCTGCGCGCCCACCGACCCGTTGGACATCCGGATCGGTTTCATCGCCGACACCGTGCCCACGTCATAGCCGCCCGCCAGCACCTGATTGTTGGGCAACAGTGCCGCCCCGTTGGGGATGTCCACCTTCAACTGCCGCGTGGGCACAAACGGCAAACCCGAGTTCGCGTTATAGGCCAGGAACACGGCCACGATGGCTACGAGCACGGTCACGGCGCCGATCAGGACCGGGTTGGCGAAGGCGGGTTGACGATTGCCGGGTTGACGTTTCATGGCGCCAGGAGATAGTTGAGAAGCTGCTGAGCCTGGTTGACGCTCGCCGCCCCGGCGCTCGAGGGATTGCTCGCCTGCCGGTTCACCCCGGCGAACAGCTTGCTGAGCAGCTGCTGCAGGGTCTGGTGTTTTGCGCCGGACGAACTCTGGGCGCTTGACCCGGCCGAGGCCCCTGTCCTCGAGGCCGTGCTGGCCGACACGTCCGAGGCCGGGTTCTTGGCCTGGAGCTTGCAGGCGCTCGTCGTGGGGCCGTAGTAGTGAACGCCGTACTGAGACGGCTCGACTGGGAAGCCACCCGGGTCGGGTACGCACGCGCTGGGATTGGCCGCCGTGGCCCGCTGGGGGGTCCAGGTGGGGTCGGGCTCGTTGACCCCGGGCTGGTTCTTGCCCAGGAAGGCGTAACAGGACCGTGTGGCGGTCAGGCCGTCAGTCTTGATGTTGTTGGCGATCGTCTGCGGCGTGGCGTACGGGCTGCACACCTTGTTGGCGAACGCATCGACGCCGAGCATGTGCCCGTACGGGCCGAAGTAGTCGATGGCCAGGGTGATGTTGAACACGTACTGGAGGAGCGACTCCAGGCCCGTGTACCCCTTGCCGCCATCGGGGCTGCGCGGGTCGGGCTCCACAGCGCGGCCCCGGTCATCCAGCGTGTGGAGCACGATGGCCAGGTTCTGGGCCAGCTCGGGGGTGTGAGCGGCGAACTTGTTGAGGTCATGGATGGTGGGCGTGGCCGCGGTTACGGCCGAGCGGCCGGTTACCGAGGCGTTACCCAGCGACCGCAGCGAGGGCACCGACTCGTGGGAGAAGGGCACCAGCTCGTGGAAGAACGTGGTGAGATTGCCCGCCGCCGCATTGAGGTTGACCAGCACGGGATCCTGGGCGTCGGCTGCCGCTCCCAGCTTGGCCATGGCCGGGCGCAGCTGCTCCAGGAAGCCCGGGAGCTTGTTCCAGGTGGCCGTGATGTTGCTGGCCTGGGTGGCCGAGTCCTTGGAGATGTTGTCGGCCTGGACGACGAAGCGCTGGACCTGCTGATTGTTCTTGGCCAGAGCCCTGATCACGGTGTTGGCGCCCACGTTGAGCTGCTTGATCGTGTTGGCGTCACTGGCCAGCAGAGCCAGCAGGTTGTCCGTCTCGGCCAGCGCCGGATCGGCGCGGCGCAACGCTGTCTGGAGATCCTCCGAGCGTGCGGCCACCGCAGCGCCCAGCTCGTTGAGGATCAGCGTGAAACGCTGGCGGTATGGACAGCCGCATGATGTTCTGGACCAGGTCAGCCGGGATCGTCGATTGCGTGTGACTGGCCGGGATCGTGCTTCCCGAGCGCAGCACGCGGCCCGAGCTGCCGGGCTGACAGTCGATGAAGTACTCACCGATCAGCGACTGGGGCCGGGACTGGCAGAAGGCGTCGGAGTGAAACTGCCCGAAGCCGCCCTGGGTGATCTGGACCGTGACCACGGCGTGCAGGGTCTTCTGGTCCAGCGTGATCGACTGGATCGTCCCCGCGTTGACCCCGGCCACCTTGAACTGGCCGCCCGGACCAGGTCGTAGGCGTTGTCCAGCTCGATGTGGTAGATCCGCCCGCTGGGCCCATTGGAGGAGGCCAGCGTGAACAGCAGGAAGGCCGCCGTACCCAGCAGAGCGATTGCGCCGAACAGGATCCGTCTCATGGCCCGGTCGGTATCTCCTTGGGGTTACAGGGGAAGCCCGACTCCGGGTAGCCACGGGCCGGACGGGGCCCACCCGGCGCTGGTCTTGCCGTCCTGCGGCCCCCGCTCCATCGACCCCGGACAGCGGTCGCCCTGACCCTTGGTCAGAATCGCGTTGGAGAACGTGAGCCTCCCCACCGGGTTGTTCAGCAGGTTGTTGACCGCCGAGCACTTGCCGCCCAGGATCTTGTTGATCAGCGGGTGCAGAAGTTCAACCTCACCCCGGTCGGCCCGGTGGCGATCGAGCCGAGGCCCACCACGGGCGCGATGCGGCTGGCGCTCCCCGTTGGCGTCCTACGACGCCCGGGTGCGAGTAGCCCTCGAACCATCCGGTCAGATCGACGGCGTAGGGGCGGCCCACGGCCAGCTCCGGCACGGACTCGCGTCAGCGCCTGCTGGCTCACCGGGAATGCGCCCCGCCGCACCTTGCCGTCGGCGAACACCTTGCCGACGGTGGCCTTGGCCAGCGGGACGGCCAGCTTGTTGAGCTCGATCAGGTCGTTGTTGGGTCCCGGCCGGCTGATGATGTTCGACAGGTCCCGGACCGTGGGCACGGCGTCGATGGCCAGCGGCCGCAGCTGGACGAGCAGCTGCTGGAGCTTGGGAGCCACCGGCCGGGTCACGTTGACCAGCCGGGTCAGGTCCACCAGCGCATAGCGGAGGTTGACGAACGTGGTGTCAGCCAGCCGCATGAACGGCGGCAGGCGCTGAATCGACTGGCCGAGCGCGATGTGCTGATTGGACAGCGCGGTGAACGTGGTCGAGAGGTGGGACGACCAGCCCGCTCAGATCCGATTGGCGCGAGGCCAGGTCGGTGACCAGGTGGCTGGAGGTCTGGATGAACCGGGTGAACTGGAACGTGTTGCGGTCCAGCTCGTGGAAGAGGATGCTGCTGGTGGCGATGGCCGGGTTCAGGTACTCCCAGGCCAGCCTGGCCTGATTCCCGCGCCCGGCGTACTGCGAGGCCGAGCCCTGGAGAACGTTCTGCAGGCCCTTGCGAGTCGGGCCGTTGAGCGAGTTGAACAGCTCGTCCAGGTCCACCGTGCTGGTGGTGGCGGTGCGGGGGATGATCCCGCCGTTGGGGATCTTGGGAGCCGTTGGCCGGGCCGAGGTCGAGCTGCACGTACCGGTTGGCGATGCCCGACAGCGAGGCCAGCCGGATCGTGGCCGTGGTGCCCTGACGCAGCGGCGTGAACTGCGAGTTCTTGATCGTCAGGGTCAGCTCGGCGTCACCGTTCGGAGTGAGGGCGATGTCGGAGACCGAGCCGATCGGGTTTCCGGCCACCTGAACCTCGTCGCCGGACACGATCTGGCTGGCGTTCTGGAAGATCGCCCTGACCTGATACGTCGAGCCGCTGGAGAGCAGAACCGCTGCCACCGCGACCACGGCTATAAGGAGCGCTACAACCGCAGCGCTCCGCCCGATCACAGTCGAGTTACGCAAAACCGCGACCTAGCCAACTGGTCCTCCCTGGGGCACTGACTCCGTTTTTTGGGGCACTAGGTTCCCCTGCGCGAGTCGGTCCTCGACGCTACCAAGGCAGCGTTCGCGCTGTCAAAGGGGAACCGTCACGCCTCGGGGCAGGAAAATGGCCCCTCAGCGGGCTGTTCGCCGATCGTGTGCGGTGGCCGCGGGGGTAGGCCGGGCCGCGCCTCGCGCTAGCTTTGTCCATCCCTGGCCCGGGTGGCGGAACGGTAGACGCAGTCGGCTTAAACCCGACAGCCCTGCGGGGCGTGGGGGTTCGAATCCCTCCCCGGGCACTCGTCCATTGGCTGGCCGTCGGTCCTGCTACCGTCTCACCTCGGAGGGGGCACCGCGCCGCAGCCCGTGATGGAGGTCTCCACTCTCACATATTCGGGCGGAATCGGGCTACAGGCCCGGTCCCCCCTGCTCAGGCTCCAGTCAGACGAGCGGCTGATCTCGCTGACCCGGCGCGGAAGCACCGCTGCGTTCGAGGCGCTGGTGGCGCGGTATCAGAGCCGGCTTCTGGCCTTCTGCCGCCATCTCCTGGGATCCCGGGAGGATGCCGAGGACGTACTTCAGGACGTGTTCGCCGCGGCCTTCAACGCCATGCTGGCCGACGACCGTCCCATCGCTGCCCGGCCCTGGCTCTATCGCATCGCTCGCAACCGATGCCTGAATCATCTGCGGCGGGCCCAGCCTGTGACCGTCGACTCGATGGATGTCCACCTCTCCGAGCACGGCACGCAGCACGGCTGACAAGGTTCACGCGCGCGAGAACTTCCGCCTCCTGGTGGAGGACATCCAGCGCCTTCCGGAGACCCAGCGCAGCGCGCTGGTTCTGCGCGAGATGGCCGCCCTGTCATACGAGCAGATCGCCCAGACCATGGAGACCACCGTCCCGAGCGTCAAGTCGCTCCTCGTCCGGGCGCGGCTCTCCCTGGCCGAGGCCTCAGAGGCTCGTCAGCTGGGTTGTCAACACGTGCGCCAGGAGCTGGCCGAGGTGGCCGAGGGGCTGAGTCGCCGTCCCACGCCACTGGTCCGACGCCACCTGCGCGCGTGCGGCCGCTGCTCATCCTTTGAGCGTGAGCTCAAGCGAACAAACAAGGCCCTTGCCGCGTACTTCCTGCCGCTCGGCTCCCTCGCGCTGCTCCGCAAGCTGTCGCTGTTCCATCTCGGCCACTCGGCGGGGACCGGCTCTGGCGCCGGAGGAACCGCGGGTGTGAGCGGGGCCGCAGGAGCAGCGGCAGGAACCGCCGGCGTGGGCGGAGCGACTGCGACGGGCACGGTCGGAGTGAGCGGGATCGCGAGCGCCACCGGAGGCGCGGCCGCCGCGGGCGGCGCGGCCGGAGCCACCGGCGTGAGCACCGTGGCGGCCGGTGCGAGCTCGAGCCTGATCTCGGCCGGAGCCGGCGCGCTCGCCACCAAGGCGGCCGCCACCCTGGCCGCCGCGGCCATCGTGACGGCCGGCGCGGTCGCCACCACTCATACCCAGCACCCAACCGCTCCCCCAGCACCTCGTGTTCCGGAGAAGAGCACGCCGGCGTCATCCACGCACAGCGCGGCCCAGACCACTGCCCAGTCGGCTGCTACGACCACTTCAACCGCGACGGCCCCGGCGGCTGCACCGGCCACCACCACTACAACAGCCGCCGCCACGACCACGACCACGGCAACGACGACGACCACGACGACCACCGCTCCTCCTACCACGGGCACCACCACCACTCCTGCGGCCACCACGGCATCGGACTCGTCGGGATCCACGACCAGCACCCAACCTTCCAGCGGCTCGGGCTCCACAGGACCGGTGACCGGAGGGTCAGGCAATGGGTCGCCGGGCACCACGAGCGGGGGGAGCCCACCCAGCGGCAGCGGTTCCTCGCCCAGCCCCAGCCCCGGAACCGGAAGCCTCGGCTACGGGGACCAGCGGCTCGAGCAGCGCAACCGTGCTCGATCAGTCAGCCAGCAGCTCGCCCGACGGCGACGGCAGCGCCCCGGCGGCCAGCGCCACCCTCGGCAGCGCACACCAGACCTTTTAGCTGGGGAGTCCAGGCGTCCGCAGGGGCAACCCGCTGCTCATTTGCAGGACCGGGACTGCCGATATTGAAGAGATAGCCGGTCAGCTGTCCCGATTCGACGCGCAGGGACCGCCGATGATCAGACTCTTCGAGTACGACACATCGAGCCACCGGGTATGGATCGGTGGCCAGCGTTTTCATCACGGAGCGGGTGGGACCATCGTGGCCACAACCGCCTGTGCCGGGCTCATCAGCGGGCGGTTGAAGGCCTCCTCCTCGGTGCCCCGGCGCTTCTTGGCGCTGGCGCTGGCCGGCGGCGCCCTCATGGCCCACGACTGGAAGGACCGCTCGATCTGGTTCGTGCGCGGCCCGCAGCGCTAGCCGCCAGGCATCCGCAGCGCTAGCCGCGCCAGACGTTCACTGGCCCACCGAGAACAGCGCCTCCAGGTCGTGCCGCGAGTAGACCTCGAACGCCACCATTGTCTGCGTGCGCTGGACGCCGGTCAGAGCCGCGATCCCGCCGGTCACGACCTGAGCCAGCTGATCGTGCTCGCGCATCCGCAGGATGGCCACGAAGTCCCAGTCGCCTGTGACCGAGTACGCCTCGGCCACTCCCTCGATGTCGGCCAGCTCACCGCCCAGCGTGCCCAGCACCTGACGCTCGGCCCGGATCAGAACAACGGCGTGGATCATGACCGGGCGGCGTCGTGTGCACTCACTCCGAGTGTGTCTCCCCGGGCTCGAGCACGACCACCCGCGAGCTTGTGGCCGACTCGACCTCCGACTTGAACGCCTGCGCGTCGGTCTCGATCGGCGGGAACGTGTTGTAGTGGCAGGGAATCACCGTCCCCGCGCCGATCAGCTTGGCCGCCTCGACGGCGTCGGTGCGATCCATCGTGTAATGGCCGCCGATGCACATCAGCGCGACGTCAACCGGGTCGCGCTCGACCGACCAGCGCCAGATCGGAGAACAGGCACGTGTCACCCAGGTGGTAGATCACCTTGCCGCCCAGCGACACGACGACGCCGGCCGGCGTGTTCGCGGTTCCCTTGGGGGTGGTGGACGTGTGCCAGGCGGGAACGAGCCGGACCCAGCCCCAGTCGAAGTTGACCGTGCCGCCGAAGTTCGGGTCGAATACCTCGACGCCCTCCTCGCTCAGCTCGTCGGCGATCTCCACCATGGCCACGACCGGGGCGCCGGTGCGCTTGGCGATGCCCACCACGTCCCCGAAGTGATCCCCATGACCGTGGGTCAGGACGATCGCGGTGGGATTCATGTCCTCGGCCGAGGCCGCGGCCTTTGGGTTGCCCGTGAGAAACGGGATCGATGAGCACTCGCGTGTCCCCGTCTGAGAGCTCGAAGCAGGCATGGCCCAGAAAGCGGATGTCCATCGGTGTCATTCCTCCTGTGTGATGTCGTTTTCGTCCCCGGCCCCCCGGCTTCGAGCTCGCGCGCCAGCTCGAATCCCACCGCTACCCCCACCAGCATGCCCAGCCGGGTCTCCTCGGCCAGGAGGGTGCGCAGCTCGCGCAGCCTCTCGTCCGGATCCTCGCGGCGGGCTGCCTCGCCCATGGCCTGGGCGTGGCCGGCCTCGAACCAGCCGCCCTCATCCAGCGCCGTGCCCAGCAGCCTCTGGAGCCCGGGCGCGGTCCGCATGACCAGGTTCTGGGCCTCCCTGAGCCGGGTCGGGTCCGCGATGGCGGCCACCGCGGCCTCCAGCTCAGCGTTGGTGTAGGCGCGGTCGGCCACTCCGGTGAAGGATCATACGGGCGTGGCTGTCCCGCTGACCTCGCTGTCCCACGGCGCCGGCTGCGGCTGCAAGCTGCCCGCGGCGGCCATCGGCCCGCTGCTGGCCCAGCTGCCCCAGGCCCCGGACCCCAACGTCCTGGTGGGCTACGGGACCAGCGACGACGCGGGCGTGTACCGGCTGCGCGAGGACCTCGCGCTCGTGCACACGGTGGACTTCTTCACCCCGATCGTGGATGACCCCTTTGACTTCGGACGGATCGCCGCGACCAACGCGCTGTCCGATGTCTACGCGATGGGCGCGACCCCGATCAGCGCTCTGAATCTGGTCGCCTTCTCGCTCGAAAGACTCGGCCCGGAGGTGCTCCTGGAGATCCTGCGCGGGGCCTCCGCAGTGGCCGCCGAGGCTGAGGTGGCAGTGCTCGGCGGCCACTCCATCGAGGACGAGGAGCCCAAGTTCGGGCTGGCCGTCACCGGCGTAATCCACCCGGATGAGGTGATCACCAACGCTGGAGCGGAGCCCGGTGACGCCCTCGTCCTGACCAAGCCGCTTGGCTCCGGGGCCATCACCACCGCCCGCAAGCGGGGCATGGAGGCGCCGCTCGAGGACGCGGTGGCCGTGATGACCACGCTGAACCGTGATGGCGCAGCGGCCGCGCGGCGCGGCCGGCGTGCACGCCATGACCGACGTGACCGGCTTCGGACTTGTCGGGTCACCTGCACGAGCTCGCGCTAGCCAGTGGCCTGGCGGCCGAGGTCGACGCCGAGTCGGTGCCCGAGCATCGCCCCGGCCCTGACCCTCCTGGCCGATCCCGAGGAGCGAGCCGTCTCGGGCGGAACGCGGCGCAACCGCGCCCACGCCGAGCGGTTCACCGCCTTCGGCCCGCACGTACCCGAAGAGCGCCGCTGGCTGGTGTGCGACGCCATGACCTCGGGCGGCCTGCTCGCCGCGGTCCCCCGCCGCCGGCACCGAGCACATGCCCGGCGCGGTCATCGGGCGCCTGGTGGCCGGCGAGCCCGGGACGATCAGCGTTCGCTGAGGGCCATCGGGACGCCCACCGCGATCCCGCCCAGCACGCCGACTCCGTCCGAGATCCAGCTCGCGTCGGTCACCACCAGGGGCATCAGTCCCACCACCACGCCGATCGCGGCGGTTCCCAGCAGGTCCCCGTCGATCTCCTCCCGGCGGCGCAGCCGGATCAGGTCAGGGATGGCCCAGGCGCACAGGAGGGCCAGCGCCGCCCCGTTTGCTCCGACCACCACGGGGTCGCTGGTGAGCGGCGACGGTGGCCACCGCCCCTCCCACGCCGCCCAGCGCGAACAGGGCCAGCACCGGCAGCGGCCCGTGACGGCGTTCCAGCAGCCAGCCGTACACCGCCATCGCCCCCAGCGCGGCGAAGGCGTAGCCGGTGTTGCGGTAGACGAATGGGGTGGTGAGCAGCCGCCACCAGTGAGTGCCCGGCTTGCCGTAGATCCCGATCGTGTAGACGCTCAGCAGCGAGGTCCGCCAGATCAGGCATCCCACCAGCCCCAGAAGAACCAGAGCCGCCGTGGCGTAGGGGCGCGATTCGGCTCGAATCCCGGGGATCTCGCCACGCCGCAGCCGGGGCAGGGAGGGCGCGGGTCGCTCGCCGGCGCCGCCTCTCCGAGACCCGGCCGTCCCGGTCGAGCTTCGGGGCCCGCTTGCGCAGCCGATTGCCGCAATACGGGCACTCGGTGATGTACGGGCTCACCTCGGAACCGCAGCTCTTGCAGATGACGAACAGGTCGGGGTTGCCGGTGCTCATCTGAAGGCCGATTCTAGTCCTGCGCCGAAAGCCCCCGAATGCAGCGGGCGGGGCCGGAGCTACACCCCCGACGCGGCGCACGATCTCGGCCATGACCTCGTGCAGATCGTGGTTGGCCTCGAACACCACGACCTGCCGCGCCGCCCCGTTTCCCCGCTCGAGCAGATCCTCCACCGCGCTCAGCTCATCGGCCGAACCCAGATCCTCGCAGTGCTCGTGCACCCGGTTCAGTACCCGCCGGGCCAGGGCCCGGGTCTGGACGCGCTCTGCGCTGGGGAGATCGACCAGCTCTCCCTCCAGCCCGTGGCGGGCGGCCAGCCACTTGTTCTCGTCCAGCATCTCGAAGGGATATTTCGAGAGCTGCTGGCCTGACTCGTAGTGCTCGCACAGCTCCTTGACCAGCCCCTGGACCAGCGCGGCCAGGCCCAGCGTGTGCTCGACCCGGGTCTGGGAGTCCATCACCCGGACCTCGACGGTCCCGAAGTTCGGGTGGGGACGGACGTCGTGCCACAAGTAGGTGTAATCCTCGATCACGCGGGCTGAGACCATGAACTCGATACGGCGCTCGAAGTCCTCCCAGCTCTTGTACGTTGGGGGTATGCCCACCCGGGGGAAGGCCCGGAAGATGGGGGTCCGGGTGGAGGCCAGCCCGGTTGAATCGGCCCGCCAGAAGGGCGAATTGGCCGAGAGGGCGAGCAGGATCGGCATGTGCACCCGCATGCCGTTGACCACGTGGATGGCCTTGTCGGGGTCGTCCACCCCCACGTGCACGTGGACGCCGAAGATCAGCTCCTGGCGGGCCACGAAGCGCAACGCCGAGATAAGGTCTCGGTAGCGGGGACGGGCCACGATCCGCTGGTTCTCCCACATGGCGTACGGGTGGGTTCCCGCCGCCGCGACGGCCAGGTTCTTCGAGGCAGCGGTCTGGCTGACCTGGCGGCGCAGCGCCCGGAGCTCCTCGCCGGCCTGGGCCGTGTTGGGACAGGGGTCGGTGGAGATCTCGAGCACCGACTCCATCAGCTCCGGCTTGATCTCCCCCACCGGCGCTGACTCGAGCATCGACTCGATGGCGTTGACCAGCTCGAAAGACCGCTCATCGAGGATCATGAGCTCCTCCTCGATGCCGATCGTGTAGGGCGGACCGGTGAACTTGTGCTTCACGGCCGCGGAGCCTAACGGGAGCCCGCCCCGTAGACTGGATACAGGCGTTCATCCACGGCAACGGAGGGGTCTGTATGGGTCTCGGATACAACGGACGGCTCTACATCCTGGCGTTTGACCACCGAGGGTCCTTCCAGAAGAAGATGTTCGGGATCGAGGGAGATCCCACGTCCGAGGAGACCGAGACGATCGCGTCAGCCAAGCGCCTGATCTTCGAAGGGATGCTGGAGGCGGTCAACCAGGGCCTCGAGGCCAGCACGGCCGGAGTTCTGGTGGACGAGCAGTTCGGCTCGGATATCCCGGGCGAGGCCCGCGAAAAAGGCCTCAAACTGGCCATGCCGGTGGAGAAATCGGGCCAGGACGAGTTCGACTTCGAATACGGCCAGGACTTCGGCGCCCACATCGAGCGCTTCAATCCCGATTTCTCAAAGGTCCTGGTCCGCTACAACCCGGCGGGCGACCCGTCCATGAACCAACGCCAGCTGGAGCGGCTCAAGGAGCTGGCCGATTGGCTTCACGAGCAGCCGGATGATGCGGGCGCCGCTCAATCAGGCGAGCCTGGACGGCGAGCGAGCGGCAAGCCCGCGCGCAAGTTCCTGTTTGAGCTTCTGGTCCCGGGTACCGAGCAGCAGCTGGAGACGGTCGACGGCGACAGCGACCGCTACGACGCCGAGCTGCGACCCGAGCTCATGCGCCAGGCCATCTCAGAGATCCAGGGGGCCGGGATCGAGGTTGACATCTGGAAGATCGAGGGCGTGGACGACAGGCACGACGCGGCCATGCTGGCCGATCAGGCCCGCAGCGGCCCCGGCCGCGAAGGGGTGGTCTGCGTGGTGCTGGGCCGCGGCGCGTCCAACGAGAAGGTCTGCCAGTGGCTCGAGGCGGCCAACGACGTGGAGGGGTTCGTCGGCTTCGCCATCGGGCGTTCGATCTGGTGGGACGCTCTGAAAGGCTGGCTGTCCGATGACCTTGACCGGGAGGCAGCTGCCGCTCAGATCGCTCAGAACTACCGCCACTTCATCGAGGTCTACGAGGGTCAGGGAGTTACTCCGTAGTGGCTCTCAAGATGCGCCAGAGCCTGGCGGAGATCGAGTACGAGTTCCGCCAGCAGATCGGTCGAGGAGCGCGAGCGCTCAGCAAGGTTCGGCGCGATGTCGTCGTGCGCTCGCGCAAGCGCAACATCATGCGCGAAAAGAAGCGCAGCTCGATGCGCTTCTGGCTGCTCGTGCTGGCCCTTCTCGCCACCGCCGTGGGCGTGACCGTGGCCATGTTCGAGACCCTTTACCTGCTCCTGGGCTGACCGTCCGGGCAGACGAAACCGGGCCCGCCGGAGCCCGGTTGCAATCCGCTGGATAGCCGATCGGGGCTAGGCTGTATCGCTCAAGCCCTGGAGAGCCGCGTCAACGTCTCCCCGAGCATCCTTGGACGCGCCTACCCGCTCCTGCTGGATCTCCAGGTACACCTCTTTGCGGAAGACCGGAACATCGCGCGGAGCCTGGATTCCTATCCGCACTTTCTCGCCCATGATCGCGAGCACCGACACCTCAATGTCGTCTCCGATCATGATGCTCTGGTTCGACTTCCGGGTGAGTACCAACATTTGAGAACTGCCTCCCTGCTCGCATGTGACTCAACAAGATCAGGCCGTAATGCGAGTGCCGACACGGCCTGCCCGCACCACCAGCATACCGGGAGGTTTCCCGTTCCACAACCTTCGACGTGCGGTTCCCTCGTCCTTCTGGCTAGGGTCAGGACCCCATTTTGGCCGGTATTCGTGCGAGAGAGGCCTCGGTAACGCCATGGCAGCCGGGCGGAGCCTGGCTCCGGCTTTGGAAACCTGCCCGGCGCGCTCGGCTAAGCCGAGCACGGCTCGGGCTTACGGACACCTGTATTAGTCTCCCGGTCCGTGGCACGCAGATCGCTTCGCCCTGAACTCAACCGAATCCGCGCCTGGGTCCGCCAGGGACGGACCGACGCCTGGATCGCCCATCAGCTTGAGGTCACCGTCCAGCAGATCCAGACCTTCAAGCGCGAGCACGGTCTGGCCGAGGCGAACGAGACCGAGGCGGCCGGTGTCCTCTTGGGCGACTACGACGACGAGATCGACCTGCGCGCCGAGGACGATGCGCTGGTGGCCGCCGAGCTGGCCGCAGCGGAAGCCCGCGAGGCCGAGGAGCGAGCAGGAGGACGGAGGATGGCGGCGAAGCGCGCGGCGGGCGGCGCCGGCGCGGGCGGCGCGGGGGGCGTCGCACCCGCCGTCGCGGGGGCGGCCCGCTCGAGGCCACGTTTGACCATGGCGAGGAGGGCTACGGGCTGTGGCTGGACCCCGCCGTCCAGGACGACCCGGTCTACGCCGAGTACTGGGCGGGCCACCGCCCCGTCGAGGTGACGATCGAGGAGGACCAGATCGTCATCCGCCGCTCGGGCGAGGAGGCGTCGGGCGAGGAGGAGTAGGGGCGGGGGCCGGTGGGCTGGGCGGGGGCTGGGGCGCTCGCGCGGCCCTTTGACGCTCGCGCGGCCCTTTGAGCGCTCGCGCGGCCCTTTGACGCTCGCGCGGCCCTTTGAGCGCCGCGGCCGCTTGACGCGCCCGCCCGCGACCATAACTCCACAATTCGCCCGAACTCTCGCGAACCGTGTCATGCCCCGGTCGCTATACGACCTCTGGTTGACACAGCGATCCTGGCAGCGCGCGAATTGTGTAACTACGGTCGGCCGGGCGGCGTCCCGCGCCCGCCCCGGTCGCGCGGGAGGCGTCCCGCCATTGCCCCGGTCGCGCGGGAGGCGCCCCCCGCCCGTCCCGCGCCCTCACCCCCGACGCCCGCCGACCCCCCAGGCCCCCCTACTCAGGCTCCATCCCCGGCGGCCGAGCCACTTCCCGCTCCCGCGGCCGGTAATCGACCGCCTCGCGGGCATAGCGGCCGAACGCCGCTCCGGCCACGGTCGTCATGTCCCAGGCCGCCGGGGTGCTCGGAGCCGCCCGGGTGGCGATGTCAAAGCACCAGTCGGTGCCCCGCTCGGAATACAGGTCGCCAGCTCCTCCCTGGTGAACGTGCCCCCCAGACGGCGACGCAGTTCGGCCACGATCTCAGTCGATGACCCTGTCCATGGCCGCGCCGCGTCCTCGGGGTCGGCCGCGGCCAGGCGACTCGCGCCCTCGCGCCACAGGCTGCTGGCTGCGTCGTAGTCCACGCCCTAAGGATGCCCGTCTAGCGCTCCGCCCCGGGGTTCACGCGCGAGCCCCGGCCCCCCGCCGCCCCTACGGCCCCCGCGTCACGGAGTAGGGGCGCTCCCCCTGACGGATCATCCCGAGTGCCCGGGCATCCCGCTGGATCGTCTGCCGGCTGCTGCAGGGACCGCTGCTCCGGCCGCCAGCACGCGGTTCTGGCGCTCGAGCGAAAGAGCTGCGGCCATCTGCTGCTCGGCCTCGCTGCGCACCGAGAAGTACGTCACGGCCTGGTTGATGTACAGGGCCATGACCACGACCAGGACGACCAGCAGCATGACCCGCCCCACCCGATCCCAGCGGACACGCAGGATCGGTAACGGGGCGGCGCGCCCCCTGGGGGGTGGCTTCCGGGTCTGCCTTCGTGGCGCGGCGCGTGCGGATTGGGCAGAGGCCATCCAGTTGGCCCTTCGTTCGACGCCCCGCGGCTCCTTCCTGCTGCAACGATCCGCCCGCCCGGCGATGGCAACCCCCGCAACAACCTACCTCTGAAACACCTCCGCCCCCGGGTACTCCGCGTCCTCGCCCAGGGCCTCCTCGATTCGCAGGAGCTGGTTGTACTTGGCCACGCGGTCTGAGCGCGACGGCGCCCCCGTCTTGATCTGGCCGCACCCGGTGGCCACGGCCAGATCGGCGATTGTCACGTCCTCGGTCTCGCCCGAGCGGTGGGACATGACTGCGGTGTAGCCGTTCTCCCGGGCCATGCGGATCGCCGCCAGCGTCTCAGTCAGCGTTCCGATCTGGTTGACCTTGATGAGAATCGAGTTGGCCACGCCGGCATCGATGCCCCGCTTCAGCCGCTCGGTGTTCGTCACGAACAGGTCGTCGCCCACCAGCTGCAGACGCGGTCCCAGACGCTCGGTCAGCGCGGTCCAGCCCTCCCAGTCCTCCTCGGCCATCCCGTCCTCGATGGACACGATCGGATAGCCGTTGGCCAGCTGCTCCCAGTAGCCGGTCAGCTCGCTGGCCGTCAGGCGGCGCCCTCCCTCGTGCTCGAGCACGTACATCCCGTTCTGGTAGAGCTCGGACACCGCCGGATCCAGGGCGATCGAGACATCCTCGCCGGCCTTGTAGCCGGCCGCCTCGATCCCCGCACGAGCACGCCCAGAGCCTCCTCGTTGGACCCCAGGTCCGGGGCGAAGCCTCCCTCGTCGCCCACCGCGGTCGACAGACCGCGCTCGTGCAGCGTCCTCTTCAGGGCGTGGAAGACCTCGGACCCCATCCGCACGGCCTCGGCGAACGACTCTGCCCCCGCCGGGACGATCATGAACTCCTGGAAGTCCACGCGGTTGTCGGCGTGGGCGCCCCCGTTCAGGACGTTCATCATGGGCACGGGCAGGATGTGCGCGCCCTCGCCGCCCAGGTAGCGCCACAGCGGAAGCTGCTCCTCGGCGGCCGCGGCGTGGGCCGCCGCCAGCGACACGGCCAGGATTGCGTTGGCCCCCAGACGCGACTTGTTGGGCGTTCCGTCCAGGCTGATCAGCAGGCGATCCAGCGCGGCCTGGCCCGGCGCGTCCTGGCCCCGGACCGCGTCGGCGATCTCGCCGTTTACGTTGGCCACCGCCTGTCGAGACGCCCTTGCCCCCCCACTCCGACCCGCCGTCGCGCAGCTCGGTGGCCTCGAACTCTCCCGTCGACGCCCCCGAGGGCACGGCGGCCCGCCCCCAGGCTCCCGAGCGGACGCTCAGCTCGACCTCGACGGTCGGGTTGCCCCGGCTGTCCAGGATCTGACGGGCGTGGACGTGCTCGATCTGACTCATGGTTGCGAGGGTGCCTCCTTCTACCAGACGGGCCCGGGCGTAGTAGGACAGCTGGTCATCCGGGGGCAGATCGTTCCAGTTCCGGCCATCGGATGCGGCGAGTCGCTCTGCGGCCTCCACCCGCGCCCGGAAGCGGTCCGCTGACCGCGCGGAGGGCCAGCTCGGGATCCACCCTCAGCTTCCGGGCCAGGTTGACCGTGGCGAACAGGAGGTCTCCCAGCTCGCGGAACTGCTCCTCGCGCCCGTGCGCGGCCTCGACTTCGGCCAGCTCCTCGCGCACGGCATCCAGCACCGGCGCGACATCCGGAAAGTCAAATCCGCTCGAGGCGGCCCGGCGCTGAACCTTGCGGGCGTACAGCGGCGCGGGCAGGTTCTCGGGCACCTCACCGAACACCCCGGGCTCTCGCCCGGTCTCCCCACGCTTGATCTGATCCCAGTTGCGCAGCACCTCAGCCGCCGTCGGTTGCGCGCCGCCTCTCCCAAACACGTGCGGGTGGCGCCGGATCAGCTTCTCCGCGCACCCGTCGGCCACCTGGGCCAGATCACCCGCCCCCCGCTCCTCGAGCAGCAGCGAGAGGAAGTGCACCTGGAAGAGCACGTCGCCCAGCTCGTCCACCAGCTTGGCATCGTCACCCCGCATGGCGGCATCGGCCAGCTCGTAGGCCTCCTCGAGCGTGTGGGGAACGATTGAGCGCTCGTCCTGCTCCCGGTCCCACGGGCACTCAGCTCTCAGCCGGCGGGTGATTGCCTCCAGGCGTTCCAGCGCCTGAGCGACCTCCGGCCGCGACGCCCCGCTGCTCACTAAGCGGGGCTTCCGGAAACGTTGGCCATTCCCGGTCGACCCGCCTACGGCGTCGTTGAGCTCGAAGTAGTGGTGGACGGCGCCGTCTGCGTCGGCGCTGCCGTGGTCGAGGGTGCCGTCGGCGTGGCGGGCGTGGCCGGCGCCTTGTACCCATGGCAGTCGGCCATCGCGTACAGCGACTGGCAGCTCGTCTGGCTGATCCAGTGCTTGCGGACCAGGTTGTCCACCGCGGTCTGAGAGCGTGCTCTGCCCCTGGCTCTTCAGCGTCTGCTCGATCAGCGGCGTGGCCTGAGCCAGCGTCTGCTGGGTGGCCTTGGTGATCTTGGTCACCTCAAAGACGTAATAGCCGAACTGACCCTTGACCGGTCCGAGCAGCTTGTTCTGAGAAGCCGAGAACGCCGCCGCGTCCAGAGCGTGATCCTCCTGGCCCTTCTTGACCCCCACCAGCAGCCCGCCGCTGTTCTTGGTGGTCGGAGTCGATCGAGTACTTCTTGGCCACGACCTTCCAGCTCTGGTGGGACTGGAGCGCCTTCTTGGCCGCCAGCGCCTGGGATTGCGTCTTGGTCAGCACGATCCGGATGTCGCGAGTCTCCGGAGTCCCGAACTGGGTGAGGTGCGAGTTGTAGTAGGCCGAGATCGCCTGCGGGCGTGACCTTGGCCGCATGCTTGGCCAGCAGCTTCTGGAACAGAGCGTTGATCCGGAAGCGGAACAGGATGTCCTGGAGCGTCTGACCGGTCTGCGTGAGGAACGTGTTGAACTGCGCCGGGGTGGAGAACTGCTGGTTCTTCTGGCCGCGTTGAACGTCTTGAGCACGTCGGCGTTGGACACCGTGATGTGCTCGCGGGCCGCCTCCGCCTGGTACCAGTACGCCTTGATCAGGAAGTCCATGACCTGGTTGGAGTACGAGGTGAAGAGCTGCTTGCAGTCAGCCTTGATCTGCTTGTCCGGCGTCTTGGCCAGGGTGGGGACGCTCTTGCGGACCTGGGCGATGCAGGACGTGAAGTTCGGGGGATCGCTGGGCACGATCACCGGCGCGCCCGGGTTCTGCGAGGCCTGGCTCTTGGCCGCCACGTACAGCCAGTGATCGAAGGCCTGAAGCGTGATCGGGTTGCCGGCCACGTCGGCCACCGAGTTGCCGGGCACGCCGCTGCCACACGCCGCCACCAGGGCGCAGACCACAAAAAAGGCGCCTAGCGCCGCGATCCGTCTAAGCCAGCCAGTCATCAGGAGCGGCTGATGGTAGCGGCCTTCGCCCTGCCTACCCCGCCTCCTTCGAAACTTCTTCGCCGGAACCCACCGCGGCGGTGGCGCCCGATACCCGCGCGGCCCCGGCCGCGCCGGCCTCGGAATCGCTCAGCGCCTGGCGGATCCTCGGGGCGCGGGTGGCCAGATAGTCCATGGGTGGGCCCAGGACGCCGCGCAGGACCGACCCGATCGCCCACCAGCGGGGAGCGATCACCCGGGGCGCTCGGCGCTCGATGCCTCGGGCCAGCGCCTCCCCGGCCTGCGCCGGGGTGATCCGCTTGAGCATGAAGGCGGGAAGATCCTCGCCCGGATCCCGGCCCGTTCGCTGCCCGGCCCTGCTCGAAGGCCTGCCGGACCATCTCGGTATCCACGAAGCCGAAGTAGGCCACGGTGACTCCCACGCCGTGGATCGACAGCTCGACGCGGAGCGCCCGTCCCAGCTGCTCGACGCCCGCCTTGGCCACCGCGTAGGGCGCGTTGATCATGCCGTTGGCGAAGGCGTAGATGCTGGAGATCGACCACCACCTGCCCGCGCCGGCTCACCACCTGGTCCATGGCCGCTGACACGGTCCGGTAGACGCCGAGCAGGTCGACCTCCACCACCCGCTCGAACTCCGACTCAGGCATGACCCGCACCGGCGAGGGCGGCGAGGGAGCGATCCCGGCGTTGGCCACCACCACGTCGACGCCGCCCAGCCGCTCGACAGTCTCCCTCACCGCGACCTCGACCGCGGCCCGGTCGGTCACGTCCGCCGCCAGACCAATCGCCCGGCCCTCGCCGAGCGAAGCCGCCGCCCGCTGGGCCGCCTCATCGGAGAGGTCGACCAGCGCCACGCGACGCGCCTCGCCCCACCAGCGCCTGGGCCAGGCCGAAGCCGATTCCCCGGGCCCCGCCGGTGATGAGCGCGACCTTCCCGTTGAGGTCGTAGCGCGGCACGGGGGCGATCCTACGCCCCTACGCCGCCTCTCGGGTGACCGCCAGCAGCACGTCGGCGGCCCGCACCACGGCCGGGAAGCGCTTCACCGGGTCTTCGGGCACCCGCACCGAAAGCTGGGACTTGCCCGACTCGTACAGCGCCTCGGGTATCTCCGCCCGCAGCCGCTTGGCCCGGACCGAGTCGAGCTCGACCGGGGTGACGGCCAGCCGGCCGCCCCGGAAGGTGACGGCCCGGGCACCCGCCTGGCCCAGCTTGATCCGGGCCTGCTGGAGTGCGATCAGATTCGACAACGGCTCGGGAATCTCCCCGAAGCGGTCCTCGAGCTCCTCGCGCAGCACGGCCAGCTCGGCCACCTCTCGCGCCGCGGCGATCCGGCGGTGCACCTCGATCTTGGCCTGCTCGTACGGGATGTAGTCCGGTGGGACGTAGGCGTCGACGTTGACATCCAGCCGGACCGGCTCCCAGTCCTCGTCGGCGGCCGCGCCCTCGTAGGCCGCCGCCACCGCCTCGTCGAGCATCTGCATGTAGAGCTCGAAGCCCAGCGCGGCCACGTGCCCTGACTGCTCGTCGCCCAGGAGGTTGCCGGCGCCGCGCATCTCCAGGTCGCGCATGGCGATCCGGAATCCCGCCCCCAGCTCGGTGTAATCGGATAGCGCGGACAGCCGCTGCGCCGCCTCGCCGGTCAGCGCCGCCGCGCTCGGGTACAGGAGGTAGGCGTACGCCCGCTCGCGCGAGCGCCCCACCCGCCCCCGGATCTGGTAGAGCTGGGCCAGGCCGAACGTGTCGGCCCGCTCCACGATCAGCGTGTTGGCCTGGGGAATGTCGATCCCGGACTCGATGATGCTGGTGCACACCAGCACGTCGGCCGTCCCCCGCAGGAAACCCAGCATGCGCTCCTCGAGCGTCTTCTCCTCCATCTGGCCGTGGGCCACCTCGAAGCGCATGCCCGGACACAGGCCGCGCAGCCGCTCGGCCGTCTCCTCGATGCTCTCGACGCGGTTGTGCAGGAAGAAGGCCTGGCCCCCCCGAGCGTGCTCGCGCTGCAGGGCCTGCTTGACCAATTCCTCGTCGTACTCGCCCACGTAGGTCTTGATCGGGCGCCGGCCCTCGGGCGGTGTCTCGATCACGCTGATGTCGCGGACCCCGGCCAGCGACATTTGCAGCGTCCGGGGGATCGGCGTGGCGCTCATGGCGATCACGTCCACCCGAAGCTTGAGCTGGCGCAGGAGCTCCTTCTGCCTGACCCCGAAGCGCTGCTCCTCGTCCACCACCAGCAGCCCCAGATCCTTGGGCCGCACATCGCGTGACAGGAGTCGATGGGTCCCGATCAGGATGTCCACCTGGCCCTGGGCAAATCGGGCGATGACCTCCTTCTGCTCCGCCGGCGAGCGAAAGCGCGACACGTGCTCGATCCGCACCGGATAGTCGGCCAGCCGCTCGGAGAACGTCCCCAGGTGCTGCTGGGTCAGGATCGTCGTGGGGGCCAGGACCATGACCTGCTTGCCGTCCTGGACCGCCTTGAAGGAGGCTCGCAGGGCCACCTCGGTCTTGCCATAGCCCACGTCGCCGCAGATCAGCCGGTCCATCGGGCGCGGAGCCTCCATGTCGGCCTTGACCATCTCGATGGCGTCGCGCTGGTCCGGGGTCTCGCTGTACGGGAACGCGTCCTCGAAATCACGCTGCCAATCGCTGTCGGCGGGGAAGGGATGGCCCTCGCGCCGCTTGCGCTCGGCGTACAGATTGAGCAGCTCGCCGGCCAGCTCCTGGGCGGCTCGGCGGGCCCGGGCCTTCATCGTGTCCCAGCGCGTCCCGCCCAGCTTGGACAGCGCCGGGTGCGCCCCCCCCGCCCCCACGTAGCGGCTGATCTTGGCCAGCTGGTCCACCGGGACGAACACCCGGTCTGACCCGGCGTACTCCAGGTACAGGTAGTCCCGCGTCACGCCGGCCACCGTCTTGGTGTCAAACCCGGCAAACCGCGCGATCCCGTGGTCCTCGTGGACCACGATGTCGCCGGTGCGCAGGTCGGCGAAGCTGCGCAGGATCCCCCGGCGGCGTTCGGGGCGCTGCGGGGCCGGCCGGCGACGGCGCAGCAGCCGGTGATCGGGGATCACGGCCAGGTGGAACTGGGGTGCGATGAACCCGCTCTGCAGCCGCGCCTCGGTGAGGATTATGGGAGGGGGCGCGCTCGCCCCTCCGGGCGGCGCGCCTGGCCCGACCGCTCCGTTCAGCCACTGCACCTGGAGTCGCCCTAGGTTGTAGGCGAAGCGCTCGCCCTCCCCGCGACGCGAGAAGGCCACTACGGTCTGATAGCCGGACCGGATCAGCTTCTCGAGCTCGGGCTCGGCCTCCTTGATGCCGCGGGCCTGCACGTCGGCCGCCTGGGCGTGAAATGAGAAGGGCTGATCCTGGTCGAGCCCCGAGAGCCGTGTGCGCGCCCGTGTGGCCAGGACGGCGTGGATCTCATCGGGCGGCACGTAGAGGTGGTGAGCGTCCTGGTCGTGGAAGGCCGCGCACACGTCCTGCCAGTGGTCGGCCAGCGCGGGGGCCAGATCCTCTTCGCCGGCGATCAGGATCGAGGCCTCGGGCGGAGCCAGTTCCAGGAAGGGGTGAAAGTCCTCCACGGGCAGGAGCTCGGCGATGTCCGGACGATCGGAGGCCTCCTCCAGCGCGGCGATCTCGGCCAGCTCGCGGTGCTCCTCCGCCAGCTCGGCCGCTGGGGCCACCTCAACGAATTCGGCCTCGCCCAGCGAGCGCTGGGTGAACGTGGAGAACCAGCTCAGGCGCTCGATCTCATCGCCGAACAGCTCGACTCGGATGGCTCGGTCCTCGGTGGCCGAGAACAGGTCCAGGATCCCGCCGCGGATGGCGAACTGGCCGCGATCCTCCACCTGGTCGACCCGTTCGTAGCCCGCGGCCACCAGGCGCCGGGCCGCCTCGTCGAGGTCAAGCTCCTCGCCGGTGCGCAGCACGAAGCCGTGCGGGCGCAGCGCCGGATCGGGGACCTTCTCCGACAGGGCCACCGCGCTGACCACCACCACGGGCGCCCCGTTCTCGCCCGGACCGTCCAGCAGGGCGTCCAGTGCGGCGATCCGCAGGCCCACCAGGTGGGGCGGCGGCACCAGATGGGATTCGTAGGTGACCCCACGGCTCGGGTAGTACCGGACCGGTCGCGGCTCGAGCCAGGCCCGCAACCCGGCGGCCAGGTCCCGGGCCCGCCGGTCATCCCCCGCCACCACGATGGCCGGCCGGGTGGGCCCGCGGTCGAGCAGGACGGCCAGCAGGTAGGGCTGGAGCGACTGGGAGACGAAGGCGGAGCCGCCGTCCTGCGCCAGGACCAGGGCCTGGGGATCGTGTTCGGCGCGGGAGAGAAGGCTGGCGAGCATCTTCACTCCCAGTCTATGTCGAGGCCGGGCCCCCGAGGACGAGGGCTTGAGCGGCGTCGGCGGCCGAGCTGATCAGGCTCTGGACCTCTTCCCGCGGCTCGCGAAACCGGCCCAGGACATAGGCGGAGACGCGCTCTGGATCGGTGGTCGCCGGACGGCCGACCCCCACCCGGATACGGCTGAAGTCAGCCGAGCCCAGGCCATCGCGGACCGACTTGAGGCCGTTGTGGCCGGCCACGCCGCCGCCTGTGCGCGGCTGGATCCGCCCGAACGGCAGGTCGATCTCGTCGTGCAGGACCAGCACACGCTCCAGCGGCACCTTGAAGGCGCCGCGGGCCGGGCCGACCGACCTCCCCGCCTCGTTCATGTAGGTCTGGGGCATGAGCAGGGCCACGCGCGGTCCCCCGGGGCCCGCCCGTCCTTCGGTCAGCAGTCCGCGGTACTTGGACCTGGGCTTGCCGAGGCCCCAGCGGTCGATCAGCTCCTGCGCCACCTCGAAGCCGAGGTTGTGGCGGGTGCCGGCATATTCCGGACCGGGATTGCCCAGCCCGACGATCAGCCAGTCGGCCGGAGCGGTCCGAAAGCGCACGCGGCGGGCGGCCTACTCGCCGCTCTCGCCCTCGCCGCCGCCCTCGCCCTCGGCGGCCTGCTCGCCCTCGGCCTCCTCCTCGGTCGCGCCCTCGGCCACGAGCTCTGTCTCCTCCTCGATCTCCGGCTCCTCCTCGACCTGGAGCCGGGGCGGGCTGAGGGTGGCCAGCACAGCCTCGGCCTCGGTCAGGACCGTCACCCCGGACGGCGCGTCGAGCGCCTCGACCGTCACGGTGTCGTTGATCTGGAGCTCCGAGACGTCGTAGTGCAGGACATCGGGGATATCGGTGGGCAACGCCTCGATCTCGATCTCGCGGGTCACCTGCTCCAGGACGCCGCCCTCCCGCACCCCCGGCGACTCATCCGCGCCCACCAGCTCGACCACGACGGTGGCGTGAATGGGCCGGTCGAGCCGGACCCGGAGCAGATCGATATGCGTGGTCTCGCCGGTGACCGGATGGCGCGTGAGCTCCTTCAGGACCACTGGCGAGGTGGAGGCATCGTCGATCGCGAGGTCGAGCACCGCGCCCGCGTGGGCCAGGGCCAGACGCAGCTCGCGGGCGTCAACCTCGAAGGCGACGGGCTCCTGCCCTCCCCCGTAGACGACGCCGGGAACCTTGCCCGAGCGGCGCAGGCGGCGAGTCGCCCGGGAGCCGGAGGGGACGCGGGAGCGCACGGCGAGGGCGGTGGCTTGCGAGGTGGACATGGAAGGGACGATGGTAGCGACGGGGGGTTCTCGTGAGCGACCTGGAGGGGTAGGCTTTGATCATGTCGCCTGGTGATCAGCTGGTCCTGATGATCGGGGGGCTCCACGCAGTGGCGCTGGTCTTCGCGTTCATGCTCATCATCCCGGCGCTGCGTGACCGCCCGGAGCCGCCGCGGCGTCCGGATGGCGGCTCTGATGGCGGGGGCGGGCGCCGCGTTCCGCCCAGCTCCCCAGCCTCCTTCAGGCCCCGGTGGGATCCCTCTGCCCGACGCCCAGCCCGCGCGTGTCCGCCTGCGCGAGCCCGGCCGGCTGGCTGACCTGCTGCCCCGCCGGCGGCGGCGCCCGGCCCGAGAACCGGATCGCCGGCCGCGTCAGAACCGGCTAGGGCAGTCCGCGCCGGTGGCGATCCGGCCACTGACCTCGAGCAGCTGGACGCTCAGCCCGCTGATCACATTGCCCGCGCGGCGGACCCGCACGCATTGCACGACGGGCAACGCTGAGCCCGCCCGCCAGGCCACCCGGGCCACCCCCAGGGTGCTGGTGAGCGAGAAGCCGGCCGAGGGGTTCAGCTCAAGGATGGAGACCTGGCCAGGGCGCCGGAGGGCCCGCGCGTCGCTCAGCGCCCGCGAGCCGCAGAACGAGCCGGCGGTGCAGTGCAGGAGCAGCTTGGTCATCGCAGCGGAGTCCCCCCGCGCCTCGTCCTGCACCAGCTGGGTGATTGCGGCCTGCTCAGCGCCGTCGATGCTGAACGCTCTGGCCAGCACACCGCTGATCAGGACGAACACGACTGATTCCGAGCGCGATCAGGAGTAGGCGGACCCGGCGCACGCCTGCAGGCTAGCCCGGGCCTTGGCTACTGGAGCTCCAGGAAGCGCTCCACGGAGGCCTCCTGGTGATCCAACCGCTCGGACAGCGCCCGCGCGTGGTCAGCCACCACCTCCAGGAAGTCCTCCACGCACCGGGCGGGGTCATCGGCCAGGGGATAGACGCGGGCCACGTCCTGCTGGGCGCAGGCGATGCCCATCGGCGGGCGGCCCTCCGCGAGCGTCCGGGCGCTGCACACCGGCGTGACCACCAGCCGGGTTTCCTGGGCGACCAACGCGGTGGGGAGCAGACGGTGGGCCGGCAGCCGCACGGACAGCTCCAGGGAATGGTCAACCGCCACCTCGCATCCGATCAGCTCGCCCAGCGGATCACGCCACACGTCGAGCACCACGTCCGCCCCCACCAGAGCGTCGCGCAGCGCACTGGCCTGCTCCACGTAGAGCCGCTCGGCTTCGGCCCTGTCCTCGGCGTCGGCCAGGTCGAGGTCACACGGGACGCGCAGGAGCTCGCTGGCCGACACGGTGGTCCCGGCGCCCAGGCTCCCCCGGGTCACGTAGGTCTGGAGCGTGCCCAGATCGCGCCGTCCGTGGAAGATGACGGTCACCGCCTCGCTCAGCGGAAGCCCCCCGACCTTCAGCGACACTGCAGCTGAGCCGGCGTCATCCAACAGGGCCCGCCGAAGCAGCTCCTCAGCGGGGTTCGCAGCCTTCCCATCCTCCTCGAGCATGCCTGCCATCGGGATGATCTCCTTAACAATTACCCTAATCGGCGGCTGTTTCGCGTAGGACAAGTCGTGGCAGGGAGGATCCGCCATCGTCGGGCCGCCCGAGGGCCGCTTCAACCCCGCGGACACTTTGTGAAAACACTCGGTGTAGCGCCGGCCTGATCTGCAGAAAGTGGCGTATAGCGGACACTTCTGCAGGGGCTCTGCGGCTGGAGTATTCAGTGGCACAAAGTGTCCGCCCCTCGGGCGCGTACCCAGGGAACGTTCGGGATAGGCTCCCAGCGAGATGAAGCTTCTCTACAAACCCTTCGCCATCATCTCGTCGGTCATCGCCTCCAGGGTGGGCAAGGGAATCTTCAAGGCGGTGTGGTCAAGGATCGACAGCGCTGACCCACCACCGCCCTCGGCGGCGGACGCCGGTCTGGGAAAGGTCGTGGGGGCCGCCGCGCTGGAGGCGGCCACGATGGCGGGCGTGGGCGCGATGGCCGATCGAGCCTCCGCCCGCACGTTTCAGTATCTGACGGGGTACTGGCCCGGGGAGAAGTCCGAGGAGGAGCGCAAGAAGGACTGAGCCGGACTGGGCTCGCAAGCTCGCCCGCCGACGCCCCTACCCGGCGTCCGCCCAGGGGGCCAACCCCTCACGGATCCAGTCGGGAATCGGCGTCTTGGCCAGCGTATGGCGATCGACCAGCACGTGGTGGAGCGTCCCCTCCGCCACCAGATCTCCTCGTGGCTGATGCGATGGGCGGTGGAGATGCTGGTGTTGCCCATCCGCTGACCGCCACCTCGAGCCGAAGCTGCTCGTCGAACCGGGCGGGGCGGTGAAAGCGCAGCTCCGCTCTGCACCACCACCATGTCGATGCCACGCTCGAGCATCACCGTATAGCCACCGAAGGCAGCTCGCCACAGCTCGGTCATGCTGGCGTCCAGATAGGCCAGGTAGTGGGCGTTGAACACGACCCCCTGCGGGTCACACTCGGCGTACCGAACCCGTAGGGAGTGAACGAAGGCCTCAGCCATGGCCCTGGCCCTGATTGCCCCGCACCACGAACCCGCGCCGGCCGAGCTCCTCCACGGCGTCCTCGAAGCGGGCGAAGTCCCGAGCCAGCAGAGCATCGATGGGGCGCCCGGCGGGTCCGGCCACCCGCAGCCCAGCGGCGCAGGGCCGGCTCGCCGATCTGCTCGGCCGCCTGCTGGGAGAGCTCGATCAGGATGGGCAGCTCCGCGCGGTGCTCCACCTGGCCCGAGAGCAGCGACAATGGATCCTCCGCCAGCACCTGGCAGAGCTCATCCTCGGTCAGCCCCAGCATGTCCATCAACTGGGCGGCCCGACCGCTGGGCACCCTTCATCCGGCGTGGGCGCCACCCAGCTCACTGGATCAACGAGGTGGTGAACGACGACACACTGCCGGCAGAGGACGGACCGTCGCCGGTGAAGCCTCCACCCGGAACGGTGACGTCATAGCCCTCCAGGAACGAATCCGTGCTCGAACCACCCCCCATGTCAATCGCTCCGTTGGGGGCGAACATGTCGCCCTGAAGGTGCCGCCGCCGGAAGAGTCGTCGATCGCGGGCGCGGTTGAGCTTCCCGTCCCGACGACGTATATGAGGGGGTAGTTGGTGGTGTCGGGGGTGGGAACCGAAGAGTTGCAGTTGGAGGCGGAATAGCCGCTGCTGGTGTAGCCGCACGCCGTCAGCTTGTCGCCGCCGCCGAGCTTCACCGTGCCGGCCACAAAGCTCGCCGTGATCGCGCCTCCTCCACCCATGTTGACGTCGATGGCGCCATTCCAGGTGCTTGGGCTGCTCGGTGTCCCGCTCCCCACCCCGCAGTAGATGTTGTCGGAGGTCAGGTTCACCGGATTGAAGCTCTGCAGAGTCCAGGTCGAGGCCGTCGATGACTGGGTGCAGAAGCTGGGCGTTCCGCCAGGACCGGTACACGCGGCCCCGCTGCAGGCGGGGAAGTCCACCGAGTAGTCCGCCGGCCACATCACGGTGGAAGCCTGCTGGGTTGGTCCGGACGTGAAGGTGTTGTTCTGCTGCTGGTATCCGCTCGGACTGACCGTGCAACCGGAGCCGCTGCCGTACGTGGTGGCACCGAAGGTCGACCCGCCTCCGCCCACGTTGATCGACCCGTTGCTTCGAGTTGCCCCGGTGATGTGGGTGCCCCCTCCAAACGTGACGGGATTGCCGGTACAGCTGCTGTCCATGGCAAACACCGCGTAACAGCCGGAGCCAGGGGTTGAGCATGTCGTATGCCACTTGACCATCGCCACCGCAGTCGAGGTGACCTTGATAGGAGCCCACGCCGAGCACGCCGGCAAAGAATGACGGCGCTGTCTTGGTCACCGTCACCTGGATCTCGTCGGTCTTGCTGTTGTAGGGCGTGGTGACCGTCGTTGTCGCGCCGGGGATGTTCGAACTGGCGTAGGTCTGGGCCTGGGCGGTCGCGCCACTCGCGTTGTCGGGAAGGTCCTGGACACCGGCAAGAGCCGCCGCGTCGGCCGCGGTCTGGGCCTGGCGCTTGGTGGCATATCCCGCGCTGACGTCGATGGCCAGCGCCGCCATGCCCAGGATCCCGACCAGCGCATGACCGTCATCGGCAGCACCTGGCCTCGCTGCTCACCGCGGAGGCGTCTCAACATCGACGGCATGTGGTCCTTCTGTCGGATAAAGGGCCCTATTCGCGTATTCATCGGCCACGTTTGGGGCGCTCGGACTAGACCTTCGGCTAGGTGCCCCAGGCTGAAGAGCGCGCGTCGCCCCCTCGAGGCGCACCGACGACACCAATCAGCCGAGCACAGCGGCGCACGCGGATCGTCGGCTCAGAAGTGTCGGTTTTCGATACCTATCCGCCGAGCACGCCGCTCCCTGTGAGTCGTCGGCTCGAAAGTGCCGCCGCTGGACGACAATCTCGTCTCGTGAGCCCGCAGGCCCGATTCCCGGACCACCGAGCAAGCCGCATGACCGTGTGCCTAGCCGGTTTGACGATCCTCACCGCAGCCGGGTGCGGAGCGAGCGCCAAGAGCGTCATCCCCGCGCCGGTGGCCACCACGCCGCTGGCCAGTCTCCATCGTTACTCCGATGCGAGCGCCGAGCGCAACAAGCTGCTGGCTCTGGCCAAGCCGGGAACCACGGTGAGCTCGCCAGGGAAACGTGCCCGGGTGGCCACCGGCCAACGGCTCTGCCATCCCGGCCACGGCCACGGATATCTCCGGCTTTGGGTTCAACGTGGACAAGGCCAAGAAGGATCAGTACCTGTCCTTCGCCGTCACGGACGCCAGCGGTGCGTGCGCCGGGGGTGACATCGTCGCCAACGCCAAGGGCACGATGGTGGTTTCCACCAGTGCCGTCAAGCTGCCCAGCCACGCGCCCGTGCACGGGCGACGAGGTGGCCAAGGCTGGCCGGCTACGGCGTGACGCGGCCGGCGCGTCTCGCGCTCTGAAGGCGCGTGCCCGCGCTCAGAACAGCTGGTTCTCGCCGCCGAACACGCCGCTCACCGAGCCATCGGTGAAGATCTGGCGGATCGTGTTGGTGAGCAGGTCGGCGCAGGAGCAGCACGCGCACGTTCTCCGGCGCGCCGGGGGGAAGCGGGATGTGTCGGTGACCACGATCTGCTCGAGCCCGGCGGCGGCCAGGTTCTCCCAGGCGTTGCCGGAGAACACGCCGTGGGTGGCGGCGGCGTAGACGCGGCGGGCGCCGGCGTCGTGCACGGCCTGGGCCGCAGCCTTGAGCGTGCCCGCGGTGTCGATGATGTCGTCCACCAGCACGGCCGTCTTGCCGGCCACATCGCCGATCACGTAGCCGATCTCGGCCACCTGCTGGGCCGGGCGCTCCTTGTTGAGGATGGCCAGGTCGGCGCCGATCTTGGAGGCGAAGCGCTTGTTCAGCTTCACCCGGCCGGCGTCCGGGGCGACGACCACCAGATCCTCCAGCCCCAGGTCGGCGAAGTACTGGGTGAGCATGAACAGGGCCGTCATGTGATCGCAGGGCTTCTGGAAGAAGCCCTGGATCTGGCCGGAGTGCAGGTCCATGGTGACGATCCGGTCGATCCCCGCCGCCTCCAGCATCCGGGCCACCAGCCGGGCGCTGATCGGCTCCCGGGGCGCTGACTTCTTGTCCTGCCGCGAGTAGCCGTACCACGGGGTGACGGCGATCACTCGGTGGGCCGAGCCGCCGACCGCCGCGTCCACCATCACCATCAGCTCCATCAGCGCGTCGTTGGCGTTCAGGCCGGCGTCCGGGTTGGCGCAGGTGGGCTGGACGATGAACACGTCGGCCCCGCGCACCGACTCCTCGTAGCGGCAGTAGACCTCGCCGTTGGCGAACGTCTTGAGCGTCATCGGCGCCAGCTCGACCCCCAGCTTGTCGGCGATCCTGGCCGCCAGCCCGGGGTTGGCTCGGCCGGAGACGAGCATCAGTCGCTTGCTGTACTCGACGCGGAGCTCGTTGGCCAGGGTCGTCGGCCACAGGATGCATCTCCAGAACGCTCACGCGGCCGCCCGAGTTTACGTCCGGCGGGATGACGGCTGCTCCTCGTCCGGCGGCTCCTGCCGTGCCGCTCTTCCCGCTCCTTGCGGCGTTCCGTGTAGCCCTCGATGTTGCGCTGGCGCTCGCGGGCGATCCCCGAGCGCGCCCGGGCGGCACGTCCTTGGTGATCACCGAGCCCGCGCCGGTGTAGGCGTCGTCCCCCACGGTGACCGGGGCGACCAGCGTCGTGTCGACGCCGGTCTTGACCCGGTCGCCGATCGTCGTGCGGTGCTTGCGGGTCCCGTCGTAGTTGGCGGTGATCGTGGCGGCGCCGAGGTTGGTCCCCTCCCCCACGTCGGCGTCGCCGATGTAGGAGAGGTGGGGGACCTTGGATCCCGGCGCCGATCCTTGAGTTCTTGATCTCCACGAACGTGCCCGCCTTGGCGCCGGCGCGCAGGACGGTGCCCGGACGCAGGTAGGCGAATGGGCCGACGCTCACCCGCTCGCCGATCTCGGCCCCTTGGCGTAGGAGTGGACCACCCTCGCCCCGCGGCCGACCGCGGCAGTCGATCAGCGGTGCTGAGCGGCCCGACCACGGCGCCCGAGCCGACGACCGTGTCGCCGTGGAGGCTCGTGAACGGGCGCGATCACCGCGTCGGCTTCGATCCGCGACCTCGACGTCGATCACGGTCGCTCCGGGATCAACGATCGTTACCCCGGCCCGCATGTGCCGCTCGTTGATCTGGCGCTTGGGCCACCGCCCGGGCCTGGGCCAGCTGGCCCGGTCGTTGATCCCGAGCATCGCCCCGGCGTCGGTCACCTCGTGGGCCTGCACCGTGCGTTCGTGCTGGCGCAGGATCGGGAGGACATCGGGGAGGTAGAGCTCTCCCTGCGCGTTGTCGGCCGCACCCGCTCCAGCGCCGCCAGCAGCTCTGGTCCATCAAAGGCGAACAGGCCGGTGTTGATCTCCCGGACGTGCAGCTCGAGGCTCGCTGGCGTCGCCCGGCCGCCTTGGTCTCCACCACCCGCTCGACGCTCCCGTCGGGCGCCCGGATCACCCGGCCGTACCCGCTGGGATCCTCCAGCACCGCCGTGGCGATGGTGGCCGCCGCCCCGGAGTCGGCGTGAGCCTCGACCAGCTCCCGGATGGTGTCGGCGCTGATCAGCGGGTGGTCGCCGTTCATCACCACCACGGTCTCGCGCGTCCCGGAGCTGCTCGACGGCAGCGCGCACGGCATCGGCGGTCCCCCGCGCCTGCTCCTGGATCGGCCACGGCCACGCCGTCGCCCAGCGCCTCGTCCAGCTCCCGCTCGGGGCCTTGCACCACGACGACCTGGCCGGCCCCGGCCTCCTGGCCGCCGCCACCGACCAGGCGATCATCGGCCGTCCGCACAGAGGGTGCAGCAGCTTCGGCGTCTCCGAGCGCATGCGGGTGCCCTGCCCCGCAGCGAGGATGACGACGACGGGCGCAGTCACAGGACGATGGTATGGGATCGGCAGGCGTGAGCCGTACGCCGGAGCGCTTGATCCCCTGCGCATGCCCCAATAGACCCCGCCCACCTGGCGGAAGCGCCCCCAGCGGTCCCGACTGCAACCCGCTCGGCATAACCCTCTCCGACGAGGGGCACAACCTTGACAGCGGCACGGGCTGTGGCCTGACCGGCACGGGCGATCAGTCGAACGCCAATCGCGCCCCACCTGGCGTAGGCCGGCGGCGGACCGAAAGCTGGGGAGCCAGGAGTCGGACCCGGACCTGGAGGACCAAAACCTCCCGTGCTGCCATTACACCACTCCCCAGGAGAGCGAAGACTCGCCACGGCGACTGTCATTGCCTTAGCGGGGCAGTGCGTGACCATAGCGCTCCCTCGTGGCCCGGCTCGACCGCCCTGGCCACTGAGCCCCCGGCGCTCAGGTCGAGTTATTGAGCACCTTGAAGGTGCTCAGCGCGACCGAGGGGGTGGCGTGCGCGGACAGGCCGCTGAACGCCGCGGTGTCGTAGGTGACGTTGGCCGCCGAATCACCCGCATTGGCGGTGCCGCAGCGGTCGATGAAGAGGGCGCCGTAAAGCGTGCCCGAGCCCTTGACCGTGAACACATTGTCCTGCTGGCTGGACGTGCACGGGCCGCTGGTGGGAATGCTCCCCTGCTGGTTGGCCATATAGACGATGCCGTAGAAGTTCATCGCCGTGAACTGGAGGGTGCCGTTCAGCACGATGATGGCCCCGGGCGCGGAATTGGAGTTCCAGTTCTTTCCGCCGTTGCCGCCGCCCGAATAGCTGCAATTGGCGTTGGCGATGACCAGAATCCCGGCAGTGTTCTGCGCCGGACACGTGCCGGCGCCGTAGTAGGTCCCGTTCTCCACCGCGGCCTGCTGCAGCGCGGCGAGCTCGCCGGTGCTGAGCGTCTGGTAGCTCGTGACAGGATCGGTGTAGCCCGCTGTGTAGTCCGTGGACGGATCGAGCTGACCGTGCTTGGGGTCCCAGCCCTCGCAGTAGCTGCCGTACGATGGCGTGGTTGAGGACGACCCACATCGGAGGTCGACGCTCCCGGTCAACCCGGAGCTCGGATCCTTTGCCTCGATGATGACCTTGTTTCCGTTGTTGCCGGTCTGGATCCCGCCGGCGGTGATCGCGTTCTGGGGCAGCCAGACCGTGTAGGACTGACGCACGACCATGGCAGCGACGGACTTGGTCACGTTGTTGATCGTGGCGGAGGCCCGGACCCAGAGCTTGTTGTCTCCGTTGGAGTCCCAGTGGGCCAGCGAGGAGTTACTGAGGATCGAGTCCGAGTAGTAGTTGGCGTCCGCTACTCCCGTGACGTTGTCGTCGATGATCTGCACGCTCCAGGTGGGGGAGGCGAACCCTGACCCGGCATATGTCGTGTTGTAGCCCGAGGACAGGGACCCCTCGGGACATGTCGTGCTCGTAGTGGAGCTCTGGGTGCACACCGGGTAGGCCGTGCTGGACGCGTTGGGCCAGTTGTCGTTGAGCAGCGAGACCTCGGCGTTCAGAGCGCTCTCGGCGAAGTTGAACGCGGCGTCGCTCGAGCGTTCCCGCCCCGTCTGGTGATTCTGGACGATCGCGTACTGAATGGCCACAAAGCCCAGGAGTGTGATCACCACCAGGATGAGCAGGCCGGCGATCAGGGCCGAGCCCGCCTCCTCGCCCCAGCGGTTCGGTGTCAACCTGACTCTCATGTCACCGTCACCGATTGACTCGTGCTGGCTGTGAGTCCCGATTGGTCGGTCACCGTCAGCGCAACGGTGTACGTACCCGCGCCTGGCTCCCAGTCCACCAGCCCGGAGCTGGTGTCAGTTAGAGCGGTGGAGTCTGGACACGACGACGACGTGCAGGACCAGGTGTAGGTCAGGTCCTCCCCGTCCAGGCTGTAGGAGGTTGAGCCGTTGAGCACGACCCCGCCGTCCTGGGTGGGCGTATCGGTGAAGGCGGCCACCGGCGCCCGCGGCTGATTGCGCAGGAACACCCCGCTGCGCAGCTCGGTTTCCGCAGCGGATACCGTGGGCGTCGGGTTCACGAACAGATCGATCTGGACCGTGTAAACCGACGACAGAGTGCTGGGATTGGTGTTGCCCCCGTTGAACGTGAACGCGGGCCGGTCGGTCCGGGTCTTGTAGCGGTTGGTGATGTACGGGGCGACGATCACCGATTTGCTGACGCCGGAGGGCAGGGTGGTGTCCGGGCAGGGGATCGTGACGCCGGAGCTGGAGGACCAGGGACTCGTGGGCGGCGTGGAGGTGGTCCAGGTCTCGGTCTCGGATACCAGCACCTCGTCGGATGCGGACCCCGTCGAGGTGTCCTGAGGGATGCAGTACCGGACCCGTTCCGTGCCCGTTGTGTTTGATCCGCTCGGGGTCCCGACAGTCTGGAACACCAGGTCATAGGACGTGGCCCGCTCGAGCAGCTTTGGGCTGGTGAGAGGGCTGGCGATGTTCCGCAGCTGGGTGGCGATGCGATCGATCCCCAGCCGTGCCTTGTCCTGGGCGTCAAGGCGCTCGGTGGCCCCCGTCCAGAGGCTGGTGAAGTTGTCAATGGCCGCCAGGGCGGCACCGAACACGACCAGGGCCAAGGTCATGGCCAGGACCAGCTCGACCAGGGTTACGCCGGACTGGTCGCGGACCCGCCTCATCCCGTCACCACGCCCGAGCACGGGGATTCATTCATGTGGGTGTCGACCGCCGTCACGCAGTAGTTCTGAGCCACCCCTCCCGGGTCGGCGGAGGTGTCCGTATAGCTCGTCACCTGCTGATTTGAGGAGTTGAGCGCGCCGATCAGCTCGTAGCGCGACCCGGGATAGCTGGGCCCTGTGCCCGTCCAGCGGTAGATCCTCCAGAAGTCGACCGAGTCCCATGAATCGGGATCGGAGGGGGCGGTCCAGTTGAGGGTCATCTGGCCATTGCTCAGCGTGCCGGTCAGGTTGGTGGGCGCCGAGGGCGGGTGGTCACACAGGTCGGCATCCACGGAGGTGGACTGCGAGGTGCTCACCCGTGGCTGGCCGGTGGAGGGATCCCGGTCCACTCCCACCACCCAGAATTTGTCGGCCGTGGTGAAGCTCGTCGATGAGGTGCTGCAGGTGGATGGCTCGGGCAGAGGCGAGGGCGCCGTCAGGTCTGTGCAGCTCGTGCCACTGACGTTGGCGCACACCTCCACCGCGGAGTTGCTCCCGTACTGGCGGTAGACGTCGTAGTACAGAACGTCCTGGTCCACGCTGGGAACCCACTCGACGTCGGCGCCGCCTATCCGCTGGTTGTAGCCGGCGTTGACGCTCGAGGGGGGAATCACCTGATGGCGGTTGAGGGTGATCTGAAGGCTGGACTTCGTGCCCGAATCACCGTTCACGTCGAAGGCCAGGGCCGAGATCGTGTACGTGCCGTCGACGTTGGGAAACACCCACGTGATGGTCGAGGTCGTGCTGGAGGGCGTATACGGGTCGGTGGATCCGGAGGGGAGCTGGGCGCTGGTGGGCAGCGCGCCGTTGATGAGCCACTCAATTGAGGAGGCAGTGGCGGTGGTGGTGACCTGGAACGTCAGCTGCGTGCCGCTCGTGTAGGTCTGGTTGGTGCCGGGGCAGGTGTAGCCACTGTTGGCGGTGAGGCACGACACCGCGGGACCAAACGCACTCCTGTTGTAGATCAGAGCCGTCTGCTGGACCGTGGGAGTGCTCCGGCTGCCCACGGGTGAGACGACCACGGACACGCGCTTGTAATCGTCAGGCTGCGAATCGGCCGTACCGCTGGCGGCCACATCTGCGCACCAGCTGCCGCCGCTGGAGGGCGCACTGGTGTGGTCCCCATACCCGTCGGCCGGGTCGTCCAGCGAGCACGCGGTGAAGGTGGCGCTGAACGTGTAGATCGAGCGGGTCACCTGCAGCGTCGATCCCGACGCGGTCGAGCCGGGAACCAGCGACTGAAGCGCGGTCGCGATCCCCGAAGGGGTGAGCTGGTCATAGTCCAGGCTGCGCGTGTCTTCAATCAGCTCCCGGGCCACGCTGTTCTCAGCCTGCCGATTGCGGTCGGTGGCGGTGGCATGGGTGGCCGTCGAAAGGAGCGTGAACACGGCCACGAGCCCTACCGCGACCACGATCACGGCAGCCAGAACCTCAATCATCATGAAGCCGCCGCTGTCCCGGCCGCGCCGGCCAGCAGACATCGCCAACCGCCTCATGTAGAGGACATCGGCACCCCTCGCCTCACCCCTCAGCTGGTTACGACATCCGTTTACACCCGTTTTCGGGCCAAATCAGACCTGATTCCGGGTCAGAGTGCCTCGGGGAGAGCCTCTGGCCCGTCTGAAGGCGCTCCCGAAAGGGTCCGCCGGACCTCCTCGGACGTGAGGGGATCGGCCAGCGCCGCCTCCACGTCGGAAGCACTGCCGAGCCCTCGCTCCACGCGCAGCAGCCCGATCTCGAGGCCCATCTCGGAGGCCGCGGCGAGCCCCTGGGTCGCCAGATCAGCGACCTCCAGCTGCCTCGAGCAGGTCCGGCAGTGAGTGGCGGAGACCGAGCAGGTAGAGGCCGCCGTCGATCACCGGCCCAAACACCACGTCGGCCCCTGACTGGAGATCCTCAAGCGCGGCGGCGGCATGCTGGTCGCCCAGCCGGACCAGGACCGGCCAGACGACGAGCAGCGGCTCTGAAGGTGTCACCTCCTCGTAGACCCGGCTGACCGCCGCAGAGAGTTCGGTCCCTGGCCGCGCGGTGTGAAACGCTCCCCCCGCCACCCGACCGGCGAACGCCGCTGCAGAGTCACGCAGGGAAAGGCGAAGCCCGCTGGCCGGCCCTGGTCCCAGCAGCGCCTCCAGCCCCGGCTGATCCTGCCGGGCCTCCATCACCAGCACCTCGGCCCGCGGCGTCACGGCTCCCGAGGCGGTAGACCGTCCCTGCCGGCGCCGGAGGGCTGTCCGCCACACGCGGGTAGGGCCTCGGCCAGGACGGCCGCAAACGTGGAGGGGCTGCGCCCCATCAGCGCGATCAGCTCCGCGACCGGCGTGGTTCGCCCGGCCTGACCTCATTGGCGTAGTCGGTGACGAAGCCCATCAGCGCATAGGGCAGCTCGAGCTCACCGCACAGGACGGTCTCCGGTCCCGCAGTCTGGCTCACGGCCGTCACCCCGCAGGCCGCCAGTTGAGCGATCTCGGTGGGCGTGTTGAACCGCGGACCGTCCACGTGTCCGTACGTGCCCCTGGAGCGGGCGTGCACTCCCGCCGCCGCCGCGCCCTCGATCAAAACCTGCCGCAGGCCATCGGAAAAGGGACCTCCGTGGAGGATCCAGTGCGCGCGGGCGGGATCGCCGGGCTCGGAGAAGAACGTGCACAGCGAGCCGTCGGGCAGGCGGTTGGAGGCGAAGTGCAGATCGTCGAAGATGATCGAGCGAGCCCGGCGCGAGGCTGGAGTCCACCGCCCCGCAGGCGGTGCAGGCGATGACCGCCGTGGCCCCGGCCTGCTTCAGAGCCCAGATGTTGGCCCGGTGGCTCACCTGGTTGGAGAGCCGGATGTGACCGGGACCATGGCGCGAGAGCTGGAGCGTCTCGACGCCGGCCAGATCCGCCGCGGGCCACCTCGACCACCCCGTAGGGGGTCTCGACCCCCAGCAACTCGGCGGCTGTGAAGTCCGGAAGTGAGTGGGCGCCCGACCCCGTGATGATCGGCCACCGGCATCGGCTGGCGATCCTAGTCGAGCGCGCCATCCCGACTCAGGCCGCAGCCAGGGCCGGCTCGTGCGCCTCCAGATACTCGTCCAGCGCATTCGCCTTCTCGGTGTCCTCGTAGACCTCGTACGCCCTGAGCCTGCCCCACCTCACATGGGCCCAGATGACGAACCGGTTGGAGTAGATCCGCTCGCCGGCGGCGTTGTCCCACCACGAGCGTCCCCGAATGCACACCGTCTGGTTCCAGGGCAGGCCGGCGGCCACCACCTCGTCCGGCTCGGTCTTCACGCCCACGCGGACCAGCCGCTCCAGCCAGCGCCGGTGCTCATCCTTGCCGTTGTACGTGCCCGACCAGGAGTTCGACCCCGGGAACACGAACCGCACGTCGGGGGCGTCGAGCAGGAGCGTCGGTCGGATGTCGCCAGCCCTCGTTCTGGCCATCACTCGGGACAGCATCTGCTTGGCCAGCCAGGAAATCATCGCTATCTCCTCTACTAGATTGATCGCTCTAGCGAGTAACATACCCCGATGATGTCCACCTGCCAACACCGAGAAGCCCACCCGTGAGCGGATAGTCGAAGCCAGCGCCGAGCTGCTGGCCAGACAGGGCTATAACGCCACGGGCGTCAAGCAGATAGTCACCGCGGCCCAGGCCCCGTTCGGCTCCCTCTACCATTTCTTTCCCGGCGGCAAGGAGCAGCTGGGAGCGGAGGCGATCCGGGTGTCAGGCGCCACCTACGAGCAGCTGATCGAGGCGGTGTTCGGTCCCGCGCCCGACCTGATCACGGGCATCCGCCTGTTCTTCGCCGGCGCGGCTGCCCACCTGGAGGAGACCGACTACGCCGACGCCTGTCCCATCGCCACGGTGGCCCTCGAGGTCTCCAGCGAAAGTGAGGAGATGCGCACCGCCTGCGCGGACGTGTTTGAGAGCTGGATCGCGGCGGGCCAGCGCCGGCCTGTCCCGCGAGCACGTGATCGCGATGCTCTGCGCGCTGGAAGGAGCTTTCGTGCTGGCGCGCGCGCTTCGGTCCACCGAGCCGCTGCTGATCGCGGGCGACATGGTGGCCGAGGCGGTGGCGCGTGACGCCGGTGCCGACTAGCGCGGGACCCGGCCGGCCTCGGCCCCCGGCTCGGTGGCGGGGCCGCGGGGCGGGGCGATGCCCAGCACCCGCATCGCCTTGAGCCCGAGCGACAGCTGCTCCCGCCCGTCACTGGAGGAGACATCCAGCTCGGTGAGCTCGCGCACGCGCTCGAACCGGTACCGGATGGTGTGCCGGTGGGTGAACAGGCGCGCTGCCGTGGCATTGACGTTGGCGTCGCACTCCAAAAACGTGGACAGGGTGCCCAGCAGGTCGGTCTCGTACTGCTCGTCGTAAGCCACCAGCGGGCGCACGGTCTCCTCGTAGAAGCGTCGGAGCTCCACCGGGTCGCTGACGTGGGGCAGGAGCAGCTGGTAGGTGCCGGTTTCCTCGTAGGCCATCTCTGATCGCTCGGGGTCGCCCTCGACCACATTGGCGGCCAGGACCGCCTCGTTGGCCGCGCGCTGGAGCTCCCGCGGGTCCGGCGTGTGGCGGCTCCGGCCGAGAGCGAAGGCGAACCCCGGGAGCCCAGACTCGAGTTCGCGCAGAATCGCGGAGCAGGCCCGCCGCCCCACCTCGCCATCGCCGTCGGGCACCAGCACAACTATCTGGCCGCCCTCGTCCGGATCGGTGGCCGCTATGGCCCCGGTGCAGACCGAACGCGCTCCCCGAGTGCCCAGGGCCAGCAGCCGGGCCCGCCAGTCATCCTCGGCGGGGCTGCGGGGATGGGCCCGGGCCACGACGACGCTGCCCACCCCGGCCCAGATCGATGCCCAGCTCGCGCCCTCGCGCGATCAGGTCATCTCGGCCCGGAATGGCCCCTCCGAGAACCGCACGTTGGAAGGCGGCGGCGGCCTGTACCGACGCTTGCTCGGGGGCCCGTGTGCGCTCCATCTCGGAGGCGATCAGAGTGCTGACGAGCCGGAGCAGCGGGGCGTCGTCCCCGGGTTCACGCACCCGCATCCGCAGCGTGCCGACGGGTTGGTCGGCCACCTTGAGCTCGATGGCGGTGACGTCGTCACCCCCGCGCATGAGCGAGCGCTCGTCGGCGGGAGAGCGCGCGGCCACGGCCAGGACCGTCCCCGCCCGGTCGATGAGGATCAGGCTGGTCTGAAGGGCGCGAGCGGCGGCCCGGAGAACCTCGGGTAGGCCGGCACCAGCTTCGACGGCGTCGGTAATCGCCCCCAGCCCGGCCAGGCCGCCCGTGCCCTGTGCCGAGAAAGTGCTCAGAAGATCCGCGGCCACTCGAGAACGATGAGCACGCCGACGACGATGCCCGCCCCGACCAGCGCGGCCAGCACGTACAGCGAGAGGATGGCCGCGGCCAGCTTCTGTAGCGGGCGGCGGTACGCGGTCACGGCGGGGACCAGGACGAGGGCGCAGAACGCTGTCAGCCCCAACACCCCCAGGCAGGCTCCGACTAGGTAGGTGATCTCCTGATTGCTCACGGTCCGGGAGCTAATTGTGCCGCAAGACCAGGATGCCCCTCGGCCTATGCATCGGGGTGGCGACGCACGTGCCCGGGTAGCGCCGAGCCAGGTCGTTCTCCGCGGCGCGGGCCCGGTGCTCTGAGTCCTCCTCCCACCACAGTCCGGCCACGGTGGGACCGGATCCGCAGACCATCACGTGCTCGGCGCCGGCCCGGCGTACCGCCTCCAGCGCCGAGGCAACGCCTCCAGCCAGCGAGATGGCCGGCCGGCTCGAGATCGTTGACCAGGAGACCCGGCGGGAGCCGGCGGCCGGGAGCAGCGGCTCCCGCCAGCTCGCGCCGGCGCGCCGCCAGCTCGCCGGCGTCGCGCGGGACGCTCAGACGATCTGCCTCCCGGTAGACGTCCGCCGTCGAGAGTCCAACCTCCTGGGGAACGATCACGAAGGCGTGCGAAGCCAGCGGCTCCAGCGGCTGCACCTCCTCTCCCGCGCCAGTGCCCAGCGCCAGCCCGGGTGCAAGCTGCGCGGGCACGTCGGCCCCCAGCTCCCGGGCCACCCGCCCAACCACCTCCTCGGGCACGGGCGCCAGCGCCTCAGCCAAACGCAGCGCCGCAGCCGCGTCGGCCGAGCCTCCGCCCAGGCCGGCTGCCACGGGGATCCGCTTGCGGATCTCCACCCGGACCGGAGGGGCACCCCAGCCCGCGCGGCGCAGGCCGGCCAGTGCCGCGGCCACGAGATTGGGTCCATCCAGGCCCGGACACACCACCTCGTCCTCGCCCGCCTCCAACGGGGTCAGCTCCAGGTCGTCGCACAGCGAGATTGACTCGAACAGCGTCACGAGGCGGTGCCGGCCGTCCCCCCGCGTTGGGCCGAGGAACAGGCACAGGTTCACCTTGGCCGGGGCCCGGGCGCGCAGTCTCATGAGCGCAGCCTTTCGGCCAGCTCGAGAAATTCCTCGGGCGTCAGGCGCTCGGCCCGTTCATCTGCTGGGTGGCCCATGGCTTCGAGAGCGCCCCTGGCTCGCGCCCGGATGTCATGCGGGGCTTCCTCGGCCAGCGCCAGCGAGCCGGCCAGCGCCTTGCGCCGGTGGGCGAAGGCCGCGTGCACGAGCGCTCGGACCTCAGACGGCGGCAGGGGCCGTGTCCGGCGCAGAGCGAGGAGCACCGAGTCGACGCGGGGAACCGGGCGAAAGACGGTGCGCGGGACGGCCCTCACCGCCCGCACCTGACAGGACAGCTGGGCGAGGACGGAGGGAGCACCGTAAGTCCGGCCTCCCGGCTGGGCGGCCAGACGCTCCCCCACCTCGCGCTGCACCATGACCAGCCAGCTCTCCACGGTCGGTAGCTGTTCGATCGTGCGGAGGATGATCGTGGCGGCAATGCCGTAGGGGAGGTTTGCCACCATCGCCTGCGGGGGCGGATCGAGCGCCGGCAGATCCACGTCCAGCGCGTCCTGGAGATGCAGGGCGACATTTCCGAGGCCGGAGAGGCGATCGCGCAGCCCCTCCTCCAGGCCCCGGTCAATTTCCACCACATGGACGAACCCGGCCACCTGGGCGAGCCTTTCCGAGAGCACTCCCTGCCCGCCCCCCACCTCGAGCACAACCGTCTGACGGGGTCAGGTCGGCCAGGCGCTCGATGACGTCAAGGAGATTGCGGTCGGCCAGGAAGTTCTGGCCGAGCTTCACCATCTGAACAGCGCGGCGGCGTTGGCCTCGACGGCCGCCTCCAGCTCACCGTACGAGGCGCGCCGCTCCACCGCCAGCGCCTGGGCGGTGTGCACCACGTGGGCCGGCTGGTTGGGCTCTCCTCGGACAGCCTGAGGTGACAAGAAGGGAGCGTCGGTTTCCACCAGAAGCCGGTTGTCCGGCACCTTCAGGGCGGCCAACCTCAGCGTTTGCGCATTGGGGTAGGTGACGTTGCCGGCAAACGAGAAGAACCAGCTTTCCTGGCCCAGACAATCCTCCAGGTGGTCGACCATCGAGAAGCAGTGGAGGATCACTGGCAAGCCCTCCGCCTGCTCACGGAGCACACGGAGGGTGTCCTCCTCGGCGGCGCGGGTGTGGATGACCAGCGGCTTGCCCAGCCGGCGGGCCAGTTCGATCTGGGCCGCGAAGGCCCGGTGTTGATCTGCCCGGGGGGCGTTGTCTCGGTAGTAGTCAAGCCCGGTCTCGCCGATGGCCACGCAGCGCGGGTGCTCGGCCAGCGCGGCCAGCTCGGCCAGGTCGGCCTCGTCGAAGCCGGTGGCCTCGTTGGGATGACGGCCAACGGCGGCGTACACCTGGGGGAAGTCTTCCGCGGCCTGAAGAGCGGCACGCGCGCTGAGCCCATTGATGCCCACCGAGACCATCCGGGTGACGCCGGCCTGCGCCGCCGCGGCGACCAGCTCGGCATCCGGCGGCTGGCAGAGCTCGAGGTGGGTGTGGCTGTCGATCACCGCTTCGGGAAAAGGGGCTCGAGCGAGCCGATCGCCCCTCCCGGAGCGCCCAGGGCGTCCCGCAGCTTGGCCGTGCTGTGGGGCATGAAGGGCTCGAGCAACACGTTGATCGTCCGGAGCCCTTCCACGAGCGAGGCCAGCGTCTGATCGAGCTCTGACCTGCACTCGGGATCCCGCGCCATCTGCCACGGCGCCCGCTCCTCCACATAGCGATTGAGCCGGCGTACCCTCAGCCAGATCTGATCCAGCGCCCGAGTCGGCTCGGCACGGTCCATGAGCGCGGCCACCTGGGAAGGCAGGCCCTCCAGCTCAGCCTCCAGGGCCGGATCCCGATCCACCGCCGGGACCACGCCATCCTCGTAGCGCTGCACCATGGCGATCGTCCGGCTGGCCAGGTTCCCATACTCGTTGGCCAGCTCGGTCTCGTACCGGGTCCTCACCGCGTCCATGCCCACCGCACCATCGGAGCCGAACGGGACGTCGCGCATGAGATAGAAGCGCAGCGCATCGGTGCCAAGCTCGCGGATGACCTCGAACGGGTCAAGCACGTTGCCCAGAGACTTGCTCATCTTGCGTCCGTCGGACCCCAGCAGGAACCCGTGCACGAACACGTGATGGGGCAGCTCTATGCCGGCCGCCATGAGCAGAGCCGGCCAGAACACCGTGTGGAACTTCAGAATGTCCTTGCCGATGATGTGGTAGGTGGCCGGCCAGAAGCGGGAGGTCAGGTCCTTCCCCGGCGAGGCGTACCCGAGCGCCGTGTAGTAGTTGAGCAGCGCGTCAAACCAGACGTAGAAGACCTGGTCGGGATCCCAGGGCACGGGCACCCCCCAGCTGAGTCGCGCCCGGGAGAGCGAGACGTCCTGCAGGCCCTGGGCCACGAATGCCCGCGCCTCGTTGCGGCGCTCCCCGGGCATGACGAAGTCGGGTTGTTCCTCGTACAGGTGCTCCAGCCGTTCCTGGAAGGTCGACAGCCGGAAGAACCAGTTCTCCTCGTGCTCACGCGTCAGAGGGATCTCGTGAATCGGGCACCGGTTGCCCTCCAGGATTTCGTTCTCCACCTTGAAGTCGGCGCACCGCGGGCAGTACCAACCTTCGTAAAGGCCCTTGTAGGTGTGGCCGTTGTCGTGGACTCGCTGCATCACCTCCTGTACGCGGGCCTCGTGCTCCGGGTCCGTGGTGCGGATGAAAAAGTCGTTGGAGATGTTCAGGCGGGCGACCAGCCCCTTGAAGCGCTCGGCGTTGCGATCGGCTAGCTCCCGGGGCTCGAGTCCCTGGGCCTTGGCGGCGTCGGCCACCGGTTCGCCGTGTTCGTCGGTGCCGGTAAGGAAGAAAACGTCCTCACCGCGCTGACGCATGTGCCGGGCCAGCACATCCGTCGCGATCTTCTCGTAGGCGTGGCCCAGGTGGGGCTGGGCGTTGACGTAATCGATGGCGGTGGTGATGTAGAAAGGCACGTGATCAGCGCTGGGTGAGCTGTCGATAGAGCGTATTGACCGGCACGCCGGTGAGCTCGCCCACCACCGAGGCCGCCACCCGCGGCTTGGCGCCCGCCTCGACCAGGCGTCGCACCGCCTCGAGCGCGCGGGCGCTGTCCGCGTGATCCACCTCCCGGGTCGCGCCGCCGACCACCAGGACGACCTCTCCGCGGGGTGGCTCCGACGCGTACCGGGCGGCCAGCTCGGACGCGGTACCCCGCGCCACCTCCTCGTGGAGCTTGGTCAGCTCGCGGCACACCGCGGTAGGTCGGTCAGGGTCGATCGAGGCCAGCACTCCCAGTGAGCTGGCCACTCGGCGGGGGGACTCGAAGGCCACCAGCGTCTCCGAGGAGGTGAAAACGCGTTCGAGTTCGCTCCGCTTGCGGGGCAGGAACCCCGCGAAGCGCCAGCGATCCGAGGGAAGGGCACTGGCCACGAGCGCGGCGAGAGCCGCCGAGGGCCCCGGAAGCACCTCGACGGCCAGCCCGGCGGCCACGCAGGCCCCGACCAGGACAAACCCGGGATCGGAGACCAGGGGCATCCCGGCGTCGGAGACCAGCGCCACCACGGCCCCGGTTTGCATCCGGCCCACCAGCTCGGAGGCCCGGGAGCGCTCGTTGTGCTCGTGGTAGCTCACCAGGCGGGCGCTGACGCCGTAGCGCTCGAGCAGCACTCGGGTGCGGCGGGTGTCCTCGCAGGCCACCAAGTCGGCTTCCCGCAGTGCCGCCAGCACCCGCAGCGTGATGTCCTCGAGATTGCCGATCGGCGTCGGGCAGACGATCAGCCGCCCCGCCATCAGTCCCCGCGCTCCGCTTCAAGCTCGGTCAGGGCCAGCGCCGCCGCCCCAATCATCCCCGCCTGCTCTCCGAACGCAGCGCGGACCACCCGCACCTCCTCCCGGGCGGGAGGAAGCGCACGCTCAGCCACCACAGCCCGTACCGGTTCAAGGAGCAGATCACCGGCCGCCATCACACCGCCGCCCAGCACCACGACCTGGGGATTGAAGATGTTGATCAGGCTCGTCACGGCCACGCCCAGTCGGCGGCCGACCAGCTCGAGAACCCCGAGCGCCGCGGCGTCCCCCGTCCGGGCCAGCTCGGTGACCAGCGGGCCCGCCACCTCCCGGCCATCCGCCTGGGCGCGACCCAACCCCGAATCGGGTTGCTCGCCGGCCACCCGGCGCGCCTCCCGGGCCAGAGCGGTTCCGGAGGCGAGCGCCTCGACACAGCCTCGGTTCGGACAGTTGCCCTGGCAGCGCGGGCCGTTGAGGTCGATCACCATGTGCCCCAGCTCGGCGCCGGCGCCCGTGGCGCCGCGCTGCAGCTCGCCGCCGGTGATCACCCCACCCCCGATACCGGTCCCGATTGTCAGCATGACCACGTCGCTGCATCCCCGGGCCGCTCCTCGCATCTGTTCGGCCAGGACAGCCACATTGGCGTCGTTGTCGACGAGCACGGGTAGACCCAGGCGACTGTGCATGACCGCGGCGAAATCAATTTCCTGGAGCGGCAGGTTCACCGCCATGCGGGCCAGGCCGGTGCGGCGGTCGATCAGGCACGGAATCCCAAAGCCGGCTGCGTCCACCGCCCCGTCCGCGAGCACACGAGCCTCCTGCACGACCTCGGCGGCTAGATCGAGCAGAGCAGGCTCGTCCAACCCGGTCAGGCTGCGCTGCACGACGTGCTGCACATTGAGCTCGCGGTCGAGAACCCCCGCCAGCAGCTTTGTTCCGCCCATGTCGACGCCGATGACGTGGCGCGGCGTCATGCGGGCACTATATTGGTGGGAGGTGGAGGCAACTCCACCGTGGGAGGGGGTCGCAGGCGGATGCTGAACTAGAGCACGAGCGACTGAAACCCATGCCCAACGATGTTCAACAACGGCCCTACAGGCTCTATCGCAGCGGACCACGCGGTCTGAAGTCGCTGTTTCGCGGCGACGAGCCGGCCAACCCGCGTTCGGCCGGCGGACCCGGACTGCGCGATCCGGGCCGGGGCGGCCGCGACGGCTACGGTCCGCGGCGCGATTACGGCACCCGCAGGCGCCTGTGGACGCGTGGCTTTCGCGACTCGGGCCTGCGGCCGGGCGGCCCGGCCACCCGACGGATAACCCCGCGCCGGGTAATCAAGTACCTGCTCGTGGCCCTGGTGCTCTGGGTCGGGCTGTCGTTCGTGCTGTTCATGATCAGCGCGTCCAACCAGGCCGGGACGATCCCCGCCTCAGCCCAGGCGCAGCTGACCTCCGGCGGCAACATGCTGTTCTCGGCCAACAACATCCTGATCATCGGCACCGACCAGCGGCCTCGCACCGGGCCTGGTTCCAAGGAGCCGGGGTCCAACTACAACGACGCCGGCTCGCGGTCGGACACCATCATGATCTGGCGGGTCGGCGGCGGCACCTCGCGGCGGCTGTCCATACCGCGGGACACGGCGGTGAACATCCCCGGCTACGGGACGAACAAGATCAACGCGGCCTACGCCATCGGCGGGCCGGCGCTGGCGCTGAAGACCATCAAGCAGTTCACGGGCCTGCAGTTCAACCACATCGTGATCGTGAACCTGGCCAACTTCCCGAAGTTCATCGACGCCATCGGCGGGATCGACATCAAGACCGACAAGGTGTGCTCCACCATCAGCGGCGGGCGGGCCGACGGCGGCTTCAACCTTGACCTGAGCGCCGGAACCCACCATCTCACCGGCGAACAGGCCCTGCTCCTGGCGCGAACCCGCGATAACAGCTGCAACCCCAACGAGAACGACCTCACCCGGGAGATGCGCCAGCAGCAGATTCTCAACGCCATCAAGTCCCAGCTCTTCTCGTTCCCTACGTTCATCCACCTTCCCTGGGCGGCCTGGGACGCACCCCAGACGCTCCGCAGCGACATGGGCGGGTTGACGCTCATGAGCCTGTTCACCTCCTCGGAGTTCGGGGGGTCGGCCCCGGTTCAGATCCTCAAGCCCACCGGCGCTGAGGTTCTGCCCAACGGGGGCGACGCGCTGACGGTGACCCCCAGCGCGGTTCACAGCGCCGTCAACAAGCTGATGAACGGCTGAGGCCTCGGCCGGGCTTAGTCGGTCTTGGAGGAAGCGGCCGGCTTCTTCTCGGACTTCGAGTCCGAGGAGGTGGTTGAGGAATCAGAGCTCTTGGCCTTCTCGGATCCGGACGAGCTCTCGCTCGTCTCGCTCTTTTCCTTCGCCCGCTTGCGGGTCCCGTAGTCCGTGTTGTAGAAGCCCGATCCCTTGAAGTGCACCGCGACGGGGTGGAACACCCGCTGCACGGGCGCTGCGCACGTCTGGCAGGACACGAGCGGATCATCACTCATCCGCTGCATAACTTCGAAGGTGTGACCCTGCTCGCAACGGTATTCGTAGATCGGCATCGCTTCAGGAAGTGTAGCTCTGGAGGTGGCGGGTTTTGGCACTCGAGCGGGTCGAGTGCCGAGGGGGTACCGGCCCGCACGGCGGTGCCGCCGCAGGCGCACGCGACCACCGTTTGACAAAGCTCTCCGCGGCCTGAGCGCTTCGTGCAGCCAAGGTCGTATATCGACCAAAGCCCAACGGATCGCGGCCGCGCTCGGCCGCTTTGTCAAAGCACGGTGGTGAATTGCGGCCGCTCGCTCGCGATCCCCCCGCCCCGCCCGCGCTCGCGATCCCCCCGCCCCGCGCGCGCGATCAACCCGCTCCGCCCGCTCACCCCCGGGCGCCCGGCTAACCTCCCGGCCCTGATGGCCGAGGACGCGGTGACCATGGACAAGATCGTCTCGCTGTGCAAACGGCGGGGATTCATCTTCCCCTGCAGCGAGATCTACGGCGGCCTGGGCTCGAGCTACGACTACGGCCACTACGGAGTGCTGCTCAAGAACAACGTCAAGGCCCGTGGTGGAAGGCCCTGCTCCAGGAGCGCGACGACGTGGTGGCGCTGGACTCGGCCATCATCCAGCACCCCAGCACCTGGGTGGCCAGCGGCCACCTGGCCGGGTTCACCGATCCGCTGGTGGACTGCCGGACGTGCAAGCTGCGTTTCCGAGCCGACCACATCGACCAGTCGGCCTGTGGGCGCAAGCCCTCCAAGCACCCGGGCGAGACGCCCGAGTGCGACCTGACCGAGGCCCGCGACTTCAACCTGATGTTCGAGACGTCGGTCGGCCCGGTCAAGGAGGAGGGCTCGACGGTTTACCTGCGGCCTGAGACGGCCCAGGGCATCTTCCTGAACTTCAAGAACTACCTCCAGTTCGCGCGCAAGAAGCCCCCGTTCGGGATCGCTCAGATCGGCAAGAGCTTCCGCAACGAGATCACCACCGGCAACTTCATCTTCCGGACCCGGGAGTTCGAGCAGATGGAGATGGAGTTCTTCGTCCCGCCGGACGAGGCCGAGCGGTGGTTTGAGCATTGGCTGGAGCAGCGGATGAACTGGTGGGTAATCTGGGTATCCGGCCTGACCACCTGCGGCTTCGCGCCCACGACGCCGAGGAACTGTCGCACTACTCGAGCGGCCACCAGCGACGTGGAGTACCTGTTCCCGATCGGCTGGTCAGAGCTGGAGGGAATCGCCAATCGAGGAGACTTCGATCTCACCCAGCACGCCAAGCACTCGGGGCAGAAGCTCGAGTACGTGGACACGGCCACCGGCGAGCGCTACGTCCCGCACGTGATCGAGCCCGCGGCGGGCGTCGACCGGGCGATGCTGGCCTTCATGGTCGACGCCTACGACGAGGACGAGATCGAGGGGGAACCGCGAACCGTGCTGCGGCTGCATCCCCAGCTGGCCCCGGTCAAGGTGGCCGTGCTCCCGCTGGTCAAGAAGGACGGCCAACCCGAGCTGGCCGGCGAGGTCTACCGTGAGCTGCGCGAGCGGGTCCAGGCCGAGTACGACGAGGGCGGGGCGATCGGCCGGCGCTACCGGCGCCAGGATGAGATCGGCACCCCGTGGGCGGTGACGATCGACCATCAGTCTCTTCAGGATCGCACCGTCACACTGCGCGATCGCGACAGCCTGGCCCAGGACCGGATCGCCATCGCCGACCTGGGCGAGGAGATCGAGCGGCGCCTCCGCGCGCCCTGGAGTCACCCAAGCTCGCCGAGTAACGCAGCCGGGCCGTCCCGACCGCCGCGGCCCGACCTGCCAAACTACGGTGGTGAAGGAAAGCATGAGCCACCACCACGATCGCGGCCGACCAGGTCTCCTACGAGGACCTGTACGGCCGCTGGGAGCAGGGCAACTGGAGCGCCACGGCGATCGATCTCAGCACCGACCGCGAGCAGTGGCAGAGCCGCTTCAGCGACCTCGAGCGCCGCGCGGCGCTGTGGACCTACTCGCTGTTCTTCCACGGCGAGGACTCGGTGGCCGACAACCTCTCCCCCTACATCGAGGCCGCCCCGAGGGAGGAGCAGAAGTACTTCCTGGCCACCCAGCAGGTGGATGAGGCCCGGCACGCGGTCCTGTTCGCCCGCTTCATGCGGGAGGTTGCCGGCGCGGGCGACGACACCGCCTCCTCGCTGGAGGCCACCCAGCCCCAGCTGACCTGGGGCTTCCGGAAGGTCTTCGAGCGCCTGGACCGGATGGCCGATGAGCTGCGGCGGGATCGCTCCAGGCCCAAGCTCGCGCAGGCCATCGCGCTCTACCACCTGGTGATCGAGGCCGGGCTGGCCCAGCCAGGCCAGCACCTGATCGAGGCTCGCTGACCCAGCGCGACCTGCTGCCGGGCTTCCGCGAGGGAATCGGCAACGTCGTCCCGCGACGAGCAGCGCCACATCGCCTTCGGGGTGAAGATGATCGCCGACCTGGTCCGCGAGGACCCCGAGTGCCTGCCGGCGATCGAGGAGCTGCTGCGGGAGATATTCCCCTTCACGGCTGCCGTGTTCGTGCCGCCCGGCTGGGACGAGAGCTACGTCACCGCGTTCGGGTTCACGCTGGAGGAGATCTATACGCTACGGCGCCGAAGCGATCGAGTCCCGTCTGCGCGCCGCCGGAATCGACCCACGAGCGCCTGCGGGTGGGGCTGCCTTCGACGTCCCGGCACAGGAGCGGGCGCGGCGCGGGCTGGCCCTGCTTCGGGCCGGATACCTGGGTGCTCCGAACGGATCAGTGAAGCCCAACGCGGAGGCCACCGAGTTGCTGTTCGACGGCCTGCGCCGGCAGTTCGATGTCCGCGGCGGCTGGGGCGGCCACCATCCAGTGGGATTTCAGCGACGCCGAGCCCTGGCAGCTTCGGGTCGACAGACGGAGTGGCGCAGGCCATGCCCGGACGGGCCGAGCCGATCCAGATCTGACCTTCCGCTGCCGCTTCCAGGATTGGGTGGACGTGGTGGCAGGCCGGACCCATCCCGTGCGGGCCACGCTGACCGGGAAGATCCGCCCCCGAGGGCCGGCTCCGGATGCTGCTGCGCACCCCCAAGCTGTTCGCCTGAGCGCAGCTCAAGCCACGCCCAGGCGACGCCAGCCAGGGTTCAGGTCCGCGCCGACGGTTGAGCCGGCCGTCCGCGTTGGTCGGCGCGGAGTTCGGCGGCGGCGTGTACTGGAACTCCTCCTCGGCGCCGAACAGAAGGTCGAGCACCTTGGAGCGCAGCTTCTCGCTGGCCACCACGGCCACCGTTCCACCGACTCCGGTGATGATCAGAACCCGGCCGGCGGACAGGCCCTTGCGGACCCGGCGGCGCTGGGCGTTGGTCACGGCGATCGCGGCGTCACGGGCCGCCGCCAGCGCACGAGCCGCATCGGCGTGCATCTTGCGATCCTCGAGCAGGGCATGTGGGCACCTTGCCGTTGGACAGCCGCCCGTAGGCGCGCTTGCCGGATGTGACCGCCGTCTGGACGTTCTTGCGCAGCTTGGCATCGCCGACCAGCTGCTGGATGTAGGGGTTGGTCTTCGCCAGGGTGGCCATGTCCACCGACGGTGAACGGCACCGGCCCTTTTGACTTCTTGCGTCTTGCCATGTTGCTCCTCGGTAGTTCTCAGGCGCGTGTGCGGCTTTGAGCAAGGAGCATACGCGGGCGGGCGCCGTCCGTGCCAGTGCACTACGCGGCTCAGGCTCCCAGCGCCGGACGCAGGTGCCTCACAACGTGTAGACGGCCCCCTCCTCGGCCAGCTCGACCGGCCCTCCGAACGCCTCGGCCGCCTCCGCTCGGACCCACTCCGGGTCCAGCTCATCTGAGTAATGGGTGATCACCATGCGCCTGGCCTCGGCCCGCGTCCGTGCTCGCCGGCCTCAAACGGGGTCAGATGTCCGCGTTCGCCGGAGCGCTCGGGGCGGGGCAGGGTGCTCTCGATCAGCAGCAGGTCCGTCTCGTGGGCGAACTCGCACCAGCTGCTCGTTGGGCCGGCAATCGGCGCTGAACGTCAGCCGGCGCCCGTCGGCGACGGTCAGCTCGACCGCGAAGGTCCGGATGAAGTGCGGCACCTCGCAGAACCGCACCCGCAGCGGCCCGATCCGCAGCTCGTCGGCGGCTGGTACTCGTGCGAGCTCGAAGGCTCGCTCGATCAGCTCCTCGTCACCCCAGGTGGACGACGATGTGCGCGGAAGGCGTCGCCGGCACCCGCCGGCGCATACAGCCGGCCGGCCGGGCTGGGTTGTCGGTGCCGGGCCAGCCCCGCCACCGGGACCGGCTGCTGGCGCGGGGCATAGGTCAGCGCGTAACTGTAGGGGATCAGGTCCAGGAAGTGGTCGGCGTGGAGGTGGGTGACCAGCACCGAGTCCACGTCGACGTAGTCCAGTACTGGCGAAGCTTGGACAGCACACCGTTGCCGCAGTCCAGCAGGAGCGAGTGCCCCTCGTCCTGCACCAGATAGCCGCTACACGCGCCTCCGGCATCCGGCCAGGCCGGCGATTTTCCAAGCACGGTGATGCGCACCCAGGCAGACTCTAACCGCCGGAGGCGCCGATGAAAATGCCGCTCTTAGGGAAGGTGCACCGTATGAGGTGCGCCAGCAGCCCTCCCGGCCCCGCCGCGCGGGCTAGCGATTCTCGTCGGCGTTCTTACGCCGCGAGGTGTCCACGATCCATCCGATCAGGACGGTGAGCACCACAACGGCGATGAATCCACCGATCAGCGGCCAGTACATGGCGCCCAACGATACCGACGCTCAGGCGTGGAGGGCCACCTGCTCGTTGGCCGTGGGGAATGCCCAGGCCACCTGGAGGCGGCGCTCCTGGCGGAAGACGAAGCGCAACTGGCTGGGCGGCCGGAGGCCCTCGGGGTGCGCGGGCCGAAAGGTGCCGCACGGCCCCGCGTCGGAAACCGCACACAGCATCTGCTCGCGAAAGAAGCAGTCCTCACAGCTTGCCTTAGCACTGCCACTGCGCCCGCTGGCCATGCCTCTCCTCCACCCCTCGAGTTGTTTACTACCCTTCACTGACGGTTCACATCAAAGCGAATTCTCCCCCCCGTGCAACGACGAATTCCGGAAAACGCAACAACTTCGTGACAATCTTAAAATGCCTGGAAATCGCCAGGCTTTCCTGGTCCCCTCAGGAAATCGCGCAGCATTTTCCGTAGCTTTGTCGATCGGTGGCCGGACCCTCCATGAACATTCTCGTGACAGGCATCACCGGCTACGTCGGCTCGCGTCTGGCCCGCCGGCTGGATCGCGCTGGGCCACTCCGTCCGAGGCTTCAGCCGCCGGGCCGCCAGCCCCGGCTCGCGGTGGCCCGATCGTGCCGCGGGGACGCCGTCTCAGGACGGGGCCTGGACGAGGCGCTCGAGGGCATCCAGGTCGCCTACTACCTGATGCACTCGCTCGAGCCCTCCACCGACTCCCCGTTTGCCACCCGGGAGCTGCGGGCCGCGGAGAACTTCATCCGCGCCGCCCAGGAGGCCGGGCACCGAGCGGGTCGTCTACCTGGGCGGCCTGATCCCCGCCGGCGGCCCCACCTCGCCGCATCTCACCAGTCGCCTGGCCGTAGAGAAGACCCTGCTCGAGTCGATGGACTGTGCCGTGGCGCTGCGTGCCTCGATCGTGATCGGCGCCGGGTCGAGATCCTTCCGCCTGCTCGTCCGGCTGGTAGAGCGCATGCCCATCCTCCCGCTGCCCGGCTGGCACCGGCGCCGCACCAGCCCGGTGGATGAGCGAGACATGATTGAGATCCTGGCTCGCGCCGCCGACGGCCGAGGACCTCTGCGGGCGCGCCCTGGACGTGGCCGGGTCCCGAGATGGTGAGCTACGGCCAGCTGGTGGAGCGAATCCGCGATCTTCTCCTGCTGGGACGCCCCACGGTCAGCTTCAAGCGCCTGAACGTGACGCCGATCGTCAGCCGCGTGGCGGCGGTCATCGGGGGAGGACCATACGACCTAATCGGCCCGCTCATGGAGAGCCTGCAGAACGACCTGCTGCCCCGCGACGGTGGAGCGGCCGAGCTGGTGGGAGTGCGCCTGCACTCGCTGGACTCGGCCATCGAGCACGCGCTGGCCGAGTGGGAGGCCGTGGAGCCCCTGGCCGCTCGGTGACACCGGCTCCTCCCGTGCGCGCTCAGCCGTTAGGGTCTGCCCGGCATGAGCAGCGTCCACGCCAGCACCCACATCGCGGCCCCGATCGACCGGGTGTGGGAAACAGTCATGGATCCCAACCGGCTGAAGGATTGGGTGACCATCCATCGCGATGTCGCGGACGTATCCACACACCCCCTGCACCCTGGATCAACCATGCGCCAAACGCTCTGTCTGCGCGGGGTCAATTTCCACGTTAGTTGGAAGCTCGTGAAGGTGGATGAACCGCACAGTGCGGAATGGGATGGCCAGGGGCCCGCCCATTCACGGGCGGTGATTCGTTACCAACTGTCCGATGGCGGGGATGGCACCACCAGGTTTGACTACACCAATGAGTTCAAAGCGCCCGGCGGGCCGCTCGGAAACGTGGCCAGCAGAGTCATCGTTGGCGGCGTTTCAGAGCGAGAGGCACGTAACTCTCTGGCCCGTTTGAAGAGTCTCCTCGAGAACGGTTAACCTCGAGTTCAGAGAGCGGAGCTCCGGTTTCACTCATCATCCTGGAACACTTAACCTGTATGGTGTGGATGCACGCTGCCAATCCGTTTAACTCCATTTGAGGAGAGTCATTTGGCGAGTTTTGTCGACACCACAGTGAAGGACATCGATGACCGCCTGCGCGAGCTCAAGCAGGAGGTGGCAAAGCTGGAGGCCGCTCGGACAGCGCTCCAGGGAGGCCGCCGGGGTCCCGGTCGGCCCCGCGGCACGACCAACCGCACGCGCGCCCGTCGCACATCGACGCGCCGCAGGGCAGGAGCACCTCGCGGTCGTCGCGGAGGCAACACCCGAGCCAACCAGGCGCTGGAACTGGTTCGCAGCCAACCCGGGAATAACCATTCCCGACATCGCCAAGTCGATGGGCATCGAGCCGAACTATCTCTACCGGGTCCTGCCCAAGCTGGCCCAGGAGGGACAGCTGAAGCGGCAGGGCAACGGCTGGCATCCCGCGTCCTAGCGGGTTCTCACCCCGTCCCGCCGGCCCCAGGCGCCCGGGACGACAGTGCAAATCAGATCAGACCGAGCTGACTGACCGCGTCACGCTCCTCCTTGAGCTCGGCGACGGTCGCGCCGATCCGCTCACGGGAGAAGTCGTCGATCTCGAGCTCCTGCACGATCTCGAAAGTGCCGCCCGAGCAGGTGACGGGGAAGCCGGAGATCAGTCCCTCGTCAACTCCGTAGGAGCCGTCCGAGACGATCGCCATGGACACCCAGTCACCAGAGGGCGTCCCGCTGACCCAGTCGTGCACATGGTCGATCGCCGCGTTGGCCGCTGATGCCGCGCTGGACGCACCCCGTGCCTCGATGATGGCGGCGCCCCGCTTCTGCACTGTGGGGATGAAATCGTTCTCCAGCCACTCTGGTCGTTCACCATCTGAGCGGCGTTCTCACCCCGCACCTTGGCGTGCAGGATGTCTGGGTACTGGGTGGTGGAGTGGTTTCCCCAGATCGTCAGGTTGGTGACATCGTTGACCGCGACCCCAGCCTTCGCCGCCAGCTGAGCCACCGCCCGGTTGTGGTCAAGCCGCATCATGGCCGTGAACCGCTCGGCCGGGATGTCGGGCGCATTGCTCCGGGCGATCAGGCAGTTGGTGTTGGCGGGATTTCCCACCACCAATATCTTCACGTCGTCGGCGGCGTGGTCGTTGAGCGCGTGGCCCTGGGGCTTGAAGATGCCGCCGTTGGCTTCCAGCAGGTCGCTGCGCTCCATGCCCTTGCTCCGGGGCCGCGCTCCGATGAGCAGCGCCACGTTCACGCCGTCAAAGGCCTTGGCCGGATCGTCGAAGATGTCCACCCCGGCCAGCAGCGGAAAGGCGCAGTCATCCAGCTCCATCGCGGTGCCCTCAGCGGCCCGGACGGCGCCAGGAATCTCGAGGAGGGACAGCTGGACCTTCACATCGGGACCGAGCATCTGGCCGCTGGCGACGCGGAACAGGATGGCGTAGCCGATCTGGCCGGCCGCACCGGTTACGGCTACTCGTACGGGCGTATCGGACACTGATTCATCTCCGAGGTCAGGGGAACGTGGCGACGAATGTATACCCAGCCTGCGGTGGGTAGGGTCCTTGAAGTGAGGATCATCTACACGCAGACCGACGAGGCGCCTGCTCTGGCCACCGCGTCGCTGCTTCCGATACTCCGCACTTTCGCCGGCGCCGCCGGGGTGGAGATCGAGCTGCGGGACATCTCGCTGGCCGCCCGTATCCTGGCCCAGTTCCCCGAACAGCTCAAGGAAAGCCAGCTTGTCCCCGACGTGCTGGCCGAGCTGGGCGAGCTGGTGCACACGCCGGAGGCCAACATCATCAAGCTGCCCAACATCAGCGCCTCGGTGCCCCAGCTCAAGGCGGCCATCGCCGAGCTCCAGGAGCAGGGCTTCCCCGTCCCCGACTACCCCGATGAGCCGGCCGACGAGGACCAGCGCGAAACCCGTGCCCGCTATGACCGGGTCAAGGGCAGCGCGGTCAACCCGGTTCTGCGCCAGGGCAACTCCGACCGGCGGGCCTCGGCCGCCGTCAAGGAGTACGCCCGCCGCCACCCCCACTCGATGGGCGCCTGGTCGCGGCGAGTCCCGGTCACACGTCTCCACGATGACCGAGGGCGACTTCCGCTCCACCGAGCGGTCGGTGACCGTCGCCGGAGAAGACAGAGGTGCGGATCGAGCACGTGACGTGGCGACGGCGGGATCACGGTGCTCAAGGAGGGGATCACCGCGTCTCGGCCGGGGAGGTGGTGGACGCCGCGATGATGCGCGGGCGGCCCTGACCGAGTTTCCTGGCCGAGCAGATGGGCGACGCCGAGGCCCAGGGGGTGCTGTTCTCGGTCCACCTGAAGGCCACGATGATGCGCGTGTCGGATCCGATCATCTTCGGGCACGCCGTGCGGGCCTACTTCGCCGAGCTGTTCGACCAGTCACGGCGAGGAGCTGGCTCGCGGCCGGGATCAACCCCAACGACGGGCTCGCGTCGCTGCGAAGGCGATCGAAAATCTGCCCGAGGCCGTGCAGGACGACGGCGAGAGGCAATCGCCCGCGCCTCGAGGACGGCCCGCCGCTGGCCATGGTCGACTCCGACCGGGGAATCACCAACCTCCACGTCCCCAGCGACGTGATCATCGACGCCTCGATGCCGGCGGCGATCCGATCCTCGGGCCAGATGTGGAATGCCCAGGGGGAGCAGCAGGACACCAAGTTCGTGATCCCCGACCACTCCTACGCCCCGCTCTACGCCGCGGCCGTGGACCACTGCCGGGAGCACGGCGCGTTTGACCCGGCCACGATGGGGACCACGCCCAACGTCGGACTGATGGCCCAGGCCGCCGAGGAGTACGGCTCACACGACAAGACCTTTGAGGTCAGCGCGCCGGGAGTGGTGCGCGTGGTCGACGACTCGGGCGAGAGCCTGCTGGAGCACGAGGTGCAGGAGGGCGACATCTGGCGCATGTGCCAGACCACCGACGCGGCCATCCAGGATTGGGTCGCCCTGGCCGTGGCCCGGGCACGGGAGACGGGCTGGCCGACGGTGTTCTGGCTGGATGAGACCAGAGCGCACGACGCCGAGCTGCTCCGGAAGGTCCGACCGCGCTGGATGAGCTGGACACCGAGGGCCTCCAGATCGAGGTCATGGACGTGGCCAGAGCGGCTCGCTTCACGCTCGAGCGGGCCCATCGGGGGGAGAACACGATCTCGGTCACCGGCAACGTGCTGCGCGACTACCTGACCGACCTGTTCCCCATCCTGGAGCTGGGCACGAGCGCCAAGATGCAGTCGATCGTCCCGCTGCTGGGGGGCGGCGGGCTGTACGAGACGGGCGCCGGAGGCTCGGCCCCCAAGCACGTCCAGCAGTTCCTGGCCGAGAACCACCTGCGCTGGGATTCGCTGGGCGAGTTTCTCGCTCTGGGCCCATCGCTCGAGCTGCTGGCCCAAAAGGAGGACAACCCGCGGGCCGCCATCCTGGCCCGGACCCTGGACCGGGCGTCGGCCGAGTCCTGGAGGAGAACCGCTCGCCGTCCCGGAAGGTCGGCGAGCCCGACAACCGCGCCAGCCACTTCTATCTGGCGCTGTACTGGGCCCAGGCGCTGGCCGCTCAGTCTGAGGACGCCGAGCTGGCGAGCACGTTCGCCCCGCTGGCCGATCGGCTGCGGAGGCCGAGGAGACGATCGTGCGACGAGCTGAACGCCGTCCAGGGAGAGGCGGTGGACCTGGGTGGCTACTACCTGCCCGATCCCGAGCGGGTCAGGCGGCCATGCGCCCCAGCGAGACCCTCAACGACGCCCTGCGGGAGTTCGCCGGCGGACAGGGCTCCCCGGCAACCTGAGGCGTTAGCGCTCCATGCCGTAGACGGCTCGGAGCTTGCCCTTGAGGTAGGCCACGTACGGCGCCACGGCGATCGGGCCACCCACCACGCGGTCGAGCAACTCGGTGGTGGGGAACTTGGAGCCGTGGTGGTGCACGTTCTCGCGCAGCCACTCCCGCAGGCCTCCCAGCTCGGCCGCCGCGAGCTGGTCCTCCAGATCCGGGATGTCGGCGTGGACCCGCTCCCACAGCTGGCCGGCGATCAGGTTCCCCAGCGCGTAGGTGGGGAAGTAGCCGATCAGCCCGCCTGACCAGTGAACGTCCTGGAGGACTCCCCGCCGGTCATCGGGCACGTCCAGCCCGAGATACTCCTTGTAGCGGGCGTTCCAGGCCTCGGGCAGATCCGCCACCCCGAGCCGCCCCTCCACGAGCTCCTGCTCGAGCTCGAAGCGCAGGACGATGTGCAGCCCGTAGGTGGCCTCATCGGCCTCCACCCGGATGAACGAGGGCGACACGCGGTTGACCGCCCGGAACAGCGTCTCCTCATCCGGGGCGATCTCGTCCGTCGGAGGCCTCTGAGACCGCGGGCGCCAGGGCGGTGCAGAACGCGCGGCTGCGGCCCACCATGTTCTCCCACAGCCGGCTCTGGGACTCGTGCAGGCTGAGCGACTCCAGCGCGGGCCAGCGGTGAGCGCTGAAGTGATCGGCCGACGCCCGCCTCGTAGAGGCCGTGGCCGCATTCGTGCATCGCCCCATAAAGCGCCATCGGGAAATACTTCTCGTCCCAGCGGGTGGTGATCCGCACATCGTGGGATCCGAAGGAGGTGGCAAAGGGGTGCACGGCGTCGTCGAGCCGCCAGCCCTCGGGGTCGAACCCCATCCGGCTGACCGTCCACTCCACCAGCCGGCGCTGGCCCTGCCAGCGGGAAGGGTGTGTGCAGGCAGCTGGCATCGATCCTCGGACTGCTCGGCGATCCTCGCGATCAGGGGCACCAGCTCGCCCTTGAGCTCGATCGAACAGCCGCTGCACCTGGGCGGCCTTCATGTCGGGCTCGTAGTCGTCCAGGAGCACGTCGTAGGCGCAGTCGAAGCCGTCGAAGCACTCGACGTACTGCCGGGCCAGGTCCAGGTTGCGCTGCAGGTAGGGGACGAAAGCCGGCAAAGTCGTTCTCCTCCCGGGCCTTGATCCACACCTCCTGGCCGATCGAGTCCGCCTTGGCCATCTCGCCGGCCAGCTCGGTGGGGACGCGGCGCGCCTTCTCCCACCGCCGCCGGCTCACCCTGACCAGGCGCGCCTCGTCGGAGTCGGGGCTGGCTCCGTTGAGCGCCGCGTCGGCGGCATCGATCAGCTGGCCGGTCTGGGCCGAGACGAACTTCTCGTGCGTGAGGCGCTCCAGCGTGGCCAGGACCTCGGCCCGGTTGGGCGCGCCCCGCCGGGGCATCATCGTCTGCTGGTCCCAGTCCAGGACCAGCGGCAGCGTCGCGCAGGTCGCTCAGCTCGGCCATCCAGGCCCTGAGCGCTTCGACTGGGCGCTCGTTCACGTTCTCAGAGGATCCCATGGCTGTGCGACCATTGCATCATGCTGCGCCGTCCCGGCTCAATCAAGCTGTTTGATCTGTTCGGAATCCGCATCGGGGTTGACCGTAGCTGGTTCCTGATCCTATTCCTGATGATCTTCTGGCTGTCCGGGTATTTCCGCGATGCCCTGCACAGCTCGGACACCGTGGCCTACGCCACCACGGTGGTCACGGTGCTGGTCCTGTTCGGCTCGCTGATCGTGCACGAGCTCGGGCACGCCCTGGTGGCCCGCCGGCAGGGCATCGAGATCCGGCGGATCGACCTGTTCCTGTTCGGCGGACTGACCCAGATGGGCCGCGACGCGGCCACCCCGGGCGAGGAGTTCAAGATCGCCGCCGCCGGGCCTCTGGCCACGTTCGGCTTCGTCCTCGTCTGCCTGGGCATCGACCTGGCGCTCGTCGGCCCCCACCGCCTGGTCCACGCGGCCGAGCTCGACGGCACGGTGGCCATCACCCCGGTGCTGCTGTCGCTGAGCTGGCTGCTGTTCTGGAACGTGCTCCTGCTGGCCTTCAACCTGATCCCCGCCTTCCCGCTGGACGGCGGGCGGATCGCTCGGGCCGTGGTCTGGCGGGTTACCGGCCAGAAGTCGCAGGGCACCCGCGTGGCCGCCCGGATGGGCGAGGCCTTCGCTCTGCTCCTGGGCGGGGTGGGGCTGTGGCTGCTGCTCTCCTACCGGAGCTTCAGCGGGCTGTGGCTGATCGCCATCTCCTTCCTGCTCTACCAGTCCGCCCGGGGAGCGCTGGCCCAGACCGCGTTCAGCGAGCAGATCGCCGGCGTCACGGTGGGCGACGTGATGGATCCCCAGCCCGTGGCCATCCCCGGCGAGACCTCGGTCAGCCAGGCGCTGGAGGAGTACTTCATGCGCTACGGCTGGGCCTGGTTCCCGGTCATCGAGGGCGACGGCCGGCTCGTCGGGATCGCCCGGCGCGAGCGCCTGGACGCCGCCCACTCCCAGGGCGAGGGCTGGCTGACCGTGGGCGCGGTGCTGGACACCGAGCTGGGCTCGAGCTGGCGGATCGACGAGCGCCGGCCGCTGACCGAGGTCCTCTCCTCGGACTCCTTCGGCCGGCTGGGAGCGGTCATGGCCGTGGACGGCGAGGGCATGCTCCGCGGCGTGGTGACCGTGGAACGGGTCCGCCGGGCGCTGCAGTCGGCCCTCGGCTCCCCCGCCGCATAGCGGGCCCGAGGGAGCCGCGACGGCCGCCGGCGGGAGCGCGGCAACCTTGCGCCATCGCCCACGTATAATCGGCGGCAGGTGCCCTCCCACGACGTGCTCATCATCGGCGCAGGCCTGGCCGGCCAGCGCGCCGCGCTGGCCGCCGCCCAGGCGGGGGCGACCGTGGGCATCGTCTCCAAGGTCCACCCCGTGCGCTCCCATTCGGTGGCCGCGGCGGGCGGGATCAACGCCGCCCTGAACCCCGAGGACACCTGGGAATCCCACGCCTTCGACACCGTCAAGGGGTCTGACTACCTGGGCGACCAGGACGCGATCGAGATCATGTGCCGGGAGGCGCCCGAGGAGATCCTGTCCCTGGAGCACCTGGGGGTGACCTTTCACCGCAACGGCACCGGGCATCTGGGGACGCGGGCCTTCGGCGGCGCCTCGCAGGCCCGCACCTACTACGTGGCCGACATCACCGGCCACGCCATCCTGCACGTCCTCTACGAGCAGCTCATGAAGCACCACGAGCAGCTCGACCGCTACGAGGAGTGGTTCACCACCGACCTGCTCCTGGGCGACGACGGCCACTGCGTGGGAGCCATCTGCCGCGACCTGCGCGACGGGCATCTGGAGCTGTTCAACGCCAAGACCGTCATCCTGGCCACGGGCGGGGCCGGGCCAGGCGTTCGAGCCCACCACCAACGGGCTGATCGTGACCGGCGACGGGATCGCCCAGGCCTACCGGGTCGGGGCCAGGCTGATGGACATGGAGATGGTCCAGTACCACCCGACCACGCTGGCCGGCAACGGCATCCTGATCACCGAGGGCGCGCGCGGCGAGGGAGCCTGGCTGCTCAACGCCGAGGGCGAGCGCTTCATGGAGCGCTACGCGCCCAACAAGCTCGAGCTGGCCTCCCGCGACGTCGTCTCCCAGGCCGAGCAGACGGAGATCAACGAGGGCCGCGGCTTCCCGGACGGGACGGTGGCCCTGGACATGACCAAGGTTCCGCGCCGGCGCACGCTCGAGGCCCTGCGGGAGATCGTCAACATCGGCCGCGACTTCGCCGGGTCCGACATCACCCGGGAGCCGATCCACATCCGGCCCGGGCATGCACTACATCATGGGCGGGGTCAAGACCAACGTGGACGGCGAGACGACGGTCCCGAGCCTGTATGCCGCCGGCGAGGTGGCCTGCGTATCCGTCCACGGCGCCAACCGCCTGGGGGCCAACTCGCTGCTGGACACGCTGGTGTTCGGCCGCCGGGCCGGAGACCACGCCGCCCGCCAGGCGCGGCGGATGCCGATGCCGTCCACCCCCGCCACCCGGCTGACCGAAACCGAGCGCACGATCGCCGAGATCGTCCGCCGCGACTCCGGCGGCCCGCGCGTGGCCGCGATCAAGCACGAGCTGGGGGCGACGATGAACCAGTACGTGGCCGTGTTCCGGGACGCCGAGGGGCTGAACACGGCGCTGGAGAAGGTCCGCGAGCTCAAGGAGCAGGCCGCCCGGGCGGTGATCGACGACAAGGGGACCGTGTTCAACCAGGATGTGGTGGGAGCTCTCGAACTCGGGTACATGCTCGACGTGGCCGAGACGATCGTTTTGGGAGCGATCGAGCGCAAGGAGTCACGCGGAGCCCAGTACCGGACCGATTTCCTCGGGCGCAACGACGATGAGTGGCTCAAGCACATCGACATCTCGCTCGACGGCGACGGGCCCAAGCTCACCTACTCCCCGGTGACCATGACCCACTGGGAGCCCGAGGAGCGGAGGTACTGATGCCCGAGTACACGCTGAGGATTCGCCGCTTCGATCCCCAGAACGGCCAGGCCGCCTACTGGGAGGACCACACGGTCGAGATGGAGCCCAAGCGCTCGGTGCTGGACGCGATCCTCCAGGTCAAGGACGAGACCGACGGTTCGATCGGGATCCGCTGTTCCTGCCAGCAGGCGATCTGCGGCTCCTGCGGCGTGCGCATGAACGGCAAACCCGGACTGGCCTGCAACACCCATCTGGACGAGGCCGCCGCGCGCGCGCACGGGACGGGCTGGAACCCGGGTGAGGCGGCCGGAACGAGCGAGGGCGGATCCGGCGCGGGTGACACCACCCCGGCCGGCGTGATCGAGGTTGAGCCGATGGGAAACATGCCCGTGATTCGCGACCTGATCGTGGACATGGACGCGGTGCACTGGAAGAAGATCCAGCGGGTCACGCCCTGGCTGGTCAACAAGGAGCCGATTCCGGAGCGCGAGTACATCGTCCCCCACGAGAACATGGTGGATGTCACCCAGACGATGGCCTGCATCCAGTGCGGCGCCTGCGTCTCGGACTGCCTGTCCATGGAGGTCGATCCCGCTATTCGTCGGCCCGGCCGCGCTGGCCAAGGCCTACCGCTTCGTGGGCGACCCCCGCGATGCCGACCGGCACGAGCGCCTGCACGACCTGGCCCAGGACCCGCACGGGATGTACGACTGCACCCACTGCTTCAACTGCATCGATGCCTGTCCCAAGGGCGTCGATCCCATGAGCCAGATCATGCGCCTGCGCCGGATCGCCGGCTCGGACGAGAAGATCGTCGACCCCAACAATGGCCATCGTCACGAGGACACGATCGTCACGCTGATCCGCGATTATGGGCTCCTCCACGAGGCGGAAATGCTGCCTCGCAGCTACGGCGGCAATTCCTGGTTTGGCAAGTTCCACCCCGAGGCCGGAAAGGTGCTGCTCAAGTCGCTCCCGGCCATCATCCCGGCGGTGATGCGGGGCAAGGTGAACGTCAAGATCGCCGCCCTGGGCCACAAGATCCCCAAGCCCGATCTGACCTCGGTGAAGCGGATCTACCAGGCGGTCGAGGGCCGGTCGGAGCGCAACGAGCTGAATCTGTACGTGACCGGCTATGAGGACGAGCCGGAGGAGGCCAGCGCCGGCGACCGCGAGCCGCCGGCCGAGCCCTCGGTGCCCGAGACGGCGGAATCCCAGACGGCAGAACCCCAGACAGAGACCAGCGACCAGGAGGACGCTTCATGAAGGTGGCCTACTGGCCGGGGTGCGTGAGCCGTGGTTTCACCCCCGAATTGCACGGGTCGATGGCCAAGGTTGCGCCGCTGCTGGACATCGAGCTGATCGAGCTGGACCGGGGCAACTGCTGTGGGGCCGGAGTGATCGCCGAGCACAACCAGGAGCTGGCCGACACGCTGAACGCCCGCACCTTTGCGCTGGCCCAGCAGACCGACGGCGAGCTGATGATGAACATCTGCTCCACCTGCCAGGGCGCCCAGACCGAGTGCCAGGAGCGGCTCGACGCCAACGCCGAGTACCGCGAGCAGGTCAACGCCACCCTGGCCGAGGACGGCCTGGTCTACGAGAAGGGCCTGACCAACAAGAACTTCCTCTGGCTGCTGGTGGAGAACCTCGGGCTGGACGAGCTGCGATCCCGGGTCAAGCGACCGCTGGAGAACCTGCGTGTCGGCCCGTTCTACGGCTGCTACATCGTGCGTCCGGTCAACCGGCTGGGCATCGACGAGGAGCACCCGCGCGATCGCTATCTGCACCAGGTGATCGAGGCGCTGGGCGGCACGGTGGTCGACTACGCCGGCGTGTACAAGTGCTGCGGCTTTCCGATCGTCACGATGAACATGGACGCGTCACTGGCCCAGGCCGGGCGGCATCTGGGCGATGCGCTGGACGCCGAGGCCGATTGCCTGGTCGTGCCCTGTCCCCTGTGTCACCTCAACCTCGATCTCCAGCAGCCGCTGGCCGAGAAGGTGGTGGGACGGGACCTGGGACTGCCCGTGCTTCACCTTCCCCAGCTGGTCGGCCTGGCGCTCGGGCTCTCACCCAAGGAGCTGGGGATGAGCAAACACGTCGTGCGCCCCACCTCGGTGATCGACTGGTCTACCTCGGTGGTGGCCGCTACGTAGAGACGAGCGAGTCGACGAGAACGGCGTACACGTTGATCGGCTCCGTCTTCCCCTTTACCAGCACCTCGCCCTGAGGCTCGAGGGCGATTTCGTCGCCGAGGCCGCGCCGCGTGTGCTCGTCGATCAGGATCGACCGGCCCACGACCTTGGTATGCGACTCGAGGCGGGCAGCCACGTTGACGGTGTCTCCCACGCACGTGTAGGTCGCACGTTGCTGTGTCCCGGTGTAGCCCGCGATAACCCGTCCCGAGGCGATCCCGACACCGATCTGGATCTGCACGCGGCCCCGCGACACCTGCTCCTCGTTGAACAGACGGATCATGTCGATCATCTGCCGCGCCGCGAGCACCGCGGACTGGCGATGGTCCTCGCGGGGTCGGGGCGCGCCGAAGATCGCCATGAGGCCATCGCCCTCCATATGGTTCACGATCCCACCCTCACCGTTGATCGCGTCCATCATCAGGGTGTAGTAGTCGTTCAGCAGCTCGATTGTCTCCGCTGGCTCCTGGGCTTCCGCGATCGTTGTGAACGAGCGGATGTCGCAGAACATGGCCGAGGCATCGACGTACTTGCCGCCGAGCGAGAATCCCGACGTGAGCAGATCCTCCGCCACCTCCTTGGTGGCGAACTTGCTGATCAGCTCGCGCTGCTGGTCGCGTAGGCGCTTCTTCTCAAGGCTGGCGCTGATCCGTGCGCCCAGCAAAACTGGGTTGACCGGCTTTGTCAGGTAGTCCTCCGCCCCGGTTTGGAGGCACCTGACGACACTGTCCAGTTCGTCGAGCGACGAGGTCACGATCACCGGGATGTCCCGAAGATGGGGGTCGCGCTGGAGCTCCTCCAGGACTCCATAGCCATCCAGCTCGGGCATCAGGACATCGAGCAGCATCAGGTCAAATCGTCCGCCTCGCAACTGCCCGAGTGCTTCTCCGCCGTTCTCGGCGAAAGCGACGGTGTGCCCTTCCTGCTCCAGCCCGCGACCGAGCAGGAGTCGGTTCACCCGGTTGTCGTCCGCGATCAGGATCGTGCCTGGCCTGGGAGTCAAGCTGCTCACGAAACTGGCTCCGATCGGAGAGAGGTGAGGGCCTCCTCGAGCGCCGGGTACTGCCGCCCGATCTCATCGACGAGCGGGGAGACGCCGTCGAGCCGGCCGCCCTTGGCGTGCTGTTCGACGGCATGGCAGAGCTTGGCGAACGCCACCGCTCCCAGCGTCGCGCCGTTGGACTTCAGCGTATGCGCCGCTCGGCGGAGCTCCTCGGAGTCTTGGCGCTCGAGCGAGCTCCGGAGGCTGGTGATCAGCCCCGGCGCATCTGCCAGAAACACGTCCACCACCTCGGTGAGGAACTCGACGCCGCCTAGGTCTCGCAGGTTCTGAAGCGCGGCAGCCTCGAGGCTGATCTCGCTCCCTTCCGAACCGGCGTCACGTGTGCCGATCGGCTGGGTGCGCTTCAGCGCCGCCGCCAACTCCTCCGCCCGAATCGGCTTAGCGACATAGTCGTTCATGCCGGCCGCGAAGCAGGCCTCGCGATCCTCGGGCAGCGCGTTCGCGGTCATGGCGACGATGCGAGGGCGGCTCTCCGGCGGCCACCGCTCGCATATCCGGCGCGAAGCGTCGAGACCGTCGAGCTCGGGCATCTGCACGTCCATCAGCACGACGTCGTATGGCGCTCGCTCGAGCGCTGCCAGCGCTTCGAGGCCGTTCGAGGCGACATCTGCGCTGAAGCCGAGCCGCTCGAGGAGGCGCAGGGCGACCTTCTGGTTCATCGCGTTGTCCTCCGCGAGCAGAATTCGCAAGGACGACATCGCCTGCTTTCCGTCCGTGGCGGCCGAGGCCGTCTCTTCGGTCGCCTGGCCTGCGGTCAGCACGTGCAGGAGCGTGTTGTAGAGCTGTGACGCCTTGAGGGGCTTCGCGAGCTGGGCGGAGAACAGGCCAGCCAGTTGGTCCTCCGGCAGACGGCCAAGTGAGGTCAGCAGCACGAGCGGGAGGTCCTGCTCGCCGCGGCGGCTCCGGATCTCTCTCGCCAGGGCCAGCCCATCCATCTCCGGCATCATCATGTCCAGCACGGCCACGTTGAACGGCTCTCCAGCCTCGATCAGGGCCAGCGCGTCTGCGGGGCGCTCGACCGCCACCGGCTCCATTTCCCACGAACGGGCGTGCCGGGTCACGATCTCCCGGTTCGTGGCGTTGTCATCCACGACCAATATCCGCTTGCCGGCGAGCTCCGGCAGGCCCTTCTGGAGGTGGATCTGGCTCGGCACCTCGGCCGCCGTCACCGGCAGGATGATGCGGAAGGTCGACCCGCTGCCCTGTTCACTCTCGACCGAGATGGTGCCCCCCATCAGCTCCACGAGGCGCTTGGAGATGGCGAGGCCCAGTCCTGTCCCGCCGAAACGGCGCGTCGTCGAGGCGTCCAGCTGGCTGAAGGACGTGAAGAGCCTGTCCATCCGGTCCGGTGGGATCCCGATCCCGGTGTCGCGCACGAAGAGCTCGAGTCCGTGGGAGCCAGACCCGGTCGGCTCGGCGTGGACAACGACGACGACCTCGCCCGCCTCGGTGAATTTGACCCCGTTTGAGAGGAGGTTAAGTAGCACCTGGCGGAGGCGTGCCTCGTCGCCGAGAATTCCCGCTGGCGCTGCCTCGTCGATGAGGCATCCGAGCTCGATGCCCTTCTCCCAGGCGCGTGGCGCGACGATGTCCAGTGCCCCCTCCACGCACTCGCGCAGGCTGAACGGCTCCCGTTCGAGGTCGAGCTTGCCGGCCTCGATCTTCGAGTAGTCGAGGATGTCGTCGATCACGTGCAGGAGTGCGTCTCCGCTCGCCCGGACGACCTCGGCGAACTCGCGCTGCTCGCCGGTCAGGTCGGTGCCGAGCAGCAGATCGGTCATCCCGATCACCGCGTTCATGGGCGTCCGGATCTCGTGGCTCATCGTGGCCAAAAAGGCACTCTTGGCCTGCGTGGCCGCCTCGGCCTCCTGGCGGGCACGCTGGAGCTCGGTGACATCGTGGTAGACGCCGAGGAAGCCGGTGTGGGTGCCATCCACGGCCAGCGGGACGAGCATTAGCTCGACATCGACCGGTGTGCCGTCCTTCCGGAGGCGCTGTGTAATTCGGTGCGCGCGACCCTCTCGCATCGCCTCCCGCGTGATCTCACGACCTTCCTCGGCGCCGGAGCTTCCGAAAACGAGCTCGTCGATGGGCCGCCCAAGGGCCTCCTTCGCGGAGTAGCCGAAGAGATCGGCTGCAGCCGGGTTCCAACCGGTCACGCGCTCCTCGGCGTCCAGGACCACCACCGCAGCGGGACTGATGGAGACGAGTGACTCGAGGTGTCCGCGTTGACGCTCGACCTCGGTGAAGAGGCGTGCGTTCTGGATCGCAACCCCCACGTTGGCGGCGATCGTCGCGAGCAGGCGGGAATCGGTTTCGCCGAAGCGACCCTCCTCTTCGATGCTCTGGACGCTGATGACGCCGATTGCCGAGTCCCCGACGAGGATCGGTACGCCCAGATACGACCGCACGCTCGTGCCGACCATCGCTGTGCCGTGCTCCTCGAAGTCTGGCGAGCGGTTGAGCAGCAGCGGCTCGCGCGACTCGAGGATCCGGGTCGTCAACCCCTCGCCGTAGGTCATCGGGGCCTGTTCCCCGCGCTTCCCGCGCTCGTGGTAGTAGACGAACTCGATCCGTCCCGACTCGCGATCGTGCAAGGCGACGTAGGCGATGTCAGCCTCAAACGTCTCACGCACCTGCTCGCCCACGAGCTCGATCAGCACGTCGAGGTCGAGCTGCGATGAGAGCGCCTGTCCGACGCTGTTCACGGTGGCAAGCTCGGCCACGCGCTGCCGGGTCTCGTGGACGAGGCGCGCGTTGTCGAGCGCGACGCTGAGGCTGCTGGCCAGAGTCGTGAGGAGCCGCTGGTCGTGCTCGCCGAAGGCGTGCGTCCGGTCGACATTCTGGAGTGAGACGACGCCGGTGGCGCGCCCGCCGACCACCAGAGGCACGAAGAGGATCGATTTGGACGGTTCCCCAATCAGCACCGAGGGGTTGCCGTAGTGCTCGAGCACCTCCGGCGTGGTCTCCTCGATCATCAGCGGCTCTCGGGTTTCCATCACGTGTTTGCGGAACCCGATTAGTTCGATTGGCCCCTCTGGCAAGCGCTCGCCGCGCTCGATCGTGTACGGGAAGTGGACGAGTCCTGATGTCTCGTCGTATATGGCGATGTCGACGACCTGGGCGTCGAAGACCTCCTGGAGCTTGTCACCGACGAGGTCGTAGATGGCCTGCGGATCGAGTTCGCCCGCGATCGCCGACTGGACGCTGTTGATCAGCGCGAGCTCGGCATTCCGCTGCCGCGTCTCGTGCACCAGCTGGGCGTTGTGAAGCGCGACGCTGAGGCTGCCGGCCAGCGTCATCAGAAGCCGCTGGTCGTCCTCGCCAAAGGCCTGCGTCCGGTCGACATTCTGGAGCGAAACCACGCCCGTGGCCCGGCCGCCGAGCACCAGAGGGACGAAGAGCGCCGATTTGGTCGGCTCCCCACCCAGCACCCCCGGATTCCCGTAGCGTTCATCGACCTCCCGCGTGATGTCGTCGAGCCGCAGAGGCTCGCGGGTTTCCATGACATGCCTGCGGTAACCGATCACTGGGATCGGGTCCGCGTCGAAGCGCTCGCCGCGCTCGATCACGTACGGGAAGGTCAGAAGCCCGCTCGACTCGTCGTACACGTTGATGGTCACGACCTGGGCGTCGAAGACGTCCTTGAGCCTGTCGCCCACCAGGTCATAGATGGCCTGCGGATCCAGCTGGCCAGCGATAGCCGCCTGAACGCCGTTGATCAGCGCCAGCTCAGCGTTCCGCTGCCGGGTTTCGTGCACCAGCCGCGCGTTCTCGAGGGCAACGCTCAGGCTGCCCGCCAGCGTCTCGAGCAGTTGCTGGTCGGACTCGCTGAACGCGTGGGTGCGGTCGATGTTCTGGAGCGAGATCACGCCCGTCGAGCGCCCGCCGGCGACGAGAGGGACGTAGAGCATCGACTTGCTCGGCTCCCCACTCAGCAAGCGTGGGTTGCCGTAGTGATCGGCCACCTCGGGCGTGCTCTCGTCGATCATCAGCGGCTCGCGCGTCTCGATCACGTGCTTGCGGAAGCCGATCAGCTCAATCGGCTCGTCGGGGAAGCGCTCGCCCCGCTCGATTACGTATGGGAAGTGCAACAGGCCGGAGGCCTCGTCGTAGATCCCGATGTCGACGACCTGCGCGTCGAAGACATCACGGATCCTGTCGCCGACGGCGTCGTAGATCGCCTGCAGGTCGAGTTCTCCGGCCAGCGCCTCCTGGACGCTGTTGATCAGTGCGAGCTCCGCGTTGCGCCGACGCGTCTCCTCGATCGCCCGCGCCCGCGAGAGGGCAACTCCGACGTGCTGGCCGACGAACGCGAGCAGGTTCTCGTCCTGCTCGGTGAAGTGAACGTTCGGCGTGTACGACTGCACGGCGAGAACGCCGACCGTGCGGCCGTCCTCGGACGTGAGCGGAACCCCCAGCCAGTCTTCTGCCAGATCGCCGATTGCGTCGAAACCGCCCTGCTCAATGATCTTCTCCAACCCCTGTCTCGAAAGATGCTGTGGCTTTCCCGTCCGGAGTAGGTAGGCAGTTACGCCTCGGGCCTCGCCGGTGCCAAACTCGTCCCACCTGTTCGGATCGGGGACGACGGTGTCAACGTCATCGACGAAATAAGGCCAGTTGATCAGCCGTCGCTCTTCGTCGTAGAGCGCGATGTAGAAGTTGCGCGCGTCCATGAGCTCGGCGACGACACCGTGGATCGCCCGGTAGAACTCCTGCATGTCGTGGGCCGCGCTCGCCAGCTCGGCGATCCGGTATACGGCCTCCTGGACCTTGGCGGCCTGCGCGCGCTCGGCTTCGACGGCCTTGAGCTCCTCCAGCCGCCCCTTCGCCTCGGCGAGCTCGGACGAGACCTCCGCGGAACGACTCATCGCCCACCCAATCCGTGGGTACCCATGCCACAAGTATCCCGCGACGCCCAAATCTCGTCCAGGCGCCCCACGCGGTACGTCCTGGTCCCGGCCTAGTCTCCCGGACCATGAGGCGGTGGCTCAAACGTCTTTTGGCGGAGCGTTCGGGGCAGTCCGATCAAGCCCCGGCCCCGGACGCCAGCGAGCGCCTCGATGCCGCCCGGCAGCGTCTCAAGGAGACGATTGAGCCGGTCTCGGAGGCCGCGGACGAGCCGTGAATGGCGCCAAATGTCGCATATACGACATCCAGTGCCATCGCCTAGCCGGTAGCTACGCCGCCGCCGCCGGACGGCGACCCAACAGCCCCCGCTCCACCAACACCTCGGCGATCTGGACCGCGTTCGTGGCCGCCCCCTTGCGCAGGTTGTCGGACACGATCCACAGGCTGAGCGCCCGGGGGTGGGACTCGTCACGACGGATGCGGCCCACGAAGACCTCGTCCCGCCCGGCTGCCTTCAAAGGCGTGGGCAAAGCTTCCACCACCAGGCCCGGGACGCCCTCCAGCAGCGCGCGGGCGTCCTCGGCGGATAGCGCCTGGCGGGTCTGCACGTTGACCGCGATGGAGTGGCAGCTCCTGACCGGGACGCGCACGCAGGTCACCGAGATGCCGATCGACTCCTCGCCGAGGATCTTGCGCGCCTCGAACATCATCTTGCGCTCCTCGTCAGTGTGATCCTCGCCCTCGGCGAACGACCCGGCGGCCCCGATCACGTTGAATCCGATCGGCTCCGGGTACACCGACGGGGCCGGCATGTCCATGCCGTGCAGCGAGGCGTGGGCCTGGTTCTCGAGCTCCTCGATGGCGGCCCTCCCGGTCCCCGACACCGACTGGTAGGTGGCCACCACCAGCCGCTCGATCCCGGCGGCTCGGTGGATCGGGTTGAGCGCCACCACCATCTGCATGGTCGTGCAGTTCGGGTTGGCGATCAGCCCCCGGTGCCCCTCCAGCGCGTCCGGGTTGACCTCCGAGACAACCAGCGGAACCTCGGGGTCACGCCGGAAGGCCGAGGAGTTGTCGATCACCGTGGCGCCGCGCTCCACGAACCGAGGCCCCCACTCGCGGGAGGTCCCGGCCCCGGCCGAGAACAGCGCCAGGTCAAAACCGTCCAGGTCCTCGTCGGCGTTCAGCGCCCGGACGGTGAGACCGTCCACCTCCCGGCCGGCGGAGCGCTCGGTGGCAAATGCACACACCTCGTCAGCCGGGAAGGCGCGCTCGCGCAACACCGAGAGCATCGTCCGGCCCACGACGCCCGTGGCGCCAACCAGCGCGACCCTCATCGCGCCTCCTGCCCGATCGGCCGCTCTTGGCGAACCTCGGAGGCTCCGAGCCCGAAGGCATCATGGAGCGCCTGAACCGCGCGCTCGACGTTCTCGCTGCGGATAACGCACGAGATCTTGATGGGGGAAGTCGAGATCATCTCGATGTTGATGTCCGCCTCGGCCAGTGTCTGGAACACCTTGGCCGCCACCCCGGGATGCGAGCGCATTCCGGCCCCCACGATCGAGACCTTGCCGATCTCCTGATCGGTGTCGATGGCGGCGATCCCCAGCTCCGTGCGGACCGGGTCGAGCGCCATCTCGGCGGCTCGGAGATCCTCGAAGGACACGGTGAACGAGACCTCGGCCAGCCGGCCGTCGCCGAGCGGCTCGTTCTGGATGATCGTGTCGACGTTGCAGTTGGCCTCAGCCAGCGCCCCGAAGATGGCCGCGGCGGCACCCGGGCGGTCCGGAACGCCGAGCAGGGTGATCCGAGCCTCCTCTCGGGAATGGGTGATGGCCGTGATCAGGGGGTGTTCCATGGTCTGGTCCTCTCCTAGTACAACCGTACCTGGGGCGTCCTCGAAGCTTGAGCGGCAGTGAATCCGAACGTCATGGGTGCGCGCGTACTCCACCGAGCGCAGCTGGAGCACCTTGGCCCCGGAGGCGGCCATCTCCAGCATCTCCTCGAAGCTCACGTGGGGAAGCTTGCGGGCCGTGGGAACGAGCCGGGGATCGGCGGTGAAGACGCCGGCCACGTCGGTGTAGATCTCGCACACCTCGGCGCCGATGGCGGCCGCCAGTGCCACCGCCGTGGTGTCCGAGCCGCCGCGCCCCAGGGTGGTCACATCGCGGCTGGTGGAGACGCCCTGAAACCCCGCCACCAGCACGATCCGGTCGTCATCCAGGGCCTCCCGGATCCGGTCCGCCCGAACGTCGATGATGCGGGCCTTGGTGTGGGAGGTGTCGGTGACGATGCCGGCCTGAGAGCCGGTGAGCGAGATCGCGCGGTGCCCCAGGTCGTTGATGGCCATGGCACACAGCGCGCAGGAGATGCGCTCTCCGGTGGAGAGCAACATGTCCATCTCCCGCGGATCGGGCAGCGGCGAGACCTCGTGGGCCATGGCGATCAGGTCGTCCGTGGTCTTCCCCCGGGCCGACAGGACCGCCACGACGCGCCTCCCCCGCTCCCGCTGAGCCACGATCCGCCGGGCCGCCCGCTGGATCCGCTCGGCGTCGGCCACCGAGGTGCCGCCGAATTTCATCACCACCGTGCCGGGCATTGGGGCTGAGGGTAGTGCTCACCGCGGCCCTGCGATGCGAGCCAGCTCCCGGTCAGGCCCGACCGCGAGCCGCTAAACCGCCCGGCGCCCGGCCAGCGCCCGGCCCAGCGTGAGCTCGTCGGCGTACTCCAGGTCCGCCCCCACCGGAAGCCCGCTGGCCAGCCGCGTGACGGTGAGCTCGGGCCGCTGAGCTCGCAGCCCGTCGGCGATGTGCAGCGCGGTTGCCTCTCCGGTGGTCGTGGGGTTGGTGGCGATGACCACCTCCCGCACGCCGCCATCCCGGACGCGCGCGTAGAGCTCGGCGATCCGGAGATCCTCAGGGTCCACGCCATCGATGGGTGACAGCGCGCCGCCCAGGACGTGGTAGCGCCCGGCGAACTCGTGCGTGCGCTCGATCGAGATGACATCGGACGGTTCCTCCACCACGCAGATCACCTCGGTATCGCGCCGCTGGTCCAGGCAGATGCGGCAGGCCGGGCCGTCGGCCAGGTTGAAGCACGTCTCACACAGCCCGATCCGCTGCTTGACCTCGCGGATCGCTTCGGCCAGAGCCAGCGCCTCCTCATCGGTGGAGCGCAGCAGGTGAAAGGCCAGGCGCTGGGCGGTGCGTCCACCCACCCCGGGCAGCTTGGACAGCTCGGTGATGAGGCGCTGGACAGGAGGGGCGTAGGCGGTCAGCTCTAGAGCCCCGGGAGTCCGAGCCCGCCCAGGCCGCCGGTGATTCCCCCGAGCTTGCTCGCCGCCAGCTCCTGGGCGGAGCGGAGCCCCTCGTTGACGGCGGCCTGGACCATGTCAGAGAGCATCTCGACATCGTCAGGATCGATCGCCTGCGGATCGATTGTGATCGACTTGATCTGGAGATCGCCGGTCACCTGGACCTTCACCATTCCCCCGCCGGAGGACCCCTCCACCACCTCGTCCTTGAGGGATTCCTGGGCCGCCATCATCTCCTCCTGCATCTTCTGGGCCTGCCTGAGCAGCTGCTGCATGTTGGGTGGTTGGGGCATCGTGGTCCTCTCAGTGGGTCTCAGCGTCAGGTTCATCATCCAGGATCTCCTCGGCGTTGAACTCCTCCATGAACCGCCGCACGAGCTCCTCGGTGGACAGGGCTTCCCCGGGTCCATCGGGCTCGCGGTTCGCTGCCAGCTCATAGGTGAGAGTCGGGCGGCACCCCGTCACTGTCCGAAGCGCGTCCATGGCCGCCCGGCGGTAGTCGTCCTGCTCCGCCTTGCGTTTGAGAAACGCCGCCCCGGCCGGGAAGGCAAGCACCAGACCGTTGCCCTCGGCCGCCACCGGACGCGCGCCTTCGAAAACGGCGCCGGCCAGCGCGTTCTGCGCCTTGATCAGTTCCACGACGGCGGGCCAGGAGTCGACCGCCAGGTCGAGGCTCAGGGTTGATGGCTCGGCGCGTTCCTGGACCGCCACGGCTGCCGGTGCGGCCACCGATGTGGGCGCGGGGGAAGAGGGACGACTGGGCGGCGCTGGCGCCGGCGATTGCGGCGGAGCGGCCGGTGGCGAATCTCCGCCCCGGCCGGCCTCAAGCCGTTCGATTCGGGCCAGAAGGGCGGCCGTGGAGGGGTCGCGCTCGGGTGAGGCGGCCTTGACCAGGACCAGCTCGAGCTGGATCCTGGGCTGGGCCCCATTGGACGTGCCCTCCAGTGCCTGGGCCACCAGGTCGAGCAGCCGGACCGCATCGCTCTGACCCAGCGCACTGGCCTGAGCCAGCAGACGGCTGTCGCGCTCGGGGGTGAAACGGAGCTCGGCGGGCACGTCCCCCAGCACCTGCACGGCCAGGAGCTCTCGGCCGTGAACCTCCAGATCGCGCAGCACCTGCCCGGCGTCCCGGCCCGAGTCGGCCAGCCGGGCGGCGGCCCGCAGCGCCTGGGCCGGCTCGCGGGCGGCGATGGCATCGACCGCCTCAAACAGCTGCTCTGAGTCGGTCACGCCCAGCACGGCCAGCACGTCGGGGGCCTCGATCCTGCGGCCGTTGGTGTAGGTGACGAGCTGCTCGAGTGTCCCCAGAGCGTCTCGAAAGCTGCCCGTGGCGTGGCGGGCGATGAGGGTCAGAGCGGCTGGATCGGCGTCGATCTCCTCGGCCTGCACCACCCGGCCCAGCACGGTGGCCACCTCCTCCAGGGAGGGGCGCCCGAAGTCGAAGCGGTGGCAGCGATCGACCACCGTGGGGAGAACCTTCTGGGCCTCGGTGGTGGCCAGCACGAAGATCGTCCGCGGCGGCGGCTCCTCGAGGGTCTTCAGAAAGGCATTCCAGGCCTGGGTTGAGAGCATGTGCGCCTCATCCAGGATGTAGACCTTGTGGCGGCCCGAGACCGGCGCGTACCCAACCTTCTCGCGCAGCTCCCGGATGTCGTCCACCGAATTGTTGGAGGCCGCGTCCATCTCGATCACGTCCAGGGAGGTCGCCCTGGCGATCGACGTGCACGAGTCGCACACGCCGCACGGCTCGATCGTTGGCCCGTTAACGCAGTTCAGGCAGGCGGCCAGGATCTTGGCGATGCTCGTCTTGCCCGTCCCCCGGGACCCCACAAACAGATATGCGTGATGGACCTTGTCCTGCTCGACCGCGTTCTGGAGGGTGCGTACCACGTGCTGCTGGCCCACCACATCGGCGAACGTGCGGGGCCGGTGACGGCGGTACAGGGAGGGGCCGGTGGACACCAGATCGAGTCTAGATGGGGTAGGCGCCGGTGCATGCACCGGCGCCCCGGCGGCGCATGCGCCGCCGGCAGGGGTCGGCACATGTGCCGACCCCCGGGGGCGTGCATGCACGCCCCCGCCCTATTTCACCCGGGGGAACCCCTTCAACAGTCGCGAGAAGATGTTGCGCAGTGTCGAGTCGCCGTAGGCCTGGCTGTAGTCGTGCATCGTCAACACGGCGATCGAGACGCGCGTGCAGCCGCGCTCGAGCATGGCCACCTGGCTATCGATCAATCCCGTGCCATAGCCCCAGCCGCCCTTGAAGTAGAGCTTCCAGCCGTTGACGTTGATCTGCCCGATGCCCCAGCGCTCGGATGGAATGATGTGCCTGAGCAGGTACATCCCGAAGTTGCGGTGCTTGCGGGCGATGTACCTGTCGATGTGCAGGAAGTACTTGGTCTGGTCGCTTCCCGTAATCAGCGTCTCGCCCCAGATGCCGCTCGAATTGGTGGCGAAGTGCGTCATACCCACCCGATCTGCGAGTGCCTCGAGCCCTGCGTTGCCCACCTGGTTGTAGATGAGCTGTGCGTCGTAGTTGTTCGACGCCCTGATCATCCCGCTCAAAGTGGACTTCTCGCTCGAGGTGAGGTCGCGGTGCCTGACCGACCGCTGGTCCACGTAGGCCGCCAGCAGCATGGCCTTGACGATGCTGGCCGACCACTCCTGGTGGTTGGGCCGGTAGCCCCAGAACTTGCCCTGGGTGGTGCGCACCGAGAACGTGATGTCCCCGGCCCGCGTCTGCGCATAGTCGTAGGCCGACTCCATGTGCGGGGTCCACAGCTGGTCAAGCGGCTTGTGGTAGGGAGGGACGTAGCAGGGCTTGCTGGTGTGCACGTCCTTACTCGCAGCCGGAGTAGCCGCGAGTGCGACAAGCGCCCCGACCAACCCCAGCAAGGAGACCACTCTCCCGCTCACATCCACATCATCTCAAAAAAACTCGGTCGCGGACTTAAGTGTGGAAGCGAGCGGCCTGCTCGTCAGCGCTTGGGAAGGCTCTTTCCGCCGGGTCGTGGGCCACTTCTTTCGTTAAACGAAAGCTACCTCCCAAGAAGGGTGAGAGGACCATCCCAACTTAGCTCCGCGGGGGAAATAAACTCGGTCGCGTATCGAGAATGACCGTGCACCCTCCTTCGTGGCCGGTCCCTGAGGGGCGACCTGATCCTGCCGGCTCCGGCTCGGCGCTCCCGCCGCGCCTGAAGGCGATCGCTTAAGGCTGCTTCCTTCCGGACCTGACCTGGTTCACGGACCTTCATCGCAACGGGACCGAGCCATCAACGCCGCAGGACCGGCGCTGACCTCAGGGCCTCTAGCCCCTCCAGAGGGGATTCAGCCCCGCTATAGCGGATTGCGGGTACAGGGCACCGCTAGCACCCCGCCTAGCACGGTCACCTCGGATGGTAATCGGTTCCTAGCCCGGGGCGGCCGCTAGCCGAGACTTGCGATCAGCCGCTGATAGGTGGAGAAGGCCGGCTTCGGGACGTACTGGTCGGTCATGAGCCCGTACTGATCCTCGAAGCTCCCGCTGGACGAGTTCGCGTCCCGCAGGTCGAAGAAGTTAAACGCGGTGACGTGGTAAGTGCTCCGGGAGGAGTTGGCCTGGCCGACCGCTGCCGCCAGCGCCTCGTCCTGCATCGCGTAGCTCCTCCCCGGACCGGTGGGATAGCCGTTCTCGGAGATGTGCAGCGCCACCGTCTGTGGGATGCCCGCCAGGGGCATGTACTTGTTGCGCAGGTCGCTCATCGCCGCGGTTATGGCGCCCGAGGTGCCGCCGCTGAGCCCCTTGCCGCTGAGCGGGGTCCAGGTACCCGGGTAGGCATCCAGCCCGACCCAGTCGAGCGCGTTGACGAATGCTGAGCCGCCGTGCTGCCCGAGATAGGTCCAGAAGGCGGTCTGGGCCGAGCCGGCGGACAACGCCCAGTTGAAGCCGACCTTGACCTGGTCATAGCCATCCGCCTGGGCCTCGCTCTTGGCGGCGATCACTCCCTCGATCAACGCATCCTCGGCGTTCTGGTAGTAGCCGTCCGAGGCGTTGGGCGAGCCGTCGATGTTGGCCTCGTTGGTCACCTGGAGCGAGACGAAATGCGGGCTGGACCCGAGCGCCTGGACCGTCTGGCGGGAGAAGGCGGCAAAGCCGTCAGCCGCCGACGGGGAGCCTCCGTCGCTGGGCCGGTAGGTGAGGACGAGCTCGATGTCGAAGCCGGCCGCCTCGTACTGGGCGATCTCATCGCCGACCTGCTGCTGGACGCTGTATCCGCCGGGTCCCGTGTAGGAGGCGTACAGGTGGAGAACGAATGGCTTGCCCGCGGCGCGCAGCTGCTCCAGGGCGGCGAGGCGGCTGGCCGGATCCTCAGGGATCACGGGCCCCGCCGGACCAACCGTCCCGGCGGCACCCCCGGGATAGATGCCGAACACGAGGGGCGGGGCGGGAGTGGATCCGCCACCGGATTTGTTCATGCCCTGCGCCGCAACAGTTCGTCCGAAGAGTATTCCGCGCCTGGAAAGAGCCCCCGCGCGGGGATCAAGCGTCATGAGCGCGCGCAGGCCCTTCCCGGGCCGGCGCCGGCGCAAGAAGCGCTGGTGGCGCCTGGAGTGATGACGGTGGGCTGCCCGAGGTCCTGAGGCCTGTGCGGCGGTGGCCGCGACCCCGCCGCCCAGGAGCAGAGCCGCGAGGACAACAGTGGTGGCCAGACGGGCGTGATGGCGCATCTCCACGCGACCATCGACTTATCCCGCACCACCGCCCAGTCACCCGAGCGGAAATGGACTCCTGGCCAGGCCGCCAGGAGCGCGCAACCAAACGTTCGCCGAGAGGGGCTTGAAGCGCTAAAGTCAGGACTCTATAATCCTGAGCGACGGGCTGATGAGCAGCCCTGGGGCCCAAGGGGATCGGCGAAAAATTGAAGCAACCACGGTTGCGGCTGCGGAATGACTCCGAGCCGCTGGTAAACATCGCACCCGCCTCGCGCGGACCCAGACGGTCAGCCTCCCGTTCCCAGCTCGCGCTGGATACGGCGGGGCGACTGGAGGTGTTGCGCTCGGCCGCCGGGCAGATGGACCCGGCCCCCGGCGTGGAGCTCGAATTCGTGGCTTCCATCACGCCCGGGCTCACGGCCAAGGACCTTCGTGGCCTGGTCAAAGGGGCCGCCCGCCAATCACGCGATCGAGGGGCCACGGCAGCCGAACTGGCCGACTTCGAGGTCGCACTCGGGCAACTCGAGCTGTTGGCCGGCCAGCCGCTCGTCCTGTCTGACGGCGAGCGCGAAGGCCTGGCCTATCGTGAGGCCGGCCGGACACTCGTGGGCATGCTCCAGCCAGGCGCCGAGCCGCGCCGCCGCGCCTCGCTCTTCCCCTCCTCCCGCGGCTTGCGCGCCAACGAGGCGCAGGCCTCTGAGCTCTCGCCGCTGTGTGGTGAGAATCAACGCCGCGGGCAGATCGTCGCGGAGCTGGGCGGCCTGGCGGCTGAGCAGCTCGTCTACGGCGGGCCCATCGCGGCGGATGACCCCGATCTCGTGCGGGCCACGGCGCTGGCTGATGAGCTCCTGGCCAAGCAGGGCATCGAGGGTGACGAGGACGTCACCCTCCAGCTGCTCGACGACTGCATGATGCAGGCCCTGGCCGTCCTGAATGCCAATCAGCTCCGGCTCGAGCAGCTGGCGGCGCAGCTCCTGGAGCACGAGACGCTCGAGTACGACGAGATGTATCGCGCCGCCGGCCTGCGGAGCGACGACACGCTCTCCGGGGCCAGACCGCACCTGAGACTGGTCACCGACCAGGACAACCAGCCCCACCAGAGCGTGCGGGTGATGTCAGTGGGCCAGCGCGTGCGCTACTGGGCTCTGGCCCTTCTGTGGGCGGGCGTTACCGCGAGCTTCTGGGCCTGGTGGCTGCAGGCCCGGGCCAGCGGTACCCCTTGGCTCTACTGGCTGCAGACCACGATGCTCTTCTACCAGACAACCCTGCTTCCCACCGTCTACTGGGGCTTTGTGCGCAAGATGCGGCGGCCCGTCGAGATCGCACCACCAGCCGGGCAGCGCGTGGCGGTCATCACACTGTGCGTCCCGGTGCACGAGTCACTCCAGGTGATCCGCGAGCAGCTCGACGCGATCGCCGAGATCACCTACCCCCATGACAGCTGGATCCTGGACGAGGGCGGCCTTCCCGAGGTCCGAGCGCTGGCCGAGGAGCGGGGGATCCACTACTTCACGCGCCACGACGACGCCCTCTGGAACCAGCCCGGGCCGCCGTTCCAGGCGGCGACCAAAGCCGGCAACGTGAACGCCTGGCTGGACCATGTCTCGGCACTGGAAATCGAGTACGACGTGTTCGTCCAGCTCGACATCGACCATCGGCCTCGCCCCGATTACCTGGACCGGACGTTGGGCTACTTCACCGATCCCCAGGTCGCATGGGTGCAGGCTCCGAGCGTGTGCGGCAACCTCGAGAACTGGGCGGCGCGCGGGCTGGCCGAACAGGACCTCGTCTTCCAGGGGCCTCTGCAGATGGGCTTCTACGGGGCCACCGGAACGCCGTTCATCATCGGCTCTCACACCTCCTACCGGATGGCCGCCGTGCGGGAGATCGGGGGGTTCCAGCCCACGCGGGCCGAGGACCACCTGGACACCGTGGTCCTGGCGGCTCAGGGCTATCGGGGTGTCTTCGTGCCCGACCCGATCGCGGTTGGCAACGGCCCCCACGACTTGGCCACGTACCTGCGCCAGCAGTTCGCCTGGGCCTACTCGATGATCCAGATCTTCCTTCACCACATGCCCCGGCTGGTGCGCCGGTACACGCCGGGACAGGCGCTCCAGTTCCTGTTCTGCCAGAGCTGGTACGCACTGTGGTCCGTTTCGCTGGCGCTGCTTTGGGCGCTGCCGACCGCGGCACTGCTCGCGCATAGGCCCATCGCCCAGGTCAAGCTGAGCGAGTTCGCGCTCTATTTCGTACCCGTGCTACTGGTCTCCAGCCTGATGTGGTGCGAGACCCGGAAGTGGTTCCAGCCCGGCGGGGTCAAGCTCTCGTGGCGCGGAATCGTCCTGGCGATCGCCCGCTGGCCGGTGGTCCTGTGGGCGCTCATAAACGTGGTGCTGCGCATCAAGCGCCCCTACATGATCACGCCCAAGGGAGTGGCCCACGCGACAAACAAGTCGGTCACCTTGTACGGCCCAGCCATTGTGCTCACGGCCATACCGCTGGCGGCGCTATGGGTGTTTGAGTACACGGCGGGGGCAACACCCATCGCCGGCTACTACGGGCTGGCCCTGATCAACGCTGCACTCGGATTGGTGGTCCTGGCCACGACCCTGTCGCTTGAGTTCAAGGACCACGTCAGCCGGGTCGGGATCCTGAGCGCGCTACGCTGGCGCGGCGGGGTGGCGGTGACGGCGGTGGCTCTGGCCGTCCTGCTCGGGTTCTCGATCTGGAGCGTGTGGGAGACGATGGTCACGGTGCTTTCATGAATGGGCGTTCAGGACGACGGTGGCTCGGCATGCGGACGGCGGTGGCTCCGCTCGTGATGCTCGTGCTCGCCGTCGCCCTGCTGGCCCAGCAGCATCACCTCATCGTCCGGCCGCACACGACGAGTTACCGGCCCTACGCCGTCCGAGCTGGAACGATCAACGACTCCGGCTTGGCTTTGGGGGTCACGACCGTGCACCTGGCCCAGGACGCCTACAAACCGTGGACGGTAAGCGCTTTTCAGGGAGTGAACGCGTTCGAGCAGATCGCCCAGGCCCACGCCCAGATCGTGATGTGGTTTGCCGACTGGTCCTCCAACCGGGTCTCGATCACACAGCTGAACGAGGTATGGGCTCGGCACAGCATTCCCGAGATCACCTGGGAGCCATGGAACGCCAACAGCCGCCTGGCCAATCAGCGTAGGTACAAGCTGACCAACATCATTCACGGCAAGTTCGACTACTACATTCACAGCTGGGCTCGGGCCCTGGCCAACTGGCATAAGACCGTGTACCTGCGCTTCGCCCAGGAGATGAACGGATATTGGTATCCGTGGGCCGATCGGGCCAACGGCAACAAGCGCGGCCAGTTCGTGGCCGCGTGGCGGCACGTGCACCGCATCTTTGAGCGCGCCGGGGCGACAAATGTCAAGTGGGTGTGGTCGCCCTATTCCGGAGCACCGAGGTACGACTACCCAGGCAAGGGCGAGGTCGACATTCTCGGGACCACGTGTCTGAACGGCGCGGCTGAAGACCACCAGCCGTGGCACTCATTTGCCCAGCAGTGCGGGTATTCGATCAGGGATCTCCACGCTCTGGATCCCTCGCTGCCGATCCAGGCCTCCGAGACCGGGAGCACGAGCCGCGGCGGGAACAAGGTCGCCTGGATTCGCGGCATGTGGAACTACCTGGCTCACCACCACGACGTGAAATCGATGGTGTGGTTCAACCTCAACAAGGGGACGGACTGGAGAATCCAGTCTTCCGCGGCGGTCGAGCGCGCCTTCGCGGCCGGCATTCGCCGGTTGGACATCGAGTAAGGCTTTCGGCGGGCGCCGGGAGGCGGGCAGGCCGTAGCCGGGCGGGCGGGCGCGGCTCCGCGCGCGCACGTATTGCAGCCGCAATCACGCCGGGCGCCACCTCGGCCGATATCTTGAGCAGACATGGCTGTTGGCGTCATCGGATTGGGATATGTGGGGCTGCCCCTCGTCGTCGCATTTGCCGAGGCCGGCGAGCAGGTGGTCGGGGTCGATGTCGACCCGCGCAAGATCCACGCGATCAAGTCCGGTGAGTCCTACATCGAGGACATCTCATCTGAGCGCCTTCAGGCCGCGCTCAGCGCCAAGACCGGAGATGGCGCGCCCATGGTCGAGGCCACCTCGCACTACCAGCCGCTGGCCCGGGTCGACGCCGTCCTGATCTGCGTCCCGACACCGCTCACCCCCAACCGCGAGCCTGATCTGAGTGCCCTCCTGGACGCTGGGCGCAAAATGGGACAGGTGCTCCAGCGGGGTCAGCTGGTCGTACTTGAGTCCACGACCTACCCGGGCACCACGCGGGAGCAGCTGGTCCCACTGCTCGAGCAGGAGTCAGAACTGCGGGTTGGCCCGGACGTCAACGTGGCCTTCTCACCCGAGCGCGTCGACCCAGGCCGTACCGACTTCACGCTGCGCAACACCCCCAAGGTGGTGGGCGGGATGACTCCTGAGTGCGGCGACCGGGCGGCCGCGTTGTACGGACTGGTGTGCGACCACATCGTCCGCGTCTCCACCCCCGAGGTGGCCGAGATGACCAAGCTGCTGGAGAACATCTTCCGCTCGGTCAACATCGCGCTGGTCAACGAGCTGGTCATCCTGTGCGAGCGGATGGGAATCGACATGTGGGAGGTGGTGGACGCGGCGGCCACCAAGCCGTACGGGTTCATGCGCTTTGACCCCGGGCCCGGGATGGGCGGTCACTGCCTGCCGGTCGACCCGTTCTATCTCACCTGGCGCGCGCGCGAGTTCCACATGTCGACCGAGTTCATCGAGCTGGCCGGCAAGATCAACCAGCAGATGCCCTACCACTGCGTGGAGCGGATCCAGCGTGCGCTCAACGATGCGGCCAAGCCGGTCCGGGGCTCCCGTATCGGCATTCTGGGCGTCAGCTACAAGGGTGGCGTGGGTGACCTGCGCGAGTCCCCCGCCCTGCGGATCATGGACGTACTGGCCGAGCTAGGGGCCGAGCTCTCATACCACGACCCATACGTGCCCTCCCTGCCCGAGTTCGGGCTGACCAACGAGCCACTCGAGCAGCTGGCCGGAGCGGATGCGCTTGTGCTGGTGACCGCCCATCCGGGGATCGACCATCCGGCCGTGGCCGCCGGATCCTCCCTCTTCATCGACCTGCGGGGAGCGGTCCGGGGCGAGCAGGCACACAACGTGATCAGGCTGTAGGCGCGGCCGTGTACCTGAGCATTCGCTATGCGGACGCTGAGGGCCAAAGAACAGGACGAGGACTCATCAGCGTCGCGCCCGAGCCCCAGCCGCCCGCGTAGAATCGGCGTGCCGGGCGCGTAGCTCAGTGGGAGAGCGCTCGCTTCACACGCGAGAGGTCGCTGGTTCGAACCCAGCCGCGCCCATCAGATCTGTCACGGGCCGGGCTCGATCGTGGCCGTGCCCTTGGACTTGGTCAGCGTCGCACCCGACGGATTGGAGAGCACGAGATAGAAGTTGGCGTGCTTTTTCAGGCCCGTGCCGTGCACGGGCACGAGCACGCTCTCAGTCAGCGCACCGCCCGCCGGGAAGGTCAGGGTTCCGCTTGTCGGCTTGTAGTCGCCGTGGGCCGCCGTTGCTGTGCCGTTCGCGGTCGAGTAGTGAACACTCACCGCCGCCGACGGGTAGGAGGAGGAGAGCGTCACCTCGAACCTCGCGTCGGTCGAGCTGCCGCTCTTCGGCTCGAGCACGCGCGTGTTTCCCACGCTGAGCCCGATTAAGCAGGCGGGGAACGTGGCACCGTAGGTGTCCGGCCCGCTGGCCACCCCCTTTGTGCCAGCCTTGCCGTGGGCCATGGAGCCGTATTCCTGCTCGCCCGGAGCGCCCGCGGCAGTGGAGACGGAGTCTGAGGAGAAGGTGACGCAAGCCTTCAGCGGCGACGTTGTGCTGTACACGGCGCCGCCCTCGGCAGGCCCGCTGCTCCCTCCGTTGCCGGGGGGCCCGTAACCCGAACCCCCGCCGGCGCCGGCGTCGGACCACGCGTCGTTGCTTTCCAAGCTGACGGCGTTGAGGGAGAGCGTCCCGGAGTTGTAGATCCCTGCCCCCAGCGCCGCGCCGCTGGAGCCGCCATTGCCGGCGACGCCGCCCGGGGGAGCTGGGGAGCAATAGTGGTTCACAGGCGGGCCGCCGCCCCCGCCGCCGGAACCGGCGGTCGAGTCCGCCGTGCCTGTAACGAGCGAGTTCTCGAGCGTCACCGTCCCGGCGTTGTAGATCGCGCCGCCCGAGACGTTCCCGGCCTTCCCGCCTGAGCCTCCGGTCCCGTCGGGGGGGCCGCATAGCGCAGAGCCCGCCCTCCCACCCGAGCCTCCCATCGAGGTCGCGCTGCCATAGATCGGGGCGTGCACAACGGTAAGAGTGGCCCCATGGGCGACGTAGATCGCCCCACCCTGGACGTTGCCGCCATCCCCGGCTCCACCGCCGTCGGTGCCGGCGCTCGTCGCGCTGGACTGAGCCCCGCCATTGCCGCCGCTCCCGCCCTCGGACTTGAGCACACCGCGGACGGCTCCCCCGCTCAGTGTGACGTGAGCGCCCGGGGAGATGGACATCGCCCCGCCCCTAAGGGGTCCGGCGGAGAATCCGGACCCGCCATTCGCCCCGGTGCCACCGTTGGCCCCAGAGCCCCCAATGTCGTAGATCGACCCGTTGAGCTGGACGCCGGTCAGCGTCAGGTTGCCGCTGTTTACATTGAACACCCGATACGCGTAGCCCGTGCCCGAGAACAGATAGGCAGTGTGGCCATCCGCGTTGAGAGACAGGTTCGAGTCGACCGTCAGCGGCTTACTTAGGGTGACCGAGCAGTTAACGGAGAAGTAGTAGGACCCGCCCTGGGCGGCGTCCTGCTGGATCTGCTGATCGTTGCTGCAGTTGGTGATCGGAATCGGGCCGCTCGCGGCGGCGTAGCGTGCTCCGATGAAAGCCAGCACGGCCAAGACCGGCAGCAACGCCAGCCACAAGGTCGCCGCCCGCTTTCGCGCCTGACTCCTGTCTCTCCTCGCGGTCGCCCTCATCCCTGGTATCGCCCTACCTGCGGATTTCACCACCTAGCAGACCTCGCGTCAAATACGTGATTTGCGCTCGGGACTGACCCGCGCGGGTGGCGAGGGCGCGGGTGACTTGCCCCTCTGTGTTGGGCTCTTGTCCCAGAACGTCCCTCGGGGGCCCCCAACTCAACGGAAAGCGCGTGATGCGCGACGCCGCCCAGCCGGCCAGCCGCCGCCGCTCAGTGAGGTTGAGGCGGAGGCTGAAACACGATTCGCTTGAGCTCGGTCAGTGCGTTGCCGCCCAGGCGAAGCACGGTCTGGAATCCTTCGCGCCCCAGTTCACCCGCGTCCAAAAGACGGCGCAATTCGTCGAGCGGGGCACGCTCGTGCTCGAGGACATCGTCTCGGCGCGCCTCCAGCAGGATCAGGTGGCGTGGGCGGCGGCTAGCGTGGGCGAGCCGCACGAGGCGCTCGCGCTCTGCGGCGTCGAAACTCTCGGTGGCGACGACAACGCTCTGGTTGGCCCGCACCCGTCTGAGCACCGCCGCTTCAAGCAACTCGTTTGCCTTCGCTTCAACCTCGTCCGCGCTCACTCGGCCGGCCAGCAGCTGATGGACCTGGGCCAGCGACAGAACCGCGCCGCGCTCCTCGACCACCCGGTCAGCTACCGCCGCCGGCCGGGATGCCGCGGGGCCGACGACTAAAAGAAGAGATCCGGGCGAGTAACTGGGCCGATCCGACGGCTTCAGGATGCGGGAGCGCACTGAGATGTCGGGCGGCCGTTGGGGACTGCCCTCGCGCCGCGGGCGCTCCGAGGACCAACCGGTGCGCTCATCGGGATCGATCTTGACGCTGCGAGGAGGATCCGGGGCGGGCACCCACCCATCATCCCGTACCACCGCCCCCGACGCGCCGCGGTGAGCGTTTCACGAGGGAGGGAGGTAGGTCCTAGCGCGCGGTCGAGGCTCCGCTGGCGATGCTCTGGGCCAGGGCCGCGGGGAAGGTCGGTCCTGGTGGGTGCAGCGGCACGCCGTTCGGGTCCGGGTTGAGGATCACCGGCCGGCGCGCAGGCTGCCGGAAGTTGAAGTCCTTCAGCAGGTTCCCCAGGATGCCGGCGTTCTCGCGCACGTCGGGCCGGGGATCCGGTCGTCCGTCTGTCCTGGGATTGATGCGCTGCCCGCCCAGAAAATCGTCCTCGATGAACTTCAGGTAGGCATCGAAGCTCAGGGTCTGATGGTCGATGCAGCCGCGCCTGGCGTACGGGCTGATCACCAGGCCAGGCACCCGCAGCCCGTATCCCTGCGCGTCCACGGCGGGCGGGTCCAGATGGTCGTAGTAGCCGCCCCAGTCATCCCAGGCCAGGAAGACGGCGGTGGATTTCCAGTCCCGACCTCTCATGATGGCGTTGATCACATTGGTGACATGTGACTGGCCGGCGGCGATGTTGGCCGGTGGATGCTCGGAGTCATCGCCGCTGGGAACCACCCAGGAGACGGCCGGGAGCGTGCCCCTGCTGGCGTCAGTGAAGACCTGGGTTGAGGGGACGACGTTGCCGGTCTGGTTGTCCTGGCGAACGTCGGTGAACTCGGGCAGTGGATTCCAGATCGACGGCGTGGTCACCGCCTGGGGAATCGGTTTGCAGGTTGTGGCGCCGCTCTCACAGTCGGGCTCGGTTCCCTGCTGGATGTAGTACCGCCAGCTCACGTGGTGCCGGTGGAGCAAATACGTGATGTCAGTCCAGCCGTAGAGGGCCGGCTGCTGATCGGTCGAGGGCAGGAGAAGGCCGCTCACCCCGCTGAACAGGTCCTCGGCGCTTGAATTCTGGACCGGGCCCGGCAGGGCATGAAATTCCTTGTCGTACTCCGGAAAGCGATTGTCGGCCACGCACGTGAACGGCTGTTTGGCGTCCTTGCATTCGGCCGACCAGCCGGAGACCATGTAGAGGTGAGAGACCATGCTCCAGGCCTTGGCCGGCTCGAACATGTGATCCTGGAGGACGAAGTCGCGGGCGTACGTCCAGTAGTTGGGGATCTCCGCCGCGGTGTAGTAGCCCATCACATCCAGGCAGCGATCGCCAATGGGCGGGCGCTGGTTGACCGGCGGCTCGGCGTTGGCCACACAGCCAAGCGTCTTGGTGTCCGGCGTCGTGCCCTCGGCCTGGGCGACAAAGCCGTTCATTCTGCCGTTGTTGATGTCGGCCACGGCGCTGTCCTGGAAGTGGGGGCCTCCGTTGCCGGAGAGCTGAATGTCGTGATAAGGCCGGTCGCAGCCGCCCCGGTTGGGATCCGGAATGCAGGGGATCCGGCCGGGATGGCCGGCCAGCCCGGGAATGCCGTCGGCCCCTGGGAAGGCCCCGAAATAGTTATCGAAGCTGTGGTTTTCCTGCATGATGATCACCACATGCTTGATCAGGTGGATGCCCGCCGAGCCCGCAGACGCGTTCGCTGCCCCGCAGGCCAGCGTCAAGGCGCCTGCCATTACCGCAGCGCTAACGCCTGCGCACGCTCTCGCGCGGAGCCTCCCAGTCCACCAGCGCACAAACGGGTTTATATGCAAATTGGCCCTCAGTTGGCAACCTGGAACCGTCCATGAGGAGACTGATCGCACCGCTTCTGGTCTCCGCTGGGGCCATTGGGCTCACCCCGGCCGCGGCCGGGGCGGGGGTGTACTCGACCCGGGCCGGAGTGCCCGCGGCGCAAGCAGGAGCGCGCGCTGTCCGGGCCGGCCTGAGCATCGTGCTCGGTCCCTTGCCGATCAGCGGGCTGCGTGTAATCCCGTTTCCGGGAACCCCAGATGTCTCGCCACAGTCGGATGTGATCTTCTCCTCGCTGGCACCCGCGGAGCTGCGAAGGGTGACGGCGGTCGGGTCCCGGAGTGGATCGCACACCGGTCAGGAGAGGGCACTGCCGGATAACGCCGGAACAGCATTTCAGCCTCGGCGTCCGTTCGTGTCCGGAGAGCACGTGTTGGTGACGGCCCGACTTAGCTCCGGCAGACAGATCGATTTCACGTTCACCGTGGCCACACCTCCTCCCCGGCAACCCAAAGACGTCATGCACGGCCAGCAACAGACCCAGGCCCGGACGGCAACGGGATACTGGTTTCCGCAGATGCATTTCCGCTCGGCGCCGGGCCTCCATCCGCCCAAGGTGGACGTGAGCTCCGATCCGGACACCCACTCTGGCGACATCTTCCTGGCCCCCAGACCGAACGAGTTCACCCACGGGCGCCACTTCCACGGCGGCCCGATGATCCTGAACAGCCGGGGTCAGCTCGTGTGGTTTGACCCGATCGGCTGGTCCAACAACCTTCAGATGCAGTCCTATGCCGGCCACCCGGTGCTCACCTGGCTTCACCGTCACACCGACCTGATCTACAACAGCCACTATCGGAAGGTGGCGAGCCTGCGAGCTGGCAATGGCTACAGGACCGACATGCACGAGTTCCAGCTCACGCCGAGGGGAACGGCCTACATCGCGGCCAATGTCGCCGTCAGCGCGAACCTGAGCAGCGTGGGCGGTCCGAGCAATGGCACGGTCGAGGACGACGTGGTCCAGGAGCTGGACATCAGGACCGGGAAGGTTCTGTGGGAATGGCACGCCTACGGCCACGTCCCACTGAGCGCCAGCTACAGCCCTCCGCAGGGCGGCTATGACGACTACTTCCATCTGAATTCGATCCAGCCCCTCCCCGATGGCAATCTTCTGGTGTCATCGCGCAACACCTGGGCGATCTACAAGATCAGCCGCCGAACGGGTCAGGTTCTCTGGAAGCTGGGAGGAAAGAACTCAAGCTTCAGGATCGGTCCCGGCGCGAACTTTGAGTGGCAGCACGACGCCCGTCTGCGCGGCCATATCCTGACCCTGTTCGACGATGCCGACCAGCCTCAGGAGGAGCGCCAGTCCTCGGCCAAGATATTGAGGCTCGACACCCGAAAGATGACCGCCCGCCTCGTGGACCGGTATGTCCATCGGCCTGCGCTGCTCTCCCCGGCGCAGGGCAGTGTGGAGCTGCTTCCCAACGGCAACATCTTTGTTGGGTGGGGGATCAGGCCCCAGTTCTCGGAGTACGCCCCGGGCGGACGGCAGATCTTCAGCGGCAGCTTCGCTCTTGGGATCAGCTCCTACCGGGCGCTGCGCTACACGTGGATCGGTCATCCGCTGAGCCCGCCGGCGCTCGACGTCGTACGCGGGACCCACCGCGGTGCCACCCTTTACTTCAGCTGGAACGGGGCCACGCAGGTGGCGTTCTGGCGCGTCCTGGGCGGCTCGAGACCCAGGTCACTGACCGAGCGGGCGCAGGTTCCGGACGACCGCTTCGAAACCAAGTTCACTCTGGCAAGAGCCCCCAGGTACGTGGCCGTTCAGGCGATCCAGGCAGACGGACGCGTGCTGGGAATGTCGAAGGTGAAGGCGGGCTAAGCGCCGTTTGGCGCACTCAGTCCTGCCGAAGCTCCTCGAGCCCCGCCTCCCGGGACTTCACAGGCTCATAGCTCAGCTCCGCGCGCGCCCTGTCGATCCGGATCGTGCACTCCTGCGAGGACACCCAGTAGGCAAAGCGGGTAAGCGGCGGGCGCCCGGGCAGGTGAAGCACCCTCCAGGCCGCCTCGCCACCGACGGCGAGACCCGCCGCCGCCCACACGGGGAGCGAGCGGTCCGGCGGGTCCACGTCCTGGGTGCGCAGCAGCTCTGAGACGAACTCCCGGAACACCACGGGGTCGCCGTCGGTCACGAAGTAGGCTCTTCCCGCCTGACCGCGGCCAGCTGCAAGCATCATCCCCTCCACCGCGTTCTCGACATGGGTGATCGAGGTGAGATGCGCGCCGCCGCCGACCCACGCGAATCGGCCTGAGCGCACCGCCTCGACCATGGTGGGGAGCAGAGTGGTATCTCCTCGGCCCCAGACGAATCGCGGCCGCACCACCACGGTCTCAAACGAGCCCGGTCGGTTTGCCTGAAGCACCAGCTGCTCGGCCCGGGCCTTGGTTGAGCTGTAAAGCGCCGGGGAATCCGGGCGCAGCGGGGCATCCTCATCCACGTTCACCAGCGGCTGGCCGGCCAGAAGCGCCGCCTCGGTGCCGACGTGCACGAAGCGCTCTACACCCGCCTCGGCGGTGGCCCGCAGCACGTTGGCGCTCCCTTCAACGTTGCCCTGATCGAACTCCTCGGGGGTTCCCCAGTCACCCAGCTTGGCCGCCGCGTGAAAGGCCCAATGGCAGCCAGACGCGCCGGCCCGCATCGCCTCGATGTTGGCCAGGTCGCCTGGCACAGGGGTGGCTCCGCGTGCCCGCACCGCTTCCGCCGCAGCCTCGGAACGGGCCAGGGCCTTAACCTCGCTCCCGTCCCGGCGCAGACGCTCGATGAGCCGGCCGCCGATGAATCCAGAGCCGCCCGTGACAAATGCCGCGGGCATTACGGCTCGAACGTTTCGATCACCTCATACACGCCGGACAACGGCTCCTGCTCGACGAACGCCGACATGTGATCGACGCGCTGCATCTCAGTCGCGTCGGCCTCTTCTCGCCAGCGCCGGTAGTCCTCCTGCGTCATGTCAAACAGTCCGAACGAGATCACCTCGTCCTCATCGCGGATGTTGCGAGCGTGATACGCCTGACGGAATCCCGGCGGCGGCGAGTCGCCCGGGTCCCAAGCCTCGCGGAACTGCTCCCAGGCGCCTGGCTTCAGGCGGCGGGCGGTGAACATGACAATCATGAGACCTCCTCGGCGGTCAGAGGGGAGCACGCGTACGTCTGGCACGGTGCCGCTCGCGGTGATGTGGCCAACCTACCACCGGACCGGTTCGCCTAGGAGCGTCTTCTTCTGGTGCCGCGGCGCCGGTGGCAGGCCGTGAACCCCTGGCCATATGAGGTCAGCGTCCAGCCGGTCCGCTTCTTGGCCAGGCTGACCTGCCGGATCGCGTCGGCTACGGCGGTGCCACTGAGGCTCACCGAGGAATGGTCGCCGCGTTGAGAGACGACCACATTGGCGAAGAGCAGCTGAGACTGATCCTGCTTGAGGTTCGTGGCGTTGTAGGGCAGGCATCGGGCCATTGCCTCGGCGCACGAGGCCGGATGGCCGAGCCGGCGAGATAGCGCAGTGCGCGCCCCGGTGTCGAGATAGCTGCAGGCTTTGCCGTAGTTTCCCTCGGCCAGCGCAGCCTGATAGTTCTGGATCGCGTCCGCTGATGAGGGCGGCGCCTCACCGCACCCCGCGAGCACGAGCGCCACCAGGCAACCGAGTACGGCACCCACCGGAAATCGCATACCGGCAGTATGCGGCGCGGAGGGCCCCGGGTACCGCGGCGCCGACGAGCCCGCTCCCTGACCGGCTCCCTCCCTCATCCGTCCAGTCTGCCCCCCTCGACCCTTCACCGATCCAGGGTTCGAGGCCGAGAGGAGGTGTATGGGAGAAGCCTGCACGCTGCCGCGTGGCCATAAACGCCGCCCGCGCCTCCAGAACATCATCGCCTTGGCCGCGTGTGCCGTGGCGGCTGGAGTCGTACCGTCCCCGACTAGCCAGGCCAGGCTCGCCCTACGAGTGGTCCACTATCGCGGCCTCACCCTGCAGGTCCCGTCCGCTTGGCCCGTGTTCAGGCTCTCGGCCGCGAGCCACACCTGCGTGCGATTCAACCGTCATGCGGTGTATCTGGGGACCCCCAGTGTCGACCAGGTCTGTCCGGCCAATGCGCTGGGTCGCACTGAGGCGATTCTCGCCCAGCCCGGGGAGGGACCGTCCGCACCGTCGAGCATTCCCGTGGCCGCGGGAGGCGAGTTCCGTCTCGTCCGGGACGGAGTGACCGTCACTGCCACCTGGGGGAGCAATCCTGGTGTCGTCGAGCAGGCCCTCGGGCTTCACTCTCTCCCGCAGGCGCCGGCCGAAACGGAGACGCCGAGCGCGTGGAGCATGGCCATCCGCACCCACTCCACGGATGTCAGGTCCACCGCCAGCGCTGTGGCGGCGGCCGACACCGGCAACGTCGGGCTCTCGCCGTACACGGGGCTGGCCTTCGACACGTGCAGCTCCCCCACGAGCGCGCAGCTCTCGGCCTGGCAGCACTCGCCCTATCACGGGATGGGCGTTTACATCGGCGGCGCCAACGCCGGTTGCGCCCAGCCGAACCTGACCTCGAGCTGGATCAGCTCGGTCACGGGCGCGGGATGGCATTTGCTCCTGATCTACGTCGGCCTCCAGGCGCCCAAGAACAGCTGTGGCTGCGCCCCCATACACCTGGCCAGCGCGGCCGCCGAGGGAACCGCGGCCGCCGACGACGCGGCCGGCCGAGCGGCGGCCCTGGGCGTCCGGCCCGGAAGCCCGGTCTACTTCGACATGGAGGGCTACACGGAGCGCAGTCCCATCCGCACCGCGGTGCTCAACTTCCTGGCTGCCTGGACCACGGAGCTGCACCACGACGGTTACCGCTCCGGCGTCTACAGCAGCGCCTCCTCGGGCATCGCCGACCTGGTGGGGGGCTACGGCACGGGCTATCCCGAGCCGGATGACCTGTGGGATGCCGATTGGAACGGACAGGCGAGCACCACGGCGTCCTACATCCCGAGCGGGGACTGGGGCAACCATCAGCGGGCGCATCAGTTCCTCGGCCCCCACAACCTCAAATACGGCGGCCTGAAGATGAACGTGGACAGCGACTACGTGGACGGGGCCACGATCGGCCAGCACGCGCTGAGTGTCCCGCCCCCCTCTGGTTCTCCCGGACCGCACGCCAAGCCCCCCACATCGCACAAGAAATCTCCGCACAGCAAGCACGGGGGCCATCACCATCACTCGCGCTGGCCACGTCCCACCCCCCAGCCCGGCAGCCCCACTGGCAACGGTGCCCTGGTCGAGGTGCGGGGCTCCCACACCGTGTACCGAATCGTTGGGGGGGCACCTGTGCTCGTCAAGTACCTGAGTGACATCGGCGGGCGTCAGCCGGTCCGGCAGATCAGCCGGAGCAGTCTTCGGAAGCTGCGGTCTGTCCCGGCAAACGGCAGCGTTGTTTACACGGCCACCGGCACGGCGTACCGGATCGCCGGCGGCTTTCCCTTCGTGCTCATGAGCCCGGCCGATCCCGGATCCGGAGCCCAGCTGATCGACCTGTGGGATCTGAATCACCTCTCTGAACCGCAGGTGCATCTCAAGGCCACGCCCAACGATGGGACGGTGGTCAAGGTGGCTCCCTCGGGCAGGCTGTGGGCCTTCGAAGGAGGCCACGCCTTCCCGGCCCGGCACAGCCGGGATGCCGTCCCGGTGCCCGGCACCGATCTCGGCCCCTGGCTGGCCGGCTGCACCCAGGCTGGACACAGTTCGGGCGGCAGCGGCCTGGGGGGCGCGTGCTGGCCCGCAGACGGGAATGGCTCGCCCTCCGGCGGGAACACCGGAGGCAGCGGCCTCCCCGCCGCCCTGGCCTGACACTCGCCACCCTGGTTGAACACCCTGCTGCGACCGGGCGCAAGCCCGCCGACCCGGCCCATCGGGCACAATCCATATAAGGATGGTTGCCATGACGCGACGCCGCTGTGTCCCCATGCACGGGGCCCCCGCCCCCGAGCCCCCGAGGAGCTGACACTTGAGGATTTCGGCCAAGGTGGACTACGCGGTACGAGCGGTGATCGAGCTGGCCGCCAACTCGGACGGTGGGCCGGTGCGCGCCGAGCAGGTGGCCACCAGCCAGGACATCCCGCTGAACTTCCTGGAGAACATCCTGGGCGAGCTACGCCACGCCGGGATCGTGCGCAGTCAGCGCGGACCTGAGGGGGGATTCCGGCTGGCCAAGGCCGCCGATCAGGTGACCATCGCTGACGTGATCCGGGCCGTCGAGGGGCCGCTGGCCACCGTGCGCGGTGGCCCGCCCGAGGAATCGCATTACGGGGGAGCCGCCAGTGAGCTGCCCCGCGTGTGGATCGCCGTGCGCAAGAGCCTGCGCGACGTGGTGGAGCGCGTCACCGTGGGCGACGTGGCCAAGGGCCGGCTGCCCCGGGCCGTGGCCAAGATGAGCGACGATCCCGAGGCCTGGGTTACGCGGTAACGGGCCCCGCCGCCCTCGCGGTGGCCCCGATGCGTGGCTCCGTGGGGAGTCTGCACGTACACGATGTCGCCAGGAACCAGTTCGAGCTCGCCAGCCTGAGCACGCGTGAGCTGAGCTCGCGCCGGCGTCCGGTCCGGTAGCTCGACCTCGACCCGGACCTCGAAACCAAGATGCACCACCCTGGTCACCATCGCCTCCACGGCTGAGTCCTGGGGCTCGAGGGAGATCCGCAGCTCGTGGGGGCGGATCAGCTCGCCTCCCACTCGGACGGCTGGGCCCAGGAAGCCCATCACGAAGTCGTTGGCGGGCTGGTCGTAGACCTCGCGGGGGGGGCCGGTCTGCTCGATCCGCCCCTCGTGCATGACCGCGATCGTGTCAGCCACCTCCATGGCCTCCTCCTGGTCGTGGGTGACCAGCACGGTGGTCACCCCCTGCTCGTCGTGCAGCCGGCGCAGCCACTGGCGCAGCTCGGAGCGGACGTTGGCGTCCAGCGCGCCGAAGGGCTCATCGAGCAGGAGGACACGAGGCTCGACGGCCAGGGCCCGGGCCAGCGCCATGCGCTGGCGCTGGCCGCCGGAGAGCTGTGAAGGCCGCCGCTGCCCCCAGGCGGTCAGTCCCACCAGGGCCAGCAGCTGCTCCACCCGGTTCTTCACCGTCGGCTTGGGCAGCTTGCGGATGCGCAGCCCAAAGGCCACGTTCTCCCACACGCTCATGTGGGCAAAGGCGGCGTAGTGCTGGAACACGAAGCCGATCCCGCGGTCCTGGGGACGGACGGTGGTGACGTCACGGCCGCCGATGTGGACCGAGCCGGCATCCGGCTCCTCCAGCCCGGCGATGATTCGCAGCAGGGTCGACTTCCCAGAGCCGCTGGGCCCCAGCAGCGCCGTCAACGAGCCCTCCTGGACTTCGAGCGAGACCCCTTCCAGCGCCGTGAAGTCACCAAATCTCTTGCCGATATCGACAGCGTCGATTCTCATGTCATTTCCCCCTTCGGGAACCGAGAAGTGTCATCACCGCAAGCACAACCAGGGACAGCACGATCAGCTCGGTGGCGGCGGCGTAGGCACCACTGACCGCCTCTGGGCCGATCTGGGAGTCGCGCTGGTAGACCAGGAGCGGGAGCGTGAGTGTCTGGCCGGCGACGTTGGAGGACACCACCAGGACCGCCCCGATCTCGCCCAGGGCGCGAGCCGTGGTCAGGACCACTCCATACGCCACGCCCCACCGGATCGAGGGCAGCGTCACCCGCCAGAAGGTCTGCCAGCGGCTGGCCCCCAGTGTGGCCGCCGCCTCCTCCTGCTCCTCGCCCACCTCGATCAGCACCGGCGCGACCTCACGCACGACAAAGGGCAGCGAGACGAAGATCGTGGCCAGCACCATCCCGGGGACCGCGTAGATGATCGGGAAGCCATGGTTGACAAACCAGCTTCCGAACCAGCCATCGAGCCCGTAGACCAGGATCAGGGCCAGCCCCACGATGATCGGCGAGACGACGAACGGCAGGTCGATGAGGGCGTCCAGAATTGCCCGGCCGCGGGCCTTGCTCCGGACCAGCACCAGCGCGCAGCCCACCCCAAAGATCGTGTTCAGTGGCACCGCGATCGCCGCTATCAGCAGACTGAGCCACAGGGCGCTGATCGCCGCCGGCGTTGTCATCCAGGCCCAGGCCTGGCTCAGGCCGTGCTCGAAGGTCCGACCCAGTACGACGCCCAGCGGAAGGAGAAGCAGCGCCGCCAGGTACAGGAGGGCCACGCCCCGGACTGAGAAGACGGCTGGGCGGCTAAGACGCATTCGTGGCTCCCAACCAGCGCAGGACCACCAGCACGGCCAGCGATATGAGCAGCAGCACGACGGACAGCGAGGCCGCTGAGACCGGAGCGTCGCTCTCGATGTCGGCGTAGATCACGATGCTCGCGATCTGCACCTTGCCCGCCAGCAGGACCAGCGCGCCGAACTCACCCACCCCCCGGGCGAAGGCCAGGGCCGCGCCCGAGGCGATGGCAGGACGCAGCGCGGGCAGGATGATCCGCCGGAAGGTGATCAGGTTGGACGCTCCCAGCGAAGCCGCGGCCTCCTCGACCTCTGGGTCGAGCTCGATCAGCACCGGCTGGACCGCCCTGACCACGAACGGGAGCGTCACGAAGAGGAGGGCGAGCAGCACGCCGGCGCGGGCATAGGCCAGGTGAAGTCCGAACGGGCTCCTGGGCCCGTACAGCGCGATCAGCGTCAGCCCCGCCACGATCGTGGGCAGGGCGAAGGGCAGATCGATCAGGCTGTTGACCACGCGCTGCCCGGGGAACCGGTCGCGGACCAGCACCCAGGCGATCAGCGTGCCCATCACCGCCCCGATCGCGGCCACGACCAGGGACACCACGCAGCGTCACCCCCAAGGCCTGGAGCGAGTAGGTGTTGGTCACCTCGTCCCAGAAGGCGCTCGGGCCCTGTGAGACCGCCTTGACCACGACGGCGGCGAGCGGGATCAGCACGATCACGCTCATGTAGAGCACAGACACCCCCAGGCCCAGGGTGCCTCGGGGGACGACCGCGCGCGCCCACCGGCGGGTGGGCGCGCGGGCCGCGTACGGAGTGGCGACGCTCACCGAGCTCCTACTTGGACGACGTGGGGAACCCGGCCGCCTGCTCGATCTTGGTGACCGAGCCGTTGGCGGGGTCAAACAGGGTCTTATCGACGGTCTTCCACCCGCCCACCGAGTCGATCGTGAAGAGCTGCGACGGCGTGGGGAACTTGCTGGAGAACTGCGACGCGACCGACTGGACCACCGGCCGGTAACCCTTCTCGGCCCAGATCGTCTGCGCCGTGGGCGACCACAACCAGTTCAGGAAGGCCTGCGCCTGGCTGAGGTGGGGGCTCTTGCTCAGCACCGCGTCCGGGGTCTGGATCAGGATCGTCTGGTTCGGGATGATGTACTGGACCGGGAGCCCGGCCTTCTCGGCCGAGATCGCCTCGCTCTCGTAGGAGAGCAGCACGTCTCCCTTGCCGCCGGCAAACGTCTGCATGGCGGTGCTGCCACTCGGATCCTCCACGCTGACGTGCTTGCTGATCAGCGTCCGCACGTAGTCCAGGGCCTGCGCGGGTGACTTGCCGAGCTTGAGCTGGGCGCCGTACGCGGCCAGGATGTTCCAGCGTGCGCTTCCGGAGGTGGAGGGATTGGGCGTGACCACCTGGACGCCCGGCTTGATCAGGTCATTCCAGCCGGTGATGTGCTTGGGGTTGCCCTTGCGCACCACCAGCACGACCACGGAGTCGGCCACGATGCCCTTGTACTGGTTGGCATCCCAATTGCTCGAGACCAGCCCGGCCTTGACCAGACGGGCCACGTCGGGCTCGGTGGAGAAGGCGACAACGTCGGCGGGCTGGCCGGCGGCCACCGCCCGGCTCTGGGCTCCCGAGGCCCCGAAGGACTCGGTGAAGCTCACTTTCTTGCCGACGGCCGTCTTTTCAAAGGCCGCGGTCAGCGCGTCGTAGGCCTTCTTCGGCGTCGAGTAAGCGACCAGGCCGAGCTGCGCGCCGCCCGATCCCGAGCCAGCGCTCGTGTTCTTGGCGTTGGTCACATCTGAGGAACCGCCGCAGGCTGCTACGCCTCCACCGAGCACGACGATGCTCAGGAGCGTGCCCGCCGTGCGGGTTCTGGCGCGATGTCTCATGCGTTCTCCAATTCCTATTTACATGGATCAGTACGTAGGTCCGTTGCCCCGCCGCGCAGGTTAGCACTATGTCAAGCGAATCACTTGAAATAGTCTGAACAATGGGGACAGTGGACTTTGCCGAGCCGCGGTCGCCTGTGCCTCTGCCCGCCCCGGTTACCTCCTGCCGCTGCCGGCCCCGGTTACCTCAGGGCGTGACGCCTTCGGGCGGGGCGGGCGGCTCAATCGACAGCAGCTCGCCTCCCTGGTGATCCACCTGAAGCGTGACGTGGTCGATGTGGAAACGCGAGGAGAGAAGCTCCTTGACCGCTCGGCGGGCGAGGTGGCAATCGTCCTCCGTTCCCACCAGGACGTGAGCGGACAGGGCGGGAAACCCCGAGCTCACCTCCCAGACATGCAGGTCATGCACCTCGCGCACGCCCGGGACGGCCACCATGGCACGTCCCACTGCACCCACATCGACATCGGCGGGGGCGGCCTCCAGGAACACGCGGCCGGATGCCCGTAGGAGCACGGAGGCGCCCCGCAGCATGATGGCGGCCACCAGCAGAGAGGCGATGCCATCCGCCCGGACAAAGCCGGTGAGCAGGATGACTGCGCCGGCCACCGCGGTGGCGATGAAGGCCATCAGGTCGGTGAGGACGTGCTGAAAGGCCCCCTCCAGGTTCAACGATCCACGCCGGGCCCCGCTCAGCGTCCACGTGGCAGCCAGGTTGACCGCTATCCCCACCAGCGCCACCACCAGCACGGGAGCCCCGGCCACCCCTGGGGACGAGATCAGCCGCCGGATGCCCTCATAGACGATCAGCAGGCCCAGGACCAGCAGCGTGGCCCCGTTGAACTGGGCGGACAGCACCTCGGCCCGGCCGAATCCAAACGTCATCTGACCAGCGGGCGGCCTCGCCGCCACCCGCAGCGCCACGAGCGCCACGCCCAGGCCGACGGCGTCCGTGAGCATATGCCCCGCATCTGAAAGAAGCGCCAGCGAACCGGACAGGATGCCCACGGTCACTTCGATGGCCACAAACGCAGCGATCAAGGCCAGGGCGAGCCCCAGCCTGCGAGCATCGCCTTCGCCGACGGGGCCGTGGCCGTGATGCCCGCGTTGAGCCTCGGCGGGGCGGTGAGAAGCGCCGCTCACGACACCGAGAACGTGCCTACAACGCGCACCCGGGGACGTGGAGTTCTTTGGCCCCGGCTGCCACGTTGGTCGCTTCGGCGTGCACAGCGGCCGAGTTTCGATTCTTCACGGCGGCGGCCAGCGCCTCCAGACGGGCCAGGAACTTGGAGTAGGCGGCCTGGTGGGCGGCGGGAGGCGTGATCGCCTTGAGCTGGGGTAGCGCCTGGCTCAGAGCGGTGGCGGCCTTGTCCAGATTCCCGCCGCTGGCGGTCTTGGCGCTCTGGCACAGCGTGCCTACATCTGTGATGAACACGTTCTCGCTGACTGGGCCCGACGTTGTGGCGCGCTGGGCCGTGCTGGTATTCGAGCTGCCACACCCCGCCGCCAGACCGGCACAGCCCAGCACCACAGCCAGATAACGCCCGTCCATCCGTCCTCCCAGCTAGCCAGTGAAGCCCGTCACGGTCCCAGCGCGGGTGCCATGCGTCCGGTGGCCCGTCCGCGTGTGGTGGGCTGGGTGGATGACCAGCTCGAACGGCGGGGTGGCATCCATCTGGTTGAACACCGTACTGGCCGACTGCGGAGTGGCAGATGTCGCGCTGAACGCCGTGATGCTGTAGAGCCGCGTCCCCTGGCGCGGGCGACCGACGTCCGCCAGCGGGATTCTCAGGGTGATCACACCGGTCTTGCGGTTGTAGGACGCCTGCTTGGCAGTCAGCCGCTTGCTCGGGGGGAACGTGATGTATTTCGTGTGGTCGGCCGCGTTCCCCGGAGGCGGAACGGCGCTGGTGTCTCCGACGAAGAAGCTCGGCTTGCCCGTCCGCCGCGCCGCGTTGCTGTCCATGCCGGCGTAGTAGATGTGGCCGTTGATCGGGTATCCGCCTGAGTTCTTTCCGCGGTGTACCACCGTCCAGCGGATGATCCAGCTGGCGTCGGGGCCTCCGACCGCCGGCGAGACGGTGAGGCTGCGCAGGCTCCTGACCCTGATCTTGGCCACCAGCGTTTTGTGCGGGCCGTTGGCCAGGGACGCTGCCTTCAGATCGAGATTCGCGCCAGCCGGCTTCAGCTTTCCGCCGGCCGAGTAGAAGTCGTCTCGGACGGAGTCCTTCACCGATCCCATGGCCAGTCCCGGACCATGGCCCCGGCTCACGCGGCCGCACCGAGGCCAGCAGGCTCGGACCGCTGATCTGCCGACTGATCGCCTCCGGACCGGCTCTCCTCGCCACTCGAGCTGTCCTGCGAGGTGTCGAACACGAACGACACGACTGCGGCACCCGTCGGGTCGGTGGTGACCTCGAGGAAGTCGCCCAGGCTGCGGTCGCCGCCGGTGGCGCACCCGATCCCGTTGGTGCAGATCGCCCCGGACTTGACCGGACCCTCGCTGACCTTCGCCGCCCGGTACGCGGGGCGTGCGGAGTGGGCGTTGAGGCTCTGGGCCATCTGGACTGTCCACTGGGCCTTGGTGAGCGAGCCCGCGCCGTAGAGCTGGCACTTGCCCGAGCCGCTGGCCGGGCAGGTCCCCTTCTGATGGATCTCGCCCGTGTGGTACCAGGCCACGTCCACCCGGCCGTTGGACCCCGCGGTGATCCAGGGGAAGGTGTTGGTGCCCGGTGCTAAGTCCCTTGTCCGTGATCCGCTGCGGGCCGTGACCATCTCACGGTGGCCGGGTTACGGCCCGCCGGAGCCAGCGAGTGGACCACGTAGATCTGCTCTGGCGCAGTGGAGTAGCCGAAGCTGCGGATCAGAGCTCGCCTTGTGGTCTATCGGGCCGGCGGTGAAGGTCACGTACAGGTAGCCGGCCGAGTCGCGTGCGATCGTGGCGAAGTTCTCACCCGCCACCTCCTCAGGGTTGCCGTTCTTGTCCACGCAGGACCGGCTTCCGTCGGATGTCTTCGTGCTGCCGGGGCAGAGCGGACCGTCCAGGTTCGGGCTCTCTGACCATGTGGCGGTCGGCGGGGGGCCGAGCTTGATCTTGCCCTCAGAGACACGCACTCCGGGCGCCCCGCTCGAGCCCTCGGTGGAGGTGTGGGCGATGTACACGTTCCCGGTCCTCGGATCGACAACCTGATTGCCGGAGATTCCCTCGTTGCCCGTGACGCAGTCCTGAATCGGCCGGGCCGGCGCAGTCGTTGGGCGGGCTGGCGTTGACCACCGGGGCGAACACGGTCCCGTTCGAGGAGACGGTTTCCACCAATGCGTTGCCGCCGCTGGGCTCGGAGCCCGCCACCACGTCGAAGTCCTGGTAGAGGATCAGGTTGTGCTTGGCCAGGCTGCCCGTGCCGGCAAACCACATCCGGTCATCAGGAGTGTTGGGAGCGCCGGCGCAGTTCGTGCTCCAGGTCCTGCCGCCGTTGGTGCTGACGCTGTTGGAGATGTTGCTCAGGCCCTGGAGGTCGGAGAAGTAGAGCGCGTTGCTGCGAGTCCAGGAACAGATCGCTGTCACCGCCGCCGATGCATGTGGCCGGCTTGCCGCCGGCGACCGTGCCGGGAATCGGCAGGTAGGAGTTGCCGTGGTCACGCGAGAACCAGACGTAGCTGATCGTCGTAGAGAACCCGTTCGGGAACGCTCGAGTAGATGACGCCCTTGCTGTCTGACCTTCAGGTCCGGCTCAAAGCCCGGCCTCTGCTCATCCACGATGACGGCGTGCGAGAAGCGGATGGGCGCCGCGTGAGAGGCAGGTGCCGCCCGCCGGACATTGCCCTGGGCACCGCTCGCCGACGTCAATGCCACGAGCCCGATGATGGCCCCGGCGAAGATCCACAGCATCCACCTGAACCAGCTCGCCCGCCTCAGCGGGCGCATGATCTCGCGCATATTCGCTCCCCTACCTTTCACCCACAGTTCCGAGGTACGCAGCGTACTACGCCGCCCGTCGCATCCGTCGCCGTTTGCCTCGCTGGGAGACAATTTTCTGCATGCTCGGGCTGATCCTGGCCAATGCCCGCCGACGCAGGGCCCGGACCGGCCTGACCGCGGCCGGCATCGCGGTTGGCGTGGCCGCTGTGGTGGCCCTGCTGTCGCTGTCCGCCGGGCTGAATCGCACCGCCGGCGCAGCTCGTGCACCTCGGGCAGGGCCGACCTGGGCCTGTTCCAGGCCGATGCCGGCGATCCGACCTCCTCGGTGCTCCCGCTGTCCCTGCTCGGCCGGGTCAGGGCCGAGCCCTGGGTGGCCCAGGCCACGCCACTTCAGCTGGTGATCGGCGCGATCAAAGCCGATCCCTCGGCCATCGTGCTCGGCGTGGACCCGCGGGGCTTTGCCGCCCGCCAGCTGGTATATACCGCCGGCCACGGCCCGAGCCGGGACACGTGGTGCTGGGAGACACGCTGGCCGGCCAGCTCGGCCTACATCCGGGAGACACGCTCACGGCGGGCGGACGTCGCTTCCCGGTGGCGGGCATCTACCACACCGGGCTGACCTACGAGGACCAGGGGGCGATCACCACCCTGCGCGGATGCCCAGGCTCTGGCCGGCCGCACGCCGACAGAGGTGACGACGATCGCCGTGCGGCTTGATCCCACGACCTCCGTCACGGTGGCGCGCCACGCAGCTTCGCCCAGGGCTTCCCCGGCGTGGCAGCGATCTCCGACCCCGGCGAGGCCGTGCGGGCCGGGGCCAACACCGAGCTGATCAGCAAGGCGGTGGTCCTGATCGTGGTGCTGGCACTGATCATCGGTGCGCTGTGCGGTGGCCAACACGATGCTGGCCGCGGTGCTCGAGCGCCGCCGCGAGCTGGCCCTGCTCTCCACGATCGGCTGGAGCGCCGGCCAGCTGGGAGTGCTCGTGCTGGGCGAGGCGATTGCCGTCAGCGCGATCGGCACGGCCGCGGGCCTGCTCCTCGGGCTGCTCGCCGCCGGCCTGCTCCCGGGTGCGCTGGGCCTCCACGCCTTCATCTCGGCCGATATCACGCCGTGGGGCCTGGGGCGGGCGGCGCTGATCGGCATGATCATCGGGATCCTGGGCGCGGCCTATCCGATCTGGCGGGTGGCCCGCATGTGGTCGGCGGTGGCGCTCGCGCCCCGCTGAGCGTGCGCCCCGGCCTACTCGGCCAGCTGACCGTCCACCAGCTGGAGGACCCGGTCGGCCCGTTCGGCCACGGCCGGGTCGTGACTGACGATGATCACGGTCATGCCGTGCCGCTGCCGCAGGGTGGCCAGCAGGTCGAGGGCGCGCTGCCCGCTGGCCGAGTCAAGGGCACCCGTGGGCTCGTCGGCCAGCAGCACGCGCGGGCTTGAGGCGATCGCCCGGGCCAGGGCCACGGCCTGGCGCTGGCCTCCGGAGAGCTCCGCCGGCACGTGCCGGGCCCGGTCGGCCAGTCCGACCTCCTCCAGAAGCTCGGCGCTGCGCTGGCGGCGATCGCGCAGACTCATCCCGGCGGCCGAGAAGCGCCGTCTCGATGTTGCCCTGGGCGCTGAGATACGGCAGCAGAGGGTTGTCCTGGAAGACGAATCCCACCATCTGTCTCCGGAACTCGACGGCGTGACGCGGCTCGGGGACGGGGTCCCCGGCCACGAGGATCTCTCCCGCATCGGGGCGATCCAGGCTTCCGATCAGGTTCAGGAGGGTGCTCTTGCCCGACCCGGAGGGCCCGGTGATGGTGAAGAAATCCGACGCCGGCACCTGGAGCGAGACGCCGCGCAGCGCCTGGATCGGGCCCATAGGACTTGACCACGTTTCGGACCACCACCGTCCGCCTCCGCCGCCGTCGGGCTCGCCGCGTGGCGGCTCATTTGTGGACGGTGATTGGCCAGTCCAGCGTGACCGAGCCCGCGGGGGTGCGCACCACGGCCTGAAGCTCGAGCGGGTACCCCACGGACTCCGCCGGGAACAGGATGTAGTCCCTGAGACTGCCCGTCCTTCAATCGATGAACGGGCGGGGTCTCCTTCCCCTCCACGACGCCCTGGAAGGTGAACTCGGTCAGAACCGTTCCTGACAGAGGGTGACCCTGAGCATCGGTGGCCGTGATGGTGTAGGTCCAGTTCTTCTTGGTCGTGGGGTCGTGGTTTTGGCCCCTGAGCGTCGCCCGCACCGGCCCCGAAGCGACGGATGCGCCGCCGCCGGAGGCCTGGCTGCCTGACGCCTTGTGGAGCTCCTGGCCGGGCCGGCGGCGGGGTGATTCGATGATCCGCCACACGCCACCAGCGCCACCGACGTAGCGGCCAGCGCGAGCAGAGGCCCACACCTGCGCAGCTTGAACATGGTCAGGTGAAAACGTACCGTCTCATGAAGATGCTTACCCCTGAGCGTCTCTCCCCAGGACTCAGAGTAGCCGTGAAGATCGCCTACCGCCGCGGTCTGCACGAGCTGGGAGACGGGCTGTACGCCTATCTGCAGCCCGACGGCGGCTGGGGCTGGAGCAACGCCGGGCTGGTCACCTCAGATGGCGGCTCGCTGCTCGTCGACACGCTGTTCGACCTCGCGCTCACCCGAGCCATGCTGGATGAGATGAAGCCGGTGACCGCAGCGCAGCCCGATCGTCCAGGCCATGAACACCCACGGCAACGGCGACCACTGGTTCGGAAACCAGCTGCTGCCCGACGGGATCCCGATCATCGCCACCGCGGCCGCGATCGAGGACATGCAGGCTCGCCCGCCCGCGCTGCTGCAACGCCGTGATGGGCGCCACCGGGCTCCCGGAGGACATCGAGCGCTTCGCCCGGCACGCCTTCGGGAGCTTTGACTTCTCGGGCATCGAGCCCCGGCTGCCCACCGTGTCCTTCCGCTCCGAGCACGAGCTCGACGTGGCGGGACGCCGCGTCGAGCTGATCGAGCTGGGTCCCGCCCACACCCCCGGCGACGCCATCGCCCACGTCCCCGACGCCGGCGTGGTGTTCACCGGGGATCTGCTGTTCATCGAGGGCACGCCGATCATGTGGGCTGGGCCGGTGTCCAGCTGGCTGAATGCCTGCGACCGGATCATCGAGCTCGAGGCACGGATCCTGGTTCCCGGCCACGGACCGGTCACCGACCACTCAGGCGTGCGGGACGTCCAGCGGTACCTGCGCTATGTCTATGACCAGAGCCGGGCCAGCGCTTCGAGGCCGGGATGGATGCCGAGACCGCGGCCGCTGGACATTGACATCAGCGACTTCCGGGACTGGGGCGACCCGGAGCGGATCGCGGTCAACGTGGCCACCGTGTACCGCGAGCTCGACCCGCACCAGCCGGCCGTCAGCCCGCCCGAGCTGTTCGCCCGGATGGGCCGCTGGCTCGCCCGCCACGGCGGCATAGCCGCTTGGCCGGCTCAGGCGGCGGCTCTCTCCTGCTGCCGCTGCCCTGGCCGGCTCCCGGCCCGGCCGCGGATCAGGTCGGCGGCCCGCTCGGCGATCATGATCGTCGGGAGCGTTGGTGTTGCCGCGCACGAGCGTCGGCATGACCGAGGCGTCGATCACGCGCAGCCCCTCGCATGCCCAAGACCCTCAGCTCCGCGTCCACCACCGAGCCCATCGCGCACGTGCCCACCGGGTGATAGAGCGTGGTGGTGTTGCGCTCGATGTGGCTGATCAGCGAGGCGTCGTCGCGTCCCGGCCGGGACGCCGTAGGGCTCCGTGGTCACCGCGCTGGAGCGCCGGCTGCCCGACGATGTCCATGCACCGGCGCACGGCCTCGACCATCGTGGCCCGGTCGCTCTCCTCCACCAGGTAGTTGTGAAGGATCCTGCGGCTTGGAGGTGGGGACCCGGGAGCGGAGCTTGACGAAGCCCGAGCTCTCCGGGCGCAGCAGGCAGGCCGACAGGGCCCATCCGTCGACCAGGATCTCGCCCGCGCCCGCCCTCCGGGAACAGGATCGGAACGGCGTGGAGCTGGATGTCCGGAGCCTCCAGGTCATCCCGGGTGCGCATGAACCCGCCCGACTCGGCGAAGTTGGAGGTCAGCGGCCCGCGTCCCTCGGTCTGCACCAGGACCAGGTTCTCCTCGGTCTCGGCGGTGAGCAGCGAGGGCTCGCTGGTGGTGTAGGTGATCCATGTGGCCGGGTGGTCCTGGAGACCGCGGCCGACGGGCAGGTCGACCACCGAGGGGATCCCTCCCAGCTCGAGCTCCTCGGCCGGCCCGATCCCGCTCAGGAGCAGGATCTGCGGGCTCTGATAGCTGCCGGCGCTGAGGATGATCTCGCCGCCGCGAATCTCCTTGAGCTGGTTGCCCTGGTCGATCTCCACCCCCACGGCCCGCGTGCCGTCCAGCAGCAGGCGCGTCACGTAGGCGTCGGTCTGCAGGGTCAGGTTCTCCCGCTCGAGCGCCGGATGCAGGTAGGCCACGGCAGCCGAGCAGCGCAGGCCGTCGCGCTGGGTGAGCTGGTACCAGCCCACCCCGTCCTGCGACGGGACCGTTGAAATCGTCGCGTCTCGGGAGTGTCCGGCCTGAACGGCGGCCTCGATGAACGCGGCGCAGGTCGAATGCTGGGCCCGGCCCTCGCTGACCCGCAGCGGCCCGCCGGCGCCGTGCCACTCGCTGGCCCCGCGCTCGTTGTCCTCGGCCTTGAGGAAGTAGGGCAGGACGTCGTCCCAGCCCCAGCCCTCAAAGCCCATGGCCGCCCAGCCGTCGTAGTCGGCGCGGTTGCCCCGGATGTAGACCATGGCGTTGACCGAGGAAGAGCCGCCGAGCGTCCGCCCCCGGGGCAGGATCCGCTGACGGAATCCCAGGCCCGGCTCGGGGTCGGAGATAAACCCCCAGTCGTACTTGCTCAGGCTGACGGCCAGCGCGCCCGCGGGCAGGTGGATCTCATCCGCCGCGTCGGGAGGCCCCGCCTCGATCAGGCACACCTTCACCGACGGGTCCTCGGTCAGACGGGCGGCCAGCACGCATCCGGCGGAACCCGCGCCGACGATCACATAGTCATACTCGGTCATCCTCGCCTCCGGAGTGGGGTGCCCCGTGTTTGGGGTGCTCCCATTCTTGATCGGCGCGTGTCCTCCGTCAAGCGCCCGGGCGAGATCAGGCGTCGGCCGCGATCAAGTCCCCCACCGGTCGGGATGAGGAATTTCGGTGGCCGTCGGCCCGTGGGCTAGCCTTGAAGGGCTCACCCAACCGCCCTTATAGACAGGAGCTTGCTGCATGCCCGCCTACGACGCCACGCTGAGAACAGGCCCCATCACCCGGGAGCGCAGTCGGGCCGTGTTCGGCCAGGTCATGGGGTTGGTTGCCCTCACCGTGGGCTGCGCCGCCCTGGGAGCGTATGTGGGACGAGACCTCACCGGCTCCACGGGGATCCTCCTCTTCATCGCCGCCTTCGCGTGCATCTTCGGACTGAACATCGCCTCCGCCCGGGGCCATGAGCAGCTGGCGATCGGGCTGCTCTTCGGCCTGGGTCTGCTGCTCGGGATGGCGGTGGGCCCGGTGCTCGCCGTGTACGCCAAGTCCCAGCCGTCGATTCTCTGGCAGGCGGCAGGAGCCACGGCGGCGTTCGTGGGTGGCCTGGGCGCCTATGGCTACGCCACCCGGCGCGATCTCTCGCACTGGGCGCGTGGCCTGTTCTGGGCCCTCCTTGGCCTGATCGCCTTCGGCCTGGTCGGGATCTTTGTGGCCATCCCCAACGGCCACATCATCTACGCCGTGGCGGGCCTGGTGATCTTTGGGGCGTTCACCATCTTTGACTTCAACCGGTTGCAGCGCGCCAGCATGCAGAGCGCTGTCCCAATCGCTGCCGGGATCTTCCTCGACATCTTCAACGTGTTCCTGTTCATGCTCCGTCTGCTGGGCGGCGGCCGCCGCTGATCGCCACCGCCGTCCCGAGCTGACCCAGCTGATGAGATTTCGTGGACTGGCCCTGGTTGCGCTGGCCGCAACCGCCATGGCCGGGTGTGGATCCGGTCACGGGGGAGGATCGACCCATAGCAGCCCATCCCGCACGACGGTGGCCGGAACCGGGGGACCGACGCAGCCGGGCGGGGGCACGCTTGGGCCCGAGGGGATCCCCATCGAGCGGGGGCCGTCTCTGGCCCCGGCATCCACCACGACCCCGGGGAGCCCAGTGAATGGAGTTCACTGCCAGGCCAATGAGCAGGTCGCCTACCACATCCACTCCCATCTCCAGGTCTACGTCAATGGCTTACCCCGCCAGCTTCCAGGAGGGATAGGAATCATCGGGGCGGTGGCCCAGCAGACCGCCCAGGGACCCTTCTACCAGGCCACCCAGTGCTACTACTGGCTGCACACCCACACCGCGGACGGGATCATCCACGTCGAGTCGCCCTCGGCCAGGATCTACACGCTGGGCGACTTCTTCGACGAATGGCGCCAACCGCTCGGTCCGGACGCAGTGGCCACGGCCCGCGGCCCGGTGACCGCCTTCTTCAACGGCAAGCGTTGGACCAAGAGTCCGCGCGACATCCCGCTTCTCCCTCATGGCCTGATTCAGCTCGACGTGGGCCAACCGGTGGTGCCCCCGGGTTCGGTGTCGTTCGCAGGGACCGGGCTGTAGGACCGGTCGGAGCGGGGACAGGGCTCTCGCCCCGTCCCCGCCGCGCCAGTCTTTGGCACTCGAGTTCGCCATCGGCTAACTCCAGTGCCATCGTCCGGATCGCAGTCCGCTAGATCGCCGATGGAGCCGGCGCCGGTTCGGGGACCCGCTCCGGCATGCCGTTCGGGAAGCCGAGCGACGGGACGTCGGAGGGGTACACCTCGTGCCCATGCTCGGCCACGTCCCCGATCTCCATGTTCTGAGTGGTCATCCGCAACGGGATGAACAGGCCGACCAGCTTGAGCAGAACGAAGGTGACCAGTGCGGTCCAGGCGATCACGAACAGCCCGGCGAACAGCTGCCACTTGAGCAGCGTCCAGTTGCCGTGAATCGCTCCGGTGGCCGTTCCCCCGGGGACCAGCCCGTGCGGGCCGCTCTTGTAGAAGAGAGCCATTCCCGGATCGGCGAATATGCCGACCAGAAGGCCGCCGGCCAGACCGGCGAAGCCGTGCGTGTAGATCACGCCCAGCGTGTCATCCACCTTCCGGAAGGGCCGGAGCCGGCTCAGGTAGTTGAGCGAGAAGTACACGAGCGTCGAGGCGATCACGCCCATGGCGATCGCGCCCCAGCCGTTCACGTACCCGGCGGCCGGCGTGATGGCCACCAGTCCGGTGATCATTCCGTTCACGCCGGAGAGGAGGCCGGGCTTGCGCCCGGTGAGGTAGTCCCAGCCCACCCAGACCAGGAACGCGACCGCCGTGCACAGGTTGGTGTTGAGGATCGCCGCGCTGGCCGACATGTTTGATGCATACGGGTCACCGCCGTTGAATCCGTTCCAGCCCATCCAGAGCAGGCCCGCACCCACCGCCAGCATGGCCACGTTGTTCGGAGCGTCGATTTCTCGGTCGCGCTGGAGCCGTGGCCCGATCACCGCCGCCGCCACGAACCCGGCCACGCCGGCCGAGAGGTGGATCACGTACCCACCGGAGAAGTCCACCGCCCCGTGCTGGGCGAAGAAACCGCCGCCCCAGATCAAAAAGGCGTCGACGCAGTAGACGCAGGTGATCCATAGGACGCAGAAGGGCAGCCACGCCTTGAAGTTCACGCGTCCGAGGACCGAACCAAGCGCCAGGATCGGTGTGATCGCCGCGAAGACGAGCTGGAAGTAGACGAGGGCCGATTTCGGGAACGCCTGGCTGCCAAGCAGCGGGATGTTGCTCTGGCTCTGCAGCTCGGAGTGCGAGAGCACCGGTCCGGGCTGGCCGATGAAGTTCCCGAAGAAACCCGAGTGCGACAGGCCGTGCCAGGGGGTGCCGAAGCCCATCTTGAACCCCCATAGCACCCAGACCACGAGCACCACCGCGAACGTGGCGAAGGTCAGCATCATGCTGTTGATCGACCAGCGCTTCTGCATCACGCCGCCGTACAGGACCGCGAGGCCCGGGACGCTCATCAGCCCGACGAGCGTGGCCGCGGTCATCTGCCACGAGGTATCCCCCGAGCTCAACCAGTGAGGCGCTTCGAGTGGCATTGATCTCCTTGTCCGGTTGCTGGATACGCCTACGCACAGAGCCACCGCTCCGCGGTGGCTCGCCCTCGTGACGTTTGCTTACGCATCGCAGTGTCGGACTTCCGGGGATAGGCAGCCATGGCCTGCGGTCTAGGAAACGCCACCGCCTCCTGTACATCCGGATAACTCGTTCCCGCAACCTGCGCAAAACGGAGCCGGAATGAGCCGCAGCCGGTCTGTGGGGCCGGTGTGCCACGATCGGTCCGGATGAGCACGGAACCGCTGCGTCTCGGGGGGGCCCGTCCGTGCTGATCCTTGGTCTCAACCTGCACCTTCACCTCCTGCACCACCACGGGGCGGCGATCGATTACTTCGGGGTGGCGGCCGCTGCCTTCCTGAGCTGGCTGATCTGGGCCGGGCCCGGGGAGCCCGCCGTTATTGCGGCGGGGGTGGTGGCCTCCAAGCACAACCTCGACATCGCTCCCGTCGTTTTCTGGGCCTGGATTGGGGCGATGCTGGGTGGGATCGCAGGCTGGCTGGTCGGGTTGAAGGCCGGACGGGCGGTCCTGACCACTCCGGGCCCGCTGCACCGCGCCCGGCTGCGCGCGGCCGCCAACGGCGAGCGGCTCTTCCGGCGGATGGAGATCCTGGCAATCCTGGCCACCCCGGCCTGGGTGGCCGGCATCAACCGCTCGCGCCCGCTGGTCTACCTGGTCACCAATGCCCTGAGCGCGCTGTTGCTGTGGGCGGCCCCGCTCGCCATCGGCGCCTACTACGCAGGACCGGTGATCCTCGACCTATTCGGCGACGCAGGCACGTTGCTGTCGATCCTGTTCGGCCTCGCGGTCGTGTCGATCGTGGCGGGGGAAATCTTTCGCCGCCGGCGCAAGCGCCGGTACCGCATGCGGGAGGCGTAGAGCCTCGCCAGAGGGGGCGCCGCGTGCGAGGCGTAGAGCCCCGGCTAGCCACCCAGGGGCAGACCGGCCTTGCGGCACTCCGCCGCCACGACGCGCCCCGACTGGGCCGGGAAGGCCCCCGGGCGCAGCGCCGATGCACAGGTGCCCCGGGCCGTCTGGCCGCACTGATTGATCTCCTGGGCGCCCGTGGCGGCCGGAATCGTCACGTAGATGCAGCCGTGCGACGAGCTCGGCCCGGCGGTGGCCAGCGAGACCACCAGGGCCAGCACGAGGGCGGCCACGATCAGCAGCACGCCCCCGATCATCCACCGCTCCCGGGTGGAGACGGCCGGCCGCGCGAGCGTCAGCTGCGCGTGGTTGGGAGGGAGGATCAACGATCCGACCCCGCCCCTACTTGATGAACAGGATCTCCGAGTACTTCGGCAGCGGCCAGAGATCGTCCGCTACCACCCGCTCGAGCGCGTCCGAGGCCGCGCGCACAGCCTCCATGGCTCCGATCACCGAGTCATGGGTGTAGCGCGCGTGCTCCAGCGCGTCCTCCTCGGGATGGTTCTCCGCCCTGTTGGCCTCCTCCAGCCGCCCGATCGCCGCGACGAGGTCGGCTGGTCAGCCTGGACGCTTCGCTTTCCAGATCCTTGAGTCCCGCCGCGCGAACCATGGCGCTGTGCCGGGCGGCGGCCGGCAGCACCATCGTGCGCGCGATCGAGGCGACGGTCTCCGCCTCGATGTTGATCTTCGTCGCGTACTGCTCGAGGAAGACCTCGTACCGCGATTCAAGCTCACGCTCGGACAGGACGCCGTAGCTGGAGAACAGCGCGGTCGTCTGCTCCTTGCGCAGATACGGGAGTGCGTCGGGGGTAGCCCGAAGGTTGAGCAGTCCTCTCTGCTCGGCCTCCCGATGCCAGTCGGGGGAGTAGTTGTCGCCGCCAAAGACGATCTGCTTGTTCTCCGCGTAGACCCGTTGGAGGATCCGGGGCAGAGCCGACTCGATCCCCTGGCCGCCCTCGAGCTCTCCCTCGAGCTCTTCGGCCAGGTTGTCGATGGCCTCGGCCACGATCGTGTTCAGCACGGTGTTGGGGAAGGACAGGGACTGGCTGGCTCCCAGCGCCCGGAACTCGAACTTGTTGCCGGTGAAGGCGAACGGGCTCGTACGGTTGCGGTCCCCCCCGTGCATGGGCAGCGGCGGAAGCACCGGCGTTCCCAGTCCCAGGAACGACCCAGGCGCGGACTCCCCCGCCTGGCCCTGCTCGATCGCTGCGAAGACGCGCTCCAGCTCGGCTCCCAGGAAGATCGACATGATCGCCGGGGGCGCCTCATTGGCTCCCAGGCGGTGGTCCTGACCGGGCGAGGCGATCGACGCTCGCAGGAGCCCCTGATGCTTGTTCACGGCCTGAATCACCGCGGCGCAGAAGAACAGGAACTCCAGGTTGTCGTGCGGCGTGTCGCCGGGATCGAGGAGATTCTTGCCCGTGTCGGTGCCCATCGACCAGTTGTTGTGCTTGCCCGAGCCGTTGACCCCGGCGAAGGGCTTCTCATGCAGCAGGCAGACCAGCCGGTAGCGGCGGGCCACGTTCTGCATCACCTGCATGGTCAGCTGCTGGTGATCGGAGCCCACATTGGAGTTCTCGAACACCGGCGCGATCTCGTACTGGTTGGGCGCCACCTCGTTGTGGCGGGTCTTGACCGGGATGCCCAGCTTGGCCAGCTCGCGCTCGGTGTCGAGCATGTAGGCCAGGATCCGCTCGGGAATTGAGCCGAAGTAATGGTCGTCGAGCTCATGACCCTTGGGGGGCTTGGCGCCGAACAGGGTGCGCCCGGTGGTGATCAGGTCGGGGCGCTCGAAGTAGTACTGCTCATCGATCAGGAAGTACTCCTGCTCGGGGCCCACCGTGGTGAACACTCGCTGGGCGCTCTGATCCCCGAATAGTTGCAGTGCGCGGATGGCCGAGCGGGATAGGGCGTCCATGGAGCGCAGCAGCGGGATCTTGTGGTCAAGCGCCTCACCGGTCCATGAAGCAAACGCCGTGGGAATGCACAGAACTGCCCCATTGGGGTTCTCCAGGATGAAGGCCGGGCTGGTGGGATCCCAAGCGGTGTAACCCCGGGCCTCGAACGTGGCGCGGATCCCGCCAGTGGGAAAGCTGGACGCGTCCGGCTCGCCCTGAATCAGCTCCTTGCCCGAGAACTCGGCCAGCGCGGTGCCCTCACCGGTGGGCGCATAGAAGCTGTCGTGCTTCTCGGCGGTGGAGCCGGTGAGCGGCTGAAACCAATGCGTGTAGTGGGTGGCGCCGCGCTCGAGCGCCCAGTCCTTCATGGCCTGGGCCACCGCGTCGGCCAATGAGGTGTCCAGGATCTCTCCCCGGGCCAGCGTCTGCTGCAGGCGGCGAAAGACGTCCCGGGGCAGCCGCTGGCGCTGCACGGCCGGGCTGAACACGTTGACCCCAAAGATCTGATTGTCGGGTGCGGTGAGGTCGGCGGTCCCCAGCGCGCCGCCATTCGGCGTCCATTGGGCCGCCAGGACATTCTGCTGACGGATGCGTGGCATTGACTTCAGGCTCCCTTCGTATGGAGACGGCAAGTGGGGATGCGTTATGGCGCCTGCCTCAGGGCGCCCCGACGCCCGGCGGCGGGCGCGAGCCAGAGCGTAGGGGATTGCACCTGGGTCGGTCACTATCCAAATGGCTAAAGCTGCGCAAACTGCGAAGCTAGCCCAGAACCAGCTCGGCCGCGGTGCGCAGCGTGGCCGGATCGCCGCCGATGAGCAGCGTGGTCACACTCGACTCTCGCCAGGCCTGGAGTTCCTCCCGGATCTTGTCCGCCGGCCCGATCAGCGTCAGCTCTTCGATCAGCTGGCGCGGGAGGGCGGCTGCGGCCTCGTCCTTCTTGCCCTCCAGGTAGAGGTCCTGGATCTGCCTGACTTCGGCTTCGTAGCCCATGCGGATGGGGACATTGGCGTGGAAGTTGGCGCTCTTGGCCCCCATGCCGCCGAAATAAAGGGCGTACATCGGTCGCACCGCGTCGATGGCCGAGTCCACATCGTCGGTCACGATCAGTGGCACGGTGGCCGCCACCTCGAAGTCCTCGGCGCTCCTGCGAGCCTCGGGCTGGCGGAACCCCTCGGCCAGAGCGTCGGCGTAGATGTCGTCGTGATGGGGTGAATAGAAGAGGGCCAGCCAGCCATCGCACAGCTCAGCCGCCATGGCGATGTTCTTCGGCCCCTCGGCCGCGAGGTAGATCGGGATGTCCTCCCGTAGTGGGCGAATGCTCGACTTCAACGGCTTGCCCAGCCCGGTGGGCTGCGCGCCCGCCCCAGGGCCGACGCCTTCCTGCAACGGCAGCGGGTAGTGAGGGCCCTCGTTGATCACCGGTCCTTGGCGAGCCCAGATCTGGCGCAGGATCCCGATGTACTCCCGCATCCTGGACAGCGGCTTGGCAAACGGCTGGCCGTACCACCCTTCCACCACCTGAGGTCCGGACACGCCAAGGCCCAAGATGAGCCGTGCGCCCGAGAGATGATCGAGCGTCATCGCGGCCATCGCCGTGGCTGCGGGAGTCCGGGCGGAGATCTGGACGATCGCGGTACCGAGCTTGATCCGGTCGGTGTGGGACCCCCACCAGGCCAGGGGCAGCAGAGCGTCTGACCCGTAGGCCTCGGCCGTCCAGATCGAGTCAAAGCCCAGCCGCTCGGCCTCCAGCACCGACTCCTGAGCCCCAGGAGGAGGCTCGCGGGACCAGTACCCCACGTTCAAGCCGAGCTTGAGGTCGCGTGCCATGTATGGGATTCTTTCAGCGGTAGGGTCAAGTGGGCAAACCGAGGAGGGGCGATGGGGCTGGTCATGAGGGTAGTTGCAGTGTGTGCCTGCGCCGTACTGGCGCTCGCCCTGCCGGGGAGCGCGCTCGCCGCGCCCAAGGGCCTTTACGCCACCAACTACGTCACGTCCGGCACCGTCAGCGAGTTCTCGTTCGGATCCGGCGGGAAGTTGACGGCCAACGGCTCGATCTCCTCGGGCGACAACTCATGGAACGCCGCGGCGACCCCGAACGGGAAGTACCTCTACGTCGGCAATTACAGCGGCGCCGACCTCTCGAAGTACGACATCTTGGCCAATGGATCGCTCAAGGCTATGTCAACCGCCACGGTCAGTACCGGTACCGAACCTGTTGGCGTGGCCGTGACTCCCAACGGCAAATACGTCTACGTGGCCAACTACGGCGGCTCCACGGTGTCGATCTTCAACGTCGGATCCACGGGAGCGCTCACACCAAACAGCAACCAGGCGACGGAGAGCTCGAACCTAAACGGACCCTACGGGCTGGCCATCTCCCCCGACGGCAAGAGCCTCTATGCGACGAACTACTCCAGTACTACCGGCGCCAGCGGGGTGGCTGAGTTCAACATCGCCGCCAACGGCACCCTCTCGGCCAAATCAACGGCGACCATTGGCACAGGCGACGCGCCCACCTGGGTCGTCCTGACCCCGAATGGTAAGCACGCGTACGTGACGAACCTCGGGACTTCCAGCGACACGATTGCCACGATCTCGCAGTACAGCGTAGGAACAGGCGGAGAGCTCGCCTCGATCGGCAGCCCTGTCCACGCTGGCAGCGCCAATGATTATCTCTACCAGGCAGCGGTTAGCCCCAACGGCAGGAGCCTGTACGCGCCGAACGACACCGCCATCTACCAGTTCAACATAGGCACTACCGGACTTCTGAAGCTGAAGTCCACGCCATATGTAACCGCCCCAGGCGGCGCCGAGGATCTGTGGTTGAGTGCCAGCGGCAAGAGTGCCTATGACGCCAACTACGTGACAAGCGGTACCGGGACGATCTCGCAATTCAACGTGGGCAGCACCGGCCTGCTCACCTCCAAGTCCCAGCCCACGGTCAACGCAGGCGATGGCACGGCCGCGGTCGTGATCCCTCCCGACCAGGGCCCCGTGGCCTCGTTCCAGGCCACCCCAGCTGCGGCCGGAAAGGCTACGCGCTTCAGCGGCTCGGCCTCCCACGACAGCGACGGCAAGGTCGTGGGCTATGCCTGGAGCTTTGGCGATGGCACCAGCGCGCACACCGGGACCGCGGCTGCCACGCACGCATACAAGAAGGCCGGAAAGTACACGGTGACGCTGACCGTGACCGACGACTCGGGCTGCTCGACAGCCTTCGTCTTCACCGGCACCACCGCCTACTGCAACGGCACCCTGGCAGCCCGACACCAGCTGAAGATCACGATCAAGTAGCCGGCGCGTTGCTACGCGCCGGCGGTGGCGGCCGGAGCCTCGACCTCGCTCGTGGCCCCATCCGCCGTCCAGCAGCGGACGATGTCGCGCATCGAGAGCATCCCCACCAGCTCGCCGCCCTCCACGACGACCAGATGCCGGAAGTTGCCCTTGACCATCGCCGCGGCGGCCCGCTCCAGAGACCACTCGGGCGAAGCGAAGACCAGCTCAGCGGTGAGGTGCTGGGCCACCCGCTCGCGGTCGGGATCCTGGCCGGCGGCCACGGAGCGCAGGATGTCCCGCTCGGTGAGCACCCCCGGCCCCTGGGAATCCGGATCCACCACGACGGCGGCGCCCACCCGCCGCTCCGTCATGGCCGCGGCTGCTTCGCGAAGCGTATGCCCTGGCCCGACCGTCAGGACAACTTCCGACATGCCATCTCGCACTTTCATCGGCCGCTCCGGGGGTGGATTGCAACAATCGGCTCAATCATAATATGGCCCGGCGGCGGGGAGCGCCGCACCACTGCCCAGGCTCCCACAGCGATCTCGCGCCACCGCACGAACCACTAGCATGCGGGCCGAGATGGCCCGCGACGCCGACGAGTGAGCCAGGGTGCCTAACCGACTTCTAGTCCAGATGATCGTCACGGGCGTGATCGCCAGCATCGTCCTGATCGTGGTGGCCCTGCTCCTGCCCTGGTTTCCCACCGAGGCCTCGCGTCAGGCGGGCAACATTCACACGCTCTACTACGTCCTCCTCATCGCGTGCATCCCCATCTTCGTGATCGTGGCCACGGTGGTCGGGTTCTCGATATGGAAGTTCCGCATGCGGCCCGGTCAGGAGAAGCTCGACGGGCCGCCGATCCACGGACATACTCGCCTCGAGGTGGTCTGGACCGTGCTTCCGGCCGTGCTGATCCTGGGCCTATGCAGCTATGCCTATGCCGTCCTGCGCTCCAACGAGGCGACCAAGAGGGGCGAGCTGACCGTCGGCGTCACCGCCCGACAGTTCGCCTTCGAGTTCTCTTATGCGGGCTCGGGGGGCAAGACCGTCCTCTCCCCCGTCCTCTACCTGCCCGAGGGTCGTCCGGTGGTGTTCAAGCTGCGTTCGCTCGACGTGATTCACAGCTTCTTCGTCCCTGAGTTCTCGGAGAAGCTCGATGCCGTGCCCGGTATCACCACCATCCTCCGGGTCACGCCCACGCGAGTGGGCACCTATCCCGCCGAGTGCACCGAGCTGTGCGGGCCGGGCCACTCCCTCATGCGGGCCGCGGTGCACGTGGTCCCGCCGGCCACCTTCACCACCTGGCTGGCCTCTCAGAAGAGCGGAGGCGCGGCGCCCATCGGATCGGCCGGCTCGCCCCCAGGCGAGCAGGGGGGCGGCGGCAAGTGAGACGCTTTGACCTTATCCTTGTGGGCGGGCCGAGGGCGACGCGGACCCAGAAGCGAAGAGCAGAGGAGATCGGTTGATGGCAACCGTTGTGGCAGAGCCCGAGCACGCGGCCCAGGTGAGGCGCTCGCGAGTCCCGCTGCCCCCCAAGCTGCGCCTGCCCGGGTGGTACCGAGCCGCCCTGTTTGAGGTGCTGGGCCTGGGCTTCTCCTTCGGCATCACCGCCCTGGTCCGCTCGCTTCAGCATCTTCACCCGGTCATCGACGGCACCGCTGTCACGACGACCGCGATCCTCGCCGTCCCCATCTTCTTCCTCATCGGGCTGGGAACGTTCGATTACTGGCTGTACTGGGCCGCCGGGCGCCCCACGCGGCCCGAGGACCACTCCAGCCACGGCGCGTACAGCTGGCGGGACTACTTCAAGGTCAACACCGACCACAAGGTGATCGGCATCCAGTACACCGTCACCTCGTTCTTCTTCCTGTTCGTGGGCGGACTGCTGGCCATGATGATCCGGGTCCAGCTGGCCAAACCGGGGATGCAGTTCCTCACTCCTGAGCAGTACAACGGCGTCTTCTCGGTCCACGCCACGCTGCTCATCTTCCTGTTCGTCATCCCGGTGTTCGCCGGGCTGGCCAACTTCGTGCTGCCGCTGATGATCGGGGCGCCGGACATGGCCTTCCCGCGGCTGAACGCTCTGTCCTTCTGGCTGCTCCCGCTGGGCGGGATCGTCATGCTCATGAGCTTCCTGGCCCCCGGCGGCTCGTTTGCCGCGGGCTGGACGGCCTACGCCCCGCTGTCCACCACGATGCCCCTCGGCCAGCTCTTCTTCTCGGTGGGCGTGCAGTTCGCCGGCTTCTCCTCGATCTTCACCGCGCTCAACTTCCTGGTCACGATCATCACGATGCGGGCCCCTGGGATGAGCTTCTTCCGGATGCCCCTGCTGGCCTGGGCCAACTTCTCCACCTCGTTGCTGGTGGTCATCGCCACCCCGTTCATCGCGTCGTCCCAGTTCTTCATCCTGCTCGACAAGTCACTGGGCTTTCACTTCTTCGATGCCTACGTGGGGGCGGGCAAGAACGGCAACGTGCTCATGTACCAGCACGTGTTCTGGTTCTACTCCCACCCGGCCGTGTACATCATGATGCTGCCCGGCTTCGGGATCATCTCCGAGATCCTGGCCGTCAAGGCCCGAAAACCGATCTTCGGCTACCGCATGATGGCCTTCTCCCTGCTGGCCATCGTGGTCCTGGGCTTCACGGTGTGGGCGCACCACATGTTCGTCTCGGGCATGCAGCCCTGGATCCGGATCCCCATGATGATCACGACGGCCATCATCGCCATCCCGACGGGCATCAAGGTGTTCTCCTGGCTGGCCACGCTGTGGCGCGGCGTGCTGCACCTGGACACGCCGATGCTGTTCGCGCTCGGCTTTTTGACCATGTTCACGCTGGGCGGCATCAGCGGGGTGATGCTGGCCATGATCCCGTTTGACATCCACGTCAGCCAGACGTACTTCATCGTGGCCCATATCCACTACGTGCTCTTCGGCGGGTCGCTGATGACGATCTTCGCGGGCGTCTACTACTGGTTCCCCAAGATGACCGGGCGAATGTTCGACGACCGCCTGGGCAAGCTGCATTTCTGGTGCACGTTCATCTTCGCCAACCTCACCTTCGCCCCCATGCACCTGATCGGGATTCAGGGCATGCCGCGGCGGGTGGCGGAGTACGCGTCCAAGTTCGCGGCCTGGAATCTCTTCATCTCCATCTCGGGGTGGATCCTCGGGCTAAGCATGCTGATCTTCCTCTACAACGTCGTGGCCAGCTGGCGGGGCGGTCCAAGGGCGGCGGCCAACCCGTGGAGGGCGCTCACGCTGGAGTGGCAGGTGTCCTCGCCTCCGCCGGTGTTCAACTTCCCCACCGTGCCCACCGTGGTCGGCGGCCCCTACGAGTACGGTGTCCCCGGCGCGGTGCACGGCATCTTCAAGTCCCCGGCTGAGGCAGTGCCGGTGGGCGCCGGGTCGTTCACCCAGCTGCCCAGCCAGGAGCGCCACGAATGAGCAGCGGCGCGGGCATCGCCACGCACACGATCCTCGTGGTGGCCAACGAGACGCTGGGCGGCCGCCAGCTCCTGGACGCCGTCAAGGAACGAGCCGACGAGGACACCAGGTTCATCCTCTGCCTGCCGCAGAGCAGGCCCAAGAGCGGCCTCGTGGTCTACCAGGACGCCGTGTTTGACGCGACCCAGGCCAGGGTTGACCTGGCGCTGGAGGTGATCCGGGGAATGGGCATCCGGGCGATCGGCGAGGTGGGTGACCCCGATCCGTTCACTGCCATTCTCGACGCGGTCCGGGAATACGGCCCGGAGGAGATCATCATCTCCACCTACCCCCAGGCCCGCTCGGGCTGGATGCGACGTGACCTCATCGACCGGGTCGGCGAGGCCACCGGGCTGCCCGTCACCCACCTGGTCAACGACATCGATGCCGAGGGTCTGCCCTTTCACGTAACCCTGGCCGTGGCCAACCGCACGGCGTCCGGCGACGAGCTCCTGGAGGCGCTGACGGCCAAGGCGAGCGCGTTCTCCCAGCCCGGCCGGCGGCAGGTGTTCGTCGTGGTCGTCCCGCCGGAGGGTGGTAGCGGCCATGCCCTGCACCGGGCCCGCACGCGCCTGAAGCTGGTGCTCGATCGCCTGCGAGTACGCGACCTGTACGCGGCCGGCATGGTGGGTGACCCAGATCCCTTCACGGCGATCATGAACGCGCTCCAGTACTTCCGGGTCGATGACATCGTGATCTCCACGTTCCAGGAGACGAAGTCCGGCTGGTTGCGGGGGGACCTGATCGAGCGAGTCAAGCGCGCCTCAGGCAAGCCCGTGGAGCACGTCGTCCACGAAGAAGCCGGCGCCCCCGTCGCCTAGAGGCCCATGGAAGCCGCGTCAGTCGCTCACGAGCATCACGGGCCACCCCCGGCGCATCGCTCCTCACGCGTCCATGCCCCGACGCTGGGGATGCTGCTTTTCATCATGTCCGAGGTGATGATCTTCGGTGCGTTCTTCACGGCCTACTTCTTCATCCGCGTCGTCACCCACAACCCCTGGCCAGCCAACGGCACCGCCGTTCCCGAGGCCACCACCGGCGTCAACACGGCAATCCTCTTCTCCTCCTCCCTGACCATCCACTGGGCGCTCGTATCGGTCAGGAACGGCAACCGTTTCGGGCTCAAGGCGGGGATGGTGGCCACCTTCATGCTCGGGCTCACCTTCCTGATCCTTCAGATCAACGAGTACGTCCACCTGGGCTTTGCCCCCCATGACTCAGCGCAGGGCACGATCTTCTACTCGCTGACCGGGCTGCACGGCGCCCACGTGATCGTCGGGCTGTGCGCGCTTGTCATGGTCAGCGTGCGTGCTTTCCGCGGGCATTACACGCCGAAGGAGCACGCCGGCATGGAGGTGCCGGGTCTGTACTGGCACTTCGTCGACGTGATGTGGCTGATCGTCTACACGGCGGTCTACATCCTGTAGAGGGGCCGGGTCTCGGCGGGCGCCGGGGCGGTTCGGCTTCCGAGCGCTGCCCTCGGAACCACCATGGTTGAACAAAGCTCGCGGGACGCGCGTCGCCGGGTGGCGCCGTGGTCGTATGGCAACCACCGCGTGACACAGCGATCGCGCCTTGCGGCGAATTGTGGAGTTATGGCGGCGCCGGGCAGCACCGCGGGGCCGCGCCGGCATGGCGCCGGGCCAGCACCGCGGGGCCGCGCCGGCGTCGGCACCCGGCACCCGGCACCCGGCGCCCGCCGCCCGGCACCCGGCACCCGCCGCCCGCCGCCCGGCGCCCCGCGCCGAGTCCCCGCCCCGGCCCTACTTCGTCACGCTCGACAGGAACTTCACGAGCGCCTGGATCTGGGTCGGGCTGAGCGTCTTGCCGAAAGTGGCGGGCATGATGCCTGCCTTGTAGGGCGCCGGGAGGTACGCGTACGGGTTGACTATTGCCGTCCCGATGCACTTCTCCAGCGTGGCGCCGCGGACCTTCTTGGAGGTCGGGGTGGCGCAGTCGCTGGCCAGCCGCTGGCTCAGATTGGGGCCGACCGTGCCTGTGGTCCCGGCCGCCGCCAGCGTGTGGCACGACCCGCAACCCCCCACGCCGGTGAAGACCTGCTTGCCCGAGGCAGCCGTGACCGGCACCTTGGCCTGCACGGCGGTGGCCAGCGCGCCCGTGTCATGCCCCGGCACGGAGGCCACCAAGCCGACGTAGGCCGCCACGTCCTGGGCGTCCTGGCCGGTGTACAGGCGGGCGGGCATGACCCCCTGGCTGTTGGGGTACTGGATCCAGTCATCCACCAGACCCTCGATCGAGGTTCCCTTGATGCCGTCCGTGCGGTCCTGCTGGAAGGCCACGTCGAGGTTCGGTCCCACCGTCCCGGTCGTGCCGGCGTGGCCGAGGGTGTGGCAGACGCCACATTTCTGGATGAAAAGCTGCTTGCCCCTGACCAGATCAGCCGTGGGGTGCTTGATCGCGCAGCCACCCAGCGCGAACAGGGCCAACGCTACCGGCAGAACCGCCACCGTGCTGCGGAAAACGCGGATCGGCATCTCGAGCGGGGCACTCTAGCCGAGGCGCATGCCGGATGAGTCATGGCCTGGGGGCGATCGTCGGGGGGGCCGCTGGTAGCATCCGGGCGCGATGAGGCTCCGCCAGAAGTACCGCATGCGGACCCCCTCCACCGGCAGGGAGGTCATCGTCGAGGCCGAGCCCGACGGCGTTTATCTCGATCTCGAAACCGGAGAGGAGCTCGAAGTGGTGGCCGAACTGCTGCCGCTGGCTCCCACGGCCTCGGAGCTCCCGTGGTCGGTGGAGAACCTCCGGTTCTGCAACTGGTGCGATCAGCTGGTCCAGAAGGACCTCAACGACTGCCCGTACTGCCGGCGGCGGATGGATCCGCTTCCCGCACCCGACACCTCGCAAGAGTGATCCCCTCCCGCAAGAGCGTTCGAGCGCTCACACTCCCTGCGCTCCTGGCCTCCGCCTGCCTGGCGGCGGGCTGCGGCGGCGGCATTTCCGGCGGCAGCGGCACCAATCTGTCGCCTCAGCTGACGGTGCCCACGGGCACATCGGGCGGTGGGTCGGGCGCGACGTCGACCACCAGCAGGACAAGCTCCACGTCGACAAACTCCTCCGCTGGCTCAGCGTCCGGCAGCAGCGGCTCGTCCGCGTCGGCGTCGACCGGCGGGATCAGTTCGAGCGGTTCCTCGGGCGCCACGGGCGGGTCGAGTGGATCGAGCTCGTCCGGGAGCAGCTCCTCGGGTGGCTCGCCCTCGGGGGGCGCCTCCGGTACGTCAAGCGGGTCGGGAAGCGGTCAGAGCGGTGGGGCCGGAGTCGGCTCGTCCTCGTTCTGCAAGCAGAATCCCGGCGCCTGCTAGCAACGCCTCGGCGTACGCCGGCGCACGCGCGGGGCCGCCCGGCTAATGCACCCCGTTGGTTGTCGCCGGATAGGTGACTTCGGTCGCCGCGTACTCCGCCCGCGTGCCGCCGTACGTGCAGTCGTACGTGGTGTCTGAACCCGTGGTCTGCGCCTTCTGGACGCTCGGAGGCTGGTTGCAGTGGTGGTTGCGGCTCTGGCGATAGTGGAACTTCCCGGAGAGGTCGATAGCGAGCACGGGAGCCCAGGTCGGCGTGGTCAGGGCCACCAGGTCTCCCGGCTTGACCTCAACTGACTGGGTCAGCGGGAGCTGAGCCACCGAGCCCAGATACTGGACCACATGGAACACGGGGCTCTCGGACACCACCCGGAACTCGTGCTTCTGGCGCTTGGCCTTGTTCTTGTGCTTCACCTCTCGGAGGATCGTCATCTGTACCTGGGCGTCCCCGCCGTACGTGGAGTTCAGGTAGTCGATGTCCTTCTTCCGGGTCGTGGTGCTCGTTGACAGCGAGGAGAGACCCACGCTGAAAGCAACGATTCGGCCGGCTTTGGTGACCATCGTGGGAAGGTAGGTGCCGTCGGAGAAGGTGGACAGGGCGGTCACCCGGGTGAGCACGATCGTGCACTGGGCGGGGCTCACGCCGGAGGGACAGCTTGGAGCCACCAATGGGGTGCCAGTCTGGTCGCCCAGCTCGAGCACCTGAGCCGAGGCTGAGGCTGGTAGACCGACCGCGAGCGCTACGGCGGCGGACATGACGGGCAGAAAGATGCTTCGTCTCATGGGAGGATTGAACACCCTTGGCCTGCTGCAGTTGCGCCCGCACAGAGCCGTGCGGGTCGCGGTGGCAGCGCCATCTGACCGGCTACGGTGGTCCGGCCGGGAGTTAGCTTGAGAGATCTGGGCCGCCCCTCAGAGCTTGGTTACGTTCACGGCCTTGGGCCCCTTGGGCCCTTCCTCCGCCTCGTAGGAGACCTTGGACCCCTCCGCGAGTGAGCGGTAGCCGTCGCCGGCGATGCCACTGAAATGGACGAACAGGTCACGCCCGCCATCATCGGGGGTGATGAAGCCGAAACCCTTGTCGTCGCTGAACCACTTGACGGTACCTGTTGCCATTTACTCCCCTTCTACCTCTTTGCGGCCGGGCGGGGCGGGAACCCCGTAACCCCGGAATTGAACGCGGGAACCGTATCAAGGCGGCAACCGGCATGGTGGGTCCGCGCGCCCACGCGCCCGGGGGATATCACGCCAAAGAAAGCCCCCGCTTGGGGCCCGGTTCAGCGGAGCGCTTGCGCCGCCGCGGCGATCTCCTCGGGTTCCCCCGGTCGCGGAATCCAGGGAAGCTTCAACGGGTCATCGCGGTAGCGCGGAATGACGTGCACGTGAAAGTGGAACACGGTCTGCCAGCCCGCCTCGCGGCAGGAGTTGAGGAGGTTCACCCCATCTGCCCCCAGGCGATCGATCATCCTGGTCGCCAGCGCTTGGGCGCAGTGCACCGTCGCGTCCAGATCCTCGCGGGAAACCTCGAGCAGATCGGTTGCATGGCGGCGCGGGATGACCAGAGCGTGGCCACGGGTGGCGGGGCTTATGTCCATGAACGCGATGGTGCGCTCATCCTCAGCGATGATCTGCGCCGGAAGCCTTCCCGCCACGATGTGGCAGAAGATGCAGTCGTCGTTGGTCACCGCGCGGAGGCTATCGACCGCCGCGCGTTCACCGGTCCTGGGGCCTGCCTGCCTCCTCGTTCAGAAGCTCGCGTGCCCGGTTGATCGCCTCCTCGCGCGAGCAGATCTCGCGAGCAAAGCTGGCCTCCTCCAGCCCGGCCAGGATCCGGCCCAGCGCTGGCCCGGGGGCCAGCCCGAGCGCCGCTGCCAGTTCATCCCCACGCAGGGGCGGCCGGGGCGGATCCGCCTCCCAGCTTGCGGCCTCCTCGAGCATCTGCCGGGCCAGCTCAAGGTGACGCTCGATCGCGCCGCTCGGCACCCGCTCCCCCCGGGTGGCCAGACGGTCGGCCACGCTCAGGGTGCTCACGTCGACTGCCACCGCTCCGCACGTCGCCAGATACTGGTAGGTGGCCCGCCGGGAAAGAGGCTCTTCGTGAGCAAGGAAGCCCAGGCGGAGGTGGTGGCGCACCAGCGCCGCCACGTGCTCGCGGAGGCGCTCGCTGGCCCGCAGGCGTCCCAGGATGTCGGCCGCCATCTCCGCACCAGCGGTGTCGTGCCCCATGAACGTGATCCGGCCCTGGGCCGAGACATCCCGCGTCAGCGGTTTGGCGATGTCGTGCAGTAGCGCGCCGAAGCGCAGCGCCTGCCAGCGGCTCAGCTCATTGGCCAGCGGTGAGGCAAGGAGAGACTCGACCGCCTGGCCGGCCTGCCCCAGATGGCGGGTGGGATCGCGCTCGAGCAGGACCGTCTCTGCCAGCGTGGCCAGGGTGTGCTCGTAGACGTCGAGATGGTGGTACTGGCTCTGCTCGATACCGCGCAGCGCCCAGAGCTCGGGAAGCACGACGGCGGTCACGCCCACCTGCTCCATCACCCGAAGGCCCGGCAGGGGATCGGGTGCGCAAAGGACGCGCTTGAGCTCCTCGAAGATTCGCTCGGCCGCCACCGACCGCAGGCCGGCGGCGCTGCGAGCCGCCTGCTCGGCTGTCTCCCGGTCCACCTGAAAGTCGAGATCCCCCGCCAGCCGGGCCAGGCGCAGCCCGCGCAACGGATCCCGCTCGAAGGCCTGGGGGCCCACCATCCGCAGGCAGCGCTCGGACAGGTCCTCACGGCCGCCCCAGGGGTCGATCAGCTCCCCGCTGCCCAGCGGTTGCGCCAGGGCGTTGATCGTGAAGTCCCGCAGGGCCAGATCGGCCTCGATCGACTCCTGCGTGAGAGGAAGCAGGTCCAGTTGCCAGTGGGGCCCCGTGCGGGCGACGATGCGCCAGGCACCGAAACCGTGAGAGAGCTCGAAGGTGTGACCGCGAGCTGTCCGGGCCACACTCTGAGCCACCGGCGGCACCTCTCCCTTCAGCACCACGTCGTAGTCGACCGTCTCCCGGCCCAGGAGGCGATCCCGCAGGGCACCACCCACCAGCCAGCCATCGCAGCCCACGGAGCGAAGGGCGTCGAGAGCCGCGCGGAGTCCGGGCGGCGGGCTCAAGCCGGGTCTCCATCGCGGTGATAGACCCGGGGGACGCGCGCCGAGATGCTGCACACGATCTCGTAGTTGATCGTGTCGATTCGCCGGGCCAGATCCTCGGCGGTCTGGCGCTCAGAGCCGTCGGTGCCGATGATCGTGACCCGGTCTCCCACCGCGACCTCGGAGCCCGTCCCGAGATCCACCGTCACGTTGTCCATGCTGACGGTTCCGGCCACCGGATACCGGCGCCCCCCGATCAGCACCTCGCAGTTGTTGCTCAGCGCTCGCGATAGTCCGTCGCCGTAGCCGATCGGCACGGTGGCGATCCACGTCTGGCGCTCCACCGTGTAGCGGCGTCCGTAGCCCAGCGTGTCCCCCGGCTCGGCCGCCTTCACCGCCGCCACGTAGGAGGTCAGCTCCAGCGCCGGCTCGAGCCCGTGCGCGCGTGGATCAACTCCCATCGGGTCGCAGCCATAGAGCGCGACTCCGCAGCGGACGAGATCGAAGTGGCTCTCCGGGGCGTTCAGCGTGGCCGCGCTGTTGGCGGCGTGGACGAGCACCTCGGGCACCTTCGCCCGGATCGCCTCGACGAACGGGGCGAAACAATCGAGCTGGGTTGCCAGGAACTCGGGATCATCGTCGGCCGTCGCAAAATGGGTCATGGCCCCCCGCAGCCTGCTCGTGCGCCCCGGCTCACCCGCGCGCTGCGCCACCGCCAGCGCCGCACGCAGATCTCGGGTGCCCAGCCGGCCCATCCCTGTGTCGAGCTTGATGTGCACCCCGACGGGATCCTCAGTGGGGACCCGCCGCACCTCCTCCACGAACTCCTCGGTCCAGGCCACCACATCGGCCCCCGCCTCCACCGCCAGCGCCAGCTCGCGTCCGCTGAGCGCGCCCATTACCAGCAAGGGCCCGCCGATCCCGGCGGCCCGGAGCTCGGCGGCCTCCCCGGCGGTGGCAACCGCCAGCCATTGCGCCCCCGCGTCCAGGGCGGCCTGCGCCACCGGTCCGGCCCCGTGGCCATAACCATCCGCCTTGACCACCACGCCAAGGCGGGCGCCTCCGGTCAGAGCGCCGCGCAGCCGCTGGGCGTTGCGTTCAATCGCGGCCAGATTGACCCGGGCCGAAGCTCGCGCCGGCATCGCATCACGCTCCGGGAGAGCGAGTCGACTCAAGGGCGGCCGGGAGTGCCTCGATCACATCGCGGGCGATCACACCCTCGCTCCCCAGCCGCCGGGCGGCCAGCCTGCCAGCGGTGGCATGCACGAGCACTCCCGCACTGGCGGCGTGAAACGGATCCATCCTCTTGGCCAGATAGGCCCCGATCACACCGGATAGGACATCGCCCGTACCCGCCGTGGCCAGGGCCGACGCTCCGCCTCGGCTCACGGCGCACCGGCCGTCGGGGTGGGCCACGAGCGTGTCATCGCCCTTGAGCACGACCACGGCGCCCGCCTGAGCTGCTGCGGTGCGGGCGCTGTGCAGCCGGCGCGCCCCCACCGCCGAGCTGTCGCTCTCCAGCAGCCGCGCCAGCTCTCCCGCGTGCGGCGTGAGCACCGTGCCGGCTTGGCGCCCGGCCAGCGCGGCGAGGGCGCCGGCGTGGGCGTTCAGCCCGTCGGCGTCGAGCAGGAGGGGCAGGGTCACCTCTGCCGCCAGGCGTCGAGCCAGTTGAAAGGCACCGGGTTGACGCCCCAGGCCGGGCCCGAGGATGAGGGCGTCAGACCGACCGGCCCGTTCCAGGACCTCGTTCGCGCCGGCCGGCGTGAGCGATCCCTCCTCGTCCGGCAGGGGAACCGTCATCACCTCGAGCAGGTGCGATTCGAACACCAGGTTCAGCGACCGTGGCACCAGAACGGTCACGTAGCCCGCGCCGGCCCGCATCGCGGCCTCGGAGGCCATGCAGGGGGCCCCGGTGAGTCCGATCGACCCTCCACATACCAGGACGCTTCCGGCTGCGAACTTCGTGGACTCCCGGCCGCGCCGGGGGATCCCCTGGATGACGCGATCGGAGATCAATCCGATCAAGGTCGCGCCCGGTCCTCCGGCGGGAATGCCGATGTCGATCACGGTGAGCTCCCCGGCGTGATCCTTGCCCGGCGCGATCCACAGCCCGGGCTTGGCGGCATGGAAGGTGGCCGTGGCGTCCGCCCGGACGGCCTCTCCGGCCACCTCACCGGTTGAGGCATCTACTCCGCTGGGCACATCGCAGGCCAGCACCGTCGCGGCAGCGTGGTTGATAGCTGCGATTGCGCCGGCGACAGGCTCCCGGGGCTCCCCCGTGGATCCCGTCCCGAGAACTGCATCCACAACCGCGCTCGCCCCGTTCAGGGCCTCGGGGGAGAACGGCTGGGGCGGCGCCCCGTGCAGGCGCTCGTAATTGACCCGGGCATCACCCTGCAGCTCCTCCGCGTCCCCCAGCAGGAGCACCGCGACATCCCGCCCAAGCTCGCGCAGGCGCCGCGCGCAGACAAAGCCATCCCCGCCGTTGTTGCCCTTGCCGCAGATCACGTCCACTCGCCCCCGGGGAGCACGGGCCAGGACCAGGTCGGCCAGCCCGGCGCCCGCCCTTTCCATCAGCTCCAGGCCGGAAATCTTCTGCTGGCCGATGGCCCATTCATCCAGCGCCCGCTGGTGCGCCGCGTCGGGCAGGGGGTCAAGCCAGTCGGGAAGGGCCACTGAGCAGGAGCCTATCCGCAGGCCGGATCAGGCCTGGAGCGCCAGGGCCACCGCCGCCGCATCGCGGCGTGAGTGGGTGAGCGAGACCGTGACCCGGACCCCCAGCGATCGGGCGCGCTCCGCCACCGCGCCGTACAGGCGCACCTCCGGCGGCCCGCCACCTCCGAGCACCTCCACATCACGAAAGTTCCAGACCTCCAGGGCCAGCGCCTTGGCCACCGACTCCTTGGCACAGAAACGAGCGGCGAGATGCTCTGCGGGCCGGGCCCGGGAGGCAGCGTAGGCCCGCTCGGCCTCGGTGAACAGGCGCTCGGCCAGGCGCGGGCGGCGCTCCAGGGCTCGCTCCAAGCGATCTATCTCGAGCAGGTCGATGCCCGCGCCCACCGGCTCCACGGCTACTCGACGGTTACCGTCTTGGCCAGATTGCGCGGCTGGTCCACGTTGAGGCCGCGGGCCCGCGCAATCCAGTACGCCAGCAGCTGGAGGGGAATCACGGCCAGCAATGGAGCGAGCAGCCAGTGGGTGTCCGGGACGCGGATCACCTCGTCGGCGTGCGGAACGATCTCGTCGTTGCCTTCGCTGGCCACCGCAATCACCAGCGCGCCCCGGGCTCTGACCTCCTGCATGTTCGAGATCACCTTCTCGAGGACCGGAGAGTCCGTGGCCACGACCACCACGGGTGTTTTGTCGTCGAGCAGGGCGATCGGCCCGTGCTTCATCTCGCCCGCTGGATAGGCATCGGTGGCGATGTAGGAGATCTCCTTGAGCTTCAGCGCTCCCTCGAGCGCAGCCGGCAGCCCGGCGTGGCGGCCGATGTACAGGAAGAACTGGGCATCGTGAAGCTGGTGGGCGATTCTCCTGACATCGTCCAGATCGCGCTCGAACAGCTCGCTCATCCGGTGCGGCAGTCGTTTGACCTCGCTGATGGTCCCCTTGAGCAGGGCGGGCTCGAGAGTGCCGCGGAGCTCGGCCAGACGAAGCGCCAGCAGATAGAGGGCCGTCACCTGAGTGACGAATGTCTTGGTCGCGGCCACCCCGATCTCCAGCCCGGCGCGGGTGTAAAGGACCCCGTCCGCCTCGCGGGAGGCCTGGGAACCCATGATGTTGGTCAGGGCCAGGACGCGCGCCCCGCGGTCCCTCGCCGTGCGCATGGCCGCCAGCGTGTCCGCCGTCTCACCGGACTGAGAGATGCCGATCACCAGGTCACCCGGACCCACAACCGGATTGCGATAGCGGTACTCGGAGGCGATCTCCACCTCGACGGGGACGCGTGACCATTCCTCGATGGCATACCGGCCGATCAGGCCCGCGTGGTAGGAGGTTCCGCAGGCCACCACCACAACCCGTCTGGCCGTGCGCAGCAGCTCATCGTCGATCTGGCCCAGATCACCCAGGTCAATGCCCACGCCCCGGGCCGCCCGCTCGCCGATCGTCTCTGCCACCGCGTCCGCCTGCTCGTAGATCTCCTTGAGCATGAACGTCTCAAAGCCCTGCTTCTCGGCCTCCTCGGCGTCCCAGTCGATGTCCACCACCTCGTGCTCGACCGGGAGACCGGAGGAGGACAGGAACTCCACTCCCTCGGGCCGGAGCACCACGATCTCCTCGTCCCCGATGTACTGCACGCTGCGGGTGTGGGCCAGAAAGGCGGGGATCGCCGAGGCCACGAACTGCTCGCCCTCGCCCCGTCCGATGATGAGCGGGCACTCCTTGCGCGCCCCGACCAGGAGGCCGGGATGGTCCGCGCTCATGACCACGAACGCGTAGTGGCCGCGGAGCTGGCCAAACGCGGCCTGGACGGCCTCGGTCAGATCGCCCCGGTAGTGGTGAGCGATCAGGTGGGCGATCACCTCGGCATCCGTCTCGGAGGTGAACACGGCTCCGTCCTCCAGCAGCTGGTACTTCAGGGCCACGTAGTTCTCGACGATCCCGTTGACCACCACGTGGACCCGGTCGGTGGTGTCGAAGTGGGGGTGGGCGTTCTCCTCGGAGACGCGGCCGTGAGTGGCCCACCGCGTGTGGCCGATGCCGGTGCCCGGATCACCCGGCAGGGAGCTGCCGTTCGACGCGCCCGTCTCGGGCGGCCGCTCGGCCAGGGCCACCGCTCCGTGAGAGAGCCTGTCCTGGATGGCGGTGCGCAGCGCGCTCAGGTTGCCGACGGCCCGGACCGCCTCGATCTGCTCATCCCGCAGCACGGAGATGCCCGCGCTGTCATACCCCCGGTATTCGAGCTTCTCCAAGCCCGCCATGAGCAGCGGACGCACGTTCTTGGGCCCCACGTACCCGACGATTCCGCACATCAGTGGCCCAATGTTAGTGGCGGATCGGGCGGCGCTTTGAACGGTTTCAGCCGCTCAGGGTGCGTTCCAGCACGGCCACCAGGCGCTGGCAGGCGGCGTCTGACTCATCCTGGGCGGGAGCCTCGACCATGACCCTGATCAGCGGCTCGGTCCCCGAGGCTCTCACCAGCACCCTTCCCCGTCCGTCGAGCGCCTGCTTTTCCTGCTCTATGGCCTCGACCACCGCCGCGCTCTTCATCGCGGCCTCCAGGGCCGGGCGCTCGGTTGCCCGGACGTTGACCAGGCGCTGGGGCAGCTTGTCCATGGCGTTGCGCTCACACAGGTCCCGTCCGGCCAGGGCTTCCAGCGCCAGGAGCGCGCTGGCGATTCCGTCCCCCGAGGGCCCGAATCCCAGGTCGATGATGTGCCCCGACTGCTCGCCGCCCAGCATCCATCCGCGGCGGCGCAGTTCGTCCAGGACGTAGCGGTCGCCCACCGACGTGGTGGCCACCTCGATCCCGGCCTCTTCCATGGCCCGGTGGAAGCCGTAGTTGGTCATCACGGTCACCACGACTCCCTGTCCGGCCAGCCGCCCCTCCTCGCGGAAACGCAGCGCCGCCAGCGCGATCAGCTCATCTCCATCCACCACGGACCCGCGGCGGTCAACAGCCAGCATGCGATCACCGTCGCCGTCGAAGGCGAAACCTATGTCGTGCTCGCCGCCGCGCATGCCCTCGACCAGCGGCTCCAGGTGGGTGGATCCACAGCCATTGTTGATGTTGCGTCCGTCCGGCTGGTCGGCCAGTACGTCCACGTGCGCTCCCAGCCGCCGGAAGATCTCGGGCCCCGCCCGGAAGGTCGCGCCGTTGGCGCAGTCCAGCAGGACGCGCAGACCAGTGAGGTCAAGACCGGCAAAGCGGACATGCAGCTCCCGCAGGTAGTCCTCCAGCGCGCCGTGAAAGCGCCGTACCCGGCCCACCTGGGGCGGTGGGACTGCCTCCTGGCGGAGTGCCGCCTCGATCTCGTGCTCCGTATCGTCGTCCAGCTTGAAGCCGTCCGCGGCAAAGAGCTTGATCCCGTTGTCCTCGTAGGGGTTGTGTGAGGCCGAGATGACCGCCGCCAGATCCAGCCCGTAGCGCCGCACGAGCTGAGGAGCGGCTGGTGTGGGCAGGATCCCACCCAGGAGAGCGGTGCCCCCAGCCGCGGTGACGCCGGCAGCCATGGCCGATTCGAGCATTTCGCCCGACTCCCGCGTGTCCCGCACAATCAGGACCTGAGGCGCAGGTGCCTCCATCCGGGCCACCGCGGCCCGAGCCAGAGCGAGGGCCAGCTCAGCGGTCAGGAAATGGCCGGCCCGGCCGCGAACCCCGTCCGTGCCGAAGAGATGGCGGGCCATCCGCGCTGAGGGAACTAGCGCTTGGAGAACTGCGGCCGCTTGCGGGCCTTCTTGAGCCCGGCCTTCTTGCGCTCCTTCACCCGGGGATCCCGCGTGAGGAAGCCACGTCGCTTGAGCTCGCCGCGCAGGTTCGGATCGGCCTCGATCAGGGCTCGAGAGATGCCGTGGCGGAGCGCACCCGCCTGTGAGGAGACGCCACCGCCGTGCATTCTGGCCACCACGTCCATGCGCGATTCGTACCCCACGGTCTCGAGCGGCTGGCGAATCATCCGCTGGAGGGTCTCCCGGGGGAACATTTCCTGCAGAGGCTTGCCGTTGATCGAGTACGTCCCGGTGCCCGGCTTGACGATCACCCGGGCGACCGCCGTCTTGCGCTTGCCGGTGGCCGTGTAACGCGCTCCTGCGGCCAGATCGATCGCCGCGTCGGCGATCGGCCGAGCCTGCTCGTCCTCCGCCTCCGCCTGAGCTCGGGCTGCCGCCGCCTCGGCCTCCGCCTCGGCCGCGGCTTGGGCCTCGGCGTCCAGGTACCGGTCGGCTTCAGGCGACAGGTCGGGCTCCAGCTCAAGACCGGGAATCTCCGGCTTGACGCGCGGGCGCTCTTCGATTTCCTCCTCCTCGGCGGGAGCCTCGGCGGGAACCTCCTGCGCGGCGGGCTGGGCGGGAGCCTCGGCTAGCTCCGCGGCCTCCTCAGCGGGCGGCTCCTCGGCTACCGGCTCCTCGGCTGCTGGCTCCTCTGCCGCGGGTGCCTCCTCAGCGGGCGGCTCTTCAGCTGCGGGCTCCTCCGCTGCCGGTTCTTCCGGCGCAGCGGGCTCCTCGGCCACCTCAGCCGGGGTCTCGGCGGCGGCCGCCTCTGGTGCCTCGCGCTCGGACTCCTCGCGCACGTCGTCTTCAGGCTGCCCGGTCAAGTCTCAGTCTCCATCGGTTGTGGCTGCTGGGCGGCGTGCGGATGCTCGGGCCCCGCGTACACCTTCAGCTTGGTCAGCTGCTTGCGGGCCAGGCGGTTGCGGGGAAGCATTCCCTTGACCGCGATACGGATGACCTCCTCGGGCCGCCGCTGGAGCATCTCCTCCAGGCTCCGGGACTTCAGGCCCCCGGGATACCCGGAGTGGCGGTAATAGCGCTTGTCCTGGAGCTTCTTCCCGGTCACCGAGATCTTCTCGGCGTTGACCACCACGACAAAGTCGCCCGTGTCCACGTGGGGGGTGTACGTGGGCTTGCGTTTTCCGCGCAACGTGTCGGCGATCTGGGTGGCGAGCCGGCCCAATGTCTGGCCGGCGGCATCCACCACGAACCAGTCGCGCTGACGATCTGCCGGTGTGGCTACATAGGTCTTCATGGCATGAACAAGCCGCGCGGGACCCGCGCGACTTGCGGCAATGATAGGCGCTCGGCCAGAGAAGCCTCGGGTAGAGGAACGCAGATGCGTAGCCTGCCGTCCGTGGAGCTTCCTGTACCCGTGCGCCGCCTGGGCTACCGAGCGGCCTATGGCGCCCTTCAGGTCTACTGGTTCCTGCTGCGCCCGTCATCCCGAGGCGTCAAGTGCGTCCTCACCCATGGCGAATACGTCCTGCTCGTTCGGCATACCTATGGCCCGGGCGCCTGGGAGCTCCCCGGAGGCGGCATGCGGCGCGGCGAAGAGGCCGTGGCCACGGCCCGGCGGGAGATGAGCGAGGAGCTGGGGGTGTCAATCGACGACTGGACGCGCCAGGGTGAGACGGTGGTGGACTTCGGTCACCACCGCGATCGCGTGCAGTTCTTCACGGCGGAACTCACGGACACCCAGCTTGAGGTCAACCATGCTGAGCTGGCCGAGGTGCGCTGGTTCCCGCGCCACCAGCTGCCCCCCAACCTCGGGCGCTACGCCCGGGCGATTATCGCCTCGCTGTAGGCGTCCGCCCGAGCTGCCACAAGCGCTCTTGGGTGATTTGCCTAACGAATGTTGGGCTTTCGTCCCATAACGCCGCACTGCGCCGCTGACTTGAGCCTGGCGATAGCTACTTTCGGCTGAAGCGCCGGAACTCGAACTCGGCCCCCCCCAGAAGCGCGAAAAGCAACCGGAAGGGGAGCGTGATGATGTCGAGTATGAGTCCCAGCACCATCATGAACGCGGAGACGATCGCGGAAATCATGGGTAGTTAGTACCCGGGATAGGGGTTCGACACGCCTATGAACCGAGGGGCATTGGCGCTGGATGTCGATATGTCGACACTGAGCGCCATCGTCCAGCTGGCAGCCGGCCGCCCGACGACCCACTCCCGCAAATTGGGGGCGATTTCGTATGTCATTTGTCCAATTCCAACTCTAAGACCATGACTTTTGGCTCCCTGGGTGTGGGCGCCGGTTGAAAACTGGGCCACCTGCGCCGGTTGAAAACTAGGCCATTTCGGAGCAGGGCGGGACTCGTCCGGCCGGCCTTTGACCCTCGTTTGATCGGTCGCGATCGGCGAGGAGGAAGGATTGGTCGGCGTGGAGCAGTGGGCGGAGGTGAGGCGGATGCACCGGGTCGACGGGTTGTCGGGCCGGGAGATCAGCCGTCGGACTGGGTTGGCTCGCGATACGGTCGCGAGGCTGCTGGCGGCGAGTGAGCCGCCGAAGTATCAGCGGGAGTCGGCGGGGTCGAAGCTCGATCCGTTCAAGGACTGGATCTGCGAGCAACTGGTGGTGGATCCGAGGATCCAGTCCCAGCGGCTGCGGGAGATGGCCGGCGAGATCGGCTATCAGGGCGGGAAGTCGATCTTCGACGATTTCGTCCGCGAGGTCCGGCCACGGTTCCTGGTCCCGCGGACGTTTCAGCGGACGATCTATCGACCGGGTGAGCTTGTGCAGTGCGATCTGTGGGAGCCCAGCGAGCACATCCCGGTCGGTCACGGCCAGCGCCGCCGCGGCTGGGTCGTGACGAGCGAGGTGTGTTGGTCACGCGCGATCGCCGCGACGCTGATCTTCAGCAAGGAGGCGCCGGACATCCTCTGGGGCCTGGCCCGGAATCTGTGGCGGCTGGGGGTGCTGCCGGAGAAACTGGTCTGGGACCGGGAGGCGGCGATCGCCTCGGGCGGCCGCCCGACCGGGCCGTTCGCCGCGTTCTGCGGCCAGCTCGAGGTCGGCTGGGTGATCCTCGAGGCGCGTGACCCGCAGGCGAAGGGACAGCTTGAGCGATCACACCGATTCATGCGCTCGAACTTCGAGCCCGGCCGAGTGTTCGCGAACCACCTCGACTATCAGGACCGCCTCGACGCCTGGACCGACAAGGCCAACCAGCGCGTTCATCGCACGATCCGGGCGGTCCCGGCCGAGCGGCTCGCGGAAGAGAGAGCAAGGATGCGGCCGCTGCCAGGCAGGATGCCGGACACCGATCGCCGCCACGTCCTCCGGGTTGCGGCGCAGCCGTTCGCCAGAGTTGACCGCAACGACTACTCGATCGACCCGGCGTTCGCTGGTCGCCGGGTCGAGGTCCGTGTGTCGCAGGCCGATGTCACCGCGGTCGTCTTGGACACTGGCGAGCTCGCCGCTAAGCATCGGCGTGTGTTCGCCGGCGGGCTGACTATCACCGACCCGTCGCATCAGTCCCGGCTGGAGCGCCAGCGAGAGAAGCGCCGCCAGCGCCACCAGGTCGAGGTCGAGATCCGGCCGCTGGCCCGCTATGACCAGCTGATCCCGGCATGACCAAACAGGCCGAGCTCACCCACCTATTCAGAGCCCTCAAAGCACCCGCTGCGGCCAGGGCGCTCCCGACGCTCGCCAACCGGGCCCGGGAAGAGTCCTGGAGCTATGAGCACTTCGCCGAGGTCCTGCTCGGCACCGAGGTCTCCGCCCGCGACTCACACGGCGGTGAGAGCAGGATCAAGACCGCCCGGTTCCCCGCCCGCAAGACCCTGGAGGAGTTCGACTTCACCTTCCAGCGCTCGGTCAAGAAGACGGTGATCGAGCACCTCGGCCAGCTCGACTTCCTGCACGGCAAACAGAACGTGATCCTCCTCGGACCCCCAGGCACCGGCAAGACGCACATCGCGACCGCCCTCGGGATCCGTGCCTGCTTGGCCGGTCAACGCGTCCAGTTCGCGACCGCGACCCAATGGGTCGCCCGGCTCGGGGAGGCCAAACGCCAAGGCCAGCTCGAGACCGAGCTCAAACGCCTGTCATTCATCCCGCTACTCATCATCGACGAGGTCGGATACATCCCATTCGATCCCGAAGCCGCCAACCTCATGTTCTCGCTGGTCTCCAACCGCTACGAACGCGCCTCGATGATCGTCACGTCCAACAAGCCATTCTCAGCCTGGGGCGAGATCTTCGGCGACGACATGGCCGCCACCGCCATGATCGACCGGCTGATCCACCACTCCGAGATCCTCAGCCTCAAAGGCGACAGCTACCGCCTACGCGGCAAAGACCTCGACGCCCGACCAGCACGCCCAGCCGACCTCGGCTGACCCCTCCCGCCCGGTGCGCAGCGCCGGCATTTCCCCTCCGCTCGCCTACGGCTCGCTCCGTGAAACGCCGGCGCTAACCGACACCCGGATGGCCTAGTTTTCGATCGGCGCAACTGGCCTGGTTTTCAACCGGCCTTGACACCCTGGGCCGTTGTCAACTTCAGCGGGACCAGCCAGACCCGTTCTCGACGACACCAAAAGCAAAGGAGTCAGGAGACGTGCGCCATCGGATCATCCTGCGTGTCGCGACAGTTGTGGCCGCTCTTCTGCTCTCGGCACCGGCGGTGGCGATGGCGAGCAAGGGCAGTCATACGCCCAAGGCGTGCCCCACGCACAAGCACTCTGGGCACCACAATGGCAGCTCGAAGGGCAAGAAGAACGGTTCAACCAAGGGCCACAAGTGCGGCTCGAGCAGCAGCTGCTCGGGTGGCGGCAGCTCCTCCGGCACGGCCCGGAGCAACAGCACGAACGATCCGTCGAGCTCGGGCAGCGACCAGGGCGACGAAAACGACCAGGGTGACTCGGGCTCCTCAGGCTCGTCGTCTAGCAGCGACCAGGGCGACCAGAACAGCCAGAACTAGACGACTTACCCCCAGTGCCCCAGCCCGCCTGACATGTGTCCGGCCCCGGGGACCGGGGTCGGACACCAGGCGGTTAGATGCGCCGTCCGCCGGCGAGCCCCCGCCCGGCGGGCACTACTCCCACTCAATCGTGCCCGGCGGCTTTGAGGTGATGTCCAGCACCACCCGCCCCACCGGGCGGATCTCATTGATCATGCGCGAGGCGATGCGCTCCAGCAGGTCGTAGGGCAGCCGGGCCCAATCGGCGGTCATGGCGTCGTCGCTGGTCACCGCGCGGATGACGATCACGCTCCCGTAGGTTCGGGCATCACCCTGGACCCCAACGGCTCGGATGTCGGGCAGCACGCAGAAGGACTGCCACAGCTCGCGGTACAGACCCGCTGCTCGGATCTCCTCCTGAAGGATGGCGTCGGCCTCCCGCAGGACATCGAGCCGTTCCCGTGTGGCCTCGCCGCCCACCACGCGGATGGCCAATCCCGGGCCGGGGAAGGGCTGGCGCCAGACGAGCCGATCGGGCAGCCCCAGCTCAGCTCCGACCGCTCTGACCTCGTCCTTGAACAGCAGGCGCAGCGGCTCGACCAGGTCGAACTCCAAATCCTCGGGCAGCCCTCCCACGTTGTGATGGGACTTAATCGTGGCCGCCCCCGTGCCTCCACCGGATTCGATCACGTCCGAATACAGCGTGCCCTGCACGAGGAATCGAACCGGATCGCCCGCGCTCTGGAGCTTGCCGGCTTCCTCCTCGAAGACCCGGATGAACTCGGCGCCAATCCGCTTGCGCTTCTCCTCGGGATCGCTCACGCCCTTCAGCCGATCCAGGAAGCGCTCGGCGGCATCCACCGCCACAAGCGGAACGTGAAAGTGGTCGCGGAAGGCGGCGATCACCTGGGCGCCCTCGTTCTTGCGCATCAGACCGTGATCCACGAATACGCACGTCAGCCGGTCCCCGATGGCCCGGTGCACGAGCAGCGCGGCCACGCTCGAGTCAACGCCGCCGGATAGGCCGCAGATCGCCCGCCCGTCGCCGACCTGGGCCCGGATGCGCTCCACCTGCTCGTCGATGACCGAGGCCGGGCTCCAGGTGCGGTGGCAGCCGCACACGTCCTGGAGGAAGTTGGTCAGGATCTGCTGGCCGTAGGGCGTGTGGACGACCTCGGGATGGAACTGGATCCCGTATACGTTCCGCTCGGTCGATTCGAACGCCGCCACCGGCGAGGCGGTGGACGAGGCCAGGGCGGTGAAGCCGGGAGGAGCGGCGAACACGGTGTCGCGGTGGGACATCCAGCACGTCTGCTCGGCGGGCGTGCCGGCCAAGAGCCGTCCCTGCTCACTGACCGCCAGCTCCGAGCGCCCGAACTCGCCCACCTCGGCCCCCTTCACATCTCCCCCCAGCTCGCGGGCCAGCAGCTGCATCCCGTAGCAGATGCCCAAAACGGGAATGTCGAGCTCCAGCAGCTCGCGCTCGAGCGGAGGGGCGCCCTCGGCGTAGACCGAGGCCGGGCCGCCGGACAGGATCACCCCGCGGGGCTTACGCCGCCGGACCTCGCCCGCCCCGACGTGATGGGGCAGCAGCTCGGAGAACACGCCGCACTCCCGCACCCGGCGGGCGATCAACTGGGAGTACTGACCGCCGAAATCCAGGACAACCACCTCTTCCTGCTTTTCGGGGGGCCGCATGCGGCCCCCCGCCGCGGGCGCATGCGCCCGCGGGGCCGGCGTGCATGCACGCCGGCCTTCCAATGTGGGTGCCTCAGTCGATGCCAACGGTGGCCGCGGCCTTGTTCGCCCCCATGCCCACCCCCTGGGCTCGCTGAAGATGCTTGCCCTCGGTCTGGAGCGCCGGGGCGACGGCCAGCTCGGCTCGGTTGAACTCGGCGATGTCCCGGTATCCGCAGGTGGCCATGGATGTCCGCAGTGCGCCCATCAGGTTGAAAGTGCCGTCGTTCTCGCGCGCCGGGCCCTTGACGATCTCTTCCAGGGTGCCGTTCTGGGTCGTGGCCACGCGGGTCCCCCGCGGGAGGGAGGGGTGGAAGGTGGCCATGCCCCAGTTGAACCCGCGGCCGGGAGCCTCATAGGCCCGGGCCAGGGCCGAGCCCAGCATCACCGCATCAGCGCCACACGCCACGGCCTTGGCGATATCGCCGCCGTTGCGCATCCCACCGTCGGCGATCACCTTCACGTACTCGCCGGTCTCGAGCATGTGCTGCGAGCGGGCTGCGGCCACGTCGGCGATCGCGGTGGCCTGGGGCACGCCGATGCCGAGCACGCCGCGGGTGGTGCAGATGGCCCCCGGGCCAACCCCGACCAGGACGCCGGCCGCTCCGGTCCGCATGAGGTGAAGCCCGGTGTGGTAGGAGGCGCAGCCGCCCACGACCACCGGGGTTGGCGCCAGCTCGCGGATGAACTCCTTGAGGTTCAGCGGCGGACGCGACTCGTCCAGCGAGACGTGCTCAGCCGAGACGACCGTGCCCTGGATGACCAGCACGTCCAGGCCAGCGTCCAGCGCGACCTCGTAGAACTTGCGGACCTTCTGCGGGGTGAGGGAGGCCGCCGCCACGACCCCGTGCTCCTTGATCTCACTGATCCGCCGGGCGATCAGCTCTGCCTTGACCGGCTCGCGGTAGATGTCCTGCATCTCGCGCGTGGCGATGTCACCGGAGAAGGTGGCGATGCGCTCAAGGACCTCGTCGGCGTCCTCGTACCGGCAGTAGATGCCCTCGAGGTTGAGGACCGCCAGACCACCGAGCTTGCCGATCGTCCCCGCCGTGTCGGGCGAGACAACGCCGTCCAGCGCCGCTGCCACCAGGGGCAGCTCAAAGCGGTACGGGCCGAGGGTCCAGCTGATGTCGACATCGTCCGGGTCCCGTGTCCGGCGGGAGGGAACGATCGCGATCTCGTCGAAGCCGTAGGCCCGACGAGCCTTCTTACCGCGGCCGATTTCGACTTCCATCTCTCAATCGTAGAAGAGTGTGCGGATGTCGGTTAGCGCGCCTTCGAGGCGGGCCGATAAAGCGCGCTATCAGCGAATTTCTGCGGTCATCTGGATCGGCTCGGCGCTGACCGTGCCGAGCAGGCGGCCGAGCTTTGAGGGGTCGAGCACGCCCGCCCCGAAGTGCTGGATGGACTCGGCTCCGCAGGCCACTCCGTAGCGCAGGCACTCCACCACCGGACGGCCGGAGTAGCGGGCGGCGACAAACCCGGCCAGGAACGCATCGCCCGAGCCGATCCGGGAGTGGACCTCCTGCTCCTCGACCGTGACCCGGTACAGCGCGGGCCCGTCGTCGAGGACCTGGGCGAAGCAGCCATCGCGCACGGTCATGACCGCCTCGCTCGCGCCCAGGCGGGTCATCTCCACCATCGCGCTGGCCCGATCGTCGTCGTCATTGAACTCCTGCCCCACCAGCTCCTCGGCCTCGAGCTCATTGGGCGAGACGAGGTCGGGTTCGGCTCGCATGGCCAGGCGCAGCGGCTCGCCCTCGGTGTCAACCACCGCCGTGACCCCCAGGCGCTTGACCTCGCGAATCAGCTCGGCATAGATGTCGGGGTCGACCCCTCGGGGCAGGCTCCCGGCGAACAGGCACATGCTTGCCCCCTGGGCCAGGTAGAGCAGCTTGTCGCGGAAGAGCTCGAGCTCGCCGGCCGAAACCGCCGGGCCTCGCTCGTTGATCTCGGTGTGGGACCCGGTGGTGGGATCGAGCACGGCGGTGTTGGTCCGTGACTCCTCCCGGATGCGGACGAACGAGTTGAGGATCGCCTCGTCGTTGAGCGCCTCCAGGATCCGGGTGCCGGTGGCGCCCCCGGCCAGCCCTGTGGCGATGACCGGCTGACCGAGCCGCTTGATCACACGGGCCACGTTGATGCCCTTGCCACCCGGCATGGTGACCTGCTCGATGCTGCGGTGCCGGCGGCCCTGCGTGAAGTTCGGGACCTGGAGCGTTCTGTCCAGGGCCGGATTGAGCGTGACGGTGATGATCATTTCGAGAGCTTCAGCCGCTGCGCCGGTCTGGAGGGCATTGGGATTGATCCCCGGGTTGAGTGACTGCAGCGTGGCCACCGGGACATGTGTCTTGGCCGAGATTCCCGACAGCGTGTCGCCTGGCTGGACGGTGTAGAAGCGATGGCGGTGATGGGCGGCCCGCGGCCGGCTGGAGGGCGAATGCGCCAGCGTGTGCGGGATCACCGGGATGGTCGGCGCGTGGCTGCTCGCGGTCTGGGTGGACCGGACGAGGAAGAAAATGGCCGCCACTACCGCCAGGAGCGCGATCGGCGCCAGGTAGCGCCCAGGTTTCCTAGCCGCCATGGCCTATCGATCATACCGCGCGTCCGGGCGAACCTAGAACGGTCAGCCAGCAAGGGTCCAGGCCGCCTCACGCAGCCTCCGGGCCTCGCCCGCAGCCGACTGCGCCGGATCGCCCCCCAGGCGTTCGTGCGCCGCCACGATGCCGCGCGACACCGTGATCAGGCCGCCGGCCGGCCCGGGCGCGAAGGCCGGGCCAAGCGCCTCCACGGTTCCGCCCTGGGCGCCCACGCCGGGCAGCAGGAAGATGGCATGGGGCATCAGCTCCCGCAGCCGGGCCAGATGGTGGGGCGCGGTGGCGCCGACCACGGCTCCGACATCGGCCAGGCCAGAGCTCCCGGTCCCCTCGCGGCCCAGCTCAGAGACCAGCTCGGCCAGGCGCTCCGCGACGGTGCCGCCGCTTGCGAGCTCGAGCTCCTGCACGTCAGCGGCTCCCGGGTTTGACGTGCGCACGAGGACGAACAGGCCCGCGCCGCTCGCCCGCGCGGCGCTGGCCAGGGGGGCCAGCGAGTCTGAGCCTAGGAGGGGACTGACCGTCAGCGCGTCCACGCCCAGCCCGCTGACCGCGCCGAACGGCGTGGGCGTCTCCCCGAAAAAGGCCTGACCGTAGGCCGCGGCGGACACGTCGATGTCTCCCCGCTTGCCGTCGGCGATGACCAGGAGGCCGTGCTCCCGTGCCGTCTCGATGGCGTCGGCCAGCGCCGACCACCCGGGAGCCCCCAGCCGCTCAAAGCAGGCGAGCTGAAGCTTGACGGCCAGGCACTGCTCGGCGACAGCCTCGATGACCAGCCGGCAGTGCGCCCCCACCGCTCGGGCAGCTCTCTGCTCAGGCCGCTTAGGGGACGACTCGCCGGACCCCGTGGGGGCCGGCGAATCAGCAAACGCGCTCAGCGACTCGAGCGCACTGGGCCACAACCGGGCCGGATCGGGATCCAGCCCGACCACCAGCTGGGACGCCCGCGCGGTGACCGCGTGGGCGACCCGATCGCCGAACAGCAGCGCTACTGCTTGACGGCCTTCTTCAGGCCCGCGCCGGCCGTGAACTTCGGCACGCGCGACGCCGCGATCTGGATCCGCTCGCCTGTGGCGGGATTGCGTCCCTCACGGGCGCTGCGGTGGGAGACGCTGAACTTCCCGAAGCCTGAGAAGCTCACCTCGCTGCCACGCCGGAGCGCGCCTTCGATCGTCTCAAGGAACGCATCCACCGCGCTCGTGGCGTCTCTCTTGCTGAGACCGGCGCGATCCGCCACCTGATCAACGAACTCGGATTTCGTCACTGGCTCCTCCTTCCGGAGTGATAGGAATGCACGAAGCTAACAACCCCACCGGACATTGCACCTCCAAACGCCCCGTGGTGGCGCCATTTTCTCGATTCCGGGGGGTCGCGCAACGCCCGGAAACACTGGGAAAGCCGCATTTTGCGCGATTCATGGGCCGCGATCTGGGTCCTCGGACCGGGCGTCGAGCGCTTCCGGGGGCTCGGAGGCCAGAATAGGCCCGTGGATCTCGGTCGCCTCGCCTGGCTCGTAACCGTGGGCGCCTGCCTCACCGCGGTGCTGATTCTCGTCCTCGAGGGCTACATCGGGTACGCCGCGGTGACCTTCGCTGTGGCGGTCTCCGCGCTCGTCAACCTGATCTGACGCAGCCGGTTTCACCGCGGCACGGTGGCTCAGCTCCTCGCCGGGCCGCACGCGATCCTCGGGCTCGAGATGGATGAGGACGTCGGAGCCGCGCAGGCGACCGGCAATCCGGTCCTGCAGCTCGTGGGCCGTCCGGTGGGCGCTCTCCAACGACGTCCCGCGCTCGAACTGCACATGCAGATCCACATAGCGCCTCGCGCCCGCCCGCCGCGTGCGGAGCTCGTGGTACCCCACCACGCCCGCGGTCGGCGAACTCCTCGATCGCCGACCGTATGACCGCCACCTCCGCGGTGGGGAGCGCCTCGTCCATCAGAACCCGGGAGGATCGGGTCAGCAGGCGCACGGCGGTGATTACGATCGTCGCCGCGACGATCAGGGCCACCACGGGATCCAGCCACTGCGCCCCGGTGAGCTTGACCAGGGTGAGCGCTATCAGCACGCCGGCCGAGGTGATCGCATCGGTCCGGAGGTGGGCGGCGTCTCCCTCCAGCGCCGCCGAGTCGGTGCGGCGGGCCTTTCCGGCGATCACCATCGACACGGCGAGGTTGACCAGGATGGTGAACGCCACCACTCCGATGCCGAGGCCCAGGGAGCCGACATGGCCGTGTCCGAGCAGACGGCGGATGGCCTGGAAGGCGATCACCGCCGAGCCGACCAGGATCAGGATCCCCTCGATCGCCGCGGCCAGGTTCTCCATCTTCTCGTGTCCGTAGCGGTGGGACTCGTCCGCCGGCTCCCCCGCCTTGCGCACGGAGAAGAAGGCCACGATCGAGGCCACCAGGTCGATGCTGGAATGGACCGCCTCGGTCAGGATGGCCACCGACCCGGTGAGGGTCCCCGCCACCACCTTGATCACGATCAGGGCCGAGTTGGAGGCCACCGACAGGCTGGCCGCCCCGAGCTTGGCTCATGCCTCGAGCCAGCTCAGGAAAGCCCGGGCCGCCCTCCCCCGGTGGCTGATCAGGTCCTTCTCGGCCTCGCCGAGCTCCGCCATCGTGCGGCCATCGACGCCGTCCTGCGGGACGAATATGGGGTCATAGCCAAATCCTCCGGTGCCGCTAGGGGCATCGGCCCTCACGCCGCTGCAATATCCGCAGAACACGCGTTCCTCGCCGCTCTCGGGATCCACGTAGGCCAGCGCGCACACATAGCGCAGCGCACTCCCGGCCGGCGCCTCGGCCACGAGCTTCGCCAGGTTCTCCTCGTCACTGGCCTGAAGCCCGGCGTAGCGCGCCGATCTGACCCCGGGTGCTCCGCCCAGCGCCGCGGCCTCGATGCCCGAGTCGTCGGCGATCGACGGCCGATCCGGTCGCGGCGGCGGCGGTGCGAGCCTTGGGCAGCGCGTTTTCCGAGAAGGTCAAGCCCACCTCGGGCGGGAGCTCGATCCCCTCGGGCAGGGGTAGCACCTCGATCCCGGCGGGACCGAGCAGCCGGCTCATCTCCCTGACCTTGTGAGGGTTGCGACTCCCGAGCACCAGCGATGAGGCCCCGCGGGGGCTCATCGTCCCGCCGAGTCCACCGCCTGGTCTTGAAGCGCCTGCAGGTCGGCGATGCCCGCGGCGGCCAGGCCGAGCAGCTCGTCAAGGTGGGTCCGAGAGAGCGGAGTGCGCTCCGCCGTGGCCTGGACCTCAACGAGTCCGCCCTCTCCGGTCATCACCACGTTGGCATCCACCTCGGCCGTGGAGTCCTCGGAGTAGTCCAGGTCGAGCAGCGCCCTGCCCTCCACCATGCCGCAGGACACCGCCGCCACGGTTCCGGTAAGCGGCGAGCGCTCCAGCGCGCCCTCGGCCACCAGGCGGTCGCAGGCCAGGCGGAGCGCCACCAGTCCCCCGGTGATGGCCGCGCAGCGGGTGCCGCCATCCGCCTGCAGGACGTCACAGTCGACGTAGATGGAGCGCTCTCCGAGCGCGGTGAAGTCGACCACCACGCGCAAGGCCCGGCCGATCAGTCGCTGGATCTCGACCGTGCGCCCGTCCGGGCGCCCCTTGCTCACGTCGCGTTGCTTACGCTCGCCCGTGGAGGCGGGCAGCATCCCGTACTCGGCTGTCACCCAGCCGCGTCCGGAACCGGACAGCCAGCGGGGAACGCTGGATTGGGCGGAGGCCGTGCAGATGACCCGCGTCTCACCAACGCTGATCAGAGCCGACCCGGTCGCCGTGCGCACGAACCCGGGCTCGATCGTGGTGGGGCGAAGCTCATGGGCAGCGCGGCCATAGCTGCGCTCGGCCTTGGCCGGGGGCTGGTGCTGGGGGGCTCCTCCTTCCGAGCTCACGCCGCCAGCCTGCCATGAAAGCGGACCTCCTGCACCTCACCCAGCGGCATCTGGAGAAACCGCGTGCCGAGCTCCCTGAAGACTCGTGGGTTCCCGGTGCACTGGAACCGGTAGCTCCCCTCCCCGGCCTGCGGATTGAGCAGGTGTCGCGAGGCGAGGGCGCGCTCGACGCTCCGGGCCACCCCGGTACCCGAGGAGACGAGCGCTACCGAGCGACCGAGCATCCGCTGGAGCAGCGGGGCGACCAGCGGGTAGTGGGTGCAGCCCAGGATCACGGTGTCGATCTCGGCGGCCCGAAGCGGCGCGCAGTACTCCCTTACGGTCTGCACCACCGCCTCGTCGAACGGGAAGCCGGACTGGATTATCGGTGCCAGATCGGGGCAGGCCACGCTCTCCAGATGGACATGGGGGTCGGCCCCCGCCACCGCGCGTTCATAGGCGCCGCTGTCCACCGTGGCCGGCGTGGCCAGCAGGCCGATTCGGCCTGTGCGGCTTCCGGCCACGGCCAGCTGAGTGGCCGCGCTCACCACCCCGATGACCTCGACTTCTGCGCCGGTAGCCACCAGATGCTCCTGGACCACTTGGAGCGCTCCCGCGCTCACGGCATTGCACGCCGCCACGAGGAGCTTGGCCCCCTGCTCAACCAGGTGGTCAGCGATCTCCACGGCGAAGGCCCGCAGCTCGCCGACCGAACGCCCCCCGTAGGGGAAGCGGGCCGTGTCCCCCAGATACAGGTAGTCCTCGCTGGGCAGGGAGACGAGCAGCTCGTGCAGAACGGTGAGGCCGCCCACGCCGGAATCGAAGACGCCAACGGGAGCGTCCGCGGCCAGCGGCCCGTGCTGGTGCTCCTCGGGCGCGTTCTCGCCGGTGGACATAGCCGGATGGTGCCAGAGGCTGCCCGCGGAACGAGCGGAGCCGAGACCTATACTCGGCGGACGTTCCGATGTCCCCAGTGAATGTATTGCCGGCCGACGGCGCTTCGCCCCCGCTTTCCCGCCCGGGCCAGATGCGCCGCCGAGTCCGCTATCTACGCCGGCTGCGGGAGCTCCAGCTCCGGGATATAGGTGGCTTCATGGTCGAGCTGCACCGGTTCGGCCGCCAGCGACCGGGGCTGGTGCAGGACAAGGTGAGCGCGGCCGCTCAGACCGACCGAGAGTTGCGGGCCCTGGAGCGCGCCCTGGGAGAGCGACGCCCGGGCAGCGAGATCGAGGAGGCGGGCATCGGCGGGGCCTGCGGGCGGTGCGGCACCGTCCACGGCAGCACCGATCGGTTCTGCGCCTGGTGCGGGAGCCCCGTGTGAGCACCACGGCGAAGCCCGAGGCGGCCACAGGCCGCGCCGCTGCGGAGCGACCCGCGGAGGCCTCAGAAAGCTGCCTGGTCTGCGGCGCCGTCCTGCTCGAGGATCAGGAGTGGTGCCTGGAGTGCGGCGCCGCTCGCACGGTCATCCACGCCCCGCCGGACTGGCGCGTCGGCGTCGCGATCATGCTGGCCGTGATCCTCGCGGTACTGATCGTCCTGGTTCTGGTCCTGCCATAGAGGGGGCGGCTGCGAGGGCGCGGGCGGCTGCGAGGGCGCGTCACCCGAGCTCGGGCCACCATTCCCGCAACCAGTCCTGCGCGCTCCCGACCTCGGGAAGCTCAGCCCCGCCCGCCCGGACGCGATCGTCCGCGGCTGTCCCGCTCAGCGCCTCGATCGTGGCCGCCACCGAACGGGCCAGGGCGTCCAACGCGTAGCCACCTTCGAGCACGCATCCCAGCGGCACCTCCAGCTCCTCGCACACGTGCCGCATCGTGCTGGTCATCGCCGCAAATCCCCGCTCGGTGACCACGCAACCGCCCAGCGGGTCCTCTCGATGGGCGTCGAAGCCCGCCGAGACGAGAACGAGCTGGGGCCGAAATGAACGCGCCAGAGGTGCCGCGACGTAGGCCACCAGTGACTCGAAGAGCTCGTCGCCGCTTCCCGGGGCCACCGGCAGGTTGACGGTGAAGCCACGCCCGGGGCCCGAGCCGACATCGTCAGCGGGACCGCTCCCGGGATACAACGGGGACTGGTGGATGGAGACGAACAGCACCTCCGAGCTCGCGTGGAAGATGTCGTTCGTGCCGTTGCCGTGGTGCACGTCCCAGTCCAGGATCATCACCCGCTCCAGGCCGCGATGATCGATGGCGAACCTGGCCGCCACGGCCACGTTGTTGAACAGGCAGAACCCCATCGACCGATCGGTGGTGGCGTGATGGCCGGGCGGACGGTGGGCGCTGAAGCCCCACGCCGCCTCGCCGTCGAGCAGCAACTGGACCATATGCACCGCTCCACCGGCGGCGTGCAGGGCGGCGTCAAACGAGCCTGAGCTGGTCACCGTGTCCCAGTCGAGCTGTCCTCCGCCCTGGGCGACAAGCTGCTCGATTGAGGCCACATAGCTCTCGGGGTGCACCGCGGTCAGCACCGAGCGGTCGACCGCGGGCGAGCGGACGCGATCGAATCCCAGCCAGTCCCGCAGCGCCAGCTCCTCCTCGATCGCGCTGATCCGGGCTGGCTGCTCGGGATGCGCCCCAGTTTCGTGGCCGTAGGAGGAGGGATGCTCCAGGAACACGCTCCTCATCGCGAGTACCGTACCGGGCTTGCCTCGGCGCAAACAGCCAGCGGCCTGGCACCGAGCGGATGCTCGGGCTGTCGTGATCGGCGCCGGCGCGGCCGGCCTGTACAGCGCGATCCGCGCTGCCCGGGAAGGGGTCAGCGTGACCCTCATCTCCGCGACCCCGCTGGCCGAGTCCTCGACCTACTGGGCCCAAGGTGGCCTGGCAGCCGCCCTGGCCCCCGACGACACGCCCGAGCATCACCTGCGCGACACAGTGCAGGCCGGGCGGGGCGCCGTGCGGGAGTCAGCCGCCCGCGTGCTCTGCCAGGAGGCGCCGCAGGCCGTGCAGGACCTCCAGGCGCTGGGTATGCAATTCGACCTCGACGGCGCCGGTGGGCTGGCGCTGGGTCTGGAGGGTGGGCACAGCGCCCGGCGGGTCGTGCACGCCGGCGGGGCGGCCACCGGTCAGCGCCTGATCGAGCGCCTGAGGATCGTGGCCACCGGTGAGCCCGGGATCACCGTGCTCGAGGGCCGGCGGGCGAGCGCCCTGTTGATGGCCGATGGTGGCTGCCACGGGGCGCTGCTGGACGACGGCACCCGGATCGCGGCGGGCGCGGTGGTGCTGGCCACAGGAGGCGCCGCCGCCCTGTGGGCGCGGACGACCAACCCCCCGGGGGCCGTTGGAGGGGGCGCGCTGCTGGCCGCCGGAGCCGGCGCGGCCCTGGCCGACCTGGAGCTGATCCAGTTTCACCCCACCGCGGTCTCCACCTCGAACGGCGCCGATGGCTTCCTGGTCACCGAGGCCGTACGCGGCGAGGGAGCCCGGCTCCTCGACGCGCGGGGGGAGCGTTTTGTGGACGAGCTGGCCCCGCGCGACGAGGTGGCCCGCGCCATCGAGCACCAGATGGCGCACAGCCGGCGACCCTCGGTCGATCTAGACATGCGGGAGGTTAACCCGGGGCTGTTCCCCAACGTCGTGGCCGCGCTGCGGCGTGTGGGGATCGACCCGGAGCATGAGCTCGTTCCGGTGGCCCCGGCCGCTCATTATGTGATGGGCGGGATCGCCACCGATCTCGACGCGCGCTCGACGGTCCCCGGGCTGTACGCAGTCGGGGAATGCTCCTGCACCGGCGTGCACGGCGCCAACCGCCTGGCCTCCAACTCGCTGACCGAGTGCTTCGTGTTCGGCGCCCGCGCCGCCCGAGCGGCCGCATCCGCGGTGCGGGAGACGGAAGTGCGGGACGCCGCCGATGCCGAGATCGCGCAACCTCTGGGCGGGCTGCCCGTCCGCCCGCCGGCCGAAGATAGCCGCCTTCTTCTCTGGCAAGACGGCGGGCTGGAACGCGACGCCACCGGCCTGACTCGGCTCACCCGCGACGACCACCCGCTGGTGCGCCTAATCGGCCATTGCGGGCTGACTCGCCAGGAGAGCCGCGGCGCCCACCAGCGGCGCGACTTCCCCGAGCTCGACCATCGCTGGGATGGCTACCACGTGGTGGTTTCAGCCACCGGTACCGCTGAGCTGGAAGCTTGGGCGTGAGCGATCGGGGCGCCCGGGCCGGGAGCGCTCCGCACCCGACCGATCCGCCCCCGGCCGAGACAGCGGGCGAAATTGCTCGGTCATGAGCAAGTTCTGGGGTTAACCAGCAGTTAATACGTAAAGCCTCGTGCGCTTCATACGCCAGCGGGATACTCCGCCGGCTTCCCCACGGATGTGCCCCCGGCAGGGGATGAAAGGAGTCGTAGGTCTGCATGTATAGGTTTAGCCGCGCGATCTATCGCGAGCTAGCCGGCGAGATCGTGGAGGACCCCCACCCCGTCGGCTCGAACATCAACCACGAGCGCGTTCTGCGCGCCTGCGAGGCGGCTGTCGAGCGTCTGGCCACGGATCGCCGCTACTTCGCCCATCCCGCTCGGACGCTGTTCTGCGATATCCGGGCCTACTTCCCGATGTCGGCCCAGCAGCGCGTGCTGCGGGTCATCGGGCTCTACCTGGAGACTGGCGGACGAGTTCCTACGCCGCCTGCCCCAGAATGGGTTTGATGCCTACGGAAACCCGCTGCAGTGTCGGGCCAGCACTCGCAAGGGCACGCCGTGCCAGCGAATGCCGCTGCCCCACAACGGCTACTGCCCCTCTCATCAGCACCTCGCTGAGACCGAAGAGGTAGAGGTCGAGGCAGTTCTGGCCGCGTAGGCGGCCTGGCGCTTGGCGACAGGAGTTGGTGGCCGCGTAGGCGGTCTGCCCGCGCCCGGCGCCGCCTTAGCTTCACAAAGCTCGCGGCGTCCGAGCCGCTGTGTCAAGCCAAGGTCGTATTGCAGCCATAGGTATACACACCGGTTGGGAAGCCGCGAGCTTTGTGAAACCGTGGTGTTCGCGCGAAGGGCCGGCTCGCGCTGTGCGCGGAGGGCCGGCTCGCGCCGTGTGCGCGGAGGGCCGGCTCGCGCTGTGCGCGAAGGGCCGGCTCGCGCTGTGCGCGGAGGGCCGGCTCGCGCTGTGCGCGGAGGGCCGGCTCGCGCTGTGCGCGGATAACGTCTGGCCATGCTCCTGGGCGTGGACGTCGGCGGGACCTTCACCGACGCCGTGCTGGTCGTGGGTCGCCGGGTGATCACCGGCAAGGCCCCCACCACCCCGGCGGATCAGTCCGAAGGCGTGCTGGCCGCCGTGCGGTCGGTGCTGAGCCGCGCCGGCCACGCTCCCGCAGAGGTGCGCAGCTTCGCGCACGGCACCACCGTGGCCACCAATGCGCTGCTCGAGGAGAAGGTGGCCAGAACGGCCTTTGTGGCCACCGAGGGCTTCACCGACATCGTCGCCCTGGGACGTCAGAACCGACCTGAGCTCTATCGCCTGTGCGCATCCCGTCCCGCGCCGTTGGCGCCAGAGGAGCTGCGCTTTCCCGCTCCGGAGCGAATGACGCCCGACGGTCCGCTGCGGCCCCTCACGGAGGAGGCGGCCCGAGCCGTGGCGGCGCAGGTCGCTGCGGCCGGGGCGGAGGCGGCGGCGGTCACGCTTCTGCACTCCTACCGCCATCCCCAGCACGAGCGGTTGCTGGCCAGCGCGCTCCGGGCCGAGCTGCCCGGAATCCACGTCTCCCTGTCCAGTGAGGTGGTGGGAACGTTCCGGGAGTTCGAGCGGGCTGCCACCACCGAGGTCGACGCGGCGCTGTCCCCGCTCCTGTCCGGCTACCTGCTTCATCTCGCCAGGCGGGCGCGTGACTCCGACCTGCCCGACCCGTCCGTCATGCAGTCCAACGGCGGCCTCGTCGATGCCGGCACCGCCGCATCCCACGCATCCTGGACAGTCCTCTCGGGTCCGGCCGCAGGTGCGGCCGGGGCTGCGTTTCTGACGCGGGCGCTTGGGGTGGAGAGTGCGCTCTGCCTGGACATGGGCGGCACCTCGTGCGATGTCTGCGTGGTGGATGACGGCGTGGTGCGCGAGGAGAGCTCGGGGGAGATCGGCGGGCGGCCCCTGGCCCTGCCCATGCTGGCCGTCCACACGGTGGGAGCAGGCGGAGGATCGATCGGCTGGCGGGATTCCGGAGGCGCTCTTCGGGTGGGACCACATTCGGCCGGCGCAGACCCCGGCCCGGCCAGCTACGGGCGGGGAGGCACCGAGCCAACCGTCACGGACGCCAACCTGGTCCTCGGTCGTCTCTCCCCGGACTCTCCCCTGGCCGGGGGAGTGACCCTTGACCCGGGGGCCGCGGAGCGGGCGGTGGCCGGGCTGGCCAAGGCGCTCGGCCTGAGCACCCAGGAGTGCGCTGAAGGCATCCTCCGGGTGGCCGTGGCTGAGATGGTGAGGGCACTCCGGGTCGTCACAGTGCAGCGCGGGGTCGATCCCCGGGCCTATGCCCTGCTGGCCTTTGGGGGAGCCGGGCCGCTGCACGCCGCCGCCATCGCGGAGGACCTTGGAATCGGCACCGTTCTCTGTCCGCTTGCCTCCGGGGTGCTGGCTGCCCTCGGGCTGGTCGTCTCCCAGCGCCGCCGGGACCTTCAGCGCAGCGTCTTTCTGTCCGGTGACGAGCTCACCGCGGAGGCCATTGCAGCGACCGCGCGAGAGCTGGCCGAGGCCACTCGGGAGGCCCTGGACGAGCCCGAAGCCGACGTCAGCGCGGTATATGAGCTGCGCTACCAGGGCCAGTCCTTTGAACTTGCGGTGGCGGCCGGCTTGGAGCCGTCTCCGGAGGAGCTGCGGGCGGCCTTCGAGGCCGAGCACGAGCAGCGCTACGGCTACCGGGACTCCGGTCAGGTCCTCGAGCTTGTGACGATCCGGGTCAGCTCGACAACGCCCGGGAGCGATGTCGAGCTGACGGACCAGGCGCGCGATGAGGCGCCCCGGTCAAGCCGAAGGGTGACCTTCGAGGGACAGTCGCTCGATACCAAGGTGATCGGAGGGGTCCCGTCCGCCGAGGCGGCCCTGGTCGGCCCCGCACTTGTCGAGCTGCCCGAGTCCACGGTCGTGGTTCCCCCGGGCTGGAGGGCGCAGGCGGATGAGACGGGCACGATCTGGCTGAGGGCGGCCACCCGGCAATGACCGGCGGATCGCTTGACCCCACCCAGCTCCAGGTCCTGGCCGGCGCCACCCAGGCCCTGTGCGAGGAGATGGGAGCGGTACTCATCCGGGCGGCTCACTCGGCCAACATCAAGGAGCGACGGGACGCCTCAAGCGCGCTGTTCGATCCCCAGGGCGAGATGATCATGCAGGCCGAGCACATCCCCGTGCACCTGGGGGCCATGCCTGCGGCCGTCCAGGCCGTGCTCGGCGCCGACCACGCTCCCGACCGGCTGTGGATCCTGAACGATCCGTACGAGGGCGGCACCCATCTGCCCGACATCACAGTCATCGCGCCGGTCTTCGCCGACGGCGAGCTGATCGGATTTGTCGCCAACCGGGCCCACCACGCCGATGTGGGAGGGGAGGCTCCGGGGTCGATGCCGGCCCACAGCCGGACGCTCGAGGAGGAGGGCGTGGTCATCTCGCCCCGGGTGCTGGATGAGGCCTCCATCGCAGAACTGAGCGCGCAGATGCGCCGACCCGAGCAGCGGCGTGCAGATCTGCGGGCTCAAGTGGCCGCCACCCGGGTCGGGGCCCGGCGTCTGCTCGAGCTGCGCGGGCGCGTGGGCGGTCAGGTGCTGACCAGTGCATTTGCCGAGATTCTTGACTACGCCGACCGGCGCACGCGGGCCTGCTTGCGCTCTCTCCCCGACGGCGTCTACAGGGCACGCGACGTTCTCGAGGCGCCGGAGGGAGACCTGGAGCTCGCGCTGACGGCCACGCTCAGCGGTGAGGAGCTGGTGCTCGACTTCACCGGCAGCGCCGCTCAGCACGAGGGCAATCTGAACTGTCCGGTGGCGGTAACCCGGTCGGGCTGTTTCTTCGCCCTCCGGGTCCTGACCGATCCTGACATCCCGGCCAGCTCTGGGGCGTACCGCGCGGTCGAGGTGGTCGTTCCGGAGGGAAGCCTGCTGGCTGCCTGCCGCCGGGGGGACGGTGGCGCTCCGGCTGTGGCGGGCGGGAACGTGGAGACCTCCTCCCGGGTGGCCGACCTCGTCCTGGCCGCCTTCGGCCGGGCCCAGGGGCAGGGAACGATGAACAACCTCACGCTGGGCAACGAGGAGGTCGTCTACTACGAGACGCTGGCCGGCGGTCAGGGTGCCTGCTCCGATGCGCCCGGTCCGAGCGCGGTGCACGTCGCCATGAGCAACACCCTGAACACGCCGATTGAGGCGCTTGAGCTGGAGTTCCCTCTGCGCGTGATCGAATACGGGCTTCGCCGTGGGTCGGGAGGGCGGGGCGCGTTCACCGGAGGTGACGGCGTGGTCCGTGAGCTGGAGGCGCTGGTGCCTCTTCACTATTCGCTCATCACCGAGCGTCGCCGCCACTCCCCCGCCGGCGCCCAGGGGGGAGCCTCGGGCCGGCCCGGGCGCAACCTGCTTGACGGCGTTGAGATCCCCGGAAAGGCCAGCGGACAGCTCGAGCCCGGCCAGCATCTGCGCATCGAGACGCCCGGTGGCGGCGGGTATGGTTCTCCCTGATGCGCGTCGCCTTTCTGGGCCTGGGAATCATGGGGTCCCGGATGGCGGCCAACCTGGCCCGGGCCGGATTCGAGCTGACCGTCTGGAACCGCACCGCGGCCACCGCCGAGCGGTTCGTGGCCGACCACGAGGGCGTAGAGCTGGCCACGACCCCGGCCGAGGCCGCGCGTTCCAACGAGATCGTGATCACGATGGTCGTGGATGGAGCGCAGGTCGAGTACGTCCTGCTGGGGGAGGAGGGCGGGGCCACGGCCGCCGACCCCGGCACCCTGTGCATCGACTGCTCGACGATCGGGCCAACGGCCACAGGGACCATCGCCGAGCAGCTGGCCGCCCGGGATCTCGAGATGCTGGATGCGCCGGTCACAGGCTCCGCCCCCCGAGCGCAGGACGGGACCTTGACGATCATGGCCGGGGGCACGCCGGAGGCGTTTGCCCGGGCCAAGCCGGTTCTCGAGGCCATGGGCCGGCTCATCGTCCATGCCGGCCCACTGGGTCACGGCCAGATGGTCAAGCTTCTGAACAACGCGGTGGCCGCGACCAACGCCGCCGTGGTGGGCGAGGCGCTGCTCGTGGCCGCGCGAGCCGGAGTGGACCTTGATGCGCTGACCCAGGTGATGGCGGCTGGGTCGGGCGCCTCGGCCATGCTGGAGCTCAAGGCCGAGCCGATGCGCCGGCACGACTTCACGCCGCTCTTCAAGCTCGAGCACATGCTCAAGGACGTTCGGCTCTGCCTGGAGGAAGGCCAGGCGGCGGGGGCGCCCTTCTCCTTCGCAGCCCAGACCCGCGAGATTCTGAGCGCGGGGTTGGGTCGGGGGCGGGGCGAGGACGATTTCGCCGCTCTGATCGAGGTTCTCGAGGGTGCGGCGGGGGTCAGGCTGGACGAGGGGTAGCCGGTGGCCGGGGCCCGCAGGCCGGGGCCGGGCCCGCAGGCCGGGGCCGGGCCGGCAGCGTCACGAAACTCCGTCGACGCGCCCCTCCGTAACGCCTCTCGCGCCCGGCAACCGCCAGAGCCTCACAATTCACCATTTTTCCCCGGAGAACTGGTCGTTCTTGGTGGCATAACAGCCATTCCGCCACGGAGCAACCGCGCCTCGCCTCGAATTGTTAAGCCATGGTTGCCCGCCAGCCCCGCGCCAGGACCGGCAAAAACCCTCAATTAGCAGCAACATTTGGGATTTACGAAATTCTCGCGTAGAATCGTCCTTCCTGTCGCTGCTGGTGCAGCACGGTGCGCGGCAGGACCGGCGCATCCTCTGGTGCGCGTAGTGCAGGTTGCCCCGTAAACCCCTCGTCTCCCAATCTCCAATACATGCCGATTGCTTTCAAAGAATGGGCCGTTACCGTACGGGCGCTCGCCGAAGGTGAGCAGCTCCTAACGCTCCGCAAGGGCGGGATCCACGAGCCCGAGAAACACTTCAAACTCGACCACGGCCGTTTCTTCCTATATCCGACGTTCGACCACCAGTGTCCCGAGCTCGTCCGCCAATCTCACCGGCCCGAGCTGATTCGGGCCCTTGAGGAAGGTGTGTGGAGCGAGGATGAGCCCTCTCCGGACGCGCTCTATCGCGGACTGGAGATCGCCCAGCCTGACCGGGTTCGCATCCGGGCCTGGGCCGAGGTGGCGGCTCACTACACCATCACCGACCGCCGGGCGGTGGACGCGCTTTCGCCGTTCTACGTCTGGACGACCGACTACGCCGAGAAGCGGCTGGCCTGGAAGCGTCGCCATCCGCTGCACGTGATCCTGCTCAGGACATACCGGATCCCCCGACCCGTCACCGTGAAGGTCCGGGACGAGTACGGCGGCTGCCGGTCCTGGCTCGATCTCGCGCGTGAGCTCCCGTTTGAGGGCACCCCGGTGCTGTCCGACGAGGAGTTTGAGCGTGCCTCCGAGGAGATCGCTGAGATCGCCTCGGATCGCCAGCCCGTGATGGTGTAGATCAGTGTTCTGAGTGGGCGCGCCGCTCTGGCGCGCCCACTCAGGACACCGCCAGGCTGATCAGCCACACGAGCAGCGCGCCGAGGGCCAGCGCAGCCAGCAACCAGCTGAGCAACCGGAGTGGCGCCACGCTGTAGCGCTGCTCGTCGGGTGGTCCAACCAGGTCGGCCTGCATCAGGATCTCGCGCGCCGCCAGCTCACGGGCCCGGGCCACCAGCACGTCGCGGGGCCCGGCAGCCAGAAAGTCGGGGACGTCGAAGCCCGCGGTGCGGCGCAGCACGCTGGCGATCCCTTCCTCTCTGAGCAGCCCTTGAATGAACTCAGCCTCGGCCTGGTTGCGGGCCACGGCCACCCGGACCAGGTCGCTCGGCCGGTTAGCTGACAATCAGCTCGGCCTCCGCCACCTCGCCATCGCGGATGGTGAACGCCCGCACGTCTGGCTCGCTCCCGGCCACGCCGACGATCACGTACAGCGAGTCCGGATAGAAGGCCAGGTTGATGTCGGTCTGAGACGGATAGGGCTCGGTCCGGGTGTGCGAGTGGTAGATGGCGCCCAGCTCGAGCCCCGCATCCTCGATCTCGTTGTAGATCCGGATCTGCTCGGCGCCGTCAATCTCGTAGCGCAGCGGACTGGCGGCCGCGTTGGTCGCCCGGTGCAGGCTGACCGCCTCCCCGTCGCGCGAGCCGATCATGCCGCAGCACTCGTTCGGCGCCTCGGCCCGAGCGTGGTCGATCATCTGCTCGTAGAGCTCAGCGGCGATTCTCATGGCCGGAATTCGAGGCTACCAGCGGTCAATCCGCGGACGCCACGCCCCGCACGAAGGCATCGGGAACGATCTGCGGCAGATGCCCTTCGGTGAGCGCGTTCAGGAGCAGCGTCCAGTGCTGGGCCTCGCTGGAGAGGATCTGCGCGGCGGTCAGGGCCAGATCGGAGGACTGGAATGCCCCCACGGCGTTGAAGTAGCCGGCCTCGGCCAGCGACTCGACCTTGGTCAGGACGCGTAGGGCATCCCGCGCCGTACGCGCCTCGTTCAGCATTCCGGCCACCGCGGAGACAGACGTGCCCGAGCCCTGGGCGCGCGGAGAGAGCTGGCCGAGGGCCACGGCGTGCTGGCGCAGAACGGCGGCGTGCTCTGACTCGTGGGCCAGGATCAGCTGCAGAGCCCCGCGGGTTGAGCTCTCAAACGACCACGATCGCAGCACGCGGCGATAGGCGTATTCCAGGACCTGCTCGATGCTCAGCAGCTCTCCCAGCACCTTGAGGTCGTGCTGGGGGCCCGGCGCCGCTGGACTGGCCGCGGCCTGCGGGGCCAGCCCCGCCGCGACACCGCCGGCCACCCCCAGGCCTCCGGCCAGCGCCAGCTCTCGACGGGTCAGCTTGGGCTTCACTCTGGCTCCTACTCTCTCGCGGTGAGAAGCGCGGACGGCAGGGGCGGCTCGCGCAGGACCGTGCGGAGAACCGAGATGTGCTGCGCCTCGTTGGCCAGGATGGCCGCCACCGCGCCGCGCACCTTGCCTGCGGGAAGCCTCGTCACGGCGTTCAGGTAGACCCCCACCAGCTCATGCTCGATCCCATGGAGGAAGTGGATGATCTCGAGCTTGGCGGCATGGCGCGGAAGCGCGTAGCTCGCCTTCGGCTTGATGGGCGTGCCCCCGGCCTGAGTGATGATCCCCTGGAGCTCGCCGGCGTGGGAAACCTCGTGGCCGAGGAATTGACGGGCCGCGGCGATGGCCAGAGGGACCCGCAGGATCAGTGGCTGATTGGGGTTGGGAGGCGGCGGGGGCCCGGGCGTGGTCTGCTTGGGTGCGTTGGCCGGTTGGGGCAGCGCCGGAACCAATGCCGTGTAGGCGGCCACCGCCCGGTACTCGATGGCCAGCAGCTCGTTGAGGACCGCAACGTCGCGCCGGGAGCCGGGCGTGTTCTTGGTCAGCGGGATGTTCGAGGGGGGCGGGATCTTGTCGCTGCACCCCGCCAGCAGGGCGGCCGCGCCCACCGCACCCCCGGTCAGAAGCTGGCGGCGCGAACGCTGGGTTGCACCCTCTCCGCCAACGGGGGCAGCACCTTCGCCCGCCGGTGGGCAGCCTTGCCTGGGATCGCTCACCACCAGACGGTGGCGTCCAGGTTCTCGATCTCCTCAATGGGACGCGTGTATATCCCAGAAGACAAATACTTCCATCCGTCGTCAGCCACGATGAAGACGACGTTGCCCTCGTCCAGCTCCCCGGCGATGCGCACCGCCACGCGGGCGATCGCCCCCGAGGATACGCCGGCGAACACGCCCTCTTCCTCCAGGAGCTTGCGGGTGAAGAGGATGGCGTCGGTGTTGGTCACGAAGATTTTGCGGTCCAGCAGGGATAGGTCGATGATGGGGGGAATGAACCCGTCCTCGAGCGAGCGCAGGCCCTGCACAGGCTCGCCCTGCATCGGCTCAGCGGCCACGATCTTCACCTGATCTCCCAGCTCCTCCTTGAGGCGGCGGCCGTTGCCCATCAGGGTGCCTCCCGTGCCCAGGCCCGCCACGAACGCGGCCACCTCGTCGAGCTCTTCCAGGATCTCCAGCGCGGTGCCGTCGTAGTGAGCCAGCGGATTAGCTTGATTGCCGTACTGGTAGGGCATGTAGTACGAGGCGTCATGCTCAGCCAACTCGAGCGCCATCTCGACAGCCCCGTTCGACCCCTTGGCACCTTCTGAGTACACGATCTCGGCGCCGTACATGTGCAGAAGCTGTGTCCGCTCGGGAGTCACGTTCTCGGGCATCACAACCTTGAGCCGGTAGCCCTTGCGCGAGCAGATCATGCCCAGCGAGATTCCGGTGTTGCCGGAGGTGGGCTCGAGAATCGTCTGCCCGGGACCGATCAGCCCCTTCTCCTCGGCATCCTCGATCATGGCCCGGGCTACCCGGTCCTTGACCGAGCCGGTGGGATTGCGCGATTCGAGCTTGGCCCAGATCCGCACCCCGGGCTTGGGGCTGAGCCGCTTGAGCTCGATCAGGGGCGTTTGGCCGATCGACTGGACGATGTCGCCGTACCGGCCCCCGCAGGGCTTGTTCTGGAGCCGCTCCGCCGCCATGCTTTACGAAGTGTAGCTAGGGGGTTGGGCCGGGGAAGGGCGGGCGTTGGCCCTATCGGAGGCCACCGGCCATGGCGGGCAGGATCACCAGCGTGTCACCGTCGCCCACCGAGGTGTCGAGCCCGTCCAGGACCCGGACGTCCTCGTCATTGAGGTACACGTTCACGTAGCGATTGAGCTGACCGTCCTCCGCGAAGAGCTGTCCGCGGGTCTCGGGATGGCGCTCGGCCACCGAGTTGAGGATCTCCCCCACCGAGGCACCGGAGGCGCTCAGCTCCTTCTCGCCGCCCACGGATGGGCGCAGAACGGGAGGAATGCGAACGGTGGCCATGGCCTAATCCTTGCAAACCGGATGCGGCCGTGTGCCGCGGGCCCAGGCACTCCCAAGGCGCCGGCTCACCACCGGGTTCGTCTCACATCGCCCCTTGCCATGGCTGGCCGCCGGGAATACAGTGAGCCTCGTAATGCGGGGCGGGTCCCACCGGGGACGGATTCCGCTTGGCCGGTGGTTGGCCCGGCTGGGACTCTGGGCCCTCGCCGCGAGCTGTGTTGGCATGGCGCTCTGTGCGACCTCGCTGGCCTCGATCACCGCTACGAGCTCGGCGTCAACCCTCGCCGGGGCGATCGTAACCGACCCAGGGACCCTGTCGTCCGCGAGCTTCATCGATCTCCCGCCGAACGGGAGCCCCACCGCGACCGCAACCACGTTCGGCACCAAGATCACGCCCGCGTACGGTCCGGTGATGGCGGTGTTCAGCACCGGTGACGCAACGGTCGCCGACACCGTCACCACGTCGCCCGATCAAGGCGGCACGGCCCCGAGCACCAACGACGGCGGGGCGAACCAGCCACAGCGCGGCAGCAACGTGTTTGACGTCACCGACCTTCAGCTGGGCGTCGTTGCGCCCTCGTATGCGAACTGCGTCGGCGTCAACCTGGACTATCTGACCAACGACATCGTCAACACCACTGAGAACCCGAGCCAGACGAGCGCCTGGGAAACTCAGTACGAGGACGGCACGATCGCCGAGCTCGATCCGAGCAGCGCCTGGACCGTGTCCAGCACCTGGCCCGGGTCTGATGCGCCTCCGCCCTCGGACTTCGCCGTGGATGCCCAGCGCACCATGCTGGACAGCGACGAGCTGGCCGGGTCGGCGGGATACCCGGATCCCAACGATGCATCCTTCGCCACGGGAACACCCTTCAACGTCGCCTCGGGCTGGTGGTTCGTCGAGACGCCGGTCACGCCGGGGTCACACACAATCGATCTGTCGCTGTTTGACCGCGGTGACGCCAACAACGACTCGGTCGTGCTGATCAACGGGCTGAGCTTCTTCCACGACCCGACCTGCCCCCGCGGCTTCGCGGGTCGTCCCTCAGGCCCCCGGTCACTCGACGTGACGCTCGCCGCGCCGGCGGCCCACAGCTCCACCTCCAGCGCCACGCCGACGATCAGCGGCAGCTTCGAGACGAAGAGGGAGGACCTGCCGCAGGTGACGGTGCGGATCTACAAGGGCGCCTCGGCGAGCGGAACCCCATGGCAAACGCTGAGGGCAAGGGACATGGGAAGCTCGTGGAGCGCCGTCCCCCATCAGCCGCTCGTGCTCGGGACCTACACGGTTCAGGCCGAGCAGCGTGACCTGGCCGGAAACACCGGCCTCAGCCCGAGCCACACGTTCACGGTCGCCGGCAAGCCGACGGTGTCCGACGAATCCCTGAGCGGCGTGGGCAAACGCCAGGTCAGGCTGAGCTTCGCCGTGAGTGCCGGCCGCCAGGCACCGCCACTGAAGAAGCTCATGGTCTCGCTGCCCGGTGGCTTCAGCTTTCAGAAGGACATGCTCTCCCACGGCCTGACGGTGGCCGGCCCGGGTGGCGGGCGGCTGAAGGACACCACCACCTCGAGCGCTCAGACCCTGACGATCACGCTGGGCTCACCGGCCACCGAGGTCTCGGTCACGCTCGAGCACTCAGCGATCGACGTCACGGCGTCCGAGGCCCGCAGGGTCACCCAGCACGAGGTCAAGAAGGTGACGATCCCGATCACCGCCACGGACAGCACCGGCATGGCGAGCAGGCTCGTGACGAACGTCAAGCCCCGCTGACGCGCGCTCAGTGCGCGCCGGCGCAGAAGGCCTCGTAATCCGGGAACACGCCCATCTCGTCATCCTCGATCTCCCCGGGATCACGCGAGCAGATCGGGCAGTCGGGATCGCGCCGCACGCGGACCTCGGAAAACGTCGCCGCCAGGGCGTCATACATGAGCAGCCGGCCGATAAGCGGGTCGCCCTCGCCCAGGATCAGCTTGATGACCTCGGTGGCCTGGAGGAGGCCCATGGTTCCCGGCAGCACGCCCAGTACCCCGTTGGCTCCGCATGAGGGGGCCAGCTCGGCGGGGGGCGGCACGGGGAAGAGGCAGCGGTAGCAGGGACCGTCGAAGGGCTTGAACACCGAGAGCTGGCCCTCGAAGCCGAGGATGGCAGCGGAGACGACGGGGACGCCGAGCCGCACCGACGCATCGTTGAGCAGATAGCGCGTGGGAAAGTTGTCCAGGCCATCGACCACGACGTCATAGCCCGGGAGGATGTCCATGATGTTCTCCGCGCCCAGCCGCACCGGATACTTCTTCACCTCAACATCGGGATTGAGCGACTTGATCGTCTGCTCGGCCGAATCCACCTTGGGCACGCCCACGCGCTCGGTGGAGTGGATCACCTGACGCTGGAGGTTGGACACGTCAACCTCGTCGTTGTCCACGATGCCCAGCGTGCCCACGCCCGCGGCGGCCAGGTAGAGGGCGGCGGGTGACCCCAGGCCCCCGGCGCCGAGGAGGAGCACCTTGGCGTCCAGCAGCTTCTGCTGGCCCTCCATCCCGACCTCGTCCAGGAGCAGGTGCCGGGAGTAGCGCTCGCGCTGCTCGGCGCTGAGCGTCCGCGGTGTCTCGACCTCATAGCCCCGGTCCTTCCACAGGGTGAATCCGCCGGTCATGTTCTCGACGTTCTCGTAGCCGAGGTCGTCGAGCAGTGTCCGGGTGGCCCAGGCCGAGCGGTTGCCCGAGGCGCAGTAGAGGATCACGTGAGCCGAGCGGTCCGGAACGGCCCCCTCGATTCTCGACTCCAGATAGCTCTTGGGCACGTGCTTGGCCCCGGGAACGTGGCCCGCCGCCCACTCCTCGGGTTCCCGCACGTCCACCACGACCGCGCCGTTGGAGAGCTGCTCCCGCACGTTGGCGGGATCCACCTCGGGGATGCGGCTCTTGATCTGGCGCAGGACCTCAGCCCCGGAAGGGCTCACCTGAAATCTCCAAAATGCGGTCGGGATTCAATACTTCACTGAGTATAGCGGTGCGGAACCGGCCCGGGTCGGCGTCACGGCGCCGTTAAACGGTGATGGGGCGCCCGCCTGGCGGACGCCCCATCAATTCTGGCCCAATTGTTCTTGCTCCGCAGCTCCCTGCCGCCGTGAAAGTTTCTCGTGGAGGGACTACACCAGCACTATCGACCCCCGGCGGGACGGCCGATATCGGGTCCAGACCCCATCTTGCGCATCCGCGTCCGGCCGATACCGGGTCAAGACCGCCTTGAAATCACGTCCCCTCCTTGCCCAGGTCCTGGCGATCAACCTTCTCCTGATCGCCATGATCGTCCTGGTGGCCACGATCGTCGTGGACACCCATCCTGGCGGCGTGCCCCGGGGCCGGGAGATCGCCACGCTTGTCCTGGCGGTGGCCGTGGCGCTGTTAGGGAACTGGCTGCTGCTGCACCGCCGCTTCACCGCTCTGGACGAGCTGATCTCCGCCATGGAGTCGGTCGACCTCGCCGCCCCCAAGGGCGTACAGCGACCCGCCCGGCCCAACGGCAGCGCGGAGGTTCGCCGGCTCGATGCGGCCTTCGAGCGGATGATCGCCCGTCTGGAGTCCGAGCGCCGGCGGGCCGGGCGGCAGGCAATCCGGGCCCAGGAGCGCGAGCGCCGGCGGATCGCTCAGGATCTGCATGACGAGGTCAACCAGGCGCTGACCGCGATCTCCCTCCGGCTCCAGGCCACGATCGAGCGGGCTCCGCTCGAGCTGCGTCGGGAGCTGCTGGAGACCAAGCGGCTGTCCGGGCAGGCCATGGAGGAGCTGCTGGCCCTGGCCCGAACCTTGCGCCCGGCCGTGCTGGATGACCACGGACTCGTGCCGGCCCTGCACAGCCAGGTCGTGGATTTCCGGGAGCAGACGGGGATCGAGGCCGCCTTCACGGTTTCCGGGCCTGTTCTTCCGCTTTCGCCCGAGCAGCAGCTCGTCGTCTACCGCGTGAGCCAGGAAAGCCTGAACAACGTGGCGCAGCATTCCGGGGCGCGGAGGGTCCACGTCGAGTTGTCGTTCGTGGGGCGGGTCGTTCTCTGCGTAATGGATGACGGCAGGGGATTCCCTCCCGGCGGGCTCGAGCGCTACCGCCGAGGCCTGGACACCCCCAGCCATGCGGGCGGCCTGGGCCTGCCCGGCATGCGCGAGCGGGCCCTGCTCATCGGCGGTCAGCTGGACATCACCTCTGATCCCGGCCGCGGCACGCGCGTTCAGCTCACGATCGGGGCCGGCCACCAGGAGAATCTCGCCCCGGTTGACATGCCCAGGGAATGGCAGCCCGCGGGCGACGAGCGCTTTAGCGATGACACCTCACCCATGCAGAGGAGGGCTCAGTGCGCATCCTGATCGCTGATGACCACGGGATCGTCCGGGCCGGCATCCGGCTCCTGCTGGAGCGCCAGGCGGACCTCCATGTGGTGGCGGAGGCGTCGGACGGGCTGGAGGCGCTCGAGATGGCCTTGTCCGAGCGTCCGGACCTGTGCATCCTGGATGTTGGGATGCCACGCATGACGGGACTGCAGGCCGCGCGCGAGATCCGCTCGCACCTCGCGCAGTCCAAGGTCCTGATCCTGTCCATGCACGACGATGAGCACTACCTCTTCGAAGCGCTGGAGGCCGGCGCGTCGGGATACGTCCTCAAGCAGGAAGCCGATCAGGATCTGGTCGGGGCGATCCGCGCCGTGGGCCGCGACGAGGCATTCCTGACCAATGCCGCCGAGCGCTCAATTCTGCGCCAGTGGGTCTCCGAAGGAGGCCCAGGGCCAAAGGACCCGCTGACCCCGCGCGAGGAAGAGGTGGTCAAGCTGATCGCCGAAGCCCACACCAACGCTGAGATCGCGTCGCTGCTCCACCTGTCCGAGAAGACGGTGGAGTCGCATCGCTCCAACGTCCTGCGCAAGCTGGGGATGCGCGATCGCGTGCAACTGGTGCGCTACGCGATTCGCCGCGGGCTCGTCGAGCCCTGAACCGCCCCGAGCGCGTCGGCATACCATCGACGGGGTGCGCTCCCCCGTGGATCACATCGCCGCGCCGGAGCTTCCGCGCGGACTGCCGTGGTTCGGCGGCGGTCCGCTCAGCATGACCGATCTCCTCGGCCAGCCGGTGCTGATCGAGTTTTGGGACTTCTGCCGGGCCAACTCGCTGCGCACGCTGCCCTACCTCCGTGCCTGGCACGAGCGCTACGCCCGGCACGGCCTCCAGGTGATCGGCGTCCACGCGTCGGGCTTTCCGGTCTCGGCGGATCCGTCGGCCGTCGAGGAGGCGGTGGCCAGGCTGGGCATCCCCTATCCGGTGGTGATGGACAGCCAGCTCGAGATCTGGGGACTGTACGGGAACCTCGGTTGGCCGGCCCGCTACCTGTTCGACGACAGGGGGATGTTGTTTGACCAGCACTATGGGGAGGGCGCCTACGACGAGACCGAGCGAGCCATTCAGGAGCTGTTCGGCCTGGCCAAGCCTTTGCTCGACCCGATCCGGCCCGAAGACGCGCCGGGAGCATTGCTCGAACCCCAGAGCGAGGACGTCGAAGGCGCCTACAGTGGGCCATACCGAGCCGGCGGCGTCTGGGCCGTCCTGGAGGGCGACGGCTGGGTGACCGCCAACGGCCGGCGGTTGAACGTCTCAGCGCCTGGCTGCTACGAGCTGGTCTCCCACCCCACCAGCACCTCGGGCGAGCTGGAGCTGCAGCTCGGACCGGGAGTGCGCTGTCACGCCGTTTGCTTCACCCCGGGCCTGGCCTGAGGGACGCCGGCCGGCGGGACAGCCGCCCCAGCGGCGGGTGCAGCGCCGTCGAAGGCCAGAGCGCTCGCATCCAACAGGTTGAGCAGCTCCGGCGGCCCCTCGTCGGCCACCAGGACGGCGAAGCCCGGGCGGTATGGATTGCCGGCCAGCGAGGACCCGGCGAGTTCGGGTGAGAGGACCCAGCTCCCGGTATTCAGCATCGCTCCCCCGTGGCTTGAGATCCACTCCTCGCGCTCATCGTCGGGCAGCGGCCCGGCGCGATGGGTGTGCCCAAAGATCGTGTGAGCCGCCCGGACCCCCAGCCCGGCGAGCACCTGATCGAACGCCCGCAGGCCCGCTCGCCGCAGCTCGATCGCGGAAAGATCGCCGCCCAGCGGCCCGAGCCCGACTCGGTTGAGCGCCGCCACGCCGACCCGGACGGTCACGGCGGCCCCGTGCTGGCGCCAGCTCCGGCGGCGCCGGCGCCGGCGCAGGCTCCGCCACACGCGGGCCTGGAGGCCGCCGCTCACGCCGGACCAGACCTCGAAAACCGTGTCCAGCCAGTCGTACATCGGCGCCAGCACAGCCTCGTAGTCCTCCGCTCCGGCCGGCCCGGCCGCTCCCTGGCCCATCAGGCGGGCCATCACCCCTGCCCCCAGGCGCTCGAGAATCGGGAAGGTGATGTGCCGGTCCACGTAGTGGCCATGGATGGCGTAGACGTCGGGGCGCAGCCAGAGCCCGGGATAGCAGGCCCTGACCTGGGCCGGGGCAAGAGCGGCAGCCAGAAGCCCCAGCGGCTCGTCCGGGCGCCAGTGCACCTCGGACTCGAGCCCCAGGGGGGACCGGTCGGCCAGGACGGCGCGGCGCTCTCTCCAGGGGGTCAGGAGCCGGTGGTCATGGTTCCCCGGGACGATCACCACCTGCTTCTTGGCGCCCAGAGCTGCTCCCACCTCAGCCAGGAAGGCCACCGCGATCTCGATCATCTCGCTGGTGGGCCCCTGGCGGAGCTCCACCGTGTCGCCCAGCAGAACCAGACGGTCCACCTCCCGCAGCCGCTCCACGAGCGCGGTTCGGACGGCGGGCTCGCTCAGCACAGGGTGGGCCGAACGCACGCCGAGGTGCAGATCGGAGACGACGAGAGTGCGCAGCGAGAAAGGCTCCTAGGAGGTGGCCGCCACGGCCTGGCGGATCTCCTTGGGCAGCATGAAGCGAACGTCCTCGGGTACCACGTGCAGCTCCTCCACCGCGACCAGCGCCCGCTCGCGGAAGAAGTCGATCAGCCGTTGCACGAGCTCCTCAGGCGCACTCGCCCCCGAGGTGATGCCCACAACTCGCTTGCCCTCGAGCCAGCCCTCCTGGAGCTCCAGCTCATTGTCGATCAGGTGGGACTCAACGCCGCACTCCCGAGCCACCTCCACCAGGCGGTTTGAGTTCGAGGAGTTGTCCGACCCGATGACCAGCACCAGATCGCAGCGTCGGGCCAGCTCCTTGACCGCCGCCTGCCGGTTGGTCGTGGCGTAGCAGATGTCGTCCGTGCGAGGCCCGACGATCGAGGGGAAGCGCTCGCGCAAACGCTGGATGATGGCCTGGGTCTCGTCGACCGACAGCGTGGTCTGGCTGATGAAGGCGACTCGGTCGGGGTCCTCGATTTCCAGGCGCTCTACGTCCTCGACGCTCTGCACCAGGACGATCTGATCGGGCGCCTCACCCATCGTGCCCTCGACCTCCTCGTGACCGTCGTGGCCGATGAGCACGATCGTGTAGTCCTGCGCGGCGAACTTACGCGCCTCCACGTGCACCTTGGTGACCAACGGGCAGGTGGCGTCGATCATGCTCAACTGCCGGTCCGAAGCGCCGCTGCGCACCGTGGGGGCCACGCCATGAGCCGAGAACACGACGGTCGAGCCCTCCGGCACCTCGGTGACGGAATCGACGAACACCGCGCCTCGCTCCCGGAGCTGGTCCACCACGTGCTTGTTGTGCACGATCTCCTTGCGCACGTAGATGGGCGGCCCGTAGAGATCGAGCGCGCGTTCCACCGTCTGGACCGCCCGGTCCACGCCCGCGCAGTAGCCACGGGGCGTGGCCAGGAGCAGCTTCTCGACCTCGCTTGCCACGGCAGTGAAGTGTAGGGACCCAATATGGCCAGCCGGTTAGGCCCGAGGGTCTGGAGGGACTCGCTCCAGGGAGGTAGTCTTGCCATCGTGGCGCAGCACCATCTCGATCGTCTGAGTTCGACCGACGCCTCGTTCCTGCACCAGGAGGGGCCGACCTCGCACATGCATATCGGAGGCGTTGTCATCTTCGAGGGCCCCCCGCCGCCTTTCGAGGAGTTCCTGGATCACGTCCGCGGCCGCCTGCACCTGGTGCCCCGTTACCGGCAGAAGCTGGCCTATCCGCCGCTGGAGACCGGTCACCCGCTGTGGATCGACGACCCCTGCTTCAACCTCGAATATCACCTCCGGAACACGGCACTGCCGGCGCCGGGAACCGAGGAGCAGCTCCTGCGCCTGGCCGGGCGGATCGCCTCCCAGCAGCTGGACCGGGCCAAGCCTCTGTGGGAAATGTGGCTGGTCGAGGGTCTGGGCGATGGACGGTTCGCCATGATCTCCAAGACCCACCACTCGCTGGTGGATGGGGTGTCCGGGGTTGACCTGGCCACCGTGCTGTTCGACCTCGAGCGCACGCCTTCCGACCCGCCTCAGGACCTCGAGCCTTGGCAGCCCAGCCCTGAGCCCTCACCGGCTGAGTTGGCCCTGGCCAGCGTGCGCGGGCTGACCCGGATCGCCACGGGCCTGGCCAGCCGGGCTCTCACGGCGGCCACCAGTCCTCCCAGCTCGCTGGCCCGAGCGCGTGACACGGCGGAGGGGCTCGGAGAGATCGTTTGGGCCACGCTGAACCCCGCGCCGGAGACCCCGCTCAACGTCGAGATCGGTCCGCACCGGCGATTCACGGTCGTGCGCCAGCGTCTGGCCGACTACAAGGAGGTCAAGGACGGGCTGGGAGGCACGGTGAACGACGTCGTGCTGGCCGTGGTGTCCGGCGCGCTGGCCAGCTGGTTGCGCGGGCGCGGGTTACGCACCGAGGGTCTTGAGATGCGTGCCCTGGTCCCGGTGTCCGTGCGCCGCCAGGAGGACCGCGGGACGCTGGGGAACAGGCTCACGGTCATGCGCGGGCCGCTGCCGGTTTACATCACCGACCCAGTCGCCCGGCTGCGCTACGTGAAGAAGTCCATGGACGGTCTCAAGGAGTCAAAGCAGGCGGTGGGCGCGTCCACCCTGGCTGCGGTCAATGATCTGGCGCCACCCACCGTGCTCGCCCAGGCCAGTCGCCTGAACTTCTCCACCCGGCTGTTCAACCTGATCGTCACGAACATCCCCGGCCCGCAGTTCCCGCTGTACGTGCTGGGCCGTCAGCTTGAGGATCTCTTCCCCATCGCATTCCTGCCCCGGGGACACGCTCTGGCCGTGGCCATCATGTCCTACAACGGCGGCATCGAGTACGGGCTGCTGGGCGACTACGACGCGCTCGAGGACATCGACATCGTGGCCCGGGGCATCCAGGAGGCCCTGGATGAGCTGCTGGCGGCGGCTCGGACTCGCTCGGGCGCTCCAGCCGCCTCGAGCACGCCCAAGGAGGCGTCTCCCAACGGTCACTCGCGGCCGATCCTGCCCACGACGCACTCCCGGCCCAAGTCAGGGCCCGCCGCCGACATGCGAGCCAAGCGGACGCGCTCGCGGCGCTCCGTGCGCAGGTCGTCAGGGGCCTAGCTAAAGCTTCGGCGGTCTAGCCGCCCTCGGGCCCGGCAATGCGGCGCTCAGGGCTGCGGCTTCCAGCTGTCGAAGCGGTCGTTGCAGAGGTCGCCGTCAAGCGCGTTGAAGTTGTTCGTGCCCACGCCCCCAGAGGCGTGGATCGCTCGCTTTCCGCTCGGGGTGGAGTACGGACCTTTGAAGTCCCCGTTGAACTGGAGACTCACGTTGTTGGTCAGGCCAGGGACGGAGAAGCCCCGCGTGTCGAGCGAGAAGTAGCCGGTGACCGTGCCCTGCTCCCCCTCTTTCGGTAGCCCCGTTCAGTACGAGCCTACCAGAAGGCAGCTGAGTGCCGCAAGCGTCCTTCCCGTGGGCTCTGCGCTGGGCCGGCCGCGCTAAAAGCCCAGCGCGAACTTGGCGTCCTCGCTCATCCGCTCTGGCGTCCAGGGCGGCGAGAACGTCATGGTGGGCTGCACGTCCTGCACGCCCTCGAGCTCCCCGACGAACTCCTCGATCTGCTCGGACACCTGGGGACCGATTGGGCAACCTGGACTCGTCAGCGTGAACGTGACCCTGACGGTGCCCTCCTCGATCTCGACGTCGTAGATCAGACCCAGCTCGACGAAGTCCAGGCCGAGCTCGGGATCGATCACCTCCCGGAGCGCTTCGGTGACGTCGTCCACATTGGCCATGTCGCAAAGTGTAGGAAATTGGGACTTCCTGGTCTGGATGACCGGCCGCTCGTGACGTTTGCCATGACAAGGGCAGGCCGGTTTCTATAGGGTGCACAAATCGTCGACTTCGACCACATCAGACGGGTTCTGCACTGTCGTGGCGAGGAGGAACGGATAACGCAGGCCTTCCGCCGACGGGCGTTGACCCGAGCCCTGAGGGCCCACGGCGACGTGATCGTGGATCTGTCCGAGCTGGCCTTTGCCGACACCTCGTTGATGCTCGACCTGGCGGCTCTGGCCCGCCGCCTGCGCCGGCACGGCTTCACGCTGTGCCTGCACGGTCCTCAGACCCAGGTCAGGATCCTGATCGAGCTGGTGGGATTGAACCGGCTCGACGGGATCAAGCTGGAAGACCCCGCGCCCGTCCTGGCGTAGTGCAGCTCCGTGTCCTCGCCTTCGGCGACCTCGCCGATGGTTCGTGGGGAGCCGTCTGGATTCCCTCTGAACCCGATCAGGCGGGACTGCTTGGCTCCTGGGCCGGCTCGGGCGACACCGCGCACGAGCTGGAAGGGGAGCGGGCCGACGAGCCCTGGCGCCTGAGCGCCGGCGAGACGGAGCTGACATGGGAGGCCCTGGGCGAGTCCGTGCCGACCGATGTTCAGGAAACGGGATTTGACCAGCTCTGCCGGGTCACCGGCGTGCTGGACAGCGTGTCAGGGCGGAGAAACATTCGCTGCCTGGGATGGCGGGCCGCCCGGTCAGAGCCGCTCACAGCCGGCCGTCTGGACTCGCTTCGTCTCCTGGCCGCTTGGTTTGAGCAGGAGGAGGGCTTTGCTCTGCTGGCCGCGCGTCCGGAGGGGGGACGGGGTGCGGAGCGCGATCAGATCACGGCGGCGCTCTTCAGCGCAGCCGGGACCCAGCCGGTGGCAGATCCCCGCCTGTCCACCACCTACGACTCCTCCGAGCAGCCCATGCGAGCCAGCGTCGAGCTGTGGATCGAGACCGAGGGTGACAGCGAGGCCCAGTACCCCAGGCGAGCCATCGGCGAGGCGGTGTCAGCGCAGGAGTCGGCCCGAGCGGGAACGCTCGTCCTGCACGGCGGCCCGTTCCGCTGGTACAGCGGCGGGCTGGAGGGTGCGGGGATCTATGTCATTGCGCGGCCGGCATGACCGCCGATGCCGCAGACCGGGGCGGTCCCCCCAGATCCAGCAGCGGGTTGATCGAGGCGGTGATCAGCGACTTCGGGGGGGTCCTGACATCTCCCCTGCTCGATTCCTTCGTGGCGTTTCAGAACTCATCGGGCATCCCGCTCGAGGAGCTGGGCAAGGCCATGATGGCCGTGGCGGCCCGCGACGGGGCAAACCCGCTATTCGAGCTGGAGCTGGGCCGGATGAGCGAGGCGCGGTTTCTCGCCGCTCTCAGCGAACAGCTGAGCCGGCAGCTGAGTCGTCAGATCGAGCTTGAGAGCTTTGGCCAGCGCTACTTCGAAAACCTCCACCCCAACGAGCGGATGATCTCCTACATGCATGATCTCCGGGCCCGCGGTTATCGCCTGGCCATCTGCACCAACAACGTCCGGGAGTGGGAGCCGCTGTGGCGGGCCAAGCTGCCCGTGGAGGAGATCTTCGACGTCGTGGTGGACTCGGCCTTCGTCGGCACCCGCAAGCCGGAGCGGCGGATTTATGAGATCACGCTCGAGCGGCTGGGCGTGCCAGCAGAAAGGGCGGCCCTGATCGACGACCTAGAGCACAACTGCCAAGCGGCGCAGGCGATGGGTCTGACGGCCATCTGGTTCCGCGACACCGAGCAGGCGATCGCCGACGTCGAGGCGGCGCTGGCCCGGAGCTAGTTCTCGACGCCCAGTCGGTCCCAGCAGTAGAGGTCGAGGCACTCGCGGGCCAGCTCGATGCAGCGAGCCTCGGATAGCCACGGCAGCACCGTGTCGAGGGCCTCGGACTCACCCACGCCATGTTCAAAGGCCTCCTCGCCCCGGAAGCTCGCGGCGATACGCAGAGCCTCGCGACGGTTCTCACCTAGCGTCGAGAACGCGTTGACCAGGAACTCCTTGCTGGGCACCGGATGCCCGACCTCGAGCGAGGCATGCCAGGCCGCCAGCAGGGACAGATCGTGCTCGTCGAGGTCGCCGACCGCCTTTACGTAGTGCGACTCGAGCTCGGACTCCGGGATCTCGTCCACCCAGGCCCGTACCACCTCGCCCAGGATCTGGCGGCGAGCCTCGCGACCCACCGACTCGGCGATGACCCTGATGGCGTTCTGAGGCTCGATGAAGCAGAGAGGCATTGTCGCTCCGGACTGGTGGCGGGAGGCGCAGGCAGGTGCCGCAGAAGGTAGGCACCGCTCCGGACGTAATGCCAGGGCATGATCAGGGCGGAGTGGATGCGGGCCCCGGCGCCGGATGCACCGAGAGAATCAGCGGCGGACGCGGCGGCTGGTAGAAGTTGAATTCGCGAACGAGGTTCCCCAGTATGGGCTCGGTCTCGCGCACATCCGGGCGAGGATCGGGCCTGCCATCGGTCTGCGGATCCAGTCGCTGCCCGTTCAGGAAGACGTCCTCGATGAACTTGTTGTAGGCGTCGTGGCTGAGGGTCTGGTGATCGATGAATCGATGCCGGGCGTACGGGCTTATCAGGAGACCAGGCACCCGCAGGCCGTAGCCCAGAGCATCGACGCTCGGGGGGACGACGTGGTCGTAGAAGCCACCCCAGTCATCCCAGGAAATGAAGATGGCCGTGCTCTTCCAATCTCTGCTGTGCATGATCGCGTTTACCAGCCCGGTGACGTATGTCTGGCCGATGCTCACCCGTCCCGGAGGGTGCTCCGACACCCTCTGGTCAGGCACGATCCAGGACACGGCGGGCAGCGTGCTGTGTTTGGCGGCGGAAAAGAATCCTGAGAGTGACTGGATGTCATTGCGCTGCCCGTCCTGCCACACGTCGGTGAACGAGGGCAGGGGATTCCAGATGCCTGGGGTCCTCGGGCCCTGCGCCACCGGCGCGCAGGTCATGGCGGCGTCGTCCTCACAGTCGGGCTCGGTGCCCTTGTCCACGTAGTAGCGCCAGCTGACGCCGTTCTTGTGCAGCAGGTACGTCATGTCGGTCCAGGCGTACACCAGCGCGCGGTCGTTCGGGTTCCCCAGGCGCTCGTGGACCAGCCGGCCCTTGCGGGCCACATCTGGGTTTGGAGAATTCGGGGCCGAGTGGCACGAGTACGCGTCCAGCGCGTTGGCGCAATGGGCGGACCATTCCGAGACCTGGTAGAGGTGGGCTGGCAGGCTCCAGGAATCAACCGGAGAGAACATGTGGTCCTGCAGAACGAAGCGCTCCGCGTACGTCCAGTAGTTGGGGATCTCCCGGGCGTCGTGATACCCCATCACGTCGAGGCACTTCCGCCGCGTGGAGCCAGAGGGTCCGGTCTTGCACGCGCTGCAGGCCGGGTTATCGCCGAAGCATCCCGCGCCCTTCTCGGCCTGACCGACAAACCCGTCCATGGCCCCGCCATCGATGTCCGCTGTGGCGTTGCGGAGAGAATGAGGCCCGCCGTAGTTCAGATTGGCAGGGTCGTGAAACGGGGCCACGCACCCCCCGCGCATGGGGTCAGGCACACAGACGCCACTGGGAATCCCGTCGGCCCCCGGAAAGGTTCCGAAATAGCTGTCGAAGGACCGGTTTTCCTGCATGATGATCACGACGTGCTTGATCTTGTGAAGTTCCAGGAACTCCAGTGTCAGCACAGCAGAGGTGGAAGCCGGCCGCTGCCCACTGGCTGGGATGAGCGCTCGCAGCCGATACCGGCCAGAGCTGAAGCTTCGGGACAGGGCGAAAGCCGAATCCGCTCCCAGGCGCCGGCTGTCGATCGTCCGCCAGCTGCCAGCCTCGAGCTCCTGCAGCAGAACTGAATCCCCGGCCCGGGAGGGCGTGGCCCGGCCGCTCAGCGTCACCCGCTCATCCGGGGTGGGGAGAGGGTCGGAGGACATCAGCGTCACCCCGGGACCTGTCTTGCGGGCGGTGGCCGGGCCGACAATGGACACCAGGAAGGCACAGCCGGCGGCGATGAGCAGACAGGGCAGAAGCAGATGCGAATGGCGCATGGTGCTGGGGGGACAGGCTGAGCGGGACCGCGCTCGAGCCCGCGAGACGCGGGCTCAGTTCCTAACGCTAGCGATGAACCAAAGTTGCTACGGAACCGGGGTGGAGAACCGGCTCAAAGGCCCAGCGCTCGTGCTGCCTCGGCCAGCGCCTCCGAGTCCGGTTCGGCATCCGGCCCCAGTCCGCCCGTGTAGCGCTTGCCCCGCTCCCAGTTAAAGAAACCCAGATCGAGGGCGGCCAGAGGCACGTGGCAGGCCTGCGCGAGCTGAGCGGCCCTGCGCTCCAGGAGCAGCGAATCGCCGATTCCCAGCGCCCGCTTGGCCGCAACGGTGACCTGATCGGAGCCGCCGAGGGAAAGGGAGCCGGCGACCAGCTCGTAGACACCGGTGTGCCCCAGGGTGAGCAGGAGATCAAACCGGGCGGCCCGGTGCAGACCGGGGAGGGCCAAACGCTCGAACACCCGGGCGAAACGGCGCTCCGAGCTCCAGGCCGGATCACCCAGGTAGGCCGCGGCCTGGCTGCCCGCCCGCCGGGCCCAGTTGCGGTAAGCCTGGAGCGTCTGGACGCCCCGTGCCGGGTCGTGGGCGGTCCGAGGGCCGGTGGCCACACCCTCCAGGCGCGGGAGCTGACCGGTGGCCCAGCTCGACCGGACCGACTGGATTGCGGCAAAGGGGTCCGTCTCGTCCTCGAGCGGCCCGAGATAGGCAATCAGGAAGGCAAGCCAGGTCCGGTCCTCAGCATCGCCATCAGCGTCGGCCACCTCCCGGTACAGGCCTGGCGGGTTGTCGGTCAGGGCGCGGAGGCGAACGACGGCAAAGGCGAGCTCCTCGGCCAGGCTCTCCGCGTCTGAGTGCGACTTCAGTCCGGGAACGAGAGAGCAGCGGTAGCCATCATCCACGGTGGTCCGCAGGCGCCGGACGGTGACTCCACCTCCAGTGCCACGCGTACGGGCGGCCGTCTGTGCGGCGGACCGCGTCCGGCTCCCGGCGGACCGCTTTGCGCTGCCGGAAGACGTGGTTCCGCTCCCGGCGGACCGCTCTCCCCCCGGGGTCGAGGACGAGACCAGCGGCCGGGGCTCGATCGCCTGCTCCCGCGCACAGATCGTGCAGTTCTGGATCAGACGGTTGTGGCGACAGAACGTGGGCATGCGGAATCGACATTACCCGCGCGAGGACGGTGCGAGCGCGCGTCGCTCGCCGGCTCGCTGCCGAGATCGGATCGCAAAGGGTCCGGGGGGGCCAGATCCTTCTGGACCCCCCCGGGGAGTCAGGGAAGTGGGGGCGCAGTTCCCTGACCGACAGGGGCGAGTGCTGCCGCCCCGGAATCAAGAGCAAATCTCCTCGCCCCGTTCCCCAGGACGAGTGATCTTCCTGAGCGCGATCTTAACATCCCCTGCAAGTAGGCGTGAAAGTGGGCGCGCCGGGGGTGGGCCTCGCCTCGGTCGAGCGGGCGCCCGCGATCCCCCGGCCCCGCGTAGCCCCCCGGAGCACCGCGCCCGCGGCCCCGGGGCCCGCCGCGGGCCTCTACCGCCCGCGCGCCCCGCTCTACCGCCCGCGCGCCCCGCTCTACCGCCCGCGCGCCCCGGGGCCGGTGAAGAACTCCTCCCCGGGGCGGACCGTTCCGGCCGCCTCCGCCTCGTGGCGCAGGGTCCGGTCGGCCTCGCCGCTCCACGCCCCCAACGCCAGCATCTCGCGATCGGCGTCCATGGGGGTACCGCCCAGGTCCTTGTTCACGATGCGGGCGCACTTCCGGCCTTCGGCGATGGCGGTCACCACCAGTGACTGGCCGATGCGAGCGTCACCGCAGGCATACACGTCCTTGACGGAGGTCCGGTAGGTCTGCTCGGTGCGGATGTTGCGCCGGTGGTCCAGCTTGAGTTCGAGCTGCTCGACCAGGCCCGTGCGCTCGGGACCCTCGAAGCCGATCGCGATCAGCGCCAGATCGGCCTCCAACACGAACTCGCTGCCTGGCACCGGGGTCAGATCGCGCGACGACATGCCGGTGACCTGGCGGGCATACACGTGTGACAGAGCGCCATCGCGTCCCCCGAACCCGGTGACCTCGGTCCCCCACCGCCGGCGGCCGCCCTCCTCGAGCGCATACGTCGTGGCGGTGCGCTTGGGGGGCAATGGCCAGGGATGGCGCGGATCGCGCCCACCCTCGGGCAGGGCCGCATAGACATCCAGGATGATGACGCTGCGCGCCCCCTCGCGATGGGAGTTAGAGATGCAATCCATGCCGGTGTCTCCACCTCCAATCACGATCACCTTCTTCCCCGCCGCCGTGATCTCGCCGTCGGGCGCCCACAGGCCTGAACGGCCGGCCCTCCTGGGCAGCCACCCAGCGGTTGCGCTGGTAGAGGTAGTCCATGGCGAGATGAATGCCGGCCAGATCACGCCCCGGCACGGCCAGATCGCGCGACACCCGCGACCCGACGCACACCACGAGCGCGTCGTGCTCCGAGGCCAGCTCGCGAGCGTCGATGTCCCGCCCCACATCCACGTCGTAGACGAAACGGACACCCTCCTGCTCGAGGATGTCCACCCGGCGGTCGATGACCCGCTTCTCGAGCTTGGCGTCCGGGACCCCGAAGCGCATCAACCCTCCGGGTCCCTCGTCGCGCTCGTACACCGTCACCGTGTGACCATGGAGATTCAGCTCAGCGGCGACGGCCAGGCCCGCCGGCCCGGACCCCATCGACGGCCACGGTTCTGCCCTGTGCGCCGGGAGGGGGGCTCGGGCACCACCCAGCCCTCGGCGAAGGCCCGCTCGGCGATGGCCATCTCGATTTGCTCGATGCTGACCGGATCGTCGTTGATGGCCAGCACGCAGGCCGACTCGCACGGGCGCGGGACAGATCCGTCCGGTGAACTCGGGGAAGTTGTTGGTCAGGTGGAGCTGGTCCGCCGCCTCGCGCCATTTGCCGCGATAGACCAGGTCATTCCAGTCCGGGATGAGGTTGCCCAGCGGGCAGCCCTCGTGGCAGAACGGGATCCCGCAATCCATACAGCGGGCGGCCTGGCGGCTGAGCTCCTCCTCGGGCTGGAGGTCGAAGTACTGCCGGTAGTCGCGCACGCGCTGCCGCGGATCTCGCTTGTCAAAGCCGACCCGGTGAATCTTGAGAAAGGCGCCGAGCTCTCCCATGCGGGCCCGCGAGCGTACCAGCCGCCAACCACCGTTCTAAGAGGCCCGCCCCTGAGGGCAAAGGCGCGAGGACGGACGAGTGGCAGCGGCGCGAGGACGAACGAGTGGCGATTTGCGTTCCACGCATCCGGAACGAAATCGCCAAACGCAGCGTCAGCCGCGATGTGAATGCCAATTCAGCGCACAGGGGGTGCGGTGAATTGGCATTCACCGCAACGATTGGAACGTTTGGCGTTTGCGTACCGCCTCGCGTGACGCAAACGCCAGACGTTGCGTACCTCGACCTCCACGGCCCGCGCCCGCGCGCGTCCGCGTGTGCAGGTAGTCTTATCTTCCGAAATGGGGAGAGGGTGGATCGCGCGTGGGGGAACGTCCGTACTGAGAAGAGGGCGCACCGTGCCCGAGGGAACCTCTGCGCTTAGAAACGCGCGCATCGGGCTAGCGCTGGCCCTAGCGCTCGTGGTGTGGCTGGGCGCGGCCACCACAGTCGGGGCCAGCACGCTCACTCCGGCGATCACCGTCACGGTCAACCATGCCCGCGTCACCGGCAGCAAGCCCGTCGTGCTCTCGGGCAAGGTGACCGGCGAGGTCAACCCGGTCGAGGTTGACCTCTACCGCAACGCCTACCCCTACAACCAGGCCCAGCTCGTGGCTCGCACGACGACGCACTCGAACGGGATCTACTCGTTCACGGCCACGCCGTATCGCAACACCCGCTACCGGGTCAAGGTGCGCGGAACCTCGGCCCAGCGGTGACCAGCGTGGGGGTCATCGCCCCTGTCGATCTTCAAATACACGAACCTCCCCCTGGGGCGGACCAAGATCGCGGTCGTCGTCATTCACCCCGCAGATGTCAAGTGGTGGCATCCCAAGGCCCACTGGTGGTTCGCTGGCCCGCACGGCCACTTCTTCCGCGGCCCGACAACGACCGGCATCAAGTGGACGAAGACCAAGCTTCTGCTCGTGGTCCGGGAGCCGCTGCCCGCCGGCCCCTACCGGTGGCGCGTGTGCTTCCACCCCCCTGACAGCAAGGCGTTCACGGTCAGGCACCCCCCGCCCGGCTGCACCGGCCAGGGCTACCACGGGCACGGCTCGTTGCCCTATGGCTATCCCTCGCAGAAATGGATCGGCAACGCCGAGCACTGGTTGAAGAGCCGCGGCGGACACACCGCGCTGGCTGTCGTGGATACCGAGGGCCGTCTGTACGGGTGAACCTCAACGACCAGTTCATCACCGGAAGCGTCGTCAAGGCCATGCTGCTGGTGGCGTACCTGCGCCGGCTGGACCGCATGGGCCAGCACTACGTGGACTCCAACAGCAACTCCTTCCTCTCACCCATGATCGAGGTGTCGGACAACAACTCGGCCACGCAGTGCTGGAACATCGTCGGCAACAGCGGCCTTTATGAGGTCGCCCACGCCGCCGGCATGACCCATTTCTCGGTGGACACCAGCGCCAGCTGGGGCAGTGAATGGGGCGCCGCGCTGATCACCGCCTCCGACCAGGCCCGGTTCTTCTTCTACATGGACAAGATCATCCCCCACGAGTTCGTGGGGTACGCCCGCTACCTGCTCTCCCATATCGCCAGCTATGAGGCCTGGGGCATCCCGACCATCGCTCGGCCGCGCGGCTACACGGTGTTCTTCAAGGGAGGCTGGCGGCCCAGCCCCGACATCTACCTGGTGCACCAGATCGCCCGTCTGGAGAAGGGCAAGGAGCGGCTGGCCATCGCGGTCATGACCGACGGCGACCCCGACATGGGCTACGGGATCGACAGCATCCAGGGCGCACCCAGGCGCTTCTGCGGTAGGTCAGAGGGCGCGCGCGCCCGCCCGGCGCGCAACACGCTAGGCCGGCGCCGCGGCTTCCTCGCCCGCGGCGGCGAGCGCCTTGCTCTTCGAGCACCCGACGGTAGTCGCGGGGCATCACCTTGATGAAGCGCTCTCGGGCCCGCTCCCAGGAGGCCAGGATGTTTCGCCCCACCATCGATCCGGTGCGGGCCACGTGCTCGGAGATCAGGCTCCCGGACGCGCTCCTCATCCTGCTCGGCGAGCTCCTCGAGGTCCACCAGGTCCAGGTTGCAGCGGTCGCGCAGGCGCCGGTCCTTGTCGTGCACGTAGGCGATCCCGCCGCTCATCCCGGCGGCGAAGTTCCGCCCGATTGGGTCCCAGTACCACCACGGTCCCGCCGGTCATGTACTCACACCCGTGATCTCCCATGCCCTCGACCACGGCGAGCGCACCTGAGTTGCGCACGGCGAAGCGCTCACCGGCCAGGCCACGGAAGAAGGCCCTCCCGGCGGTGGCCCCGTACAGGACCGTGTTGCCCACGATCACGTTCTCCTCGGCCAGAAACCGGGCATTCTCCGGTGGACGCACGGCGATGATCCCGCCGGAGAGCCCCTTGCCGGCGTAGTCGTTGGTCTCTCCGCGCAGCGAGAAGGTCACCCCGGGCGCCAGCCAGGCGGCGAAGCTCTGGCCGGCCGAGCCGGAGAAGGAGATCTCGATCGTCCCCTCGGGCAGCCCCCGGGCCCCATGCCGGCGGGCGATCTCCCCGGAGAGGATGCCGCCCACGGTGCGGTTGACGTTGCGCACGGGCAGTGGCCCGATCTTCAGCGCCTCGCCGCCGCTCAGTGCCGGCTCGCAGCGGCGGACCAGCTCCCAGTCCAGCGCATCGTCCAGCACGGGCACCTGGGCCCGTGTCCTGGAGCGCGGCGCGCCCGCGGGCAGCTCGGGCGTGGACAGGACCATCGAGAGGTCCACGTGTCGGGCCTTCCAGTGCTCGATCGCCTCCTCGGCGTCCAGCACGTCGGCCCGTCCCACCATGTCCTCGAAGCGACGGAACCCCAGGCCGGCCATCAGCTCGCGGACCTCCTCGGCCACCAGTGTCAGGTACCGGGTGACGTGCTCGGGGAGCCCGCGGAAGCGCTGGCGCAGCTCGGGATCCTGGGTGGCGATCCCCACCGGGCAGGTGTTCAGATGGCAGACCCGCATCATGATGCAGCCCATGGCGATCAGGGGCGCGGTCGAGAAGCCGAACGTGTCGGCGCCCAGGAGCGCGCCCACCACCACGTCGCGCCCGGTCCTCATCCCGCCGTCCACCTCGACCGTGATCCGGGAGCGCAGGTCGTTCAAGAGCAGCGTCTGCTGGGTCTCGGCCAGCCCGATCTCCCAGGGGATCCCGGCCGACTGGATCGAGGACTGCGGCGAGGCGCCGGTGCCGCCGTCGTGCCCGGCGATCGTCACGTGGTCGGCGTTGGCCTTGGCCACGCCCGCGGCCACCGTTCCCACGCCAACCTCGGACACCAGCTTGACCGACACCGAGGCCTGGGGGTTGGCGCAGCGCAGGTCGTAGATCAGCTGCTTGAGGTCCTCGATCGAGTAGATGTCGTGGTGGGGCGGAGGCGAGATCGAGGCTCACGCCCGGGGTGGAGTTGCGAATCCGGGCGATGTAGCCGTCCACCTTGTGCCCGGGCAGCTGACCGCCCTCGCCGGGCTTGGCGCCCTGGGCCATCTTGATCTGGATCTGATCGGCGTTGACCAGGTAGTGGACGGTCACGCCGAAGCGTCCTGAGGCCACCTGCTTGATGGCCGAGCGTCGCAGGTCCCCGTTGTCGTCGGGCACGTAGCGCGAGGGATCCTCGCCGCCCTCGCCGGTGTTGGAGCGTCCGCTCCATCCGGTTCATGGCGATGGCCAGCGTCTCGTGGGCCTCCCGGGAGAGCGAGCCCAGGCTCATGGCCCCGGTGGTGAAGCGCTTGACGATCTCGGCGGCCGGCTCGACCTCGGCCACCGGGACGGCCGGGCCCACCGGTCGGAGCCGCAGGAGCCCGCGCAGCAGACCCTTGCGCACCGCCTCCTCGTTGACCATCCGCGAGAACTCCGAGTAGTCGGCCAGCTGGTTGCCGTTGGCCTGCTGCACGGCGTGCTGGAGCTTGGCCACCGTGTCCGGGTTCCACACGTGCAGCTCGCCGTCCCGGCGCCATTGCAGAACGCCGCCGACGGGCAGGAGCTCGCGGTGGGTCCGCGGATAGGCCCGGAAATGGCGCTCCATCACCTCGGTGGACAGCTGCTCGAGCCCCGACCCCGCCGATCCGGGATGGCGTGCCCGCGAAGAAGTGCTCGATCACGTGCTGGTCCAGTCCCACCGCCTCGAAGATCTGCGCGCCGCAATAGGACTGGATGGTCGAGATGCCCATCTTGGAGATTGTCTTGAGCAGCCCCTTGCCGATCGCCTTGACGATGTTGGTCTCGGCCTCCTCGGTGGTCAGCTCGACGGGCAGCAGCAGCCGGTCGGCCAGCTCGTCCAGGGACTCGAACATGAGGTAGGGGTTGATGGCCGCCGCGCCGTAGCCGATCAGCGTGGCCATGTGGTGGATCTCACGCGGCTCGCCTGATTCGATCACCAGGCCGGTCCGGGTCCGCGTGCCCCGCCGCACCAGGTGCTGATGCACGGCGGCCACGGCCAGCAGCGAGGGAATGGCCACTCGCTCGGGCCCGAGGTTGCGGTCGGACAGGATCAGGATGTTGGCCCCATGCTCCACGTAGTTGGCCGCCTCGGCTGCACAGGTCATAGAGCCGGACCTCCAGGCCGTCGGGGCCATGCTCGATCGGCCAGGTCAGATCGACCGTCGCCGCGTCGAACACGTCGTGGGAGACCTGCCGGAGCTTCTCAAGCTCGTGGTTGCGCAGGATGGGCTGGTTCATGACCAGCTGGTGGGCCTGCTCGGGGATCTCGGCCAGCAGGTTCAGCTCGGCGCCCACGCACGCCTGGAGGCTCATGACCACCGATTCGCGCAGCGGATCGATGGGTGGGTTGGTGACCTGGGCGAAGAGCTGCTTGAAGTAGGAGAACAGAGGCGGCTGGCGGTCGGACATGACGGCCAGGGCGGCGTCGTTGCCCATGCTGGCCACGGGCTCCTCCCCCCGCGCGGCCATCGGCGCGATGATGAGCTTGAGATCCTCTTGGGAGTAGCCGAAAGCCAGCTGCTTGGAGCGCAAAGGCTCGATCCGTGGCACCCGCGGCTCACGCTCAGGCAGGTCGTCGATGTGGACGACCGAGCGCTCATACCAGTCGGCGTAGGGCTTGCGCCGAGCCACGATGCGCTTGAGCTCGTCGTCGCCCACGATCTGCCCCTCCTCGAGGTCGACCAGGAAGAGCTTGCCCGGCGCCAGCCGGCCCTTGCGCTGGATGTGCTCGGGGGCCGCGGTCATCACCCCGGCCTCGGAGGCCAGCACGACGTAGCCCTCGGTGTCCTGTACCCAGCGGCCGGGCCGCAGCCCGTTGCGATCCAGCACCGCGCCGGCCAGCCGGCCATCGGTGAAGACGATCGCCGCCGGGCCGTCCCAGGGCTCCATCAGGCAGGAGTGGAAGTCGTAGAACCCCTTGATGTCAGGGTCGAGGTCGCTCCGCGTGCGGTAAGCCTCGGGCACCATCATCATCACGGCGTGGGGAATCGGGCGTCCGCTGAGCACGAGCAGCTCGAGCACGTTGTCGAAGATCGCCGAGTCCGAGCCGCCCTCGCGCACCACGGGCACCACCTTCTGCAGGTCTGACCCGAACAGCTCTGAGGCCAGCTGCGACTCGCGGGCCTTCATCCAGTTGATGTTGCCCCGCAGCGTGTTGACCTCCCCGTTGTGGGCGATCATCCGGTAGGGATGGGCCAGCTCCCAGCTGGGAAAGGTGTTGGTCGAGAAGCGGGAGTGCACCAGCGCCAGCCGTGAGGCCAGCCGCGGGTCGCGCAGGTCGGGGAAGTAGCGCGGAAGCTGCGGCGCGGTGAGCATGCCCTTGTAGACCAGTGTCCGGCTGGAGAAGCTGGGGAGGGACAGCTCGCGTCCGGCCTGGGCCTCGATCAGGCGGCGGATCACGTATAGCTTGCGCTCAAACGCCTCCTGATCGAGAACCTCCTCGGAGGCTTCGATCAGCACCTGGCGGATGACCGGGGCGGACAGGCGTGCTGTCTCGCCGACGTGCCGCTCGTCCACCGGGACGTCCCGCCACCAGATCGCCCGCTGCCCCTCGCCGGCGATCGTCTCCTCGATCATCTGCTCCAGGATCACCCGCCGCTCGGTCTCGTTGGGCAGGTAGCAGACCCCTACCCCGTAGCGCCCGACCGGAGGAAGCTCGAGCCCCGCCGCGGCCCCCCGGAAAAACGCATCGGGTATCTGGAGGAGGATCCCCGCGCCGTCGCCCGTATTGGGATCCGCTCCCTCGGCGCCGCGGTGCTCGAGGTTCTCCAGGGCGTCGAGTGCCTTCTCCACCACGGTATGGCTCGGCTCGCCCCGCAGCTTGGCCACGAGCGCGATGCCGCAGGCGTCGTGCTCGTTCGCGGGGTCGTACAGGCCAGTGGCCCCAGGAGGAGTGCGGTGCATGTTCATGAGGAGGATCCGCCGCTCGGGTCAGGCGAGCGCTGCGCAGCGGACGGCGAAGAGTACCAGCGAGTGTTAACGACGTGTTAGCGCCCGGCCTCGCCGGGCTTCAATTTGCGCGATCGGCGAGGACGCTACCGCGCGGCCTTGGACTTGCTGGCGCCCGAGCCCGACGGGCTGCGCGCGGGGGCGCGCTTGCGGGCCGGTTTCGAAGGCTTGTCACTGTCGCCGCTCTTGACCGCGGCCAGGCTGGCCTCAAGCGCAGCCATCAGGTCGGGCGCCGGCGTGGGCTCCTCAGCCTGCGGCTGGATCGTTATCTCCTCACCGGCAGCCTTGCGCTCAATCAGCTCGAGCACACGCTCTCGGTACTCGTCCTGGAACTTGTCCGGCTCAAAGTGAGCCGACAGCGAGGCGATCAACTGCTCGGCCATCTGAAGCTCGCGCGGGCTGGCCTGCGCCTCGGCCACCGACTCGAGCTCGTCCATGCGGTCCGGGGAGAGGACCTCGTCGCCCCACAGCATGGTGGTCAGGGTGAGGACCTCGCCGGTGGGACGCAGGGCACAGAGCTGCTGCTTGGAGCGCAGGACCACTCGCCCGATGCCCACCTTGGTCGACTCCCGCATGGCGTCGAGGAGGAGACGGTAGGCCTTGGCCCCTCCTGCGGTGGGAGCCAGGTAGTAGGAGTGGTCGTAGTAGATCGGGTCGATCTCCTCCAGCTCCACGAACTCCTCGATGTCGATCGTCTTCGTGGCCGTGACGTCGAGAGAGTCCAGTTCCTCGGGCTCGATCCGCACGTAGCGGTCGGGCGAGAGCTCATAGCCCTTGACGATGTCGTCGTAGGCCACCTCCTCGCCGGTGGAGGGATCCACGCGCTTCTGCTTGATGCGAGCGCCGGTTTTGCCCGAGAGTTGGTGGAAGCGGACCGTCTTGGGAGAGGTGGCCGAGTAGAGCTTCACCGGGACGTTGACCAGCCCGAAGCTGATCGCCCCCGACCAGATTGCGCGTGCCATAGAGCACTTGTATACCCCACTGCAGGCTATTTCCCTAGGGGTGGGCGAGGGCTTGCCGCGGGAGTCCCAACAACAGCGTGCGGGATTTGGGCGGCGTGGACGCCACAATCTCACACACTGCCCGCCCGCAGCGTTTCATCTTCAGTGACCCTGCCTCCCTTTCAACGCCTGCTCGACGAGCACGGGCGTGACGTGCACCGGTTCCTTATCGCCAGCGTGGGTCGGGACGGGGCCGACGACTGCTACCAGGAGACGTTCATCTCAGCCCTGCGGGCGTACCCGCGGCTCAGGAACGGCTCGAATCTGCGGTCCTGGCTGTTCACGATCGCCCACCACAAGGCCATCGACCAGCTGCGGGCCCAATCCCGACAGGCCGTCCCAATGGCCGAGCCACCCGAGCCACCCAGCGCTCCATCCCAGCCGTCTCATGACGGGCTGTGGGAGGCAGTCGGTGAGCTCCCCCCAAGCAACGCGTCGCCCTGGCTCTTCGCTACGTGCTGGACGCGCCGTATGCCGAGATCTCGACGCTGATGGAGACCTCGGAGGAGGCGGCCCGCCGGAACGTCCACGAGGCTCTGAAAAGACTGCGATTGGAGTACCAGAGATGACCCGTGACCCTGTACATGCGCTGCAAAGCGTGACCGTCCCGAAGGACCCGCCGGACATCGCCCCCGCGGCGGCAGCGGCGGGCCTCCTGGATGTGGCCTACGCCACCGAGGACTTCCCGGTGGGCCGGCTGCTGCTGGCCACCACGCAGCGTGGGCTGGTCCGGCTGGCCTACCTCCGGGACACCTCCGACGAAGATGCCGTGCTGGAGCTGCTGGCCCACCAGGTCTCACCGCGGATCCTGGCCTCGGCGCCCAGGCTGGACGAGGCTCGGCGAGAGCTCGAGCAGTACTTCGCCGGACGCCGGCATGAGTTCGAGGTGCCCCTCGACTGGCGCCTGGTCCGCGGGTTCGGCCAGCGTGTACTCGAGGTGACCGCCAGGATCCCTTTCGGATCGGTGTCCAGCTACAAGAAGGTGGCCACGGAGGCCGGGAGCCCCCGGGCGGCCCGAGCCGCCGGCAACGCCCTGGGCGCCAACCCGCTCCCCATCATCGTCCCGTGCCACCGCGTGCTGCACTCCGGCGGCGGCCTGGGCGGCTACACCGGCGGTCTGGAGCGCAAGCGGCTGCTCCTGGCGCTGGAGAACGTTCTTTGTCCCTGAGGTTGACGAATGCGCAACCGGAGGGACAAAGAACCCTCCGGGTGCCCCCCTCTCAGAACAGCTGATCGGGCGATGAGCGCCGCGTGGCGGTCAGCGGCCAGGAGCACAGGCCGCCTTCGGCGGGACAGCCGCGGCACAGCCCGCGATGCGGCTCCGGGCTGACCGGGAATTGGCCCTCCAGCACCCCGGCGGCCAGCCCGGACAGCGCATCCTCCAGACGGGGCACGTCGGCCTGGGAGAACCGGGCCAGCGCCGGGCGATCCGGAAGATCCAGGAACAGGTGGAGGATCTCCACCTCACGGGCGCCGGAGCGCAGCGCGGCCAGCGCGTAGATGAGCCGCTGGGTCAGATAGGCCTGGCTGACCACCGACTCGGGATAGGCCTCGCCGATGCGATCGCTCTTGTAGTCCACCACCAGCGTGCGGCCGTCGCGCTCCCGCGCGATCACGTCGAACACCCCCCGGATGAGGACGCCGCCCAGGAGAAAGCCGAAACGCTGCTCGGTCCGCGCACGACTCGCCGCCCCGAGGCGAGCGCAGAGCGCAGAGGCCGCGAAGCGGCCCACCAGCGCCCCGATCTCCTCGAGCTCCTCGCTCGGCAGAGAGAGCCCGGCGGCTCGCCCGATGGCCTCGGCGCTCGGCGCCACCGGGTGGCGGAAGTCAAGGCGCTCGAGCAGCTCGTGGATCAGGGTGCCCCGGTCAGCCGCGCTGAGGCGCCCCGCCCCCGAGCCCGGCGACCCCTCATCCACGACATCCAATGCCGGCAGCCCGAGCACGCGCTCGACGTAGAAGCGGTAGCCGCAACGGCGATGCTCCTCAAGTGAGGAGTAGCTGAGCTCACGCACGGTCGCGGCGGGAGCCTCCAGGACGGCCGTCAACTCGCCGCGTCCACCTCCCGCAGGGGGCACGATCCCCCCCAATGGCGCGACCGAGGCGGTCACGTCCTCCGCCCCCACGAACGTGACGCGCACGCCGCCCTGCACCCCGTCGGCTCGCTCGGCCGCGCGCTCAGCGAGGTCCGGGACGAGCGCAGGGGCTATCCAGGCGATCGGTCCGCCCCCGGCGCCGGCCGGCCAGGCGTCAAGCTTGGCCGCTCCACTCAGGATCAGCCGGTCCTTGGCCCGCGTCATGGCCACGTAGAACAGCCGGCGCTCCTCGAGCGCCTCGGCCTGGGCCTGCTCCTCACCCAGCACTTTGTAGTCCAGCGCCGGCTCGGCCCGGCCGGTGCCGGCCTCGGACAGGCGCAGCCCCAACCGCCCGTCGGGGCCGATCCGGATCAGCTCCGCCCGCCCGCGAGGGCCGCGGCCCAGGTCGGCCACGCACACCACGTCGAACTCGAGCCCCTTGGCCCGATGGATGGTCATGAGCCTCACGGCATCGAGGCCCTCTCCCTCCACCGGCGCCTCGGCCTCGGAGCCGTCCCGGACGCCCCAGGCCGCCGAGCGGAAGTGGACCAGCTCGAGGAACTCCCGCAGCGGGTCGCCCCCGGTCAGCTCCTGCTCCCGGCCCAAGCGCATCAGCTTCCGGACGTTGGCCAGCCGCCGCTGCCCGCCCGGCATTGCCAGCACCACGTCGTCATAGCCGGTCAACTGGAGCACGCGGTCGATGAGCTGCTCCACGTCCAGCCGGGCGGAGGCCCGCCGCTCCTCGCTGAACCAGGCGACGAATCGCTCCAGGCGATCAGCATCCGACCCTCCAACCTCCGCCAGCCTGTCCTCGGGCTCCCGGAGCACCCACCAGAGGTCGCGGTCGGCAGCCCGGGCGCCAGCGGCCAGAATCACAAGCGTGTCCATGGCCACGCCGACCAGCGGTGAGGCCAGGACCGTGTAGAGCGCCTCCACGTCAAGTGGGTTGGCCAGGGCCCGAAGGTAGGCCACGATGTCCAGGACCTGCGGGTGGGACCAGTAGCCCCGGCCCCCGATCACGTACGTCGGGACCCCGCGCTCCTCAAGCGAACGCTCGTAGAGCCGCATGTCGGTGGCGGCGCGCAGCAGCACGACCACATCCCGGGGCCGATGGCCGGCCTGCATCAGGTCCGATACGCGGCCGGCCAGAGCCCGGGCCTCGGCCAGCCGCCACGGGCTGGCCACCCCCTCGGCCTCCCAGTCCGCCGCCTTGTCCGCCACCAGCAGCTCGACCCGCGGCTCCTGAACCCCGTGAGCTTCCCGGCCGGCGACCAGGGGGCGGAACCGCTCGCCCAGCTCGGTGGCGAAGGCGGTGTTGAGAGCGGCCAGGATCTCCGGCGCAGAGCGGAAGTTCGTCTGCAGAGTGGCCCGCGCTCCCGCCTCCTCCAGGCGCCGGCCCCGGGCCTCGAACAGCTCCACATCGGCGTGGCGAAAGCCGTAGATCGACTGCTGGGCGTCGCCCACAGTGAACAGGTTGCCCGAGGTGATCTGCTCGATCAGCTCGAGCTGGACGTGGTTGGTGTCCTGGAGCTCGTCGACCATGACACGGGCAAAGCGCGCCCGCAGCTGCTCGCGCAGGCCGGGGTCGCCGCGGACCAGCTCGAGCGCCATGCAGCTCGAGATCCTCGAAGTCGAGCGCCGAGCCCTCGTGTTTGCGCCGGGCGTACCCCGCGCCGAACCGGGCCAGCAGCCCATCGAGCAGGCGGCGTGTCCCCGCCGCCCAGCGGAATTCGCAGGCTGTGCGGAACCGGGTCAATGCCTCTCCATACTCGAGGCAGGCCGGGGTGCTCAGCGCGGCCCCGTTGCCGCCGGGCAGCGCCAGCCCGCCCACCGCAGCCGGCCACGGCTCGGCCTCGTCGATCACCCCCGAGCAGCGCTCCAGACGGCCGAGCGCCTCCAGGACCCGTACCGACGGTTCGTCGATCCCTCCCAGCTCAGCCTCCACGACGCCCGCCGCCTCGCGTAGCTCAGCACGAGCCAGATCGACGTCGGGCGCCGGTCCGAGCTCCGGCAGCCGGGGCGAGCCCTCCCCTCGGGATCGCAGCTGGAGGTGAACGGCCAGGATGGCCGTGCGCAGGGCGAAGGGGCCGTAGGCGCTGATCAGCTCAAGCCCGTCGGGCTCCTGGCGGCCGAGATCGTCCAGCGCCTCATCGAAGGCGCCATCGGCCAGGCGCTGGGCGTCCAGACCGTCCAGGATCCGAAAGCGCGGATCCAGCCCCGCGCTCAGGGCGTGCGCGCGCAGCAGCCGGGCGCAGAGGCCGTGAATCGTGGAGATGAACGCACCCTCGGTGGCCCGGGCCGCGTCGAGCGCCCCCAGCTCGCGCAGCCGGAGGCGGATGCGCTCGCGCATCTCGGCCGCCGCCTTCTCGGTGAAGGTGATCGTAAGCAGCGAGGAAACCTCGAGCCCGTCCTTCAGGACCGACTGCACGAAGCGCTCAACCAGCACGGATGTCTTGCCGCTGCCGGCGGCCGCGTCCAGAAGCAGATCCCCCTCGCGGCGCTCGATGGCCCGCCGCTGCTCGTCGGTCCAGAAGCGTTTCGAGATGTCCGCGATGGCGCTCACCCGCTCGGCTACCTCTCGCTGCGGCAGATGCCCGGATAGGCGCAGCCGTCTCGCGAGCAGGTCTGCGGGCAGGGCTCGATCTGGCCCGAGCGCAGGGTCAGGGCCAGCTCAACCGCCCGGTCCCCCGCCGCCTTCAGGGCGTCGTGCAACTCCGCGTGCTCTCGCCCGTCGGTGGCCACCAGGCGGTCTCCCAGGCTCGCGTCTTTTAGGAACAGCCCGCGGGCCCGGAGCTCGGATCCGCCCAGCGGCTGGTAGAGCCCGGCCACGGGTTCGAGGCCCATCAGCTGGCGGACGGCCAGCATGTACAGCGCAACCTGAAGCTGATCATCCTGGATCCAGCGCGCACCCTGGTGCTCGGGCCGCCCGGAGCTCTTGTAGTCGCGCACGATGGCGCGACCGCTCCCGGAGGGGTCGACGTCCACCCGATCGATCAGGCCGCGCACGCGCACCGGGTCGGCGGCCTCGCCCAGCAGCAGCGCCGGGAGCGCGCCCTCGTCGTCCTCGAAGCCGAACTTCAACTCGAGCCCGCGCGGTTCCCAGGCGCAGCCGTCGCTCGCCTCGTGGCGCAGGTAGCGGCGCAGATCAGCCCTGATGGAACCGGCAGTGGCCGCCTGCACCGAGGCCGAGCGCCCCACGGCGATCTGGGGCGGAATCTCCTCCATGACGTCGTCGAGGATCCGCTCGGCGTCAGGCAACGAGTCGGGGTTCACCGGTCCACCCAGCCGGCCGATGACCTCCTCAAGGACGCGGTGCATGTATCCGCCCCGAACCAGTGGGTCGGGATCGGGCCCGAGACGGTCAGGATCCAGTTGGCGCTCGACCAACCATTTCACCGGGCAGCTGGCGTAGGTCTCGAGCGCGCCGGCCGATACCACCTCGCGGTGGCGGACGTGAGCCATGGAGCGCTCGGATAGCGCGCGCGGCGCCTGCGCCCCGGCCGCGCTCCCGGCCGCCTGCGCCGCCACAGAGTGACGGAGCTCCCGCTCCGTCGGGGCCTGCTCGGGCGGCCAGACCACGTCTGAGAGCAGCCGCCGCCGGCGCCGCTCATACCACCCGTCCGCCAGCAGCTCCGCCACGTCGTCGATGAACGGCGAGGGCAGGGCCACGCTGCCCTCCTCATCGGAGCTGCGAAAGCTCAAGACGAGGCGGTCGGTGGCGCGGGAGACCGCGGAATAGAACAGGTAGCGCTCCGCCGCGAGCGAATCGTCGCTCAGCCGGAGCGCCAGCCCGCTGGCGGCGGCCAGCTCGCGCCGGCGCTCGTCGGAGAGAAACGGCTCAGGCGAGGCGAGCTGAGGAAACTCGCTTTCCTGAAGGCCGCAGACGAACACGGCGGCAAACCGCCGGGCCCTGATCGAGAGCGGCTCGCAGACCTCCACCGCGCCCGCCCGCTGCGGCCGGGAGGCGTCCACATGTAGGGCCTCGAGCAGTCCGATCAGATCCTGATCGGCCGGCAGCAGGTCAAGCTCTGCCAGCTCGTCCAGCATCTCGAGCATCCTGACCAGGGCGCGCGCGTCGAGCTGCTGGGCCGGCTCGAGCAGCACCGCCTGACCGGGGCAGGACCCGGCCAGCAGGCGCCGACCCGCGAAGGCCAGGTCAGCCGCGCGGTTGGAGCTGGTTCGCAGCGCATCGATCGCAGCGGGACGGAAGCCCAGACGCTGCATCGCCTGCTCCGCCCCCGCGATGCCCTCGCGGCGAACCTGGGCCTCGAGCCAGTCGGCCACCTCGATGCGGTCGAGCACGCCCGGCGCCCGCAGGTACTGGAGCAGATCCTGGGCGGTGGCCTGCTCCTCCAGCAGCGCGCATCGGACCAGCGCGAGCAAGGCGCGTCCCAATGCTGTCTGGGCGAAGGGCACCTGCCACTCGATCGCCGTGGGGATGCCGTACCCCGTGAACACGCTCTCGACCACGGCCGCCGACCTGGTCAGGGACCGGCAGACCACGGCGATCTCCTCGGCCGGGACGCCCGAGCGCAGCAGCGCGAGCACCTCGGCGCCGACCAGCTCGGCCTCGGCGCGCTCACCACCCGCTTCCAGCAGCCGCACGCAGTCGCCTGGCTCCAGCCGCTCGGGCGCAGCGCCGAACAGCCACCGCTCGAGGTGGTGGAGAGCCCGCCGGGACTCCGGGGCATAGTGGTCGTCCAGGGCGGGAAGCTCGATGACGCGCTCGGCCAGCGGGCTCAGCTCCTGCACCGCCTCAGCGCGTGCCTCCAGAGCCGGTCGCCCCGACTCGTAGGTCAGGGAGAGCATGACCTCGGCTCCGACCACCTGGGCCAGCGTCTCCACCGCGTCGCGCTCCAGGGCATCGAGGTCGTCAAACCCGTAGAAGAACACCCGGTCGCCGCCCCAGCGCGCTGGCGCTCGGCGCAGAGCGTCGAGGGCCTGCCAGGCGTACCGCTCGTGATCCACCCGTCCCAGGCGCTCGAGCTGGCGCGAGTACTCGAGGTAGATCGCTCCCAGCTCGCGGGCGTATCCCTCCCGGCTGGCGGGCCTGGGCAGCCCAGCGTCCCAGAGCCTGCGCGAATCGCTCCGGGGTGACCAGGGAGCGCTCCAGCTCGGAGATCAGATCCGCGGCGGCCACCAGGAATCCCGGAGACCGTGCGCTCTCGGCCAGGACATCGAAGCGCAGACTGCGCAGCACCTTCAAAAGCAGGCGCTCGCGAGCCAGGCTCGAGATGGGCCGGTTGACGTACCCGACGCGCCGCGCGATCTCCCGGGCCAGGCCGCGGAAGGTGAGAACGCTGCCCAGGATCGTCTCCGTTTCGGCCAGCTCGCGCGAGTAGTGCCGGGCGTCGGCGGCGGTCGGGACCACCAGCAGGGCACCTCCCGGAGCGGCGGCGGCATAGGCGCCCAGCGTCTCCCCGGCCTTGGCCGAGTTGGCGGGTCCCAGGACGAGCGTGAGCGTCACCGGCCTATGGTGGCGTGCACATCAGATGGGACGGCCCGGCGCATGCGCGGCCGGGGCCGGGCTGCATGCAGCCCGGCCAAATGTCCAAGTTCCAGGAAACAGGTAAATCGGAGGCCCGGCATGGTCGATGACTCCCCCCGTAGACACAGGCTGCTCCTGGCAAACCCGTCGTGAGGCGGGGACGCAAAGCTAGAGGTCTCACCTGATTGAGATAGCTCGGCCGCCAGCCACTAGTCGCAAACGGCTCTCCCGAGCTACTCACATCTCCCCATAGGTCGCGCGAGGCTCTCTCCCCTTACCGCGCACGAGGGCGGCGGCGCGCAGGCTCGATCCTGTGCGTCGCCGTTCGCGGTTCTGGACCCTGCGCTACGCCGCGGCCGGCTGCTCGTCAGCGTTGGGCTCCGCCTCGGGCGGACCACCCTCGGTGTCCTCCGGGGGCCCAGCGGCCCCGCGGGTGGTGCCCGCTCCCTCCCGCGCCCAGGGCTCGTCGAACTCCACGCGCCACTTGCCCTCCTCGCTCTGCTGGAGGGCCAAGCGGGCCCGGAAGCTCTTGCCCGAGCGGCCCTTGAATCCCGTCACGGGCTTGTCCGTCCGCCCGGTCCTGATCAGCTCACGGGCCACCGAGATCGGCAGAGACTTGCCGGCCTTGGATTTCCAGATCACGAACCCGCAACCGGGATCGTCCCGGGACCAGCAGGAGTAGCCCTTGCGATTCTCGACGATGTCGCGCCCGCACACCGGGCAGGGGCCCAGATTGGCCCGGGGGATCCGCACCCCCTTGAGCTTGGTGTCGAGCTCGCCCACGGTGCTCTCGGTGAAGGCGACGATGTCCCCCATGAAGGCCTCCCGGGAGTCCTCTCCGGTCTCGATCCTGGCCAGCCGTGCCTCCCAGTCGCCGGTCAGGCCCGGGGAGGTCAGGGCGTGCTCGCCGAGCAGCCGGATGACGTTCAGGCCCTTCTCGGTCACCACCAGCGCCCGGCCGTCGCGCTCCACGTAGCCCACCTGGATCAGCCGCTCGATGATCGCCGCCCGGGTGGCCGGGGTGCCGATCCCCGAGTCCTTCATGGCCTCGCGCAACTCATCATCGTCGACCAGCTTGCCGGCGGTCTCCATGGCCGTGAGCAGGGATCCGTCGCTGTAGCGGCGGGGGGGCTTGGTCTCCTTCTCCTCGCAAGCAATCTCCTGCACCTCGACGCGCTCGCCCTCGCTCGAGCCGGGGCAGCTGCTGCTCGCGGCCTTCGTCGTCCTCGCCCGAGGAGTCGCTGTCGGCGGTCTCGCCATACACCCCGCGCCAGCCCGGCACGAGGATCAGCCTCCCGCGCGTGCGGAACCTCGACACCCCTGCCTCGGTGCCCGGCACCGTGGTCTCCGCGCGCGTGTTCTCGAACACCGCCTCGGGATGGAACACGGCCAGGAAGCGGCGGACCACCAGGTCGTAGACGCGGCGGTCGTCCCCGGACATCTTGTCCACGGGGTGGCGGTCGGCCCGCGTGGGGATGATGGCGTGGTGGTCGGTGACCTTGGCGTTGTTGACAACCCGGCCCAGGGGAAGCACGTCCAACCCGAGCACGTAGCGGGACCCCTCGGCGTATTCGGCTCGTTCCCCCACCAGGCGGGCGATCGGCTTGATGTCTCCGATCATGTCGCTGGGCAGATAGCGCGAATTCGTCCTCGGATACGTGAGAGCGGTGTGCTCCTCGTAGAGGCGTTGGGCGGCGGCCAGCGTGCGCCGGGCCGTGAAGCCGATAGCGCGAGCTAGCGTCTCGCTGGAGCGAGGTCAGGTCGTAGAGCAGGGGCGGTCGCTGCTTGCGCTCTGACTTCTCAAGCTTGGTGATCTCCCCGGTCTGGCCCTGACACGCCGCCACGACCGCGGCCGCCTCCTCGGCGCTCTTGATCCGAGGATTGGCGCCCTGGTGATAACGGCCCTCGTAGATCCGCGGGCGGTCCTCGAGCGGGTCGAACGCCGCGTCCACCACCCAGTAGGGCTCAGGGGTGAAGGCCCGGATCTCCTCCTCGCGCCGGGCCAGGATGGCCAGCGTCGGCGTCTGCACCCGGCCCAGCGAGACGGCCCCATCGAAGGCGGAGCGCAGGCGGATGGTGGCCGCCCGGGTGGCGTTCATGCCCACGATCCAGTCCGCCTCCGAGCGCGAGCGCGCGGCCGCCTCGAGCGAGGCCAGCTCGCCGGCCTCGCGCAGCTCGGCGAACGCGTCCCGGATGGCCGACGGCGGTCATCGAGTTCAGCCACAGCCGCTTGACGGGCTTCTTGGATCCGGCCTTCTCGTACAGGTAGGCGAAGATCAGCTCGCCCTCGCGGCCGGCGTCGCAGGCGTTGACCACCAGCTCCACGTCCTCGCGGCCCAGCAGTCGCTTGATCACGTTCATCTGCTTCTTGGAGCGCTCGTCGCGGACCACGAGCTTGAAGCGGTCAGGCACGATCGGCAGGTCGGCCATGCGCCACTTCTTGAAGCGGTCGTCGTACTCGTCGGGCTCGGCCAGCTGGACCAGGTGGCCCACCGCCCACGTGACCACGTGCTCGGGCCCCTCCAGGTAGCCCTCCTGCTTGGTGAAGGCTCCTGGCAGCACCTTGGCCAGGTCCCGCCCCACCGAGGGCTTCTCGGCTATGACCAGGGTCTTGCTCATGGGTCCGCGCCAGGGTAGCGCTCTGGCAGGCGCCCTCCGCAGGCGTCGTCAGCCCAGCTCGGCCGCCCGCCGGGCCACCGCGGGCAGTCCCAGCTCCTCGCGCGGTGGCGGCGGCGTCGCGGATCAACCGGGCCGGCCCGGGCGCCGCTCTGGAGCGCCTCGGCGTAGTCGAGCTGGGTGTGGGCGAGGAGCACCGGCGCCCGCAGGCTGGCCGCGGCGCGCAGCGCGGACTCGAAGTGCTCCTGGGCCGCGCGCTGGCGGCCCATGACCGCGGCCAGCCTCCCAGAGCAGCCGGGCCACCGGGCCCAGGCACACGCCGCCCATGCCGCGGACGATCATGGCCCCGTCGTACGGGAGCAGCAGCTCGTAGAGCGCGGGGCTCGCTCCCGATCGCCCAAGCACCGCGCAGAGCTGGGCCAGCGAGGCCATGATGCGGCATCCACTCGCCGTCCGGGAGCACCTCGCCCAGCTCTCGGCCAGGCTCTCGAACTCGGCCCGCGCCTCGCGCCGGGCGGCCGCTCTCCCACAGGATCAGGGCCAGCTCGACACGCCATCCCCGGCCGGGCGGGTGCTGGGCGGCGGTCTCCCGAATCATGCTCCTCGAGCTCGGCGGCACGGCCCTGCTCGCGACGGATGCGCCAGCAGCTGGATCGGGTAGTACTGGGGCGCGGTCATGTCCTCCGCCGGCGCGCCCGCCACCAGCGCCTCGGTGGCCGCCTCCTCGGCCTCCTGAAGCGAGCCGTCCAGCAGGCCGGCCATGGCCCGCCAGATCAGCGTCTGCCAGCGGAACAGCGGCTGGCGCAGCTGCTCCGCAGCCGGCGGTGAAGGCGGCCGATCTGCGCCTCCACGCCGTCCCGGTCCCCCAGCTCCAGCAGGTCCACCAGCAGCCAGGCATGAGCCTGGAGCTGGAGCTCCGAGGTCGCCCGCCTGCCGGGCCGCGGTCACCATCTCGGTGGAAGGCTGCAGGCGCTCGGCCAGGCGGGCCGGGTCCCACAGCGCGGCCCGCCGGGCGCCGAAGGCGATGGCCATGGCCTCGCGGGTCGCCCAGCTCCTGGGCGATCTCCGCCGCCTCCTGGCTGAGCGGCTCCATGCGCGGGCGCTGCTCGGTGAAGTAGAGCGTGCCGCGACATGCGGGCCAGGAGCCGCACCCGCTCGACGGTCTGCTGGCCGGCGGTCCTCTGGAGGGCCCGCTCGGTGGAGCGCGATCAGCTCGCTGTCGACCACGCCCGGGCTGCTGGACGTAGCGCCGGAGCCGCACCCACCACCGCCCGCACCAGGCTGCGCGTCTCCCCCAGCTCGTCCGCCAGCCGGCCCGCGTACAGGAACACGTCGCGGGCCCGTCGCCGCTCGCCCGCTCGGACGCACGCCTCGCCCAGGAGCCAGCATCAGCTCCAGGCGCCGCGGTGTGGCCACGGCCTCGAACCGGGTGAGCACCTCGAGCGCGCGGGCGTAGTGCTCGACGGCCTCCTCGTGGGCCAGCACCTGGGTGGCCTGCTCGGCGGCCTGGACGGCGTAGGAGATCGCCTTCTCGGCGTCCTCCAGGCTGGCCGCCCGCGTGAAGTGCAGGGCCAGCGCGCTCAGCGATCGCTCGCCCGAGGCCTCCAGCGCCTCCCCCACCCGGCGGTGCAGCCGGGCCCGGCGCGGGGCCGACATGCCCTCATACAGCGCCTCCCGGATCAGCGCGTGCGAGAAGCTGTAGCGGCCGGACCCGCCGGTGGACTCGAGCAGCACCCCGGCGGCCAGCGCCTCCTCCAGCGAGGTCAGGAACTCCTCCTCGTCCAGGTCCACCAGCTGCTCGATCAGGTCGGCGTCGAAGTCCCGCCCGGCCACCGAGGCCACCCGCAGCCACTCGATCGTGCGAGGGTCGAGGCGCTCCAGGCGCCGGGCCACCATCCGCTTGACCCCCTCGGGCAGCTCGAAGCGCTGGAGATCAGACGCTGTGGCCGAGCCCACGCGCAGGCCCGGCGGCCACCAGGTTGCGCATGATCTCCTCGACGAAGAACGGATTTCCCTCGGTCTCGCGGTGGATCTCGCCGGGCGAAGGCGCTGGATGGCCGCTCCCCGGCCCGGAGCGTGACCAGCTCGGCCGTGTCCCGGTCGTTCAGCCCCTCGATGTCGAGCTGGGTGGAGAGACCCTCGCGCTCCAGCTCGGACAGCGCATCGCGCAGCACGTCGGTGGCCGCCTCGGCGCGGAAGGCCAGGAGCACGAGCATGCCGCGTGGGCCGCGGGGCGCGGGCCAGATGGCGGAGCAGGAGCAGCGTGGGCCGGTCGGCCCAGTGCAGATCGTCCAGGACGAGCAGGATCGGGGCGTGCCGTGGAGATCGAGCTGAGCAGCCCCACCACGGCCTCGAACAGGCGATAGCGCTCTCCCTCGGGCTCGGCCGGGGCCACCGGGAGCTCGGGCACGCGGCGGCGGAGCTCGGGCACGAGCCGGGCCAGCTCCGGCCCGTGCTCGCGCACCGCCGCGCGGATGTCGTCCAGGGTGCGGTGGCGAAGTAATGGCTGAGCGCCTCGAGGAACGGCTGGTAGGGGGCCAGGCCCTCCTCGGGAGCCCGCCCGGCCAGCACGACCGCCGCCGTCGCGTGGGCCCGCGCTGGCCAGCTCGGCGGCCAGGCTGGTCTTGCCGATGCCCGGCCTCGCCGGCCAGGACCACGATGCGCGGGCCGCGGGCCGTGCCGCACCGTCGGGTCGATCGCGCCCGGGCGGCCGCCCACAGGCGGGCCAGCTCGGCCAGCTCGGCCTGGCGCCCGATCAGCGGGGCCTGGCCGCGGGCCCGCAGCTCGGCGGGAAGCTCGACCGACCGCCGAGTCGAGCGGGCGGCCCGGGAGTTCGGACGCGCCGGGACTCCCGCGCAGCAGCTGCTCGTGGGCGGCGATGGCCTCGGGTGAGGGCGTCGTCCCCAGCTCCTCGCGCAGCAGGATGCGCAGCTGGTCGAAGACCCGCACCGCCTCGGCCACGTTGCCCCGCATGCGCCTGGGACTGCATCAGCAGCGTGTAGCCGGACTCGCGGTAGGGCTCGGCCTCGATCAGGGCGCGGGCCGCTCGCTCCACCGAGCCCAGCTGTCCGCCGCCCAGCCGCAGCCCGGCCCGCCCGATGACCTCCAGCGCCTCGAGCCGGATGTCCTCCAGCTCGCGCCGGTAGGGCTCGAGCCAGTTCGCCTGCGCCCCGGGAAGCAGGCCCGCGCGTGGCGACGTTGAGCGGTACCTGAGCCAGGCCCCAGGCGCTCCGGGCATCGTCGCGCTCCAGCGCGGCCAGGGCCCGGGTCAGCTCGGACCGCGCCGCCTCGTAGTCGATCCACACCGGCTCGGGCAGGGACAGCATCACCTCGTCCCGGCCCGGCAGAGCGGAGGCGCCCACCGCCGACCGCAGCCGGGAGAGCAGTGTGCGCAGCGCGGCGTCCTGGGACAGCGGGGCATGCTCGGGCCAGAGCGCGCCGATCAGCTCCTCGCGGCCCACCGCCCGCGACGCGGTTGAGCAGCAGGTAGGCCAGCAACAGCCTGACCTGGCGGCCCCGCAGCGCCTGGACCACCTGCTGGCCCTCCAGCTCCACGGACAGCTGGCCGCACAGCTGAATCGCGGGTCCTCTCGGTCGCGCTCACGGCCACGCGCGGGTCCTGCTCGGTCGCGCTCACGCCTGAACGCGGGTCCTCTCGGTCGCGCTCACGGCCCCCAATTTTTCCCTCACGGCCATGGAAACGATTTGGAAACGTATCGCCAACGGGCGCGCCGCACCCTTCCCTGCGTGGAATGGGGCCACCCAATAACATACTCGGCGGGGCGCAATGAGCGTCAGCCGACGGCCACGGTCGGGACCGATGATGGCACCATATGAAGGCCAACGGCGGATAGCCCAATGTGAGTGCGGGGCGCAACTCGCGGGCGACACCGATGCACGAGCTCTTCGATGCCGTTCAGCTGCACCTCGCACACCACCATCCTCAGCTCCTAGGGGCACTGGAGCCGGAGGTGGTGTTTCAAATGGCCGAGAGCGTCAAGGGCGCACCGCCTACGGGCACCGGGGGGTAAAAGCACCTACGGGGAGGGCGGTGTTGCAGACCACCGCCCGCCCCCGGGTGCTGCCTTGAATCGCTGCGCCTCCGCGCTGTGCGTCGAGGCCATGGCGATGCGTGTCGCATATGCGGACATCGAGTGCCATCGGCTTGGCTTTAGCCCGCGCACGGCGCCCGAGCCGACCGGGGCTGTGCGGGCCTTGCCGATGGCCAGCTGCCTGGCCACCACGGCGTTGGGGACCGCCATGCCGCCTGGCCCACTGGCCGGCGCGCCGCCCGTGATGGCGGCGAACACCGTTCCCTGCACCTGTCCCGTGGCGCTGATCAGCGGCCCGCCGGAGTTCCCGGGCCGGACCAGCCCGCGCAGCGGCGTGATGCTCCGCATCACCGGACCGTTGCCGTAGGCATTCTCCGTGCTCACCGCCTGGGTCTGGCCGATCCGCCCCGGCTCGGCGTCGAACGGGCCATCGAGCGGATAGCCCAGGATGGCCACCGCGGTCCCAGACGCCGGATGCGCGGCCAGCGTCAGCGCGGGCTCGTTCAGGCCCGGGACGCGGAGGATGGCCACGTCGTCGTGCGGATCGAAGTCCACCACGCTGGGCCGGCAGGGACGGTCGGATTGCCGCCGACCTGGACCGTGGTATCGCGACTCCCCGGCCACCACGTGCGCGTTGGTCACGACGATGTCCGGGGCGGCCACCCAGCCGCTGCCCTCCACTCCCAGGCCGCAGGCCGTGCCGAGAATCCGCACCACGCTGGGCCCGGCCGCGCGCACGCCGCGGCGCGGCGAGGATTCCCCGCGTCGGCTTGGGCACCTGGGCGGACGGCCCGCGCACGGCGGGCAGGGGGTCAAACCGGGCCAGCGCGTTGAGAATCGGACCGGAGGGCGGCAGGATCTGATTGAGCTTGCGCAGGATGAACGAGCGCTGGATGTCGTCTCGCAGCTGGGCTGAGCCCGAGGATTGGAGGGCCACGGCGCCGATGATCCAGGCGATGCCCAACCCCACGCAGGCGGTCAGTCCCGCCCCCAGAACCCCGTCGATCGTGCGCAGCCCGGGAAGCCGCAGGGCCGAGCGAGCCCGGAGCCCGATGCCCTCGAGCCCAGTGGCCAGTACGCCGCCGGCCAGCAGAGCGCCCAGCAGGCCAAAGAGCGGCGCGTAGCGGGAGTGGTCCCCGTTGGGAACCAGCAGGGTGGCCAGCCGAGTACCCACGAAGGCGCCTACCACGAACCCGTCCGAGCGACAGCGCACCCACGAGAAATCCCTGCAAGTACCCGTAAAAGGCCAGCAAGATGACGAAAACGAGGATGACCCAGTCGAGCGTGGTCACTCAGGCGGAGGTTAGTGGTAGGTCGCACAAGTACACCTCACCTGCAGCGTGATCCTTTAGCTTTCCCCTGTTGCCAGCAGCGATGGGGCGTGTGAATCCACAGCACGGATACGGTCCGGCTCCTCGCCGCATGTCCAGGGCCCGCCGGCGCCGAGCGCTCAGACGTGGTCTGCCCCTGCTGATCCTGGTGGTTATCGCGCTGGTTGGGGCAACCGTCGTGGCCACCAGCTCGGGGCCTGACGTGCAGGGCCTGGCCAGGCAGTATGTGCGGGCCTGGACGCGGGGCGACTTCGCCCGGATGTACTCCATGATCGATCGGGCCGCCAGGCAGCGTCTGACCCGAGCCCAGTTCATCGCGGAGTACCGCTCCGCCGCTGCGACGGGCACGCTGCGTTCGCTGGGCATACGCCGCATCGGGTCTCCTTCTTCCGGCGTCGTTCCGGTCGCGATGCGGGTCCGCACGGACGTGTTCGGGACGCTGCACGAGACCCTGCTGGTCCCCTACGAGATCGCGGGGGGCGCTCCGGTCATCCGCTTCTCCAGCACCCTCCTGTTCCCGGGGTTGCGCCACGGAGAGCGGCTCTCGCGGACGGTATCGCTGCCGGCCCGCGCCGCCATCCTGGCCCGCAACGGCGTGCCCCTGGCCCAGGGGCCCAACCGGACCTCGCCGATTCCCGGCGTGGCCAGCGGGATCGTGGGCACGCTGGGACCGATTCCCGCCGCACAGGCGGCGACCTACGCGGCGCTCGGCTACCCGCCTTCAACCAAGGTCGGCGTGGACGGCCTCGAGCGGGTCTTCCAGACCCAGCTGGCGGGCAAGCCGGGCGGGAGCCTGCGGGCGGGAGCACGGGTCCTGGCCAGCGCCCCGCCGGTTCCGGGAACCGCGGTCCGGACCACCATCGATCCGAACGTGGAGGCAGCCGCGATCACCGCTCTGGGCAGCAGCTACGGCGGGATCGTGGCCATGGATCCCCGTAACGGCCAGCTCCTGGCGCTGGCCGGCCTCGCCTTCTCGGCCCTCCAGCCGCCCGGCTCGACCATGAAGATCATCACCACGACCGCTGCGCTCCAGGCCGGGATTGTCAAGATCACTGACACGTTTCCCATCGCCACCTCGGCTGACGTCGGCGGGTACACGCTGCGCAACGCGGGGGGCGAGGCGTGCGGAGGCACTCTCCTGAACGCCTTTGCCGTGTCCTGCAACTCAGTGTTCGCGCCCCTCGGGGTTCGGCTCGGGGGCGCGCGGCTCGTGGGCATGGCCGAGCGGTTCGGCTTCAACCAGCCGGTGAACATCCCCGGCGCCGCCGAGAGCACGATTCCCTCCGCCAGCCAGATCGGGAGCGCCACCGCGGTGGGGTCCTCCGCCATCGGGCAGGGGCAGGTTCAGGCCAGCACCCTCGAGATGACCGAAGCGGCGGCCACGATCGCCATGGGAGGACGCCGCCCCCTGCCCACGCTGGCCACCGGTCAGACGCCGAGGTTCGCGCCGGTGACCAGCGCGCGTGTGGCCGGGCTGGTCCAGCGCATGATGATCGCCGTGGTCCAGTTCGGGACCGGGACCGCAGCACAGATTCCCGGCGTTGAGGTGGCGGGCAAGACGGGAACGGCCGAGGTCGTCACCAGCACTGCGCCCACGGCATCCAACCCACAGAACGCCGATGCCTGGTTCGTGGGCTACGCCCCCGTGGGGGCACCCCGCATCGTGGCCGGGGCGCTGTTCGCCAACCAGGGCTTCGGCGGAGCCACCGCCGCGCCGGCCGTGCGCCAGGTGCTGCTGGCCGGGCTCCACCGGTAGCCGCGGGCGCCGGCCGCCTCCGGGGCGAGCTAGAGATCGAGCGAGACCCTGGCCCAGAGCTTGCCCGTGATCGGCGAGCGGATCTCCAGCGTTAGCGGCCGGTTGCTGTAGACGGACTCGTTGAGCTTGAACAGCAGCAGCTCGCCCTGGGTGGGTCCGAACGAGGCCGTGGTGTCCGGAGCCGGCTGGGTCGCGCCCGGGACCAGCGTCGTCGCGGTCCAGGCGTACGGGTTGAGCGAGGTGTTGAGGTGGACCGGGTAGTAGTGGTTGCCCACCGTGTCCACGATGTCGAAGTTGTCCGTGGACCTCGCGGGGCTCTTGGTCTGGTTCTTGGCCCACAAAAAGACGCCGTACCAGAGCTGTGAGGAGCTCAGGGAGTTCTCGCCCGGCGGCACGCCCTTGACGTACTGCGAGTCCTCGGCGCCGTACTGGTTGAGCAGGCGGGAGATCTGGAGCTGGTAGGTGATCGGTCCTGCGTCCACGTAGACGCCGTTGTTCTCGGCTGAGGTTGGATCGAGCACTCGGCCGCAGGCGGTGCTGCCAAGGATCAGGGCCAGCCCCAGCACTGAGAAGAGGGGGCGGCGGACGGATGCGCAGAGACGAGCGGCCAAGGCGGGCGAAGTGTAATTAACGCGCCGCGGCGCGGGTCAGCGCGCGGCCACGGTCGGGCGCCGGCCCCGATCGCGGCCCTCTTCCAGGATCGACCTCAACCGCCGAAGACCTCGTGCCGCCTTGCGCTTCAGCCAGCTGCGCGCGCCCAGGGCCTCCATCAGCCGGTCGGACAGGAGAGGCGGCGCGGTTTCCAGCGTGAAATCCACGCGAGTGGTGTCACTTGACCCGGCGACCAGCGTGTACGTGGCCAGGATGCGGATCCGGTTGAACTTTCCACCCCGGCCGCGCTCGACGATGCGAAAGGGAGGTTGGGCCTCGGCGATGCTCAGGTCGGCCCATGAGAAGCGGTTGAGCGGCGCCTGGACGCGGAAGCGCGCGCCAGCGCCCACCCCGTAGGAGTCCTCGCGCAGCAGGTGCCAGTTCGCCAGGTAATGGTCGGAGAACTCGGCATGGTTGGCGATGTCCGCGAGGTAATCGAACACCTCCTCGCGAGGGCGCGAGATCGTCGTCGAGACGGTGAAGGCGTCCACGAGGCAGGGATTGTAAGTGGGCAGGGCGCAGCCAGCCCAGGCGCAGTGGAGACGAGCGGCCGCGCGACCTACGCGGCGCGCTGGTCCACGATGCGAATCGTGTGGCCGAAGGCCGGCGTGTGGACAAGTCGCGACCCGGTGGGCGGCTCGCGATGCACGCTGCGGCACAGCTCGCAGAGCAGGCGGTCGGGTCCGTACACATACATCCACTCGCCGATGAGCGGCGAGCGACGGCAGCGCGAGCAGCATTCAAGACCCTCCGCCCGCTCATCCAGACCGCGGCGCAGCAGGGCCAACTCCAGCTCGGTCATGTCTCCGTCGGTCTCAAAAGACGCACTCATCGGCTCCCTGTTTCGCCGCGTGCGCGGCGCCTCCTCCCGCAGGCTCACATGCCGCCCTGCTGGCGCCCCCTGCCCCCGCCGCGCACCCTCACCGCCGGCGCCTCCTCCCGCCCTCCGGACGCGCCCGCGCAATCAGCCGTGCGTCCAGAGCGCCGTTTCTGAAAGAACGCTGAGGGGTACAACGTTGCTAGCTCTGAGCGCGCCGCGGGAGGGCCACTGGGACTGCGCCGCCGCATCGCTCCGGAACACCCAGGAAAGACAACAACGGGCGGATTTTCGGAAGATCGGAATGCAACATGGGCGGTCATGTGAGCTTTGACACCCGGTGTACGATTGCTCGACCCCGGTACGTGCCCGGGGTGGTCGGCCCGTAGCGAGGAGAAGTGTCCCCATGAAAGCTTGGATGTCGGGCAATGTGGCTGGGACGGGCACGTTTCGTTGCACGGATTGCGACTATCCGGTGTCTCTGGACGCGGTCGATGAACTCCCCACCTGTCCGAACTGCGGAGGGGATTCGTTCGTGCGCGCGTCGCTATTCACCACGGCGCAGACCAGCGTCGTGGACATCACGCCGGAGGCCCAGGATCGGGCCTGGCTGGAGGAGGTGCGAGGCGGGCTGACCGATCCCGGTCAGTACCTGGCCTATCGCAACGACGATGAGGATGTGGTGGCCTTCGCCCTGGAGCGTGAGTGGACCCGGATTGGGCGCAGCCTGGCCGCGGACATCCGCTTCGACGATCCCACCGTCTCGCGCCGTCATGCCCTGATCGTGCGTCAGCCGGACGGGCTGCGCGTGCTGGATGACCGGAGCCTCAACGGCGTGTTCGTCAACGGCGAGCGCGTGGAGTGGAGCACGCTGACCGACGGCGACGAGGTCATCATCGGGCGCCACCGCCTGTACTTCCTCGAGCTCCAGGCCGTCTCGGGCGTGCGCTTCACGCAGCTCACGGACGGCGAGCCGGCCTGAGACAGCGCAGCTCCCGGAGCCCAGCGCTCGGGAGCCGGGCCGCTGGCCTATAGTCGCGCCGACATGGCGGCGACGATTTCGATCCTCTCGCAGAAGGGCGGCACGGGCAAGACGACGGCGGTGCGCACGCTGAGCGACGTCTACCGGCGAATCGGCCTGGACGTCCTCACCGTTGACCTCGACCCGCAGGGCAACCTGTCCGACTACGTGGACGTGCCGCCGGACGCCGCTCCCACCATCGGCGACGTCCTGTCCGATCGGGCCCGCATGGCAGAAGCGGTGCACGACGGGATCGTCCCGGCCAACCTGGGACTGGCCGAGGCGGAGCTCATGTTGGGTGGACGGATGGGCCGAGAGCTCGTACTCAAGAAGGCGCTTCGCGAGGTCAAGGGCGGCTACGACCTGGTCCTAATCGACTGTCCCCCCTCCCTCGGGCTGCTCACCGTGAACGCGCTGGTCGCCTCGGACTATGCCCTCCTATCGGCCGAGGCCCAGTACTTCGCCTTGCAGGGCGTGGAGCAGGCGCTCGAGGTGATCGAGCTGGCTCGGGAGAACCTCAATCCCGATCTGGAATGGCTCGGCGTAATGCTCAACATCGCAGACATGCGCACGCGCCACTCCCGCGAGGCCTACGAGTCCCTGCGCCAGCACTTTGACCAGAAGCTGATACCCACGGCCATCCGGGCCTCCATCGCCTACGCCGAGTCCGCCGAGCGGGCCCAGTCGATCCTGGACTACCGGCCCGATCTGGCCGCCGACTACCTGGAGGTGGCCGACGAGATCCTCCGCCGCCTCGAGCTCGAACCTCCGCGGCGCCGGCTCAGAGCGCTCCGCGACCAGCAGGGCAGCGGCCAGCCCGAACGGGTCAGCTAAAGGCGCAGCGGCCTAGAGCTCCCGCACGTCAGCCCCGCGGGACTCAAATGTGACCCGCATGGCGCTGGCCCAGCCCGAGGCCTCGCGGGCGAGCGCCTCAAGCACGCCTCCTGTCTGCTCGAACTGGCACCACACGAGCACGCTGGGACCGGCGCCCGAGATCGTGGCGCCCAGGGCGCCCAGCTCCCGCGCCCGCTCGAGCAGGGCGGCCGAGCGGGGATAGAGATGGGCCCGGGCCGGCTGGTGCAGGCGATCGTTCAGGCCGGCTGAGATCAGCTCCCAATCTGCGGTGGCCAGGCCCAGGACCAGCGTGGCGGCATGAGCCACGTTGAACACGGCGTCCTGGAGCGGAACCTCCTGCGGTAGGGCGGCCCGAGCGGCCTGGGTGGCAACCGGCTCAGACGGGATCACGGCCACCGCCTCGAGCCCCATCGGTGCCTCCAGACGGCTGGTGCGCCCCTCAGCGCAGATCACGAAGCCTCCTGCCAGCGCCGCGGCCACGTTGTCAGGGTGACCCTCGATCTCACTGGCCAGCGTGAACAGGTCAGCATCGAGCTCAAACAGATGGTCGGCGGCCATCAGCCCGCCCAGCACCGCCGCGGCGCTCGAGCCCAGCCCCCCGGTGAGCGGGATCTGTGAGGTGATGTGGAACTCGAAGCCCTCAGCGCTGTGCAGGCGCTCGAAACCCTGGACGACCAGGTTGGTCCGGTCCCGGGGGACATCCGGGTCGCAGTGCACGGCAAAGGTGCCCGTCTCCCGGACCTCCACCTCGAGCTGGAGAGCCAGCGCGGCGGCCAGGGAATCGAATCCTGGTCCCAGGTTGGCCGAGGAGGCCGGGACGCGGACGAGCCGCCGGCGGTGCAGAGTCACGTGCGATCCACCCTCGGGGCGGCCCACCCGGTCAATCCAGCACCGCCCGTTCCACCGCGCTCAGATCCGGGTCGCACCCCACCACCGCAGGCGCCTCATCAAGAGCGGTCTGGGGATCCTTCAGGCCGTGCCCGGTGAGGATGCAAACGATTCTCTCGGCACCCTCGGAGCCGTACTCGAGCAGCCCCGCCACCCCGGCGGCCGAGGCCGGCTCGCAGAAGACCCCCTCACCGGCCGCGAGAAAACGGTAGGCGTCCAGGATCTGCTCGTCGGTGACGGCTCGAATGGCGCCCCCAGAGCCGCTCATGGCCGCCATCGCGTCCTCCCAGCGCGCGGGGTTCCCGATCCGGATCGCGCTGGCCACCGTTTGCGGGTGCTCCACCGGCGCGCCCTCAACCAGCGGGGCAGCGCCCGCCGCCTGAAAGCCCAGCATGCGAGGGCTCCGGCCAATCTCGGTGAACCCTCGCCAGTAGGCGGTGATGTTGCCGGCATTGCCCACCGGGATGCACAGCGCATCCGGACCGTCGGGGAGCTCATCGGCGATTTCAAAGGCGGCCGTCTTCTGGCCCTCGATCCTGAACTCGTTTACCGAGTTGACCAGGGCCAGCGGATGCCGGTCCACCAGCTGGCGGACCAGGGCCAGCGCCTGGTCAAACCCGCCGCGCAGCGCCACCACGCGTGCGCCGTGCATCAGCGCCTGGGCCAGCTTGCCCGCCGCAATCCTGCCCTCCGGGACGATCACGGCTCCGCGCAGCCCGGCCCGGGCGGCGTAGGCCGCCGCCGACGCGGCGGTGTTCCCCGTGGAGGCGCACACGATCGCCTGCGCGCCCTCGCGCACGGCGGCCGATACGGCACACGTCATCCCGCGATCCTTGAAGGAGCCGGTCGGGTTGGCCCCCTCGATCTTCAGCCACACCTCGGAGCCGACCCGGTCGGAGAGCTGCGGGGCGGGCAGGAGCGGAGTGGAGCCCTCCTCCAGCGAGACCACCGGGTCATCCGCTCCGAACGGAAGCCGGTCGCGGTAGCGCTCGATCACCCCAGGCATGGCGATGAGCATGCCACGCACACCAGCGTTTCCGCGGCCTCAGGCAAAGTAGCCTTTGCGGCCATGTCCGGCGGGCGGCGCTCAGATGACGGCTATTTCCCGCGCGCGACCTCCGTGCTCCGCCGGGTCCACGACGAGCATCTGGTGGGCCTGATGTACGGGCAGCGAGCGCTGTGCATCGGAGCGCTGGCCCCCCTCAACTACGTTGGAACGAGCCTCCATTCCGGCGCCAAGCTGACGCCGTTTCACCGGCTGGCCCACACCGGGAAGGCGTTCGAGAAGATCTTCTTCGGAACCCGCGAGGAGGCGGACCGAGTTCTCTCCTACGTGGAGCAGCTGCACCAGAGCGTGCAGGGGAAGATCCCGCAGGACGCCGGTCCGGTCCCGGCCGGAACCCCGTACTCCGCCCTGGACCCACCATTGATGCTCTGGACGGTGGCCGTTATGGCGGACTCGGCGCAGTGTTTCTATGAGCTGCTCATACGTCGTCTGAGCGAGACCGAGCGCGAGGACTTCTGGCAGGACTACCTGCGCTTCGGAGAGCTGTTCGGCCTGCCCCGCTCGGAATGCCCGGAGAGCTACGAGGCGTTCCGGACCTACTACCGCGAGCGGCTGGCCAGCGACGAGATGTTCCTGACCGACGAGGCGCGGTACATCGGCCATGCCACCGCGTTCGAGATCCCGATGCCCGCCATCCAGCAGCCGGGCAAGCGCGTGCACGATCTGCTCATGCTGGGAAGCCTTCCCCGCCGTGTCCGGGAGCTGTACGAGCTCTCCTACACGCCACGTCAGCAGCTGGCGTTCTCCGCCACGGTCCAGGCGATCCGCACCGCCCGGCTGCTGACCCCGGCGCCCCTGGCCCGGGGGAGGAACACCCGCTCGTTTGATGGGGTGGCGCGGACAGAGCGCCAGCGGATCGAGCGGGGGCTCCCCACGCCGCAGGTCCGGGGGTAGGACGGGCGGAGATGACGGTGTCAGTTGAACGACGCCGCAAGAACCGCAGCGATCTCCTCCGGGTCATCACCGCAACGGGGTTCCGCATGGTGGCGGCGGAACCGCGCTTCGTCATCTTCACGATCGGCCGCGCCGGCAGCGAGCTGCTGGTAACCCTGCTTCAGTCACACCCGGGGATCCTGTGCGACGGGGAGATCTTTCACAAGCCGCGCACGCTTTCTAATCAGGTCATCCTGCGCAGAAGCACGCGAGCCAGGCTTCACGGCCAGGCCTACGGGTTCAAGCTGCTGACGCATCATGCGTCGACTGTCCGGCCGCTGGACCCCGTCGGATTCGTACGAAGCTTTCACGAGCGAGGGTTTCGGATGATCGCGCTGGAGCGGCGAGACTGGCTTCAGCAGTCGATTTCGTCCGTGCGAAGCATGCAGGCGCAATTGCACGACACCCGGGAAGCCCGCGGTCGTTTTGCTCCGATACACGTCGATCCTGTCGCCGTGCTGGCGGCCCTGTACCTGATCGAAGGGGCCGTGACGTTCCTGCGCTCCGCGCTAGCTGAGGTGCCGACGCTCAGCCTGGTGTATGAGGACGACCTCGAGGACGAGGAGAAGCAGCGAAGAACGATCGACCGGATTTGTTCGGAGCTCGGCGTTCCCCCTGCTGCGGTTCACACCAACCTCGTGAGGATCACCCCCCGCACAGCCGCCGAGCAGGTCGAAAACTTTGACGAGGTCGCCGACCTGATTTCCAGAACCAGGTATCGCCGGTTCCTGGAGGCGGACGTCCCCCCGGGTTAGTCGCTCGTCGGTTGCCGTGCCTCAATACCATTCCCGCGCCATGGTCGGCGGCGTGCGCCAACTGCTCAAGGGCGTGCCCGGAGCGGTGCCGGCGATACGGCGAGCCCGGTGGTCCTGGCAGAGGCTCCGCTGGCACCACCTGCCGGGCCTCCGGCATGGATATCCGCCCACCAGCCACTTCTACCAGTGCCCCGACTGGGAGATCGTGGACTACGAGCTCTACTCCTCTCCCGACCTTCCCAGTGACCTCTACCCCGGCCTGCCGCTGGCGCTGCGCGGCCCGGCGCCCGGCGAGCTCGCCCCGGGCCGTTACATCGCGTGCGTGGGAGCCGCGCAGACATTCGGCCGGTTCTGCGAGGAGCCGTTCCCGCGGCTCCTCTCGAGGGATCTGGGAATCCCAGCGGTGAATCTTGGCTTCGGCGGAGGCTCACCACAGCTCTTTTCCCGGCATAAAGAGCTGATTCGGTTGCTCAATGAATCCGCGCTTGTGGTCCTCCAGGTCATGTCGGCACGGAACGAGGACAACTCGCTTTTCGAGGGAGGAGGCCTCGGGTCGCTGAAGAGCCGCTCGACGGGAGCACGGATGACGGCGGAGGCTGCGTATGGCTCGCTGATAGCGGCGGGCGACCACACGGCTGTGGCGTCGGTCGTAGCCGAGACGCGCGAGACCTGGATCTCAAGCTACGAGGCGCTGTTGTCGCTGATCCACGTGCCAACTGTGCTTCTGTGGCTCTCGGTCCGGGAGCCCGCTTACACGGAGAAGTACGGCTCGGTCGGGGAGCTATTCGAAGAGTTCCCTCACCTGGTCAACGAGGAGATGGTCCAGAGCGTCGCATCGCGCTGCGCTGCCTACGTCGCGTGTGTGAGCGTTCGCGGCAATCCACAGCGGCTGAGAAGCAGGTTCACCGGCAAACCCACGCGTGTCCTGGTCCCCGGCGCCCAACCGATGACCGAGAACAGCTACTACCCGTCACCCGAGATGCATCAGGACGCGGCGGCTCTGCTCACGCGGATCTGCAAGCAACTTCTGGATCGCCGTCGCGAACCGCTAGGGGGCTGAGAGTCGTCTCCGACAGGGCGGCTCGCCCGAGGGACGCATAGAGCGGTGACGAAGTAGCCTTGGCCGCCGGGCGCCGGGCGCCGGGCGGATAGAGAGCGAACCATGACCGAGAGCCTCCTCGAACGCGCTGGGCGCGCCATGGCGCGCCGGAGACGGAGCCGTCTGGCTCCGCGGATCGACCGTGCGCTCGTGCGGCTGCACCAGCTCTATGAGAACCTCGACTACGACTTCGGCTCCAACGGTGAGCGGCGGGTACTGGAGCGCCTGGCGCAGAGTGGAGAGGTCTCGGTCATCTTTGATGTGGGGGCGAACGTCGGAACATGGACGCAGATGGCGGCGGACCTCTTCCCGGCGGCAACCATCCACGCCTTCGAGATCGTTCCCGAGACATACAGCGCGCTCGCGTCAAACGTGGCGGGCCACCCCCAGGTGCATGCCCATCCCGTGGGCCTTTCAGACCACGCGGGCGACACGCTCGTCAACTACGTACCCGGCGGCTCTGAGGCCGCGACGCTGGTCGATGGAGCGATTGAGGAGTTCTTCCAGCGTCAGACTGAGCGCGTCAGTGCTCGTCTCGAGGTCGGAGACGAGGTCGCTGCGCAACAAGGCATCACCGCGATCGATTTTCTCAAGCTCGACGTAGAGGGCGCTGAATACGAGGTCCTGAGCGGCTTTCAGACAATGCTTGCCAGCGGGGCGATCAGGATCATTCAGTTCGAGTACGGGTACGTCAACGTCATCACCAAGCACCTGCTTCGCGACTTTTACGAGCTGCTCGAGGGTGCGGAGATGGTCGTGGGCAAGATCTATCCCGGGCTGGTGGACTTCCGGCCGTACCGGCTACAGCACGAGGACTTCCTGGGGCCCAACTTCTTGGCCGTCAGCCGCTCGCAAGAGCAGTTGATCGCAGCACTCTCATAGAGCCTCTGCTACTTCGGCAAGCGGACTCGTTGACCGTGCTGCCGGAACGGTACGCCACGTTCGCGTTCCCAGGCTCCCTGTGCCGCCTCGCCCAAAGAGCGACACGATGCATGATCGGTCGCTCTATCCCGAACCAGCTGAGGGCCGCGAGCGGGAGCGTGAAAGCAAGCGCGAGAAGCGCGTCAACCAACCAGGGCAGACCAGTGCCGTGCAGCCTCCAGAAGTCATGTCTCCACAGAAGCTGGATGACGATCCAGCGCCACAGGTAGATCCGTAGGACAGCGGCGCGAGCAGCCGAACGGGACGGCGGATCCAGCCGCCTGCGACGACCGTGCAACCGAGGATCAGACCGCAGGCAGTGACGTACACGGGCGGGCTCAGGGTCACCCAGAGCAAAGAGCGTGAGCGTGAGCGTTCCAGCTCGTAGGCCAGGGACCAGAGAAGGACGGTACCTCCGTAGCACAGCGCCGGCTTCGCCATGAGTTTGTGGAACCATCTCCATACCCGCTCGGTATCGCCTGCGAGGGCGGCCAGAGCGACAAGCATCCCCGGGCAGAACGCATACCACCACACCTGCGGACCATGTTGTGGCAGCTGGGCCCAGGTGGAACTGGATGCACCGAAGATCCGCCGTGCGAGGTAGACCCAGAAGATGGACGCCACGCCCCCTGCGCAGACGAGCAACGCCAGCCGCGTCGGGCGCCACGGATCCGGGTGGAGGCGCCGCAGGATCATGGCCACGACCGGGACAACCAGGTAGAAGACGATCTCGATTCCGAGGGTCCACGCGATTCCATAAATGGCCTCCGCCTCCCCGACGCGAGGCCACAGGCTCTGGAGCAGGAAGAAGTGGACGGGCAGCTGGTAGGGCCTAACGCCCTGAGGCGGTGACAAAGGACCAGAAAGACGACGAACGCGATCCAATACGCCGGGAGGATGCGTGCCGCGCGCCGAGCCAGATACGTCCGAACGCCAGGCAACGGGTCGCCGTGGACCAGAGCCCGTAGGAAAGGACCCGCGATCAGGTAACCGCTGACCGCAAAGAAGAGATAGATCCCCGGGGCGAGCAACCGGACGGCCGGCAAGAAGCGACCGAGATCTGCGCCCACGGCGAGATAGCTCGTGTGATCGACGAGCAACATGAGGGCGGCAATCGCTCGGAGAGCATCGATGGCTCCGGACCGGTTGCGCTCCCTCGTCCGGTCACCGGACTCGTCGCGCAGCAGCGCAACTTCGACCGGATTCCTCGTTTCACGAGATGCGACTGAGGTCCTGCCCAAACCGGATCAGATCTCCAGCACGACCTTCCCGGTCGCGCCGCGCCCGTCGATCAGCTTCAACGCCTCGGAGGCTCGCTCGAACGGGAACCGTGCACCCACCACCGGTCGCACGAACCCCTCGTCCACCAGCCGCATCACCTCCGAGCCGATCTGGCGAGTCACCTCAGGTTTACCCATCACGTATGCCCCCCATCCCGCCCCCACCACCTCCGTGTTCCCTAGCAGCAGCCGGTTGACCCTGACCTCCGGGATCGAGCCGCCGGTGAATCCCACCACCACGACGCGGCCGTTCTCGCGCAGCGACCGCAGGCTGTCGGTGAAGCGGTCGCCACCCACCGGGTCGAGCACGACGTCAACGCCGCCGCCCGAGAGTTCCTTGGCCTGGTCCTTCCACGGTCCGTCGGAGCGCACCACGTCGTCGGCGCCGGCGTCTCGGGCCACCTGCTCCTTCTCATCCGTCGATACCACAGCAATCGTTCGCGCACCCAGCCCCTTCGCCACCTGCAGTGAGGCAGTGCCCACGCCACCAGCCGCCCCGTGTACCAGAACGGTCTCACCTTCGGCCAGACGACCGCGGAGCTTCAGACAGAAGTAGGCGGTGTGGTAGTTGAAGACTAGGGCGGCTCCCTGAGCAAAGTCGAACTCGTCAGGGAGCTTGAAGCAGAAGAAATCAGGCGCCACCGCCACCTCGGCAAACGCCCCAATCATGCAGATGGCAGCCACGCGATCGCCGACGGCAACGGCCGCATCCTCCGGCGCGGAACGCACGATCCCGCTCACCTCGGCGCCCGGCACGAAGGGCAGCGGGGGCTTGAACTGGTACTCGCCGCGAGTCTGAAGAACCTCGGGGAACGCGACTCCTGCGGCCTTCACATCAACCACTACCCCGCGCCCGGGCGTGAGCATGTGGGACGGCTCGGGCTCGGCGATGTCCACGAGCGCGAGCGCGCTGTCCGGACCGCTCAGCTCGGTTATCTGGATGGCCCGCACGGCGCGGGATCCTATCCGGCGGCCGCTGCCGGCCGCGCCCGGCTAAGCGAACTCCTCCTCGAGCACGCGGATGGCCCTGGGCCGGGCGCGCATCACCTCGAGCTGGGCGATGCGCTCCAGCGCGGCGGCAAAGCGCGATTCCAGAACGGCATGCACCACCATGACCAGCCGGGCCTGGTCGCCCAGACCCCGCTGCACGACCGACTTCACCGACACGCCCTCCTCGGCCAGGACGTGCGCGACCTGGGCCAGGACCCCGGGCTCGTCGGCCACCTCAAGGTGCAGGTAGAACGCGGAGACCACGTCCTGCACGATCTCCAGAACGTTCATGGTGGGGGGCGTCGATGCCGGGGGGATCATGGCGCTGATGACATCACCCAGCACCGCGGTGGCGGTCTGCGGACCGCCGGCTCCGGGGCCGGACATGGTGATCTCCGTGATCGCCTGCGCCTCCACCGTGACGGCGTTGAAGGGTCCCATCACCGAGGCCAGGGGATGGCCGGGATACAGGAACGCGGGGTGCACGCGCACCGACAGCCCCTCGCCGATGCGCTCCGCCGTCCCGATCAGCTTGAGCTCCAAACCGAGGTCACGGGCGTACTCCAGATCGTCGGGCTGCACGTGCTCGATGCCCTCGAAGCGCACCTGATCCAGGTGGACCGGGGAGTCGAAGGCCAGGCGGGCCAGGATGGCCATCTTGGCCGCGGCGTCCCGCCCGTCCACGTCCTCGGACGGATCGGCCTCGGCGTACCCAAGACGCTGGGCCTCGGCCAGCGCCTGGGTGAACGTCATCCCGGTCCGGGCCATCTCGGTGAGAATGAAGTTGGTCGTCCCGTTGACGATGCCGTGCACTCGATCGATCCGGGCCCCGGCCAGCGACTCCTGGAGGACCCGGATGACCGGCACCACTCCGGCCACGGCGCCCTCGAAGCGCAGCTGCACCCCGTGCTCACGGGCCGCCTCCCACAGCTCCTCGCCGTGGCGGGACAAAAGCTGCTTATTGGCCGTGACCACGTGGCGGCCGGCGCGGATCGCTCCGAGCACCCACTCCCGCGCCGGGTCGATCCCCCCCATCACCTCGACCACCAGGTCAGAGCGCTCGAGGAGCTCCGGGAAGGACCCCTGGCTGCGGGTGAGGATCCCCGACAGCTCCGGCCGCAGACCCGTGACCAGCGCGATCCGGTCGGCCTGGTCCTGCAGCAGCTCGGCGAAGGCGCGCCCGACGGTCCCGTGTCCCAGCAGCCCTACCCGGAAGGAGTTCTCAGTCGAGGTCACGGGCCGTCAGATCGTCGTAGGTCTCCCGCCGCACCACCTGGCGTGGGACGCCCTCGCGGCAGAAGAGCACCGGGGGCCGGGGGACGCTGTTGTAGTTGTTGGCCAGCGCATAGCCGTATGCCCCCGTCACCGGGGTGGCCACCACATCCCCGGGGGCCGGGTCGGGAAGCATCAGATCGCGGACGAGCACGTCGCCTGACTCGCAGTGCTTACCGGCCAAATGGCAGCGCTCGGTTCCCGGAGTGAGGGGGCGGTCGGCGATGAGAGCCTCATAGCCGGCGCCGTAGAGCATGGGCCTCAGGTTGTCCGACATGCCCCCGTCCACCGCCACCCAGGTGGAGACGTTGCGTTTGACCGTCTGAACCGTGTAAAGGGTGACCGTGGATTGGGCCACCAGCGCTCGACCGGGCTCGAGCACGAGGCGAATGTCCGGCCCCAGGCGCTCGTGAGCTGCCTCGACGATCGTCTCCACGTACTCGGCAACGGTGGGTACGACCTGCCCGGGGGTGTAGGCCACGCCCAGCCCGCCGCCGAAGTTGTAGGTGGCCAGCGTGTCGTCCACGTCGGCGATTGCGCGGACGGCCTCGGCGAACGGCCCCATGGCCAACAGCTGCGACCCGACGTGACAGTGCAGGCCGGCCAGGTCCAGGTGAGCCGCCTCCCTGACCAGTTCGATCGCCCGCCGGGCATCCGCAGTCGAGAAGCCGAACTTCGAGTCCGCCTGGCCGGTGGAGATGGCGTGGTGGGTGTCGGGCGCGACGCCGGGCGTGACGCGTAAGAGGACCGGCTGACGGGCCCCCAGCTCCCCCGCCACCTCGTCCAGGCGCGTCAGGTCATCGAAGGAGTCAAGGACGACGTGGCGGACGCCCTCCTGGATGGCCATGCGCAGCTCGTCCGCGGACTTGGCGTTCCCGTGCAGGTAGATCCGGCCCGGTTCAAACCCGCCGCGCAGGGCCAGGTGCAGCTCGCCGCCCGAGGCAACATCGCAGCCCAGCCCCTCCTCGGCCAGCACCCGGCAGACGGCCGTGCAGGGAAAGGCCTTTGAGCCAAACAGAACCTCGTGGTCCCGGTGACGAGAGCCCAGGGCCTCCAGGAATGAGCGAGCCCGGGCTCGCAGGTCATCCTCCGCGACCACGTAGGCCGGGGAGCCGAACTCCCTGACCAACTCGACGGCGTCGCAGCCACCGATTTCGAGGTGCCCGCGGTCGTTGACCCGGGTGCCCCTGGGATAGACGTGCAGGACCTCGGCGGCAGCGACGCTCACGCGGGCGATCATGCCATGCCAGGCGTCCCGGCCACCGGCGGCGAGTCCGCCCGGCCCTGGCATGATCGCGCCGTGGCCCGGCGGATACGCACCATCACTCCCGTACTGCCCGATGAGATGACGGCGCACCAGGGGCTGGCGTATTCCCTGTGGCTGCCGCCGGCTTCGACGGCACTGCGGGGGGTGTGGTGATCCTCCACGGCGCAGGCTCCTGCAAGGAGAATCACCACGACTTCGCGCGCGCGGCGCTGGCCACGGGATTCGGGGCAATCGCCTTTGACCAACGCGGCCATGGCGAGAGCCCCGGGCCGATGGACGGGAGGGTGCTCGAGGACGTGGCCACCATGGCCGCTCTGCTGAGGCTCCGCATGGCTGATCGCTTCGGGCCTGGCGGGCTGGCGGAGCGCGTGGCCCTGCGCGGATCGAGCCTGGGGGGCTACCTGGCCATCCTGGCCGCGCCGGTCGCCCGGGCCCGAGCCGTGGTGGCGGTCTGCCCGGCCGGTGCCGACGGGCTACTCCGGGCCCTGAGCAGCGGAGCGTTCAGCTTCGAGGCCGACCGCGTGGTGCTCGAGGAGTTTCTCCTCTCCCACGACCTGGCGGCCGCCGTGTCGGAGCAGGACGCACCGCTGCTCCTCCTTCACGCCGAGGGCGATGAGCAGGTGCCGGTGGAGCACTCACGCGAGCTCGCCGCGCTGGCCGCGCATCCTCAGAGCCGGCTGGTGACGGTCCCAGGTGGTCATCACCGCTCCGTCCAGCACGACGCCGAGCTGAACGCGCTGGCGCTCCGGTTCATGAGCCGAGCCCTAGCGGGCTGAAGCGGGCGGTTCTTGGGGGCGGTGGTTGCGGGCCTACAGCAGGCCCGTCACCTTGTGCGCGACGTTGCTGACGGTGCTCCCGGCCGTGCCCGTCACGTTGCTCACGGTGTTGCCCGCACCCCCCGGGAGGTGCTTGGTGATGCTGCTCGCAGCGGTGGTGAGCGAAGTGCCTGCCGTGCTCACGATCCTACGCGCCGTGCTGGTGACCGGATTGGAGGGTGTCGAAGGAAGGCATGTCGATCCCACACAAGGTGCAGTGGTCGCCGAGCCGCCGCCGTGTGATGAGACCGATGACGATCCACCTCCGCCCGCCCCGGAGCCTCCGGGCTGTCCCGAGCCCGAGCCACCGACGCTACCGTGGTGGCCAACCAAACCACCGGTGGTGCCACCGGCCCCCGCCCGGCCACCTACCCGGCCCACCCCGCTGAGCCCGCCCGAGCCAGCGGCCACGCGCCCGGCGGTGGGAGTCCCAAGCGCACTCTGCAGAGCGCGCGTCGCCGGGGAGCCGCCCTGGGGTGCGACCCCGGGCAGCGAGACGGCCGCGGTGGACGGGGCGGAACCCACCTGCGGCCAGCCGTGGAAGGCGACGAAAGCGCTGGCGAGGAGAAAGATCAGAGCAGCGCCGGCCAGCAACGACCCGGAGGTCCCAAAACCTGCCAGATATGCACGAGGGGCACGCACGAATCTTCCCTGTCTTCCCTATCGGCCGATGGGCGCCATGCCTAAACGCCGAATTCGCCAACAAATGGTAAAGCAAAATTCGGGTCTTTTGAAGACCCGTGCAAGGAATCTCCCGCTGCCAGCAGGCTTCCCCGCCCCCCGACTCTTACCCAGAGCTTCATGTCCGTCTGCCACCATTCATCCTGCCTATGGCACGTAAGACCTCATTCGGCCGCGATCGCGGCCTGGAAGCCCGCATGGTCCTGACGCTGTTCCTGCTCGGGCTGGTCTACGCCGTCCTCATCGGCGCCCTGATCGCCTCGGGTGTGGGGACGGCGATCATCATCGTGGCCGCCGGAGGCCTGTTCCTAATGCAGTTCTTCACCTCCGACAAAATCGCGCTCTTCTCCATGGGAGCGCGGGAGGTCAGCCCGCAGGACTACCCGCAGCTCCACGCCATCGTCGAACGGCTCTGTGTCCAGGCCAACCTGCCCAAGCCGCGCGTGGCCGTGGCCAAAACGGCCATGCCGAACGCCTTTGCCGTGGGCCGCTCGCCCCGCACAGCCACCGTGTGTGCCACCAGCGGAATTCTCGATCTGTTGACTCCGGTGGAGCTCGAGGCGGTCCTCGGGCATGAGCTGACCCATGTGCAGAACCGTGACGTGATGGTCATGACCATCGCCAGCTTCTTCGCCTCGATCGCCTCCTTCATCGTCCAGATCGGGTTCTGGTTCGGCGGAGCGTTTGACGACGAGCGGGAGGGCGGCGCGCTGTCCTTCATGGCGGTGGTTCTCATCTCCGCCGTGGTCTACGTGGTCTCGTGGCTGCTGCTCCAGGCACTCTCGCGCTACCGCGAGTTTGCCGCCGACCGCGGCTCCGCCATCCTCACCGGGCGCCCCAGCGCTCTCATCTCGGCCCTGCTCAAGATCAGCGGGTCGATGCAGGCCGTTCCCCGGCAGGACCTGCGCGCAGCGTCGGGGGAGCTTGCCGCCTTCTACATCTTCCCGCCCAAGGCCAAGCAGACCGTCGCCAGCCTGTTTTCCACCCATCCGCCTCTGGAGGCCAGGATCGCCGCTCTACAGCGGCTCGAGGCCCAGCTTCAGGGCACGGCCTGAGGGCTATTCCCCGCCGCTCGGGAATCGCTGAGCGACCCCTCGACGTGCGCGCTGCCGGATCGTGCGCAGCGCGCGCATCGTTGCTCCGTCGAGGACTGTGTCGTATCGCCCCACGAGCTTGAGGCCAAAGGCCCGTAGGGAGTCGCCCCCACCCACCATTACCCTGCCCAATTCGTAAGGTCGCCAGCCGCCGGAACCGGCGGTCACGGCGCTGAGCAGCCCGCAGTCCCGCGCCGCGGCAATGGCGGGGCCGCCGTATCGGCCATATGGATAGGCGAGACTCTCTACCGCGGCCCCGGTCAGCCGGACGAGCTCCTCGCAGTTGCGTGCGATCTCCGATCGACACTCCCCGTAGCCCAGAAGCGAGAGGTCGGTGTGGCTGACCGTGTGCGCGCCGACCTCCCATCCCGCCTGGACGAGCGCTCGAATCTCGTCCGCGCTGAGAATCGCATTGTCACCACCCGGCCCAATATCTGGGTGCCGGCCATCCAGCCAACCGGTGGGCACGTACACGGTGGCCGGGATTCCGAGCCGGGTCAGAATCGGCAACGCCGCGGTCAGGTTGTTTCGCAGGCCGTCGTCGAAGCTCACCGCCGCTAGTCCAGATGGCGGGGTCCGGCCGGTCGCCTCCCTGGCCAATTCCGCCACGGTCAGAAATCGAAAGCCGGCAGCAGCCAGGAGCTCCATCTGGACACGAAAGCAGGCCAACGGCACCTGCAGTCGGTAGGGATCCTCTGCCAGCGGAACATCGGCCACTCCGTGGTAGCCGAGAATCACCGATCGCCGGCGAGCCATTCGCCGCAGGACCGCTGTCCAGCCTCGGACTGCCGGACCGTCACCCATCAGCAGTCCCACCGCCCGGAGTCTACTTGCCGCGGCAGCGCGCGCCCCCGAAGGGAAGCTGACCTAACATCGGGGTCGATGGGCTTTCTCGACGTGCTAATGGGCAAGCGCAAGCTGGCCGGGCCAGCCAGCGATCGGCTGTTCGCCATCAGCACGGCTTACGTGAAGTTCGAGACCGAGCTGAGCATCACCACGGGCGGCCGGGCCGCCATCGTGTTTCAACCCCTCGCCACCGCGGACTTCAGCGCGATCGTGAAGGACATGGAGGAGGTGGTGAGGGCCACCTCCTCAGACAGCGGGACCGCGGTTGAAACGTCCGACGACGGCTACGGGTATCGCTGGCTGATCCTTCGCGGCCCGGATTTCGACAGCCTTGTCGTGGGGATAAACGCGGTCAGCAGCGCGCTGGAGGGAGGGGGCTACGGCGAGCGTGTGCTGTGCGCCGTGTTCGCTTTCCAAGACGAGCAGCGGCATCCGCTGTACTGGATCTACAACTACAAGCGCGGCATGTTCTACCCCTTCGTGCCGGCCCCGGGCGAGGAGCAGCGCAATGTGGAGCGCGAGTTCGTCCTCAAGGCCCAGGTGGGCAACGAGCTTCCTGTGGAGGCCGAGCACGAGCGCTGGTTCCCGCTGTGGGGTATCCCGATCTGAGCCAGCAGCGCGGTCAGCTTCCGGTCCCAGGCCGCCCGGGCCTGGTCGTTGCTCCCGTCCGTCCTCAGCGGCCGCGCACGTCACGGGTATCGGACTACCTGCCGTTCATCATCACCCTGCTGGCAGGAGGAATCGTCGTGGCGATCGTGGCCCTGGCGATGGGCAGCCCCTCGCGGCGCCCGCCTTCCTCGTTCGCTTTCCCGCTCCCTCCGCCCTCCCTGTCAGCCACACCCCCGCCGAACGTCGGCACTGCGGCAACAAAACACAGGCGTTGAGGCGGCGCCGGCTCGGGCGCTGAGCGGCGGGCCCATGTCAGCAAAGAAACAGTTTGACGGCTTGATGGAGCATCGTTCTACTGAGATTCGGTAGTCTGCCGCCTCCCAGGTCAACGGCGAGCGGGAGAGGTTCGACCAGGCAGTGGGATCCAGCAGTCGATTTACGCCATACGCGGCACAAGAAGTTGACGTGTGCGCACGTTGGATGGTCAGCTGATCATGTCCACCAGCGAAGCCACACTCGACAGCGCCGCCACCGCATTGACCGGTCCGGAGGTCCATCTGGCCACTCCGGCTGCTTCCGTGCTCGCGGTTGTCCCTGCACGGCCGGAGACTACGATTCGTTGGCGCGCCGGGTTCAAGCGGGCATTCGACATTGCTCTGTCGCTCCTCAGCCTGCTCGTGCTCGCGCCGCTCTTCCTGATCATCGCGCTGGCTATCAAGCTGACCGATCCGGGACCGGTCTTCTATCGCCACCGCCGCCTCACGCTGGGCGGCCGGCCGCTTGACATCTTGAAGTTCCGCACCATGCACGCAAAATTCTCCACCGGGGAGCGCTTCGGGGGACGAACGGACGCCGACGTGTTTGCGGAACTGGGCCAGGCGGAGCTGGCTCAGGAGTTCGGAGAGAGGCAGAAGCTCCGCCACGATCCCCGAATCACCCGGGTTGGCGCGTGGCTACGTCGGACGAGCCTCGATGAGCTGCCCCAGCTCTGGAACGTACTGAGAGGCGACATGAGCGCCATCGGCCCCCGCCCGATCGTGGAAGACGAACTGGAGAAGTACGGCGACGCCTGCGATCTGGTGCTCTCCTTCAAACCGGGGTTAACCGGCCTCTGGCAGGTTTCCGGGCGTTCTGAGCTCTCCTACGAGGACCGGGTCAGGCTCGACCTCGAGTACGTCACGAATTGGCGTGCGCTGCTTGACCTGAAGATCATCTGCCGGACGTTGCCCGCGGTCCTGACCGGCCGCGGGGCGTATTGACTCGGTTAGAAAAGCTCGCTGTCGCCCGTATTAGGGAGTGATGTATCCCCGAGGCCCAGAGCTGCCCGATGATCTGCGCATGGTCGAGGAGCGCCTGCGACGCGGGCGGACGCAACCGGCATCCCCGGAGCTCGACCGCCTCAAGCACCGGGCGCTGGCCCAGGCGGCGGCCCATCAGCGCAAGCCGAACGTGATTCGCTCCCGGCTCATCGCTCTCGCGACGTCGGTGGTTTTGCTCGGAGGCGCCGGCGGAGCGATCGCGCTCTCGGGCCTGGATCCCCACCCCAACGGTCAGGGCGGCGCTGCCAATCATCAGTATCACCACCACAAGTACTGCAACCACGGCAACCCCCATCCCGGGAAGAAGTGCAAGGGCGTCGGGTCAGGAAAGGGGCATCACGGCTACGGGCACAAGCACCACCACCATCATCATGGACACCACAGCCAGCTGACGACTGGGACGGGTCACCGCGAATACGGCTCGCGTAACGGCGGGCACCATCATCACCATCATCACCATCACCACCACGAGCACGAGGACGCCGTCGACCAGCTGCGCAGCTTCACCGGCTAGTGAGAGACCGCGGCCGCCCGGTGGCCGGTCCCTTTACGCCAATTCGTCTCTCAGCTTCTGGAGGCTGCGGTACACGCGGCCATGGATGGTGGAGGCCTTCTCTCCGGTGAGCCTGGCGATCTCGACCACCGTCAGGTCGGCGCCGTAGCGCAGTGCTACCGCCTCGCGCTCCTCCGGAGCCAGCCTGGCCAGACCGCGCTGCAGCATCTCCCGCTCTTCCACGGCGTCGAGCTCCGCTGCGCCTCTATCAGCCTGCCCAACAGCCCGCACCTGGTCAACGGCACGCCGAGCGCTGGCTGACCGGCGGAGGTGATCGCGCAGTACGTTCAGCGCGATGGTGTAAAGCCACGTCTTCTCGCTGCCCTTGCGGGGGTCAAATGGTCGGCGGCTTCGTAAAACCCTCTCAAATGTGTCAGCCAGAATGTCCTCCGCCAGCGCCGGGTCCCCGGTCCGGTAGTTCAGAAAGCCCAGCAGCGGGCCGGCATGGGCGGCGTAAAGGCGCTCAAAGATCTCGCTGCGCACCGCAAATCACCCAGCCATCACAGGACGTTGAAGCTGTTCACGATCGCCATGGCCTCGCTGCGCCACAGCGCCGGAGTGCCACTCTGGAAAAGGGCCCATTCCTGTTGGACCAGGGGCTCGCGGGGGTCGAATTCGTGGGCGACTTCGGCCGCGGGGCGGGGATCAAGTCCATCCGCCGCTCTCACGAGTGCCAGGTCATAGCGGTAGTTCCAGTCGCCCGGATCAAGCGCCACCGCCTTCCGGATGGCGGCCAAAGCCGCCCCGGGCTGGCCCAGCCGGACATCGCAGTAGGCGATGATCTCGTACGGGTCGGGCCTGTTGCCCAGCACGGAGATCGCGCTCAGTGAGTCCCCCCGAGCGGCCTGGCAGTCGCCCTGGGCAAATGCATACGTGGCGGCATCGAGCTTCTGCTGCGAAACCCAGGTGAATGCCGGCACCACGGCCAGGAGCAGGAAGGCCAGGGCCATCGGTACGCGCAGCTCCAACCGCGACGAGGCCAGGGCCAGGCTCGAGCGCGGAGTGCCGTCAGCTCGCGACCGCCGACCCAGGACAAACCCCCCCAGGGAGAAGAAGATGACGCTGACCACGGGCATCTCCCAGTCCCAGTCCAGCCCGGCATGGATGGCCCAACCCAGCAGGACCGCGAACACGGCGGCATACAGCGGTCTGGCGCGCCCGCGGATACGTGTTGCCACTCGAATCAGGATGATCAGGATCGGGATCAGCAGGAGGACCAGGCCGACCACCCCCAGTTCATCCAAGGTCTCCAGGTACAGCGAGTGCGCGTCCAGGACAAACACATCGTTCGGCCGGTAGCGCGCCCACTCGTCCTGGTAGGTCCCGGCTCCGTGTCCCAGTACCGGCGCACTCTTGAAGCCGCGGATCGCGACCTTCCAGTTGGGCACCCGGCCGTTGTTGGAGGGGTCGGTCAACCGGTTCCTGGCCACGCTCTGGTTCACCGGCGTGGACCGGAAGAACGAGTGATACTCGCGGGACAGCGGGTGCCGGAAGCCCACAGCGAGCACGGCGATGAGCACCGACAGGGCAAGCCAGCCCGCCCAGGCCGGAGGTCGGCGCACGTGCGCGGGCAGGGCAAACCGCCGCAGCCGCTCATCGAAGAGAAGGGCCAGCCCACCCCGGAGCAGGATCGCCACCCCCACGCAGATCATCACGACCTCAGCCACGTGATGTCCCTGGCTCACGGCGGCGGGGGTGGTGGGATCGGCGGTGCCCAGCAGGCCGGCGTTGTACGCCGCGCCGACCGCCACCGCCGTCATCGGTGCGATGGCGATCAGGGAGCTGAGCAGCCCTCGAGGCCGGCCCAACACTCCATAGACGACCAACCCAATCAGGCAGATCGCGATTGCGCCCCGAGAGAAGGTGAGGAGCAGCGTGCTGGCCAGCACCGGGACGGCGCCGGCGCCGAGCACCCGGGCCGACCAGTGCTCACGCAGGTCCGATGAGAGATGTACGCACAGCACGATCCCCAACGCGGCCAGCAACCCGAGCACATTCCAGTAGGTCACCGGAAAGCTCAGTCGGTTGTTGATGATCGAGGGCGTCGTCGGCCAGAGGTGCGGGAGCGTGCGGGAGATCAGGCCTGATCCGCATACGATCACCGTGGCGGCCGCCAGTCCCCGGAGTACCCATCTCAAGCGCGCGCGCGTCCGGGCGATCGAGCCACACATCACCATGCACAGCAGATATACGAGCGGAAGGTCGAATTCCACCCGGGCCACTCCGGGAGCATGCGACCACAGCCCGGAGAGAAGGGCGAGCAGCGAATACAGCGACATCGAGGATGTGGCGATCAGGAGCAGGCGGCTGGCACCGGCGAGGGGAAACCCGGCCAGGAGCGCCCGGATGGCCATGGCTACGCACAAAAGCATGGCGATGTAGGCCGGCGCTCCGGGATAGAACCCCCCGGTGTTGAAGGCGAAATACACCACCAGCGCCCCTGGCACAAGCAGCATCCCTGCCAGCGAGACGCGCCGAACCTCGACCACGGCGCGATCATAAGGGGCATGAACAACGGCATGCCAGATCTCAGCGTCGTGATCGTGAGCTGGAACTCGGGCGATGAGCTGCTGGCCTGCCTGCACTCGCTGGAGAACCATCCACCGGCTGTGAGCTGGGAGGCCATCGTGGTCGACAACGGCTCGAGCGACGGAAGCATCGCCCGGCTGCGCCAGCAGCTGCCCTGGGTTAAGGTGATCAGCAACGGCCACAACCGGGGACTGGCCGCGGCCAACAACCAGGGCCTGGTCGCCTCGCAGGCGCCGTTCGTGCTGATCTCCAACCCGGATGTCACCTACGGGCCGGGTTCCGTCGATGCGCTGGTGGATGTGCTGGCTCGCCGGGAGCGGGCAGCGTTTGCCATCGCCAACCTGCGCTACGGCGACGGGACCCTCCAAAGTTCGGTGGGCTCCCTGCCCTCGCTGGCCGAGGCGCTCCTGGGATGGAGGCTCAGCCGGTATCTGCCGGGCCAGGGCAGCTCCCGGACCTGGTGGCACGGATGGAACCACGAGGAGGAGCGGCCGGTGGGTCACGGGGCGGAGGCGTGCTATCTGGTTCGGCGCTCGGCGATCGCCGAGATCGGACTCCAGGACGAGCGGTTCGTACTGGACTGGGAGGGGGTGGACTGGAGCGCTCGCGTCCATGAGGCGGGCTGGCAGATCTGGTTCGCGCCTCAAGCAATGGTGACCCACGCCGGGGGCACGAGCCTCACGCAGGTCACCGGCCGCTGGATAGCCTCAAGCCACCTGGGCATGTACCGCTACTTCGCCCGGCGGTGGCCTCTGCCCGCTCGTCCGCTGCTAGCCGCCCTGATCGCCGGGCGTGCCCTGGTGAAGCTCGCGGTGACCAGCACGGGGATCACGCCCTACAAGCGCATACACCGCGACACCGAGTCATAGGGAGTCCCCGGATGGCCGTTCAGAAGGTGGCAATCGATGGCCGGCCGCTCCTGGGGGAACCGCTCGGCGTATGCCGGTATCTGACCCACCTGCTGCCCGAGCTGGCCAACCACGTCGAGCTGTTCGTGCTCACCGACGGGCGCCGTCCGCCGCCTGCCCTCCAGACGGACGGGCGGGTACAAGTCGTCCCGCTAAAGGCTGCGCCCGGGCTGCCCGGTCTGGCCTGGCTCGATCTGGCCGTAGCTCCCTGGCTGCGCCGGTTTGATGGCGTGTTCCACGCCACCTTCAACGTCCTGCCGCTGAGCATCCGCGGCCCTTCCGTCCTCACGCTCCACGACCTGGCCACGCAGCTTCACCCGGAGGACTTCGGGCCGATCAAGCGCGCGGCCTGGCGTATGAACATCAGGGCCGGCGTGCGCCGGGCCAGCCTGATCACCACGGTCTCGGAGTTCATCAAGGGCCAGATCGAGGGGTACTTCGGCGTCGAGCCTGCCCGTGTGGCCGTGGCGCCCCCTGGAGTGGACCCGGTGTTCTCTCCTGCTCGGAGCGCTCAGCTCGACGAGGTGGCCCAGCGGCTCGGCATCACCGGCCCGTACCTCGTGGCCGTCGGCGGGGCGCCCAGGCGAGGTCTCTCCGTGGCACTTGAGGCTTGGCGGCTGGCCAGGCGGGAGCTGGGCCGCGAGGTCACGCTGGTTGTGGTGGGCGAGCCTGGTCTTGCTCTAGAATCCGGTCTCGTGTCGCTGGGAAGGGTTGGCGACGAGGTCTGGGCCACCTTGCTGGCCGGCGCACAGGCGCTGTGCTATCCGACCCGCTACGAAGGCTTCGGCTTGCCGGCGCTGGAGGCCGCGGCCGCTGGCACACCGGTGGTGTGCGCCAGAGTGGCCTCTCTGCCCGAGGTCCTCGGTGAGGCCGGCTGCTGGGCCGCATCTCCCGCCCCCGGGGACATGGCCTCGGTTCTGGTCCGGCTGCTGACTGAGCCCGAGTGGCAGCGTCAGCAGCGCGAGGCCGGTCTCAGGCGGGCACGTAGCGCGGTTTCCTGGCGAGAATCCGCGGCGGTGCTGCTCGATTCATATGCACGCGCGGCGAGCTGAGGCCTGTGCCGAAGGCCAAACAGACACCGACAGCGGCGCAAGCCCTGGCCTATTTCCAGCGTTAGTTGGTTGTGAGCGTCAATGCCCCCACCGCCGAGGTTGCTGGATCGCAGCGTTCCGCTGCCGGCAGGCAGGCCGATCACTCGCGCCGCCAGCGCGGTCGGGGTGCCAGGGGCCAGCGGCCCACGGTGCTCCAGGTCATCGAGGCGTTCGATCAGCACGCCGGGACCGGACGGCACGTGCTCGACCTCGTCCGGCTGATTGACGGGTTCCAGCACGTACTGGCCATACCGTCCCATCACCGGGGGCAGAGCACCCAGGATGCGGCAGCTCTGGCCGAGGAGCTGGGAGCCCGGGTCGAGCGTGTGGAGCTGGGCCGCTGGCGGGCACCCCACCGTCATGCGGTGGCCACCGCCGCGCTGCGCAGGCTGATCCAGCGCGTGCGGCCGAGCATCGTCCACGGGCATAGCTCGATCGGTGGCGCAGCCGCCCGGCTGGCCACGCTTGGCCTGGCAACCCCGGTGGTCTACACCCCTCATGCCCTGAGCCGGGCCCCCTGGGCGGTCGCGTTTGAACGCCTCCTGCACGGGCGGACCGACCTTCTCATCGCAGTGTCCGAAAGCGAACGGGACTATGCGGTGGCCCACGGACTGGCCGATCCGGAGCAGGTTGCGGTCATCCCCCCGGGGATCCAGCTCGCGCCACCGCCACCGTTGCCGGTGCCGCTCCGGTCGCGCCTCGGTATCCCTAGCGACGTTCCGCTCATCGGGTGCGTGGGACGGCTGGCCTGGCAGAAAGCACCTGAGGTATTCGTCTCGGCCTGCACGATCGTGGCTGATCGTCTCCCCAACGCCCACTTCGTACTCATCGGCTCGGGTCCGCTGCAGGAAATGATCGAGAAAGCGATTGCGCTGACGGGCATCGGAGAGCGCTTCCATCTTCTGCCCGCGCTTCCCAATGCAGATGCCGCCCTCAGCGAGCTCGACGTCTACGCCCTTCCGTCGCGCTTCGAGGGCTCGCCCCGAACCGCCGTCGAAGCGATGCGAGCCGGAGTCCCCGTGGTCACCACCGATGCGGACGGATGCCGAGACGTGGTCGACCATTGGGTGAGCGGGCTGACCGTGCCCTGCGATGAGCCGTACGCGCTTGCCGCAGCGGTCGTGACCTTGCTCAGAGATGACGCTCTGCGCGAGCGCCTCGTCCGCGGCGCCAACGCCCGCCTGCATCGCTTCGACGAGCGCTCCATGGCGAGCGCCACAGCAGCGGTGTACTCAGGGTTGTGCGAGCGCAGGCGTCAGTGGGCGAGCTCTCAGTTCTGATCGACGGCCGCCACCTCTCGGGCTTCGGTGCCCGGCGGGGTTTTGGCCGCTACCTGCGATCGCTTCTCCCATTGTTGGCCGAGGCTCCCTCGGTCTCGATTTCGGTGTTGGCGACGGAGGCTGGACGGCCCGCGATTCCCCCGGGAGTCAGGATCCGGTCGATTCGCCGCTCGTGGCCGGGGACCTACGCCGACTTTGAGCATCGCGCGCGCCTGTCGCTCGACGTGGCTCGAGCCCGCGCGGACATCTTCCACAGCTCCGCCAGCGACCCTCCGTTCTGGTGCAGCCAGGCCTGGCTTCAGACGCTGCACGACGTTCCGCTGACCTTCGCGGGTGCCGACCAGGCAGGGGAACTGCGGGCCTGGACCAGGCGCCGGCGGAAGGTCAAGAAGGCCGACGCGGTGATTGCGGTCTCCCAGTACGTCGCCGAGAGGGCCGTGTCCATACTGGGCGTGGACCCGGGGAGGATTCATGTCGTCCCCCACGGCGTGGCGAGCGCGTTCTCGGCCGGGCCCGAGCACCCTGAGGGCCGCCCGGGGGGACGTGATCCGTATCTCCTGCTGGTGAGCGAGTACGGCCATCACAAGGGCTACGGCGAAGCCTTCGGTGTGATCAGCCGGCTGGCCCGGCGCGGTCTAGGCCACAGGCTCCTCGTCGCGGGCACCGTGGCGCCCTGGTGGCGCCCGGATATAGACCGGCTCCTGAGGGGCTGCTCGCATCCCGAGCGCGTGGCGTTCGCCGATTATGTGGACGATCAAGCTCTGGCGGAGCTCTACCGCGGCGCCGATGCACTGGTCGTGACGAGTCGCTGTGAAGGATTCGGGCTGCCGGCGCTGGAGGCGATGGCCTGCGGCACACCCGTAATCGCCTTTGACAACAGCGCCCTGCCGGAGGTCGTGGGTGACGGAGGCCTCCTCGTCCCCGATGGCGATGTCGGAGCCATGGCGGAGGCGGTCGCCGGCGTATTCGGGGACGACTCTAGCTGGCGGGAGGCGAGCATCGCCGCGCAGTGCCGGGCCAGCAAGTTCTCCTGGACGGCATCTGCTCGGTCGCACCTTGCCGTATACGCCCAGGTGGGAGGAATCCCGGTCCTCCCCTCAGAAGTGAACGACCCGGTAGCTGCAAGCGCCCGCGAGGCGCCCGGCGCAGTAGGACGCCTTTGAGAGCCAGTTTCCGCGCCGACCCCGATCGGCCAGGAGGTGCCAGCAGCGCGTCAGCACGTGGCGGTAGATCGGCCATTGCTCCCGCCAGCGCGGGGGAGGTAGCTCAGCCCCGAACTTGCTACGCAGGAGCGCCTCGGTGTGCCCGTAGGAGTACTGCTGCCGGGCCACGCTGCGCAGATCACTCCGAAGGCGGTAGTGAATCACGGCATCTTCTCGAAAGACCAGAGTCCCGCCCGAGTGCTGAATCCGCCAGGAAAGGTCGATGTCATCGCCACAGGTGACGAACGCCGCGTCACAGCCGCCGACGGCTGCAAACGCCTCCCGGCGCACGGCGAAATTGGCCCCGACGGCGTAGTGAAGGTGGTCCAGGGCGCGGGTCTGCCACAGGTCCTCGCCGGCGAACCCGCGCCAGTACCGGGTCATCTCGTCATTGAGCAGGTCCAACTCAAGGCGCCCTCCGACGATGTCGGCGGCGTCCGCGCCCGCGAGCAGGGCGGCCAGCCAGCCGGCGTCGGCGACGTCGTCGGCGTCGCAGAAGGCCAGCACCCGGCCCGCCGCGGCAGCCGCGCCTGCGTTCCGCGCGTTCGCTAGACCCGGGCGATCGCGGGCTGCGACCATCGTCAGTCCCGGCAGCCGTGATCTGAATCCCTCCACGATCTCGAGAGTGTTGTCGGTGCATCCGTTGTCGACGAGGACAAGCTCCCAGTCCCGCGGGCAATCCTGAGCACAGAGCGCGGCAAGCTGGTCTGCGATCGTGCTGGCGCCGTTGCGGACGCACAGGACGACGCTGGCGTCAGTCATCCCGACCGACCTCTCTCAGCGAGCTTGAGCATCTGCTCCACGAAGGCGTCACCTATCGGTCCCCAGTCGAAGTGCTCCTCCACGTGCCGGCGTCCCGCCGCCGCCAGGTCGGACGCGCGCTGGTCGTCATCCAGCAGGCGCACGATCGCGGCCGCCATCTCGTCCGGGTCGTCAGTGACCTCCGCCGTCCGGCCGGGTTGCAGGTCCAGTCCGGCCAGGCCGACCGTGGTCCCCACGACGGGGCGCCCGGCGGCGAGGGCCTCGAGCGCCTTCAGCCGGGTGCCCGAGCCGACGTGCAGCGGGATCACGGCCACGCGCGCGCCGTGCAGATAGGGGAGTGTGGATGGGACGTCCGGGTGGACCTCCACCCCGTCGTCGCGGAGCGCCAGGACATCCGGGACGGGCCGGAAGCCGACGACGTCGAGCCGGACCTCGGACACCTGGGAGCGCACGCGGGGAAGCACCGAGCGGCAAAACCATGAGAGTCCCTCGACATTCGGCAGCCAGTCCAGGCGCCCCGTAAACACGAGCCTAGGGCTGTCCGGTAACGGCGCCGGCCGGATCTCGCTCACATCGACGCCGTTGGGCACCATGATGCAGTCGCCGTCCAGGGCCGCTGCGTCATCCGGGCTCGTGACGAATACCCGATCGACATCCTGGAGCACGCCTCGCTCGAACCCGAGCGCCACCTTCCGGGCCCGTCGCGCCAGCCACCGGCCGGCCGGCGAGGTCTTGTACGCCAGTCGCTGAGCCGCCTGCTCGGAGCGGAGGTAGTGCAGGGTGATCGTCCGGCGAGGAAGGCCCGGTTGCCGGGCCAGCGGCGCCAGCCGGTCGTGCTCGAAATGGACGATGTCATAGCGTTGTGCCGCTGCCCGCAGACGGGGCGCCAAGAGCCGGCAGTGCCTGCGTGTGTCGGCCACAGCCGCGGGCATCCGAAGCACCTCGTTCTCCCACACCGCCCACATGAACCAGGGCATCCAGGGGGGGCGCGGGGGATCAGCGGGCTCGGACAGCTGCTCTACGGAGCGGACGACGCGAGCGCATGCCTCATCTGGACCCTGGCCAACCACCAACACGTCCACGGGCGTGGCTCGGGCCAGCGCCTCGAGCAGATGCGATTGCCGGATGCTCCCGCCACTCTGCCGCCGGTCAGGCGCCTCGGGCGTCACCCATAGCACTGTCGGGCTCCTGACCATCAGTGGGGCGCCAGCGACCGCGTGCGCCTGCGGCTCTGTGCTGCTCGCAACCGTTCCAGGGCTGGACGGGGCAGCATGGCAGCCACGACGGCGTTCAGCAGGCCGCGCCTCAGTCCCCCTCCTATGAGCGGCGAGGCGAGCAGGAACGGGGCCGCCAGGATGCCCTTGACGGTCGCCAGCAGCGCCCTCCGATACGCACCGCGCTTGAACGCGATATCACCGTCGCGCAGATGCTCACGTGCGGCTGCGGCACGCCTCGCGCGCCGCTCTGCTCCGGTCGCGCCGACAAGGTACCGGCTGACGACCTCGCGCTCCACATCTCTGCCGCCAGGAGCGTCTCCAGCCACCCCGTGCGGCCGGTGCACCAGCACGGCTTCGGGAACGATGGCAACCGGTCCACGCGCACAGATGCGCAGCCACAGCTCCTGGTCCTCGGCCACCGAGAGTCCGACCTGCCAGCCCCCGAGCTCATTCAGAAGGCTGGTCCGGAACAACGACTGTCCTCCCAGAGCGACCCAGCCGGCGAGCAACTCGAGGCGGACGTCATTGACGATCGGGTGCTTTGGGAAGGACGGGCGGCTGCGCGCCCCGTCCGTGTCGTGGATAACCGCGCCAACCGCCGCACATGCCTCCGGATGCCCTGCAGCCGAGCGCGTGAGCAGCTCAAGCGCCCCAGGGAACAGCTCGTCGTCGTCGTCCAGAAACAGGACATGTTGAGAGCTCACCACCTCAAGGCCCCGGTTCCGGGCCGCGGAGCGCTCAAGGTGCTCATCCAGGCGGACTACGTGCACGCGCGGGTCCCGCAGGCTGCTCAGATACCCCTGGGTACCGTCGCTGGAGGCATCGTCAACCACGACCAGCTCCCAGTCAGAAAGGGTCTGGGCATGGACGCTTTCGATCGCCCGCTCTAGCTCCGAGCGCCGGTTCCTCGTCGGGATCACGACAGAGGCAGCCGGCACGGGCCGAGATGTTGTCACATCCCTCAGCCACCCAACTGCCCATCGTGTCAGGGCGTCCTGCTCCAGGACCTTGGCTCATAATCGGCGAGACGACCGCTCCCTCACCCTGTGAGCTGATGCCCGAAGCACCTCCGCACCGCCTGCCTGTCGCCCTTCAGATGTGGCACGCCGTCGGGCGTTTCGTCAGTCCAGAGGTCCAGCTCGATGTCGCTGGGCGCCTCGCCCGTCGGTGGGTCAAGCCTGGCCTTCCGTACCGAACGATGCAAGGCTTCGCTCTGAGCATCGACTCCACCGACCCATTTCAGGCGGCCATGGCCGCCGGCCTCTTCAGCCGCCATGGCACCTGGTTGATCGATCGTCACACGAGGGCCGGTGGCACGGCTATCGACGTTGGAGCCCACCTGGGCTATTTCACCTTGCAGCTGGCTCGCCTCGTCGGCTCCGGAGGTGCGGTTCATGCCTTTGAGCCGGACCCGCGGGTGTATCCACGTCTCGTCGCCCACCTCGAACTGAACAAGATGACATGGGTAACCCCCAACGAATTCGGGCTGCTGGACCGCTCCCTTGACAATCAGCCGCTCACGATTTTCGATCAGCTCGGATGGTCTTCCGTTCTACCCGGAGCACAGAAATCGGACCGATCAGTTCCCGTCAGCATGCGCACGCTTGATGACTACGTGGAGGAGCACGATATTTCCCCACCGGACATCTGCTTCGTAAAGATTGACGTTGAGGGGGCTGAACTCGAGGTTCTACATGGCGCGAAGAACACTCTCCGCCAAGCCACCTCGGCAGCAGTTCTAGTCGAGCACGTCCCTGGGCGAGCCGAAGCCGCGGGCTATGACCCAGGAGGTGTCGCGGCATTCATGAGCAACCTGGGGTTCGAACCGCATATCCCTGTCCGTCGCCACGGCCGGTTCCTTCTTCGTCGCGGAGCGAACCCCGAATTCGGGTTTGATGTCTTGTTTTCGAGGCCCTAGCAGGTGTCGCGTCCCACGCGCTCCTTGTGCTTGAACCGCTCGATGGCGTCTTCGTAGGCAGCCAGCGTCAGGCTGACGATCCGCGCGGGGTCGCTGACTTCTCTGATCAAGCGTGAGCCGGCTTCACCAAACTCTTGGGCCCGCTCGCGGTTCGTCAGCAGTTCGATGATCCCGTTGGCCCAACCCTCCGGCGACTCGCCGTGAATCACCTTTCCGGTCACGTCGTCTCGAACCATCTCCCGGAATCCGGGTATGGACGACACCACCACAGGCCGTCCGATGGCAATCGCCTCCGCGGTCGCATTCGGAAAGCACTCCCATCGGGATGGGAAGGCACAGACACTTGCCCGAGCGAGTTCCTCGGCAACGCCCTGCCAGTCAAGCTCTCCTTGAAGCTCGACCGCATGCGCCACGCCGAGGCGCTCGGCTTCCCGCCGTAGCGAGGTCGCTGAAGAAGGCGCGGCATCGTCACCGACCGTCCGGCCCAGGAAGACGAACTTTGCTGCTGGGACCACTGCGAGCACTCGCGGTATTGCTCGAAGGAGCACATCCGGGGCCTTGCGCGGCTCCAACCGGCCGACGAAGGCAACCCGCGGCGAACCCTCGCCGCTCGGATACGGCCGCTCGGATGGCAGACGAACGATATGTGGAATGAGACGCACCCCCCGGTCATCCAGACCCATTTGCTTTGCCGCCTCTTCGAAGTTGGCTCGCGTGCTCAAGACGACGTTGGCCCGGCGCACGGCGGCTTCCTCCAACCTGGCGGCGAACCGTCCATCGGCCCCGGAGGCGTGTCCGCCCTGACCTGAGTAGGGGAAAATCTGCCGGGCGGTCGAGTGAAGACGGACCACGAGAGGGAAGCGGCCTCTCATGGAGAGCATGAGGCCCTCGGCTTTCCAATCGGGGCATTCGATCACCGTGGGAGTGCTGGACAGGCGCCCCACAGAGCGCGCGACGGACATGGACAGCCAAAGGCGCTCCCAGGCCTCGGGCGCGAGCCGCGCCGGGCCGCGCACGTGGGCGAGCGGCCGACGGTGCACGGTGATCCCTTCCGCGGCTCGGGTGCTGACCGGCTGGCCCTCGACCACTGACAGAACATGCACGTCAACGCCCTGGGAGGTGAGAGCCTGCGCCACGGATGCCACGTACGTCCCAATCCCGCCCCAGCCCGTCTCGGGCGGAAACTCCTGTGACACGAACAGGACCCGCATTGCGCCGACGCGAGATCCTCCGGGCTAGGACGCGAGCACGGCTGCCGCCGTCGTTCGTGCCTGCACCGGAACGGACTCGACGATCTTCCGGACCGAGTCCTCGGCGAAGCGGTGCGCCGGGTACCTGGCGGCGGTCTCCTGCCCACCCCGCCGCAGCCGGTCCCGCAGCATCTGGTCCTCAGCCAATCGCCGCACTGAGCGCGCCAGGGCGGACGGGTCGTCTACCGGGATAACGATCGCATTCTCCTCGTGCCGGACGTACTCGGCGGTTCCGCCACGGGCCGTGGTGACAACAGGCCGACCAAGGGCCATCGCCTCAAGCGGCACGAGCCCGAACGGCTCCTGCCAGCGCACGGGGAACACGACCACATCTGCATCCTCGTAGGCCGAGATTAGGCGGTCCGGGCTGGCGAAGCCTCTGAAGAAGATTCGGTCCGCGGCGTGGATGCGCTCGGCCAGGCGCTTCATGTCCGCCACATAGCTTTCGTCGCCACTCCCCCAGATCGATAACGTGGCCGTTGGCGGGAGCTGCGCCATTGCCTGGACCGCGGTGTCGACTCCCTTCTGGCGGTCGATGCGGCCTACGCACAGCACCCGCCAGCGCCACGGACCCGGCGGCTGAGGTCGGTAGAAGCGCTCGTCGATCCCAGGGTGGAGAACCTCCATCTGCGTCGCGTTGATCCCAACCTCTCGTGCCCGCTCAAGCGTGTAGTGAGAATTGAACACAAACGACCCTGCCCCAGCGATATCGACTGTCGTGGGCACACCGCCAACTCGATCCACGACTGGGCGGAGGAGCCGCCGCCACCGATTGCGTTCCCACGCCCGCGTCCATTGGTCGTGCATCCGGCCATACGCCAGCCAGTCGTCGTGGACGATGAAGACGGCCGGAAGCCGGCGACGCCGGACTTCCTCGATCAGCGACAGCGACATGCAGCCCATTGACCAGAAAGTCACGACATGCGGCTTGAACTCCTCCAAGTGGCGACGCAGCACTCGCATGTTGTGGCGCTCCATCTTCAGGCGTTGCCATCCGGTGAGCCTCGGGAACTCATAACGGTCTGCATCCCAATACAGCCGGAGGCTGCGGTGGACATCGGGGTCGACCTCCGGTAGATCGGCTGCAATGCGGTAATCGGACACCACGATCCTCACCGCGTGTCCGAGTTCGCCTGCGTGCCGCATCGACCGCTGCCACACGGCCTCGTATCCGCCCGAATGGTGCGGGGGATACATGTTGCCGATGGCCAGGATCCGTAAACACCCGGATGCGTTGTCGGTCGACCGGACTGAAAAATCGGGCTTGTGGTCTGCCAAATCAGACACAGCCGCAGTGTACGAAGCGGCCTTCTACCGAAATCCCGGAGCCAGCGGGCGACCGAGGTCAGAGGACCAGGCGGCGCCAGGTCAAGCTACCTACGATCAGGCCAGCCAGCGTTGCGGCGTCGGCGGCTGCCGTCCCGAGCGCGACAACTGGAGCATTTCGCCAGCCCCATTGGCCGGCATCGCGGGCCCGCCCCTGCAGATACGGGATGGTTAGCGCCAGCCAGGCCCCGCGTCTCGTGATCCAGGCGGCGAGCGTGGCGGCCACTGCCACGTCGAACTCCATCGTCCACCTGCTGAAGAACCAACGATGGTGAAGAGCCGCCGAGCGCAACTCCGGCACGAGCCGGACGAGGCCGGGCATGTCCTGGGTCCAATGCCACCGGTCTGCCATCACGCCTGCCACCGTGCTGGGAAAGACAGCGTGATGGACGCGCACATCTGGCGCGAACCGAATGCGCGCTCCCATCCTTAAGGCCATCCAGCCAAAGAGTGCGTCCTCGCCTGCCGGCGTGCGCTTACGAAACCGCCGCCGTCTGCGTGGGCCGAGCAGCCGTTCCAAGGGCTGGTCCAGCGACCAGTCCTTGAACCCACCCACGGCCTCGAAGGTTTCGTGTCGCACCAGCAGGTCGGCTGTCTGGTAGAAGCCGCCGGCCCGATCAACCAGCAGCGTCCGTTCGAACGGCATGCGTGGTGCGCTGGGGTCAGGGATAACCGCGCCCTGCACGAGGTCGGCCTCCTGAAGCGCTTGTACTCCGCGCGCCAGCCAATCACGCTCGGGAAAGCAATCGGCGTCCGTGAACGCCAGGAAGCGCCCGCACGCGTGGGTCACGCCGCGGTTTCTGGCCGCGCCGGGGCCCTGCGAGGAGTCGTTCTGCACCGTTTTGACTAGAGGCGCATGGTTGCCGGCCACCTCGGCCGTCCGATCTTGTGAGCCGTCATCGACCACGATCACCTCGAAATCAAAGTCGACGTCCTGCGCCTCCACGGCTGCCAGGGTTCGATCGAGCGTGGCTTCAGCGTTGCGAGCCGGGATGATCACGCTGACCAGCGCGGAATCAGCCGCGCCAGGCGAGAACCCATTAGCTATTGCCATCGTGGTCGGAGCCGGAAGCGTAGATCGGAAAGTACCTAGCTACCGCCCGCGCCTCGTCAAAAAACCTCGGATTGTCGAGCGCCTGGGTCGGCCGCTCCCACCGGGAACCACGTGGGGTTACCACAGTGATCGCATCCATCAGAAAGCTTCCGAACTCCCACGCTATCCGCTCCTGCCCGATGCAACACAGGCCTCTCGCCTCACACGTGCTTGCGAACCAGCGAGCCGATACCGATTCAGCACGCCACGCATTCACGTTCACGAGAAGTCCCCGTTGGATCAACCGCCAGCGCCAACGCTCCGGCACACGATGAGCGAGAGCCGCCCGGGTGCGGTGCTCGCGCATATTGGAATGGTGAATGATGGCAATGCCGTCTGGCGTCAGAATCCGTGCCAGTTCGCCAGCGTAAGCATCGAGCACGTCGGCCTCTGCGTGTACCAGGGAGTCAAAACTGAACACCAAGTCGACGCTGTGATCCGCGGCAACGGAAAGTGACTTTCCGTCATTGACGTGGTAGTCGATGTTCGTAGCCTCAGCGAACCTAGAGCGGCAAGTCGAAATGCACTGCTCGGCTACGTCGACGAGGATCAGCTCATTGCACATGTCCTTCAGGAAATGGGTCCAGCGCCCGTGGCCTGGACCTAGCTCCAGAATCCGACCTGCCGGTAGGAAGTCATGCAAGCGGGGCCGGAGTGATCCCCACCATTGAGCGTTGACGCTTCCCCACGCCCTGGACCAGCTCTCCTCGGCGCCGCGCCAGTTCGAGGGCGCGTTCCAGGTCGTGACGTTGTCTTCGACTTGCACCCGGATCCACACTAAACCAAAAGTTGGCGATACGCCTCGCCCGTGCCTCATAATCCTGCCCATGGGAACAGGTGGAATGGAGCATTACTGGAACGAACGGGCCGCGGAGGATCCATTCCACTACGTGGACAATCGCGAGACGCTCGGCGCCCCGAACGAGGAATCCTTTTGGGCGGCCGGAGTGCAGGTCATCAACCAGCTTTTCGACGACCTGGGGGTTTCGCTACGTGGCGATGAGGCCGTAATCGAGATCGGCTGCGGGATCGGCCGCCTGACCAGAGCCATCGCCCCCCTGGCTGCGTCAGTCCACGCACTCGACGTGTCCGAGGTGATGCTGACTCGCGCTCGCGACTACAACCCGCAGCTGGAGAACGTCCAGTGGATCCACGGCGACGGGTCGAGCCTCGCCCCACTACCGGACGAGAGCTTCGACGCCTGCATTTCGTTCGTGGTTTTCCAGCATCTTCCAGACCCTAAGCTCACCTATGGCTACGTCCGCGAGGTCGGACGTGTCCTCCGCGTTGGTGGGTGGGCGGCCATCCAGGTGTCCAACGACCCCAAGATCCACGAGCGTCCGAAGGGTCTCGCGCGGGTCCGCGAACTCCTGCGGGCGACGCTGAAGATCGGCCCGCGCACTCATCACGAGGCGTGGCGAGGGTCGGCGGTCGACCTCGAGGAACTCAAAAGTGCTGCGAGGGAAGGAGGGATGGAGGTGGAGCGGATCAAGAACCCGGGCTCACTGTTCTGCTTCGTGTTAGCTCGGCGAGTCCGGTAACGCGCATCAGCGCCGTCCGGTCTTGAGCGCCGACGTTCTAAGCCTCGAGCAAAGAGGTGCGGCGATCGGTTCGGTCCTCGCCATCCACCTCAATTTGGGCCCGAAGGTCGATCGGCCCTAGTGACCCTGGCCTCCCGGAGACGAACAGGATCAAGCCTTCCGAGACGCCCAAAAGCTCGCCGTGGGCTCCCTCGATCCGAACGACCAGTTCATAGTTTCCGCCCCCAAGCCGCGTGCGAAACCGAACCGCGAGTTCGACTTCTTCGCCCTCGCTGAATGCTCGACGTTCTCGCCTGAGGTTCCATGAGTGAGAGGCCACGGGCAACCCCAGCCCCCCGACCACTGCAAAGGTGAGATTGCAGTCCGAGACCTCGCGGTAGAAGTGCAGACGGAGTTGCAGATCCATCGGGGCGTCGTAGCTGGCATGTTGGTCAGACCCGATCCCTCCCGTCAGGCGGCGCTCGACGACGTCCACGACCGTCCGGGGTTGGGTCGGGTCATCGTCGAACCGCGACATGGCCGCGCAGTGCAGTGCAATCGCCTCCTCGATATCCCCATCGTGCTGGATCTGTCCGTGTTGGATGACTATTCCCCGGCGGCAAAGCTGCCGCAGCATGTGCATCGAGTGGCTGACCATGACGAGCGTCGCTCCGTCCGCCTGGAGCGCGCGCAAACGGTCAAAGCTCTTGACGTGGAAGCCCGCGTCGCCTACGGCAAGTATCTCGTCGATCAGCAGGATGCGAGGCTCGATATGCATGATCACGGAAAAGCCAAGGCGCATCGTCATGCCTGAGGAGTAAAACTTGACCGGTGTCTCGATGAACTCGTGGAGCTCAGCGAAGTCCACGATCGACTCCAGGCGGTCCTGCACCTGCTCGGCCGTTAGACCGAGCATCATTCCGTTCACAACCGCGTTCTCTCGCCCTGACATCTCCGGATGGAAGCCCACGCCGAGACTGATCAGCGGAGCTATCCGGCCGCGCACCGACACCCGCCCCTCGGTGGGCCGCGACACACCCGCGAGTAATCGGAGAAGCGTCGTCTTGCCGGCACCGTTAGGTCCCAAGATGCCCACTGTCTCCCCTTCCTCGACCACCAGGTCGATGCCGCGCAACGCCCACAGGTCGTCCCGAGACGCACCGCCGAATGGCAAGACCGACCGGAGCATGGCTGCCCTCTCGTTCAGCTTGTGGTACCGCTTCCCCACCCGCTGAAGTTCGATAGCTGCGCTCATTGGAGCTAGAGCAGGTCCACGAACAAGCGATCGTGGCGGCGCTGCGCTTCCATTGCCGCGACCAGCAGTACCGCCGTGGTGATGAGCGACACGACCAGCGACCGCATCCACGATCCATCCTGGCCCAGCACCGCGACGTGGAACAACGAGATGATGCCGGTCATCGGATTGAAGTCAAGCCAATGACCAAGGGAGCCGAGCTTTGCCTTGGGATACATGACTGGCGTGGCATACAACCAAACCGTCACCGCAGCCACGACGATGAATCGCACGTCTCTGAAGTACACATGCAGCGCCGAGACGAGCATTGTCAGCGCTATGGTGAACAGAACTAACAGGACGCAGGCGGGAATCAGCAGGAGCAGATAGACGGTAAAACCTGCACCAAGGATCGGCGCGCCGATCAGGAGTATGACCATCGAGATGGCCAGGCTGACGAGATTGCTCAGGCAGGGAACGACCGGCAGGATGGCTCGGGGGAACCACAATTTGTCCGTGATACTGCTCTGGTCAACGATGGCCGTGCAGGCCACCGGAAGAACCAGAGCGAAGTAGCTCCAGGCCAAGATGCCAGTCAGTACGAAAGCGGCATACGAAACGCCCTTGCCCGCGTGAACGAAGTGTGAGAACACGAAGATCATCACGATGGCCTGGATGAGCGGCAAGGCGACAGCCCACAGCACACCCAGACTGGCCCGCTTGTACCGAGCCTGGAAGTCCTTGCGCGCCAGGATCCGCGTGACGCCTCGGTGATCCCACATGCTCCTAAGCCATTCACGACGCGAGGTCGGCCCGGGCTCGAGCTCGAGAACTGGCACTGGCGCGGCCTTCGTGGGCCGGGGATGGATCTCAGCTAAGCGGATCGATGATCCAGTCATCGGCGCCAGCGTAGACTAGCCCCTGCCATTGCGATGCATATGCCGGCCCGGTTCTAGGATCAACGCAATGCGTGCAGCGATCGAATTGCGTGGCGTCGGAAAGCGCTACCAGAAGCTCGAGCAGTCGCGAACGCTTCTTGGGAGTCTCGTCCCCTTCAACCGCGAGGCCCGCCACGAGCTATGGGCGCTTCAGGACCTCAATCTCGAGGTCGCACCGGGCGAAACCGTCGGCGTGCTTGGTCAGAACGGCGCCGGAAAGACAACGCTGCTCCGCCTGCTCGCCGGCGTGACCAGGCCGACCGTCGGCCGCGTTCGCGTGGAGGGGCGGATCGGCCCTCTGATCAGCTTGGGAGTCGGGTTTGCCCAAGAGATGTCCGGCCGCGAGAACGTGCTCGTCAACGGAATGCTGCTCGGCCTCAGCGCGAGTGAAGTGCAGAGCCGATTCGATCAAATCGTTGAATTTGCCGGGCTTGAGCGATTTATCGACACACCGGTCAAGTTCTACTCCTCGGGCATGCTCATGCGACTCGGGTTCGGAGTCATTGCGCACATCAATCCCACAATCCTGCTCGTGGATGAGATCCTGGCCGTGGGCGACGCACGTTTCCAGCTGAAGTGCTTTGAGCGCCTCCGCAACCTTCAGGCGGAGGGGGCGACGATCCTGATGGTCAGTCACTCGATGCACATGCTCCGGGAGCTGTGTGACCGGGCCTTGCTCATCAGACACGGCCGGCTCGTCTTCGACGGTGAGGTGGAAGAGGCCGTTTCCCTGCATCGGCGCGGTCTCGTCGACGATCAGCGTCGAGAGTCGGGTCCCGTTCAATTCGTTGTTCGCCGCTTCACGGATACTGGCACCGAGTGGCGCCGTGCTGTCTACGACGAGCCAGTCGAGCTCGAGCTGCGCCTCCGCTTCAATCAATTCGTGGAGGATCCGGTGGTCGCGGTCGGCGTGATCACGAACTCAGGTCTGTTTGCGGGGTTTGACGCTACGGCCGGTGGGCGCTCTTGGCGGACGTTCAATCCCGGTCAGGAGGCCACGGTCCGGATCAAGTTCCGCGCCCGGCTTGGCGGAGGGACCTACCGGATCATTATCGACGTGAAGGATCGTGTAGGCGCCGACACATTGGCACGAACTGACGACCTCATTCTCACAGTCACACCGCGTGACGGCAGTTCGGGGCTGGCGGATGTGTGCGCCGAGGTGGAGCTTACCGAATCTCGGGTCCCGCACCTCGAGGGGGCATGACGCTTGACCGTGAGCACGAGGCACCGTCTGTACCTCCCTCTTGGCGGCGCTCGCGCGCCTGAAGCCCGATGCGTTCTTTGTGCAGATCGGAGCCAACGAGGAGCCCAGTCGCAATCCCCTGAGTGAGCTGGTCCACAATTCACGGTGGCGTGGGGTGCTTGTTGACCCGATCCCGCCCGTCGCACACGAGCTTCACCGTACCTACGGCAGCTCGTCCCGAGTGTCGGTTGTGCAAGCGGCCATCGCGTCCAGCGACGAGGAGCGAGCGTTCTTTTATGACGCGACGGAGTCCTCGAATGGCGGGACTCCGATCCCCGTCTGCATGGCAGGCGCCCTCCACCGTGAGGTTCTCTTCATGGCCGACTACCACTCAGATCTTGAGCAGCATGTGACTGAGATCGTCACTCCCTGCTTCACGTTCGAGTCGTTCTGCCATCAGTATCGGATCGAGTCATTCGATGTCCTCCGCGTCGACACCGCCGGGGACGAGGCGGAGCTCCTCAGCCAGGTAGATATCGAACGGTTCCGGCCCACCGTAATCATCTACAACCACTGGCTCTTGGGGGCCGGAGTCAGACACGCCTGCACCGAGCGTCTGGCCGCCCACGGATTCCAGATGCTCGATCACGGAAGAGACACGTGGTGCGTGAACACGCACAACCTTCCGGCCGGACGGGGAATGGCCCTTAAGGCAATCTGGCGTTGGCTGCGAGCCGGGGAGCAGCTAGGCAGAAATCCTCGGGTTTGTGCCATCCACTCGGCTGCGCGTCGGCTCACGCAGAACAAGGATGACAATGGAGCCGCGTCTGAGATCACCTTTCCGCTGAGTGAGCAGGAGCGTCGATACCTGATCAACCATTACGACGATCGCACCCCATTACCGGCCGGCGCGATCTCTTATCTCCGCAGCGACAATCCGCGGCTCGCTGCTCTTCGCAGTCTGTACGCCTCGCTCGACCTACCCGCCCTAAACCATCACATGTGGGCCGGCGGCCGAGTCGCCGAAGGCGTGGAGCTGCAGCATTTTCGTGGCGACAACCTGTATGTGTGGCATTACCCGGAACATCCGCGGGCGATGGCACTCAAGCTGTTTCTCTACATGCGCCAGGTCGAGGCCGGCGGCGGAGGTCCGCTGCTCGGGCAACTCTCCGAGGACGGCGCGTTTGGCTGCTGGACAACCGGGGTGGCCGGGTACGGAAAGCTCAGCCGTGATCTGCTCGACTCCGTCAATGAGATCGTGTTCCTGGACCGTCACCTCGACGTGTTGACCAGACCAGGGCTCCGTGTACTCGATATCGGGGCCGGCTATGGGCGGCTGGCATATCGGATGGCCGAGGCGGCGGAGAACCTCACCGACTATTGCTGCGTCGACGCCGTTCCCGAGTCAACCTTTCTGGCCGAGTATTACCTCAACTTCCGCGGATCATCGCCTCCCGCCCGCGCCCTTCCGATAGATCAGGTCTCGTCCCTGCTACCGGGAGCGTTCGATCTCGCGGTCAACGTACATAGCTTCTCGGAATGCACGCTCAGGGCGATTACCTGGTGGATACAGGAGCTCGTTCGCCTCCGCGTCCCCCACCTGTTTGTCGTGCCGAACGAGGCAGACGGAATTCTCAGCAGGGAACCGGATGGAAGCTACCACCAGGTGCTGCCCCTGCTGGAGAGCGCTGGATACCGCCCAATCGTCAAGGAGCGGGCTATACAAGATCGAGCGGCCCGCGAGATGCTGATGCTCAACGACAACTTCTACCTGTTCTCGCTTAGTCCGGAATGATCCTGTCTCACACGCACAAGTTCATATTCTTTTGCAGCAGCAAGGTCGGCACGACCAGCATGGAGGAGGTCCTGTGGCCTTTGCAGGAGGGCGCCGAATATGACTTCGGCTCCCCAGAGGCTGGATTTGGACCAAAACACGTGCCGCCTGCGATCCTGCGCGGTGCGCTCCCTGAGCGAGTTTGGCGAGACTACTTCAAATTTGTCTTTGTCCGCAACCCTTGGGACTGGTTCGTGTCTCAGTGGTTCTATAACTCCCTCGGTTCTCGCCCGTACGAGCATGCTCGATTGACCGCGCAGACTGCGCCCACGCCCAGCGGTGTTCGATCGTCGGCGCGGCGAGCAGTCAGGGCGCTGGCTCGGCGGGCGCCGGCGGCCCCCGTCCAGAGCCTGCTCCCCATACCGACGGACGGCTACGAACTCAGTGCCGCCGACGTCGACTCCGTCTTTGACCTGCTCAAGCGGTTCAAGGGGCTCCCCGGCCGGCCTGGGGCCTACCAGTCCAACTGGGTATACGACATGGATGACCGCGTGGCTGTCGACTATGTCGGGCGCTACGAAACCCTCGAGGCGGACTTCGCTGAGGCCATGCGTCACTTGAAACTTGACCTCGCTCTCCCTCATCTGAACCGTACCGAGCATCGTGATTTCCGGTCCTACTACTCATCCGAGGCGCGGGACCGTGTGGGCGAGCTATGGGACATCGACGTGAAGAATTTCGGCTACTCCTTCGAACCCACCGTGGCCGACGACAACCATTCGGCGCATCCCTGACTCTTGCGCCCGCCCCCGCCTAGGGTGTCTACGTTGCAAGCGCACGTAAGAGAGCCGAAGCGACGCCGGGCAGGCGGTCGTACTGGTGAAGCACGCTGGGCTTCGACCCGTCCCGGTTCAGCAGCCTCCCGTCGGAACTGAGCTGCACGTCCTTCGCTGGGATGTCGTTAAGCGTCGCGACCGGACTGGCCAGAGTCTCGAGCAGCGTTACTGGACCCAGTCGATCTGTCCACACGAGCATATTGTGAATGGCAGTATCGGCCCCTCCGCGTCGTGCGGCACTGGCGGGGAGGCGCAGTATTTCTTCGGCCATTAGCTCTAGGTACGCGGATATGGATCGCAAATCTCCATATGTCACACCAACGCATGAAACTGGGCTTCCACCGATCCGATCCAGCATCTCCTGACCATAGGTCTCCTTCATCCAGGCGGCATTGCGTGGTTCGGCAGCGATCGTATAGCGCTGATTTTCAACACTCACTCCCAGCCCCGCCACCGGCAGCGCAACGAAGGGATCGTCTTGGAACAAGACGTCGCGCACGTCCAACAGAAGGACTCGCGCGTGCGGTCGCTTAGCGAGATAGCGTCGGTAACTGAGAAACCGTGTTTCCATCGGCGTGCACAGCAGCTGGGCCATGCGCATCTTTAAGTTCGTACGAGTTACAGCTTTGACCGGAAGCCGATCGACTAGACCAAGCAGACTCCAGAGCGGCCCTTGTAGCGCTGCCCACACTGTGCGTAGTGCGCGACTACGATGTACGCTGCGAAAGCTCAGCGGCAATAAGGTCGGAGTCCACAAAAACTGGACGTCAAAGCTCACAGCTTCTTGCCGTAACTGCCTCCTCACCGCGCGATCCACGGCTAGGACGACCGTCCCGCGGTATCCCGCCTTGCGCAGGCTACTCAGGAAGGGCCTGACCTCGTCGGCGGTCAAATCGATGGCCGCCCCGAGTACCAGCGTCTCCTCACCCATTGCTTCGGCTGCCTAGCACGTGCGACGCCGTGAGGTAAGCGCGGCGATACGATGCCAGGATCCATAACGCGTCGGTGGCCGGAAATGGCTCCATACCATCCGGTCGGCGTCCTCAATGACGGCCACCTCAGGTGGGTGATGAAGCGGGAAACTCATCGCCTGCGTGGGCTGGCTCGGCGAACGGGTGGTTGGGATTAAGCTGGTGGGTGGCCCCCGCGCCATAACCCATGTTGGTGATCAGGTTGACGTTCGGCATGGCGGCGACCGCATCCCTGAGCCAGGCGCTGAAAACCAACGGGAAATCCCACTGCTGGCTGCGCCCGGCGTACGTTTCGTCGAACCAATACTGCGCTAGACGGGCCGCCCTCCTATCGGGCACACGATCTTTGAGCCAGCCGGTCTCGCGCAGGCCGTGGCCACTCTCGCATCTCCTGGTCGTAGGCTTTCCAGACTCTCGACCATGTCGCCCAGCCCCAGATATGAAAGCACCGGGAAAAGCGATAGCTGTACGAGCTTTGCCAATCCATGACGTTTGACCCGCTGATCATGTGCACCCGCTCGTCTCTCGATAACGCTGCAGCAGCCGCTCGCAGTAGGGGAAAAAGGTCTGGTGGGGTAAGCAATCGTCCTCGAGGATGATTGCCTCGGGCGCGCGCTCAAACACCCAGTCCAGGCCACTAACGACCCTCCTGCAACAGCCCATGTTCACATCTGCGTAGTTCGTCTGAACCTCGCACGGCCAGTCGACGTTCGCGACTACCGCCCGAGTCTCAGCGACCAATCGCTCGTCGTCAGGATGGTCCGGGCGTGGGCCGTCCGCCACGATGAACAACTGCTCGGGACGCGCTGAGGCAACCGCTTCGAACACCTGAGCGGTGAGTTGCGGCCGGTTGAAGATGAGCAGCGTGACTGGGGTTCGCAATGTCGTAACGGGTGGGGGAGGTCGACCGAATCAATCAGCTAGCGCCGCCGAAGCCAGCCATACGGGTGATGCGTGAGCATCAACCGCTCATTGCGATCGCGGTCGTGCTCGAATTCAGGATGCTTGGCCAGGAACCCGCGATTAGCGGCGAGCGGACCTGGCCGGCTATCGGCGAACAGGCCGAGTTGGTCGATCACACCGTCCTGGCTAAGCAGCCAGCTACCGGAAGTGACGAGCGGCGCATAAAGCTCGAGCTCCTGAGCGACGTGCGACTCTGAATGGTCGCCGTCGAGGATCACCATCACGGGGCCATCAGCCGCTTCAGCTGCGGCTTTGACCTTCGCAACGACCGAGGGGTCGGTGGAGCTTCCAAGGAGAAACTCGATTCGGGGGTGGTCGAGCTGATGAAGACGCTCGATGTCGATTGTCAAAAGGCGGCCGGTGCCCAGCAGGTCCATCAGGTGGGCGTAGAAGAGAGCCGAGCCACCCCGGTTTGTGCCGACCTCGATCAGGAGTGCGGGCTTGAGCTCAGCGATGGTCTCCTGAATCGTCCAGAGGTCGAGCACGTTCTGCCAAATTGGTGTGCCAAGCCAACGCATCTCGTCGAAGTTGCTGGTTCGGGCGATCAGCTCAGTGAAGAACGCTCGGCGGAGCGGCTCCTTCGCCAGCGCCCTGCTCCAGCGCACGCTGGCGATTGGGCGCCACTTCTGGTTCCACCGTTTTCGTATGCCGTTGAGCCTCATTCTTTGGTCATCCAATTCGTCGGCGCATGTATCGCACCATGTTGGCCGGACTAGTCCCGGCCCGCCAGACTCGCGGCCAGGGCGTCCGCCGACGATGCGCTATATATCGCAGCTGCATCTCGCGGTCAGAGAGTAGGTGCCATGGCTTGTTGTCGCTGGGTCCCTCGAAGTGGCGGATCGCGGGATTGCGCCGGGCCTCCTCCAGTGCGTCGAGACGAGAAATAGTCGGTCGCCCACGAAAAGTTCGCCACCGAGTTCATGCAGTTCCAGCGCGGAGCAAGTGGCAACCGGCGGTCCCCCAGCACCTCGTTCAACGTATCCTGATCACGCCACCGCAGGCGCGCGGCATTTCCACGGCGAAACTACGAAGTTGTTTGCCCGTGCCTTCTTGTCGCATGCGCCTCAAGTCGAGAATCAACACGCCAGCGTTGAAGTAGCGATGACCGCCAAGTTCCGTACGGTGGGTGTATGCCCAGTCGTCGTAGGGTTGGAACGTTGGTGACCGCGGCGAGAAGGCAATTGCCGAGCTCGGTCTGCCACAGTGGCAAGAGCGAGTCCATCACCAGAAGATCACTGTCGAGGTACAGCGCCCTGTCCACCTCGGGGAGCAGCTCGTCCAGGAAGATGCGATACCAAGTCGCCTTCCGGGTGAAGCCCTTGATCGGTAGGCCCTGGACCCAACGATCAGGGACCTCGTGAAAGTTGACCTGACCTCCCATGTCCACGATCATCGCTGGCGAGCGCGCGTCGGTTCCTCGTGGAGGCACGGTCGTCATGCAGATAGTCGATCTGTACCTGCAGATCGTGGTTGCGAGCGAGCAGCGAATGAAGCATCGCCGCACAATGCCGGACGTACGCCTCGCCCTGAACGGCGCAGACGATCTGGAGTGGGCTCACGCCGGGCGCCGGGCGACTAGCGTGAACACCTGCGCGTTGTGGGCGAGCGACTGCGGCCGCTCGAAGCGATCAGCAAACGCCACCACGGGCTGCATGAGGAGCGCGAGCCAGCGGCACCCATCTGTGGGGGAGCCGGTAGGAAATCGCATCTTGGAGGAGCTGCAATCCAGTGGCGGCGAGTCCGATGACTGCCGTCAAAGCGGATGAGTTCGAAGCCTGCGCTTTCAACCTCTTGTTGGAGCCCTTCGCACGTCCACCGCCACAGGTCTATCGGGTCCGGGTGATATGGAAAGATTCCGTGCGTGGTCAGCAGTAGTCGGCCGCCAGGGCGTAGCACGCGAAAGCACTCCGCAACGTAGCGGCTGGGATGCTTGACATGCTCGAGCACCTGTGTCGAAAGCACGAGGTCGAAGGCCTCGTCAGGCACTGGGATGGTCCCATCCGGATTCAAGACGACACCGGCGTTCGGGTTGCCGGAAAGATCGGCCCCAACATAGTCCACGGTGGAGGCGAAGAGATTCCTGTACGGCATCTCCGCGCAGCCATAATCGAGGATTCGAGCCGTCGACGAGAGTCCGAGCTGACCCGTCAGCTCGCTCAGCTTGGCGTGGAGTTGACGAATGTGGTGCGCATACGGATGCCGCCGGTGAGCCAGATGGCGACTGGCTCGGTCTACCGAGTGGTACCGATCCGGGCGGCTTTGCCCGCTCACTGCTTGACCGCCATTCGACACGTGTAATCCACTCGGGTCAACAGGAGTGGTGGCGCCGCGGAGAAGTACTCGTCAACTGCGCGCTGTGCTCCTTTCCAGTGACCGTAGTCGTCGATGATCAGCACGCCGCCGGCTCGAGAGCCGCGGAAAAAGATGGGTCAGTTCGTGGCGCGTGGACTCGTACCAGTCTGTATCGAGTCGAAGCAGGGCAATGTGGTCAGGGGCGGCAGCGGGCAGAGTCTCCTCCACGGGGCCCACTGCGAAGTGCAGGCGACTCGCGGGATACCCCGTCGCCGCAAGAAGCGACCGTACACCAGTCTCATTGAAACACCTGCGGGCCGAACATTTCTCCCCATGCACGGCGGTCCTCCTCCCTGGCCTGCCGCCACTCAGCTACCGCATCGCCGTCCAAATCAGAAGTATCAAGGCTTGTTGGCTTGGTCATGCCCTCGAACGTGTCGTACAGGTAGATGTCCCGGTCCTCGACCCCGAGCTGCCTGAAGCACGAGAATCATCGCCAGTACGGAGCCCCCGCGCCAAACACCGCACTCGGCAAATGCCCCGACCACCCCTCGGCCCACGCAGTACCTCACAGCGTCCACGAGCGCGAGCATTCGCACGGGCCCGGTCATCGAATACGGCAGGGCTCGCTCTACCAGAGCCCGATCCTCGGCGGACGCGGCGTCGAACGGAGAGCTGACCAGCGGCGTATGATCGACGTTGCGACGGCCAAAGACACGGCGAATGGGATGCACATCAGTGATTTCACCAAAGCCGCTTCCGGCGTGTTGTGAAAGCCCAGGTTGGGCCACGTGTACCGTCGACCCTCCCGTCGTACAATGTTGCGCCGCACCTGAGTCATGCCCACGCTCGATGAGAACCTCGAGAACTGGACCACGAAGTGGGATTGGTCGCACGAGGGAGACGAGTGGTCGGGTTGGTGGGGCGACACCCCTGCTTTTTGGTACGGGGCGATACTTCCACGCATTCATGCGTTCATCCCGGCCGGCAGGATCCTTGAGATCGCCCCGGGGTACGGGCGCTGGACCGAGTACCTGAAGGACGCCGCCGAGCATCTTGCACTCGTCGACCTAGCCGAGAATTGCATCGCTCACTGCCGCGAACGGTTCGCGGCCGCAACCCACATCGAATATCACGTCAATGACGGTCGCAGCCTGGGGATGGTCGACGACCAGTCGGTCGACTTCGTGTTCTCCTTCGACTCCCTCGTGCACGCCGACCCAGACGTAATCGGCGGCTATCTCGCACAGCTTGCCGCGAAACTCAAGCCCGACGGCGTGGGCTTCATCCATCACTCCAACGCTGGAGCTCTGCGCTTGCCCAGCCGCCTCTCGCGGCACATGCCGAACGCCTTATTTGGCCCGCTGAAACGACACGGAATCGCAGTCAATCTGACGGCATGGCGCGACGAAACAATGACCGCCGCTCGATTTCGGGAACAGTGCGACTCCGCCGGCCTCGTCGTGTGTCTCCCAGGAGCTCGTGAGTTGGGAGTTTGGTGGCTACCTAATTGATTGCTTCTCCACGTTCGCGCCTGCCGGCTCTCGCTGGGACAGACCGCTACGACTCGTGCGCAATCCGGGGTTCGTGCGGGAGGCGAGACGGATGGCCCGGTTGTCCGCCGGAGCCTCGTTTGACCGACCCCGCTCCGGCGCGTAGACGTGACCTAGGGGTTCACGGCGCATTCCATGAGTTTCTTGACGCTTGCCCAGACTCGGTGGTACCGCACTCGCGCCGCCGTTGGCGCACCCCTCATCTGGGCCTTTCCCATCCTCATCATCGCCGCTCATCTACTTCTCCCCCAAGCACATCATCTCGGCCAGCACGGCTGTCACCGGCCTCCTCGCGCTGGGCCTGCTGGCGATTGCCGCACGCTGGCCGGACCGTGCCCTGATCGCCCTGATCGTGCTGATCCCATTCCAGGAACTGCTCCTGGCCAAGCTATGGGCACTCGGGGCACCGACGTCGATCGTGCGTCATCTCAGCGCCTGGAAAGAGGCATTCGCACTCGGAATCGTGGTGGCAGGAGCGCGCAACTTCATCGCGACAGGGCGACGGGCGGACGCACTCGATCGGCTCGGCCTGGGGTTCGTGCTCGTCGCGCTGGTGTATCTCGGCTTGCAGCACGAGATCATTCCCTCGGCTCCGTCCTCGAGCAGCATCCGGCTGCTCGGGTTCCGGGAGGATGCCGGCTTCGTGCTGCTCCTCCTTGGCGCCAGGCACGCGCCGCTGCCGGCGGGCTTTCTTGAACGCATTGGCCGCGTGGCCCTGCTCGTGGCGGCTGTCGTCGCGGGAATCGCGATCTTCGAGGCACTCGACTCCACGGCCTGGAATCACTTCGTCGTCTACACGCTCCGGTACACGGTCTACGAAGTCGGGATCCTGCACACCAATCCGGTCAACTTCTCTGATATCCGGACGTACAACACGATCGCCGGCCACCACATAATTCGAGTCGGGTCGGTGTTCCTCAACCCACTGACGCTCGGCTTCTACTTGGTGCTCGGCTTCGCGATCGCGCTTGAGCGCTCCGCTCGGGGCCGTGCAAGGCCATGGGTGATCGTCTCGCTGCTCATGATCGCCGCCGCCTTACTGATGACACAGACGCGCAGCGCGATCCTGGCCGCACTGGTCGTCGCGCTGCTGGCCCTCCAGCCCGCGTCGGGGCGTAGCCCTCACTGGCGTGCGCAGCTGGCAATCCTGATCGCGGCCGTCGCGCTCGTGGCCGTGCCTACCGCGTTCGCCACTCATCTCTCCCAGCGCGTGACCACGGCCAACACGGCCGATAACGCCGGCCATGTCACGAGCTTCTGGCAGGGGCTGAGCACGGTCATTCACCACCCACTGGGCCAGGGCCTGGGAACTTCTGCCGGGACCGGACAGCGATTCGCTTCGACGTTCTCACAGCTTGTCATCCCCGAGAACACGTACCTCCAATATGGCGTCGAGCTCGGCATCGTCCCGATGCTGATGTTCGCTGCGTTGTCGGTGACGCTCGTGCTGAAGGCGCGTGCCGCCGCCCGCCGGTACCCGCATTACCTGATCGCGGCGAGCGCAGGAGCAATCGCGGGGCTCGCCATTGGTGCCTGGTTCCTCCAGCCCTGGACGGACATCTCAGCCGCCTGGAGTGTCTGGGGTCTGACCGGGGCGGCCCTCGGCGCCAGTCGAGCCCGCCGCACCGTAAGCGCCAGAGCCTCCTCGGAACCGGGCTCGGTAAGCACACGGCCCTCGCCCGCGGCTGCGTGATCCCAGGCAGTCCGGACTCCCGGCCGCTGAGGGTGGCCCTCGACGTCACCCCGGAGCTGATCGGAAGCACTGGCGTTGCCCGATACGCCCGCGAGTTGCGCCGCGCGCTCGAGGGCCGCACCGACTGTAAGGTCGTCCCGTTCGCGATCGGACGTCGAAGCCAGGCCGTGCCGACGGGCGTCCGACACGTCCGGGTCCCGCAGCGGGTCGTACAGGGTCTGTGGCGGAGCGTCGGCGTTCCGCGGGCCGAGCAGATCACCGGGCAGGTCGACGTAACGCATTCGCTCGACCTCGTGCCCCCGCCGACCCGCGCCGCGCTGGTGGTCACCGTCCACGACCTGGTGACGAGTGAGCTTCCCGCTCTTCACACCTCGCGTTCGCGGCAGACGCAGCACCGCCAGATGCTCGCGCTCGCACGTACAGCGGCCGTCCTGACGGTTTCTCACGCCACCGCGCAGGCGCTCGTCGACCACGGGGTTGACGAGACCCTCATCCACGTGACACCCAACGGACTGTCGCGCCTGCCGCCCGCGTTGGCCCCCCCGGTTCCTCCTGACCCGTTCGTGCTTGTCGTCGGCACCCTCGAGCCACGCAAAGGTCACGAGATCCTGCTCCGCGCCATAGCCCAAGCAGGGCTTGAGCAGCTGCGTCTGGTGTTCGCGGGACCGCCCGCCGGGCGCTCCTCTGACCTGCACGTCCTAGCACGCACGCTCGGGCTGGGCGAGCGCCTCACGATCCTTGGAGAGGTGGACGACGCGGTACTCGCCGGGCTCTACCGCGACGCCTTGGCGCTCTGCATGCCGAGTTTCGGCGAGGGATTCGGCCTGCCCGTGCTCGAGGCGATGTCGTTTGGGACGCCGGTCATCGCCAGCGATCTGCCTGCACTCCGGGAGGTCGCGGGCGACGCGGCCGTGTTCGCCTCCCCCGGTGACATCGGTGCTCTCGCCCGGGCGTTGCGTCGGGTGGTTGCAGATCAGGACCTGCGCGAACGGCTCGCGCGGCAGGGAACAGCACGCGCCGCGTTGTTTACATGGGATGCAACCGCAGAGAAAACCGTCCAGGCGTACCGCATTGCTCTTGCCAGCAAAGCTGCGGGATTAGGATCCGCTGCGTGCTAGCTTCGGTAATCGGACAAAGCGGTGGTGGGCGCCCCCTACCCTTGATCGGCTAGCTCGGATATTCCCGGTAGGAGCACCAGGACAATGACGGAAGAAAGCCCCGCGGCGCCACGCTACACCTCGCTGCGCGACTACCTCGCCGTTTTGCGACGGCACGCTGTGATCATCGTGATCATCGCGGTCATCGGCGCCGGCGCCGGAATCGCCGACGCCCTACGGCAGAAGCCGGTCTATCAGAGCTCCGCCCAGGTCGGCTTCCAGGATCCAACACAGGAGCTAACACTCGTGGGACTCGGGATTCCGACACCCCTGACCCCGGCGCAGGAGGCGGCCATCAACGCAGCTAGTGCCACGAGCCCGGCCGTGATGAGCAAGGTCCAGCACCGGCTGAAGACCTCCACATCAGGACGGGCACTGGGAACCGCCGTCACGCCCACCGTGTCCGCGAGCTCGGGGCTCCTGCAGATCGCCGCGAACGGCTCCAATCCGACGTTCGCCGCCCAGCTGGCGAATGCCGTGGCCTACACCTTGGTCGCGCGCAGCAACCGCCAAACCAAGGCCGAGTTCACACAGGTGGCCAACACGGTCCGGAGGCGGATCGCGAAGCTCAAGGTGAGCGCCGCGACCAGTCAGCAGCTCTCGTTCTACGAGGACGAGCTCGCCCGCATTGACACGCTCGCGACATTCGCCACGAGCGCCTCGCTCCAGCAGGCCGCCCAACCGTCCGCCAGCCCCATTTCGCCGAAGAAGACCCGTGACGCGGCCATCGGCCTCGCGCTCGGCCTGCTCCTCGGCATCCTCGCGGCGTTCGTGCGCGACTCCATGGACCGGCGCCTGCGCGCACCGAAGGAGTTCGAATCGAGCTTTGAGCTGCCGGTGATCGGCCACGTTCGTAACCAGACGATGGGGCGGGTGGCCTACATGGCCAACGGCAAGAAAGCTCCAGAGCGCGTCGACGTCGACGCCTTCAGAATCCTGCGCCGCAACCTCGAGTTTCTCGACCTAGAGAAGCCGCCGAGGTCGGTGCTGGTAACGAGCGCGGTGGCCCAGGAAGGCAAGACGACGGTGGCAACCTCCCTGGCCGTGGTCATGGCCGCTGCCGGCAAGCGCACGCTCCTGGTCGATTGCGACCTGCGCCGACCAGACCTGGCCGGCCGCATGGGAGTCGAGCTCTCCCCCGGCCTGGCGGACTACCTGACGGGGGGCGTCCAGCCGCAGGACATCCTGCGGACGGTGACCTTCTCCGAGCGTGGAGCGGAGGTAAAAGCCGAGGTTACGGTCGGTGCGGGTGCCGAGGAGGCGACGGCCGGCAACGGCACAGCGAACGGCGCAGCGTCGTCCGGGTCCAGAGGTCCACTCGTTCACACCGTCGTATGCATCCCGGCGGGAACGGCCACTGACCGTGGCGCGGAGTTGCTGGGGTCGGGACGCTTCAAGGAGTTCATTGAGCAGGTAACGGCTCGCTACGACATGGTGATACTCGACTCAAGCCCGTTGCTGCCAGTCGCCGACACGCTCGAGGTGCTCCCCCAGGTCGATTCGATCCTGATCTGTGCCCGCGACTCGCGCACCACCCGTGACCAGGCGCGGGCGGTGCGGGCAACGCTTGGCCGCTTCCCGCACCGACCCACCGGCGTAGTCCTGACGGGGATCAAACCTCGCGGCGCGGCGTACGAGCTGTACGCCTACTCCTACGACTACAGCTGAGCCTTACTCCGGAATCAGCCCTTCGGCGCTGAACTCAGCCCGGGCCTCCGCCATGGTGCTGTCGGGAGGGGGCAGGATCAGGTCTGAGGGTCCGAGCTGGTCGTCGGGCACCGGCCGACCATTGGTTCGGACGAACTCGAGCAGACGAGCGAACACGTCGGTGAATTGGTCCTCGTCATCGGCCTGACAGGCCTCGATCGCCTTGTGATCGAGCTGATCCAGCGCCTTTGAATCGCTCTCCGGCATCTCGTACTGCCCCTCGGTGGAGATGCGCACGATCATGGGGCCCGCCCTAACCCTGGCCAGGTTCAGCCGGCGCAGACGCCTCCGAGGGCGACCGGGGGGCGGCCTGGGCGGCGCCGGGCGACCCGGCATCCGCCGGCGCGCCAGTGTCGCCGGCGCCTAGCTCGCCGGCGGGCGAGCCGGACCCGAGCTCTGCCTTCATCTTGGCCAGCTCCGCGTCCACCTCGGTACTGCTGGACAGCTGCTTGAGCTGGCGATCGATGTCGTCCTCGCCTGAGCCGAGAGCCGTAAGGTCCTCGAACGTCCCCGCGGCCTCGAGCTCCTGGACCGCGTCGGCCCGGGCCCGCATGTTCTCGGTCTTGTCCAGCGCTCGCTGCATGGCCAGACCCACGTCGGCCATCTCCTCGCCCACGCCGGTGGCCGCCTCGGAGATCCGGACCTGCGCCTCGGCGGCCGAGTACTGAGCCTTGATGACCTCCTTCTTGGAGCGGAACTGCTCGATCTTGGTCCGAAGCTTCTGCTCGGAGGCCGTCAGCTGTTCCTGCTGCTGCTCCAGCTGGGCGATCTGGCCGTCCAGCGACTGAAGCTCGGTCTGGGCCACGTTCTTGCGCTCCAGGGCGGTTCGGGCCAGGTCCTCCTGGCCGGCGGCCAGGGCCGTACGGGCCTGCGTATCCAGCTTGACCACCTGCTGACGGATGTTCTCTTCCTGGATCTGCAGGCGCTTCTTGGAGGTCACGACATCAGCGATGCCCTTCTTGACGTTCTGGAGCAGCTCAATCTGCTTCTGGTAGCTGTACTCCAGGGTCTCCCCCGGGTCCTCCGCTCGGTCTAGGAGCTTGGAGATCTTGGACTTGACGATTGTGGACATGCGCCCGGAGAGACCCGGCATCGCATCCTCCTCAGGAAGGGTGATTGGCCAGTTTTGGGTGAGGTTGAAGCGTAGCGGGCCCCGGCTCACTACGAGACTCGTCTAGCTCAGCCCGGAATCACTGGATTGGCCAGGCATCTGGCCCGACGTATGCCGCGGGGATGGTCCGTCTGTGCGCTACATCGCTGATGGTTGCAACCGTGATCGCGGCGCTCTGGGCTGGGAGCGCACTCGCCGCACCAACTGGGACCCCTATCGTCTCCTCGGTCGCGCCTTCAAGCGGTCCCGCGGGTGGGGGGGAGCAGGTGACGATCAACGGATCGGGCTTTGAGGGACAGAATGGTGCCTGCGCGGGCGGCGACCAGGTCTGGTTCGGGAGCGACCAGTACGCGCTCCCGGCCGCGAGCTTTCGGGTCGTGTCCGACTCGCAGATCGTGGCCACGGCGCCAGCGGACAGCGGCGGCGGCGTCCAGGTGCAGGTCCACAACGCATGCGGAACCTCGCCGAGCTCCACAAACGACTGGTTCGACTACGCCTACCCCAGCAGTCAGTGCCTGTCGGGCAAGTGCTCGGTGGCGATCGGCTCGGCAGCGGGACGGCCGCTCAGGCACGTGGGAGTGGGTTTCCTGGACGGCTTCAACAGCGACGCTGGAGTCACGATCACCCGCCGGGACAAGCAGCTCGTCGACGCGCTCCACCCCCTTCAGTGGCGGTTCGGCGCCGCCTGGCTGGCAGCGCCGTCAGGCGGCATATTCTCGCTGGCCAAACAGTCCGGCGCCCAGGTCAACGTCGACCTCACGAGCGACTGGGAGGATTGGGCATACACGTCCGATTACCTGGCTGATGGTGCCCCTTACGAGGATCTTTCCACCTACTACTCGTTCATCTACAACGACGTCGAGCAGCGGATCGCGGCCGGGGAGGTCCCGAACTACTTCGACATCTGGAACGAGCCAGGTCCCTGGGGAACGGTGGCCCAGTGGCTGTCGGTCTATGCCACCGGGTACGCCGCAATCAAGGCAGCTGACCCGTCCGCCCAAATCGTCGGGCCGAACATCTCCTGGTTTCTGGTCCGGTCTCCCGGCAGCAGCGACCAGTCGGGTTTTGACCTCAGCCTGACCGATTTCCTCAATTGGGAAATGAGCTCTGGTACGCGCTTTGCCGCAATCTCATGGCACGAGGACGGCACGACACTGTTCGACAGCCCGGCAGCAACGGGGCTGCCGAGCGAGCTGGTTCCCGGCGGAACCGTCGACTACTGGTCGCCCGCGGCCATCGCCGCCCACGTTCGGGCGGCCAGGGCGCTGCTCGCCCGGTACCCGGCCCTGTCAGGGACGAAGATCTTCGTCAACGAGTACGGCCCGGTCTACGCCGACAACATTCCGGGCTGGATGGTCGGTGACTTCTGGGCGCTTGAGTCATCTGGCGCTGACCGGGGCATGCTCACATGCCCGACGGACTCGGGTTGCTCCAGTCTCCTGGACGGCCTGCTGGGCGCCGACGGCCAGCCGCAGATGCCTTACTGGGTGATGCGGGCCTACTCGCAAATGAGCGGGTCCGTGCTGGCCGCGAGGGCGTCCGGCTCGAACCTCTTTACGCTGGCGTCCAGAGTCGATCGCACCCGAACGGTCGAGGCACTGATCGGCCGCGCCGATGATTGCTTCGGCGGCGCGCAGTGTCCTCAGTTTCACCCCTCGTTGGCGGCGCCCCTACCCCTTGTCGTGTCGTTCGCGATCCCGTGGTCTCTGAGCAGCGTGAGGGTCACGATCCGGCGGCTGCCCGACCGAGCCACCAATCCGATTGGCTACAACGACGTCCTGACCGCACCCGCTGCGCTCACCGTGCGCGCGTGCGTCAAGAACGGTCACGTTGATGTCACCGTCCCGGAGGTGCGCGACGGTGACGCCATGTATGTGACCGTGACGCCCGCCGCCTCCCAGGCGGGGTGCTCGACCGTGTCCCGGAGCCAAGGTGTGTCGGCGGGATCTCACCACCACAGCTACGGCCACTCACGCGACCACGGCCAGGGCCAGGTGCCATCCTCGGCGCAACCGGCACATCGGTGACCCCGTTTTCCTGACCCTGTCCGCCGGGCGACCGCGGACAGCGTAGTCAACAAAGTGGTCCGCCCCCGGCGCCCGTAGCTCCGCCGCTCGGTAACGTCACGGCCACAATGAAACGGCTGGTGGCGTTGCGAAAGCTCATCCTCCCGACCGCAGTTGGATTCCTGGCGGCGGGTTGTGGCTCATCGACCACCATCCTGGTCAAGGCAGGGCCGCAGGGCCCGGCCGCCTCGAGCCCGCACGCTGCCCAGCAGATCGGCTTTCCCTACATAGCGACCAAGAACACCACCCGCGTGGACGGGGGCGATCCGATCGTCGACGCGGCGGCCGTGGCCCTGGCCGTGTATCCGTCCGCCGGAGGTGGCACCCATCCCGGCGTGGTCGTGCTGGCTCCCACTGATGACTGGCAGGCGGCAATCGCCGCCTCGGTGTTCTCCTCCCCGCCGCTTGACGCCCCCATTCTCCTGTCTGGCAGCTCATCGCTGCCCTCGGCCACCAAGGATGCCCTGAGCGCGCTGAATCCCATCGGTTCAGGATCCGTATCGGGAGCGCAGGTCATCCGGGTGGGAGATGTGCCCACCCTGCCCAACGGTGAGCGAGCGGCCGCCATCTCCGGCTCGGATCCCTACACGCTGGCCGCGGGCATCGACCGCTTTGCCAGCGCCGTGGCAGGACGGCCGAGCGCTGATGTGGTCGTCGCCCCCGCCGACAACGCGGCGTACGCCATGCCCGCCGCGGGCTGGGCGGCCGAAAGCGGGAACCCAATCCTGTTCGTCTCGAGCTCCGGAGTACCCTCGCCCACCCGCCAGGCGCTCCTGGCGGATCAGAGGCCGCACATCTACGCGCTGGGGCCACCCAGCGTTATTTCTAACGGCGTGATCAAGCAGCTGTCCAAGTACGGCCCTGTGAAGCGAGTCAGCGGGAGTGACCCGTCATCCAACTCCGTGGCCTTCGCCATATATCGCGATCCGCCCTGCACCCCCGGCCAGCCGTGCGCGCACGTCCCGGGGAGCTTCGGCTGGGCCTTGCGCAGCCCGGGCCACGGGTACACGCTGCTCAACCAGGCTCGTCCGCTGGACGCAGCCGCTGCCGCCCCGCTCTCGGCCAGCGGATCATTCGGCGTCCAGCTCGTGCTGAACTCCGCGGCCAAGCTGCCCTCGTCGATCCTGAACTTCTTCCTCAACTACGCCACTCCGGGCTACACGCAGGAGGGCCCCACTGCGGCGGTCTACAACCACGCCTGGGTAATCGGGAACCAGCAGGCGGTCTCCACCTCCGTTCAGGCTGAGGTGGATAGCCTGCTGGAGGCGGTGCCTCAGAAGTGAGCGAAGCCGAGCATCCCGATCGTCTCAGTCCAGGCCGCGAGGTCACGCTGGACGATGTCCGCCAGCTCATGGGGGCTTCGACCCCCCACTTCGCACTCCAGCTGCGCGAACGGATCCGGAAGCTGATCCGCGACCTCCCGCCTGATCATCCGGCCCGGCTGGAGGGCGAGCAGGAGATCGCCAGTCTCGACAGGCTGGCCTTCGCTGGCGAGATTCGCGGACATGGGCCCGAGGAGGACCTTGACCGGCTGCCCAGCCTGACCGGCCAGCCGCTCAGCCCTGAACACTGATCGCGGCGCTCCGCAGCGCCAGCTCGGCAAACATCTCGTCTGGCTCGATGCACCGCTCGGGCGGATGCACGCCCCGGGCGGACAGCGAGCCGCGGGCCAGTAGGCGGACGGCGGCGGCCGCGGGCGACGCCGTGGAGACGATCGACCCGCCCAGCCCGAAATGGGGCCGGGTCACCGAGCGAACCACACACTCCGCCCCGTCCTGAGCGGTGACGGCCACAACGTGCACCGACACCGTCTGGTTGGACTGGGGCCGGGCCTGGCGAGACGCGGCCTCCACCTCCTCGGCCGGGGCGCCAACCAGGGCCTGAAGTCGGTCCCGCAGCGTGGGGGTCAATGACAGGCGGAAGGTAGCGCTGGCACAGCCGAAGCTCTCTCCGAACGTGGCCAGCTCAGAGTGCAGCGTGAAGATCGTCTCGGCGCTGCCCACGGCATCGCCGAAGTCCACGGTCCCGCCGGGAGTGAGCGGCTCGATCGGCTCGGGCTTTCCGTCCCGGAGCACGATCGGCTCGAGTGTCGAGCTCGTCCAGCAGGGTCTGGATGGCGTAGGGCGGGCGCAGCGCGCCGTCCTCGGAGGCCTCAGGGTCGCGGCTGGCGGCCGCCACTTCGATTGACTCGATCGGCGCGCCGAGCTCCCGAACTCCGCGCAGAGCCATGAGGTTCGTCTTGCCCGGACTTGAGCCGATGCCCAGGATGGCCAGCAATCCCGCCCGCTCGAACTCGTCCCTGAGTTCCAGCTGTTGCCGTGTCATCCAGTAGAGGCCCCCCGAGGTCAAGGTAGTGACACCCGGCGGCCAGGCAGGCTCGCATGGTCTCCAGGTTGATCCGGTAGGAGGCGGAGTTCACCAGCACGTCAGCGTCGGTCAGCGCCGAGGCAAAGGAGTCCGGGTTCCGGGCGTCGATCGCCTCCGCTCGGGCCTTGCCACCGCCGTGGCGGTCCGCCACGTCCTGCGCCCGGCCGGCGTCCAGGTCGAGCAGCAGCAGACTCCCACCTCCTCGGACTCTCCCAGGTCGTGCACGATGGCCGGCGCAATTGTGCCACTGGCACCCAGCACGGCCACGTCCAGCGTTCCCGCGTCCTTGGCGTTCACCTGTCGGCTACCCTACCGTCTGGCCCCGGGAGCGCGCCATCGCCTCCGACTCAGACGGGAGAGGGAATGGAGAGTGCAGGACTCGGACCTCACACAGCCCGCCGCCCCGGCGGTAGACCCCACCGCGCCCGGCGCCAAGGGCCTGAAGACCAACGCCCTCGGGTACGCCTCGAACCTGGTGATCGCGGTGGCCTCCACCGCCCCCGCGTACAGCCTGGCGGCGACTCTCGGCTTCGTGGTCGCCGTGGGAGGCATGGGGTTCCACTCGCCCGCTGTGCTGATCGTGGCGTTCATCCCGATCCTGTTCGTATCTGTCGCCTACCGCTTCTTCAACCTGGCGGACCCCGACGCCGGCACAACGTTCGCCTGGACGACTCGGACGTTTGGACCGCAGATCGGCTGGATCAACGGCTGGGCGATCTTCCTGGCGGACGTGATCGTGATGGCCTCGCTCGCGGAGATTGCCAGCCTCTACACCTACAAGCTATTCAGCCTGAACGGGCTCGCGACGTCGAACCTCGCCCTGATCATCGGCTCGGTCGTCTGGATCCTGCTGATGACCTGGATCTGCTACCGCGGCATCGAGCTGTCGGCCCGCATTCAGCAGCTCCTGCTGACCCTCGAGATCTTCACTCTGGTCCTCTTCTCGATCGTTGCAATGGTCAAGGTCTATTCGGGCCACCCAGTCGGCTCGGTTCACGTCTCCGGGTCGTGGTTTAACCCATTCGACCTCGGCTGGTCCTCGACGATGGTCCCCGGCCTGCTGCTCGCCATCTTCATCTACTGGGGCTGGGATTCAGGCGTGGCTGTCAACGAGGAGTCTCGTGACCGCCACCGCGGCCCCGGCAAGGCGGCGGTGGTCTCGACAGTGCTCCTCGTGTTGATCTATGTCGCTGTCACCACCGCGGCTCAGGCCTTCCACGGCACGGCGTTTCTCTCGAACAACTCGGCTGACGTGCTCAGCCCGCTCGCGCATGGCGTGCTCGGCTCACCGTTGTGGAGGCTGCTGATCATCTGCGTGCTCACGTCGGCCTCGGCGTCGACTCAGACGACGATCCTGCCTACGGCCCGCACGACGCTGTCGATGGCCAAGTGGGGCGCCATCCCCTCCTCGTTCGGCAGCGTCCACCCTCGGTTCCTGACGCCGAGCTTCTCGACCTGGCTGATGGGTGGCCTCTCGATCGTATGGACCGTGGCCCTGCTCGCGTTGAACCCCAGCCAGAACGTGCTGGGCGACACGATTTCCGCGCTCGGCTTCGCGGTCTGCTTCTACTACGGCTTCACCGGAATCGCCTGCGCGTTCTATTTCCGCCGCGACCTGCTCAAGAGCTTCCGCAACTTCTTCCTGGCCGGCGTGATCCCCTTCGTCGGCGGCGGGTTCCTGTTCTACATCGGGGTCCAGGCCTACAACTACTACAGCACCCCGGGAAACAACTACTCAAAGCCGCTGCTCGGGATCCAGACCCCGATCGTGGTGGGCATCGGCGGGCTGATCCTCGGCGTGATCCTGATGTTCGCCTCGTGGCCGTTCTTTACGGGGTTCTTCCGCCGCCGTCCCGAGACTGCCGACCCGCGGATACTCGCCGATCCTGACTATGCGGTCACTCCGGGCGAGCCGGTATAGGGCCAGCCGGGCAGGTCTACTTCGCTCGCTGCCCTGAGGTCCCGGCCGTGTAAATGGCAAACGCGGAGATGATCGTCGGCGGGATACCAGTCAGGCATCGGGCCGCGGCCTCGGCGGCTCGGGGAAAGTACAGAATGGCGATGACCCACCCTTTCCGGGCGTAGCGCCGCGTTGTGGCGCAGTGCGCCGACGCGGAAAGCGGGACCACACGATTCTGCAGGTAGTCCCCGGCCAGGACAGCGCTGACGCCCCCGGCCATGGCCACCGTGCGCCCCCGTACGAAGCCGGGCTGCCGGTCCAGATAACCGGCCAGAGGGGCGTCGTAAGTCCGTGTTTGGGCATGCCTGGCTACGAAACCCTTGGCCGCCAGCGTGACCGCCACTGCCGAGATCGCGCCTAGGAAGGCTGCGGCAAACCACAGCCTGCGAACCGAAATCCACCGCATGAGCATCGCGATCACAGCGCCGCCCACAGCCCCCACCAGCAGCGCCGGTGCTCGCGGAAACTGACCGTGAAACTGATAGACGCGATACAGGTCCAACCCCACCGCAACCGCCAGGATCAGTCCCGCTAGGAGCTGCAAGCGGTGGTTTCGAGCCGCCAGCACCAGCGCCACCGTTGCCGTGGCCACGGCGGGAAACAGATACCGGAGCGTTGAAGCCGCAATGCCTGGCACCTCCACACCGTGGATGACGACGCCGCCGGTCGCCGGGGCGTTGAGCCAGGCAAGTCCTCCGATAGCCGCCACCAGCGCCACGAGCAGTGCCGCTCTCCGCCTCGACAGCAGCGCCGCCACCAGCCCAGCCGCGAGGAGCAGAAAATCTGGAAGGAAGAACTTGAGGTAATCCCCGCCGAATTGCGACACCAGCCTCCCGGGAGAGTGCAGAAACGACCACAGGACCACCCCAGGAGGCGCCGGAGTGCCCCAGGGAAATGTCACGAAGGGCCAAAGTGGCGAACCGTTGACGGCGAGATTGCGCAGGTACCAGTAGCCACCCACCAGCAGTCCGACGGCCAGCGCTATCCCGAGGGCCAGAGCCTGGCGCCGAATGTGGAGGCGGAAACACACACCGCCTGCCACCAGCATCGCCAGCACGGTGACCGCGGCCGTCGTCTTCGTTCCGAGTGCGAGCGCGAGCGCCAGCAGTGAGAAGGCCAGCAGGCGAGGAGAGTCCCGAGCGCCAACGCCCAGAGCACCCGCGATCACCAGCCACATCATGGTCGGCAGATCCGTGGTCGGGCCGGTTCCCTGGCTGAACAGCAGGTCGGGGCTAAGGCAGAAGGCCGCGATGGCCAGCGCGGCGAGCACGCCACCGCTCCCCAGCCGGCGAAGCCCCACCCAGGCGGCCCCGACAAGCACTGCCAGCTGCGCGGGCCCCAGAAGGGCGGCGGGAACAAGCGTGCCCGAAAGGGCCATCGCCCAGGCCAGAAGAACCTCGTTGGTCAACGGGTAATACCCGGTCACTGGGAACGCGGGCAGCACCTCGTGGACCGTGCTCAACGGCCCTGCATGAGCATTCTGGACATAGATGAGCGCCTCGGGGATGTGGTAGTCGAGGGCGTCTACGCCGAGGAAGGGATGGACCAGCACGAAGTCCATCAGCGCGATGATCAGCCCGGCCGTGACGCCAGGAAGGATCAGCCACAAACCCGCGGCGCGAACCCGCGCGGTCACCTCGCCTGCTATGCGGGCCCGAGGGGCGGCGAGGGCGAGCCGCACAACCAGCCAGCTGGCGATGGCCACCACCACCGTCAGGGCAAGGCGATTGCCGCTGAGGTTGACGAGCCCCAACAGCATCACCTCGGCTACGGCCAAGGCCGCTGCCACCACGATGGCGGCGAGAACGCACTCGGCTCCCGATGCGCCGGCCGCTGACGCGGAACGATATCCGGCGGAAAGCAGCGCCCAGGTCGCTACCAGGAACACGACCTGATTGACCAGCACAACTCCGCTCATGCGGAGCTGTGGCGCAGACGGGGCTCTCGGCACACTGCGACGAGGTCGAGAGCGGACTCCAGCCCATCCCTGCGCAGGGAGTAGTCCTCGGGGGTTATGAGAGCCGCCCGCGGGTCGTCTCGCCGCCGGGCCAGGGTCAGACCGACGTCGTACAAACGCTGGCGAGCCCGTCTCGGCACCCAACGGCGTGCTCGCAGCGGGTCCAGGCCGAGAACCTTGTCGAGCGCTCGCCGCTGCTCCGCCAGCAGCTCGAGCACGCGTTCGGAGCCGAAGATTCCGTAGACAGCCACGTCTGCGAAGCGCTCGGAGAGGAAAGCCTTGAGCTCATCGGGGTCGTACTCCACGAAGTGGTACGGATCGATGATCTCGTCCGGCCGGGCGAACGTGAGGCGGTTGGGCGTAACGAAAACAGCCGTCCCGTCGGATGCCAGCACCCGCGCGACCTCGTCCCTGACGGACTCGGGATCGGGCACGTGTTCGATCGAATGTGCGGAGAGCACCGAGGGAAACGAGCCGTCGTCGAAGGGCAAGGCACGCATATCCGCCGCGAGCGTTTCCCGCCCCTGGCCTTCCAGCACGCTGGGATCAATGTCCACACCGACGGTTCTTCTCGGGGCCAGCAACTCGAAGCTGTGGCCGATCCCACAACCGAGATCGAGAACCTGTCCTGACCCCAGAAACTGGGCGCACAACTGGTATCCGGAAACGTGACGCTGCCAGGCAGGACGCCAGCCCCGCTCGGCGGTGACTGCTCGTTCACCGGTGATCACCGCGCGAACTTACGCGACCGCCAGAGCCCGCTGCGGTGCAGCACCAGCCGCGCCAGCATGGCAAGCGTCTTGAGGCCGTACACGATCGATGGCCCGAAGCCAATCGAGGAGGCCTCCTCGGAATAGATGGTGTGGATGGGCACCTCAGTCACCCGAAACCCGAAATGCACCGCCTGCATGAGGAGCTCCGAGTCAAACGAGAAATCCGGCGAGTTCCGGAGAAAGGGCACCCCCATGAGGAGTCGGCGGGAATACGCGCGATACCCGGTGTGAAGCTCAGTGAGAGATGTGCCGAGGACACGGTTCTCAATTACGGTTAGGAACCGGTTGGCCAAGTACTTGTAGAGCGGCATACCGCCATCCAGCGCAGCGCGACGGCCAGTGGCCAAGCGCGAGCCCAGCACCAGGTCGGCCGCCCCCTCCTGGATCGGGCGGATCATGTCCGGAATCACGGTTGGCTCGTACTGCCCATCCGGATGCAGCATCACGATCACATCAGCGTCCTGCTGCAGGGCTTGGAGATAACACGTCTTCTGGTTGCCTCCGTATCCCACATTGTGCGGATGCCAGACCACCTGCAGGGGAAGGGTTCGGGCCAGTTCCACGGTTCCGTCGGTCGAGCCGTCGTCCACCAGAATGATCCTGTCCACGCAGCCCCGGGGAATCGCAGACACCGTGCGCTCGAGCGTGCGGGCCGCGTTCATGGCGGGCATTACGACCGCGACGGTCGCCCTCGCCCGCGGATTCGACTGCTCAGCGTCCTGACTCACCAGTCCGACCTCAGTCACCGGGCGATCCCCTGGATCGCTGCCGACTAGACATAGCCCACACGTTCGCAACGCCACCTGCAGCGCTTAGCCACCCCCAGATCGATCAGGCTCATACTGCCCATGCAGCGGCCCTCACTGTAGTCGAGATCGCCCCAGGGCTCAGAGGAGACCGGCCAGCCGGATAGCCTCAAAGCGGTGAGCACCGCTCCCGATTCACTACCTACCGAGTCGATCCCCGACAGCGACCTCCCGGGGCCCTATCCGGTCGGCTCCTACGCGGCTCGCTTGCGGGAGCAGCTGCGTAAGTTCGCCAAGGTCCAGTTGGTCGGAGAGGTGTGGAATTTCCGGCCGGGTCGGGCGCGTGTGTACTTCGAACTGCGGGACGCCCGAGGCGCGCTCCCGTGCTCGATGTGGCAGAACGACTTCGCTGCCCTGGGCGTCACGCTGATCGACGGTTTGCGAGTAGTGGCGGGCGGTGGCTGCGACTACTACCCGGGCAGCGCCACCTCGTCGCCCTCGTTCAGCTTCGCCGTGAGCGAGCTTCGCGTGGCCGGCGAAGGCGACCTGCTGATGCAACTGGAGCGGTTGCGCCGCCGGCTGGCTGCCGACGGTCTTTTCGAGCCTCAGAAGCGACTACGTCGCCCCTCGGTGCCGCGGACCATCGGGGTCGTGACCGGAGAGCAGGGCAAGGCGCGCGACGACGTTCTGGCCGGGTTGCGTCGACGCGGCTGGCAAGGGCGCCTGGTGTGGGCCTTTGCCCCGGTCCAGGACCGCCACGCCGCCCCGGCCATCACCGGCGCGCTGCGAGAGCTGGCAGCCCTGAAGGAAGTGGAGGTGATCATCGTGGCCAGGGGCGGTGGATCACTGGCGGATCTGTTCGCCTTCTGCGACGAGGGCCTGTGCCGCACGGTGGCCCTCCTGCGCATCCCGGTCATCTCCTCGGTTGGCCACCACACCGACCGCACCCTGATCGATGACGTGGCCGCGGTGTGTTGCTCCACGCCCACGCACGCCGCCGAGGCTGCGGTACCAGTGGACTGTGGGTTGGCCCGGACGGAGGTGCTCCGGTGGGGACGTCACCTCCAGGCACAGGGCCAGCGGGCCATCACCCACCGCGCTCGGGCCCTGGTCCACCTGTCCCGAGCCCCAGCCGATCACGTCGCACGGCACCGCAGGCGCCTGCATCAGCAGCTCCGCGAGCTCCGGGCCAGCGCCCGCCGGACCTGCGACCGCGGCCATAAGCTGGCGTCTGTGCACACGCTGGTCTTGACGCGCAGCGCGGCCCGGGCCCGGACCTCCGAGCGGTCCCGCCGGGGAACCGAGCTCGAACGATTGGCTCTGGCTCTGGCCGCTCAAGACCCCGACCGCACCTTGGCTCGCGGCTACGCACTGGTGGAGGACCGGAGCGGCCAGCCGCTGTCCTCCGCCGGCGCCGCCCGGACCGCCCAACGCTTGAAGCTGCGCTTCCGCGACGGCGAGGTCCCCGCCCAGGTAGAACCTGAGACATGAGCCAGGAGCGCACCTATGAGTCCGCCGTAGCCCGGATCGAGGAGATCATCAAGCGCCTTGACTCGGGCGAGGCAGGCCTCAGGGAGACCCTTGATCTGGTCAGGGAGGGACGCGACCTGGTGGAGTACTGCGCTGCCGAGCTCGAGGCCGTCAGCCACGGTCTGGAGGAACTCCGCCTGGAGGAGCTGGTGGCCAGGCTGGAGCGTACGAGCGCCCCATGAGCACCTTCGACCTCCTGGCCGGTCTTCCGCTGCACGTTGAGTCCTACCGCCTGGAGGGCCTTCAAGCCAATGTGTCAAGCGGCTTTGAGCGGCTGACCACGGTCGTGCATCTGGAGGGCGGCGGCGCCGAGGGAATCGGCGAGGACGTGGTGTATGACGGGGTGGACCAGGTCGCCCTCCAGGAGGCGGGACCGGTGCACGATCTGAAGGGCCAGTTCACCCTGGCCGAGTTCTGCCGGCTGACCGACTCGCTGGACCTCTTCCCGGTAGAGCCCCAGAGAGAGGTATCGCGGCTCTACCGCCGCTGGACGTTTCACAGCGCGGCCCTTGACCTGGCCCTCCAGCAAGCGCAACGCCCGCTGCACGAGGTGCTGAACCGTGAGCCTCGGCCGGTGACGTTTGTCGTCTCACTGCGGCTGGGTGAGCCGGCGAGCATGGACCCCATCACCCGCCGCCTGGCTCGCTATCCGACCTTGCGCTTCAAGCTTGATCCCACCAGCTCGTGGACTCCCGAGCTGATCGCTGAGCTGGTGCAGACCGGTGCGGTCGACTCGGTTGACTTCAAGAGCCTGTATCGCGGGACGATCGTTGATCAGCCGCCTGATCCGATCCTCTATCGGCGCGTGGTGGACGCCTTCCCCGAGGCCTGGCTCGAGGACCCGGACGTGGTGACGGCGGAGACGGCCGCCGTTCTGGCGCACGAGCGCGACCGCATCACTTGGGATGCCCCCATCCATTCGATCGCGGACATCGAGTCGCTCCCGTTCCCACCGCGGATGGTGAACATCAAGCCCTCGCGGATCGGCGGGCTGCAGAAGCTGTGCGGCACCTATGACTATTGCGCCGACCATGGGATCGGCGCTTACGGAGGTGGTCAGTTCGAGCTCGGCCCGGGGCGGGGACAGGCGCAGTACCTTGCCTCCCTGTTTCACCCCGACACACCGAACGACCTGGCGCCAGCGGATTACAACCAGGACGACCCGCCACCGGGACTGCCCTCAAGTCCCCTCAGTCCGACCCTCCCACCGGTGGGCTTCAGGTGGGGCGCGCTGGCCCTCTGACGCCCCACGTGGTATTTGTTAGGTGGGGCATTTCTTCCAGTGGGCCGGATCAACGCATCAATGGGGCAGCGCATTCTTCGATTCGCCGTGACAGCCGGCCTGGCGGTGGGCGCGCTCCTGACCGCATCCCTGGCCACAGCCAGCGGTCGCACGGACTCGGGCGCCGCCACCCAAGAAGCCTGGCACTTCGTCTCGGCGCCCAACCTGCGCCCGCCCAGGGTCCTGCTGCTCTCCCACAAGCACGGGGCCATTTCCAACGGTTTGTTTCTGGGCGACAACCTGCCTGCCCTCGCCCACTCGAGACCGGTTGCGGGCGAAGCGAGCGTGATGCTCCTTGACAGCGCGATGCGCCCCGTCTGGGTGCAGGGCGTAGGGCTTCACGGCGCCAACGACAACCTGCAGCAGGAGACCTATCAGGGGCATCCTGTGCTGAGTTGGTGGGAGGGAGGGCAGGCGCCGAATGGCATTGGAATCCGCATCCCCAAGGTGATTGTGGTGGACGAGCGCTACCGGAGAATCGCCACCATTCAAGCCGCGTTGCCCTGGTTAGTGGACGGCCACGACTATGCGATCGTGGGCAACAGCATCTGGCTCGCCGTGGGCCGTTATCTCCACGATCAGAACGAGTCAGCCTATGGCGGCTCGACGCACGGAACCCTGTATGACTGCGGGATCCAGGAGTACGACCTGCGCACGGGCAAGCTCCTCTACACCTGGGACGCGCTCAACCCAGGAGGCCAGCCACACGTGCCTCTCTCGCAGTCCGAGGTGCCACCTCCGCCATCAAATGCCGGACCGAGCAGCTATTGGAATCCCTATCACCTCAACTCGCTCCAGGTCCTCCCCCACCATCGCCTGCTCATCTCCATGCGTGACACCTCGGCCGTGTACCTAATCGACACGGCCACGAGCAAGACGGTCTGGACACTGGGTGGGAAGGCCTCAACCTTCAGCCAGGGGCCCGACGCTGACTTCGCCTGGCAGCACGATGCCCGGCTCGTATCGAACGGAGCAGGGGCAGACGCGGAACTGACCCTGTTCAACGACAACTGCTGCCAGGACAACACCCCAGCGGGCTCCCAGCAGTCAAAGGGGATGATCATCACGATCAACCCGCGGACCCATACGACCACGCTGGTCGCCGCCTACCGGCACAGACCGCCTCTCCTAACCGATGCCCTTGGCAGCATGCAGCTCCTGGGCGGAGGGAACGTCTTGATCGATTGGAGCCACTATGTCTCTGAGTATTCGAGCTCCGGCCAGCAGCTGCTCGACGCCCGGTGGCCGGGCTTGGATAAGAGCTACCGGGTTACGTACACCGACACCTGGGTGGGCATTCCCTACTACCCGCCCGCCGGAGCCGTGCGCCAGGTCCACGGGAAAGCGGTGGTCTATGCCAGCTGGAACGGCGCCACACAGGTGGCGTCATGGGCTGTGCTGGCCGGGAGCAGCAAGCGGACGCTCCAGCGCGTGAGCACCCACGCGCGAACCGGGTTTGAGACCCACATGACCCTCACCCGCCCCTACCATCTCTATGAGGTGCAGGCGCTCGGCGCGCAGGGCCGTGTGCTGCGCACCTCGCGGCCGTTCTCACACGGCTAGGGCACCACTCTCTCATCACCGTGCGCCGCCGTATCCATCTCGCTCTGACTGCCGGTGTGGCCTTCGGCGCCCTGGCCACCCTTTCCCTGGCGGCGGGCAGGGGGCGCTCTGCCGCGCACGCCACCCCGGGAGCCTGGCACTTCGTCACGGCGCCCAACCTCCGGCCGCCCCGTCTCCAGGTGCTGAGCCGTAAGCGGGGCGCAATCTCGCACGGCTACTTTCTCGGCGACAACCTGCCCAATCTGGGCAATCTGACGCGGCTCTACGGCAAACCCAGCCTGGTACTCCTCGACAGCGCGCTGCGCCCGGTCTGGGTTCAGGGGGTCGGGCCCGATGGTGCCGGCGACGATCTTCAGCAGGAGACCTACCGGGGAGCGCCCGTCCTGGTGTGGTGGCATGGTGGGCTCACCCCAACCGGCACCAGTCAGCGCCTCCCCATGATCAGTGTGGTGGACGAGCACTATCGGAGAGTCGCCAACCTCCAGGCCAAGGCCCCCTGGCTGATTGATGGGCATGACGATTGGATTGAGGGCAGTCACATCTGGTTCGTCGTGGCCCGGTATGTCCAGGGCCAGGATCTGACGCCTTATGGGGGCCCCAGCAACGGGACCATCTATGACTGCGGACTGGAGGAGTACGACCTGAGCACCGGCAAGCTTCTCTACACCTGGGACGCGCTGAACCCGGGAGGCCAGCCCAACGTGCCTCTCTCAGAATCCGAGGTGCCGCCCCCGCCACCAAATGCCGGGCATGGCAAGTTCTGGGATCCCTACCACCTCAACTCGCTCCAGGTCCTTCCCCACCATCGGCTGCTCATCTCAATGCGCAACACCTGGGGCATCTACCTGATCGACACGGCCACGAGCAAGACGGTTTGGACACTGGGTGGGAAGGCCTCAACGTTCAGCCAGGGACGCCACGCTCATTTCGCCTGGCAGCACGATGCCCGCCTGGTCACCCATGGCCCTGAGGAAGAAATGACGCTCTTCAACGACGACTGCTGCCAGCAGAACACCCAAGGCGCCAGCGGACAATCTCGAGGGATGATCCTCAGACTCGACACGCGGACGCATGCGAGCACGCTCGTGGCCGCCTACCGGCACAATCCGCCCCTGATCGAAGGCGGCTCGGGCAGCATGCAGCTGCTGAGCCGAGGCAACGTGCTGATCGATTGGAGCGACTACCTCTCTGAATACTCCCGGTCAGGCAAACAGCTGCTGGATGCCCGGTGGCCGGGCATGAACCACAGCTACCGAGCCACATACACGGACACCTGGGTGGGGACGCCCTACTACCCGCCCACTGGAGCGGTGCGCCAGGTTCATGGGCACACCGTGGTCTACGCCAGCTGGAACGGCGCCACGCAGATGGTCAGCTGGGCCGTGCTGGCCGGAAGCAGCAAGGGGGCGCTCAGTCGCGTCGGTACTCACGCTCGGACCGGGTTTGAGACCCACATGACGCTGAGCCGCCGCTACCACGTGTACGAGGTGCAGGCCCTGGGCGCGCGGGGTCGCGTGCTGCGCACCTCGCCGCCCTTCCCTGGCTAGCTAAGCGTCGCTGAGCTCGATCGACTCGATCACCGGCGGATCGACCGGGCGGTCGCCCTGGCCGGTGGGGAGCGCCTCGATCGCGTCCACCGCCTCCATCCCGTCGGTCACCCGCCCGAACACAGTGTGCTTGCCGTCCAGCCAGGGCGCACCGTCGGTGGTCACGATGAAGAACTGCGATCCGTTGGTGTTGGGGCCGGCGTTGGCCATGGCCAGCGCCCCGCGAACCACCTTGTGCTGGTTGAACTCGTCCTTGAACGTGTAGCCCGGGCCACCCGTCCCGGTGCCCTGGGGGCACCCGCCCTGGATCATGAAGTCGGGAATCACCCGGTGGAAGATGATCCCGTCGTAGAAGTGATCTGAGGCCAGCTTGCGGAAGTTGGCCACCGTCTCGGGTGCGTCCTCATCGAAGAGTTCCAGGGCGATGGTCCCCTGGCTGGTGTTCATCTTGGCTGTGCTCATGGGCCCGAGACTACCCGGATGCCGCCTCGACCCGCAGCCGCTGTCCTCCAACCTCGGAACCGCTGACCAGCTCGACGACCCGGTCCGCCGCGGTGGCCGGGACCTCAAGGAAAGCGAAGCGCTCGAGCATGCGAACGTTGCGCACTGACTCGCCATCTAGTCCGGTGGCCGCGGTGATCGCGTGGATGATGTCCGAGGGCTCAAGGCCCGAGGCTCTGCCCGCGTCCACGATCAGCTTGCGCGCCGGACCATCGCCGTTGGGTCGCAGATGAGGCTTTGAGTGCCGGCGGGGAGGGGCGATGGCGGGCGTGGGCGCGACGTGGGCGCCGGCCACCCAGGGCGCCAGCTTGACGCCCGCGTGCTTCTCGATCGCCTCGAGCTCCCGCCGCTGGCGGGGTTCGAACAGCGTGATGGCCCGCCCGCTGCGCCCCACCCGGGCGGTGCGCCCGATCCGGTGCACGTACACGTCCGGCGAAGTGGGAACGTCGAAGTTGATCACGTGGGAGACGCCCGAGATGTCGAGCCCCCGCGCGGCCACGTCGGTGGCCACCACCAGGGGCAGACGCCCGTCCTTGAAGGAGATCATCACCCCATCCCGGGCTCCCTGGGTCATATCGCCGTGGAGGGCGCGGACCTCCAGGCCGCGGTCGCGCAGACGGCGGAAGAGTTCCTCACAGCGGATCTTGGTCCGCACGAATACCAGCGCCTGCTGGGGGCGCTCACTGTCCAGCATCTCGAGCAACCGGTCCACCTTCTCCCGGCCGGGCACCTGAAGCGCGAACTGCTCCACGGTCTCCACGGTCAGCGTGGGCGCCTTCACCTTGACCGTTACCGGGTCGTAGAGGTACTGCTCGGCCAGCTTGCGGATGGGCCCCGGCATGGTGGCGCTGAACAGCGCCGTCTGCCGACTGGAGGGCGTGAGGGCCAGGATCCGCTCGACATCCTCCAGGAACCCAAGGTCGAGCATCTCGTCGGCCTCGTCCAGCACCACGAAGCGACAGGAGTGCAGCAGCAGCACGTGGCGGGAGATCAGGTCCTTCACGCGGCCCACCGTCCCGACCACGATCTGGCCTCCGGCCCGGAGCTGGGACTGCTGAGTGCGGATGGGCGCACCGCCAAAGGCGGCCACAACGTCCACTCCCTTGCCCGCGCCATAGGCCCGCAGGGCCTGGGTGACCTGGATGCAGAGCTCGCGGGTTGGCGTGAGCACCAGCGCCTGGAGCTCATCCAGGCCCGGATCGACGTACTGGATCATCGGCAAACCAAAGGCGGCGGTTTTTCCCGAGCCGGTCTGGGCCTGCCCGATCACGTCCTTGCCCTCGAGCAACGGCGGAATCCCCTGCTCCTGGATCGGGCTGGGGGACTCGTAGCCCACGTCGTGGACGGCGGAGAGAATCTCATCAGCGAGACCGAGGTCGGCGAAGGTGGCCACAGAGTGAAGATAGCCTGCGGGCGCCCAGGGGCCCTCCACCTCAGGCGCTCGGTGTCCCCACCCCACCCAACATGTGACGACCGTCCTCGCCCGCTTTTGTTATATAGATAGGTACCGAATGATTTGGCCCCGAATGATCCCCCGCCTTTCATGAGCACGGACGGCAAGATCGAGTCTCACGTCTGGCTGATCTCGAGCGTCGTGATCCTCGGCATGGCGATGTCGATCCTCGACACGACCATCGTCAACGTCGCGCTGGCCACGCTGGGGCGGGAGCTGCACGCCACGATCACCCAGATCCAGTGGGTTGTCACCGGCTACATGCTGGCCCTGGCGGCGGTGATCCCGCTCAGCGGGTGGGCGGCGGAGCGTTTCGGAACCCGGCGCATGTACGTGATCTCGCTTGTGCTGTTCACCGCCGGGTCGATGCTCTGCGGCGTCTCGTCGACCGCTACGGAGCTCATCATCTTCAGGGTGGTCCAGGGGGTCGGTGGCGGCATGCTCATGCCACTGGGGATGATGATGATGGCCGGGGTCGCGGGCCCCAAGCGAATGGGCCGGGTCATGAGCATCGTCTCGATGCCGATGATGCTGGCCCCGATCCTCGGACCCACGATCGGCGGGCTGATCGTCGATAACGCCTCCTGGCGCTGGATCTTCTACGTCAACGTCCCAATCGGCGTCGTTGCGGTGATCGCCGCCCTGCGGATACTTCCTCGTCCCCAGGCCGGGACATCCTGGAGGCCACTGGATTACCGCGGACTGGCGCTGATGGCACTCGGTCTTCCGCTCCTCACCTACGGCCTGGCCGAGGTGGGCAGCACGGGGAGCTTCACCTCCCTGAAGGTGATCCTGCCCTGTCTGGCCGGCCTGGCCCTGGTTGCCGCCTTCGTGATCCACGCCTTGCGGGTTCCCAACCCGCTGCTCAATCTTCGCCTGTACCGCCGCGCGACATTCTCCACCGCCTCGGCAGCCATGTTCTTTCTCGGCGCCGCGCTGTTCGGAGGCATGATCCTGCTGCCCCTCTACTGGCAGCACATCCGCCACGAGAGCGTGCTCGACGCTGGGCTCCTACTCGCCCCGCAAGGGCTCGGTATGGCGCTGGTCATGCCGGCCGCGGGACGGCTCACCGACCGGCTCGGTGGAGGGCCTCTGGCGGTGGTCGGGGTGACGGTCACGACCCTGGCCACAATTCCGTTCGCACTGATCGGTGGCCACACCTCGATCCTGGCGCTGTCGATCGCGCTCCTGGTGCGCGGGATGGGCATCGGGTTCTCGTTCATGCCCGTCATGACCGCGGCCTTTGCCGCGCTTGATCGCTCGGAGCTGCCAGACGCCACCCCGCAGCTGAACGTCGTGCAGCGCGTCGGCGGGTCGCTGGGGACGGCGGTGCTGGCGGTTGTCCTTCAGCGTTCCCTGGCCGGCGCGCACACGCTGGGCGCTGCCGCGTCGGCTTATGGCACGGCCTTCTGGTTCTCCCTGGGATTGACGGCTCTGGGCCTGGTGCCGTCGGTCATTCTGCTGCGGGCGGAGCGGGCGGCCCGTCGGGCGCATCCTGAGGCCGGGGAGGCCTCCCACGAGGCCGCCCTGGAGGCGGCCGCAGCATGAGCGTCCAGACCGCGACCCGGGCCGATCTCATCGAAACCGTGGGCCGGTCTTTCAAGGGGGCAACGGCGGCCCTGCGACGCCTGCGGGGACGCGAGACGCACCGGCCGGGTGAGCTCAGCTACGCCCAGTTTGGACTGCTGTTCGCCCTGTCTGATGGAGCCGCGCGCTCCTCACGCGACCTAGCCCTGGCGGCCGATGTCTCGCCGGCCACGGCCGCCGAGATGCTCGATGGCCTGGCCGCCTCGGAGCTGGTGGAGCGCACCCGCTCGGTCGATGACAAGCGGATCGTCCTGACGGCTCTGACCACCCGCGGCCGCGCGCTGGTCGATCAGCGGCGGGCCGAGTACGAGCCGCGCTGGCAGGCCGCACTTGGCCAGTTCACAGACCGCGAGCTGCTCAGCGCCGCTCGCGTGCTTGATGCCATACGCGAGATGTTCGATGAGGTGGCCGAGAGCGACGCCTAGGGCTGGACGCGCCCGTCCAGATGCGGCGTGTGCTTGCCAGCTCCTCTGACCGCAAACTCAATCCCCTCGCCCTCGCGGCGCTCTGAGAACTCGACCGTGGCCGGCAACAGGATCGGCCGCCGGAAGGACACGTCCACCGTGAAGCGATCCGGCAGGTGGGGACCGAGGGCGGCCAGGCACCTGGCCTTGGTCCACATCCCGTGAGCGATGGCCGTCGAGAAGCCGAACAGGCGAGCGGTGACGGGGTGGATGTGAATCGGGTTCATGTCACCTGAGACCGAGCCGTAGCGGCGGCCCAGGTCACCGGGCAGCCGCCAGGTGGCCGTGACGGGCAGCTCGTCCTGCTCAGCGTTATCCGCTCGCTGACCGCCTCCACCGCCCCCTGGCTGATCGCCGCCACCCCCGGACGACTCGCGCTTGAGGATCGTCGAGGTCTCCTCCCAAACCAACTCGTCGCCCACCCTCGCCTCCGAGCGCAGGGCGAACTTCCTCCCCCGGGAGTGCGACTCGAGCGCGGTCGCCCACACCCGGATGGTCAACGCCTCGCTGGCCAGGATCGGGCGATGCTGCACGATCGCGTTCTCGATGTGCACCAGTCCCAGGGCGGGAAAGGGGAAGGCCGGATCGGTCATCAGCTCCAGATGCAACGGGAAGGCGAGCACATGCGGATAGCTGCAGGGCAGCTGATCGCGCAGCGGGAACCCGCACACCCGGTCATAGGCCGACAGGCGCTCCCGGTCGACGGTGACCGACTCGAGAACCAGCGCCGTCTCGGGCACGTCCTCCCCTCGCTGGCCGGAGCCGACCACGGGAAGGCGGGAAGCCCCCGGGATCATGGCCAGCCCCGCTCGCGCGAACAGAGGGAGCATCCCCGGCGGCTTGTTCAACGTCCTCTCGTCCGCCACCTCACGCTCCGATCAGGCTCTGGCCGCATACGCGGACGACGTTGCCGCTGACCCCAGCCGACCCCGGGCTGGCAAACCAGGCAATCGTCTCGGCCACATCGATGGGCAGCCCGCCCTGGGAGAGGCTGTTCATCCGCCGGCCGGCCTCCCGGGTGGCGATTGGCATGGCAGCGGTCATCTGCGTCTCGATGAATCCGGGCGCCACCGCGTTGATCGTCACGCCGCGCCCAGCCAGGCTCGCCTCGAAGGCCTCCACGATCCCGATCACACCCGCCTTGGAGGTGGCGTAATTGGTCTGGCCGGCGTTGCCGGCGATCCCGCTGATCGAGGACACGCAGATGACTCGACCGTTCTCGCGAACCGCATCGCGACTGAAGAGCTCCCGGTCGATTCTCTGGGGGGCGATCAGGTTGATGTCGATCACCTGCTGCCACAACGCCTCATCCATGCGTCCCAGCGTCTTGTCGCGGGTTATGCCCGCGTTGTGCACGACGATGTCCAGGCCGGCGTGATGCTCCAGCACGTGGTCGGCGATGCTGGCTGGAGCGGCGGCATCGGTGATGTCCAGCTCCAAGGTGGAGCCGGCGATCCGGCTCATTCCCGCCTCGAGGTCGGCGTGTTGGGCCGGGATGTCGAGGCCAACCACGTGGGCACCGTCGCGGGCCAGCACCTGAGCGATGCCGGCGCCGATGCCACGGGCGGCGCCAGTGACCAGCGCCACCTTCCCGCTCAGGGGCCGTTCCCAGTCAACGTCGGCCCACGCCGCGCGAGGCGTTCCAATTCGCACCACCTGGCCCGAGACGTAGGCCGACTTGGGTGACAAGAAGAAGCGCAGGGTGGACTCGACCTGCTCCTCGGCACCGTCCGCCACGTATAGCAGCTGGGCCGTGGCCCCCCGGCGCAGCTCCTTGCCGATGGCCCGGACCAGTCCCTCCAGCGCGCGCTGGGCCACCGCCTGCGCCGGATCGTCGCATCGCTCGGGTGGGGTACCGAGCACGACCACCCGTCCGGACCGCCGGACGCGGCGAATAGTCGAGTGAAAGAAGGCCCAGCCCTTCCGCAGCGACAGGCTGTCCTTAATGCCACTGGCGTCGAACACCAGCGCCTTGAACGTTTCGTCCTCGGCGGCCACCTCGGGATTGAAGATTCCGGCCGACAGACCGGCGTCTGCCGCGGCCCGCCGTACCTCGTCATCCAAAGGCGTCTGCACCTCGGCACCAATGGCCGCCAGGACGCGCGCCACCGCACCCGTCAGGCGCGAGCGGCCCGCCGCACCCTGCAGGACCGGGCCTGAGATGACCGGCTGCCCTGGTTCGTGGCGTTCGAGCTCAACCGGCGACGGAAGGCCGACCTGCTTGGAGACGATCCGCCCCAACGGCGTGTTGATGAGCTGCTGATAGCGATCAGCCACCGGGGGCCTCCATGATCGCGGTAACTCCCAGGCCGCCCGCGGCGCAGATCGAGATCAGGCCGCGCCCAGCGCCCCGCTGGTGAAGCATCTTGGCCAGGCCGGCAATGATCCGGCCGCCCGTCGCGGCGAACGGGTGGCCTGCGGCCAGGGATCCTCCGTGCACGTTCATCCGGTCTCGGTCGATGGAGCCCAAGGGCTCGGCGCGCCCGAGGCGCTCGCGGCAGAACACCGGGTCCTCCCAGGCCCGCAGCGTGCAGAGCACCTGGGCGGCGAACGCCTCGTGAATCTCATAGAGGTCGAAGTCCTGGAGCGCCAGCCCGTTTCGCTCCAGGAGGCGGGGGACGGCGTAGGCCGGGGCCATCAGGAGACCCTCACCTCCGTGGACGTAGTCCACCGCGGCCGTCTGGGCGTCGATCAGGTAGGCCTGCACCTCGAGCCCGCGCTCGGCCGCCCACTCCTCGGTGGACAGCAGCACGGCCGAGGCGCCGTCGGAGAGCGGCGTGGAGTTCCCCGCCGTCATCGTGCCCTCCGGACCGCCGAAGACCGGCCGGAGCTTGGCCAGCTTCTCCACGGTGGAGTCCGGACGCAGGTTCTGGTCGCGCTCCAACCCGAGGTACGGGATGACCAGGTCATCGAGGAACCCGCCCTCGTAGGCCTCCGCCAGCTTCTGGTGGCTGGCCGCGGCCAGCTCATCCTGCTCGCGCCGTCCGATGCCCCATTCCCGCGCCATGATCGCCGTGTGCTCCCCCATGGATAGTCCCGTCCGGGGCTCGGCGTTGCGGGGGATGGCCGGAATCAGCTGCTGGGGCCGGAGCCGGGCCAGGATGCGCAGCCGGCTGGCGTTGGATCGGGCCCGGCTCAGCTCGAGCAGCGTTTGGCGCAGATCCTCGTTCAGCGCCAGTGGGGCATCCGAGGTAGTGTCCACCCCGCCGGCGATGGCGCAATCGACCTGCCCGAGAGCGATCTTGCCCGCCACCAGGATCGCCGCCTCAAGCCCCGTGCCGCAGGCCTGCTGGAGGTCGTAGGCGGGGGTCTGGGCGGACAGCTTCGATCCCAGGACGCATTCTCGCGTGAGATTGAAGTCTCGGCTGTGCTTGAGCACGGCGCCCGCCGCCACCTCCCCCAGCACGGCACCTTCAATATGAACTTGGCGCCAGCGCATCGATCGTGGCGCTCAGCATGTCCTGGTTGGACGCGCGGGCGTACGGACCGTTCTGGCGGGCGAAGGGGATTCGTATCCCTCCCAGCACGGCCACTCGGCGAGTCACGATGCGCTCCTACCCCGACTGCCTCGCTTCCCCGTGCGGTTAGTCACTCGGCCTGGCCTGTGAACGCCCCCGGGCCACCGCCCGGCGCACCAGGCCGGGGATGAGGATCCGAGATGCAGCGGCCAGCCAGTATGGCCGGGGCACGTAGCGCTCAGGTCTCCCGCCCGGTCCAGCCTGCAGGATCGCCTCGGCCACCACCTCGGGACGCGAGACGATCAGGCTGGGAAGCTCGGCGGCGGGAAAGCCCTCAGTCTTGACGAAGCCCGGCAGGACCACGCCGACGTGGATGCCGTGCTTGCTGCTCCTCGGCGTAGAGCGCGTCGCTCCAGCCCGTCAGGGCGAACTTGCTGGCCGAGTAGGCGCCCGAGTTCGGGCGGGCCACCCGCCCTGCTGTGCTGGCCACGTTGACGATGGCCACGCTGGCGGCCGCCGTTCGGAACGTCGGACTGCGCTGTTTGGCGCAACAGGGGGAGGAAAGCCTCGATCAGCCTGACGGGTGCCTCGAAGTTGAGCTTCATGTGACGCTCGACGTTCGCCCAGCCTGTCTCGGCGAAAGGCCCTCTCCACGCCGCGCCGGCGTTGTTGACCAGGAGATGGAGCTGCACCGTGCTCGTCCTGAATGGCCTGGCGGATTCGCTCCGGGGCGTCCTGGGCCAGCAGGTCCTGGCCCAGCACGGTGGCACCGCCCAGTTCGTCGGCCAGGTGCTGGAGACGGTCGACCCGCCGGGCCACCAGCACCAGCTTGACGCCCGGCTCGCGGGCCAGGCGGCGGGCCGTGGCCTCGCCGATCCCGCTCGAGGCGCCGGTGATGAGGGCTACGTAGGGTCCGTCCAAAGCGCGGCAAGCGTAACGGGGCGACGCTGTCGCCGTCGCCCGTCGAGTAGCGTGCGCCCATCGTGTCAACCAGCACGATCGCACTTATCTCAGTCCCGTTCGTCACGGCCGTGATTGGCTACACCACCAACTGGACCGGCGTGCTGATGCTGTTCTATCCGGTGCACTTCCGCGGCCTCCGGGCGTCGTGGTTGCGGGCGCTGGCCCGGATCCTGCCCTACCGGCTGCGTCAGATCCCCGGGGTGATGATCGGAGGATTGGGCTGGCAGGGCATCGTTCCCTCCCGGGCGTCGAAGATGGGCAGCCTGGCCGTGGACAGCGGCATCGCCAAGCTTGGCACGCCCAAGGAGTTCTTCCGCCAGCTCGACCCCGAGAAGATCGCCCAGCAGATCGTCGTCAAGACGCTGCGATCAGGTGCCGGAGATCGTCGCGCGCGTTATGGAGCGCGAGCACCCACAGCTCTGGCGCAACCTTCCCCCGCGTCTCCAGCGAGATTCTGATCGATCGGGTCCAGCAGCAGGTGCCCGAAATCGTTCGCTCGCTGACCGATGAGATCGCCGAGCACATCGACCAGCTGCTGGACGTCAAGCTGATGGTCATCAAGCGGTTTGACCCCGAGCTGGCCAATCGGGTGTTCCTCGAGATGGGCCGCCGCGAGCTGCGCTTCATCCAGAACTTCGGGTTCGTGTTCGGGTTCGTGCTCGGAATCCCGGTAGCGCTGCTCACCCATTTCGTCACCTTCTGGTGGCTGCTGCCCCTCCTCGGGGTGGCCGTGGGCTACATCACCAACTGGGTGGCCCTGTGGATGATCTACGAGCCGGCCGAACCGCGTAAGTGGGGGCCACTGCGCTGGCAGGGACTGTTCGTTCGCCGCCAGCGAGAGGTGGCCGACGTGTACGCCAGCATCGTGGCCGACGACATTCTGACCGTCTCGGAGTTTGGCCAGGAGCTTCTGAAAGGACCCCGGTCAGACCGCACGCGGGCGCTCATCGAGTCCGCCATGCGGCCCGCCATAGACCGCGCCGTCGGCCGCCTGCGCCCAGCCGTCCGCGTGGCGGTGGGAGTGCGGGAGTACGAGGCCATCCGGCAGTCATTCGCCACCGAGCCGATCGACGTCATGATGGAGCCGCTGTCCGACCCGGAGTTCAGCTCCGAGCAGAGCGCCACGATGCGTAAGCTGATCGCCGAGCGGATGCGCGAGATGGCGCCCGACGACTTCGCGGAGATGCTCCGCACAGCCACTAAGGAGGACGAATGGCTCCTCCTACTGCACGGCGCGGTGCTCGGCCTGGCCGGTGGCCTGATCCACCTGGCCATCTTCGGATGAGGGCTCATGGCTGAGAGCGAGCCGGACAGAGCGGGTACCCGCGGAGCTCGAGCTCGAACCCGATTCCCCGCACAACTCCTCCCCCCAGCCCGGTGCGGGCGACGTCGTCGCCGGACTGGCCCGGCTCGCCGCCGGGGCGTGGCTGAGAACGGCCAGCTGGAGCCTCGGCGTCACCCTGCGGCTGGCCCGAACCGCCGGCGACCCCCGGATGGCCGGTGAGCTGGCCAACGACCTCGGGCACGAGCTCAGGGGATACGCCCGGCAAGTTCTCGGGGTGGCTGATCTGGAGGAGCGGATCAGGCAGCTCGTACCCGTGCAGCGGCCGGGCCAGGATGACGACGAAGCGCTCGCCCCAGTCGAGCTCCTGCGCCGCCAGGCCGAGGAGCTGCTGCGCCAGTCCGCCGAGGTGGACGCCGAGGACGGCGCCCACCCGGCGTACGCACGCATCCTGGAGGAGCTGGCCCCCGACGAGGCGCGAATCCTCAGGCTGATGGCCACCGAGGGGGCCCAACCGGCGGTCGACGTCCGGGCGGTCCAGCTCATCGGCCTGGGGTCCTCGACCGTGGCCGAGGGGATGAACATGATCGGCCAAGAGGCCGGGTGCGCCCATCCCGAGCGGATTCCCTCCTACCTGAGCAACCTCCACCGCCTGGGCCTCATCTGGTTCTCCAAGGAGCCGATCGACGACCCCATCCGCTACCAGGTCCTGGAGGCTCAGCCCGACGTGCTGGGCGCCATCAAGAAAACCACGCGCGCCCGCTCGGTCCAGCGCAGCATCAGCCTGACCCCCTTTGGGCGGGATTTCTGTCGAGCCTGCCTGCCGCTGGACCCGACCGTCTCCTCACCCCCGCGCGACTAATCAGGGGATCCACACCTGCGGCTCCTCACCGGGCCGGCAGAGACCCCGTGGCATCGCCGCCGTGAGAAAGGGCATGGCCACGCGGCCCTTGGCGTCCACGGCGATCATTCCGCCGCTGGCCTGAAGAGCCGTCACCTGCTCCAGGGCCCGTTCGGCCGCAGGAGCGACGTCGATGCCGGCGCGGACCAGGGCGGCCACCTCCCGTGCCGCGGCGCAGCGGACGAAAGCCTCCCCGTCACCCGTGCAGGAGATGGCCGCCCAGCGGTCGGCCCAGGTCCCCGCACCGATGATCGGGCAGTCGCCAACACGGCCTGGAGGCTGGTTGCGAACGCCGCCCGTGGACGTGGCTGCAGCCAGCACACCCTCAGAGTCAAGGCAGACCGCGCCGACCGTGCCTCTCTCCACGTGCTCCGCGGCCGAGCTCGGCGCCTCGCCCGCGACCTCGCGGAGCCGAGCCTGCTGGTGCGCGGTGATGAAGTGCTCGCCTGGCTGCTGGGGAACTCCCCCCACGGCCGCGCGCTCATCGGCTTCGGGCCCCACCATCAGCACCTGGGGTGACTCCATCACGATCCGCGCGGCCAGGATCGGATTCTCGCTGTGCCGCAGTCCGGCCACCGCCCCAGCCGCCTGGTCGCTGCCTCGCATGAGCGCCGCGCTCAGCTCCACCGACCCGTCGGAGCACAGCGTCGACCCGCGGCCGGCGTTGAACAACTCGAAGTCTTCCATGACCACGGTGGCGGCCTCCACGGCCCTGACCGCTCCGTCTGGCAGGGCGGAGCAGGCAGCCTCGAGGGCGGCCCGGAGGGCCTGCCGGCAGTCCGCCTCGCGTTCGCGGAGCTCCCGGGAGTGGGCTCCGGCTCCGGCATGGATGACCACGACGGCTTGAGCTTGGTGGTCAGTCAAGGAGCGTGACTCTCCCGGTCTCCAGGCCGTAGACCGCGGCCCGCACGGCCAGATTCCCCTGGTTGACGAGCGAAGAGATCGCCGGGAGACCGGCCAGCCTTTGAGCCGTCAGCCGCGCGTGCTCGCGCACCATGAGCTCCACCAGCTCACGTTCATCCGCGGCGGCCGCGCCAGCCGCGTCGTAGGCCGGCCGCAACTCGTCAACGATCGTTTGAATGGCCCCGGGAGCCGCCTGGTCCTGCCTGGTCGCCTCGGCCGCGCCTCGCACCGCGCCGCAGCTCTCGTGGCCCATGACCAGCAACAGGGGCGTCTTCAGGACGCCGACGGCGAACTCGAGGCTGCCCAGGACAACGTCCTCGTCGAGCACGTGGGCGCCGGTGCGGATCACCACCAGGTCCCCGATGGCGCAGTCGAACACGATCTCGGGCGCCACCCGCGAGTCGATGCAGGTGAAGACGGTGGCCATCGGCGCCTGCCCTCCAGCCAATTGCTCCCTCCGCTCGGCGGACCGCTGGACCCGGGACGGTCGGCCCTCCACCCAACGCTGGTTGCCCTCCAGCAGTGTCTGGAGGGCGCCCTCGGGAGTCTGGGCGTCGGCTGCGCTTGGGACGGTCATGGGGGCTGGAGTTATCCCACGCGGAGGGCCCGCGTGCTTGCATGTCGCCGCTTCCTCGTTCAGTAAGCTCGGAGCATCACCAGGGGTGAGCCGGAGATCCCGGCGTGCCCAGGAAGAGGTTGGCTGGAGATCCCGGCTGGCCACGACGTGAAGGGAAGACGAGAGGATGGCGACTGATATCGCGCAACCCGCCGGGGGGTCCGAACCTGGCGGGGTGGATGGGCCCAGCGGCAGCGACCGGTCAGCCGCCAGCGCCCATCTCCTCAAGGAGGACCGCGTGGCTCTGCTCAGAGCCATGCTCATGATGCGCGGCGTGGAGGAGCGGGCCATGACGCTCTACCGGCAGGGCAAGGTGCCGGGGTCCTTCTATGACGGCTACGGGCAGGAGGCTGTCTCGGCCGGACCCGCCTTCGCCATGGCCGCCGCGGACCGTCTGTGCGTGCTGCATCGCGACCTCGCCGCCCACCTGATCCGGGGCGTCAGCCCGGCCCGAATCCTCAGCCAGTACATGGGGCGGGCGGGCGGAATCACCCGGGGGAGGGACGGCAACGTCCACTTCGGCGACCGGCGCCTGGGTTGCGTGGGGATGGTGTCGATGCTGCCCGACATGATGCTGGTGGCCACTGGGATGGCCATGGCCTTCAAGCTCCGCGGCGAGGCGCGCTGCGCTCTGACCTGGTTTGGCGACGGCTCCACCTCCCGCGGTGATTTCCACGAGGCCATGAATTGGGCGGGCGTGCAGAAGCTCCCTGTGGTGTTCGTGCTCGAGAACAACCAGTACGCGTACTCCACCCCGCTGGAGAAGCAGTTCGCCGTCGACCCGGTGCGCCGGGCCGAGGCCTACGGGTTCGTCGGGGTCACGGTGGACGGCAACGACGTCGAGGCCATGTTCGAGGCCACGCGCGTGGCCCGCGAGCGGGCGCTGGCCGGCGAGGGACCGACATTGATCGAGGCCGTGACCATGCGGATGCACGGTCACGCCGCTCACGACGACATGAAGTACGTCCCCAAGGAGCAGGTGGAGCAGTGGCGCAAGCGCGACCCGATCGAGCGCCAGGAGACCCGCCTGAGAGAGGCCGGCGTCGACGTCGACGCGGTCCGCGAATCGGTCATAGCCGAGGTCGCCGCGGCCGCCAAGGAGGCCCTAGCCGGTCCCATGCCCGATCCAGCCGAGGCGGTCGAGGGCGTCTTCTGTGAGGGCGAGGCCGAGCCCCTCGGGGATGGGCTGGCGCCCTGGAGCGGGTTCGCCTCCGCGGCCTCTGATCGTGAGGCCGCGGCATGACCACGCTCACCTACCTCCAAGCGATCTCGTCCGCTCTGCGCGACGAGCTGCGCAGCGACGAGCGGGTCCTTGTCATGGGTGAGGACATCGGTGTGTTTGGCGGCGCGTTCAAGGTCACCGACGGGATGATCGAGGAGTTCGGCCCTGATCGGGTGATGGACACTCCCCTGGCCGAGTCGGCCATTATCGGCACCGCGGTCGGCGCCGCCGTGGTGGGCATGCGCCCGGTGTGCGAGATGCAGTTCTCTGACTTCATCTCCTGCGGGTTTGACCAACTCGTCAACGTGGCCGGAAAGATGCACTATCGCCAGGGCCTCGCCGTGCCCATCACCGTGCGGCTCCCCTCCGGGGGCGGCTTCTCCGGAGGCCCCTTCCACTCGCAGAACCCCGAGGCCTGGTTCATGCACTCCCCGGGGATCAGGATCGTGGCTCCATCCACTGCCGAGGACGCCAAGGGACTGCTCCATGCGGCCATCCACGACCCAAATCCCGTCTGCTACATGGAGCACAAGCACCTGTACCGGCGGATCAAGGGAGAGGTGCCCGACGGGGTGTTCGAAACGCCATTCACGGCCAGGGTGGCGCGCCCCGGTTCCGACCTGGTGGTGATCACGTACGGCGCCATGGTGCACACCGCCCTGGAGGCCACCGAGGACCTGGAGGGAGCCTCCGTTGAAGTGCTTGACCTGCGCTCGCTCGTGCCCATGGACGAGGAGGCCATTCTGGATTCGGTGGCCCGGTGCTCCAAGGTCGTGATCGTGGACGAGGCGAACTGGACCTGCGCTGCCGGCGCCCAGGTGGCCGCGCTGATCGCCGAGCGGGCGTTTGAGCATCTGGATGGACCGGTGGTGCGAGTGGCCGCGCCCGACGTTCCCATTCCCTTCTCACCCCCGCTCGAGCAGGCCGTGCTGCCGAGCGTCGACCGTGTCCGGGAGGCATGCCGTGAGCTCCTCGAGTACTAGCGCCACGGGCGAGGGAGCCACCCTCGTCGATGTGACGATGCCGCAGATGGGTGTCTCCGTGGCCGAGGGCACGGTGGTGGCCTGGCGCGTTGAGATCGGTGACCGGGTCCAGGCCGACGAGACGATCTGCGAGATCTCCACGGACAAGATCGACACCGAGGTTCCCTCACCGGCCAGCGGCGTCCTGGCCGAGATCCTCGTTCAGGTGGACACCACCGTCGACGTCGGGACCCCCCTGGCCCGGATCGCAGTGAGCGGCGGGAGTGAGGTGCCCACCGAGGGGACCGAAGTCGCCAGTGCCGCGCCGGAGCCCGCGGCCGCCGCGCCCGCCGACGTCCAACCACCTACCCACACTGACGCCCCGGATTCCGGTGGCAACGGTGCTGGCGCCGCTCCGAGTCGCCCCTCGGCCGCCCACGGGTCTCGCCGCTACTCCCCGGTGGTCCAGCGCATCGCGGCTGAGCACGGGGTTGATCTGGACGCGGTTCAGGGCACTGGTCGGGATGGCCGCGTGCGCAAGCAGGACGTCCTGGCCTTCATCGAGTCCGGCGGCGCAGCTGAGGAGCCGCCCCTGCACATCGAGAGCCCGTACCGACCCGACCCGACTCCCGCTGCCCCAGCACCGGCCCCGGCCCCGGCCGCCGGGCTGTCCAGGATGCGCCGGCAGATAGGCGAGCACATGAAGCGCTCGCTCGAGGTCTCCGCCACGTGCACGACCTGGATCGAGGCCGACATGGGCCGGGTTGAGACGGCCCGCCGTTCGCTCGGCGTTACCGCGCTGGCATTCGTCGCGCGAGCGGCGATCGATGCCCTGCGTGAATATCCGGCGCTGAATGCCTGGATGGAAGACGAGCGCTACACGCAGCATTCCGACGTGAACCTGGGGATCGCCGTGTCCCTGGGCGAGGATGGGTTGATCGTCCCTGTGATCCACAAGGCGCATGAGCTGTCTGTGGAGGGCCTGGGCGCCCGCATCCGTGATCTGGCCCGGCGGGCGCGCTCCCGGCAGCTCAGTCCCGACGAGGTCCGGGGTGGCACGTTCACCATCACCAACCCGGGGCAGTTCGGCTCGATCATGGCCACGCCGATCATCAACCAGCCGCAGGTGGCCATCCTCGACCTCGAGGCGGTGATCAAGCGCCCGGTCGTCGTGACCGACTCGGAGGGCAGCGATTCGATCGCCATCCGGCCGATGACGATCCTCGGTCTGAGCTGGGACCACCGGGCTCTGGACGGCGCCCTGGCGGCCCAATTCCTCGCCGGCGTCAAACGGCGGCTCGAGGCCGCGGCTTAGTGGCAGCCGGCTCCCGGCGCGGCTTAGTGGCGGCCGGGCCCCGGCCCGAGCTCTGGGTCTGCCACCTGGGCAGGCTGGAATACCGCGAGGCGCTGGCCCTCCAGGAGCGCCTTCGGGATGCCCGGCAGCGCGACCTCCTCCCCGACGTGCTGCTCACGCTCGAGCACTGGCCGGTGTACACGCGGGGCCGGCGGTCGAGCAGCGACGAGCTGCCCATGGGCGAGGACTGGTACCGCCTTCAGGGGATCGACGTGGTGGACACCGACCGGGGCGGCCGCGTCACCTATCACGGCCCGGGCCAGCTGGTCGGCTACCCAATCGTGCGGGTGGACGACGTGGTGGCCTACGTCCGCCTCCTTGAGCACGTGCTTGTCGCGGCGCTGGCCCAGGAGGGGATCACCTCCCGAGCCCGCCCGGACGAGGGGCCTGACTACACCGGAGTGTGGGTGCAGGAGCGGAAGATCGCTTCGATCGGCGTCCACGTGGCCCGGGGCGTGACCACCCACGGCTTTGCTCTCAACGTGGAGAACGATCTCCAGCCATTCAGCTGGATCATCCCCTGTGGCCTCGAGGGCGTGCGGATGACATCGGTGATCAGGGAGACGAGCCGGGGCGTGGGACAGCTGAAATGCCTGCGGCGCCGGGTGGCCCTCGCCCTGGCCGAGGAACTGGGGCGCCGGCAGCGGCTGGTCAGCCTGGCTCGACTGGAGACGGTCATGGAGCGCCCACCAGCGCCACCAGCGTTGGGCCCAGCTCCTGCGGCCGTCTGAGAATCTGCCTCCAGGTCGTCCGGATCGGGCGCCACCCGGCAACGGTGGCCCGCTGATCCCGCCGGGGATCGCGCTCGCGGGCCTGCCGCGTGCCATGGACCCGCTTGCCGTCTGTCTCCAGGATCACCCGCTGAGGCCGCCACACGAAATCAGCCAGGATCATCGGCCCGCCGTCGCCCAGATCGATCCACTGGTTGACCTCAGGTTGTGGGAGGTGGTAGCGCCTCGCGAGAGCGAAGAAGGCTTCCTCGAGTTCGCTGACCGTGGGGGTGCTCCCGACGTAATGCTCCTCCAGCAGACGCTGCACCCGGCCGCTTGCACCCCGGGTGGGGTTGCGGGCGAGCTGATCCTGGATGGCCCGGAGATCCAGCAGCTGCCGAATCTCCGACTCGTCAAAGGCACGCTCGAGCGGGCGCTGAGCGATCACGTCAGCCAGGTCAAGCAGGGTGCGAGCGACGCTCGTGCACGGGATGCCGTCGACGATCGTGATGTCCGCGAGCGTGAGGGCTTTGACGTGGTGGACATCGACACCGGAGCGTCTTCGGCCAGATGCCCCGGAAACCGTCACGTCGATGTTGGCCCGTGCCGTGTCTCTGATTCCGTGAAGCGCCGCGGCATTGCGGTGTGAGAGGACCGCACCCGGCCCGCACGCCAGCACGGCGGCCATCCAATGGCCTCTCCGACTCAGAAGCTCCCGGGGAACCAGCGAGTACACGCCACGGTGGATGCGGTGGAGGGCCGAGCGAGCGGCTCGGTGCTGGATGCCCCTGGCGGTGAGTCGAAGTTCCGTCACCTGGTAGAGGGCAAAGACACCGTGCTGCCCGGCCGCGAGGTACGCGATGGCCTCGTCAACCGGAGCCGATGCGAAAAAGCGACGGCTGACGTCGTCAATTCGCATCGGCTCACCCACGAACCCATGGTCCCGCGATGCCCGTGACGCGTGGGTAACGCTCTGAAACAAGTTCGTCGCGCAGTAGCCTCTATTTTGTGAGCGAGAGGCCTCATGCCACGCGGTCCAGGGCCAACCCCGGCGGCATCAAGGACGTGCTCACCGTGCTCGGCCCGACCACCGAGCCCCACCGTGGTCGCAAGCCCCCATGGTTCAAGGTCCTAGCGCCAGGCGGGCCGCGGTACCGCGAGCTCAAGAGCCTGATCGAGTCCGAGCAGCTCCACACCGTCTGCCAGGAGGCGGCCTGCCCCAACATCGGGGAGTGCTGGCAGCGCGGCACGGCCACATTCATGATCCTGGGCGATACGTGCACCCGGCGCTGTGGCTTCTGCAACGTCAAGACGGGCAAGCCCACCTGGAACGACCCGCTGGAACCCGCCCGCGTCGCCACCGCCGTGCAGCGCATGGGCCTCAAACACGCGGTGATCACCAGCGTCGACCGGGACGATCTGCCCGACTACGGCGCCAGTGCGTTCGTCGGAGTGATCAGGCAGATCCGCCGCCGGTCCCCGCAAACAAGGGTCGAGGTCTTGACGCCGGATTTCCGCGGCGAAGAGATGCCGCTGGCGAAGGTGATCGCGGAAAAACCCGACGTGTTCAATCACAACGTCGAGGTTGTGCCCCGGCTCTACCCCGTGGCACGGCGAGGGTCCACGTTTGCACGCTCCTGTCGGGTGCTCCTCACCGCCAAGGAGATGGGCGGCGAGGAGGTGGTCACCAAATCAGGCCTGATGGTGGGCCTGGGGGAAAGCTTCCAGGAGATGGAGGAAACGCTGGGCGCGCTGCGTGAGCACCACGTGCAGGTGCTCACGATTGGGCAGTACCTGCGCCCCACCGAGAACCATCTGCCCATCGTTCGCTACTGGCATCCGGACGAATTTCACGCCCTGGAAGCGGTGGCCTACCGGATGGGATTCGAGCACGTCGCCGCTGGGCCGCTCGTGAGGAGCTCCTACCACGCTGACCAGCACGTGCCGCACCGGGACGCCATATGAAGCCCCGCCAGATCCGGATCCTCATAGGCCTCGGCCTCGCTGGCGCACTGTTCCTGATCCTGACCCCCGAGGCGCTGGCCGCCGGCGGCGGCGGCTCGGGCGGTTTCGGTGGCGGTGGCGGCGGTGGCGGAGGAGGACGCGGCGCCGGCCTCTACATCCTCATCCAGATCCTGATCCGGCTGGCCATCCTGGGGCACGGGCTCGGGGCGCTCGTCCTGATCGGCCTGATCGTGCTGGCCGTGCTGTTCTTCCGAGTGGCCCCGGCCGGGCAGGCATTCTGGTCCGCCCGCCGCGAGTCGGGCCCCGCGGCGCGGCGCCAGGTGGCCCGGCGCCAGCGGCGCGTGGAGCTCGCCGCGGCCGAGGCGGCCGAGGACGACCCGGCCTTTGCCCCCGAGGCCGTGCGGAGCGCCGCCGCCGAGCTGTTCATGGCCATCCAGTCCGCCTGGGATACCCAGGACCGCGAAAGGCTCCACCAGCTGGTGGCGCCCGACCTGATGCGGGAATGGAACCGGCGGCTGGCCGACTTCGAGCAGCGCGGCTGGCACAACCATGTCCAGCCGCTGGAGCCGCCGAAGGTCGAGTACGTGAGCCTGGTCCACCGCGGCGACGCAGCTGACCGGGCGGTGGTGCGAATCGAGGCCCGAATCAGGGATTACGTCGTGGACGGCTCGGGCCACCACGTGAAGCGGATCGGGCATGCCACCGAGACCATCAGGATCCGCGAGTTCTGGACGCTGCTCCGGAACCGGACGGGGAGCCGTCCCTGGGTCCTGGCCTCGATCGAGCAGGGAGGCGAGGGGCGCCATGCCCTGGATGAGCGGATCCTGGCCACGAGAGCAGCCGACGAGCAGGGGATGCGCGACGAGGCACTGATCGAAGGAGCGGTGGCCGAGGCCGTCCCCTCCGGTACGGAGATCGCCGAGGTAGCCGACCTGGAATTTGCCGGGGACGCCCGAGCCGCCGCCCTCGACCTCAGCCTGGCCGATGGCCGGTTTGCTCCCGACGTGTTGGAGGTGGCCGCCCGCCGGGCGGTCGCCGCCTGGGCCCAGGCCATCGATGGCGACGACGCCGTGCTTGAGGCGATCGCCGACCGGCCGGCCGTCCAGGACCTGCTGCACCCGGGTGACCCCTCGGGCAACACGCGGGTCGTGGTCCGCGGTCCGCAGGTCACCCGGATCAGGATCTTGGGCCTTGACCCGGCGGCCACACCTCCCACCATGACGATCGAGGTCGATGTTCGTGGCCGGCGCTACCTCGAGGCACGGGACACCGCCGTGGTGCTCGCGGGCAGCCGCTCACGCCCAACCAGCTTCACCGAGCGGTGGACGCTGGGGCTGACCGACGACCCGCGAGAGCCTTGGCGCATCCGTGCCGTGGGAGCGCACGCGGCGACACTCTGAAGCGCCGGGCGGCCAGCGTCTGCCGCTGGGCCCGCTGATAGCCCGTGATCCCGATCAAGGACAACATCCCGACCGATCGGTTCCCGTTCGTCACGGTCGGTCTGATCGTCCTCAACTTCGTGGTCTACATCCTGGCCGTCCGCCACGGCGGCTCGTTCATCAGCGGGCCGGACCTCCAGGAGGTGGTCCATTACGGCGCGATCCCCTGGGCCGTCACCCACAGCCTGAATGAGCACTGCACGCTGGTCCAGAGCACCTCGATCCTCTGCTCAGCTCATCACGCTCTGCCGAACTCCATCCCCGCCTGGCAGACGGCATTCACGGCCATGTTCATGCATGCCTCGATCATTCACATCGGCGGCAACATGCTCTTCCTGTGGATCTTTGGCAACAACGTCGAGGCCGCCATGGGTCACGTCAAGTACCTGGCCTTCTACATCGTGGGCGGCCTGGCCGCGTTGGGGCTCCAGGTGGCGGTGGCCCCCAACGCACACGTCCCCACTCTCGGCGCCTCGGGAGCGATCGCCGCCGTACTCGGCGGCTACATCCTGCTCTATCCGCGCGCGCGAGTGCTCACCCTCGTGTTCATCATCTTCTTCGTCACCGTGATCGAGCTCCCGGCCCTTGTCATGCTCGGGATCTGGTTCGCCGAGCAGGCCGTGTTCGGCGCAACCAACCTCACCACCCCCACCGGCTCGAGCGGGGGGGTGGCCTACTTCGCCCACATCGGCGGATTTGCCTTCGGATTGCTTACGATCAAGCTGCTGGCCCGGAGGCGAAAGCAGATGCCCCCCGCGGTGCCGGCGTACTGATCGTGCGGTCCTTCATCGTCCTTTTCCTGGCCCTCGTCTTCCTGGTGCCGATGATCCTCCTGACGGTGTCAGACTTCGCCGCCAATGGGGTCACGGGCCTGGGCGTGGTCGGCGCAGTCGTGTGCACAATCGTGGGCATCGGGATCCTCGGCGCGTTCCTGCAGCCGCCCAGGTCCTGAGCTCGGACGGGGGCCCGGATGAGCACCGTCCTGACCCCCGGCCGCCCTCGCCATGGCGGCCGGCGAGGACCGGGCGCTCGCTGGTGGCTGGCCGGGCTGGCGGCCGTGGCGCTGGCCCTGGCCGTCCTCCTGGGCCTGATGGCCAGCGCCGCGTCGGGCCCGGCGCTGGCACGACGCCCCCGGGTCGTCGCCCACCATCCCCGCCCGGCGCCGCTGCCCACGTACGGCTGGAAAGCCGCCCCCCGAATCAGCGGGTGGCGGTGAAGCTCAAGCTGCCGCTGGTCAGCGGCCTGCTCTTCAACGTGCGGACCGGTGCTGTTCTCTGGGCGCGGCGTCCGGACCGGGTCCTGGCCATCGCGAGCCTGACGAAGATGATGACGGCTCTGATCGTGGTGTCTCGTTCCCGGCCCACCGACCGGGTGCTGATCACGCGCCAGGCCGTGCACTTCAGCGGCTCGGGCGTGGGGCTGCTGCCGCTGGGCAAGCGCGTCCCCCTCCTGGCGCTCCTCTACGGGCTCTTACTTCCCTCCGGCAACGACGCTGCCATCGCTCTGGCCCAGCGCGTGGCGGGTACGCAGAGCCGGTTCGTGGCCTTGATGAACCGCAAGGCGCGGAGCTGGGGACTGCGCTGCACCCACTTCAGCAATGTCTCGGGGATTCTTGACCGTGACAACCATTCCTGCGTGGGTGACCTGGCCATCCTGGCCCACCGGGTGCTCGAGCAGCCACTCTTGGCCAGGATCGTCGGCTCGCGCAGCGCGATCCTGCCCTTCCCGATCAAGGCCCACAGGCTCTACCTGTACAACAACAACCCTCTGCTCGTCCTGGGCTATCCCGGTACCGATGGCGTCAAGACGGGGTTCACGACCGCCGCGGGCGTGTGCCTCGTGGCCACCGCCCACCGCGGTCACGCCTGGTTCGGCGCGGTCCTGCTGCACTCGGCCAACATCGCCGCTCAGGCCCAGACGCTGCTGAACGCCGCGTTCGCCCGCGACGGCCGCCGCTAGCCCCCTAGGCTCGCTTGTCCACCGCCACCCAAGCCTCCTGAAGCAGGTCTGCGCCGGAGACGATCGTGAACAGCGCCGCCAGGGTGCGGGCCAAACGCGGTTCACGCAGATAGACGGCGAGAAAGCCGGTGCCCACCCATTGCCCCAGGCAGTACGGGCAGATCAGAAGCTCGCCCACCGCTCGCCGGACGCCGCTGCCCCGGGCCTCCTCGTTGACCTCCGAGGGCCGCTCCGATTCGCCCTTATACCGGGTGAACGGCGCACGCAGGAAGCTGGTGATCCGGTCCTTGGCGATGAGACGGCTGAGCTTGTAGGTGGCGACTGCCATGAGCGCCAGGTCACCGGCCGGGAATCCCTCGGGCAGGGGACGGCCGGATCGCCTCTGACTGACCCCCGCCACCGTAGCCGCCCCGCCGAAGATGGCCATCAGAACAACGTGGCCCCCCAGCGGCCTCGGCTCATCGGACGAGTACGCTCGCAGGAAGAGCATCTTGCCCTCCCTACCCGCAGGCCCGCTTAAAGCAACGCGCCTGGTCGCGTCTTACGCGTTACCGCGCGGGCCCAGGAAGGGTTTGGGTCGCGTCTGAGTCGGTAGTCATGACATGAGTTTCGCTCTAAGAAGAGGAAGGCCCACATGTCCCAAGTGACTTACCAGACAATCAGGCTCTCGAAGGGCAAGCACAGCTCTCCCGAGGATGGCGCTTGCGTGATGGAGCTGGCCTCGATGCTGGCCGGCGAGCCGTTCAGCGACCACCCAGCGTCGGTGTGTCCGGTCCTCGGATCGTTCCTGCGCGCGTACAACGACTCGATCGGCGACGCGCGCCGTCAGGACCTCTACGAATACGCCTCACACATCGTGGGCACCAGGGGTCCGCTCGAACTGCAGCGCCAGCGCAGCCAGAAGCTCATCGAGTGGGCCGAAGCGATGTACCGCCGGGGTTGGCGGCGCTTCTTCCCGGTCAGCCGCCTGGCCGATCGCCGGCTGCGACCCGGTCGTTCGTTGACGTCCGCAGGCACGTATGCCGCCCATGCCATCGGCCGGCATTCCGATGACACCCACCGGCAGGCGCTGACCATGCTCGACGAGCTGCTCCAGATCGGGAGCAATTCGCCGCCCGAGGCCACAGGAGCGGCCATGCCATCCGTGGACTCGGCCACGCCGAGGTGGGGCCGAGCCAAGATGCGCGGTGTCGGCACCTGAGCCCGGACTGGCGGACCCCTCCAGCTCCGCCAGTTCCACGGCAGCTGAGCAGGCGCTGGGACATTGCCGCCAGGTGCTCCACCAGAACTGGCGCACCGGGGAGTTTCAGGGCCGGAGCTTTGCCTACACCAGCCCCAGCCCTCACCGTTATCCCTGGCAGTGGTATTGGGACTCGTGCCTGACCGCCATCGCCTGGCGCCATTTTGACCCGGCCCGCGCGCGGGCCGAACTCGAGTCGCTCCTGGACGCCGCCACGCCTGAGGGCTTCATCGGCCACACGATCTTCTGGGGCCGTTCGGTGCCGTTCCCGCGCCGCCTGTACTACAACATCCGCTCCCCCCGGGACCCGATGACCTGGACGATCCAGCCGCCGCTGCTGGCCTGGGCGTGGCGGATAGCCGTGGGTGACCCCGCTTCTGAGCCCCGGATTCAGGCCCACCATGACCTGATCGACGCCCAGCGCGACCTGGAGGGCGACGGGCTTGTCTGGATCATCCAGCCCGACGAGACGGGGTTGGACGCCTCTCCCGCTTTTGATGCGGTGTGGGGCTGGCGCGCCGACGGCCTGCCTGGTTTCCCGCTGCTCGTGCGGCGCAATCGTCGCCTGGGCTTTGACATTCAGCGGGTCCGGGAGGCCGGGGGTCCGGTCGTGTGCAGCACGCTGGTCAACGTGATGCATGGCCTCTCCCGCCTGGCCCTGGGCCGAGCCTCCATCACCCCGGTCCTGATCAGCCGGCTCTACGACGAGCAATCCGGGCTGTTCGGCCAGGAGGTGTGGCCCAAGCGCGAGCGCCCGGTGGTGGAAACGTGGGCCGCCCTGTCCCCCCTGGCCCTGCCCGACCTGCCGGAGGAGATCGGCCGCCGGCTCGTCGAGGAGCATCTCCTGGACCCAGAGCGCTTCTGGCTCCCGGTTCCTCCGCCCTCGGTCTCCGCCGGCGAGCCCTCGTTCTCAGTCAAGGATCGCTTCCTGGGCCTGCGGCGCTACTGGCGCGGCCCCACCTGGGTCAACTCAGCGTGGATGGTGTGGCTCGGACTCCGCCGGCTCGGTTACGGCGAGCAGGCGGACGAACTGGCCCGCCGGATCACCGCCACGGTGGCCCGGGAGGGACTTCGCGAGTACTACCACCCGCGAACCGGGGCGGGCATGGGAGCGGTGGACTTCGCCTGGTCCTCGCTGGTCGCCGAGCTGATCGGGGGCGATCCCCGAGCCGACCGGTCATATCTCTAAAGCCCCGCCTGCGGACGTCAACGGACGCCTGCGGCCACAAGCTTCGTGCGTCTGATGCGTTGTATGACCGATGGGAAGAAGCTGGTCCAACATGGCCGCACGGCGCATGCCGGTGGCGGTGTCTGCGCTCTGCGCGGCGCTGATCCTGGCCGGGGGCAGCGATCGCGCCGCCGCCTCTGTCAGGCGGCCCGCCCAGGCCGGCTTCCGCGTCGGGGCGGCGGTGGCCAACATCAACCCGCCGTATCCCGTGTACATGGGCGGATATGCCGGTGGCCCCAAGGGCGGAACTCTGGCCCGCCACATCGACCCCGGGACCGGCCGGCCGGAGAGCTTCACCGTTCGGGCCATCTCGATCGCTTCAGGCGGACGGGTGCTCGAGTTCGCCACCGTGGACACCCAGGGTTACTTCGCCGGCTATCAGGAGGGTCCCTACGGAATCTCCAACGTCCGGGCGGCCGTGGCCGGCTACCTGCGCCATCACGGCGACCGGAAAGCCGCAGCGTCGGACATCATGGTCTCCTCCGAGCACGAGCACGCCTCGCCCACGGTGATCGGAATCTGGGGCCCACCCTCGCATCAGCTGCGCTACCTCAGGGAGGTGGCCGCCCGGCTCACCGCGGTTCTCGAGCAGGCCTACCGCGATGCCAGGCCAGCGACTCTGAGCTGGGGCCACGGCAACGCCCCCTGGGTGGCCGACAGGGTCATCCCGGAGGGGAACGCCTTTGAGGGGTGGCCCCGCGACGGGTCGATTGGAACCCTGTGGGCACGTGATGCCCGCACGGGGGCCACGATCGCGCTGTATGCCACCGAGCCGGGCTATCCCAACATCGTCTACGGCCCCGGCGACATGATCGGCCCCAAGAGCACGGCTGAGGCGGTGCTCTCCAGCGACTTCCCGGGCTACGCCGAGGCCTACATCGAGCGCCGGCTGGGGGGTACGGCGATCGTGACTCCGGGCACGCTGGGCAACGAGACCGGCCCCCTCCAGACCGACAGCGCTCCCAGCCCGGACCTCAGGCCCCAGACGTACAGCGTGCACGGCCGCAACGTGCGCTGGCGCCAGACGCGAGGATTCGACGACGAGCTTCACATGGGGCGCCTGATCGGCAACCTGGTGCTCGGCTCGCTGGCCCATGGAGCGACGATCCGCCGGCCGGTCCTGCGGGCGGCCCAGAGGTACATCCTCACCCCGGTGGATAACCCTGCCCTCATCGCGCTGGACGAGGGAGACAAGGTGGATGGCGAGTTTCTCTTCGGGACGATCACCGGCGGACAGATCTATCCGGCCGATCGTTCCTTCAACCCGCCCTACGGCGCCGGGGCGGCCCTGGCGACATGGGTGACCTCCTTCCGGATCGGCGATCTCCTGTTCAGCTCCATGCCCGGGGAGTTCTTCCCCGAGATACATGCCGCCTGGGACCAGGGGATCCACGGGCCGACGGGCAACTTCGTCGTGGGCGCGGCGCAGGACTTCCTGGGCTACGAGTATCCGGCGTACGCCTTCCCCTTCACCCTCGAGGGATCGGACGAGCACATCTTCAACCCGAGCGTGACCCTGGGCGACCAGGTGGTCCGGGCGGGCGAACAGAACGCGCACGCGCTGGGGTTCGGGGTCAACTACACCAGCAACGCCGAGGTCAGCGCACTCAAGAACCGCTATCTGCGGGCCTTCAAGCCCGGCGTCCAGATCCTGGCCTTTCCCAACGCAGGTGACCTGGCGGCCGACGGCAGCGGCTTCAGCCCCACGCTGGAGGGGGTCTCGCAGGCCGCGCGCGTGTCCTCGACCGGAGCCTGTGTGGCCGACCCCGATTCACCGTGCCCCCTGCCCCCGGCTCCCATGGACGGCTTCCACTGGAGCTTTGGCGACGGCAGCCATGCCGTCACACCGCCCCAGGTCTTCGCCCGGGCCTGGTTCTCGCCGTTTCTGCACCACCGCTACTGCGCGGCAGGAACGTACCGCCTGACCGTCAGCGCTCGCGATCAGAGCGGACAGGGCGACAGGATGACGCTGCCGATTCACGTCTACCCCGCACTGCGGGTGCGGGTCGCCCGGCGGGGAGGCCGGGCCGTCGCCGTGGTGAGCGGCGGGGATGGAGTCGTCCTCGGCTACCGCTGGACGATCGGGGACCATGGCCACGCCTTCACCCGCTCGGTGTCCGTCCCGGCAGGTGCGCGGCTGAGCGTGACGGTCAGCGATGCGGCGGGCGGGACGGCCAGCAGTGCGGCCCCGGTCAACGCTTCGACCGGGGCGTGCCGAGTACGCCGCGGCTGACCGGGACGCCCGCGTTCGGCCCCCGTGTGCAAAGCTCCCCGTCGTGGCCAACGTGATTGGACAGCGGGTCCGCCGCCGGGAGGATCCTCGGTTCCTGACAGGCCGGGGCCAGTACGTGGACGACCTCGAGCTTCCCGGGGCGCTTCACCTCACGTTCGTACGCTCTCCCTGGGCCCACGCCCGCGTCCTTTCCGTGGACGTGAGCCAGGCGGCGGCCGTTGAGGGCATCGAGGTCATGGCCGGCCTCGGACGTCGGTCTGCCCCCCGTTCCACCGCCGCCCCTCATCCCCAACGGCGAGAGGTTCGCCCGGCCTCCGGTGGCCACCGAACGGGTGCGCTTTGCCGGCGACATCGTGGCCGTCGTGCTCGGGCCCACCCGCGAGGCCAGCGTCGATGCCGCAGAGCTCGTCGAGGTGGAATATGAGCCCCTCGACGGTGCTGATCGATCCCGCCCAGTCCGGCGCGCGACGAGGTCCTGCTCTTCGAGGAGGCCGGGACGAACATCTGCGTCGCCCGCCCCCCGGCCGAGCAGCGACGAGGACCTGTTCGCGGACTGCGAGGTCGTGGTGGAGGGCGAGCTGACCAGCCAGCGCATCGCCGCCTGTCCGATCGAGCCGCGCACACACGCTGCCCGGCTCGAGGACGACGGGCGGCTGACCGTCTGGCTGTCCAGCCAGACGCCACACCAGGATCGAGATGGGCTGGCCCGAGCGCTGGGACTCGAGCCCGAGCAGATCCGGGTGCTCGCGCCTGACGTGGGCGGTGGCTTTGGCGGCAAGGGCCTTGACGTCGAGGACATCCTGGTGGCGCACATGGCCCGCAAGACCGGACGTCCGGTCCGCTGGACCGAGACGCGCAGCGAGCACATGGTGGCCATGCATCACGGCCGAGCCCAGCGGATCCAGTTCAAGCTCGGCTCAGACCGGGAGGGCCGGATCAAGGCGCTGCGGCTGAACCTGCTCCAGGATGCCGGCGCCTACCCAGGCATCGGGGCCTTCCTGCCGATGCTCACCGGGCTGATGGCCAGCGGTGTGTACGGCATCCCCAAGATCGACGTCGAGGTCAAGGCGGTCGTGACCAATACCACCCCCGTGGCGGCGGTCCGAGGCGCCGGGCGCCCTGAAGCCACCCAGGCGGTCGAGCGGGCGGTCGATGTCCTGGCGGCGGAGCTCGGACTGGACCCGGCCGAGTTGCGGCGGCGCAACTTCATCGCCCCCAGACGCCTTTCCCATGACCACCGCGGCAGGGGCCAGCTACGACATCGGCGACTACGGCGGGGCCCTCGACCGGGCCCTCGAGGCGGCAGGGTATGACCGGCTGCGCGAGGAGCAGGCCGAGCGTCGCCGGTCTGGTGAAGCCCAAGCAGCTGGGGATCGGGCTCAGCACCTACGTGGAGATCACCAACGGGGTGATGCGAGAGCGAGTTCGGCGCGGTGGAGATCACCCCCGAAGGCGAGGCGATCGTCCGCACCGGGTCCTTCTCGCACGGCCAGGGCCACGAGACCACCTTCGCCCAGATCGCCGCCGCCCGCCTGGGCCTGCCGGTGGAGAAGATCACCGTGGTCAAGGGCGACACCGACGCGTGTCCCGCGCGGCACGGGGACCTACGGCTCAAAGTCGACGCAGATCGGAGGCGTGGCGGCCAGTCAGGCCTCCGAGGAAGTGGTGGAGAAGGCCAAGGAGCTGGCGGCCGAGGAGCTCGAGGCCAGCCCGCAGGACATGGTGCTCGACCTCGAGGCCGGGCGCTTCCACGTGGCCGGCGCACCCGAGCCGGGGCTGACCTGGTCCGAGCTGGCCGGAGCGCTGAATGAGTCCGGACGCCTGGCCGAGCTCCGGCTCGAGGTGGACTTCCAGGCTCCGCAGCCAACGTTCCCGTTCGGGGCGCACGTGGCGGTGGTCGAGGTGGATACCGAGACCGGAGCCGTCGGGCTGCGAGCGAATCGTGGCGGTGGATGACGCCGGCACGATCATCAACCCGCTGGTGGTGGACGGGCAGGTCCACGGGGGAGTGGCCGCCGGGGTGGCCCAGGCGCTTTACGAGGAGATCGCCTACGACGAGGACGGCAACCCGCTGAGCGCCAACCTGGTCAGCTACTGCATGCCCGGCGCACCCGAGCTGCCGCATGGTCGAGCGCGTGGAGATGGAGACGCCCACCCCGGTCAACCCTCTCGGGGCCAAGGGGATCGGCGAGTCGGGCACCATCGGCTCGACCCCGGCGGTGCAGAACGCGGTCATCGACGCGCTGGCGCACCTGGGCGTGCGGCACGTGGAGATGCCGCTGCATGGCGAGAACGTGTGGCGGGCCATCCAGGAGGCCCGAGCCGCCTCAGCGCAGTGACGTGCTCCGGCTCCTGATCGTCTGCCCCGACGGGCCGGGCATCATCAGCGCGGTCTCGCGGTTTCTCTTCCAGTCCGGGGCCAACATCGTGCGCTCGGACCAGTACTCAAGCGACCCAGAGGGAGGCACGTTCTACCTGCGGATGGAGTTCACGCTGCCCGAGGCACGAGCGGCCGGGGCTCGCGGAGCGCTTCGCCGAAGAGGTGGCCAGCCCGCTTGAGATGGAGTGGCGGCTGTGGGACGCCAGCCGCCCCAAGCGGATGGCGATTCTCGTCTCGCGAGAGGACCACTGCCTGCTTGACCTGCTCTGGCGCTGGCGCCGGGGCGAGCTTGAGACCGAAATCGTGCATGGTCGCCTCCAACCACCCCGACCTGCGGCCGGCCGTGGAGAGCTTTGACATCCCCTACCACCACGTGCCGGTCGATCCGGCCAGCAAACCGCAGTCCGAGGCCCAGCTTCTCGAGCTCCTACGCGGGCAGTGCGATCTGGTGGTGCTGGCCCGCTACATGCAGATCCTGTCCCGAGAGTTCCTCGATCAGGTCGGCGTGCCCCTGATCAACATCCACCACTCGTTTCTCCCCGCCTTCGCGGGCGCGGAGCCCTACGAGCAGGCCAAGGCGCGGGGGGTGAAGCTGATCGGGGCCACCGCCCACTACGTGACCGAGGCAGTTGGACGCCGGCCCCATCATCGAACAGGACGTGATCCGGGTCTCCCACCGCGAGGATGTGGCCCGTCTGCGCCGGCTTGGAGCCGATATCGAACGCACAACGCTGGCCCGCGCCGTGGAAGTCACACTGCGAGGACCGCGTGCTGCTCCACGGCTCGACGACCGTGGTGTTCTAGCTCTAGCTCTAGCGCGCGGCTCCCTGGACCTCGGCCTCGCGCTCGGCCTCGCGCTCGGCCTGGCGCTGGGCCTCGGCCGCCGCGGCCAGCTCGCGCTCGCCCCGGCTGATGAACGTCTCCCCGGTCCAGGGACCGGGCTTGGGCCGAGGCTTGCCGCCGGGAAAGGCCAGGCGCAGGATCGTCCGCTGCACCTTGCCCAACTGCTTGGAGAACGGGCCCGTGTTGTAGGGCAGGTCGTAGCGCTTGCAGATATCCCGCACCCGGGGGGCGATCTCGCCGTAGCGGCTGGAGGGCATGTCAGGGAACAGGTGGTGCTCGACCTGGTAGCCCAGGTTTCCGCTCATCACGTGGAAGAACGGACCACCGTTGATGTTGGCCGCCCCGATCAGCTGGCGGACATAGCGGCCGCCCGGGCTGCTCGTCGCGCACCTCGTCCTCGGTAGAACACATAGGTCTGGTCGGGGAAGTGGCCGCAGAAGATGATCCAGTTGGACCACACGTTGCGGACCACGTTGGCCGTGACGTTGGCCTTCACCGTGGCCATGAAGGCCTCCATGAACACCTCCTGCACGCTTGCTCGGTGTCTGGCCGAGGCGTTCCGCCACGGCGGGGCAGCCGCGTCGAGCAGGCCCACGCACTCGCCCCTGCTGCCGGCGCCGCGGCCTTGACGACATCCACGCCGGCCGCGGCGCCGGTCGCGACCAGCGCCGCTGAGCAGCGGCCAGGCGATGTAGTCCTTCTGGATCTGCAGCGCGGCCCTTGGCCGGCGATCCCCTTGAGGTCCTCCTTGATCTCGGGCCACTTCTTCTCGCCGGCGCGGATGGCCGTGAAGTCCATGTCGTGGACAGCCACCCCCCACTCGAACAGTGAGCATGAGCAGAACGTTGGTGATGGGCTGGAGGAGGTAGGCCGGATGCCAGGACTGATGGGGGTCGATCCGCATGATCTCGTAGCCCAGGTCCCGGTCCTTGCCCAGGATGTTGGTGTAGGTGTGGTGGATGTAGTTGTGGGAGTGCTTCCAGGCCTCGGACGTGGAGGCCGTGTCCCAGTCCCAGGTCTGGGAGTTGATGACCGGATCGTTCATCCAGTCCCACTGCCCGTGCAGGACGTTGTGCCCGATCTCCATGTTCTCCAGGATCTTGGCCGCGGACAGGGCGACCGTGCCGGCCACCCACCCCGCGCGCGTCCGGCTGGCGAACAGCTCTACGCGCCCGAGCAGGGCCAGGCGGCGCTGAAGCGCGATGACTCCCCGGATGTAGGCCGCATCGCGATCGCTGAGATCAGCCCGGACCTCCTCGTGGAGCTGATCGAATTCCTTACCGATCTCGGCCAGCTGCTCGTCCGAGAGAGCGGCAAGTGGATTGGGTGTGCCGTTGTGGTCGTGGGTCCGGTAGCCGGTGGCCATGGTGCTCCTTTACAGCTCGATCTCGACGGCGCCCTCAGGGGCGTTGATACAGGTCCTTACCGACTGGCCCTCCTGGCCGCTCACCTCTCCGTTGCGCAGGTCTCGAATGCGGCCCGACCGCAGGACTCCCACGCACGTGTGGCAGATGCCCTCGCGACAGCCGAATGGCAGCGTGAGCCCGGCCTCCTCGCCTTCCACCAGAATGGGCTTTGATCCCGTCCGCCTCCACCTGGCAGTCGCTCTTGAGGAAGCAGATCTTGCCGCCCTCCCCCGTCTGGCCGGCGTCGAGCTTGGGCTGGAATCGCTCCATGTGCAGCTGGTCGATGCAGCTCCTCGCGCTCCCAGTGATCGGTCAGCGCGTCCAGCATGTCTCCGGGGCCGGAGGCAAAGGTCACGCGCTCGCGCCAGTCGGGGCACAGCTCGTCCAGATGCTCCGGAGCCAGTCTGCCCATGCTCGAGGTGTGCTGCTCGTGCAGTCGGAACCCCGAGAAGGCTTCGGCCAGATAGCGCAACTCGGCCCCAAAGATCACGTCCTCAGGGGTGCGCGCCGAATGGAGAAGGACCGCGTCGTGCAGGGCATCCTGGCGGCACAGACTCCGCAGCATGCTGATGATCGGAGTGATGCCGCTGCCCGCGCTGATGAACAGGAGCTTGTCGGGCAGCGGGTCGGGGAGCACGAAGTCGCCTTCCACACCCCCTAGGGAGACGATCGTTCCCGGGCGACCCCGGCGGACCAGGTAGGGCGATACGACCCCGCCCTCCACCAGCTTCGGGGTGATCGAGATGCAGCCATCCGGACGGCCCGGCTCCGAGGTCAGCGAGTAGGCGCGCCAGTGCCGGACTCCCCGGATGTCCACGCCGATGCGGACGTACTGTCCGGCCTGATGACCGTCCCACCGGTACCCCGGCTTGATCATGACGGTGGCGGCGTCCTGGGTGACGTGGTCAATCCGCTCAACCTTTCCGCGCAGCTCTCGGGTTGACCAGAGCGGGTTGATCAACTCGAGGTAGTCATCGGGCAGAAGCGGCGTGCTGAACGCGCGCACCGCCCGGAGTACGGCTCGCTGCAGACGTGGGACGTTGGGTGGGGCTCCGATCTCAGGCATGGCTTAGACGACGGTTCGGATCATCTCCGGATCCGGTGTCCGACTCACCCACTGCCCGGGCGGGTCATGTCGTGATTGTGCAGCGGGATCAGTCATCGCCCTGAATCGACTGATACCCCCTGCCGGGGCGATAGTAACACGGTTTGATGATACATCGAATGATGTCATCCTCCACTCCCAACTCCCGCCTGCAAACCGTCCAAACCTGTTGAATCAGGCCGGAACAACTATCACTGCGCGGCGGTCGATGAGCCGCTCCCACTACGCGGCGACCGAAGCGGCGAGTCGGATCGCCCGGCACGGCGACATCACGCCTTCGTTAGTGTCGGGCCATGGCTTTCTCGGCTCCTCGGCGGGGCGTTCCCTGGCAGGCGTTTCCCGCCCTGGTCCTGGCCGGGCTTCTCGTCCTGGCCTACGCCTCGGGAGCGCACGCCCACGCCAAGACGCTCAAGCCCTTCGGCCATACGTGCAAGAGCATGCACGGAGTGCGTTTCTGCCCCACCACAGACGGAGCTGCCGGGCGCACGGTCGACGGCGTGAAGTCGTTCGATGGCGTCCCGCTGGATGTGGACATCACGCTGCCGCCCACCGGGACCGGGCCCTTCCCCACGATCGTGATGGTCCACGGGTGGGGCAACGACAAGACGAGCTTCGAGGCCACGTCGCCCAAGGGGGACGGCAACGAGACCTATCACTACAACAACGTCTTCTACGCGCGTCAGGGGTACGCGGTGGTCAACTACACTGCCCGCGGGTTTGGCCATTCCTGCGGTGGAGGGCCGAGCGCCGACCATTCTGGTCCATGCGCCAACGGCTACATCCGGCTCGATGACAGCCGCTACGAGGCGCGTGATGCTCAGTACCTGCTTGGGCTGCTCGTGGATGAGGGGATCACCAAGCCGCAGGCCATCGGCGTGACGGGCGTGTCCTACGGCGGCGGCCTCAGCCTTGAGCTGGCCTACCTGAAGAACCGGGTGAGGCTACCCAGCGGCAAGCTCGTCCCATGGAAGAGCCCGCACGGCACGCGTCTCTCGATCACAGCGGCCTATCCCCGCTGGGAGTGGTCCTCCCTGGTGGACGCGCTTCTGCCCAACGGGCGCTTCCTGGACTTCAAGCCCTCTACCGACGGCCGCAGCCGCACTCCGATCGGCGTCCCCATCCAGAGCTACATCAATGGGTTGTACGCGTCCGGACAGGCCAGCGGCTACTACTGCGGCAACGCGCCGGCCAGCCCGTGCACCAACTCCAGCGCGAATCTGCCCTATGACTACAGCCAGGTGGTGAAGGGCGAGCCCTACAGCGGGACGGCTCAGGCCATTGTCAACGACATCTACCGAAACCATCAGGCCTACGGCCTGCGTCTGCCCGAGGGCGGTCCAGCTCCACTGCTGCTGGAAAACGGGTGGACCGATGACCTGTTTCCGCCCAGCGAGGCGCTGCGGGTCTACAACCAGCTCCGGGGCATGAACCGCCACGCTCCTGTGAGCCTTCAGTTCGGGGACCTGGGCCACAGCCGCGGCTCCAACAAACCCGGTGTGGACCACTTCTTTCAGAACCAGGCCTTCTCGTTCTTCAATGCCTGGCTGAAGGGAGAGGGCAAACCGCCTGCCCCGGGGTCGGTGGTGGCCTTCACGCAGACCTGCCCGGCGGCCGTCACCGGCCCGCCGGAGGGCGGTCCCTACCGCGCTTCGAGCTGGTCGGCTCTGCACCCCAAGTCATTGACCTTTGGCCGATCCACCGGGCCTCAGACGGTGACGGCCGGTGGCGACTCGCAGGATGGTCCGGCGTTTGATCCCATCCCCCAGCTCGACCCGCAGGGGACCAGCGACGCGTGCAAGACCATCAAGCCGAGCAGCAGCTCGGGAACAGCCGTGTATACCCTCAAGAGCCGCGGCTTCACCATGCTCGGCCTGCCCACCGTCCACGCCACAATCAAGACCATGGGCCCCTACGGCGAGCTTGACTCGCGGCTGTACGACGTCCTCCCGAACGGCCAGGAGCGCCTGATCTCGCGCGGGACGTATCGCCTCCTGAACAACCAGGCGGGCAGCATTGTCTTTCAGCTGCACGGAAACGGCTACCACTTCGCCTCTGGGCACACGGTGAAGCTCGAGCTCCGAGGCAATGACGCCGAGTACTACCGGGCCAGCAACGACACGGCCTTCACCGTCCAGGTCTCGAAGGTCACCGTGTCGTTGCCGCTCGCGGCGCGCTAGCTTCCGAAGCGCTCCTCGGCGTACTGCCTGGCCACCGCCTTCGGGGCACGGCACAACCAGGCTTCAACGACGAGCTCCTCCAACTCGTCGTGGCCAATCGCCTCAAGTCGTACCAATACGGACGGGTTGCCGTCGAAGTGGGGCGTGGTGAAGTAGACCGCCGGATTATCGGCCAGCAGCGCCTCCTTGGCCACCAGGTGCTCCACCCGCGCGCCCAGGATCGGCCCCTCGGGCGCCTGGTCACCCAGGGCGCGAAGGTCGGAGGTTCGCAGCGGACGCTCCCAAACGAACAGCCTGCCGCCGACCCACCACTGAGCGCGGCCTCTCGAATCTCGCTCCTCGCTCCCCGGAAGGCCGAGGGCCAGACGGCGGACGTCATCCCAGGTGGCCACCGGGCGAGGGTACTCGCGCTGGCGCCCCACGCTGATAGCTTTGGCACACCATGCGCTTTCTGAGAATCCTCTTACGGCCGCTCGCCTACCTGCTGTTCGTGGTCGCGCTGGCGGCGCTTTCCGTTAGCGCCCGCCTCCTGGGCCCCCGAGATGAGCTCGGCTACTTCTCAGAAAGGCTTTCAGCCATGCTCTGGCGCTATCCAGAGGTCACGCGACCGGGAGTTCACATGGCCTGGATCGCGTGGGCCGCGCTGTTCGCCGTGGCGATCAGTCCGCTGGATCCGATCCCTAGCTCGTGGGACGAGGTTGTGCTCGGGGCACTGGCCGTGATTGTGCTCTTGCACCGGCTTTTCGCCGGGCTGCGAGCCGGGCGTTGAGATTCTCGAGCGCCTGCTCAAGCCCGACCACGCTGGGATCAAGCTCACGCATGGCCACCGCCAGGCGATATTCGGCGAAGTACTCAGGTGCCACCCCGCACGCCTCGGCGATCAGCTCCATCGCCCGCAGGGATGGCTTGTCATGCCCGTTGGCCAGCATGTTCAGATGGGCATGCGTGAGGCCTCTCTCGTCTATCCCGCGGATGGCATCGGCTAGGCCGCGATAGCTCAGGCCACGCCCCTCCATCAGGGTGCGTAGGGCCTTGCCGAAGGGCTGGTTACTCGGTTCCGTCATCGAGGCTCCTTGCAATCGTGCTGAGAGAGCCTTGCACAACTCACGGCTGCTCGCAGTATGCCGGTAGGACATCCGTCGGCCGTGGACCGATTGCCGCGGTCCCGCCGCCAGGACAATCGGGGCTGGGCCCCATTTCAAGTCCTGCGCTCACCGGGCCGTCCGGCCCGTCTCGTCGGACCCATCGCGCTGTGCGAGAAGCGGTCGACCCCGTCTGGACGGCGGGAAGGGCGGGCTTACGATCGATCGGACGGAGGGCGCGAGATGTCAGGCGGGACGGGGTCAAGCCGCGTGCGGTGACCGGCAGCTTCACGGGCTCGGGCAAGACGGCGGTGCTGAAGTTCGCCCTGCCCAAGCCCGAGCCGAGCGGCGCGATGGCGGCTCACCCCGTCACCAGCCTGCCAGCTGGCCGCTCCCGACGGCAGCCAGCGTGAGCCGGGCATCCTGGCGCTGGTGCTCGACGTCGCGCAGTGACCAGGCGAGCAGCCACAGCGCGGCCTTGTGCACAGTCGAGAGCTCGCTGGCGTCGATCATGTCCTCAACATCCGAGAACGACTTGCCCTGCTCCATCATGGCCTCGATCCGCTGCTGGCTTTGGTCAAAGTTGAGTTGCGCGGTCCGTGTCATGGACGCGCTCCTTTCCTGGATTGATCGGATTGCCCCCATAGGTCTGTGCGGTACCGATCGACGCTGCCGGTCAGGAGCCCGGAGAGGCTCCCGGTTCGAGGGCCGCGCGCTCCACCCCGAGCGCGCGGCCGACGATCCCTCCTGCGTGCGATCGCGTGATGGGCTTGTGGCGGCGGTCCCAGGCCGCACGAGGACATCACCCGGAGCAGCTGCCCCTTGCTCTCCAGCTGGTGGTACAGCGCGACCTCGGAGCTCAAAATGCGCGCGAAGTTCCAGGCGCCCGCGTGGGCCGAAGTTCCTCCGGCTGAGCGTGTTCGTTGCCGCTGCCCTGCTTTGGTAGCTGCGAGACGCGTCGCGCATATCGTTCCTAACGGAACCGCGTTGCCTGGTTGCAACGCCCCCGCCAGCCGCCCGAAAGCCGCTACAGACGCGCTATTCGCAAAGATGGACGGCTGGATCCCGAGCCCGCTCGCCGCCAGGCAAGCATGCACTCCAGCTCCAGCTGACCCTACAATACTCCCTAGAAGCGCCACCGCAAATTAAGTTCGCTCGTGAAGTGCAATCGCACTCCTCGCAGGCGCCACCACGCCGGTCGGGGATGTCGAGGGCAAAGATCGAGCATCCGCACCATCAGTGAGTATCCGACAGGGCCAAGCATCCAGAGGCAGAAGGTGAGCGCCGGCGGCCAGGGCGAGCAGGGCCAGCCGCCGCTAGTTGCCGGAAGGCTCTTGTCGGAGATCACCAATCGGATAGTCGCGCTCATGCGCGAGCACTACGGACGCGGGCCGATCAAAGCCAAGACATACGTCCTTGACAACCTGATCGTGTGCGTGCTCAGTGATGGGTTCACCGCGATTGAGCGCACGATGATGGAGGGCGGCGAACCGGACCGAGTGCTGGCCATGCGTCGCGACTTCCAGCGGCTCATGAAGGAGCGCTACAGCGGGATGATCGAGGAACTCACCGGCCGCAAGGTGCTGGCGTTCCTCAGCCAGGCTCATGTCGAGCCCGATCTCACGATCGAGATGTTCCTCATGGATGGGCCGGTACCGGGCTTTGGCGCATTGGAACTGGTCGAGCCACCCCCTGGCGAGGTCGAGGACGCCGGGGCGTGACGCTCGCCGCGAGCACGTAGCTGCTGTCGCCTCCCGGGGCTGGCGGGCGCACCAGGATCTTCATTCCTCGGTCCGCGGCGCTTGACTTGGCAAGGGTGATGGCTCCTGAGCCACAGCAGCCACACCGCAGCGCTTGCCCGTCCGTGCGGCCAGGGCTCAGGGCAGGCTCGAGCTGGGGAACCCGCGAACCGGGTGCAGCTCGTAGGTGAACAAGCCCGCTTTGACCCCCGGGTCGTCTTGCATGATCGCGTCTACTTCCTCAGGCGTCGCGTTGAAGATCCCGATTCCGGCCCAGTCGCTGTCATCGCTCGTCGGGCAGACAATCGGGAGCTTGCCCTCGGCCTTGAGCGCGAAGTTGCGTCGGCCGTGCTCCCAGATGATTTCGGGAGCGCCGGGCTCGGCGGCCTTCGGCGTCGCGAGGAGCAGCATCGCGGTGTAGGTCTTGCTCTTCCCAAGCATCTGCCGCATGTATTCGTCGGTGATCTCCACCGTCCGGTTTGCTGCTCTCGGCTCGCCGCTGGTCGTGGTCTTGGTCACTGGATTGCCCGCTTTGAGAGGCCAACGACGTGGCTCTCGGGATCTGCCAAGAACGCGAAGGTGACCTGGCCTGTCCCGCCAACCTGCGCGGCGCCGATCCCGCCGCCGATCTCCCCGGCCTGGACCAGGCCGTAGCCGGAGTCGTCACCGGCCTCCTGGATCGTCAAGTCAAATAGCTCGCCGTAGAACTTCAGCAGCGCGGGGCCATCCTTGCCGGTGACCTCCCACCATGCCATTGCTGGTGCTGTCATTGGAACCTCCTGGCTTCTGTCGTGGTTTACCTGCCCGATCTCTGACGTCGCGTTCCTGAAGGTCCAAGGCGGCGGCGCCTCCATTTAGCGGCGCGCCGAACCCGCGGGTGAGAACGCTGCGGGTAGCGCTCTCGCACGGCGGTGACCAGCCGGTCGCGGGTAACAGGCCCCCAGCGGAGGCGATCGAAGTCGGCGAACGGTCGCTCCAGCGAATCCAGGGTGAGCGTGATGGCGGGCCGACCTTCGGCGCCAGCCACCCTGGCTGCGTGATCGAGCGGGGAAGCGCCCAGCCCACGGCCGCGATGGGAAGTGCGAACGCTGACCTGCTCTACATGGAGGCAGCCGTCGATAACCGTGCTCAGCAAATATGCCTGGGGACGTTCTGAGGCGTCGACTGCAACCCACGCGCGGCCTGCATCTAGCTCGACCTCGCGGAGCGTTGCGAGTTCACCGCTCTTCGGGTGGCGAATGCGCGCCATCGCGATCCCCCCTTTCTCCCCATCGGAAAGAAACTCGGCCTAAGCGGCGTGAAGCCGTGCCTGCTCTACCGGACAAGACATACCACCTGCGGTGCATGCTGGCTGATCGCAGAAGCGACATGTGCGATACGGCGAAGTCCCCAAGAGCACCAGCGAACTGAGCAGCTGGTCGATTGCTTCGGAGACGACGACTAGCGCTTCCCGATCCAAAGAGGAGATGACAGCGTCAAGCAGCTGACCCCGGCGAAGCCTGGCGGATCGCGCGTGGGCCTGCCCGGTTCTGGTCAGGTGCAAAGCGTGAGTCCGCTCGTCTGGGCCGGAGTCGCGGGTCAGCAGCCCCCGAGCGACCAGCCGGTCTATCAGGCGCGTCGTGCCGGGCTGCGAAAGGCCGAGGCGCCGCTGTAAGTCCTGCTGGCTCATTCCCGGTACCAGCGCGACGACAGTCAACGTCGCTTGCTCCAGACCGGTCTGGTCATGCTGCCTGGCGTCGTCATCCAAACGGTCGGCCACCGCGATGGCCAGGGCACCGAGAATGTTCGCGAGATGGGCCTCGCTGGGCGAGCGCGCCGTACCTCTCATCCTTGTCCACCTCCTGAGAACCGCTGCACCAAGCTCGTCGGCCACGTACTGTATACATGCGCGGTGCATGTGTCAACTGTTTCCGCCCGTGCCACCTGCTTGGCGCCCCGGCACGACCGGCGCCGTACGTCTGGCGGAGTATGCGGAAGCGTCTTCCTGGAGCTACCAATTGTCTCCCGGAGGCCGACGACAAACCTGTCTGTGAGGCCGAAGATGCTCGTGTGTTTTCGGCCAGCGGAAAGGAGCGGGCATGATGGTCTCACTGACTCGTTGGGTGCTTAGGCACAGGGTGATGGTCGTCCTGTCCTGGCTAGTCCTGACCCTTGGCGGCGTGATCGCGGCGGGTTCACTGAGTGGGGCTCTGTCGCAGAAGTTCTCGATTCCCGGTGCGGCAGTTCGCACCAATGAGCGAATCGGGCACGAGTTCGGCTCCGGTGGGTCGCCGCTGGTTCCCGTCGTGAGGGTGGCGCGCGGTGATCTGCGCCGACCCGCACTAGCGCGCCAGGTGAATCGCGCCTTTCGCGCCGTGGCGGCTGCTTCGCCGGGCTCACGGATGGCGTCGTACTCGACTACGGGGGACATCGCCTTCCTCTCGCCCGACCATCGCACCGAGTACGCGCTGGTCTTCACTGCGCCCGGCGCCGGCGGTCAACAGCTCAGCAGCGCCGTGCTTCAGGCAGCGCAGCGCGCGGCAACCCCGCGCCCGATAGCCTGGCCACGCAGGGCCCGGCCCGAACCGGGCTGGTCGCGCTCGAGCGCTCGGGTATCGGCGCCGGCTCGCTGTCGCCGATCGACATGCTCGCTCCGGCTCGCACCGCGACCGCAACCGCCTGGCGGCTGGGTCAGGTGGCCGGGGTTCGTACCGCCCTCGCCCCCTATGGCCCGCGGTGGCGGCGGGGCGGCGAGGCGATTGTTGAGGTGCTACCCATCGCCGATCCAGACTACGCGCCCGGCTCACCGACGCTCGGGCGAGTCCAAGCGGCCGCGGGGTCGCAGGTACAAGACGGTGGCGCTCAAGCCGGCAATGCCGATTTCGTGTCCGCGGTGTACGGCTCGTTCCCGGAGATGATCGCGCTGATCGCGCTTCTCACCTTCGGGCTCCTGGCGAGGGCGTTCCGGTCAGTTCTGCTGGCGCTGAAGGCGATCGTGCTCAACGTAGTGTCGGTCGGCGCGGCCTGGGGTGTGATGACACTGGTGTGGCAGCACGGCTACGGATCACGCGCCCTGTTTGGGATCCCGGCGACCGGGACGATTACCCAGTGGGTGCCGCTGATGGTGTTCGCCTTCCTGTTCGGACTCTCGATGGACTACGAGGTGTTCATCCTCGCCCGCACCCGCGAGGAGTACGACATCACCGGGTCGACTGGCGAGGCGGTAGTCCGCGGCATCGCACGCACCGGGCGGCTCGTCACCAGCGCCGCGCTGATCCTGTTCCTGTCCTTCGTGGCCCTCGGCACCGGGCCGCAGACCGACATCAAGATCCTCGCCACCGGGCTCGGGGCGGGGATCCTGCTCGATGCGACCGTGGTCCGGGCACTGCTGGTGCCCGCACTGGTGTCGCTGTTCGGGCGCTGGAACTGGTGGATGCCCTCCCTGCCCCGGCGCCTCCTGCGGATTCGCGGCGACCATCCGCACGCGGAGGCGGGGCCGGCGGCGGCAACCACGCGATGACCAAGGATAAGCAATCGACACCACCCAGAAGGGAGACCACCATGAAGGCAGTCCTAATCGAAGTCGATGTAACCGGCGTCGACCCGGACGAGGGGATCAAGGGCCTGCGCGAGCGGATCGTCCCCGCGATCACCCAGATGCCGGGGTTCGTGTCCGGCACCTGGCTGACGGGCGATGAGGCAGGGCGCGGCCTATCGCTCACGCTATGGCACAGCTACCAGGAGGCCCAGGCGTTTGCCAGCCAGTTCGGCCTCGGGGCCAGCCCGCAGGCCGGTGCCGCCGTGGCCCGCTGCGAGGTTCGTGACGTAGCGGCGAGCGCCTGAGGGCGGTCGGCGCGTTGTTGTACGCTCGCGCCCGAATGGACCCAGTCGTCAGGTGGTCGCGGGAACTGCCGCCACCGATGGCGGACACGCTGCTCGGGGCGCTCGTCACTTTCGTCGCGGTAGCGGGCACGGCAGCTCAGAGGACCCCGCCCGGCTACCGGCACGCCGACGCGCTCGCGTACGCTCTGGCGGCGATCGCGGGGGCGTCGCTGATTGCGAGGCGGAGGCGGCCGCTCGCGGTCTTCGCGGTCACGCTCGGGGCGATGGTGGTCTTCGCGGCCCGCGGATACCCCGGCGGCCCCGCTCTGCTGAGCATCCTTATCGCCGTATACACGGCCGCCTCACTCGACACACGCGTGCGATCCGCGGCATTGGGACTGACTGCAGGGGTCGGTTTGAGCGTCAGTCGCCTGATTTTCACCCGGGAGACAGTCGGTTCGACAACGGTCAACGCCTTGGGCTGGATCGGGGCAGCGCTGTTTCTCGGCTGGGCAGTCGCCAACCGCCGCGCGTTCGTCGCCGAGACCCGAGACCGCGCCGTCGACGCCGAGCGGCTGCGGGTCGCCCGCGAGCTGCACGACGTGGTCGCGCACGGCATCTCCACGATCAACGTGCAGGCCGGCGTCGCCGCTCACCTGATGGATAGCCAACCGGAACAGGCGGAGCAAGCGCTGCAGGCAATTAAGCATCTGAGCAAGAACGCCCTGGCCGAGTTGCGCGGAATTCTGAATGTCCTGCGCGCAGTAGACGCGCCCGACTCGCGCTCACCTACCGCCGGCCTGCAGCAGCTCGATGGGCTAATCAGCCGCCACCGCGAAGCCGGGATAGAGGTCACACTCGATATCGACGGGGAGCCACGCCCACTGCCAACCAGCGTCGATCTCGCCGCCTACCGAATCGTCCAGGAGGCGCTCACCAACGTGCTCAAGCACGCCGGAGGAGCTCCCGCCACCGTGGCGCTCGCCTACCGTCCCCGCGAACTGATGGTGGAGGTCAGGGACGAAGGCGGACGATCTCAGCTCGACGTGAAGCCAGCGGGCGCGGGATATGGACTGATCGGGATGCGCGAGCGCGCCGAGTCCGTGGGCGGGGCCCTCACCGCCGGCCGGCGCGGAGATGGCTTCTGCGTAAGCGCTGTTCTCCCCACGGCCGGGGGCGGCTTATGATTCGTGTGCTGCTCGCCGATGATCAGGCGCTGGTGCGCGCCGGCTTTAGAGCACTTCTCTCAGCCGAGCCGGACATCGAAGTGGTCGGCGAGGCGGCCGACGGCCGCGAGGCCCTGCGCGCGATAAAGCAGGAGAAACCGGACGTCGTGCTGATGGACATCCGAATGCCGAACGTCGACGGGATCACCGCCACGCGCGAGATCGCCGCCGACCCGACTCTCAGCCAGGTCAAGGTCATAATCCTCACCACGTTCGAGAGCGACGACACCATCGTCGACGCGCTTCGGGCCGGAGCGAGCGGCTTTCTTGTCAAGGACACCGAGCCGGCCGATTTGATCCACGCCGTCCGCACGATCGACTCAGCCGAGGCCTTGCTCTCCCCCCGTATCACCCGCCGGCTGATCGCCCAGGTCCTCGAGCGCCGCAAGCGACCGGTCATCGACCCCCCTGAGCTCCGCGAACTCACACCCCGCGAGCGCGAAGTGATGGGCCTGGTCGCCGAAGGGCTGACAAATGCCGAGATCGCCGAGCGGCTCGTGGTCAGCCCGACCACCGCCAAGACCCACGTGAGCCGCACGATGCTCAAGCTCGGAGCTCGCGACCGCGCTCAGCTGGTCGTCATCGCCTACCAGACTGGGCTGGCGCAAGCCCCCTAGCGACAGCCTAAACGCGAGCCGACTCAGGTCTGCGGTTAGGCGCTCCCGGCGGCGTACGCCCAGTTGCGTACAGGAGCTCTCAAGTGTCTTCTGTGAGACGACGACAAACACCCGCCTTCGGTCGAACATCCCTTTCACAGCAACCGGAGGAGGATGAAATGACGCACCAGATCGAAGCTCAACAGAGGATTCATGACACGCCACAGGCGGCCCTGGCGAGCCTGCCGGCTGCGACACCCCACTTGCAGCCAGCTCAGACCGCAGTCAAGACCAAATCTCCTACCCTCCCTCGACCGGGCGCGGAGTGGTTCGCGACCACCACGGCGATGATCATCCCTGGCCTCTTCTTCATCGTGATGATCGTCCTCGGCCAGATCACGCCCCACTACGATGCGATCAGCCGGTTCGGCAGCGAACTTAGCCTCGGCCGCTACGGCTGGGCCATGATCGCCAACTTCGTCATCCTCAGCCTGAGCATCATCGCGCTCGCAGTTGTCTTGCGACGGAGGCTCGGTGCTGAGCGGCCCGGGCGCCTCGGGGCGGCCATGGTCGGATTGGCCGGCGTGGCCTTTCTCATCGCCGGCGTGTTCGTCACCGACCCCCACGGGGCAATCAACACCTGGCACGGGGCCCTGCACTTCGCCGCCGCTGTGATCATCTTCTTCATCGCCGTTCCGATTGCCGGCCTGGCACTCTCCCGCCGGTTGGTGCAAGTGCGGTGGCTGTCTCGATACAGCGCGCTCACCGGCATCGCCACGCCGGCCCTGTTCCTCGCCACGATCGCTGCCGGTCCCTACCTGGGGCTGATGGAGCGGATCGTGATCGGACTCATCTTGGCCTGGTTCACCGTCCTCGGGGCGGCTCTACGGCGATCTGGCGTGCCCGCGAGTCAGGATCTCCCCTCAACCCGCTATCGGCGGCAGCGCTAGGGCCGAGCGGACGGAACCGTCCGCCCCATCACGATGTAACAGGCTCGGCGTTCCTGCGTCATAAGAGGACCATGTATCTCGGCAACGGCTGGCGGTGAGCGATGGTGAGCTGGTCATGGCGGTGAGCGAGTGCGAGTCGCGGGCGGTGAGTCGTGGAGCTTCCGACATTGAGCTCGCCGCTGCCGCCAGACAGGATCCGAGCTCATTTCTCGCACTCTACGAGCGCTACTTCCCGCGCGTCCAGCGCTACGTGCGAATCCGGATCGCGGATCGCGCCGCCTGCGAGGACGTCACGAGCCAGGTGTTTGTTGCTGCGCTGGCCGGTCTGAGCCAGTTTCGGGGCAGGGGCAGTTTCGCCGCCTGGCTGTTCCGGATCGCCCAGAACGCCGTCAGAAGCCACTACCGCGAGGACCGTTTAGCCGAACTGGACGAGGCGGCCTTAGCGGCGGTCGCTGGACCTGGTCCTGACCCTCACGAAGAGGTGCTGCGAACCGAGCGGCGCCGTCAGCTGCGGGATGCGCTTGCAGAGCTCACACCGAAACAGCAGAACCTGCTCGCGCTGCGATACGGGGCCGAGTTGAGAGCGAGCAGATCGGCGAGGTCCTCGGCAAGAGCGCGGTGGCTGTGAGGGTCTCACTCCACCGCACTGTGACGGAGCTACGACGGAGGTATCTCAATGAAGCGCGACGAAGCCACCACAACGATTCTCCGAGAGCTGAGAGGCTTGGCCGAGCCCGACGCACGCGACGAGCGATTTCGCGCCAAGCTGGCTGATCTGCTGCTCGCACGCGCCACCGAGGCGCGGTCAGCCACCGAACCTGCCCGCCGGGGCCCTCAGGCTACTCCGCGGCTTTTTCACGCACGGGACGGATCCCTCCCACAACTCCCCCACCTGGCAGGCACGATTGGCGCGAGAGGCCACCATGCCGCGAGCGTCGGCTCCAACGAACGTGTTCGCGTTGGACGCGCCGGCTTCCGCGGTCGCCTCACCACCCCCGCCCGACACGGCGGCGCTGACCAGGTTCTGCCGTAGCCAACCCAAGCTGCTGCTCACCAGCGGTCACAACATCCTCGACGCCTGCCGCACCGGCAATCCCGGTGCCACGTACAACCGGCTCGTGACGACTCTTGCCGGATCCGCCCGGCAAGACCTCGCCGCTGCCGTCAGGGCGAACGCGATCACCCGGACCCAGGCTGACACGGCACTCCGAGCCCAACACGCGGAGATCAACCGGATGCTCTTGGCAACGCATCCCCTGCCCAGCCCCCCGGCCGCCGCGGGAAAATCCTGACCCCCCCGCGGCGCGGGGCGGCGGCCAACCCGAGACGGAAGGTTGGAGCGTAGTGCTCCAAAGCAGACCTGGATTAGCTCAGTCGCGGTCCGCTGTGGAACCCGCGATCGCTGGCGCGGGGACCGACGACGGCAGGAAGGCCGAGGTAGGTGCGCCCGCGCGGTGCCGTCCCGGAAGCAGTGCCGCGCCGAGGATGACGAGGCAAAAGGCGGCGATCCGCGCGGTGATCTGCGATGGGGTGTGGCCGATCGGGTCGTGGAAGACGAGGATTCCGCCGAGCAGCGCGGTGATGTTGGCGGTCAGCGAGGTGAATGTGATGACCGCGATCGCCGGACCGAGCTGGAGGCTTCGGGCGGAGGCGTAGAAGGCGACGACCATGGCGATCAGCGCGGACAGCGTCCACGGGTTGACGAGCAGCATCGGATCGTTCAGCACAGGGTGGGCAAGGTGCTTGATCGCGATGTCGGAGGTGCCGAACAGCGCGCCTGCGGCCGTGGCCAAGAGAATGCCCTTATTCGGATGTAGCCGCTCGAGGCTGATCGCAGCGCCAATCAGCACCCCACTGAGGACGATCACGGTGCACTCTACGGCGATCAACGCGGCCGCCGAGGCGCCATCGTGCGCGGCCGGCGCTGCGGTCAGCCCCAGCACGGCCAGCCCGACTGCCGTGACCAGCAGCCCGGTCCATTGCCGGCGTCCGAGTTGGAAGCCGAAGAACCGCTCCGCGAGGATCGCCAGGAAAACGAGCCCGCCGGAGATTACGGCTTGCACGGTCGATAGCGGCGCCCTCGACAGCGCACCGACGTGGAGCAGCCACGCACCCAGGGCGACCAGCCACCCCACCGTCCACCACTTCGAGCCAAACAGATTGATCGCGCTGCGCAAGGGATGACGCGCGAGCACGGCCGGTGCCGCGACGGCGCCGCGCTGCTTGAGCAGCACCCCGACGCTGCCGGCCAGCGCGCAGCCCACCGCCAGCAGGAGCCCAGCGATCATCCGCTGACTCTCGAGCGACCGACCCGCTTGGTCTCTGGCCGGGCGGTGAGGATCGCCAGCAGCTCGCCGACGTTCTGCTCGCGGGCGATCGGATCGGGAAGCGGGAAGTGGGCGTTGATTGTGTAGTGGTTGCGCCGGCCGGTTCGCTCGCGCGTGATGTAGCCGGCGTCGGCGAGCTCGACGACGATGCGGTGCGCGGCGCGCTCGGTGATCCCGACCCGCTCGCCGATGTCGCGCAAGCGGGTCCCGGGGTCACGAGCGATGCAAACCAGCACCTGGGCGTGGTTGGTTAAGAAGGTCCAGCCGGGTGGGGTGGTCTCGTCCATCCACATGAGTCTAGCATTTCTAGATTTTTATTTCATGCTATAGTGATCTATGTATTCATGAGAGGACCAAGAATCCCCTCACACCACCAATGAGGAGGTCCTCAAAATGCTCTCCAAGACACGAGACACGTCGGTCGTCTCGCCCGGGCCGGGACTGATCCCCGGCACGATCACGGGGCCCGTCACCAGCGGGACACCAGACGACCGCGAGCCGGACCTCGCCGCCACGCCGCCAGCCACCCAGTCCGCGGCCGGCGGGGAGACCCGCGTCGGGCGCTTTCGCCGCAAGGCTCACCGCACCCGACTCCACGGCTACGCGATAGTGGCCGTCGCCCTGGTGGCGTTCCTAATCGCGCTCGCGGCCACCAACACCGCGCACGTGAAGGTCAACTGGGTGTTCGGCGGCTCGCACGTGTCGCTCGTCTGGCTGGTGCTGTTTGCCGCCATCCTCGGCTGGCTGCTTGGGCTCGCGACCAGCGCGACCTTCCACTGGCGCACGCGCGCACCGCGCCGAGACGGTGGCACCTCATGACCCGCACCCCGCAGGTCACGCAAGCGATGAGCGCGATGCGCAAGGCTCGAGCGGCCCCAAGCTCCTTGCCCGAGCCGACGTCGATGGCGTTTCTGATCTATGAGGACAACGGCGGCGGCTACCACTGGACGATCGTCGCCGACGGCGGCGAGACGCTCGTACGGTCCGCCAGCTTCAGATCCTACGAGGACGCCAAACAAGCCGCAGGTATCGTGCATCGCGGCGCCTCCCAAGCGTCGGTCGAAGACCGCTCAGGCCAACCACCGCCTGTCGATCTCCCCGCTCGCCGCAACGCTGCATCGGTGCGAGACCGTTTGGACGCCGAGCGCTGGTTGGACGAGGGCGGCAAAGCAGCGGGCGGGTGACCCGATGACCAGCGGCACGCTGATCGCGCCGCCCCAGCGGCCCTCGCCCCCAGCCAACCCGCAGTTACGGCCGCCGTACAGCTGCCCGGAGTGCGGGCACGTCCTGCGCGTGTCGGGGCTCGGGCGCCATCGCGTGTACTTCGAGCTCGATGACGTGCGCGCAGACCACCCGGTTATGGACCGGGTCTGCCCCGAGTGCGGGCATGGTCTGCCCGGAAAGAACCCGCGATGACCCCAGCAATAACCCGCCTCTGCTGCCCAGCCTGCCGGCTTCGCTTCATCCTCGCCGCCGCATATCTCGACGCCTGTCCCCAATGTGGTGAGCCGCTCCGCGCATCCAGCCTGCGAGACAGCATTGGATTCAGACTCTTTGGACTCGAAGACGTTCCCCCCTCGCTGCCAGAAGCGATCGCCGTACCCATCCCAGTTCCCAAACCGGACCGAGCGCAGTGAGCGATTTGCACCTGCACACCCTTTCGTCAGGTGGCAGGCATACCCAGCGAGCTGGCACCTCACGACACTGTTGAGCACCCAGCCAGAAAGGCAACACCATGTTTGCTTTCTTCGTCATCAAGCAGTACGAGCGCGCAGTCGTGTTCAGGCTAGGAAAGGTCGAGGGCCCGGCGCGGGGGCCTGGGCTGATCTTCGTCGCGCCATTCGTCAATCGGATTCATCGCGTGTCGTTGCGGATCGTCACGTTGCCGATCCAGTCCCAGGGGATCATCACCAAGGACAACGTCAGCATCGACGTGTCCGCGGTGGCCTACTACCGGGTCGACGATCCCGTCCGCTCAGTGGTCGCGATCGAGAACGTGCAAGCAGCGATCAGCCAGATCGCCCAGACCACGCTTCGCGCCGTGGTGGGGCGTCACACGCTCGATGAGACCCTATCCGAGACCGACACGATCAATCAAAACATCCGCGAGATCCTCGACGTGCAGACCGAGGAGTGGGGGATCAAGGTCACTGTCGTCGAGCTCCGCGACATCCAGCTGCCGGAGAGCATGCAGCGCGCGATGGCCCGCCAGGCCGAGGCCGAGCGCGAGAAGCGCGCCAAGATCATCGCTGCCCAGGGCGAAGCGCTCGCCGCCGGCGAACTCGCGGCCGCCTCAGACGTGATGATGGCCCACCCTCTCGCATTGCAGCTGCGCAACCTTCAAACCCTGGTCGAAGTCGCGGTCGACAAGAACTCCACCGTCGTGTTCCCCGCACCGCTGATGAGCACGATCGCCGAGCTCGGCGCGTTCCTGGAGCGCGAGAATCAAGCCGCCGGAGCGCTTCCGGCCGCCCCGCCTCCGGCGCCAGACTCCACAAACGGAGAGCTCGTGCCCTCATGACCGCCACCAACCAGCCCGATCGGTCGCCAGCCCCCGGAATCATCCCCGAGCCCGCTCACGTCCACCACGACGACGGGCCGGCTCCTGCCAGCGAGCACCCAGACGCACAAAGGTTGAAAGCGCCGCCGGCACGTGATCGTCGAGGGCTGCGAGATCTCCGTGCCAGCCTCGGTCAGCTTCTTCGTCTTCGAGGGCTGGGCTCGTGACCGCCTTGGCGCTGTCAGCTTGGCCGGATCGTGCGCTCCGTGTCTTCGATGCTGCTGAGCACTGCCGCGAGCATCACTCGCTGGCGTTGGGTCAGCGACCCGAGCGTCTTTTTCTCCGACAGCGAAACCGACCGGAGCATCTTCGCCGAGCGCGTCGGCCCCCAGCCACGCTGGCTTCGGAGTAGTTCGGCGAGGCTCATCGTGTCGGTGTCACGGGAGTTGCGGAGGATCGCGTCAGCCGCCGCGAGCTCACCTGCTCGGAGTCGCCGCTTGAGCGTGGCGCGGGTCGATCGAATGTGATTGGCGCGCTCGAGCGCAACGAGCCGTTGATGCTCGGGCTCCGCGCTCATCGAACCGGCATCGAGCGGCCCTGGCGGGCGCGCCGCGCACCACATATCGCGCGGGTTCTCGTCGGCTTGCCAGTCAGTCGGTCAGGAGCCTTCGTAAGCGCTCGGCCGCGCTGAGCGGCGGCTGGCCGATGGGAAGGCCGCGCTCGTCGAATTCGAGTGGGTGCGCGGGCGGACGACGTCCGCGCGCGCCGCTCTGCCACTGTGGCGATTGCAACTCGCTGCTCACGACGCTCAGATGTGGACGATGCGCAGCGCTGTTTTGCTCTCGAGGCGCCCGCATCACCAGCCTCCCAACTGGCCAGCGCCGACGGCAGCCAGCGTAAGCCGAGCATCCTGGCGCTGGTGCTCGACGTCGCGCAGCGACCACGCGAGCAACCAGAGCGCGGCCTTGTACACGGTTGAGAGCTCGCTGGCATCGATCACTTCCTCGACATCCGAGAATGCCGTGCCCTGCTCCATCATCGCCTCGACGTGCTCCTGGCTTAGGTCGAAGCTGAGCGGCGCGTTCCATGTCATGGCCGCGCCTCCTTTCCTGGGTCGCGCGCGACTGCCCTTGGCGTGCAGCCCGCGATCCCGTTCGGTGAGGTACGGGCATAGCAGAGATCGAGCGGCTCCGCCACCCCGAACTGCGCAATTTGCCGACAAAAACGACCCGGCAGTGACAAACAGCTTCCGCGGAGTAGGGCTGTATGGACGCTGCCTGCGGGGCTCCAACGCTCGGCTGCGCCCATCGTACCCCTACTAGCATTCGGTCGATGAGTGACGAAAGCATCGCGGCCCGGATCGAGAGCCTGGTCGCCGAAGAGCACAGGCTCCGCAGCAACGAAGAGCGAGACAGCGCGAGAGCCGACGCGCTGGAAGCGGATCAGCAGCGCCTCCAAGCGGTCGAGATCGAGCTGGACCGCTGCTGGGATCTGCTTCGCCAGCGAAGGGCTCTGCGCGACGCGGGCGCGGATCCCGAGCAGGCTCACGTTCGCGACGCGGACACCGTCGAGCGCTACTGGCAGTAGTCAGGCAGCCACTGCCCGGGCGCGCTCGGGGGTCAGCTGCGTAAGCGAGTCGAGCACGTCATGCGCGAGCGCCAGCGCATCGGGACTCGGCGGGAACTCCCGGTTTGGCACAGCGATCACCGTCATGCCCGCCGTGGCCGCGCTGCGAATGCCGTTGCTCGAATCCTCGACCGCGACGCAACTGGATGGTGCGGCATCGAGTCGTCGGGCAGCCTCCAGGTACACGTCTGGCGCCGGCTTCCCCCTGGCTACCTCTTCCGAGGACACGGTAGTGGCGAAAGCCCGCGCGAGTCCCGCCAGGTCGAGCACCAGCTCGATGACGGGGCGGTTCGCGGACGATGCGAGGGCCAGCCGCCACACACGGGCGAGAGCGATCACGGTCTCCCGTGCCCCCTCGAGCAACGGCAGGCACTTGCTGTAGAGCTCTTCGAGGCGGGAGACGACGGCCGCCGAGATCTCCTCGGGCGATAGCTCCACGCCGAGCCTGTCGTGCATGTAGGACGACCACTCGGTCGAGCTCATGCCCATCATCTCGGTTTGGGCGTCATCGAGCCACCGACCTCCGTAGCTCCCGGCGACCTCCTTTCGGGCGGTGTTCCATGCGGCCTCGGAGTCGATCAGCACTCCGTCGAGGTCGAAGACCACCGCCTCAATCGCCACGGGCTCTCAGCCCGTCAGCATGGGTGACGGAGGAATGCGGGTCTGTCCGTGGACGTCCGGGATCAGCATCGCAATCTGATCCACGAAGCACCAGCTCCAGTCCTCACCCGGCTCGAGCGACCGGACCAACGGATGGCCCCCCGACTGATAGTGAGCGCTGGCGTGCCGGTTGGGCGAGTCGTCACAACAGCCGACGTGCCCGCACTCCAGACAGATGCGCAGGTGAAGCCACACGCCGCCCTCGCGCAGGCAGTCTTCGCAACCCGCAACGCTATCCGGGAGTTGCCGGACCTTGATCGTGTCCAGGTGGTCGCAACTAGCCATCTGGTTGGACCATACCCTGGTTCACACCGCGCCTGCTCGCGGGAGTCCGCAGGCCAATCGTTGCCCCCGCGTGTGTCTACCCGTGAGTAAGCTCGTTGTCGTGGCCGAGCAGACGAGTTCTACGGTGCCGCGAAGTTTGAGTCCAACGTTGTCGTCGTCCCAGCTGGCGACGCTCGCCGAGCTTGGTGAGGAAGGGACCGCCAACGTGGGAGAGGTGCTGTATCGAGTTGGTGATCGGCGCTATCCGTTCATCGCAATTCGAGAGGGCGAGGTCGTGATCCATGACGCGGCGGGTAATGCGATCGCGCGTCACGGGGCGTCAGGCTTTCTCGGCGAGCTCAATCTTCTGTCCGGGCAGACCGTGTTCGTCACCGCGGTGGTGACCGAGCAGCTGCGCTATATCGCAGTCGAGCGCGAGACTCTGCGTTCGCTGCTGTTCGAGGACGCGGCGCTCAGCGATCTCGTGCTGGCTGCCTTCATCGCTCGGCGCGAGGCGCTGCAGGCAGTTCGGGGTCTCGGGCTCGAGATCGTCGGCCCGCACTCCTCGGACGCCACGCGGGGAGTGTTGGACTTCGCGCGCAGCAATCGCCTGCCCTTCAGCTGGCGTGACCCTGAACGCGGCGAGGACCCCGCCGCAGCTGAACTTGTGGCTGGGCTTGACGAGGCGAGTTTGCCACTGGTCAGGTTGCCGGGCGGTGCGGAACTCCACCATCCGTCCGCTGGACAGGTCTCACGGGCACTGGGGATCGGCCTTGAGCTCGCCCCCCGCGAGGAGGTCGACCTGCTGGTGGTCGGCGCTGGCCCTGCCGGCTTGGGCGCCGCGGTGTATGGCGCGTCGGAGGGCCTGGACACTCTCGTGGTCGACAGCTCCGGCCTGGGCGGACAGGCGGGCATGTCGCGGAGGATCGAGAATTACCTCGGCTTCCCTGCCGGGATCACGGGCAACGAGTTGACCAGCCGCGCGGTTACCCAGGCGCGGAAGTTCAACGCGCGCCTCGCAACCCCCTACCGCGTGATCTCGCTTGAGCCCGGAAACGGGCGCCACGTCGTGCGGCTCGAGGAGGATCACGAGATCGCCGCGCGCGCCGTGCTCCTGGCCACCGGTGCGCAGTACCGCCGGCTGCCCGTCGACGGCCTGGACGAGTACGAGGGGATCAGCATCTTCTACGCCGCTGGGCCGCCCGAGGCCCAATTGTGCGGCGCCTCCCGCGTGGCCGTGGTGGGCGGGGGAAACTCGGCTGGTCAGGCCGCGGTCTGGCTGGCCCGTGGCGGCGCACTCGTAACACTCCTTCACCGGCGCGCAGATCTGCACGTGACGATGTCGGACTACCTCGTGCGCGAGCTGGAGCGCTACGGGGTGGTTATCCGCGACCGCAGTGAGATCTCCGCCCTACACGGAACCGAGGGACAGATCGAAGCGGTCAAGCTGACCAGTGGTGCCCGGCTGCCATTCTCGTTCCTGTTCTTGTTCCTCGGGGCCCTGCCCTGCACCGAGTGGCTCGACGACGCCGTCGAGCGCGACGAGAAGGGCTTCATCCTGGCCGGCCCGGCTGCGGGCGCCGACAACCTGCTCGAGACCAGCATTCCCGGCATCTTCGCCGCCGGCGATGTTCGCGCAGGCTCGACCAAGCGATGCGCCACCGCCGTGGGCGAAGGCGCGATGGCAGTCCAATTCGTGCACGCGCATCTCGCGACCCGCTGATCGGCACGCACGCCGAGATCCAGATTCACGTTGAGCATCTGGCCGACTACATCGGCGGTCGCGAGCGTCGGAACGTAGAGGCCCGCTGGAGCGAGCTCTTCCCAGCCTACGAAGCGCTGGGAATCAGCTAGCCCGGTAATGCAGAGAAGCTGCCCAAGCACCAGGCTCACGCTCGGGTGAACCTGGAGCGCGGGCTCCGTCTGAGCGCTCGACCCGGTCTGTCCGGGCCGAGCGCTCGAGCGCCCCAATCGGAGATGCCGTCAGGCCGTTGCGCCAGCCGTTTCAGGTACGGCGCCCAGCTGCTGCATCAATGCGGCGGCGTTCCAGTAGTTACCGGCGCGGTGGATCAATCCATCGTCGCCGAATTCGGTCGTCCCGCAGCCATACGTGGTCGCGCTCTTGCCGGTCGGCGCTATCCCGAACAGCGAGCCGTTATTTGTCCCGGTGACCTTCCACTCCTGGGCCGCCCGGTTGCCCGAGACGACCGGCTCACCCGTGCTGGCGTGAAAGTCGGAGAAGGCGGCGAGATAGCCCGCTACCGAGTCGCGAATCGCCCCGCGGCCCCGCAGGGGCTCGGGCAGCCCGACGTCGTACAGCACGGCATCCTCGGCGTAGCAGGCAGCGACACCATCAGCATCGTGTGCGTTCCAGGCCTCGGTCTCTCGCTTCAGTACCTGAGTGATCTCAGGGAATCCCATTGGATGTTCCTTTCTGTAGACCACTTACTTTAGCATATAAATTCTAGAAATAAATATCAATGTTCTGCGCGCACTACGGGGGTCTCAGGTCCACAGCCCCGAACGGGCGATCGCCGGCGCTCCTGCTTTGTCACCAAGGACGCTTTCCGATGCCGCTCGCGACCGTCCTCGCTCGCGCGGAGCCCAGGTTCGCCGAGCCACCTGGCAGACGCTCGCTTCCATCGCTGGGGCCTTCGTCGAGCTGGCTTGTGGTTCGCGACCACGGCACAAGCCTCCGCTCACCCGGCTCGCACCGCTCCTATCGACTAGGCCGCAGCAGAAAACTGTGCGTTACCAGGGCGTCTGTCAGTGGAGCCAGCCGGGATCGAACCGGCGACCTCCTGCTTGCAAAGCAGGCGCTCTCCCAACTGAGCTATGGCCCCGCCTGAGGCGAGTCTAACCCTCGAAGTCGAAGTCTTTCGGCGGGCGCTGCTCGAACCACAGGCGGTCGTGGTCCGGCGCGTCCTGGAAGAACTCAGGCGTCTCCTCGAGCGGGTCATCCTCCTCGCCCTCGGGGTGGCCGGTCTCGCGTGCGTGCTCAGCCTCGACGTCGTACTCCACCGTTTCGACGCCCAGGTCCTCGGTGGGCGGCCCCAGGCTGGCCTCCGGCTCGGTCGCGTGATCAAAAAAGGGTTCTTCCTCCGGCGGCACAACCCCGTGGGCAGCCGAGAAGTCTGGCCCGGGTTCGCTGTCGTGCGGTGCCTCCGACTCTGACGCAGACGGCCCCGAAGGAGGTGCGAGCTCGTCTTCCAGTGGCTCGTACCCGTTCTCAGGACCCAGATCGCCTTCCTCGTATGGCTCCTCCCCATATTCGGGCTCCTCGTAGGCAACGTCCTCGGGCCCCACGGAACTCCCGGTCTCGCTCGGAGCCTCCTGCTGCAGCCGCCGGACGGGTCCCAGCGCCTCACGCTCCAAGCGCTCGATCTCGCCGGGATCGGCGCCGCGGCGACGCTTGAGCTCGAGATGCTGCTTGATCGCTTCGTCGAGTAGACCCATGGCCGTAAGGCTACCCCGCCCCCAAAACCTTCGCAGTTGGCGCCCCGGCGGCGAGCGTTCGGTTCTTGCCCTGACGCTTGGCGTCATAAAGAGCGGCGTCCGCCTCGGCGACCAGATCCTCCTTGCTCCCATCGGTCGACGCGGCGACACCGAGGCTCACCGTCACCCTGAGAACGCCCTCGCCATCCAACCGCGGGATCCGGAGGGCCTCGACGGAGGTCCGGATACGTTCGGCGATCGCGAACGACCCGGCCATGTCCGTGTGAGGGAGGATCAGCGCCAACTCCTCGCCACCGTATCTGGCCGGGAAGTCGGCCTCACGGGAGGTATCGGCCAGCACACGGGACACCCGCCGGAGCACGACATCACCCTGCTGGTGGCCGTAGGTGTCGTTGACGGACTTGAAGTTGTCGATGTCCAGCATGATCAGGCCGACGGGATGGTGGTAGCGCCTGACCTGCTCCATCTCCACAGCGAGCAGCTCCTGAAAGCGCCGGTGATTGGAGAGCCCTGTCAATTCATCGGTCACCGCCTGGCGGCTCACCAAGACGTGCAGATCAACGTTCTCCAGGGCCAGGGCAGCCTGTGAGGCTAATGAGCGTAGGACCGTGCGGTCATCCTCAGAGAATCCCGGGCCTCGGCGAACCACGGTCATCAGGCCATGAACGCGCCCTCCCGGCGTCAGCGGCCCCAAAGCAGCCGCCAGGGCGCTGGCCTGCGGTGAGGACACCTCGCCCACATCGCCGGCGGCAAGAGCCTCCCGCTCGGCATCCTGGATCGATGACTCGAGGCCGTTCAGCGCCCCCTCGCGTCCAACCTCAGTCAGCGGATCGGTCTCCGTTGACCTCGTGCTCAGGCGTCCGGCCTCCGCATTGACGGCGTCAATCGCCGTCTTCAGGGCCAACTCGAGCAGGGCCGGGCGATCCAGATTGGAGGCGAACGTCTCCCCGATGCGCTGGATGGCGTTGCGCAGCCTGACGCGCTCCTGAGAGAGCTCGCTCAGCCGCCGCTCCAGCTGGCTCGACATGTTGTTGAACTCCTCGCCCAGGGCAGCAAACTCATCGTGGCCCTCGGTCTGGATGGGCGATGAGAAGTCGCCGCCGGCCAGTCGGCGAGCCGCCTGCAGGAAGCGGCTGATCTGGCCCTGAAGCCCCTTGGACGCCAGCACTGCGAAGGCGAAGGCCAGAAGCAGGACGCCCACGATGAACGCCGCGGCCACGGCGCGGCTACCCACAACCGATCCCGTCGCGGGGACCGCGAGCGAGGACAGCACCGTGACCGTCACGAGCTTGCCAAAGCCGGCAAACGGAAGCGTGATCGCGCGATAACCAGTCCCGTGCAAGGTCACAGTCCCGGAGCGAGGAAGCGCCCGCGGCACGCTGTGCAGCGTGGAGCTGAGCGTCCTGCCGCCCTGGTGGACCACTATGGCCACCCCAGACCCGACCAGGTCATTTGCGTACTCGCTCGCGGTCAGCTCCGACACGGTGACCGCCAATCGCGGCGTGGACCCTCTGCCGGTCGAGATTGCCGTGCCGGGAGCAACCGCGCCCGTCACGCCGAAGTTCACCAACGTTCGACGCCCCGTCTTTACCACCAGTCGCGCCAGGCCCGCCCGGGCGGCCAGCTGCATGGCAGTGGCTGCGCTGGGACCCGATGTCGTTCCCAGCGCGCGGAGGATGGTGCGAGCGTCGTCCCGGGCGGCCAGACTCTCACGTCGATAGAGGCTGGTGGCGGCGGTGGCCACCCCGCTGGCCCGAGCATCTGCCTTTCCCTGCTGGCTGTCGCTGATCAACCGGAAGATCAGGAAGCCGAACGCCACCATGGGAATGACGACGATCAGAATGAAGAAGGTGGTCAGGCGGGTGCGAAAGCTCATGCGATCCCTGCCGGATCTGGCAGCGTATCGGCCCGGCGCGACGATTCCGCACCCCGGCTTGCTCCAACCCCCAGGGGTACACTCTCTTGACCGTGCGGCCTGCGCCGCCGCCCGGGGCTATAGCTCAGTTGGGAGAGCGCCTGGATCGCACCCAGGAGGTCGCCGGTTCGAGTCCGGCTAGCTCCATCTGAGGAAGTAGCTGGAAATTGGCCGCTTCCTCTTGGCCGTTAAGAGACGGCCCCGACCCGCGAATCAAATTGGGCATCATGATTGGGCATCAAACGGCAGGTGGGGCAGCGACAGTACCTGGCCTGCGTTTGCTCATCGAAGATCAGCGGTGGACGGTGAACGTGGCGGTTCCGAATGGCCGGCCCATGTGCTTGGGCGCTCGGTTGGACGCCACCGCGATGCTGAGGTGATAGGTACCTGGGCACCATGTGCCGCCCTGCGCGACGGAGTTGTTCCAGATCCTGCCTCGGAGCTTTCCCGCGTTTCTGCCAGCTGTCGAGCTGACGTCGTTGATGATTAGGATCGTCGAGCAGCTGGTGCCCGATAGCTGGAATGAGTAGCCGGAGTTATTGAGCAGTTGGCGGAAGTGGTCGATGAAGTCGGTGTGTGGTCCGCCGCTGCGCGGGGTGACCCATACCGGGTTGGGTGTCGATGGGTTTCGCTCGGCGGCTCTTGAGCGTGGCGTCTCTGGTCCGGGGCGCGGTGGTGGGATGACTCGATTCGCGGCAGCGAGGTCACCGATTCGCTTGATCACCTGACCATCGGGCGCGTACCAGATCATCGCGACCCCCGTGGTCGAGGGCCCGAGACCGGCCGTTGCGTCACGGTTGACTTGCACTGCGGCGATGTTGTTGTGGACTGAGACGGCCGTGCTGAGGCTGTGTCTGTAAATCGGCGCCCCGAACTGGCCAAGATACGGTTGTCGGGGCACGACGACCTCGACCTTCGCGACGCCATCCGGGACGACGGCGATCAACCTGGTGGCGGTCGAGCCGGCCCCAATGGCAAGCTCTCGCCCGGCGGCCTCAAAAGCAATTTCATGCCCATCCTCGACGGCAGTCGCGGCTCCGCCGAGGCCTCTAAAGCCCCCTGGCGAGGCGAACAACTCGAGCATCTCCTCGTGAAACCTCGCCCCTTCCAGAGGCGCGAGCCTGGGATAGCGCGAATGGAGCTTTGCCAGCTGCGCCGGGCTAAGCGGTTTGAACGGCACGAAGTAGAGCTTTTGGCCCCAGGGCGTCGTGGTCGCGAATCGCACCAGCGGCAGATCAGGCGCTTCGCCCCACTGCGCGAGCCCACGCGCTGGTAAAGCCCTCTCCACCTCACGGTCCGCTTTCGTCTGCGGGCGCCGGAGGACGCTGATCAGATCGATCAGCCGCTGGCGACCGGGAGCGGTCGCTGGGGAGGAGTTCGTGTGTCCTCCGAGTGAAACGAGCGCCACGGCCACCACGGCCAAAGCGGCCGCAACGCCGAGCGTGATCGCAAGCCAGCCATCTGACCGGATAGGCCGACGCCCATCCTTCGGGCGGACAGCCCGAACGGAGTCCGGAGTACCCAGCACTCGTTCAAGCACGCGCCGAGCTTCCGCCCGGTCCTGGTCTCCCAATGAGTGGGTCTCGGGCACCGGGTTTGCCGCTGCGATTTTCGCGAGCACTCGCTCCTCGTCGCTCACCGAAGCTCCTCCGTTATTCGCGGTTGCCGACCGGGGGCCGCGTCCGGCATTTGCGCGGCGACATGGTGACGAGCGCGATGAAGCCGCACTCGGAAGGCGGCCGGACTGCAACCGGCCGCCCTGGCGGCGCGGCTTGGCTCAAGACCCTCCCAGGCGACCAACAGCAGCGCCTCCCGCTCGCGCTCAGACAACAGAGCGAGCGCCGCGGCGACCTGGTCGCCGAAGGTGCCCGTGGATGGCGTGCCTGGTTCGTTCCTTTGCGCGTTCTGCAGCTTGTCGTTCAAAGCAGCACGTCGCCGATCCGCGCGACGCTGGTTGGCCATCACCCGCCGCGCGACGACCAGCAGCCAAGGCAGAGCATCCTCGGGAACGGACTCCAGCCTGCGCCACGCGACAAGAAAGACGTCCGCCAAGACGTCCTCAACCGACTCAGCACCGCGACGAACGGCATACGCGCGCACAGCCCGGTAGTGCGCCGTGAACAGCGTCTCGAACATCCTCCGTCGGTCCTCCTCGGAAGCCATCCAAATGGGAATTGTCCAGCTACGGCCCCAGCGTTACGCGCATGCCTGGGCGCCTTGGAACTGCCCCACCCCTGTGGCGGTCCTGAGACAAGCAGAAGGATGGGCACCGGCTGGTGGCGAGAACCCGGTTAAGACGCGACGTGGCTGGCTTTAGGCGTTCCGGAGGAAGGCCTCATATGGGGGATTACGTAGCCTTCGCCAGGAGCACGCACTCGCTCGACGGAAAACGGGACTAGCGCAACCACGCGGGAGCGATAGCGGCGCGGAGCGGCCAAAGGCGGCTGCTGTCATCGAAAATCAGCCGTGCCGACAGACCGCGTTCGACTAGGCGGCGTCTCGCTGACGGCCCCCTGGGGGACGATGTTCAGACTGAATGGGTGATTCCATGTCGAGACGCGCCGGCCGGCTCCGCTCACAGCTGACGGGCCTCGACAGGCGGTTCGCTTTCGCGCCGACCGCTCAACGGACGACGGGAGCGGGCTTGCGTCCGTGGTTACGCGGGCGCTCTGCCCGCCAGCTCGAAGCCGTCCGGCTAACGGTAGGTGATGATCTCAACTTGGTCGTACTTGACTAGGTCATCGGGTCGGCCGACACGGGGTGTAGTGCTGAGAATGACTGGCACGACTGTGACGGTCAGCTCCTTGGTGTCGAGGCCGGCGACCCTCTCAAGCGCACGACGGATTGCGTCTGTGGCGATGACGGCCTTGCGTGTGGGAGTGAGCGGATGCGGTGAGCGTGGGTCGAACGGGCGCCGTTCGATCACGTCGCAGTGGCCTACGTCGCCGAGGCAACCGCCATGGCCGAAGATGAAGTAGCTGCCGGCGTATTCGGGTGCGTCGAACGGCGTGGTCCCGTTCGCGTCGGGCTTGTTCAGGAAGACGCGGCCTTCATAGCTCGCGGTGGTGTGGTCGAGGCCCTGAAACTCAATGTCGGCGCGTGTGAACTCGGTGTCGAGGGCTGTCGCGTCAATCGGTGTGGAGGTGACGATATTCACAGTTCTGGGCTGCGTCAGGTGGCTCCATGTCCGGCGGCGGCGGCCGGACTCCCGCCTGCGGCCGGAGCCGACGTGGCGGGAACGGCCGAGGCGGAAGAGCTGGCGTACTCGTACCCGAGTGCGTTGATGTCCAGGACCTGTTCGACGGTGGCGGCGAACGGCGCGAGCACTCGGTCCAGGTAGTTCGATGGGATGTTGTTCACACCATGCTTCACCTGCCACATGTACCAGAGGCGGTCGATCATGGTGTGGTGGGCGTAAAAGATCGGGTCGAACGCAGCGACCGGGATCGAACCCATGTCGCCGCCGAGGTTCGGGTCATCCGGGCTAATTCCGCCGACCCACGGATGCACGAAGTCGTGAATGTTCTGCAACTGATGCGAGAAATCCTCGAACTTGGACAGGTTCAGAAGGTCCTCGATTGCCACCAGCCGGTCGCCCCGCTCGTTCTTGCTCTTCGTCCAGCTCGGCAACTCGCCGGGATCGCCCGGGAATCGACGAGTGCGACGGGCCGGATCGTCGGTCATGTCTGGTGTCGGCCCGCTTGCGAGCGGATTCGTGTCCGGGTTCTCGCTGTAAGCCGTCGGCACGCCGATCTGGGCCGAGACTGCCGAGGTCCAGTCCCACCATGGCTGGATCGCCTCTGGGTTCTGATCGCGGACGGCATGATCAAACGCATGCAGATAAGCCCGGTGCCATGGGAGAAAGAGGTCGTAGGCGTACACCCTCGGGTTCTGTGACTCCTGGTTAGGGCCTGTGGTTGAGTGATGCCAGCAGTCGAAACGGTCGAAACCGTGAAACTCGGCCCAGTAGATCCAGCTCCGATTGTCCGTGGCCATCAGTTTCTGCATCTTGGAGTACGCGTCCCGTAGCGCCGCGACATTCGCCTGCTCGACGTCCGGTCGCACCACGATCCCTGGCTTCGGATTTTCTGGCGCCCCGTGGCTCATGCGCGCAACATACACCGCTCGATGCTGCCGGACGATAGTTTTCCAGGCCTGGGCTCAGCCGAGACCGTGCACCTGACCGCCGGCCAGACACCGAGACGGTAATGCTCCGAGCTTCGACTCCGCCGGCCGCGAGGTTCGGCCGGCTGGCTGCCCTCCCCCGACCGAACTGGGAAACGCGTTGAACCAGGCTCGCGCGTGAGCATGCGAAGGCAGCGAGCGCAGCCGCGACCCCTACCGCCTTGCCGGCCCGGTATCGCGGTGCAGTCGGTGAACGGCCCGAAGCGGAGCGTCCAGCCCTCGCCGAGCTCTTGCCGGAAGGCTGTGCGGGACTCGGCGGCGGCTTAGCTTTCGCGGCGCCGCCCGGCGCGGGGCGCCTTGAAAGGTCGCGTCCAGTCGCCCACAGTCCAGATGGTCAACCGATCGAGAACCGGACCGGCTTTCATGGATAGACGGTTGGCTCCACGTCGCTGTGATCGGCCCACCTGCGAGAGAGTTGCCTGAGTCTCAGTGGCGCCACGAGGATCGAGCTGTTGTCTATCAAAGGAGGGAGCCATGGAGGCTTTTTGCTGGGCGCGGCTGGACGCCGGCGCTCAGCGGTGACCATGCCCGAGTTTACCGGGGACGATCACCTCGCAACAAAGGCTTGCGCTACCCGCCAGATCCTCCGACTGTGGAGAGATCGTGACTGTGATGCGCGTGGCCGGACCCACCAGGGGAGAAATCCGGATGAGAGCGCTGATCGTGCTTCTCTGGCGCGCCGGGCTGCGGATCTACGAGGCATTGGCGCTTTCAGAGAGCGACCTTGACGCCCACCGAGGAGCGATCCTGATCCGTCAGGGAAGGGCGGCAAGCGCCGAGAATAGGCATGGATCCGTGGGGCTGGGAACAACTCACGCCGTGGCTTGAGATGCGAATGAGGTTCCCGGTCAGCGCGCTGCTGTGCATCATCCATGGCTCCACCCGCGGCCGACCTTGGGCCGCCGCATCAGCCAGGGAGGAACTCCGAGCCATAGCCGCGAGAGCGGACATCCGCCGACGGTTCGCGCCCCACCAGCTCCGCCACGCCTACGCGGTCGAGATGACTAGGGACCGATAGTCGTCGTCCAGAGCAGCTCGGCGACGCGGACCTCGGCGTCACGTCGGTCTAACTGCGAGGTATCGACAACACCGAGATCATCGACACCGTCCACGAACGGCGAGCGCCGATGATGCCCGCAGGAGCGCCCTACCCATCGACGGGTGAACTGAAGCCGTAGCTCGCGGACCACGCCGGCAGGTCCGGCCCGCGAGCCGGCTCCGCCCCCGAGAGTCGTCCGTACAGGCGAAAGCGATGGCGGGGAGCATGTCGCGCGGACCGCTTCTTGCCGCCAACCCACCAGCCGGCCTGGACGGCGGCTCTCCTAGGGAGGCATGACTTTCAGAGGTTCGGCCATAGCTGGAGCACACTGCTGCCCGGGCCGGCTCGTGACTGGGGTCTGGGAGTCAGCCGGCGGACTGAGTCGTGCCTCGCGCTCTGCCTAGCGCGAGGGCCTCGGCTTCGTATTGTCCTGGCGAAGAGAAGCGTTTAACCGTACTTGCGAACCTCAGGTACGCGACATCGTCGCGTCCTCTAAGGCTGTTGAGGATTTCGGCTGCCAACTGGCCCGACGTAACGACAGGCTGGTCCCCCAGTGCCCGCATCACGTCGTCGGCTACGTCGTTGGCAAGCTGTCGGACCTCCGCCGGAGTTCCGCGCCCCTTCGATGAGATGTCAATGGCGGCTTCTAGACGTTTCCGGTCGAATGTCACGATGCGACCGTCCCTCTTGACCACGCTGGTGAGCATCCGCGGGAGCGGCTCGGCACGAACGCTCGGATACTCGTGATGCAACCAAGCCCGCACCTCGTCGACATCGTTCCACCCTCCACGCCTTCCCAGATGCGCGAGCGCGAAACGAATGTGGGTCGCCGGATCGACCTGATGTAGGCGCCCAAGTACCGCTTCGGCGATTGCTGTCGTGGGGATCGGGCCGTCTCTGGCGAGCGGGTAGACATCCGCGACAACCACATCGGTTAGCTCGTCTACGCGATCGGCATGCAGTCTCTGGGCGGCCGCCTTCTTGATGTTTGTGCGAATCGAGTCCCGCACGAACGGAACGACTCGACCGTCGACCTTCCGAACTTGGACGCCGTCCCCGCTGAGTTGCTCAGAAGTCCGGAAGACATGACGACAGTCCTCGCACCGCCGACGACGGGATATTGATCCGTCCTTTCCCGCGCGCGTCTCGAGAACGGCCTGCTTGGCGGTCGAGCCGCATTGGGGGCACCGCATTTCGCTCCTTTACCAGCCTTCAGCTCGCGTACTAAATACAGACAAGCGCGGCATTACAGCGGACATTACCACGTAAAAGTTCCTAAATACGGAGGTATGGAGACGATATTGGCAGATAACTAGCTATTTAGGTATGGCATAGCTACACTGCGCAGATCTTGGAGAGTCGGATCCGGAGTTGAAGGAACTGGAAAGGAGCCGTCTGTGTCGTTCTTCTCTTCTTCAAATATGCTGCTAGAAGGCGGGGGGAACCCCCGCCGCACCGGCCTGTGGGGACTGATGCTGCTCTTGCCGACGGTCACGATGCTTGCGATGTCGGCAACATCGGCTCGAGCTGCCGCGGTCTTTCCCACGATGAATGACGCTGGCGGCATCTACTGGCGTTCCGCTCCCAACTGGGACACACCGGTCGCGCAGGCTGGCAACGGCGTCTACCCAACCACGGACATCAGCATCCAGTGCTATGCAACTGGCACAGCCGTCCCAGGCTCGAACGACACGATGTGGGTGCAAGCAAGTGTTGCCTCAGGTCCTGGCCAGGGGTCTGGATGGATCAACGAGCACTTCGTCAATGATGGCCAGCCGATCGACCAAGCGGCTCCTGGAGTGCCCCCGTGCGGAACCGCAAGCACGCCGACCACCTCCTCGCCGAACTCGAAGGTGAACTGCTACGGCGACTACTGTTCTGGTGAGAATCCCGAGGTGAGCGGTTGTAGTCGGGACGCGGTGACCACAGCCTCTACCGACATCGGTGTGGGCGAACTCGATCTTCGGTGGTCGCCAACGTGCAAGACCAACTGGGCTCGCGTCTACATCTACCCAACCCGAACGCTCGGTCCAGCGTCTGTCTACGCCGAGCAGAGTCCGACTGGCTATCAGCAGGAGGGAGGTGTCCCAGCAATCCTTTCGTGGTCGCCCGTGAGCGAGACAGAGTGGTCCCCCATGATCTACTCGCCGAACGACTGCGTCACCGCGAACTTCGTGTACGCGCCTGGATACGCGTGGAATGTCGAGTCAACAGCTTGTCGTTGAGGCGCTGGACGAACCTAGGCGCCATCGGTAGCCCCTACGGTTCGAAGCGGCCCGACTTCGTAGAGCTAACCAGTGCAGACTCGCACCAGCGAACTCAGGAAGCGGCCGCTATCGCCGCGCCATGGCCAGCCGATCCCACCACGCGATAGCGCTTGTCCCGCGTGCTGTGCCGGGGACGGCTGCTTGTCGCGCCGGCCGTCATCGAGCCCGCGATCCCTTCCGCGGAAAGCATCGTCCGCATCGACCGGCCCTAATTGTCTGGCCGGATGAGCGGATAATCGGGGTCGACGCGCAGGACGTTGAACGCCGTCTCGAACTCCTTAGGCAGGTCGTTGTCGACGACAATTAGCTGAAAGTCGGCCGCGAGCGCCCCGGGGTTGTTGCGGCTGTCCTGCATCGTGCGCAGGTAACTATAGATGTGCTCGGCACGGACCAGATCCCGTCCTTCTGAGCCGGAGTCCTTGCGGATGCTGTCGAGCATGAGGAAGCTCGGAGTCAGGATTTCCCGGTCGCGCAGCGCGGTGGCGAGGTTGGCGAGGTAGTAGGCGACGTTGGTGGTCGTCTTCATGCCGCCGGAGGACAGCGCTTTGAGGCTGACGCCGTTGACGCGCGGCAGGTAGGTGTTGCGATCTACCTCGGCGGTCTCCAGCCACGGCAGCGTGAAGCGGTGCAGGATCAGGTCGAACTCCTCCGACAGGTCCTCAACCCGCTGCCTTTTCGGCGCAAGCTGCTCGCGCCGCTGGTCTTCGCGCTCATGCAGATCCGCGATGCGCGGCCCCAGCGTGGCGATCTCCTCCGTCTCCTGCTCCACCGCGGCCGCAACCGGACGGGTCTGGGTCAGAACGCTCTGCTCGCCTCTGAGTGATCCGAGCTGTTCGGCGATGCGTTGGACGACTTCGGTGTGCGGCTTGACCGCCGCCTGGATCGCGCGTCGGAGTTCGGCGCGTTGAGCTTTGAGCTCGCCGCGCAGTCGTCCGGCCTGGTCTTGGACGGCATCACGCACAGCGGCTAGCCGGGATTCCAGGGCGCGGGTCTCCGCGAGCTGGCCAGCGAGCTGAGCGGTCAACCCGCCGACTTGATCGGAAGCGGGGGGAGGGTCGGGCTGTAGTTGCAGGCAGACGACACAGTGCCCCGCGGCAGGAGTTCGCCGATGCAGCGGCTGGTCGCAGCGCGGGCAGGTGACGAACGGGATCGCGCCGAGGATCGACTCGGTGTCGGCGCCCTCACGGACCGCCTGCAGGTCACGTTCAAGCTGGTTGGCGGCGCGTCCCACGCCCGCGAGCTCCTGCAGAACATCGGCGAGCTCAGCCTCGGCGGAGGCGAGGGAGCGTTCGGTCGCGGCGATTTGGCCAGGCAGCCCGGTGACGGACGCGGCGGCGTTCTCGGCGGCCTCGCGCGCGCGTTGTAGATGCTCCTGGAGGCGTGCCTGTTCCTCGGTGATGCCCGCCAGGCGGATGTCGATCGCCGCCATCGACTCGGCGAGGTTCTTATCGTGCACGAAGGACCGGACTTCCTTGACGCGCACGGTGCGCCCCTCCACGTCGGCCTGGAGCTGGAGGCGTTCGGCTTCGAGGTCGGCGACCTGCGCGTCGATGATCCCGTACAGCAGCTCGAAAGTGCCGGCCCGCTTGATGTTGCGGAAGTTGTCGCGGTCGTAGACGGTGGAGCGGTCGATCTCCTCCTGCTCCAGGTCGCAGTAGGCGAAGACGTCCTCGAACGAGATCCTCGTTGTCCGGTTGGAGTTGTCCTTGCGCGACGCTCCGACCCGCACCACGGGAATCCCGAGGCGCTCAAGGAGCCAGTCCCCGAGCGACGGCGGCGTTTTCTGACTCGGGTTCAGGGAGAACGTCCGCGCTCGGTCATCGCCAACGGAGACGTCAACGACGTTCCGCGAGAAGCGGCGGGTGAGCTGCACCGGGACGCCGTGGATCTCGACGTTGAGCGTGACCGCGCCGGCGGCCTGCTTGACCTCCTTGACCAGTGTCACGTCCAAGCCTAACCCCGTCCGGATCAGGTTGAGCAACTGGGTCTTGCCACCGCCGCTGGCCCCCACGATGACCGTCACGCCGTTCGGGAAGTCCCAGGTGTGATGCGCGTGCGGCGGGTCCAACCGGACCCGGCGCAGCCGCAGTTCGCTTCCCATCAGACGCTCCCCGCCGACAGCGCTGAGGTCAGGCGCTTGCGGGCGAGCAGCGGGTCTGCGCGGAACTCACCGGCGAGCAGCTCGACCCGCTCCCTCTTCGGCGGCGCCATTACGCCGGCGAGCTGATCCGCCGTGCCGGCACCCGCAGCAGTGAGCGCCAGCGTGAAACCGCGGCGTTCCACCAAGCCGCGTCCGAGCAGCCGGCGCAACATCGGCACGACGACGCCGCCGGCGACCGACCGCTTCCAGCCCAGCAGCGCCTCCTCCGAGGAGTCGATCTCGGTCACCCGGGGCATCACGTCGGGTCGCCACGCCTGATTGGAGAGACTGGCGAAGCGCTGCAGCACCGACGGGTGGTGCAGCAAGAAGTCGACCGCCAGGACGCCTTCGACGTCACTGACCTGCGGCTCGCGCGTGCCGCAAGCGAGCACGACCATCAATCGGCCCTCACGAGCCCATGTGCGCAGATCCGGCATCAGGTCGCCAGCGGGTCGGGTCGTGGGGAGAACCAGACAGAGCAGTCGTCGGTCAATTGGTAGGCGGCGCCGCTCAACAACGCCGGGTTGGAGTCCTCCGACGGCGTACCGGCGGGCAACGCGTCGAGGTCCTGGAGACGCTCGATCAGCTTGTCGTGCATGAACCGGCCGTACGGCTCCTTGCCGGAGTCCAGCGCGGCGGACTCGGCGGCGTTGGCCTGATCCTGAACCCACTCGGTGAGGCTTGCGAGTTCCCGCTGGCGATCCGGAATGTCGCGGAACTGAGTCATGTGCGAATACCAGAAGCGGCGACGGCGTTGCGCGGTTTCGACCGTGGACGGGCCGAGGCCGCCCGCAACCAGCTTGTGGGTCATCGTCGTCTCCTCAGCCGCACTCGCCGCGTAAGCGCTCAGGCTCGGCGTCCTCGCGACCGCGGCGGCGCGCAGCGCCTCGGCGAGATCCTGATCGGTCACCCGCCGGGCCGCTATCACCGCTTCCGCGGCTAGGGCTGCGCGGTCGGCAGGTTCTGCGACCAGCACCCTCGCATCGACCTCCGCCTCCAGACGCTCGGCGCTGGCGTTCGCGATCAGATCCCGCGCGATCGAGATCGCCGTCGAGGGCGACAGGGTGATCCCGAGCGCATCCAGCGCCCCCGTCGCGTAGCGGGTCGCGAACGTGCTCTCGATATCCCGTCGGTGCGGCATCGCCGGTGGGAACGTCAGGCGCGCGAGGAACGCGTCGACATCGTCTCGCGTCACCGACAGCCTGTGCGCGAGATCGTCCCTGAGCGGGCCGCACACCGCCACGTCCTCGGAGAACAGATCAGCGACCGTGTTGGCCCGGTTGCTCTCGAAGCAGCAGTCGATCTGACCGTTGGCGCGCTTAAACGTGTCGAGCAGGTGACCGAGCTTGCCATCGTCCGCGAGCGACGGGATCGTCCAAGCGGCGAGATGGTCCTCGCGGTGCTTGACGCTGACCGCCTGCATCCCGCCGTCGTCGCCGAGCACCAGATAGTCCTCGTGGTGCTCGCAGATCACCACACGGGACCGTCCCTCAGCGACGGCGGCCAGCAGCCGCGCGCCAGCGCAGCAGTACTGAAACCGGTACCGCCCCGTCGTGGCCGCGCCGGCGTCCTCCGGCGCCGGACCGAGCAACGGTTGCTGCTGCATGGTGGCATCGTGCCGAAACTCCGACAAGCACGCGTTCCGGATCGAGACATCCGCGGTGAGCGTCGCCGAACCGGCACCCATCGGCACCGGTTTCTTTCCAGCGGGCGACCTTCCTGACAACTAGAAACGTCACTCTGCTCGGTTTGGGCCACCGCATAGCCGCGGAAGGAATCGCGGGCTCGGTGACGGCCGGCGCGATGCCTTTGGGCGACGTCTCAGTCGCCGGCCGAATGCCCCACAGCGATCGCTTGGCACGCGAGCGCTCGTCCAGCCGGGGGCCGCTTTTGTATCCAGATCCGCCTCTCTCCGCAGCGGTCAACGGCTTCGGTATGCGCGGAAACCGCGCATCCGGCTGGTTGACCTGCTTTCGCCATCTGAGCGCTCCCACACCGGACGACCCCTCCGGCGATCAAGGCGTCGATCAGTCTGGCCCGGACGGAGCACCGAGGTGCGGCACTTGAGATCCGACCCTGATTTACGCGCCGAGCGCAAACACCGGCCAGCGGCCGGGGATGCCCTTGAGTTCGTGAGAGCCTCGCTCTTCGAATCCAAACTGGCCACCCACTACGGTCCCGCGGACCATGTCCGAGACGAGCACCTCGCCGGCCCCGGCAAGCGCGCTCACGCGCGAGGCTATGTGCACCGCCATGCCACCGACATCCTGGCCGATCAGCTCGCACTCGCCCGTATGGATGCCTACGCGTATCTCGACGCCGAGTTCCCGCGCGACGCCGGTGACGGCCCGCGCGCAGCGCAACGCGCGCGACGGCGGGCCATCGAAGACCGCCAGGAACCCATCGCCGATCGTCTTCACTTCGCGGCCGCCGAAGCGGGAGAGCTCTTTGCGCACCGCCTCGTCGTGCTCGGCAAGGAGATCACGCCAGCGCCCGTCACCGAGCTCCGACGCACGAGCAGTCGCAGCGACGATGTCGGTGAACATCACCGTGAGCAGCGCCCGGGCGAGCTCTCCCCCTCCGCGTGCGCCCGTGAGGAACTCCTGGATTTCGTCAATGATCGCGTCGCTGTCGCCAACGAAGAAAAGTGAGTCCTCCCCCTCGAGCTCGACGTAGCGCGCGCCCGGAATATGCTCGGCCAGGTACCGCGAATGGCGCACGTCCCAAACGAGTTCCCGCGGCCGGTGCATGATCAGCGTTGGCAGGCGGATCCGGGGCAGCAGCTCGCGTGCGTCGCGATCGGCTGCAGCCCTCCAGCTGGCCCGAGCGCGTCCTGGGCTAGCGGCCAAGCGCTCGAGGCGCGAGAACCATGCATTCAGTGCCGGATCGTCGGCCATCGATGGTGCGAATCTCGCCAACACACGGCTTTTGGATCCGCCTCGTCTGGCAAGGTCACGCTCCGCTAGCTCGCCGCGCTGCTCGCGGGTCATCCCCCATTGGTAATCCGGCGCCCAGGAGGAGCTCGCGACCGACGCGTACATGATCAGAGCGCTGATTCGCTCGGGATGGTCGGCAGCGAGCAGCGCTCCGACCGGACCTCCCAATCCATACGTCAGCACCGCGGCGCGGTCACTGCCGGCGGCGTCAAGCACCGCGAGCGTATCCAGCGCATCCTGCTCGAGGCTGTACGGCTCGCCGCTGTCGGACAGCCCAGAACCGCGAGGGTCAAAGATGACCAAGCGCGTGAACCCGGCGAGGCGCTCGAGGAACCGACGCAGGCCGGGCGCCTCCCATGCGTGCTCGATGTGGGACATCCACCCCCGCACAAAAAGTAGGTCGACCGCGCCATCACCAACAACCTGGTAGGCGATGCTCGCCTCACCACTGCGGGCATACTGTGTCGTGGGTGGCATGACCTGAAACCCCAGCCTGGACAGTAGCTACCGCAGGCCGCCCGAAGAGCGCAACCGCTCGCGCGATGCGCCGCGCTTGCCCCTCCTCGTATCAGCGGAGATGCACCGCCCGCCAAGTAACCGCCGATCCGGCGCCGATCGCTGCGCGCGACCCGACGCCCACGGGCTGGATAACAGCTCCCGATCAGCGATGCCGAGACGTGTACTCTCGCCCACGCGGACCTGTCGGCAGCGGCCAGCCCAGACGATCGCATTCATTCTCCGGACGGCGCGCGCCGCGCTATCGGAATGGCGACGTAGGGATCGTGCCGACCCTAGAGCCCCATCGCTTGCGCGTCCACGCGAACGGCGGGGCGAGCCGGTCGTGTGGCCGCTGCCTTCATAGAAAGGAACGGCCACGTCCGGGGCCTAGTCCGGGGGCTCGTCTGGTTGGCGCCCATCTTTTGGCTTGCACTGCCCGTTGCCCAGGGCATAGGGACAGGCCGGGCCGCCGGGCGGCTGTCCGCCGAGGCCTCTAAGGCTGAAGGATCATGCTCGGGCACGGAGCCCGAGTTGATCCTTTCGGAAGGGACCGTGGCGCTTAGCGGGATAATGTGACGCTGGGCGTTGAGCCGGACAATCAGAGGTGATGTCCCCTACCAGCGATCGCCAGAGGGCGTTCGAGGAGTTGTTCGCGACGCATTACTGGTTGGTCCGTGGCTATGTGCTGCGTCGCTGTCGCTCCTCCTTGGCGGAGGATGTGCTGGCCGATACCTTTCTTGTGGTTTGGCGGCGGTTTGATTCGGTGCCAGATGATCCGTTGCCGTGGGTGTTGGGCGTCGCGCGTCGGGTGCTTGCCAATCAGCGTCGCCGTGAGTGCCGGAGCGTCTGGCTCGATCATCGTCTGCGCAGCGCGGACGTGGTATCGGACTCCGCGCCGGAGCTGCCGGTGGCGATCGGTGCTGAGTTGGCGGAGGCGCTGGCGAGGTTGTCTGAACGCGAGCGCGAGGCGCTGCTTCTGGTGGCTTGGGAAGGGCTTGAGCCAAACCGGGCCGCTCTGGTTGCTGGGTGCAGCGCTGCAGCATTTCGAGTCCGGTTGCACCGCGCGCGCCGACGGTTGGCTGCGGCGCTGGGCGACACAAATGATGGGCCGACGGGACGACTGACCGAGGACGTCTCTTGATCGACGAAGACGTACTGATCACGCGACTCGCCTCGGCAAACCCTGTTCCAGACCCGATGGCGCACGGACCGGATGAACGCGCCGGAGCCGACCGAGTTCTACATCGCGTGTTGAGCGATTCATCCCCGCCGCGGCGTCTCGACCGCACTGGACGCGCTTGGTTTGGAAATGTCTTCGGGCGCCTCGGTCTGGGGCGGCTGGGAGAGGCGATGGCGCTGGCCGTCGGCATCGGCGTGGTGGTAGCGGTCGTGGTTGTGTTCGCGTCGGCCGGCGGGCGGTCCCGACCGGCGGCACCGCCGGCAGCGAGTTCGGCGGCCGCTGCGCTTGATCAGGCGGCGCGTGCCGCCGCCACCGGCACGCTCGCGCCCAAGCTCCGCATCGGAGACGCCTGGTACACCGAGCAGGCAGGAAGGTATGTGTCGCCTGCGCTGGGGTACCGGCCCCTTCGCCATCGATCCAGGGATGTCTGGACGTGGAGGGCTTGGAACGGCGCTACCGGTGCTGTGTCGGCAGGGTACGTCGAGGTCGGGGAGCTCTCCAGCGGAGCGCCGGGATTCGGCTACTGGAGCGGTATGTGGCTCCTCCACTCCGACCTTCGGACTCCGCGGAGCGTTCTCCGCGCTCTGGGGACCGGTGGCTTGGCCTACTGGCGCTACTCTCGCAGCGCGCTAGGAGGAGGGCCGGTGAGCGACACCGACACAAGCCCATTGACAAAGCTCGCAAAGGCCGCGGCGCTGCTCGGCGACGCGCCGCTGCGTCCACGCCAGCGAGCCACGGTATTCCGGGCGATCGCCGAGCTGCCGGGACTCACCTACCTCGGCGAGACCCGCGATCCACTCGGTCGCCCTGGCGTCGCCGTGGCGGCGGAGGGAAGCCCGCGAGCGGCGAACGTGAACACGCCTCAGCGCTACCGGCTCGAGCTGATCTTCGACCCCTCGACCGGCACAGTATTGGGGATGCGAACCGTTGCCCTCAAGGGCGTTCAGGTACCAGCCAACCGCGCTGAGGGTGTTCCGGGGGCCATACTGGTAAGAGCCGGACAGCTGATGTTCTCCTGGGTGTATGTTCGCGCCGGTGTGGTAGAGGCCATGGGGCTGCCCTCGCTGGTGTGCTCACACGCGACTCACTCATCGGGCTGCGGGGCCATCGTGAGCAAGTCGATCAACAAGCACGGGGTACGCCCGGCGCCAGCGCAGCCTCCGAAAACGAGCAGCTCCGAGAAGAGCGTCGCCGCGGAGATCAAACTGAGCGCGCCCGGCCACAGGCAAACACCCACCGGGATCGCGGAAATCCTGCGCGAAGGCACGCGGTACGGCACCACGATTAAGCAATACGGCCTGGCCATCAACGCCACCGGACTCATCCCCAACACATCCCGCAACGGCTACGCCGTGTGGCTAGCTGGAGGCCGCCACCACAGCGTCCTGCTCGGCTTCGTAAGCCCCCCGTCGGCCCCAGCCATCGACTCCAGACCGCCGGCCGCCTTCCAACTGACGCCACAAGCTATCGACGCCTCGTGATCACACTCGAGGACCGCAAAGTCCCCAGCCGCCCAGGGCAGGTGATCCTGCAAGGCACCCTGGCCTTCTGACCAACCGCGTAGACGGCGCACCTTGTTCTCGCCAGGCGATCTGGCGCGAGCAACCATTGCCTGCACGCGAAAGCGCTCGTCGGGATGCGTGCCCTCGGGTCAGCTCCTTTCTCGCCGTTGCGATCGCGCCGCCGCCCCCGTGCCTGTAGGGCAAACGATCGTCTGGAGCGCTCGTCCACGGGCAGGTTCAGGCTGCTTCCGACGCGAACCGGCTCGGTGCCGGCCGCGGGTCCCTCCAGCTCGACTCCCCAATCACTCCGCTGCGATCGCCCCTGCTCGCGGATTGGAGCCGGCGGAGCAAAGTCGTCGTCAAGTGGATGAACCAGGCCGTGTTCTGAAGCCCGATATGGACGCCTCTACCGCGCCTGCGCGTAGGGCGGCGGCAGAGGTGCGTCCGCGTCGGTGCTGACCACCGCGTGGACTCCGCCCGGTGCGCGGAGGTCGAGCGTGATCACCGAGTAGTCCTGGCCATCATGTAGTTGGCGGAGGATATCGGCGATCACAAGGGTGCTGGTGATGGCACCCACAAACGCGGCTCCGACCGTCACGCCGGCGATGTCGAGCATTCCGCAGCGCGCAGCGCTCTCATCACTCCCGGCTTCGACTCGTCTGGCGATCTCTCGTTCGTAGGCATCGCCGAGCGTGCGTGGGGACCGGTCGTCGTCCGGGAAGGCAGACGCCGGGTCCCCAGCTCCGGGGAAGGTATGGAGCACCATGTCGAGGTACTCGACCGGACCGGCCCCGAGACCGGCGTCGACGATGCGCTCGAAGCCGGCCGTTCCCAGCGACCGCCGCGGCTCAATGTCGTCGAACCCAGCTAGTGCGGTCGCAGGCTCGTGGCGGTCCGGACTGGCATGCACTACACGGACGGAAGTTCTCGTCGAAGCCACGCTCGACGATTCGCGTCTGCAAGCCAAGGCCCTCGAGCGCAGCGGACACGATCCGCGTTTTGCGGTTGCCGACGTCGTCGGCGGTAACGAGGAGCTGTGTCGCGATGTTCCCGGCGACTGCGGTGTCGAAGTCGACGAGGCCGAGGTCGACTTCGCTCGGGTAGGCATACGGCAGCATGCCGATGGTCCAGGCGTATGCCTGACCGAGGTGGCCGAGCCCGAGCAGCCAAAGCGCGGCGGGTAGGTAACGCAGTGCCGGGCCGGGCTCAGCAGATCGCCAATCGACGTCGGGCTGCCAGAGCGAGATGCCGACATCGCGCCTGCCCGGGACAACCTCACCGAGGCTTCGCTGAAAGGCCTCCGATATCCCGAATGCCGCGGCGAGGATCCCCGCTGGCACGATGCCGTCGCCTGCGAGCACGTCCTCGGCGGACCGCACCACGCCCCCGGACCAGCCCTGCCATGTGCAGTACAGGAGTGGCGAGCCGGCTGGCTGGTCGGACTGCCCGATCACGAGCGTGGGGCGCTTGGGGTCGAGACCGGTGACGACGGTGCCGCCGTAGCGGTCAACGACATCGGACGCCGTGAGGCCCGCCGCCCAGCCCGTCTCGAGGGTCGGGTCAGTCAGGAGGTGGACGTGGACGCCGCCGCGGAAAGCGCGTCCCCCGACGTTGACGGCGGTCGCGAGGGCCGCCTGGGCGGCGGGCTCCTCTCCGACCTCAGGACCAACAGCGACCTGGAGCACGAGGGCGCGGAGGTACGCGGCGGCTTCAGCCGGGTCGACGGCCTTCCCCGAGTCGATGAGGATCTTCGCGGTCCGATCGAGCTTCTCGAACAGGCCCCCAGCTCACACGAACCTCCGGATCAGTAAACGACGGGCGGCCGCGTTGCCTGTCCATGTCTTCCACCCATCGCCGTCGTAGCGGTGCACCCCGACGTCGCGAGCATTCACCGGGCGCTGGGCGAGTTGGGGCACGATCAGGGCCACGTGGCCCGGCTGGGCGATCATCGGGTTGGCGGCATCGATGCCGCTTTGGTAGACGCTGGCGCCCGGATGGGTATGAACGTCGCCGATCACGCGGCGCGCCTCTGCGTCGCAGATGTCCCAGAGCTTGCTGTAGGCGAGGCCGTCGAGTTCGATGCCGCCGGTGAGGCAGTTGGGATCGAGGTCGTCGAGGTAGACGGCGCGCGTTACGGTACGCGGCTCGCCGTCGCGGTCGCGCAATGAGGAACGCGCCCGATTCGCGCCTGCCCTCTCCGCGCCGGCCAAGCTCGGCGATCATGGCATCCCAATCGGTGCGGCACATCCGCAGCAGCGCGCGCCGGCCCCTAAGTCCCCAAATAGTCATTCGCGTTGAGGATTTCGTGGACATTGGTCAGCACGAAGCTGATATCACGGGTGGGGTTCCAGGCCTCCAGGGGATACTTCTGTGCCCAGTCGGGGTGGGATCCGAGGCCTATGCGATCCCACGGGGCATACATGGCCGCCGCGCCGCCGGCCCAGCCGTCGGTCCTGAACAGCATCCGGGCCCGCTCGCCCTTAGGTCGCTTGTCCGGCGCCAGCCAGGTCTGGGTCTCGGTGTCCCACACGCTGCCGGTCGGGGCGACGGTCGAGTAGCCGTTCAGCTCAAGGCGCAGGACGAACTCGCTCGGGCTGTTTGGTCGCTCGGCCGCCGTGACCGCGATCAGGGAGTGCGGCCAGTCGATCTCTACGAGCCGCCAGCGCCCGGCCGCGACCCCGGCAAGGAACTGACCGCGGTCGAGATGGGCGCGGAAGATGCGCTTGTCCGGTGGGATCACCTCGATCATCCCTCGAATCGTGAGCGCGGGAGCAGGTCGAGGGTGACGGCACAGGTCCCCTCGACGACGAGCGAGCCGATGTGCACCCCATCGTCGAGGAAGTGATCCGCGCCAGGGAGGGCGAGGACGTGCTTGGCAGCCTCGACTGGCGACAGCTTGAACGCGTGGGGTCCGCAGGCCCACGTGCGGACGGTCTTGATCGTCGTGCCGGGTCCGAACTCGTGCTCGTGGTTGACGCCGTTGAACCGGACCGTGACCTTGACCCGGTGGCAGTGGCCGCGGTGGACGTGGTGGTGACGCCGGATCCCGGCCACCTCGATCGTGATGTCGAGGTCGATCTTCTCGTCGACCTCCTCGAGCCAGACGTGAGCGTCGGGGTCGGTCTCCACGAGCAGGGAGCGCACCAAGGCGGTGGCTTCAATCTCGATGACCTCGGGGTGTTCGTTTGCGGCTGAGTGGACGAAGACTTCCATGGGGCTCCTTGGTGTTGGGCACGGCGACCGACGCGGCCGATAGTCTTTACCTCGCAAGTATAGCGAAGGCGCTACCTATTCCTTTACCGAAGGGGTAAAGAAAATGGAAGTCGGGTATGGATGTGAGTTTCGCCAGCAAGGGCCTTGCGGCCCTGTGCAGCTCTGAGCAGCGGATGGCCGAGCGATGGGGTCCCACCATGGGACGAACTGTTGGTAGGCGGCTACTCGACTTGGCAGCCGTGACTGCCGCGACGATCTCGCGAATACCGACAGCCGTGGTCGCCACGGACGGCAAGGGCGACACGACAATCACGTTCCAGGATGTCATCGTGATGCACGGGTTCATCAGCTCCGGGGGGACGACGGGCCGCGGTGCGGCCGACCCGGACCAGTTCGTGATCCAGAGCATCGAGATGCAGGAAGGCCCGGCGCGATGAGCACGACTGCTAAGCATCCGTTCCTTCCTGACTACGCCATCCCGCCGGGCGACACGCTGCGCGATCTCATCGCCGAGCAGAGCGTGTCGCAAGCGGAACTCGCCGCGCGCGCGGGCCTCTCGACCAAGCACGTCAACCAGATCATGCAGGGCGTGGCACCGATCACCCTGGAGACAGCGATCGTTCTCGAACGCGTCACGGGTATGCCCGCGAGCTTCTGGAACCGGCGCGAGGCGGACTATCGCGAAGCCCTCCTTCGAGCCAAGCAACAACCGCTGCACGAGAAAGACGAGGAGTGGCTTCGGTCGCTTCCCATCAAGGAACTGCAGGCGCGAGAGAGAGTTCCACTGGTCAAGGATCGAAAGCTTTTGTTCGAAGCCGTCCTGTCGTTCTTCGGCGTGGCCGATCGCGACGCGTACGAACGGATCTGGAGTGACACTGCGCCGGCGTTTCGTCGGGCGCATGCCTTTTCGAGCAAGCCCGGGGCCGTGATGGCGTGGCTGCGAATGGCGCAGCTCCAGGCGCAACCGGCGAAGGCCGAGCCCTACTCGGCAGCCGCCTTCCGAAAGGTACTTAGCGACATCCGCTCACTCACTGCGAACGGCGATCCCAACCGAATCGTCGAGATGTGCGCTAGCGCCGGCGTCGTGGTCGTGTTCGTGCGCGAGGTAAAGGGCTGCCGGATAAGCGGAGCCGCGTGGTGGGCAACTCCCACGCGCGCGGTGATTGCGTTGAGTGACCGGTACAAGAAGGACGACTTCTTCTGGTTCACGTTCTTCCATGAAGCAGCCCACCTGCTTCTACATTCGAAGAAGAAGACGTTCGTCGATGTCGACGGCAAGGACAGCGACGTTCTCGAGGAGGAAGCCAACCGCTGGGCGTCTGACTTCTTAGTCCCACCGGAGCGAGTTCCGGAGCTGCGCACCTTCACCAGCGACGCGCATGTCGTGGCGTTCGCGAACGAGATCGGAGTTGCGCCGGGAATCGTTGTCGGTCGGATGCAGCATGACCACATCTGGGATTTCAGCTTGGGCAATCGGCTCAAGCGTCCGCTACGGATTGTCGAAAGCTAGTCGTCAAGATCACATGGATGAGCCGAGATGCTTCGGGCGGTTTACGGTCGTCAGCCAGATTGCGACCACCGCCCATTCACGAATCTGGAGGGCGGCTGGGCCCGATGGGGGCCAGGTCGCGATAAAGGAGTTGAGAACGCACCGCCTTGACGCCGAGCCCTATCGCCGCTTCCGCGATGAGGTTGCCTTCCACCGGTCGGGTCCGCACCTGGGTGTGCTGCCTATCCTCGACGCTCACCTGCCGGCGACTCCGACCGGCCAAGAGCCGGCATGGTTGGCAATGCCGATCGCCGAGACGGTTCGCTCGGCGGTGGGGACGGGGGCCGCCTTGGACGAAGTCATCGATGCCGTCCGGGTGTACGCCGTCACTCTGGCCCGCCTCGCGGAAGCAGGAGTTCACCATCGGGATTTGAAGCCAGACAATCTCTTTCGCCAGCACGAGCACTGGGTGGTGGGGGACTTCGGGTTGGTGACCTGGCCCGGAAAGCAGGCCCTGACCGAGTCGGGGCAGAAGCTCGGGCCAGCGCACTTCGTCGCGCCTGAGATGGTTCAGGACCCCGCCAGCGCTGACCCCGGACCCGCCGACGTGTGGTCGCTGGCCAAGGTCCTATGGGTGCTCGCCTCCGGGCAGACCTACCCACCGCCCGGTCAGCTGCGTGTCGCGGATCGGGCAACCCTCCTTCGTAACTACAGCAGCCATCCGCGAGCCAGTGGACTCGAAGGGATCCTCGAGCAAGCCACCCGTCTCGCACCGTCCGAAAGACCCCCGATGCGGACGTTCGCCGCCGAGCTCGATGCGTGGGCCACCCCCTTTGAGCCCTGTCTTGACCCGCCCAACATCGACGAACTGATCGAGCAAATACAAGCGATTAGCGCCCCGTCCGTCGCCGCCGAGCAGCAGCATGCAGAATGGCGACGCGAAGCAGCTGTCATCTCAGACCGGCTGCGAGTCGCACACAAAGTACTGCTTCCACTCATGCAACGCCTTGGAAGAGTCACGACCGATACCCAGGCCCTCAGCCTCCATGGGCTGGGCGGCAAGACCGGCCGGCGCGACGTCGCTCTGACCTGGGCCGCATCGCTGACGCTCAGCCCTCGCTCGCCCCATCAGGTCAGCCTGACGGTCGACGTCGCCTGGGAGCTGTTCAACTCCTGGGACGCGCGTCTGGTGGCCGGTATCTACTTCCAGAGGGCCGGCTACCACCAGACCCCGCGCGAGCGACTGCCTGAGGTGTTCGTGCTGGAAACGCGGGACGTCCGAGTCGGGACTGAGCACGGCCGGCGCGCAGCCAATGCGCTGGCGCAACTCGTAATCGACCGGTTTTCCGTCGCCGCTCACCGCTACGCAGATCTGCTCGCCGAAGCAGAAGCGCGAGCCCAACAGACCCGACAGCGCCCTATGGAGAGCGTCGGCACCCACTACCTGTTCCGAACCCGACCCGAGGCCGGCGTGATCGAGATCCTCCGCCGATCCAACGACTCCGTTGACGGTCACGCCATCGCGTGGCCCAGCGCGCCGCTCGTTGAGATCCGCGCTGACGGCGACCGCTTGCATGTCCGATCCGGCACCCACAACGGATGGATGGAACGCAACTCCAAGCAGCACTGGGTACTCGCGAGCTCAGAGCCGAACGACCCATAGCCATCTAACCCCATCGCGGCGAACGCTCGGCGCGACAAGTGTCTGGCCAGACGATTTTCAGCTATCGACGTCGACTGGCGGCACCGTCATCAGCTCCCGATCAGGTCCGTCGAGGTACACGAAGCCCAGGCCGTGTAAACACCAGATCGGCACCTTAGGGTCCGTCCGCTCGCGGCCGCACTTGGGGCAGAACACAACATCTTGGAGGTCATCAAGGCCCGCCTCGATTGTTTGGCCACCGTGCAGCCGCACGACCACTACGTCATCGGGAGGCCAAATAGGCCTCTTCCCGCGCCGGTGCTCCGTAATCACTCCGGTGCGGCCGTCCACCGCGACGTGTCGACCGCGGAGACTAGGGCCACTCGGGCCAAACCTTGTCTTGCTCACAGAGAAACTCTGCCCAGGGCAGCTACGCTCCCGCAAGGGCCGCAATTCGCCCCTCCTCAATGGCCAGTGGAGCGGGTGATCGCGATGGCGACGAAGCAGCCGTCCTGCGGGAGACCCGCGCGGCTTGCGCTTTCGCGTGGACGGAGCCGTAAAGCGTGGACGAAAGACTCGCTGGACGCCAGGGCTGTTGTCGTGGGACGGCGAAAAATCTACTGCTTCATCGCCGATGAGATCAGGTGCTCTGAGCGGCTCGCATCGCGAAGCGCTCCCATCAGTTGTGATCGAAGTCATGAGCCCGCTGGCGCTCTGG
>CAWISN010000002.1:0-474234 GCA_963838865.1 uncultured Solirubrobacterales bacterium | reverse complement strand
GCGCAGCGCCGGAGCCGCGGTCCGTCGCCGTTCCCGGCCGTCCCGGTCGGCCGCCTGCGCCTCCAGCGCCGCCATCCGCTCGGGAGTCATGGCCGTCGTGTCCTCGTTCTCAGCCAGCCACTCGCGGCAGCGGCGGCTTCGGCCTCGTCGCGGACGACCTGCTTGCCGGCGGCGTAATACCTGTCGATCTCGTCGAACAGCTCGTCCACGAGCTGCTCGGTGGGCACCTTCGCAGCGGCTCGCCCCGCGAGTAGATCATCGCCCATGTCCTTGGCCCCGGTGATGCCAAAGTCGGCGTGGCGCGCCTCGCCGATCCCGTTTACGGCGCAGCCCAGGACCGAGACCTCGATCGGATCCTCGTAGGCCTCGAGCCGGCGCTCGATCTCGGCCACCACGGTGTCCATGTCGAACTGGAGCCGCCCGCAGGTCGGGCAGGCGATCAGCACGGGCCCGCGCTCGCGCAGCTTCAGAGCCTTGAGGATCTCCCAGGCCACCTTGACCTCCTCCTCGGCGTGGAAGGTGGACAGAGAGATGCGGATCGTGTCCCCGATCCCGTCGGCCAGGAGAGTCCCCAGGCCGACCGCAGACTTCAGCGAGCCCGACCACTTGGTTCCCGCCTCGGTGATGCCCAGATGCAGCGGGTAGGGGATCCGCTCGGACAGCAGGCGATTGGAGGCAATCGTGTTGGGCACGCTGGTGGACTTCATCGACACCTTGAAGTTGGTGAAGTCGAGGCTCTCCATGAGCTCCACGAAGCCCGCGCCGCCGCCACCAGAGCCTCGACCGGGTTGGTGAACTCGAGTTCCCGCAGATGGGCGGGCAGGGATCCGGAATTGACCCCGATGCGCAGCGGGGTGCCGAGCTCCTTGGCCCGGGCCACCACCTGGGCCACCTTCTCCGGGCCCCCGATGTTGCCCGGGTTCAGCCGCACGCAGTGGGCCCCGGCATCCAGCGCCTTGAGAGCCAGCGTGTGGTTGAAGTGGATGTCGGCGATCACCGGGATGGGCGACTCGCGGACGATCGTCTTGAGCGCCTCGGCGTCCTTCTCCCGGGGCACGGCCACCCGGACTAGGTCGGCCCCAGCCTCGGCCACGCGGCGGATCTGGGCCATCGTGGCCTCGCGATCGGCCGTCTCGGTCTTGGTCATGGTCTGAACGGCCACCGGGGCTCCGCCGCCGATGAGCACGCCGCCCACGTCTATCTGGCGCTCTGAGGCCATGGTCTCAGTGTAGAGAGAGGCTTATTGCAGGATGGACTGCGGTGCCTATAGTGGCGCCTGGGCAGCCAGATGCCGGCTTCGAAGGGGGTAAGATGAGAGCGAAGACGATCCAAGCGACTGTTGTGATCGCGGCCTCCTGGCCTGACGGCGTCAGGCGCGCTGGGCCGGCGGCGTCCGAAGCTGCCACGCTAGCGGGGCGCCCCTGGCGAACAGCCAGTTCCAAGTGAAGCCCACGATCATCTGCTCACGACGACGGCAGCTTCTTTTTTGCCGGTCACTGGAGGCGGCACCATCGAGACACCCCGCTCCATTGGACAAGTTGGACGGCGACAGGCGGCGTGGGCTCGGGCTTCAACTGGGTCAACAATTGCCAGCCCGACTGTGCGCGCGGCAAGTTCCATCTCTCCGGGGTATGCTCATCGTGTTCCGCCCCGAGCGGGTCGGCGGGCACCTCATCTTCACGCGGATGACCGTCACCTACACCGACGATCATCCTCATTCAGTGGCCAGCACGACCGACGTGTTCAAGGTCAGGCACCGGGGCGGCGGCTTCTTCTGGGCATACACGTCGTGATCAGGCCTCTGACCGCCCGGCCACTGGCGTTCGCGGGCGCGCATTAGCGCGATACTGCGCTCATGGGTGCGGCCGCCCAGCTGATCACGCCGTCTGCAGGCCATCTGCGGCGCTGAACACGTTCTGACCCATCGCGACGACCTGGCCACCTATCGCTCCGACGGCCTGGCCCAGTACCGGCAGATCCCGCTGGCCGCTGTGCTGCCAGGAACCGCCGAGCAGGTGCGAGACGTGGTCAGGGCCTGCTTTGAGGCCAGGGTTCCCTGGGTGGCCCGGGGATCGGGTACCGGCCTGTCCGGTGGCGCGCTGCCGGTGGCCGAGGGCGTCCTGATCGTCCTGGCCCGGCTGCGACGGATCCTCTCCGTGGACCTCGAGGACGCCCGGGTGGTGGTCGAGCCGGGCGTCACCAATCTGGCGGTCTCGCGGGCCGTTGCCCCCACTCACTTCTACCCGCCCGACCCCTCCAGCCAGGTGGTGTGCTCGATCGGCGGAAACATCGCCGAGAACTCGGGCGGCGCACACTGCTTCAAGTATGGCTTCACCACCAACTACGTCACCGGGCTCGAGGTCGTGCTGACCGACGGCACGCTGGTCGAGCTGGACCGCGACCTGTCCCGGGTACGACCTGCTCGGCGCGTTCGTGGGCTCGGAGGGCACGCTGGGAGTCGCCACTCGGATCACTCTGCGGGTGGTCCCCAAGCCCGAGGCGGTGCGGACGCTGGTGGCCTTCTTCGAAGACACCGGCGGGGCCGGGGAGGCGGTGAGCGAGATCGTGGCCGCCGGAATCGTCCCGGAGCGATCGAGATGATGGACCGGCTGTCCATTCAGGCGGCCGAGCAGATGGCTCACGCCGGTTATCGCACGGATGCCGGAGCCGCCCTGCTCGTGGAGCTTGACGGACCCGCAGGACGAATGCGACCACCCGCATGCAGCAGGTGCTGGAGCTCCTGAGCAGGCAGGCTGCATGGAGGTCCGGACCGCCGAGAACGAGGAGGAACGGGAGGTCATGTGGCAGGCCCGCAAGGCGGCCTTCGCGGCCATGGGCAGAGTCGCGCCGGCCTACTTCGTCCAGGACGGGGTCATCCCCCGCACGCGCCTGCCCGAGGTGCTGCGCCGGATCGAGGAGCTGGCGGCCGAGCACCGCCTCCAGGTGGCCAACGTCTTCCACGCAGGCGACGGCAACCTGCACCCGCTGGTCTGCTTACGACTCCGCCCGGCCCGGAGAGCCCGAGCGCGCCGAGGAGCTGGCCGGGCTGATCGTCAAGGCCTGTGTGGACGCGGGAGGGCTCGATCACCGGCGAGCATGGCGTGGGCGTGGACAAGAAGGGCTACATGCCGAGCATGTTCTCCGAGGCCGATCTCGACGCGTTCCAGCGCCTGCGCTGCGCCTTTGACCCTCACAGCCTGGCCAATCCCGGCAAGGTGATGCCCACCCCGCGGCTGTGCGGCGAGGTGCCCGGGGCCCTATCGGGAGCATCCGCTGGAGCGGGCCGGGGTGGCCACCCGGTTCTAGATGCCGCACCGCGCCTTGCCCGGCACAGCTCGAGGAGGCCCGGGATGCCCTGGCGCGCGCCGCGAGCGCCGGACAGACCGTGCGGATAGCGGGCGCGCGCACCAAGCTGAGCTGGGGCCGGGCCGCCGCAGAACCCGGCCTGGAGCTCGCAGACCTCGGGCCTGGACGAGGTCGTGGAGCACAACGCGGGAGACCTGACCGCCGTGCTCCAGGCTGGGGTCCCCCTGCGTCCAGGCGCAGGACGGTTTTGCCGCCAGCGGGCAGATGCTCGCTCTGGATCCCTGGCTCGGGCCCCGGGCAGGAGGCGACGATTGGCGGGATCCTGGCCCTGTGCCGACTCCGGTCCGCTCCGGCATCGCTACGGGGCGCCCCGCGATCTGGTCCTCGGCATGACCGTGGTACTGAGCGACGGGACGGTGGCCAGATCGGGCGGCCAGGTGATCAAGAACGTGGCCGGCTATGACCTGGCCAAGCTGTTCTGTGGCTCATTCGGGACTCTCGGGTTGATCGCCTCGGTGAACCTCCGCCTCCATCCCCGCTCGGCCACCGTCCACCGCCCGCGGCATGAGCGCCGATCCGGCCGTGCTGGCCACAGCCGCGCTCGGCCTGGCCGGCGCACCGCTCGAGCTGGAAGCACTCGACTTCAGCTATCAGGCCGGGCAGGCCACGCTCCTGGCCCAGTGCGGTGGGGTGCAAGGCCGCCGCTCGAGCCGAGCGCGCCGCCCGGCTCATGAGCGAGTTCGGGCTCGAGTCGATCGAGGTGCTCGACGACGACGCGGCCGCCTGGGAGGCGCAGCGGGAGGCCCAGCGGGGCCGCTCGCCCGACACAACCGCCGTGCACGTGGCCGCTCCTCCCAGCCTCCTTGGCCCGCTTTTGGAAGCTGTTCGGTCGTCGGCTGGCCAGATCGTGGGGCGCGCGGCCCTTGGGCTCAGCTATGTCCGAGTCGAGGCTGGGGCCCTCGAAGGTCTGCTTCGCGATCTTCCCGCCGGATCGCGCTGGACCCTGCTCGACGCTCCCCGATTCCGTCCGGGGTCAGATGGACCCGTGGGGCGGCGATCAGCCTGAGACGAGCCTTGAGCTGATGCGTCGGATCAAGCTGCGCTTTGACCCGACGCGAACGTGTAATCCCGGGTATTCGTCGGGCGGGATCTGAGGTGCGCGGCTTTCGACCTCACCGCCCCCCCGAGCAGTCGGTGATCGACCGCTGCGTCCATTGCGGCTTCTGTCTGGACACCTGCCCCACGTATGTCCTGTGGGCCAATGAGGCTGATTCTCCCCGCGGCGCGGATCGTCCTGGCCGGCGAAGGGCTCTCGCCGGGACAGTGAGCTTTCCGATCAGATGGTCACCCACTTCGACCGCTGCTTGGGCTGCATGGCCTGCGTTACTGCGTGTCCCTTCCGGGCGTGCAGTACGACCGGCTGATTGAACGGGTACGCCCCCAGGTCGAGCGCCACCACGCCCGCCCGGCCACCGAGAGGGCTTTCCGGCGGCTGTTATTTGAGCACCCTCCCCCATCCCCGCCGCCTGCGTGTGCTCGCCCCGCTGCTGGGGGCTTCCCGACGCGTGGGCCTTGAGCGCTTGCCGGGGCGCCCGGGACAGGCCTTGCGAGTCGCCCCGCGAGGCCGATCGCGGACGATCCCGGTGGCCGAGCACACCGCGGCAGCGGGGACGCGTCGTGGGCGGGTGGGACTGCTCCTTGGCTGCGTTCAGAGGGTGTTCTATCCCGAGGTCCATCGAGCCACGGTGGCGACGCTGTCGGCGGAGGGATTCGACGTGATCGCTCCGCGTCGGGCGGGCTGTTGCGGAGCGCTGGAGTTCCACGCCGGCGAGGAGCAGGGCGCGGTGGCTCGAGCCCAGGCCACGATCGCGGAATTCGAGCGTCTCGGGGTGGATCACGTCGTGGTCAACGCCGCGGGATGTGGCTCGGCCATGAAGCAGTACGGCGACCTGCTCGAGACGCAGGGGGCCCGCCGGTTCGCCGAACGCGTGCGGGACGTCACGGAGCTGCTGGGGGGACTTGAGCCGGTCGCTCCCCGGGGCCCACTGCCCCTGCGTGTGCTCTACCACGATGCCTGCCACCTGGGCCACGCCCAGGGCGTGCGTCAGGAGCCGCGCGCACTGTTGCAGGCGATCCCCGGGCTTGAGCTGCTCGAGGTGCCGGTCGAGCCCGCCGTCTGCTGCGGGTCGGCGGGCGTGTACAACCTGCTCCAGCCCGAGGCCGCAGGTGAGTTGGGACAGCGCAAGGCACAGCACCTGGTGGCGGTCGGCGCGGACATGATCGCCGCCGCCAACCCGGGGTGCGCCGCCCAGCTCGACTATCACCTGCGCCTGCTCGGCCAGACCATCCCCATCCACCATCCGGTCGAGCTGGTCTGGCGCTCGATCAGGGCGGGCACGACCTAGCCATGTTCCAGAGTCTCGACTTCGTCTATCTGCCGAGCCGGGATGTTGCTGGCGACCTGACGCGTTTCACCGAGGGGATGGGCGGGTCGCTGATTTTCGCCATCGAGAGGTTCGGTACGCGGGTGGCCATGGTCGAGCTGAGCCCGAGCCCGCCCTCACTGCTCCTGGCCGAGCATCTGGAGGGTGACAAGCCGGTCCTGGTCCACCGGGTGGTCGACCTCGAGGAAACACTGACCGAGCTGGAGAGCCATGGGATCGGCGTGTTGGCTCGCTTGGGCATCCCTCACGGTCCGGGCGCGGAGCTCTCACTGCCCGGGCCCCAGCGCCTCGCGATCTACCAGCTCACGCGGCCCGAGGCACCCGAGCGGCTGGCTGGCCGACGGGACTTTTAGCGCAATGGCCGCTCTGACACCGCGAACCGCGGCCTGGCGCGAGGCGGGAACGTTCGCCGAGATCGGAGGACACCGCATCTTCATACGGGAGCGCCAGGGCGAGCCCGACCGGCCAGCCGTGATGCTGCTGCACGGGTATCCCTCAAGCTCATATGACTGGCGGGAAGCGTTCGAGCGCCTGCCCGGCCACCCGCTGATCACCTTTGACTTCCTGGGCTACGGGCTGTCGGACAAGCCTCGCGATGTGACCTACTCCCTAAAGATCCAGGCCGACATCGCCGAGGCGATCGGCCAGCGGCTGAGCCCGCCCTCGGTGGTCATGGTCTCTCACGACATGGGGAGCTCGGTGGCCACCGAGCTCCTGGCCCGCGACCTGGAAGACCGGCTGTCCTTTTCCCTGAAGTCGGCGCTGCTGTTCAACGCCAGCCTCGTGCGCGAGCAGGCCAGCCTGCTCTGGGGGCAGAAGCTCTTGCTCAGCCGCCTGGGCCCCCTGGCTGCTCGGCTAAGCAGCGAGGCCGGGTTCCGACGACAGTTCGGCGGCATCTTCTCCCGGGGGCACCCGCTGAGCGCCGAGGAAGCGGCCGATCAATGGTCGCTGCTGACCCAGCAGGACGGCCACCGCCTGCTTCACCGCCTGATCCACTACAACCGGGAGCGAGTCACCCCGCCCTTCGCCGGCCGCTGGCACAGTGCCCTGTCCGACTGGCCCGGCCGGCTTGAGCTGGCCTGGGCCGAAAAGGACCCAATCTGCACCGAGGCGGTTCTCCAGGCAGTGCTCGGCCTGCGGCCCCACGCGGAGGTGACGCGACTACACGGCCTGGGTCACTATCCCCAGATCGAGGACGCGGAGACCACATACCGCGTCATCGAGCTCCACGCGTCAGGGGCTCAGAGCGAGGCGACGGGAAATACGTAGCGAAAGCGCCCTCAGTCGCCGCTGTTGATCAGTTCCACTGCGGCCAGGTCCCAGTGATCGTGAGTGGGGGCCACGTCGCTCACCGTGACTCGGGAGCCGGCCGCCCCGGTCGGCTGATTGGTGTACTGAGACCAGTAGGTGTCACCGGCCGAGGTGTCAAGCCACTGGTTCAGCATCACCCAGCCCACGGGCAGCTTGCGAGCCGTGGCGTTGTCCCAGTCATGCCCTACGGCGAAGATCAGGGAGGTGGCCGACTCGGTCCGGAGCTTGACCGCGGGTGCCCCGGTCGCGCCTGCCCCCGCCGCCACCGCACCCGTCCCGTCGCCACCCTCCATGGCGATGACGCTCAGGGAGACACCGTACCCGCCGCGAGACAGAGTCGCGGTGACTCCGTTCACCGCCATCGGCTTGGACGCGATTGCCTGCCAGACCTCGGCGTCGCCCGAGCTGCCGTCGGCCCGGGTCACGAGCTTCCAGTGCAGTCCCCCGCCGCTCATCGCGGCGCTTTGCTGACCCGCGCCATTCGGTCCGTCGCCCGAGACGAAGGCCAACAGCGTTTCGTCTGCCACCACGGTGCTGAAGGCGGGGACGGATACGGTTGCGGTGCCATGGGCGCTCTCCTGCTTCTGCAGGACAAAGCAGGTCATTGGCGGCGAGGGGTTGTGCACCGTTATGGAGATATGGGTTGACGTGCTGTGGCCCAATGCGTCCAGGACACGGGCGCTCAGAACATGGCTCCCGGCGGCTGCGGCACGCGTATCCCAGTGCATCGAGTACGGCGGTGACCGGAGCGCGGGGCCCAGCGCATGACCGTCCAGGAGGAAGCGCACCGAGCGGACGCCCACGCTGTCACTGGCCTGAGCAGTCAACGCGGTGATGCCGAACACCGTCTGGCCGGTTCCGGGGTTGACGATCCGGACGGCGGGCCGGGCGTTCAGAGGCAGCAGTACCGAGCCCACGCTCCGGTGAGCGGAGTCGAACATTTCCAGCTTGACCCACTTTGGACGCGGGCAGTGGATGGTCAGGGACCCCCCGCGCACCCTGACCGGGCCGTGAGAGGGCAGGCTGCTGATTAGAGCCTTCAGGGTGTCCTTCGCCGGGACTCCTGACACCTTCAGGGTGAGCGTGCCTCCCTTCCAGCGCAGTGACCGCACGGTCAGCGCAGGAGCGGGCATCACCGTGATCGTCACGGGGACGGCGGTACCCGTCACGCCATCGGCGTCAGTCGCCCGGACGCTCAGATAGTGCCGGCCCGGCGCGGTTCCGCGCACGGTCCAGGGGAGCACATAGGGCCGGCCTGAGAGCGCTGGGCCGAGTGGCTGCCCGTCCAGGAGGAACTGAACCGAGCTGACCCGCGCACCGGCAGGCGGCGCCACCGCGGCCCGCAGGCTCAGGCTGCCCCAGGCCGAGGTCGTGGACGGCACCCCAGTGATGCTGACTCGGGGCAGCGGCACGTTGACCACCTTCTGGGACAGAACCGTTACCTCGTTGCCGGTGATGCGCAGCGTCGTGTCCGTCACATCGTTGGCCGTGGTGCTCTCCCGCAGCACGTGCTCAGGGTCGACCGTGGCCCGCAGCACATAGGTGCCATTCGGGACGCCGGTGAGGTCGATGGGCTGCCCGGCATCGGTCTGGTCGTATTCGTCGGCCCAGCCCACCGACCAGCCCAGAGGCTGGGTCGGGTCACCGCAATCGCCCACCGGGATGGCGGTCTGGCTCGGGGTGTTGGGTACCCCGTTCACCTGCGTGTCGCCCGTGATGCAGTAGTCGACCTTGGGACTGGTGGCAACCACCTTTCCCAGCGCCCCGCCGGCCCGCACGGTGTTGAGGGTGAACCTGGTCAGGGGAAAGCGGTAATCACTGGGGGGCTGCCAGGTGCCGATCACCCCGAGGGGCGCGCTTCGGTACGGGACCCAGTTGCCCGGGCTGGGCATGCGATAGATCCGTTGGGTAAAAGTGGAGAGGCCGGTGTGGGCGTTGTAGTGGGGATCGATCTCGAACGGTCCACGCCCCACGTCGGCGGTCTTGTGGGTGAACCGGAGCTCGCGATGGCCGGTGTTCGGATCGATGCCGATCGAGATCAGGTTGGTGGGAACGAAGATCCGCATGTCCGGCAGGGTCACCGGGCCTGGGCTGGCCGCCGAGGCGCTGCTCTGAAGCGCCATCACCAGCGCGATGGCGGCGATCAGGCCGGCCAGGCCGGGAAGCGCCCACCTACTACGCACGGGTCCTGCCCTCATGCTCTGAGTTCTCGGTCGCGCGCTGGGGGAGCCTTAGCAAATGCCGCTGGCGTCCGGCCGCCCTGACCATCCCAGCCTGGGCGTCAGCCCGAGTACATCGCCTCGATCTGGCTGGCGTACTTCTCGGCGATGGGCTTGCGCTTCAGCTTCATGGTGGGGGTCAGCTCGTCGCCACCCGGCAGCCAGTCCCCGGCCACCACGGTGAACTTCTTGATCTGCTCGACCCGGGCCAGATGCCGATTTGCCTCGTCGATGCCCTCCTGGACCGCCTCGATCACCTTGGGCTGCTCCGCCAGTTCCTCCAGCGACTTCTCCTCCAGCCCGTTGCCACTTGGCCCATTGCGGCGCGAAGTCTGAGTCGAGCACGATCAGGGCCGTGTTGTACGGGCGGCGGTCGCCGATGGTCACTGCCTGGCCGATCAGGGGGCTGGCCGTCTTGATGGCCGCCTCGATGTTGGCGGGCGACATGTTCTTCCCGGCCGCGTTGATGATGATCTCCTTCTTGCGGTCCACCAGTCGCAGATAGCCGTCCTCGTCCAGCTCGCCGATGTCGCCGGTATGCAGCCAGCCGTCCGCGTCGATGGCCTCGGCCGTCTTGTCGGGCTGGTTGCGGTAGCCCAGCATCACGAATGGAGCCTTCACCAGGACCTCGCCGTCCTCGGCGATCCGGATCTCGCAGCCCGGTGCGGCCGGACCCACCGTCCCGATCTTCACTTCCCCGGGCCGGTTGCAGGTGCCTGCCCCGCAGGTCTCTGACATCCCCCACAGCTCAGCCAGCTCGATGCCAAGGGCAGTGGAAGAACTCGAGCACCTCGAACGGGGTGGGCGCGGCGCCGACGTTCACGCCTGACACCTGGTCCAGGCCCAGCATGGTTCGGATGCCGGAGAAGTACTTCTCGTCGGCCTCGGCCACCTGTGCCTCGAGCTCCTCGGGCACCGCCTGGCCGGCTTGGCGCAGCCGGACCTGTTCTAACGATGCCGCCATGGCCTCCTCCAGCGGCCGGCGCTGCTCTTCGGGCTGCCCGGCCAGCATGGCCTCCAGGCCGGCCTTGAGCTTCTCCCAGATCCGGGGGACAGCGAAGAACCAGGTTGGGTGGACCTGCGGGAGGTAGCTGAGAATCTCTCTGGGGTTGGGACAGGTGGTCACCGAGCCGGCGAACATGACCGGGAGGTAGTGGTGAGCCATTCGCTCGGCGATGTGAGCGGCCGGCAGCCAGGAGATCACCCGGCTTCCCGGCTCGAACGTGATGATCTGCTCGGTGGACTGCGCGGCGAACATGACGTTGTGATGGGTGAGCTGCACTCCCTTGGGGGGCCCGGTGGTCCCCGAGGTGTAGATCAGCGTGAGGAGGTCGTCGGGCTGGACGGGAGCCAGTTCGGAGGGATCGAAGTCCGGGTCAGAGCCCTCCACTTCACCCAGGGCCAAGGTCCCGTCGGGGGCGGGGCCGTCCACCACGATTACGTGCTCGAGCTCGGGCAGGTTCTTCCGGGCCTCGAGAACCACGGGCAGGTAGGTCTGCTCCACGATGGCCAGCCGGCTGCCCGCGTCCTCTGATCAGGTACTCGATCTCCTCCGCCGGATAGGTCGTATAGATCGAGAACGGGGTGGCCCCCAGGGTCACGGCGGCCAGGTCCGCTAGGTGAAACTCGGGCCGGTTGCCCAGCATGATCGCCACCGTGTCCCCCCTCTGCACCCCGAGCTTGGCCAGCCCGCCGGCCAGCGCATCCACCCGGCTCAGAAGCTCGGGCCAGGTCAAGGAGATGGTGTCGTCGGCCGACCGCACGGCCACGATGTCCGGATGGTTGGCCGCGGTGCGACGCAGCGCCTCGTTCAGCGTGGGAGCGTCAACCGCCCGGCCCGTGGCCGCTGTGATCGTGCTGCTCTCCATGGTCTCTCCTCAGCCTCGTTTGCCCGGAAATGTGGAGGATAGAGACGTAGTCCGGGTCTGGTACGGTACGGCCCCCGAGGGGCACCGAGAGGAGCTGGCAGAGTGGGATCATCCTGGGGGAGCCGTTGAAATCGCTCGATGTAGGTGTCCTGACCACGCTGGCCCTGGTGCTCGGCGCTGCGGCGATGGCCAAGCTGCGCCGCCCCTCGACCGGCGGAATCTCCATCGGACGGTTCGTCACACGCGAGGCGAGACCGCTGGCTGTGGCCGAGCTTGCGGTGGCGGCTTCCGTTCTCCTCGCTCCAGGACGAGTGGCTGGCTTCATCCTGGCGGGATTCTTCGCCGCGTTCGCCGTGGCCCATGCCAGCACATGGCGCGCAGGCCAGGACGAGGACTGCGGGTGCTTTGCCGGTGAGCTGCCGGCCTCCTCGGTCCTGCGCCGGCTCGGGCTGACTGCCGGCTCGGCGCTCCTGGCGCTTGCCGCCGCCGCGCTGGGGCCTCCAAGCCTCGCTGCTCTCGCGTTCAGAGCGCCGGGGAGCGCGGCTGGGATCTGCGCCGGCGCAATCGTGGCGGCCTGGCTGTGGTACCGGGCCTTCATGGGCCGCGAGGAGCCGGGATGGGTGGTGGCTCCTGAGCGCCGGAAGCGGGGTCCGGTGACCGAGCGCCTGGTGGTGTCCTCGGCCGCGTTCTTGGAGCGGCGCGTGTCCAGACGTACCGCGCTGGTGCGGCTTGCCACCGCCGGCTCAGCCCTCACGGTGGCCCCGCTGCGCTACCTGCTCTATCCGGGCACCGCCCTGGCCCAGATCGGTCCCGGGAGCTGCTCGTCCGGCGCCTGCACTGACGGGTACACGATCTTCTGCTGCCAGATCAACAAGGGGCAGAACACCTGCCCCAGCGGCACGTTTCCCGGAGGCTGGTGGATGTGCACCGACTACACCGGGCGCCAGCTGTGTTACCAGCAGGGAGTGCGCTACTACGTCGATTGCAACCAGCTTCCGGGCAGCAGCACCCAGTACGCCTGTCAATGTGCCAACAACAGTTGCAACAACATGCGCGAGGCCTGCAACATCTTCCGCTATGGGCAGTGCAACACCCAGATCGGCGGGACCACCGCCGTCGTGTGCCGGATGATCGTGTGTGAAAACCCCGGCTCGATCTCGGGGCTCAACTGCAGCTCCTCAGTGGCGGTGGATGACAACGTCTGCGCGCAGGACGCCTCCTGCCTTGAGCCGCAGGCCGTTCAGCTCCCCGGGGCCGGCGGGGTCTGAGCGCACCCGAGATCAGATGAGCGCCACAACACTCGCCATTATCCTGGAGGGCCTGGTTCTTGCTCTGGCCGTGCTGTTCGTGGTGGCGCTCCTGCGCAGCCATGCCGAGATCCTGCGCCGGCTGGGCGCTTTGGAGGGGCCGGTCAGCGAGCGAATCCCGCCCAGCTCGGCGTTCTCTGGCAGCGGGGCCCAGGACATCGCGGGGCAGACTCTGGACGGCGACACGGCCAAGATCGCCCTTGGGCCCGGCCTGCCAAACACGCTGCTGGCCTTTCTGAGCAGTGGCTGTGCGTCCTGCGGTCCCCTCTGGTCGAGCCTTGCCCGCGGCGCGGCGCTCCCCGCCCAGACCCGCCTGCTCGTCGTCACCAAGGGGCCTGAGGCCGAGAGCGTCGCCCAACTGAAGGAGCTCGCGGCACCCGAGGTGGAGACCGTGATGTCGACCGAGGCCTGGCGCGATTTTTTGGTGCCCTCAACGCCGCACTTCGTGCTGGTGGATGGACAATCGGCCCAGATCGCCGGACGTGGCACGGCGAGCACCTGGGACCAGCTTCTGACCTTGGTAAACCAGGCGGTGGCCGACAGCTCCGAGCAATCTCGCGGCGCCCACAGCTCATCGGAGCGCGCGCGCCGGGCGGAGGAGGCGCTCGCCGCGGCGGGTATCACGGCAGGGCACCCGAGCCTCTACCCCTCCCGAACCGAGCAGGCAGCGCAGCCGTGAGTGCCCTGGGGATCACGCTCATGGGCTGCGCATTGGCGGTCATCGGCGCCGTTCGGGCCACTTGGTCGCCCTGAGGTCAATCGATGCTGGCCAGCATTACTCCGTTCGGTGAACGGAGCCGCGGATTCTCATGGAGCCTCACCGCCTCGGCGTTCGCCGTCGGGGCGATCCTGTGTGGAGCGGCTGCGGGAGCGGCTGCGGGGGCGCTTGGATCGCTGCTTCCCCATGGCTCGGACTGGCGCTGGGCCGCTCTGCTCGCCCTGCTTGCCCTCACGCTGCTGTTCGATGCCTCGCCGCTGCGGCGGCGGCTTCCCAGTTCCCGCCGCCAGGTGAATGAGGACTGGCTGGGTCGTTATCGCGGGTGGGTATACGGCATTGGTTTCGGAGCGCAGCTCGGGGTGGGCGTGGTAACGATCGTCACCTCAGCGGCGATCTATGCCGCCGCGATCGCAGCGTTGCTGTCCGGGAGCCTCGCCTCGGGCGCACTGATCGGCGCGACCTTTGGCGCGGTGAGGGCGACCGCGCTGCTGCCGGCTCGCTTGGCGGTTGATCCCCCCAGCCTGATGTCGCTCCACCGTCGCCTGTACTCGCTGGACGCCCACGCGCGCCACGCGAGCTATGCCGCCGAGTTCCTGATGCTCGTTGCGGTGGTGGGACGCGTAGCGTGAACGTCTCGGGGCACTCCCGTTCGCTGGACGTCCCTGCGGGATGGGACGCCCGGATCTATCGTCGCCACGGCGGGGCCCCGGTCCTCCACCTGGCCACCTTTCCACTCCGGGACCGCGACGGTGACTTCGGCGCCGGGGCGACCGGCCGGATGCGCCCTGATGATATCTTCGTCGCCCTAATCGAGTACCTCCCCCACGAGAAGCTTCGGCCCGGGCACGGCTTGTTCGCGCGGGCCGGCTTTCCTCTGCCCCTGCGGACGCACGAGTTTGGTCCATGGAAGCTTCAGGTCACGCGACGCGGCCAGCTCGGCGTGCAGCACTTCTTCACCAAGGATGACCGGCCCTGCTGCCTCTACGCGGTGGTCAAGCCCGGTCGCCGGTGGACCGCCGAGCTGGTCAAGGAGGCCAACAAGGTGCTGTCCACGCTGCGTTTCTCGCGCTGAGGTGCCGATCCGACCTACGACCGGGGTTGCCGCCCGGCGCTAATACTTGACCGGGTGGGTGACCGAGGACTTCCGCCCCTTGGCGTCGGTCACTGTCAGCGTGACGGAGTAGGTTCCGTGCGCGCTGAAGGTATGTGACGGGTCCTGGGCCGAGGAGGTGTTCTGCGCGCCCGAGCCGGGATCGCCGAAATTCCAGTGCCAGGCCACGATCGCAGTTCCCCCCGCACCCTTACGTGACCTGTCGGTGAACGAGAACGTTCCAGGCGTGCCGGTCGGGGCATCCGTGAAGGCAGCCTGCGGGCCGGGCACAGTGACTGATTGCGTGGTGGTCGAGGAGAGGCCATTGCGGTCGACGATCGTGAGCTTGACCTGGTAGGTGCCTGGAGCCGAGAAGTGGTGGGTCGGCGAGCGTTGTGAGGATTGATTGGCGGACCCGGATCCGGGGTCGCCGAAATTCCAGCTGAACGAGACGATCTTCCGTCCGTCAGCTGTGCGGTGTGAGGTGTCGGTGAACGTCGCCGTGCCGGTATTGGGATTGACCGTTGTCGAGAACGAGGCAACCGGCGGCTGGGGCGGCGGAGATGTGACGTGACCCCAGTAGCGTCCGGCGTCGTGGCTGGCGCCCAGAGGGCAGGGCGTGTAGTCCGTGCGGTGCGAGTTGTAGTAGGTGGCCCTCAGGCTGTGCGCGAACCTGATGCCCTGGATGGTGTCCGCCCGGTGCACCGTGAGGTTGATCACGTACGGAACGTGGCTGCCGTGCTTGTAGACCTTCCCCTGGCACTTGAGCGCCACGGAAAAGACACCGTTTCCGCGGTACTTGCCGGGTCCGATGCGATCCAAGCTGATGTGTTCGTGGCGATGGTGGCTGATCTGCCGATCAAGGCTGAGCAGCTTGCAGATGCTCCCGTGACACTCCTTGGGAACGATCTTCCACGTGCGGATGAACTTCTGTCCGACATGTTCTCCCCGCACGTTCACCGCTGTCGTCACGTAGGCGTGCATGGTGAACGTGCCCAGCACCCGGGCATTGATGCCGGACTTGGAGGCCGATACGGCGAGCGCCGGAGAAACCGCGACGGAAGCGGCGACTGTCGCCACAGCCGCCAGCGTGAACAAGCCCCTCTGCCCCGCTCTCATGCCGCGCCGAGTATATAGCCACGCGGGCCGGCTATCTGACGTTGAAGCCGGAGCCCGAGAGGGTCGAGATGTCGTTGGAGAGCCCGATCACGAAGACGATGATGATGAGCACGAAGCCGGCCGCACTGGCCCGCTCCATCACCTCGAAGGGGATTCGCCTGCCCCGCACCTTCTCGGCCAGAGCCCAGAAGACGTGCCCGCCGTCGAGCGGGAGGAACGGGAACAGATTGATTACGGCCAGCGAAAGCGAGATGAGAGCGAGCATCCACAGCGCCTGGGTGGTGTCCTGGGCGAAGGACTCTTGGGTGACCTTGTAGGCCAGGACGACGCTGGACAGGCGTTGCTGGGGCTTGGGATGGACTATGTGGGCCACCGCCGAGACGGTGTCCTTGGTCACCGTCCACAGGTTTGACACCGACAGCGATGCCGCCTGGGCCGCACCCACCGCGACCTGCTTCTGGCCAAAGCCGAACCCCAGCAGCATCTCCCGAAGCGAACCGTTGTAGCGGGGCCGGATCTCAAAGCTGCGCAGGCGGCCGTCCCGGCGCAGCACGACGTGGGCCGCCGTGGTGGCCACACACCCGTCGACCGGCTTCCCAGCACAGCGATGCTTGATGATGGCGTTGTGGATGGCCTCCGCGGACCCGCCGACGCCATCCACGGACACGATCTGATCGCCGGCCTTCAGGTAGTGCGAGGCCGGAGCCGCGGTGACGCCGGCCACCCGCTTGGTCACCACCGCCTGGCCATTGGAGAGAAACAGCGCCCACACGATCACGAAGGCCAGCAGCAGATTGACGGCCGGGCCGGCCAGGATCACCACCACGCGCTTCCACACCGGCTGGTTGTAGTAGGCACGGCCCCGAGTGTCGGCTAGGTCTTTTTCAAGACCCGTGATTCGCTCGCTGAGCTCCTTCTCTTGGATCCTCAGCTCCTCGCGACCACCAGGTCCGATGTCCGGAGATTCGCGGACCTCTGTGCGAACCTGGTCCAGCTGTGCTGTGGCCGAGTCGAGCTTGTCCTGCTCAGGCAGGCGCTCGCGCGGGTTCATGCCTGTTATGCGCACGTAGCCGCCCAGCGGAATCGGGGCGATGCCGTACTCGGTCTCCCCCCACTTCTTGCGCACGAGCAGCGGCCCGAAGAAGAGCGAGAACCGCTCCACCCGCATGCCCACCGCCTTGGCGGCCAGGAAATGCCCGCCCTCGTGGAGGATGATCAGGGCGGCAAAGCCCAGGAAGGCGTAGAGGTAGGACACGGGTGTGAGTGTGGCAGGGGCCTCTTATAGGACCTGAAGAGTCGGTATCGGCTGCTTGGAGGGCTACCCCGAGCCCGGAAAACGCCCTATGCCGCGGCGCGAGCGCTCACCAGCTCGCCGGCCAGCTCGCGGGCGCGCTGGTCGGCCTCGCTCAGGGCATCGAAGGAGTGAACCCGCTGGGCGGGCTGGCCCTCCAGCGTCTGCTCGATGACGTCCGGGATGTCCAGGAACGCGATCCGTCCGGCCAGAAAGGCGTGCACGGCCACCTCGTTGGCGGCATTGAGCGTGCACGGAGCCGTGCCGCCCGCCCGCGCCGCCTCCCGCGCCAGGCGCAGGCAGGAGAAGGTCTCCTCATCGGGTGCCTCAAATGTCAGTCGCCCCAGGCCCACGAGGTCGAGCGGGGCCACCGGCACGTCCGCCCGATCAGGATGGTGCAGGGCGTAGGAGATCGGGACTCGCATGTCCGGATAGCCGAGGTGTGCCAGTGTGGCCCCATCACACAGCGAGATCAGGCTGTGGATGATCGACTGAGGGTGGACCACCACGTCGATTCGGTCGTAGGGCAGCCCGAACAGGTGGTGAGCCTCGATCAGCTCGAGGCCCTTGTTCATCAGGGTGGCGGAGTCGATCGTGATCTTGCCCCCCATCGTCCAGGTGGGATGGGCCAGCGCCTCGGCTACCGTCACGCCCTCGAGCTGGTCTCGAGTCCGGCCCCGAAACGGACCGCCCGAGGCGGTGAGGGTCAGGCGATCCACCGTCCCTGGGCGCTCCGCCGCCAGAAGCTGGAACAGGGCTGAGTGCTCGGAGTCCACGGGGAGGATCTGCGCGCCCGGTGGCCTGGGCCAGCTCGGTGACCAGTTCGCCCCCCACCACGAGCGACTCCTTGTTGGCCAGCGCGAGATCGATCCCCTCCCCCAGCGCGGCGACGCTGGGCAGGAGTCCAGCGGAACCGACGATTCCATTCAGAACCATGTCGCATTCGCACCCGGTGATCAGCTCAACGATGCCCTCCGGCCCGACCAGCACCTCGCCGCTCCAGGCCTCGGCCGCCGGGCCGCCGCGTTCGGGATCGCTCAGCGCGATCCGCCGCACCCCATAGCGCTCGGCCTGCTCGAGCGAGCGACTCCCAGCCCTCGGCGGCGCTCAGCGCCGACCACCTGAAGCTCGCCCTGCGAGCGGGCGACCACGTCCAAGGCCTGTACTCCGATTGATCCCGTGGAGCCGAGGATGGCCAGGCGGCGAGGCACCCTGTGGATTTTAGGCGGGCGCCGGAGTCCCAGCCGCCCACGGCCAGCCAGACGAAGTACGCGGCCGACATCGTGAACAGCGCGGCGTCCGCTCGGTCGAGCACCCCGCCGTGCGGCCCGAAGAGCGCGGCCGGTGTCCTTGGCCCCGGCGTCACGCTTGATCACCGACTCGAACAGGTCCCCCAGCGGCGCGAACACAGCCACGGTGACGCCGAGGAGGAGAGCATGGCCCTGGGTGAGCCAGTTCTCCTGAAACAGCCCCGCCAGCAGCACGGTCACCACGGCGGCCAGCGCGCCTATCACCAGTCCCTCGACGGTCTTCTTGGGCGAGATGCTGGGGCCAGCAGCCGGCGCCCGAACGTCCTCCCCGCCGAGGTACGCGGCCGTGTCGCCGATGAACGTCCCCAGGAGGACGTCGATCAACACGGCTCTTGCCGTGGGGCAGTTCGCGCAGCAGAGACGGCCAGCGTCACCGCCATCCCGATCCAGTACACGCCCAGCAGTGTCCCGGCGATGGCCACGCTGTGCCGCCCCTGGCCCCGGGCGACCACGAACAGGAACAGCACGGGCACGGTTGCGGCAGCCACCAGGACCATGTCGCGCTCTCCCCCATGCCGGGCAGCCAGGACCATGGCCGCCACGTGACACGAATCCGACGACGGCCACCGGCCGCCACCGGTCGAGCATCCGATAGAGCTCGTGCAGGCAGGCCCAGCCCGCGGCGATCATGAACAGCGGCGAAGGCCAGGCCGCCCACGTCGATGAACAGCACAGCCACGGCCGCCGCAGGTATCGCCACCAGGATGCGCGTGAGCAGGTCCGATCCCTGCCACGACGTCCTGCTCTCACGGGTCTCTCGCGGTCTGCGCGGGGCGGGCATCAGCGGCCCCCAAACCGCCGCTGGCGGGCGGCGAATTCATCCAGGCTTTGCTCAAACGCCTCGCGGGAGAAATCCGGCCACAGCTCCTCGCGGAACACCAGCTCGGAATAGGCGCCCTGCCAGAGCAGGTAGTTGGACAGGCGCTGCTCCCCGCTGGTCCGGATGATGAGATCTGGATCGTGCATCTCCGGGGCGTAGAGCCGGCTGCGGAACTCATCTTCGTCGCCGCCCGTCGAACGCCCCGGGCCGCGTCCAGGATCTCGGCCCGCCCGCCGTAGTTGAACGCCACGAACAGGGTGATCCGCCGGTTCTCGCGCGTCACCTCCTCGGCCCATTCCATGCGCTCGATCAGCTCGGCCGGGACCGGCGTCGCTCCGGCGGCCGATGAAGCGCATGCGCACTCCCTCCTCGTGGAGCTCCGGCGTCTCCTGATCGATCCGGCGGCCGAACATCTCCATCAGCGCGGACACCTCATCGGATGAGCGGCTCCAGTTCTCCGTGGAGAAGGAGTAAACGGTGAGCTCGGCGATGCCCAGGTCGACCGCGTCGCGCAGTCGGGCCTTGACCGTATCGGCGCCTGCTTCGTGCCCGGCCATCACGGGCAAGCCCCGCTGGCGGGCCCAGCGTCCGTTGCCGTCGGTGATGATGGCCACGTACCGAGCCCGGGGGCGGCGGACCCGGATTCCCGGGCTCCATCACACCTCCAGGATCTCGGCTTCCTTGTGCTTGAGCAGCTCGTCGAGCTCCTTGACCCGAGCGTCGGTGAGCTTCTGGAGCTCCTGCTCGGCCCGGTGCTCGTCATCGGATCCGGCCTCCCCCGCCTCCTTGAGCTCGCGCAGGTCATGCATGATGTCGCGGCGGATGTTGCGCACGGCCACCCGGCCCTCCTCGGCGATGTGCCGCACGACCTTGACGAGCTGCTTGCGTCGCTCCTCGGTCAGCTCGGGAACGGCGAGCCGGATCAGGTTGCCATCGTTGGATGGCGTGAGCCCGACGTCCGACTCCAGAATGGCTCGCTCGATCGACTTGATCGAGTTCTTGTCGTAGGGCTGGATGGTCAGCAGCCGGGCCTCCGGAGCATTGATCGTGGCCAGCTGCCTGAGCGGCGTGGAGGTTCCGTAGTAGTCGACCGCGATGCGATCGAGTAGCGCCGGGCTGGCCCGACCCGTCCGGACGGACCCGAACTCGTGGCGGATCGACTCCACCGACTTGCCCATCCGCGCCTTCGCGTCGGACAGCAGTTCGTCGATGAGCTCGCTCGCCATCCGCTATGTCCTCACGAGAGTCCCCACGCGCTCGCCGGACACTATCTTGTCGAGATTGCGCCCGTCGGCCATGTTGAACACGACGATGGGCAGGTTGTTGTCCATGCACAGGGCGAAGGCGGTGGAGTCCATCACCTGGAGGCCGCGGGTCAGAGCATCCTTGTGCGTGATCTCCGGGATGAACTCGGCGGACAGCATCGACCGCCGGATCGGCGGTATAGACGCCCTCCACCCGGTTCTTGGCCATCAGCACCACCTCGGCGTGGACCTCGGCGGCCCGGAGCGCCGCCGCGGTATCGGTGGTGAAGAACGGGTTACCGGTCCCGGCGGCGAAGATGACCACCCGGCCCTTTTCCAGGTGGCGGATCGCCCGGCGGCGGATGTAGGGCTCGGCCACCTCTGAGATCGTGATGGCCGACTGGACTCGGGTCGGCACCCCCTCGCGCTCCAGGGCGTCCTGCAGAGCCAGCGCGTTCAGCACGGTGGCCAGCATGCCCATGTAATCGCCGGTGGCACGATCCATCCCTCGCGCTGCGGCGGCCAGACCTCGGTAGATGTTCCCCCCGCCCACGACGACGGCTATCTCCACGCCGCGGGCGTGAATCTCGGCGACGTCACGGGCGATGGCCTGCACCCGCGCCGGATCGGTGCCGTAGTAGAGCTCACCCATCAGCGCCTCACCGGACAGCTTCAGCAGCACCCGGCGAAACGCCGGCTGCCCTCCATTCACGCCTGAGGCTTCCTCAGTCACCGACCTGGAAGCGGACGAAGCGCCGGATGACGACGTTCTCGCCGGTCTCCGAGGCCAGCGCGGCCCGCAGCTCCTCGATCGTCTGGCCCTCGTACTTATCGGCGTTGACATGGGCCTGGCGGAGAAGGACCACCTCGTTCAGCCAGCTCTCGAGCTTGCCGGCGATAGCCCGTTCGCGGGCCTGCTCGGGCACGTTGGACAGCTGCTCGGCTGCGATCCGGGCCTCTCGCTCGCGCTCCTCCTCCGGGACGTCCTCGTCGCTGAGGGCCAGGATCGCCGGCTGCGCTGCAACATGCAGCGCCACGTCTCGGGCGAACTCGATGAAGCGCTCGTTGCGGGCCACGAAGTCGGTCTCGCAGTCCACCTCGACCAGGACACCGATCTTCCGGTTGGAGTGGATGTAGCTCTGGACCACGCCCTCCCGGGCCTCCGTGCCCGCCCGCTTGGCCGCCCGTGCCTCGCCCCGGGTGCGCAGGATGTCCACCGCCCGCTCGAAGTCCCCGGCCGCCTCGGCCAAGGCCTCCCGGCAGGCCAGGATGGGTGCACCCGTGCGCTGGCGAAGCTGCTTGACGTCGCCGGCGGATGGAGAGCTCATCGAACCTCCTCCTGGGCCGGGGCCTCGGAGGGGGCGGGCTCTTCAGCCGGCGGCGGGCTGCGCCTCCGCGGCCTGCGCTGCGGGCTCAGGGCTGGCCTGCGGTGCCGCCTCAGGGCTCGCCTGCGGTGCCGCCTCAGGGCTCGCCTGCGGTGCCGCCTCTGCAGCCGCAGCCGCAGCCGCGGCGGCGGCGGCCTCCTCGGCCTCCCGCCGAGCCTGTTCCTCGGCTTCGCGACGGGCCTGTTCCTCGGCCTCGCGACGCTCGCGCTCCTGTCGGGCCCGCTCCTCATCGGCCAGGTAGGCGCTGTAGGAGTCGGCCACCACGTCTCCGAGGGCCCGGGTTACGGCCGCGCAGGACCGGATGGCGTCGTCGTTGCCGGGGATGACGAAGTCGATCCCGTCCGGGTCGCAGTTGGTGTCCACAAGGCCGATGATGGGAATGCGCAGGCGTTGCGCCTCGCGAACGGCGATGGCCTCGGTCTTGAGATCGATCACGAACATGGCGCTCGGCACGCGCTCCATGTTCTTGACCCCGCCCAGGTTGGCCCGGAGCTTCTCCAGGTCGGCCAGAGCGGAGATGCGCTCCCGCGTCGGCAGCAGCTGGAGCTGACCCTCGGCCTCGTAGCGCTCCAGATCATGCAGTCGCGGATGCGGAGCGAAATCGTCTGGAAATTCGTCAGCAGTCCACCCAGCCAGCGGTGGTTGACGTAGGGCATGCCGCATCGCTCGGCCTGCTCCTTGATGACGTCGCGGGCCTGCTTCTTGGTTCCCACGAACAGGATCGTTCCGCCCCGTCGGGCGAGATCGCCCGCGAACTGGCGAGAGCGCTCCAGAAGGTCCTCGGTCTGAAGCAGGTCAATGATGTAGATGCCGTCCCGCTCGCCGTAAATGAAGCGGCGCATCTTCGGGTTCCAGCGCCGGGTCTGGTGGCCAAAATGGACCCCAGCTTCCAGCAGCTCTTTGATGCCGATACCGGGCACGTTTTCTCCCTATTTCGATTTCCGACAAAAGCCCGCCGGCGGTTTTCGCAGACCTCACGCTGCGAGGCAGGGTGCGATCCGTCCCGGCGGGGACGAAGACAGATTCCCGTTCAGTGTAGAGAGCGTGCCCTGACCGCGATGAGTTTCGGGCACATCGCCGGTCTTAGCCTATGCCGGGAGCGAGTGCCCGCGCTACGGCCCTCGGCAGGCAAATCAGCAACAAGAAAGGAGCCGGCATGAGCGAGCACCGGATCGGAACCCGCGAGGAGTGGCAGGCGGCGCGGGACGAGCTGGCCAAACTCGAGGCCGAGCACGACCAGCTCGGCGAGCGCGTCACCACTCAGCGGCGCGAGCTTCCCTGGGTGCCGGTGGAAAAGGAGTACGAGTTCGACACCGAGGATGGCCGCAAGACCTTGTCCGAGCTGTTTGACGGACGTTCGCAACTGCTGGCCTACAACGTCATGTTCGGACCCGACTATGAGCTCGGCGCCTGCCCTGGGTGCTCAAGCGCCGCTGACCAGTTCGACGGCCCGCTCGTGCACCTGGCGCACCAGGATGTGACGTTCATCTGCTTCTCACGTGCCCCGCTTGACCGGCTCGTGGCCTACAAGCGGCGCATGGGCTGGCAGTTCCCGTACGTCTCGACCTATAAGACCGATTTCCCATTTGACTTCGGCCTGGCCATGACCACGGAACAGGCCGAGCAGATCCCGCAGGTCAAGGAGCTCATGGATGACCCGCCCGAGTGGCTCGAGGACTGGGGACGGCGGGTGGGAGCCAGCCTCCGGGACGGGCTGCGCGAGGCTCCGGCCTTCATCGCCTTTGCCCGCGAGGCCGGCTCCGTCTACCACACCTACACGGTGCGGGCCCCTGATCGCTTCGTGGCGCCCTATCACTCGTTCTTGCTCGAGCGGACGCCCAAAGCCAACGCCGGAGGCCCTTTTCCCCAACGAAAGGACGAGTACCCGGATTAGCGCGGCAATTGGGGCGTTCCGCTAGCCGCGACGCCGGCCGCCCTGGCCCGAGCCCTGGCGCGCTTCATCTCGAACATCGAACCGTCGGCTCGGCGCAGAAGGTCCTCGGTCGCGTCGCCATCGACGGGAAATACCGCCCGTCCTATGCTGGCCAGGACGATGATTCTGTGCGGCCCCACGATGAACGGATCGCTGAACGCGCCGGCCAGCCGCGCGGCCAGCGGTTCGGCCTCGGAAAACGCGGTCAGACCTTCCGCCACCACCGCGAACTCATCGCCCCCCAGTCTGGCCACCGTGTCTCCGGCGCGCGTGCAGGAGACCAGGCGACTGGCCACCAGGGCCAGCAGCTGATCGCCGATGTCGTGCCCGAACTCGTCGTTGACCACTTTGAAGCCGTCCAGGTCGAGATAGAAGACGGCGACCAGGCGGGCGGTCCTGCCGGCCAGTTCGACGGCCTCTCGCAGCACCGTTCCGAAACGAGCTCGGTTGACCAGACCGGTGAGCTGGTCGTGCTCTGCCTGGTAGGTGATCTGGTCCACGAGTAGGCCGTTTTCCAGCGCGGTGGTGGCCTGGGCGCTCACCCCGCGCAACCGGCCCAGCAGATCCGGAGTCGGTTTGAGCCGCTCCGGGCCATGGGTGACCGAAACACTGAGAAGACCCAGGAATGACTCCGAGGTGCTGATCGGGGCCAGAATCGCCGCCAGCTCCCCCATCCGCTTGAGTTCCTCCCGCAGCACCGGGTTGCCCGACTCGATGTCAACGAAGAGCGGATCCGGACTGGGCGTCTCGAGAAACCGCTCGAGCGGACCGCCCGGGCTCGGGGCCTGGTGCCAATCCTGCCCGTACAGCGGATCGTCCGGATCGCGGCTCGTGAAGGCGCGTCGGACCAGTTCGGCTCGCTCGGGATCCCACAGATACACCCCGACGCGGTCGCAGTCGACCACCAGCGGTACGGCATTGGCCAGTCGCTGGGCCAGCTCGCCGCTGGTGCTGGCCGTCGAGAGGGCGTGAGCCAGACGGAGCAGCGCGCTGGACTCTCCGTAACGGCGGTTGGCCTGGGTCAGTGCCGCCGCGCCATCCAGGGCGCTGGCCGCGTAGCGGGCATAGAGCTCCAGCAGCTCGCGCTCCTGGGGAAAGAAGGCCTCATCGGAATCGAACGCAGCCATCAGCGATCCGTATTCCTGGCGGTTCGAGCGCACCGGGACCACCAGCCAGGACTTCGGGTAGGTGGCGTCTCCGGCCAGGATCCGCTTCACCGCGGCAGGCACGTCGTCGGGGTCAAACCCCCGGTGGTGGCAGTGCACCTCTCCCTCGGGTTCCATGCGCACCGCGAGCAGGTAGCGGGGCGCCCTGACCTGAAGCGCCGCGCGGTCGGTGATCCGGGCCAGCACATCGCCAATGTCGTCGGCCGCGATCAGGTCTGAAGCGGTGGCAAAGACGTTGGCCAGCCGCTCCTGCATCCCCTCGAGCTGCCCCTTGAGCGCATCGAGTTCGCGCTCGAGCTGCGGAGCTCCGCCCACCCGTTCCACGTGCCTGCCCCAGTCCACGCGGTAAAGGCAGGCCTCGGCTCCCAGCGCGGCGCATTGGTCATGCAGCACCGAGGCCTCGGGGACCCCAAACAGGATCGGTGCCCCGCTGAGCAGCCCGAGCGTCCAGGCGCAGTGCTCGGGACTGCGCGGAAACCCGGCCACCGGGGCGGCGCTGATATCGGCATGCCCCGGCCTTACCTCGAGCGCATCGAGGCGGACCACAGTGCTGAATTTGGCTCCGCTGAGCGCGATCTGCTCGTAGAGCTTTTCCGGCGAGCCCAGTGAGCGCAGCAGTGTGGCCACGGAGGAGCTGCTCAGTCGCTCCGCGGCCCGCCGCCCGATCAGCTCGGGGAAGCGGGGGTTGTGGGTCAGCCTCATCCCCGCTCGCCACAGGGCCACGGCCTCCCCGTAGGAGATCCAGTTGGTCAGATCGCACAGATATGCCGGGCTGCGAGTGCTTTCGGCCAATTCGAGCAACTGGGGCAGGGCCTCCTCGCCACCCCACTGCCGGATCTCGGCCAGAAGAACCGCGCTCATCGAGCAGGAGAAATGCTGGGCCTCACTCGACCCGTGACTGCTGCGGAGACCAACGCCCCTCGCCATAGGGTGAGTTATCGGCCTGACCCTGTCCAGTCTGTAACAAACGGCGCGTTTTCCGGCTATCGCGCTTCCGCAGCGTGCCTGAGCGCCCTGACAAGGTCTTCCGGCAGCTCTGTGCACACGTCAATCGGTTCTCCGGTGACCGGATGGGGAAAGGCGAGTCTCTGGGCGTGCAAAAACTGACGCCCCAGCCCGAATGTGCCGGCCACGCCGTACATCGGGTCGCCGCACACGGGGTGGCCAATGGCCGCCATGTGAACCCGTATCTGGTGCGTGCGTCCCGTCTCGAGGGTCACGTTCAGCAGGGCTGATGTGGCGAGCAGCTGGACGACTTCGAAATGAGTTCTGGCCTCGCGAGGAACGTCAGTGTCCACCGAGACACGCAGGCGGTCCCGACGGTCCCGCCCGATCGGTGCCTCGATCGTCCCCGTGCGAGCGGGGGGATGGCCGTCGACCAGGGCGGCGTACTCGCGCTTGAGCCTCCGGGCCGAGAGCAGTGACTTGAGCGCCCGGTGAACCGATTCAGTGCGGGCCACGACCAGCAGCCCTGAGGTGTCGCGGTCCAGCCGGTGCACGATGCCCGCTCGGAGTGGCTCCCCTCCGGCCGCCAGGCCGGCCAGAGCCTGGGAAAGGGTCCCCGTGGTATGACCCCGGGCGGGATGAGCCACGACACCCGCCGGTTTGTTCACCACGACCAGATGCTCGTCCTGATACGCGATCGTGAAGGGCGCCGCATCCGGAAGTGGGCCGTGGCCGTCAGCCGCCGCCCGGACTGGCCGGACTGGCCGGACTGGCCGGACGGCCTCCACCACGTCGCCCGCTCGCAGGACGTGCCGCTTGGGTCTGGCCGAGCCGTTGACCCTCACCTGCCGGGCATCGATGAGTGCCTGGGCGGTGGCCCGGGAGCCCAGCGGCTGCGCCAGGAAGCGGTCCAGGCGGGTCCCCTCCTGTTCGGGGGCCACCGTCAACTCGAGCCGGCTAGCGGGCACGCGCCCCCGAGCCTGCCGTCCGGTCGCGCCGGCCTTCAGCATCGGGTCGCTTTCCCTCCAGCACCCATAGGAGCGCCAGCACCCCGAAGGTGATCGACATGTCGGCCACGTTGAAGGCCGGCCAATCGGGCAGCTTGATGAAGTCGATCACCGACCCGTTGGCCACGCGGTCGATCAGATTCCCCAGGGCGCCCCCCATGAGCATTCCCGTGGGCAGCCACAGCCAGGGTCGCCGCGGGCGGAGCAGGAAGTAGCCCAGGAGCAGCCCCAGCGCGACCAGAGTCACCGCCAGGACGGAGGCTCCCCCGCCCGAGAAGAGCCCAAAGGCCACGCCGGTGTTTCGCACATGCACGAAGTTGATGGCCGGGAGAAACTTCTGCTGCTCACCGGGAGCGATTCCGGCCGCGATCGTGTGCTTGGTCAGCTGGTCAAGCCCGATGACCGCCCCGAGCACCAGCGCCGCGCGCAGGGTCGCACCCCAGCGGGAGAGGCTCGCCCCCTCTTCGCCGTCCGGGTCAGGCATGCCCTCAGCCCGCGATCGCGTTGTAGACGACTGCCTGGAGCACGTAGAGGACGATGATGGCGACCATCGGAGAGAAGTCGAACATCCCCACCGTCGGGATGAAGCGACGGAACAGGCGCAGATACGGTTCCGACACGTCGCGGAGAAACGCCATGAAGCCATCCAGTGCGCGCGAATAGGGCTTGCGCAACCCGAGCGAGAACATCAGGTTGAGCAGGATGTAGACGAAGATGATGAGGATGTAGACGTAGAACAGGGCTTGGACGTAGTTGGCAACGTCACCGCGGGTCAGGGCGAAGGCAAGCATCGCCTAGGGCAGGACGGCGTCGATGGCGTTGTGAAAGGCGGCCCGGATGCCCGCCTTCTCCAGGGCTCCGAGTCCCCGGGCCGTCACCCCGCCGGGCGAGGTCACCTCGCGCCTTACGGCCAGCGTGTCGTACCCGCTCTCGCCCAGGAGAGCGGCCGTGCCGGCCATCGTCTCCACCACCAGCTGACTGGCCAGGGCTGCCGGTAGGCCTCGCCGCACCCCCGCGTCAACCTGGGCCTCGGCCAGCAGAGCCTCGTAGGCCGGTCCGACCGAGGTCAGCGCGCTGGCGACGGCGAGCTGCCCGTGGGGCACCCGCACCACCCGGCCGAGCCGGCCAAAGCGCTCCAGGACCTCTGGCTCCAGTCCTGGGTCGGCGGGGGGGTGATTCGCGGATTGGGTGCTCCGCCGCTCCTCATAGATGATCACGCCACGGCGCACCGCGACCGGCGTGTTGGGCATGAGCGCGAACACGGGCCTACCGGGATAGCTGTCCTGCAGGACCTCGGTGCTGACGCCCGCCAGCACGGATACAACCGCCTTGACCGCACCCGCGATCTCGCGGGCCACCTGGTCGAGCTGGTAGGGCTTGTGGCAGAGCACCACCAGATCGGCGCGCTCGGCGACCTCACGATTGGAGCCCAGCGCCTCGCCCCCCAGCTCGGCGACCAGCGCCTGCGCTCGCCCCGACCCGGCGTCGGAGCACAGGATGGGGTCACCCCAGCCTCGCGCCAGCGCGCGCGCCATGTTGCCCGCGCCGATGAGTCCGACCTGCATGGCGCCAACGTTAGCCATCTGAAGGCCCCGGACCTTCCGCGCGCCAGTCAGGACTGGTTGAAGAAGCCCTTCTCGACCAGCCGGGCCCGCTCCTCAGCGGACACCTCCACGTTGCGCGGGGTGAGCAGGAACACCTTGTCGGCCACCCGCTGCATACCCCCGTCCAGCGCGTAGGTCAGACCGCTCGAGAAGTCGATCACGCGCTTGGATAGGTAGTCATCAGCTCCCTGGAGGTTGAGGATGACCGGGATCGAGTCCTTGAACTTGTCGGCCACGTCCTGCACGTCGTTGAAGCTCTTGGGAGCCACGAAGTGCACCCGGACGTCGCTGCGGCCATTGCCGCGTCCCGAGCCCACCGGCCGGAGTGCGGCCGTCCGGCGATCCATGTCGTCCTCGGCGAAGATGTCGTCGATTTCGTCCCGGCGCCGCCGAGCGCTCAGCCTGCGTACGTTGGGACGCTCGCGGTAGCTGTCGGCGGGATCTGGCTCAGGCTCGTTGTAGCTGTCCAGATCCTCTTCGTAATCCTCGTCTTCAGCCAGCCCGAAGTAGACGAGCGCGCGGTGCCAGGTATCTCGGAAGGCCATATGCGATTGGGGTTTCGCCCGCTGACGCGGATTCCCTCCCGGGATTATGACGCCGTGACCGACGACAGGGAGGGTCGTTCACCTGTAGAGCGTCGAGCCCAGGCGGACGATTGTGGCGCCCTCCTGCACCGCCACCGTGTAGTCCTGAGTCGTGCCCATGGACAGATGGGGCACTCCGTGTGCCTCGCCCAGCCGGCGCAGGGCGGCAAAGTACGGCCGGCTGTCCTCTGGGTTCTGGGTCAGGGGCGGCATCGTCATCAGTCCGACCACCGCCACGGGACATCGCTCCAGGAACGCATTCAGGTCGTCCGGGTCGATCCCGCTCTTCCCTGGCTCTCGGGCCACGTTGACCTCGATCAGCACCTCGGTGTCAGGGCCGCCATGACGGCGGAGCTGCTCGAGCGCCGAATCGCTGGCCACCGAATGGATGTAGCGGACGTGCGGCAGGATGCTCGCCACCTTGCGGCTCTGTAGATGCCCGATGAAGTCCCAGGTGAAGGTGTCCGGAGCGGACCCGGCCTTGGCCACCAGATCCTGGGCCCGGTTCTCCCCCACCAGGGTGATCCCGCCGGCCGCCAGCGCCGGGAGCTCCTGGGCGGGCAGGTACTTGGTGGCGGCGAGGATGTCGATGGCGTCGGGATCCCGGCCGGCGCTGACGATGTCCTGCCGCACACGCTCGAGGTTGGACGCCACGCGCTCGGCGGTCAGGCCGGTGATCAGCGCAGCCAAGCCACACCCGCCTGACGTCCCGTGACGCCCCGGTCGCGTCGGTGGGAGAAGAACAGCTCGGGATGACACGACGTGCACAGACCCAAACTGTGCACCGTCGCCACCCCCACCTGCTCAAGCTGGCGCTGGGCCACGGCAGCCAGATCCAGGTTGCCGCCCCGCCACACAGCGGGCCCGTACGGGAGGAAAGCGCTCCGCACCTCCTCTCCCACCTCGTAGCAGCAGGCCCCGATTCCGGGACCGACGGCCGCCTCCAGTGGCCCCTCCTCGCCTTCCTCCCTGAGCATCCGCACGCCCTCTTCCAGAACTCCCGCGGCCAGCCCGCGCCAGCCGGCGTGGAGCGCGGCCACCGCGTCCTGGCCCGCCACGACAACGGGCAGGCAGTCGGCCACGAGAACCGCCGCCGCCGCGTCCCTGCGCCGCGTGAGGAGTCCGTCGGCCTCGGCCAGCGCGCCGTCTCCGGGCGGCGCGTCGATGCGGATCACGGAGGGGCCGTGAACCTGGCGCACCATGCCCAGGGGGTGGCCAACCTCCTCCTGGACGATCTCCCGGTTGCGCTCCACCGCCTCGGGGCTGTCCGCGGTCAGCCGGCCCAGATTCAGGCTGTGAAACGGACCCGAGGAGCATCCCCCACGCCGGGTCGAGAACAGCGCCCGGCCGCCGGCCAGGTCGATCTCCACGTGCTCTCCGCGGGCCCGAAAGGGGGCCGGCAATCTCATGTCAGCAGCAGCTCCACTCCGCTCACCGGAGTCCGCTGCCCAAATTCAAAATTGCAGCAGCCTGCTGCCAAATAGGTCCCCAACAGTCTCCAGCCCATCGTCCGGCGGCTTCGCTCGTACACCTCCAACTGCGCCGACGCGGTCTCGCTGTTGTAACAGTAGGCCTTCGCCCCGTCCGGATCCTCATAGGTGACGCCGGCCAGCTGGTCGCGGGCGGCGCGGACCTCGCCCACCAACCTGTGGCGGCCGTCGGCCGCCGCAAACCGCCAGCCCTCGAGGCCGAACCGGCTGCGATTGCGCAGGATCCTCACGGGCGAGGTCGACTGAAATGCCGTGCCGGCCACCCTCCCCACCACCGGCGTACTGGGACCGAGGCGGCGGCCGAACCTCGAGACCACAGCCGAGACGCCATCGAACAGGAGATCCTCGACTGGTTCACCCGCCAAGGTGCAGAAGTCGTTGCAGCGGGCCCAGGCCCAGCTGGTGGCGTGCTTGCTACCCCATAGGTGGGCCTGGCCGCCGCGCGCCTGCGTGAACTCGAGGCGCTCCTCGCCGAGCTTCACCCAGCCGTCGACCCGTGCGTCGGCCTGGGGCAGCACAAGCGCCGTGTGGGCCGCTCCCCCGGAGTGCAACCACGGCGCCACCGGGACCAGGGGGCGGGATGTGGGAGCCCACTCGAGCTCCCAGGCCACGTCCTTGATCGCCCCCGACATCCTGCCGTCGGTCAGCGTGGCGTCGGCGATGCGAAGCTCGAACGGCTCCTGGCGGCTGTGCAGCTCACCGATCGCGAACGTCTGCTTGTGGGCCTGCACCCCCCGGGCGCCGGGCCGCGGGTCCATGGCGGCCAGCCACAGCGCGCAGGTCGCCTCGCGATCTCCTAGCGGCGCCAACATGGTGTAGCGGATCCACAGCCCCACTCCGGTGGCGGGGTCGGTCAGGGTCAGGTAGTAGACCTCGTAATGCCCGGGACGGCCGTTCCAACGCAGCTGATTGGCGCTGGCGCCCATCAGGCCAGGCTATCCCGTCGCCTCGCGGCCTCGAGCGCGATGGCCAGCTCCGCGTCACGATCCTGGGTCCGGCCGTCGAGCTTGGCCGCGAGGGCCGCCCTCAGCCCACGGCCGATGTCCGGCCCCTGCATCACACCCGCCTCGAGCAGGTCTGATCCGTCTATCTGGAGCCGGACGTGGCGCAGCTTCCCGAGCCACGATTGAGCCGCGGCCGGCGCCCCCAGCGCACCGGCCAGGCACACCAGCTCCACCGGCATACCCTGCGTCGCCTCCGCGATCTCGGCCGGTCGAGACGCCTTCTGGAGGGCCGTGACCGCGTCGGCGCCGCCGGCGGCCGTGGCCACGATCACCTGGCGATCGTCCGCTTCGAAGGCCAGGCGGTCAAGCAGGTCGCGCAGCTCCGGGGCAGGTACGGCGCGCGCGGCCAGCGCCAGGGCCAGGCGGCCCGGTGGGATCTCGGGCGGCAGCAGGGCGAGGGCCCGGTGGCCCAATTCGAGGACAGGCGGCTCGCCGCTTCGCCCCAGACCGAACTGGGGATGAATGGCCGCCTCGAGACCCAGATCATGGAGGCTCAGCAGGGCCTTGAGCGGATCTGGCTCCCGGACCAACAGCCGCAGCTCGGCGCCGATCCGGGGCCCTGAGACCGTGTCAAGCGCCCGCTCCGCCACCGCCTGGGCGGCCAGCTCGGCTGTCTTGGCCTCTGGCTCGAATTCCAGACGGCTGCGGTATCGGGCCAGGCGCAGCAAACGGGTGGGGTCATCGATGTAGCTGCGGGAATGGAGCACCCGCAGCCAGCGGCGATCCAGGTCCTCCAGGGCGTCGGGGGCAGCCGTGAGCTCACCCGCCTGAGGCCCGGCCAGGGCCAGCGCGATGGCATTCACGGTGAAGTCACGCCGCCGGAGGTCCTCCTCAAGGCTGGCCGGTCGGACCTCGGGCAGGGCACCCGGGGCGGGATAGGTCTCGCTTCGGGCCTGGGCGATGTCATAGGCGAGCCCATCGAGCACCACCGTCCATGTGCCGAAGCGCTCGTGCCGGGTGATGAGGCCGCCCAGCCGCTCCACCAGGCCCGTGGCGTCGCCCTCCACCACAAGGTCGAGGTCCGGGGGCACGCCGCCGAGCAGCAGGTCGCGCACGGCGCCTCCCACCAGGTGAACGCCGCCATATCCGGCCAGGCGATCGAGGAGGGGTTTGGCTGTGGGCAGCGAGCGGATCCGGTCCAGGAGCTGGCTCGGCGCGAGGGCGTGCATGTGCCCATCTTGCCGCCTCACGACCGGGTCCGCGGCTACTATCAACCCGATGCCGAGCCCCGCCCCGCGGCGTCTGCTGCGGTGGGGCATCATCGCCGTCGGCGCCCTGGGACTGGTGTTAGGGGGCGTAGCGGCGTTTGTCCTGCTGCACGCGCCCGCCAACGTGTCCCATCCCAACGTCGAGTTCCACGTGTCCTCGTCCCCGTCGAGCACGCCGCGCGCGTCCAATTTCCTGTGGGCGCGCTACGGCTACAGCACAACCCGGACCCGCTATCTCCCGGCTCCGCACATGCTCAGCCCGCCGTTTCGCGTCGGCTGGCACCTTCAGGATTACGCCCAGCTCGAATTCCCTCCGGTGATCTACGGCACCCGCTTGTACGACCTGGACGACGACGGCTCGGTCAAGGCCATCGACAAGCGCACCGGGCACAAGCTGTGGGAGAGAAAGGTGGGCACCCTGGCCGCGGCCTCACCTGCGCTGGACATCAAGCAGGGCCTGCTCTTCGTTCCCGTCCTGTCCATCCACGGCCAGCGTCCCGGCAACGGGCGCTTCCTGGCCCTGCGCATGAAGACTGGTCGGGTGGCCTGGTCTCGGCCGCTGGCAGCTGGCAGCGAGTCGTCTCCGATCGCCCAGAGCGGATCGGTCTATTTCGGTGATCAGGCCGGGCATGTCTATGACCTTCGGGCCCGCGATGGCCATCTGAACTGGGTCTTCGGCGCCAGCGGAGCCGTCAAGGGCGGTCCAGCCCTGTCCGGGGGCCGGCTCTACTTTGGCGACTATGCCGGGCGGGCATACGCGGTGAACGCCCGGACCGGCCATCAGATCTGGGCGGTCAACACCAACGGCGCCGCCTTCGGGTTCGGCTCAGGCCAGTTCTACGCCACCCCGGCGGTCGCCTTCGGACGCGTGTACATGGGCAACACCGATGGGCGGGTGTATTCCTTCGGTCAGCGAAACGGCCAGCTGGGCTGGGCCATATCCACCGGCGCCTACGTCTACGCCTCCGCGGCGGTGGCCAACATCACCGGGGTCGGACCGACGGTGTACGTCGGCTCCTATGACGGCAACTTCTATGCCTTCAACGCCCGGTCGGGTGCGCTGCGCTGGAAGCATCCGGCCGGGGGCCGGATCTCGGGCTCCTCGACCATCGTAGGCGACGTCGTGTACTACTCAGATCTGGGATCCAAGACGACCACCGGGCTCGACCTGCGCACAGGCAAGGCGGTGTTCTCGTTCCCCGATGGGGCGTTCAACGGTGTGGTGGCCGATTACGGGGCGCTTTATCTGTGCGGATCCACTACCCTGTACGAGCTGCTTCCGAAGCGCCGTCAGGCGCGTGGAGGCCGCACCAACAATTCCCCAGATCCCCGAGCGGACGCCGGATCGCGGCGCATGAGCGCCAGCAGGAACGTGCGTTCGCATCCCTTGCTATACTGGAGCCTGAATGCGTTGTCGTAGTGGAAGTCATTGTCAGCAGCCGGCCCTCCCGGACCGTCGGTTCTGTGCCGAGCACGCGGCCGAGCTGGACCGCATGCGCGAGGAGCTGAAGGACGCCGCTGCCGCCCGTATCGGACGCGGACGCCCCAAGCGTTCGTCCACCTGTTGCCGTCCCGGCTGTTATGAGCCTCGCGTCCCCCCCGCCGCCTATTGCGATTCTTGCACCGCGGCCGGGTACGTCGAAGAGGCCGCCTAGCACCTGGCAAAGCGATGAGGGCACGACCGGGGACTGACAGCGCCGCCCCGGGCAAGCGCTGGTGCCCGCGTCGGGCTGCGCTCGGGTTTCTGGCCGGTCTTTCCGTCCTGACGGTCGGGGTGCTGCTCAGCGCCGGCGGCGCGGGGGCTGACGTCTCCCGTGCCTGCCCGGCCAAGAGCCCGCGGGCGATCCAGACCAATTCGTGGCCGCGGGCGCACCGCCGGCTCGCTCCCCATGGGGCGCGTCTGATCACCCTCTGTCGGTACTCCGGGATCAACAGCCATCCCAGCTACGGGCTCGTGGCCAGTGAGGTCGTGAGCCGCCACGCAACCATCCACCGGCTCGTCCACCGCTTTGACGCGCTGAAGCCGGCGCCGCCGGGGGCCTTTTCCTGCCCGGCCGACCAGGGCTCTGACATCCTGGCCATGCTCGCCTACCCGGGCGAGCATCAGGTCCGGATCCTGGTCACCCTGACCGGATGCGCGGCGGCTTCCAACGGGGATGTGAGCCGGGCAGTATTCAACTTCAACGGCCGCAACCCTCAGGGACCGAAGCTTGTGGCCGAACTCAAGCGCCTGACGCACCACTAGGCCGCACGGCCACCCCGGCGCCAGCCAGATACTCCTTGATCTCCGGCACGGTGTGCTGCCCGTAATGCAGGATCGAGGCGCACAGCACAGCATCCGCGCCCGCGGCCAGACCCGCGGCCAGATGGGCCAGCTCTCCGGCCCCCCCGGACGCGATCACCGGGACGCTCACCGCCCGGGCCACGGCCTCCAGCAGGGGGAGGTCGTAGCCGGCCTGGGTCCCGTCCCGGTCCATGCTGGTCAGGAGAATCTCCCCCGCTCCCCGCTCGGTTCCCTCAACTGCCCACGGAACCACCTCCCGCCCCGTGGGCTCGCGGCCTCCGGCCAGGTACGCCTCCCACCCCGATCCGTTGGCCCTGGCGTCGATGGCCAGCACGACGCACTGCGCCCCGAATGTCTGGGCCAGCTCGTCGATCAGCTCAGGCCGGGACAGCGCGGCTGAATTGACCGAGATCTTGTCGGCCCCCGCGTCCAGCACGGCCTGGGCATCGTCGACCGAGCGGATACCGCCCCCGATCGTGAACGGCACGAAGACCTCGTCGGCCACTCGGCGCGCCAATTCCACCGCCGTGCTCCTCCGGTCAGAGGTGGCGGTGATGTCCAGGAACACGAGCTCATCCGCCCCGTCGACGTCGTACCGAGCGCCCAGCTCGACCGGGTCACCCGCATCCCTGAGATCGACGAACTCGGTGCCCTTCACCACGCGGCCGGCGTCAACGTCCAGGCAGGGAATGACCCGTTTGTAATGCATCAACACAAAGCAGAATAGGATCCCGCCCCCAGCGGTATGAGACGAACACTTTGGATCGCGGCTGTACTCGGGGCCTCATGGGCCCTGTCAGCGGCCCCCGCTGCGGCCAGAGCTGTGCGCGTGACCTGGATGCCGGGGTTCAAGGCCCCCGGAACGCCGGCCAAATACGACAAGGTGGGCGTGATCAAGGTCGGGCCAACGCGCGCCAAGAACGTCCTCGTGCTCGAGCCGGGGACCTCGGCCGCGGCCTCGTACTTCGTCCCGCTGGCACGGTGGATCGTGGCCGAGGCCAAGGGCTGGCAGGTCTGGGCCGTCCAGCGGCGAGAGAACCTGCTGGACGACGAGTCCGTGCTCAACCAGGCCAAGCGGGGCCAGGCCTCGCCGAACCACGTGTTCAACTACTACCTGGGCTGGCTGACCAACAAGCACGTTAAGCACCACATGCATTTCATCCCGAACTCGTCGGTTGAGTTCGCCAAGCGCTGGGGGATGAACGTCGCCGTCCAGGACCTGCACCGGGTGATCCGGGCCGCCCGGAAACTGGGCGGCAAGGTCGTGCTCGGCGGTCACTCGCTGGGTGGTTCCGTGCTCACGGCGTACGCCACCTGGGACTTCGCCGGGCACCCGGGGGCCGACGGCCTCTCCGCCCTGGTGTACATCGACGGCGGCAGCGGCCCGGCCGAGTCCGCCGCCGCCGCTCATCACGCCCGGTCTGAGCTGAATGCCTCCAAGACCTCGCCCTGGCTTACCTTCGGCGGGATCGCGGCCCCGTTCGCCGGCCTGTTCAACGCCACCGGCTCGCTGGGAGTCCTGATGGCGCCCAACGCCCCCTCGCTGGGCCAGAAGTTCGCCCTTCTCCCCAAGGATCTGAAACCCAAGGTGCCAGTGACCAACGAGGCCCAGTACGGCTACGCGCTGAACGTGGGGACCTCGCCCGCGGCGCTGGCAGCGGCCCAGGCCCATCTGGGACGAGGGGTGTCCTCCAAGAAGATCCACGGCTACCACACCTGGAATGGCGCGGGCGCCCTCACCCCAATAACCCGCTACGCCATGATGTTCGCCGGAGCGGGCATCCTCAACGCCAACGGCACCGAGTGGTACTTCCCCCAGCGCCTTACCGACGACACGGCCGGCGTGGGAAATGGCTTGCCCAATCCGGCCCAGAAGGTCCTGAACGTCCACTCAACCATGGGGCGCCACCTGCCCCACCGCCTTCTCATCTACGCCTTCTGCACCTCGCTGGGTCAGAAGGCCGTGCTGCGAGCCGCCCGGGCACTGGCCGCCCAGTCGGGCATCCCGAAGAAGAACCTGGTGCTGGTCAACCGGGAGCGCACCTACGCCCACAACGACCCGGCCGGGGCCTATCCCCACAACGCCTTTTTCGCCCACCTGATCCCGTTCCTAAAGCGGGTTGCCGGGGCGTGAGGCTCGGGTGGCGCTAGGCCGGGCCTCGCCGCTACCCCCTCCTACCCCTCGTCGAGCGCCTGCTGGCCCTCCCGGACCGTGAATCGCTCCTCATAGAGCGCCTTACCCACGATCACCCCGGACAGATTGACCTGGCGCAGGGCGGCCAGCGCGCGTAGATCCTCCAAACTGGACACACCCCCGGAGTAGATGAACGTTCCCCGCACTGAGGAAGCCACCTCGCGGGCAGCCTCCAGGTCAGGTCCGCCCAGCAGCCCGTCGCGGTCGACGCTGGAATAGACGAAGCGCCGCACCCCCCGGTCTCCCAGCCGCCGGATTGCCTCCTTTACCGGTATGTCCATGTCTGCCGTCCAGCCCCGGGTGGTCAGGCGGTTGCCGCGAACGTCCACCGAGACAACCAGACGTGAGCCCAGTCGTCCCACCGCCCCATCCAGCAGGTCGAGGTCATCGAAGGCGGCCGTACCCAGCACGACCCGCTCGCGCGCCGGCCTGCACGACACGATCGATGGAGTCGAGGTCCCGCAGACCACCGCCGACCTGAATCGGCAGCCCGGTGGCCTGCGCGATGCGGCGGACGTGCTCCAGGTTGACGGGTTCCCCGGCCCGCGCTCCATCCAGGTCGACCACGTGCAGCGTCCGAGCTCCCGCCTCGCGCCAGCGCATGGCCGCCTCGCGCGGATCCTCGTCGTACACCTTGCGCTCGTCGAAGGCCCCCTGGGCCAGCCGTACCGTCGCCCCGTCGAGGATGTCGATGGCCGGAACCAGGATCATGGCCGGGCAGCCAGCTGAACGTCCTTCCCACCGGGCGCGCACAGCCCGAGGAAGTTCGCCAGCAACCGCAGGCCGTCCCCCGATGACTTTTCGGGGTGAAACTGGACGCCCGCCACGTTATCCCGCTGCACGATGGTGGCGAACCGCTCGCCGTACTCCGTGGTCCCCACGACGTCGCCGGCCTCCTCTGGCCATGGCGCCAGCGAATGGACGTGGTAGAAGGGACAACCTTCGGCCGGGAGCCCGCCGGTGAGGGCGGACGGGCGCTGGAAGTGGACCTCGTTCCAGCCGATGTGGGGCAGGCGCTGGGCAGCGTGCAGCCATCTGACCTGCCCCGGGAAGAACCCCAGTCCGGGCGTCGGCTCGAGTTCCTCAGAAGAGTCGAACAGCAGCTGCATCCCCAGGCAGATGCCGATCACGGGACGGCCCGTGTCGGCGTAGTCGCGCAGGAAGTCGACCAGGCCAAGCTCGCGCAGGTTCGCCATGGCTCGGGGAAACGCCCCCACGCCAGGGATGACCAGGCCGGCACAGCTGTCCAGAACGTCGAGTTGGCTGGTCATCTGGACCTGGGCCCCGACGTGCTCCAGTGCCTTCTGGACGGAGCGCCGGTTGCCCATGCCGTAGTCGACGATCCCCACCGTGGGGCTCACGTCAAAGTTCCCTTGGTGCTGGGCACGCCGGGCGCCGTCGGGATCCAGGGCCACCGCGGCCCTCAGCGCCAGCGCCAGCGCCTTGAACGTCGCCTCGATCATGTGGTGGGCGTTGTTTCCCGCCTGTACCTGGAGATGGAGCGTCATGCGGGCGTTCAGAGCGAGAGCGCGGAGGAACTCCTCCGTCAGCTCGTGGTCGAAGTTTCCGATCGCCCCGGGGGGCAGGGCGGCGTCGAAGATCAGAAGCCCCCGGCCTGAGATGTCGATCGCGCAGGCGGCCCTGGCCTCGTCCATGGGCACCAGGACGTCGCCGTAGCGGCGGATACCGGCCCGGTCGCCAAGCGCTTGGTCGAGTGCCTGCCCCAGGCAGATCCCGACGTCCTCCACGGTGTGGTGGGCTCCGGTGTGGAGGTCTCCGTGAGCCTGAACGCCCAGGTCCAGATGGCCGTGGCGGGCCAGCAGGTCAAGCATGTGATCAAGGAACCCCACTCCGGTCTCGCGGGCGCCGGCGCCCGTCCCATCCAGGGTCAGTCTGCACCTCGATGGCCGTCTCGGCCGTCCTGCGTTCCACGGATCCCTGGCGGCTCATGCCCGGCGATTGTCGCGGATGCGCGCCTCCATCGATTGCGCATGGAGCTCGAAGCCCTCCGCCCGGGCCACTGGCGCGGCGGCGCGAGCCAGCTCACCCGGGTCACGAATCCGCACTTCAGCAAACCGGCGCCGGAACTGAGCTGCGGACAAGCCCGAGGCGAAACGTGCCGAGCCGTTGGTGGGCAGGATGTGGTTTGACCCGGCGATGTAGTCGCCGAAGGCCGTCCCGGCCGAGGCCCCCACGAACAGGCAGCCGGCGCTCCGCACCCGCGGGGCCAGCGCCTCGGCTTGGGCTCCCGCCAGCTGGAGGTGCTCGGGAGCGAAGGCTTCGGCGAAGGTCCAGGGCATCCTCGAGCGTGGGAACCTGGACCAGCCGGACGACCGCTCCGGTGGGCGCGGCGGCGTCGAGCTGGCGGCCCAGACGCTCCAGCACCTGGGCAGAGGTGGACGCCGCCAGCACCAGGGTGCCGGTGCCGTGCTCGGCCTGAGCAAGCAGGTCCAGCCCGAGCGGTTCCAGCTCGTCCACATCATCCTCGACGATCACGAGCAGGTCGCTGGGACCGGCGAAGCCATCGATCCCCACCAGGTGCGAGACCTGGCGCTTGGCCTCCTGGACATACAGGTTTCCTGGGCCGACGATCACGTCAACCGGGGCCACCGTCTCGGTCCCGTAGGCCAGCGCGGCGATCGCCTGGGCACCTCCGACGCTGTACACCTCGTGGGCGCCGCTCAACGAGCACGCGGCCAGGATCACCGGGCTGATCGCGCCGGCGCGACTGGGCGGGGAACACACCACGATCTCTCTCACCCCCGCGGCCCGGGCCGCCCCGACGCCCATGATCACCGTGCTGGGATATGGGGCCCGACCCCCGGGGACGTAGACCGCTGCCCGTACGCACCGGCTCCTCACGCAGACGTATCTCCGTCTGGCCGCTCCGTACGCCGGTCGTGGACTGGCGTACATGTGCGACCAGGGCCGCGACGAGCTCGTAGACGTTGTGGTAGGGCGCTGGTCAACCCGGACCGCACCGCCCGTCCAGCGACTCCTCAGCACGGGTGAGTTCCTCCCGGGCGATCCGCAGCGCTGGCGCGGGGTTGCCCGCGGTATCAAACCTCTCCGTGAGCGACCGCAGCGCCTCGTCGCCTTCCCGGCGCACCTGATCGATGATCGCCGAGACCTCCGCCGCAACCGATTCCGGAGCATCGACCAATCCCCGCAGTTCTCGGGCCAGCGCCCGCGTTCCCGTCGCCATCTCCAGGACCTCAAACTCCATCCGAGCCGTCCCAGAAGCCCGTCGATGGCCCGCGCCTTCAGCTTGTGGGCCACCGGATTGGCGATCAGGCGGGCCGTGCAGCGAGCGATCTCCTCCCGGATGACCAGGCCGTTTTCGCGCAGCGTGGTGCCCGTGGCGGTCAGATCGACGATCCCCTCGACCAGGCCGGTGAGGGGCGCCAGCTCCACCGAACCCTTGACCTCCACGATCTCGGCCTGGCGGCCGGTGTCGAGGAAGTATTGGGCCGCAACCTTGGGATATTTGGTGGCGATCCGGACCACGCCCAGCCGGCGCAGCGCCTCGGCCGCGCGATCCTCCCCGGCCACCGTGGCCAGGACCATCGAGCATTCGCCGTAGCCCAGATCGGCCAGCTCGTAGACCTCGCGCTCTGGACTGCTCGAGGAGAACGTCCTTGCCGGTGATCCCCAGGTCAGCCGCGCCCGCCTCCACGTAGGTGGGCACGTCGGACGGGCGCATGGTCACGATGCCGGCCTGGGCGAACAGGAGCTTTCGGTCGTTGGAGCGCACCTCGGTCGTGTCCAGCCCGAGCCGATCGAGCAGGTTGAGCGTGTCCTCGAACAGGTTGCCGCGAGGCACCGCGATCCGCAGGTCAGCCACGCCCTCTCCCCCGCTCCTCGCCCGTGAGGGCGATGTGGAGTCGCTCGACGCCCAGAGCAAACCCACCGCGGGCAGCGGCCGTCCGAACTCGGCCAGCAGCTCGTCGTAGCGGCCGCCGCTCCCGATCGGGACCCCCAGCGCAGGGTCATAGACCTGAAAGACAGCGCCCGTGTAGTAGCCCAGGCTGCGCATCAGCCCGAGGTCGAAGATCGTACGCGGGCGGCCACCCGGTCGGGCAGCAGAGCGTGCACCGCCCGCATGCCGGCGATCGCCTCCTCCAGCGGGCCCTCCAGCCCGGCCAGAACCTCGGGGCCGCCGCGGTGGCGGGGCACCTCGGAGCAGCAGCTCGGAGTCGGCGTCGGATAGGCCGAGCACTGCGCACCTGCTGCTCCACCCCGACGAAATCGCCCACCACGAGCGCCGAGAGGATGCCAGCTCGCGGGCCGCTTCGGGGACGCTCGAAGGTCTCCAGCAGAGCGGGATAGAGCGAGGCATCCCCCAACCCGACTCGGTAGTTCTCGAGGCCAGCCGCATCCAGGGCGGCGCACAGGACGGTCAGGGCCTCGGCCGTCCCGTGCGGGGCCGGTGCCCCGATCAGCTCCACGCCGGCCTGGAGCAGCTCTCGCGGCTGGCCCCGCTGGGGACGGACGCCCCGGTAGGCGTGGGCGAAGTAGCAGAAGCGCAGAGGTGGCTCGGAGTGGGAGTACCGGGTGGCCACCAGCCGGGCGATGGGGATCGTCATGTCCGAGCGCAGGACCAGCACGCTTCCCTGCTCGTCGAACACGCGGTAGGCCGGACGGCTGGCCCATCCGGCGCTGTCCTCCTCGCGGCCCATCGCGCCCCGGGTGAACGTGCTCTCGTACTCCAGCGCCGGGGTGTAGACCTCCCCGTATCCGGCCTGCTCGAACACGCCGCGGATGCGATCGGTCATCGCGCGCAGCTCGCGCATCTCGTCCGGCAGGACGTCGCGCGTTCCGCTGGGGATGCGGTCAACCACGATCGGCAGGGGCCGGGCTGGCGAGGGCCGCTACAGGACGGGCTGCACGTCGTCCACCCGGTCGATCCGTGCGCCGAGCTGCCGCAGCCGCTCGTCGATGCGCTCGTAACCCCGATCGATGTGGCGGACGTTGCCGATCTCGGTGACGCCCTCGGCACACAGTGCTGCGATCACCATCGCCATCCCGGCGCGAATGTCTGGAGAGTCGACTCGCCGTCCAGCCAGCCGGCGCGGGCCCAGGACAATGGCCCGGTGGGGGTCGCAGATCGTGATGGCAGCGCCCATGAGCTGGAGCTTGTCGCAGAAGAACAGCCGGTTCTCAAACATCTTCTCGTGAATCACGACCGAGCCCTGCGCCTGCGTGGCCAGGGCCACGGCGATGCTGGTCAGGTCAGCGGGGAAGGCCGGCCAGGGGCCGTCCTCCACCTTGGGCATGTGGTCCCCGGCGTCGTTGCGGATGACCAACTCCTGATTGCCGGGCACGATCACGTCATTGCCCTGAGCCTCGCTGCGCAGGCCGAGCCGCTCGAACACGAGACGAATCATCCGCAGGTCCTGGGGACGGTGTCCTTGACGATGAGCTCGCCGCCGGTCACGCCGGCCAGGGCCATGAACGATCCGATCTCGATGTGGTCGGGCGCCACCGTGTGGGTGCAACCGCGCAGAGTCCCGGTCCCCCGCACCGTCATGACGTTTGACCCGATGCCGTCGATGTCGGCGCCCATGGCCACGAGCATCCGGGCCAGGTCCTGAACGTGTGGCTCACAGGCCGCGTTGCGGATCACGGTGGGCCCGCGGGTCAAGGCGGCGGCCATGAGCGCGTTCTCGGTGGCCATCACCGACGGCTCATCCATCAGGAAGTCGCAGGGCATGAGCCCCAGTGGAGCCTCCATGGTGATCTAGCTCTCGCCATGGTCCACGCTCGCGCCGAGCGCCCGGAAGGCATCGAGATGGGGATCAAGCCGGCGGCGGCCGATCACGTCGCCACCCGGCGGCGGCATCTGCACGTAGCCGAACCGGGCCAGGAGCGGGCCGGCGAGCAGGAATGAGGCCCTGATCCGCTCGGATAGCTCTGGGTCCACCTCGTACCCAGGCCTGACGCTCGAGGTGTTGACCGATAGCTCGCCCTCGCCCAGCCACTGGACGTGAGCTCCCAGGCCTTCGAGGAGAAGGGCCATGGCCTCCACGTCCCGGATTCGCGGGACGTTACGCAGGATCACCTGATCTTCGGTGAGCAGGCAGGCGGCCAGGATCGGCAGTGCGCCGTTCTTGTTTCCCGCCGGAACGATCGTTCCCGAGAGCGGGACGCCCCCCTCGATCACGAACTTCTCCATGTCCTTGCGCAGACTAGCTCCTAGCTGAGCGGACTGTCCGCGGCTGCGAGCCGAGGGGCGGAAGGCTCGCGGAGCTACAGGTGCAACTGCGTCCTGAGCTACGGTGGTCGCCATGCACAACGATGTTTCGCGCCAGGAGGCCTGGAACCTGCTCACTGAATGGGTTTCCTCAGCCTCGCTGCGCCGCCACGCCCTGGCCGTCGAGGCGGCGATGCGGGCCTATGCGCCCCGGTTCGACGGCGATGTCGAGCTCTGGGGTGCCACCGGCCTGCTCCATGACCTCGACTACGAGCGCTATCCCAGCCTCGAGGACGGCCATCCCCGGTACGCGCTGAAGGAGCTTGAGGCGCGCGGCTACCCGCCCGAACTGGTCCGGGCCGTGGCCTCGCACGCCGACTTCATGGGCGTGCCGCGCGACAGCGCGATGGAGAAAACTCTCTACGCCGTGGATGAGCTCTCAGGGTTCATCCTGGCCTGCGCCTACGTTCGTCCCCAGGGTCTGGAGGGGATGACGCCCAAGTCCGTGCGCAAGAAGCTCAAGCAGCCGAGCTTTGCCGCAGCGGTCAACCGGGACGACTTGACCGAGGGCGCAGCTGAGCTCGGCGTGGATTTCGACGAGCACCTCACGACCGTGATCGGCGCCCTGGCCGACCGGGCGGATGAGCTCATGGATCGTCCTGCTCAGGCCCAGACCGGGCCGGTCTAGCCGCGGCGCTACTCGCCGATCACGTTCAGCGTGTCAACCAGCCGGGCCAGCTCGATCACCCGGCGCACCGGGCCCGATCCGCAGATCACCCGGAGCTGGCGATCGCGCCGGGTGAGCCACCTCTGGGCGTTGAGCAGCACGTGCAGGCCGGCCGAGTCGATGAAGACCGTGTCGTTCAGATCCACCACCACGTCGCCCCCTCCGCTCCGCACGACGCCGATCAGGGCGCTGGCGAGCTTCGAAGCGGTGAGGACGTCGACCTCCCCCTGGGCTAGCAGATAGGTCGTCTCCTCGTGCTGTTCCTCGATCAGCTCGAGCTGGGCCGGTCCTCGCGGTCGCAGCGAGCTGGCCAGGGGTGCTTCGGTGTGCTGGGGCCGTAGGTCAGGCATAGCGCTCTCATCTCCGGGCGCCGCACGGGCCAGGTTGGCCACGAGCCCCCGCCGGATCGCATATTTGATGCCCGGTCGAGCGCTCGGATAATCCTCGGAGGTCCGAGGCAAGACCGGACCCTGGGTGGAGGTATCGTGGCTGCCGTGGCGCTTCGGATCGTGGTTCTGGAAGGCGACCAGACGGGCCAGGAGCTCTTGGAGCAGGCTCTCCGGCTGCTCGAGTCTGATCTTCTGGGTCTGGAGATCGAGCTCGAGCGGTTTGACCTGTCGCTGGAGAACCGGCGGGCCACGTCGAACGCGGTGGTGGCCGAGTCGGCCGAGGCGATGTGCGCGGCCGGCCTGGGGATCAAGGCGGCCACCGTGACTCCCGAAGGCGCGGATGACGTGGGATCCCCCAATCGCCTGCTGCGCGAGCGCGTGGACGGGAAGGTGATCGTCCGGACCGGGCGGCGTCTGCCAGGAGTAACTCCCGTGGCGGGCGTCCACCATCCCATCTCGATCGTGCGGATGGCCGTGGAGGACGCCTACGGCGCCCAGGAATGGCGCGAGGACTCGGCCGGCGCTGATTCCGAGAGCGCATTCCGGACCGAGCGGATCAGCCGCTCCACCTGCCGGGCGGTGGCCGAGTACGCCTTCCGAGCGGCCGAGCGCTCGGGAGCACGGGTCTATGGTGGGCCCAAGTGGACGGTGTCGCCCGTGTACGAGGGCATGCTCAAGGAGGAGATGGACGCCGCCCATGAGCGCCACGCCGGCGTGCCGTATGAGCCCGTGTTGATCGACGCCACCTACGCGGGGTTGATCTCCGGAGCGGCGGACGGGCCGCTCGTGATCCCCGCGCTGAACCGGGACGGGGATTGCCTGTCTGATCTGGTGCTGCCGCTGTTCGGGTCGATCGCCGGAGCCGAGTCGGTGCTCCTGTCCTTCGATGAGAGCTACCGGACGACCGTGGCCATGGCCGAGGCCCCTCACGGCACCGCCCCGGCGCTCGAGGGCAAGGACGTGGCCAACCCGCTGGCCATGATCCTGGCCGGCGGTGCGATCCTGCGCCACGCCTCAGAGCAGGTCTCGGACGCTGGCGGCTCGGAGCTCGAGCGGGCGTCCCGAGCCGTCTACGAGGCGGCGCTCGAGACAGTCGGATCCGGCGTTCGCACACCAGACCTGGGCGGCCACGCCGGCAGCACCGAGTTCACCGACGCGGTGATCGAGCGGATCAGAACCAAGCTCGACGTCTCCTCGGCGCTGTAGGTGGCGCGCTAGCTCTCGGGCTTGAGCGTGGGTACCGTCACCTTCCCGCTGAGCTGGACAACCGAGGGCACTCGATTCGGGGCGTAGGAGTCAGTCGACGTGGAGACCTGAAGCTCCAGGGTGTCGCCCTTGGGCAGGTCATAGGCAACTCCAGGAAGATCGATCGAGAACGCCTGAGACGCCGGAGCGTGTGCGCCCGTGCCCAGATCCTGCTGGTCGAGGTTGTCAACCCGCAGCGGAGTGGTCTGAAGGTCCAGAACGTCGCCGGTGTTCTTGTCGATCAGGCGGAAGAACAGCTCGGTCGCGGCACCGTTGACGGTGACCGTCCCAGCCACCTTCCCGATGCCCACGATCGGCGTGTCAGCGCTGGCCGGGGCGGTGAGCACGGGCACGGTGACCTGGCCGGGATCGCTCGCGTTCGTCGCGCCGTCGGTGACGGCGGTGTCCACGCCGGCGGGTCCAGCACCGCTCGGCACATTGTGGTCGACCAGGGTCCCGGACACGGGCGCCGACTTCAGCGCGGCTGGGCCCGGCGCCGCAACCGTGGGGAAGGTCTGGAGCGGATAGAAGTTTCCGTTCTGATCCTGGTAGACCACCGTCTGATTCTGGGCCGGCATGCCGTCGGGACCGATGGTTGAGCCGTTGGACATGTTCCGCCCGCGCAGCCAGTGGTCGAACCAGTCGAGCGTTTGGTTCTCATCGAACGTTCCCGCTGACTGGCCGGCGCCGAGCGGACTCGACTTCGAGGCCGTGTCGCTGTAGCCCGCGCCGGTGGGCGCTGCTCCGGTCGGACAGCTCACGTGGCCGCCGCAGAATGCGATCAGCTTGACCGGGAGGGTGGGATAGTGGCTCTTCATGAGCAGGTAGTTGTTCCACGCGTCGTTGAGGTTGAACAGCGTGTCCACGGTCCCTTGCTCGAGCAGGGTGGGAATGTTCGGCACGTGGCCCGCTGGGCCGGCGCCATACACGGCCATGGAACGCTGGCCGAACCAGCCGAGGGTGGTGTGGTCCGGGTAGCCGAGGGCCGCCCCGGTGGCCTCCGAGTAGTGGATCATCGGGTCATAGCCACCCACCTGCATGCCACCGTCTCCTCCGGAGGTGAGGGCGAAGGGGTTGCCCGAGGTGACCGCTGCCTGGTTGACCGCGCCGGTGTCACCCTGGGCATGCTCGGCTCCCTGCTCGGCCAGACCGGCTCCGTAGAGCAGCTCGCCCCAGCCGAGCTTGATCACGTTGTTGGGCCACAGTGACCAGTTGAGGTTGTTCCACGTGATAACCGGGACGATCGCCTTGATCCTTCTGTCGAAGGCAGCCGCGGCGAACTGGATTCCCCCGCCGTAGCTTCCGCCGGTCATTCCCACCACCGGCTGACCGATCGTGTTGGACCCCGCGGTGTCGTTCCAGTACCGCGGCTGGCCCTTGCGGCCGCCGGTGTCGAGGACGATCTCGGGCCGACCGGTGAGGACCTGGTCGATCAGAGCTGACACATCCCGGCCCTCGGCGTATGGCGCATCGACCTCCGCCACTCCCCCGGATTGGCCAAAGCCGCGTGGATCCCAGGTCAGCTCGGCGTAACCCTGCGAGATCAGGTTCTCGTCGGGTGTGGTCGCGCCGGCGCCGCCCCAGCCCGGCCCCTCCATGATCGGAAAAACCGAACGGGCGGCAGGGTGAAGCGGCTCAAACAGGTTGTAGACGATCGCGGTGCCGTCGTAGCTGATGATGCAGCCACGGGTATAGGTGTAGGAGGGGCTTGCGGTGACCGTGCTGGTCGAGGCGTTCGGGCAGGACTTGGCAGCGGCCACTCCGGGGGTGATTGCGGCGGTTGCAATGACGGCCGTGATAAGCGCGCCGGCGGTCAGCAGACGGTGTCTCAGCACTGCGATTCCTCCTGATCTGAACTGGACTGCCCTGGCGCCGGGGCGCTCGCATTCCTGCGGTGCGCTGGGCTGAGGGACTGGCTCCCACCCGCTGTTGGGCGGCTACCACCCGCGGTCGACGGGCTCACACCAAGCAACGCCCGGCCCGCTTTTTTCTTGCATCGGCGTTGAGGGGCGGACGGCGCGCACGACCACCGAGGCTTTACAAATCGCGCCAGCTCCGGCTCAAATTGTTCCTCTATTGCTGTAGTACGACCTTGGCTGACGCAGCGATGGAGGCGCGAGCTTTGTAAGACCATGGTTCGGCTCGACGCGCCCAGCCCCGCGGCGTCCCAGCCCACGAACCGCGCCATCTCCCTCCGATACGTTGGAACGATGAGCGCTGCCGACGCAGCAGTCGAAATTGCCCGTCAGCACGGGCTGATTTGCGACGACCCCGTGGTCTTGCGCAGCGCGTGGCATGTGCTCGTTCACCTTCGTCCCTGGCCGGTGGTCGCGCGGGTGACAAGCGGTGCCGCCGGCGTGGACCCCCACGACGTCGTACGCGAGCTCGACATAGCTCGTCACCTGGTCAGCGCCGGCGCGCCGGTCGTTGAGCCGAGCGATCTGCTCGATCCTGGGCCCCACGAGCATCGCGGACACATGCTCGTCTTCTGGCGCTATGTCGTCGCGACCGGCGAGCTCGATGCGGCGGCAGCGGGCCGTGGCCTGCGAGCCATCCACGACGCGCTCGCCGACTACCAGGGCGACCTCCCCCGGGCAGGCCGTCCCGCGGACGTGCGCGCGATGCTCGAACCGTTCCCTGACTCGGCTGACGTCGAATTGCTGCGCGAGCTAGCCGGACGCGAGCTGCCGGTGGGCCAGGCCCTCCACGGCGACGCGCATCTCTTCAACTGCATTCCGACCGCCGCTGGTCCGGTCTGGCACGACCTGGAGACAGCCTGCCGCGGGCCGCGCGAGTATGACCTCGCCGCCCTTGTGCTCGATGACCGCTCCGACACGCCGGACCCGAATGCGCGAATGGCCCTTGCTGCCTACGGCGCATACGACGAAGGCATTCTCGAGCAGGCAATGCCCGTATACGCCGCCTGGGTCGCCGCCTCTTTCATGGCGGCCCTCGACCGCCGGCCCGATGCGGCGGCGTCGCTCGAACGGCAGATGAAGTTCCTGCGCCGCTACCGCTGAGCCGCGCCGGACTATGGCCCGCCGTCTGCAAGAACCCGTGCACACCCCCTGATCCGTCCGACCGCGTTCTTAGGCTGCCGAACATATGTTCCGAAAGCAATCGCAGCGTCTTCACCGTCTTCTGAGCCTGCTTGATGACGTGCTCGCTGACGCGACCGAGGAGACGCCCCCCCATCCTCATAGACGATCGCTGGTCTGGCAGCCGCATCGCCGCGGTGGCTCGGTAGCTCCGCGGGCCACGCACTGCCTCTCCCCCATCCGCCCGGCGCGGGTTGCCCATGGGCACCGTGTCCGGGAGCGGGTGGAGCAGTAGGCCAGGTTCAGGCCAGCGCGCGAAGAGCCACGATCACTCCGCTGGGCTCGCCGTTCGGCGTGCTTGACCCTGCGCTGATCAGTCCCAGGACCACGGCCAGGAACGTCCCTATGCCGAGCACCAGGCAGATGATCAGCAGGGCCAGAACCTGCGGGTTGGAGCGAAAGAAGCGGCGGAGATCGGCCATTGGGGCTTTGCACACGATACGCGCGGCCTCAGTGCGGCGAGCGGCGATTCGAGGCCGGCCTCATGCCGGCGGACACGCACGCGCCCATTGGGCATGCCAGCATGTCGCTCATGGTGCTTGCAGCCAAATGGCCGCTGTCATGAGCTCTGCTGTTCCGTCAGGCAGCGAGCCGATCAGCGCTGATGGCCTGGAGGCGCTCAAGCGAGAGCTTCACGACCTCGAGACCAACGGGCGGCGGGCCATTGCGGCGCGGATCCTCACCGCGCGGGAACTCGGTGATCTCTCCGAGAACGCCGAGTACCACGCCGCCAAGGAGGATCAGGCGCACATGGAGACGCAGATCAAGCGCCTCAAGCAGCGCCTGCGCAGCGCCGTCGTAACCGCGATCGCGACGGAGGGAAACACGTTCGAGTTCGGGCGCGCGGCCGAGGTTCTCGACGAGGGCACCGGCGTGGTGAACACCTGGACGATCGTGGGTCCGACCGAGGCTGATCTGTCCCAGGGCCGGCTGTCTGCCAGCTCGCCGGTGGCCAAGGCACTGATCGGGCGCGGCGTGGGCGACGTCGTGGAGGTGCCCACGCCCAAGGGGACTCGTCGTCTGAAGATTCAGCGCCTGCTGTAGCCGCCGCTGGCCACCGGCTGGGAAGGATTCCGAACTGCAGAGCGTCCCATTGGGTGCAGAGGCCGCTCGCTGGCGACGGCGCATACGGAAAGGGGCGGAAATGACGAGTACGGCCGGCGCTTTGACCAAGATGATGATCCTGGGTGCCCTGGGGATCGCGGCACTCACGTGGACCACCCGGGCTCAGGCCGCGGTGAGCTGCGACGGGAGCTGGACCGATGATCGGGGTCAGTCGAATTCGATCATCACGTTTCCAAACAGCGGCTCGTACTCGCCGGCGGAGATCCTCATCAACCCTCGCCAGATGGTGACGTGGGAAGGCAACACGGCGTCGGATACGTTCCAGAAATACCCGCTCGTCGATGCGAGCGGGAAGCTCTGGGGAACGTTCTCGGTGAACGAGCAGTCCTGGCCGTTCACGTACACCCGGCCGGGCGCCTGGGAGTACAACGACGCCAACGACACGAGCATGGCCGGCATCGTCTGCGTGGAGGGTCCGCCCATCGCCTCCTTCACCCACAGCCCGAGCCCGGCGAAGCCCAACCAGACCGTCACGTTCGATGCGTCTGGGTCGCACGTGGCCAGCTGCTGCGCCGCGAGCATCACCGACTATCAATGGGATCTCGGAACGGGCACATTTACCGATAACGGGGCTACGGCCACCACATCCCACTCATTCACTGCGCCTGGCATCTACACGATTCGGCTCAAGGTCAGGGACAACCTCGGGAGCAGTTCGATCCAGACCGAGCAGGTCGCGATCGGAGCCGTGATCACCCGGGCGGCTCAACCGGCCGGCACCACCGCGACGGAGACCTCGAAGGGGGCAGCTCCGCTGCGGGTCGAGAACCCGAACTCTGTGAGCGCCAACGGAAAGGTCACGCTCACCGGCAGCTCGAGTTCCGGGCTGGGTCAAATCGGCAGCACCGGATTTACCGTGCCCGGCAAAGGCACGGCGACGGTCAACGTCCCTCTGTCAAGCGCGGCGAGGATGTACCTGAAGCACCACAAGAGCCTCAGCGTCAAGGCGACCGTGGTCCTCAGCCGCAATGGCACTTCGCAGAGCGGCACATGGATGGTCACGATCGACCGCGCCTAGCCAAAAAAGAAAAGCCACGCGTGGCTAAAGGAACCACGCGTGGCTAAAAAAAACCGGCGGCGACCTACTCTCCCAGGCCCTTGCGGGCCAAGTACCATCGGCGCTGAGGGGCTTAACTTCTCTGTTCGGAATGGGAAGAGGTGTTTCCCCCTCGCCATAGCCACCGGAAATTGTCGAGACCGGCGTCCTGACCGACAGGCTCACTGCCATGGGGCTCACTGCCATGGGGCTCACTCGCCCATCAGCCAGGCCGCGCCCTCCGGCGGGCCTTCAAAACTACACAGTGCCAATGCACGGATATCAAATATCCGTCAAGCCCTCGACCCATTAGTACCGGTCTCCTACGGATGTCACCATCCTTCCAGATCCGGCCTATCAACCTGGTGATCTTCCAGGGGTCTTACTCCCTCAAGGGGATGGGAGAGCTCATCTTGAGGCCGGCTTCCCGCTTAGATGCCTTCAGCGGTTATCCGATCCGCACGTAGCTAACCTGCGGTGCCCTTGGCAGGACAACAGATACACCAGAGGTGCGTTCATCCCGGTCCTCTCGTACTAGGGACGAATCCTCTCAACTCTCCAACGCCCACGGCAGATAGGGACCGACAGTTTTGTTACTCCCGACCGTCATTGTTGTGATGGTCGAGGGTCAGGTCATTTCTGCCTGACTCTGCATGTCGCCATGCAGCTCGGACTGTATCTTCAGGATGCATCTAATCCCGTCTGGCGTACAGTCTCTGAGGATTCTGGTTGGCTCGGGGTTCCGATTGACGACCACGGAGAAGGAGCCTTCCCCGTCGACGTAACCGGCAATGTAGCCATCCAGCCTTTCCTGCTGATTGTCCGCACCCGTCACATTGTCACTGTACCGCCCGTTCCGGACGAAACTAGTAGTGCGGGATACTCGGAGTTTCCAGCATACAGCCAGATTTATAGACAGCAATGGTCTACTGTCTCACGACGTTCTGAACCCAGCTCGCGTACCGCTTTAATGGGCGAACAGCCCAACCCTTGGGACCTACTTCAGCCCCAGGATGCGACGAGCCGACATCGAGGTGCCAAACCGGGCCGTCGATGTGGACTCTTGGGCCCGATAAGCCTGTTATCCCCGGAGTACCTTTTGTCCGTTGAGCGACGGCGCTTCCACTTGCTACCGCCGGATCACTAAGACCTGCTTTCGCACCTGCTCGACCTGTCAGTCTCGCAGTCAAGCTCCCTTACTGCCTTTACACTCTACGCACGATTTCCGACCGTGCTGAGGGAACCTTTGTGCGCCTCCGTTACATTTTGGGAGGCGACCGCCCCAGTCAAACTACCCGCCTGGCACTGTCTGGCAGCCGGCTTCACGGCTTGCCGTTAGAGATCCAATACACCAAGGGTGGTATCTCAAGGTTGCCTCCACGCCAGCCGCAGCCGGCGCTTCATAGGCTCCCACCTATCCTGAGCGAGATGCATCGAACCCCAATACCAGGTTGTAGTAAAGGTTCACGGGGTCTTTCCGTCTAGCCGCGGGTACTCGGCATCTTCACCGAGACTGCAATTTCACCGAGCCCCTCGTTGAGACAGCGTTCAAGTCGTTACGCCATTCGTGCAGGTCGGAACTTCGCGTTTATCCCCTGTTTCCAGGGGCGCAGACTATCCCTTCACCTCATCAGCGCCCTTAGGAGATCGTCCTTCGCCAGCCGTCGCTTACCGAGATTCATCTCGTAGGCGACGTCGATGATCTGGCGCAGTCCATCCCGCCGCAGATGATCTCCTTGCTCGATCATCCGGCACACGCTCGCAAACGCCGCAAAGCTCCTGGCCTTGCTTCCTCTCAAAGGATGGCGCTCGAAATGCGGAATGATCGGATCCAGCAGGTCGGAAACCGCTCGCGCCTCGTACTTGAAGGTGCGATCAGTCCTTGACTCGCGGAGCCATCCGCATCCGAAGAACGTCTGTAGATCCCTTAGCAACTCGAGGTCCTTCTCGTTCAGCGAAAGCGAGAACGAGGGGCGAACCTCAAGGCCGGTACGCAGCTTGCTCCGCAGGGCCAGGGAGACGCAAAAGCATCCCTCGCCCTCCGTGAGGCCGCTGACGAACCAAGGATCCAGCGGAACTCTCTCTCCATAGGCTGCCTTGTCTTGATGAGGGCCGGCGTATTGCAGATCGATCCTACTTGCCGCTAGGGCAATTCGATCCGCCTCTCCTTTCGGATCAGTCGTTACGGGGTCACCAGGCATCTACCCTGGGACTTCCCTCGGGATTACCCGCGACCGAAGTCGGTAGGGCTTCCCCGATATGAGCCGGTACTCGGCCGCTCCTTGCGGAGCGGCGGGGCAAGTGAGTCTTACCCGACAAGGAATTTCGCTACCTTAGGACCGTTCATTTTTGTTACTGCCTCAAGGGAGGCGGCTGACTCATTTCTGGCCAGCTCTCACGATCGCCCGTGAGATCGGACTATCTCATCTCAGCGAGCCTCGAGGCTGCTGAGCTCGGCGTATAGTCTCTGAGGATTCCACCGGCCTTAGCCGGTGGTCTTTCCTGCTGATTGTCCGCACTCGACACATTGTCACTGTACCGTCCGGTTCGGACGGTACTAGTAGTGCGAGATACTCGGAGTTTCCAGCATATAGCCGAGTTTTACAACTACCTCGGTTGATAGTTACGGCCGCCGTTTACCGGGGCTTAGTTTCGGTGCTTTGGGCCGAAGCCCTAACACCTCCACGTAACCTTCCGGCACCGGGCAGGCGTCAGCCCCTATACGTCGTCTTACGACTTAGCAGAGACCTGTGTTTTTGGTAAACAGTCGCTTGAACCTATTCACTGCGGCCCTCTCGGGCTCCCTCCGCGAGGGAGTTCACCCTACTGGGGCGCCCCTTCTCCCGAAGTTACGGGGCGATTTTGCCGAGTTCCTTAACGAGGGTTATCTCGATCACCTTAGTGTTCTCCACTTGCCCACCTGTGTCGGTTTTGGTACAGGCACGCGCTTCCTCCCTAGAGGCTTTTCTCGGAGGCATGGCTTCCGGGACTCGCCGGCTTACAGCCAGCTGGCATCGCACCTCGGGTTATGCGGCCCCGGATTTGCCTAGGGCCACCCCTACATGCTTACCCCAGGACAACCATCGCCTGGGATCCCATAGCCTTCCTCGTCCCCCCATCGGTCAAACGGAAGCAACGTGGTACGGGAATATCAACCCGTTGGCCATCGACTACGCCTTGCGGCCTCGCCTTAGGACCTGACTAACCCTGAGCAGACGAACTTTACTCAGGAAACCTTGGGCAATCGGCGGAGGGGATTCTCACCCCTCTTTCGTTACTCATGCCGGCATTCTCACTTCCTGCTCCTCCACGGCTGGCTTCCGCCGCCGCTTCGCGGGCACAGGAACGCTCTCCTACCGCGCGATCGGTCCGAAGACCTCACGCACCCGCAGCTTCGGTGACTAGCTTGAGCCCCGTTACATTGTCCGCGCTCGAACACTTGACCAGTGAGCTGTTACGCACTCTTTCAAGGGTGGCTGCCTCTAAGCCAACCTCCTGGTTGTCTGGGCATTCGAACATCGTTTACCACTTAGCTAGTACTTAGGGACCTTAGCTGGCGGTCTGGGCTGTTCCCCTTTTGACGCTGAAGTTTATCCCCCAGCAACTGACTCCCGGAGTAACCGTGACGGTCTTCGGAGTTTGCCTGAAGTCGGTAACCTGGTAGGGCCCCTAGTCCAAACAGTGCTCTACGGCCGCCACGGAATTTATCCGAGGCTATACCTAAATATATTTCGGAGAGAACCAGATATCACTGAGCTTGATTAGCCTTTCACTCCGACCCACAGGTCATCCGCCCAGTTTTCAACCTAGGTCGGTTCGGTCCTCCACGAGGTCTTACCCTCGCTTCAACCTGCCCATGGGTAGCTCGCTCAGCTTCGGGTCTACCGCCTACGACTATGTCGCCCTATTCGGACTCGCTTTCGCTACGGCTCCGCTCATCGCTTAACCTTGCCGCAGACGAGTAACTCGCCGGCTCGTTATGCAAAAAGCACGCGGTCACGGCCGAAGCCGCTCCCACCGCTTGTAGGCACATGGTTTCAGGTACTATTTCACTCCCCTTCCGGGGTACTTTTCACCTTTCCCTCACGGTACTAGTCCGCTATCGGTCACCAAGGAGTACTTAGCCTTGGAGGGTGGTCCCCCCAGGTTCAGTCCGCGTTTCACGGGAGCGGACTTACTCAGGAACACCTGCGGAAGGCCGTGCGATTTCGCCTACGGGACGATTGCCCTCTGTGGTGCGCGGTTCCACGCGCTTCGACTATCACACGACTTTGTCACTTCCGCCGGATCGGCCACGATCCGGACCAGGTGCCCTACAACCCCCGATGTGCAACGCGTGGCCGCTTACACACATCAGGTTTAGGCTATTCCCCTTTCGCTCGCCACTACTCAGGGAGTCTCGGTTGATTTCCTTTCCTCGGGGTACTGAGATGTTTCACTTCCCCCGCTTGTCTTCACCGCGCCTATGTGTTCAGCGCGGGATAACGTCGCATTACCGACGCTGGGTTTCCCCATTCGGGCATCCGCGGGTCACTGGCTATTCAGCGCCTCACCGCGGCTTATCGCAGCCGTTCACGCCCTTCATCGACTCTTGGTGCCAAGGCATCCACCATATGCCCTTACTATCTTGACGGTGATCTGAGAGCCGCTTACGCAGCTCTCGGTGATACCCGTGTCATTGGCTACTGTGCAGTTTTCAAGGTCCGCGAAGAGGTCGTGCACTCCGTGAAGCCCTCGGGACCGAAGTCCTCGTGAGCCACCGGCAGTGCGCCGGTCTCTCAAAACTCAACAGCATGCGAGCCGCCTCGTGCGGGTCAAAGCCCGACGTGCGGCCTGCCAGGCCGGTCGACATGTCTAGTGCCGGCCGCGCCGAGGAGAGCGTCGCGGAGCTCGAGGAGCTCAGACGACGATCCTGCTGGCGACCGGTGCCCATTGAAGGGCTCCCTAGAAAGGAGGTGATCCAGCCGCAGCTTCCGCTACGGCTACCTTGTTCACGTTTGCCCCCGTGTCGCCACGGGGCGCGGACTATATCTTCATCCTCGTGCTGGACGACCAAAGCGGGCGTCCAGCAGACCACGCTTCCTCGGGTGCCAGGAACCGATTCTTTCAGCGAAGGTCCGATGATCGCGTGCCGCCACATAGAACCGCCAGAGATCAGGATCTCTGTGACGGTTCGGATTGTGGAGGCGCCCACATCGGATGCCCTCGTAGTCAAGAGTCGCTCGCACCTGACTGATATCGGCAAGGTCCTTCTGGACGAACTGGATGTAGAAGCGGCCGACGTTGCTCTGTGGGGTTCCACCCTCCGCGTCAAAATAGCCGCGTGCGTAGGCACGACGTCCTTCTGACGTGGAGAGGTCAGGAGGGCCAACAAGTACGTCTGCTGACGTCTCAAGGATCCACAGCGAGCGCGTTCGTCCTTCTTTATACATCCAGGATCTTCGCCCAAGGGAATGCAGGAGCACCTGTAAGCCTTGCAGCCATCTGACATCAGACTGTCCAAAGCGGACGGTCCGATGCTTCCGGCTTAGCGTGGCATCGTGCGCTGCACCATGCAGATATGCCCGAGCGCCTGAAGCGCTGGTCGCGAGGAGCTCGGCGTGTAGTCTCTGAGGGGTCAACGAAGACATCAGGTTGAACGTCTCCGCGACTTCCCTGCTGATTGTCCGCACTCCTACATTTTCACTGCCGCTCCGGACGGAACGACGAGTAGCAGGAGATACTCGGAGTTTCCAGCATACAGCCGAGTTTTTCATACGCCGTTACCGGCGTAGGTCGCAACTAATTTACGACTTCACCCCAGTCGCTAGCCCCACCTTCGACGGCTCCCTCCCTTACGGGTTAGGCCACCGGCTTCGGGTGTTGCTAACTCCCATGGTGTGACGGGCGGTGTGTACAAGGCCCGGGAACGTATTCACCGCGGCAATGCTGATCCGCGATTACTAGCAACTCCGCCTTCATGCAGGCGAGTTTCAGCCTGCAATCCGAACCGAGACGCGCTTTAAGGGATTCGCTCCACCTCGCGGTCTTGCAGCCCTCTGTACGCGCCAATGTAGCACGTGTGTAGCCCTGGGCATAAGGGGCATGATGACTTGACGTCATCCCCACCTTCCTCCGGTTTGTCACCGGCGGTCTCGCATGAGTCCCCAACTAAATGCTGGCAACATACGACGGGGGTTGCGCTCGTTGCGGGACTTAACCCAACATCTCACGACACGAGCTGACGACAGCCATGCACCACCTGTGATCCTGCCCCGAAGGGAAACCGTGTTTCCACGGCTGTCAGGAACATGTCAAGCCCAGGTAAGGTTCTTCGCGTTGCGTCGAATTAAACCACATGCTCCGCTGCTTGTGCGGGCCCCCGTCAATTCCTTTGAGTTTTAGCCTTGCGGCCGTACTCCCCAGGCGGGGCACTTAATGCGTTAGCGTCGGCACGGAGGGAGTCGACACCCCCCACACCTAGTGCCCATCGTTTACAGCGTGGACTACCAGGGTATCTACACGACTGTTACTTTCACCTGCGGAACGCAGGTTACTGACCGGGTTACCGGCGGGGCATCATCTCTGAGACCCTCTCACAGTTACCTGTGAGGTCGGACTATGTCATCACCCGAACTAGCACTCGGGGCCAGCGTATAGTCTCTACGGGGTTCGGGAACGGCGGGGAGTGAGCTTGTACTCAAGTGCGGGCAGAACGTGCGGCGCAACAATGTCCCGTAAGCGCGAGATGCTCTCGCTCATCACGTAAACAATCCAGCTGCCGCGATTTGCTCTCACCCGAGTGAGTAAGCCAAACTCCGATCGCAGGGTCGCTGCTAGGCGACTGGTCTCGCCCCTCGTAAAGCTGTGTGTTTGGAACGTGAGGCCGGCATAGTCTGCCGCCCCATCATCCATCAGCCACACAGCCAACGCGAGTGGCGAGAGATCGCGAGCGATATCTGGGGGAACCACCTTCCTTCGTCCCATGTAGAAGCGCCACCGCCAGGCAGCGAAATCTGTGTGGGTGCGGGTCACGAACTGGACGCATGGGTAGTCTCGTCCGTTCAAGCGCTGGTCGAAGTAGTGAGGCGACATCGAGACGTAGTCCCGAAAGACCTCGTACTTGAACAGCGCTAGAGACTCGTGCTCCGCTTTGTACTCGATGAACAAGCGGGGATGCCGACCGTGAACCGGCAGGCCGGCATCGCCTAGAAGGGTCCCCGTCCGTACCGATCGCTGATCCTGCGATAGCACCGTCGATCCTGAACTTCCCTCGGCGTTGTCCTCATTCCTTCACCGTACCGACCATGTCGGACGGAAAAGAGTAGGAGTTTCACCGATATAGCTGGTTTAGTCACCGGCGTTACCACCGGAGAGGACAAGATATTTATCCTGTTTGCTCCCCACGCTTTCGCGTCTCAGCGTCAGTACCGTCCCAGCGAGCTGCCTTCGCCATTGGTGTTCCTCCTGATATCTGCGCATTTCACCGCTACACCAGGAATTCCACTCGCCTCTTCCGGACTCTAGCTTGACAGTTTCCACTGGCTTTCCAGGGTTGAGCCCTGGACTTTCACAGCGGACTTACCAAGCCGCCTACACGCTCTTTACGCCCAATGATTCCGGACAACGCTAGCCCCCTACGTATTACCGCGGCTGCTGGCACGTAGTTAGCCGGGGCTTCTTCTGAAGGTACCGTCACTCCGGCCGGCTGTTAACCGACGGAGCTTCGTCCCAACTGAAAGGGGTTTACAACCCGAAGGCCTTCTTCCCCCACGCGGCGTTGCTGCGTCACGCTTTCGCGCATTGCGCAAGATTCCCCACTGCTGCCTCCCGTAGGAGTCTGGGCCGTGTCTCAGTCCCAGTGTGGCTGATCGTCCTCTCAGACCAGCTACCCATCGTAGCCTTGGTGAGCCGTTACCTCACCAACAAGCTAATGGGCCGCGGGCCCATCCCGATGCGGAGGCCGAAGCTTCCTTTCCCCAGCGGCCTTGAGGCCAGAGGGCACATTCGGTATTAGCCCGAGTTTCCTCGGGTTGTCCCAATCATCGGGGCAGGTTACCCACGTGTTACTCACCCGTTCGCGGCTTTGCCCCAGGCCGAAGCCTGGTTCGTCGCTCCACTTGCATGTGTTAAGCACGCCGCCAGCGTTCGTCCTGAGCCAGGATCAAACTCTCCGTGAAGAACTGCTTGACAGTGACCGTTAAGTCACCATCGGGGCGGCGACCTAAGCCACCACCCTTCACAAAGAGTCGTCAGCGCCCTCATGATCTGTCACCAACGAGCGGCGAGCCGCTCGTTCAGCAACGGACGAGGGTCCAAGTACACAGCAGGACCCAGGGCGCATGACGGGGTAGGTCTTGGCACCGCCTCCCAGGCGGACCTGATTGGCGGCGTTCGAACCTGGACACACCATCTCGACCGAGGGTCGGTCGAGGGTGCGCATGCTGTTGAGTTTTCAAAGACCGTCGCACCTCTTCAGGGAAGGATTTCTCCCCAGGGGCGCGTCCGGCACCGTTTCCAGTTCCGGAGCGGACAGACGAGTATAGCGCCGGGAAGCGGATCGGCTGGCCGCCGGGGTCGGGGCCGGAAAGTCGACCAGCTGGCCCCCAATTCCGGCGCCGGAGACCTGATCAGCTGGCCATCGGGTCCGGTGCGCCGAGCACGGTGCGGCTCCAGGGCTCATAGGGCTTTCCCGGGACGCCTCCGACGACCAGAAGCCGGAGCCCCTCGTCGCCCGCCACGACCCGCCGGCGCGTTTCGGCCCCCACGCGCACGGCCACCTCGTCGGCCACCAGTTCCGCCCGCTCGCCGTCCTCGAACTCGATGGTTCCGCTGCCTCGCAGAGCAACGTACATCTCCTCCTGGCCCTCCTCGGCGTGGTCATGCCAGGGATGGCGGTCGGAGTTCGGGGGCAGATCAATCATCTGGATCCCGAAGCTCGTCACCCCCAGCTCGGCCCTGACCTTGCGCATCGAGCCTCGGAAGATGCCCTCCATCTCATCGAAGCGCTTGGCGGTGTAGTCAGCCACCAGAACCTGGACGCTATCAGTCAGGACACAACCTGAACCGTCACCGTGCGTGTGCGCGGCCGGTCATCGAAGTCGAGCAGCACGATCTGCTGCCAGGTGCCCAGGGACATCCTCCCGTCCACAAGGGGGATCGTCTCCGAGGCGCCGATCAGGGCCGCCCGCAAATGGGCATGGGCATTGGTGTCGTGATTGAGGCGGTTGTGCTCGTAGGAGGAGTCCTGGGGGATCAGATCGCTCAAAAGAGACTGAAGGTCCTGTATCCCACCGGGCTCGAACTCCATCGTGGTGATGGCCACGGTGGAGCCGACGGCGAACACGCACACCAGTCCCCGTTCCATCCCGACCGTGCGGACCACGCTGGCCACGCCATCGGTGATATCGACGATCTGGCCCTGACCCGCCGTCTCGAGCCGGAGAAGCCCTCCGTGGACGCTCACCGCACCCGCACGCGGGCGAATCGACGCTTGCCCCACTGCAGAACCCTGCCGTCCACCTCCGCCACCGGGACATCGAGCGAGCCGCCCAGGACGACCTCACCATCGAGCCGGACGCCGCCCTGGGCCAGGGCGCGGCGGGCCTCTGAGGTGGAGACGGAGAACGCCCTGGCCAGGAGCGCGGGTAGGTGGACGACATCCTCGCCGGGGGGCCAGTGCACCTCTTCCACCTCCTCGGGTATCTCCTTGTCCACGAACTGGCGATCGAACGCCTGCTCCGCCTGACCCGCGGCATCCGGTCCCTGGAAGCGGGCCACAAGCGAGCGGGCCAGGGCGCGCTTGGCCTCTCGCGGATCCAGGCCGTGAGGTAACTCGGTCCCGAGGAGCAGGCCGTACCACTCGGGCATCACCGAGTCGGGGATGCTCATCGTCTTGCCGTAGATCTCCTGCGGCGGATCGGTGGCTGCGACGTAGTTGCCCAGTGACTTTCCCATCCGCCGCACACCGTCGGTGCCGGGCAAGATTGGCATGGTCAGGACCACCTGCTCCGCGACCCCATAGGCCCGCTGGATGTCCCGAGCCAGCAGCAGGTTGAACTTCTGGTCGGTGCCGCCCAGCTCGACGTCTGACCGGACGGCCACGGAGTCGTACCCCTGGAGCAGTGGATAGAGAAGCTCGAGGATCGAAATCGGCGTGCGGTGAGCGAGCCGTTGGGCGAAGTCCTCACGCTCGATCACCTGAGCCAGCGTGGTGGTCCGAGCCAGCCGGAAGAGCTCCTCCATGTTCATATCGAGCCACTCGCTGTTGTGCCGGACCTCGAGCCGCTCCGAATTCAGGACTAGCGATGCCTGCTCCTGAAAGGTCCGGGCGTTGTCCTCGATCTCCTCGGCGGATAGCGTCGGGCGGAGCTCGGAGCGGCCGCTGGGATCCCCCACCCGCGCTGTGTAGTCGCCGATGATCAGCACGATGGTGTGGCCAAGATCCTGGAAATCACGCAACTTCTGCAGAACCACCGTGTGACCGAGGTGGATGTCCGGTGCAGTCGGGTCGATTCCCAGCTTCACGCGAAGCCGGCGGCCGGAGGCCAGGCGGCGCTCGAGCTCCCCCTCAGGCAGACAATCGACCGCGTTCCGGGCCAGCCATCCGGCCTGCTCAGCCGGCGAGCCGGAACGGGGAATCGAGCCGGAGGAGGGGGTCGCTCCGGTCGAGGAATCCATCCGGCGCAATGCTAGACTGCCGCCGTCCTTGGGAACCTCTGCCGTCGCGTTCCTGGGGCTGGCCCGGTTCTGCCGTAGGGGTAGTGCATCCCGCCACTTCGATCGCATGCGCGACGAGCTTGAAATCCTGAGACAGGGCACAGAAGTGCCGCTCAAGGGCGAGACCGCCCGTGGAAGCGCCGTGGCGCTCGCGCCGGCCTACGCCCCGAGCCCCGCCGATGCCCCCGCCCTGCCCGGAGCCCCCGAGTACCTGACCGGACCCGAAACGGCGCCGGAGACCGTTCCCGCACCGCCGGCCCCCCCACGCCGCCGCCGCGGCGGCTCATCGGGCGGCAAGCCCCCCAAGCGCCGGCGTCTGCGCAAGCTCCGGCTCCTGCTCATCCTGACCGGGCTGGGCACCCTGGCCCTGGTCTCCACGGTGTTCGGGATGCTCCTGGCGGTGGCCTCGGATCTGCCGCAGCTCGAGAACACCAAGCAGTTCGCCACCGGGCGCACCTCATACCTCTACGACGACCACTGGCGGCCGATCGGACCGCTCCTCTCGCCGGTCAATCACGAGGTGATCGACTCATGGAGGCAGATCTCGCCGGCCATGGTCCACGCCATCATTGCGGTCGAGGACAAGCGATTCTGGAGTGATCCGGGAGTCGACCTCCGGGGCGTGGCTCGGGCCATCCTGGCCGACATGACGGGAGGAGCCACGCAGGGTGCCTCGACGATCGCCGAGCAGTTCGTCAAGAACACGCTGCATCAGGAGAACAACCGCACGGTGTTCGAGAAGCTCCGTGAGGCGGCGCTGGCCTTCCAGCTGACCCACAAATGGAGCCGGGTCAAGATCCTCACCGAGTACCTGAACTCGATCTATTTCGGACATGGCGCCTACGGGGTGGAGTCTGCCGCGCGCGTGTACTTCGGCAAGAGACTGGGCTATGACCCCAATGCCGCCTCCAATGGTCAGACCTCAGGCTGTGGAGACAGCACGCGGGGCCATCCGCTCCCGTCATGTGCCTCGCAGCTGGATCCCGCCCAGGCTGCGCTCCTGGCCGGCATGGTGGCCAACCCGTCCGCCTTCGATCCGCTGGCCAATCCCCAGGCCGCCCGGGGCCGCCGGGACCTGGTGCTCTCGGACATGCTTCAGCAGGGCTACCTCACCCAGGCCAAGTACCAGGTGGCCAGGGCGGCGCCGCTCCCCACCGCCGCGGATCTGCAGCAGCCTCAGGAGCCGGCGGCGGCTCCCTACTTCACGAGCTGGCTGCGGCCGCAGATCCTGTCCGCCGTGGGGCTGGGCCACGGTGTGCCGGCCAGCGTGGCCGAGTACCGCGCCTACTACGGCGGCCTGAAGATCAAGACCACGCTCGACCTGCGTCTGCAGCAGGCCGCCGACCAGGCGGTGTCACAGGTGCTGCCGTTCGACCCGGCCAAGGGCGCCAACCAGGCCGTGGCCTCGCTCGTGGCCATCGACAATGCCACCGGGCAGGTCAGGGCGATGGTGGGGGGGCCGATCGTGAACGGCCAGGAGGACTACCAGCAGTACCCGTTCAACCTGGCCACCGACGGGGAGCGTCAGCCCGGGTCGGCCTTCAAGCCGTTCACCCTGGCGGTGGCGCTGGAGTCGGGCTTTGGCCCCAGCTCGGTCCTCCTCTCGGCCCCGGCCAGCTTCGTGGTTCCCAACAGTGGGGGCAAGGAGATCTTCCAGGTCCGCAACTTCGGCAACACGTATTCCGGGCCCATCACCCTCCAGGAGGCCACGGACATCTCGGACAACTCTGTGTTCTCCCGGCTGGGGATCATCGGGCTGGCCCACGATGGAGGCACCGCCCGGATCGCTCGGCTGGCCCAGGAGATGGGCATCCGCACCCCGGTCTCCCACAACTACGCGATGATCCTGGGTGGGCTGAAAGTGGGTGTGTCTCCGCTGGATATGGCCCACGCCTACGAGACCATCGCGACGCTGGGCCGGAAGGTGTATGACCCAGTGCTGGGCGACGTGAATCAGGGACCCACCGGGATCGCGGAGATTCAGTGCGCCAGCGACTGTTCCCGCAGGGACATCGTGGACCATCCGGTTTCCAAGCGGGTGCTCCCGGTGCCGGTGGCCCAGCTGGAGACACAGATGCTCCAGGGGCCCGTCCAGGCCGGCACGGCCACCGCGGCGGCTATCCCGGGCGTGGCGATATCCGGTAAGACCGGGACCACCACCAACTATGGGGACGCATGGTTCGTGGGCTGGACGCCGCAGATCACGGTCGCGGTGTGGGTCGGATACCCCAACGCCACCACGCCGATGAGCACGCTGTACAACGGCGCCCCGGTGGAGGGCGGGACCTTCCCGGCCATCATCTGGCACGCCTTCGTCGTCCAGGCCCTGCAGATTCTGGCCAGCGAGCAGGCCGCTCAGCATCACGGCAACACCAGCTCCACGCAAACGCTAACCGCGCTCCCCAGCACCGCCACAACCCCCGGGGTGGGCACGGCGCCCACCACCACGAGTGCCACATCCGCTCAGACCACCACCACGCCCCCCGCGGGCGGGGGCGCTGGCGGGACGGGTCAGACCACTCCGGCCGGGGGCACGGGCTCCCCGGGCGGGGGGACCGGCTCTCCAGGCGGGGGCACGGGCTCCCCGGGCGGGGGCACGGGCGGAGGGGGTAACGGCTCGGGCTCAGGAGGCTCGGGCTCAGGAGGTGGCGGCGTCGGCGGCGCCGCGGGAGCCACCGGCCACTAGATCCCGCGCCCGGACGGGCGCCGAGAGAAACCGGCTGCCGCTCGCGCAGAAACGCCAGGGCAACTCCACCGCCTTGGTGATACCAATCCGTCGGTCAACCGAGATACCCACCTCGCGCCAGGCCCGGGGACGGCGAGAGATGGTCACGGCTCCGTGCTCGAGGTCGGTGCCGTTGTCACCCAGGCTGATGCCCAGCGCCTGAGTGAGCTTGCCTGGCCCCGAGCACAGTGCCCGCAGCGGCTCCATTCCCCGGCGCTGGCGCATCTGGTCGATCCCCTCCGTCGGCTCGAGAGCCCGGATGAGAACGGCCGCTCCCACCCCCTCGGGCTCGCATACGGCGTTTAGCAGCGCATGGATCCCGTAGGAGCGATAGACGTAGGCCTGTCCGGGAGGCCCGAACAGCGTGGCGGTACGGGGGGTCAGGCCCGCGAAGGCGTGGCAGGCCGGCTCCGAATCGTGGTAGGCCTCCGTCTCGACGATCACGCCCGCGCATTCCTTGTGCCGCACGACGCAGCCCACCAGGTCACTGGCCACCTCGAGCACCGGGCGGTCGTAGAACGATCGCTTCACGCCAGTGCCCGGCGCACCAGCTCCAGCTGCTCGCGCACCCGGTCAAGGCTGGTCCCCCCGCTCGAGACCTTGGCCTCGAGCGGGCCCGGCGCCTGGAGTGCCCGGTAGAACTCTTCGTCCAGGAGCGGAGAATGCCGGCGGAGCTCCTCAGGCCCGAGCTCGGAGAGCCGCTTGCCCTGCTCGAGGGCGCTGCGGACCAGACCGGCCACCACGCCGTGCGCCTGGCGGAAGGGAAGTCCGCGCCGGACCAGGAGATCGGCCACGTCGGTGGCGGCCAGGAACTCATCGCCAGCGGCAGCCTCGAGGCGGTCGCGGTGAAACGTGACCGATTCCAGCATGCCCCGAGCCGCCGTCAGGATGAGCTCGAGCGTGTCCGCCGCATCGAACAGATGCTCCTTGTCCTCCTGCATGTCCTTGTTGTAGGTCAGGGGCAGAGCGTGGAGGACCCCATGGAGGCCGCTGAGATGAGAGACCATGCGAGGCGCCTTGGCCCGCAGAAGCTCGGCGGCATCGGGATTCTTCTTCTGAGGCATGATCGAGGAGCCCGACGCCCAGGCGTCCGACAGCTCGCAGAAACCGAACTCGACGCTCGACCAAAGAACGATCTCCGCTCCGAGGCGTGATAGGTGGGTGGCGCACGTGGCGGCCGCGGCCAGGTAATCGAGGACGAAGTCGCGATTGGATACCGCGTCGATCGAGTTCTCGGCCACGGCCGTGAAGCCGAGCTCCGCGGCCACCGCGTGGCGGTCGGTCTGGAAGTTGACGCCGGCCAGGGCGCCTGCGCCCAGGGGCAGCACGTCCGCGGCCTCGCCCACCTGGTCAAAGCGCCTGCGGTCGCGCAGGAACATCCAGGCATACGCCAGGAGGTGATGGCTCAGGTACACGGGCTGGGCGCGCTGGAGATGGGTGTAGCCGGGCATAGGCCAATCGAGATGGCCCTCAGCCTGGTCGACCAGGCACCGCAAGAGCGCGATGAGGGCCTCACCCGCCGAGCGCGCATGGGCGCGGACGAACAGGGCCATGTCGGTGGCCACCTGGTCGTTGCGCGACCGGGCAGTGTGCAGCCTGCCTCCGACCTCAGGGGCCAGCTCGCTGACCCGCCTCTCGATGGCCATGTGGATGTCCTCGTCGTCCCCCTGGAACGGGAACCGATCCTCCTCGAGCTCGCTCTGGACCTGGTCCAGGGCGGCCAGAAGGCGCGCCTGATCCTCCCCACCGATGATCTCCTGGGCCGCCAGCATGCGCACGTGAGCGCGTGACTGGCGGATGTCATACGGCCAGAGCCGCCGGTCGTAGGCCAGGGAGTCGTTCAGGCGCCGGAAACCAGGGTCCGGAGGCTGGGCGAAGCGGGACATGCCCGCGATACTACGGAGCGCTGGTGCCTGCGCTCACTGCGAAGCGCCGATGCCTGCGCTGGCGGCCGCCGCGGGTACGAGCTCGGGCACCGCGCCCTTCTGGAGCACGGGGCATGCGTGCCGCGGCAGCTGGGCCGGCCCCTGCGTGACGGCCCCCAGGGGATGCGCCGTCTGCAGGTCCGGGAACACGTTCAGGTAATACCGGGCGACCACGCAGCCCCGACCGTCGAGCAGCATGATCCCTCGCGTGGTCACGTCCGGCGCCTGCTGGGGCTGGCCGTCGTAGTCCATGAAGACGCCGCGGGCCTTCACGCGGCGCTGGCCGAAGGCATACGTCTGCGGGCCGCCGATGAGGAGCCCTCCTGAGGGATTGAGCGCGGTCGAACCGGGTGCCGCGATCAGCACTCCCGCCGCGCCGGTCGGCCACGTGGAATACGTGCCGTCGGGCAGCACAAAGCGGCCCAGAACCACATGCGCTGTCGGGTCGGGGTGGGCCGCGAGTACTCCGGCCAGCCGGTTGGCCACGTCGTTGGCCGAGGTTGGTCCCGCCGACTCGGACTCGAGCTTGTGCCCGTGTCCGTTCTCGTCCTGGTAGCAGGTGTCGTTGTTGAAGAGCCCCGGCGTGCCACTGGCGAAGGCCCAGGCTGGGATCAGATAGCCGATCATGTCGTCGGCCAGACCCACCTGGAAGCGAAAGACGGCATTGGCGTGCCACGTGGGCACCGCCGGATTGGGCCGGGGGCAGCTCTCGGTGGACTGGCTGAACGGGCTGCCCAACATCAGCGCGGGAAACGCCTCGCCGGGATTGTCCAGCGTCTCCAGATCCGGGCCGATCCGAGCCACGCTGACAAAGGTGCGGAAATCAGCGCCCGTGGTGGGAGAGATCGACCCGTTGGGCACCGGGGTTATCGGCTGGCCGCTGGAGTTGCAGACGTAGGCCTGGCGCCGGCCGAATTCCCCGGCCGCGGCCAGGGCCACGAAGCCGTTGTTCTCCAGCGGGATGCAGAACTGGCGGCGCGTCAGGGTCACCGGGCCGGCGGTGAGACGGGCGGCCGATCCGGCCGCGCCGGCCGCCAGCTGGGCAAAGGCCGCTCCCGTGGCCTGAGCCTGCACGAACTGGGTGGCCTGGTTGGTGTGGTTCTCCGAGCCATTGGGGATGACGGTCGGGTTGGTCTCAGGGTCCTCCTCGGATCCGTTGTCGCCCACCAGGAACATGGCCATCCCCGGGTTGTGGGCGTCGTAGTACTGCTCCATGGCACCCGGCCAGTCGGCGCTGATGCCCGCACCGGCGTTGCCCATCTCCTGGTTGTGGGCGGCCAGGCTGATCACGGTGAAGATGGGCCGGCTTGAGGAAGCGCGTGCCTGGAGTACCCCCATCTTGGTATCCACGGCCGCCACCCGATCATCGCCGGGCAGTGCCACCGAGGTGGGGAACTGGTCGGAGATGCGCTGAGACATCCCCGTGAGCAGCGGGTAGCGTCGAACCGGATTGCCCATCCGGAATCGCCCCTTCGACCTGGTTGGCGAACAGCTCAGCGGGCCGGAGATGGTGCACGGCCGCAGCCGCCGCCTGGGCGATGCGGTACTCCAGGAAGCTCATGTAGAACTCGTCGATCCCGGAGCGCACCCCCACGCCCAGGGGCGTGCCCAGCGCCCCGTAGAGCCCGATCGTGTCCGGCGAGCTCTCGTTGTGGTCAGCGGAGATGACGAGGCTGGCTTGGACATGGAAGTCCTGCCTCAGGTCGTCCTGGACCTGCTGGTCGTAGTAATCGAAGAGCCCGATCACGTCCACTGACGCGTACACGAGCGGCTGATGCCGCCCGTCGGAGATGGCCACCGCCCGGACCTGGATCGGGTCGTGGACCCCGCTGACCGGCCCGTGCTCGTTATCGCTATAGATCCCGTCCCACCGGCCGTTGGCGTTGGCATCACAGAACGGATCGGGCTTCTGGCCGTTTGGCCCTTTGTTCAGGTCCGTGCCCGGATCCCACTGGTTATCGCCGTTGAGGTCCTCGAAGGGCTCCTGGAGGGCGAACCGGCCCCGGCTGGGAAACGCGGTCGAGGAACACGCGGCAAACGCGGAGGCAAACTGACTGTCGGCGGCGTTGCCTGCCGGTGTGCCGGCCAGGGGCGGGGTGATGTCAGCCTCGCCCGCGCCCGCGTAGAAGTGGTAGGGCCCAGCGGCTGAGGCCGGGGCAGCCCAGAGTCCGCCGGCGGCCACCAAGGCCACGAGCAGGCTCATCCGGCTTGAGAACAGCTTTCCCATCGCCACCAGAACGAACGGAGGTGTGCGGAACTTGCAGGATTCTCTACTGACCCAGCGCGTGGCGCAATGCTCGCGCCACCTGCTCCACCTGGCTCTCGCTCATCTGAGGGAAGAAGGGCAGGGCGATCGATCGCGCGGCCACGTCCTCGCAGACCGGGAACTGCCCCTCCCTGTGCCCGAAGGTCTCCCGGTAGAAGCTCATGAGATGAATGGCCGGGAAATAGGGCTTTGACGCCACGCCCTGCTCGCGCAGCTCCCGGACGACCGCTTCGCGATCAGAGGAACGCGGGAGCTGGACGACGAACACGAACCAGCCCCGCCGAGCCCCCCCGTGGTCCGGGCAGGGCAGCTCGAGACCCTCGAGGTCGGCCAGGGCCTCGCGGTAAAGCGCGGCCACCCGCGCCCGTCCCGCCAGGCGGTCGTCCAGGTGCTCGAGCTGGGCCACGCCGAGGGCGCAGGCCACGTCGGAGAGGCGGTAGTTGAAGCCCAGGCGGTCGTGGTCCAGCCAGTCCAGGTCGGGAGCGCGGCCCTGGTTGCGCTCGGAGTCGATGCGCTCCTTGAGCTCCGGATCCGGCGTGGTGACCATGCCGCCCTCCCCCGTTGTCAGCTGCTTGTTGGGGTAGAAGCCGAAGACGGCCGGGTGTGGGCCCGCACCGACCGAGCGCCATCCGGGTAGCGCGCCCCCAGGGCCTCGCAGGCGTCCTCGACGATCGGCCGGCCCAGGCGCTCCAGCGCGGGGATGTCTGCCGGATAGCCGAACACGTGCACCGGCAGCAGCGCCGCCGTGCGCTCCGAGACCGCCCCCCCGGCGGCCTCGGGATCGAGGTTGAGGGTGACCGGGATCGATGTCGGCAAACACCGGGCGGGCCCGCTCGTACAGCGCCACGTTGGCGCTGGCCACAAAGGAGAACGGGGTGGTGATCACCTCCTCTCCCGCCCCCACCCCGACCGCTCGGAGCGCCAGGTGCAGGCCGGCCGTCCCGCTCGACACGGCGCTGGCGCAGCGGGCGTTGACCGCTGCGGCAAAGTCGTGCTCGAACCGCGCCAGCACCGGCCCGAGTGACAGCTGGCCGGAGCGCAGGACCTCCAGCACGCGCCGCTCCTCGGGCTCGCCGATCAGCGGCCGCGAGAGCGGGATGCTCTCGCTCACGCCGGCCGGGCCGACTCCCGGGCCACCACGCGCTGCATGCCGGCCTCGAGTGAATCGACCAGCGCCTCCCAGGAGGCCTCGATCACGTTCTCCGAGACCCCGATCGAACCCCACACCGTCTCGCCGTCGGTGGCGTCGATGAGGACGCGGGTCACGGAAGCCGTACCGGCGTGCTCGTCGATCAGCCGGACCTTGAAGTTCTCGAGCTGGATGTCGGCCAGATGGGGATAGAGCTCTCCGATGGCGTCCCGCAGGGCCCGGTCCAGCGCGTTGACGGGGCCGTTGCCCTCGGCGGTTCGAACGTAGCGCTCGCCGCCCACCCACAGCTTGATCGTGGCCTCGGTCTCCACGTGACCCATGTGTCCCATCTCCACGATCACCCGCCAGTGCTCGAGCGTGAACAGGGGCTCGTACTCGCCCGTCTCCTTGCGCAGAACCAGCTCGAACGAGCCATCGGCCGCCTCGAAGTGGTATCCCCGGTGCTCGAGCTCCTTGATGCGCTCCACCACTCGGCTGGCCTGCTCCGAGTCGAGCTCCAGGCCCGCGTCGCGCGCTCGTGCGTGAACCGTGCCCTTCCCGGAGAGCTCAGAGATCAGCAGCTCACGCCGGTTACCCACCACCTCGGGGTCCACGTGCTCGAACGTGGCCGGATCAGCCGTCACGCCGGCCACGTGCAGCCCCCCCTTGTGGGCGAAGGCGTTGCGGCCTACGTAGGGCTGATCGGGGTCGGGAACGAGGTTGAGCAGCTCGTCGAAGAAGTGCGCGCCGGCGGTCAGTGCGGCCAGCTGGGCGTCGGTGACGCAGCGCAACCCGAGCTTCAGCTGGAGGTTGGGAATGATCGTGGTCAGGTTGGCGTTGCCGCAGCGCTCGCCGTAACCGTTGACCGTGCCCTGCACCTGGGTGGCCCCGTTGGCCACGCCGGCCAGCGATCCAGCCACACCACACCCGGCGTCGTCGTGGCAGTGGATGCCGACGGCCACCCCCTGGCCGCCCAGCTCGCCCACCACGTGGGCCACGGCGGTGCCGATCGCGTCGGGTAGCGTCCCGCCGTTGGTGTCGCAGCACACGACGGTCTCGGCGCCGGCCTCGGCGGCCACACGCAGACAGCGCAGCGCGTAGGCCGGGTCGTCCCGGTAGCCGTCGAAGAAGTGCTCAGCGTCGTAGATGACCCGCTTGCCGGCACGGCGAAGGAGGCCGACCGACTCGGAGATCATGCGGAGGTTCTCCTCGCGGTCCACCCGCACCACCTTCTCCAGATGAAGCGCCCAGGTCTTGCCCACCAGCGTGCACACCGGGGCGTGGCAGCCGGCCAGCACCTGAAGGCCAGGATCTTCCTGCGCCCGCGCGTCGCGTCGCCGTGTCATACCGAAGGCGGCCACCTGGGCGTGCTGGAAACGCTCTGAGGCCAGCAGCTCGAAGAGCTCGAGCTCCTTGGGGTTCGAGCTGGGAAAGCCCGCTTCGATCAGATCGATGCCCAGCTCGTCGAGGCGGTGAGCGACGCGAAGCTTCTCCTGAGCCGAGAGCGACATCCCCTCCCCCTGCATCCCGTCGCGCAGGGTCGTGTCGTAGAGCTCGATCTCGGCCATCGCTCGGCCCGGCTCAGGAGCCGGCCAGCTGCGCTGAGGGCCGCGGCAGCTCCACCAGGTCAAGCCATTCGGCGTGACGCGGGTCACGACCGTGGAGGGCATCGTCGAAGGCCGTCTGGATGGCTCGGGTGATGGGACCCGGCTCCCCCTCGCCGATGGCGTGATCGTCGATCTCCCGCACCGGCACGAGCTCGGCCGCCGTGCCGGACAGGAAGACCTCGTCGGCCAGGTAGAGCTCGGCGCGGGCCAGATCTCGCTCCACCACCGGATAGCCCAGCTCCTGGGCCAGGGTCAGCACCGAGCGTCGGCTGATCCCGTCCAGGATGCCGGCGGTGTGGGGCGGAGTCAGGATGGCCCCGTCGCGGACCACGTACACGTTCTCACCCGACCCCTCGCAGACAAAGCCATGGGAATCCAGCAGGATCGACTCCTGGTAGCCCGCCTTTGAGGCCTCGACCTTGGCCAAGACGCTGTTCAGGTACTGGCCGGAGGCCTTGGCATGGGGGATCAGGGAGTCGTGGGGGATCCGGCGCCAGCTGGACACCTTGGCCCGGATGCCCTGGCGTTTGCCCTCCTCCCCCAGGTAGGCCCCCCAGGGCCAGACCGCGATCGACACCTCCACCGGGCAGTCCAGCGGATACAGGCCCATCTGGCCGTACCCGCGGAAGGCGATGGGCCGGATGTAGCACTCCCGCAGCTCGTTGGCCGCGATCAGCTCGTGCGTGGCCGAGCGCAGCTGCTCGATCGTGTAGGGAACCGGCATGTAATAGAGCTCGGCCGAGCGCATCAGCCGCTCCAGATGCTCGCGGTGGCGGAAAATCGCCGTCCCGGCGGCGGTCTCGTAGGCGCGGATTCCCTCAAACACACCGGTGCCGTAGTGCAGGCCATGGCTCAGTACGTGCACCTTGGCGTCCTCCCAGGGCACCAGCTCGCCGTTGTGCCAGATGAGGTCCGCTTGCTCCACGACGTCTCCTTCTTAAAGGTTCTCGAGGACTGCCCGGGTGGCCTGCGCGGTGGTGGCCGGGCCCCCCAGGTCAGGCGTGCGCAGCCCGTCGGACAGCGCCCGTTCGACGGCCGATTCTACCGCCGCTGCCTGAGGCTCCATGCCCAGTCCGTGGCGGAGCATAAGCGCGGCCGACAGGAACATCGCGATCGGATTGGCCGCCCCGGTTCCCGCGATGTCCGGCGCCGAGCCGTGGACAGGCTCGAACAGCCCGGGTCCGCGCTCACCCAGCGAGGCGCTGGGCAGGAGTCCGATCGAGCCGGTCAGCATGGCCGCCTCATCGGACAGGATGTCCCCGAACATGTTCTCGGTCAGGAGGACATCGAAGTGCCGGGGGGCGGCCAGTAGGCGCATCGCTGCGTTGTCCACCAGCAGGTGCTCGAGCTCGATGTTCGGGAACTCCCGACCGTGGACCTCGTGGACCACCTCTCGCCACAGCCGGCTCGTCTCGAGCACATTGGCCTTGTCCACACTCGTGACGCGCGAGCGGGCGCTCCTGAAGGCCACCCGGGCGATGCGCTCAATCTCCTCGCGGGTGTAGACGCAGACGTCGGATGCCTGCTCATCGGTCCGGGTCTTCTCCCCGAAGTAGATGCCGCCGGTGAGCTCGCGGACGACCAGCATGTCCGTCCGCTCGATCACCTCGCGCTTCAGGGGGCTTGCGTCATACAGCGCAGGAATCGGCTTCACCGGTCGCAGGTTGGCGAATAGCCCCAGCCCCTTGCGCAGGCCAAGAAGCCCCTGCTCGGGCCGCGGCCGGTGCGGATCGGTGGTGTCCCATTTGGGCCCGCCCACGGCGGCCAGCAAGACGGCTTCGGCGTTGCGGCAGGCTTTCAGCGTCTCGTCGGTGAGCGCCGTGCCGTAGGCATCAACGGAGGCGCCTCCGAACAGGCGCTCCTCGTACTCCAGGACGCCCGGAGCGACCGCAGCCAGGACCTCGAGCGCCGGGCCCATGATCTCCGGGCCGATTCCGTCGCCAGGGAGAAGAACAATCTTGTGGGCCATGGGCGGCGGACGGTAGCCGGTCCGGCGAAATTGCCTATTGACGACGGTCCGAGGATCTAGGAGGCTTGGCCCGTTGGTCTTGTGGCGAGATCCAGAGGGAGCACGATGAGACGAGTTGCTGTGGCGGTTGTCCTGATTGGGTTTGGCCTGGCGGGAGCGCCGGGAGCCTGGGCGACGACCACGACGGTTGGCTGCAGCGGCCTTCAGAGCGCCCTGAACAGTGCGGCCAGCGGCGACGTGGTCAAGCTAACCGGCCTGTGCCCCGCTCAGTCCTTCACGATCACGAACACCAACGCGTTCACGTTGGAGGGTGTCGGGAACGGCAGCGGTGGGACTCCGTCCTCCGGGTTCAACGGCGTGCTCAATAGCACCTCGCCGCAGCTGAGCTCGAGCCAGCCTGTGCAGCTCAAGATCGAGAACCTCCTGTTCGAGAACGCGAGCACCACGGGTGGCGGCAGCGCGATCAACATCGGGAGTTACAGCAGCCCGTACGAGGCGGTCACGATCAAGAACGACACCTTCACGGGGAACGCGGGAACGGGCGGGTCCGCGGGTGGTGCCGTCGCTATCAACACCAGCAACGGCTCGGGCTCAGCCACCCCAACGGTCATCACCGGCAACAGGTTCAGCGGCAACATTTCGGCTGACGGCGGCGCGATCTACTTCTCCAGCGGCGCCCCGCTTCAGCTCACCCACAATACGTTCACGGGCAATTCAACGGACAGCACGTCTACGTACTATCCCGTCGGGGGCGCGGTCGACATCGAGAACTACGAGGGACCGCCCTACATGGGCAGCCCGATCACGGTCTCGGGCAACACCTTCGGCGGCACCGGAGCCGGACAGGGAAACACTGCCAAGGGCGCCGGCGGAGCGCTGTTCGTCGCGGTGCAGGGAGGTGAGGGAGCCGGGGAGCCCGCTCAGACCGTCACGATGACCAAGAACAAGTTCCTCGACAACCAGGTCACCGGCGGGGTCAATTTCAATCTCTACGGCGGCGCCGTCGGCATGGCGCCCCAGCTTCGGGAATTCAGCTTCAAGGTCGTTCAGTCCGGCAACCTCTTCCAGGGCAATCACATCACCGGCACTGTGAACTCGGATTACGGAGCGGGCGGGGGGGCCGAATGGGGCATCGGGATACCGATAAAGAGCACCAGGGACAAGTTCATCAGCAACCAGGTCAATGTGACCGGGGCCACCACCATTCCACCGCTGGGCGGCGCCGTGGGCATCATCAGCACTAATCAGTACATCGGCACCAGCAGCTCCACGACGCTGCTGCGGGCATCCTTCACCGGCGCCGACGACCTGTTCAGGGGCAACTCGGATCCATCCGCCAACGGCTGGGGAGGCGCGATCTACACCGGTGGCGTGAGCACCGTCAACTGCTCCTCGCCCACCGCCTGTCCCAGCACGCTGGCCCTCTACGACAGCACGATCGTGCACAACAGGGTGCCCTCCTCCGGGGGTCAGGGCGCCGCCATCTGGGGCGGCCCGGCGGACTCCCTGGCGCTGAAGAACTCGATCGTGTACGGCAACAGGGGCCCGGCTGGAGCGCCGGAGATCTACGGCTACTCCAAGCCCAAATACAGCTACGACGATGCCTGCACGGTGGCGGCCGGCAAGACGGCCCTCACCGGCAAGGGCGACATCTGCGCGAATCCCAAACTCACCCCGCTGGGCGCGGAAACCGCGACAAGCCCCACCATCGATCGGGGCTCCAACGCCCTGGTACCCAAGGGCTTGAAGACGGATCTGGTGGGACGCCGGCGGATCACCGAGGGCCGCCCCACGACCTGCAAGCCGGTCGTGGATATGGGCGCCTACGAATCCAAGGCGGTCAAACCGGCACCGGCCTGCCTGCCGGTCAATGTGAAGAAGCCGCAGATCTCGGGAAAGCCAGGCCTCGGCCACATCCTCACCTGCCTGCACGGATCCTGGACCCACCAACCCACTCGCTTTCTCTATGGCTGGAGCCGTAACGGCAAGACGATCAAGGGAGCCACCAAGAACACCTACAAGGTGACGGGCGCCGACAAGAGCCACAGCCTGGCCTGCACGGTGAAAGCGGTGAACTCAGCCGGGACGAGCAAGCCGGCCACCAGCGCCGCCGTGCATGTGACCTGAGATCCGTTCAGGCCGCCACAGCCGTCATGTTCAGCCGCACGTACTCGAGCACCAGGGGCTGGCCCACCCGCCGCAGCACCCGGTCTATGAACGGCCCGTGCTGCGGCTCGGGCAGCCGATCCAGATGGCGGACCAGACAGACCGTCTGGACAAACGCCCGCGGGTCCTCCGGGGTCACCTGCTTGGGCTCAAGCCAGCACGAGACATCGGTGAACCCGGCTCGGTCCAGGCGCTCGGCCGTCACCTCGGCGCCGGCGTAATTCCAGGGACCGCGCCACTCGGCAAAGGACGGGGCGAAGGGCTCCTCATGGGCCACCTCGTCGGCCAGCCGGCGGAAGCGATTGATGTTCCCCCTCCCGCCGCATTGGGCCACCAGCCGGCCCCCGGGCTTCATGGCCCGGTGCAGAGCGGCGAACAGCGCGTCGTGGTCGGAGATCCAGTGGAAGGTGGCGTTGGAAAAGATCGCGTCCACCGGCTCGGGCAGCTCGAGCTCGACCAGGTCCTGGCACAGGATGGTGGCTCGGTCACCCAGCGCCTGGCCGGCGTGGGCCGCCATGGAGGGGGCCACGTCGACCCCGTACACCCGGCCGCGGGGCACCCGGGCCACCAGTTCCGCGGTCACCCGGCCCGATCCGCAACCGGCGTCCAGAACGATCTCGTCGCCGGTCAGGGGCAGCCGCTCGAGCTGCTCGAGCGCCCAGGCGAACTGGGGATCGGACACGCGGTGGTAGGTGGCCGCGTCCCAGTCGCGGGAGGCGCTGCTCACAGCGCGGTCGTCACAGGGCCGGCCCGTTCCAGGTCCCGCTCGTAGGCATCGATTTCCTCGGAGCGCTGGAGCGTCAACCCGATGTCGTCCAGCCCGTTCAGAAGCCGGTGCTTGATCTCGGGGTCGATGTCGAAGCGAGCCGAGCCACCGGGCCAGCGGATCTCCTGGGAGCGAAGATCCACCTGAGCCTCGCCGGCCTGAGCGATGGCGGCGCAGTCCCCCGGCGAGAGCTCGACGGGAAGCACGCCGATCTTGGTGCAGTTGGAGCGGAAGATGTCGGCAAAGCTGGGGGCGATGATGGCCTGGAACCCGTAGTCCTCAAGCGCCCACGGGGCGTGCTCCCGGCTAGAGCCACAGCCGAAGTTGCGCCCGGCAACCAGTATCGGATTGGACGGCAGGTCCCAATTTGGATCCTTGGCCCAGTCGTAGAACAGGAACTCTCCAAAGCCGGTGCGCTCGATCCGTTTGAGGAACTGCTTGGGGATGATCTGGTCGGTATCGACGTCGTCGCGGTCGAGCACCGAGACCCGGCCGGTGATCGTCTCGATGGCCTTCATGACCGCGCCCCCTCCCACTCCCGGATGTCCACGAAGCGCCCCTCGATCGCGGCCGCGGCGGCCATCTGCGGTGAGACCAGGTGCGATCGGGCGCCCCGGCCCTGGCGGCCCTCGAAGTTGCGGTTGGACGTCGAGGCCACGCGCTCGCCGGGCGAGGCGATGTCCGGGTTCATCCCCAGGCACATCGAGCAGCCCGCCCCGCGCCAGTCAAACCCGGCTCGCCGGAACACCTCGTCCAGACCCTCCGCCTCGGCCTGCTCCTTTACCTGCTGCGAGCCGGGCACAACCATGGCGTACACACTTTCCGCCACCCGGCGTCCCCGGACCATGTCCGCGGCGGCTCGGAGGTCACCGATCCGGGAGTTGGTGCACGACCCGATGAACACCCGGTCAAGCTTGATGTCGTGGACGGGGGTTCCCGCCTCCAGCCCCATGTAGTGCAGCGCCCGCTCATCCTGCTCGGAGCGGGGCTCGGGCACCGAGTCGGTCACGGGGACCACCATCCCCGGCGTTGTGCCCCAGGTCACCATGGGGCTGAGTGCGGCGGCGTTCACCTCGACCTCCCGATCGAACTCCGCTCCCGGATCGCTGCGCAGCTCGAGCCACTCCACTGGCACCTCGGCGGGGGCCGCCGGACGCTCCATCACCCAGTCGATCGTGGTCTGGTCCGCCGCGATCATCCCGGCCCGGCCGCCGGCCTCGATGGTCATGTTGCACACGGTCATCCGGCCCTCCATGGACAGCCCCGCGATGGCTGGTCCGGCGTACTCGACCACATGGCCCACGGCGCCATCCACCCCGATCTGGCCAATCGTGGCCAGGATCAGATCCTTGGCCGTGACGCCAAAGCCCAGGTCGCCCTCATATCGGATGCGCATCGAGCGTGGGCGAGCCTGCACGAGGCATTGGGTGGCCAGCACGTGCTCGACCTCGCTCGTCCCGATCCCAAATGCCAGCGCGCCGAAGGCCCCGTGGGTGGCGGTGTGCGAGTCGCCGCACACGATCGTCATCCCGGGCTGGGTCACACCCAGTTCCGGTCCGATCACGTGGACGATCCCCTGGTGGCTCGATCCCAGCGAGAACACCGGTACCCCAAACTCGTCGCAGTTGCGCTCCAGCGTCTGCACCTGAACCCTGGAGAGCTCATCCCGAATCCGCTCGGCCGCCGGCGTGCCGTCGGTGGGGACGTTGTGGTCGGCGGTGGCCAGCGTCCGGTCGGGCCGCCTCACGCGGCGGCCAGCCAGCCGCAGCCCCTCGAAGGCCTGAGGGCTCGTGACCTCGTGCACGAGGTGCAGATCGATGTAAAGGAGTCCGGGCGCGACCTCGTGGGCCTCCCAGATCTTGTCGAACAGGGTCCTGGCCATCGCAGTGTCAGCTCCTGCGCAGCCCGGCGCTGACGACAGCCAGCAGGACCGCCTCGCCGTGTCCGCAGTTCTCAAAATGGTGGGGCAGGTCGGCCTCGAAGGTCACGCAGTCGCCCGCGGAGAGCTCGTGCCGCTGCCCGTCGCACATCAGGGCGAGTCTGCCCGACTCCACCAGGGCGGTCTCACGACTTCCCGGCTCGTGCATGGGGGGATCGCCCGGGCTGCCCGTCACGGCGCCCGGCTTCAGCCGGTGACGCGAGAGCTCGGCCCGCTGACCGGGAAGCGGCGGGGTGAGGATCTCGTAGCTGTGCCCGCTGCGACCGTCGGGGCCCTGCCGCCGTTCCGCCGCCCGCACGATGGCCACGGCGCCGTCCTCGTCCAGCCGCAGCAGTTGGGAGAGCTTGAGCTCGAGGCCTGTGGCGATCCGCCCCGCCACCTGAAGGGTTGGGCTCGTCTCGCCCCGCTCAACCTGGGAGAGCATCGCCGCGCTCACGCCCGAGCGCTCGGCCAGGTCCCGCAGGGAGAGGGCCATCGACTCACGAAGCGCCCGGATGCGTGGCCCCAGGACATCCACCGTTGCGGTTTGCATACGGGCGTACGTTATCACGTACGCGCTCGATCTCGCAAGCCCTCGCTAGCCTGCCGCGAATGCATTCCCGTCCGGACGTTCTCGTCCTCGGAGGTGGCGGGGTCCTCGGCGAGGCCTGGATGATGGGAGTATTGGCCGGGCTCGAGGACGCCACCGGCTTCGACCTTCGCCGCTGCGAGTACTTCGTGGGGACCTCAGCGGGCGCCATCGTGTCCGCTCACCTGGCGGCCGGCCAGTCTCCTCGGCGCCCGGGTCCGGACGCAGGGGCCGGAGGAGGCCACGGCCGAGCCCACCGAACGGCTGGCCGAGGCTGGGACCACCGCCGCCCGGAGGGCAGGAGCGTGGGCCATGGCGATGGCCTCCACCTTCGCCCCGCTCGCCCTGGGCCTGGCCGCGCCGGGTGGGGCGTTCATGCGCTCGCTTCTGCTGGGCAGGCTGCCCCGCCCGAGCCAGACGCTGGACCAGTTGCGCCGCCACATCGAGGAGCTGGGCGGCAGGTTTGACGGTCGGCTCCGAATCACCGCCGTGGACCGCGGCACGGGCCGGCGCGTGGTGTTCGGCAGCCCGGGCGCGCCAGGGGCCAGCGTGGCCGAGGCGGTGGAGGCGTCCTGCACGGTGCCCTGGCTGTTCGCCCCCGTGCAGATCGGTGATCGCGAGTATGTGGACGGCGGGGTGTGGAGCCCGACCAATGCCGACGCGGCCCCGGTGGGAGCCGGGTCGTGCGTCCTGTGCCTGAACCCCACCGCCAGCCTGACCGCCAGCTCCGATGCCATCGGCGTCTTCCGGCGGGTCTCCCGGTCGGCCGCCGCGATTGAGACTGCGGCCCTGCGCCGCCGCGGGGCTGAGGTGCACGTGGTCCGTCCCAGTCCGGACTGCGCCCGCGAGATGGGGCTTAACCTGATGGACCGCAAGCCCTCGGCCCGTGTCCTGGCCGCCGGCTACCGCCAGGGACGACAGCTGGGGGCTGAGTAGACGGCGGGCGGCTCCTGTGGAGCGCTCCCGGGCCGCAGGGCCGCCGCGAACAACCATCTTTCGACAAAGCGCCGCCTGCTGCGCGCGCCGAGTGAAGCCATGGCCGCTATAGAGCCAAAGCTCGACAACCCGCGGGCGTCGACGCGAGGTTTGTGAAATTGTGGTCAGCCACCCTCGGCGCCCAGCTGCGACTCACCGCGTGATGCAGTCGCTCCGCCCACGGTCCACCGGGAGCGGCAGATCGGCCACGATCGCCGTCTCCACGTAGTCATTCTCTATCCGGGCGCCCGACCCGGGCGCGAGGGCGTTGCCCACAGCGCGCAGCCTAGTCCGCGACCGGTCTGACACCACCCAGGGCGCGATGGCCAGGAACGCCGGCTGCCGACCCACATAGCGGCGCAGCGAGTGCAGATCCTCGCCGGCCACGAAACGTGAGTTTCCGATGTAGTGACACCCGCGGCCATCCAGCCCGCGCTGGGTGATCGCGGTCTGACCGTCGAAGGGCAGATCGGCCAGGTTGCCCACCATCATCGCGGTCACGTTGTAGTCAAAGCGGACCGTGGGATCAGACACCGCGCGATAGGTGGAGAGCATCCAGGACAGCGGCTGCCACTTCTCCTGCGAGCTCCCGTCGGGCCCGGTCCATTGTCCCGGGTTGGCCTCGTCCTGGAGGACCAGGTTCGCCCCCAGCCGGTCCAGGCAGCGCATGTAGTAGACGCTCACATCTGAGCAGGGGTTCCTCCCTCGCGGCAGCCGGCCGTAGGCGAAAGCCGGCAGGCTGGTGGCGAAGCCGATCCGGGCCCTGGTCCCCGGCAACCGGTAGGGGCGCAGGTTCGCCACGGCTGCCCGGCCGCGGTTCGGCCCCGGGCTAAAGCCGATCTCCTGCTCGATCGGGGTGAGCGGGACCTTGAGGTTGTGAGCCACGAGGTTGCGCAGCACCACCGGCCCGCGGCGCCGGACATCGCGCGGTCCCCACATGAATACCTCGTTGTACACGTGCGCTCCCGTGGCCACGTACACGAACCGGGGCCGAGGGTGGTCGGGGTCGTGGAACAGGGCGATGTCGGCGGGGGCCGAGGACTGGCGAAACGGCGGCAGGTCCATTGATCCCACCAGGTAGACGTGATACCGCAGGGCGAGGCGCGAGAACGTCTGGGCAAACGCCCGCACGGTGGTGTCGGTGGCCCCGACGAAGGCCCCGACCAACGGCCCGATGTGGGCGTGGAAGCGCGCCTGATAGGCGGCGATCTGGGGCGAGTAGGCAGCGCTGACCGCCCCCAGCGCGGCCAGGGTGGCGCACGGCTCCCCCTCCCGCTGGCAACTCGGGCTGCCACGGCGCCCGAACGCCTTCCGCGCGGCCTCGCCCCGGGTGCCGATCGCGAGCGTCATCAGTCCCACGTCCTCGTTGAACACCACCACGTTGGGCCGCCCCCGGGCCAGATGGGGCAGCACATATTCCTGGATCAGGCAGCGGATCTTGGTCCGATACCTGGCGTAGGTGGTCACGTTGTGGAGGTCCTGCTTGAACTGCATGGCAAAGATCCGCGGCGCGCGCGGCCGCGGGTCCAGGGCCATGATCGGCCTCAGTTCCCGGCGCGCCTTGACGCGGCCGCAGCCACCAGCATGCGAACTTCTCTCGGCGCCTCCCGAGGCCATCCCTGCCCCGACGCTCACCGACCCTGCGCAGCCCAGCGCGCAGGCGAGCAGCGCATATCGCCACCTCACGGCGTGGTGAGCACCTCCGGCACATCCGCTTCCTCGGCCTGCCTGGCCGCCTCACGCCGCCGAACCGCATTGGAGAGCGCCCGGACATAGGCCCGGCCGGCCGCTTCCAGGATGTCGGTGGAGACGCCCTGCCCCGCGCCCACGGAGCCATCCAGCTCAAGCACGACGGAGGTCTCCCCCAGCGCATCCTGTCCGCCGGTGACCGCGTCCACGCGGAACTCCCTGAGCCGGGCCTCGGACCCGGTGGCGGCATTGATGGCTCGGAAGATCGCGTCGACCGGCCCATCCCCGGTGAACGACCCCACGACCTCCTCTCCGCCTGGAGTCCGCACGCCCACCCGGGCATGCGGGGGCCGGCGCGAGGACGCCTCGACGTCGAACCACTCGAGCTGATAGCCGGCGATCTCTTGGCGGAGCTCGTCGGTGACCAGCGCCTCGAGGTCCATCGCGGTCAGGACCTTCTTCTTATCCGCGATCTCCTTGAATCGCTTGAAGGCGGTGTTGAGCCCCTGCCCGGAGAGCTCGAAGCCCAGCTCGGAGAGAGCCTCGCGCAGCGCGTGACGTCCGGAGTGCTTGCCCAGCACGATCGAGTTGGCCGCCAGGCCGACGGTGGTGGCGTCCATGATCTCGTACGTGGTGCGCTCCTTGAGCACGCCGTCCTGGTGGATTCCCGCCTCGTGGGCGAACGCGTTGCGTCCCACCACCGCCTTGTTGGGCTGGACGGGGTAGCCGGTGAGGCGTGAGACCAGCCGCGAGGTCCGGGAGATCTCCGTGGTGTCCACACCCGTGCCCAGGCCGAGCATGGGCGCTCGGGTGTGCAGGACCATGACGATCTCCTCCAGGGAGGCGTTGCCCGCCCGCTCACCTATGCCGTTGATGGCGCATTCCACCTGACGACAGCCCGCGCGCAGACCAGCCAGGGAATTCGCCACGGCCAGGCCAAGGTCGTCATGACAGTGGGCCGAGAGGACCACGTCGTGCAGCGCCGGCACCAGCTCGTAGAGCTGGGTGAACATGGCGGCGTACTCCTCCGGAGTGGCGTAGCCCACGGTGTCAGGGACGTTGATCGTGGTGGCCCCCTCCTCGATGGCGGCAGCGATCACCTCGGCCATGAACTCGCGGTCGGACCGGAAGCCGTCCTCGGGGGAGAACTCGACATCTTCGGTGTACTGGCGGGCGTGGGCCACCGCCGCCCGAGCCTGGCCAAGCACATCCTCCCGGGTGGTCTGGAGCTTGTGCTGGATGTGCACGTCGCTGGTGGCGATGAAGGTGTGGATGCGGGACCGTTCCGCGTCCCTGACCGCCTCCCAGGCGCGGTCGATGTCACCGGCGGCGGTGCGGGCCAGCGCGCATATGACGGGCCCCTCCACGTGCCGTGCGATCTCGCGCACCGCCTCGAAATCGCCGGGGGAGGTGATGGGAAAGCCAGCCTCGATGATGTCCACGCCCAGTCGGGCCAGCTGGTTGGCGATCTCGAGCTTCTCCTGCGTGTTCAGCGAGATCCCGGGGGACTGCTCGCCGTCGCGCAGAGTCGTGTCAAAGACGCTCACTCGATCTGGGTCTGGGGGGAAATCGTTCATGTCGCTCCTTTTCAAATCTCGAACCTGACTACTTCTCGTGGTCTCGCGGCTACGTGCGGCCGCCGGCGCGCTATTCCCCCCGAAGGGGGAGGAGAAGAAGCAGTGACAGGTCGATGTGGAACGACACCGTTCGCTGAGACTAGCGAGTGGCTGAGCCCGTCGTCAATGGCGGCTAGAGCGAGCGCAGCGCGGGCAGGAGCTCGCTCTCGGCCCACTCCAGAAACGGCAGCTGCTGTTCGGCGCCGATCTGAACCAGCGCCACCTCCTCGAAGCCGGCCTCGAGGAACGGCCTGACCGCCTCCACGTGCTCCTCCACATCCGGTCCACAGCTCAGCGACTGGGCCACCTGCTCAGGGGTGACGAACTGAGTGCCGCCCTCAAAGGACTCGGGGTTGGGCAGATCCGCGTTCACCTTCCAGCCGAGCCCGAACCAGCGGAACTGCTCGTGGGCCCGCTGGACCGCCGCCTCCCGGTCCTGGTCGTAGGCGATGGCCACCTGGCCCACCCGCGACTTGCCCTGCCCGCCGGCGGCATCGAACATCTGGCCCAGCTCGGCCTCGGGCTCGACGGCGATCATGATGTCGGCCAGCTCGCCGGCCAGCCGGCATGAGTCCGGGCCCGAGACAGCGATCCCGATCGGCACCGGTTGCTCCGGCGGATCCCACAGCTTCGCCTGCTCAACGTCGAAATAGTGCCCGCGGTAGTTGAACCCCTGCTGGCCGGACAGCAGGGCGGAGATGATCTCCACCGCCTCGCGGAGCATCTCGTGCCGCACTCCCACGGCCGGCCAGCCGTGCCCCACCACGTGCTCGTTCAGGTTCTCACCCGCTCCCAGGCCGAGCCGGAAGCGATTGTCGGAGAGCAGCTGAACCGTGGCCGCCTTCTGGGCCACGACCGCGGGGTGGTAGCGCAGAATCGGACAGGTGACATAGGTCATCAGGCCGATGCGCTCGGTGGCCTGCGCCGCCGCCCCGAGGACGGACCAGGCATACGGAGAATGGCCCTGTGCCTCCAGCCACGGCTGGTAGTGGTCACTGATCACCGAGAAGTCAAACCCAACCGCCTCGGCTTGGCGAACATCGCGCACGAGCTGGCGCGGGCCGGCCTGCTCACACATCATGGTGTAACCGAAAGAGGGCACCCAGCCGGACTTACCCCCCAACGGGGACGCACAACCGTCTCGCCGACGTCTCCAGCCTCCCCTCCCCCTAAAAGCGCCCGGGCTCAGCCGTGCGTGAACCGGGCCGTGACCGTCCGGGGCGCGGTCAGCTTGACCCGGCAGGATCCGGTTCCCGAGCACCCGCCTGACCAGCCCGCGAAGTGGGAACCGCCGTCCGCGTTCGCGGTCAGACTCACCATGGTCCCGGGCGAATAGCTTTTGGAGCACACGGTCGGACAGCTGATTCCGCTTCCGGTGACGTGCCCCTTCCCGCTTCCGGATAGGAGCACGGTCAGCTTCTCGAGCACCACGGGCGTGGCGGCCAAGGCGCCGATGTCCGGTCCGGACTTGACCACAAACGGCTTCTTATCGCTCAGCGCTCCGCTCGGCGCGACGTTGAACTGGACCAGGAAGCCGGGATCTGTGGTGAAGCACTGGACAGCTGCTGCGTAAAGGCTCTTGGCGTCACCGCTCAGGGCCAGTCCTCCCGTGCCCTCGTGTGTACCGGCGAGAGGCTGTCGGAAAATCGGTGCCGTCTGGCCGGTTTAAGACACTTCCGGGATGGCTCTTAATTTCGTTGGTTGTGATCGTGGTCAGTTGTTGTTGATGCCGCCGTCGTTGACGGAGTGGCTGCCGGAGAATCACTTGGTGTGGACGATCTTGGGGGCGGTCGAGCAGATGGACTTGAACCGTTTCAACGAGGCGTATCGGCTTGGTGCTGCTGGTCGCGCTCCGTATGACCCGGCGGTGATGGTGGCGCTTTTGATGTACGCGTATGCGCGCGGGAACCGGTCGTCGCGGGGGATCGAGCGCTCGTGTTGGGAGGACGTCGCTTACAAGGTGATCACGGGCATGCGCACTCCGGATCATTCGACGATCGCGGAGTTCCGCCGCCGGCACCAGTCTGAGATCGAGGAGCTGTTCGACGACGTGCTCGGGCTCTGCCGGGAGGCTGGGCTGGTGTCGGTGGGGGTGATCACGATCGATGGGACGAAGATCAAGGCGAACGCGTCGATGGACCAGAACCGCTCGTATCGCGAGATCGTCACCGAGATTCTGCGCGAGGCGGAGGACATCGACCGGCGCGAGGACGAGCTCTATGGCGAGGCGCGCGGCGACGAGTTGCCCGGGCAGCTACGCACCCCCGAGGGCCGCCGGGCCGCGCTGGAGGAGGCCAAGCGGCGGATCGAGGAGCGCAAGGGGCGCGCGATCAGCGAGGAGCAGACCGGTGCTGAGGTGAAGGTGGATCCAGAGTTGGTGTTCGGTCGGGACAAGCGTCGTGGGGGGCGCCGCGAGTGGCCTCGGGTTGCCCGCCGCGAGCTCGAAAACCAGCGGGAGCGCGAGGCGCGGCCAATCCCGCAAGGTCGCGAGGACCGCCTGTTCCAGGCGCTCGGTCGGTTGGAGGAGAACCACCGGGTCGACCTGGCCGCCAACGAGGCCTACGAGCACTGGCGGGCGACCGCCCGTGACACGAAGGGACGCGTGCTGCGCGGCAACAGCAAGCCGTATGTGCCGCCGGAGCTGCCCGACGGGAAGATCAATCTCTCCGATCCGGACTCCAGGGTGATGCGCACCCAGGGCACTCCGCCCAGGCAGGCCTACAACGCGCAGACCGCGGTCAACGACAAACAGATCATCCTGGCCGCCGAGATCACGATCGACGCGGGCGACTTCGGGCACCTGGAACCAATGCTCGACACCACGCTCTCGCACCTGGAGCGCCACGGGGTCGGCGAGCAGCCCGGGGCGGTGCTCGCTGACGCCGGCTATTGGCACAACCGACAGATCCAGCAGGTCACCGACCGCGGGATCGAGGTGCTGATCCCGCCCGACGGCACGATGCGCGAGGGCCAACGCCCCGGCTGGGAGCACGGCTTCTACGAGGCGATGCGCTCAAAGCTCACCAGTGAGCGCGGCCGCAAGCTCTACGCACAACGAAAGATCACCGTCGAACCCGTCTACGGGCAGATCAAATACAACAGGCGGATCGACCGGTTCATGCGAAGAGGCAGAGCCTCCGCGCAGTCAGAATGGCGGCTGGTGGCAGCCACCCACAATCTCCTCAAGCTCCACAGCCACTGGATCGCCAACACCGCCTAACGAAGGCGGAAAGTCACTCAGACCGTGAACCGTTCCGCTGAGCCGCCGGCCAGCCGCGCTTTCCGCTCTCTCCGCATTTTCCGACGGCCTCGCGACGTGGGAGCTGTGGGAGCTTCCCAGCAGGCCGCCCGAGCCGATCGGGAATCGGAGGACCGATACCTGCTGGCTCTTGTCGTTGCAGAAAGAGCTGTCGGAGGTTACGTACAGGTTCTTCCCCGCCCGATCAATCACCAATGAGCCAAACGTGAAGCCGCTGCTGGTGCTGGCCGGAGTCTTGGCGCTGGGGACCCCGGTGGTGGACAGGTTGTACTGATAGATGATGGCCGAGCCAAACGGGGCTCCTCCGGTTTGCCCGGTCGCGTAGAGGCTCCGGCCGTCCGGGCTGACCCCCACGCTTCCCGCGCGGGGAGCCTGGAGGGTCTGGGTCGATTGAAGAGTCAGGTGCCCCGTGGCGTCGGCGGTCAGGTGGAACACCTCGCCGCCGCTCGAGCCGCAGCTGGGGTTGCCAGAGTCGGCATAGACGTTCTTGCTGTTGGGGCTGACCGCCAGCCCGTTTGGGGGTGCAGCCCGTGGGCAGCGTGACCGACGGCGGGGTCTTGCCCGACAACAAGCCGCCCGTGCCCACGTCGTACTGAAGGATGTCCTGGTTCTCAAGATCGCCGACATAGACACTCTTGCCGTTGGGGCTGATGGCAATCGAGCTCGGGCTGCCTCCTGCCGGCACCGTGGCCGGGTTCTTGGGAGACAGCGTTCCGTTGGCGTGGATGGTGAACTGCGCGATCTGGGATACCGACGTACCGCCGTTGGCCTGTTCCACCACGTACGCGCTCTTGCCGTCCGGGCTCACCGCCACCCCCTCGCCGATCTGTTGAGGCGTGGCCAGGAACGCTGGGCTCAGCGGGCTGAGCGCCCCCGTGGAGCTCTGGCCGTACTGGAAGATGCCCGCGCCGGTGGCGTCGCTTCCGTACACAGCGGCCCGTGCACCGCCCGGCGCCAGTGCGGCGGCCGCGCCCAGTGCCGCGGCCAGCATGCCCCGTCTGCGATTGATCACCTGTGCCCCTTTCCGAATGCCTGCTGCAAGGGAATCAGACGGTTCGAGTGGTTGTCAACCGCTCAGCTCTCGCCGCATCTGGCCGAGGTCGGCGTCGGACTCGCGCAGGATCCGCGCTCCCACCCCCTCCCCCTCGGCGGCGATGCCCAGCAGCAGGTCCCTGGGCTCGACGAGGCGGCGTCCCCCGGACTCGCGGAGCGCGATCTCGAGGCCCGCCTTGGCCCTCGGTGTGAACGGGATCTCCCCGCTTACGGGCCGCTCGCCCTCCCCCACCAGGCGCCGGACCTCCGAGTTCACGCGCCCGGCCGTCAGGCCAAGCGATCCCATCACTCGCTCCACGGCCACGTCCTTGGAGCGCAGCAGCCCGAGCAGGATGTGCTCGGTGCCGATGTGATCATGGCGGAGATTCGCCGCCTCCTCCCGGGCCAGCCCGATGACCTCTCGCGCCTGGTCCGTGAACCGCTCGTCGAGCATCTCAGCCGCCGTAGAGCGCCTCGATCTCCGCGCTGTACTTCTCCGCAATCGGCCGCCGTTTGAGTTTCATCGTGGGCGTCAGCTCGTCTCCCGCCGGCGCCCAGTCGCAGGGCAGGACCCGGAAGCGCTTTATTTGCTCGACCCGCGACAGGTGGGAGTTGGCTCGCTCCACCCCAGCTGAGACCTCGGCCACCACGACCGGCTCCTGCGCCATGGCCTGCGGCGAGGCATCGCCCAGCCCGCGCTCGGCGGCGAACGCGGCCGACGCGTCCGGATCGAGAACGATCAGGGCGACGTTGTAGGGGCGACCATCTCCGGTCGCCACGGCCTGCCCGATGAGCGGGCTTCCCTGCTTGAGCTGCTGCTCGATGTTCGCCGGGGACATGTTCTTGCCGGCGGCGTTGATGATGAGCTCCTTCTTGCGGTCGATGACCCGGAGGAACCCCGCCTCGTCGAAGACGCCGATGTCCCCGGTGCGCAGCCAGCCGTCGGGATCAATCGTCTCGGCCGTCTTCTCCGGCTGGTTTCGGTAGCCGGCCATGATCGTCTCCCCGCGAATCAGGATCTCGCCGTCATCGGCCAGACGGATCTCCACGCCGGGAATGGGCACCCCCACCGTTCCCAGCCTGAGCTGATCCTGGGGAACCACCGTGGCGATCGATGTCGTTTCCGACATCCCCCAAACCTCGCAGATGGGAATCCCGATCGCCGCGAAGAACTCGAGCACCCCGAGGGGGCAGGGCGCCGCCCCGATCATGTACCACTCGGCCCGGTCCAGACCGAGCCGAGCTCGCATCTTGGAGAACACCTCTGTCTCGGCCCAGGCGCACGTCTCGCTGACCTCGGCCGGAACCGGGGCTCCGGCCTGCTCGGCCCGAACCCGAGCCAGCCCGGCGTCGATGGCCTTACTGACCGCCGCCCGGCGTTGCGTATCGGGCTCGGCCGCGATCCCCGCCTCCAGGGCCGCCTTGAGCTTCTCCCAGACGCGCGGGACGGCCCCGAAAAACGTCGGATGACAGTCCGCCACGTGGGCGAAGACCTGCGTGACGTCGGGGCAGCACGTGATCGTGTGGCCCCACACCATCTGGGCGTAGTGGCTGAGCCCCCGGTCGGCGATGTGGGCGTGGGGCAGGAACGAGACGACCGAGCCACCTGCCCGGGGGTGCGCGACCGCCTCGATCCCGCGGCATTCCGCCAGCTCATTGGCGTGGCTGAGCTGCACGCCCTTCGGCGGCCCCGTGGTGCCCGAGGTGTAGATCAGGGTGAGAAGATCGTCCGGCTTCACCGACCGCCAGCACGACTCGAAGTCAAAGCCAGCTGGCGACGGCGCCGCCTCCACCTCGGACAGGGTGAGGCCATCGGCCGGAGCCGGCCCATCGACCACGATCAGGTGCTCCACGCCCCCGGCCTGCTCGATTCCCTGCGCCGCCGGTTCAAGGAAGGCGCTCTCCACGACCACGATGCGGCAGCCGGCATCCGCCACCAGGAAGGCGATCTGCTCGGGAGAGCTGGTGTTGTAGATGGAGAACGGAACCCCGCCCAGATGCATGACGGCGGTGTCGACGAGATGGAACTCCGGCCGGTTGGTGAGCATGAAGCCGACTGGCTGGCCGGGCCTCACGCCCAGCGCGTGGAGCGCGCCGGCCAGGCGCCGGACGCGATCGGCGTACTCCCCGAAGGTGATCGAGATGCCATCGCCGATCGTCCTGAGCGCCACCTCCTGCGCCCGTTCTCGGGCGGTGATCTGGAAGGCCTCGCACAAGGTGGACGCGCTCAGGGCGGCGGCAGGCGCCGGTGCTTCGCTGAGACTGCTGACGGTCCTGGTCATGAGCGCAGCCTACGCCGCGGGCATGCCGACCGTGAACCTAAATCTCGTCCAGGGTCACGGTGCGGGCATCCACGAACTCCTCGCCCTGCAGAAGCTCTTCGAGCACCGCGGTCGGAACCGGGCCATCCGTCGTGATAACCATGACCGCGAAGCCGCTGCGCTCCTCCTCGGCTTGCCGGCCCACCGCCGCCGAGACGATGTTGATCCCGCTGGCCCCGAAGCTCGTGCCCACCCGGCCGATCATGCCCGGGATGTCCCGGTAGCGAAGCAGTGTGACGTTCTCCTCGAGCTGGACCATGAACCGCTGACCCCACGCCTCGAGCAGGTACGGGCGGTGCTGGTGCCCGATTAGCGTTCCCACCACACGGACGCTCTCAGGCCCGCTCGCCACCGTCACCCGGACAGATCGGTGTAATCCCGCGCGCTTGTCCGCTTGGTCTCCGAGAGCTCGATGCCGCGCTCCTCGGCCATGGCGGGCGCGTTGACCACGCCGACCTCCTCGTCGGTGTGCCCGGACAGCACGCCAAGCAGCACCTGGATGGCCAGCAGCCGGGTGTCGCGCTCGGCGATGCGGCCCAGGAACTCGTTTTCCACGCGCTCGATCGATGTGTCGGGGAGCCAACCCCACCGCGATGCGGCCCAGGGCGCGGCACAGACCCACGAATGGCCCGAGGACGTCCATGTCCTCGGGCGGGATGGCCGGGATGTTGACTGCGCTGGTCACCACCCCGCCGGTCAATGCGGCCACCACCTGCTCGGCCGCCTGGTATCCCGCGCGGTCGGTGGCCTCCGCGGTCGAGGCGCCCAGATGGGGCGTGACGATCACGTTGGGGTAGCCGAACAGCGGATGGTCGGTCACCGGCTCGACGCCGAAGACGTCCAGCGCCGCGCCGCCCACCTGGCCGGAATCGAGCGCCGCCCTGAGATCCTCCTCCACCACCAAGGGACCGCGGGCCACGTTCAGCACCCGGACCCCCGGCTTGCAGCTGGCCAGTGCCGCTGCGTCCAACCAGCCCTCGGTCTCCGGGGTGTTGGGGAGGTGCAGCGTGAGGAAGTCGGCCACGGCGTAGACGTCCTCCGGCGACTGCGCCTTCTCGACTCCCAGCTCGCGGTAGCGCTCGGCGGCCACGAATGGATCAAAGGCCACGACGTGCATCCCGAAGCCTCGGGCCCGCTGGCTCACGAGCTGTCCGATCCGGCCGAAGCCGAGGATGCCCAGCGTCTTCTCGTGCAGCTCGATCCCCGAGAACCGGGAGCGCTCCCAGGCGCCCCCCGTGAGCGAGGCGTGGGCCTGGGGGATGTTCCGGGCCAGCGCCAGGAGCAGCGCCATCGTGTGCTCGGCGGCGGTGATCACGTTGGACTGAGGCGCGTTGGCCACCACGATCCCGCGCTTGGTGGCGGCGGCCACATCCACGTTGTCCACCCCCACCCCGGCGCGTCCCACCACCCGCAACCGCGTCGCCCGTTCCAGGAGCTCCGCGTCGAGCTTGGTTGCTGACCGGATCAGGATCCCGTCGTAGCCGTCGAGGCGCTCGGCCAGCTCCTCGCGGCTGACGCCCGCCCCCACGTCCACGTCGAAGTGCTCCTGGAGCAGGCTTACACCTGAGTCCCCGATCTTCTCGGCCACCAGCACCCGGGCGACGCCCCGACGCCGCCACTGCTCACAGCATCCTCTCCAGGACCCAGTCGATGCAGGCTGTGAGCGCCCGTACGTCGGCCGGGTCCGTGGCGGGGAACATGGCGATCCGGAGCTGGTTGCGACCCAGCTTGCGGTAGGGCTCGACGTCGACGATCCCATTGGACCTCAGGACACCGGCCAGCGCCGCCGCATCCACCTGGTCTGAGAAGTCGATCGTGCCCACCACGAGCGATCGCTTGGCCGGATCGCTCACGAACGGCGCGGCGTACTGATGGTCCGTGGCCCAGCCGTAGAGATGGCCTGAGGATTTACCGGTCCGGCGAACCATCGCCTCGAGTCCCCCCTGCCCCACCATCCACTCGAGCTGGTCGGCCAGGAGGAAGAGGGTGGCTATGGCCGGAGTGTTGTACGTCTGATCCTTGGCCGAGTTCTCGACCGCGGTGGAGAGCGACAGGAACTCAGGGATCCAGCGCTCCGGGCCGATGGTGGGAGGCTCAGCGTTGATCTCCTCGATCCGATGAAGCGCCGCGGGGCTGAGCGCAGCCAGCCACAACCCGCCCTCGGAGGCAAACCCCTTCTGGGGGGCGAAGTAATAGACGTCCGCCTGCTCGATCTGTACCGGGAGACCGCCTGCGCCCGAGGTGGCGTCGATCAGGACGAGCGAGCCGCTGGAGTCGGGGGGCCGGCTGACCGGAACCATGACCCCGGTCGAGGTCTCGTTGTGGGCCCAGCAGATGACATCGGCCTCAGGGTCTGTGGTGGGGTCCGGCGCGTCGCCCGGCCCTGCCTCGATGAGCAGTGGCTCCTCCAGGAAGGGCGCGCGCCGGGTGCAGGCGGCGAACTTCGAGGTGAACTCGCCATACACCAGATGAAGGGCCCGGCTCCTGACCAAACAGCATGTGGCGGCGTCCCAGAAGGCCGTGGTGCCACCATTTCCCAGCGCCACCTCGTAGCCGTCGGGCAGAGAGAACAGCTCCGAGACGCCCTGCCGGATGGCGGCGACAAGCTCCTTGACGGGCTTCTGACGGTGCGAGGTTCCTAGCAACCCCGCTCCTTGGCGAGCCAAATGCTCGACTTGCGCCGGGCGGACCCGCGAGGGACCGGAGCCGAACCGGCCGTCTTGTGGCTTGAGCTCGGCGGGAATCTCGAGGGCGACAGAGGTCTGGGCCATCTCGGTTTAGAAAGTAGCGGCTAGCTCTCGGCCCGCAGATAGGTGTCAAAGAACGTGAGGATCCGCTGCCACGAGTCCTCGGCCGAGGGGTGGTGATAGTTGAAGGCGGTGAAGTGCAGGACGGGGTTCATGAGCGGTCCCAGGTTGATGCGGTTCATGAAGCTGTGACCTGCCTCCGGGTACTCCTTGACGTCGTGGGGAATATCGAGCTCGCTGAGGGCCTGCTCGAGCCGCTGGGCTCGTCCGGACAGCGTGCGGTCGCGGGCGCCGTAGCTGGCCACGATGGGGCAGGCGCCGCGCAACCGCTCGGCGGCGTTCTCAGGTACCTCGCCATAGTTGACCGACGCCGCTGCGAAGTCGTAGCGCGGTGCGCTCAGGAGGGCAAACCCGCCGCCCATGCAGAATCCGATAATCCCCACCTGGCCGGTGCATTCCTCGCGCTCGGTCAGGTGCTGCCGGGCCGCCTCGGTGTCATCGTAGGCCGCCCCCTGGCCGGACCGGGAGGCCCGCAGGGTGGCCAGCACGCAGCGCAGGCCCCGCCCGGAATAGAGGCCGGGAGCCAGAGCCAGGTATCCGGCAGCCGCCAGCCGGTCTGCCTGCTCGCGAATGTCGTCGCTCAGCCCCAGGAGATCCTGGATCACCACCACCCCAGGCCACGGTCCCGTGTTCCGGGGGAGCGCGAGGTAGGCCTTGAGCTCGCCGGATGCGGCTTGGTAGGTGGTGTCGGGCATGGCGGGGCGGCCACGGGACTGTACCCCGGACCGCGTTCGCGGCCCGATCAGGCCCCTGCGCTAGAGTCGCGCGCCGGTGCGGGGTGAGTCAGTACGCGGGCCGCGCAGGCGGCGACCGCTGCAAAGCGGGCGGGCGCTCCTTGGCCTCATGGTGGCCGTCGGCCTGGCCGGGAGCTCCACTTCGCTCGTGATGGCCCGGCCAACGCCGGGAGCAGCCGCTGCCGCCCTGCACGTCATCCCGTTCCCGAACACCCCCGACGCCTCCCCGCAGTCGCAGATCATCTTCTCCTCGCTGCGGCCCGTCGACCTGAGCGGCCAGCCCCAGGTCACCGGTTCTCTCAGCGGCCCGCACCAGGGCCGAGTGACTGCTCTGCCGGCTGGGGCGGGCACGGCGTTCGTTCCCGCTCAACCCTTCATGGCCGGAGAGAAGGTGACCGTGCACGCCTCCCTCACATCCCCCGGGGCCGGGACGGCCTCCGGTGACCCCGGGGCCACCACGCTCGAGTTCTCCTTCAGAGTGGCGGCCCAGGCCTCCGGCCTGGCGAGCGAGGCCCGGAGCCAGCCATCGGCACCTCCGCGCCCGGCAAGATCCGGCTCGGAGTTCCGTTCCGCCCCCCAGCTCGACCCGCCACAGGTGCACGTGAGCACCGGGCCGGCCCCGGGAGGCCGGGATATCTTTCTCTCTCCCTCGGGCCACCCTCGCGGCATGATGATCCTCAACCCGCGCGGCCAGCTACTGTGGTTTCGTCCCGTGAGCGGAGTCCTGCCCGCCAACCTGCAGGTGCAGCGCTACCGGGGTCACCCCGTGCTGACCTGGTGGCAGGGGACCGTGCAGAACGGACGGGGCACGGGCGGGCAGGACGTGATCCTCAACCGCTCCTACCGGCCGGTGGCCACCGTCGGACCGGGCTGGGGATACGCCGCCGATCAGCACGACTTTCAGATCACGCCGCGGGAGACGGCCCTGGTGGATGCCTACCCGTTGGTCGGCGCCGACCTGTCCAGCCTGGGCGGTCCGGTCAACGGGACGCTGACCGATTGCGTGGTTCAGGAGATCGACATCCGCACCGGGGCCGTGCTGTGGGACTGGCACGCCTGGGGTCACGTGCCGCTGAGCTCGGCCCACGGCAGTCCCGGAGCGTCCGGCGCCTATGACCCGTTCCATCTCAACTCCGTCCAGCAGCTGCCCGGCCACCGGCTTCTGCTCTCCTTCCGGAACACATGGGCGGTGTACGAGATCGACGAGCTCACCGGTCGTGTGATCTGGACACTGGGCGGCAGGCGCTCGAGCTTCACCATGGGGGCGGGCACGAGATTCGAATGGCAGCACGACGCCCACATGTACGCCCACGGGCTCCTCACCGTGTTCGACGACGCCGCCAGCCCCCAGGAGGAGCCACAGTCCTCCGCCAAGGAGCTGCACATCGATCTGGCCAGACGCCGGGTCACGTTGGCCCACACCTACCGCCATACGCCGCCACTCCTGGCCGGCAGCCAGGGGAGCGTCCAGCTTCTCCCCGGTCACGACGTGTTCGTCGGGTGGGGCAGCGAGCCGAACTTCTCCGAGTACACCGCGGGTGGCCGCCAGGTGTTCGACGCCTCCTTCAGGTTGAACAACGCCAGCTACCGGGTCTACCGCTTTGCCTGGACCGGCCGGCCGCTCACGCAGCCGTCCCTGGCCCTGACCCGCCCAAGCCAGGGCGTCACCTCGGCGTACATGAGCTGGAACGGAGCCACCGAGGTGGCCAGGTGGCGGGTCCTGGGCGGCAAGACGAGTGGAGCCCTCAAGCCACTGAAGACCAAGCCCTGGAGTGGATTTGAGACCTCGATCGCTCTGCCCGGCGCGCCCCGCTACCTAGCCGTGCAGGCGCTCGACACACGGGGACGCGTCCTGGGCGAGTCTCAGGCCATGCCCAGGCCGGGGAGATAGTGTTGACCATCCGGAGGATCGTGCTCTTCGCCCTGTTGGCCGGCTTGCTCCCGGCCCCGTCAGCATCGGCCGCCAGCCTGCACGTGATCCCGTTCCCCGGCACCCCGGACGCCGCGCCGGCCTCGGAGATCATCTTCTCCTCGCTGCGGCCTGCCGATTTTGCCGGCAGCCCGACGGTCACCGGGTCCAGCAGCGGCCCGCACACGGGCCGGCTCATCTCCCTTCCCGACGACGCCGGCACGGCGTTCATCCCCGCCCAGCCCTTCACCCCGGGCGAGAGGGTAACCGTGCTGGCCGGGCTGACATCGCCCAGGGCAGCCAGGGCGTCGGGGCTTTCGTCCGGTCAGATCCTCAGCTTCTCGTTTCACGTGGCGCTCTCACCGCCCGGTGATTCGGTCATCGCGCCGCGGACTGGGCGCGCCCGCCCCGCACCGACCGGACCATTTCGCTCGGCTCCCGGCCTGGACCCGCCCCCCGTGGCCCGGAGCTCGAGGCCAGCCCCGGGCTCTCAGAGCATCTTCCTCTCCCCCTACGTGTGGGGACATTCCTCCTACTACCAGACGGGCGTGATGATTCTCGACGCGCGGGGGCGCACGGTGTGGTTCCGCCCGGTGGTGGGAGGCAACCTCGTGCCCTACAACCTCGAGGTGCAGCACTATCACGGCCGGCCCGTACTCACCTGGTGGCAGGGCGACAGGTGGCACAACACTTCCACGAACGGGCAGGACGTGATCCTGAACAGCTCCTACCGCCCAGTTGCGGTGCTCCATGCCGCCTACGGCTACTCCTCCGACCTGCACGAGTTTCAGCTCACACCACGCGGCACGGCGTTCATAGACGCCTATGTGCCGGTGGAGGCGAACCTGAGCAGCGTCGGAGGCCCGGCCAAGGGCACCCTGTCCGACTGCGTCATCCAGGAGCTCGACGTCCGGACAGGAGCGATTCTGTGGGAGTGGCACGCCTGGGGGCACGTCCCCCTGCGCGACTCGGAGCTGGTCCCCTCCGCCACCGGACGCTACGACGCGTTTCATCTCAACTCCATCCAGCAACTGCCGGGTCACCGGCTGCTCGTTTCCCTTCGCAACACGTCGGCGCTCTACGAGATCGATGAGGGCACGGGGCGGGTGATCTGGACGCTCGGCGGCAGGCACTCGAACTTCAGGATGGGCCCCCGAACAGGATTCGAGTGGCAGCACGATGCTCACCTGTATCGGCATGGCTTGCTCACCCTGTTCGACGACGCGGATAGCCCGCAGGAGGAACCCCAGTCCTCGGCCAAGGAGCTGCGGGTCGACTTCAAGCGGCACACGGTGAGGTTGATCCGGAGGTTCGTGCATTCACCGCCGCTGCTGGCCGGGGCCGAGGGAAGCGCTCAGCTTCTGAGCAATGGAGACATGTTCGTGGGCTGGGGGGATCTGCCGACGTTCTCCCAGTACTCCCCAGATGGTCATCAGATCTTCGATGCCAGCTTCCCGCTTGGCGTGAAGAGCTACCGGGCCTACCGATTCGCCTGGACCGGACACCCGCTCACGCAGCCGTCCCTGGCCCTGACCCGCCCAAGCCAGGGCGTCACCTGGGCGTACATGAGCTGGAACGGAGCCACCGAGGTGGCCAGGTGGCGGGTCCTGGGCGGCAAGACGAGTGGAGCCCTCAAGCCACTGAAGACCAAGCCCTGGAGTGGATTTGAGACCTCGATCGCTCTGCCCGGCGCGCCCCGCTACCTAGCCGTGCAGGCGCTCGACACACGGGGACGCGTCCTGGGCGAGTCTCAGGCCATGCCCAGGCCGGGGAGATAGTGTTGACCATCCGGAGGATCGTGCTCTTCGCCCTGTTGGCCGGCTTGCTCCCGGCCCCGTCAGCATCGGCCGCCAGCCTGCACGTGATCCCGTTCCCCGGCACCCCGGACGCCGCGCCGGCCTCGGAGATCATCTTCTCCTCGCTGCGGCCTGCCGATTTTGCCGGCAGCCCGACGGTCACCGGGTCCAGCAGCGGCCCGCACGGCGGTCATTTGACCGCGCTGCCAGACGATGCGGGAACTGCCTTCATCCCCGCCCACCCCTTCACCCCGGGGGAGAGGGTGACCGTGCACGCCTACCTGCGCTCAGCCAGCGCCGGTACGGCATCCGGGGCTCCTGGGGCAAGGAGCCTGAGATTCTCCTTCACCGTCGCCCTTCCCGCCCCCGGGCAGAGCCCACAGGCCGCCCCGGCCGCCAGGACCACGGGCTCTCATCAACGACCGTTTCTTTCTCAGCCTCAACTGGACCCGCCGCCGGTTCACGTCAGCACCGGCCCCGCCCCCGGCGGGCAGGACATCTTCCTCTCGCCTCGGACCAGCGCCACCACGCCGCAATCCGGGCTCATGATTCTCAACCCGCGGGGGCGTCTCGTGTGGTTTCACCGGGTTTTGACCGGCGAGCCATACAACCTCGAGGTGCAGAGATATCGCGGAGGGCCGGTGCTCACGTGGTGGCAGGGCGTGATCGGCCCTGACACCACCGCGGGCGGTCAGGATGTGATCCTCAACGCCGCCTACCGGCGGGTGACGGTGGTCCGGGCGGCGTACGGTTACTCCTCCGACCTGCACGAGTTTCAGCTCACACCACGCGGCACGGCGTTCATAGACGCCTACGTCCCTGTCCAGGTCAACCTGAGCAGCGTCGGCGGGCCCAGCAACGGCTGGCTGGATGACTGTGTCATTCAGGAGCTCGACATCCGCACCGGGCGGATCCTCTGGGAATGGCACGCGCTGGGTCACGTTCCCCTCAGTGCCAGCGAGGTGGGGGGCTCGAGTGCGAACCCCTACGTCTACTTTCACCTGAACTCCATCCAGCAGCTCCCGGACCACAGGCTTCTGATCTCGGCCCGGGACACCTGGGCGGTGTACGAGATCGATCAGCGCACCGGCCACGTGATCTGGACGCTGGGCGGCAGGTACTCGAACTTCACCATGGGGCGCGGCACGAGATTCGAATGGCAGCACGACGCCCACATGTATGGCCATGGGCTGCTCACCCTGTTCGATGACGGCGCCGCGCCGCAGAAGGAACCGCAGTCCTCAGCCAAGGAGCTGACCGTCAACGTCCGCACCCACCACGTGTCGCTGCTCGCGAAGCTCACCCATTCACCGCCGCTGCTCGCCGGCAGCGAGGGAAGCACCCAGCTTCTGCATGACCACGACGTCTTCGTGGGTTGGGGCAGCGAACCGGACATCTCTGAATACGCGCCTGGTGGCCGGCAGGTGTTCGACGCCACGTTTTCGCTGGGCGTCGTCTCCTACCGGGCCTACCGCTTTGCCTGGACCGGCCGGCCGCTCACGCGGCCATCCCTGGCCCTGACCCGCTCGAGCCAGACCGTTACTCGGGCGTACATGAGCTGGAACGGAGCCACCCGAGTGGCCAGCTGGCGGGTTCTGGGCGGCAAGACGAGTGGAGCCCTCAAGCCACTGAAGACCAAGCCCTGGACCGGGTTTGAGACCTCGATCGCTCTGGCCGGCGCGCCCCGGTACCTCGCCGTGCAGGCCCTGGACGCGCGCGGACGCGCCCTCGGGCACTCGCAGGTGGTCACCGAGCCGTCCGGCTGAGGCGATTGGCTACCCTCGCCAGGCGATGCGGGGTCAGTGGCAAATCAAGGCTGGAAGGCGATGAGGGTTCGCCGGGCCATAGGTGGGCTGGGCCTGGCGGCCGTCTGGCTGGCCATCCAGGTCCCGTCGGCGTCGGCCGTGAGCCTGCACGTGATTCCCTTCCCCAACACGCCCGACGCCTCCGCTCAGTCGGAGATCATCTTTTCCGCGTTGCGCCCTTCGGATCTCGCGGCGACCCCCACGGTGACCGGTTCCAGCAGCGGCCCTCACCCGGGACACCTGGTCTCCCTCCCCGACCACGCCGGCACGGCGTTCATTCCGGCGCAGCCGTTCACGGCTGGTGAGAGGGTCACCGTCCAGGCGCTCCTCACCTCCGCCCAGGCTGGCACGGCGTCCGGCGACCCTGGATCCACCAGCCTGAGCTACTCGTTCACCGTGGCTCAACCCGCTCCCCCGCCCACTGCGGCGAAGAACGCGATTGCCCAGGGCGGCAGCTCCAAGCGCGGGCCGTTTCACTCGCAGCCGGAGCTTGATCCCCCTGCCGTGAACATCAGCTCGGGACCGGCCCCGGGATCCCGAGACATCTTTCTCTCTCCGCGGTCGCAGGTCCTGTTCGTGCGCCCGCCCAAAGCGTCGAAGTCCCAGTCGGGGCCGATGATCCTGGGTCCCAAGGGTCAGTTGCTGTGGTTTGACCCCCTGGGCGGGAACTGGGTGGCGTTCAACCTCGAGGTGCAGAGGTATCGAGGCAAGCGGGTTCTCACCTGGTGGCAGGGCGGCGTGGGAGAGCCGGAGGAGGACGTGATCATGAACTCCTCCTACCGGCTGATGGCCGTGCTGAAGGCCGGATGGGGGTACGGGGCCGACCTGCACGAGTTCCAGATCACGCCGCAGGGGACGGCGCTGATAGACGCCATCGTCCCCGTCCGAGCCAATCTGAGCAGCATCGACGGGCCGGCCAACGGCGTGGTGGACGATTACGTCGTCCAGGAGCTGGACATCGCCACCGGTCAGGTGCTCTGGGAGTGGCATGCCCTGGGCCACGTGCCCATAAGCGCCTCGTACTGGCCTCACTACTGGAAGGCCGGCTATGACGCCTACCACCTGAACTCCATCCAGCAGCTCCCTGGCCACCGGCTCCTCGTGTCGATCCGGAACACCTGGTCGGTGTGTGAGATCGACGAGCGCACCGGCCGGGTGATCTGGACGCTCGGGGGCAAGCGGCCGAGCTTCAAGATGGCCCACGAGACCACGTTTCAGTGGCAGCACGACGCCCACCTCAACCGGCACGGCCTCCTCACCGTGTTCGACGATGCCTGGGCCGCTGGGGTCCCCCAGGCCAACCCGCAGTCCACGGCCCGGGAGCTGAAGATAGACCCGGCCGCGCACAAGGTATCCCTGGTTCGGGCCGACCGGCACTCGCCGCCCCTGCTGGCCGGAGCGGAGGGCAGCGCGCAGCTCCTCGACAACCACGACCTCTTCGTGGGGTGGGGCACCGAGCCGGTCTTCTCCCAGTACTCCCCCAGTGGCCGCCAGATCTTCAGCGGGAGCTTCCCCCTCGGTGTGGCCTCCTACCGCGCCTACCGCTTCGCCTGGACCGGTCACCCCCTGGCCCCTCCCGCCCTGGCCCGCTCCAGGGGCAAGCACGGGCGGGTCTGGCTCTATGCCAGCTGGAACGGGGACACCCAGGTGGCGTCCTGGCGCGTGCTCGCCGGCTCTACCCCCCACGGACTCAAGACCGTGGCAGTGAAGCCGTGGAGCGGGTTTGAGACGGCCATCCAGGTGCAGAGCTCAGCGCGGTACTTCGCGGTTGAGGCGCTGAACGGGCGCGGGCGCGTCCTCAGGCGCTCGGCCGTGACCGGACCGGCCTGAGCTCGCGCTTCCCCTTACTCGTCGAACTCGGTGTCGATCCAGGACATCTGCGAGCGCAGCTCCCGGCCGACCACCTCCACCTGATGGTTTGATTGCTCCTCGCGCATGCGCCGGAAGTTCTCCTGGCCGGCGCGGTTTTCGGCGATCCACTCACGGGCAAACGATCCGTCCTGGATGTCACTGAGCAGCTGCTGCATGGCCCGGCGGGACTCCGGGCCGATGACCCGGCTGCCCCGGGTCAAATCGCCGTACTCCGCCGTGTTGGAGATCGAGTAGCGCATCCCGGCGATCCCCTTCTCGTACATCAGATCGACGATCAGCTTGAGCTCGTGCAGGCACTCGAAGTAGGCCAGCCGGGGGTCATAGCCGGCCTGGACGAGGGTCTCGTATCCGGCCCGGACCAGTTCCGTCACCCCACCGCACAGCACGGCCTGCTCACCGAACAGGTCGGTCTCGGTCTCGTCTTTGAAGGTGGTTTCGATCACGCCGCCGCGTGTACAGCCGATCCCCTTGGCGTATCCCAGGGCCAGCTCGAGGGCCGACCCGGTGGGATTCTGATGGACCGCGACCAGCCCCGGCACGCCCGAGCCATCCAGATACTGACGCCGGACCAGGTGCCCGGGGCCTTTGGGAGCGACGAGGGCCACGTCGACGTCTCCAGGCGGCTCCACCTCGCCGTAATGGATCGAGAAACCATGCCCGAACATGAGCAGGTTGCCGGCCTCGATGCCCTCGGACACACCGGATTCCCAGACCGCCCGGTGCAGCTCATCGGGCACCAGCATCATCACGACGTCGCCCTCGGCAGCCGCCTGCGCGGGATCGGTCACCAGCAGCCCGTGGCCCTGCGCCCGGGCCACGCTGGAGGAGTCCGGCCTCAGCCCGACCACCACCGAGACGCCTGAATCCTGGAGGTTCAGCGCGTGGGCGTGGCCCTGGGACCCGTAGCCGAGGATGGCCACGGTCTTGCCGTCAAGATGATGGATGTCGGCGTCGTCGTCGTAGAACATGGCGCGGCAGGCTAGCTGGCCTGGGCCAGAGGCGTCTGGACGCAGCCCCTACGCGCTGGCCGCCGCCACCAGCGACCGGGCCGGGAAGACGAGGCGGCCATCACGGCGGTATGGCTCACACAGCGTGGCGATGCGCCCCTCCACCTCCTGCCATTGCGGCCCGCTCAGTCGTTCGCGGACCTCGGCAAACGCCTGCGATATGTCGAGTGTGGACTTCACGTAGACATCGACTCCCGCCTCCTCCCGGGCCAGATCGACCGTCTCCACCAGGACGTCGTCCAGGCCAGCCGCGTCGAGCAGGTCGCGCAGTCCACCTGCGTCGGCCAGCGTGAACATCCCGGGCGCGGTGGGATCGGGCGGTTCCACATGCCCCAGCTCGATGAGGGCCCGGGTGGGGATGGTGGCCCAGGGGTTGAGGTCGGCCGCGTCCCAGACCGCGATGGCCATCCGGCCACCCGGACGCAGGACCCGGCGAATCTCGCGCACCGCCGCGGAGGGGTCGAGCGCGAACATCAGCCCCCAGCGGCAGATGACGGCGTCCACGGTGGCGGCGGGAAGATCGATCCACTCGAGCTCCATGCGCTTGAACTCGACGTTGGCCGCCCCCAGGTCCCGAGCTCTTCCCTTGGCCACGCCCAGCATGGCATCCACGGCGTCGGTCTCGATGACCAGGCCACCGGGCCGCACCTGCTCGGCGGCCAGGAACCCCGTGTCCGCAGGACCGCAGGCGAGCTCGAGCACCGACTGGCCGGGCTGGAGGCTGAGCTGATCGATCATCCAGACCGAGACGGGGAGCCCGAACTCCTGGATCGAGTCAGCCCGACGACCCCAGCCGGCGGCCGACCGGCCCCAGCGGGCCAGCAGCTCAGAGCGCTGCGCGTCGGTGTCCCCCGCCACCCGACCGTCGGCTTCGCCGGCGGTGAGACCCTCTCGCTCGCTCATCGCTTGCGCTCCGACAGCCGGTGGGTGATCTCCTCAAAGGCCCGTTCGATCTCCAGGCTCATCCGCTCCTGGAAGATCGTCATCAGCGCCTGACTGGCGGCGGGGCGCAGACGCTCGATGGCGTCCTCGATCTCCGGCCAGCGCTCGGCCGGCATGTCGGCCTGGGCAAACGGCCGCCAGACCTCGCGGATGAAAAGCTTGACGAACGAGCGCGAGACCGCATCGGATTGACGCTGAATCTCCTCGATCACCTTCAACGCCGCCCGCAGGGGGATGCCGCTGCGCACCGCCTCGTCGCCCACCGCCAGGAGCGAGGGATTCGGCGCCTCGTACTTGTCGCCGCCGAGCGGGATCAGGATCCCCATCTTGAGCGCGATCTCCAGGAGCTGACGCCCCTCGGCCGGCTCTAGCCCGAATCGGCCGCCCAGCTCGACGGCGGTGGTGGTCTCGGTGGGGGCATCGCTCTGCTGGGCCCTGACCGACTGCCTGACCCGGAGCAGGCGCTCGGCCGTCCCGGGGGTGTCCTCGAGCAGGCGCTTTATCCCGTTGAGGTTGAAGCCCTGGTCCTGCAGGTCCCGGATCAGCCGCAGCGCGAGCACGTGCTCGGGGCCGTAGTAGCCAACCCGCATCCGCACCTCAGGCGGGGCGAGCAGGCCGCGGGCCTGGTGGGAGCGGATGTTGCGCACCGACATTCCCGTCTGCGCCGCCAACTCCTCGATCGTGAGCTGGTTGGAGGACTCCGCGGACTCGAGCTGCCGGACCGTGGACATGGCTTCAGCCTAGCTCTCGGCGCAGCAATTTGCCTGAGTTGGTGCGGGGCAGGTGATCGACAAACTCCACCGCCTTGGGGACCTTGAAGGCAGCCAGATGCTCCCGGCAGTGGGCTCGGAGCCGCTCGGGGTCCACCCCGTCCCGGGGCACCACGAATGCCACCACGGCCTGCCCCCACTCGGGGTCGGCGCGCCCGAACACCGCCACGTCGCTGACCTGCGGATGCTGATGCAGGACCGCCTCCACCTCCTCGGGGGCCACGTTCTCTCCCCCGCTGATGATCGTGTTGGACCTCCGCCCCACGATCTGGAGCCGGCCGCGCTCATCGATCGTCCCCAGATCGCCGGTGCGCAGCCAGCCATGCTCGTCCAGCGCGCCGGGAGCCACCATCGGCCCCCGGACGGTGATCTCGCCATCCTGGGTCATGAAATCGACCCCCGGGAGCGGAAACCCGAACGTGAAGAGCTGCGAGCAGGCTTCGGTCATCCCGTAGGTGGGCGCCACGGGAACCCCGGCGGCAGTGGCGCGCTCGAGGAGGCCGGCTGGGATGGGTGCGCCGCCCAGGAGCGCCCAGCGCAGGGCCGGCGGCCGCTCCAGCCCCGCGTCGAGCAGCCGGGCCAGCATGGTGGGAACCAGCGAGACCATCGTGATCCGGCGAGAGGGGTCCATCAGATCATTGCGCACGGCCTCGGTATCGAACCGCGGGTGCAGCACGGCCGTGGTGGCATAGATCGCCGAGCGGACCAGGATGGACAGTCCGCCGACGTGCGTCAGCGGCATCGGGCACAGCCAGCGCTCGTCCGGATCAAGGCCGAGCGCGACGGCCGAGCCGAGCGCGCTGGCTTGCCAGTTGCCGTACGTGAGCTCGACCCTCTTCGGGCCCGAGGTCGTCCCCGATGTGTGCATGACCGTGGCCACGGCATCAGGCCGGATACCGGCTTGCCGGAAGAGCACGCCCTCTCGCCCAGCGGGCCACGCCGTGAGCACGACCTTCGCACCGGCTCGACGAGCCGCCCGCTCCGTCTCGGCCAGCCGGAGGTCCACCGGGACGGCGGGGGCTCCGCTGAGCAGGCACGAGTGCACCGCGACCGCGAAGTCCAACCAGTCCTCGATCTCCAAGGCGACGCGGTCCCCCGCCTGCACGCCCAGTCCGGCCAGCGAACGCGCGCCCTCCACCGCCGCCGCGGCCAGCTCGGCGTAGGTCATCGCGCGCCCGCCACATTCGATGGCCACTCTGTCCGGGCGCTTTCCGGCGGCCAGGTGGAGCCAGTACAGCATGGTCGAAACGGTAGTCTCAGCCGCCAGTGACCGCGGCAGGTAACCCCTTCACCTGGAGCAGCGCCGCCGACTATCAGGACATCCGCTACGAGGTCGGCACCGGCGAGGCCGAGGGCGTGGCCAAGGTCACGATCGACCGTCCCGAGGTGCGCAACGCGTTCCGACCGGAGACGGTGGTCGAGCTGGCCGATGCCTTCACGAGGGCCCGGGAGGACCACAGCGTCGGGGTCGTGATCCTGACCGGTGAGGGTGAACAGGCGTTCTGCTCCGGCGGGGACCAGAGGGTGCGCGGCGCGCGCGGCGGCTACGTGACCGGCGTGGATCCCGCCCAGGCCGGGCGCCACCAGGCGGTCGGCCGGTTTGAGGTCACCGACCTCCACATCCAGATCCGGCGCATGCCCAAGCCGGTGGTCGCCATGGTGGCCGGCTACGCCGTGGGCGGCGGCCACGTGCTCCACGTGGTGTGCGACCTGACGATCGCGGCGGATAACGCTCGCTTCGGACAGTCCGGGCCCAGGGTGGGGTCCTTCGACGGCGGCTTCGGGGCCAGCGTCCTCTCCCGCCTGGTCGGGCCCAAGAAGGCCAAGGAGATCTGGTTTCTCTGCCGCCAGTACGACGCCCAGCAGGCGCTGGACATGGGCCTGATCAACGCCGTCGTCCCCCTGGAGGGGCTCGAGGCGGAGACGGTCCGGTGGTGCCGGGAGATGCTGGCCATGTCGCCGTTCGCGCTGCGCCTGCTCAAGGCCAGCTTCAACGCGGATGAGGATGGACTGGCTGGGATCCAGCAGCTGGCCCATGACACCAATCTGCTGTTCTACATGAGCGAGGAGGCCCAGGAGGGACGGGACGCCTACCTCGAGAAGCGCAAGCCGGACTTCTCCAAGTTTCCTCGCCGGGCGTGAACGCCCTGACGGGCTCACGTCCCAGCGGCCTGCGAATCTGGACCGTCGCCGCCCGCCTGCGCACGCTCCCGGCCTCGATCGCCCCTGTCCTGGTGGGGACCTCGCTGGCCGCGTACGCCGGCACCTTCCATCCGCTGCGGTTCGTCGCCGCGCTCGTGGGCGCCATCTTCATCCAGGTGGGCACCAACCTCTCAAACGACTACTCCGACGCCCGCCGGGGAGCGGACACCGAGGACCGCCTGGGTCCGGTCAGGGTCACGGCGGGCGGGCTCGTGCCTCCCGGGCGGGTGCTGCTGGCCACCTACGTCTCGTTTGGCGTGGCCGTGCTGGCCGGCGCCTACCTGATCGTCGTGGCGGGATGGCAGCTGCTGCTGGTGGGGGCGGCCTCGATCCTGGCCGGCGTGCTCTACACGGGCGGCCCGCGGCCCTACGGCTACGAGGGCCTGGGCGAGGTGTTCGTGTTTCTGTTCTTCGGCATCGTGGCCGTCGCCGGGTCGTACTTCGTCCAGGTGCGTCATCTCAACTGGGAGGCGTTCGCCCTGGCCGTCCCCGTGGGCCTGCTGGCCGCGGCCATCCTGATCGTCAACAACGTGCGCGACATCGATACCGACCGCCGCGCGGGGAAGCGCACGCTGGCCGTCCGGCTCGGCCGCGACCGAACGCGAACTCTGTTCGCCGGCGCCGTGTATCTGGCCTACCCGCTGGCTCCCATCACATGGGGGCTCGGGCCACTGCGGCCGTGGATGCTTCTCCCCTGGATCACCCTGCCGCTGGCCGTGCGCCTGGTTCGGACCGTGCGCAACCGCACCGACGGCCCCTCGCTCAATGAGTCCCTGGCCGCCACCGGGCAGCTCCAGCTGCTCTTCTGCGTCCTGCTGGCCGCCGGGCTCCTCCTCAGCCGGTGAAGGTTGAGGTCCACCGGCGTACCGTCGCGCTCCGAGCCCCGTTCGAGTCCTCGCGGGGTTCGGTTACCGCGCGCGAGCTGATCGTCCTCGCGCTGGAGGATGCCGACGGAGTGCGCGGTCTGGGTGAGGCCGCCCCCCTTCCCAGCTATGACGGAGTGGGCCCGGATGACGTGCTCGGGGCCCTGGAGGACTGCCGGGCCGTCCTGGACCGGGCCGAGGGGATGACCCGAGAGGAGGTTCTGGCCCAGTGCGCCGAGCGCGCCGTCCTCCCCCAGGCTCTGGCCGCAGTCGACCTGGCTCTCTGGGACCTGGCCGGCCGTCGGGCCGGCCAGCCCGTATGGCGTCTGCTGGGCGCGAGCGCCGCGCCCCCCGTCCCGGTCAACTTCACAATCTCCGCGACCGACCGCGCGGGCGCTGCCCGCGACGCGGGCGCAGGGAGGGCAGCCGGCTTTTCCTGCCTCAAGGTGAAGGTGGGCGTGGGCGATGATGCCGGGAGATTGGCCGCGGTGCGGGCGGCCGCAGGAGCGGACCTCGCGATTCGGATCGACGCCAACGGTGCCTGGTCGCACGAGCAGGCTCGCTCCGCCCTGGCTGCGCTCGAGCCTGTGGGCATCGAGCTGTGTGAGGAACCCGTGGCAGGCGCCGAGCAAATTGCCCGTCTGTCCGGACTCACCTCGATCCCGTTGGCCCTGGATGAGAGCGCCCGCATGCCCGGGGCGCTGGACAGGCGCGCCTGTACCGCCGTGTGTCTGAAGATCGCCCGCTGCGGCGGGATCAGTGGGCTCGTGAGGGACGCGCAGCGTGCCCGCAAAGCCGGATACGAGCTCTATCTGGCCTCCACGCTCGACGGGCCGCTGGGCCTGGCCGCCGCGCTGCACGCCGCCGCCGCGATCACCCCCGATCGGCCCAGCGGTCTGGCCACGCTGGGGTTGTTCGATCGCCCCGCGGCGAGCCTGGAGCCGAGCGGGGGAAGCCTGGCCGTGCCGCCTGGAGCGGGGCTGGGAGCCGACCTGGCGGACTGGTACTGGCGGTGAGCGCCCGTTACGACCTCGCGGTCATCGGAGCCGGGATCCTCGGACTCTCCTGTGCCCGGGAGCTGCTGCACCGACGCCCGGGTTGCCGCCTGGTCGTGCTGGAGGCCGCCGACCGGGTGGCAGCCGGGCAGAGCAGCCACAACAGCGGCGTTATCCACGCCGGGGTGTACTACAAGCCCGGGTCGCTCAAGGCCCGGCTGTGCGTGTCCGGCGCGGCCCGCCTCTACGAGTACTGCGAGCAGCACGGGATCGAGGCGCGCCGCGTCGGGAAGCTGATCATCGCTGCCGATCCCACCGAGCTGCCCGGTTTGGAGGAGATCGAGCGGCGAGCCCGGGCCAACGGCGTCCCGGGCATCCGGCGCCTGGCCGGCGAGGAGATCACCGACATCGAGCCGCACGCCCGCGGGCTGGCCGCCCTGCACTCGCCGGACACGGGCACGGTCGACTTCTCGGCGGTGTGTCTTCGGCTGGCCGACGAGGTCCGGGAGGCCGGCGGGGAGCTCCGGCTCTCCTGGCCGGTGCGCGAACTGCACAGTCACGAACGGGGCCTCAGGGTGGTGGGCAGCCATGGCGAGGAGCTCGACGCCGCGATGGCGGTGGCCTGCGCGGGCCTGGAGTCCGACCGCCTGGCCGTGGCCGCGGGCGCCCCGGCCGATCCGCGCGTGATCCCGTTCCGTGGTGCCTACTACCGGCTCCGCCCAGAACGCCGCGACCTGGTCCGCTGCCACATCTATCCCGTCTCCAGTCCCGCTCTGCCCTTTCTCGGAATCCACCTCACAAAATCGTGGGACGGCGATGTGCTGGTGGGACCGAGCGCGCTCATGGTGGCGGCCCGAGACGCCTACCAGCTCCGCCGCATGCGGCGAACCGACCTGGTGGACTCGCTGACCTGGCCTGGAACCTGGCGCGTGATGCGCCGGTGGTGGCGCGTCGGCAGGCACGAGCTGAGGCTGGCCCTGAGCCGCGCCGCCTTCGCCGCGGAAGCCGCGCGCCTCCTGCCCGAGCTGAGCCCGGACGATCTGGTCCGCGGCCCAGCCGGAATTAGGGCTCAGGCGGTGAGCCGGGACGGACGGCTGGTGGATGACTTCGTGATCTCCGCCACCGGCCGGGCCATCCACGTGCGCAACGCCCCCTCCCCGGCTGCGACCTCCGCGCTGGCCCTGGCCGAGCTGATCGTGGACCGGATGGAAGCTCTGCGATGAGTCAGAATGGGCCCTGGAAATGAGAGCTCTGTGGCCGGTTAGAGCAGCCCTGCTGCTGGGAGTGGCGGCCGCCTGCCTCGCACCCGCGACGCCGGCATCCGCCGCGCCGGTGCGCCTGGCCGCCTCTCCCGCGCTCCCGATCTCCCACGCCGGCCGGTGGCTGACCGACGCCAGGGGGCGGGTGGTCATCCTCCACGGAACGAACATGGTGTACAAGCTGGCGCCGTTCTATCCGGCGGCGACAGGCTTTGACGGCGACGACGCCGCGTTCCTGCGCTCGCTTGGCTTCAACGCCGTCCGAGTGGGTGTTCTCTGGCAGGCGGTCGAGCGCAAGCCCGGCGTGTTCAATCACGCCTACCTGAACCACATCGCCGACACCGTCAACACCCTCGCCAGGCACGGGATCCTCTCCCTGCTCGATTTTCACCAGGACCAGTACAACCAGCGGTTCGCAGGCGAGGGGTTCCCGTCCTGGTCGGTCAAGGACGATGGCCTGCCCAACACTAGGACCGCCTTTCCCACCGGTTATGAGGTCAACCCGGCGCTGCAACGCGCCTTCGAGAACTTCTGGGCCGACAAGCCTGGTCCGGGCGCCGTCGGGCTTCAGGAGCGCTATGCCACGGCATGGAAGCTGGTCGCCCGGCGCTTTCGCAAGGACAGCTCAGTGCTGGGGTTCGAGATCATGAACGAGCCCTTCCCGGGCAGCGACTATGTGAGGTGCGCCAAGCCGGGCTGCCCCGGCTCGGACGCGGAGCTAACCGCGCTTGAGCGCAAGGTCGACAGGGCGATCCGGCGCGTGGACAAGAGCACGCTCGTATTCCACGAGCCGTACGTGACGTTTAACTTCGGCTACAAGGACGGCGTCGGTCCGCTCCACGACCGCCGTGCGGTATTCGCCTGGCACAACTACTGCCTCACCAACGAGGCAGCGGGGTGCTCGAGCCATCGGGCCACGATGCAGAACGCCGCGCAGTACGTGGCCAAGACCCATGAGGCGACGATGATGACCGAGTTCGGCGCCACGACCAGCAGGAAGGACCTCGACCAGATGGTCTCGCTGGCTGACCGCTACATGGTCCCCTGGCTGGAGTGGGCCTACTGCACCTGCGGGGACCCCACCGGCGCAGGCAACGAGGGCATTGTCCTCAATCCCCGCCGGCCCAAGACGGCGTCCAACCTCAGGCCGAGCATCATCGCCGCGCTGGTGGAGCCGTATCCCCAGCTGGTGTCCGGGACTCCTCTGTCCTGGGGATTTACGCGGTCGACCACGACATTCCGTTTCAGGTACACGACCGTGCGCGCCTCGGGGCGCGGCAGGTTCCCGGCTGGGTCCGCAACGCTGATCGAGGTGCCCCAGCGGGTCTACCGACACGGGTACGCGGTGCTCGTCCGCGGCGGTGAGATCTCCTCAGAACCGCGCAACGGCGCGGTGGCGATCAGCTCCTGCCCTGGCGCCAGGACGATTCGGGTGACGATCACCCCCGGGCACGTCAGCCGCGGCTCCTGTCCCTGAGACCGGCGATCGCCCGCGCCACTAGAGCACGATCGCCCGCGCCACCAATGCCGGATCCTCCAGGTGGACGGCGTGGCCCGCTCCCGCCGCGACGAACAGCCGGGCGTCCGGCAGCACGCCGCCCATCTGGCGGGCTATGTCCTGGAATTTGGCGTCTCGCTCGCCGGTGATCAAGATGACCGGCATCCGCAGCTCGCTCAGCCGGTCCCACAGCGACGGCAGAGCTCCCGTGCCGAGACCGCGGAGAGCTCGGGCCAGCCCGGCCGGCGTGTTGCGCAGCCGGTCCTCGTGAGCGCGCCTGGCCACCTCCTCGGACACTCCGCCCAGAACCGGAGCCTCGGCCCAGCGCTGCGCGAACGATTCGATGGCGAGCTGCTCGATCTCCTCGGCCAGCCGCTCGTCGGCCACCCGGCGCGCCTCCCTCTCAGCTCGATTCGCGATCCCCGGACTGGCCCCGATCAGGACCAGTCGCTCGACCCGATCGGGATGCGCCAGGGCGAGGTGCAGGGCCAGCCGCCCGCCCATCGAGTAGCCGGCCAGGACAAAGCACTCCGGAGCAGCCCGCGAGAGATCGTCGAGCACCGCGCCCAGCTCGACCGGCTGGCGCTCGGCCGCCGATCCGTGTCCGCGGATGTCGGGGGCGATGACGTGCCGCCCATCGTCCAGCGCGCCCCGCACCGGGTCCCAGCTTGCCCCGGTGTGCGTGAAGCCGTGCAGGAGAAGGGCTACTTGGGGGTGCGGCATGAGACGCTGACCGGTACACCACCCGCCAGCGTCTGGTAGACCACGCAGTAGCGCTCGGTCAGGCGCATCAGCGTGGCAATCTGCTCCTCACTCGCCTCGCCCTCCAGCGCAAAGGTCAGCCGGATGCTCTGAAAGCCGACCGGCGCCTCTCCGTTGGGCACCACTCCCAGGGTGCCGCGAAAGTCCAGATCGCCCTCGGCCTTGACGCTTCCGGTGACGGGAATCTCTAACGAGGTGGCCACCGAGCGCAGCGTGACCCCGGCGCAGGCCACGAGGGCCTGCAGCAGCATGTCTCCTGAACAGGCCAGCGAGCCCGATCCACCGGTGGCCGGGTGCAGTCCGGCCTGGACCAGCGCCCGGCCGGTCGAGACCGAGCAGGCGATTTCCTGGTCGTCGAGGTCTCCCTCAGCCTCGAGCGTGATCAGAGCCGCGGCGGGATCGCTTCGGTAGCGCTCCTTGATGGGCCGCTGAGTCTCACGCAGCTGTTCGCGATCCATCACAACGGACCCTACCCGTAGGCTTACTCACATGTCCACCTGCACAAGGTGTGGGCAGGAGAATCCGGCGGGCGCCCGGTTTTGCAACAGCTGTGGAGCCCCACTGGGTGCTGCCACCGCGAGCTCCCGGGAGGAGCGGCGAATCGTCAGTGTCCTGTTCGCCGACATGGCCGGGTTCACGGCCCGGGCCGAGCAGCTTGACCCGGAGGACGTGCGGGCCATTCTGGACCGGTACTACGCCCGGCTCCGGACGGAGATCGACGCGTTCGGCGGCGCGGTGGAGAAGTTCATCGGCGATGCCGTGGTCGCCATCTTCGGAGCTCCGATCGCCCACGGCGACGACCCGGAGCGGGCGGTCCGGGCTGCCCTGGCCATCTGCCAGGCCGTGACCGATATGAATGCGGCCGACCCGGAGCTCAACCTCGAGATCCGGGTGGCCGTCAACACAGGAGAGGCGATCGTCTCGCTCAGTCAAAACGAGCTGCACGAGGGCATGGTGGCCGGCGACGTCATCAACACGGCCTCACGGCTGCAGTCGGCCGCTCCGCCGGGCGGCGTCCTGGTGGGCGAGGGCACCTATCGGGCCACGCGCGACTTCGTCGAGTACCGCGAGATCGACCCGCTCACGCTCAAGGGAAAGCAGGCGCCGGTCCGAGCCTGGCTGGCCGTGCGCGCCAAGGCCGGACCGGGCGAGCGCGCGGTCAGCGGCGTGCCCATGCTGGGCCGAGACGGCGAGCTGGCCGTGCTCCAGCGGATCTTTGACAGCGTGGTGGCCGACCGCCGGCCCCACCTGGTGACGATCTTCGGCGAGGCCGGATTGGGAAAGACGCGTCTGGCGGCGGAGTTCGCCGACCGCTTGCCCGAGCAGGGGGCTCGGATCCTGCGCGGACGCGCCCTCCCCTATGGGGCGAGTACTCCCTACGGCCCGTTCGCGCAGCACGTCAAGGTCTTTGCCGGCATCTTCGCCAGTGACGATTTGGATGTGGCGCGGACCAAGCTCCGGTCCGCCCTGGACGGCCTGGCCTCCTTCACCACCGCCGGCGAGATCGCCGGACACCTCGAGCTTCTCACCGGTCTGGACACGGCGGGCGAGGTGGCCGATCGCCAGGTTCTGTTCCTGGCTGCCCGGCGCTTTGCCGAGGCGCTGGCTGCCGAGGAGCCGACGGTTCTGATCTTCGAGGATCTCCACTGGGCCGACATCGGGACACTCGACATCGTCGAGCTTCTTGCCTCCCGCGTCCGGGACGTTCCCCTGATGCTGGTGGCTCTGGCCCGCCCGGACCTCCTCTCCACCCGCTCCTCCTGGGGCGGCGGCATGCCGGCATACACCTCCCTTTCCCTCGAGCCGCTCGGCGCCGAGGACGCCGCCGAGTTGGGCCGGCAGCTCCTCGCTCACCATTCCACCGGGGGCCAGGGCCCCGGAGTGGTGCAGGCAGCCGAGGGCAACCCGCTCTTCATCGAGGAGCTGGCCGCGGCCGCGTACGAGCGCCCGCTCTCGGCCGGTGAGCATCTCCCGACCACGATCCGGGAGCTGGTGTCAGCACGCCTGGACGCTCTGCCGCCCAGCGAGCGCGAGGTTCTGCTCGACGCCGCGATCGTGGGCAAGACGTTCTGGCGGAGTGCCCTGGTCCGGATGCACGATGCCGAGCCGCCCCTGATTGAGGCTCTTGACTCGCTGGAGGCCCGAGATCTGATCCGGCGCGAGGCCCTGTCGTGGATCGAGGGCGAGGAGCAGTTCACCTTCAAGCACGCGCTGATCAGAGAGGTGGCCTATGCCACCGTGCCGCGGGTCCGCCGCGCCGCGCTCCATGCCATCGTGGCCGGCTTTTTGGAGGAGGCCACGGCGGGTGCCGGGGCGACCGCCACCGCACTGGCGCGGCACTGGCGCGAGGCGGGCGAGAACGAGCGCGCGCTGGAACACCTTCTCCGGGCCGCTGAGGCCGCCAATCGCGGGTGGGTCAAGGACGAGGCCGCAGCGCTCTACGGTGAGGCGGCGCAGCTCTGCTCGGACCCCGACCGCCGCCGGGAGCTCATGCGCAAGCAGGCCCTGACGCTGGTCGCCGCCCAGCATGTGGCCGACATGTGGTCGCGACGGGCGCCCTCCGCGGCGGTCGACGCGCCATAGAGCAACCGATCAGCCGGGGAAGTCGGCCGGGGTGATCTCCCCGATGAGCTCGGTGATTCGTACGATCTGGTGCAGGCCCAGCTCCTGGGCGTGTTTATGGATAACTTCCTCTTCGGGAGCCTCGTACAGGCAGAACGTCTGCACCCGTCCGTCGTCGCCCACCGCCACGTGGGTGCGCTCCCAGACGATCGAGGGATACTGCTCCTCGGCGATCTCCCGGGAGCGACGTCCCACCGCATCCATCTGCTCCTGACCCACTTCGAACTGTCGCTCCACCAAAAATCTCGGCATCCGGTCTCTCCTTTCTGCCCTGGGCAAGCATAGGTGGCCTAGCCAGACCGTTCAACCTGGGCAACCTTCAGCGCCATGACCACGATCGACACCTACCTGCTGCTGCGGGCCTTCTGTCAGGAGCTGGCCCGCTCGGGGGTCGAGCAGGCCTGCACCTCTCCCGGGTCGCGCTCCACCCCGCTGGTGCTCTCGCTGGTACGCGAACCGGGCATCCGGTCCTACTCACACCTCGACGAGCGCAGTGGCGGCTTCTTCGCCCTCGGGGCCGCCAAGGCGTCCGGACGGCCGGTCATCGTGACCTGCACCTCGGGCACGGCGGCGGCCAATCTCCTGCCCGCCGTGATCGAGGCCCACGAGGCACGCCTCCCTCTGATCATCCTCACGGCCGACCGACCGCCCGAGCTCCGCGAGGTGGGCGCCGGTCAGACGATCGACCAGGACAGGCTCTACGGCCGGGCCGCGAAGTGGTTCTTCGAGGTCGGCGTGCACGAGGCCACGCCTCAGACGCTGCGCTGGATCCGGACGCTGGCCTGCCGCGCCTGCTCGACAGCGCTCGGCCCTCCCGCCGGCCCGGTTCATCTCAACTTCCCGCTACGTGAGCCACTGGTCCTCGACCAGCCCCTGCCCGGGGACGGCACAGCCCGGACGAGCGGTCAGCCGTACGTCATGGTGGAGCCATCGCCTCCTCCTGCTCAGGCCGACGGTCCCGGGCCGCATCCGAGCGGGCGCCTGCTCGTGGTGGCCGGAGAGGCCACGCGCGATCCCGCTGGACTGGCCGGGTTCTGCGCCTCATCAGGGATTCCCCTGCTGGCCGATCCTCTGTCGGGCGCCCGGCGCGGGCCCGCCGCTGTGGCCCATTACGACCTGCTGTTGCGCGATCCGGCCTGGTGCCAGAGTCACCGTCCCGACTTCGTCTTCCGCCTGGGCGAGCTGCCCACGTCCAAGCCGCTGCGCCAGTGGCTGGCCGGCCTGACCGACATACCCCAGATCTCTGTCGACCCTGAGGGAACCTGGCGGGATCCCGACGCCGTAGTGGGGCTGCGCCTGCGCAGCTCGCTACCCCAGCCCCGGGAGCCTCTCGGTGCAGACGGGGTGGCTGTCGTCCTGGCAGGAGGCGGACGCGCTCTCCGCCGCCGCAATCGAGACAAGTCTGGAGGAAGAGCTCTCGGAGCCGCTGGTGGCGCGGCGTCTGGTGGAATGGCTGCCCCCCGAAGCCACGCTCTTCGTGGCCTCCTCGATGCCGATCCGGGATGTCGAGGAGTTCGCGGCCGCCCGCCCTGACCCGCCCCGGATCATGTCCAACCGGGGAGCCAACGGAATCGATGGCACGGTGTCAAGCGCGTTCGGAGCAGCCGCGGCTGTGGCCGGTCCCGTGGTCCTGCTGGTGGGGGACGTGGCGCTGGCGCACGACATCGGCGGCCTACTGGCCTGGCGACGCCTGGGTGTCCCACTCGTGATCGTGCTGCTCAACAACGACGGCGGCGGCATCTTTCACTTCCTCCCGGTGGCGCGGGAGGGCGAGGCCTTCCTCGAGCATGTGGCCACGCCACACGGGCTGGACTTCGCACACGCCGCCGCGCTCTACGGTCTTGCTCACCTCAGACCGAGCTCGCCTCGGGAGTTCCGGGAGGTGCTCGAGCGAGGGGTTGGACGCCCGCTCGGCCACCCTGATCGAGATCGGGACTGAGCGGGAGGCGAACCTCGAGCTGCACCGCCGCGTGGCCGACCGAGTCGTGGCCGCCCTGTCAGGGCAGTAGGTCTATCCCGTCCGGATTGCGCAGGTAGCCGGGCCCGGAACCGGCCACGCCGTCATGGCCGTACTGCCAGACGATCCGCTTGGTGTGTGGGTTGATGACCACGACGCGCTGGTTGAAGTCGTCGTTCAGCGCGATCAGCCCGTTGGGCAGCGGGACGGCGAGCGAGGGGTGATTGAGCGCCCGGGGCCCGCTCGCGAACTCGTAGGTCCACACCACGCGGCCGTGGGGCGTGATGATGTCCACCCGACCCGGGGATGTGTAGCTGGCCACGAGCACGTTCCCGCCCGGCATGAGCTGGGCGTCAGAGGGATAGGTGGTGGGCGCCGGCCAGGACCAGAGCAAGCGGCCCGTGGCGCTGACCCGGTCAACCCAGCCGCCGATCTCCGTGATCAGCACCCCTCCCCCGGGCAACGGCGTATCGCCGTTGGGGTCGGTCAGGGCATGCGGTGGGTCGTGGGCGCATTGCCCGGCGGTGCCCATTGAGCGCACGATGTGCTTGCTCCGGTTGATCCAGAGAACCCGGCAGTTGACGATGTCAGCCACCTGGATCAGCCCGTTGTGCAGTAGGTATGCGTCGTCGGGATGAGACAGGTAGCCGATGGAGCTCCCCGACGCCGAGGAGTGCCCGTAGCGCCACACGATCCGGGGATGGGTGCTCAGGCTGATCAGCTTGATCGTTTCGTTGAACTCCTGGTTGGTCGAGATGTAGCGGCCATTGGCTGACACGAACGCGTCATCCGGCTCGGACAGGATGCTGGACGGCCCGCTCCCGCGGCCGGGTGGAAAGCGCCACACGATCTGCTTGGCTGGGTTGACGATGATCAGCCGGTTGTTGTCGCGGTCGGCGATCATCAGGTAGCCCGGGAGTGGCGATCCCGCTGGGAGCGCCGGAAGGTCCAGGCGCGCCAGCACCGGATCGCCCGTGGCCACCCAGGCAGGACGTGGTTTGAGCCGGGGGAAGGAGCCCCCGCGGATCAGGGCGCGAGAGGTTTCGGTGTCTCGCGCCGCCACGACCAGCGCGGCGATTGCGCACCCGGCGACCGCCACGAGCGTGACCAGCCGGAGCTTCATCGCTGCGGCACCTTAGTGAACGGCGGGCGTTCCGGGGCCGCCCGGCCCCTCGAGCGACCAGGCGCGCCCCGGCGCTATCCGGCCAGGAGCGGCAGGAGCGCCCCGAGCTTGATCTCCGTTTCGGCCAGCTCCGCCGCCGGATCTGAGTCGCGGACGATCCCGCACCCGGCGTACACCCGGGCGGTGGGGCCACGGAGCAGAGCACACCTCAGCGCGACACAGAACTCCCCGTCCCCCGCGGCATCGGTCCAGCCCACCGCACCGGCATACCAGCCCCGGTCCAGGCCCTCGAGCGCCGGGATCATCTCGCTGGCCCGCGTCCCGCGGTTCACCCCCCACCGCCGGCGTGGGATGGAGCGCCCCGCCAGCTCCACGGCCGGGACGGGAGCAGCGAGCTGGGCCCGGATCGGTGCGGCCAGATGCTGGATGTTGGCCACCTTCACCACCACCGGATCCGGCGCGGTCGCGACCCACACAGAGTGCGGCTCCAGCACCCGGGAGATGGCCCGGGCGACGATCGCGTTCTCCTCGCGATCCTTGGCGCTGCGCAGCAACCGCTCCCCCAGGTGATCGTCCACCGCCGGATCTGCGCTGCGCCCGATGGATCCGGCCAGCGCCACCGTGCTGGCTCGCTGTCCTTCCCGGCGCACCAGCAACTCGGGGCTGGCCGCGATGAACGTCCCCTCGCCACGCCGGACGGCAAAGACAAAGCAGGAGGGAAACTCCGCGCGGAGCGGTCCCAGGATCGCCGCCGGGTCGTAGTCAGTCGGGCCGGACAGGTCAACCTGGCGGGCCAGGACCACCTTCTCCACCTCGCCCGCCCTGATGCGCTCCACGGCGGCGCGCACCGCCTGCTCATAGTGGGCGGGCGGCATCGAGCTCCGCAGCGAATAGGCGCCCACGGGTGAGGGGTCAAACAGCGGCAATGGGCGCTCTCGGAGCTCGGAGGCGCGCGCTCTGGCCGCGGCCATGACATCGGCCGGCGTCTCGTCGGGGGCCACCTCCATGTTCAGCGTCACCGCCGTCGTGCCGCCCGCGCGAGCCAGGGAGACCGCAGGCACGGCGAGCGCCGCGGGCGGGTACCCCTCCCAGTCCCGGCCTGTCGCCTCCGTCTGGGGCAAAGGAAAAGCCGCCGAAGGCGATCAGGCCGCTGCCCAAGGGAGCCTGCACCTGATCGGCCAGCGCGCAGCCCACGAGCTCCCGCCATTGCCGGGAGACATGGGAGAACCGGCCCCCTCCCTGGGCCTGGAGCAAGCGCACGCACCCAAGCCCCGCCACCGCGTAGCCATCGCGGTCGGGCTGCTCAAAGGAGAACCAGTCCTCGCCGTCGCGGCGAGAGGCCACCGCGACCGCCACCGGATCGACGTCCTGAGCCGGTGCGGTGACGCTGGCCAGGACCGGGGTCCCCATCCGCCGCGCTCGCTTCAGGGCGCTCCTCTATCCGTCGCTCCAGGCGCGCGAGCGTCCCCGCGTCGAGCAGCGCACCGGGGTGCGCGCGGAGGTCGCTTCGCGTCTTCAGGTCTCGGTCCGCCCCCGCGCGATCGCGATCTCGCCCGTCCTGGCCATCTCCACCAGGCCGAATGGACGCACGAGCTGCTCGAAGGCGTCGATCTTCTCGAACGTGCCGCTGACCTCGATCACCACCGAACGACGGGTCACGTCAACGATCTTGCCCCGGAAGATCTCGCACATCTGCAGGACCTCGGTACGCGCCGCGCCCTCCGCCGAGACCTTGAACAGGGCCAGCTCCCGGGCCAGGGTGTCCTGCGGCTCCAGATCGCGAATCTTGAGCACGTTGACCAGCTTGTGCAGCTGTTTGGTCACCTGATCGATCGGGTGCACGGCCCCGTCCAGCGTGAGGGTGATTCGCGAGACGCGCTCGTCCTCGGTGGGGCCGACCGCCAGGGTGTCGATGTTGAAGCCGCGGCGAGCGAACAGCCCGGCGATGCGGGTCAGGACGCCCGGCTTGTTCTCGACCAGGATCGACAGCACGTGCCGGCGTCCGGTCCGCACGCCGCCCGCCGCCTCGAGCTCGTCGAGCGACAGCAGATCTTGAGTGGCCGGCTCGCCCATCACATGCCCGCGGGGAGGTACATCAGCCCACCATGTTGCGAGCCGCCTGGCCCGCGGGGATCATCGGGTAGGTGTTCTCCTCCCGAGTGACGCGCACATCCACCAGCACGGGCCCCTCGGTGGCCAGCGCGGCCCGCATGTCCTCGACCAGCGTGTTCTTGTCCTCCAGGCGGATGCCGGTGGCGCCGTAGGCCTCGGCCAGCTTGACGAAGTCCGGCCACTGGCCCATGTCCACCTGGCTGTAGCGCTTGTCCCAGAAAAGCTCCTGCCACTGGCGGACCATGCCCAGATACCCGTTGTTCATGATGAACACCTTGATGGCGATCCCCTCCTGGGTGCATGTGGCCAGCTCCTGGATGTTCATCTGCACTGAGCCATCGCCCGCGATGCACACCACCGTCTCCTCAGGGCAGCCCACCTTCGCTCCCATGGCAGCGGGCAGGCCGAAGCCCATCGTCCCTAGGCCTCCGGAGTTGATCCAGCGCCGCGGGCGGTTGAAGTGGAAGTACTGGGCGGCCCACATCTGGTGCTGTCCCACGTCGCTGGTCACGATGGCGTCCCCTCCGGTCGCCTCGTACAGCGCCTGGATCATGTACTGGGGCTTGATCTCCGAGTCAGTCGAGTCCGTATAGCCCAGCGGGTGGCGCTGCTGCCAGGCCTGGATGCGCGACCACCATTCCTCCAGCCGCCGGGGATCCGGGGAGAGCGCCCGGTATTCAGCCGTCAGCCGGGGCAGGATGTTCTTGGCATCGCCCACGATCGGGATGTGGGCCGGCACGTTCTTGGAGATCTCGGCCGGGTCGATGTCGATGTGGATGAACTTGGCCCGGGGGGCGAACTCGTCGAGCTTGCCGGTGATCCGGTCATCGAAACGCGCACCGACGGCACAGATCAGGTCCGCCTCGTCCATCGAGTAGTTGGCCGCCCGGGTGCCGTGCATGCCCAGCATGCCCAGCCACTGATCGTGGGGGGCGGGGAACGCGCCCAGCCCCATGACCGTGCACGTCACGGGAAACCGGTCAGCCAGGACGAGTTCGCTCAGCTCAGCGCCAGCCTCGGCGCTGATCACGCCACCCCCGGCGTAGATCACCGGCCGGCGGGCGTTGGCCAGCGCCTTGGCGGCCAGCCGGATCTGCTTCTTGTTGCCCTCCGTGGTGGGCTGGTAGCCGGGCAGGTGCACATCGGTCACCGGCTCATACGGGATGTCTCCCCGGCTCAGGTCCTGGGGAATGTCGACCACGACGGGCCCGGGTCGCCCCGTCCGGGCGATGTGGAAGGCCTCGTGGATGGAGCGCGGCAGCTCCAGGGGATGCTGGATCATGAAGCTGTGCTTGACGATCGGCATGGTTATCCCGATCGTGTCCGCCTCCTGAAACCCGTCGGTGCCGAGCAACTCGGTCCGGACCTGCCCGGTGATGAAGACAACGGGCACCGAATCCATCATGGCGTCGCAGATCGGCGTGACCAGGTTTGTCGCGCCGGGACCGCTCGTGCCCAGTGACACGCCCACCTTCCCCGTGGCCTTGGCGTAGCCCTCGGCGGCGTGACCGCCCCCGGCCTCGTGGCGCACCAGGATATGGCGGATGCCGGCGTCGTAGAAGGCGTCGTAGGTGGGCAGGTTAGCCCCGCCGGGCAGCCCGAATACGACCTCGACCCCCTCGGCCTTGAGGCATTCCATCAGGGCGTCGACTGCTCGCATCGTGCTGTCTCCTAGCTGGGGCGCGAAGGGGTGGGTCAGCGCACGAAGCCGCGTCCCGCGCGCCGGGAGAGCCCGAGTCTACCAACGAGTTTTGCGTTAGCCGGGCGGTTTCGGGGCAGGAGTACGATGGCCGCATGGGACTGCTCCTCTTCCTCATCATCCTCTTTATAGAAGGCCTGTTCGTGGGGGCCCTGGCCCGGCTGCTGCTGCCCGGACCCGATCCCATGAGCATCGGTATGACGGTCCTCGTCGGGCTGTGCGGAACCTTCAGCGCGGGCCTGTTCTCCTGGTACGTGCTTCATCGCCACGGCGTCGGGCTGGTGCTGTCCGTGCTCTTCTCGATGCTCGTGGTCTGGATCTACCGCCGATCCCACCGCGGCGCGATGACCGGCGGCCCAGGCACCCGGACCCGGCGGCGTCTATAACGCCGTCTCCGCCCTCTACGATGCTCGGGCGCGGGGACAGCTGGGCACGGTGAACCAGACGGTCTTTCCCCGGTCGGGCAGGAGCTCCACTCCCCAATCCCCGGCGAGCGTGTCAACGATCTGCAGCCCTCGCCCCGTCGGGTCAGAGGGATGCGGGTGGCGCATGGCCGGCTCCCCCCCCACCCCGGTCGGTCGCCTCCACTCGAATCTCCGCCTCGGTCCTGGTCACCGCCAGCGCAAACCGGCTGTCGGTGTGACGGATGCAGTTTGAGGCCAGCTCGGAGGTCATCAACACCACCGCCTGCAGGACCTGCGAGGAAGCGCCCTGAATCGCCTGACCGACAAAGCGCCTGGCCTGCCCCACCGATTCGGTGGAGTTATCGAAGGTCCGCCTCTCCTTCATTGGATGAAAAGGGCCTGCCCGCTGGACTGAGAACGCAATCGCGAGTGCCCGCGCTGCCGAGCGACTACAGAGCCTGGCGGCCCTCCGCCGGCAGCTATTTGACCGACGCTGAGATCGACGCGAGCCGGTCCAGCAGTGCCTGCGCCTGGTGGCGTGCGAATTGGTTGCCCTTGGCCGCGAACAGGTCACTTGCCGCGCGCGCCTCTTCGATCGCTTCCTGGTTACGTCCGAGGCTTGCCAATACCTGCGCCATCTGGAGCCTGGTTTGGCCCTGCTGGTCGATTGAGTCCATCCTGTCGGCGTGCTTGACCGAGCTGCGTGCCCAGCGTTCGGCGTCCTCGCGCTGTCCTCCCCGGAGCGCGAGCCGGCCGCGGACTCCGTGCGTGGTCATGTAGTTGGTGATGTTCAGTTCTCGGTCGTCTGGCTCGGCCACTAGGCATAAATACAAGGACTCGAGCGGCCGCCTCAGAGCGGCCGCTCGACCGTGGGGGCTAGCACGGCGCGATCCGAGTGTGTCGCGGCAGGACGCCGTGAGCTCAGGCAGCCTGCCTGCGGACGCTCGCCTCCGAGGCGATGGCCACCTCAGGGAACTCCAGTTCCTCACCGCAGCGCATGCACTTAGCGTCGTGCAGTTTCACCACCTTGCCGCAGCGCGGACACTGGCGGCGGAGCTCATGATCCTCCCAGCGGTAGCACAGAGCGGCCAGCAGCCCCAGGAACGGGACCAGAGCGGAGATGACAAACCAGAGCAGGAAGGAGCTTCCCTTCACGCGACCGACGGTCCCCCCGGCCAAGCCAAAGAACAGGCAGATCACGACATAGCCCATGCCGGCCATGACGTGGAGTTTAGGCCAGGTGCCGCAGGACCCAGATAATCGACAGGACAACCGCCACGGCCACGATGCCCCAGAAGATCGTAATCACGAAGCCGATGATGGCCTTGACGACGAGCGCTGCGACTATCACGACGACGGCGGCGCCAGCGGCCTTCCAGACAATCGGATGTCGCGCTGGGCGAGCCTCAACTTCCTCGTTCATGGGAAACAGCGTAGCGCGACGGGGTGACGCGCTGGCAAGGGTCTGATCGTTTTCTTAATCGTGCGTGCGCTTCAGATACTCATACCGGCAGCCGGCGGACGCCGGCACTCCTTCAAAGCGCAGCCGGGCCAGCCGGAAGCGCCGCAGCGGAGCGCCCGCAATGTCGCTGCCTCCGCGACGGTCTTCCAGGAGCACCACTTTGGATGATGGGACGGGGCGGGTCATGGACGCCATCATGCTCGGCTCCTCTAAAGCGCGCATTGGCCACAGGTATAAACATGCTCAAGCGCTCCGCTCCTACCGGCCAGTCGCCGAAGCCGTCCTCGCCTCGCAGACCGCAGCCTCGAGCGCCGGCCGCAGCGGTCCGCGCAGGCGGCGACGCAGGCGCCACGTGGCGCCGGCGAACACCAAGTTGGCCAGTGTGATGAACCCCGCTTCGTCCTCGCGTAGCGCCAGCAGGAGGTGAGCAGTGCGATCGCTGGGCGGCAGGCCGGAGTCAGGGACGCTCACGCAATAGCAGTGAACCGTTCGGCCGCCGGGACGGACCAGTACGCCGCCCGAGAGGGAGAGCAACCAGACGCCGAAAGACCCAGTTTCCAGAGCCAGGCCCGTTTCGCGGAGGAGGTCCCGGGACCGATGGTTCACGAGGTCGGCCAGGAGGCCGAGCGCCACCGCTTCGGGACAGCCATCCTGGCTTTCCAGCGGCCGAGTCACCTTGGTCCCGCTTCGCACCTTCGCCCCCCGGGTCACCTTGGCCCCGCGCGCGGCGTAGAGCTCGGGCACCACCCAGGCGTGGGCCAGCAGGATCACGCCCAACGGGATCGTCACCGGATTCAGCGCCGCCAGGGCACCGGCCGTGGCCAGGTGGGGCACGGTATGCGCCGCGGTGCACGCGGTCCATCGCCGGCGCTCCCTCCGGAGTGCCTCCTCGTCTGTCCGCTCGCGCCAGGGAACCCGCGCCAGCTCGGGAAGGGCGGCGGCCCCACTCTCGAGCGAGGCCACGCTCGTCATCCTCCGGCGATCGGCCGCCGCAGGATCACCAGTGGTTCGTCCAGTGGCAGCTCGCGAACCTGCCGCGCCCGTCCCGGGCCCTCGGACACGACCGCCAGCCAGCCCTCCTCGAGCTGTTCCTGGAGGGCCGCTACCGCAGCAGCAACGCTGTCTAGATCACCGGGCGTCCACTCGGCGATCGTGCTGTGACCGGTGCGATCCATGCGGACGAGTCGGGACATGCGGGACCTCCTTGGAGTCGAGCCCCATCGTACGCCTTGATGTGCGCGATATCTCGGTCTATCTCCGAGGTATCGCGCTCACTTCCCGCCCAGGCGCTCCAGGAACAGCCGCCTGACCTCTCCGCCGTCCGCCCGCCCCTTGGTCTCCCGCATCACGAACCCGACGAGCGGGCCCAGCGCCTTGGCGTTGCCCTGCCTGACCTGCTCGGCTGCGGCTGCGTCCGCCGCGATGGCCCGCTCAACGACCTCCTCCAGGCCGCCGGTGATGGCCCCCAACCCGTGAGCCGTGATGATCTCCCCGGGCCGCCCGCCCTCGGAGACCAGCACGTCCAGCACCTCTCGGGCGGCATCGCGGCTCACCTTGCGGGCACTGACCAGGGTGGCCAGCTCGGCCAGGCTCTCAGGCGTCACGTTTGTGGCGAGCGGATCGGTCTCTGAGCCAATCCTGGCCACGAGCAGCGGGATCCAATTGGCCACCTCGACGGCCACCGCCGAGCCGTCCCCGCTGGCCGCCAGCGCTCGCTCGAAGAATTCTGAGAGGTCCGCGCGGAAGGCCAGCTCACGCGCCCGCTCAGCACTGAGTCCCAGCTCATGCTCAAAGCGCTGCGCCCGCTCGGCGGGCAGCTCCTTGGGCAGGGCCTCGCGCGCCGCCTCGAGCATCGACGGATTGACCAGCAGCGGCACCAGGTCAGGCTCGGGGAAGTAGCGATAGTCGTGCGCCTCCTCCTTGGAGCGCAGCGATGTGAGCCCATCGGTCTGGGGATCGAAATGCAGCGTCTCCTGGACCACCGTCCCGCCGCTTGACAGCAGGTCGGTCTGACGCTTGATCTCGGCTCGGATCCCGCGCTCCAGAAAGGCGAACGAGTTCATGTTCTTCAGCTCGGTCTTGGTGCCCAGCTCGGACGATCCCGCCGGCCGGATGGACACGTTGGCGTCACAGCGCAGGGATCCCTCAGCCATGTTGACATCCGACGCTCCGACCTGGCGGAGCGTCTCGCGCAGCACCACCAGCCAGTCGCGGGCCTGCTCAGGCGAGTGGACATCGGGCTCGGTCACGATCTCCACCAGCGGAGTGCCGCAGCGGTTGAAGTCCACCCAGCTGCGATCGGCGCCGTGGATACGGCCGCTGTGCCCCAGATGGTTCAGCTTGGCGGCGTCCTCCTCTAGATGGACGCGATGGATCCTGACCTCGCCCAACCGGCCACCCCGGCACAGGGGCACGTCGTACTGAGAGATCTGATAGGCCTTGGGATTGTCGGGATAGAAGTAGTTCTTGCGGTGAAAGAGGGAGCGCTCGGCAATCTCGCACCCGAAGGCCAGCCCGATCATCAGCCCGTACTGAACCGCTCGCGCGTTGGCCACGGGAAGTGCGCCCGGGAGTCCCAGGCACACGGGGCAGGTATGGGTGTTGGGAGGATCGCCAAACGAGGTCGGGCAGCCGCAGAACATCTTGGTCTGGGTTCTCAGCTGGACATGGATCTCCAGGCCGATGACCGGCTCGTATGCCGTTCCGGTCACGACGGCGCCCCATGCCCATTTCGGGCTGCCGAACCGTCAAACCCAATCGCGCACTCCAGGGCATACGCCGCGTCCAGCATCCTGCCCTCGCTGAAAGCAGGCCCGGCCAGCTGGAAGCCCACCGGCAGGCCATCGCTCAGTCCGCACGGGATCGATACGGCAGGGATCCCAGCCAGCGGCATCGGCACGGTGCAGAAGTCGTTCATGTACATGGCCAGCGGATCGTCGGTCTTGGCGCCCAGCGGGAAGGCCGTCCAGGGACTGGTCGGCGTGACCAGAAAATCGAACGTCGCGAAGACCTTCCTGAAGTCCTCGGCGATCAGGGTTCTGACCTTCTGGGCTGCTCCGTAGTAGGCCTCGTAGTAGCCGCTTGACAGCGCGTAGGTCCCGAGCATGATCCTGCGCTTGACCTCATCGCCGAAGCCGGTGGCCCGGGTCCGGCTGTACATGGTCAGCAGGTCCGAATCCCCGTTCACCCGCAGCCCGTAGCGGACGCCGTCGTACCGGGCCAGGTTTGCCGAGGCTTCGGCAGGGGCGATCAGGTAATAGGCCGAGAGGCCGTGGGGCGCGTGGGGAAGGCGGCACGGCTCGACCACAGCGCCCAGGCTCTCGGCCAGGGCCAGGGTCCCCTGGAAGGCCTCCCCCACCCCCGGCTCGACGCCTCCCTCCGGGCCGGTCAGCTCCTCGGGCACGCCGAGGCGCAGGCCCTTGAGGTTCTCGGACCGGGGCAGGGCAATCTCGCCTGGGAACTCGAGCGAGGTGGCGTCGCGCGGGTCCCGGCCCACCATGTGGGAGAGGAGCAGGGCGGCGTCGGTGACGTCTCGGGTCAGGGGCCCCGCCTGATCCAGCGAGGAGGCGAAGGCGATCATCCCGTAGCGAGAGCAGGCGCCGTAGGTCGGCTTGACTCCCACGATGCCGCAGAGGGCCGCCGGCTGCCGGATCGAGCCGCCGGTATCGGTGCCGATCGCCCACGGTGCCAGCCCGGCGGCGACGGCGGCGGCGCTGCCTCCCGAGGAGCCGCCCGGAACCCGGGAGCGGTCCCACGGGTTGAGCACCGGGCCAAAGCCGGAGTTCTCCGAGGAGGAACCCATGGCGAACTCGTCCTGGTTGGTCTTGCCCAGCAGCGGGGCGCCGGAGGACCGCAGTTTCTCCACGACGGTCGCGCTGTACGGCGGGAGATAGCCCTCCAGGATGCGCGACCCGGCCTGGCTGGGCACACCCTCGGTGCAGAAGAGGTCCTTCACCGCCACGGGGACCCCGCCCAGCGGCGCGTCCGGTGGTCCCGGCTCCGGGGGTTCCTCTGCCACCCACGTGAAGGCGTTCAGCTCATCAGAGGCAGCGCGCTCCCGGTAGGCCTCGAACAGTTCGGCGGCCGAAAGCTCGCCGTCCCTCACCCGGGCGGCCGCGGCGGCGGCGGAAAGCTCGAGGATGTCACCACTCATGTCGCCGCTCACTCGTCACCGAGCCGTCACTCCTCCTTCCGCCGGTCCGGGCGTGGGCACGCCGAACCCTCCCTCGAGCGGCTCGGGCGCCTGGGCCAACGCCACCTCCGGACGCAGACATGAATCGGGCTCGTCCGGCCGGAGGGCTCCGGTGAGATCGACCACGTGCGAGGTCGGGGGCACGCCCTCGAGATCGAGCTCGCGGATCTTCTCGATGTGGTCGAGCACCTTCGTCAGCTCAGCGGCCATCCGCTGCACCTCCTGCTCGCTGAGCTCAAGCCGAGCCAGCCGGGCTACGTGAAGGACCTGGGTGCGGTCGAGCATGGGCAGCTGATTCTAGGAACGCCTGTCCGCCTGCGGCCTGCGCTCAACCGCTCTGGGCCCTACTGCGGCTGGGCGCTGGGCGGCAGATCCGCCAGGGGCACCGTGGGAATCTCCTCCGGCTCGTCCTCGGAAGCGATTCCCTCCAGCTGCAGCGACTTGAAAGCACTGAAGGTGAGCAGCAGCGTGCAGATCAGCGCGACCCAGCCGCCCGCGTCGCGCCCCCCGGGTGGGTCGATGCCAACGCGGACGATCAGCCACACCGCGCTCAGGCCGGCCAGGAACATGACGAACAGCGAGACCGTGACCGGGACGGCCGGACTGCGCCGTGTGAGCTGGAGAAGCAGGAGCCCAAACGCCATCAGGATCGTGACCACCAGGAGCCAGTGGGCGTGAGCGAGGCCGCGCCACCCGTTGATGCTGTACTGCGTGAACACCACCTGGGGGTGAAGAGGCTGCCCTCCTGCCGCGGAGGCCGGCGTGGCCGACCGGGTCCCCCCCGAAGCCTGACTGATCGTGAACCAGCTCATGCCCAGCATGATGAGCAGCAGCACCAGTGCGCTGATGGCCACCAGCCATTCCGGCCAGCGGATCCGCGCCGCCTTGAAGTCAACCCAGCGGGCCGGAGCGCTCAGCAGCGAGGGAAGCGGAACGCCAGGCATGCCAGCAGCACCCTACCCCGGACCCGGCTCGGATGTCCCACCGCTGAGTCGGGACTAGACGGCGGGCGTCGTGGGTGTGGATGGAGGTGGTGGTGGCGGTGTGGCGACCGGGCTGGCGTTCCGCGCCTGGAGCGCGAAGTACACGAGGGCGGCCACAAGGACGACATCGAAGTAGAACCCCCATCCGAACGAGACCACACCGGTGAAGTGGATGTGGATCACGAACTTGATGAAGAGGAAGAGCGCCGCCAGCCCCGCCAGGACCAGCCGCGTCATCGTCCGGCTGCCCTTCACCGCCGGCAGCTGTGCCTGCGGCGAGAGGCGCTCGATTCCCAGATCGATCATCAGCAGGAGCACGGCGATCAAGGCAAGCACCCCGAGCCACCCATCGGGCGCCCCGGTAGCGGTGGAGCTGAACGACACCAAACCGAGACTCGCGGTGAACCACGGAAAGGCCAACAGACCGATCACCAGCACCAGGGCAAGCCCGGCCAGAATCCAGTCATCCCGTGTCATCGTCTCCAGATTCATAGAGCCCTCCTATTAAGGCGGTGGACATTTACTGACTACGCCACGCTGGCCCGCCTGCCAGGCCCGGCAACCTGACCATGCAGAGCCTAACCGCTGGCCAGGTCAGATTCCACTCGATCGTGTCACGCGCCTACGGAAGCAGCAGCCGCCGCCAGCGTGTTGCGCAGCAGCATCGCGATTGTCACGGGCCCCACGCCGCCCGGCACCGGCGTCAGTAGCCCAGCCTTGGCCGCCACCGCCTCGAAGTCGACGTCGCCCCGCAGGCCGTCCTCAGTGCGGTTCATCCCGACATCGATGACGGCGGCCCCCGGTTTGACGTGGTCGGCGCCGATCAACTCGGGCACGCCCACGGCGACAATGAGGACATCGGCCCGGGCGCAGACCGCGTCGAGCGACCTGGTGCGGGAGTGGCAGATCGTCACGGTGGCGTGGCGCTCGAGCAGCAGCAGCGACACCGGCTTACCCACCAGCTGTGAGCGGCCCACCACCACCGCCTCCGCGCCCTGGAGCTCGACGTCGTAGCAATCCAGCAGCTCGAGCACGCCCACCGGCGTGCAGGGCCGTAACCCGGGGGCGCCCTGAAGGAGCCGGCCCTGGCTGAGCGGGGTGAGCCCGTCCACGTCCTTCTCGGGTGAGATCAGCGCGGTCAGCGCGGGTCCGTCCAGTCCCTCGGGCACGGGTAGCTGGAGCAGGATCCCGCTCACCGCGGAATCCTCATTGGCCTCCCGGATGGCGGCCGCCACCTCGTCCTGGGTGGACTGGGCGGACAGGTGACGGTGGTAATCGGCGATGCCCACCTCACCGCTTGCCCGCCGCTTGTTGGCCACGTATATGGCCGAACCGGGGTCATCGCCAACCAGGATCGTGGCCAGACCGGGGGCCGGGCGCCCGGCCTCCTTCAGGGCCGCGACGTCCCGGGTCACCTCCTCCCGGATCCGGGTAGCCACGGCGCGTCCGTCGATGATGGTGGCGGGCATGGGGTTGCGCAAGCTAGAGGATGGGGCGGTCGGGGGCCACGACTCGACGCGCCACCACGCCTTACAAATCGGGCGGGTTTCCGCTCACGGAGTGGAACTATGGCTGTAATGCGACCCGGCCTTGACGCGACGACCGGGGCACCGGGGGGTTTGGCAGATTCTGGTGGCGCTGGGGCACGCGGTAAAAAGACGCGATGGAGTGGCAGCGCGACGGCTATCTCATCTCGACCGACCGCGCCCGTCTGGACATCGAGGCCATCTGGGGGTTCCTGCGCACGAGTTACTGGGCGTTCGGTGTGGCCCGCGAGAAGGTCGAGAGCTCGGTCGAGAGCTCGCTTCCGTTCGGGCTCTATGCACCCGAGGGGACTCAGGCCGGCTTCGCCCGGGTGGTTACCGACTACTCGCGCTTCGCCTTCCTGGCCGATGTGTTCGTGCTCGAGGCGCACCGCGGGCGCGGCCTGGGCGTCTGGCTGGTCCAGACCATCCTGCACCATCCCGAGCTTGAGAGGCTGCGCTTCCTGCTGGCCACCGAGGACGCCCACGGTCTGTACGAGCGCTTCGGGTTCCAGCGGGTGGTCCCGGGCCGGATGATGGAGCGTCCCGGGATTGGATGAGCAGGCCCGCGACTATCCTGGCCCGATGCGCCCGGAGCACACCGTCACCGATGAGGCTGAGCTGCGCGACGTGATTGCCTGGCCCGCCGACGGGGCCACGCTCAAGATCGCAGACCACGTCAACGAGCTCACCCGCCAGTTCATCGAGCGCTCACCGTTCGTGTGCATAGCCACCTCACGTCCCGACGGCGGCCTGGATGTCTCGCCGCGCGGCGACCCGCCGGGGTTTGTACGCGTCCTGGACGAGCGCACCCTCCTGCTCCCGGAGCGTCCGGGCAACCGGATAGCTGACTCGCTGACCAACCTCATGCGCGATCGGCGGATAGCGCTGCTCTTCCTGATCCCGGGAGTGGGCGACACGTTCCGGGTCAACGGCCAGGCGGTGATCGTGCGTGACCCTGACCTGCTGGCCGCCAGCGCGATCGAGGGCAAGATCCCCAAGCTGGGCCTGCTGGTGTCCGTCCAGGAGGCCTACACACAGTGCCCCAAGGCGCTGCTGCGATCGGACCTGTGGAACCCCGAGCACCACATCGAGCGCTCGGAGCTACCCAGCTCTGGCCACATCCTGCGCTCGCTCACCGATCCCTCTTTTGACGCCGAGGGGCATGACCGGGCGCGGGCCGAGCGCTACGCCCGTCGCGAGGGGATGTACTGACGCAGAAACCGGAGCTGGTCAGCGCCGGCTGATCGGCGCCAGATCGGCCACCAGCTTGCGCTCCGAGCGGTCGCGGCTGAAGCGGATGACCACGATCCCTCCTGGCTCGAGCCCCGTCACCACGCCCTCACCGAACGTGGGATGGACGACGTCCTCCCCCAGCCGGTAGGCCAGCCGGGGCGGGTGCCTCCGCGTCGTGCCATGCCCCACCGCCGCCGCTGGGGCGCTCCCAGGTGGTCGCCCGGGCCCGAATGCCCGCCACGCCCCGGCTGATCGCCCCACCCGAGCCACCGCGGAAGCGGCTGATCGCGGCCTCCTGCTCCTCGCGGTCGGTCAACCCGGCCGGGATCTCGCCGATGAACCGGCTGGGGATCCCGAACTGACGCGACCCGAAGACCGCGCGGGTTCGAGCCCAGCACATGTACAGATCTCGCTGCGCCCGGGTGATGCCCACGTAACAGAGCCGCCGCTCCTCCTCCAGACCGCCCTCGTCCAGGGCGCGCGAGTGCGGGAAGACACCCTCCTCGCAGCCGATCATGAACACGATCCCGAACTCCAGACCCTTGGCGTTGTGCAGCGTCATGAGCGTGACCAGCCCCTGGTCGTCGCTGCGATCGTCGGCGTCGGAGCGCAAAGACACCTGCTGGAGGAAGTCGGCCAGAGAGCGCTCGCCGCGCTCGGGCTCCGAGTCGGCGCCGTCGTACTCGGCGGCCACGTTGACCAGCTCCTCCAGGTTCTCGATCCGGCCCTGCGCCTCGATGGTGCGCTCGGCCTCGAGCGCCTCCAGGTAGCCCGTCTCGCTCAGCATCTCCTTGAGGAGCTCGGCCACCGGCCGCTTCCGGCCCGCCGAGTCGTCGTCGCCCGCGTCAGCCCGCGTTCCCGAGCACCTGCATCGTCCCCATGAAGCGCCGCAGTGCCTTGACCGCCGGTGGGCCCAGCCCCGGCACCTGCTCGGGCTCAGAGGCCGCGTCCCACACCGATACCCCGGTGCTGTTGGCAAAGGACAGAACGCGGGCCACCGAGGTGGCGCCGATGCCCCGCCGGGGTGCGTTGACGATCCGGGTGAACGCGCCGATGTCGTGGGGGTTGACCAGCGTCGTCAGGTAGGCGATCGCGTCCTTGATCTCCGCCCGCTCGTAGAACTTCGTCCCCCCCACCACCTGGTAGGGGATCTCGGCCCGGGTGAGCATGTCCTCGAGCACTCGGGACTGGGCGTTGGTCCGGTAGAAGACGGCCACCTCGGCCAGCGAGGCGCCACCGTCCACCAGTCGCTGGATCTCGCCGGTGACGAACCGCGCCTCGGCGTGCTCGTCCTCCAGCTCCCGGACCTTGATCGGATCCCCCTGGCCCAAGTCCGACCACAGGCTCTTGGACATGCGCCCCCGGTTGTTGGCGATGACCGCGTTGGCGGCGTCGAGGATCGTCTGGGTGGAGCGATAGTTCTGCTCCAGCTTGATCACGTGGGCGTCGACGAAGTCCTCCTCGAACTCGAGGATGTTGCGGATATCAGCTCCTCGGAACTGGTAGACCGACTGATCGGGGTCGCCGACGACCATCAAATTGCGGTGCTCAGAGCTCAGCAGCTGGAGCCAGCGGTACTGGGCGTGGTTGGTGTCCTGGTACTCGTCCACCAGGATGTGCCGGAAGGCCGTGGCGTAGCTCTCGCGCACCTCGTCGAAGAGCCGGAGAAGATCGACCGCCCGCACCAGCAGGTCGTCGAAGTCCAGTGCGTTCATCCGGTGCAGCTGACGCTCGTATTCGCGATAGACATCCGCCACGGTCTGCTCGAAGTAGGAGCCCACCATCTGGGCGTAGGCGTCGGCGTCCCTCAGCCGGTTCTTGGCATCCGAGATCTGCGAGCCGATGGCCGCAGGCGTGAAGCGCTTGGGATCGATCCCCAGCTCGTCCAGGCAGCGCTTGATCAGCCGCCGCGAGTCGGCCTGGTCATAGATCGTGAACTGCCGCGTGTAGCCCAGCCGCTCGGCGTGGGCCCTGAGCATCCGGGCGCAGGCTGAGTGAAAGGTCATCATCCACATGGCCCGCACGCGGCGGCCCACCAGCATGCCCGCCCGGTCGCGCATCTCACCGGCCGCCTTGTTGGTGAACGTGATGGCCAGCACCTCGCCTCGGGGGCCACCGCGCCGCTGGCCAGCAGATAGGCGATCCGGTGGGTGAGCACCCGGGTCTTGCCCGACCCGGCGCCGGCCAGGATCAGAAGCGGCCCCTCGCCGAACGTCACCGCCTCCTGCTGGGGCTCATTCAGGCCCTCGAGAAGGGCCTCTAGATCGGCATGCGCAGCTTCCATCGGCGACAGTTCAACGGTAGCGAGGGGCGGGGTCGGTGCCTCGGAGCCGAGACCCGTTGCCGTCAGGCGCCCTGGCCCGTTCCAGACCGCCCGGGCCGCTGAGCCAGGCGACCCAGCATCCTCATCATCGCCGGGGCGCGCCGAGCCAGCCCGACGGTGAGCCGGTCAGCCCCCATCGCCGGGCCGGTCCGGTGAACACCGCCAGCGCTCCGTCGCCGAGGGACTTGACCAGCCGGCCGCCCGAGCGGCTGACCTCTCCTCGTACGAGATCATCGTGCTGCTCGAGCAGTCGCCGCCAGGTGGCATCTCCCAGCTCCGCGGGTCAATCCCTCCCCCAGTGATCGATCGAGTCAGACAGCCGGCCGGCGAGCTCCTCCACCTCGCCTTGCCTGCCCCCAAACGGGGCCAGCTCGGCCTCGTCGGGTGCTCCGGTCGCGATCGAGCCAAAGATGATCAGCCCCTCGGTCCGCTCGGGATATGTGGCTGCGAACATCGCCGGCACCGGCCCCGCCTCGGATTCCCCCAGGATCGCGGCTCGCTCGATGCCCACAGCGTCCATCAGGGTGCGTACGTCCTCCACCCGCTCCTCCAACGTGGGGACGTGCACGATCGGATCCGAGACGCCTGTGCCCATGCTGACCCCATCGCTGCGGCGGGCGTAGCGCGTCTGCGGCGACTCCATGCTCCACGACCCTACGGACGCGGCTAAGTGCGCAAGCTAGCGTCGCCGCTAAGACACGTGCCCGACCAACTGACCCAGCTTCGTGCCGCGTGCGCCGAGGTCGCAGCCCGGGCCGAATACGTGGCCATCAACCTCGATGCGCTCACTCCCTACGCCGCCTCACTCCCAGCGCCCGAGCCAACCCGAGACACCCACCACCCACTACCGGGCCCGCGCGAGGATCAGATCGCCCACTGGATCACCCTCGAAGCCGTCAACTTCGGCTCGGGCTGGTTTCCCACGCTGCGCAAGCGACCGGGACGCTCAGGTTACTTTACGATCGCCGAGGGGCTGAGCGATCGGTTCAGGTGCAAGGGGTCGTGGACCGCCCGCGAGCTGGCCAAGATCAGCACGGCTGCCGTGGCCCAGACGCTGGGGCAGGACCCTGGACACGAGCTGATGGAGCTGTTCACCCGGTCATTGCGGGACCTGGGGGACCACGTGGCCCGCGAGTACGGCGGCAGCTTCGAAGCGCTCCTCGACGAGGCCGGAGACTCAGCGACCAGCCTGGTGGATCGGCTCAGCGGCTGGCCCTGCTTCGCCGATTGCTCCACCTACGGCGACCTCGAGCTCCCCTTCCTCAAGCGGGCCCAGATCGCCGCGGCCGACCTCGATCGAGCCGGCCTCGTGGCCTTCTCCGATCTGCACCGCCTGACGATGTTCGCCGACAACCTCGTCCCGCACGTTCTCCGCCTGGACGGGGTGCTGGAGTTCCAGCCTGAGCTGGTGGTGCGGATCGACCGGGAAGAGCTGATCGAGCACGGTTCCCCTGAGGAGGTCGAGATCCGGGCCTGCGCCGTTCAGGCCGTCGAGCTCATCGTGAAGGGCTGCCCCGGGCGAACCGCGGCGCAGATCGACGAGCTGCTCTGGAACCGCGGTCAGGAGGAGCGCTACAAGGCACGCCCGCGGCATCGCAGCCGGTGCACGGCCTACTGAGACCGAACCGCCACGGCGGCGGGATCGGCCGCCTGGGCATGCGAGCTGATCAGCTCAATCAGGCGCGGCCAGGCCCCGACCGGCAGGTCGTGACCCATTCCCTCCACCAGCTCCAGCCTGGCCCCGGGAATGGCGCGGGCGGTGTCCTTGCCCCCTGACTTGCGCACCATCTTGTCCTTGGTGCCGTGAATCACCAGAGTGGGCGCCTTGATCTGGCGGAGCTGGGCCGTGCGGTCTCCGGAGGCGAAGATTGCCGCCAGCTGCCGGCTCGGAGCCACGGGGTCGTGGTCGCGATCGTAGGCGCGGCCCACAAGATCTCTGAACTGGTCCTCGTCGCGAGGGAACCCGGGCGACCCGATGACCGCGAACAGGCGAACGAGACGGTCGATGTAGCCCTCCCGGTCCTCCGGCGCCCGCGTTAGGAAGAACCTGTACACGCTGAAGGCGGGCTGTCCCGTCCATCGGTTGCCCGTGGTCGACATGATCGACACGAGCGACCGGACCGCGTCGGGGTGCTCGGCGGCCAGCGTCTGGGCGATCATCCCGCCCATCGACGCGCCAACGACGTGAGCGGGTTTGAGATCAAGGGCATCCATCAGCGCCACCGCGTCCACTGCCATGTCGCTCAGGCTGTACTGGCCCGGCGGGACCCGATGGCTGACAAGTTGCCGCAGGGTGAGGCGGCGACCGGAGAGGTGGGTGGAGTGACCGCAGTCGCGGTTGTCGAAGCGCACGACGCGCAAGCCCCGCCCGGCCAGCTGCTGGCAGAAGTCATCCGGCCATCCGATCATCTGGGTGGCCAGACCCATGATCAGAAGCATCGGCGGGTCCCCGGGGTCCCCGAACTCCTCGTAGCACAGGGTTATCCCGCGCCCGACATCGATCAGTCGCTCAGCCATCCGGAGAGGCCATCTCCTCCGCCGGGGTCTTGTCGGGGGCCTTGGCCTTAGCCGGCGCCTCGTCCGGGGCCTTGGTGGCACGGATCGGACGTAGCTCGTCCAGAGCCTCCTTGAGCCAGCGCATGAGCCGCCACACGTCCGGCATCTGGTCCCGGTCGGCCACGATCCCGAAATCGATGTTGCCGCAATAGCTCATGCACGTGATGTTGAGCCCCATCCCGTCCGTGATGACCGAGATCGGATAGTTGGCCTCGAGGCGGGCACCCGCCATGTACAGAGGGAACTGCGGTCCGGGGACGTTTGAGATCACCAGATTCCAGGCCGGCCGGCCTCGGTTCGAGCTGGCCAGGGAGAAGCTGAGGCGAGCCGCCCGCGAGAACACGGCCGGGGGTATGAACTGGTTGGCGTCCTGGAGCAGCTCGGCCGGAAGAGCGCGGTGGCGCTCCTTCATCTCCGCCAGGGCGTCATGCGTGACCTGGAGGCGGCGAATCGGGTCGGCCTCGCCCGTGCACAGCGGCGCGGTCATGAGAAGGATCCGGTTTCCATAGGTGCCCTGCTGGCCCTCGGTGCGCACCGAGACCGGGATCTGAGCCACCAGCGGCCCGTCGGGCAGCTCGTCGTGCTCCAGCAGCCACCGCCGCACCGCGCCGGCACAGATGGCCACGACGACGTCGTTGACCGTGACGCCGTAGGTGTTCTTGACGTCCTTGACCTCCTGGAGCGAGAGCCGGCCGAAGGCAAACCGGCGATGAGCTGAGATGCGGCCGTTGAATGATGTACGGGGCGGGACGAGATCCCGCTGGCCGACCACCCGGCGCCGACCGAGCACGCGCTGGGCGGCCGCCGCCGCCGAACCGGCGATGCGCAGGCCTGGAATGTTGGCCAGCGTGGGCACCTCGCCCACGTTGGGCAGGGCCCGCGGCACGGAGCCGAGCAGCCGAAGCGGGTAGCGCGCCAGGCCGAGCGCCCCCCGGGCCAGGAGCTCGAGCTCGCTCGGGCGCGCGTCGCCCGGATCGCTCAGCGGGGGCGGAGGCTCACGTCCTTCCGGGCTCAGGTCGAGCAGCACGCCCTGGATCTCGTTGCCCGACATTCCATCGATGACGGAGTGATGGATCTTGGTCATCACGGCCACCCGTCCCGCGGGCAGGCCGTGGATCAGATAGATCTCCCACAGGGGGCGCGAGCGGTCCAGCGGCCGGCCGAAGATGCGCGCCACCTGCTCGGCCAGCTTGAGCTCGGTCCCGCCCGGAGGGAGAGCCAGCTCCCGGACGTGAAAGTCCAGGTCGAAATCGGTGTCGTCCACCCAGTAGTCGTAGTCGAGGTGAAAAGGCACCTCGGCCAGGCGCCAGCGGAACGGCGGGACGAGGGGCAAGCGCTCGGCGATCAGCGCCTGGAGGTCCTCCAGAGTCACCTTCCCGCTGGGGGACGTGGACGGGTCGAGAATGGCCAGCCCGCCGACATGCCCGACGTGACGTGAGTCCTCGAGCGCGAGAAATTGCTGGTCCAGGGCGGTCAGCTGACGCACGTTCTCTCCCTCCTGTCTTGGTGCGGGTGAGCCTACTAGTCCGTCAGCCGCTCACGTCTCATCGTCCAGGTTCGCGCCACGTCGATCGACGGCGTGCCGTCCGCTGCCGGGGAGAGTGCCACGACCGTGGTCTCACCCCCGACCGGCGCGCCGGCCGTGGCGATCACGGTCAGCGAGCCGCCGTCCACGACGTTGCGAGCCGATGCCATGGCCTTACGGGCCGTGCCGGGCAGGATCGTGTCCAGGGTGTCGATCAGGAGCACGGCGTGGGTGCCGCGGGCCACCAGACGCCGCGCCTGCTCCACCACGCCGTCCAGGGCCTGGGCCTGGGCATCGGGGGAGGCGGCGAAGCTGAGTGCTGCGGCGGGCTCAACCGGCCCGGATTGCCACTCGGGAATCTCCTCGGGCCTCACCCCGGCCAGGATCAGCCACATCCGCTCCTCTCCCTGCGCCAGCGCACCGGCCACGCGCCGCAGGGCCTCGGTCTTGCCCGAGCCGGCGGGCCCCACGATGCTCACTCGAGAGCCCCGTCCGATCGGAGCGGCCCGGTCAAGCGCCGCCAGCAGCTCGTCCTCCGTCGAAAGCGCGAACTTCCTGTCCGGGAAGGCGATGGGCAATTCCTCGAACCGGGCACTGTCCGCCTGCTCGGTGGCGGGACGGCCGTTGACGCTGTCCACGCGAAGCAGCGAGGCGAATCGCTCCGAGCGCCGCGGCGGCCGCCGCGGTCCGCTCACCCGGTCCCCGGTCACCAGCTCGCAGCGCTTGATCTGAGCCGAGGAGATGTAAACGTCGTCGTCGGAGGGCCCGGGGGGGTTGAGGCGCACGAACCCGGAGCCCCCAGGGAGCAGCTCGACCACGCCCTCGACCGTCTCGGGCTCGGCTGCCTGGGGCGGCTTCTCTTTCTCCGCTGGAGGCGGCTCGGGTGCGTCTTGCGGTGGAGGCTCAGCCCGATCGGCCCCTTTCTCCGACCCGTCTTCACCCTGGCCCCGGCCGCCCCCCCGGCGCCAGCGCCTCCGGCGCGATCCCGCGTCTTCCTCGTCAGATGCCGGCTCGTCCTCGGCCTCCGGGCTCTCAGCCTCTCTGCCCTCCTGGCGAGCCAGGATCGCCTCGATCAGCTCGGCCTTGCGCATGCGCCGGAAGGAATCGATGGACAGCTCCGGTGGCGATGGCATGCAGGTCGGCCAGCGGACTCTGCTCGAGTGCGTCACGATCGAATATGGACATGGGCACCTCCCGGGTAGTAGGCGGGATCGGGGGCTCCGGTCGCGTTGACCCAGCGACCGGCGATGCTCGCGCCCGGCAATCTAGCGCCAGGAACACTCCCGGCGCGTACAGCTAGCCCTGCTGCCAGCGCAGCTCATCGGCCAGGCGCAGCGAGTAATCGACCTCCGCCGCGCCGCTCAGCGCCGCCCGCACGGCCAGAAAGTCGGCCACCTGCTCCACGTCGTGCACGCGCAGGATGTGCGCCCCGCCGGCCACGCCATGAGCGATGGCCGCCAGCGTTCCGGCCAGCCGGCCCCGGGGCGGGCGCGAGGTGATGGCTCCCACGAAATCCTTGCGGGAGACGGCCAGCAGGATGGGCCGGCCCAGGGCGTGCAGACGCTCGAGCGAGCGCAAGGCCTCGACCGTCTGAGCCGGGGTCTTACCCAGGTCAGGGCCCGGGTCGAGTAACAGCTGCTCCAAGGCCACTCCCCGCTCCTCGGCCAGCGAAATGCGCTCGCCCAGAAAATCCTCGATGTCCTCGGCGACCCGTCCGTCCAGTCCGGGGTCTAGAAGCTTCTGCTTGGGAGCCGCCCGGTTGTGCGTGAGCACGAGCCCGGCCCCGGACTCGGCGCAGACATCCGCCAGCTCGGGGTGGTGCAGGCCGCTCATGTCGTTGACCACGGCCGCGCCAGCCCGCAGAGCGGCGCGCGCCACCGCGGGCTTGTAGGTATCCACAGAGACCAGAGCGCCAAGCTCCCCGGCCACCCGTTCGATCAGGGGCACAATCCGCCGGATCTCCTCCTCGACGGACACGGGCGGGCGGTTGGTCACACCAGACTCGCCCCCGATGTCGATCAGGTCGGCTCCTCCCGAGAGCAGCGAGGCAGCCAGCTCCACCCGCTCCTCCAGCGTCCCCACGCCCTCCGGCATCAGAGAAGGACTCGCGGCTGGCGTTCACCACTCCCATCAGCCACGGCCGGCCCCCGAGCTCGAGCACGTCCCGAGTGGTCCGGAGCTCACGCTTGGGAGCGATCACGGCCCCGCTGCGCCCTCAGCGGCTGCCTCATCATGAAAACGCGCCACCTCAGCCCGGACTCCCTCCTCGTCCCATCCAAGTTCCGGGGCCATCGCTCGGGCCACGCGGATCGGGCCCTCCGAGCTCGGGTCAGACAGCTCGCGCCCAGCCAGCAGTCCCAGACGTGTGCGCCGGAACAGCACGTCGCCCACCGTCCGGGCCTGTTCGTGGCGGACGGAGAAGGCGGCCTCGGCCAACAGGTCAGGGAGTCCCGGCACGATCGGTGCCGCCAGCTCCTCGACCTCGGCAGCCACCCGGAGCACCGAACCGGCGGCGTGCCCGTAGCGGTGGGCCAGGAGCTCGTAGGTCGCATCTGTCACCTCCTCCACCCGCGGCAGTTCGCGGGGATCGGTGGGCAGGCCCAGCGGGATCCCCTGGGTGCGGCAGGGGGCCTCGCGACCATCGCGCTCCACCAGGCGGTCGACCGCCAGCTTGGCCATCCGCCGCCAGGTGGTCAGCTTGCCCCCGGTGATCGTGATGAGCCCGCTCGAGGTCTCGTAAAGCTCAGCCTTGCGCGAGATATCCACCGACTTGCGCGTGTCCCCCGAGGAGATCAGCGGCCGCACACCCGCATAGGCGCCGACGAGATCCCCGGCGCCCAGCTCGGTGCCAAAGAAAGAGTTGGTGGCTCTGAGCAGGTACTCGACATCGTCGGCCGAGGGCTGCACATGCTCCAGCGCGCCGCTGTAGTTGTTGTCGGTGGTGCCGAGCAGGCTGCGCCCCAGCCAGGGAAGGGCGAAGATCGAGCGAGATCCCCCCGCCGGGACGATCGCGCCTGCGCGCAGCGGCAGGTCCTCACCGGACACGAGCACGTGGGTGCCCCGGCTGGGGGCGATCTGAGGCACCTCGGCTTCACCGTGAAGCTCCTCGGGGCGGATCTGGTCTGCCCACACGCCGGTCGCGTTGATGACGTTGGCGGCGCGGATGACCAGCTCCCTCCCGCTCAGAACAGTCCAGCGCGCGCACGCCGCCCGCGGTCGCGTCGGCGCCGTCCTGGCGAACCAGTTCGATCACCTTCACCCGGTTGGCCAGGATCGCTCCGAAGCGTTCTGCCTCCCCCAGCACGGTCAGGACCAGCCGTACGTCGTCGGTCTGGCAGTCGTAGAAGAGATATCCCCCGGTGGGGTTGCGCTCCACCAGCGCTGGCAGCAGCTCCATGACCTCTTCGCCTGAGATCGTGCGATGCCGGGCAGGGCTCCAGTCGCTGTCCGGATCCTCCTCGGCCTGGGCGCGGCTGGTCCGCTGCTGGGCAGGCCGCCGGGCCCGGCGACGGCCGCGCAGACGCGGCGCGGACATCACGTCGTACATGTTCAGGCCGATCCCGACCAGGCGATCGGGGCGCTCGCCGCCGAAGGCGGGGACCACCAGCTTGAGCGGTCTGACCAGATGGGGGGCCAGCTTGACCATGAGCCGGCGCTCCAGGAGCGCCTCCCGGACCAGGCCCAGGTCGAAGTTCTGCAGGTAGCGCAGCCCTCCGTGCACCAGTTTGGAGGAGCGGCTGCTCGTCCCGGCCGCGTAGTCGGCCTGCTCCACCAGGGCCACGCTGTAGCCGCGGGAGGCCGCGTCGAGCGCCACGCCGGCGCCGGTGATGCCCCCGCCGATGACGAGGACGTCGAACTCCTCGTCCTGGAGGGCGGCGAGCGCCAGGTCGCGGGCGATCATGGCGGCCAGGGTAATGCCACGGCTGCCCGCGCCCGCCTCACGGGCGCGCCTTCAGGACCCGCCGGCCTGATCCCAGAGCGCGAGGAGGAAGCCGTACATCCAGCCCGAGGTCTGGTGGACGGCCGGGCAGCACGGCGGCCCGCCCTGAGCGCTGACCCCCACCTCGAGGTGCGGGCCGGAGGAGATTCCCACGTCACCGCACCCAACCTCGGCGATCGGCTCTCCCGCCGTGACGTGCGTGCCCACCGGCACGAGCGCCGGCGCGGCGTGACCGTAATAGATGTAGTGGCCGCCCCAGGGAATGCCGCTGTCGATCTTGATGATAGGCGCGTATGGCCCGAACCCGCTGATCCCCTCCTGGACGATCGTGCCGGAGGTCATTGCCACCTCCACGACATGCGACCCGCAGGCTGAGTTCACGGTGGGGATGTCCACCCCCTGGTCCTGAGTCCAGTAGCTCGACGGGAGCACCTCGCTCACCGGCTTGAGCGGGAACACCCACCCCTTGGGAGCGCTGCCCGTCGAGCTCGTATGCGCCTGCACGGCGGCGAGCAACGCTGCGCTGGTGATGGGGCCAACCACTCCATCCACCGTGAGGTGGTGAGCCTTCTGGAAGGACTTGACGGCCGCCAGTGTGATCGGCCCGAAGTAACCGGTGGTGGGCACCGGATAGCCAACCTCGGTCAGCCACCCCTGAAGCGTCTTCACGTCGTTGCCTCTGTCTCCGTACTGCAGGAGCCGGGTGAACACCGATGAGCTCATGCGAGCCTGGACCTTGGCTCGCGGAGCGTCCTTCGGGACCAGGCCTGCCCCTCCTGATGGCTTGTGCCAGTGCCGGTCGGCCCAGGCCGCGCCCGGCCAGATGATGGCCAGGGCCAGGGCGGTGGCCAGGAGGATCGGTATGTGGCGCAGACGAGCCATCCCTCCTCTTTGCTCGTCCGCGAGCGTCCAGCGTGCCACCCGCCAAACCGTTTTTGCACAGGATCGGCGCTGAAATCCCGTCCAAAAGCTGCAGGGTGTCCTGCCCCGCGGTGGACGGCCGGCTAATCGTTCCCGGCTGCCGGGTCAGCCACGCCGGCCGACCGTCGCTCCTCAATCACCTCGGTTATGCGGTCGACGGTGTCCTGCGACATCCGGCGGATCTCCCAGTGAGTGAGCTTCAGCACTCGCATGGGAGACGTGGCGATCACGTCGGCGTTCCGCGGCTTGCGCTCCAGAAGCCCCATCTCACCGATCAGGTCGCCCTCCTTGAGCGAGGCGAGCTTCTCGCCATCCTTGATCACGTCGGCCGTCCCTTCCTCGATCGCGATCAGTTCGGTGGAGTAGTCGCCCTGCTTCATCAGAATCTGCCCCTCGGCGACGCTGGTCTCAGTGGCGAAGGCGGCCAGCCGCTTGGCCTCCTCGGCCGAGAGGTGCGAGAAGATCGGGATAGCCGTCAGCCGGTTGGGATCCATGGTGCCTCCGCTTGCTCGTTGTCGGACGACGTGCTCGTTGGTTTGACGGCGCGACTCTAACCGAGGAGCGACTTTCGCGGTTAGAACCGGGAGGGCAGGGCAGCCTTTGGCGTATGGCGCGCTCCGTTCGGCGTACGCAATATCCCTGGTCCAGGGGCGTGGAGGAGAGCCCTTCGCGGGCGCGCCTCACCGAACGTTGGCCGTTCTGAGCGACCAGCATGCCCCTCACTCCCGAGCAGTTCGACGCGGTTGACATGCGTGTGGGGCGGGTGGTCTCGGTGACGAGCTTTCCGGAAGCTCGCGTGCCCGCCTGGAAGCTTGAGATCGACTTCGGTCCCGAGCTGGGGCGTAAGCGATCCTCGGCCCGGATCACCAACTATTCGGCCGGGGACTTGGAGGGATCCCTGGTGGTCGGGGTGGTCAACTTCCACCCAAGCCGATCGGCCCTTTTATCTCCGAGGTGCTGATCCTGGGCGCGGTTGACCCGGACGGAACCGTGAAGCTGCTGCGGCCCGACCGTGAGCCAGCGCTGGGGTCGCGAATCGCCTAGCGGGAGGCGCCTACTGCGACGTGGCCGGCCACCTCCAGTTCCTTGGCTGACCAGAACGGGCTTTGGTTCGGCGCCTGACCGCTCCAGGTGAAGTTGGCCAGCGCCCTCGCCTGGGTTGGCAGCACTCCAGCCAGAGTGGCGATTGCCAGTACAAGCGTCCCGATGTGCCAGCCCGGCGCAGGCCTGCGCACGTCCACCAGCCGACCCTCCCACAGGGCGCCCGGCATGTCAATCCTACAGCGAGGCCACCTCTGAGGTGACCTCGCTCACCGAGCTTTTCGCGTCCCCGAACAGCATGCTGGTCTTCGGCTCGTAGAACAGCGGGTTGTCGATGCCGGCAAAGCCGGAGGCCATGGAGCGTTTGAGCACGATCACCGACTGTGCTTGGTCCACCTCCAGGATCGGCATCCCGTAGATCGGCGATCCGGGCTCGTTCTTGGCCGCGGGATTGGTCACGTCGTTGGCCCCGATCACCAGGACGACGTCGGTGCGCGAGAACTCCGGGTTGATCTCGTCCATCTCCCTGAGCAGGTCATAGGGCACGTCGGCCTCGGCCAGGAGCACGTTCATGTGGCCCGGCATCCGGCCGGCCACCGGATGAATGGCGAACTTGACGGTCACCCCCTTGGCCTCGAGCGCCTTCTCCAGCTCGCGTACGGCGTGCTGGGCCTGGGCCACGGCCATGCCATAGCCGGGCGCGATGACCACCTGGCGCGCATAGGAGAGCTGGATGGCCACGTCGGCCGGCGAGGTGGAGCGCACGGTCCGGTCGCCATCGGCTTCCGGGCCGGCTGGCCCGGCCACCTCACCGCCAAATCCACCGGCCACGATGGCGGGAACCGAACGGTTCATGGCCTTGGCCATCAGGTTGGTCAGGATCGTTCCCGACGCGCCCACGATCATCCCGGCCACGATCATCACGGGATTGGAGAGGGCCACCCCCGTGGCGGCGGCGGAGAGGCCGGTGAAGGCGTTGAGCAGGGAGATCACGACCGGCATGTCCGCACCCCCGATGGGCAGGACCACCATGTTCCCCAGCACGGCCGGGACGACCAGGATGCCCAGGATGAACAGGGCCTCGGAGTGGGTGCCGGCGCACAGGATGATCGCGCTGGCCACAGCGACCAGGAGCAGGAGTACGTTCAGCGCGGTCTGGGCCAGCCCCGGCAGCTTGATCGGCCGGCCGGGCAGGATGCCCTGGAGCTTTCCGAATGCGATGTTCGAGCCCCAGAATGAGACAGATCCCACGATCGCCCCGAAGAGCTCGAAGATCTCCGAGCGCAATGCCCATGCTCCGCCGAACTGATGGCGGTATTCCACCCAGGCGATCAGGGCCACCGCGCCGCCCCCCACGCCGTTGAAGATGGCCACCATCTGCGGCATGGCCGTCATGCGCACGCGGCGGGCGGCCGGGATCCCGATGGCCGTGCCGATGACGAGCCCCAGGAGGATCAGCCACCACGTGTCCGAACCGTTGAACTCGCCTCGGCGCAGAAGCGTGGCAATCACCGCGATCGCCATACCGCCGGCGGCGATCTGGTTGCCCCGGACGGCGGTGCGCGGACCGGTCAGGCCCGACATCCCGTAGATCATCAGCCCGAACGCGACGATGTAGAGCGCATCGATCGCGGTGGTGCCGATCACGGCGGGCGCGAGCATCACTGGGCCTGTCCCTCCACGTCATCGGCCTCGTCCGCCTTGGGCGGATCCTTGGCCTTGAACATCTCGAGCATGCGGTCGGTGACCAGGAAGCCGCCCACGACGTTGATCGTGCCGAAGGCCACCGCGATCACCAGCAGCAGCTTCTCCAGCCAACCGCTCGCCTCGGCCATCAGGAGGACTCCGCCCAATACGACGATGCCGTGAATGGCGTTGGTGCCCGACATCAGGGGGGTGTGCAACGTGTTGGGCACCTTGGAGATGACCGCGTATCCGACAAACCCGGCCAGCACGAGCACCGCAATATCGATCACCAGCCTGTCCATGCTCGCCTCCTCTAAGCGGTAGCGCCCGCGGCCTGCTTGGCGCCCTCGTGAACGATTTCCCCTTCGCGGGTGATGCACGCCCCCGCGATCACCTCATCCTCGAAATCCAGCTCCAGCTTCCCGTCCTTGACCATCAGCCCGAGCAGCGCCTGGATGTTGCGCGCGTAGAGCTGCGAAGCATGCTCGGCCATCGTGCTCGGAACGTTCAGAGGCGCCAGGATCTTGACGTCGTGCTGGAGCACGCTGCGCCCCGGATCTGAGAGCTCGCAGTTGCCGCCCTGCTCGCCCGCCAGATCCACGATCACCGATCCGGGCTTCATCAGCCGCACCGCCTGCTCGGTGACCAGGATGGGGGCGCGGCGGCCCGGTACCAGCGCCGTCGTGATGACCACATCCACCTTGCCGATCGCCTCGGCCATGAGCTCCTGCTGGCGCTGCTGCTGCTCGGGAGTCAGCTCCTTGGCATACCCTCCGGCTCCCTCCATGTCGCCGCCCAGATCGAACTCCAAAAACGTGGCGCCCAGTGACTCGACCTGTTCCTTAACCGCGGCGCGGACGTCGAACCCCTGGACCACCGCGCCCAGCCGGCGGGCAGTCGCGATCGCCTGCAGGCCGGCCACCCCCGCCCCCAGGACGAGCACCGTGGCCGGCCTGATCGTTCCCGCCGCGGTCATGAGCATGGGGTAAAAGCGGCCCAGCTCCTGGGCGCCGATCAGGGCCGCCCGGTAGCCGGCGATATTCGCCTGGCTGGACAGGGCATCCATGGACTGGGCCCGGCTGATCCGCGGGATCGCCTCCATGGCGAAGGCGGTGGCACCCGTGCCCGCGATCTCGCGCACCCGCTCGACCCCTCCCAGCGGATTCAGAAAACCGATCAGGGTCGAGCCTGACGGGAGGCGGGTCACCTCCTCGCCGCTGGGCGCCGCCACCTTGACCACCAGGTCCGAGCGCCAGACCTCGTCAGCGTCGTCGACCAGGCTCGCCCCGGCTTCCTCGTAGTGCTGGTCGGGGATGAGGGCACCCTCCCCCGCGCCGCGCTGGACGATCACCTGGGGCGGCTCGGGGCCATCCTCCCCCGGGGGGTGGGCGATCTTCTGCACGACCTCGGGCACGAGCGCGACGCGGCGCTCGCCCTCAACGGTTTCCTTGGGGACTCCGATCCGCATGCGGCGCGGGAGGCTACCGAGTTGCGTTTCCACCGGTAGCTCAGCCGGCGCCCACCGGCGCCAGCGCCAGCGCCTCGGCCAGACTGAGGTACTCCACCAGCCCGCCTTGCGAATTCAGCACCAACCCGAGGTGGCCGGCCGAGGCGGCGCGCCCTTGCCGGGTCCGGTGCCGCGCTCGCCTGCTCGACCCAGCTTTCACGCCACCGGGCTTGCGCCCCGCCGGCTGGGAGCGGTGCGTCTGCGCCGGCTGGCTGAGCACCGGGAGGGGCAGCGGCTTGCCGGCCAGGGCCATCATCGCCTCGGCCGTCACCCACACGGGTGTCTGGTCGCTGGAGCGGGAATAGCGCACATGGCCATCGGGCTGGATGAGCGAGTCGAGATACTGGATCGGCGACGGGGCCCCGTTGCGGCGCACGCCGCTTGGATTCACCCCTACGGCGATCAGGCCCTGAACCGCCCAGGCGGTGGACTGGGCGTTGGATCCTGCCCCGGGCACGGCGGGGAAGCCGCCGTCCTGATCCTGCTGGCCCTCTATGTAGGACACGGCTCGGGCGCGCACGTGGGCGGCGCGTGCGCCGGGGACGCCGGCCAGCGCCTGCAGCGCAGCCCCGGTGTCGTCCACGTCGCTGAAACCCCCGGCGGCGGCGAAGTTAAATCCGCCGTCGTGGTCGGCCTGACCCAGCAGCCAGCCCACCGTCGCGCCGGGGGGCGAGACGCCGTCGGCCCTCAGGGCCAGGACGGCAAAGGCAGTCAGATTGGTTTGGCCCGAAACCGAGCCGTCGGCCCGGATGTCTCCTTGGAGCGCGGCCACCAGGTTGCGACCCCCAAACGCGGTGGGATCCAGCCCCGCTGCCCGGACGGCCAGGATCGTCCGCTCGAGCGATCCGGGATCTGAAAGACCCTGAGTGCCGCTCGCCATGTAGCTGAGCAGGGTCGCGCCGCCGTGACTGACCGAGCCGGGGTTCACGCCCTCGGCGGCCAGTCCCAGAGCAGCCCAACCCGAGTAGAGCTGCGAGGAGGATTGGCCCGGGCCCGAGCCAAAACCACCGTCCTGGTTCTGGACGGCTTCCAGGTACCCCGCCGGCGTGCTGGCCGCCTCGGCAATCTCCGCGGTCCGTGGCTGCGTCGCCAGCCCGGCCACCAGCGCACACACCAAAAGGACTGGGATGACGGCGCCGTCTGGGACACTCCAGGTCACCTCCAGGCGGCGGGCGAAACGCGCCACCGAGCGAGCCAGTGCTGGTCCGAAGGCCAGGGCAAAGACCACGCATCCCACGGCGTGGACCGCGTCGAACCCGACCCCCTTCCCGACATAAACCCCAAGCTGGGCCAGGCTGTGATCGCTGTAGGTCACCCAGTCACCGACGTCCTGGACGGCGGTGAACGCGAAGCCCACGACGCCGCACGCCAGGGCCAGCGTCCAGCGGCTGACCCGCCGCCCCGTCAGGACGGCCAGGCCCGCTCCCAGCACACCCACCATCCCCCACGCCCCCATCTGCCACGGGGTCCACGGACCCTGCCCGAAGAAGAAGTTCGATGTCAGCCCGGCGATCGCCCCCACGGCAAACCCGGGGCCCGGGCCGAGGGCAAAACCGGCGATCAGGACGATGTCTGTGGTCGGCTTGACGTTGGGCAGGGCCGCGAAGGCGATCCGACCCAGAGCGGCCAGCGCGGCCAGAGTCGCCACCAGGGCCACTACTCGGGCATCTGGCCGGTGACGCTCGTACCAGGCAAAGCCGCCGGCCAGGGCGATGAACAGAAGCGAGAAAGCGCCAAGCTGCCAGCTCACGCCGGTGTCTCCGTAAGGTCGGCGTGGGCAGGTTGCTCGTCGCGCAGGAAGAGGGCCGCGCCCTGCTCCGGGGTCAGCGCTCGCGCCGCGCCACCCACGATCCGCGCCGTCTCGGTGGTGAAGTACGCGCCGCTGGCCAGAATCTCGGCCGTCGGCCCGTCGGCGATCGGCCGGCCCGCTCCGAGCAGGATCACCCGGTCGGCGAACTCGGCCACGAACTCGGGGTCATGGGTGGCTACGACGACGGCGCCCGGGAGCTGGCCGAGCAGCCGGGCCAAGTCGTGCTTCAGGCCGCGGTCCATCCCGCGCGTCGGTTCATCCAGGCAGATGACGGCGGGTGGCGGCCCGGCGGGGTCTCCCAGCACCACGGCCAGCGCCAACCGCTGCTTCTCGCCCACGGAGAGCTCGCGCGGGTGGCGCCGACCGATGTCCTCCGGATCGAGCCCAACCATTCGCAGGGCCGACGCCGGGGCCTCTTCGGACACCGTTTCGTGAACGAGATAATCGGTGGGGTTCTGGAGCAGGAGCGCCACCCGGCCAGCCGCGGTGATCTGGCCCCGGGTGGGGCGCATCAGCCCGGCGGCGTGCCGCAGCAAAGTGGACTTGCCCGCGCCGTTGGCTCCCATCAAAGCCACCCGCTCCCCCACGCCGACCCGGAGTGAGACGGCGCGGAGAATGACGGGACCCTCGCGGAGTTCATGCCACACCCGGTCGAAGCGGAGAGCGTCAGGGGCTTTCGCGGCCGGCGTGTTTTGGGCGTGGGCCGGCGCCATGGGCTCGCGCCCCGCTTGGCGCAGGGCGGCACGGGCGCGCTTGACCCCTGGGACGGGCGGCAGCCCGAGGAGGTCCATGAGGCGTGCGCCTGGGGTGGCCAACTCCGGCGCGCGGCGCAGCGCCCAGCCCAGGAACTCCGCGGGCGAGGCGTCGCACAGGATCTGGCCCCGCTCGAGGACCACCACCCGGTCGGCCAGGGCCAGGCAGCGCTCCAGGCGGTGCTCGGCCAGCAGGATGGCCGTGTCCCGGTCCTCGTTCAGCCGGGTCAGGGTGGTGATCAGCTCGTCCCCGGCCACGGGATCGAGCTGAGATGTCGGCTCGTCCAGCGCCAGCAGCTGCGGTGAACCCGAGAGCGCCGCCCCGAGCGCCACCCGCTGAAGCTCCCCGCCGGACAGCTCACCTGTTGGGCGGTCCAGGAGCTGGGTGATCCCCAGCGCCAGCGCCGCCTCCTCCACGCCACGGGCCACAGCGGCGGGTTCCTCGCCGCGGTTCTCCAGCGGTAGGGCGAGCTCGGCCCGCACCGTGCCCATCACCACCTGCGTCTCAGGGTCCTGGAACAGCGTGCCCACTCGGGCGGCCAGCTCGCCGGGGCCGTTCTGACGCAGATCGAGTCCGGCCACCCGCGCGCGACCGGCGAAGTGGCCACCGTGAAAATGCGGCACCAGTCCACTGGCCACCCGTAGAAGAGTGGACTTCCCCGAGCCCGACCGGCCCGCCACGACCACCAACTCTCCCGGCCCGATGCGGAGACTGACCTCGCGCAGGGACGGCTCGGTCCGGCCGGGGTAGGTGTAGGAGACGCGTTCCAGCTCGAGCACGCTCATCCCTCCACTCCGCGACGGTCGGCAAAGGGGACCAGCGCGCAGACCAGGAGACCCACCGCCAGACCAATCTCCGCGCCAGCCACCGGGGCGTGCAGCGCCGGATAGGCGTTCAACGGGGCCCACCCGGCAGCGCGGCCCACGCAGGCCAGCCCGGTGAGGAGCGCGGCCGAGGCGGCGAAGGCCAGATCATGGCGCGACCAGGGGGCGCTTCTCCGGACCGGCGCTCTGGCGGCGCCGTAGCCGCGGACCTCGAGCGCGGCGGCGGCATCGAGCGCCCGGTCCAGGAGGCCCGAGGTGGCGGCCCTCATCAGCTCCAGGCGCGAGGGCGGCGGTCCGGGACGGCAGCGCTGGGCGTCAGCCAGCCGGCGGGAATCGCGCAGAAGGATCGGCACCATGCGCGTGCTCAGCGTGGCCGTCAGGGCGGAGCGGAATGAGACGCGCCGGAACAGCCGGAGCACCTCGTCAGGATCGACCGCGGTCGTGTAGAGGAACCCACAGAGCACGAGCACTGCCGCGCGCAGGCCCAGGATCGCGCCGTACACCGAGGCCTCTCGGGTCACGTCCGTCTGTCCGAAGATCGGCAGGTCTCCCAGGCGCCAAATGACCGTCAGCCCCTCGCGAGTGACCAAGGCATTGACCAGGGCGACCATCGCGCCCAGGCCAACGGCGAACAGGACAGCCCGGCCCAGCTCGCGCCGCGCTCCGGCGGCCGCCGACGCCGCTACAACGGCCAGTGCCACCGCGGTCAGTGCCACCGGTCCCGAGAGCAGGAGCGCCGCCAGGGCGAGGGAGAGGCAGTAGGCCAGCCCGGCTGAGGCCCGAGCGGCATGCAGAGGGGTGGCGCGTCGCCGGTAGGTCACGTGCCGGCCTTCAGGGGGACGGCCAGGTGGGCCGAGTTCTGCACGGCCAGAGCGAAGCGGTCGCGCAGCGAGGCCGGGGTGAACGCCGCCGCGGCCGCGCTGACCCCGGCCTGGTCGGTCCCGGTCACGATCCACGTGGGAGGGGATGGCTGCTGTCCCGTGGCGGCGATCAGGCCCGCGTCTCCGGTCAAGGTTCTCGCCACGTTTCCGTGCGGGTCGAGCAGAGCCAGCTTGGCCCCGCCGCCGGTAAAGCGTGCGTAGACGCCACTTCCTGCCGGGCCCTGGTTCATGATGGCGGCGAGCGCCTGGGGCTCCAGATCACGCCACGTCGCCACCTCCAGCACCAGCGAGTCCGTGCCCGACCCCGCGCCGAGGAGCTGCGAAGCAAATGGCACCCTGAGACGGTCCAGCTCGGCCGATACGCGGTGACAGGCCGCGGGGACGTCGGTGGCGCACTCCAGCTCAACCGGCAGGCGCCGGCCGCCCGTGCCGTGCAGGAAGGGCTCGGGAAATGACCCGACCACGGCTGGGATCGTGTCTGTGGCGCTCCAGTCGTGGAGATCCCACCAGATCTGATCCCCGTGGTGAACGGCGGTGCCGGCGGCGCCCATACCCGCCTCGACGCCGTTCACGTAATAGAACCAATCAAGGTGCGAGGCACTTCCCGAGTGCCCGTCGATTGACTCCACGTACCCCCCGCCGTAGCGGGTGGACACGTTGAAGTGACGCTCCAGCATGCGCATCACGGTCTCCGAGCCCGGGACCGCGTGCTCATCCACCCCACCCACCCGGATCGATCCGAACGCCCGGGTCACCGTAAGCCTGACGCTGGAGGTACCCGGGCCGGCTCCGAGGCCGCAGCCGGCCAGCCCAATCGCACATGCCACCGCAAGGGCCGTGACTGCGGACCTTGGAAGCATCAGCCGACGTGCACGTACGCCTCGATGCGGATGAAGCCCTTGGGAGAGGCCCGGAGGAGGAGCAGCCCAGAGTGGCTGTCGGTGACGGTGGCGGCGCCGCTCTGGTTGGTCTTGGCGGGTGAGATGCCCTTGCCGGTGATGCTCACGCCGGCCAGCGCCCTCTTGCCGGAGCTGCCGTAACCGGTCAGCTTCACGGTGAAGGGATGGCCGGAGGCGGCGCTCTTGGGCGCGCTGAGCACCGAGGGGTACCACGTCGTCTTGACAGGCTCGGCGGCAAAGAGCAGCTGCTCGCCCTTCTTCAGCGTGATGCCACACACGCCGCTGGAGGCGAACTTGTTGTTCACCCAAACGCTCCAGTAGTTGGGCGAGCTGAAGCTGTGGTGCTCGCCCAAAATGCCGGTCACCGATAGGGCCTGGTACTTGGCGCTCCACGCGCCGGTCCAGTCGCCCTGGGTGGCCACATCGAGCGCCCCGGCGGCGCTGTTTCCCGAGCACTGGCCCTTCGGGGTACCGCCCTTGGTGATCCAGCCGCTGCGCCGGCCCGCCGAGGTGGCCAGCAGACGCGTCTTCTTCAGTCCTTCCACCCGGACGCTGACCGTGGGCCCCCCTGCACTGCCTCCCTGGTCGGGGGCCGTCTGGGCCGCCACACCCGCCACCGGGACCGTCAGCAGGGCCACGGCTGTGGCTATCAGGACTCTTCTTCTCATAGGGCCACCCCTTTCCGCGAGGGCTTATCGGCTTTGGTCGGGCCTGGTCTCCTGGCTTACGGGCCTACCGGCCGCCGCCTTCCCGGCGAGCGCTCTCGCCAGTGGCCATGCCTGCGGCCGGCATCCCCGATCACAGTGGCGGGTCCGCGCCGGGCTCTCACCGGCTTCCCATCACCTCGACCGTGAACGCGCGGGATCGTAGCGCGCTTCGCGCCGACCGATTGCCCGCGCGATCAGCGCAATCACCTCGACTGGGCGCCGCTCGACGGCGTCCCTGGTCAGCCGGATCACCACGATTCCCATCTCGGTAAGCAACCTGGCGTCCCGCCGGCGATCGGCCTCGAACCGGGCCGGCGACCCGTGCGTTCCGTAGGCATCGACCTCCACGGCCAGGCCGAGCTTGGGCCAGTAGAAGTCCAGGCGGTAGCCGAGCAGGGTCGCCTGGAGCTCGGGCTCAGGCAGGCCAGCGTCCTGGATGAGCCGGTAGAGAGCTTCCTCGGGCGGAGACTCCGTGGTGGTCGGGTTCGCGCGCTGGCCGGCGACCCGGGCCAGGCGGGCCCGCCCGGGATGGGCGCCGGCGCGCTTTAGGACGAGCGTCATCTGGGCGCGGGTGACAAGCCGCCGGGCAAACAGCGCCTCGTCCACGAGGCGCTCGACATCCCGGTCCGGAAGGCTCGCAGCCAGGTCAAGCAGCGTCGGGGCGGCCGAGGTGACCGGAAGGCCGTCGTGGACACGGGTGTCGGCCTTGGCGAGGATGACGCTGCGATGGACCTTGACCCCCGTGGGAGTCGCACCATGGCGGCACCCAGGGATCGTCACGTGCACCGGCCGAGCCACTCCAAGGCGCAGGCCCCAGAGGATCGCCGCACTGTGATGGCTGAGCACCGCGCCCTCGCCGCAGGACAGCAGCGCAGCGGTCTCGGTCGCGAGAGGAATGCCATCGGTGTTCGGGAGGGCATACACGCCGGCGTGCACTCGCTGGAGCCGACCATTGTGTGCGCGACGCGCGATCGCGTTCGCATCGATCCGCGCTGCCAGCAGCTGCCGCCGCGCAATCTGACCCCGTTGACCCTCCGCGATCAGCCGGATGCGCTCATCCGTCGACGTCCCAGAATCGATACTTATCAGCCGACCATCGATCAAATTCACCGCGGTCGGCTGAGAACTCTCGCTTTTCGGCACTTTCTGGCCGACCTCTGGCCGCGGCCGCGGACGTCCGCTGGAAGGTGTCGGTCCCCGCGGACGCGCCATATCTATAAGAGGCGCCAGCACCCCGAAATTCGCCCTTCCCGCACCTACACTCAATCAAGGTGACCATCAACCTGACCCGCATCTACACCCGCCTCGGCGACTCGGGCGAGACACACCTGGGTGACATGAGCCGGGTCTCCAAGACGCACCCCCGGATCGAGGCCTACGGCACCGTGGATGAGCTCAACGCCCAGGTCGGCGTCGCGCTCGCGCAGCAAAACCTCCCAGCCAACTATTCAGAGTGGCTGCGGCGGATCCAGAACGACCTGTTCGACGTCGGGGCCGATATAGCCGCCCCCGAGGATCAGGCCCGCACCCGACTCCGGGTGGTACCCGAGCAGACCAAGTGGCTAGAGGAGCGCTGCGACGAGGTCAACACCACGCTCGCTCCGCTCAAGTCGTTCGTCCTCCCGGGCGGCACGACCACAGCGGCCCAGCTGCATGTATGCCGGACGGTCTGCCGGCGGGCCGAGCGCCTTGCGGTCGCCGCGGGGGACGAGCTCAGCCCGGAGGTGGTCCGCTACCTGAACCGGCTCTCGGATCTGCTCTTCATCCTGAGCCGGGCTGCGAATCAGGGTGAGGAGCCGCTGTGGGAGCCTGGCCGTTACCGTCCGGCTGAGCCTGGTTCGTAGCGCCTTCCTCGTCGAGCTCGGACGGAGCTGACCCGCGCCGGCTGATCGTGATCTGGGGCGCGCTGCCCGTCCGGCGCAGATGGGCGTAGTGCTCGATGTCCTCGTGTGAGGCCACCTCGACGCTCAGATCGGTGGTCAGCTCACACCGCGTGGCCTCGTAGAGAAGCTCCTGGTAGTCGGAGGCTCCTGGGCCGCCATGGGCCGAGGGCGCGGCCGTGCCGATCACGTCAATGGGAAGCGGTCCGCAGCACAGTGACCACACCTGGTCGCGCATCAGATCGGACGCGCTGAGCTGGGCGGGAGCGTCCTGGGCTCGGCCCGGCGGTAGCGCCCACTCGTTCCTGACCCGGGCCTCGGCCCCGGCCAGGGCGCGGACCAGCCGCTCCAGATTGCGCCGGTAGGGCGCGGGCACGACGGCCAGCGGACCCGCCGTGACCGCCCCGGTGTGCACCACCTGGGCCGCGGAGCCGACGAGGACAAAATCGATGCGCTGCTCTCTGAGCCAGCGGAGCAGGGCAATTTCTCCGGCATCCACGTGCTCGAACCCGGGGTTGGGTTCGAACGGCCGGTTGGTGTCGGGCTGCGGAGGGCGACGTTTGAGGAGCATGCCTGCCGTTTCGCCCCGGGGGCCCAGAGTCCTTCTGAGATCGTCGGCCGGGCGGCGAAGACCGGCGGAGCTCCGGGGTACTGTGGATGAAGACCGTTGGAACCCCACGCTGACCGCCCCGAATCGAGCCGCACCCGGCGCCTGCTGGTGCTGGCCATCTGCTGCATGAGCCTGCTCATCGTGGGGCTCGACTCGACGATCGTGAACGTCGCGCTGCCCTCTATCCACCGCTCGCTGCACGCCTCGGTGCCCGGACTTCAGTGGACCCTGGACGCCTACACGCTGGTCCTGGCCAGCCTCCTCATGCTGGGAGGCTCCACGGCCGATCGCCTGGGCCGCCGGCGGATCTTCCAGATCGGGCTGTGCGTCTTCTCCCTGGGGTCTTTGCTGTGCGGCCTCGCGCCCACCCTGGGGTGGCTGATCGCCGCGCGTGCTCTGCAGGCCGTGGGCGGGTCAATGCTCAACCCGGTGGCCATGTCGATCATTCGCAACGTCTTCGAGGACCCCCGCGAGCGGGCGCAGGCCATCGGGGCGTGGGGCGCTGTGTTTGGCCTCAGCATGGCGCTCGGGCCCGTCCTGGGCGGCGCCCTGGTCGGCTCCTTCGGGTGGCGGGCGGTGTTCTTCGTCAACCTCCCGGTGGGGATCGCGGCCATCGCGCTGACCGCCTGGTTCGTGCCGGAGTCCCGCGCCCCGAAACCGCGTCGTCCGGACCCGGTGGGCCAGGTTCTCGTGATCGCTGCGCTGGCCACCCTGACCTACGCGATCATCGAAGGGCCGCGCCACGGCTGGACATCCGCCACGATCCTGAGCCTGTTCGGCATCTCGGTCGTGGCCTTCGTGGCGCTGGTGCTCTACGAGCTGCGCCGCACCGAGCCGCTGCTGGAGGTGCGCTTCTTCTCCAGCGCGCCCTTCTCGGGAGCCAGCGCCATCGCGGTGCTGGCCTTTTCGGGCATGGGCGGCTTTCTGTTCCTGAACACCCTGTACCTACAGAACGTCAGGGGCCTCTCTCCCCTGCACGCTGGTCTCTACCTCCTGCCCATGGCCGTGATGCTGCTGGTGATCTCACCGCTGTCGGGCCGGCTGGTCGGTATCCGGGGATCACGTCTCCCGATGGTGCTGGCAGCCCTGGCCCTGACGACGGCCGCCGCCATGCTCACGCGCATCACCCCCGGTACCTCCACCGCCTACCTGCTCGGGGCGTACTTCGCCTTCGGCGTGGGGATCGGGTTCATCAACCCACCGATTACCAACACGGCTGTCTCCGGTATGCCCGGCGCGCAGGCCGGAGTGGCCTCCGCCGTGGCGTCCACCAGCCGGGTCACCGGCGTGACGCTGGGGGTGGCCGTATTGGGGGCGATCACCGGAGGAGGCGTCGGGGCCGACATCGGGCCGAGCTTCGCCGCTGCCACCCACCGCGGCTGGTACGTCATCGTGGGGCTCGGCCTGGCCATCCTCGTCCTGGGCCTGCTGACCACCGGTCGGTGGGCCAACGAGACGGCGCACCGGACCGCCGAGCGACTCATGGAGCAGCCAGTGCCGGCCCCCGCGCCGGCCGGAAGCTGAGCCGGCGTGGTACCCCAAGCGCTCCGGTGGGCACTCATCGGTTTGCTTGCGCTGGCCACCCCGAGCGCAGGGACCACACAGGCGCAACCCGGCTCGGTGCTTTACGGGGTGACCATCGACACCATCGCCCATCTCGCCCAGATCCGCAGCAGTCTGGTCGCCCTTCCGCAGCGCCCAACCGTGCGCGTGGTGTTCGATCGCTCAGAACCGGCCAGCTATTACGTCCAGGCGACCCAGAGCATCTCTCAGGTCGGCTGGGTCATGGGCGAGCTGCTCGACTCCTCGGCCGAGCGCTCGATCACGGCCCACCAGCTCCGCACCCGGACTCAGGCCTACCTGCGCACGCTGGGCGCCTCTGTTTCGATCTGGGAGGTCGGCAACGAGCTGAACGGAAACTGGACCGGCCCCTACTCGCAGGTGGCCGCGAAGGCCAAGGCCGCCTTCTCAGTGGTCCACGCCGCGGGAGCGCGGACCGCGATAACCCTGTACGCCAACGACTTTGCCCCTCAACACTGCGGCGACGGCCTCAGCGAGCTGACCCCGGCGCAGTTCGCCCGGCACTACCTCCCGGCCAGACTCCGCAACCACCTCGACTACCTTCTGCTGTCGTATTACCCCACCCAGTGCCGGGGCGTTGAGCCAACCGGCGCAACGCTGGCCGCACGCCTCAAAGTGCTGCACGGGCTGTTCCCGCACGCCCGCCTGGGGTTCGGAGAAGTGGGTCTCCCCAATCCGGTCAAGAGCGCAACACTTCAAAAGGCCCGCCAGATCATGCGCTGGGCCTACGCGCTCAACCCTCACCTGACCTACTACGCCGGTGGCTACTTCTGGTGGTACGGCGCCGAGGATGCTCTGCGGCCGGGCGCCCCGCTGCGGAGGAACCTGGGCAGGGCCTTCAGCGCTGAGCAGAGCGCACTGGCGCCCGGTTAGCCGGGGGGACGCGTGGGCGTCCCGAACCTCCTGATCAAGCTCCGGTAGACCCCGAAGGCGATCTTGCGCCGGTAGTTGGCCAGGAGCAGGCCGTCGGTGGAGAACGTGAGCGGGACGCCGGTCTGGGGACCCTGGTCGGTGGTGTCGCGGAGGTTGAACCAGCGGTAGTCGGTGATGCCGTAGGTGGCTGAATACGCGTGGACGGCGCGTACCAGCTGCGACAGAGCGGACGCCTGACTGGCCTGCGACATCTTCCCTCCACTCGGCACGCCGTTCTCGGTGATCCAGATCGGCACCGAGCGGCCGATGTCCGCCTCACGCAGGAAACAGTCCCGCACCACCCCGGCCGCCTTGGCCAGCTCCGAGCGATAGCTGTCGCCCGGCGGCATGACCGGCGGGTAGAACGTGCCCGGGTAGAAGTCCAGACCCACAAAGCCGAGGGCCCGGCGGAAGGGTCGGCCCCCGTGCGATCCCAGATAAGCAAAGAAGGCCGCGTCTGACTTTGGGTTCCACCGGTAGGCGTAGGTGAAGCCAAAGCGAAGCCGGCGGTATCCGCGCTCAAGCGCCTCGGCGTGCGCCGCCTCGATCCCGCGGACCAGAGCCTGCTTGGCCTTTGGGTACGAGCCGTCAGAGGTGTTGGACGAGGTGTTGAGGTTGACCTCGTTGGTGATCGTCATGTCCACCACATGCCGGTCCCGGCCGAACACATCGACCACGTGACGCACGTAGGCCAGCCAGGCGGGGATGTCGCCCGCCTTTCCCGACGGCGGGTGGTAGCGAACCTGGAGCTCGACGTCGTAGCCGGCCCCGGCATACATGCGCACCAGCCTGCGAAAGGCCCTGATCCCGTGCTGACCCGCTGACCAGAACAGCCGGTTCAGCCTCACCACCAGTTCGCGCCCCGGTACGGCCAGGGCCTTGACGCCGGCCAGATCTCGGCGCGGCCGGTCGGGGACCGCGGGAAGCTGGCTGCCGCCGGCGCTCCCGGCCAGGCCGGGGTCGATGCCCATGCGCAGGCTCGCTCGAGCCCGCGCCGGCGCGCCGCCGTAGGAGTTCGTGCAGTAGGGGTCAGAGGACGCCCTTGCGCCCGGGGCGCCAGCTGCCCAGTCGGGCGCCGCCACTACCAGCCCACCGCCCACGGCCAGGGTGAGAGCCGCAATGCATCCCGCGCGCCGCACGCTGCGATGCTACTGCCATGGCCCCGCCCTTCGAGTCGCTTTACCGCCACGGGTTCGTCAGGGTGGCCGCCGCCGTCCCCCACGTCCGCATCGCCGAACCCGCGTTCAACGCCGGCCGCGTCGTGGAGCTGGCCGGGCACGCGGCGCAGGAGGGAGCGGCTCTGGTCGTCTTTCCCGAGCTGGGGTTGTCCGGTTACTCGATCGAGGACCTCTTTCATCAGCGCGCCCTCCTCGCCGCGGTGCGCAGCGGTCTTGACTCGATCGTCGCCCAGAGCGCTGAGCTGGAATGCCTGCTCGTCGTGGGCGCTCCGCTGTTCCTGGAAGGAGCCGTGTTCAACACCGGGGTGGTCATCCACCGCGGACACGTCCTCGCCGTGGTGCCCAAGAGCTACCTGCCCGAGTACCGGGAGTACTACGAGAAGCGCCAGTTCCGGGCGGCCCGGGACGCCGTCTCGCGCGAGGTCATACTCCTGGGAGAGCGCGTCCCGTTCGGAGCCGACCTGGTCCTGCACTGCTCCAACCTCCCGGGTTTCGCCCTCTACGTGGAGATCTGTGAGGACCTCTGGACCCCGATCCCCCCCAGCACCTACGGGGCGATGGCCGGGGCCACCGTGCTGGTCAACCTGTCGGCCAGCAACGTCACGATCGGAAAGGCCGAGTACCGCCACAGCCTGTGCGCGGCGCACTCGGGCCGGACGCTGGCGGGCTACATCTACACCGCGGCCGGGTTGGGCGAGTCAACCACCGACCTGGCCTGGGACGGCCAGGCCATGATCTACGAGAACGGCGACCTGGTGGCCGAGGCCGAGCGGTTCGCCGAGGGCGAGCAGATCATCTTTGCCGACCTCGACCTGGACCGGATCCTGTCCGACCGCGCGGGACTGAGCAGCTTCGGGGACAGCATCCACGATCACCGGGACAGCGTGCGCGCCGTGCGCCAGGTCGAGTTCGAGCTTGCGACACCCCAGGGCAAGATCCCGCTGCGCCGCACCTACGAGCGGTTCCCGTTCGTTCCCTCAGACCCGGCCACCCGCAATGACCGCTGCGAGGAGGTCTACAACATCCAGATCAGGGGCTTGGAGACACGGCTGAGAGCGACCGGGATCGAGAAGATTGTGATTGGGGTCTCGGGTGGGCTTGACTCCACCCACGCACTGATCGTGGCCGCTCGAGCCGATGGACCGGATCGGCCTGCCCCGCGAGAACGTCCTGGGTTACACGATGCCGGGATTCGCCACCAGCGGGCGGACGCAAGACGAACGCCATAAAGCTGATGGAGACTTTGGGCGTGAGCTCGCACGAGATCGACATCCGTCCCTCGGCGCAACAGATGCTGGGCGACCTCGAGCACCCCGCCGCCCAGGGCGAGCATGAGTACGACATCACCTACGAGAACGTCCAGGCCGGCGAAAGGACCTCGCATCTGTTCCGGCTCGCCAACTACCACCAGGGTCTGGTGCTGGGAACGGGCGATCTGTCAGAGCTGGCGCTGGGATGGAGCACGTACGGAGTGGGCGATCAGATGTCCCACTACAACGTCAACGCGTCCGTTCCGAAGTCGCTCATCCAGTTCATGATCCGCTGGGCCATCGACACGCGGCAGTTCAGTGACGAGGTCAGTCAGGTGCTCGCGTCGATTCTGGAGACCAAGATCTCGCCCGAGCTCGTGCCCACCTCGGACCCGCGAGGGCGATGAGCCAGAGCAGGACTCAGAGCAGGCGGTGGGTCCATACGAGCTTCAGGACTTCTTCCTCTACTACGTGCTGCGCTTTGGCTATCCCCCCGCCAAGGTGGCCTTCCTGGCCCAGCATGTCTGGGGCGACCGCAATCGCGGACCGTGGCCCGATCTGATCCCTGAGCAGCGCCGCCATGAGTACTCCCTGGGCGAGATCAGGCACTGGCTGGGAGTGTTTCCTGGAGCGCTTCTTCCACACCAGCCAGTTCAAGCGCTCGGCCCTGCCCAACGGGCCCAAGGTCGGCTCGGGTGGAGCGCTCTCTCCTCGCGGGGACTGGCGGGCGCCCAGTGACAGCACTGCCGCCGCCTGGCTGGCGCCAGCTGGAGGCCGAGGTTCCGGAGTATCACTAGCGCCGCGCGGGCGCTAGCAGCTCGCTCACGGTCTCGTCACTGACCGGTGAGAAGTCGCGATACCAAAGGCCCACCGCGGTGAACGGGTCGGGCTCGAGGGCACACACCAGCTCGTCCACCTCCTGGGCCAGCGACGCGGATGTCTCGCGGGGCGCTACCGGGACCGCCACCACGATGCAGGCAACCTCGCGCCGGCGCAGGGCCTGGATGGCGGCCCGCATGGTGGCTCCGGTGGCCAGCCCGTCGTCGACCAGAATCGTGGTCGTGCCCGCCACCTCACGGGCGGGACGCGCACCCCGGTAGCGCTCCTCCTGCCCCTCCAGCTGTCCAGCTCGCGGGCAGAGACCTCGTCCACCTCGGCCGGCGTCAGCCTGGCAGCAATGACCACTTCGGGGTTTAGGACCCGTACCCCGCCCGAGGCAATCGCCCCCAGGGCCAGCTCCTCGTGCCCGGGAACCCCGAGCTTGCGGACCAGGAACACATCCAGTGGGGCGCCCAGACGCTCGGCCACCTCGTAGGCCACGGGCACTCCGCCCCGTGGCAGGCCAAGGACGACCACGTTCGGATCGCCGGCGTGGTGGTCCAGGAGCTCGGCCAGCCGGCGGCCCGCCGCCCTGCGGTCGTCAAAGCGCTGGCTCATCGGCCGAAGCAGTATGGCTGCCCGGCCCGGCTGGGAAGAGATTGACCCCCGCGCGCCCGCGCGGGAGAAACTAGGCGGTGCTCATGGCGCGGTAGCGCGCCGGCGAGTCATCGCTGCACTCGTCGAAGAACCCGCCCACGACCTCGAGCAGATGATCGATCGAGTCGGCCGCATAGAGAATCGGCTGGTACTTGGTGATGTCGTACTCCATCACGCCCATCTCGGCGATATCCAGTGGGCGGACCTCGGCGGAGCGGAACTCCTCGATCTCGCCGTAGGAAGAGAGGAGCCCGGCCCCGTAGGCCCGCAGCTCTCCGTCCTCGTGGAGCACGCCGAACTCGATCGTGAACCAGAACACGTGGGCGAAGAAGTCGCGCCCCTCCTTGGTGTTCAGGCGACGGGCGGCCCGACCCGCCTGGCGGTTGAGCTCGGCCAGTTTGGGGCTAGCCAGCGTCCCGCCGTGTCCGATCACCTCATGGATCAGGTCGGGCTCGGGCGTGTACAGCGGGCGGGAGGGGTGGCGCAGGTACTGGGTGGAGTGGAACACGCCGTCAGCCAGCGAGCCGTAGAACTCCTCGAACGGGACCAGACCTGGAGCGGGGTGGTACTCAAAGCCGGTGAGGGGTCGCAGCCGCTCTCCGATCTCCTCCAGCTGGGGGACCCGGTCCAGCGGGAGGTCAAAGTGGGTCATGGCCTCCCGGTACTCGGCGCAGGCCAGGCGCTCGTGTTTGGCCGCCAGCTCACGCCGGACGGTGGCCCAGACCTCGTCCTCGATCTCGGTGTAGTCGACGTGCGGAACCGGCTGCGCGGGCCTCCAGTCCACGGACAGCGCGGCGATGTGATTGCGCCGGGCGCGGTACTCCGGGTCGGCAACCCCCGGGTGGTCATCGGCCAGGTGGACGGTGACACTGCCATCCTCGGCGGTGGTGACTGGAGCGTAGAGCTGAGCTTCCTCGAACATGTGACCTCTAGATGTGGCTGGTTGTGCCGGCCGGACTCATCTGCCCGTCGGCGTCGGTCGCCGTGTCAGGATCCGCGGCCCAGGACAGGGCGTACTTTCCGTCGTCCAGCGCGCGGGCCAGCGGGGTGAGCTGCAGCGGCCTGAACGTGTCACACATGACGGCCAGCTCGTTGGTGAATCGCGTACCGATCGATTTCTCGGCCAGCCCCGGCTGGGGACCGTGGGGAAGCCCCGAGGGGTGCAGCGTGACCGAGCCGACGTCTATCCCACGCCGGGAGCCGAACGACCCGCTGACGTAATAGATCATCTCCTCCGATTGGAGGTTTGAGTGGTTGTAGGGGATGGGGATCGCGCCCTCGTGCCAATCCAGCATCCGGGGACAGAACGAGCAGATCACGAAGTTCGGCCCCTGGAAGGTCTGGTGGACGGGCGGGGGCATGTGGATGCGCCCGGTGATGGGCTCGAAGTCATCGATGTTGAACGTGTACGGATAGACGTATCCGTCCCAGCCCACCACGTCGAGCGGGTGGTAGTCCAGCCTGTAGTGCTGAAGCCCGTTGCGGACCCGCACCACCAGGTCATACTCGGCGCTGTCCCGGTGTGTCTCGAGCTCCGCTGGGCGGATGGAAGTCACGGTGTGAGTAGGGCGCGTGCTCGAGGAGCTGCCCGTACCGGTTGCGGTAACGGGTGGGTGTCTCGATCTCTCCCGGCGTGTGGAAGGTGAGAAAGAGCTGCTCATCATCGGGCTGGAACCGGTACGTGGTGCCGCGCGGGATGACGATGTAGTCGTGCGCCCGGTAGGGCAGCGTCCCGAAGGTGGTCTCGAGCTCGGCCGCTGCCCTCGTGGACGAAGATCACCTCATCGCCCTCACCGTTTCTATAGAAATAGTCCTGCGGCTCGGCCGGGCGGCACAGGCCGATCTCCACGTCGCCGTTGAACATGAGCAGGCGCCGGCCGCGGACGGGATCGCCCTGGGCCTCGATGCCGCGAGTGTTGAACAGGTGGTGGCAGTGCGCCTCAGGCACCCACTCCTCGCGCTCCAGCGGCTCAAACGCCCCCAGCTCGGTCACGCGGCATGGGGTCTCGAGGTGGTAGAGGATCGACTCGTTGCCCGAGAAGCCCTCGAACCCCATCACCTCCTCGGTGAGCAGGGTGCCGTTATCGCGAAACGCCACATGGCGTTTGCGGGGCAGCTCGCCTCGGGTTTCGTAGCGCATTACAGGTTCCCCCGGCGCTCCTGCTCACGCTCCAGGGCCTCGAACAGCGCCTTGAAATTGCCGTCTCCGAAGCCGCGGGCCCCATGGCGCTCGATCACCTCGAAGAACATCGTCGGCCGGTCGCCCACGGGCTTGGAGAAGATCTGGAGCAGGTATCCCTCGTCATCGCGGTCGACCAGGATGCCCAGGCGACGCAGGTCGGCCAGATCCTCGTCGATCTCCCCCACGCGCTCGGGGACCTCGGCGTAGTAGGTCTCGGGGATGGCCAGGAACTTCACGCCCCGCGACATCAGCTCGGACACCGTGGCGACGATGTTCGTTGTGGAGACCGCTATGTGCTGCACGCCGGGGCCGTGGTAGAAGTCGAGGAACTCCTCGATCTGCGATTTGCGCTTGCCCTGGGCCGGCTCGTTGATGGGGAACTTGATCCGCCCCGACCCGTCGGTCACCACCTTGGACATGAGCGCTGAGTATTCGGTCGAGATGTCCTCATCGGAGAAATGGATCATCTCGGTCATCCCGAAGACGCGCTCGTAGTAGTGCACCCATTCGTCCATGTGGCCCAGCTCCACGTTGCCCACCACGTGGTCGATTCCCACCAGCAATCCATCGCGACCGTTCGCAGCCGCGGCGCCGGTGGCCTCATACCCCGGCAGGAAGGCTCCGGAATACCCGTTGCGCTGGACGAAGAGATGCCGCGTCTCACCGTAGGTGGCCACCGCGGCGAGCTTGACCGTGCCGTGCTCATCGCTTGACTCGTACGGGTCACGCAGGCCCGTGGCCCCGTGAGCCACGGCGTGCTCGTAGGCGGCCGCGGCGTCGGGCACGCTCAGCGCAATTGTCCGCACGCCGTCACCGTGGCGGCGCTGGTGCTCGGCCACCTCATCCTCGCCGGTCAGCGTGCCGGTCAGGACCAGGCGGATCCGGCCCTGCTCAAGGACGTGGGAGACCCGGTCGCGGCTCCCGGTCTCCAGGCCCTGGTAGGCCGTCTCGGTGAAGCCCAAGGCGTGCGTGTAGTAGTAGGCGGCCTGGGAGGCGTTGCCCACGAACAGCTCCAGATGGTCGATGCCATGGATGGGCATCGCATCGTGAGTCGGGGCGGGGGTTTCGGTGGGATGTAATTCGGTCGTCATGGTGCGTGCAATGATCCGCTGCTCAAGCCGCCATCTCAATGCCGATTCGTTGCGTCTAAGGCTAGGATAACCGCCCCGTGGACGAAACTGACAAGGAAATCGTTGCGCTGCTTCGGCAGGATGCCCGGCAGAGTTATCAGGACCATTGGGAGGCACGTGCACCTTTCCGCTCCCGCCGTCAAGCGCCGGGTCGACCGCCTCGAACGCGAGGGCGTGATCCTTGGGTACACGGCGATCGTCAACCCGCCGGTGTTCGGTTGGCACGCTGAGGCCTTCGTCGACCTCTATTGCGACGGCAAGATGCCCGCGGAGGCGATCAAGGAGGCGGTGGTGGACGAGCCGCGGGTGGTGGCCGCGCACACCGTGGCCGGCGAGGCGAGCGCGCTGCTCCACGTGATGGCGGAGGACACCAAGGATCTCGAGCAGGTCCTGGAGCGCATCCGCAGCACGGACGGGGTCACCCGGACGGTGACCGAGGTCGTCCTCTCCACCCTGTTCCAGCGCTGATGCGTTGACGCGGGCGAGGCCGGCGGGTGAGAATGCTCATCCCGAGTGACGCTCTCGTTCAGAGGAGGTGGTGGGTGCTGAGGATCAGGCTGCGACTGGTCGTGCTTCTGGCTCTTGGTTCGACGGTCCTCGGGAGTGGCTGGGCGCTGGCCCGGGTCGCGGTGCAGCCGTCGGGCCAGAGCGGGCCGATCCATGGCGCCCTCTACAGGAAGACGTTCTCCCCCAGCGACAGGTTTGAGATGCGGATCTCCAAGGACGGGCAGCATGCCCACGTCGTAGGACAGTTCGTCTACACGGACCCCGGCTGTCCAACGCAGCCCTCCGGCAACGAATACCTGACCCCCCAGAACGCACCGCGCGTCTCGATCGCCGGCGACGGCAACTTCTTCGGAACGCGGAGGAACGGGATCTATCGGGACACGATCAGCGGCGTCTTTCAAGGCGCGAGCGCTGCGACCAAGTTCAAGGAGACAATCCCCTCGTGCAAGGGGGACAAGCCCCAGGTCTTCAAGTTCACCATGACCGCCAAGAAGTGAGCGGGCCCGCGGATCCTGCCCGGTGGACGCCGTGAGACGCCCCTATCCCGACGGACAGCCACCTTCGATCCGGGACTTCATGGCCTTCGAGGAGCACATCAGCAACGCGCGGGGCAACCGCGGTCTGGAGGTCCCCCCGCCTGGTACGAGATCCCCGTCTTCTACTTCTCCAACCCGGCTGCCGTCTACGGGCATGAGGAGGAGATCCCCAAGCCCGCCGACACCGCCAACCTGGACTACGAGCTCGAGCTGGCCTGTGTCATCGGCCCGGACGGCAGGCCGGAGGGATTCACGATCATGAACGACTGGTCGGCTCGCGACCTCCAGATGAAGGAGATGCAGGTTGGCCTGGGACCGGCCAAGGGCAAGGACTTCGCCATCTCGCTCGGACCCGAGCTGGTCTCCCCCGACGAGCTGCCCGGCGACCTTGACATGAGGGCCGTGGCACGGGTAAACCGAGAGATCCGGACCGACTCGCGCACGGGAGGCATGCACTTCTCGTGGGATGACCTGCTCGCAGCCGCGGCCCGCAATACCCGCGGCCTCAAGGCGGGCGATGTGATCGGCTCAGGCACGGTGGGCAGCGGCTGCATCCTGGAGCACGGGGATGAGCGCTGGCTCAGCCCAGGTGACGTGGTCGAGCTCGAGATCGAAGGCATCGGCGTCTTGCGCAACCGCGTCGTGTAACGAGCGGCTACCGCAAGTTCTCCGGCCGGGAGCCGTTATGTGCGCGGGACATGAATTCGACTCCCGCCTGGCACTTGCAGGACGGGGCGCCCGGAGGTATTCAAAGGTGAAACCAGCTCTCACTGCCCGGTGGCCGCGCATGATGGCCGTACTCGTCGCCGCGGTCGCGGCCTTCGCTCTGTCTCCGATAGCAGGGGCAACCAACAGCCCATGGGTGGCGACGCATACGCACGCGCTGCGCTTGGCAGGCCAGCTTCTCGGGCGGGCGCCCGCGGCCCAGCGCCTCCAGATCAGCGCGGTCCTGCCGCTGCGTGACGCCTCGGCGATCAACCGGCTCATTGCCTCCCGGACGATCCTCACCCCGGCCCAGGTCAGAGCCCGCTTCAGTCCCGCGGCCGGAACGGTGAGCGCGGTCGAGCGCTACCTACACCAGCGCGGTTTTCGCCACCTCTCGGTGGCCGGGGACCGGCTGCTCATAACCGGACAGGCCACAGTCCGACAGGCGGAGCGAGCCTTTGACACCAAGATTTCTTCCTACCGACTCGCAGGCCACCTTGTCTACGCCAACACGAAGGCAGCGATGGTCCCGGCGCGACTGCGGGGCGACGTTGCGGCGGTCCTCGGCCTGTCGGATATCCCGATCCGTCTGCCCTCGCTGAAGGCCTCATCTTCGCCGGATCTGACCGGATTCAACCCGCGCGCGGTGGCCACTGCGTACAACGACGCCTCGATGAAGCCGGCCACTCGGACCACCACCGCGATCGTAGCCAGCGGTGCCATGAACGGCATCATCGCCAACCTCCGGTTTGCCGAGCAGCAGTGGCATTTCTCGACAGGTCCCGGTGCAGGTGATCTACGACGGGCCCAAGGAGGGCATCACCAACCACAACCCCCTCACCGGCAACCTTGAGTGGGACCTGGACACCCAGATCTCCACCATGGTTCCCAAGGCCGTCAAGCGGCTCCTGATCTACGACGTAGGTACGTTCACCGATCCCGAGGTGGCCCGGGCCTTCAACATGTTCGTTACCCAGGACAAGGCCAGGGCGCTTTCGGCATCGCTCGGTGAGTGCGATTACATCGCGTTCCTGGACGGGGCGATGCTCACCACCGACGAGGCCTTGGCCGAGGGAGCGCTTCAGGGCCAGAGCTCGTTCGCCTCCACGGGTGATAACGGCTACGCCTGTCCCGAGGTGGCGTCCACCGGCGTGCCGGAAGGACCTCCGGGCGTGAGCTGGCCGTCCGACGGCGAGTACACAGCGGCTGTTGGCGGCACCACGCTCCTGGCCGACAGCAAGGGTCACGTCCAGAAGGAGATCGCCTGGGTCGGTGGCGGCGGCGGCGTCTCCCCCTGGGAAACCGCTGCACCGTGGACGCTTCAGGCCAATGGAACCGGCCAGACCTGGGTGTACACCAACCAGGGAGGCCGCGGCGTGCCCGACGTGGCGGCGCTGGCCGACTCCAACACTCCCTACCTGGTCTACGCCGCCCACACCAAGGGCACCCAGCCAACCGGCGTCGGCGGCACCAGCGTGGCCAGCCCGCTCACCATGGGGCTCTGGGCAAGCATCCTGAGCGCTCACCACAACCGCACCGGCCTGGCCTCATATGAGTTCTACGAGATCTACAACAAAGTCAACCCGGCCACGGTGAAAAACGCGCCCACGGGACCTGTGTACGTGCCGGCGGCCAATCCCAAGGCGGTCAAGGGCTTCCGCGACATCGTGCTGGGGACCAACGGCGGATGCGTGGCCAAGCCCGGATACGACTACTGCACCGGGATCGGATCGCTCCAGGCGGCGACGCTTTCAAAGGTCCTGGGTCCCGAGAACTCGCGCGAGCCCTGAGGATCGGCCTCGGTACCAACTGCTCAGGGGCCGCGGCTTCGCCCGGCCCGTTCCCGCTAGGGTCAGCCCCTGCGCGCAGCGCTTGACCTCAACCGGCTGGAGGTGCCGATCGTCCAGGCGGGCATGGGCGGCGTGGCTCGCCACGAGTTGGCCGCGGCGGTGTCAGAGGCCGGCGGCGTGGGGACGATCGCCGGAGCGCGGGCGCCCATCGCCGCCGAGCTGGCCGCGGCTCGCCGCCTGACCGATCGCCCCATCGCCGTCAACCTGCTGCTTCCGTTCCTCCGTCGCGGCGACGCCGAGGTGGCGGCCGAGGCCGACCTGGTCGTCACCTTCTGGGGCATCCCCCGGCGACTCGCCGGCGGCCTCTGGGTTCACCAGTGCGGCACGGTGGAGGAGGCCTGCGCAGCCGAAGCAGCGGGAGCGGATGGCGTCATCGCCCAGGGGGTTGAGGCGGGAGGCCACGTGCGCGGGGAGGTTCCAATGCTCGAGTTGCTCGAACGAGTTCGGTGGGCCGTCCGGATCCCCGTGCTGGCCGCAGGCGGCATCGTCGACCGGGGCGGCGTCCGCCAGGTGCTCGAGGCCGGGGCCAGCGCGGCAGTGGTGGGCACACGCTTCCTCCTCAGCCAGGAGAGCCGAGCCCACCCCGACTACAAGCGCCGCTGCCTGTCCGCTGACCGGACGATCCTGACCGAGCTGTTCGGTCTCGGCTGGTCCCACGCCCCGCACCGGGTCATACCCAACGAAGCCACGGCCCGGTGGCTTCGGTCCGGGTCACTCCCTCCCGCCTGGATCAGGGCGACCAACCAGGCCACTCAGGGCCTGGTCCGGCGCATGCCCTCCTCCGGCCAGGCCCGGGCCCTGGCCGGCCAGCGCGCGTGGTTCCCCCTCCTCAGCCCCCAACCTCCCACCGACGATGGCCCGGCCACATTGGTCCAGTCGGGTCCCCTGTATGCCGGACAAGCCGTGCGTCACATCGACGATGTGCTCCCGGCGGCCCAGCTTGTCGGCGAACTGAGGCCCTAGCGTCACGGCGGGTGTAGGACCAGTGAAGCGCGCACGCTACATTCCGGGAAGGATCGGCGGGCGTGCGGCGGTCTGTAGGCGAAGACAAAGGAGAGCTTCGGCATGTTGCAGCTTGCTCGGTGGTGCATCGGCCACCGCCGCCGAGTCGTCGTCGGCTGGATCGCCCTCGCGGTCGCGTTCAGCCTGCTGGCTCAGGCCGCCGGGCGCAACTACTCGACCAGCTTCAGCCTCCCGGGTACGGAATCGCAGCACGCTCGGGACCTTCTCACCCGCGAGTTCAAGGCTCAGAGCGGCGACATCGACACGATCGTCTTCCACGCCTCCAGCGGCACGGTCTTCTCCGGTCACGTGCGAGGCGTCATCGGGCCCCTCCTGGGACGCGTGGCGGGAATGCCGCACGTGGTGGCGGTCGTCTCGCCCTACGGTCCGCGCGGCTCGGTTCAGGTGTCCGCTGACGGACGGACTGGCTTCGCTCAGATCTACTTCGACCAGCCCCCCAACAAGCTGCCCAATTCCACCGGCAAGCCGGTGCTGAGCGCCATCGCGGCGATTCACGTCCCTGGACTGCAGATCGCCGCGGGCGGCGCCGTGATCGAGCAGGCCGAGGGCTTCAGCATCGGCCCGGCCACGGCGGTGGGCGTGCTGGCCGCTCTGGTCATCCTCCTTCTCACCTTCGGGTCCCTGCTGGCCGCGGGCATGCCGCTCATCACCGCGGCCTTCGGCCTGGTCACCGGGGTGGCCGTCATCGGGTTGGCGACGCATGTGGTGCACATGCCCAACGTCTCGACCGACCTCGCGCTCATGATCGGGCTGGGTGTGGGGATCGACTACGCCCTGTTCATTGTCACCCGCTTTCGCGAGAGCCACGCTCGCCAGCACGATGTGACCGCCGCCATCGTGGAGGCCATGGACACCTCGGGCCGCGCCATCCTGCTCGCCGGCACCACCGTGGTGATCGCGCTGCTCGGCATGTTCGTCACGGGCGTGAGCTTCATGTACGGGTTATCGGTGGCCTCGGTCATCGCCGTGCTGCTCACCATGCTGGGCTCCCTGACGCTGCTGCCCGCCCTGCTCTCCCGGTTCGGTGAGCGCCTGGTCCGGCCCGGTCGCCTGCGCCGCCGGTCCACCTCCCCTGCGCGACCGGGGCGCTCGATGTGGCGGCGCTGGAGTCAAATCGTCCAGTCGCGCCCCTGGCCCCTGGCCCTGACCACCCTCGTCGTCATGCTGGCCGTGGCCTTCCCGGTGTTCGGCCTCCGGCTGGCCAACAGCGACGCCGGGAACGACTCCCCCAGCCAGAGCACCCGGCAGGCCTACGACATGCTGGCCCGCGGCTTCGGCCCCGGTTTCAACGGCCCGCTCCTGCTCGTGGCGGAGCTGCACGGCCTCTCCGGCGGATCGGCGCTTGCCCAGGTTCGTCAGGCGGTGACCGGCAGCCCCGATGTTGCGGCGGTGACCGCCACCCGGATCAGCCCCTCCGGGCGGATAGCGGTGGTGGAGGTCTATCCGCGTTCGGCGCCTCAATCCTCGGCCACCACGGACCTGGTCAGCCGCCTGCGCTCGAACATCCTGCCTCCGATCGAGCAGCGCACCGGTGTGAGGGTGCTGGTCGGCGGATTCACCGCCGGCTCCGTCGATTTCGCCAACGTCCTCTCCGGAAAGCTGCCGCTCTTCATATCCATCGTCGTCGTCCTGTCGGCGTTGCTGTTGCTGGTCATCTTCCGCTCCTTACTCATTCCGCTGCAGGCCGCCGTGATGAATCTGCTGAGCATCGGCGGCGCGCTCGGAGCGACGGTTCTGGTCTTTCAGAAGGGGTTCCTGGCCGGCCTGCTCGGCGTGGGGACCGGTCCCGTGGAGCCCTGGATCCCGGTCATCATCTTCGCCGTCGTGTTCGGCCTGTCGATGGATTACGAGGTGTTCCTCATTTCCCGGGTACGGGAGGAGTGGGTTCGTAGGCGCGATGCCAAGGCCGCGGTCACCGAGGGCATCGCCCTGACCGGACGTGTCATCAGCGCAGCCGCGGCGATCATGATCTGCGTCTTCCTGTCGTTCATGATCAGCAATCAGCGGACGCTCAAGGAGTTCGGGTTCGGGCTGGCCGCCGCGGTCTTCCTGGATGCCATCGTGATCCGCTGCGTGATGCTGCCGGCGGTCCTGGAGATCCTGGGCAGACGCACCTGGCAGCTTCCAGGCTGGCTGGACGCCCGGCTTCCCCACTTCAACATCGAGGGCACCGGCGCCACCCGCGTCGATCAGCTCGAGCGGCTCGAACCGCCTGAGCCAGCCACACGCGAGCGGGTCCCGTCCTAAGGCAGCGGCGCGCCGGCCAGAGCGACCACGACTCCGGCCAGGCCGGCGGCGATCAGCACGAATACGACGCCGCGGCGGAGCACGAGCAGGGCGACCAGTGCCACCGCCAGCACTCCGAACTGCCACGCCTCGGTCAGGGCGCTGGCCAGCGTGAATGCCGCCCCCAGGATCGCCCCGATGGCCGCCGGCCCGGCGCCGTCCAGAAAAGCCCGAGCCGCCCGGCTGTCGCGGATCCGCTCGAACCTCGGTCCGCCGGCCAGGACAAACGCGAAGGAGGGCACAAACGCGACCAGCGCGGCCAGCACTGCACCGACGAAGCCGTGTGCTGCATACCCCACGGCCGAGACCGTGGATACCACCGGGCCGGGGGTGACCTGCCCCAGAGCCACCGCATTGAGGAACTGCTGGTTGGTCATCCAGTGATACACGTGCACCGCGTCGCCCTGCATCAGAGGGATGATCACGAAGCCCCCTCCGAACGACAGCGCGCCGACCTTGAAAGCCACCCACAGAAGCGAGCCGACACCCCCCACCGAGACGGCCGCCGGAACGAGGAACGCCGGAGTCCCCGTCAGGGGACCCATCTGGTGCTGAGTCGCCTGTTCCACGAGCCCGGCGCCCAGTAGCACTACAACGAGATATGGGCCCAGCGCTGCGGCTCCGGCGACTCCGGCCAGTAGGTAGGCCAGCCAGCGCAGGAGGCGATCACGGCGCACCCGCGCCCGGGCCAGGCTGGGACCGACAAAACCCCGAGCGGCCTGGACCGCCACCGCAGCCACCGCCGCCCCGGCTCCGGCTCCGGCTCCGCGTACCCAGATTGGAGGCATGTGGGCCAGGAACAGGACCGAGAGGGCGATGATCAGGATGACGGCCGGGGCGATGAACCCGAGCCCGCCCACCACCGCACCCACAGGACCGCCGACCCGGTAGGCACAGTAGATGGCCATCTGGGTCGAGGCCGGGCCGGGCAGGAGCCCGCTGGCCGCATTGGCATCCTCGAAGTCGCGGACCCCCATCCATCCGTAGCGCTCCACCATCAGTTGCCGGAGAAGCGCGATATGGGCCGGCGGCCCCCCGAAACCGGTGATCCCGATGCGCGTCCACTCCCGGGCGACGGTCAGAAGCGAGGGCTGGCAGACGTTGCCGGCACCGACCGAACGCTCCGGGCTCACGCCGTTGGGTCCTCTAGGCCGGCCGGTCCGGGGAGCCAGAAACCTCGAGGTACGCGGCAGCGGTCCGGCGGCCGAAAAAGCGGTAGACCCTTCGCCCCAGGCCATAGCTGGAGCGAAGGACCGACTCGGCATGTGCATGCTCGGGCGGGTCGAGAACTCGGGCGGATGCCTTCATGGGCCGGCCCACCGGGCGGCCTCGGGCGCTGCAGGCCGTGATCAGGACATCTTGGTTGCGGCGAATGCGCTTGATCTTTCCGTCCTCCGGGCCGCTCCGGATGAAGATCCTGTCCCCGTCCGTCCCAAACCACACCGGCGTGTTCACTGCCACGCCCGTCCTGCGGTAGCTCGTGAGCAGGCAGTACTTGTTACCGCGCAAGTTGGCCGTGCTCCAGTCCTCTGGACCACCCTCTGTCACGCGGGCCGACTCCGGATGGCGGACCCGCCGGTATAGGTCACTCTCGATACGCCGGATGAAACTCACGTGCCAGGGCGGTCGCGCTCCAGAGGAGCGGGGCAGAACAGGGAGCGCAGTGTAGGGCTGGCCCGGGCCGTGAGCGCGGACTTGACGAGTAGGCGAACATATGTTCGATGACCTCCGATGGCAGCGCCTACTCCCGCTTCCGCCGAGCCCTGGCCACCGGGAACCTGCTGCTCGTACGGACGGCCGCGGCTGAGCTGCCACGCGTCGCCCTGCCAGACGCACTGGAGGTGTGCCTGCTGCTCCGCGATCAGGACCCAGAGCGGTTCGAGCAGGCGGCGGTTCGCTGGCTCGGGCGATTTGCCCTGGAGGCCCGGGATGCCACCCTGGATGCCGTCCAACGAGCGGCGGTCGCGCTCGAGGCCCTGCCGCGCCAACCCGACGCCGCCATGGAGGCGCTGGCCGCCCTGTGCCTGCGCCACGGCGTGGAGGGTTGAGGGTTGTCGGGGCGCTCTGCCCGCGCCCTCGACGCGTGCGTGCGCGAACCCACCCTGCGCCTGACCCTGCCCTCGCCGAGCACCACCACGGTTTCACAAACCGCGCGAGCTTCCGGATCGCTGTGTCGCCCTATGGCTGTAATGCCACCTTCGTCTCACGAAACGCTGGGCGATCTGCGCGCTTTGTGAGGCCATGGTCGCACCGTGGTCCGGCCCGGGCCTCGAACTAAAGTGAGCGTCGGCTCGCGCTGTCAGACCTGGCGCCCGTGCGGGATCGCAGACAAGGAATGCTGCCCCGAGCACCCCCGTCCGGCCGTGGCTAGTGAAGCTCGGTCGTCGGCGTCCTGCTTTCCGCGCGTTGGGGGCCACGACGGCCCGCGAGGTTGCGTCCCACAACTGCTGTAGATACGCGCTGGGTGCTGTCAGAGCGACGGCGTAGGTTCCCTCAAGTCCTGCAAGACGATGAAGGAGGCCTACGCCGTGAGACGCACCGTACCGCCGTCGGCGGAGATACAAGCCGAGATCGACAGGTTGCTTGGGAGGGGCATGGTCGATGACCCGCAGAAGATGCTCGGGGACCTCGCGAGGCTCGGTGCCCGGTTGATCATTCAGCGGGCGGTCGAGGAGGAGTTCGATGGCTGGCTGGGTCGCGCTCGCTACGAGCGTCGCCCCGAGCGCGAGCGCGGCCTGAAGAACTACGAGGCGGGGCTGCGCAACGGGTTCCGCCCCCGGCATCTGCAGACCGGCGAGGGCGAGCTTGAGATCCAGATCCCGCAGGCGCGCCACACCACTGTGCCGTTCGTGTCCAAGCTGTTCCCGAAGTGGCATTGCAAACGGCTGTTCCGGACCGATCCTTTGAAGACGTTGGTGATCGGCGGGTTCGTCCGCGGCTTGTCGATGCGTGACATCGAGTCGTTGTGCGAAGAGGCCGGGCTCGGGAAGCTGTCGCGCTCGACGGTCGCGAGGATCTGCGCGGAGCTGCACGAGCGCTTCGAAGCGTTCAAACGCCGCTCGCTCTATGACACCGATCTCGTCGTGCTGTTCCTCGACGCGATCTATCTCGCGGTCCGCCCCAGCGGCCCGAAGGAGGGTGTGATCTGCGCCTGGGGAATCGATAAGAACGGCCGCAGGCAACTGGTTTCCGTGCAGTTGGGATCACGCGAGTCAAAGGAAGACTGGCTCGAGCTCGGGCGTGATCTCACGGCCCGCGGGCTAGGCGCACCACGCCTGGTTGTCGCCGATGGCGCCCCGGGGCTGATCAGCGCCGTCGGTGAGCTCTGGCCACGTGCTGACCGTCAGCACTGCTGCGTTCATCGCCTGCGCAATCTGGTCGCGAAGCTCCCCAAGCCAGAGCATGACCGCGTCCGCTTCAACTACTGGTCGGCGCTCACCGACGCCACATCAGTCAACGACGGCAAGCTCCGCCTCCAAGTCCTGATCAGCGAGCTCGAGCACCGCGGCTATGAGGCCGCCGCCCGGTGCCTGGCCGAGGACCTCGACGCCTTGGTCGTGCACCTCCGCTACCCGCTCAGGCACCGAGAACGGTGGCGGTCGACCAACCTGCTGGAGCGCTCGCTCGGGGAGGTCCGCCGACGCACCAAAGTGATGGGCCGCTTCCCCGGCGAGAGCAGCTGCCTCTCACTCGTCTTCGCCGTCCTCGACCTGTTCATCGCGCACGCCTCAAACGGCGCGACGTTCACCGAGCTCGACCGCCAACACCTCTACCGAATCAAATACCGACAAGCCGACCCAGACACCCTCGACGAGGAGGTCACCGCCGCCTAGACTCACCCCCGGGAACCTCAAAGCCGCAGCGAATTTACAGCGGTTAAGAGACGCAACCGCCATCGCCGGTCAAGTACCGCGGCACGGGTAAAGCAGCGCCGCCAGCTTTGGCAGGCGGCACTTTGTTGCTCCGCTCGCGCGCGACTGCCGAGCGGAGCTCTGACAACCAGGACGAGCGCGAGATCGAGCATCTGTATTCGGGTGAGCGCCCGAGGCCGGCGGTCCGCGCGGGCCTCGTGACGACCCGCTGCGCTCCTAACCCTTGGTGAAGGTGTGCGACAGCACAGGCAAGTACACATTCAACCTGACCGGTAAGAAGCTGAAGTTCACCCTGATCAAGGTAGGCTCAGCGGGATGAGCGCTCGGCAGGTGGCGGAGGGTGTCTGGTTGCTTACCGGACGACCGGAGTACCGGATCAATCAATATCTCATCAGGGACGTTTTGATTGACTCAGGGACGCCTGCTGCAGCGCGCCGGCTACTGCGTGACATAGAGGGGCGGCCGATTGTCGCGCACGCCATTACGCATGCCCACCCGGATCATTACGGTTCGAGCAAAGCTCTGAGCACACGACTCGATCTGCCGTTCTGGTGTCCATCCGGCGACGCCGACGCCCTGGAGAGCCGGCGTCTTCCGCATTCCGAGCTTCTACTCGGACGAGTGATTGGCTTACCGCCCGGACCGGCGGGGCCGCCGATTGCTCGCCGGCTGAGGGAGGGCGACGAGGTCGCGGGCTTCCGGGTGCTCGATACGCCGGGCCACTCGCCGGGACACGTCTCCTATTGGCGGGAAACTGACCGTGTGCTGATCGTCGGCGACGTTGCCTTCAACGTTGCACCGCTAAGCGGTCGCGTCGGGTTGCGCGAGCCTCCCGCATTCATGACGGTAGACCCGGCTCGCAACCGTGAGTCGATTCGACGCCTTGCTGCGCTAGAGCCGACGCTCGCACTCTTCGGACACGGGCCGCCGCTCCGCGACCCGGCTGCATGGACAACGCTTGCGACTGGACTTCTGCACTAATGCAAACAGGGCGCCCAGACGGTCGGTTCCTAGCTGAACCGGCAGCCTCGCGAACTCGAGTTCGCACCCCCGCCGAGAGCAAAGCAGGCCTGCGACAAGAAACTGGTCGCGTCCCGCTCCTCGCCAGAACCAGGGCGCAGCGCCGCCTGGCCTTGCGTCGGCGCGGCCGCGCTCGAGCCATGGTGCGCAGCTACGTATGGACCTGGTGACAGCGCTTTATCGTCGTCCGCGAATACCCACCAGCGTGGCTTCGATCTCGGATGTCAGGAGATACAGGTCGAGTTGCTCGAGATCGGCGGGATCGAAGGAGCGGAACCCGAGCCGCTCCCACCAGCTGCGCGCCGCCGGGGTCAGTGCGGTCGCGACGACGGCGCGGCAGGCAGCCTTCTGATTGAGCTCGACGGCGGTAGCCAGAACGTGCGCGACCAGCGCGGTTCCGATACCCAAGTTACGGTGCCTGTGGTCCACCGCCAGGCGACCAAGCAGCAGCGCCGGAACTGGATCCGGCGCTTGCTTCGCCATCTCCGGAGGAGCAGCTGAGCGGTTGATCGCCGTCATCGCGATGCTCGCGTACGCCACCACGATCCGATCGGCGTCGGTGATCACCCAGTTCGCCGCGGTGTCCCGACGGCGGCTCTGGCCCGCGTAACGTCGAAGCCACTCATCCAGCACCGGCTCGCCGCTATCGAACCGGCCGCGATCATCGCGCGCTAGATCGAGCAGCCGCGGGCGGCGAAACTTAGTCAAGCCACGCGAACTTGCGCTTACGACGAAGCGCCCGCGCCAGCCGCTCGTTCACCTCGGCCGGCTGCTCGAGAGCCTCGGTGAAGGCGGCGGCGGCCTCGGGCGGGAGGCGAATGCTCGGACGCTCCGCCAGCACCTGCTCGGCCCTAGCAGAAGCCGCCTGCACCACAAACGCCGACACGTTCAAGTGCGTGGCCGCAGCTGCCCGCTCCAACAGAGCCTTGTCCGCGGGGTCGACGCGGATCTGAAGCCGCTTAGCTTTCAAGCCAGCCATGTACTTACGATGGCAGTACATGACCCGTTTGTCAAGCATCCGGACGCCTCCGGACGCACCCAGATGTTCGTCCAGTTCGACAGGCGTTCGTTAAGCGCCTCAATCGGGTCGACCACCCCCAGCCGGAGTTCGGTGCACCCCGTAAACACGCGGGATTCGCAGATAGCTGACCGAGACGGGTGCCGCGCGTGTGCCCCCACCGAGTCCGACCAGAAATGCGCCTTGTTTGCGCAGGAGCGTTTGGCGGCTCCGACGGATCCGAACCTACATCTCCGCCCTATCGCGGCGACGCGGATCTTTCATCCAAACCTGTGCATTTGCAGGACTTTTAGATACCGCTACCGGGATTCGAACCCGGGTTTCCGCCGTGAGAGGGCGGCGTCCTAGTCCCCTAGACGATAGCGGCGGGGTATCGGAGCTTCTAGGCGCGGGCCCAAGGCGGAGTGACCCGGCGACGGACTCGTGAGCGCCGCAGGCAAGGGTAGCGGGGCGGCCAATGGCTCGATGTAGCGGCTACCAGGCCTCGACCTCCCCCTCACGCGCACTCGACGCTCCCCTCACCAGGATTCGACATATCCCCGCTCCGCGGCTGATAGGTTCAGGCCGCCGTGGCACCTTCCGATCCAGTTCAGAAGGCCGTAACCGGCGCCGTTACGCGCCGCCGCTTCCTCGCCGAGGGAGGCACAGCGCTGGTCGGGGCCGGCGTTCTTCGTCACGCCCTCGAGCATCGCCAGCCGTGGCGGCCACCGGCCCACCCTTTCATCCAGCCGGCCGCCTCGGAGCTCGAGGCGCTGCGCGTGCTGGGCAAAACCACCATGCGGGCTGCCCGGCTCGCTGCCCAACCCGGCTCTCCCGGCAGGGACCGACACGCTTCCCGAGATCGAGCACGTGGTCGTGCTCATGCTGGAGAACCACTCCTACGACAACATCCTGGGCATGCTCGGTCGCGGACCGGGCGAGCGACCCCGGGGCGACGGGTTCACGCTGGCTGCGGACGGACTTCCCACCGCCACCAACCCGTATCCGGACGGACGGCTCCAGCGAGCCTTTCGGATGCCCACCACCTGCCAGCTCCCCTCGAAGCCCAGCCAGGAGTGGACCGCGTCCCACAACCAGTTCGACGGCGGCAAGCTGGACGGATTTGTCAGCACCCCCATCAGCTATGGCACGTCCCAGCGAGTCGGGCCTGTGGCCATGGGCTACTGGACGGCCGAGGACCTTCCGCTCACCTACGCGCTGGCGAGGACATTCCCCATCGGCGACCGCTGGTTCTGCAGCACGCTCACGGACACCGACCCCAACCGTCGGTACCTGATCGCCGCCACCTCGCAGGGCATGACCGGAGACATGGGTACAGGGCCGGGAAACGCGGTCCCCAACTCGCTGCTCAGCGTCCCAGCCAAGAACGGGACGATCTTCACGCATCTGAAGAGCGCGGGGGTCTCCTGGCGCGATTACAACGCCGGGGGCGCCACAGGGACCACGATGAACCTCTACCTGAGCAACGACTACCAGTACACCCAAACGAACGCTCCGCCCGTCGCGCAGTTCTTCAAAGATGCCAAGGCGGGCAAGCTGCCCCACTTCAGCTTGATCGACCCCAACTACAGCACGCAGTCCCAGGAGAACCCGCAGAACATAACGATCGGCGAGGGCTTTCTGGGGCGGGTTATTCGACGCGCTGCGCGAATCGCCGAACTGGCGCAAGACGCTCCTGATCCTGACCTACGACGAGCACGGTGGCTACTACGACCACGTTCCGCCTCCCAAGGCGCTGGCGCCGGACTCGTTCGGACCGAAGGTCAACCCAGGCGAGAAGACCTACGACGGGTTCACCCGCTATGGCTTCCGGGTGCCGACGATCCTCATCGGTCCGTACGCCAAGCGTGACCACGTAAGCCACATCGTTTACGACCACACCTCGATCCTGGCCTTCCTGGAGCGCAAGTGGAATCTGCCGGCCATGACGAAGCGGGACGCCAACGCCAACGACCTGCTCGACTTCCTCGATCTGAAAGCGATGAAGGCCCGCAGGCCCACGTTCCCGGAACTCCCGCACCTGACGCCCTCCGGAGATGACGCTAAACGGCGCGCCTGCAGCAAGTCCGGCCCAGGGCACATCCCGCCGCAAGAGCGCTCGACCGACCCGGCTCGAGCTGCGCTCAGCCCGGGTCAGCCAGGGGGACCACGGGATCGTCGTCGATGTGGTCAGCCGAGGAGGCCAGACCGCGGCTGTCGGCCTCGAGCTCCGGCACGGCAAGCGGTCGGTTGTCCACCGTTCGCTGGGCCTGGTAGGACCGCGAGGACGTGGTGCCGTCCTCCGGGCCAAGAGCAACATCCCGCCTCCCGGGCACTATGAGCTGGTCCTGAAGGCCGACGGACTGGAAGTGAGCACGCGGCAGGTCCGCGTGCGCCGCGGGGCTTAGCGTTTTCGCCCGCCCGATCCGCCGTCGGCAACCCTACTAACTGCTAATTTGGCGTCCCCGCGGCTGTGGCGGAATTGGTCTACGCGCACGGTTCAGGTCCGTGTGGGCGCAAGCCCTTGGGGGTTCGAGTCCCTCCAGCCGCATCCTTCCAGCCGCATCCGCACCCGCCCGGGGCGCGGCGCCCAGAGCCCCTCCTAGCCGCCTGAAGGCTTCTCCACATGCCCTCCGAACGCCTTGCGCATGGCCGACAGGCTCTGGTTGGCGAAGTGGTCTAGATCGCGCGAGGCGAAGCGGGAGAACAGAGCCGTGGTCAGCACCGGAGCCGGGACGCCCTCGTCGATGGCGGCGATGGCCGTCCAGCGCCCCTCCCCCGAGTCCGACACGCGGCCTGAGAAGTCCGCCAGGTCAGGGGACGCGTTCAGCGCCTCGGCCGTGAGGTCCAGCAGCCAGGAGGCGACCACGCTTCCTCGCCGCCATACCTCCGTGATCGCGGCCACGTCCAGGTCGTACTGGTAGAACTCGGGCTCCTCCAGAGGCGCGGTCTCCGCGTCGGCCTCGCGTTGCGCCTTGCCGGCGTTGGCGTTGCGCAGGATGTTCAGTCCCTCCGCGTAGGCGGCCATCAGCCCGTACTCGATCCCGTTGTGGACCATCTTCACGAAGTGGCCCGCTCCCACCGGACCGCAGTGCAAATAGCCCTGCTCGGCCTGCTCGGGGTCGCCCTCGCGGCCCGGCGTGCGAGGCGCCGAATCCACGCCCGGGGCTATGGCCTCAAAGAGTGGCGCCAGCCGCTCCACCACCTGCGGCTCTCCACCGATCATCAGGCAGTAGCCGCGATCCAGGCCCCACACCCCCCCGCTGGTTCCGCAGTCCACGTAGTGGATACCTGAGGTGAGCAGACCCTTGGCCCGGCGGATGTCGTCCCGGTAGTACGTGTTCCCGCCGTCGATGATCACGTCGTCGGCCTCAAGGAGTGCGGCCAGATCGTTGACCGTGCGCTCGGTGATGTCGCCGGCCGGGACCATCACCCACACCGCCCGTGGCGGATTCAGCGCCTCGACGAACTCCTCGAGGGAGCTGGCTCCCGTGGAACCCTCTTTGGTCAGCGCGGTCACCGCGTCCGGGCTGACGTCATACACCACGCACTCGTGCCCGGCACGCATCAGGCGCCTGACGATGTTTGCGCCCATCCTGCCCAAACCGATCATTCCCAGTTGCATGCTTGTTGCCTTTCGTCGTCGCTGCTCTAAGTCACGTCCGGTTCCACTGCTGTACCACGGGCGTCTCCCTCTCAAAGCCCAGCGCGGACAGCGCCCCGGCCGCCAGCGCGAACCTCGCTCCGGCCGACGGCGGCATGTCGATCCACCGGGCCGCGATCACCCGCAGGATGTGACCGTGGGCGAAGAGCAGCACCTCGCCATCCGCGCTGCGCACCCGATCGATCACCTGGTCGGCTCGCGCCCCGACCTGCTCGGGGGATTCGCCACCCGGGCATCCGTCACGCCAGAGCACCCAGTCCGGCCGATCGGCCCGGATCTCCGGCGTCGTCAACCCCTCGTACTCGCCGTAGTCCCACTCGTGAAGTTCCGGGCACAGCACAGCCACCTCGGCGAAGCCGGCCGCCTCGGCCGTCTCCCGGGCCCGGCGCAGCGGGACTGGACATGACCAGCGCGAACCTCCGCTGGGCCAGCTCGTCGCTGAGCGCGGTGGCCCGCGCCCGCCCAGGCTCGGTGAGCGGCAGGTCGGTGTGGCTGGTGTGCCGGCCGGCGGCGCTCCACTCCGTCTGGCCGTGACGCACCAGAACGACCTCGTGAGCTCACTCGCCACCCGTCCGCTCGATCTCCAGCACCTGGGCGCGCCGGCGCACGTGACGCTCCTCCTCTGACACCGTGGCCCGAAGAAACGCCGTCACGATCTCCGCCGCCACCTCGACGCCGATCACCCGGCCGCCCAGGCAGACCACATTCAACCCGTCGTGCTCGACGGCCTGGTGGGCGGTGTAGGTGTCGTGCACGGTGGCCGCAAACACCCCATGGATCTTGCCCGCCGCCACCGACACCCCGGCGCCCGAGCCGCACACGATGATTCCCCGCTCCGCCCGACCGGACGCCACCGCCCGGCCCACCTCCAGCGCCTTGATCGGATAGTCGATCGGCTCGATCGAATCGGTCCCCAGGTCGAGCACCTCATGTCCCAGCTGCTCGATCAGCGTGAGCAGCCGCGCGCGCAGCGGCACGCCGGCATGGTCGAATCCACAGGCCACGATCACGACTGCCACACCTCCAGGTTGTCTTGATCCGATTCCGGCGCGCCAGGTGTCTGCCGGCGGTCCGATCCCGGCGCGGCCGCCCTCTGGTGGCGGCGCTCCTCAAGCTCGTGGATGGCCAGCATGGCCGCCCCGAGCACCCCGGCCACCGCGCCATGGCGAGCCAGGCGAATCCGCGTGCGCTCACCCAGGCCCGGCACTACGTAGGCGCGAGCGACCCGGGTGGCCGGCTCCAGGAGGAGATCGCCGGCCCGGGCCGCGCCACCGCCGATCACCACCTCGTCGGGGTCAAACGTGTTGATGGCGTTGGCCACCCCGATCCCGACGTGCTCGGCCCACACCTCCACGGTGCGTCTGGCCGTCTCATCCCCGTTGCTGGCGGCGCTCACCACGTCCTCTCCGCGCACCGGTTTGCCCTCGGCCAGGATCCGTCCCAGCGCCGAGTCGGGATGGGCCTCAGCCGCCTGCGCGGCCAGACGATCGAGGGCATGGCCCGCTGCCAGCGACTCCAGTGACCCGGGCTGGGGGAAGTCCTCTCCCAGCGGGACCGGCTCCTCCCGGTTCGCCCCGATGATCGTGTGACCGAGCTCACCGGCTGCCCCGGTGGAGCCCCGGTAGATGCGGCCCCCCAGGACGAGCCCTCCGCCCACCCCAGTCCCGATCGTGAGCATGACGAGATTGCTCGCCACGGGCCGCAGGTGCTCGTCGAAAGCCTCGGCCAGGGCGGCCACGGTGGCGTCGTTGTCCACGAACACGGGCACCCCGAGGCGGTCGCTCAGGACCGCGCGCAGGGGCACGTCCGCCAGGGGGACGTTCACCGAGGAGATGACGCGGCCCGTGGCGAACTCGACGACGGACGGGACCCCCACTCCCACCGCCTCGAGATCTGGCTGTCGCACGGCGTCCACGAGCTCTGAGAGCTGCTCGACCAGCGCGTCCGAGTCTTCCAGGTTCGTGGTCCGGACGGAGGGCTCGCCAAGCTTTCCGTCAGACAGGGAAGCCGCGGCCACCTTCGTGCCCCCGAGATCGAGGCCGACGACGCTCATGGAGCTAGCCCCTGGCGGGCAGCTGGGAAGCGGCGCTCGGGTCAAGCAGGACGAGCAGGTCGTCCACCAGCGGCCCCAGCATCGAGGCGGGCACATGAGGATCGGGCTCGGCCTCCGGGCCGAACGCGGCGACCACCGCCTCCGCCTTCTCCTTCCCGGCAACCAGGAACACCATTCGCTGAGTGTTGGCCAGCGCAGGCAGGGTCAGGCTCACGCGGGGGACGAAGGGCTCATGTCCCGCTTCCGGTACCCCGACGACCAGGCGCGAAGCGCTCCTGCACGCGTGGGCTGGTCGGGGAACAGCGACGCGGTATGGCCATCCGGTCCCAGGCCCATGAGCACCAGATCAAACCTGGGGCTGCCGGCAGTCTGGAGCTCCTGCTCGTAGGCGTCCGCGCCCGGGAACGGTCCCAGCTCGCCTCGGATTCGCTTGACCTCGCAGGCGGCGCCGCCACCCAGCTGATCGAACAGGGCCTCCTTGGCCATCCGGTAGTTCGACTTCTCATCGTCGGGCGGGACGCACCGCTCATCCCCGAACCAGAACACGGTCCGCTCCATCGTTATCCCGAGCTCTCGCACGGCGGTGGCCAGCTCGGTGTAGGCCTGACGCGGCGTCGAGCCGCCGGTGAGGACGACGTGGCCGCCAGCCAGCACGGCGCTGAGCAGGAGGGCCGAGGCGGCCCGAGCCGGATCGTGGACGATCTCAAGCCGGGCGCTCACGGGCAGAGCTCCAGAGCCGTGTGCAGCGCCGAGCGCGTAGGTGGGATCGCGCAGCAGCGCCTGTCTGACCCCCTCCCCCAGGATGCCTCCCTCCCCCCGGGACGCTCCCAGCACCCGCCAGCTCAGCTCGCGGCCGCCGGATAGCACCTCCTGGGCGCAGAGCCCGCCCGGGCCCCGGTCAAGCGAGATCGAGCACCCGTCCCAGGACACGGTCACCCCGGCCAGTCCGGGAGCCTCCTGATCGAAGGGCTCGAGGACCACGCGCACATGCCGATCCTTACGCGCCTTCAGATCACCCGACAGCGTGTCGTCCTCGTGGGAGAGCTTCTCCGGTGACCAGTCGAGCCGTGCGGCCAGCCACCCGGCCAGCAGGGTCGCGCTTGGCCGGGAGGCGGGGTGGTGGCGGACCCGGACCTCCTCCAGACAGGCCAGCGCGGGCCGGCGGTCAGAGGTATCGAAGCTGGCCGCCAGACGTTCGCGCCACGGGGTCGTGCGCAGCCAGGCCAGGTCGACGACGTACACGTCGTCCAGGAGCTCCGCCGCCCGGGCCAGGGTCGCGCCGTCCGGGTCATGCTCGTCTGAGTCCAGCAGCACCACGTCGGTCATCGGCAGGAGCGCCTGGACAGCCTCGGTGAATCCGTGCGGGGACCACACCATGGTGGGGAGCTCGGCTGCCAGCACCGGATCGACGATCGTGTCCAGCCGCTGGAGATGCTCTGGACCTACGTCGATCTCGACCTTCTCGTGGATCACGCCGAGGGTTCCCCCGGGGGCCTCGTCGTAGCTCATGACCATGACCGCGTCGAGCGTGTCGCGACCATCCTCGACCGCGCACAGGATCGTGCGCGAGGCTCGGTAGCGACCCGCCTTCTCCAGCCGGTTCTGGATCTCCCCCTTCCACTCCTGGTCAGCGACCACGACCAGGTTCAGCACGCGGGCCGGGATCAGCTCGGGATTGTCGGCGTGACGCCGGCGCAGCAGGTCGCGCAGGGCCGCCTCGATGGCGTCTGGCGTGGTGTCCTCCTCTGACCAGACGTCCTCGCTCACAGCCGCCGCCAGGTCTGCCCGTCCGCGATCAGGCTCGTGGCCTCCTCGGGCCCCTGCGACCCCGGCTCATATTGCGGGATGGATGAGTCCGTGTCCTCCTGCCAGGCGGTGAGGATCGGATCGATGATCCCCCACAGGGCCTCGATCTCGTCGTTGCGGGTGAACAGAGTGGCGTCGCCGCGCATGGCGTCGAGGATCAGGCGCTCGTAGGCCTCGGGCGACTGGGACACGAACGAGGTGCCGTAGTGGAACTCCATGTGCACCGGTCGGATGCGCATCCTGGCGCCTGGGATCTTGGCCCCCAGGGACACCGACACGCCCTCGTCGGGCTGCACCATGAGAACGATCTGGTTCGGCCTGCACCCCCACCGAGCCGGTGCTCTGGAAAGCCATGTGCGGCACGGGCTTCAGGGTGACCACGATCTCGGTCACCTTGCGGGCCAGCCGCTTGCCCGTCCTTAAGTAGATAGGCACTCCGGCCCAGCGCCAGTTGGACACGGCCAGCCGCAGCGCGGCGTAGGTCTCGGTGCGCGAGTCCGAGGGAACTCCCTCCTCCTCGCGATAGCCGGGAACCTGCTTGCCCTGGGCCTCCCCGGACCCGTACTGGCCCCGGACGGCCATCGAAGCGACCTCCTCCACGGCGGGCGGCACTATCGACTCCAGGACCTTGACCTTCTCATCGCGCACCCGGTTGGCCTCGAATGACGCCGGCGGCTCCATCGTGAGCAGGGCCAGCAGCTGGAGCATGTGGTTCTGCACGAGGTCGCGAAGAGCCCCGGCATGGTCGTAGTAGCCCGCCCGTCCCTCGATCCCGATGTCCTCAGCCGCGGTGATCTGAACGCTGTCGATGAAGTTGCGGTTCCACACCGGCTCGAACAGCGTGTTGGCGAACCGGAACGCCATCAGGTTCTGGACGGTCTCCTTGCCCAGGTAATGGTCGATCCGGAAGATCTGCGACTCCTGAAAGACCTCCAGGAGATCGGCGTTGAGCTTGCGCGCTGAGTCCAGATCGGCCCCGAAGGGCTTCTCGATCACGATTCGGGCCTCGCTCTGCCCCGGCCGGGCCAGACCGGCCTCGCCGATTTTCGCGGCGATCACGGGAAAGAAATCCGGCGCGGTGGTCAGGTAGAAGATCCGGTTGAGGGGGTGGCCCGCCTTCTCGTCGAACTCCTCCGAGCACCCGCTCGAGCTCGGAATAGACCTTATCGTCGTCAAAGGTGCCCGGGAGGTACCGAACGTCCTGAAGCAGTCCGTTCAACACGTCCGAGTCGGGCTTCTGGCGCGAGAAGCGCTCGATCGACTCCTTCGCCATCTCGGCGAAGTCCTCGTGCTCCTTCTCGCGCCGGGCCACTCCGATCAGCTCGAAGCGCTCGGGCAGCGCACCCTCATGGGCCAGGTTGTAGATCGCTGGCAGCAGCTTGCGGTGGGCCAGGTCCCCCGTGGCGCCGAAGATGACCAGCGCGGTGGGGTGGACGGGGAGCCGCTCCAGCCCCTCGACGAGTGGGTTCTCGTCGAGCTGATCGTCGACGGCGGTGCTCATTGCCCGTCGGACAGCAATCCGCTGATGCGCTCGGTCAGGGCGTGCACCGCCTGGGCCGGATCACCCTCGAGCTTGACGCGCTCGGCGGGCAGGCCGTGACCGCGGAGCGTCTGAAGGTCACCGGCCGACTGGGCGGCGATCAGCGTGCCGAAGGAATATCCAACGCCCGGGTATGGCGACATCCTGGCTGGGATCGTTGACCAGCTGGAGGAAGCGCCCGGTGGGCGGACCGCCTTTGTGCAGCTGTCCGGTGGAGTGCAGGAAGCGCGGACCGTATCCGAAGGTGACCGCGGCACCCGTGCTCTCGCGAATGGTGGCGCGCAGCTCGGAGATGGCGTCATCCAGCTCGCGCGAATACGGCAGGTAGCCCATCAGGGCCACGTAATGTGGCGGCGCCGCATCCGCCAGGAGCTCCCGCAACGCGATGTCGTCTGCCGAGTCGAAGGCAGGAACCGCCCCGGACTCGAGCACCCGCTTGGTGTTGTCCTTGGCCTCCTGGACGTTGGGCTGATCGAACGGGTTGATCTCCAGGGCCCACCCGGCCACCGCGACGGCGAACTCGGCCAGGAAGAAGATCCGCCCCAGGTCTGTCGGTCCGTGCGTGGACAGCGTGATGGCGGGATGACCGGCCATGGCCAGCTTCTCCACTGCGCCGTCAACGTCCTCGTCGGCGTTGTCGGGGTCTCGGAGATGGACGAACACCCGGTCATCGCCGTACATCTCCGGCTCGCCGAGCGGCTCGTCGGCCACGGGCAGGATTCCCCGCCCGTGCTTGCCCGTTGACTCGGCCACCAGCTGCTCCACCCACAGGCCAAAGCTCTCGATGGGACGCGAGACGATGAACGTGAGCTTGTCCCGTCCCTGCCGAGCCAGCTCGCCCAGCGCCGCCCCCAGCCACAGGCCCGAGTTGGAGGCGCTCGAGTCGTAGTGGGCGCAGGCCTGCTCGGCGACCTGGGCGCCGTGCAGCAGCACCTCCACATCGACCCCCATCGAGCCGCCGGGACGAGGCCGAACTCCGACAGCACGCTGTAGCGCCCGCCGATATCGGGCGGGTTCAGGAACGTGCGGCGAAGCCCCTCCTCGGAGGCCAGCTGCTCCAGTGGGCTTCCCGGATCGGTGATGACCACGAACTGACTGGGCTTGGCCAGCGAGGCAAAGTGGCGGTAGTGGGAAAGGGTCTCGATCGTGGCGCCTGACTTGGAGGACACGATGAACAGCGTCTTCTCCAGGTCCACCGATTCCTGCACGGCGCTGACCACATCCGGATGGGTCGAGTCGAGCACCTGGAGACGCAGCCCGTCGGAATATGCACCGGCGGGAGCAAACGAGCGGCGAATCACCTCGGGGCCCAGCGAAGAGCCCCCCATACCCAGAAGGACGGCGTCGGTGAAGCCATCGGCGCGGCACTCCCGGGCGAAGGACCGCAGCTCGTTGGCATGGGCGACGATGCCCTCGGTCAGGGTCAGCCAGCCCAGCCGATCCTCGATCTCCGGAACCCCGGGGCCGCCCCACAATGAGGCGTCGCGGCGCCACACGCGCTGGGCCACGTTCTCGGTTACGGCCCGGTCGATCCGCTCGGCGACCTGATCCTGGTCCTCGGTAGACAGGTGGGCCTCGATCGTGCCCGGCTGCCCGGTGACGACGGCTCCCGCGCTGCTCCTCGATCCCGGCCAGCAAGGTGTTCATCGCCGTCTCGAACTGCTTGACCCCGTCCTCGAGCAGCTCGTCGGTCACCTCCGTCATGTCGATTCCCGCGGCGGCCAGCGCGGCCAGGTCATCGGCAGGATCGATCTCGACCGTGGGCCCCGTGACCTCGAGGTGGTCCGCGCAGGCGTGCAGGGTGGCCATCGGCATCGTGTTCACGGTGTGGGGGCCCACCAGCCCGTCCACGTATTTGGTGTCTGAGTAGCTCGGATTCTTGGTCCCGGTGGAAGCCCACAATGGCCGCTGGACGGCCGCGCCGCCATGCCGCAGGGCCTCCCACCGTCCACCCGAGAAGATCTCCTTGAACCGGCGGTAGGCCGCCCGCGCGTTGGCCAGCGCGGCGGTGCCCGCCAGATCGCTGCGACCCAGCGCCTCGAGCTTCTTGTCCACGTTTGAGTCCACCCGGGAGACGAAGAACGAGGCCACCGAGTTGACGTTCAACGAGAGCCCCTTCTCCTGGCGGCGCTCCAGGCCCCGCAGGTAGGCCTCGGCCACCCGCGCATACGCCTCGACCGAGAACAGCAGCGTGACGTTGACGTTGATGCCCTCGAAGATGGCCTGCTCGATCGCCGGGCACCCCCGCGGGGGTCCCGGGATCTTGATCATCAGGTTGGAACGGTCCACGGCCTTCCAGTACACGCGCGCCATCTCGAGCGTGCGCTCGGTGTCGTAGGCGATCTCGGGCGCGACCTCGAGCGAGACGAATCCGTCCCGGCCACCGGATTCCTCGTGGACACTGGCCAGGACCTCACAGGCCAGCTGGACGTCGCGCTGGGCCAGCCGGTCATAGATCTCCTGTGGTTCGAGCTTCTCGCGGGCCAACGCCTCCAGGTCCTCGTGGTAATCGTCGGAGCCCAGGATCGCCTTCTCGAAGATGGAGGGATTGGCCGTCACCCCACGCAGGCTCTCCTCCTCGACCATCCGGCCCAGCTCCCCGCCCTCGACCAGCGAGCGCCGTATCTGATCCAGCCACACGCTCACGCCGGCCGAGGTCAGCTTGGCCAGCCGCTCATTGACCTGCGCCGCGGTGCTCATCGCCCGATCAGCTCCCTTCCCAGCTCGGCCAGATGCTTGGCCGTGATGCCGAAGTGCTCGTAGACGTCCTTGGCCGGGCCCGATGCACCAAATGTCTCCATCCCCAGGAACCGGCCGTCGGGGCCGATCCAGCGGTCCCAGCCCAGCGGGCTGGCCGCCTCCACCGCCACCCGGGCCCGGCAGGCCGGGGGCAGCACCTGGTCGCGGTAGTCCTGCGGCGCTCTGGCAAACGTGTCCATGCAGGGCATGCGACACCACGCGGACCCGGACGCCCTCCAGGAGATCGGCCGCCTCCAGACAGAGCGAGACCTCAGAGCCGGTGCCGATCAGGATCAGCTCCGGATCGCCTCCCTCGGGGTCGCGCAGCACATAGGCGCCCGCGCTCGATGGCGTCATCAGGCACGGCATCGGGATCGAGGATGGGCAGATTCTGGCGAGACAGGGCGAAGCCCGTGGGAGCGTCCTGGCTGCGCAGGGCAAACCGCCAGCCCAGCGCGGTCTCGTTGGCGTCCGCCGGACGGATCAGGTTCAGCCGGGGCATGGCCCGCAGGCCGGCCAGCTGCTCGACGGGCTGATGCGTGGGCCCGTCCTCGCCCAGCCCGATCGAGTCGTGGGTCCAGATCCAGATCGCCGGCAGCTTCATCAGCGCCGAGATGCGGACGGCGCCCCGCATGTAATCCGAGAAGGTCAAGAACGTGGCCCCGAAGGCACGGAAGCCGTGGAGTCCCAACCCGTTGACGATCGCGGCCATGCCGTGCTCACGCACGCCGAAGCGGAGGTTCCTGCCCTCGTAGGAGCCCTTCTCCACATCACCGCCGTCCGCGATGTCGGTGTTGGTGGAGGTGGCCAGGTCAGCCGAGCCACCGATCAGGTGGGGCACCCGCTCGGCCGCCCACTGGATGACCTTCTCGGAGGCCTTGCGGGTGGCGATCGGGTCCTCGCCTGGATCGAAGCTGGGGAGCGCGTCGTCATCCCAGCCGTCGGGCATGTCGCCGGCGTCGATCATTTCGAGCTGCGCTGCTTCCTCGGCGTAACCATCCCGATAAGCCTGGAAGCGCTCCTCCCATTCGGCCTGCATCTCCTGGCCCCGCTCGCGGCAGCGCCGGAAATGGCCCAGCGCCTCCTCGGGCACATAGAACTGCTTGTCGGGGTCCCAGCCGTAGGCCTCCTTGGTCTTACGCACGTCCTCCTCGCCCAGCGGCGAGCCGTGCGCCTTATAGCTGTCCTGCTTGGGACTTCCGTACCCGATGTGGGAGCGCACGATGATCAGCGACGGACGGTCCTCCACCGCCATGGCCTCGCGGGTCGCCTCCTCCAGCCGGTCCAGATCGTCTGCCTCGTCGCCCAGGTCCTGGACGTGCCAGCCGTAGGCCTCGTAGCGCCCGGCCACATCCTCGGAGAAGGCCAGGTCGGTCGGCCCAGCCAGCTGAACCTTGTTGTCGTCATAAAAGGCGATCAGACGCCCGAGGCCGAGATGGCCGGCCAGCGAGGAGGCCTCGGAGGCCACGCCCTCCTGGATGTCCCCATCCGAGGCAATCGTGAAGGTGTAGTGATCGACGATCTCGTGCTCGGGGCGGTTGAACCGGGCCGCCAGCATGCGCTCGGCCAGCGCCAGCCCCACGGACATTGAGATCCCCTGGCCGAGTGGACCGGTGGTGGCTTCGATGCCCGGTGATGTACTTGCGCTCGGGATGTCCTGCCGTCGGCGACCCAACCTGACGGAAGTGCTCGATGTCCTCGAGCGTCAGCGGATAGCCGGTCAGATAGAGCATCGAATACAGGAGCATCGAGGCGTGGCCGGCCGACAGAACGAACCGGTCACGGTCGATCCAGTCCGGATCGGCCGGGTTGTGACGCATCACGCGCGTGTACAGCACGTAGGCAAGCGGGGCCAGGGCCATCGGCGTGCCCGGATGTCCGGAGTTGGCCTTCTGAACGGCGTCCATGGACAGCGTCCGGATCGTGTCCACACACAGCCTGTCCAGCGTGGTGGTGGAGTCAGTGGCAGTCACAGCGCGTCACCCTCAGCATAAACCGATCCCGCTCAGCCCAAACCTGGTGTGTAAATGGGTTGACCCCGGAGTTCAACCGAACAGCACCCCGTAACGCTCATACTCCTCCACGGGCACCCGCCGCACATCGGCCACCGCTTGCTTGAGCGGCACCAGCTCGATCGCAGTGCTGCGCAGCGCCGTCATCATGCCCCAGGCATCGGCGTGGACGGCGTCCATCGCAGCAAGGCCGAGCCGCGTGGCCAGAACCCGGTCAAAGGATGTGGGCGTCCCTCCGCGTTGAACGTGGCCCAGGACGGTCGCCCGCGTCTCGAACCCGGTGCGCTGCTCAATTTCGCGCTCAAGCGCGTAGCCGATCCCACCCAGCCGGGGATGCCCAAACTCATCCGTGGTTTGCGCCTGGGTGACGGTCATCGTCCCCTCCTTCGGCTCGGCCCCCTCCGCCGCGACCACGATCGAGAAATAGCGGCCCCGCTCGTGGCGGCGGTTGATCAGCCGGCACACCTCCTCGATGTCGAACGGGATCTCTGGGATCAGGATCACGTCCGCCCCGCCAGCGATCCCGCTGTGCAGCGCAATCCAGCCCGCCGTGCGCCCCATCACCTCCACGATCAGGATCCGGTTGTGGCTCTCGGCCGTGGTGTGCAGGCGGTCGATCGCCTCGGTGGCGATGGACAGGGCGGTGTCGAACCCGAACGTGACGTCTGTGCCTCCCAGGTCATTGTCGATCGTCTTCGGGACGCCGATCACGTTGATCCCGTCGTCCCCCAGGCGGGCGGCCACGCCGAGCGTGTCCTCCCCGCCGATGGCGATCAGCCCGTCGATCCGGAAGTCCCGCAGCGTCGCTTGCAGCCGCTGCACCCCATCCTCGCGCTTGTACGGGTTGGTCCGGGAGCTGCCCAGGATCGTTCCACCCCGCGGGAGAATCCCCCGGATCGATTCCAGCGTGAGCTCGCGTGATGGCGCCGTCCAGAACGCCCCGCCAGCCGTCTCGGAAGCCGACCACCTGGTCGCCGTGCTCGTCCACCGCCTTGCGCACCACCGCTCGGATGACGGCGTTCAGGCCAGGGCAGTCGCCGCCTCCAGTGAGGATGCCGATTCGCATCGCGGGCATCCTATTTGTAGCCTTCGGCCCGTGAGACGACCGTCTCGGCAAGAGCTGGTGTGGGGCGGCGAGGCGGCCGCCTGCGCGCTGGCCGCTGCCGCGCTCCTGCAGTGGCGCTTCAGCCGCGCCATCGCCCATGACCCGGCTGGTCGCGAGCTCGAGGACCCGCCATCGGGCGAGCCACTCACGTGGTGTCTCGCCGACGGCGCAAGCATCTACGCCGAGGCCTTTGGCCCCGAGGACGGGACGCCCATCGTCCTGGCGCACGGCTGGACGGAGAACCACAACTACTGGGTGCATGAGATCCGAAGCCTGTCCAGCCAGGGCTTCCGCGTGGTGGCCTACGACCTGCGCGGCCACGGCCAGAGCGAGGGAAGCGGCGACTACGCGATCGATCGTTTTGGCGAGGATCTCGAGGCCGTCCTGGAAGCGGCGGTGGGTGAGGGGCAGCGCGCGCTAATCGTCGGCCACTCGCTGGGCGCAATGTCGATCGCCGCCTGGGCCGAGCACCATGATGTGGAGCGGTTGGTCGGCGCCGCCGCGCTACTCAACACCGGCGTCGGTGATCTGCTGGCCGAGCACCTGCTCCTCCCCCTCCCGGCCTTCGCTCGGGCGCTGAACCGCACGATTGCCAGGCACGGCTTCATCGGCAGCCGGGCCCCTCTCCCTCACTTCTCGTCACCCATCAGTCACGCCCTGGTGCGCCGGGTGGCCTTCGGCCCTTCGGCGTCACCGGCTCAGGTGGCGTTCTATGAGCGGATGCTGATCGGCATGCCTCCGCGCACACGGGCTGACGTGGGCATTGCCATCTCGGAGATTGAGCTCTACGACGCCCTGCCGCGGCTCACGGTGCCCTCGATCGTCCTGGCCGGCGAGAAGGATCGGCTCACGCCTCCCTCCCACGCCCGCCGGATCGCGGAGAAGCTTCCCCAGCTTGAGCGCCTGATCATCCTCCCCGACACGGGTCACATGGCGCCACTCGAGCGCCCCGACGAGGTCATCCAGGCCCTGGTCGACCTGGCCGCCAAGATCCCGCAGCCGAACCCGACGCCGGCCCCGGCCTGAGACCGGTGCACATCGACCCCTACATCATCCTGGGCAGCGCCGTCGTCGGCCTCCTGGTCGGCATGACCGGCGCCGGTGGGGGCGCGCTGATGACGCCGATGCTGATCCTGCTCTTCAGCGTCAAGCCGTCGAGCGCCATCTCCAGCGACCTGGTTGCGGCGGTGGTCATGCGGCCCTTCGGAGCGGCCGTCCATCTGCGAGCGGGGACGGTCAACCTCAAGCTGGTGCGCTGGATGGTGATCGGGTCGGTACCGGCGGCCTTTCTCGGCGCCTACCTGCTCCACCTGCTGGGCAACAGCAAGTCGGCGGCGACCAATATTGAGACGGCCCTTGGGGCTGCGCTCTTGGTGGGCGCGGCAGCCATGGTCGTCCGCTACCTGCTGGATCGCCGGGGCGGACAGAAACGCACCGCCCGCATCGGAGAGCTGACGGTCAAGCCCCTGCCCACCGTGCTTATCGGTGTCGTCGGCGGGGTGATCGTGGGTATGACCTCCGTGGGCTCGGGGTCGCTCATGATCGTGCTGCTCCTCTTCCTGTATCCCCTGATCGGCGCCAAACAGCTGGTGGGCACGGACCTCACTCAGGCCGTCCCGCTCACAGCCGCCGCTGCCGTGGGCGCGCTGCTCTTCGGCCACGTGAAGTTCGGAGTCACCGCCTCGCTCATCATCGGCAGCGTCCCGGCCGTACTGGTGGGATCGATGCTCTCCTCGACCGTGCCCGACCGCTATATCCGCCCGGTGATCGCGTTCGTGATCTTCGCCTCGGGGTTGAAGTACGTGGGGGTCTCGACCACGGCGCTGGGGTGGGCCCTGTGCGGCGTGTTGCTCGGCGGGGGGGCGCTGTGGATGGCCACCGTACGGCCCTGGCACCGGACGCCCGCCCTGGCTCAGGAGGAGCGCGCCGGGGGCGGCTAGGCTTGGGGCGTCGCGCCGCGGGCGCTGCCGCGCGCCTGGCCGGCGCGCGGACAACCATGGTTTTGACAAAGCTCGCGCAGGCGGCTGAGAGTTGTGTCGCTATGCGCGTCATACGACCATGGCGTAGCTCGGCGCTCGGCGAGTTCCGAGCTTTGTAGATCTTTGGTGGCTGACCGGACACCCCGCGACGCCCTGGCCCCGCCCCTTCCCAGCGACAGTAATCGGGCTCACCGGCGTTCTTCAGGTGAGCCATGGGCCCACTCAAGCGCTGTTTCGCCGTACTCGCCACCAGCTGCGCCGTGGCCGCTCTGCTCTTGCTCACCCTGGGCGGGAGCGCCGCCGCGGCCCACGCCAGCGGTCCCACCGTGGACGTCTCGGCCTTCTCCACCCAGCCGGTGGTCCTGAGCGGCCAGGACTTCCCGACCTGGAGCTCGGGGCCCGAGGTGACCGCGCGTGCCCCCCAGGTGCCCAACGACTACGGCGTCTACAACAGCCAGGCCAACCAGCCCTCGGGGACGCAGAGCGACTGCTACCAGAGCAACCCGCAGCCCGACAACAACGGCTCGACGGACGCCAACCACAACGACCACAACTGCTTCCAGGGCAGCCAGTCACCCGTCCGCACCGTGCTCAAGGGCGTCAAGCCGGACGGCCTGCGCGGCTACCGGTGGAACGGCCGGCAGTTCGTGCAGATCCCCTTCGAGGTGGACACGATGTGGGAGCACTACCTGACCAATAACGCATCAGGGTTCTCCTTCTACTCGGGCGCGGACAAGATGCTGACCTACACCTTCGACTACCAGCCGTTTTCAGAGACGGCCAACCCGTCGCTCCCCGCCGATTGCAATGCCGGCTCGGGAGCGGCCACCTCTGGGTGCATCCCGCCGGGGCCCCACCAGCTCGAGCAGGCGGCGATCGCCTGCCACGCCATCACCCGGCCCGGCATGACCGACCCGACGCCGGACCCCAACCCGTTCCTGATCAACACCGACCAGCTGGCCTTCATGGCCCGCGACGCAGGCGATCAGGCCCCCAGCGGCACGGGGCTACCTCACGGGATCGTCTCGGCCTACCAGGTGCGTCTGGTCGACCCCCAGAGCAAGACGACCCGCTACGTGTACGTGATGGAGTCGGCTCCGGGCCACACGTCCGGCACGTGGGCGGTACCGCTGCGCTACACCGCGGCCAACTCGCCCTACGTGCACTACGTCCCCGATGCCGATGCCGACATGATGGCCTACTCGCAGAGCTCCTACAGCGACTACGGCAACGCGCCGGTGGGACCGGCCTGCCAGCCCAACGGCACGCCCGATGGCCAGGCCGTGATCGGCCAGGGGTTCAAGTACAACGCCGCGGGCGACGTGATCCTCGACCCGGACACATACGTGCGGCGGCGCACGCTGGATACCGGCACGGTGTACACGCCCCGCTACGAGTTTCGCTACGACGGGCGGTGGCTCATGGACGGCCTGTCCGTCTCTCCCAACGACTCGGGCCTGAGCGCTCACAACTACGGGCCCAGCATCATCGATCGCTGGAAGGGGCGCGCGTTCCAGCAATCCCCCGGCGGCAATACGCCGTGCTGTGGCTATGAGGACGAGCAGAACAACTGGGGCGGCTCTTCAATGACGATGGGCGTGAAGGTCGGGCCCGTGCGAGTGATCCGGGTGACCTGGGGATCCGATTCCGGCACCAACGTGACCCGGACCGATTTCTTCTATCCCTACAGCGTCGTGCACGAGTTCGACCTCAGGGTGCACCCGATCCCTCCGCTGGACGGGATCTACACCCAGTGGGACATGACGGCCGGGAGGATCACCAAGTACTACAACCCCTATAACTCGCAGGGAGTCCCGGTGGAGGGGATCAACCCCGTGCTCTACGGGGACATGAACGCCCATATCGGCCCGGACGGAGTGTCCTGGTCGAGCAACGACAAGCTGGGGCGGGCCGTCCAGCAGGCCAACGGCGGCAAACCGGTCAGCGTGGGCAACCCCAACAACTCCACGTGTACATCCAGCGCCTGCGTGTACGGCTCCTTCAATGCCCCCGACGCCACCTATTCCGGGCTGGCGCCCGAGCTGCTCTCCTGGGAGGAGATGACCGGGCCGGCGGGCACGATGTTCGAGAAGTGGGGCATCTCCCAGGACCAGCCGACGAGCCCCGGCGGCGCCCAGGCTCTGGTTGAGGCCGTTCCGTATTACGTTGATGACTCGTGCTTCGATGACGGGACGGGCAGCGACCCGGGTCCGCATCTGGCTTTCCGCAGCCCCAATGAGCCGACCACCTGGGGCTTTGCGGATGTGAACGGGCATCCGGTCGCGGTCTCCCCCGCCCCGGCTCCGGGCAGCCGCTATCCCGGCTCGGTCACCCGGGACGGCACGACGTACGACGGCACGCAGAGCTACCAGCGGCGCTGCTGGAACCACCACCTGGATGGCACCCCGTACAACATCCCCGGGACCGCCACGTATGACTCCAGCAAGCCGGCCGAGCAGCCCGACCCGGAGCCTGATCCGAATTTCGGTCCCGAGGGGGACGTGCGCTATTACCAGGGCGATGTGGCCACGCACGGGCTCCACCTCCTGTTCACAGCGGAGAGTGACAACGGCGACGCCACGGTCCCGGTGGACGAGATCAACTCAACCGACACCCAGTTCTTCCTGCCGCCCAACCAGCCAAACGTGGGCGGCGCGGTCAACGGCATGTACACCACGCCGATCCAGGCCCTGGCCACGCCGTTCGGGGGCTCGGTGACCACGCCGCAGCCATACGTGGCCGGGTCCGGCGTTCCCAACACGCCGGTCAGCGGCTCTGGGGGCTCAGGCTCGGGCTCGTCCAACCCGAACGCGCCGGATTCGCTGGTGCCGAAGCCGTAGGGGGCCGAGCGGGGCGGAGCGCCGCGGACGGCCGATCGGCCACCACGAATCTACAAAGCTCGCAAGTCGCCGCGAGCCGACTGACGCCATGGGCCGCCCAGCAAAACGGGGCACAGCTCGCCGGTGCGCTGCAGCTGTGCCCCGTAAGGCCCGGCATGCCACCACAAATCGCCCGCGCCGTCCAGTATCGGCAGATGAATTGCTCCGCAGCGGTGATTTCGGCGGTTCAGTCCCCGCCGTCGCCCTTCCCTGCCTTTCCGCCGTGGCCGGGCCCGCCTCCGGGTTTGGCGGCATGGCCTGGCGGGCCAGCACCATCTGGACCTTTGCCGTGCGCCGCCGGCTGCACGGTCGCCGGGGCAGCAGGCGCCGCTGGGGTGGCGCTCATGACCGGTGGTGAGGTCGTGTGGATCACCGCCTCGTGGTATGAGCCCGTGGCGTGGCGCGGCTGGAGCCTCGCCGCCCGGCCGCCCTGGCCGGAGGTCAGCGCGGCCACAAGAAGCACGAGCGCTACCAGAGCGCCCATGAGGATCAGCGGCATTAGTGGCCGCCGGGCGGGGGCGAACGGGCCGGGCGAAATTAGGGGGCGCACAGCTGCCGCGCCACCCAGCTCGCGCAGCCGGACGGCCACCTCAGCCGCCGTCTGAGGCCGGGCCGCGGGATCCTTGGCCAGCATCCTCAGGGTGAGCAGCTCGAGGCCCGGGCTGATCCGGGCGCCCAACGCTCGCAGCGGCGGCGGCTCGGCATGCACCTGCTGATGCAGCACGGCCACCTGCTCATTCGCCACGAAGGGAGGGCCGCCGGCCAGCATCGCGTAGAGGAGGCAGCCCAGCGCGTAAATGTCCGAGCGCTCGTCGCCCGGCTCGCCCCGCACGCGCTCGGGCGCCATGTAGCTTGCCGTGCCGATAGCCGAGGCGGTCTGGGTCAGGGTCGCCTCCTCGAGCGGACGGGCGATGCCGAAGTCGAGCACCTTGACCTGGCCGTCGTCGGTCAGCATCACATTGGCCGGCTTGACGTCCCGGTGCAGGATCCCCGCGGCGTGAGCGGCCGCCAGCGCGTCAGACACGCGAGCCGCGATATTCACCGCCCCGGCGGGCGCAAGCGTCCGGCGCTCGCGCAACACCTCATCGAGGCTCCGGCCGTCCACATGCTCCATGACCAGGAAGTGGCAATCCTCATCGACGCCGGTGTCGTAGATCTTCACAACCGCCGGATCGTGAAGCGCGGCCACCGCCCGCGCCTCGCGTCTGAACCGTCGGATGTGGGTGGGGTCGCTCTGGGCCAGTGCGGTGAGGAGAACCTTCACCGCCACAACCCGGTCCAGGACCGTGTCGGTGCCCCGGTAGACCGTGCTCATGCCGCCGCGCCCGATCACCTCGTCCATGCGGTACCGGCCCGCGAGGAGCCAGCGCGCCAGCGGGTCCTGGCGTGCGTCGCCCGTCAGCGAGCGCGCAACGCCCAGCTCGGCACGCTGTGCCAGCGGCCGTTCAGCACGGTGCGGGCGCCGAGGCAGGCGCCGGGTGGGGCTGGTGGGTTGATGCTCCACAAGGACGGATATCCCGAGACGGCTCCTTCCGAAGCTATCCATCTCTGAGCAGGTCAAACCGAGCCAGTGCCCCTTACGTCCGCCTGAGCGGCGATGCTCCCGCCTAACCTTCAAGCCGCCGCGGACCGCCGAGGCGACCCCGGACGGAAAGAGAACGCACCAGTGATGTGGGCAACCCAAGCCAACGCCGAGGAGACTGAGCAGAGCCAAGCGCCGCCCGACCGAGGGGTCATCCCCTCACAGGGTCTCTGGCAGGCCGTGGAACAGGGGTGGATTTCCTCCGGGGACTACCGGATCCATCCCCAGAGCATTCAGCCCGCCAGCATCGACCTGCGCCTGGCCGACCACGCCTGGGCCCTGCGATGCAGCTTCCTGCCCAGCCCCGGTACGTCGGTGATGGACCGCGTGGATGACCTGGCCCTGGATCGCGTGGACCTGCGCGACGGGGCCACTCTGGAGCGAGACCGGCCGTACCTCATCCCGCTGCTCGAGGAGCTGGCGCTGCCTCGCCAGATTCGCGCCAAGGCCAACCCCAAGAGCTCGACCGGTCGGCTAGACGTGTTCACGCGCGTGATCACGGACGGCAACCACCGGTTCGACGAGATCCCGGCCGGCTACCGAGGCAAGCTCTACCTCGAGGTGGTCCCGCGGTCCTTCGCGGTCCGGGTGGAGCAGCGGCTCAGCCTCAACCAGCTCCGCCTGGCAGCGGGGGACGCGCGGGTGAGCGACTCAGAGCTCCTGGGCATTCACGAGGAATTCCCACTTCTGTACAGCGACCGTCACGCCCTCCCCAGCGGAGATCTGGCCATCTCCGACGGCCTCTTCCTGAGCGTCGATCTGAGCGGGCCGCACAACCGGATCGTGGGTTACCGGGCCAAGAAGAACAGCTACAGGCTGGACATGACCAAGCTGCACCACTACCGCTGGCGTGACTACTGGGAGCCCGTCACGCCCGAGGCGCGCGGGCGCATCGTGCTCGATCCCGAGGTCTTCTACCTGCTGATCTCCGCCGAGGGGGTGTGCGTGCCGCCGATGTACGCCGCGGAGATGATGGCCTACGACCCCACCGCAGGGGAGCTGCGCACCCACTACGCCGGCTTCTTCGATCCCGGCTTCGGCTACGACCACACCGGTCGCAGGTTTGGCTCACGGGCGGCCCTCGAGGTTCGGGCGCGCGATGTCCCGTTCATGGTCGAACACCGCCAGCCGATCTGCAAGCTGGCCTACGAGCGAATGCTCGAGCGGCCCGACCGGCTCTACGGCCGGGAGGTGGGCTCGAGCTATCAGGGTCAGGAGACGATGTTGAGCAAGCACTTCGCCGAGCAGACTGCGCCCGATCCGCCCAGGCAGCAGAGCCCGCACGATCCATCCAGCGAATAAGATCCCGGGCGTGTCCCCGCTCAAGCAGCTGATCGCCACTCGAACCAGCATCGGGGCCGGCACATGGCTCGCCCCTCGTCTGTCTGGCCGGCTGTTCGGGCTCGACGCTGAGGCCAACCCGCAGCTTCCATATGTCGGTCGCCTGTTCGGGGTGCGAGACGTGGCACTGGCAGCGGGCGCTCAGCTGAGCGCCGGGGAAAGCCGCCGCCTGTGGCTGCAGATCGGCATTGCGTGCGATGCCGCTGACGCGGCGGCCGGCATCATCGCCGGCCGCAACGGGGAGCTCTCAAAGCTCTCGACCGTCCTGGTCACCGCACCGGCGCTACTGGCCATCGCGCTGGGCGTGGCTGCCCTACAGGCGGCCGAGGAAGAGCCCGCGCCGGCCGCATAGGAGCTGGCTTTAGCTCAGCCTGCGGCCAGCTTGGCCGCCTCGCGCTCCAGATCCAGCTCGGTTCGGACCCCCAGGCTCGCCATCGCCTGGTTGGCTTCCTCAAGGCTCGACGCGCCGCCCACCGCCTGAGCCAGACGTCCGCGTGTCTCGTAGGCCACCCGCACATCGAAGTAGAACGTGACAGCGGCGGCGGCGGTGCGCTCGATCTCCCGGGCTCCTCCCCGGATGGCCGCCTGACCGGCGGCGCTTCGGAACGCCTGCACCGCCTGGGCGCTGGCCTCCGTGGGCACGTGGCGGATTGCCTGCTCGAGCCGCTGGGCGATGTGCTCGGTCAGTCCGCGCGCGCCACAGAGCCCCCCGGCCACCGCCAGCTGACCAAGCTCGGCCAGCACCTGCGCGGGGCTGAGCTCGCCGTCGCAGCCGATCCCGAAGACGCCCCCCAGGACGGGCTGACCCTGCGTCTGGAGCCGGGCCGCCGCGGCCAGCATGATCGCGTCTGACAGCGGGCTGCGTAGTCCCGGCTCCCCACCCTGTGCCAGGACATCGCCGCCCACGTCGATGAACACGAAGGCGTCGCACTCCAGTCGGGCCGCCACCTGGGCCAGCGCCTCAGCGATGGCTGCGGGCCCGCGCTCCAGAGTGACGAGAACGGTGGGCTCACCGAGAAACTCCGCCATGCCTGACTCGGCAAACCGCACGCCGCGTCCCCGGACGCGGGTCTGCGCACCGGCCAGCAGAATCCCGGGGGCGATCTCCTGGCCCTCCTCAATCTCCTCCACGCGGCGCGGCCCGGGTTGAGGATCGATCGGCCGGCGCTCCCAGGCCAGCCCGCCCAGCACGGGGCTCGCCTCGTCGTAATGCCGGCACGCCTCCGCCGTGGCCAGTGCCCCCACAACGTCTCCCCCACCCCCCATCCCGATGACGAGCGGTCGCCGCGAGGCGCGCAGGAACTGCTCGGCGTCGATCATCGGCGCAGCATAGGGTTCCCGGAATGAGCGCTGCATCCGATGCGCCGCTGGGCGAACCGCTGGACTGGCGCGGTGCGACGCTCCCCGGACGCGAACCTCTGCTCGGCCAGCACATCGTGCTCCGTCCGGTAGACGCCGCCTCCGATGCTGAGCCGCTGTACCGCGTCTCGCACCCGCCCCTGGGCGATCCGGCCATCTGGACCTACCTGTTCGAGGGCCCGTTCGACAGTCCCGGGGCACTGGGCCGCTATCTCGCCCAGGCCCAACAGTGCCCAGATCCGCTCTTCTTCACCCTCCTGCGCCAGCCGGGCCAGAAGCCTCAAGGCGTCGCCTCATATCTGCGGATCACGCCCGAGCACGGGACGATCGAGATTGGAAATATCTGGTTCGGGACCCCGCTTCAGCGCACGACCGCCGCCACCGAGGCCATCTACCTGCTCGTGCGCCACGCCTTCGAGGACCTGGGGTATCGCCGCGTGGAGTGGAAGTGCAATGCCCTGAACGGGGCCTCGCGACGCGCCGCCGAGCGTTTGGGCTTTCGCTTCGAGGGGATCTTCCGCCAGCACATGGTGATCAAGGGCCGTAACCGGGACACAGCCTGGTTCGGCCTGACCGACGCCGAGTGGCCCGTGGTCCGAGCTGGCTTTGAGGCCTGGCTTGACCCAGCCAACTTCGACGGCGATGGACGGCAGCGAATCAGCCTGAGCGTTCTCATCGGCCAGGCGGGTGGACATTTGTCCAGATCGCACTGAACGGGGCAGAACCCCGCCTATACTCCCGATCTCCGGGGGGCGCTACGGGTGCCCATGGACGCGACGCCTGAGGGCAAGACAGGAATTCATATGGCGAAGGGCCGGACCGTTACCGCTGGACTCACGCTGGCACTGCTGCTGGCGCTTGCTCCCTCAGCCCTGGCGGGCACGCACGGCCGCTATGCGGCCGCCGCCTCAGCGCATGCCCTGACGGCGCGGATCGACCATCGTTTCCTCGGCATCGTGCCATCGGCCCGAGCCCGGGGACGGCGTCACGGCCGGCCCACCACAAGCGAGTTTGCCGGTACAAGGTTCGCGTCCACCAGCAACCTCATGTACTGGGGTGGCCCTGTGATGGGGACCAACACCACGTACGCCATCTACTGGCTAGGCGGTGGTGGGGTCAGCTCGGGCTACCAGAACATCATCAACACGTTCTTCGGCAACCTGGCCGGGTCCAAGAACGCGACCAGCAACGTGTATGCCGTCGATACCCAGTACTACGGCCCAACCGGCACCGACATTGCCAACCAGTCGACCGTGGGCGGGACAGTGGACAGCACAGACCCCATCCCGAACCACTGCTCGGCCGAGTACGCCGGGACAGGCGTGAACGTCTCCGGGGGCTGCCTGATCGACACCGATATCCAAGCCGAGGTCAGTCGGATGATCCAGGCCAACGGTTGGACGCCGGGCCCGAACGCGCTGTTCTTCGTGTTCACCCCCAGCAATGTCGGCTCGTGCTTTGACGCCAGCTCGGGACAGTGCGCCTACACGTATTACTGCGCCTATCACTCCAACTACACCGACAGCTCGAGTCGCGAGGTGCTCTACGCCAACATGCCCTACAGCCTGAACAGCGGGGCCCCCGGCGTTTGTGACACCGGCCAGTACCCCAACGGGGATCAGGCCGCGGACGACACGATCAGCCTGGTCAGCCACGAGCACAACGAGGCCATCACCGATCCGCTGGGCACCGCCTGGTACGACAGCTCGGGCAACGAGATCGGCGACAAGTGCGCCTGGAATTTCGGGGCGGGCCCCTGGCCGTCCACCGGCGTCTCGGCCACCAGCCAGTACAACCAGCAGATTGGCACCGGCGACTACTACGTCCAGCAGGAATGGAGCAACGCCGACGGCGGCTGCAAGCTGAACTATTCCGGGAGCTCGTCCGAAGGCCTGTCCGTAACCGGGTTCTCGCCGGGCAAGGCTACGACGGGGACCAGCGTGACCATCAACGGCAACGGCTTCGCCGCGGGAGACGCCGTCTACTTCAACGGGGTGGCGTCAGGCAGCGTGAACGTGACATCGGCCAGCCACCTGACCGCCACTGTGCCCGCCACCGCCTCGAGCGGACCGATCAAGGTGACCGCGTCGGGTGGCAGCTCGGCCACCAGCTCCACCAGCTTCCTGGTGATCCCCAGCATCACGAGCTTCTCGCCGTCCTCGGGGACGCCGGGGACCACGGTCACCATCAACGGCAGTGGCTTCACCGGGGCGTCCAGAGTCACCTTCAGTGGCACAGCGGCCTCCTTCAGCGTGGTGTCGGCCAATCAGATCAAGGCCACCGTTCCCCGCAGGGCCCGGTCCGGACGGATCGCGGTTACCACGTCTGGCGGCTCCACGTCGAGCGCGACCAGCTTTACGGTCACGTAGGCCGCGTCCGGGGGCCGGCAGGCCACGAACGGGGCCGCGGCGCCGGCCTCGCGATACTCAGGCCCCGTGATGGTGGCCCGAGCGGGCTTTGAGCTCGGGGAGGACCTCGCCCGCGGCGCGCTCCCCCGAGCGAACGGCACCATCCATGTAGCCGTTCCAAACTGTGGCCGTCTCCGTACCCGCCCAGTGGAGCCGTCCGGCCGGCGGCCGCAGCGCTGAGCCGAAGGAGCTCCACACACCCGTGGGGAAAAAGCCGCCGTAGCAGCCGCCGGTGAACTCCTCCTGGGCCCAGAGCATCTCCACATATCCGTTGATTCCGCCCAGGACGTGCCGGGCAGGCTCACCGAAGTAGCGCGCGAAGCTGTCCACCACCGCCCGGAACCGCTCGGTTCGGCTGCGCGTACCCCACACGCGTCCCTCCTCGCCCTCGATGAACCCAATCAGGACACCGGGAGAGGCCTTCGGCGTTCTGGGGTCCGGGTATGGAGTGTTGTCGAAGGTGATCTTGACCGGCCCGGTGTCGCTGGTGGCCTGGCCGGCCAGGCCACTGGCCCGCCAGAAGGGATGCCGGTAGAGGCACTGCACCTTGATCGTCGTGCCCTGGGGCACGCGCTGGGTGAGCTGGTCCCGCAGGCCACCGTCGCCGGTCACGGCCGCCAGGGTCGGCTCGTAGCTGATTCGTCCGGCCAGCGTGGGCGGAATGGCCACGATGGCCAGCTGGGCATCGACCGAGAAACCATCTCCCTCGGCAGTCACTGAACCGCCGCGCTGTATGAGCCGCCGCACCGGCGCGCCCAGGACGACCCGCGATCCCAGTCGGCGGGCCAACTCGATCGAGATGCGCTGGGAGCCCCCGATGAACCGGCTGTCCTGAGCGCCGCTCGCCGTGTCCACGAGGTTGTCCAGGGTGCCCGCCGAGGCGATGTAGAAGAGGACATGAAGGAGCGAAAGGTCGCGGGGCTCGGCCGCGAATACCGCCTCAATGGCCAGGCTGATCAGGGAGTACTCCGGGGAGTAGGGCGAGCGACCCGGAGGGCTGAGGTTCTGTTGCATCCACGTCGCGAATGTCTGGGTATCCCACTGCTCGGCGCCCGGACTGCGATACGGCGCCTCCCGGTTGATGTGCTTGGCCATCTGGTTGAGCTTGTAGATGGCGTGTCCCGCGTTGGCCGTCCCCGGATCGGTGGGTATGCGCGTGGAGCTCGAATACCGGGTGAGACCAGTGACCGAGCTGTAGTCGATGTACTCGCCCTTGTTGTAGGTCTTGTACGTGCCGATCCCGAGCGACCTGGCCAGCCTATACACGTGTGACTGCGGCCAGTAGACGGCCTGGGGCGGAACGGTTGCGGTGGCCGGTTCGCCGGGTAGCGGCCCGACCCACTGCCCTCCGACCTCGATCACGCGGCCGGGGAAGCCCTGCGGGCCGAGGTGATGATTCAGGGTGCGCCCGCCCACGCGCTGGCGGGCCTCGAGCACCATCACCGACCGTCCCGCCCGGGCGATGTCCCGCGCCGCGGTGAGGCCGGCCAGGCCCGCGCCGATGACCACAACGTCGACCGAGCGCCGGAGGTCCCGGGCCTGAGCGGTTCCCGGACGAACCAGATCGGGCAGCGCCGCCAGCGCCGCTCCCGCACCGGCGCCACCGATCAACGACCGCCGCGTCACCCTTGCCTGGGCCATCCGCCTGGCAGGCTACCGGAGAACGCCGCGGCGGCTGACCGGTCCCCGGCTCCGAGCGCGCGGACCGCGCTTGGCGGGAGAAGCTCTACACGCGGCATCACGCCAGGCAGCAGGCGGACGAGACGCGCCGAAGCTAAGGAATTCGGCTCTTCCTGCCGAATCAGTTCTCCAGTGATTGGCGGGCGCCCAGGCTGGAAGGGCCGCCAGCGGCGGGTGAAACTCGGCGCCTCACCGCCCGCCCACGCTTTCTCTTGCCTGTCCCGCGCGCGACGCCGTCGGCTACCCAGCCGGGGGCCCGCCACGTAGCTGCCGGTAGTGCGTGCGCCAGATCAGCCGGTGCAGCGGGATCCAGCGGGGGATGTCCCGGAGGACGGGCAGGAACGGGATCAGCACCAGGCCCAGGCTGAGCACGAGCATGACCGCCATCACCTCGATGTCCGCGTTGGTCGAGGTGGAGAAGGGCTTGATCTGGTACCAGAATGTGTACAGCCACAGCCACACCTGCCCGGGGTAGCTGCCGGTCTCGTTCATGATCCCCCACTGATTTCCCAGCAGGTGCTCGGCCTGGGCGCGGTCGGCCAGGACGCTTCCGTCGGCCATGAAGAGCAGCGGCTTGGTGTAGTCAGTCTGGTAGAACTGCCGGCTCGTGAGCAGGGCGCCGTCCAGGCCACCCGCCTGGGCGAAGCTGAGTAGGCCGCGCATCATCGTGGACAGCGGGCCGTAGCCACCTCCTGGCACGGCGATCGAGCCATCGGCCCCTGCCGTGGCCTTGGCCAGGCCCTTCTCGTATGCGCTGGTCCAGGCCGTCTGCTGCTTAGCCGGGGCCGACTCATACGTGCTCACCGCGGCCTGAAGTGCCGGCTGTCCCGGAATAGAGCGCAGCGGCGCCAGCACGAAATCCTGTGCGGTGTCCACCGGGTGGCTGACACCCAACCATTTCTGAAGATGAATGAACCACAGGTGCTGGCCGTCGGAGGCATGGTTATACGGCGGCCCGTAGCCTGCCGTCCCGCTGCTCCCATCCAGCTGGGTGGTGGCGGTGGTGACGAAATCGACCGGGTCGCTGCGGGACCACTGCTTGATCGTGCTCGGTTTCTCGTCCGGGGAGGAGAACAGGATGCTCAGCGCGACGCACAGCGCTGTGATGATGCCCAGGGCGATCGTCGCCTCCTTGACGATGTCGTAGGAGCGATATTCGCCCCGCCACTCCCGGTATCGCTCCCGCTCGAGCGCCCGGCGCTCACGCCAGGTCATGGCGTCTGCGGCCCGGCCTCGGCCCCCGCCCGGGCCTGCGCCAGCTTGTCCTCGAGGTCAAACGGCGGCACCACGCCATGCCGGCGGACCAGCAAAATGTGGACGACGACGATCAGGACCACAGCGACGGGCAGCAGCAGCACGTGGTAGCTGTACATCTGGCCGAAGTTCAGGAGGTTGAAGAACGAACCAACGCCCACGGCGTTCATCGCATCCTTGGCCTGGGTGGAGATCCATTGCGCATCGAAGTTCTGCTGGGACACGTAGCCCGTCAGCGCACACGGGATGGCAACCAGGAAGGTGATCGCACCGGTCACCCACACCCGAGCTCGACCTCCCCGCCACGCGGCCATCCAGTACTTGCCCCACAGGTGGACGACCATGAAGAAAAAGAACAGCTCGACCGCCCACAGATGCACCGAGTTGACGAAGTGGCCCACACCGGTGAAGTGCCACCAGCCTGGCCCCTTCAGGGCCAGCACCGTCCCGGAGGCGATCACCACCACCAGGCAGCTCAGCGAGACGACGCCGAAGACGTAGATCCACGAGGCGACGTAAGCGGGCTGCTTGTCGGGCAGGAGCCTTTCGGGCGGGAGTGCCTCAACCGCACGGCGGCGCAGACGGCCGGTCCAGGAGCGGTCCTCCGCCGAGACGCTCATCGCGACCGGCTCCTCCGGCCGTGCGGAAATGGCAGCAGGATGGCGGCGAAAAACACCAGGAACATGGCGGCGATCATCAGAAGGTTGGACACCGACAGCGTGATGAAATGCCAGTGCACGTAGCTGGCGTGGTGGTTGAGGTTGAACACCGCGGCCAGCATGGAGCGCAGTCTATGGCCTGATGGCGCTGCCGGATCGGTGATCAGCACCACCATCGTCGTGGTGTACTACTGATGTCTCCTGCGGACATAAATTCTCTGAAGCGATGAGCACGCTGTCCGAAGATCAGCTGCACCGGCTGCTCGACGTGGGACGAGCTCTTGTCTCGGACCTGGATACGGAAGCGATCTTCAAACGCATCCTCCAGGAGGCAGGCCGGATCACCGGAGCTCGCTACGTGGCGCTGGGCGTGCTTGACGCGCAGCGCCAGGAGCTCGAGCGCTTTGTCACCGCTGGCATCGACGCCGAGACACGCCACGCCATCGGCGAGCTCCCTCGCGGCCGGGGGGTACTGGGAGTTCTGATCGAGGATCCTCGCCCCCTTCGGCTGGCCGATGTGCGTGCCCACCTGCAGAGTTATGGCTTTCCGGCCAACCATCCTCCGATGCGGTCGTTCCTGGGCGTTCCGATCCTCATTCGCGGCCAGGCGTGGGGAAACCTGTACCTGACCGAGAAGGAGGGAGGAGCCGACTTCACCTCCGCGGACGAAGACGCCGTGGTGGTCCTCGCCCAGCTGGCTGCCACAGCGATCGAGACCACCAGGCTTTATGAGACGAGCGAAAACCGGCGGCACGATGCTGAGCGCGCGGTCCAGGGGCTCCGAGCCGCACAGGACATCGCCGAGACCATCGCGGGCACGAACGACCTGGATCGAATCCTCCAGCTGATCGTCCAGCGCGGGCGGGCGCTGGTGGATTCCCGCACCGTGCTCATCATGCTGCGAGAACGCGAGGAGCTGGTCGTGGCTGCCACCGCAGGTCATGTCGACCATGCGGTTGGTACGCGCCTGCCGATCTCCGGCTCCACTTCGGGTCGGGTCCTGGAGCGTGGCAAGCCGGAGAGGGTGACCGATGCCTCGGCGCAGATGCGGATCGGCCCCGACCGTCTCGGTGTCCCGGATGCGCACACCGCCCTTCTGGTTCCGATGGTGCACCGCGGTACCGCGGTCGGCGTGCTGGCCGCGTTCGACCGGAGGGATGAGGGACGCACATTCAGCCCGGAGGATGAGGAGCTCCTGCGCTCCTTCGCCTCCTCGGCCGCCAACGCCGTGACCATTCATCGCAGCGTCGAGGCGGATCGGCTGCGGGCGGCGATGGGCGCCGCCGACGCTGAGCGGGCACGATGGGCGCGGGAGCTGCACGACCAAACCCTGCAGACGCTGGGCGGACTGCGTGTGCAGCTGGCCTCTGCGCTACGTCGTGGTGGTTCAGCTCAGCACGAAGCGGCCATCCGGCAGGCAATCGAAGACATCGAGCTCGAGACCGCCAACCTGCGAGCGATCATCACCGACCTGCGGCCGTCCCTGCTCGATGACCTCGGACTTGTTCCGGCCATCGAAGCCCTCCTGGAGCGGCGCCGGATGGCCGGGCTGGAGGTTCACGACGTCCTGAATCTGCCAGATCCTCTGCCGCAGCTCGGCGCGGAGCTCGAGACGACGATCTACAGGGTCCTTCAGGAGGCGCTCACCAATGTGACCAACCACGCGCAGGCCACGGTGGTCCACGTGGGTGTAAGCCTCGAGGCAGACGCCATCCGTCTGGAGGTGTGCGATGACGGGGTTGGCTTTGATCCGAAGGAGGGCACGCGAGGCTTTGGACTGGCTGGCATGCGCGAGCGCGTTTATCTGACCGGGGGCCAGCTCGAGGTCAGCGCGGGTCCCTCGGGCACAACCGTCCGGGTGCGGCTGCCGCTCGCGCCATCGGAGACCGGCTCGAGCTTCTCCAGGTAGGGCGCAAGGTAGCGCCCGAAGACCTTGGTGAGGCGTCCGGACTGGTGATCGATGCGCTCCAGCGTGGCCGAAGTGGGCTGGCCGTCCCAGTCGAGCTCGCTCCGCAGGAGCAGGGGTTGTTCGCCGCCGACGAACACCGCCTGGAGGACGTGCCCGTGCCTCACCTCCTTCACCGCCACCCCCAGCGACTCGGCGAGTTCGTGGGCGATCCTGTCGGCCTGCTGCGTCCCCAACCCCCCGTGCTTGACGGCGAACGTGGTCATGTCGCCGGCAGCGTAAACCGCGGTCAGGCCTTCGACCCGGCCGGCCTGATCGGTGGGCACGAAGCCCCACCAGGTGGCGGGCACCCCGGTCACTCGGCGCCCCCGCAACGATGGCGCGGCCACAACGCGATCTGCCGCCAGCGAACCGGACGACGTCAGCAGGGTGCCGTCACGCCGGGCGGCTATGGCGGTGGCCTGGCCGAGGAACCGGACCCCGGACTCGGTGAGGAGATCGCGGACGCGGCGAGAAACTCGAGGACCGAAGAGCCCCAGGGGCGCTTGCTCCGGGGTGACCAGCGAGACCTCGACATCGATGTCGTCTCGCGCGGCGCGGTTCGCGCAGAGCAAGGCGAGCTCATAGATCGGGAGCCCCCAGGAGGGACCCGGCGGAACGACAAACGCGATCGTACGCGCGCTCCCCTTCCAGATCTCGTTTAGGAGGCGCTCCAGCAGCCGGGTATCCCGTTGGTCGCGAAACGTCAGTGCGCCCGGGACGCCGGCCACCGGTCGGGCGCCGATGGCCAGGATCAGAATGTCGTACTCCAGGCGTGCACCGGAAGCAGTCCGAACCTGGTGCTTCTGGCCGAACACCGCCTCCAGCCGATCGCTCAGATAGATCGCGCCCACTCCTCGGGCGATTGGGCCGAGTTCATAGCCGCGGGCGGGTCCTGCGTCGAACGCTTCGGCGGACGCGGCGGGCCGGTAGCGCAGAACAGGATCGGGTGCCAGCACCGTTACGCTCGTCTCCCGCGGCGCCAGGGCGCGCAGGGCGACCATGGCTTCAACAGCGGCGAAGCCACCGCCGGCAATCAGAATCCTGGCTGCCATGCCAGCACGGTAGGTCGCCTAGGGTGGCGGGTCATCGCGGTTAATCACCTGACCCGCCTCCGTAGTTAGCCGCGGCCGCCGCATGAGCAAACACCGAGCATCCCCACCCCGGCAGCTTCGTTTGCTGGAAAAACGCCTGCTGATCGTCTGCGGGGAGGGGGGCGTCGGGAAGTCCACGATCGCGGCCGCGGTAGCTCTGGCCGCAGCCAGGAGCGGCCAGCGAACATTGCTGGTCGAGGTGGCCGGGCGCTCCGACGCAGCTCGCCTGCTCGGCGGGAAAAGCCAGCCTGCGCTGACCGAGGTTGAGCTGCTCGCGAACGTGAGCCATGTCACCATCGACCGTCACGCTGCCCTGCGTGACTATCTCGAGCATGAGGTCTCCGGACCGCTGCCCGTAGGCCTCCTGGCTCGGAGCCGGATCTTCTCCGCGTTTGTCGAGGCCACGCCGGGCATGGGAGAACTGCTGACCATCGGCAAGGTCTGGGAGCTGGCACGGAGCCGGCGCCCGCCTCGGCGCGGACCGACATATGACCTGGTTGTCCTCGACGGCCCGGCCGGGGCTCAGCTCATGGCGCTCCTGGGCGCCCCGCAAATGTTCCGGAACATCGCTCGCATGGGGCCGGTGGCCAGGCAGGCGGCGGATATCGAGCGGTTGCTGCGGGACAGCGGCCGCACGGGCGTGCTGGCCGTGACAACGCCCGAGCGGGAGGCGGTGAGCGAGCTCCTCGGTCTGCCACGTGCTCTCGCGAGTCAGGGACTCCCGGTGGACGCAGTCGTGATCAACAGGGTGGTCTCCTCGCCGTTCAGCGTCGCTGAGGATCAGCTGCTGCGGGAGTCCGGGGCTGAGGACCCGGCCGTGCGCTCAGCGCGGTGGTTCAGTGACCGGGCTCAGGCCCAGCGAGAGCAGATGGAGCGCCTCGGGCACGGGCTCGAGACCACGATCCAGACCAACCTCCCACTGATATTCGCGGGCATGGACCCCCCCGCCGTCGACGAATTCGCAGACCGGCTGACGAGGGAAATCGCATGAGCGTTCTGCGCGATGACATGGCACCGCTGCGGCTCGTGGTCTGCGCGGGCGCCGGCGGTGTGGGCCGGACGACGGTGGCCGCTGTCCTAGCGCTGGGACTGGCCGAGGAGGGCCGCCGCGTGGCGCTCGTCACGATCGACCCCTCCCGCCGGCTGGCTGAGGCACTCCCTGTGGACGAGTGCGGAAATGCTCCTGAGCCCGTCGACCCGGCGCGCTTCATTGGCGCAGGCCTAGAGATTCGGGGTCAGCTGTCGGCGGTGGCGCTGAGCGTCAAGCCGACGCTGGATGAGCTGATCATCCGATTGGCTCCGGATCGCCGCACGGGGCAGCAGATACTCGACAACCCCGTGTACAGGCAGCTGTCGAGCGCCGTGGCCGGAGGCCAGGACTACGCGGCGATGTCCAAGCTGTTGGAGCTCCACCGCGACTCGCGCTACGACGTGATCGTGCTCGATACGCCGCCCGCGCGGCGCCTGCTCGACTTCCTCGTTGCACCCCAACGGCTAGCAGCCTTTCTGGACACACGAGCCCTCTCGATCTTCCTGCGCTCGAGCGGGGCCATGTTCCGACTGGCCGCGCTGGCATCCGGAGCACTCCGGCGGATCGTGGGCCTCGGCATGGTCGACGATCTGACGACGTTCTTCGGATTGCTCTCCGGCCTGACCGCCGGGTTTCGAGATCAGGCTGCGGGGACGCAGGCCCTCCTGGCCGACGACTCGACCGGGTTCTTGCTCATCACCTCGCCTGAGTCAGCGCCGTCTGAGGAGGCCATCTTCCTGGGGCGGGCGCTCGAGCGCCTCGGGATGCATCGCAGCGCCATCGTTGTGAACCGCGCACATCCAATCGACCCGGCGGGCACTGACGTGGACACGGTCGCGGCGAGGCTCAGCTCTCCGCTGGGCGATGCCCTGGCCGTGCGCGTGGCTCGGTGGCACGCCGAGCTGCAGATCCTGGCCTGGCGCGAACAGCCGACCTTGAGCCTTCTGGACACCGAGCTCGATGAGACACCCACCTACCGCGTGTTGGACCGGGGGCGGAACGTGCCCGACGTTACGGAACTCGTTTCGCTGTGCACGGAACTGTTCAGCGCCCCGTCGATGGCATTTCGCTCATGAACAACTACAGGCTTGTTGTTATGTACCCAGCCGATTAGGCTGGCGCTTACACGTCCACGAAAAGGGAGCGACCGATGCCGGCAGCGAAAAGATCTTCACGCTCATCATCTCGGACCAGCACGTTCAAGGAACCCGCGGCGCTCAGGCGGCTAACCAAGTCACTCGACACCGCGCAGGAGGCACTCTCGGAGCTGAGCAAGCAGGGAGGGCGCGACGTCGGCCAGAGCGCCGGCGCAATCTACAAGGACCTGCGCACGTTCCTTTCCAGTGCACGGCGGCACAGCGGCCGGCTTGGCAAGGCGCTGGCCAGCGACTTTGACACTGCGCAGAAGAAGCTCGCTCAGTCGACGGGCAGCAGCTCAGCGCGCCGGACAGCCACCAAGTCAAGCTCGCGCCGGACGGGCTCCTCTCGGACCAGCTCCTCACGCGCCAAATCCTCTGGCTCGACTTCCTCGCGGAGTGGCGCGACGAGCCGGGCCAAGCGGAGTACGGCGAAGGCCAAGCGCAGCACGACCACCGCCGCCAAGCGGGGCTCGCGCGCGAAGAAATGATCGGGCCGCGCCAGCGCTCGCGCCGCGCTGGCTAGCCCCGGTGCTGGCGCTCGCCCCGCGCGGCGGCCACCTCCTGGGACGGGACGAGAATCACCGGGCGGTCGGCGTGCTGGATCACGCCGTGGGAGACAGAGTTCTCCTCCCCGCTCGATGGCTGCGCGAGCGTCCGGTGATCCGTCATAGCAGACGAGAATCATGCTCATACCCAGCTCCTTACCTCGCAGTGAGCAGTCCGTGATCGAGCGCATAGCGCACGAGCTCGGCCCGCGAACTGAGGCCGAGCTTCTGCTGGATATGCGCCCGGTGGGTCTCCACCGTTCGCACAGACAGATACAGCTGCTCGGCGATTTCGGCGTTGGTGTGACCCAGGGCGATCATCCGCAGCACCTCGAGCTCGCGCTCGGACAGCCCGTCCGGCGGTCCAGGCGGCGGTGCTGCGGCCACCCGGGCGCCCAGCCGCGGATTGAGAAATGTGTCTCCCTCGGCGGCCCGCCTGACCGCTTGCACGAGCTCCGCCTCAGCGGCCTCCTTCAGGACGTAGCCCAGGGCGCCGTTGCTGAGCGCCTGGCGGGCGTAGGCCGGCTCGTCCTGCATCGTGAGGACGACGATCTGCGTGCCGGGAAACTCCGCGCGAAGCTCAGGGATGGCATCCAGGCTCAGTCCTTCAGGCAGGTTGAGGTCGAGGACCAGCACAGCGGGGTGGTGTCCGATGATGTAGCGGCGGGCGTCGCTCAGAGTCGACGCCTCGGCAACGACCTCGAGGTCCTCCTCGGAGTCGAGGACCTGGCGCAGTCCCCGTCGCACCACAGCGTGATCGTCGGCGATCACCACCCTGATCGCGGACGCGGTCTCGCTGCCTTCTGGCCTGCCCGACATGAGGCTCAACGTATCGCGGCGAGATCGCGCGACGCGAGGTAGGGCGTGAGATACCTGGCGATGATCTTTGCCTCCGCGGTTCCTTCCGGGGTTTCACTGGCGTGCGAGCTGGATCCGTGGCCGCCCGTGATGCGCGCGCTCATGTACAGGGGGCGATCACCTCCGAGCAGGATCCCGTAGATCATCGGGGTGAATTTGCTCGGGGTCACCGGGGCGCCGGCCAACGCGGCGATTGACTCGGCTGCCACATCGGCCTGCTGCGCCGCAATCCCGCCGTGCTTGACCGGGAAGGCGGTGGCGTCACCAGCGGCGAACACGCAGTCCAACCCGGGGACCCGTCCATGAGGATCAACCGGAATGAATCCGTGCTCGCCCTGCTTGGGCACGCCGGAAGTCGAGGGGCCAAACAGCTCGGGGAGCGCGATTACCCGGTCGACGTGCAGCGTGCGTCCTCCAGGATGAATCGTCACCACGCCCTCTCGCGGCGTCTCACAGTGAGCCGCGCCGATCGTGAGGACGCCGTGGCGTTTGAGCAGCTGGCGGACAGCCTGGCTGACGGCGCTCCCGAACAGCGCCAGCGGTGCGTCCTCGGGTGTGACGAGCGTGACGGAGAGAGTCTCGTTCATGTCAAAGCTTCGGCGGGCGGTCATCAGGGCCAGCTCATACAAGGGCAAGGGCCAGGGCATTTGGCTGGGAGAGATGAACGCGAGCCGGTGGATCCACCCCGCTTCGACATCCTGGATCACGCCGTGCAGCTGCTCATCGAGTCTCTGGTCGTCGAGCGTCAGGGCATGCCGGAAGCGGGGATGCGCATGCGCCCCCAGGGCCAGCAGAAGAGCGTCGTAGGTCAGCTTCCCGCCGGCTTCTGTGTGGACGGTGTGCTCGGTCGGGTCGAGCCACTTGAAGGCATCCTGGGTTAGCTCGAAGCCGACGTCGCGAGCGATTTCGTCCAGCGCGTAACGCCGGGCGACGGGTTCACCGAATGGCTCGCGAACCCGCAGCGGTCGGTAGACGAAGTCGGCCATGGGGCTGAGCATGGTGACCGCGACACGAGCGCCCGCCAATTCGCGCAGGGCCAGGGCTGCTTCGAGCCCGGCCACCCCACCGCCCACAATGAGGACCTTGTATGGATCCTGGTGCGGAGTCATGGCAACTGGGCTCCATGCACAAGGCGGCGGCCGGACACGGTCGCAGCCCGGATCCGCACCCAATGCGGCTTGGATCCCGGCGCCCACGGGTGGAGGGCGAGCTGATTGAGGTGGGCCAGATCCATGGGCCTCGTGACCTCCGTGGCCACCCCTTCGATGATCACGCTCCACCCGGTGCGCGCGCCAGGGTCGATGCCATCGATTTCGAATGCCGCTCGCGCGCCGTGGAGGAGGGCGTGGAGCTTCGAGCCCGTGGCGGTTCGGAGGGCCACCGACTGCGATGAGAGATCAAAGACGTAGTTGACCGGCCGGATAACCGGTGCGCCATCGCCCATTGCCACGGCCAGCCGGCCAAAGTTCTGGCCGGCCAGCAGTTCCAGGCACTGCTCGCGGGAGAGCTCGAGCATCTCCGGAGCAGTGGTCGGGGAGGGCAGCATGGCCCGAGAATAGGTGCCCCTCCTTACCTCAGCAGCAGCAGAGGTCCGCCGATGGGCTGCGGAGAACTACTGAGCTGCCGTCAAGCTCAGCCCACCACCGGCAGCGACCGGTCATGGCTGAGCCGGGTCAGCGTCCGCTGCATGGTGGAGGTGACGAGCTCGTAGCCCTCCTCGGGATCAGGGCTGCGACCAAGGCGCTTTCGCAGGTCGATCGGCTTCAGGACACGGATCGAGATCTTGGCCGGCAGCGGGACGCGCAGCGGGAGGTCAAGAACTGTCACCCCGAGCGGCGGCCCGAGCACGGGCGGCACGACGGTGAGGCGCATCAGCTTGTCCAAACGGAGTGTCCGCGCCACCCGCCTGCCGCGGCCCAAGAAGAGCGCGGTCTCCTGGCCACCGATCGATACCACGGGGACGACGGGCACGCCATGCTCCAGGGCCAGCCGAACGAACCCGCTGCGGCCGGCGAAGTCAATCTGGTCTGACTCCCAAGTCGGCCGGAAGGTCTCCTGGTCGCCCCCCGGGTACACGAGCAGGGCCGCATCGCGCTCCAGCGCCTGCGCCATGTTCTGCGGGGAGGCCGGCACCGTCCCGTATCGCTGCACGAGCGTCCTGAGGCCCGGCATCTTGAACACGAGGTCGTGCGCCAGCTGGTAGAAGCGGCGGCTGCTCCCGAAGTGGTCATAGAAAGCCTGGGCGAAGACGAACGTGTCGGCGATCATCGTTCCACCCGAGTGATTGCCCACGAGCAGAACCGGGCCCTCGGCCGGGATCTTTTCCAGGCCGCGCACATCCGCCCGGAAGTAGAGCTCGGAGGCCAGCCGCAGCGCGGGCAGGGTCTGCTGGATGTAGGCGGGATCCCGCAAAGCAAACGGGTCGGCGCTGGAACGGCGCCGCACGGTGTCGGCCACGTCTTCCGCTGCCGCCGCGAGCATGCGGGCGTACGCCGCCATGGGACCCGTGATGCGTGCCGTCCCGCCCACGGGCGGGGGTCCAGCTTCACCTGCCACCGGCTTCACCTCCGCCTGATTCGCTTTCCGGGCGGGGCATACCCGCCGCGCCTGCGGAGCATTCATCCTGGCGCCGCAACCCGCCGCCGTCTTGCGTAGCCTCAAGCCCACAGGAGGGGACGTCAAGCTATGAGTAACGAGAAATCGACCAGAGTTGGCCTGGTGCTGGGGGCCGGGGGTGTCCTCGGGGGAGCCTGGCTGGTCGGCGCCTTGCACGCGATCGCCAGCGAGACCGGTTGGGACCCCGGCAGCGCCGACTACATCGTGGGGACCTCCGCCGGATCCATGATCGGGGCCCTGCTGGCCTGTGGCGTTCCACCCTGGTTCATGGCGGCCCACTCCTCTGGCGAGGACCTCGAGGGTCTGACCGACGCGCGCGGGGAGCGGGCCTCGACAGCAGATCGCGCGGCCGGCGCCACCTACCGGCTCGACCGGGCCGGCCTGGCCTTGGGTCCGGGGTCCTGGCGCCTGGCCCTGGCCTCCCTGGCCCGTCCCTACCGGTACTCCCCGATGGCTGTGATCTCGGGCTGGCTGCCTCGCGGCCTCCTTTCCACCGAGCCACTTAAGGACACGATCCGCCGGGCTTGCGCCGAGCCTTGGGCACCCCACCCTAATTACTGGGCGATGGCGGTTGACTACCGCACGGGAAGGCGGGTTGCCTTCGGACGCGCCAGTGCTCCGGCCGCCCAGCTGCCAGACGCGGTCGCCGCCTCCTGCGCGGTGCCCGCGTTCTACCGGCCGGTGCAGATCGGCGGACGCCCGTACATCGACGGAGGCGTGTACTCCACCTCAAACCTGGACGTGCTTTCCAAGGAGCCGGTGGATCTGGTCCTGGCGCTCAATCCGATGTCCTCGCTCCACGTCGGCGCGCCGCGGGGGATCGCCGCACGCCTGGCCCTGCGGATGCGGCAGGCGGCCGGCCGCCGGTTGGGTTACGAGGCCAAGCGGCTTCGAGCCGCCGGGATCGAGGTGATCCTGATCCAGCCCACGGTGCGCGATCTGGACGCCATGGGGAGCAACCTGATGAACCCCCGGCGGCGTAATGGTGTCATCCAGACCGCCATGCGGACGGTCGGAGAGGATCTCAGAGAATCGGGGCTGAGCGAGCGGCTGGCCGACCTGCCTGCGGGCAGTCCCGCCCTGGTCAGACGTCCCACCGGCAAGCCATCCGGGTGGCCCGACTTCCAGGCCGTGGCCCGAGGGCGCTGGGAGGAACGGGACGCGGCCTGAACGGCGGCCTCCGCCCAGGGTGCGAAGGCCCTTACCGGCTCGCCCAGGAAACGGGTTCCTTATGCTGGGCCGAGTCTGGAGGCTCAGATACACCGCAGCTTCGGCGGCTGACGGCCTCTATCCGGCCAACTGTCCCCTGGAGGTCTTCATGCAGTCGAGGGTGAACCGGTGCCATGCGAATCGCTGGACCCGGCCCCTGGCCAGCCTCACGTTGATCTGTGGCTGCCTGTTCTTGACCGCCTGCGGAGGTGGGTCGCCGACGAGCACGGAGAAGTACGGCATTCGCCTGCGGACTTCCACGTCCGGGCCGCCGGCCTCACACAGCCACGGGCATCCCAACATCGTGTTCGTGCTGACAGACGATCTGTCCAGCAACCTGGTCCGCTTCATGCCGCACGTCCAGGCCATGGAGCGGCATGGGCTCACCTTCCAGAACTACTTTGTCTCGGACTCTCTCTGCTGCCCTTCGCGCGCATCCATCTTCACGGGCAACTTTCCCCACAACACGCACGTGTTCAGCAATGGACCTCCGGATGGGGGGTTCGCCGTCTTCCAGGCCCGCGGGGAGGAGCAGCGTTCGTTCTCCCTGCCCCTCGAGCGGGCGGGGTACCTCACCGGGATGATGGGTAAGTATCTGAACGGCTACCTGCAAACGTCCAAGGACATCGGCGTGCAGGCGCATATTGCTGCCGCTTACGCCAACTACGTCCCGCCCGGCTGGAACGCCTGGGAGGTGGCCGGGTGGGGCTACGACCAATACAACTATCTGCTGAACCAGGGGGGCACGGTCTTCCGCTTTGGCCATCAGCCGCAGGACTATCTGACCAACGTCCTGGCCCACAAGGGCGTGGACTTCGTCAATGCCGCAGCAACGCGCCGCCAGCCGTTCTTCCTCGAACTGGCCACGTTCGCGCCGCATGAGCCCTACGTCCCAGCTCCCCGCGACCTGCACGACTTCCGGGGTCTGAAGGCCCCGAGACCACCCAACTTCGACGTTCTGCCCACAAACCCGCCGCGTTGGCTGCAACCGCACCGTCCGCTGAGAAGGCATCAGATAGCTGTCATCAACCGTGCCTTCCGGCGACGAGCGCAGTCGGTCCAGGCGGTGGACCGCATGATCGGGCTAATCGAGCGAACGCTCCAGCGCGACGGACTGGCCTCGAACACGTACATCGTGTTCAGCTCGGACAACGGCCTGCACACTGGGGAGTACCGCCTGATGCCGGGGAAGCTGACGGCGTTTGACAGCGACATCCGCGTCCCTCTGGTCGTCACCGGGCCGGGGGTGCCCGCCGGAAAGACCACCGATGACGTGGCCGAGAACATCGACCTGGCCAAGACATTCGCCCAGATTGCCGGGACGAACATGCCCGGAGACGGGCACAGCCTCCTGCAGCTGTGGCAGGGGCAGAACCCGGCTGGCTGGCGCAACGCGGCCTTGATCGAGCACCACGGCAGCAGCCTCTCGGTGTACGACCCCGACTACCAACAGACAGCCAGCGGCAATCCGACCACGTATGAGGCGATCCGCACCGCCACCTACCTATACGTGCAATATGCGGATGGGGAGCACGAGTTCTACGACCTGCGCCGGGACCCCTTCGAGCTGTACAACGTCTACGGCTCTTTGAACGCCGGCCAGCATGCCCAGCTCACCTCCGAGCTCAGACGAATGGCGCGCTGCGTTGGCCCCAATTGCTGGGCCGCCACGCACGTGGCACCGCTGCCGGGCAACTGGTAGCCGCCCGGCAGCGGTAATGCTTTGTTGCGGGGTCTAGGAGGCCTAGCTCGCTGCGACCAGGTGCACCCGGCCGATGACCGCCACGAGCTGGTCGCCTGCGCTCATCACGTACGCCTCGGCGTCGACGCCGTGCGGATCGTGCTTGGTCAGGTAGCGCTGGGCGGCCCGAGTGGCCTTGACCGTGGTCGACAGCCGGCTGCTCGGCTGGCCTGCGCCGGTGCCTCCGGCGGCCAGCAGGTAGCCATCCAATCGCACCTCAACGACGCATGAGGCGAGCTTTCCGACGTTCACCTGACAGCTGACGGGCGTCCGCCCACCCACGAGCAGCGGCGTGGAATGACCGCTCAGCGTCTGGCTGCCTACCCGGGCGGTGAAGCGCCGGGTGGAGGCCTTCACCTGCCCGGCCTGAAGCTCCACCGCACCGATGTCGGTGCCGTCGCCTCCCGTTGGGTTGGGTACCGAGGTGTCGACCTTCCGCGGCAGGCCCCTCTGATCGAGCGTCAGCCCCAGCGAGTTGTGACCCTGGTCGATGACCGGGCTCTTGCCCTGCGGGAGCATCGTCATCGTCGGGCCGCCGTTGTTGGCCAGCGGTCCTAGGTCTGGGTTCTTGCCGATGATGTTCGGCTCCTGGTGGGTGACCGGCGCCGAGCCAGGAGTCTGGATCAGGGTGAAGTTGGCGTTGAATCCGCCAGCCGTTGAGCCCGTGGCTCGAGCCAGGTCGTTGGGTGCTTTCGCGGCGTAGTTCCCCGCCACGATCGTGCTGTTGAGCCTCGCCTCGCCGCTCCGCGGACTCGACCCCCCGCTGGGCGTGTACTCGCCCAGGTAGATCCCGCCTCCCTGGGTCATTGCGGTGTTGGCGGCGATCGTCGAGTTTTCGAGGCTGACCGAGCCTGGCTTCCCGGTTGCGGCGTTGACCGCGGTGAGCGGCTGCTTGAAACCGTCACCCAGGCTTACCCCGCCACCGGATGCGGCGGTGTTGCGCGCGATCGTCGAGTCGATGAGCTGGAAGGGCGCCCTCAGGTTGCCGGTAACGCCAATTCCGCCGCCGAACGAGCCGGGGCCACCGCTGTTGCCAGAGATGGTGCTGGCCATAATCGTCAAGGGGTTCCCGGGGTTCAGCGTGTACACCTGAACGCCCGCACCGTCGCGAGCGTGGTTGCCCTTGATGATGCTTGCGTCGACCGTGGAGGGTGAGTACTTGTCCTGGCGGTACTGATGACCGGAGTTTGTGAGGTTGAAGCCATAAAACTCGACGCCTCCGCCGGCCATCGCGGTGTTACCCGAGACGGTGGAGTGCGTGATGGCGGCTCCGTATTTCGAGGCCACGGCGATACCACCGCCTGTCGTCGCGCTGCGGTTTCCGCTGACCCGGGCCTGGCGCACGTCCAGCACGTCGCCAATGGTCAGGATTCCCCCTCCCCCCGCATTGGGGGCGGCTCCGCTATTGCTGCCGGTGCTGGTTGCCCGGTTGTAGCTGATCACGCTCCCGTCATCCACGGTGACCAAATTGCCGTATTTCCCAAAGGACTCCTCGGTTGGGAAGGCGGCGATACCACCACCCCTTTCGGCCAGGTTGCCAGTGACGGTGGTGTGATGGAGCGCCAGCGGCGCCGATGTGGCGATTCCCCCACCGTACTTGCCGCTCTGCGAGTCGCGGACGACATCCCCCGTGAGCGAGACGGGAAGGGGGAGCTGGAATGAGCTGCTGCTAGTCGTGTGCACGTCATCGATGGCGCCGCCGTCGTTGGATCCGTTGGACCGTCCGTTGGTCAGGGTCAGACCGTCGATCTTGTCGACCGCCGTGGGAGAGGCCGGCGCCGCATTGGAGAACGTGAAGATCTGCGAGCTGTTCCCGCCGGAGATCGCGAGGGTTCCGGCGCCTGGCCCTTCGATGTCGATTCCGTTGGCGTTCTTGAGATAGAGCGCTCCGTTGCTCAGGGTGATCGCGCCCGTCACCGTGGGCTCGAACGTGATCGTGTCCGTGCTCGAGTCCTGGTTGGCGGAGTTGATCGCATCACGCAGGGTGGTGCACGTGCCGGTGGGAGACGGCTGGCACGTCGTCCCGTTCGGGTCGTCGGTGTTGGTGGTTACGACGTAGTCGGCGGCCTGGGCACTGGCCGTCATCAGCGCGGTGGCCATGAGCGTGCTCCCGGCCAACAACCGGCCGCGCCGCGCCAGCGCGCGGGCCCGGCGTCCTTCGCGCTCTACACGCCGTGCATGCGCCCTGCGAAACGATCTGTTCGACATCCGTTCTCCTTATGTGACCTGCGCACCCAGGCGGAAATCCCCTCTAAGGCCCACTTCACGCCCCTCGTCGCCGACCACTATATACGGTGAAGGTGACCGACAGCGTCCCCGCGCGGGCGGCTACCATCGCCCGCTCGTGGCGAATCCAGGACCACAGATCGAGTCGGCTGGGAGCGCTCAGTCTCCTCACCTGCGGGAGGAGGTGCTGGAGTTCTGGCAGGCCCGGGCTGGTTTTTCCGGGGAGGCGGCCGAGCGCCGCCTGGCCGAGGTCGTATGCGTCCTGCGCCACGAGGGCCGGGTGGCGGGCGTCAGCTCGGCCTACCCGGCCAATGTCGAGCTGATCGGGGGCTGGCGATTCTGGGTCTTCCGCTGTCTGCTGGCCGAAGGGCTCGAGGAGAGCCTGTCCGGACTCATCTCGTCGACCTTCCAAGCGCTCGATTCCGGACACGTGACCGATCGGGATGAGCCGGTGGGTCTATGTCTGCTGCTGGATCAGGGCGACCGGCGGCACGTGTCTGCGGAGGCAGAATGGGCGGATCCGCGCATGATCCATGCCGGATACCTGCCGGACGGGCGACAGGTCAGGATCGCTTACTTCAGCTCCGAGGTCTCGGGCATGCATGTTCCAGAGCCGGTAGGCGGGTGGACACCCGAGGGCTACCGTCTCGAGGCCTTTGGCCAGGCGAGCAGCATCGGACCTGAGGATGTCATTGCGCTGTGGACGACCGAGGCGGGGCTAAGTCCTGCTGAGGCCGAGCGCCGCTTGGAGGAGCTGCTGTTGGTCGCGGTCGCCCCAGACGGGACCCTGGCCGGGATCTCCACCGCCTTTTTGATGTTCAACGACCAGCTGGGGGCGGACTTCTGGTACTACCGGACGTTCGTCGCCGCAGCTCACCGGAAGGCCAATCTGGCGGTGGCGCTGATCGTGGCCGCGCGTGAGCACATCGTGGCGCGCTTCACGAGCGGTGAGGACCCCCGCGGCCTCGGGATCATCTTCGAACTCGAGAACGAGGGGCTAAAGCGGGCCTTTCCCAAGGGCATCTGGCACGAGTCCGACTTCCTGTTCATCGGCAGCAACCCCCGCGGGGCCCACGTCCGCGTGCATTATTTCCCCGGCGTGCTCGCGCCGGAGCCGGGGCTTCAGGGCAGCACGTACGTGTGATCGGTCACCGAGCCGGTCGGCTCGGCGATCTCCGGGATACCTCGTCCCCGGGAGTAGCGCGACGTCGAAGATCTCCTGGACAAGATCCTCGAAGCGCAAGAAGCCGATCACCTGGCCGCTGCGCAGGTCGATCGTCCAGACCCCGGACTGGCGATCTTGCAGGCGCTCGGTTATGGGCAGGTCGCCGAACGTGGCCGTCTCCCGGATCTGTGAGAGGCCGACGAACGCCGAACTCCGGCCATGGCCAGGCCGCGAGTGAATCCCGGAAGCTCGCACACGGTCTCCACCGTTCCGGACTGGAGATCGACCACGCCCAGGGTTCCCCGGCCGGACTCGAGCAGCCACAGCCGGTCGCTATGCCATCGGGGCGAGTGAGGCATCGAGAGCCCGGGAACGACGACCTCGCCGGAGGCGACGTCGATCAGAACCCCGCCGGAGGCCTTGCCCGGCCGCCAACCGGCTGGCTCGTCGCTCGTCCGAAGGCCGTCACATGGGTAACGCGGCCACCCCGCACAGCCATACCGTTCAGATGACAGCGGTCCTCGGGGGCCAGTCCGGTTATGAATGAGGGGCCCAGCGGGGAACGAAGCTGTGCTCGGCATCCAGCGTCGCCAGGCACGAGAAGGCGGTGTTGACGACCCACAGCTCTCCGCCCGCGAAGGCGAGGTCATGGACCGCTATCTCTCCCGTGACGTGGCGGTTGCGGGGCATGTAGCAGGCGTCGTGCAGCTCCGGGGGCTCAAGCCGGGCGGTTACGGCCGGCACGTCGCGGAAGTCCCACACCTCGGTGCGCGTCCCCACGCGCCATCCGTCCGTCGGACACCGCTATGCCCATGGGCTTCTCAAAAGCGCGGAAGTGGGTGTTCAGCTCCTGCTCGGTGGCCCGGACGCAGACGAGCCGGTGGGTCTGGTAGGTGGAGACGAGCAGAGACCCGCCGGTGGCTCTTACCGCCTCGGCGAACGGAGAGGTCGAGACGCTGGCAAACGGAGAGGCCGCGGCCCCCGCGATCAGGCCCTCGCCGGCCTCCTGGTCCTGCTGCCGCCGGCGGGCCTCCTCGAGGGGAGTGAGGAGCCGCTGGTCATAACGGATGCCTGCGAACTGACACACGGGCAAGAGCTCGCCTCTGGGATCGGCCAGCAAGCGGTCCAGATCCACCCGCAACCACCGCTCGGCATCCAGCGTCGCCAGCTCAGACGGCACCTCCTCCTGGGCGCTGGCGGCGAGGAAGATGAGCCGCGTCCGGTCCAGGGCTTCCCCGAGGGCGCCGGGGGTTTCGCCCTGGGCCAGCACGACGAGCCGCCCAGTCACCGATTCGCCGGCGCCCCGCAGCGCCTCGGCCAGCAGCTGGGGAGAGGCCCCTGGTCCGGACAGGATGACCAGTGGTTCGCCTTCGGGCCCGAGGCGTCCTTCGTTCTCTGCCACGTCCACGGAGAGCCAGGCTAGCGTCCAGATCGAGGACCAGCTCTAGACTGCCTGCCCATGTCCGCCCGGGAAGTTGACGAGTATCTGAGCGCGCTCGACGAGCCCAAGCGCAGTACCCTTCAGACTCTGCGGAGCACGATCCTCGAGGTTGTTCCCGAGGCCGAGGAGGTCATCTCCTATCGGGTTCCTGCCTTCCGCGCCCGCGGCAAGATCGTCGCAGGGTTCGCGGCGTTCAAGGATCACCTGAGCTACCTGCCGTTCAGCGGCTCCGTTCTCGGGCAGCTCGACGATGAGCTCAAGGGCTACACCATGACCAAGAGCGCCCTTCACTTTCCCGTCGAGCGTCCCCTGCCCAGAGCGCTCGTGCAGAAGCTGATCGCAGCCCGCCTGGACGAGATCAGCCGCCGCTGAGCGCCCGCCGCAGGGCCGCCCGCGCGGCGTGGTAGCCGCACATGCCGTGCACTCCGCCCCCCGGAGGCGTCGAGGCCGAGCAGAGAAAGATCCGCGGATTGGGCGTGGCATAGGGGCAGAGGCTGGCCACCGGCCGCGCGAAGGTCTGCGGCAGGCTGGCCAGGCCCCCGTTGATGTCCCCGCCCACGTAGTTAGGATTTTCCGCCTCCACCTGGGCCGTGACTGCGCGTTGCTCGGGCCAGGACGAGGTCGGAGAAGCCAGGCGCGAAGCGTTCGATCTGGGCTTCGATCCGGGCGCCCATATCCACCTCAGAGCCATTGGGAACGTGGCAGTACGCCCACAGCGTGTGCTGGCCGGCCGGGGCCCGCGTCGGGTCGACCACGCTCTGCTGGGCGACCAGCACATACGGCCTCTCGGGATGACCTCCGCCCGCCACCGCCTGCCCACTGGCGGCGATCTCCTCCAGCGTGCCCCCCAGGTGGACGGTCCCGGCTTGACGGCATTCAGAGGCCGTCCAGGGACCGGCCCGCTCAGGGCGTAGTCGAGCTTGAACACGCCGGGCCCGTACCGGTAGCGAGTCAGCGCGCGGACGTATCGATCCGGCAGCTGGTCACCGCAGATCTCGATCAGCTGGCGCGGTGAGAGGTCGAAGAGGATCGCCCTGGCGGCCGGCAGATCGCGCAGCGAGCGGACCTCACGGCCCGTCTCCACCACCCCGCCGAGCGCCTCGAGCTCAGCCCGCAGGGCGTCCGGGATGGCTTGCGAGCCCCCGCGCGCCACCGGCCAACCGATGGCGTGCCCCGCTGCGAGCAGCACGAGGCCGTACGCCGCGGTGGCGTGTGTGCTCAGCGGTCTCATGGCGTGTGCGGCCATACCGGCCAGGAGCGCCTGGGGCCTGGGTCCGGAGAAGCGCCCGGCCAGGCCCTGGGCCGAACGGATTGCGCTGGCGCCGAACCGAGCCGCCAGCAGAGGATGGCGCGGCGGGCGGGGAGGCCCGAGCAGCAGGTCGGCCAGTCCGGACCATCCGGCCGCCAGCGGCTCGATCAGCGAGGCGTAGCTGGCCCCGTCGCAACCAAGACCCGCTGCCGTGTCCGACACGGAGCGGCGCAGCGCGACCGCCGTGCCGTCATCCAGGGGGTGAGCCGCCTCAATCGCCGGGTGGAGGAACTCGAGTCCGTGGCGCTCGAGCCCCAGGCGCCCGAGATAGGGCGAGCCCGCCGCCAGTGGGTGAACGGCGGAGCAGACGTCGTGCTGGAACCCCGGAAGGGTGAGCTCAGCGATGCGCGTCCCGCCGCCGATGCGATCCGCCCGCTCGAGGACCAGCACCGACCGTCCGGCTCTGGCGAGCTCTATTGCGGCCGCCAGCCCGTTCGGTCCCGCCCCGACGACGACGGCATCGGGCACGCTCCCTAGTCGGTCTCGCCCTCACCGGCGAACGACCGGAACAGACGCGTCAGTTCGACGTCCTCCCCTTCCTCTGACCCGGGCTCCTCCTGCTGCTCCGGCTCGGGATCGGACTGCGCTTCCTCGGCGGCATTTGTCTGCGCGACGACGCTCTCGAGGAAGTGGCGGAGCTTCTCCTCGGTTCCTGGGGCGATGTCGCTCACCACAATCCCGCTCTTCTTCAGGCGGACCTCCCCCCATCTGTCCTTGCCAAGGAGCACGAGCGTGCGTCCGAATCTCTGCTTCCAGCCATCCGGGCGTTCACCTTTGAGCGCGACCGTCAACTCCCGGTCGTGAACTTCCGCCGTTGACCAGTCGATCGTAATCGGGCCCATGCCCGGGGCCTACCCCCCACCCAAATCATCCAAGCCGCCCCCGAGGACCGCTCGGGCTGAGCGGGGATTTCGTGTAGTCGGGGAGACAGGATTTGAACCTGCGACCGCCCGGCCCCCAGCCGGGTGCGCTACCAGACTGCGCCACTCCCCGTGGTCGGGTCGATTCTACGCCTCCGGCCTCCCGTGACCGAAGAAGAGCGGGCGACGGGAGTCGAACCCGTTCCGAGAGCTTGGAAGGCTCTAGTGCAACCGTTGACACCTCGCCCGCGAGGGCTGCCAATGGTAGCTGGGGGTCACGCCTTCCGAGACCTCGCGCGCCTCGGCGGAGGCTCGGCGCTCCTCGGTGGGTACCTGACCGTCCCGGACCAGGTCGGGCGGGGGCCAGGGGCCATTCCAGTTGTCAAGCGCGCCATCCAGCGTGAGGATCGAGCCTGAGAAGGCGTGGCCGAGCGGCGACGCGAGCAGGGCCACCAGCCACCCGTACTCCTCGACCTCGCCCAGGCGCTGCAGCGGGACGCTCTCCGCCGCCCGTCGCCACAGCTCGGCCGGGTACTTCCGCAGCGATTCAGTGGCGAACCGACCCAGGGCGATGGCGGCCACGGATATACCCGAGCCCGACCAGTCGCTCGCCAGCTCCCGGGTCAGCGCCTCGACCGCCGCTCGGGCCGCCCCGGTGTGGGCCATCGCAGGCATGCCGTGGTGCGGTGACACGGTCACGTTGACGATCATCCCCTCCCCTGCCTCGCTGCATGGCCAGCTCGTAGGCCGCGCGAGCACATGTTCAGCGTGCCCTGCGACGTTGAGCCGCTGGACTGCCCTCCACCCCTTGGCGGTGATGCTCTCCGCCGGAACGAAGTACTGGCCGCCGGCGTTGTTGAGCAGGAAGTCCAGCCGGCCATGACGTTGCAAGCACGGTGCGAACGAGCGACTCCGCACCATCATTGTCTCGAATGTCGCCCGCGGCGTACGAGCAGCCGATCTCCTCCGCGGCCGCCTCGAGCACCTCCGCCCGCCGACCCGCGATCGTCACATCGGCGCCGCAGCGAGCCAGTTCAGCCGCGGCCGCCTTCCCCAGGTTGGTTCCCCCGCCGGTTACGAGTGCCACGCGCCCCGCGAGCACGCCCTCGGCGAACACCTGGGAGCCCGGCAGCGCCCTACTCCCCCATGACCTTGATGACGAGTCGCTTGGAACGGCGGCCGTCGAATTCGCAATAGAAGATCTGCTGCCAGGGCCCCAGATCGAGCTGACCCTCGGTCACCGGGACGATCACCTGATGGTGGACGAGAAGGTTCTTCAGGTGAGCGTCGCCGTTGTCCTCCCCACCGCGGTGATGGCGGTAGTCACCTGGGTTGGGCAACAGCTCCCGCGCCACATCCCCGTCTGCCTCTTTCCAGCTCGGCGGCGCCAGCTTGTCCAGCCACTCGAGAGCGTCGGCCTGGATCCCGGGCTCATCGTCATTGATCCACACCGCGGCCGTGATGTGCATGGCCGCCACCAGAACCATCCCTTCCGCGATCCCAGCCTCCCGCACCGCCTCGGCCACGTCCTCTGTGATCCGGACGAACTCGCGCCGCTGCTCGGTCCGAAAGGTCCGGTAGACGGTGTGCGACTTCAAGCAGGGGAGCCGGGATTCGAACCCGGATTGACGGTTTTGGAGACCGCCCGAATAGCCGTTATCTCACTCCCCTGAGGGACGAAACATGCTAGCCGCCGCCGGGGTGTTCCGTCCGCGTGAAGGCGGAACATATGTTCTTATATTGGCGCGGCCTGAAGAGGAATTCCACGCCGTCAAGGCGCTCGTCGAGCTTGGCCTGAGCGATTACAAAATCGCCGCCCGGACCGGTATCGATCGCTCGACCGTGAATAGGTGGCGACACCGGGAGCGTCCTCCGGGGCGCCATGTGGCGGTCCCCACCTGGTATGTCGCTGATCCATCCGCCTACTGTTATCTCCTCGGCTGTTATCTCGGAGGCGGACACACCACTCATCGGCCACCAAACGGCTGGGTTCTTCGAATCGCGTGTGATCGCCAGTACATCGCGATCATCCAGGAGATCAGGCAAGCCATGGAGATCACCTTCCCCGGACGGGTCTCGACTCAGATCAAGTCGTCGGCCGGAGCGTCAGACGTTGTGGGGATCTGCCATCCGGCGATAGGGGACGCCTTCCCCCAACACGGTCCGGGCAGAAAGCACCTACGCCCCATCGTGCTCACCGACTGGCAGCTTGAGCTCACGCATCGCCATCCGAAGTCGCTGATCCGGGGCCTCATTCATTCCGACGGCTGTCGGGTCACGAACCGCTTCCGAACGAAGCTGCCCAGCGGTCGGGTCGCCCAGTATTCGTACGTCCGGTACTTCTTCAGCAACCTGTCCGCGGACATACGGCGCATCTTCGCGGAGCATTGCCAGCTGCTGGGGATCCGCGTGACGCCGTCAAACCACCGCAACCTCACGGTCTCGCGCCGGGATAGCGTGGCGCTGTTAGACGAGTTCATCGGGCAAAAGAGCTAGACCCTCCTCGACACCTGTCGTCAATAGTGCGGGCGGAGGGACTCGAACCCCCAAGGGCTTGCGCCCACCGGCACCTAAAGCCGGCGCGTCTGCCAATTTCGCCACGCCCGCGGGAGGCGGAGCGATTGTACGGCCCGCCATCGGGCTCCCGAAACTGCTGCACTGAGCCGCTAGACGCGGTATGTTCCGCCACATGCCGCAGGGGCGGACCCTCACCCCCGGATATGTGCTCACGTATCCGAACCACGAGAAGGCCTCTTCACACATCGTGCGGATCATCGTGGTGCTGCTTCTGGTGATCTCGGCCGTGCTCATGCTGGCCATCACGATCGGCGGATGGTCAAAGCTCCAGGGGCTCAAGCCCGTGAACTTCATCTGGGCCCTGATCTACATCGTCATCGCCTTCTACATCATCAAACGCTGGGCCCGGGGCCTGCTTCCCATCGCCGCCGCGCTGGCCATCCTGCTGCTCATCACGGCGGTGATCGCGGGCACCGGAGCATCGGGGACGAGTTGGTTTGATCGCAGCAACTCCGGGTTTGCCCAGGCTCAGTCGCTGTTCGGCGGCGGCGGGCTGGGCGCCAACACACTCGGATCACTCACTCTCCTCCTAGTCCCGGTCCAGGTGCTGCTGATCTTCTTTGCCATGTACGGCTTTGCCCAGGGCTGGAACGTCGAGGTCGAGATGCCGGAGGATGAGGCTCGCCGCCGGGGACTCAAGATCAGGGCGTCAGGGCCCGCTCAGCCAGCCGAGGCGTAAGCGGCCAGCCTCATCCCGGGACCGACCTACGATCCCGGGGGCGCTTATCTAACGCATTGGAAGTGCGTCGCGGTGTGCTGAGAGCTGGGGCCGGCGAGCCACTTGATCGTCACGTTATTCGGCGTGAGGGTGACATCGTCGTAGGCGCCCGTGGTCGTGGCGTCGACATGATGAATGCTCACTGTGCTGTTCGTGGCGATGATCTGGAGGGTTGGCTCCGGTGCGCTTCCCTTCACGGGTCCCGCCGCCCTGTATTCGGTGAAGGTCGCGGTGCCAATTGTCTGGTTAGTCATGGCCGCGTTGAACAGCGTCGGCGTCGCCTGGTCGGTTGGCTTGCGGAAGTCAAGCCCAGAGCACAACGAGTTGTAGTTGGCGCCGAAGTCCAGGCCGAGGACGGAAATCTGCCCCTTGTGTCCGGAAGCCGTCGCGCCGCCGGTTATGGCCGGGTTCTTCGTTACGAGGTAGCTCGCAGGCGCCGGACCCGGTACGGGCGCCGCTGGATTGGTGAAGTTGTCACTCAGCTGAGCCAACCCAGTGGCCGCGCCCGCCACGATTGCCACCGCGACCAATGGCCCGATCCACCGAACACGCAATTTGCCCACGATCTCCCCCTTGTGGAGTGCTCAATTTGACGTTGGAGTCTAGTCTCGGCGGCGGGGCCCGTCAACGGGGGCGGGCACTCCTTCTCCCATGCGGCGGGAGGGATTTGAACCCTCACGTCCTTGCGGACAATGGATTTTGAGTCCATCGTGTCTACCGTTCCACCACCGCCGCGCGTGGGCGAGTTTAGGACCCGGGCGCTCGGAACTGTTAGGACCCGGCGGCCTGGAACTCTTAGGCCGCGGCGCCCGGAAACGTGAGGACCTCAGCACCCTGGCGCCGCCTATCCTGGCCCGGTGGACTCCGAGCTTGAACAGCGCATCCCCGTTCAGCTGCGGTGGCGGGACATGGACATGCTCGGCCACCTCAACCAGTCCGTGTACCACGAGCTCCTCGAGGAGGGTCGAGCCGCCCTGATCTGGGAGCTTCTGCGTCGGGTGGGCACCAGCCGGGCGCACGGCGCCTACGTGCTGGCCCACGTCGATCTCGACTACCACGCCGAGGTGCGCAAGGACCACGGACAGGTGGAGGTCATGGTCCGGGTGAGCCAGGTGGGCACCACCAGCTTTTGCCTCCGGCATGAGGTCCGGCTGCCCGACGGGACCGTGGCCGCCTCTGGAGACACAGTGATGGTGGCCTGGGATCCCAGGACCCGCGGCAAACGGCAGCTAACTGAGGACGAACTCGCAGCTCTCAGGCCCGCGGCCGCATGAAGTCCGGTCAGCTGATCCGGATCCGGCGCGCCGCCAGGACTAGGCCACCCTGCGCAACCACCAGCCGGTAATGCCCGGACAGCTGACCGGAGCCCCGCAGGACCAGGTGCCGCTTGGCCATCGGCAGCCAGGCCACCCGCCGCCTGGCGATGGTCTGCTGGCCCCTCATCAGTGAGACCACGACCCCGGTGAGCGGGCCGTCGGCGCTCGCCATCTGGATCACCAGCCCGCGCCCGTGATGGCTGACGATGGAAAGGGTCAGCGCCGGCGGGATGGGCACCGGGGCAAGAGAGTTTCCGTGGCCCACTGAACTGCATCCGTTCGGTACGGAAGCTCCGCTCAGGCGCTGGGCCAGGAACTTGAAGGCGTTCCCCTCAAAGGGAATTGCCGCCTTCGTGTGATCGTCGCCGGAGTAGACGCTGAACTGGACCGAGACGTGCCGCCGGCAGTAGGTGTGAGCCAGGGCCTCGACGTCCTTGGTCACCATCACCCCGTCCCCGGTCCCGTCGGCGTTGCCCACGCCCATGAACAGGGGCTCCCTCGGCGTGCCCGTCCGGGACATGATCAGCTGGTCGCTGATCGCCACCAGGTCGTGGAGCTTGAGGTAGTGGTGGTAGGGCGGCTTGAGGAGCTTCTGGATGGTCAGCCCGGGATAGCTCCCCAGGAAGTTGTTGATGCACTCGTGCTTGACCTGGTTGGTCACCTTCGCTCCGTACGCCGACAGGTAGGGCTGGAAGTTGACGTGATAGGCGCGGGCCAGCGCCAGGAGCACGGCTGGGATCACCCCGGACCACGACGGGCTTCCGTTGATGTATTTCAGGTTGTGGAAGAAGTCGACCGGGACTCCACCCTCGGCCACGCCCACGATGTGCAGCTTGGGCGCGTAGCGCGGGGCGAGCTCACTGGCGAACTCGGTGGCTATCGACCCACCCGAGTAGCCGATCATGCCCACCGGTGTCTGGTTGCCGGCCTTGACCAGCTTCTCCGTGGCCCGGATGGCGTCGAGGGTGCCGTAGCCGGACTCCTGGCCCGCTCCCCAGTCCAGGTTCTCACCCTCGTAATCGGAGACCACGACGGTGTCACCGGCATTGACGTAACTCAGGATTACCTGCTCCTCGTCCTTCGCGGTGCTGTAGCTCGGATTGCCGCCGCGCAGCGTGTACGAGGGGTCGCACTCCGAGCCGAGCGCGTCGTAGGCCGTCTGATAGGCCACGATCTTGGTGGTCACGGCCGGGGTGGGGCGGATGATGGTGGCCACGGTCACCGTTGGCTGGCCGAGCTGTCCTGTCGTTCGGTAGAGCACCTGGGTCGCGGTGATCGGCGTTGAGCTCCCGGACTCGGCGATCTTGACCTTGCGCTTGCGCAGGATGGTGCCGGGACGGACGTTCCGGAGCGACCTGCTGTAGCGGTAGAACGGATCGTGTGTGGGCAGCTTCGGGCCGCTGGCCGCGCTGGCGGGCGGGGCGGCCAACACGGCCAGAGTGGCGATGACCCCGAACACGGGCACCAGCGCGAACGATTTTCTGACCACGGAAAGCTCCTTCCTAGCGCCGATCCCCGCCAGCATCCTACGGCCTCGCTTCGGGGACGGGGTCAATCCGTCTCCCCGACCACCAGCTTGGCCAGTTCATCGATCAGTCCATCTGGCGCGACGACGATCCCCTCCGCATCCTGCCCGGCCGCGGCCAGCCGACGCACGCTGAGGCCGGCCCGCTCGGCGATCAGTGCGCCCGCGGCCACATCCCAGGGCTGGACGCCTCGCTCGTAATACGCGTCGTACCGGCCACACGCGCACCAGACCAGATCCAGCGCGGCCGCCCCCACCCGCCGTATATCCCGCACCCGAGGCAGGACCCTGGCCACGACCGCCGCCTGCCGCTCCCGGACTCGCGCGTCGTAGCCAAACCCGGTCGCGACCATGGCCTGCCCGAGCTCGCGCTGGTCAGAGGCCTCGACCGGATGTCCGTTGAGCGTGGCGGCGCCGGAGCGAGTGGCCGTGAAGCACTCATCGCGGACTGGGTCAAAGACCAGGCCGACGACCGGGCCCGAGCTCGACTCGCAGGCCAGGCTGACGGCGAACGCGGGGATCCCGAAGAGAAAGTTGACCGTCCCGTCCAGGGGATCGACGACCCAGCGCAGCGACCCCGTCCCCATCCCGCTGCTACTGGTGACTCCCCCTTCCTCCCCCAGGACGGCGTCGTCGGGACGGCGGCGCTCCAGAACCTGGCGGATGGCCTGCTCGGCCGCCAGATCCGCTTCGGAGACCAGGTCGGTGGGTGTGCTCTTGGTCTGGACGTCCCGGGCCCGGGCACCAAACCGGGGAATCAGCTCGGCGGCGGCAGCCTGGGCGGCCTCGTGCGCGACGGCGAGCAGCTCCTGCTCTTGGTCGGAGGCGGACAGGCTGGAGTCAGGCATCCGCCAGGTTCTATCCGATCGCACCGCGAGAGGCTGACCGGCGGACCCGGCGCTCCGAGTTGCCATCATCCGACCCGAATGAGCACGCAGTCGCGTGCGGGGCGACCCCACACAGATACCGAAACGAGGCCGCCCGAGGCGGTGGCCGCCCTCGCCGCGATCCCCGGACGCGGGGCGGGTACCGATGCCGAGCGCCGCGCCGCCGCCTGGCTGGCCGGGCAGATCCGGAGCCGCCGGGCCAGGGTGAGCGTCGAGCCTTTCTGGTGCCGCCCCAACTGGGCAATGGCCCAGGCCTGGCATGTGGCGCTGGCTGTGGCGGGCAGCCTGATCTGCGTTGCCTCGGCTCGGGCCGGGGGAGCAATCCTGCTCGCCGCCCTGGTGTTCGTCATCGTCGACGCCACCACGGGCCGCTCGCCCGGCCGGCTGCTCACCCCCGAGCGGGCCAGTCAGAACGTGGTGGCTCGTCCTGTTGCCAAGGACACGGGGCGGGTCCGCCTGATCATCACCTCCAACTACGACGCCGGCCGCGCGGGGCTGGTCTATCGGGATGGGCTCCGCAGCGCTGCGGCCAGCGCGCACCGCCGTCTCCATGGACTTACCCCCGGCTGGATCGGCTGGATCGTCGTGGCGATCGTGTGGCTGCTGATCACCGCCATCCTCCGCCTCGAGGGCCACCGATCCACCACGATCGGCGTCATCCAGCTTCTGCCCACCGTTGGCCTCATGTTGGGCGTGGTTCTCCTGCTCGAACTGGCCGCCTCGGACTGGTCTCCGGCGGCGGGAGATAACGCCACCGGGGTGTCGGTGGCCCTCACGTTGGCCCGAGCCCTGGCCGTCTCCCCCCCACCGAACCTGGATGTCGAACTGGTGCTCACCGGAGCGGGAGACGGCGACCAGACGGGCCTGCGTCGCCACCTGGCCGCTTCGCGGCGGACCCGGCGCCCCACCAACACGGTGGTGCTTGGGATCGCCGCCTGTGCCAGGGGCGAGCTGCGCTGGTGGAGCAGCGACAGCGCGCTGTTTCCGGTCGGCTACCCCAAGCGCCTCACCGAGCTGGCGCAGCGAGTCGCCGCGGAGCAGCCGCACCTGGCTGTCAGTCCCCATCGGGGCCGGGGGGCCACGCCCGCCCTCCCGGCCCGGCGGGCCCGGATACCGGCGCTCGCCCTCGGCTGCCTCGATGAGCAAGGCCTCGTGCCGCGCTCGCATCAGACAGGCGATGAAGCCGCTGCGGTGGATCGCGCCGCCCACGACCGGGCGGTGCAGTTCGGATTGATGCTGGTTGACGCGATCGACGGGACGCTCGGGCCCTCGCAGAGCTAGCCGGACGCCCGGCGCTTGCGGCCCACCACGATGTCCTGCCACGCCGTCATGGCTCGTGGCAGAACCTGGATGCCGTCGAAGGTCTGCGACCAGTGCTCGTGCAGGTATCGCTCGTCGTGAAAGGCCAGTCCGAACTCGCCCTCAACGCCCGGAAGCTCGTTACGAATCCAGGCCGACCTCCTGTAGGGCACGAACACGAACTCTCCATCCTCGAGCGGACCACGAGAGAACGCGGACCGGGCACTCCACCGGGTGGCGGCCTGACCAGTCCGAAACTGGTCGAAGGCATGGCGGCCATGCACCGACAGGAGCACCGCGCCGCCCGGGCGCAGCACCCGGTCGATCTCTCTCAGCCAGCGATCCTGGAGGTCTTCGTCGATGTGGCTGAACACCGAGATCGAATAGACCAGGTCAAAGCCCCCGTCATCGAAGGGCAGCGGCGGCGTGAACCGGCTCACCTCCCACCGGAAGGCCTGCCGGTGGCTCCGCGCCCACTCGATGGCCGGACGGCTGACGTCGCACCCGGCAGCGCTGGCGCGCGTGGCCAGCGCTGCCACGTGGGGCAGCACCCGCCCCGGGCCGCAGCCGAAGTCAAGCACCGCCTCCACCTCGCCGAAGGCAAGTCCGGAGGCGGACAGGGCGGCCTCGAGCTCGCGAGCCGCCTGGCGACCGCTCTGGACAAATGCTCGCGCCTCCGGAACCCCCGTGCGCGCCCGCAGCCGGCGCGGCGGAACCTGAGCCGCCACGTCGCTGGCCTGCCGCCGCTCCAGGGGGTCCAAAAGCTCTCGGATTCGCCTCACCAGCCATCCACCGGCCAGTGGCACCCGCAGGTCAGGACCACTCATGGCTCACGTGATGTTGGCACACCGGTCTGGCCCGGCCCGGGGCCCGGCCCGGTGAAGACCGACCGGGTCGGGAATCGGGCCTGACCGTCGATAGGATCGCCCGCTTGCCGCTCCCGAGCTTGATCTGCCCGGCCTGTCGCACGCCGCTCACCCCCACGGACGATGAGGTGCAATGCTCAGGCTGCCGGGCCACGTATGTGAAGTCGGCCTATTGGGATTTCGCTCCCGCCTTGGAGTACTCAGATGTAGAGAGCGCCTGCCATGTCGACGAGCGCGGAGAAAGACTCAGGGCCGAGCGCTATTACCTGCCGCTGCTGGAGGATCTGGCCGCCCGTACCGGCCGGGCGGTGAGCGATCTCATCGTGCTGGACGACGGGTGCGGTTTCGGGGCGGCGGTGGAGCAGCTGCGCACCCATGGCGTCGAGGCCTACGGCCTGGATGTGGGGTGGCGGGCCCGCGACTGGGACAAGCGTGACCCACCCTGGCCCTACCTGCGCGCCGACGGCCGCGAGCTGCCCTTTGCCGACGGGACGTTTGACGCCGTGGTCTCCTTCGGCGTCATCGAGCACGTGGGGATCGAGGGTGAGAGTGGCGCCTCAGACCAGGTCGCCGCGGACTACCAGCAGCATCGCGGCCGCTACGTGGCAGAGGCCCTCCGCGTGGTCAGGTCGCCTGGGGTCGTGGTTCTCTCGCAGCCCAACGGGAGCTGCCCGGTCGACTTCTGGCACTACCCGGGTTCGGTTCCCGCCCGCTGGCACAGCCCCCGCCAGCCGTTCCTGCCCCGCTTCCGGGAGATCCGCCGCTGGGCCGAGGAAGCCGATCCCCAGGTCGAGGTCCGCAGCGTATCTCCGCTTGGCATCGTCAATTTCGAGCGAATCCGTGCCTGGTGGTATGGGCGGCTCTTCTCCCGCATCGTCCGCGTCTGGTTTGCCACGCTGCGCCTGGCGCCGCTGCGCCGGCTGAGCCAGGGCCCGCTCAATCCGTTCCTGGTCGTGGTGCTGCAGAAGCCGACCGGGTCGGGCCCGGGGAGCTAGACAGGCGTGACCGGGTTGTGCCTCTCGGGCCACTCCCGCTGCTTGCCCGCGGCGGTGGCGAAACGCCGGATCAACTCGTCCCGCAGGTCCTCGGGCTGGACCACCGCGTCTATCACCAGCTCGGAGGCCAGGTGCAGGATGTCGATGTCCTGCGCGTACTCGGTCCGGAGCTGCTCGGTTCGCGCGGCCCGCTCGTCGGGATCCTCGATGGCCTGAAGCTGGTTGAAGTACACAGCATTGACCGCCGCCTGCGGCCCCATTACGGCGATCGAGGCGGTGGGCAGAGCGATGCAGGCATCGGGGTCAAACGCCGGGCCGGCCATGGCGTAAAGGCCCGCGCCGTAGGCCTTTCGGACGATGACCGACAGCTTCGGCACGGTGGCCTCGGACACCGCGCTGATCATCTTCGCCCCGTGGCGGATGATGCCCTCCTTTTCCACCTGGGTGCCGATCATGAAGCCCGGGACGTCGGCCAGGAAGAGGAGCGGGATGTTGAACGCATTGCACGTCCAGATGAACCGGGCGCACTTGTCGGAGGAATCCACAAACAGGACTCCACCCTTGACCTTGGGCTGGTTGGCCACGATCCCCACGACCCGTCCCTCCAGCCTGGCGTACCCCACGATCACCTCGCGAGCCCAGCGGGCATGGACCTCCAGAAACGAGCCACCGTCGACCAGGGCGTCGAGCAGCTGCCGCATGTCAAACGCCTTGTTCTCGTCCGCCGGTATCAGCTCCCGGATGGGGGTCTCCCCTGTCGGCGCCTCGACGGGACCCTGATCATCGGGCGGCTGCTCGGAGCAGGACGAGGGGAAGTAGCCGAGGTAGCGGCGAGCGAAGTCGATCCCCTCTTCATCGCTTGACACCAGGACGTGCCCCACTCCGCTCTTGGAGGTGTGCATGCGCGCTCCACCCATCTCCTCGAGCGTCACTTTCTCCCCGATGACCATCTCAGCCATGCGGGGAGAGCCGAGGTACATCGAGGCGTTGCCGTCGCGCATGATCACCACGTCGCAGAAGGCCGGGATGTACGCGCCACCGGCTGCGCTGGGGCCGAAGAGCACACAGGCCTGCGGCACCACGCCCGATAGCCGCACCTGGTTGAAGAAGATCCTCCCGGCGTGGCGGCGCCCCGGGAACATCTGCACCTGCTCGTTGATCCTGGCCCCCGCCGAATCGACCAGATAGACCAGCGGCACGCGCAGCGTGAGTGCCCGCTCCTGGATGCGCAGGATCTTCTCGACCGTCTTGGGCCCCCATGAGCCGGCCTTGACCGTGGGGTCGTTGGCCATGACCGCCACGGGCCGTCCGTCCACCGTCCCGATCCCGGTGAGCACCCCGTCCGCCCCGAGACCCTCCTCCTCCCAGTTGGCGAGCAGACCCTCCTCGGAGAAGGACCCATCGTCGAGAAGACGGGCCACGCGATCGCGGACGGGAAGCTTGCCCTGCCCGAGGGCTTTCTCGCGGTGGCGTTCCGGACCGCCCCGAAGCGAGCGGCCGGCGGCCTCGGTGAAGGCGTCGCTGTGCTCGAGCTCGGTCACGTGGTGTCCGGGGGCGGAGGCGGAGCCATGGAGGGCGGGAACGAACTCGCGGGGGAAGCGACTGGTTGCCCGGTACCGGCGGGCGTGTCAGGGCCGCCCGCCCGCGGCCAGAGACCGTAGGCCACCCCGGCAGCGCCCAGGATCAGGAGGAAGAGGGGCCAGAACACCAGCGACCCTCCGATCACGCCGTGGAAGCCCACCAGGAGAGCGAACATGAAGGCCAGCACCACGCCGAACACGCCCGGCGCCGGCTCGCGGTCCACCACGGCGTATCCGATCAGAGCAGCCGTCACCGCCAGGATGTACAGCTTCCAGCCGAAGCCCGCGGGGGCCACACCGCCCACGGGGATGTTCGTGCCCAGTCGAGCCTCCGCCTGTCCGATGACCGCCCCGGCCAGGAAGGTGAATGACAACAGGAGCGCCAGCAGCCCGGCCACGTTGACCAGCTGCACGGCGTGGCGGCGGTAGGGGACGCGCAGCCGGACCGCGCCGACGCCCAGAGCCACGGTCTCGAGCAACAGGATCCACCGGAAGGTGCTGAAGCCGTGAGGATGAAACGCCCAGGCGATCAGAGCCAGAAATGAGATCGCCGCCGCGAACGCGGCAATCAGCGTGCATCCCGCCGACCCCGAGCGCCGTGCGGCGGCGATGGCAACTGCCGCCACGACCCCGAAGGTCCAGAACTCTCCGCCCGCCCCCGGGCCACGATGAGCCCCCAGGACCTCGGCGAACAGCTGCAGGGCGAAGATCAGGATGAGCAGGCCGGAGATCATGAGCACGGACTGATGCGGCCGAGCCACCTCTCCAGCCGGTGGCAGCGCCCAGCCCAGGCCGAGGATGAACAGCGAGATAGCGGCCACGACCAGGAATCGCGGCCCGAGCGCCCATTGCGTCATGCGCAGTTCGATCACCAGCGCGGCGATGGCCAGAGCAACTGCCCCGGCAGCCATGGGAAGCTCCCGGCCTTTGGGCGCTCGGAACCGGTCAGACACCCCGCCTGCGACCGGACGCACCCGAGACCCATTGCACTCATCTCGGTAACACCTCCCCGTTGGACTACCTCGCGGGCGCAACGCCCGCCTAACGGGAAATTATCCTGTCGACCGGGCGGCTTCCCACTGCACGGGGCCGGCCAGCAGGACGTGACTGCCCAGAGGCCTGCCGAGGACGCCCTGCGCCGCTCGTGAGGCCTCGATCAGGCTGGGAAGGTCCACTCCCGTGTGGATCCCCATTTCGTGCAGCATGGAGACGAGGTCCTCGGTGGCGATATTGCCCGTGGCTCCTGGTGGCACCGGGCATCCGCCCAGCTCACCGAACGAGGACTCGAAGCTGGCGATGCCTGCCTCCACAGCCGCCAGGACGTTGGCCAGGCCCTGCCCGCGGGTGTTGTGGAAATGCGCGGTCAGCTCGACGTCGCGCAGGGCGCCCCGGGCCGACGCGAAGAACTCTCGGACCTGGAGCGGGTTGGCCATGCCGGTCGTATCGCCGAAGGCCACCTCCTGGCACCCGGCGCCGGCCAGAGCCCGGGCTATGTCGAGGACGCGCTGCACCGGCACGTGCCCCTCGTACGGGCAGCCGAAGCTGGTCGAGATCACGCCCTCGCAGCGCAGCCCTTCCTGGCGCGCGCGGGCAAAGGTCCGTTCCAGCCCGGCCAGCGACTCGGCCACCGCCCGGCCCACGTTCTTCTGGTTGTGCGTCTCCGAGGCGGACAGAAAGCCGTTGATCTCCTGGAAGCGGTCCCGGTGCTGAAGCGCTCGGTCAAGCCCGCGCTCGTTGGGGATCAGCACGCTGATCGAGACCGTCCCGGGAAGGCGAACTTCGCTCCAGCACCTGCTCGGCGTCGGCCAGCTGAGGGATCACGTCCGGGCGGACGAAGCTCGTCACCTCGATCCGCGGCAATCCGGTGGCCCCGAGCAGCTCGATCAGACGAACCTTCTCCCTGGTCGGGATGACCTCGGGCTCGTTCTGGAATCCGTCGCGCGGACCGACCTCGCGGATCGACACCCGGTCAGGCAGGCGGTTCATGTCTCTACTTATAGATGAGGCGGAGCCCGAGCATCTGCGGGATCGTCACGAACCGGTATCCCTCATGCCGCAGGGTGGTGATTTCGTGAGGCAGGGCCGCCAGCGTCTGGTAGCGCGGGACCGCCCCCGAAGTGCTGAAGGATGATCGCGCCGTTGTGGGCCCCGGAGACGGCACGCTGATAGATGGCCGCCGTCCCCGGCAGCTTGTAGTCCTGGGTGTCCACGTCATAGTTGATCGTGAGCAGGCCCAGGGATCGCGCCAGATCATCCACCTGGGAGTCGTAGGCCTCATAGGGCGGGCGCCACAGGCAGGTGCGAAACCCCGTTTTCCGCTGGATGGCCAGCACCGTCTGGAGCAGCTCAGAGCGCTGCTGCCGCGACCGACAGCTGGGTCATGTTGGGGTGCGTCCAGGTGTGATCCCCGATCATGTCCCCGTCGGCCAGCATCCGGCGCTCGACCGAGCCCGTGGGGTCGTACTGCGAGATCTGCTCGCCGATCTCAAAGAAGGTCGCGGGAACGTGGTAGCGGCGGAGCACCCGCACGAAGTCGATCGAGGGCGGGTCTGGCCACGGGCCGTCGTCGAACGTGAGCGCGATGTCGTGCCGGTCCGCCGGACCGCTGAACACGAGCGATGATCCACTGGCCGTGCACCCGACCAGACGCGGGGTGTGCAGCCGCAGCAGCTGACCTCGGGACGGGTACAGCGAGATACAGCCGGGGGGAGCGCCCGGCAGCCGGGTGCAGCCGGGGCCGGGGACCGCGTTGATCACCTGCCAGCGAAGCCGCCAGTAGTGCAGCCCCACCTCCGCCGGCGCGAACCGGATCTGGAGCTCGCGGGCATTTGGCTTGTTGAAGCGTGCCCTGGATCGTCTCCCCCAGCCGAGCCGTGCCGCCTTTGATCTGGCGGTAGGCCAAGCGGTGGAGGCGCTGTCCGTTCCCCGCCTCGGCGCAGAGCTCCCCCCGCAGGCGATCGTGCTGAGGCCACTCGATCAGGAGACACAGAGTGCGGCGCTGCTGCTTCAGCGCAGTGAGGGACAGCGCACGGTTGAACTGAACCTGCCATTCGAGCTGCCGGCCCTGCTGGCTGAGCGACGCCCACTTGACCTCAAGCGGACGCTCCCCTGGGCGGCCGCCTCGGCGCCAGTGCCGGGGCCGTGGCTGCCGCACCGAAGGCGACAGCGGTGATGGCCGTCGTCCGGAGCGCCCACACGGCCGCGTTGCCGGAACGCAGCGGCGATCGAGTGCGACCTGCGCCCCCTCGACGACCTTGCCCCATTGCGCGCGGAGCATACACTCGCCGCCCATGGAATCCGTGTGCATCGTCGGGGGAACGGGCGCGCTGGGCTTCGGGCTGGCGCTGAGGCTTGGAGTGGCCGGAGTCCCGGTGGTGATCGGCTCGCGGGATGCGGAACGGGCACAGGAGGCGGCAGACCGGGCGCGGGCCGCGGTCCCCGCGGGCTCGTTCACCGGTACCCAGAACCAGGAGGGGACGCAGGCCGCCGACTTGGTCGTTCTGTGCGTGCCCTTCCGCAACCAGTCGGAGAACCTGACCAACCTCAAGCCGGTGCTCTCAGCGGGGCAGGTTCTGGTCGACGCCACCGTCCCGCTGGCGGCCGCGGTGAGCGGAAAAGCCACCCGGACCCTCGGCGTCTGGCAGGGTTCGGCCGCCCAGCAGGCGCAGGAGATGGTCCCTGACGGGGTTCGGGTCATCAGCGCTCTCCACACGGTCAGCGCCGCTTTACTGGCCGACCTCGACCATGCACTGGATGAGGACGTTTTGATCTGCGGCGACGACCCGGCGGCCAAGGACCGCGTGGCCGAGCTGGTGCGGGCGATCGATGGGCTGCGGCCCGTTGACTGCGGGGCACTCGAGATGGCCCGCTTCGTCGAGCAGCTCACCCCGCTCATCATCTCGATCAACGTCCGGCACAAGATCGCGAGCGGGCATCAGGATCACGGGCCTTTGAACCGTCCGGTCGTGGTGCTGGCCGGAGGCACCGGCGGAGCCAAGCTGGCTCGGGGCATGCTCGACGTGGTCGGAGGCGAGGACCTGGTGGTGATCGCCAACACGGGCGACGACGTCGAGATCCACGGCGGATATGTCTCACCTGATCCTGATCTGGTCACCTTCTGGCTGGCCGATCAGATCGACGACCGCGGCTGGGGCCTGGCCGGCGACACCTTCTCGGTGATGGATGCGCTGCGAGACCTCGGGCACGAGGTGTGGTTCAACCTCGGCGACCGTGACCTGGCCATCGCTCTCGAGCGGGCCCGGCGCCTTGGTGCGGGAGAGCGCCTCACCGACGTTCAGAAGGATCTCGGCCGCCCGCCTGGGGGTCGGGGACCACGGTGCTCCCGATGGCCGACACTCCGGTCAGGACCCGGGTTCTGGCCGGCGGACGCTGGTGGGCCTTTCAGGAGTTCATGATCCGAGGCGGTCGAGGCCAGGGGCCGGTCGACGATGTCGACTACCGTGGCGCCCGCGCAGCCGTGGCCACCCCGGAGGTCCGGGGGGCTCTGGACCGGGCGCGCGCCATCGTCATCGGCCCATCCAACCCGATCGTCTCGATCGGCCCGATCCTGGCCGTCCCGGGCATGTGCCAGGCTCTGAGGGCAAGCGCTGCCCCCGTGGTGGCCGTGAGCCCGTTCGTCGGCGGCACGGTGATCAAAGGGCCGACCGAGGTGTTCATGGACTGGGCCGGGCAACCCACCCGAGCGCCGGCATCGCCGCCCTCTACGACGGACGTGATCGATGGACTGGTGGCCGACGAGGACTCGAGCCGTGCCAGTGCACCTCGACCGACGTCCTCATGGACGATGCCGCCGGCTCGGACGCGAGTGGCCCAGGCGACGCTGACTTCGCGCTCTCGCTGGGCCGATAGCGTTCGCTGGCCGTGCGGACGATCGCCATCCTCCCGGTCAAGAGCTTTCCTGCGGCCAAGCAGCGCCTGCGTTCGCGGCCTCGAGCCGCAGCAGCGTGAGGATCTGGTGCAGGCAATGTTCAGGGATGTCCTCGCGGCTCTGGCTTCCACGGCTCTCGACGGCATGGTTGTGGTTACAGCGTCACCGAGGGCGCGAGCGATCGCGCTCAGACACGGTGCCCAGGTGGTGGAGGACCGCGAGGCTGGGCACAACGCCGCCGCGCTGCTCGGAGTCCAGGCAGCGCTCGCGCAGGGGGCCGAACGGGTCCTGCTCGTGCCCGGAGACTGCCCGGCCATGAGACCCGAGGAGGTGGGCGGGCTGCTCGACCACCCCGTCAGCGCGCCGTCGGTGCTGATCGTGCCCGACCGCCACGGGACCGGTACGAATGCCCTGCTCATCACGCCGCCCGACGCGCTGGCGCCGTCGTTCGGTCCAGGGAGCTGCCAGCGTCACCTCGAGCTGGCCTGGGCAGCGGGCGCGCAGGCCGAGGTCGTCGAGGTGCCCTCGCTAGCGCTGGACATCGACACGCCCGAGGATCTGGACGCGTTCGCCGCCACGCTCGACCGCGCCGGGAGCACGCGAGCGCTGCTTCAGACGTGCTGACCGTCGCCGCCCTGTCCGGACTGCCCGAGGTCTCCTCGGGCGACGACCTCGCGGAACTCATCGTGAGAGCGGCGGAGGAGCTGCGCGGCGACGACGTCCTCGTCGTCGCCCACAAGGTGCTCTCTAAGGCCGAGGGACGGACCCGAGCGCTGTCCGCGGTCGAACCTGCCGCCGACGCGCTGAACCTGGCCGCCTTGCTGGACAAGGACCCCCGCCTGGTGCAGGTGATCCTCGAGGAGTCCCGTGAGGTGCTCCGCGCCGAGCGCGGCGTCCTCATATGCCTCAGCCGTCACGGCTTTGTCTGCGCCAACGCGGGCGTGGACCAGTCAAACGTGCCAGGTGAGGACTCCGTCGTCCTCCTGCCGGTGGATCCCGACGCCTCGGCCCGGACGCTTCGCCGCCGTCTGCGCGAGCTGACCGGAGTCTCGCCTGGGATCGTCATCACGGACTCCTTCGGGCGCGCCTGGCGCCACGGCCAGTCCGAGGTGGCAATCGGCTGCGCGGGCATCGAGCCACTTGAGGACTGGCGCGGGCGGCGCGACGCCACGGGCCGCGAGCTGAAGGCCACCTGGATCGCCATGGCCGACGAGCTGGCCGGCGCGGCGGACCTGGCCCGGGCCAAGGACAGCCGTCAGCCGGTCGTGCTGATCCGGGGCGCGGGCCGGCATGTCACCGAGCAGGACGGTCCGGGCGCCGCGGCGATGATCCGGCCGGAGAGCGAGGATCTGTTCAGGTAGGCCGCTGCACCGCCGCCGTCGCCCTCGCCCGGTACGGTCAGATGCTCAACGACCGTTTGTCCACCGGTCCGGGCCCGGCCCGCGACAACGCCCGCACCTCGAAGATGTATTTGCCGGGTTTGAGCTGGGCATAGGTCTTCGGCGAGGTGCACTTGGCAAAGTTTGGCTTAGGAGCGGGCTTGCCCTTCTTGAGCTTGACCAGCGCGCACTGAAACCCGGTATTGGGCCCGATCGCCTTGAATCCAAACTTCGCATTGGGCTGCTTTGCCTGCACCTTGGCCTCGGTGATCTTGACGCGCGGGAGGAGCTTGAACGTCGCCTTGACCGTCTGATTTGCAGCCAGCACGACGGTGCATTTGCCGGTCCCGGAGCAGCCACCGCTCCAGCCGGCAAACCTCGAGCCACCGGCCGGGGTGGCTTTCAGAACCACCACTGTCTGATACGGGTAACCGTGCCTGCAGGCTCCAGGGCACGAGACCCCTGCGGGCTTGCTCGACACCTGGCCCGCGCCAGAGCCGGAGAGCGACACCGACACCGTGCAGCGGCCGCTGCCCGACACCCGGCGGATCACGTTGTTGCCGTCGGCGATCAGCATGCCCCCGTCGCAGGTCGGTACGGCCGAGGCGGGATAGCTGAGCTCGGCGGCGGTGGCAGGACCACCGTCGCCCTTGTACCCGTTGGTACCGTCGCCGGCCACTGTTGTGATAGCCCCAGCGGCGGAGACCTTTCGGATCCGCCCGTTGTCGGCGTCGGCGATCAGGAAGCCGCCGCCGGGGATCGTCGCGACGCCATCGGGTTCATAGAGCTCGGCCGCGGTAGCCGGGATATGGTCGCCGTTATAGCCGGCGGTGCCGTCGCCGGCCACGGTGGTGATGATCCCCTTCGCCGAGACCTTCCGGATGACGCTATTCCCCGCGTCGGCTATCAAATACCCGCCGTCCGGGGTGGGCGCCACTTCAGACGGGTCGCTGAGCTCGGCCGCTGTGGCCGCGTGACCGTCGCCCATATACCCGTGGGTGCCGTTGCCGGCGACCGTCGAGATCACTCCCTTTGCCGACACCTTACGGATCACCTGGTTGCCTTCGTCGGCAATCAGGAAGCCGCCGTCGGTGGTCGGGGCCACGCTATAGGGATAGTCGAGCTCGGCCTTGGTGGCCGGGCCGCCGTTGCCCGTGTACCCAGCGGTGCCATCGCCGGCCACGGTCGAGATGATCCCCTTCGCCGAGACCTTGCGAATCACCATGCCGGCGTACTCGGAGATCAGATACCCGCCACCGGGTATCAGCGCAACCCAATCAGGCTCGTTGAGCTCGGCCTTGGTGGCCGGGCCGCCATTGCCCGTGTCTCCGGCCGTGCCGGTACCGGCGACCGTCGTGATGATCCCGGTGGCCGAGACCTTTCGGATCACGTTGTTTTCGATGTCGGGAATCAGGTAGCCGCCGTTCGGCAACAGCGTCACTCCCACCGGGTAGCTGAACTCGGCTGCCCTGGCCGGGCCGCCGTCGCCCAAGTAGCCAAATGTGCCGTTACCGGCGACGGTGGAGATGTCGCCGGGCGCCGCCATCGACGGCGCCGCGGAAACCGCGAGAAACGCGAGGGCCACGACAAGAGCGGGCAGGCGACGAGACAGCACGCCAAGACCGCTACCGACCCCGATGGTTCCGCTCATCCTCAGTCCCGACATGCCGTCCTCCTGAAGTCCTGGTGCGATCTTCCAACTCCCAGGCGGTTGCGTCAAGTGCCAGGCAGATCTCCCGGCGCACCCACGGCATGAAAGCCACCGTCCACGTGGAGGATCTCCCCGGTGATGGCCCGCGAGTAATCGGAGAACAGGAAGCAGATTGCTGACGCCACCGGCGCCGGATCCTCGGTGGCCCAACCGAGCGGCGCCTGGCGCGTCCACAACTCGGCCAGCTGCTCGAAACCCGGTATGCCCCGGGCGGCCACGGTCCCGAGCGGCCCGGCCGAGACCAGGTTCACGCGGATGCCGGAGGGCCCCAGATCGCGGGCCAGGTACCGCGCGACCGATTCGAGCGCCGCCTTGGCCACGCCCATCCAGTCGTAAACGGGCCAGGCCACCGAGGCGTCGAAGTCCAGGCCGACCACGCTGCTTCCCGGCCCCATCTGCGACGCCAGCGCGCCGGCCAGCGCTTTGAGCGAAAAGGCGCTTGTCCGGAATGCTTCCACGGCGCTCTCCGGCGGGGTGGTCAGGAAGCGGCCGCCGATGGCGTCCTCTGGGGCGAATGCGACGGCGTGGAGCACCCCATCCAGGCCGCCCCACCGCTCGCTCACCTCACTGGCCACCGCATCGAGGTCCTCAGGGCGATTCACATCGAGCTCCAGGACATCGGGCGACTCGGGCAGGCGCTGCGCGGCTCGCTCGGTCAGCCGCCTGACCCGGCCGAAGCTGGTGAGAAGCACCGAGGCACCCTCGCGCTGGGCCTGCTCTGCGGCGTGAAAGGCGATCGAGTCCTTGGTGATCACGCCCGTGATCAGCAGCCGCTTGCCGGCCAGGATCAAGCCTGCGCTCCTCGTAGCGCCAGCGTGACGTTGTGCCCCCCGAAGGCAAAGGAGTTGGAGATGGCCAGCGGCGGCCCGCCGTCGACCGGGATCAGGGGTCGGGCCTCACCGGGCACGTAATCCAGGTCGCACTCGGGATCGGGCACCTCGTAGCCCAGGGTGGGAGGGATCACGCGAGTGCGCAGAACCTGGAGGGCCGCCACCGCCTCCACCGCGCCGGCCGCGCCCAGAAGGTGGCCGATGGCCGACTTGGTCGACGAGATGGGCACGCGCCGGGCCACGTCCTCACCCAGCGCCCGCTTCAGAGCGGCCGTCTCGGCCGGGTCGTTCAGGGGGGTCGCGGTGCCGTGCGCGTTCACGTAACTTAGGTCATCCGGGGCGGCGTCGGCGTCGGCCAAGGCCAGTTCGACCGCCCGAGCCGCCGGGCCGCCGCTCGGGTCGGGGGCAGTGAGATGGAAGGCATCCGTGGTTGAGCCGTAGCCGGCCAGCTCACCCAGAATCGTGGCGCCGCGCGCCCGGGCCGCGGTCTCCTCCTCCAGAACCACCATGGCCGCTCCTTCGCCCATGACAAAGCCATCGCGCCGGGCGTCGAACGGTCGGGAGATGCCCGAGTCCGACAGTGCCTGCATGGCCCGGAAGCCGCCAAAGGAAAACTCGGTCAGCGTGGCCTCGGAACCTCCGGCCAGGACCGCGTCGGCATCTCCGTACTGGATCATTCGCAGGGCGCAGCCGAGCGCGTGGCCGCCGCCCGAGCAGGCCGAAACCACGCCAAAGCTCTGGCCGCGCAGGCTGTGGCGCATGGACACGGCGGCCACGGAGGCATTGGGCATGTAGGCGGGGATGCCAATCGGGGACATCATCTTGGTCCCCTTCTCGCGCATCACATCGTGCTGAGCCTCCACCGTGGACTGTCCGCCGATACCGGTGGACAGCACGCACCCCATGCGCAACGACTCATACGGCAGCTCGTCGCTCCAGCCGGCCTGCCGGACGGCCTCATCGGAGGCCACCACCGCCAGTTGGGAGAAGCGATCCAGCCGGCGGATCTCCTTGACCGAGAGAAACTCGCTGGGCACGAAGTCCCCGCATGCGCCCGCGCCATCGACGATGCCGCACACTCCCGCCGCCCAGCGCTCGTGGAGCGCGTCCGCGCCCACCCCGAGCGGAGTGACCGCGCCAATCCCGGTGACGACGACCCGCCGCTTCAAGCGACGGCTCCTATTCCGCCCGGCTGACGATCAGATCGATCGCATCGCCCACGGTCTTCAACTCCTTCATGTCCTCGCCCTTGAGCACGACACCGTACTCGTCCTCCACGATCTGGGCGAGCTCGACGAGATCGAGTGAATCGATGTCCAGATCCTCGAAGGTTGAGTCGCGGGTGATCTGCGCCGGGTCTGGCCCGAAGCTGGCCAGGGCCTCCTTCACTCGGGCTTGCACCTGCTCGGTGCTGACTGCTGGCATGCTCGGGCTCCTTTGTAGTTCATGCTGCCAATCCGCCATCGACCGTGAGTACAGCACCGGTGACGTAGCTGGCCTGGTCTGAGACAAGAAAGCGTACGCAGGCGGCCACCTCCTCCGGACTCCCCATGCGACGGGCCGGGACCAGTGACAGGAGCTCCGAGGAGAGTCCAGCCGTCATGTCCGTCTCGATCAGCCCGGGGGCGACCGCGTTGACGGTCACGCCACGCCGGGCCACCTCGAGCGCGGTGGTCTTGGTCAGGGCGATCAATCCGGCCTTGGCCGCCGCATAGTTCGCCTGTCCCGGGTTGGCCCTCAGCCCGGCCACCGAGGCCAGGTTGACGATCCGCCCGGCCCGGGCCCGCAGCATCCCGCGCAGCGCCCGCCGCATGAGCCGGAAGGCGGCGGTCAGATTGGTGTCCAGTACCTCTGACCACTCCTCCTCCCCCAGCGCGGCCGCCAGGTTATCCCGGGTGACGCCCGCATTGTTGACAAGCGCCAGCACCGGAAGGGTAAACGCCTCCTCCAGGGCGGTCCACAGGCGATCCGGGGCATCGGTCTCCGTGACATCCGCCGGCACGGCCACGGCCCGCCCACCCGCCTTCTCGATCTCAGCCACGACCGCCTCCGCGCCCTGACGGTCGACCCGGTAGTTGATACCCACCGGCCAGCCATCCTCGGCCAGCCCGCGGGCGATCGCGGCGCCGATGCCTCGTGACGCGCCCGTGATCAGCGCGCAGCCATCGGCCCAGGGCTCAGGCATGGACCAACTCGACGCCGGACAGGGTCCGCTTGACCAGACCGGTTAGAACGCGACCGGGGCCCACCTCGACGAAGCGCTCGGCCCCCAGCTCGCGGGCCTGAAGCATCGTCTCTCGCCAGCGCACCGGCATGGTCAGCGCCTCGGCCAGCCGCCTCCGGACATCGTCGAAGGCCTGGGCGGTCACGGCGGAGAGCACGGGGACTCGCGGTGGTCGGATGTCGACATGGGCCAGAGCCTCGGTGAACTCAGGCACGGCCGCGGCCATCATCGGCGAGTGAAAGGCGCCGCTGACCGGCAGGGCCATGGTGCGCAGCCCCCGCTGCTCGGCGTCCTCTGCCGCCGGGCCCAGGGCGGACACCGAGCCGGAGAGCACGACCTGGGTGGGACAGTTGTCATTGGCCAGGGCCAGCTCGTGGGCCGCAGCGAGCTCCGGGGCCGCCTCGGCTGCGCCTGGCCCGAGCAGGGCCAGCATCCCGCCCTCCCCGGCGCGAGCCATCAGCTCGCCGCGCACGGCCACCGAGCTCGAGGCCATCCCTCTCGGAGATCGCCTCCGCCGCCACCAGCGCGGTCAGCTCCCCGAGCGAATGGCCGGCCATCATGTCCCCCACCGGTTGGCCCATCTCCTTCCACCCGGCCAGGCTGGCGCAGAAGATCGCTGGCTGGGCGAACCGGGTGCTCTCGTCGGCGCGAACAAACGGATCCCCGCCCACCCGCCGCCGCACCTCCTCCAGCAGGTCTGGACGGACGCGGGCCACCGTGTCGCCCATCGCCGACGACTGACTGCCCTGACCCGGGAAGAGAATGGCGGTCAACCCCACACAGCCATGTACTCGGACGTGGCCTCGCGGGTACACCACCCCAGGTAGCCTTACTGCCGCTGTGGCCCTTCCCAAGCCTTCGTCCAAATCCGCCGCCCTGATCACCGGTGCCTCCTCGGGCATCGGGGCGGAGATCGCCAAGGAGCTCGCCCGCCGCGGGCACGGCGTGATCCTGGTGGCCCGGCGCAAGCCCAAGCTGATCGCTCTGGCCGATGAGCTGGCCGCCGATCATGGCGTCCGGGCCGAGACCATCTCGTGCGACCTGGGGCGACCAGCCGCCCGGGGGCGGCTCCCCGGCCAGGTGGCGGACCTGGGGTTGAACGTCAGCATCCTGGTCAACAACGCCGGCTTTGCCACGGGAGGCCCGTTCCACAAGTCCGATCCCGAGCGCGAGCTGGAACAGGTTCGAGTTCTGGTGGAGGCGGTCGTGGGGCTGACCTCAGCGTTCCTCCCAGCGATGGTGGAGCGTCGCCGGGGGGCGATCCTGAATGTCGCCTCCACCGCGGGCATGCAGCCCCTCCCCCACGCCGCCGGTTACTCGGCGGCCAAGTCCTACGTCCTGACGTTCTCCGAGGCCCTTCACCAGGAGGTGGCCGGACGCGGGGTGAGCGTCACCGCGCTGTGCCCCGGGCCCGTGGAGACCGAGTTCTGGCAAGGCGCGGACTGGCAGGTGGCCGGAGGACGGTCCTTCGAGAAGGCTGTCCCCAGCCCGGCGCTCGTGTCGGTCGAGGCTGTGGCCAAGGCGGGGGTGGAGGGCCTCGAGTCGGGTGACCGCGTGGTCATTCCCGGGCTCACCATGCGGGCGGCCATGCTGGCCAGCCGCTACATCCCCCACGCAGTCAAGCTGCCGGTCATCGAGCTGGCCATGCGGCGGCGGAAGTAGCGCGCGGGCCGCCCAAGCCCGGCTACTCGTACTGCAGTGCCTGAAGGACGTTCAGGCGCCCGGCCCGCCGGGCGGGCAGGATGGCCGCCACGATCCCGGCCAGTATCGCCGCGATCACGAACACCACCAACGTCCCCACCGGGATCGTGAAGGCCGGGTACTTGATCGCCACCCCGATCACCAGGGCCAGCACTATCCCGACGGGAATGCCCAGCGTGGCGCCCAGAAGGGCCGTGATCACGCTCTCGTGACGGATCATCCGCCGCACCTGACGGCGGCTCATGCCCACGGCTCTGAGCATCCCGAGTTCGCGCGTGCGCTCGAACACGGTGAGCACGAGCGTGTTCACGATCCCGAACAGGCTGACCAGAATCGAAAGCGAGAGCAGCACGTAGAGAAGGTTGAGAAGCGTGTTCAGCGGCTGCTCCTGGTTGTGCGTGAACTGCGCCTTGGTCTGGAGCTTTGCGTCCGGGAAGCCGCTGAGCGCCCGCTGAAAGGCTCTGGTGTTGGCCTGGGTCACGCCGCCTCGGGCGTTGACGAACACATACAGGTTCTGGGGGTTCTGATAGGCGGAGTCAAACCGGGCAGCCGAGATGGCCACGTCCCCGTAGGGCGATCCTCCCTTGGGCGGATTGGAGATGCCCAGCACCGTCTGATGGAGGACCTTGCCGCTGGGAACCTCGATGGCAATCGGCGAGCCGAGATGCAGGTTCTGGGCAGATGCGTAGTCCTTGGTGACGAATGCGCCGCCTAGGCCCAGGCGGGCCGGGGTCTGCCGGTCTCCGGCATGCCAGCCCAGCGAGATCACCTGGCTCGAGTCCGGCTCAGCTCCGGTGAGGTTGATCCTCGAGCCAAATGCTTTGGCCTCTCCGGCCCGCACCCCGGAGACCACCAGGGCTGCCGGCTCCCGGCGCAGCGCCGCCTCGGAGGCGAGGCTGATCGGTGAGAAGTTGTTGGTCGCGGTGACGGCGTAATTGGCCACGAACACCTCGTTTACCGAGTTCCCAAACCGGGTCTTCAGCCCGGCCGCCAGAACACCGACCATCGTGACCAGCGCCAACCCGATCATCAGAGCCGACGCGGTGGAGGCCGTGCGCGCGGGGTTGCGCATCGAATTTCCTCGGGCCAGCCGGCCTGCGGCGCCGCCAAATCTGCTGGCCGGCGCCCCCAGCACGCGGACCACCGGGGGAACCAGCGTGGGGGCCAGGATCGCCACGCCGCTGAACAGCAGCAGTGCCCCCAGCCCGACGGAAAGGAGCCGAAGTCCTGTGGACAGTCCGGTGGCCAGCGTGCCGAGGAGCAGCAAGCCGGTGGCCAGCGCCAGTGTGGCCAGCGCCCCCTGCAGGCCAAAGCGGGCAAATCGCGAGGGAGGCAGCAGCGCTCCCTCGCGAACGGCCGAGATCGGCGGCACGCGGGTCGAGCGCAGCGCGGGGCGCAGGGCGGCCAGGAGCGTGACGATGATGCCGACCAGCAGCGCGACGATCACCGTCCGGCCCTTGAACACCGTGCCGTTGTTGGGGAGGTCGATCCCGAAGGACACGAACAGTGAGTTGAGGCCCTTGGCCAGGGCCAGACCCAGGAATAGCCCGACCACGGAGGCGGCCACCCCGATCACGAACGCTTCCAGGAGAACGGAGCTGAGGACCTGACGCCGGGTCGCTCCCAGTGTGCGCATTGTGGCCAGTTCCCGGGTCCGCTGCGCGATCGTGATCGACAGCGTGTTGGCGATCACAAAGCTCCCCACGAACAGGGCAATCCCGGCGAAGGCCAGCAGAAAGTCCTGGAAGATGGTGAGAAAGCCGCTCGTGTCCTTGCTGGCCTGCTGGGCCTGGGCCTGCCCGGTCCGCACCTGGGCGTTGTGGGGCAGCAGTGGGCGGATCGCGGCCAGAAGCGCTCCGTGGGAGACGCCGGGCCGCTCCGCCACGTTTATCTGGTCATAGCGGCCCTGCTTGTGAAATAGCTGCTGCGCCGTGGGCAGGCTGAAGATGGAGAGCGTTGCCCCCCCGAGCGAGGACACTCCGGCGAAGGTGACCGTGCCGGCGATCCTGAAATGCTGCTCGGGTCCGCGGGCCAGGACGCCCACCTCCTGTCCTACGGAGAAATGCTGGTCCTGGGCGGTGGCCGCATCGATGTCAACCTCGTCGCGGCCGGTCGGCCAGCTGCCGCCGGCCAACCGCAGCGGGCTGAAATGCGCCCCGGCCGGCGTGTAGCTGAAGGCGAGTCCAGGCGCGCCCCCGCGCGAGATCACCTTGCCGTCGTGGCCCACCAGCTGGGACTGATCCGCGATCCCCCCGGTGGCCAACGCGACCTCCGGCAGGTGCTGGACCTGCGTCAGCAACGAGGCGGGAAGTGAGGGGTTGATCGGACCCCCATTCGAGTTCGTACCGATCGCGCTCTTGCCCGTGATCACCGCGTCGGCGTTCTTGTACGCCTGGGTGAAGATCCCCGAGAAGGCCGACTTGATGGTGTCGGTGAGGATGAATGTGCCGCTGACCATCGCCACCCCGATGACGATGGCGATCGAGGTCAGCGCGGCCCGGAGCTTGCGGCCGGCCAGGCCCTTGAGCGCGACCCTGGTCACCGGCTCGCCTCCGGCCTCCGCCGGGTCACGATTGCAGCGTGCTCATCACCTCGAGCACCTCGCTCGGATTGGAGTCGGTCAGCTCCCTGACGATCAGCCCGTCGGCCAGAAAGAGAATGCGATCGGCGATGGCCGCGGCCCTGCCCTCGTGAGTGACCATCACGATCGTCTGGCCGTAGTCATCGGCCGAGGCGCGCAGCAGATCGAGGATCTCACCCCCGGTCTTTGAGTCGAGGTTGCCCGTCGGCTCATCGGCCAGGACTATGGTCGGCTTGGTCACGAGGGCTCGGGCTATGGCCACCCGCTGCTGCTGCCCGCCGGAGAGCTCCGAGGGGCGGTGCGTGCGGCGCTCCGCGATCCCGGTACGGCGCAGAAGCTCATCCATCCAGGCTCGATCGGGCCTTGACCCGGCGATCGTCTCAGGCAGCAGCACGTTCTCCTCGGCGGTGAGCATCGGAAGCAGGTTGAAGAACTGGAACACGAAGCCGATGTGCTCGCGCCGCAGAAGGGTGAGCGAGGCGTCATCCAGGGACGTGATCTCGGTCCCGGCGATCTCGACCGTTCCGCTCGTGGGCTTGTCGAGCCCGGCCAGCAGGTGCATGAGCGTCGACTTCCCGGATCCCGAGGGGCCCATGATGGCCACCAGCTGACCGGCCGGGACGTCGAGTGACACGCCGCGCAAAGCGTCCACGGCGGTGTCCCCCTCGCCGTAACGCCGGGTCAGCTCAAGCGCTCTGAGCGCGTGGGTTGAGTTGTCGGCCTGCGCCGCCATATCCCTATGCCGCGGCCGGCAGCTCGAACCGGCGCCGAATGTCGTAGAGGGTCGTGCGTTCGGCGGCTGGCCGGCCGGCCCGGTGGGCGGCGGCGATCAGATCCTCCGGATCAAGCCGCACTCCGTGCTGGCTGCCGGCCATGCGCGAGATCGACTCCTCCATCAGCGTCCCGCCTAGGTCATTGACGCCCCAGCGAAGCGACTCGGTGGCCGCCTCAAGGCCCATCTTGACCCAGCTGGCCTGGAGATTCTGGACCGTCCGGCCCAGGGCCAGGCGGAAGGCGGCGGTGTGCTTGAGATTCTCCGCGCAGGAGATCTCCTCGATCCCGTGGGTCCGTCCCAGGAGCGTGTGGAATGGGATGAACGACAGCGGGACGAACTCGGTGAACCCGCCGGTGCGTTCCTGGAGCTCGCGCACCACCCGCATGTGCTCGGCCAGCTCCCAGGGCTCCTCGATGTGACCGAACATCACCGTGACGGTGGAGCGCAGTCCCTCGGCATGCGAGGCCTCGATGATCTCCACCCAGCGCGCCACGGGAAGCTTGTTCGGTGAGATCCGCTCGCGTACCCCGTCGTGAAGCACCTCGGCCGCAGTCCCCGGCGTTGAGTCCAGGCCCGCCTCCCGCAGCCGGGCAAACACAGCCCGGGGCGCCAGGCCGCTGATGTCGCACATGTGCGCCACCTCCATCGGCGAGTAGGCGTGCATGTGGATATGGGGCGCGAGTTCCTTGGCCAGACGGAGCCAGCGCTCGTAGTCCTCCAAGCTCCAGGCGGGATGGATGCCCGATTGCATGCAGATCTCGGTGGCTCCGTACTCGAGCGCCTCGGCGATACGGGTGGCGAACTCCTGCTCGGAGTGCTCGTAGGCATCGGGGGACCGGCGCGACTGCCCGAAGCCGCAGAAGGCGCAGCCGACCACGCACACGTTGGAGACGTTGATGTTGCGATTGACCACGAAGGTCACGGTCTCGCCTGCCAGCTCGCGCCGCAGCTCGTCGGCGGCCACCCGCATCTCCTCAATCACCTGGGGCCGGCGCTCGGCGAACAGCGCGGTGGCCTCCTCGGCCTGGAGGGGCAGGCCCTCCCGAGCGCGCGCCACGGCGCGCTCGGCCAAGCCGTCTTCCAGCGCCACCAGGCGCCGCCGGCCTGAGCCCCGACGGGGAATGAAAGACCAGTAGAAGCGCTTGATCACATCCAGCACGGGTTGCGAGAGCCAGGACGGGTCGATGTACTCCGGGTAGACGCAGAGCCGCTCGGTAAGCGCCACCCCCTGCTCGTAGAGCTCGCGGCGAATGCTTCCCGGGGATGGAAAGGGATGCTCGGGGGAGATGTGGTCCCCGTTGGCACTGAGCCCGCCCAGGTCGCTAGCTCCCGCCTGTACCAGCTGGGGCCACCAGCCCGCCAGGTTCGGAGGAACCTGGATGCCAACGCCGGGCATCAGCCGCTGGGTCTCGGCAACCAGGCGCTCCATGTCCTCCACAGTCACCGGACAGGCCCAGGCCGGCGCATCCACCGTCGGGCCCTCCCACACGCCGGTGCGCCAGAAGTCGGCCGCGGCGGCGCCGGCGATGTCCGCCGGCTCGCGCCCGTAGTAGCGCGGGTGGGGGACGAAGTTCTGGAGGATCACCTCCTGGATGTGCCCGTAGCGGCTGTGGAGGTCGGCCAGCGCCGCAAGCGACGCCATCCGCTCCTCCTCGGTCTCGCCGATCCCGACCAGGATGCCGGTGGTGAAGGGAATCCGCAGCTCACCGGCCGCCGCGATCGTCTCGATCCGGCGGGCGGGATGCTTGCTGGGAGACCCGGCGTGGACGGTGTCCATCAGCCGCTCGGAAGCTGATTCCAGCATCAGGCCCTGCGAGGCGGTGACCTCGCGCAGCCGGGCCAGGTCCGCTCGGCTCAGGACTCCCAGGTTGGTGTGGGGCAGAAGTCCCCGCTCCAGCGCGCGGGCACACGTCCAGGCCACGTAGGCGGTGAAGTCCTCAAAGCCGTGCTGGGCCAGTCTCGCGGCCACCTCGGGATGATGCTCGGGCCGCTCACCGGTCAGCACCAGCAGTTCCTTGGCCCGGTGCCGGCTGGCGGCTCGGTCCAGGATCCGCTCCACCTCGGCCGGCTCGTAGAGATGAGGCCCGTGCGTGGCGAAGGCGCAGTACTTGCAGTAGCACCGGCACGTCCGTGACAGCGACAGCGTGAAATTGCGGCTGAACGTGACGCGTCGAGCCATGCGCCCGGGTGATTCTACGTCGGCAGTCGGGTTCGTCCGGGGTCCCTATGCTGGCCGCCCGTGCGCCGCCTGCTCGTCTCCCTGGCCATGCTGAGCGTCCTGGCCGGTTGCGGCTCCTCTGAATCGGGCTCGCCTCGCCAGGCCACACTGATGCTCGATTTCACCCCCAACGCCGTGCACGCGGGCATCTACGCCGCACTGGCTCGCCACTACGACCAGCGCGCGGGCTTCCACCTGCATGTGCTGGCTCCCACGGCCTCGACGGACTCAATCAAGCTCCTGGAGACCGGCCGAGTCACGTTCGCCGTCCTGGACATCCACGATCTGGCCATCGCGCGGGAGCGGGGGGAGCCCCTGGTGGGCGTCATGGCCATCGTCGCGCGACCTCTTGCCGCGGTCATCGCCCAGCCGGCGATCAAGCGCCCGAGCCAGCTTGAGGGCCGGCTCGTGGGCATCACCGGCGTCCCCAGCGATACCGCTGTGCTCGACTCGGTGGTGGCCGGAGCGGGGGGCAATCCCCGCCGCGTGCACACGATCACGATCGGCTTCAACGCCGTGCCGGACCTGCTGGCCGGCCGGGTGAGCGCCGCCACGGCGTTCTGGAACGACGAGGGCGTCGCGCTCAGACACGTTCGATCCGGAGCTCATGTCTTCCGTGTGGAGCGCTACGGGGCTCCCAGCTATCCCGAGCTGGTGCTCTGCGCCACCAGGGCTACGCTGCGCCACGATCCCTACCTGACCAGGGCAGCGGTCGGTGCTCTGGTTCGGGGCTATGACTTCGCGATCGGGCATTCCCGAGCCGCTGCGGCCGAGCTCGAAGCGCAGGTGCCCGGTCTCAACCAGGGCCTCGTGGCCGCGCAGCTGGCGGCCCTGGTGCCGGCCTTTCGTGCGCCCGGCGCGGCGATGGGTGAACTGGACCCCGCGGTCCTAAAGCGGTGGGCTCGCTGGGAGGTCACGTTCGGGATCGTCCGCCGGCCGCCCGATGTGGCGGCCATGTTCGACTCGAGCTTTCTCCCCTCAGCCCGCTGAGAGCCGCTCCACGAGCAGGGCTCCCTCGCGAGCCATGCGGGACCGGGGCACGACCTGATCGAACCCCGCCGCCAGCGCCCGGGTCCGCACCTCGCTCTCAACGTGCGAGTAGAAGGCGAGCGTCTTCACATCCCGATCCAGCAGGTCGCGCACCACCGCGAGCCGCGCGGATACATCGGCCGTCAGGTCGACGATCAGGACATCGGCTCCAGGCAGCTCACGGTCCAGGGCGCTTTGGTCTCCCACCAGCACGGCCTCATGACCGGCCGCCTGAAGCGTCGAGAGGACGCCCGACCCGAACAGCAGGTCCGGGATGTACGCGACCACTCGCAAGCCGGATGCTTACTGCGCGCGGCGCCGGGTGAACTCCTGGCGCGCGGATTCCGTGCGGCCCCACATCTGCATCACCTCGGCTCGGCCGGTCCGCACGCTGCGGACGGCCAGCTCTCCCTCGATGCCAGCGTCGTCCAGAAGCTTCAGCGCGGTGTGCACCGCCGGAACGGAGGCGGCGTGTCCGAAGCGGTGGGCCACCAACAGGCGCCAATGCCAGTCGTGCCGGGAGTAGGGCTGGGCGTTGCAGGTGACCAGGAGGACGGCCGCGTCGATGTAGCGGCGCTCATCGAAGATCCGCAGATCGAACTCGAGGTCGGTCCAGTCGTCCGGGAGGGACTCGATGACCTCGTCGAAGCTCTCAGCCAGGGCCATGGCGCAGAGCGTAATGGTCAACCGAGAAACTGCTGGTAGAGAAGAAACACATTGAGCGCGGTGATCAGCCCGGCGCAGCCCCAGGCGGCGATGGTCGTCAGCCGCCGGTTGACGTGCACGCCCATCACATCCCGACGGCCCGTGAGCAGCACCAGTGGCACCAGGGCAAACGGGATTCCGAACGACAGCACAACCTGGCTGAGGATTAGTGCGCTCGTCGGGTTCGCGCCGGCCGCCAGCACCACCAGGGCGGGGATCATGGTGAGGGTTCGGCGCACGAACATCCGGATGCGGAACCCGATGAAGCCCTGCATCACGACCTGACCGGCGTAGGTGCCCACGCTCGAGGACGATGCGCCCGAGGCCAGCAGCGCGACGGCGAATGCCAGCGCCGCGCCGCCGCCGACCAGCCGGCCGAACTCGGCATGCGCCTGCTGGATGGTGTGCAGCCCCGACAGCGCGGGCGTATGGAACAGCTTGGCCGCCACCGCGAGCATGGCCAGGTTGACGATTCCGGCCAGGCCGAGGGCGACGATCACGTCGAGACGCTCGAAGCGTAGAACCCGGGCCCGCTCCTGGTCGTTGCGCACCGGCATGCGGCCGTTGGTCAGGGCCGAGTGCAGGTAGACAACGTGTGGCATCACGGTGGCGCCGATGATGCCGACGGCCAGGTAGACCGACGTGGTCCCGCTCAGTCCGGGCAGCAGCCCATGCAGTGACCCCGAGGCCGAGGGCCCGATTCTCAGGGTTTCATAGAGGAAGCCGGCGAAGATGATCCCCAGCAGGGCGGTGATCGCCAGCTCAAAGCGCCGGAATCCGCGGGACTGGAGCTCGAGGAGGGCAAAGGCGATCAGTCCGGTGATGAAGCCGGCGGGCAGGAGCGGGACGCCAAAGAGGAGGTTCAAGCCGAGCGCGGCGCCCAGGAACTCGGCAATGTCGGTTGACATGGCCATGACCTCGGCCTGCACCCACATGAACCAGGTGAACGGCTGCGGGAAGTGCTCGCGCACGACCTCGGGCAGGTTGCGATCGCTGACGATGCCGAGCTTGGCCGAGAGGTACTGGATCAGCATCGCCATCAGGTTGGCTGCCAGCACAACCCAGAGCAGCAGGTAGCCGTACTGGGCCCCGGCCTGGAGGTTGGTGGCGAAATTGCCCGGGTCGACGTAGGCGATCGAGGCGACAAACGCGGGGCCGAGCATCGCCAGGGTGGCGCGGAGCTTGCCCCGCGCCAGCAGGCGCTCGAGCGGGCTCTGATGCTCGAGCCCGTCGCGGAGAGTGATCGACCCGCCTTCGGGCGCCGCGCCCTCCAGCGCCGGCCGCCGGACGGGAGGAGGCGGAGGACTCACCGCCTCACCTCCACCCGCATGGCCCGGGCCAGCTCTCCGCCCAGGACGTGAATGTCCTCACCAAAGCGCACGAACAGAGGCCCGCCGAAGGGCTGCTTGTCCATCACCTCGAGCTCGTCTCCCGGCGCGATCCCGCGGTCGGTGAGGAAGCGCAGCATCTCCGGGTTGGAATCCGAGACTCGCGTGAAGCTGCCCCGGGCCCCGGGCTGGAGCGACTGAAGGCTCTCGGTGGCCCCCTCCTCGATGGTCAGTTCCTTGGTGGGGATGGGATCGCCGTGGGGGTCGTGGGTGGGATCCCCGAGCTGGGCGGCGATCAGCTCCTCGAGCTCGTCGGATAGGACGTGCTCGAGCACCTCCGCTTCCTGGTGCACCCGGTCCCAGGGCACGCCGAGACTCTGGACCAGGTAGAGCTCGAGCAGACGGTGATGGCGCATCACTTCCAGGGCCACCCGCCGGCCATCCTCGGTCAGCGAGACCCCGTGGTAGGGGCGATGCTCCACTAGGCCGAGCTCGTCCAGCCGCTTGACCATCCCGGACGCCGAGCCGGCGGTGACGCCCAGCCGCTCGGCCAGGGCCGTGGTGGTAACCGGACCCTCACGGCGCTCCAGGGCGTAGATCGCCTTGGCGTAGTCCTCGATGGCCGAGGTGCGGGATGGTTCTGAGTGGCTCATGAATACGGGGTTCGGTGTTCGTCGAGTGGGCCTGGCTCGTCGCCGTCCTGATGCGCGGGCTTAGCCATGTATATCGACAGATTATGGCATGCCTAAAACTATGTTTTGGTTATTGGACGGGCGCGGGGCGCGGAGACCCTCCGCCGGGCTAACGTGTTTGCTGTGGCCGCGACCGTGTTTGCCCCCTCCTCGGCCGATTACCGGGTGATAACCGGGACGTGTGGGCTGTTCGATCGCTCCGAGCGGGGGAAGCTGGCGCTCAGCGGCAGCGAGGCCAAAGCATTTCTTCAGGGACAGGTGAGCAACGACGTGGAAGCCCTCGGCCCGGGAGAGGGCTGCTACGCGGCGTTTCTCACGCCCAAGGGCAAGATGCTCGGTGATCTGCGGATCCTGGCCACCGAGGATGAGCTGCTGCTGGACACCGAACGCGGGGCCCTCCAGCCCCTGTTCAACCTGATCCGGCGCGGCCTGATCGGCTACCAGGCCGAGCTGCACAAGCGCACGCTGGAACGGGGACTGCTGTCGCTGATTGGACCCCAGTCCGTGGCCCTGGCCGGGGCGTCCCAGCTCGCCGACGCGGCCGAGCATACGCACCTTGCGATGCGCATCGGGAACATCGATGCCCGGGCGATCCGCACCGACCTGGGCCTGGACCTCCTGTGCGAGTCGGAGCACTCGGCCGAGCTTCAGCGCGCGCTGTATCAGCTGGGGGTCGAGCCGGTTGGCGAGGACGCCGTTGAGTGCCTGCGAATTGAGACCGGGCGGCCCAGGTATGGCGTCGACCTGGACGAGACCGTGATCCCGCAGGAGGCCGGGCTGAATGAGCGCGCCGTTTCGTTCGAAAAGGGCTGCTACGTCGGACAGGAGACGGTGGCCCGGCTGCACTGGCGCGGGAAGCCCAACCGTCATCTGCGCGGCCTGCGCCTTACCGCCCCGGCCCACACGGGTCAGGAACTGCGGGACGGTGAGCGGGTGGTCGGCCGGCTGGGCAGCGTGGCCAACTCGCCCCGGCTCGGGCCGATCGCCCTGGCCCTCGTGCGCCGTGAGGTCGGACCCGGAGCGGAGGTAGGGGTGGGCGGCGAGCGGGTGCCGGCGCGCGTCTGCGAGCTGCCGTTCGCCTGAGAGCAGGACAGAAACGCGCTCAGCGCCGTTCTATCGGGTAGCGGGCTCAGCGAGAGCCGGGCCAGGTCCGGGTGGGAGGCCCGGTAGGTGGTGAGGATGCGGACCTCATCCACCTCGTCGGGAGGGAGATGCGCCCCCACGTCTCCGGGCCAGGCGGCCCGGCGCAGTGCCAGCTCGGTCCGTGTGGCCACCTCCTCCACGTCGTCAGGCATCGCGCCCCAGTCCACCAACCGCCCGTTGACCCACCAGAAGGCATCTCGGCGGGCGCGATCGACGGGGTGGCTGGCCAGGAGCAGCAGCGGGAAGGTGTGGGTGGCCTGTAGCAGGCCGTCCAACCGGCTGAGGATGACTCGCAGCCGGCGCAGTCGCCGCCGCAACCAGGCCGCCCGCTCGTAGGTGCGGGCCGCGGCGGCAGCCCGCATCTGGGCCTCGACGTGCTCGAGCAGCGCCGTTGCCCCGTTCGCGCCGAGCACACGAAGGGCCTCGTCCAGCCGGCGGCGGTAGAGGTTTGGGTCCAGGTCGCCCAGGCAGGGCGACAGGCAGCGCCCCATCTGCCCGTAGGCGGATGGGTATTCCCGGCGAGGCAGACGTCTCCCGCAGTGGCGTAGCTGGAAGAGCGAGTCGACCTGCTCGACCAGCTCGATGGCCAGCGCCCGCCCACCCAGCGGTCCGACGTTCACGGCGTGGCCTGCCGCCGGCTTCGCGGCCACCTCCAGGATCGGAAACGGTATGTCGAGGCGGCAGCGGATGTACAGAAGGCGCTCGTCCCGTGCACCCAGCCTGATGTTGCCCGGTGGGCGGTGCTCCTTGATCAGACGGTTTTCCAGGATCAGCGCCCCCAGCTCCGAGCACGTTGGCTGGTAGTCCACCACCGCCGCGTGGACCGTCCAGTCGGCGGCCGGAGCGGACGGCGCGAAATGCGCTCTGGCCCGGCTGCGGATCGAGATCGACTTCCCCACGTAGAGGACCCTGCCGCTGGCGTCTCGGAAGAGGTAGACACCCGGGTCGCTGGGCAGCTCGGAGAAGTCGAGCTCGGGACGGGCTGCGGAGGACCACTGCTTCTTGCGCGTGTCCCGGGCAGCCCGGCGCCGGCGAGGAGCCAGCAGCTGGAGCGCCTCGCCCACCGTGCCGGCGTTGGCGCAGAGCCGCGGGAAGACGGCACATAGGACACGCGCGCAGGTCTCCGCGTCGGCCAGGGCGCGATGGGCCACGGGCGCTTCGATGTCGAGGCTTGAGGCCAGCGCCTGCAGGCGCCGCTCCCGAGCCAGAGGGAGCAGCACCCGGGCCATCGCCGCGGTGCAGAGAAACGGTGGGCCGGGCCACTCCAGCCCGCAGCGATCAAAAGCCTGCCTGAGGACGCGCCGGTCAAAGGGCGCGTTGTGGGCCACCAGGACCCGGCCCTTCATCAGGGGCTCGAGGCGGGGGACCACCGCATCGAGCTCGGGCGCGCCGTCCACCATCGCCTGTGTGATCCCGGTCAGGCGCCGGATGCCGCGCCGGAGCGGGAGTTGGGTGCGAACCAGCGAGCTCCACTGATCATGGAGCTCCCCCCCACCCACCAGGACCGTCCCGACCTCCACCAGCTCGCAATCGTCTCCCCACAGGCCGTTGGTCTCCGTATCCACGACCAGGAACTCGGTGCTGACGATCGGCTGCTCCAGAAGGGTCAAGACAAGCGTGATATCCACCCCGTCGGACGGCATGCAAGGCGAGTACCCGCCGGGGGTCCGGGGAGGCCTCTTGCCCCGCTCCTGGCCATGCAAGACCCAGTCCACCACGTGACTCGCTTGCCTTCAGTGCTCTAGGGTTCAGTGCGAGGAGAGTTACGAAGTGCCACGGAGGATCACCTTGCTCGCCGTGACCGTCGCCGTCTTGGCGGGATGCGGTTCTGGGGGCGGACATTTCGCCAACCTGCCCCGGCCGGCAAGCCCGGTCAACGTGACCGTGTACATCAACGATCAGCGGGTCTCGATCTCTCCCACCTCGGTGGGCGCCGGGCCGGTCGTGTTTCTCGTGTCCAACCAGGCGAGCGAGGCCGAGTCTCTCAACATCCTGCCCGCCGGCGTTTCCGCCGGCCAGGCCCTGGCTGACACCGGGCCCATCAGCCCCCAGGCCACCGCCTCGGTCACCGTGGACCTGAAGGGGGGCAGCTACTCGGTGGCGACAGGTCCGACCGGCTCCACCCAGGCGGCCCAGAACACGCCCAGCGGCATCGCACCAGCCACGCTGCACATCGGCAAAGCCCGACCGAGCGCCAGCGGCCAGTTGATGAATCCGTAGGGGGCGCGTGGAGGGCTTCCGGGGGTTTGGGGCTTCGCGGGGGCGGGGGCATCGCGGCGACGGTGCATCGCAGAGGCTGGGGCATCGCAGAGGCCGCTGCGCGCGGGCCCGGAAACCACCATGGCTTCACAAATCGCCCCACGGCGGTCGCGTTCAGTCAAGTCCGGGTCGCTCTACGACCGTAGCTCCACACAGCGCCCGGCGAGACGGGAGCTTTGTGGAGTTTTGGTGGTCGCAGAGGGCATAGAAACCGCCCCCGGACCTCGCAACCCCCCAATTCCGCTCTCCCCCTCCAATTCCGCTCCGCCCCCTTCCCAATTCCGCTCCGCCCCCTTTCATTTCCCCCCCTCCTCCCTTCCAATTCCTCCTCAAATGTGGAATACTTGCGTGCATGCAAGCAAGTATGGCGCCATCAGCAAGTATTTCGCCCGCGGAAGCTACCGCCGTACCCCCCTCCCCCCTCGCCGGAGACCTGTACGCCCTCGTCGTCTACCTCCACAAGAATTGCAACTCGGACCTGTTCGAGGCCGTTGGAGCGCTCGATCTCACGCTGACCCAGATCAAGCTGCTTCACCACCTCGAGGAGGCGCCCGAGCCCCTGACGCTCAAGCGAGCTGGTGAACTCGTCACGGTTTCGCTGCCCGCAGCCAGTCGCCTGGTGGACGATCTTGTGCGCCGGGGATTCGTCGAGCGGTCCGAGGACGCGGACGACCGCCGGATGAAGCGGCTCGAGCTCACAGATCACGGCCGGTCGGCCATCAGGCAGCTCAATGCGGCCCGGCTCAACGGCCTTGAGCAGTTCGTGGGCGGGCTCGGCCCCCAAGAGCGATCCGTGCTGGCCGCCGCGCTTCAGAACCTGCTGGCGCGGCCAGACGTGGCGGCATGCCGCCCAGACGTGGAAGGTGACCGATGACCGAGCGCATCCTGGCCCAGCGCAACCGACTGATCACCGACGAGAACCGCCGCTGGTGGACGCTCGGCGCGATGTGCTTCGCGCTCTTCATGGTCATGCTGGACAACACGGTGGTCAACGTGGCGCTGCCCTCGATCCAGCGCAGCCTCCACGCCACCCTGTCCTCGCTCGAGTGGACGGTCAATGCCTACACACTGACGTTTGCCGTTCTGCTCGTGACGGGCGGCCGACTGGGTGACATCTTCGGCCGGCGGCGGATGTTCCTGTTCGGCGTCGTGGTCTTCGGCCTGGCCAGCGCCGCCATCGGACTCGCCCCCACGGACAAGGCGCTCGTGGCCTTCCGCGCCGTCCAGGGCATCGGCTCGGCGTTCATGATGCCGGGGACGCTGTCCATTATCACCCAGGCGTTCCCAGCTCGGCAGCGCGGCACCGCGATCGGCACCTGGGCGGGCGTGAGCGCCCTGGCCCTGGCCATCGGGCCGGTGGTGGGTGGCTTCCTGACTCAGGACGTGAGCTGGCGGGCCATCTTCTTCATCAACCCGCCCGTGGCCATCGGAGCCGTGGCGGTGACCCTGTTCGCCACCCGAGAGTCGCGCGATGAGACCGTGTCGCGGCGGGTCGATATCCCGGGGATAGCGGCGATCACCGTCGGCCTGACCGCGCTGATTCTCGCCCTGGTCGAGGGCAACCAGTGGCAGTGGGGCTCGACCCGGATCATCGCGCTCTTTGCTGTGGCGCTGGTGGCCCTGGTCACGTTCGCGGTGGTCGAGCGCCGGAGCCCCGCCCCGATCGTCAACTTCTCGTTCTTCACCTCGCGCACCTTCCTGGGAGCCAACCTGGTCGGGTTCATCGTGTCGTTCGCCATGCTGGCCCAGTTCTTCTTTCTTGCCCTGTACATGCAGAACATCCTCCATTACTCGCCCCTTCAGGCCGGCCTGCGCTTCCTTCCCTCCACCGTGGTGATCATCATCATGGGCCCCCTGGCCGGGCGGCTGGCCGACCGCGTGGGCCCCCGGCCCCTCATGACCCTCGGGCTGGCCCTCGTGGGAAGCGCGCTGTTCCTCCAGTCGGGCCTGGATGTCCACACCAGCTACCTGCGCCTGCTGCCGGGATTCGTGCTCATGGGCATCGGGATCGGCTTTGTCATGTCCCCCATGAGCACCGCGGCCATGAACTCGGTGGAGCGGACCAAGGCCGGTGTGGCCTCGGGGACGCTTTCCATGAGCCGGATGGTGGGAGGAACCTTTGGCGTGGCCGTGATGGGTGCCCTCATCTCCACGATCGGGCGCAGCCAGATCAACCAGAAGCTCCCCCAGCTGCCGTCCCATGTCCGGGCCGCCATCGCCAACTCGTTGGGCGAGGGCGGCGGGCAGGCACACCATGCGCCGGCCGGCGTCGTCCATGCCGTCCAGGAGGCCTTCGTGTCAGCCCTGGGAACCGGGTTGGCGGTGGGTGGCTCGGTGGCATTGATCGCCGCTTTCCTGGCCTGGACGCTGATCGCCAAGCTGTCGGCCGTACGAGCCGCCGAGGCTCCGGTGCCCCCCGCCGCTCCCGACGCTGAGACAGTCCGGGACCTGGCCGCCGCCTGAGCGCGCCGGCTTCACTACAGTCCCGAGCATGGCCGTTGATCTGAGTCAGATCACAGAAGTCGACGCTGAGCCCGGCGAGCTCCCCGCCACGATGGCCGCCTGGGTGATCCGCCAGGAGCGCGAAGGGGAGCCGACGGACGCCTTCCAGCTGGAGGAGATCGAGGTCCCCACGCCCGGAGCATTCGAGGTGATCGTGAGGGTGATGGCCGCCGGCGTCAACTACAACAACGTGTGGGCGGCCCAGGGCAAGCCGGTGTCGATATTCCCGTACGGCGACCACCCCCAGTGGGGCCACCACATCGGCGGCTCAGACGCCTCGGGAATCGTCTGGAAGGTGGGCGAGGGCGTCACCCGCTGGAAGCCCGGCGATGAGGTGGTCATTCACTGCAACATGGCCTCCTACGAGGACCCGGAGGTCCACGGCCTAGACCCCCTGGCCGCGCCCTCCCAGCTCATCTGGGGCTATGAGACCACGTGGGGCTCATTCGCCCAGTTCACCAAGGTCCAGGCCCAGCAGCTTCTCCCCCGGCCGCAGAACCTGACCTGGGAGGAGGCCGCGTCCTACGGGCTGGTCTATTTCACCGCCTACCGGATGCTGATCGACCAGTGCAAGCTTCAGGCGGGCCACCGCGTGCTGATCTGGGGTGCCGCCGGCGGGCTGGGAGTGTTCGCCATCCAGCTCTGCCAGGCCGCCGGGGCTGAATGCGTGGGCGTTGTCTCCTCGGACGAGAAGGGCCAGCTGGCCATGGACCTGGGAGCCATGGGCTACATCAACCGCAACGAGTACGCGGGCATGATGCGCCGGGGCGACGAGACCCCCGAGGAGGAGAAGGCCCGGTTCGCAGAGTCGCGCCGCTTCGCCAAGGCGGTTAAGGAGATCCTGGGCGAGCCGCCCGACATCGTCTTCGAGCACGTTGGCAAGGCCACCTTCCCCACCTCGGTGTTCTGCGTGAGGCCCTTTGGCAAGGTGGTCATATGCGCAGGCACGACGGGCTATAACCTCGACTTCGACGTGCGCCACCTGTGGATGCGCCAGAAGCAGATCATCGGCTCGCATTTCGCCAATGCCTACGAGTGCATGAAGGCCAACCAGCTGATCGAGCAGAACCGGATCCGGCCCGTCCTCTGGCGCACCCTGGGCTTCGATGGCGTGCCTGAGGCCCATCAGCTCATGCTCGAGAACAAGCATCTGGGCAAGATCTCGATCCTGGTCGGCGCACCGGAGACCGGGCTAGGCAAGACCGCCGAGGGCCCGGGCGCCATCTATGCCGAGGTCGGTGCCTAGTCGTGGCCGGCGTGGTCCACATCCAGTGGTACGCCACCGTCCTGCGCCAGGACCTGCTGGTCGAGGAGGTCAGCCTGGCCGCCGAGATCGCCCTGCGCTACGGCGCCACCCAGTACTCCGTGCACCGCTCCCGCGATGATCGCTACAAGATCATCCAGATGGCCTGGTTTGAGTCCAAGAGTGACTGGTACCGCTACTGGGATGGACCGGAGATGGTCGAGTTTCGCCGCCGCAATTCAGGGCATTACCAGATCCCTGTGACCTACGTATGGCACGACGAGTTGGCCTTCGGGGCGCTTGGCCCGGAGGTGCTGAGCGCTCCCGAACCCCCGCCTCAACCCGAGCCCGAGCCTGAGCCCGACCTGGTCTCCTACTAATGAGCGCCGTCACCAGCCAGCCCGTCCCGTCCGAGACCCGCCCAGAGACCGTGCCGATGACGCTGGCGCACAAGGTCCTCAATCTGATTTTCGTTCCCCTGCCGCTCGTGGGCTTGATCGTGGCGATCGCGCTGCTCTGGCATCGGGCGATCGGTCCGCTCGAGCTCGGGCTGATGCTCGGCCTGTACACGCTCACGTGTCTGGGCGTCACCCTCGGCTATCACCGCATGTTCACCCATCGCTCCTTCGAGGCCTCGCGGGCCTTCCGCGCCGCGGTGGCCATCCTCGGCTCACTCGCCGTGGAGGGGTCGGTCATCACGTGGGTGGCCGACCACCGCAAGCACCACGCCTATTCCGATCGGGAGGGCGACCCCCACTCGCCGCAGCTGGCCGGACCCGGGTTCTGGGGAGGCGTGAAGGGCCTCTGGCACGCCCACATGGGCTGGCTGTTCGAGACCGTGGGGACGGCCGATCGCCAGCGCTTCGCTCCCGACCTCATGCGCGACCGGGCGCTGCGGGTGATCGACAAGCTCTTCGGCCTCTGGGTCGTCGTGAGCTTCGCCATCCCGTTCGGGATCGGCTGGCTGGTCGGCGGCGGCTTGGGCGCGGCCCTGACCGCCCTGCTCTGGGGTGGCTTTGTCCGCGTGCTCCTGCTCCATCACGTCACCTGGTCGATCAACTCGATCTGCCATTTCTTCGGCCGCAAGCGATTCGACACCGACGACGAGGCGCGCAACGTTTTCTGGCTCTCGGTGCTGTCGATGGGCGAGGCCTGGCACCACAACCACCATGCCTTCCCCACCTCGGCCTTCCACGGGCTGCGCTGGTGGGAGCGCATGACCGATCCGACCGGCCTGGTCATCTGGGCTTTGGAGAAGCTCGGCCTGGTGTGGAACGTGGTCCGGGTCAGTCCCGAGCGCCAGCAGGCCAAGACGCTGCCGCCCGCTCGGAGCGGCCCGGAGGTCGGCCTGCCCCGCGGCACGACGGCCTGATTAGCCTTCCCCGCGGCACGACGGCCTGATCAGCCGTTACTAACCAGACTCCAGCGGCGCCATCGTCAGGCCAGCGCCGTCCAGGCGTTGCCAGTACTGCTCGGCCTCGTCCCGCGGGCCGCTCCAGACGATCGCCTGCCCGCTGTTGTGGATCTTGTCGGCCAGGCGGTAACCATCGGCCAGGGACACCCCGGGAATCACTCCGCAGAGAGTCTCGGCCACGTGGTCGAATGTGTTGTGATCGTCGTTGAGGACGATCACCCTCCACGCCGAACCAAGCCCGCCCCCAGGCCCGCCCAGCCGGGGCAGTGTGGCGATCTGCGCCATCTTGGGTCAGGATAACGGCGCCTGCTGCCCGCGGACGTGCGGCGCCGCTCGGCCCGCTTATGCCAGTAGCGCGTCAGCCCGGCGTAAAGCTGCTCGGGTGGCGCGGCCTGAACGTACGCCGGCAGCGCATCCGAGATCCGCCCCGCCGGCGATCTCGTCCCGGACCGCCTCGATGAACTCCGCCAGCGACTGCCCCCGCACGCGATCGGCCCATTCGTCCAGCCGATCTCCCACCTGCCCGAGCTGATCCTCGACGTCCTCAGCCGCGCCGAAGTGGGTGAAGGCCAGCCGCTGCGGCCCCCAGCCCCGGATGAGCTCGATCGAGCCGATGCCAGGCCTCGAGGTCGATGTCCGGCGGGGGTGTGGGGGGGATCGTCAGCGCCCTCCGGCATGATCCGCACTCCGCCCACGTCTCCCACAAACGCGGTCCCCTCGTGCAGGTAGCTCACGTGGTGCCAGGCGTGGCCGGGGGTGTAGGCCACCTCGAAGCCGCCCGGAATCGACTCGCCCCCGCGCAGGGCCTGGATGTTCGCCTCGGGCACCGGCAGAAACTCACCCCACAGCCGGTCCATGTCCTCGCCGTAGAGGCGGCGCGCACTGTCCAGGAGACGGGTGGGGTCGACCAGGTGGCGCGCCCCGCGCTCGTGCACGTAGACCTCGAGATCGGGCCAGCGCCTGACCAGCGATCCCGTGGCTCCGGCGTGATCCAGGTGAATATGGGTTAGCAGGAGGGCGCGCGGCGCGTCCCCGGCCAACGCTGCCAGCAGCCGATCAAGGCACGAGCTGGGGCCGGGATCAACCAGCACATCCCCCACCTGCCAGCAGCCGATAACCCGCTCCTGGCCGACATGCAGGAGGTCGATGACCCGCATCTGGCTGCCCGACCCGACGGTCGTCAACCCGACTCGTGATCGAAAGGCTCAGCCGGGTCGCGATCGAAGGGCTCAGCCGGCTCGAGCGGCATCGTGTCCTGGCCGGCGTCGGGCCCCTCCGCCCTCCTCGGGCCTCTGATCCACAGCCAGCGGCTCGCCCTCGAGGGCGGGTACCTCCTCGGCAGCCGGAAACCGCTCGATGGCCGATTCGGCGATGCTGAGCAGCTGCGCCGCCAGGGCACGGGCGTCCTCGACGATCCGGTGGCGCTCCTCCCAAATGCGGTCTGTCTCGGCGTCCAGCTCCTTGAGCCGACGCTTGGCGTCGACCTGGAGCGAATCGGCCTCGCTGCGCGCGCCGCCCACCAGCGTGTCGGCCTCCTGGCGGGCTCCGCCCACCAGCGCCTCGGCCTCGCTCCGCGCCATCTGAAGACGGTCCTCGGCCTCCACGCGTGACTGCGAGGTGATCTGTTCGGCCGTCTCGTGCGCCCGTTGGAGGATTCCCGCAACCTCCTCCCCCACCCGCTCCAAAGCGCGACGCACCGCGTGCTGGGGCGAGCGGCTGGCGTCCAGCTCGGCCACCAGCTGGCTCACGCGCTTGACGTAGGCGTCCACCGCCAGGCGGTCGTAGCCCCGCAGGACGATGGGGAAATCGACATTGGCCACCTCGGGTACGGGGTCCTGGGGCAGGTTGGCCAAAGGAGCGGTGATCTCCTGCATGAGCGCATGTTCAGTGGATGCAGAGTTCTGATCTGGCATCGGCAGAACCATACAATTCTCCCCTCAGTGCCCGATCAGCGCGCCACACGCCCACCTGACCCCGACCGCTCGCCGCGGCTCCCGGACCGCGACCGGGCCTGGTTGATGCGCACCTACGCCGGACATTCGGACGCCCGGCGATCAAACGAGCTCTACCGGCGAAACCTGGAGAAGGGCCAGACCGGCCTGTCCGTGGCCTTTGACCTGCCCACCCAGACGGGCTATGACCCGGATCACGAGCTGGCCCGGGGAGAGGTGGGCAAGGTCGGCGTCTCGATCACCCACCGCGGAGACATGCACACGCTGCTGGACGGGATCCCGCTGGATCAGATGAACACGTCCATGACGATCAACGCCACCGCCGCCTGGCTGCTCGCCCTGTACGTGATCACCGCCGAGGAGCAGGGCGTGCCACAGGAGAAGCTCCAGGGCACCACCCAGAACGACATCCTCAAGGAGTACCTGAGCCGCGGGACCTATGCCTTCCCGCCCGGGCCGAGCATGCGGCTGATCGCGGACACGATCGTCTACACGGTCCAGCACATCCCCAAGTGGAATCCGATCAACATCTGCTCCTACCACCTCCAGGAGGCGGGGGCCACCCCGGTGCAGGAGATCGCCTACGCGCTCAGCAACGCCATCGCCGTGCTCGACGCCGTGCGGGAGCGGCTCGAGAGCTCGGCCCAGGAGGGCGGGCAGTCCCACGAGCTGATGGGCAGCGTGTTCGCCCGGATCTCGTTCTTCGTCAACGCCGGCGTTCGCTTCATCGAGGAGCACGCCAAGCTGCGGGCCATGGGCCTCCTGTGGGATGAGCTGGGCCGCGAGCGCTACGGGGTGGCCGACGAGAAGCAGCGCCGCTTCCGCTACGGGGTCCAGGTCAACTCTCTGGGGCTGACCGAGGCTCAGCCTGAGAACAACGTCTATCGAATTGCCTTGGAGGCATTGGCCGTGACCCTGGGTAGGAGCGCACGCGCCCGCGCCATCCAGCTTCCTGCCTGGAACGAGGCCCTGGGTCTCCCCCGGCCCTGGGACCAGCAGTGGTCGCTGCGCCTGCAGCAGATCCTGGCCTACGAGACCGACCTGCTCGAGTACCCGGACATCTTCGAGGGCTCCAAGGTGATGGACGGCCTGGTGGCTGAGCTGGTCGATGGGGCCCGCGAGGAGATGCGGCGCGTGGCCGAGCTGGGCGGGGCGGTGGACGCGGTGGACTACATGAAGGCGGCCCTGGTCGAATCCCATCGGGAGCGCTGGCGCCGGATCGAGGCCGGGGAGCTCACCGTGGTGGGCATGAACCGCTTCACCTCAACCGAGCCCTCCCCGCTCACGGCGGACGCCGACGGCGGCATCCTGCGGGTCGACCCGCAGGTCGAGGCCGACCAGCGGGCTGCCCTGGAGCGCTGGCGCTCAGAGCGCGACCAGGCGGCGGTGGACCGCGCGCTCAGCGAGCTGGCTCGCGTCGCCCGGGAGGAGCACGAGAGCATCATGCCGGCCACGCTCGAGGCGGCTCGGGCCGGTGCCACCACCGGGGAGTGGGCCCGGGCGCTGCGCGAGGCCTTTGGCGAGTACCGCGCACCCACCGGCGTCGGTGAAGCCCCCGCCCTGCCCAGTGAGCAGGTGGCCGAGCTGCGCGAGGAGGTGGAGCGGGTCAGTGAGGCGCTGGGCCGCCGGCTGAAGTTCTTGGTGGGCAAGCCCGGGCTCGACGGTCACTCCAACGGCGCCGAGCAGATCGCCGTGCGGGCCCGCGACGCGGGCATGGATGTTGTGTATGAGGGGATCCGTCTCACCCCCGCTCAGATCGCCAACTCAGCCGCTCAGGAGGGCGTCCACGTGGTGGGACTGTCGATCCTGTCCGGGTCTCACCGCGAGCTGATTCCGTCCGTGCTGGAGGCGATGCGTCTGGAGGGCCTGGAGGATGTGCCCGTGGTAGTGGGCGGGATCATTCCCAAGGCCGACGCCGACGAGCTGCGGGAGATGGGCGTGGCGGCGGTGTACACGCCCGCGGACTGGGACCTCAACCGCATGATGCGAGACATCGTGGCGCTGGTGGCCGAACGCCACGGGGCCGGCGCGACCGCTTGAGCCGGCCGGCACCGGATGGCCGCGTTCTGGCCGAGCGGCTGCGAGCGCGCGATGTGAGCGTGGCTCCTGCCGTCCTGAACCTGCTGGAGAGCCGCACCGGTCAGTCTCGCCACCACGCCGACGATCTGCTGGCGGCGGTGTCGCCAGCAGCGCTGGGAGGTGAGACGCCGGGGCACGTGGTAGGGGTCACGGGACCCCCGGGCGTGGGCAAGTCCACCCTCCTCTCGCGGCTGGTCGCCGCCTGGCGGAACGACGGACGGTCGGTGGCCATGCTGGCCGTCGATCCAACCTCCAAACGCTCGGGCGGAGCCCTGCTGGCCGACCGGGCCCGGATCGACGTGGACCCTGGGGACCGGAGCGTGTTCATCCGCTCCACCGCGGCGGGCAACCGCCTGGGCGGGCTGGCGCCGGCCACCCGAGCGGCGGCCGCCGCGCTGTCCGCCGCCTTCGACGTGGTCGTGATCGAGACGGTGGGCGTCGGTCAGTCGGAGACCGAGGTGGCCGACGTGGCGGACACCGTGGTGGTGGTGGTCCAGCCCGCCTCGGGCGACGTCCTCCAGTTTCTCAAGGCGGGGATCATGGAGGTGCCCGACGTCCTGGTCGTCACCAAGGCGGACCTCGGCCGCGTGGCCCGCCGGTCGGTGGCCGACCTTCAGGCGGCGCTGCGGGCGCTGGGCTCGGGAGAGACCGAGGTGCTGGCCGTCTCCGCGATCCCGCCCAGCACGGGAATCGAGGAGCTCATAGCGGCGCTCGACCGCCACCGGGGGGCGCTGGACCTGACCGCCCGGCGCACCCGGTCCCGCCGGATGCACGCGCTGGCCGACTTCGCGGCCGAGCACGGCGAGAGCGGGCTGCGCGCCCTGGGCGGGCGCCGCGAGGCCGAGCGATGGCTCTCAGACCAGGACCCGGGCCTGGATGTCCCGGCGCTCACCCGAGCACTTGAGGAGCGCGCCGACGGGCGGTGAATGGCGATTCACCGCAAAGGGGGTGCGGGAAAACGTCAAACGTCGTTCTGTCCTGGACTGCCTAGCCCCCTCACCAGCTCCTCGAAATCGCTCCGCCCGCGCAGTGCCGCGAAGTCCTCGTCATCCCGGGCCCACTCCGCCGCCTCGGGCCGCCCCTCGATTGCGCGCCGCAACTCACGGTGGTTCCGGGCTCCTCAGCCACCGCGTGGCGGTCGGAGGCCGGATCGGGCACGAACACGTACGTTCCCATCGGAGCGCCAGTAGGACTGCCCGTCGATCTCGAACCTGGCCCGGCCGGACGCCACGAAGTAGAGCTCCTGGTGGGCGAGCTTCGGGTCCTCCTTGTGAGGCTCCACGACATCCTCCCCGGCCTGGCTCGCCGTATACGCGTTGCACCCGAACGCTCGAATACCCAGCGTGAGCCGGACGGGCCGCCAGGTCAGGCTTCCTGGGCCAGGGAACGGCTCGATCTCGTCGACGTGGACGACCTTCGGAGGCTCGGGCATCGCGCGGCTATCGTCCCTCAGCGGCGGACAGCGGTGAGTCCAGCGAGGTGATCCGCCAGCCCTCTGAGGTGCGCCGCATGGCGATGGCCGTGAGCGTGGCCTTCTGTCCCTGGGCCGCCGTGAGCGTGATGGCCCACGCCCGGGCGCCTCGAATCACCACCTTGCCCACGCTGACCTCCGGCTGACGGATTCCTCCCAATGCCACCCGTATCCCCTCCTGGCAGGGGATGCCGTTGCCCGCGAGCCGGGCGACTAGCGAGGGCGCCAGGATCTGCTGGCAGACGCTCGCCCAATCGCGCTGACCGATCGCCTGGGCCAGCTGCCCGACCTTGGCCCTGATCGCGTCCTGGGGACTCTGCCCGCAGCCTGCCATCAAGAGAGCGCTCGTCGCGAATAAGACGACGAGGGCGGTCCGGTGCCGGAGCGTGGGTAGCCTTCTCTGTATGGAGCCACTCATGGATGGGCACGGCCGGCGGATCGCCGACCTGAGGGTATCCGTCACCGACCGATGCAACTTTCGCTGTCAGTACTGCATGCCGGCGGAGGGGCTCCCCTGGCTTGAGCGCGGGGAGATTCTGCATTTCGAGGAGATCACCCGGCTCGTGGCGCTGCTGGCCGGCATGGGCGTGCGGGACGTCCGCCTGACCGGCGGCGAGCCCCTGGTGCGCCGCGACTTCCCCCGCCTGGCCTCGATGCTGAGCGACATCGAAGATGTCGCGGACTTATCCCTGACCACCAACGGCTTTCTCCTGGAGCGCGATGCCGAAGCGCTCGTCAAGGCCGGGATTGATCGGTTCAACGTGTCCCTGGACTCGCTTCAGCGCGACCGGTTCTACGAGCTCACCCGGCGCGACGCCCTCCCCCAGGTGCTGCGCGGGCTGGAGCACCTGGCCACCTTCCCCGAAGCCCATCCCATCAAGATCAACGCCGTGGCCATCCGCGGGTTCACCGAGGAGGAGGTGCTGCCATTCGCCCGGCTGGCCAGGCAGACGGGGTTCCAGGTGCGCTTCATCGAGTACATGCCTCTGGATGCCGACCATGCCTGGAGCCCTGACCAGGTCCTGACCGGCGAGGAGATCCGGACCGCCATCGCCGCCGTTTACCCGCTCGAGCCCGAGCCCCGCGAGCCGAGCTCCACCGCCCGCGTGTACCGCTTCTCCGACGGCGATGGCCAGATCGGCTTCATCAACCCCGTCTCAGAGCCGTTCTGCGGTGATTGCAACCGGATCCGCCTGACGGCGGACGGGAGGTTGCGGACCTGCCTGTTCTCACTGAACGAGACCGACCTGCGCACACCGCTTCGTGAGGGGGCCGGTGACGCCGAACTGGAAGAGGTTATTCGCCAGGCCGTCTGGCGCAAGGAGCTCAAGCACCACGTAGGTGAGCCGGGCTTCATCCAGCCCGAGCGCACGATGTCGGCGATCGGCGGCTGAACCGAATAACTCCCTAAGAACCGGGAATGACACCCGGCTCAGCAAGCATCATTCCCCAGGAGCGATGCTGCTCCTCATTCTCTTCGCCCTGGTCGCCGGCGCCGGCACGGCGATCACCCCGTGCGTCCTGCCGGTCGTCCCCGCGCTGCTCTCGGCCAGCACCACCGGAGGGCGGCGCCGGCCGCTGGGGATCGTGCTCGGACTGGCGCTCACGTTCCTGATCACGATCGTGGCGCTGGCCAAGGTGGTCAAGGGCGTGGGGCTCGGGAGCAGCGTCACTCGGGAGCTGGCGATCGTCGTCCTGATTGCCTTCGGGCTGGTGATGCTGATCCCCGGGCTGGCCGCCCGCGTCCAGGCGCCGCTCTCCCGGCTGGCCCGTTTCGGACCGCGTCATCGTGGCTCGGGCTTCTGGTCGGGCATGCTCGTCGGGGCCGCCCTGGGCTTCGTCTGCGCACCGTGCGCGGGGCCGATCCTGGGCACGGTCATCGGGGTCAGCGCCTCGACCGGGCCGACGGTTCGTATCGTGGCCATAGCGGTTGCCTACGTTCTCGGTCTCGCGGCCGTGATGCTCCTCTACGGGCTCGGCGGCCGGGCCGTTCTGGGCCGGATCAAGCGGGTGGCCACGGGCCATCTCGTCGAGCGGGCGCTGGGCCTCGTGCTCGTCGCCACCGGTCTCGTGATCACGTTCAACCTCGACACACAGCTCGAAAAGGATCTTGTCGGCGCGCCCGCGTTCCTGCGCGACCCGACCAGCGCGCTCGAGCAATCAAGCGCTGTCGAGAATCGGCTCACCGCGCTGCGACCGCCCTCGCGCTTCGCCGTGCGCCAGCGCGAGGCGTCGCTGACTCCGGTCAGCCCCGCCACCGGAGTGAGCATCCCCGGCGTCAAAACGCCCTCCTTGCCCAACCTGGGCCGGGCGCCGGACTTCACCGACACGCAGCGGTGGTTCAACACCCCGGGAGGCCGCCCCCTGTCGCTGAGCCAGCTGCGCGGGCACGTCGTGCTGGTCGATTTCTGGACCTACACGTGCATCAACTGCATCCGCACGCTGCCCTTCCTCAAGGGGCTGTACGCCACCTACCACCCCGATGGCTTCGAGGTCGTCGGGGTCGAAACGCCGGAGTTCACCTTCGAGCAGGACGCCTCAAACGTCCAGCAGGCGATCGCCTCCGACGGGCTGCGCTACCCGGTGGTGCAGGACAACAACTACGGCACCTGGAACGCGTACGGCAACGAGTACTGGCCCGCCGAGTACCTGATCGATGCCCACGGGAACGTGCGCCACGTTCAGTTCGGGGAGGGCGACTACGGCCAGAGCGAGGTGGCCGTCCGCGAGCTGCTCCAGCAGGCGGGCGTGCGAAACCTGCCCCCGCCCTCCCGGGCTCACGCCATCCTGCCCTCGGCCAACCTGGGCACTCAGGAGACCTACCTGAACACACAGCGGGCGCAGGGCTTCGTGCAGCCGCTCACTGCCGGGGTGCATTCCTACTCCCCCGCCGGCTCGCTCAGCCAGAATCAGTTCGCCCTGGGCGGCCGTTGGAGGGTGACCAACCAGGCAGCCACAGCCGAGGCGCCCGGCGCCACGATCAGCGCCGATTTCCAGGCGGCCAGGGTGTACCTGGTCCTCACCTCCGCCGGCAACCAACCGCGCCAGGTACGCGTTCTCCTCGATGGACATCCGATCGCCTCCGGGCAGGCCGGGTCCGACGTTCACGGCGCCACGGTCACCGTTCGGGGCCAGCGGCTCTACGGACTCGTGGCCCTGCCCTCAGACCAGGGGCACACACTCGAGCTCCAGATCCCACCCGGCGTGAGCGCCTACGACTTCACGTTCGGCTGATCGCGGCGGGGCAACTCCGGCCGGGCGCGCCGTTCTCGCAAAAGGACACTGGCCTGGAGCAGATCCTCGGGCGTGTTGACGTTGAAGAGCAGAAGCGGGTCGGGAACCTCGTAGATCTCGGGCTCCAGACCGGCCACCGCGTCCGTGAGTCGAACCCCCGGGTGCCTCAGGGCGGCGGCCAGCGGCGGTAGCGCCTCCGGGCGGTAGCACCCGAGCAGCGGCTGCAGCTGCTCGCCGGCGCAGGCGACCACGGCCGGAGCCCTGCCCTGCTCGACCTCAGCTAGGTCTCGAATCAGCGCCGGGGTGAGGAGCGGCAGATCGCAGGCACAGACCAGGACCGAGCGCTCCCCGGCCATGCTGAGGGCGTGAACCAGTCCGGCCAGGGGGTGCTGAGGCTCCTCCGGCTCGACCCACACCGAGATCCCGGCCAGCGGAGGGAGCTCCGTGCTCATCTTGGCCACCACCACGGCGTCTCCCAGCCCGTGCCACACCGCCTCAAGGGCATAGGCGATGAGCGGTCGGCGGTTCAGCTGCACCGTCGCCTTAGAGCCCCCCAGGCGGTGTCCCGCCCCGCCGGCCAGAACCGCTCCCACCGGTCGAGCCCGATTGCTCACTCGGGGATCGTAGAATCAAAGTGATGGAGGGCTCTACGTCGGTCAGGAGCTGGCTGCGCTGCTATCGCTGCTGGTCACAGAACCTGGAGGTGCAGGTCCACTACGAGGGGATCCACCGCATTGATCCGGAGAGTGGTGAGCGGGGCGAGGTGGTGGACGAGATGCAGGAGGCCGTGGTCCAGTGCCTGGAATGCATGCACGACCAGCCCCACCTCGGCTTTCACAACGGCCGGGTCGAGCCGATTGAGGATCGCTGGGAGCGGATGATCGCCGGAACGCCCTGGGTGGCGTCCTGCACGGTGACCGTGGAAGCCGACGACGTCGAGACCTGCTCGGGGCCCGAGGCCGGGGACGCGCTGTCCTACGCCGCCTTCGGCGACCACGGCACGCGGGAGTTCTTCACCCACGTGCGCTTTCACAAGCACGACGAGGACCGGATCGTGGTCCACCTCCTGGTCGAGCTCTACGCCCGGTCAGCCGAGGAGGCCACCCAGGTGCTCGTCGAGGCCGCCCGGGGATCGCTAGCCATCACGTCATTGGCCGAGGAGTCCCGCCCGCCCGCGGCCTCAGACGACGGCCAGCACTGAGGCTCACTGCCGGGCCGTGACCGGGGGGCTGGTGGCCCTGGCCGATCCGGCGGAGTTGGCAGCGATGATCGCGCAGCGGAGCTCGTGCCCGACATCCACCGTTCCCACGACGTATGTCGGACCCCGGTGGGCAACGCTCTTCCCGCGCACCCAGACCACCGTGGCCCCCGTCAAACCCGCCGGCCGACCGGCCCCCGGGGTGTCCACCGGCCAGCTTGCCGGCGGCCCCGTGACACCGTCAACCGCTGGCTCACCTCGAGCACGATCAGCGTGGCCGCCACAGGCACGGTGGCGGGCAACTCCGCCACGACCAGGAACAGCAGGTCAAACATGGCGGCGAAGGCCAGCGTGATCAGCGCCGCCGGCCATTGGGGCCGGCCGGAGGCGGCCAGCACCGCGCCCAGGAGCGCGGCGATGAAGAGATCGCCGTAGCCCATCGATACACCGCCGAAGACCTCGGTCTGGAGCCGGGGAAGGTGCTGGCCCAGAAAGCTCCCGGGGTGGGCCTGGACCAAAAGCGAGTTCGGGTGCTGAAGGATGTCGGAGGCCACCAGCCAGACGTCTGCCGCCGCCATGGCCACGATTCCCAGCTTGAGCCAGCGCGCCGGCGCCACCGCGGCCAGAAGGACCCCCAGGGTCACGCAGCTCAGCGCCGAGAGCAGGGCGGCCGCCCCCTGAGAGAGAAGACCCCGTCCCGTGGCCGTGGCAAACAGCGCCGCGCCCCACACCACGCCTCCGAGGATCCGGCCCGGCGTCAGGGGCCGCTCTGGCCGAGCAGCCCAGGCCAGGGCGGCGGCGGCCAGAAGCGGGACAGCCACCACGGCCAGATAGGTCAGGGCGTTCGCGGTGTTCGAGACAAAGCGGATGGCGAACACCACCCCGACGATCGAGGCGATCGGAATGGCCGCCCACACCGGGCCGCGCAGCCGGTTAATCCAGCTCGCCCGGGGCGGGGTGCGGGGCGCCACCACGATCGCGGCCTGGAGCACCAGCAGGCCGGCGTCCGAGGGAATGAAACCGAGCGCCACCTACTCAGAGTAGGCGGCGGGGTCGTTCAGGACCCGAGCTTCTTCTCCAGCTCTTCGAGTTGGTCGCGCAGCTCCTGGGGCAGGTGATCTCCGAAGCGCGCGTAGTGCTCGTGCACCTGGGGAAGCTGCTGCTTCCACTCCGCCGGATCCACCTCCAGCAGCTTGCCCATCACCGCCTCGTCCAGCTCCAGGCCCTCGATCTCGATGCCGCCCTCGCCCACCGGCGGAACGAGTCCGATCGCCGTGTCCACGGCCTCGGCCTGATCCTCGAGGCGCCGGAAGATCCAGGCCAGGACGCGCGAGTTCTCACCGAACCCGGGCCACATGAACTTCCCGTCATCGTCCTTGCGGAACCAGTTGACGTAGAAGATCCGCGGCAGCTTCGCTCCCTCGCGCTGGCCGATCCGCAGCCAGTGCGCGAAGTAATCACCCATGTGGTAGCCGCAGAAGGGCAGCATCGCCATCGGGTCAAAGCGCAGCTCGCCGACGTTGCCGGCCGCCGCCGCCGTCTTCTCCGAGGCCATGGTGGACCCCATGAACACTCCGTGCTCCCAGTCCCGGGACTCGTACACCAGGGGGACGACCGCCGCCCGCCGGCCCCCGAACAGCATGATGTCGATGGGCACGCCCGCCGGATCGTCCCATTCCGGAGCCACCGAGGGGCACTGATCGATGGCCACCGTGAACCGGGCGTTGGGGTGGGCCGCCGTCGCGTCGGCCGCAGGCGTCCAGTCGTTGCCCCGCCAGTCGGTGAGATGGTCGGGTGCCTCGCGGGTCATCCCCTCCCACCAGATGTCCCCGCCGTCGGTGAGCGCGCAGTTGGTGAAGACCGCGTCGTGGGAGAGCATCTTCAGCGCGTTCGGGTTGGTCTGCTGGCTGGTTCCGGGGGCCACGCCAAAGAACCCGGCCTCAGGGTTGGCCGCATACAGCCGCCCGTCCCGGCCGAACTTCATCCAGGCGATGTCATCGCCGATCGTCTCCACTTTCCACCCGGGCAGCGTCGGGATCAGCATCGAGAGGTTGGTCTTGCCACAGGCGCTGGGGAAGGCGCCGGCGATGTACTTGGATTCACCCTCGGGAGAGGTGAGCTTGAGTATCAGCATGTGCTCGGCCAGCCAGCCCTCGTCCCGGGCCATCACCGAGGCGATGCGCAGGGCGAAGCATTTCTTGCCCAGCAGCGCGTTGCCGCCGTAGCCCGAGCCGAAGGACCAGATCTCCCGGGCCTCCGGGAAGTGGACGATGTACTTGTTGTCCGCGTTGCAGGGCCATGGGACGTCATCCTCGCCCTCCTCCAAGGGGGCGCCGACCGAGTGCAGGCAGGGCACGAAATCACCGTCCTCGCCCAGGACATCGAGCGCCTCCTGGCCCATCCGGGTCATGATCCGCATGGAGAGCGCGACGTACGGAGAGTCGGTGAGCTGGACCCCGATGTAGGAGATGGGCGACCCCAGCGGGCCCATGGAGAAGGGCACGACGTACATGGTCCGGCCGCGCATCGAGCCGCGGAACAGGTCGGTCAGGACCTCGCGCATCTCGTGCGGCTCACGCCAGTTGTTGGTCGGCCCGGCGTCCTCCTCCCGCGCGGCGCAGATGAACGTCCGGTCCTCCACCCGCGCCACATCGGCCGGGTCGGACAGGACCAGATACGAGCCCGGCCGCTTGTCCTCGGAGAGCCGGACGCACGTCCCGGCATCCAGCAGCGTCTGGAGCAGCTGCTCGTACTCCTCGTCTGACCCGTCGCACCAATGAATTTCCTCGGGCTCTGTCAGGGCGGCTACATCCTCCACCCACGCCTGCAGGCCTTCGTGATGGCTTTCGGCTTGATCCTTTGGTGCGGTGTGGGCCATGTGTTTGCTGCTCCTAGTTCATCTAGCCCCGAGCCGCTTCGGAAACGGAAAAGCGGCCCCCGGGCTGGTGAGGGGTCTGCGTTAGATAGAGAGCCTACCCGGGCGAGGTGGAAAATGAGCGCCTAACGTCAGCCGTGCGACGGCCCTGGCGCCCTACACGGCCCCGTCGTCCTGAGCGCCGTGCTCCTTGCGCGGCACCAGCACCACGCGCTTGAACTCGGCCACGAGGAGCCCATCCTGGTTGTAGGCCCGGGTGTGCACCTTGACCGTGCCCCGGTCGAGCTTTCTCCGCGAGGGCCTCACCTCCAGCACCTCTGACTCCACGAAAAGGGTGTCGCCATGGAACAGGGGGTTGGGGTGACTCAGCTCCTCGGTTGCCAGGTTGGCGATTGCCTTGCCGCTCACATCCGAGACGCTCATCCCCAGGGCCAGGGAGTAGACGAGCGGGCCCACCACGACGTTGCGGCCCTGTTGGGATTGATGCGCGTACACATCGTTGATGTGCAGCGGGTGATGATTCATGGTGAGCAGGCAGAACATGTGGTCATCGCCCTCGGTCACCGTCTTGGCCGGCCAGTGCTTGTACACCGCCCCAACCTCGAACTCCTCGAGGTAGCGGCCGTAGGGGTGGGCGCCCGAGGCTTCGCGCTCGGCCTGCTCGGTTTCCACTGACTGGGTCGAGGTCATTCCGTTCTCCTGAGTCGGTATTGCACGATGGAGCATGCCAGCCCGGCCGCTCAATCGCCGCCAGAGCAGCAATAACTCCACAATGCCTGCACAGCGTGGCGGATCGAGTAAGGCCATGGGCGGTATACGACCCTGGCTTGACAGCGCCCTCCGAGGCAGGGGCGATTTGTGAAGGCGCGGTGGTTCCGCGCGGGCGCGAGCGCGGTGGTTCCGCGCGGGCGCGAGGCCGCTCGGCGGGCGTGCTAGCCGGAGCCCGCTGGTAGGTTGCCGGCCATGGCCGGTCCCTCGCAGCCGCGGATCCCGCCCCTACCGGAATCCGAGCAGGACGAGCAGGCGCGCGAGCTTCTCAGCGGCGTCAATGTTCGCGACGCGCCGGCGTCCAACATCTTCGCCACGCTGGTGCGCCACCCCGGGCTGTTCCGGCGCTGGCTGCCCTTTGGCGGCAAGCTTCTGGCCGGAAAGCTCCCCGCCCGCGACCGGGAGCTGCTGATCCTGCGCACGGCCATTCACTGCCGGGCCGAGTACGAGTGGGGCCAGCACCGCCTGATCGGCCTGTCGGCGGGCCTCTCCGAATCCGATGTGGAGCGAGTCCGGGAGGGACCCGACGCCCAGGGATGGGATGACTTTGACGCGGCTCTTCTCCGCGCTGCGGACGAGCTGCACAGCGAGGCCTGCATATCGGGCGCCACGTGGGACCGGCTGGCTGAGCGCTACGACGAGCGCCAGCTCATCGAGGTGCCGATGGTGGTGGGCCACTACCACATGGTGGCCTTTGCCCTGAACAGCCTGGGCGTGGAACTCGAACCGGGCGTGACCGGGTTCCAGAGGTGAGCTCCTTGCGGCTGGCCGGCAAGAGCGTCCTGGTCGTCGGTGCCGGCACCCAGCCCTCGGCGGACCCGGACGCGCCGGTGGGCAACGGCCGCGCGATCTCGGTCCTGGCCGCCCGGGAGGGGGCCAGCGTCCTCTGCGCCGATCGCGACGAGGCCGCGGCTCAGGAGACGGCCGCGTGGGTCGAGCGGGAAGGCGGCCGGGCATCGGTCGTGGCCGCCGATGTGACCAGCGAGGAGTCCTGCCGCCAGATGGTGGCGGCGGCCGGAAACGGACTCGACGGGCTGGTCCTCAACGTCGGGATCGGGCGCGGCCGCGGGCTGGCTGAGACCGAGGCCGCCGACTGGGACCTCGTCTTTGCGGTCAACCTGCGGGGCCACTTCCTCGCCGTCCGCGAGGCCCTCCCCGTCATGAGCGAGGGCGGATCGATCGTGTTCATAAGCTCCACCGCCGGCCTGCGGCCCGGCAGCCGCATACCCGCCTACGACGCATCGAAGGCCGGGATCATCGGCCTGGCCCGTCACACCGCCCTGGAGGGGGCCAAACGAGGCATCCGGTCAAACGTGGTGGCCCCGGGCCTGATCGACACCCCGATCGGGCGCCTGGCCTCCGCCGGGCGACCGTCGCGCGACCGCACCCCGATCCCCCTGGGCCGCCAGGGCACCGCCTGGGAGGTCGCCGCCACGGTCGTCTTCCTGCTGTCCGGGGAGGCGGGCTACATCACCGGTCAGACGCTGGCCGTCGATGGCGGCCTCAGCCTGATCTGATCGGGCCTGTCGAAGCGTGATACGGTCGGCGGGTCGGTGGGGCGAGAGGCGCGGGACCAAGGAGGCAGCATGAAGAAGTCACGCACACTATTGGCGGTCGTGGCGGCGGCGCTCGCCATCCCCACGGGCGCATCCGCCGCCAACTCATCGAGCCCGAGCTTCGCGGGCTATGAGTTCAATAATTACGTCGCGGTTCCGGCGACGGTGAGCGCCTCGATCGTCGTGACGAAGCTCAAGTGCACGTCAGGGCCCGAGGAGGACATTTGGCCTGGGGTCGGCATGCAGAGCGTCAACTCGTTCGTCGGTCTGGACATGTTCTGCAAGAACGGCAAGGCCCACTACTCCCCCTACATCGAGGTGCAGGGCACCGCCAAGGTCTACGCGGCCGACACGGCTAGGCCGGGAGACAAGGTCAAATTCAAGCTGTACGAGAGCACCGCGCACACGACGGGCTCTGTGGTCGATACGACGCACGCCTTCAGGGCAGCCAAGACCGGCGCCGGGAGCGGCACGGGCAGCGGTCCCCAGGTGGGCGATCGCGCGGTTTATCTCGGGAGCGCATACCTAGGCGTGCCCAACTTCGGCACGCTGACCTTCACCAAGGCGCTGGCCAACGGATCGACGTCCACCCCTGGCCCGTTCGGGTCCCTTTCACCCACCGGCTACGACATGCACGTCTCGTCCGCTAGCAGCCCACTTCGGGTCCAGACCGACCCCTTCTCCAGCAACAAAGAGTCGTTCAAGACCGTCTTCAAGCATTCCTAGGGTGAGGGCGCCGCATGCGGCGCCCTCCCGGCGGTGCATGCACCGCCGGATCGGATCGGTGCATGCACCGATCCGCGGGCGGGCGCATGCGCCCGCCCGATCCCGAATACTGTTCTTCTCATGCGAAACCCCCGTGACTTTGGAAAGCCCCTGGCCATCGGCGCACCCGCGCCCATCCTCGAGATCCCGTTCAAGCCCTCGCGGATGATCCATTTCCTGGACTTCTCCAACGAGAAGATGGTGGCCAAGGTCCCTGACATCGCCCCTACCGTGGACATCCTGCTCGGCAACCTGGAGGACGCCATCCCGGTCGATCGCAAGGAGGCCGCCCGCGAGGGGCTGATCCAGGTCGGCCGCGAGATGGAGCTGGGTGAGACTCAGCTCTGGACGCGGGTCAACAGCCTGGAGTCACCCTGGGTACTGGACGACATCACCACCGTCGTGAGCGAGATTGGCGACAAGCTCGATGTGATGATGATCCCCAAGGTCGAGGGCCCCTGGGACATCCACTACGTGGACCGGCTGCTGGCCCAGCTCGAGGCCAAGGCCGGCCTGGAGCACCCGATCCTCCTACACGCCATCCTCGAGACCGGCCTGGGCGTGGTGAACCTGGAGGAGATCGCCACAGCCAGCCCCCGCATGCAGGGGATGAGCTTTGGACCGGCCGATCTGGCGGCCTCCCGGCGTATGAAGACCACCCGGGTGGGCGGCGGCCATCCCGGCTACCGGGTGATCGAGGACCCCAATCCGAACAACCCGGATGGCCTCCGCGCCACCGCCCAGCAGGACCCGTGGCACTACTCGATCGCCCGCATGGTGGACGCCTGCACCTCAGCTGGCATCCTCCCGTTCTACGGCCCGTACGGCGACATCCGGGACACGCTGGGCTGCGAGACCCAGTTCCGGGCCGCCTTTTTGCTGGGCTGCGTCGGGGCCTGGTCGCTGCACCCGGCCCAGATCGAGATCGCCAAGAAGGTGTTCAGCCCGGACCCCGAGGAGGTCCTGTTTGCCAAGAAGGTCCTCGAGGCCATCCCCGACGGCCGTGGCGTGCACATGATCGACGGCAAGATGCAGGACGACGCCACCTGGAAGCAGTGCCAGGTCATGGTCTCACTGGCCGAGATGCTGGCCCGCAAGGATCCTGAGCTGGCTGAGGCCTACGGGTTCGAGCCGGCCGCGGTGTAGGCGCGAGAGACCCTTCCGGCCAGGCTGGGCGCCGGCTGCGACCGCGCCCGCTCCTGGCCCGCCGGGATGACCCGCTTGCGCAGGTCGTACTCGTAAACGTAGTAGTCAAGCTGCATCGTGTGGCGCGGGCGCTGGCTGTAGTGGCGCACGTAGCGCTGCTCGTCGCGGCGGATCTCACGCTCCATCTCGGAGGGTGACGGGAGGGCCCAGTCACCGCCCAGCCAGCGCCCGGCCAGCTTGGACTGGCACTCGGCGAACGGGAAGATCGTGGGGATGGCCTGACCGAACCCGATGAAGGCCAGGTCATCGATTCCCGGCTTGAACATCCGCTTGTACAGCGGCAGGACGTTGCCGGGGGCCGATATGAACTCCGGGTCAAAGAAGGGGAAGGTGATCCTGTAGCCCGTGGCGTAGACAATCGCGTCAACCTGCTCGACGCTGCCGTCCTCGAAGCGCACGCGGTCACCCAGGAGCTCTGAGACGTTGGCCTTGGCCACCGCGTCACCCGAACCAAGGCGCAGCAGCAGTTCGCTGGACACCGTGGGATGCGCCTGCAGGAACTGGTGGTTGGGGGTGGGCAGGCCGAAGTCCTCCATCCGGCCGGACACCAGGCGCTGCAGGATGGCGCCCATCCGCCGCTGGAGACCCAGGGGCAGGCGCGGGTTGGTCTTGACGAGCTGATCGATCGGGCGGCCGAAGGCGTACTTGGGCACCACCCACGCTCCGCTGCGGGTGGAGATGAAGACCCGCTCGGCGACGCCCTTGCGGGCAAGCTCGGAGGTGATGTCGACCGCGCTGTTGCCGATCCCCACGACCAGAACCCGCTTACCGGTCAGATCGAGGGGGTCCTTCGGATCGATGTAGTGATGGGAGTGGAGCGTCTCGCCGTCGAACTGCCCCGGGAACTCGGGATAGGAGGGATCCCAGTGATGGCCGTTGCAGACAAGCAGGACATCAAAGCGCTCGTCGGACCCCGCGGGCGTGCTGATCTGCCAGCCCCCGTCCGGGAGCCGCTCGGCGTGTTCCACTGGAGCGTTGAAGCGGATCCGCTCACGCAGCCCGAAGCGGTCGGCGTACTCACCCAGGAACTGCTTGATCTCCGAGTGGTGCGGGAAGTCCGGATAGCGCTCGTCCATCGGAAAGTCCTGAAAGCTGATCGCGTTCTTGGACGTGTCGATGTGCAACGAGCGGTAGGCCGAGGACCGGCCGTTGGGGTTCTGGAAGTACCAGTTGCCGCCGATGTCATCGGAGGCCTCAAAGCAGGTGTGCGGAATGCCCCAATCCCCCAGCGCCTTAACCGCGGTCAGGCCGCTCACGCCGGCTCCGATGACGCAGGTGTGGGGAAGCTCGGTCATGGTTGGGCCGCTGGTGATGCGCCGGGATCATTCACAGCGCTTCGCGGGTCAGTCAGGATCTTTGCATGTCCGTCCAGGTGGGCCAGGGCAGTTTAGGTCGTCCTCCGCTAGCCTCCCGCGCCGTCCATGCGCTTCTTCGAGTACGAATCCCGGGCGATCGTGGCCAGGGCCGGCATCCCGGTGACCAAGCACGGGTTCGCCAAAACGCCTGAGGACGCCCGGGACATCGCCCAGGACATCGGGGGTCCCGTGGTGATCAAGTCCCAGGTGCTCACCGGCGGACGTATGAAGGCCGGCGGGGTGCAGTTCGCCGACACCCCCGAGGAGGCCGAGGGCCAGGCCAGGCATGTGCTGGACCTCGAGATCAACGGTCACATGCCGCGCGGCGTCCTGGTGGACTCGAAGGCCGCGGTCAAGCACGAGTACTACGCGGGAGTCGTGTGGGACGGCATCCGCAAGCGGCCGGTGATGCTGTTCTCGGACATGGGCGGTATCGACATCGAGGAGGTGGCCGAGCAGCACCCCGATCACGTGGCGCGCCAACACTTCTCCACGCTGACCCCCTTCGCCGACTGGCAGGCCAAGCAGCTGGTGGCCTCGCTGGGCGTGACCGGCTCGGCCCTGAACCGCCTGACCCCCATCCTGGCCCGGCTGGCCCGTCTCTTCCTCGAGTACGACATGACGCTGGCCGAGATCAACCCGCTGGGCGAGCTCGAGGACGGATCGTTCGTGGCCCTGGATGCCCACATGGACATGGAGAACGAGGCCCGCCCGCGCCAGAAGGCGCTCCTGCACGAGCTGGGCGTGGGCGACGAGGAGACGCGGCAGGCTCGTGAGCCCACCCCGTTCGAGCTCGCCGGCGAGCAGGTCGACGCCCAGGATCATCGCGGGGTGGCGGGGAACGTCACCGAGTTCGAGGGCAACCTCGGGCTGGTCATCGGAGCCGGTGGAGGCTCGCTCACGCTGTTCGACGCGGTGCGCAAGTACGGCGGCCAGCCGGCCAACTACTGCGAGATCGGTGGCAACCCCTCGGTGCGCAAGGCCAAGGGCCTGGCCAAGCTCGTTCTGTCCAAGCCCGGCGTGGACAAGATCGCCGTGATGATGTCGATCGTGTCCAACACCAGGGTGGACATCGTGGCCCGCGGGGTCATCAAGGCCTGCCTGGAGCTGGGGCACGATCCGGCCGAGAAGATCGCCATCTTCCGCATCCCCGGCGCCTGGGAGGAGGAGGGCTTCAAGATCCTGGAGCGCTACGGCGTGGACTACGCCGACCGGAGCGTCTCCCTGCATGACGCGGCTCACCGCGCCGTGGAACGGATCCAGGGGTCAGCCTCATGAGCATCCTCATCGACGAGAACACCACCTTCATCGTCCAGGGCATCACGGGCCGCGAGGCCGTCAACTTGACCCGAGAGTGTCTGGACTACGGCCGCGGGGCCAAGATCGTGGGCGGGGTCACCCCCGGGCGCCTCGGGCGCGACGTCCATGGCGTCCCCGTGTATGACACCGTGGCCCAGGCCGTCGAGCACCACGGCGGCCCGATCGACGGCTCGGTCGTGACCGTCCCCCCGGCGTTCACCAAGGACGCCGTGTTCGAAGCCCTGGAGAACGGGGTCAAGCTCGTGGTGATCGTCACCGAGCGCATTCCGCGGGGAGACGTGGCCCAGATGGTCGAGCTGGCCTCCTATCGGGGGGCGCGCATCATCGGACCCAACTGCCTGGGGATCATCGTCCCGGACGTGATCAAGATGGGTGGCATCGGAGGCCCCGCCAAGGACGCCGCCAAGTCGTATCGCCCGGGCCCCGTGGGGGTCATCTCCCGCAGCGGGGGGATGACGACCGAGATGTCCTCCACCCTGAGCGCAGCGGGCCTCGGCCAGTCCACCGCGGTGTCCATCGGAGGTGACGCCATCATCGGCTCCACCTACGCCGAGCTGATGCCGCTCTTCGAGGCCGACGAGCAGACGCAGGCAATCGTCATCTACACCGAGCCGGGCGGCCGCATGGAGGCTGAGCTGGCCCGCTGGGTGACCGAGAACAACTCGCGCCTGCCCATCGTGGCCTTCATGGCGGGCAGGTTCATGGACGAGATGCCGGGGATGAGCTTCGGACATGCCGGGACGATCGTGGAGGGACGGGAGGACACGGCCTCGGAGAAGATCGCTCGCCTGGCCGAGGCAGGGATCGTGGTGGCCGAGGAGATCTCCCAGATCCCGGAGATCGTCAAGGAGAAGATGGGTGCGGGGGCAGCGGCATGACCGACGCGGTCTTCATCAACGTCGAGGTGAGCGGCGAGGCCGCGCGCGATCGCGAGTTGGCGGCCAAGCTGGCCGAGGTCTGCCCGGTGGACATCTTCAGCGAGCGCGATGGACGCGTGGAGATCGTGGAGGAGAATCTGGACGAGTGCGTCCTCTGCGAGCTGTGCATCAACGCCGCCCCGCCTGGGGCGGTCACGGTGATCAAGCTCTACTCGGGCGAGACGCTTCCGGCCTAGCTCAGGCGGCGGCCGACTGCGTGGGCGCTAGGTGCCCCTGCCCAGGCCGGCGGAGCACGACGATGCTGCGAAGCGCCGGAGGCTCGTGGGCGTCTTCTGGGTCCGCGTTGCGCGGGGGCAGGTTGGGGATCCACAAACACCGCCGCAGCATGGCGTCCGCGACCGCCTCCAGATCGACCTGGTAGCGCCCTTCGGCAAACTGACTGAGCGTCCGGACCGCTCCTGGCTGATGTGAGTTCATGTGGGAATCTTCGGCCCTCGCCATCCGTAGCTCAATCGGGTCAGGACCCCAATTTGGCCATAGGATGATCTGATCGAGGACCTGTTCGACATCTCAGGCAAGACGGCGCTGGTGACCGGCGGCTCGCGCGGGATCGGATTCATGATCGCCCGGGGACTGCTGCTGGCGGGAGCGCGGGTGATGATCTCCTCTCGCAAGGCGGTGGATCTCGAGGCGGCGGCCGGCGAGCTGGGCCAGATTGGCGAATGCCAGGCCATTGCGGCGGATGTGTCGACGCCTGAAGGTGCCGCCGATCTGGGCGAGGCGGTCGGGTCGAGGACCGAGAAGCTCGACATTCTGGTCAACAACGCGGGCGCCACGTGGGGTGCGCCGCTGGAAGAGTTTCCCGCCGGCGGCTGGGACCGGGCCATGCACACCAATTTGGAGGGCGTGTTTCACCTGACTGTCTCACTGCTCCCGGCCCTGCGGGCCGCCGCCAGCGCCGAGGACCCTGCCCGGGTGGTGAACATCGGTTCGGTGGACGGGATCCGGGTTCCCGTGATGCTCGATACCTACAGCTACAGCGCCAGCAAGGCCGCGGTTCACATGCTCACGCGCCATCTGGCCAAACGTCTGGCCACTGAGCACATCACGGTCAACGCCATCGCTCCGGGCCCATTCGAGAGCAAGATGATGGCCTTCATGCTCCGGGACGAGGAGTCCCGCGCCGGGGTGGAGGCGATGGTGCCGCTGGGCAGGATCGGGTGTCCGGAGGATGCCGCCGGGCTGACGATCTTCCTGTGCTCTCGGGCCGGCGCGTACCTGACCGGGACGGTGATCCCGCTGGACGGCGGGATCACGGGTTGCGGCTAGCCGTGGCGCCCTCTCACTACCAGCGTCCCGGCTGGTTCACCACGAACGTGTTCAACCGGCTGGTGGCCGGGCTCACCCGCCTGGGAGTGAGCGTCTACGGCTCACGCGTGCTCGAGGTCAAGGGCCGGACCTCGGGCCAGTGGCGGCAGACTCCGGTGAACCTTCTGAGCCATGAGGGCGGGGAGTATCTGGTGGCCCCGCGTGGGCACACCCAGTGGGTGCGCAACCTGCGGGCCAGCGGGGAGGGCAGGCTCCGGGTGGGCCGGCGGGTTCACGCCTTCACCGCCGTGGAGCTTTCTGACGATGAGAAGCCACCCCTCCTGCGGGCCTATCTGAAGAAGTGGAAGTTCGAGGTGGGGGTCTTCTTTGGCGGTGTCGGTCCGGACTCCCCAGACGAGGATCTGCGACGGATCGCGCCAGACCACCCGGTGTTCCGCCTGACCCCGAGCTAGCGGGTGGGTCAGGGCAGCCCGCGCTGGCCGGCCAGCGGCGCCAGCATGGGCGGCGGCCCTCCCGGCAGGATCCAGCCGTCGTGATTACGCTTTAGGCGCCCGGCCTGCTCGAGGCGGACCAGCGCGGTGGTCACCGAGGGCCGCTGAGCGGCCACGATCTCGGCCAGCTGGCTGTGGGTGAGCCGCAGAGACAGCTTGTAACCGCCCGGGGTGACCCTTCCAAACCGAGAGGCCAGCTGCCACAGGGTGAGCTCCACGCGCTCCTCGGTGCGGGTCAGCCCGTTGATGGCCGACTGCAGGCTGAGTCGGCGCGAGCGGGCGATCAGACGCTGCATCAACGCAGTCTGGATCTCCGGCCAGCGGGCCGTGCGCATGATGAACGAGCGGTCCAGCAGCGCCGCCCGCAGGTCGGTGACGACGGTGGAGCTCACCTCCGCTCGGACCGCGAGATCCGGTCCCAACCCCGTCCACGGGCTGATCACATCGCCCTCACCAAGCAGCTCGATGTGGGCTCTCTCCCCCACATCGACCCTGATCAGAATCGCTCCCTTCAGAACGAGCAGACCCACCCCCGTATCAGCCGGCGCGGAGGCGCGCCACCTCCCACTCGGGTGCAGGAAGAGGGGGGCGATGGCCGCCGCCTGGGCCTCCCGCCAATCCTCGGGCCGCAGGGCCGCTCCGAGGTCAGGGTCCTCGTCCAGCACCCGCACTCGGGCGTGCGGCGCGCTGCGGTACGGCAGGATCTTGGCCCCGTCGGGGGCGGATGTCAGGTACATCACCGTTCTCCCGGCTCGTGCTGCGGTCCGCCCCAGAGACCCCGGGACAGCACCGCCAGGCTAAGGGTAGTAGGGCGGGGAGCGGGGGTTCGCGGAGTGGAGCGACAGGAGCTCCAGGTAACGTGCCACCAGGGGGCCGATCTCGATCAGGTCCCCGCTGCACAGCTCGGAGACGACCACGCGCTCGCCGTTGACCCAGGTTCCGTTGAGACTTCGGGAATCGAGCAGCCGGGTCCGCCCGCCCTCATGGGTCAGCGTGGCATGCCGACGGGAGATGTGGCAGTCCTCGAGCCGTATCTGAGCGCCAAGAGCGCGGCCGACCATCGTCACGTCTTCCGTTAGGCGGTACAGGCGCATGCCAGCCCGGCCCTCGAAGGCCAGGTAGGGCCCCGGCGCCGCTTGAGCCACCGTGGTGAGATGCCGCCTGGTGCGGTAATCCAGCAGGTCCAGCGGATCCCGGGGCAGCCCGCGCAGACCCACCAGGCGGTCAGTGCGCTCGAGCGCCTCGCGGCCGGGTGTGGGCTGCTCCTGGCTGTGGGCGACGGTGGCCATGCCCAGATGAGATCAGTGCGCCCTCGGACGGGCGTAAGGCGCGACGAAGGAGTTCCTAAGAGGGGTGGTGGGCGGTCAGCCGCCGGTCGGCCGCCTCGGTGAGCGGCCGGTAGGTCCGGCCCGAGGCGTCCAGATACCAGGCGCGCCCGCCCGGAGCAGAGCGGGGAATGCCGGCCCGGCGCAGCGGCCCGGTGATCGGCCGGTACCAGGTCGTCAGTGGGATGGAATCCGCCACGTGCACGACCACCGGGCGCTGATCCGGCTCCAGCCGTCCCAGGGCTCGGCCCAGATCGCGCGCGGTCAGCTCATGCCCGGGCCGGAGGGTGACCGCGGCCACCGCCGTCTCGGCGGGTGAGGCCGGAGCGCGCACTCCATAGGCCACCACCAGATCCACCGCCGGCAGGTCTCCCAGGACATCGCGGATGGGCGAGGTGTAGACCGCTCCGCGCTCGCTGTGGATCACCTCAGCCACGGCGTCCACCCGCCAGTAGTCCCCGTCGGCGTCCCGCCGGAACAGATCCCCGGTGGCGACCCAGGCGTCCTGGGCGGCGAACACCCCGCGGAGCGGGACCACGCTCAACTGGTCACCGGGACCTACCCGGACGAGCAGCATCCCCACCTCATCGACTTCACACTCCTCGGCGAACCCGTTGCGCCCCAGGACCAGGCCGCCGGCGTCGAGGTCGTAGCGGGCGATCCGAACCTCGGCGCTGCCCGGCAGGGGCCGGCCCATGGCCCCCCGCTTGGCGGCGCGCAGGTTGACGAGTATCGCTCCCGCCTCGGTCGACGCATAGAACTCCAACACCCGGGCGGGGGCAAAGCGCTCCTCGACCCGCCGCCACAGCCCCCGCGGCATTCCCGACCCGATGAACAGCCGGACCGGGTGGTGGCGCTCGCCCGGCTGGGCGGGCGCCAGCAGCAGGTCACGAGCCATCGTCCAGGTGTAGGACGCCGCGGTGACGCCGTAGCGCCTGACCTCCTCCCAGAAGGTGGCGGCGTCAAAGCTCCGGGCCATGGCCAGGCGGGCCCCACCGGCGACAGCGCCGCCCAAGCTGGTCATCAGTCCCGAGGGGTGGTAGGGCGGAGTGACGCTATAGACGGTGTCGGCCTCGCTGAGGGCGGCCGATGTGGCGGTGCCAAAGGCCGAAAGGGCCCAGCGCTGGTTCGTGATCCGGTTGACCCGGGTGCGCTCCCCCTCGCCGCTGAACAGGATGAAGGCCAACTCAGACGCCCGGCCGGGATTGGCTCGGTACCAGCGCGGGAGCTGGACGGCCCCCGGGTCGATCTGCTCCATGTCGGTCACCAGCGGCACGCCCAGGTCTCGCGGACCGCCGCCACCGCCCAGCACCAGAGCCTGGACGCCCTCCAGCTCGGCCGCCAGCGCCGAGCGCTCGGGATCGGCGATGACCCGCTCCACCTGTCCCAGCCTGGCCTCGCGGGCCACGTCGCCGTCGGGACGCATCAGCACGCCCACTGCACCCAGGCGGCTGATGGCCACGACCAGGGCGAACGCGCTCGGCCGCGTGCCCATCAGCACCCCCACGTGCTCGCCCTGCCGGACTCCCACCTCGGCCAATCCGCGGACCACGTTGTCGATGCGCTGATTGAAGTCCTTGGTCGTGTAGGCCCGGTCCTCGAAGAGGAAGAAGACGTCGTCCGGGGATCGCCGGGCCCGCTCGTAGACGAGCCGTCCCAATGAGATCCTGGTCCCTGGCTGCATCTGCTCCAGGCGGACCAGCCGCGGCAGCTGTCCAGCCGCCTCACGGCCCAGCTCCCGCACAGTGCGGGTGGCCCGGCCGGCGGCCACGGTGAGCGAGCGAGCCATGCCGGTGCCCGCGCCCAGGGCCAGCTCGACTCCGTAGCCCACGCGGTTGCGCATGGGCCGCTCCAGCGCTGCCAGGTCGGCTTGGTCGATCGAGACGATTGCCGGCGGTGCGTCGCCCTCGCCGTCGCGCCAGTGGGTCCAGGCCGCCACGGTGGGCCAGCTGAGGGCGGTGGCCGCGCTTCCCACCACAAGACCAAAGTGACCGGCATGGATCTGCAGCACACAGGCCTCCGCCCCAGGTGCGGCATGTCTGATGGCCACCACGCCGGGTGCAGGAGCCAGCTGATCGACGGAGCCCACGACGGCCAGGATCGGACACGTGATGTCCGCCAGGGTGACCAGCCGATCCTCGATCACGAACCCACCGTCGAGCATGCGGTTGTGGGCGATGAACTGGTGGAGAAACTCGGCCATCGCCGGCCCCGGCCAGGCCACCCACCCCTCGCCCTCCAGAAAGCGCCGCTGGCGCTCATGCGGGAGCAGGGCATCCCGGTCGTGCAGCTGAAGCAGAAATTCGACCCGGTGCCGCACCGACTTGACCGGGTCGAGCAGCCGGAAGCCAAGCCGGCTGGCCCACGCCGGGAGAGCTCGTGCGCTGAACGTGTCGGCCAGCACCTCGGCCAGCTCGCCGGCGATCCGCTCGGGCAGTCCCAGCGGCATGCCCTGGCGGGTATCCACCGGGCTGCCAAAGGTGATCAATGAGCTGATCCCAGCGCTGCGCCGGTAGGCGGCCGTCTGGTAGCAGAAGAGGCCGCCCTGCGAGTAGCCGGCCAGATGGACGTCGCGCCCGCTGAGCTCCCGCACGCGGTCAACCGCATCGGAGACGGCGAGCACGTGATCGGTCAGTGTCCGCTCCAGGCCTCCCTTCTCGTGCTCCGGGCTGCCGAAGTCCACCACCCACGGGTCGGCGCCGTGCTCGCGGAGGATCGTCACCCCGCTGGTGCTGGGGCCGACGTCGTAGACATCCGCCGCCAGCATCATCGGCGGCACGAGCACGACGGGTGGGCCCTGGCTCTGCTGGGAGTAGTAGTGGCGCAGCCGGTATACCCGATCCTCGGCGGCGATCTCGAACGGCGAGGACTCCTCGTCGGTGGTGAGGCCGCCAAACCGGGCCACCTCGAGGGCGTTCTGCGCCGCGGCGCCCAGCCGGCTCACGGGCCGGCTGATGGTTTCGGGAATCATGCCCACACGTCACATCTTCGCCGTTTCGGATTGGGGCCGCTATCTTGCGCCACCCGTTGAGCCCCCCCGTGACCATTCGCCCCGCGCAGCGGCAGGACTGCCGGCTGATGTTCGCGATGATCGTGGAGCTGGCCACCTACGAGCGGGCCGCCGAGAAGGTCACGGGCAGCGTCGAGCTCCTGACCGAGGCGCTATTCGGTGCGTCTCCCACAGCCGAAGCGCTTGTGGCCGAGCTCGATTCCGTGCCGGTTGGATTTGCCCTGTTCCATGGGACGTTCTCCACCTGGGAGTGCCGTCCGGGCATCTGGCTGGAGGACCTCTTCGTGCCCGAGCAGCATCGCCGCAGCGGGGTGGGCTCAGCCCTGTTCCGCGAGGTGGCTGCCATCACCGTCCGGCGCGGCGCCAGCCGGCTCGAGTGGGCGGCGCTCAACTGGAACGAGCCGGCCCTGCGATTCTATGAGAAGCTCGGCGCTCGGCGCCTGGATGACTGGATCATCCACCGGCTGGATGGCGCCGGTCTGAAGCGTTTGGGTGGTGACTCGGGGGCCTGAGGGCCGGGCAGGCGGGCGCACAAGAATCTTTGGCGATTTCGTTGTGCCTACGACAACGGAATCGCCATCGTTCGCGACGGTGAGGTTGCCCGCTGACTGCCTGACCCGACCAGCGCAAACGCGAGCATCCGGAGCTACCATGCGCGCACACCGGGCGTGCCATGCAGGGCGCGAGACGGACGGGCCGCGAGCAGGGGCTCCGAGCCCGCATAAGCGCCGCGCCAGGCGGGTAACTCCCGATCCAGGGTAACCGTCAATAGGGAGAACACATGCTCAAGCAGGGAACAGGGCGCGCGGGCCGCCTGGCGGTCGTGCTTTGTGCACTGCTGGCGGTGGGAGTGCCGTCGGCAATCGCTCACGCACAGCGCAGCGCAATCTCGCCTGGACACATCCGAGGGATCGTCACCGCCAACACCGCGCAGGGTCGGGCGCTGGCCTACCGCCTGGCTCATCGGGGAGCTGGGGTCGGGATCGGCGGCAGCTCGAGCAACCTGCAGTACAACGGAGGGCCCGTGATGCACTCCGACGCCAACTACGCGATCTACTGGGAGCCAAGCGGGTACTCCACCTCGTCGACGTTCAAGAACATCGTCAACGGCTACTTCGGCAACGTGGCCGCGGGCAGCGGCGCCACAAACAACAACTACTCGGTGGCCACCCAGTATTACGACGGTTCGGGCAATATCGCCTACAGCGCCACCTCCGGAGGGTCGTACGTGGACACGGATCCCTATCCGTCGCTGGGCTGCGTATCGACGACCGGCGGACCTTGCGTCAACGACTCCCAGCTGGAGACCGAGGTGGCCAAGGTCGTCGCCGCGAAGGGCTGGCCGACCGGCTTGGGCACGGAGTACTTCGTGTACTTCCCGCCCGGCGTCACGACGTGCACAAGCGTGGCCAGTTATGAGTGCTCAGGCACCATCTACTGCGCGTACCACAGCTCCTTCACCTCAGGGTCCTCGACGATCCTGTACGCCAACATGCCCTACGACGGCGTGTCGGGCTGCGAGAGCGGCGAAGCACCAAACGGGGACACAGGCGCCGACTCAGAGCTGAACGTCACCAGCCACGAGAACATCGAGACGATCACCGATCCGCTTGGAACGGCGTGGTATGACTCAAGCGGGAACGAGATCGGCGACAAGTGCAACTTCACCTTCGGCTCGGCGCAGGGCGGCGCGGCCGGAGCGCAGTACAACGAGCAGATCTCCAGCGGCAACTACTACCTCCAGGAGGAGTGGAGCAACGCGGCCAGCGGCTGCGTGCAGCGGCCGTAGACGAGGACACGTCGGGCGGCACCGGCGCGAGGGGTTCTGCTTCCGCCGGTGCCAGCCCCGAGCGTGAAGCGCGCTACCCGATACCGGCCGCGTGGCCGGAGAAGCTCAGCACCTGCTGGATGCCGGTTGGCCGGTTCGTGTAGCGCATCCTGTACTTCAGTAGCCCGGGCACGAATGTGATCTCCTCCGCCGTGGCGCTCTGTCGCCACTTCGCCGGATCGGGTCCCTGCTGCTTGGCCAGGGCGTCGCCGGCTTGGTCAATTGCCTTCCACAGGAGCTTCCGGCACCGGCTGAGCTTGCCTGCGCCGCAGTAGCGGATGGCGAACGGCCCCTGGACGTGCTCGCCCACGATGGTCCGCAGGTCCTTGTCCATCCAGATGTGCCATCCCGAGTACTGCCCACCTGTGCCGTTGCCGTTGTTGGGGTAGTCGTAGATGCTCTGGAACGATGCCAGCTGGTTGGTCAGCGAACCGCCCAGTACGGCCGAGGCCCACGCCTTGGCCATGAGCGGCCAGGCCGCGTCCATGATCATCGCCCCCGGCGCGGTGATCTTGCCGTTGCCCGTCCGGTCAAGCCGGCTGCCGCCGTGACGGTGCCACTCGTCGAGCAGCTGCAGCATCTTGGCGTCGCGCGCACTGGGGGCGTGGCCGCCGTGCAGGAGCTTGGACAGGATCGGCTCGATCGTCATCTCGCGCACGTCCTGGGTGGCGGCCGCGTTCATGGCCGCGACGACGTGGGCCGGTGTGAAGTTCTTGCCATGGCCCAGGTTGTGCAGCAAGAGGTCGACGCGCTGGATCGCACCGAGCATCCAGTTGTCGTCCGGCGCCTCGTAACCCCTTTCGGGGCGGTTGTTCCAGTTGACGATCTCCCCGCTGGGCGGGTTTACTCCCTGGGGATGGTTCTTGAAGGAGACGAACCCGCGCCACTCCTCCTTGCCCGTTCCGTTGATGGGGAGGTCCTGATCGACGTTGCTGGGCCGGATGGGAACCAGGCCGCTGGTGAACACCCCGATGTTCTTGTCGTCCATGTAGAACGAGTTGAACGTCTGCGGTGTCAGGTTCGCGGCCTGGAAGAACTGGTGGATGTTGTGCACCAGGCCGTGCCCAAGCCTGTAGTAGAAGAGCAGGTCGAGCACGTCCTTGCCGTAGCTGGCCCGCTTGTGGGTGAGCGCGACCTCCCGCCCGTGGACCTTGGCGTAGCCGAACACCGGCCCGTGCACGGTCCGCCAGAACGTGACCTCATGAGAGCTCTTGCCCTGGGTCAGCTTGCCGGCATTGAAGAACTGCATCTTTCGGCAGTGCCCATCAAACACGTACTTGTGCGTGCTGTGCCCACACAGCGTCTCGACATAGGTGTCGATCTGATCCAGCCCCGCGGAGGTGAGGGACCATGCCTGGTCCTGGCTTCGCCCGATGAAGATGTAGCCCGGGAAGGGACCGGTGGTCACGCCGCGCTCGTGGATGCCGGGGGCGTTCTCCACGACCTCGGTGGTCAGGCCCGGGTAGAAGTAGCCGATCTGGGGCCCGGCCACGAGGATGGGGTGATGAGTGGCGGAGCGCGAGCCGGAGACCATCAGCTCGTTGCTGGCATGCCCGCGGTAGCGGTCCTGGACCGCCAGAGCGTCTGAGGCGGAGGCGGAGAGGCTTCCTGAATCAAGCACCACGTTCCCGCTCAGGCTCTTGGTCTTGGGCTGGAACTGAACATGCCCCGGCACGCTGGCCGGGGCCTCGGGGTCATACGCCTCCCGCAGGTCGTTCCACACCGCCATGCCCTTGCGCGCGCCGAGATGCTTGCGCAGGGCGGAGAGGAACTCCGCGTTCAGCGCCTGGTTGCCGCCGCCCTCCCCCACGAACTGATCCTTGATGGCGTTGGCCGCATAGAGGTCGGTTCGGGTGAATTTCGGGACGTGGCTGTAGATGCCTAGCGTGTGATTGTGAGCGGCCAGATAGGCATTGATGCCGTGTATGTACAGATCGATGTCCCGCAGGACGGCGTGCCCCTCGGCGCCGTGCGCCGTGAGGGCCGCGGTTTGCTTGGCCACCTCGTTCTCGGTCTGCTTGGTCGGGGTGAACTTGGCCAGGCTGCCGATGAGGTTGATCACGCTGAGACCGGGAGCATCGATTGCCGCCAGCCGGCCGAGATACCGGCTCTCCTCGAGGAGGAGCCCCTGATCCTCGGCCTCGACCCACCCGGCCGCCCAGGTCAGATCGGTGGCCGTCTTCGCGTAGATGTAGGGAACGTTGTAGGCGTCGCGGTAGAGCTTGATGCCCGCGTGGGGAACCTTCTCGGTGGTGACCGGGCCCGGCGCGCCGCTGACGTTGATCGGCTCGGCTTTGAAGTCCGAGGTGATGTCGGCTGACGTGACGTGGCTGAAGAGCGGTGTGAGAGCGTTGTACATCTCCGCCTGTCGCTCGACCTTCGCCATGTTGGACGAATTGGGAATCAGTTCATAGTTGCCCGAGGGCACGATGTCGCGGGCGATGACCGAGTAGTCCTTCGCCGACGTCGCGCTGGCGCTCAGCGCGTAGCCGGTACTGCCGGACGCGCTGGCACCGAGCGCAAAAAATGACGCGGCAAGGACAGCGGCCAGTGAGATGGGCCGTGACGGCATGGGACTCCTTCCTCCGTAGCTCCGGACATCGGCGCCCCGGTCCCGCGCCGGGCACCCTAGCGAAATCTTTACTCCGGGGGAAGGTTGAGGTGGGTGCCGGGGCCGGGCTTCGCGGGGCGGGGCGACCGGTGCGACGCGCGGCCGCGCGTGCGCCTACCCGGCGCGAACGTGCCCCCTGCGAGCGACCATCGCCTTGCAAAGCGCCCGGGTCCCCACGTGTTGCGTGCAGCCAAGGTCGCATTGCGGCCAGAGATTGACTGGGTGTGCCAGAGGCTGCACGATTTGCGCAGCCGCGGTGCTTGCCTACCGGCCTTGCGGAATGGCGCTGCCCTATGGGATCGGAACCGCGGTCCCGAGCACGTGCGGGTTGCTGACCAGCCACGAGGGCCCGAGATCGATCGTCCGCACGGTTTCGATGTCAAACCCCGTTCGGCGCAGCACGGCCAGCGTGTCCCGGCTGCAATGGCAGCCGCCGAAGAGCCGTGGCCACAGGCCCGAGCCGTCCAGGATGCGCTGGGCTCGCACCTTGGCCCGCCCGCTCCCACGCACGTGCTCCAGAAAGCGGAGCTGGCCACCGGGGCGCAGGAGCCGGCGCAGCTCCTGGAAGGCGAGATCCTGATCGGGAACCGAGCAGAGGACAAGGCTGCACACGGCGGCGTCCAGGCTTCCGGGCTCCAGGGCCAGTTCACCGGCCAGCCCGGGCCGGACAGTCACGGGCACCGGCGCCCTGACCGCGGCCACCTGAGCCCTGGCCCGCAGATAGGGCTCTGGCTCGATGGCCACCACCTCCTGCACGGAGGCCGGATAGTGGGCGAAGTTGATCCCGTTCCCAGCGCCCAGTTCCAGCACCCGGCCGTGCAGCCCCTCGAGGCAGGCGGTCGCGCACCGGACTTAGCTCGCGCTCCATGGTGCGGCTGAAGCGATCGAAGAACCGCGCGAAGAGCGGATGTCTGGCCTCGCCTGGCATGCCGGCAGCGAGCCTACCGGGCGGTGGCGAGCCCAAGCGGGGAGCAGCGAGCTTAAGCCCGCGACGCCGAGGCTCCCAGGTGCACTTGACCCGCCACCCGCTGGCTGATTAGCATCAGCCCTGTGGTGGACCAGAAGGTTCACACTCGGGGGTCGCATCTGCTCTCGCTGTTCGGCGCGGCCGCCCTTGCTGCGACGGTCGGCTTTGCCTGCCTGGCGCTCGCTGCCAGCCAGGCGAAGGGGGCCAAAACCGCCGGATCGGCCGCAGCGCCCGCGCCGGGAAACACTGTCTACTGGGGCTGGGCCACGTTCTCCGGGTCCACCCCAACCGGAGGGGGGATTGCCTTTTCCGCCTTGAGCGGTAAGAGCGGAGGTCAACTAGCCCCGAAAAGCATCAATCACCCCGTCGGCTCGGCGATCGACTCCGCCACCGGCAGGATCTATTGGGGCGATTATCCGAATGCGGGCAGCGACGGCTGTTACAGCGGGACCGGGGGAAACACAATCGATTCCACGAGCCTGGCCACGGGCAAGTCGGGAAAGCTGCACACTGGAACCGCGCCGGTGGACGGTCCGGCCGGCGTCGCCATCGACCCGGCCACCCGCAAGATCTACTGGGCCAACGAGCTCGGGAACACGATCGCCTGGGCGAATCTGAACGGGTCAGGTGGCGGGACGCTCAACATCTCAGGCGCGACCCCCGACTGCCCGGTTGGCATTGCGCTCGATCCCGCCGTTGGCAAGCTCTTCTGGGGCAACGTGTCCGGCAACAGCATCTCCTGGGCATACCTGAACGGCTCAGGCGGGGGCCAGCTCACCACGTCCGCCACCGTCAGCTCCCCGTACGGATTAGCGATCGATCCCAAGACCAATCAGCTGTTCTGGGCCAACGCCACCGGCAGCATCTCGTATTCAAATCTCAACGGAACTGGTGCAGGTGAGCTGAACACCAGTGGCGCCACCGTGGAGCTACCGAACGGCGTCGCGATCGATCCGGCGGCCGGCAGAGTCTATTGGGCCAATGGCGGGGCGACCACAACAGTCGACGAGATCGCCTACGCCTCCCTTCGGGGAATTGGCGGTGCCAACCTACCCACGCCCAAGGCAACTGCACCCGCCGCCAGTGCCAAGTTCCCCACCCTGCTCGAGATACCCCGAAACCTTGGCAAGCCTCGAATCACGGGAGGCACAAAGGTCGGAGCCACGCTCTCCTGCTCCCGGGGGACATGGGCCCCTGATCTCACCGCGTCGTTCCTGTTCCGCGCCCCCCAAACTTACGGCTACAGCTGGCGACGCAACGGCAAGCCGATTCCCAGCGCCACGAGCAGCCAGATCAAGGCGACGTCAGCAGGCTCATATGTCTGCGTTGTCACGGCCAGGAACCACGCCGGCCCGAAGACCGCAGTTAGCCCGGCGCACAGCGTGTGAGGCTTGCTAGCGGACTAGCGTTTCCTTAGCGCGGAATTACGCGGACATCCCTTGGAGCGGCAGTCCCGCAAATAGAAAACCCCCGCGCTGGGCGAGGGCTTTCCGTAGCAGGCCTGTAAGCCGGATTTTGTCGAGAGCAGCCATCCATCTCTGCGGCCTACCCGGACCTTGGCGGGCCACCTACCAGCGGTCCTGCTTGGCCTAGCATCAGGTGGGGTTTACCTGGCCGCCGCGTCACCGCGACGCCGGTGCGCTCTTACCGCACCATTTCACCCTTACCGGCCTGGAGCTCTGCAGCGGCCCCAGGCTTAGGCGGTGTTATTTCTGTGGCACTTTCCCGCGGGTTTCCCCGGGTCGGCGTTACCGACCACCTTGCCCTGTGATGTCCGGACTTTCCTCGAAGGCTTTACCTCCGCGACTGCTCAGCCTGCAGGAATGAGCATAGCCTCCGCCGACAAGCCGGGCGCGAGCCCGGTTGCAGCTGGGTGAGCCGGAGCGACGTCTTAGGTGAGCCGCGAGCGACAGCTCCCGCACCGGCCGCCGACCGGGCGCGTCCCGGGACCGTACTCGGGGCGCATCTCGCCCCCGCACACCGGACACGCCGTCGAGCCGTGGCCCATGAGCTGCTGCCACAGGCTGTCAATCGCCTGATCCAGCCGGCGCTCCGCGACCAGGCTGGGCGAGCTGAGCCACTTGGGCGGAGCGGCCAGGACGGATGGGGTCACTACGAGATGCTCCTCATGAGGCCCACCACCTTGCCCATGACGCGTACGTCCGGGCTGCGGATCGGCGCCATCGCATCGTTCTCGGGCTGAAGGCGGACGTGGTCTGGCTCGCGGAAGAACCGCTTGACCGTCGCCTCCTCGCCCAGGAGGGCAACGACGATGTCTCCGTCCTCGGCCACGTTCTGGGGCTCCACGACCACGACATCGCCGTCCAGGATCCCGACGTTCTTCATCGAATCGCCCCGCACCTTGAGCAGGTAGCCGCCCTTGTCGCCGCCAGCGAAGCTAGGGGTCTGGACGTAATCCTCGATGTTCTCCTCGGCCAGCACCGGCTGGCCAGCCGATACCTGACCAACCAAAGGAAGACCCGGGCGAACCAGGCTCCGCATCCCGGCCGCAGCGCGATCGAGCAGCTCAATTGCCCTGGGCTTGGTCGGATCGCGGCGCAGCAGGCCGATTCGCTCCAGATTGGAGAGGTGCGCGTGCACCGTCGATGACGAGGCGAGCCCCACGGCCTTGCCGATGTCACGCACAGTCGGGGGGTAGCCGTACTTGGCTGAGTAGCGCTTGATGAAGTCGAAGATCTCCTGTTGACGCTTGGTCAGGTCCATCCGTCAGCTCCTTGCTTAGGGTGCCTGCAGGTCAAGTACGTCGAACACACGTTCGGAACTGTAGCGAGCCTAACGGACGGACACAAGCTCGTCGAGAGAAGATGGGCCGGCGCGCTTAGGTTGGAAATGGGCCGGCGCACTTACGTTGGAACGTAGTCGCGATGAGACTGCGGGGGAGCGCCAAGCGTGCCCCGCCCCTTGGCATGCATCTCCGGCGTTCCCCCGCCCCGGGCATGACCGTGGGGCGGCCCCGGCCCAGGGCTATACTCCGACCGCCCACGCGCCTGTGGCGGAATTGGTAGACGCGCAAGGTTGAGGGCCTTGTGGGAGACAACTCCCGTGGAGGTTCGAGTCCTCTCGGGCGCATCAGGGGTCAGGCAGGTCAGGAAGACCGAATGCACCCGGCCATCCGGTGACTAGACCGAGCTCGCCCGAGAGGAGCCGGCCACACTGCCTGACGCCCAGCAACCGACCCGACACCGGCGAGCGCAAGTGAATATCCCGGGAGGAAGCCCCCATCACTCTCGTCGGTTCAGTGGCCACTCTCGTCGGTTCAGTGGCCAGCGCGCCGGCCAGCCGAGCGCGCTCGCACATGCGAGCGGTCCCGAACTACGGCAGGCCTAGTCACGCGCTCTGGACGGCGCTGTCCGGCGGCTTCCGCCTCGAGGTGAACGAACGCCGGCAGTGCTCGGAGCAGAAGTACACGGTCCGCTCACCGTCCCTGAGCGACACCGCCCGGGCCCGGTCGACCCTCATGCCGCACACCGGATCGGTCTCGCCCCAGCGCCGGGTCAGCCAGAGGAGCCCGGCGAACAGGGCGAGCCCGACCGCGTTGAGCACCAGGGTGTAATTGACAGAGACGGCCGTGAAGAGGTCAGCCCGGGAGGGCCGGGCGCCGCCTGGGACAAGACCCGTGACCGTGAACAGCCCATCGACGAGAAGTGCTGCGGCCGCCATCGTGATGAGCATCAGGCCCGTGATACGTAGGGCGAACGCCGCGCCGTAGTACTTGCGATAGATGGCCAGGATGGGCAGAACGATCAGGTCGGCGAACACGAACGAGATCACCCCGGCGAAGCTGATGCCCCCACTCCAGAGCACGGCGGCCAGTGGGACGTTACCCACCGAGCAGACGAAGCTCACGACGGCAATGACCGGGCCGATCAACGATCCCCAGGTGGTCCGGACGAGAGCCGGCGAGCCCTGGAGAAACAGCGCGTGAAATGTCCCGTTGCTCACCTGGGCCAGGAAGCCGGCCAGGAGGATCCCGATGCCGATCTCCTTCCAGAGCATCTGCCAGTCGCCGCGAAAGTTGTGGGCCACGTCCGACCACGCCGTGGCGCTCCTCAACCGGGCGCGCCAGCTCATCGTCCCGCCAAAGGACTGGTGCTGATGCCCGGCATCCACGTCGCGGGCTCGAGCCCGCGCGCGCTCCTCCAGGGCGGGTGAGACAAACAGCCGGAGCAGGGCGGCCATCAGGGCGATCATGACCAGCCCGCCGAGGTACTCGGCCAGCGTGAACTGCCAGCCGATCAGCACCCAGAGGACCAGGCCCAGCTCCCAGACCAGATTCGTGGAGGCGAATTGGAAGGCCAGGGTGGACGCGGCCGAGGCGCCTTTCTGAAAAAGGCTCTTGCCGATGGCCACGGCGGCATACGAGCATGAGGATGAGGCGGCTCCCAGGGCCGTGGCCCGGGCCACGGGCGCCACTCCCCCACCCGCCAGCGCACGCTCGATCTGCCTGCGGGGAATCCAGGCCTGAACGACGGCCGAGATGAAGAACCCGAACACCAGCGCCCACCAGATCTGCCAGGCCATGAGGAAGGCGTCGCGCACGCCATGCCATACCACGTTCATCTGCCTCAACTATACCCCCGGGGGGTATCGGTATCATGGGCTCATGCCCACGCGCGGCTACACCACCAGCAAGCCGGACCTGCTCCGGCGTCTGCGGCGGATTGAGGGTCAGGTGGGTGGCCTCCAGCGCATGGTGGACGAGGACCGCTACTGCATAGACGTGCTGACGCAGATCGCCGCCGTCAGAGCCGCTCTGGACAGGGTGGCGCTCGGCCTGCTCGACGACCACGCCCAGCACTGCGTGGCCAACGCCTCCCCCGAAGACCGCGAAGCCATGACCGACGAGCTGCTGAGCGCCGTGGGGCGGCTCATGCGCCGTGGCTAGCGGCGAACCGACAGCGGGAACCAGCCGAGAGGCAGGGCGGCGCCTCCTGCAAGGACTGATCGCCCTGGCCATCCTGGTGGCCATGGTCGTTGGCCTCCTGCTGGCCGTCCCCGGCCTGCACTCCGTGGCGAACACGGTGACCCGGATGGACGCCGGCTGGGTGGCGATCGCCGTCCTCCTGGAGATCCTCTCGTGTCTCGGCTACGTTCTGGCTTTCTTGCAGGTGTTCGAGCGAGCCCCCATCCGATTCGGCGCCCGGGTGGCGCTGTCGGAGCTGGCTTTCAACGCCGCGGTCTCACTGGGGGGCGTGAGCAGTGTGGCCATGGGCGGATGGCTTCTCGTGGAGCGGGGAGCACCCCTGGGCCGGGTGGCCGAGCGCTCGGCCGTCCTCTTTCTTCTGACCAGCGCGATCAACGTCGTCACGTTCGCGTTGGCGGGGTTTGCCCTGTTTGCCGGCGCACCCGGACCGCGTGACCCGTTGCTGAGCGTTCTTCCCGGTGCCGTGGGGACTGCCGTGTTCGTGATGGTGGTGGCGCTGCCCAGGTTGATCGATCGGGGCATGGACCGGCGCCTGCCCACCCGCGTGCGCAGGGTCCTGGGCGGTACCGCGATGAGCATCCGCGACACCCAGCGCCTGCTCTTCCGGCCCGACTGGCGCCTGTTGGGCGCCATCGGCTACCTGTGGTTTGACATCGGCGTGCTGCTGGCCTGCTTCGCCGCACTGGGCGTCTATCCGCCCCTGGCCGCCGTGGTGCTGGCCTACCAGATCGCCTACCTGTCCAACGCGATTCCCGTGCCGGGTGGGATCGGCATTCTGGACGGCAGCCTGGTGGGCATGCTCGTCGTCTACGGGATCAACGGCACGACGGCAGCGGCGGCGACGCTGGTGTATCACGCCATCTCGCTGTGGATCCCCGCCATGTGGGGCACAATCGCCTTCCTGATCCTGCGCTATACGCGCCGCCAGCCGCTGGAGCTGCGCCCGACTAGGGAAGAGCGGCGCCGGATCAGGGCCAGCCACGGGCAGCGCTCTGCCGGCGAGCCGACCGTCACGAGCTGAGTCGCCGGACCTAAAGCCCGACCTGGGATCCCATCGAGACCGTACGGTCCGCCGGCAGGTTGAACAGCTCGATCGGACTGCCGGCGTTGCGAGCCATGGCCAGGAACAGGTGCTTACGCCAGCGATTCATTCCGGCGCCGTCGCTGGGAGTGATCGTGATCCGCGACAGCAGATACGACGCGTGCTCAAGATCGAGGTTGCGCTCCAGCAGACCCCGTTTACGGGCCAGGGCCAGGGCCTCGGGCACGTCGCTGCGGTCGCGGTAGCCCACCCGGATGGTCAGGTAGACCACCTTGAACAGGCCGCGACCCAGATGCTCAACCGCAAAACGGTCGGCCGGATCGACGTGCGGGATGCTAACCGGATCCAGGGCCGCTATCACCACCTTCTCGTGCAGGGCATGGATCCGCTCCACCTCGGTTCTCAGTGCCAGCGGAGTCGTTTGCTTGCCCGGGTTGAGAAAGATCGCGGTACCCGGCACGCGATGGATCGGCGGTTCGGCATTGCACAGGCTGTCGAGAAACTCGCCCAGCGGACCCTCCTTGGCGACGCGGTTGCGCGTCACGATCTCCCGGCCCCGGCGCCAGGTAATCATCAGGAAGGCGACCACCAGTCCGACGATCAGCGAGAGGTACGCGCCGTGCTCAACCTTGGCCACGTTGGCGCTGAAGAACGCCACCTCGACGGTCAAGAACAGCGCTCCCAGGATGGCCAGTCTCCACCTGGGCGCTCGCCAGAGCGACCTGGCCACCGCCAGGAACAGCACCGTGTTCAGGATGAAGGTTCCCGTGACGGCGACGCCGTAGATGTCAGCCAGCTTGGCGGAGTGCTGGAAGCCGACCACGAGCGCGATCACACCCGCGGCCAGGAACCAGTTGATCAGCGGAACATAGATCTGCCCTTCGGTTGAGGAGGTGTGGCGAATGTTCAGCCGGGGCAGGAAGCCGAGCTGGACGGCCTGTCTGGCCACCGAGTAGGAGCCCGTGATGGCCGCCTGCGAGGCGATGACCGTGGCCGCGGTGGCTAGCACGACCATCGGGATCAGAAGCGCGCGTGGCACCAGCAGGTAAAACGGGTTGCTGATCGTGTGGGGGTGGGCCAGGATCAGCGCCGCCTGCCCCAGGTACGAGAGCAGTACGGCCGGCAGAACCACGAAGAACCAGGCCAAGCGGATCGGGCCCGCTCCGAAGTGGCCACGATCGGCGTAGAGGGCCTCAGCCCCGGTCACGCACAGGACCACGCCGCCCAGGGTGAGGAACGCCGCGCCGCCATGGTCAACCATGAACCTCACGGCGTACGTCGGCGAGAGGCCCTGTAGGACACCCGGGTGTGGGATGACCTCGCGCAGGCCGAGTACCCCGATCACGCCGAAGAACAGAAGCATCACCGGTCCAAACATCCATCCCACGGCCCCCGTGCCAAAGCGCTGGACGCCGAACAGGACAACCATGATCCCCAGGGCGATCGGCACGACCGCGCTGGCCAGGCTCGAGCTCACCTCGTTGAGTCCTTCGACCGACGATATGACCGAGATGGCCGGCGTGATCATCCCGTCGCCGAAGAACAGGCCAGCTCCGAAGATCCCAAGCACGACCAGGATCGCTGCCCGGGGAACCTTGTGCCGCTGGATCAGGGCGGCCAGAGCCATGATCCCGCCGTCTCCCCGGTTGTGGGCTCGCATGATGAACCCGGCGTACTTGATCGAGACCTCGATCATCAGCGCCCAGAAGATCAGCGAGGCGACTCCATACACGGTGGCCACGCTGTACAGCCCGGAGGTCGCAGTATGCACCGCGTCCCTGTGCTGCCCAAAGATGGTCTGCACCGTGTAGAGCGGACTGGTTCCGAGGTCGCCGTACACGATCCCCAGCGCCCCGAGCGCCAGCACCAAGCGGCTGGCGTGGGCCACAACGTCCCGTTTATCGTCCGCCGCCGCGGAGATCGCCGCCGAGGGCCCCGCCTCCTGCTCAATCGGCGCCGGGCGTGCCTCCAGGTGGCCGAGCTTGTGCGCCGCCTCGTTCAGGGTCTGGCGGGGTCGAGACGAGCTCATGTCAGGGGTCGGGTCTGAGGATAGAGCGTGGCGCACCCGAAACCTGGGCGCATGAGCTGCTCCGGTCTAGAGCGCGACGCCCACCATGGTGGGCTCAGGGGTAAGCCTCACCCCAAACGCGTCAAGCACACCGTCGCGCAGCTCCCGGGCCAGCGCCACCAGCTCGGCCGTGCTGGCGGCTCCCCGGTTGACCAGGGCCAGCGTGTGCTTGCTCGAGATCCCCACCCGGCCGCTGGCGTAACCACGCGCGAAGCCGGCGCGTTCGATCAACCACGCGGCGGATAGCTTGACCCCATGCTTGTCCTGGGGCCAGGCTGGCGGCCGCACCTCAGCGCCCAGGCGCTGGCGGGCGCGCTTCTGAAAGGCGGCAAACTCCTGGCACGACAGTAGGGGTTGAGAAAGAACGATCCCGCGCTCACCGAGTCCGGATCGTCAGGGTCCAGAACCATGCCCTTCCCGCGGCGCAGGGCGATCACGGCCTCGCGCACAGCGGGCAGCGGAGCGCGCTCCCCCACCTCGATCCCAAGCCGGCGCGCCAGCTCGGGGTAGCTGATCGGCCGGGACTGCGCCGAGCGCTCCAGGTCAAACACCACGCCCAGTACCACGTGACGTGCGGCGCCCTTGAAGGCGCTGGTCCGGTAGCCGAAGCCGCACCGCTCCGGGGTCAATTCGTGTATCTCCCGCGTGCGCCGGTCATACACGCGCACGGACACGATCGTCTGGGCCACTTCCTGGCCGTAGGCGCCGACATTCTGGATCGGTGTGGCGCCGGTCAGCCCAGGGATGCCGGACAGGCACTCGATGCCGGAGATCCCCTCCTCCACGGTGCCTTTGACCAGACCGTCCCAGGGCTCGCCTGCGCCAACGACCAGAGCCTTCCCCTCAACCGACACGCCCCGATTTGCCACGCGCAGGACAGTGCCGTCGAATCCCTCGTCCGCCACCACCAGGTTGGAGCCGGCCCCCATCACCAGAAGGGGCTCCCCCTGCTCGATCCGCCGTCCGCACCGTCTCGACGATCTCTCCCTCCGTAACCGCCTCGATAACCCTCCGCGCCGGTCCGCCCAGACGCAGCGTGGTCAGCTGGGAGAGAGGAAGCTCGGAGCGCTCGTTCACGGATGGTGCGCGAGCACCTGGTAGATCGAAGCCTCACCCGTGAGAAACGCCTGCCGGGCGGCGTGCAGGAACAGGCGCCAAATGCGGGCTCGCTCGGTGCCGGCCAGACGCACGGCCTCTTCATATGAGGACTCGTACCGGCCGATCCAGTGGGTGAGTGTCTGCGCGTAGTCGTCGGCAAAGCCCTCGATGTGGCGGGGGATGAAGCCCGCCCGCTCCAGGGCCAGCGTGACCCGAGACAGGGGCAGCGGAACGCCATCGGGAAACACGAAGCGCTCCGAAAACGGGCCCTCGTCGGGTGCTTCGAGCTCCTGGAGCTTGGCTATCCCATGGTTGAGCAGCCGGCCGCCCGGCACCAGGAGGTCGGCCAGCTGGCGGGCGTATAGGTCGATCCGCTCCTCCCCCACGTGCTCGACCATGCCGATGCTGGTGATGGCATCAAAGCGCTCCCCCCGCACCTCGCGGTAGTCGGCCACACGGATCTCCACGCGATCCGCCACGCCGGCGTCCAGCGCCCGACGCCGGGCCAGCTGGGCCTGGGGCTCCGAGAGGGTGATCCCCACCACCCGAGCGCCGTGCCGGGTGGCGGCGTGCAGAGCAAAGCTGCCCCAACCGCAGCCCACGTCCAGGACCCGCTCTCCCTCCTGGCAGGCCCAGCTTCGTGCAGACCATCTCGAGCTTGGTCTCCTGGGCCTCCTCGAGCGTGCTGGCGCCCCCGCGAGAAGCAGGCGCAGCTGTAGGTCATCGACTCATCCAGGAACAGGGCAAAGAAGTCGTTGCCCACGTCGTAGTGGTGGCGCACGGCGCGGCGGTCGCGCGCCATGGTGTGGCGCTCACCCCGCAGGCGTAGCTCGGCCCGGGGCCGGCGAGGCGGCCGCGTCAGACCGCAGGCGGCGAGCAGACCGCGCGCCAGGCGCAGCTGCCTGCCTAGACCGATGGAAGGCGGCTCGAAGGTGTCCACCACCCGCAGCGCCTTGTCCATATCGTCCACCTCGAGCAGGCCGGTCACGTAAGCCCGTCCGATGCCCAGCTCTCCGGGGGCCCGGACCACGTGAGCCAGGGCCGCGGGAGAGCGAAACGTGAAGGTCGGCGCCTCGGGCTCGGTGGCCTCGACGGCGGTTCCGTCCCAGAACCGCAGACCGAAAGGACGGCGCGGAAGCGCCGCCTCGACTTCCCGCCTGAGCGCTGCAGTCCTGGCCAAGGGCACGTCTGGAGGCTAAGGGTTGACCGCTGCGGCCGCCCGCCGGGCGATGCGCTCGGGATCGACCCGCACGACGTCCCAAGCCAGACCGAACATCTCCAGCAGCCGGATATCGCCCGCCGAGGGATCGATCTGCCAGCGGCGCAGACCGTGGCGGTAAGAGGTGGGAAAGGCGTGATGGTTGTTGTGCCAGGCCTCGCCCCAGGTGGGGATGGCCAGCCACGGGCACGTTGCGCGACTCGTCCCGGGTCTCGAAGTCGCTGCCGCCCGAAGAAGTGGCAGACCGAGTTGATGGCGAACGTCGAGTGGTGCAGCAGGAAGATGCGGGCCGCGCCGCCCCACAGGAAGCCGGTCAGCCCGCCCATGACCGTGCCGGTGAGGGCCACGCCGAGCCCGAAGAGACAGGCCCAGGCCCACGAAAACCCAGAGGACGAACGTGCGGTCCACGAAGCGCACCCAGGGATCGGCCAGCAGGTCCTTGGCGTAGATCCGCTCGTCGGCCACCTCCATGTCGCTGAACACCCACCCGATATGGGCGTGGAAAAAGCCCTTCAGGGCCCCCCGCCACCCCGACTCGTGGCCCGACATGCGGGCTGTGGGGATCGCCCTCCACGTCCGAGTAGCGATGGTGCTTGCGATGGGTGGCCACCCAGTCGATCACCGGGCCCTCGGCAGCCATCGAGCCGAGCATCGCGAACACGACCCGCATCGGGCGGCGAGGTCTTGAAGCTGCGGTGGGTGAAGCAGCCGGTGATAACCGACCGTGATCCCGCTGCCGATCACCACGTAGCACACGGCCAGGTTGACCAGGTCCTGCCAGTCGACCAGCTTGCCGCCCCATCCCAGGGCGATGCCCACGGCCAGGAGGATCGGGGGAAGTGCGGTGACCACGGCGCTGGCCACCCGGTCCACCAGTGGCATCGAGACGGGCCGGACCTCCGGAGCGGACGGGGCGAGGTCGGCCGCCGGGGAAACCACGGTGGGCTCTGCCACCGGGTCAGCGGCGGGCGCGGTCATTTGTGGCATGCGGTCTCAATCGTTTCCTGACAGGCGTGGACTAGCGTCACCTACCCGAACATCGCGCAGCCTCCCCTGCCGCGCTGACCTATTCGTGCAGGCGGGGGGAGTGTAGAAGGCCCGACTCTGGAATGGGCCGTTCAGCCATCGACGGCTCTAGTAGGAATCTCGAGAGCGCCGGCGCGCGCGCTTGTTCTCGAGCAGATCGGCCTCGGCTGCGGCGATGAGCTGGGCCGGGTCTCCCCCGGCCAGTTCGGCCACTCCCCATGAGGCCTCCACGCCACCGCAGTCGGCATCGCCCAGGATCGCCTCCTCAAGGCGCTGGGCCGCCGTGTGGGCGCCGGCCACTCCCGTGTCGGGAAACATGAGCGCGAACGTGTCGCCACCCACCCGGAAGGCCGTGTCCTCGCCTCGCACCTGCTCGAGCCGGCGTGCTACTCCCCGCAGGACCTCGTCTCCCACGGCCGAGCCGAGCGTGTCATTGATTTCCTGGAACTCGTCCAGGTCGACCAAACAGAGCGACAGCGCCCCGCCGTGGCGGCGGATCCGGGCCACCTCGGCCCCCAGCCGCTGCTCGAACGCGCGCCGGTTCTGAAGACCGGTCAGGTCGTCGTACAGACTCTCCCGATCGGCCCGCTCGGCGACCACCGAACGCGTGAGGTAGGCGGCCATCACCCCGGCCAGCAGGTCCAAAGTGCGCTCATCGACGTAGTGGAACGCGCCCGCCACGCTGGCTGACACCGTCAGCGCGCCGGCCACGCGCGGGCCCTGCCACACGGGAACGGAGAGCACCGAAGCTGCGCCCACCTGCCGGCAGGCTTCGCGGTTGACCCGGCCGTCCGCCTGGACATCCCGGCAGTTGACGATCTCTCCGTTCTGCTGGCACAGGCTCGAGAAGCTGCCCTCAACGGGCACGCGCATCTTCAGGAGCGGCTCTGCCACTCCGCTGGCTGCCCGGCACACGACCGCCTGGCCCTCGGAGAGTTCGAGCAGCGCCCCGTCGGCCCCTGTCAGGCTCTGAGCCCGGCGCACCACCAGGCTGAGCACAGCGTCCAGGTCCAGAGCGCTGCCCGCGATCTCATTCTGGGTCTCGACGATCGCCAGCAGGTGTTCTTGGGGGACCTCCTGTCCCATTTTTGGTTAATCGGCAGATGCGGCGGATGGGCTTGAGAAATCGACATCCCGGCCAGCCCTTGGCCGCGAAGAATCACAGCGCGAACCGGCCGCCATCCCTTCACAAATCGCGCGGCGTCCGGGGCAAAGAGTGGCCCTTTGGCTGTACTACGACCTTGGCCTCACACAGCGATCAGGGAACCGCGGGCTTTGTGAGGCTATGGTCGCGCCGGGCGGGCCGCGCCTGGCCGCGCCTGGCCGTGGTCGCGCCGTGGTCGCGCCTGGCCGCGCCCGCGCCCGGCCGCCGCGCCCGCCGCGCCCGCCCCGCCGCGCCACGCCACGCCCGCTCACCCCGAGGCCGCCACCTTGGCCCGCGCCCGGGCCGCTCTGACCTCGGCCGAGAGTGTCTCCACGTCGTAGACCCCGTAGTGCCGGCGGCCGTTGACGAAGAAGGTGGGTGTGCCGGAGACGTTGCTCAGGTCCGCTGAGTCCACGTCCTCGGCCACCCGCGAGGCTCCCTTGCGCTTGCGCAGAAACTCGCGAAACCGGTCGGTGTCCAGGCCCAGCTGGCCGGCGTATCCGACCAGGTCGCGGACGCCGAGCGCGTCCTGGTTGGAGAGCATCACGGCGGCCATGTCCCAGAAGCGCCCCTGCTCAGCCGCGGCCTCTGAAGCTTCGGCGGCCAGGTCGGCCTGCGGGTGCACGTCGGTGAGGGGCAGGTGGCGCCACACGTAGCGCAGATCGTCTCCAAACTCGGCCAGCAGCTCGCGGACGACCTGCTCGGCCTGCCCGCAGTACGGGCACTCAAAGTCCCCGTACTCGACCAGCGTCACTGGCGCGGCCAGCGGTCCGCGCACGTGGTCGCGCTTGCTGTCCACCGCCACGACCAGATCCTCGATCGGCCGGGACGAGCCCAGGAGGGCGAGCAGTCTGGAGCGCGGAGGCAGAGATCGCACGGCCTGAAGCTCGATCCAGGTCAGTGCCGCCGCGGCCAGCGCGGCCGTCAGCACGCCCAGCTTGGCCTCCTCCAGAGTCACGCCATGAAAGGCGAGCGACGCGATCAGGAGGGATACCGTGAAACCAATGCCGGCAATCGTCCCTCCCCCCAGGACCGAGGCCCAGCCCACCGGGGCCCGAATCCGGCCGGCGCTGGTTTTCTCAGCCAGCCAGGTGATGCCCGCCACGCCCAGGGGCTTACCCACCACGTAGCCGATCAGGATTCCCAAGGTGACGGGCGCGCCGTAGGCGCGGGAGAGGAATCCGCCATTGATGGTGATCCCCGCGTTGGCCAGGGCAAACAGCGGCACGATCACATAGCTGGAGATCGGGTGGAAGAGGTGCTGCAGTCGCTCGTTGGGGGAGAGCGCGGTCCGAACCCCCTCGCGGGCAGATCGCGCCAGCTCGGAGGTGGGCTGCTCGCGAAATAGCCGGAACAGGTCGGTGGCGTGCTCCAGGTCGGCCCGGCTCGCCGGATAGGCGATTGAGAGAAGGCCAGCCACGACACCCACGATCACCGGGTCGACTCCGGCCTTGAGGAAGCCAACCCACCCGACGAGGCAGAGGGCGAAGTACACGAGGCCGTTGCGGATCCGCCGCAGCCGGATCAGCAGGACGGCCGCGATCGACGCGATCCCGACGATCAGGCCAGCAGTCCTCACCTCCCCGCTGTAGGCCACGACGATGACGAGAAACGCCACCAGATCGTCCACCACGGCCAGCGTGAGGATGAACCCACGCAGGCTGGGCGGAAACCGCCGGCCGATCAGGGCCAGCATGCCCAGGGCGAAGGCCGTATCGGTGGACATCGCGGTTCCCCAGCCGTGTCCCGTCCCCCGGCCGGCGTTGAAGGCCAGGTAGATGGCCACAGGGATGACCATCCCGCCCAGTGCGCCCAGCACCGGCAAGAGCAGCCGCCGGCGGTCCCGGAGCTCGCCCAGGTCAAACTCGCGCCTGGCCTCCAGCCCGACAACGAGGAAGAAGAACGTCATCAGGCCGTCGTTGACCCACTGCCGCAGATCCTGCGCCACGCCGGCGTGGCCGATCCGGATGGAGAGCACGGTCCGCCACACCTGGTCGTAGGAGGACGGGCCCACATTGGCCCAGATCAGCGCGGCCACGGCGGCCACGAGGAGGATGGCCGCGCTCCCCGTCTCGGTCCTCAGGAAGGAACGCAGCGGCTCTTCCAGGCTCCGCGTCCAAGCGGTCCGCTGGGAGAACGTGCCCTCCTGGGCCTGCGCCTCCACAGCTACCTCGGGGTCGCGAGCCGCACTGACACCGTGGCCAGAACCCGGGCCACGATCCGCTCCCCGGATCGGATCTCACAGCTGGTATGGATCAGAGTCCGGCCCAACCGGTCGATGCGCGGCACGGCCTCCAGCCACTCACCTTCGGACGCGGCTTCAAGGAAGGCGATCTGGAGGCTCGAGGTGGCAAATGCGCAGCCGGGAGGAACGGTGGCCCGGGCGGCGCGGCTGACGGCGATGTCGGCCAGGCTCATCAGCAGCCCGCCGTGAGCCCGTCCCGCCCGGTTGGCGTGCTCTGGGCGGACCCGGAGGCCCACCACCGGTCCGGAGTCGGTCGGCTTCATGTAGAGCGGGCCGACGAGCTCGCCAAACGGGCTTGGCTCCAGCGGCTCGTAGAGATCGGGCGTGGCCACCGACCGCGCAGCTTACGGCTCGGACAGCGTTGTGGAGCGCCGCTCGGGCAGCGTTCCGGAGCGCGGCTTACGCAGCGTTCCGGAGCGCGGCCAGCTCGCCGCTGCCGGCCAGCCGGTTGAGCCCACGCTCCTCCAGCTGCCGGGCCCGCTCGGGCGTGATCCCCAGCTCGATACCCGTCTGGCGCAGCGTGCGCGGCTCCTCGCCGCTCAGGCCGAAGCGCAGCCGGATGACGTCCCGCTCGCCGTCGGGGAGATGGGCCACCAGGGCGTTCACGCGCTGATCGCGGTCGGCCTCGGCCACCTCCTCGTGAGGATCGGGCCGATCGCTGGGCAGCAGATCGCCGAAGGCGGTGTCCTCATCGCCGACGGGCTGATCCAGGCTGGTCAGGCTGCGGTTGAGCTCGCGGAGCTCGATCACCTGATCGAGCGGGATCTCGGCAATCTCGGCCAGCTCCTCATCGGTCGGCTCGCGCGACAGGCGCCCGCTCAGCTCGCTCTCGAGCTTGCGGAGCTTGACCTGCTGCTGGGCGACGTGCACCGGCAGGCGAATGGTCCGGCCGTGGTTCTGGAGCCCGCGCTGGATGGCCTGACGGATCCACAGGGTCCCGTAGGTGGAGAACTTGAACCCGCGGCGCCAGTCGAACTTCTCCACCGCCCGGATCAGGCCCAGCATGCCCTCCTGCACCAGGTCCTCCATGGACAGACCATGGCCCTGATAGCGGCGAGCCTGGGCTACCACCAGCCGCAGGTTGGAGTTGATCATGCGCTCCTTGGCCTGCAGATCCCCGCGCTCGATGCGCTGGGCGAGCTCGACCTCCTCAGCGGCGGTGAGCAGCGGATAGACGCGCGCACGCCGGAAGAAGAGAGCCAGGGAGTCCGGTGTGGCCGAGGCGCCCTGATCGAACTCGGGCTCCTTGCGATGCACCGAGCGCCGGCGGCTCTGGCGGGTTCCAGACGCCGACTCAACGCCGGGACGGCGCCGCTTGCGGCGCTTGTCGGTTGAATTCGTTTCGTGTTCGCCGCGGGGCCGTCCAGCGCCCTCGCGACTGGTGTCAAAGCTGCTCAGTTGATGCTCCTCTGAAATCCATCCTGCCATGGTTCGATACCTATCGAATCATAGCATTTTGTTCGATGTTTATCGAACGTTTCCTGCCCTGCTGGCAGGCATCTGACGCCGATTTAGACGTTTGCCTAAAGGAGATCCTTCCCCGGCTGGGGCCGGCGTCACGCACTGAAAGTACGCTTGCGCGCGCCGTCGGTTTCACCGCGACAGCGCGCGTTCAAGCGAGCCGGCCCGCCCGGCTCAAGCGATCCGACACGCTCGGCGCCAGGGATCCTGCTCAGCCCTGCTCAGGGCATCCGGCTCAGCCGCCCGTCTTGACGTCCAGAGCGCACGCCGCCGAGTCAAGCCTGACCTCCGATTGGTGGCCTGACGCGTCGCCAAACGTCCTGATGCCCTGGGAGGCGAACTTGTTCTCCAGACAGCTCACGAACTTGTTGGCCAGAGAAGCCGGCAGCCCGTGGGTCACGCCCTCCTCCCGGAACAACCTCTGAGCCAGCGGGGCGTTCAATGACGTGGACGAGTTGAGGCTGCTGGCGCCGCCGCTGGTGCTACCGGGCGCCGTGCTGCGCGTACTCGTGCTCGGCTTCTTTGAGGACCCGCCGCAGCCCGTCAGCGCGATGGCCGTGATGGCGAGGGCCGGCAGGAGCGGGGACGCGTACCTTCTGAGCATTTGCTTCTCCTGAGTCGTTGATCCAAGGTGCCCCGGGGCATTCTCCCCCGGCTCACCTACCCGGCAGGCGACCTACCTACCGGGTAAGTGATAGATGAACAGCTGGCCCGTGGTCCTCTGGTCATCGCCATTGCCGACCGGCAGGATGATCCGCCCGCCGATCACGATTGGGCTGTTCCAGTGGCCACTGGCCGCGGCCAGCGAGTCAAGCACATGCCCGTCCACGGGGTTCATGACCTTCAGGACGCCGTCCACTTCGTCGTAGACATAGAGCAGGCCGCCGCCCAGCACCGGGCTGGTGCCAGGCGTGCCATCTTGCCACCGCATATGCAGGCGCCGGTCGGCACCCAGGACGTAAGCGCCGGTCCCGCCGTCGGTACCCACGAACAGCCAGGCGTGCCCGCCGTGCTCCCATACCGCCGGTGCCGTGAAGACCCCCGAGCCACCCGGCGAGGAGATGTCCTGCAGTCCGCCGCCCAGGCGGTGGCCGCCCGCCCCCTTCATGGAGTAGAGCCGCTTGAGCGATAGCAGCGAAAGGACCCCCGCCTTGCCACCCTGCACAGCCAGACCCCCAGGGAGCAGCGCGGGCGCCGTGCTCCCCAAGTCGGTGTCGTTCTGGTTGAGCTGCTGCTGGTTGGTCGGTGTCCAGTGCCCCAACGGCTTCAGCGTGGGGCCCAGCTCCAGCACGCTGTCACCCCAGTCAGTTGATCCGTTGAACGGACCGTTTCCGGTGGCGACCAGAAGATCTCCACTGCCCGGCTCGACCACCGCCCCCGCCCGCGCCCAGATGGCCGAATCGCTGGCCGGGCACGAGGAGGGCGGATGGATCAGATACCGGCGGGGAGAGCACAGCGAGTTCCAGACGTGAGCCAGCCGTCCCGTCTGACGATTTATCAGCACCAGGTGGCCCTGGTACACAGGCGCGTCGCCGTTGTAGCCGCCGGTGGTGACAATCAGCCACCGCCCGCTCAGGTTGAGTTGGTCGACCTTTTCCCGTGTCGGATCCCAGGTCACCCGGGCCTTCCACACCGGGCGACCGCTGGTGACGCTCAGCTTGTGGGCATATCCGTCGGGTGAGAGCGAATAGACGTACCGGCCGTCCGGGTCGGCCACCGGTGTGGCCTGCGTGATCTGCTGGCCGCCCTGGTAGGAGGAGATGTCGCGCGGGGTGAACTCCCACAGGCGCCGTCCGGACCGGGGATCGATCGCTATCGCCCGGCCATAGGTGGTGTTGACCACGATCACGTCGCGCTGATGGCCATCGACCTTGACGCCGTGCAGCTGGATCGCCGAGGCGTCGACCGTGCCATCGAGTTGGATCACCCGCCGGCGCAATTGGGACAAGGTGGCCCGCGTGATGCCCGTCTGGGCCGGACCCACTCCGGAGCGCTGGGCATTGAAGTCAAACCGCGTCCAGTTGCCGTCAGCCACCTTGACGGACGTGGTGGACAGGCGCTGAGAGCGCCCGGCCGCGATCCGGGAGCCGCTCGCCATGCCGCAGGCGCCAAGCACGACCACGCCGGCCGCCGTGGCCAACCTCACCAGCGTACGTCGGGCCGCGGCCCCCACCCGCGGCGTCACTGAACAGGCAGCCCGTGCAGCACCCGGTCCGCCACCGACTGGCCTGACTTGAGCGTCTGGGTCGCCACGGACCTGACCGGTGCCGGGAGCCCCGAGGTCACCGGCGCAACACTGCCCAGGACCCGGTCAACCACCGTCGGGTTCCGGGACGGCGGGCCTCCCGAGGGCTGGGGGGAGCCTGAGTAGCCACCGCCCCCACCACCCCCCGCTCCCGGGGATCCGCTCCGGCCGCGGGTCTGGTGTAACCCGCCGCCGCCCGCTACCCCCCGGCCGCCGGTACGGGAAGCTGTGCTGAGGCCGCCCAGGGACCCGACCGCGGCCGTCGCGGTGCCCGGGGCCACCGTGGCAGAGAGGGCCGTCCGCGAGCTCGCGGGCAGCCCGCCCAGGACAGGGCCGGCGGCCGGCGGCGCCGAGGGACCTGAAAAGGCTTCACGTAACGATCCCAGGCCGGGAACACCCCCGTTCAACGCCAGGACCGTCAGGCAAACCAGCAGGGCGACCGGGACGACCAGTGTCATCCCCAGCGACGCGTACAACCGCCGCCTCCACGCGCGCGCCAGGACCATGGGGCCATCTTAGCTCTCACGAACGCCCCGAACCGCCGGTCTGGAGGGGTGAATCTCGGCTTGCGAGCGTTCGGCGCCCGATCCCAACGGTACGATCATCCGGCTAGAGGCCCGACCATGCAGCGCCTATCGATCGCTCGCTCGTTTCGCCTGGCGCTGGCAGGGCTCACCGTCGTGCTGGCGGTGATCGCCGCGTTCGGCCTGGGCAGCCTGTACAGCTCCCGCCAGAGCTACGAAAACACCCTGTCGGGCACGACGGCGATGACCACGGCCACGGCCAACATGTTCTCCGCCGGGGTGATCGAGCAGGCCGCACTCACCGGCCCGGCTGGTCCCGGCGCACCCAACCGGCCACAGGCGGCTCAAGCGTATGCCACGGCGACGCGAGTGGCCCAGCGCCTGGCTGCGAGCGATCGGCCCAGCGAGCGGCTCGTGAGCCTGGCCTCAGGTGCCCAGGCGGCGGGAAGGAGCCTGGCCCGTGCCGGTCGGCTGGCCGAGGCCGGCAGCCACTTCGCCCGGGCTCGCTCTCTGCTCGCCGCCCTGCAGACCCGCCAGCAGGCCCGGGTCCGGGCGGCCCGGGCCAGCGCCACCTCCGCCTCCCGCCGCGACCTGATCATCGTGGCCATCGCCGGCGCACTGGCCCTGCTGGCGGCGCTGGGCCTGGCCTCAGCCCTGATCGGTGCCATGCGCGACCCGCTCGAGGAGCTGGTCGCCGCCACCCGCCAGCTGTCGGCCGGAACGCTGGGGCGGCGGGTGCGGCCGTCAGGTCCGCGGGAGCTGCGCGAACTCGGCCTGGCGTTCAATGCCATGGCCGAGGAGCTGGCCGGGGCGCATCGCCGGCTGGATGCCCAGCGCCGCCGCCTGGCCGTGATCATCGAGAGCCTGGATGATGGATTGGTGGTCACCGAGCCGGGGTCCAGCCGGGTGGCCACGATCAACCCCGCCGCCGCCCGACTGATGCCGGAGGTGGAAGTCGGCGGTAGCACCGAGGGCGATGAGAGCCCGCTCCCTCCGCTCGACTCCGCGCTCGCCGGCGAGGTCCTGGTGGAGCACGTGGGACGAACCCTGGCCCTCACTGCGGCGCGGCTGGGAGGAGCGGAGCGCGATGAAGGGGTCGTGTGGACGATCCGCGACACCACAGAACGGGCGCGGCTCGAGCGGGCCAAGAGCGAGTTCGTCGCCACGGCTTCCCACGAGCTGCGCAGCCCGCTGACCTCGATCAAGGGATTCGTGGAGCTGCTTCAGCGCTCCCCCGAGAACATGACCGAGCGCCAGCGGGAGTTCGTGGAGATCATCCTCAAATCCACCGACCGGCTGACCGACCTGGTGGCCGGGCTCCTGGACGTGGCCCGAATCGAGGCCGACCACGTTGAGATAGATCAGAGAGCGGTCGACATGGGCGACGTCGTACGGGAGGTGGCCGAGCTGATGGGGCCGCGGATCCAGGACAAGCATCAGCGCATGAGCGTGTACGTGGCCCCCAGGGTCGGGATGGCCCTGGCCGATCCCGGCCGGCTGAGGCAGATCGTGGCCAACCTCCTGACCAACGCCCACCTGTACACGCCCACCGAGGGGAGCATCGCCCTGCGCGTGGAGCCCGAGCGCGCCTGGATACAGCTCAGCGTTCAGGACACCGGGGTGGGGATGACCGAGGAGGAGGCCTCGCACGCCTTCGACCGCTTCTACCGAGGCGGTGAACGGTCAGCCGGCGCCCAGGGGACCGGACTGGGGCTGTCGATCGTCAAGTCGCTGGTGGAGCTCCAGGGCGGACAGATCGAGCTCGAATCCGAGCCGGGAGTGGGATCCACCTTCCGGGTCATGCTGCCCGCGGCCAGGCCCGAGCCCGAGACCGCGCCGTCCCTTGATGTCATCCGGGGCCGCCGCGTGCTGATCGTCGACGACGAGCGAGAGATCGCCGAGCTGATCGCCGGCCAGCTGGCTCCGCTCGGGGTCCATACCACGCTGACGTTCAGCGGCCGGCAGGCCCTGGCGGCGCTGCGCGAGTCGCACTACGACGCGGTCACGCTCGACGTGCTCATGCCCGGTCAGGGCGGGCTGGAGGTCCTGGCGGAGATCCGCCGTGACCCCCAGCTCCGGGCCACCCCGATCGTGTTCGTCTCGGTGTTTTCCGGTCGCCGCGAGCTGGCCGGTGAGTGGGTGGTCTCCAAGCCGATCGACGCCGACGAGCTGCGCACGGTGCTCTCCGCAGCGGTCGAGGCCGGACGCTCTCGAGTCCTCATCGTCGGACGCGAGGAGGTGCGTTCGATGCTCGAGCCCGCGCTCCAGGAGCTGGGACTCAAGTACCAGTGGGAGCTGAGCGGAGCCTCGGCGGCCCGGGCCTGCGAGGAGCGCCGGTTCGAGGTCGCGCTGGTGGACGTTGGCCTGCGCAATCCCCAGGCCGTGCTGCAGGCACTGGATCTGCGGGGGCGGCGGATGCGCCGGGCAGCCATCCTGTTCTCCGACGCAGAGACCCCCTCCCCGGAGGGGATCAGACGGCTCGGCCTCGAGGTGGTACCGGTGGATCAGGCGGCCAGCGCCGTGCTGGTCGCGCTGCAGGGAGCGCGAAGCGAGATGTTTCCGGGATCGCGGTCAGTACGCTGATCGCAATGTCGGTCCACAGCGAGACCGAGCTGATCCAGGAGATCCAGCGTCTACGGGCGGCCCTGGCCGAGCGCGAGCAGGAGGCGGCCGAGCAGGGACGCCAGCTGGAGCGCTACGCCGCGGATCTGCGGGAGACGTTCAAACAGGAGCGAGCCCGGGCCCAGGAGCTCAGGCGCTCCTACACCGCCACGGTTCGGGCCCTGTCCAACGCGGTGGAGTGGCGGGATGCCTACACGGCCAAGCACGCCGAGCGGGTGGCCGCCTACGGGGTGATGATCGCCCGGTCGATGGGGATCGTGGTGGAGGGCACGCCCACCGAGTTCGGCTTCCTCCTGCACGACATCGGGAAGCTCGCCATCTCAGACACGATCCTGCACAAGGAAGGTCCCCTGACAGAGGATGAGCGAGCCCGGATGGTCGAGCATCCGGTGATCGGCGCGGAGATCGTCCGGGACATCGATTTTCTCGAGGGGGCGGTCGACATCGTCCGCCATCACCACGAGCGCTGGGACGGGAATGGCTATCCGGACGGCCTGGCCGGTGAGGAGATCCCGCTGGCCGCCCGGATCTTCGCCGTGGCCGACGTGTTCGATGCCCTGACCACCAACCGGCCCTACCGGCAAGCCTCCTCCTGGACCGTGGCCCGCGAGATGATCACGGTCGAAACGGGCAAGCAATTTGATCCTCAGGTGATCGAGGCCTTCAACTCGATCAGCAACGAGAGGTTTGCCGAGATCGCCGCCGCCATCGGGTGAGCCGGCCGGCTCTCGAGACCGCGCCAGCGTCAGCTCAGAGTCGCACCGAGCTTCAGCAGCGCCTCATCGGGAGGCCCCTGGAGTTCTCTAGCCGGAACGCCGCCAACGAAGCTATGGGAGGCAACATCTCGCGTAACAACCGCGCCAGCCGCGACCCAAGCCTCCTCGCCGACAGTGACTCCGGGTGTAAACACCACGCGAGCGCCAATCCGAGCGCCTGAGCGAAGCACGGCAGCGGGTCCCTGAATCCCGGGTGCGTGGCGACCCATCGTGTCGTCATTGGCGGTAACCACGTACTCGCCAACGTGGACGCGGTCGCCGACGACGCAGCGAGATGTCAAGTTCGCGCCGCGGCCAATCACGACGTCCGCGCCAACGACGACATCCTGTTCAACCGACCCGCCTCTGCCGACGGTCGTCCGCGGTCCAATGATGGAGCCATCTCTGATGAAGCAGTGATCTCCAAGCGTGACGTCGCTCTCGAGTCTCGCACCGGCGAGGATGATCGATCCGCTACCGATCGTGCATCGGTCACCGATGACTGCCCCGCGGCCAGCATCGCCCAGCTTGCCGATGACCGCATAGGGACCGATCTCGCAATGCTCGCCCACCTCGGAGGCCCCAAGGATCACGACTTCACTCCCCACTAAGGCCGTCTGCGCGACCCTGGCTTCGGCGGCGATCGAGGCGTCGGGGACTCGATCGATCGGCCAGAGCATTTATCGCTGAGCACCCGCGAGGGGAGAGTGCATGGGCGGCGAGGATACCCCTATCCCCCCTGGGACGATTTAGACCGCCGGCTATACGGGACAGATGTCGGCAGGCCGGCTGTGTCGTCCCAAAGCACAGCGCACCAGTTTTCAGCGTTCTCCTGCGTTGGTTTCTCGGTGACGCAAGCCCCATGGATCTTGTCTACGCCCGGTGCGAGGGGCTCCGTGCGTCCAGACGCCCGCGCGCGGGTAGGCATTGTCTTTACGGCTATCGCAGGCAGGGGGGAAAATCATGGGGAATGACGCAGCGGAGGAGCTGAACGTAGGAATCATCGGGTTGGGGTACTGGGGACCGAACCTTGTTCGCGTCCTCAGCGAGCTGGACGGCGTCAGGATGAAGTGGCTGTGTGACCTGGACGACAGTCGCCTGGCTCGGTTCGGCCGGCGCCACCCGAGCGCGTTGACTACGCGCCACGCCGACGATGTCTTCGGCGACCCTGACGTCGACGCCGTGCTAATCGCCACTCCCGTGTTCACTCACTTCGACCTCGCTCAGCGGAGTCTCGCCGCCGGAAAGCACACGTTCGTCGAAAAGCCGCTCGCGCCTTCTTCTGAAGACGCCGACGAGCTGGCCGCCCGCGCGCGCGCCACAGACCTGGTGTTGATGTGCGGCCACACTTTCCTGTTCTCCCCACCCGTGCGGGCTGTCAAGAGCCTGATTGAGAACGGTGAGCTGGGGGAGATCTTCTTCATCTCCTCGTCCCGGGTGAACCTCGGCCTGCACCAGCCGGACGTGAGCGTGGTGTGGGATCTGGGCCCGCATGATTTCTCGATCCTGCGGTACTGGCTGGACGAGATGCCGGTCAGTGTGAGAGCGCTAGGACGTGACTCGATCGTCCCCGGCATTGCGGACGTGGCCTTCATCACCCTCCGGTACGCCTCAGGGCTGATCGCCAACGTCGAGCTGAGTTGGCTGGCGCCCAGCAAGCTGCGTCGGACCGTCGTCGTGGGCAGCCGCAACATGGTGGTGTACGAGGACGGCGCCCGCGAGCCCGTGAGGCTCTTCGACCATGGCGTCAACTACTCCGATCCGGAGACCTTCGGGTCCTACCAGCTTTCGTATCGGACAGGAGCCATCGTTTCGCCGCAAATCGAGAGTTACGAGCCCCTCCACGCTGAGCTCTCTGACTTCACCGAGCGCGTCCGCGCGGGACTGCCCAACCGTCGTTTCACTGAAATTGCCCGCGATGTCGTGCGTCTGACCGAGGCGGCCGAGACCTCACTGCGGGCCGACGGCTCGGATGTCGCGTTGACGCCTGTCCGCATGATCACCGGGACGCGGGGTGTCTGAACCGACCATGACCCCTGCGGCACGCACCACGACCGCTGACACCCAGCGGCGCGATTCGCCACCACCGCGCCGAGGATCAGCGGCGCAGGTGGTGGCTGACCGCCATGGACGCCGTGACTCCGTGCTCCGGCGGATCCTCGGCTGCGCTGACGTCCTGGCGGTCACGTTCGGACTCTTGGTGATGGCGTTTGTGCCGAGAGGCCACAGTGATCCAACGCGCCTTTACCTCTGGGGATTAGCGACATTGCCGCTGTGGGTTGCTCTGTTCAAGAGCTACGGCCTGTACGACCGTGACATCAGACGGATCAATCACTCGACCATCGATGACATTCCTTGGATCTTCCACACCCTCATCGTTGGATGTGTCCTGATGTGGGGCTATTACAAGCTCCTGCTCCCCTCCAACGGCGTGGCCTTTCAACAGCTGGTCGCCTTCGGCGTCATAAGCGGTGGGGGGATGCTGAGCCTGCGCTTCCTGGCCAGAAAATCAGCGAGGCGCCTGCTTGGCTCAGAGAGGGTGTTGTTGATCGGACACACGTCTGAACTCGATCTGCTGGCGCGCAAGCTGAACAGCCATCCAGAGTATGGAGCCGTGACGGTCGGGCGCCTGGGACTCCGGGACGCGGTGGCGACCTCGAGCACACCGTTGCTCGGGCAGCTCGATACCGCGGACCTCGGCGGGATGCTCATCGAACACCGGGCGGAGCGGGTCGTGGTCGCTCACCGCGATGTTGAGCACCAGCGGCTGCTCGACCTGATCCACACCTGCCAGAAGCTGGGGGTCAAGATCAGCATCGTGCCCCGTCTCTTCGACGTACTCGGATCCACCGTGGAGGTGGATGACGTTGAGGGTGTCACGGTCCTCGAGATGAATCCGCCCGTACTTTCCCGCTCTTCGCGCGGGCTCAAGCGTGCCATGGACATCATTGGCGCGCTGGCCCTGGTCGTGTTGACGGCGCCGATCCAGCTCCTCGTCGCACTCGCGATCAAGCTCGACGACGGCGGCCCGATCCTGTTCCGTCAACGTCGGGTTGGACGCTGGGATCGCCGGTTTGACGTATTCAAGTTCCGGACGATGTGTGTCGACGCAGAGGCCAAGCGGGAGGAGCTGCTCGCCCTGAGCCGGGATCCGAGATGGCTCCTGCTCGAGCAGGACCCGCGCATCACTCGCGTCGGTCGATTCCTTCGATTTAGCAGTCTCGACGAGCTGCCACAGCTATGGAACATTCTGCTGGGTGATATGAGCCTGGTGGGGCCCCGGCCCCTGATCGAGATCGAGGCGAGCCAGGTGACGGGTTGGGGACGGTGCCGGGTGGACCTGAAACCTGGGCTGACGGGCCTGTGGCAGGTGCTCGGCCGCACGACGATCCCATTTGAAGAGATGGTGAAGCTCGACTATCTGTACGTCACGAACTGGTCGCTTTGGAACGACATGCGCTTGCTGCTGCGGACGTTCCCGATCGTGCTCGCCCGCAGGGGGGCCAACTGAGTTCTGGATCAGACCGGCCATCGGCCCTCACTCGATCACCGAGGAGAACATCTCCTTCATCTGGCGAGCGGACGGTTCGATGCTGAATTCAGCGACCACCTTCGCCCGGCCCCGCTCGCCCATGATCCGGCGCAGCTTCACGTCCGCGGCGAGTCGATGCAGCGCGTTGGCGAGCGCATCAACCCGGCCGGGGGGGACGATAAAACCGCTGTGTCCATCGTCGACGAGTTCTGGGATCCCTGCGATGCGAGTAGACACGACCGGCAGACCCATGGCCATCGCCTCCATCAGTACGCCTGGAATCCCTTCAGCGAAGCTCGGCAGTGCGAAGATGTCGGCCTTCTCGTAGTAGTGACGCAGTGTGTCCTGCCCCACCGCACCGGGCAGCTCCACCACATGCTCAAGTCGCCGGTCGCGAACCACCCTGGCCAGCGCCTCTCGCCTCACGCCTTCTCCGATCATCGTCGCTTGAATGTCCAATCCCGCTCGGCGTAGCTGGTCGATTGCCTCAAGCAGCACTGCCTGCCCCTTGACGGGAACCATCCTCCCGATGTACAGCACGTGGAGGGGACCAGCGCCGTTTTCCCGCGCCGGTGGGGGCGTGAACCAGTCCGGGTCGATCCCGTTGTGGATGACCCACAGCTTGCCCCACTGATCCTCGTCCAGCACGGTCATCACCTGGCTGCGCGCGAAGTCGCTGATGCACGAGACGGCGGACGCGCTGATTGCCTTCTCTCGCAGCCTGTGCAGGGAAACGTCGAAGAACTCGTCGGGACCGTGTATCGAGAAGCTCCATGTCCATCGCCGCCGGTTTGCTCGCTGACCCTCGATTTCGATCGTCAGCATCGCCACGTCGCTGGCCTGGTTGAGGTGGTGGACGTGGATGTGATCGATATCCAGCCGACGACAATGGCGCCACACCAGACCCGCCTCGGCAAAGTAGAACAGAGCCCACAGGGCTCCGCGCAGACCCGGTCTCCCGAGCCGAGCAGCGAGCGCAAGCGCCCTGAGATATCCGCGAGGGCGCGTGAGTGCGGCAACCAGGTGCGCTTCTATCAGCCTCGACCAGCTCGGGGGGAGCACCGAGAAGGTCCTTCCGGCCTCCTCGCGGTCGACTTCTGAGAGCGTGTCCGTCTCCCTGGCGCGGTGGATCGAGATCGTCTCCACCTCGACGCCGAGGCGCCGCAACGCCTGCACCTCCCGCAGGATGAACGTGTGGGACACCGCGGGATACCGGCCAACCAGGTAAGCAATGCGCATCGTCGCCATTTCGTGCAGCCCCTCCTCGAGGCGAAAGTTGGACGATAGCCTGGAGGCGCCCATGGCCTGTCCGTTCATCATTCTCGCCAGCCCGCGGTCCGGATCGACGTTCGTGCACGACATGCTGAACAGCCATCCGAATGTCCGCGTCTACGGTGAGCTGTTTCTCTCCCGCCCCCCTCGCGAGCGGCCGCTCTGGGAGCCAAATGACCTTGAGTTCGCCCGCGTCTTCGTAGCCCGTCACCCCCCATGGGCTCGCTCCTACTGGGCAATACGCTACCTGCAGCGGGTCTTTGATCAGCCAACACAACGCGCCGCCGGCCTCAAGCTGATGTACGAGCAGGTTCGAGTCTGGCCGGAGACTCTGCTCTACGCGGCGGTCCGACGGGTTCGCGTGATCCACCTGGTGCGGCACAACCTGCTCGACATTGTGCTGTCCGAGCGGGTCAGGCAGAAGACCGGCCTGTGGCATATCACCAACGACGGCCGGCCGCCACTGCCCGGCGGGACGCCACCGCCGCCTGGGCTGAAGATACGGCTTGAACCCGAGGAGCTGGTCAACTCGCTCACCCGCCTGGCGCGTAACCAGCGGTTCTTCCGGACGTGGCTGGCCTCGACACGCGCGCCGGCCCTGGAGGTCGGGTATGAACAGCTCGTCGGCGAGCCTGAACGATTCGCGGGGACCCTGGAGTTCCTCGGACTGCCGCCAAACGACTGGAGACTCTTGCGGACCGGCCTGGAGAAGATCAACACCAGGACGCATGGCGAGCTGATCGAGAACATCAGCGAGGTGCAGGCCCGGCTGAGCCGCACGCATTTCGCCGACTTACTTCGAGCCTAGGGTCCCTCCGCCCGGGGCTTCCGGCCTGTAAACGGCACGTCCTCACTGCCGGCTGGCAGCGATCGGTACGCCGCGAGCAGCGCTTCACTGGACCGCTCCCAGGTCAGCTGCTGAGCTCGCTTGAGCAGCTGGGAGCCCAACCGAGAACGGAGCGCCGGATTACCGGCTAAGCGGACGGCGAGGTCCGCCAGCTCCTCGATGTCGCCACATTGCGCATAGAGCATGTCCCGTCCGGCCAGCCGCTGGACCTCTCTCAGCGGATAGCCGATGATCGGTCGCCCAGCCGCCATGTACTCGTAGATCTTGACCATCGAGCAGCGGTGGTTAAAGGCGTTGCACGGCGCTGGCTCCACGCAGATATCTGCCGCAGCAAGCAATCCGGCAATCTGCGAGTGTGGGACACGTCCGGTGAATGTGACGTTCCCGTGAACGCCGGCGCGTCGGCAGCCGGCTTCGACGTCCCGGCGGACACTGCCGTCACCCACCACGGTCATGGTGACGCCGGTCAGTCCGCGCTCGTCACGCAGCAGACGGACAAGCTCCGGCAGGAGGTCAACTCCATCCTGAGACTCAATCGTGCCCGCGAACACGAGTCGGGGATCGGTCAGCACGCCATCGCGAGCCGGCCGAGCCTGGCCGAGCATCGCCTCTGGCGGCGCGTTGCGGACGACAGTTATCCGGTCGATCGAGACGCCGTCCCGGGCGCTCGCCAGCTCAAGGAGCGACTGATTCACCGTCAGGACGTGATCGGCACTGCGGGCCGATCGACGCTCCAGCCAGCGCAGGCAACCTGCAATCGGCCCGTCTCCAAACTTCGTTGCGAACAGCTCCGGCGAAGTGTCATGAAAGTCGTACACGACCCGGCGCCCGAGCGCACGAGCCACGTAGGCGGCGGCAAAAAAGGTATCGGGAGGGTTGTGGAGGTGCAGGATCTCCGCCCCTCGGATCAACGCGAGAACTCCGCGCGGGTACAGCTGCAGGTTGGCGAGGAGGTACTCGCGGACAATCCCGGCCACGCTGCCGCGACTCTCCGGCAGCCGAAAACGCTCGACAGTTACGCCGTTCACACTGTCATGCCGAGGCTGCCCAGGCGCGCGGGGAGCGATCACGGTCACGTGGTATCCGGCCGCCGTCAAGGATTCGGCTTCCAGACGAACCCGGACGTCAGCCGGGTAGGAGCAGTTCTCGAGCAGCATGACCACCCGCGGTGACGCACGAGCATTCCGTGCCATCAGATGACGGGCGCCTCAGCGCCGGGCGAGCCGCCGCAACACGCGAGTCACTCGCTCGCGCTGCTCGGCCCGGATGAAGGCACGCAACTCTGGATCGCTGACTGGTCGCTTGGGCCCGAGAGCGGCTTGAAGGTAACCGCGCAGGAACCACCAGCCTGACAGACCGTAGGGCTTAAAGCGAGCGCCCACGAGCAGGGATCGAGCGACGATCCACAGAGGGTGATAGTGCACGAGGTACTGATAGGCCCCCTGCCGCATCCGGCCGCGTCGCACTCCGTCGGCGGTGGCCAGCGGTCGTAGGTGGCGTACGCCGAGCTCCGGGAACGTGCGCGTCGTGAACCCTCGGAGCTTTGCGTACATGGTGGTGATCACATCGGCGCCCATGTATGGCGGCATCCCTCCGATCGCCCTGAAGCAGTCGGTGCTGTAGATGCGGGCCGGAGCCGTTGGATGGTCGAGCGGCGTGGGTATCCGTCGCCAGTTGTTCTTGCGCAGCTCCAGGATGGCCCCTCCCGCAATACCCAGCGCGGGCTCCTGCTCGAAGCGCGACAGGATGCCGGCCAGGTAGTCCGGCGGCAGGACGATGTCGCCGTCGAGCTTGCCGACATGGGTATAGGAAGTCCACTCCACCTCCTCCAGGCCGAAGTTGAAGGCTCGGTCAGGGCCGCCGGCCGCGTTGCGATCGCCCGAGGCTCCTGTGTAGCCGGCAGGTGTCGAAACCAACCGGATAAACGGTGCCTGCTGTGTGGCCTGCGCCGCAATCTCGGCCGTTTCATCCACCGAGTCATCGTTGACGATCAACCACAGGTCGGGCGGCCGCGTCTGCGCGAGCACTCCCTCGATAACCGCCCCAAGATGCTGAGCCTCGTTATGGACCGGCGAGATGAGGAGAACGCGCGAGTCCGCCGTTCTCAACGGAGAACCCTGGCGAGCTCCTCCACAGCTGAGACCACGCGCTGGACTGCGCCGGCCGCCAGGTGAGGATGGATTGGCAGTGATAGTTGCCGCTGCGCCCGCTCTTCTGCCACCGGACATACGCCCGTCTGGCCCCCGAACGCGGGCGTAGAGGGCACGGCCACCCGGTAATGCACCCCGGTGGGGATCCCCCTCTGCCGGAGCTGCTGCGCGACTTCATCCCGGTCGTCCAGCATGATCGGAAGTAGGTGGTGGGACTCGGCCTCCGGCTCCTGTGGCTCGCCCTCCCAGTCAAGCACCCCGGCGGGCAGCGCCGAGCGGTACTCAGCGGCGATTCGGCGCCTGGCCGCCGTCCAGCGATCCAGGTGGGGGAGTTTGGCGGCAAGGATGGCCGCCTGCAGCCCGTCCAAGCGGCTGTTGATTCCGACGATCTCGTGATGATCACGGCCCCGCCGTCCATGGTCGCGCATGAGACGAACCCGGTCCGCGAGCGCCTCGTCGTTGGTGATCAGCGCCCCGGCGTCTCCGAAAGCACCGAGGTTCTTGCCGGGATAGAACGAAAAGCAGCCGGCATCGCCCCAGGTGCCCGCATGGCGACCGGCTCTGCGCGCGGCGTGCGCCTGAGCCGCGTCCTCGATAACCCGCAGGCCATGGCGCTGCGCCAGGAGACCGACCGCGTCCATGTCGGCCAAACGTCCGTACAGGTGCACCGGGACGATCGCGACTGCATCCGGCGCCACCGCTGCCGCCGCCTCCAGGTCGAGCAGGCCGGTATCCGGCTGCACGTCTACGAAGATCGGCCGCAGACGGGCCGACACGACGGCCTCGGCAGTGGCGATGAAGGTATTCGCCGGCACGATCACACCCGCGCCGGCCGGAAGGTCGCAGGCGGTCAGGGCCAGCTCAAGGGCGTCGGTCCCGTTCGCCACACCAACCGCATACCGGGCGCCGGTGTACCGGGCGAAGGCTTCCTCGAATTGCTCGACCTCCGAGCCCCCGACGAATGCCGTCGCATCACAGACTCTTCTGATGGCGGCGTCGATGTCGCCCTGGATCTCCCTGTACAGAGCCTTCAGATCGACGAAGGCGATCGAGTTAGACATCGACACTCATCTCCAGGACCTCACGCGCGCCGCCGGCCTCCAGCGAACGCTGCGCCGCTTCAAGTACCGCCACGACATCCCGGCCCTGGCGGCCGCCCGTGAGCGGATCCTCCCGATTGGTGACGCACTGCGCGAAGTGCTTGATCTCGCGTGCCAGGGGCTCCTCGAAGCGGACCCTCGGAAGAATCACATCGCCAGCACGGGCCATCATCTGAAATTGGGCAAAGTTCTCGTACTGGCCGATCCTGGATTCCCGCTCGCCGCGCTCTACCGCGTGGCGGTCGATCCCCTTGTCATAGAGCCGGATCTTTGCCTCCGGCGCGGTGTCGTCGTACACGGCCATCTTGCGGCTGCCCACGATCGTGGCATCTCGCACCTTGTTGGGCTCCAGCCAGCTGCAGTGGATGTGCCCCAGGATTCCGCCAGCGAACTCGATTGACACGAACACGACGTCCTCGATGCCGTCCTGAAGACGAGCGATACCGGTGGCGCACACCGAGCGGATGTCACTTCCCAGCCAGTATTGGAGAATCGAGATGTCATGCGGAGCCAGACTCCACATCGCGTTTGCATCCGAGCGCACGATCCCCAGGTTCGTGCGGCGCATTGAGACGTAATACGGATCGCCCACCTCCCCTGACTCGAGATATCCCTTCACCATCCGGACGGCCTCGTTGAACACGAACGTGTGGCCGACCATCAGTGTCAGATCGCGAGCCTGAGCCGCGCCGATGAGCTCGTCGCATTCGGGCACGGTCAGGGCCAGAGGCTTCTCCACGAGTACGTGCTTGCCTGCCTCCAGAGCCCGCATCGCGACCGGATGGTGGGCGGCCATCGGCAGCGCCACCGCCACCGCCTCGACGTCCGGATCATCAAGGACCTCGGATAGCTGCTCAACCACCCGGATATCGCGGTGGTGCTTCCGGGCCCGCTCACGAGCGGCGGCTGAAGTGTCACAGACAGCAGCCAGCTCGCTCTCGTCCACGCCGCTGATGTTGCGCGCAAGGTTGGGGCCCCAGTATCCGTAGCCCACAAGCGCGATGCCAATCGGTCTTGTCATCTATGAACCATCGGTAGTAGGTGCCACGAGCCTCGAGTATGTTGCCAGCAGGCGTTCCTCCTGACGCTCCCAGACCAGCTCGCGCACCCGCTGCGTCCCAGCCTGCGCACGCATCTCGCGTTGCGCGGCGTCAGCGGCCAGTTCGGCCACGAGGCGGGCGAACGAAGCAGGGTCACCACAATCGGCATAAGCGCCTGCCTCACCCGCGGTGCGGCGAGTTTCGAGCAACGAGTACGTAACGATCGGGCGTGCCGCGGCCATGTACTCCGCGATTTTCATATTGGTCGAGAATTCATTGAAGGTCGTGCAGGGCGCTGGATCCACGCAGATGTCGGCCTCGGCCAGCAGGCGCGGTACCTCGGTGTGAGGAACCTGACCGGTGCAGCGCACCCGTTCTGCCACCCCCGCTTCCGCTACGGCGCGTTTGAAGGCCGAGAGGCCAGTGCCGCTGCCGACGACGGTCAGGTGCGCTTTTTCAAGCCCGTGGTCCCGGGCCAGGCGAACGAGTAGCTCGGGCAGCTCATCGACTCCATCCTGCGTCTCAATCAGGCCGACGAAGACCAGGTGAGGGTCTTCGAGTGGCCCCCCGCGCCGGGATTGCGGCGGGACCAGCGTCGCGCTCGGAGGCCCATTGCGGATAACCACGACCTTTTGGTCATTCTGGTTGCCGCGCCCGAGCGCCACGTCCCGGTGGGACTGGTTGTTGGCAATTACCACGTTGGCCACCCCCATCGAGAGACGCTCGCACGCCATCGTTAGCCTGACCATGGGTCCCGGTCCAAACTTCGCCTCCATCAGCTCCGGCACCATGTCGTGATGATCGAATATGACCTTACGGCCCAGCATCCGCGCCAACAGCGCGACGGGGAAGAGCGTATCCGGCGGATTGTGCAGATGGAGGACGTCTGCCCCCCGAGCCAGCTCTCGACAGCCTGCCCAGTGGAGCTGCAGGTTGGCCACCAGGTACTCGATTAGGAACCCAGTGAGGCTCGGCTTGGTTTTCGGCAGGCGCCAGCGGCTGACGCGTACGCCCGCGATCACCTCCCGGGGGGGCTGGCCTTCTCCGCGAGGGGCGCACACAGTGACCTGGTAACCGGCCCCGGCCAGGGCTTGGGCTTCCGGGCGCACGCGTGGATCGCCGGGATAGGGATTGTTCTCCAGCAGCATGGCAATGCGGGTCATCGGGCGAGAGTGAATTGCGTCGTCGCGGCTATTGGGCTCGCGCTGGCATCCCCATGACCGTCCGTCCCGGCTCCACGTCGCGACTCACCACGGCACCTGCTCCGACGAGTGATCTCGACCCGATCCGGATACCTCCGAGGATGATCGCGCCGGACCCGAGCCTGGCGCCCTCTTCAACCACTATCGGCAGGAGCGTCCAGTCGTCACGTGTCTGGAATGTCCCAGCGTCGTTCGTAGCACGCGGGTACTTGTCATTGATGAACATGACTCCGTGTCCGACGAACACCTCGTCCGCGATGTCAACGCCCTCGCAGACAAAGGTGTGGCTCTGGATCTTGCAATTTTTGCCGATCACCGCACCGCTCTGGATCTCGACAAATGTGCCAATTCGTGTGTTATCGCCAATCTGGCAGCCATACAGGTTGACGAAGGAATGCACCGTGACATTCGTCCCAAAGAGCACGTCACTGATCAGACGGTACGGCGCGTCGTTGGCTGGCTTTTCAGACACGCCAGGAACCGTCTGGAACCGATGATGTTCTCAGCGCGTCCCGGGCCGGCCTCTCGGCCTTTGGAGAAGGGGGCTGCGCCAGGGAGCAGCGATCGTTTTCGACGCACTTCCGGGCGCGGGGCATGGCGGATATTGAAGCCGAACACGACCTACAATGCCGATCTCCCGGAAGGGCGACCATGACAGACGCGCCGCTCACTCCGATCTTCCTGCTGTCTTTGCCCAGGAGCGGTTCGACCCTAGTCCAGCGGATTCTTGCCGCGCACGAGGGTATCGCCACAGTGAGCGAACCGTGGCTCCTCTTGCCGTGGCTTGGACCTCTGCGAGCCACGCTCCCAGATGCTGGAGCCTGGCATCCGGGGATCTGCGATGCGCTCGAGGACTTCACGGCCGCCTTGCCACGCGGTGTGGAGGACTACCGCGACGCCGTCCACGACGCTGCCTTGCGTCTGTACGCGCGCGCCGCGCCACCGGAGGCACGATTCTTCGTTGACAAGACGCCGCCTTACGTGATGATCATTGACGAGATCGCCCACACCTTTCCAGAGGCCCGCCTGGTCTTCCTGTGGCGTAACCCGCTCAGTGTCGTCTCTTCGGTTATCGAGACCTTCGCCGCAGGCCGCTGGCGCCCGAACGACTATCCGATGAGCCTCTTTTCGGGCTTGGTCAGCCTGATCGACGGATATCGTCGCCATCATTCTCGCGCCTTCGGCGTGCGCTACGAGGACCTGCTGACCGGCGACCCGGCCATCTGGCGAGCTCTGTGCGGGTACTGCGGCTTCACATTCGATCCCAGCGCGCTTGATCGATTCGCCGATGTCGCACTCGGCGGGCGGATGGGAGACCCGCCGGACAGCCGCCCGACGGGGCTCTCTCAGAACAGCGTGGAGAAGTGGACCCGCAGCCTTTCGAGCCCCGTGCGAAAGGAGTGGTGTAGGCGCTACCTGCGGTGGCTCGGCCCTGAGCGTCTTTCCACCATGGGCTACGACTTCGACGTACTCCTGCCTGCGCTCAACGCTCTGCCGGACCGGGGTGGACTGCCTGCGCTCGACCTGTTCGATTCCATCACCTCGCTCACCCGCGCAGGGCTGAAGGCACGGCTCGGTGGCCGGGGTGCCACGCCGTCGGGGTGGAGGGCCGTGCTCGGAGCATGAGCGCGGCCTCGCCACCGATCTCACTTCGCTCGCTTCCACGTTCACAAGGGGTGCAAGTGGCGGCCGGCGTCGTCGCCGTGGACGCCATCGCCGTCGCCTCGCTGATCGCCGCCCATGCCGGGCTCCGGGCGGTTGGCATTGTTGGTGTGGGCGTCCTCCTCGTACCCGCCGCGGTCTACATCGCCGCGTTCATCAGGCCCGCCTATTTGATCAGTGTCGCTCTTTTCTTGGCGATGTTTTCGGGAAACTGGCGGACCCTGGGCTTGCCAAACCTGGTCTCGCCTGACCGGTTCTTCTTCATCGCCGGGATAGCTGCCGTACTCCTTCGCGACCCCGCAACGGGCGAGCGCGCGCCTTTGCGGCTGACATCGACGCATCTGGTACTCGCTGCGTCCACGGCTTATGTCATCGCGTCGGCCATTGCCTTCCATGACCTGTTTGCCCGAGCGGACCTTTACCCGCTGCTGGACCACTTCGTCGTGCCCTTCGTGACCTTCGCGGTCGCGCCGGTCGCCTTTGCCACCGAACGTGATCGCCGCTTTCTCCTGGCCACGTTGGTGTTCATTGCGGCCTATCTGGCCTTCATCGCAACCGCCCAAGGCATCGGGCTGAACTTCCTTGTCTGGCCACGCTACATTGCCCACTCCAGCGCCCTCACGAGCGTCAGCCCCGGAGCCAACACGGGCCTCAGCACGGCTGTCACCGGGGGCGTACAGGTCGCCCAGGTCGGCCGCGCGCGCGGCCCTTTCACCGATGCCGCGCTCAACGGCATGGCTCTGTACGTGGGAGCCGTCGCATGCGGGGTGGCACTGTTCACATGGCGGTCCCACTGGTGGCGCCTGGTCGCAGTTGTCATCGGGTTCGTCTGCCTATTCGACCTGCTGTTCACCCTCGAGCGCTCGATATGGATAGCGGCCGTAGCCGCGACGGTGATCATGATGCTCGCCGTCCCACGACTGCGGCGCTACCTCCCTGTCATCCTGTTGATCGGGATCGTGACGGTGGCTGGTGCGCTTGCTGGTTCGTCGAGCCTTCGCGCCCAAGTTACAAACCGTGTTCAGGACACATATTCGGTCTGGGATCGCCTGAACCTCGACACGGCAGCGGAGCAGATGTTCCTCGCCAAACCGCTAACGGGGTTCGGCTGGGGTCAGTTTGCCAGTCAGGCCGATAACTACTTCAGGCTTTCCCCCAGCTACCCGATAACCGGCGTCGGCGAGCCCGTCCACAACGTTTACCTCTCGATGCTTGCCGAGCTTGGCCTGATCGGGACGCTTCTGTGGGGGTTGGGTCTGCTGATGGGAGTCGGGGGCAGCATCCTTCGCCGCGGTCCCCCTGAGTTGGTGCCGTGGAGGGTCGGACTCGTCGGAGTAACGGTGAGCTGGCTGGTCCTCGCCACCTTCTCTCCGGTCATACAGGGCTTCCCTACCGAGGTGCTGTGGCTGTGGGCGGGTGTCGTGGCTGGATCTGGGTATGGATTGAACCCTCGCCTCCCCAGAGATGATCTGCAGCGCGGCGCAGCCTCATGACTTCCCCTCGTGACGCTCCAGAACCGCGTCGTCCCTCGTACCGGAGGGGTCTGAGCTTCGGAGTGCTGTCGTTCGTCGCTTCGGGCCTGCTCAGCCTGGTCTCCTCGATCGCGACAGCGCGGATCTTCGGAGTGCACGTCATAGGTGAATACGCGCTGTGCACGGCCCCGGTAGGCGTCGCCTGGTTCCTGTCGACGGTCCAGGAGCGTCCCGGGCTGATCCGCGAACTGGTCTTTCTAAAGCCTCGGGCCCCGCGTGTGGCCGGACTGTTCTGGTCGGTGTTTTCCTTTTCTTTCACCCTGACTGTCATTGTCGGCGCCCTGACATTAGTCGGCACTTACTTCGTCTTTCGGGGCCCGATCGGTCAACCAGAGCTGTTTGCTCCTGCCGCCGTCAACATGGCCGGTTATGTCCTGCTGACAAACACGTGCTGGAACATCGACGCCATTCTTTCCAGCTTTCGAGCCGGGCGCAGTCTGTTTTGGGTGCGGCAGAACCAGATGCTGGCGTTCCTGGGCCTCGCGGTTGGTCTCGGAATTGCCGACCGCACCGTCTGGTCCCTGGTTTTCGCCGGGATAGCTTCCTGGATCTTGTCGTTTGCCCATCGTCTGGTCGTGACGCGCCACTACATCCCGGTCCGGATCTCCCAGTCGGAGCTTCGGGACGGGTTTCGCACGCTGCCCGACATTCTCCGCTTCGGCCTGCGAGTCACCCCCGGTGGGATCGCCGACGGCATCAGCTCCGTATCGGGTACCTGGGTGCTGGGGATCGTGTCCACGGTCTCGGTGGTGGGCGGCTTTAACCGTGCGTACACGATCGGGCAGCGCTTCATGGAACTCAACTACCGCCTATCCGAGATGCTGTTTCCTACGCTGCTTGAGCGCCGCGCCCAGGGAGATTTTCACGGCTTCGATCGCGCACTCGTCGACACAATTCGCTACTGCGCTGTCGGCATGCTCTGGCCCGCGGCCGCCGCAGGCGGCGCGGCCCTGGGCGTAATGCGCATCTTCGGCCACGGGTTCACCAATGCAACGGGCGCGCTGGTCTTTTCCCTCTTGCTCCCGGCCGCCTGCACGATCGCGTTTCTCCAGCGGCACGCCGCGATTTCACTGAACAGGCCGGGCATGAGCTCCTGGAGCGCCGGGCTTCGGATGCTCGTCACGCTCACGGCAACTATCGGGCTCGCTCAGGTCATCGGGGCCACCGGCGCAGCCCTGGCGGTCGTCCTTGGGTTCCTCGCAGATTCGCTCTTCATGTACGGCGTCACGCGCTCCTACCTCGCCACGCCGCTGCGCGTTCTCTGGCCACTGAGACAGGTGCTCGCGATGCTGGCCTCATACGCAGGCGGCTTCGCCACCGCACACGTCCTCTATGCAAGCATCGGCGGAGTTGGGGGATTACTGATCGCACTCATTGCCGGCACGATCGCCTACGCCATCATCTTCGTCACCGTGGGCGGACTCAACAGGCGCGACCGGGAACGAGCCAGCCAGCTGATCACCAGACTGCGAGCAAGAAGGATCCTCTCAAGAGACCTTGCTGTCACCGCCAAAGGTGCCGACGCCTAGACCACGCGCCGCCGCAGGATCGAGCTCAGCGACCTTCGGCGTCGAGTTCGGCTCGGAGCAGCCGAGCGAGGCCCAAGATCATGTCAGCGTTTCCCCCGCGTAGGTGAGCCACCCGGTTTACCCACAACCGCCTGCGCTGAAAGAAGTAGGCGTCGTCGGCACGGCGCATCGCCCGCCGGGCGTAGTCGAAAACCCGCCGCGCGTCCTCGAGACAGCTTGGGTCATACGCCGACGCAATCGAGAACGTCTGAAGCGCCTGCGCGACGCTCTGGAGATCCACTGGAAACGTGTTGTGCGAGAAGTAGCGTGGGGTTCCGTCTTCCAGGAACATGTTTCGGCGGTAGTACGCCAGTCCTCGCAACCAGGCCTCCTGGACGCCGCCATCGAGGCCGGCGTCGAGGCAAAACCGCAGCGAGTCCAGCACGTACCCCGTGTGGTAGCCGTCAACCCAGCCCAGGTTCGGCCGCTCACCGTATGGCCAGGAGCCATCGGGACGCTGCCGACCGATAGTCCACTCGACCCCGCGCTCGGCCATCGAGCGCCATTCCTGCCGGGAGGTTAGGGCGGCGACGCGTGCCAGCAGGGCGCACGCATGCAGGTTTGAGTTGTGGATCGGGCTGCGATCCCCGACCAGGTACCCGAAGTAGGCCCCGGGCGGATCTTCGGTAAGCGGCACATGCCGGACGAGAAACCGCCCCACGCCCTCGGCGAGCTCGAGCGCCCGCTGGTTGCCGGTGCGGGCGTGCAGGTCAAGGAGTGCACCACCTACGTACGTGGTGGCGATCCCATTCGGATCGGTGCTCGGATAGAAAAACACGCGCGACTGCATGTCGTAGTGGTAGCCCCAGCAGGGCTCCTGCCACCCGGGAAGCCTCATCGAGGCCAGCCGCTCGAACAGCTTCTCGCGGCGCCTCTCCTGCTCCTCGGGCTCGCGGAAGTCCACCACCGAGTAGGCGGACAGCGCCCACGCCAGAGCCGCCGAGTCGGGCTCCGGTGCAATCCCCAGCAGCGGCCGCAGATTGAGCGGGGAGCGCTTTACGAGCTGCATCAACACCTGCCGACCGCGACGGTGGCGCTTCAGCGGAGTCAGGAGACGTCTGGTGTTGAGGCCATCGTAGGGGTCGCTCCCACGCCAGTCGCGCGCCCAAGCCCAGTTGTCCAGGCTGAGCAGGGCATCGCGGGCGACAGCGACCCGGCGGGGCGCCGAATCGACTTGCTCGCTGGGCCCTCCCCCCCGCACCTGGCCGATCCTAGCGAGAATTCCCCGGGCGCCTCTGGGCCGAGGCCCTAGATTCTTGAGAGTCGCATTCGCAGAAGTTGCAGGTGGCTCCAGGGAAATGCTTTGAGCACCTGGGACCAGTACTGGAAGCCGCTGCGGGCCATCACCGCCCGCCAACCGGCGCTCTGGGCAGGCGTCCTTGGTGCCTGACCGTCGACCGTGAGGTTGCTCGCACCATCCCGGACGATGAAGCCGTACCGCTGCGCAGCGAGAGCGATCATTCGGGTCAATGGCGGCAGCTTCAGGCTGTTTATGTCGAGCGAGGGGTCAAGCCGCAGGTGGGCTCCCTCAGGGATCGAAAGCCGCGAGGTGGACTGTCCGTCGCTGCGCTCAGCTGGCCAGGCCACGACACCTTTGGTGATGATCCCGTGCGGTATCGCGAGTGACAGGACATGGTCGATGACGCCCCTCTGGAGGTCGCGGAAGCTGATCAGGCCGGGAGCCAGCGGCAGGCTCGTGGCTGATGCGCCCCACGAGCTCTGCTCGAGCACGGACCCATCAGGCGCCGTGAGAGACATGTAGTAGCCCGGGCTGCGGGAGGCGTGGATCATCCGCCCACCCCACTCAAAGTGCCAGCCATTGCTTTCCCGCCGCGTGCGCCATGACTCCCACATCGTGTCGGTCGACGGCTGATATATGACGATGAGCTTGTCTGTACCCGCGGCGGGGCGGGCGTCGGCTGGCATGGGGACAGCCCTGAATGCGTTCTGAAGGTCGGGGTTGACCTTGCCGGTTGTCGAATTGGGGGTCAGGTGCATGAACACCGTGCGCTGATGTGCCGGCACGATGTAGATGGGCGTGCTCCACGTCATGACGTCCAACCCCGGGCTCGTCATCCTCGCCGCGAGGGATATCAACGGCAGCAGCCTGCGTGAAGATGGATCAAGCGGCGCATTCGCTGCCAGCGGCGTGTTCCACACCGAGTTCGGAGCCGTGAACCTGGGTTCATCAAAAGCGGCCTTCGCGAATATGTCCGGATTGAGGGCGTCGGCAAACGGATCGGCGAACCCCGGAGAGCGCTTCGTCACGCGCCCTTGGGCGCTCGCCGATGCGACAGAGGTGCCCACGGCCAGCGCCAGCACTGCCAGCAGAAGGAGCACGCCTGTGAGCCGACTGGCTCTGGGGCGATAGCGCGTGCCGAGTGGTTGGGCGCCCAGCGGCATGCCTGCCTATCGAGCGCTCCTGGGCGATCAGCGAGCGATTGCGGGCACATTCGTATGGTCGTCCGCCACCCGCACGGCGGCTGGATTCATCCAGGCAACGGCGCAAGACGCATCCGCAGGAGCTGCAGATGGCTCCACGGAAAAGATTGCAGCACCTGATAGGGAAGTAGACCCCCGGTCGCGCCCGCCCACACCGCTCCTTCTGCCGGCGTGGTGGGTGCTTGTCCATCCATCGAGACAGCGCCTGAGCGGTCGCGGACGATGATGCCGTAGCGCTGTGCGGCGAACGCGATCATGCGGGTAAGCGGCGGGAGGTGCAAACGGTTGATGTTCAGCCTGGGGTCGAGCCGGAAATGCGCGCCCTCCGGGATGGAGTCGGGATCATTGGACTGGCCGTCGCTGCGCTGCGCTGGCCAGGCCACCACGCCGTGGCGGACCTCGGGCAGCGCGATTTCCAGGGCATGGTCGATGACGCCCGCGGCCAGGTCGCGGAACGTGATCAGGCTCGCCAGCAATGGCAACCCACTCGCCGCCGCGCCCCACTGCGGCTGCTCGAGCGGCACGCCGTTGCTGGCTACCAGGCGCTCGTAATAGCCGGGATTTCGTGACACATCAATAATCCGCCCGCCGTATTCGAAGTGCCAGCCATCGCCTTCCAACCGGGTGTGCCAGGACTCCCACATCGTGTCGGTTGAGGGCTGGTAGATGACCATGAGCTCGTCGGTACCCGCGGCGGATCGGGCATCGGGCGGGATTGGGACGGCGGAAAACGCCTGTTGTAAGGGGCGGTTGGCGATCGCTGTCTCCGGAGGATCCTTATGAACAAACGCCGTGGGCTCGCCGGCGCGGACTATGTAGACCGGAGTGCTCCACCTGGTGGTGTCGAAGCCCGTGCCGTAGGTGGCCACCTGCTGGACTAACGTGGCCACGAGCCGTCCTGATGATGGGTCAAGGGGGGCGTCCGCCGGCACGCGCGCATACCACACCGAGGTCGACGCAAACGGCCGCCGGGGAAGCCCTGCGTCGGCCCGGCTTGCGCCCACCTCGAGGGCGCCGTGCAACAACGCCACACGGCCTGCGTGCCTGCTGACCGGATTCGCCTGGCGTCCGGAGCCGGGCGCGAGCTGCGCATGGCGCGGATGCGGCGAGGTCTCCCCTCCGCTGAGCGCGAAGCCGAGCCCGACCCCGAGGCCGGCGAGGAGAGCGCCGATCAGCACCAGGCGAAGGGTGGAGATGCTGCGCTTGGTCACGTGCTGGGGGGCGCTGGCCGCGGACGCACATTCACAACTGTCCGTGCGGCCAGGAACAGGAAGGCTAGCGTGTCGCCCTCGCAGCTACACTCGTCAGGCACGCTCTCGAGGGTGCGTTGAGCAGGCATCGATTTTGCACCGCATCACCGACCGCGTTTGACCACCCGATTGTGACTCAGGCCGAGACCGAGGAACCAGCGCCTGCGCCCCGTGAGATTGAGCCGCCTACCGTCGGTGTTGGCACGGCCGTCAGGCGCCATCCCCTGATCATCATCATCTGCGTGGTTCTCTTGGTGGCGGGCGGTGCGGCGGTCGGTCTTCGGCGCAAGCCGGTCTACACGGCAACTGCCCGGCTCGAGGTTGGTGATCTGAACTTGGCCGCACCCGGCGCGCTGTCTGGTTACGCCGCCGCCAGCCAGGCGCTCGCAGCATCGTATGCACGCGCGGTGACCGCCAGCGCAGTCGTCGCACCGGTTGCGCGTCAGATGCATTTGCCGCAGTCCGCGGTGACCGCCGAACTGAGTGCCACGCCCGTCCCGCTATCGGCGACCTTCGACGTCACGGCCAGCAGCCCGACCTCTAGCCGCGCGGTCAGGCTCGCGAACGCCGCGTCCGTGGCCCTCTCCAAGTACGTCGCGTCGCTAAACAGCACAAGCCCCGCTTCTGGGCGCCTGCTCGCTCAACTGCGCACCGCATCGACGAAATTTGAGACCGCCAAGGCGAAGGCGAGCGGGATAGCAAGAGCCCTGACACACTCGAAGTCCGCTCGCCTGAACAACGCATTGGTGGCCGCTCAGGCCCAGGTAGATGCAACCTCCGCAAATCTCGACGCGGTACGTACTGCGTACGCCGATTCACTCCAGGCTGAAACGAGCACGAGCCGGGCGCAGCTACTTTCGCCGGCTGTACAGGCTACGAGCGACAGAGTGAAAAAGCTCGAGATCTCGCTCTTCGTCGGGCTCGCGGCCGGACTGCTCCTGGGAATCGTGCTGGCCACGCTGCGTGCTCGCCGCGTCGCATCCCGTTCCTAGCCCGCCTGGATCGGGCGCAGTACGCTGATCCCGATGTCGGTCAGACCGAGACCGAGTTCATCCGGGCCGCGCGTGGTGCAGGCATTTCACTCAGTCAAGGTCGAGCCGGTGGTCCGGAACGCGGCGCACTGCGCATGACCCGGGCGGTTTTGATCGTCGACGATGACGAGTTCGTCCGCAAGCTGATCGCGACCACCCTGGAGGACGTGGCGGACTTCGAGCTCCACGAGGCAGGAGATGGCGTACAGGCGCTGCGGATCGCCGAGCAAGAGCACCCCACGCTGGTGTTCCTGGACGTCGACATGCCGGACCTAGATGGAATCGGGGCCTGCCGGGAGCTGCGCCGCCGCCGTTCGGCGGCCACGATCGTCATGCTTACCGCCGCCGCCGGCGACGATGTGCACCGCCTCGCCGTCGAGGCCGGCGCCGACCTGTTCCTGACCAAGCCCTTCAGTCCTCTGGACCTGCTGCGGCTGGTGGACCAGCTCGGAGGCCAGGAGGCCGCGTCGTAGGTGTTTGCGGCCGTCATCACGGCCGTGCGGTCCCATCCACCATGGTTTGACAAAGCGCGCACTGCCTCATTCGCTGCGTCGGGCCGTGGCGGCATAGCAACCACTTCCACACTCGATGACGACGGCTCCGGGAGCTCTGTCGAGTTATGGCGGAGGGTTTGCGGGATAGTGCGTGTCGTATGGCCGGCAATCCGCCTCCCGGGCTCCCAGATACGCAACCGTTCCGCTGGCAGGACGGCGAGCGTCTGATCGTCTTCGGGCGCGGGCGGATGGCTGACGCGGGTGAGCTGCTGGGACCCGACTACGTCCTGCTCACCACGGCCCGGGCCTCCGCGATGGCGCCTGAGCTGGCCGAGCGCGCGGCGGCGGTGCATCACGTCCCGCCGGGGCGGGTGGATGAACTGGCCGGAGAGCTGCGCCCTGAGGTGAGCGGAGAGCTCCTGGTGGCGCTTGGGGGCGGCCGGGTCATCGACACCGCCAAGGCCCTCGCCGCCTGCGACCCGCCGCGCCGCACGGCCGCGATCCCCACGACGCTGTCCGGAGCCGAGATGACGCCGATTCACCGCCATGCCGCCGGCGTGGACGCGGCGACGCCGCGCGTACGACCGGCGATCGTCCTCAACGATCCCGAGCTGTCGGCCTCCCAATCCCCGGCTGAGATGGCTCAGAGCGCGGGTAATGCGCTCGGCCACGCTGTTGAGGGTCCGCTCACGCCGCTCTCCAACCCGGTGGCTGCGCTGACAGCGATTCGGTCGGCGCAGCTGCTCGATGCTGGATCCTCATCTGGGGAACCGGATGCGCACGCCCGCGACCGGCTGGCGCTGGGAGCGCTGCTCGCCGGATACGTCATCGGCTCAACCGGCTACGGGCTGCACCACGTGATGTCGCAGACGCTGGTGCGCTTCGCCGGGATCGGGCACGGCACGGCCAACGCGATCATGCTGCCCCACACCCTGCGGGCCTTGGAGCAACGCTCACCCAACGGCTTCCTGGCCGAGCTCCAGGAGGCCCTGGGCCGGGATCCGGTCGCGCTGGCCGAGCACCTGCGCGACCTAGGCGGGGTGAAGACGCTCGCCGAGGCGGGCGTCAGCGAAGAGCAGCTTGACCTCTGCGCCGCGCAAGCTTCGCAGCGGGCAGAGCTCCAGATGACTCCGCCGGCGGCCGACCAGGCCGAGCTGAGGGAGCTGTACCGGGCGGCCTACCTCGCTCAGCGCAAGGCGTCGTAGGGTCGAGGGTTGCCCCTTACGAGTGCTGATACACGGTGGAGAAGGACTTTTGATCGTTTCCTAGCGGCGAGGTCTGGATCTGCAGCGTTCCGCCGTTGACCCGGTTGTACCTGGTGAAAGAGGCCAGTGACTGTCCGTTCACCGTCGCACCCGAGAAATGAACCGTTCCGAAGTTGGGCACGGGCAGAGGGCCAGATGAAATGTTTTGCGACCCGTTGCCGACCTGCGGGAACCCGACCTGGCTCGCGCCGCCGCCGGTCAGCGTCTTTCCGTTCTTGCGGGTCACGTCCTTTACGGACACTACGGCGGACTTGGTGTTCTCAGAAACGGTCAGCACCACCGTGTCCCCCGGATGGAACTTTACCGCCTGATACTGGTGGCTCGTGACAGAGTTGAGATTGATTTCCGGGAAGTAATACGCCTGCCCCTTGTAGCAGCCGAGTAACACTTGGGCCAGCGTAGGCTCCGGCTTGTTCCCGAAATCTCCCGCGAGCCCGACCTCGGCCGTGACTCCCTGGAAGGCACTTCCGCATTTGAGCTGGGGCACGACAATCGTGCTCTTCACAGCCAGGCTCGTGCCGAAGTCTTTTGGTGGCCATGCGAACCCGGCGAACTGCATGCTTGTCTTTACCGCGGCCGCAGCGACGGCCGGCAGAGCGATAAGGACCATGGCTGCCACCCCAGTCACCAGGGCCAGTCGACCACGGGTCCCGCATCCTCTCACTGTCATTGCTACCTCCTGCCGCCCAGATGAGGGTGCTCGTAGTGTTTTCCCCGTGCCTCCGGGTTTGACCCGGCAGAGGCTGCGAGCGCACAGGTAGACCAAACACCCCGCCCTTTCCCCTTGACCTCGATCGTTCTGTCGGGTCGTTGCGCCGACATTATTCATAGTCGCTCTCGTCAGTACGTGTAGCGGTCGAAGCTGGTCGTGGCGGAGGTGCCGCCAGGAGTGGTGACGGTCACATTGACCGTTCCTGCGCCTTTGGGCGCGGTGACCTTGATCTCGGTGGCCGAGACGAGCTTGTCGATCTTGGCTTTCGCGCTGGCGAAGTGCACGGCGCTCGCGCTCGAGAGGTGCGTGCCGGTGATCGTGACGACCGTTCCGGCCGGACCCTTGTTCGGGGAGAGCTTGGTGACCGTCGGACGGGGCAGGCCCTTCACGGCGGTAGTTGCGTTCGAGGTTGCTGGGCTGCTGGGGCCGCCAGCGTTGCTCGCGGTCTCCTGAACCCGGATCGTGTGACCCACGTCCCCAGCGGTGAGAGTGTAGGTCTGGGACCTCGCGCCGCTGATCGCTGAACAGGATCCGCCCGAGCTGTCGCAGTCCTCCCACTGGTAGCTGTAGCTGGTCGGGCTGTTGCTCCAGCTGCCATGCGACTCGGTCAGCCGCTGCCCTTGCTGCGCGGTTCCAGAAATCGTCGGCGGCGCGGTCTTCGTGGGTGCCTGCGGCGGAGTTCCCGCATACGCATCACCGCGGGAATCGATCGCCAAACAAAGGCTCGTTCCGCCACACGCAACTGCGGGGTTGCCGGTGCCACCGGGTCCGCCGATGGTGCTGATGGCACCTTGGCTAACCGACCAGGCGCTGGCGCCGCCCGCCGGGTGGCTCGAGATGGCGATGTCTCCGTTGCCATTGCCTTGACTACCGGTCAGCGCGCACAGACCACCGGTCGAGCAGCTCACGTCGCTGAAGGAGCCCACGTTGGGATCGATCGTGGATGTCGCGGTTTGCGTCCACGAGCTCGCGCCAGCGGTCGGGTCAGCCGAAGTCCAGACCTCCGAGCCATAGCCTTCAAGCGCCACGCACAGCGCCGCCGACGCGCATGACACATTGCCCAGATCGCCGCCTCCAAGCGCGAACGAGTGCCAAGCACTGGCGCCACCGGTCGGATCGGTCGAGTACACGATCCCGTTGAGGCTGGTGCCCACGCACAGGCTGCTCGATGGACACGAGATGCTCCTTGGGCTTCCGGCGCTCAGGCCCGAGAGATCTGTGGCCGTCCACGCGCTGGCGCCGCCAGTCGGGTTGGTGGAGGTGAACAGCTGACCGCTACTGTCAAGCACAGCGCAGAACGTGGTCGTCGGCGCGCACGAGACGGCGTCGGGGGCCCCGGACGTGGAGAGTTGGGTCGGTCCACTCCACGCGGTGCTGCCGCCCGTTGGATCGCTGGACGTGTAGATCTCGTCGTAGCTCGGACCGCGCACGGCCACACAGAGGCTGGAGCTGGCGCACGAGATCCCATCGAGCTGAAGAGGACCGATCAGCGAGTCCGAGCTGATGTTCGTCGCGCTCCACGCCCCCGCACCCCCGCCCGGGTTGGTGGACGTGGCGACGTTGCCGAAACTGTCGACCGACGCGCAGAACGAACTGGAGGGGCAGGAGGCCGCGGTCAGGCTGTCCGTGTCGTCTATGAGCTCGTCTGTCCACGAGCCCGTCCCGCCGGTCGGATTCGTCGCGCTGGCCGCCGCCCCGCCGGTCAGCGCCAGACACATAGACGTGGAGCCGCAAGCCAGACCGTCGTAAACGACCGGGCTCTCGTATGGATCCGTGAGGCCGTTTGCCGTCGATGACCAAGCGCTCGCGCCCCCGGTTGGGTTCGTCGTCGACCAGATCGCGCCGTTGTAGTCCATGGCCAAGCACAACGAGTCCGATGCGCACGTCACGGCCCCCAAGGGGTTGGGCAGCGAGGTAGCGGTCCATGCCGTGGCGCCGCCCGTCGGATTCGTGGTGACCAGCAGGTTCCCGGTGGACCCGGAGTCGGGTGACGCCGCCGCTACACATAGGGAGCTCGAAGGGCAGGAGATGTTCCCGGTGAATCCCCTGGTGGCAACCTCCTGAGGCAGCGCCCAGGAGGGGGTGGTGGCCCCGGGATTGGTCGTGGTGACGATGTCGCCCTTTCCGCTGCCGTCACCCCCCTCGGCCACGCACAAGGATGTCGAGGGGCATGAGATCGAGCTGAGGAAATCGCCGGTGCCGCTCTGCGACCACGCACCCGCGCCGCCGCTGGGGTCATTCGAGCTGAACGCGTTGCCGACATCGTCGACCGCGACGCACAAGGTTTGCCCGGGAACACACGAGACGCCGACGAGGTCGTTTCCGTATGCCGTGTCGATCTGCGTGACCGCCCATTCGCCGGCACCACCGGTGGGATCGGTTGAGGTCAGGACATTCCCGTTCTTGTCCACTGCGACGCACAGCGTGGTCGAGGCGCACGAGACGTCGTTCAGCGCGAAGTTGTCGATCGTGACGGCCGTCCACTTGGAGCTTCCGCCGGTGGGGTCGGTCGAGGTAACGACATTGCCATTACCGTCGACAGCGACGCACAACGAACTCGACGGGCACGACGTCTTCACCGATGACCAGGCATCGATCGGCTCTGGCGGATTGCTCCCGTAGGCGGAAAAGGTCCAGGGCGGCTGATGAGAGATCAGAAACGGCTGCGACCACGAGGACGAGGAGGACGCCGCAGCAGAGGACGCCCCCGCACCCAGCACAAACACCACCAGCGCGAGCAGCGCGAGTTTCTTACCCACCACCATTCATGCCTCCTTCGTCATTGCTCCGCTCGCCCGGGTTCCACCCAGGCTTTGCCCCGTGGAACGTGCCAGGCGATCGTTTCAACGCCGTTACAGCCAGCCGGTACCGTTCTGGCATGGGAGTCGAGGGCGCCGCAGTTCAGCTGCTTGGCAGCCTGTCGGTGCAACTGAACGGTGTGGACGTCACGTCCGCGATTGGCGGCAGGGTGGGGCAGCTGGCCTTCGCCTATCTGGTCCTGCACCGCGACCGGGGCGTGCGCCGTGACGAGCTGGCGGCCGCGATCTGGGAGGAGAACGCGCCCGCCGATCCCGACGCCGCGCTACGGGTCGTCCTCAGCCGGCTGCGCAAGGCGCTGGGACCGGAGACGCTCGTGGGGCGGGCGGAGATCAGGCTGGTCCTGCCGGAACCCGTCGATATCGACGTGGAGGAGCTTCGCGGCGAGAGTGCCCTCGTCGCGCCAGGTCGGCTTGACACGCGCGAGCTCCTGCCTGGTCTAGAAGCCGACTGGGTAACCGCCGAGCGGGCCGTCCTGGCCGAGCTCAGGGCCAGCACCCTGGCGGCCCTGGGGCAGACCGCGCTTGAGGCAGATGATCTGTCTGGCGCGGAGCAAGCGGCCCGCCGGCTGATCGCTATGGCGCCCTTCCGAGAGGTCGGCCACCGCCTCTTGATCGAGATACTGGCCGCGCGGGGCGAGGTTGCCGAGGCGCTGCGCGCCTACGAGGCTTTCCGGCTGCTTCTGCGCGAGGAGCTCGGCACCTCGCCCAGCCGCGATCTGGCCGCGCTTCACACCGCGATCCTCCAGGCTGAGGCGGACATCGATCGTCCCACGGGCGCGACCGGGGAGCAACTGCCGCTGCCGCCTGCAGCTGCGCCGACCGGGCGCCCCGCCCTGGCTGGCCGGACCGATGAGCTGGCGCGCCTGGAGGACATGCGCGCTCACGCCGGTGCCGAGGGTCCGGCGCACGCGCTGATCGGCGGCGAGCCTGGCATCGGCAAGTCGCGGCTGGTGGCCGAACTGGCCGCTCGGGCTCATGGCGGGGGGTGGAACGTGCTGTGGGGCCGCTGCCACCAGCTGGCGCTCGTCCCGTATGAACCGTTCGTCGAGATGCTTCGCCAATACGCCTCGGCCCTAACCAATCAGCAGCTGGCCGAGCTGGCGCATTCCGCAGGGACCGAGTTCCTGGCGCTGGCGCCCGACTTGGCGCGGCGGCTGCCTCGGGCGACCATGGCCCCGGCGGCCGATGATCCGCAGGCCCGACGCTACCGGCTGTTCGAATCCGTGGCCGAGGTCCTCACCCTGGCGGCCATGAGGCGCCCGGTTCTGCTGGTACTCGAGGACCTGCACTGGGCAGATCGCGGCACGATCATCCTGCTGGAGCACATCCTCCAGCGGCCCAGCAGGATCCCGCTGCTGGCAGTAGGCACATTCCGCACCACCGAGGTCAGCCACGAACACCCCCTGACCACCATGCCCCCCGCCGGTGAGCTGCTGACGTTGGGTGGGCTCAGCGCGCAGCAAACGGCCGAGATCGTGGGTGAGCTGGCTCCTGGATACAGGTCGGCCCCCCGGATGCACATCGAAACCGAGGGCAACCCTCTGTTCATCCTCGAGTCGCTGCGGGCGTGGCTCGAAGGCGGAGAGGAGACGGGCGTCCCTGGCGGGATCCGCGAGGTGATCGACGGCCGCTTGCGCCGGCTCACCCGAGACGCATACACGGTGGTGGGGATCGGAGCGGTTCTGGGGCGCAGTTTCACCCTCACCGAGGTGCGCCGCGTGAGCGGGCTCCCGCAGCAGCGCCTGCTCGACGGTGTGGATGAAGCCCTCGGGGCCAAGGTCATAGAAGAGGTGCCGCAAACGCCGGATCGCCTGGTATTCACCCACGCCCTGATCCCGGAGGTGCGCTACCGCCAGCACAGCGCGCCGCGTCGAACGGCGCTTCACGAGGCAGCGGCGGAGACGATCCGCGCCCTGTACGCGGCCAGCGTGGAAGATCATCTGGCGGACCTGGCCACGCATCTCGAGGCGGCCGCCCGCGACCAGTCCAGCGCGCGGGACGCCGTCGAGGCCCTGCGCCGAGCGGGTGAGCAGTCGGCAGCACGGCAGGCCTTCGAGGACGCCGCGCGATGGTTCGAGCGGGCGGTCGCGCTGTTCGAATCCGCCCAACCATCTGAGGGGGGTCGCTGTGACGTGTTGCTGAGCCTGGCCGAGGCGCTGAGGGCGTCCGACCGTGTGCCGGAGGCTCGCAGCGTCGCCGCCGATGCCGCCACATACGCTCGCCGGCTACGTGATGGCGAACGCCTGGCTCGGGCGGCGTTCGCGTTCGTTGGGTCGCATTTGGTCTTTAAGGCCGGCAGGCCCGATCCGCAGGACATCGCCCTGCTCGAGGAAGCCGTTGCGGCAGTTCCTGAGGCGAGCGGTGTCCGCGTCCGGCTGCTGGCCCGCCTGTGTACCGCCATCTACTACTCAGATCGCTTCTCTGAGGTTCCGCGCATCGCCGATCTGGCGCTGGCCATCGCCCGGGACTGCGGAGAAGAAGACGCCCTTGGCTGGGCGCAGTACATCCGGTTCTGGGATGGCCTGGCGCCTGGCAACGCAGACACGGCCCGCGAGGCGTTGAGGGAGCTGCGACCCATCGCTCGGCGGACGAAGAGCCTCGAGCTGGCCAGTGAAAGCACGATGGTGCAGTGGTACGGGCTGCTGCGCATGGGCCGGCCGGATCTTCTGGCGCTCGAATTGGAGCGCAACCGCCAGGTCATCGACCGCGCCGGAATCCCAATCTACCGCTGGTTTGCCGACGCAATCGGGGCGGTGCTCGCCGTGACCGCCGGGAGGTTCGAGGATGCCGAGGCCATGATCGCCGACGTGGCGCGAAGTGGTGCCGCGATTGACCCCCATGACCTACCGCGATTCGCCACGATTCCGATGATCCAGCTGCGCCACCACCAGGGTCGGCTCGGGGAGCTGGTGGAGCCGCTCAGATCCGTGGTGGCCAGTAACCCGGACCTACCGCTCTGGCGGGGAATCCTGCTCGAGGCGCTGACCGCGGCCGGAGCAGTGGAGGAGGCGACGGCGCTCCTGGAGGAGCTGGCCGGCGATGACTTCGCCTGGCTGCGCCGCGACGTCAACTGGCTGTGGACCATCACAGCGATCAGCTCTGCCTGCGTGGCCCTCCGCCAGGTCGGAGTGGCGGAGGTGCTGTATGGCCTGCTCAGCGCGATCCCCGAGCAGTCGGTGGTGTGTGGCCCCGCCCTGGGTTTCTTTGGTCCTGTCCGGCGGTACGTGGCCGCCCTGGCCGCGCTCACGGAGCGCGCTGTGGAGGCTGAGGAGCACTTCGGCGCGGCCGTCTCGCAGCTGCGCGAGGTGGGAGCGGTTCCGCTGGCCCACGCCACCCGCGCCCAGCGCGATGGCCTGCTGTCCAGCGTTGAAACGACCTCGTAACGCTCCGTCTCGATCCTGCGAGCAATGACCGAGCAGGAGCTGATCATGCGAGCCGAGGAGCTAATCGCCGCCTGGAACGTCGCTGACGTCGATCGGATTGTGGCTGCCTTCGGAGTGGCGCAGCGCGAGCGTGTCCGCCTGGAAGCCGAGGCGCTGCTCGAGCGGTTTCCCCGCCTCAACCTGGAGATCCTCCGGACCCTGGCGACGGGAAACGTGGTGACCACCGAGTTGCTGGTGCGCGGCGAGCCAGACGGGATGGAGCAGGCCTGGCCGGGCGCGACGGTGGCCGACTACGACCTCGCGGGCCGGATCGCTCGCTATGCCCGGTATTGGGACGTCAACGAGTTCAGCGCTGCCTGACCCGAACACCCTGCGTGGTCCGGAACCCCGGCTCACCGGGAGCCGGGAGTGGGGCGCTATCTGGCGCCAGGATCTGCTGGCCATTCGGTCGCTCCAGCGTGGGCACGACCATCGTGAGACCGTGAATTTCGACAGCGGGCCCGCCGGGGCTGGTCCGGTAGTAAGGCGTGTCCTCTCCGAGTAGCTTGAGTTGGATGACGTGGCCGGGTGCGAAGCGGTAGCCGTTTCCGTGCAGCTGGAAAACGACCTGCTCTCGGCCGTGACCCTCCAGCTGGTACCCGGTTCGCGAGATCAATCGTTGCCGACCGGCGAAGATGTCCCACAGGCGCGCGTCGAGCTGACCCGGGTCTGCGCCAGGCCCGACCGTGGCCTGGGCCACGATCGTGGGCAGGCCCATGAGCGTGAAACCGCGGCTGCGGAGGTGTACGTCGCGGTCCCGGCTGATCGCTGGGCCCGGCACGGTCATGCCGGCCGATTTCATCGGGTGGCTGAAGTAGAAGGAGACTGGATTGAACTCCTTCCCCACCGCCTGGCTACCGGATCCCGCGAGGACCCGTTGTGGCCCGCGTGAGCGCAGAATTACGATGCCCGGATGGAGGGCAGACCAGCTTCGCGCGTGGAACGGGCCGCCTTCGGGCGCCGCATGAGGCCCAAACGACGGACATGTTTGCGTCCAGGCCGTACGGAGCCGCTAGCCGGCCCGATGTGCCGTCGGTGCTGGAGCCTGGCCTGGAAGAACGCCAGTCCCCGCTGGTCCAGGGCATGGCCAGCCCGGGCTTGCTGCTGGCCCGGGGATGCCCCCAATCGCCCAGCTGGAGGGCGACGAACGCCCGGGGATGGTGGGTGCGAATATCGTTGTAGACGCGAAGCGCCTCCTCGGGCGGGAAGAAGTCATCGGTCCATCCCTGCTCGATCAACAGGGGCGCGGGCGTGCCGGGGATCCCAAAGCCGCTGTGAAGGGCCCGCCACTGATCAACCACCGACCGGATGGCCAGCGCAGAGCCGTGTACCAGCCGGCCGTAGTCTCTCGTCAGGTTCCAGGCCGCCGGGCCGGTCGCCCGCTCGTAGTACCCGGTCGGCTCGCCGTAGCGGTACAGAAAGGTGGCGACGCTCAGGACCGGGATCCCCACGGGACTGTGGCTGTGGAGGCTGCCGTCCCGCCCATCGGTCGCGGGGTCGTAGTCCAGGAAGCGTCCGTTGGGCACGAGCGCGTAAGCCAGGTCTGAATAACCGAAGCGCGGCCAGGCAGCCGCGATGCTCAGCGGGGTGCCCCGGGGACTGCGCCATGGGATCAGCGCCCCGTCCGGGCTGCCCCGGCAAGGATCGTGGGCGAAGGTGTCGTAGGCCCCCGCACAGCGTATGCGGTTGCGCAGGTAGGCCAGCTCGAAGGTGCGTCCACCGCCGTAGGACCACCCAGTCACCCCCAGACTGCGCGGGTCCGAGACCCCCTCGTCCACCAGCAGGCCAAGGAGGTACTGCGTGTCGCGGGCCTCAAATCGCTGATCCCCGATGCGGGTGCAGCCGCGTGCGCAGGGACCTGTCTGGTGCTGGGAGTCAGGCATGCCCCCATCGCCACACGAGTTGCCCTCGCCCCTGGCGGTGTAGTTGACCACCGCGAACCCGTGGCGAGCGTAGAAGAAGTTGTTGTAATCGCCGTATGCCTGGCTGTGAGGATTATCGCCCTCGATCTCGTACTTGTTGCCCCCCAGCTGTGCAACATCACGATCGTCGGATACGGCGGCTGGGTGTGCGCCGGGGGTAGGGTGACGTCGACATCGAGGGGCACCCCATCCCACGACGGCACCCGCTGGGTGGTTCCGTTACCCGGGCAGAATCGGACCCCGCCGGACCTGATGGTGCAGGCCAGGCGGCCGAAGGGCCGACGAGCTCGGGCGAGCCACGGGCTGCCGGGTAAAGCCCACCGCAGGCACCGCCGCAGCTGCCAACGCCACAGCCCACCTCAGTAGCCTCAGCCACCGCCCCACGAGGCCAGCGTAACCGCTCAGCTGATCTTGATCAACACGATCGTGTTGATCACGAACAGCAGCCCAAACACGACCGTCCAGCGGTTCAGGTTGCGCTCCACGAGCGACCCACCCCCCAGCGGACCGGTGCCGGTGCCGACGCCGAACGCGCCAGACAGGCCCGAGTCCTTGCCGGAGTGCATGAGCACGAGGAACACCAGGACCACGCACAAGAACACCTGGACTACACCCAAGACGGTTTCCATTAGTCGGTGATGGTATCCGCTGATTCGCGATCCTGGCCGGGGCGCGTCGAGGTCCCCTCCCGCGCCTCGTCCAGGGCTCGCAGGATCTCGATCGCCTCGGCCCGCAGCGTGCCGTCCACGTCGCGGTAGTCCTCGTCGGACAGCTTGCCCGTGCGGTGGTCAAGCTCGGCGTCGCGCAGTTCCCGCAGCTTGGCGTCGCGCGCCGCCTCCAGCTCTCGCAGCTCAGAGGTCTCCTCCGCTGCTGGCTCCTCGGGCAGCTGACCCGCCACGGGGCTGCGGCGCAGCGGGGCGCTGACGAACAGCACCACGGCCGCCAACACGACCATGATGACCAGCAGGTCAACCACGCGCGAACCTCGTGGCCACCGCGGCGACAAGCTCGGCCACGGGTTCTGGCACCCGGTGGGACGGCTCCGGCAGGCTGGCCTCGACGGGCCGGCGACGGCGCGGGCGCGGCGAGCCCGGCCACAGGGCCAGCAGGCCGCCCAGGGCAACGATGATCGCGCCAATCCAGATCCAGCTGACCAGCGGATCGACGATGAACAGGAACTGGCTCGGCCACGGATGGGCCACGAACCGGTTGGCCAAGCCCTCGATGGCGATCGCCTGCCTGGCCTCGATCCAGCGTTTGTTGGCCGGAAGCGCCGCCTCCGCGGGGGTCAGGCTCCGCATGAGGCCCTCGAACACCCGGTCCCCCTTGGCGATGAGGGACTGCAGCGGGGTGAGCTGGACGTTGATGACCGTCCAGATGTCGTGTGTGAGCCCCGCCTGAAGGCCCACCTGGCTGTCCGCCTCGCCGCCGAAGGCGATCGAGATGGGTCCGACACCCGGTTGGGAGGTCGCCGGGTAGAAGCGGCGCGTCGTGTGCAGTGTGACCACGTGGCGCCCAGCCTTGGAGACATCGAGCACGGCCCCGAAGGCGATGTACTGCAGCGAGCCCGAGTTGACCGTCACCGGCCTCTCGGTGGGACGCACGTAGCGGATCCGGTACCCGTCGATCACCGAGCTCTGGCCCGGCGCGAGCGTCACCTTCTGCGAATGCTGGAAGGAGGACGAAGCGGCCACCCCGATGAGCAGGACGGCCACACCCGCGTGCACGACGTAACCGCCGTACCGGCGGCGATTGCGGCGGACCACCCCGAGTAGGGCCAGGGGCGGCGCCTCGCCGGTTATCCCTCGCCGGGCTGCGGCGCCTCGCACCAGCTCCTGCACCACCCCCACCAGCACGAAGGCCCCGAGGGCGAACATGGCCAACGCGAAGGGCCGCGAATCCACACCAACTACGGCCAGCAGGACCCCGCAGATCACCCCGGCCAGGACCGGGACGATAAAGCTCCGGCGCAGGTTGGCCGCCGTAACGCGCCGCCAGGCGATCAGTGGGCCAATCCCCGAGAGCGCCACCAACACCAGGGCCAGCGGGACCACAAAGGGTTTGAACGCGGGCGGCCCGACGTCGATCTTGGTCCCGGTGATCGCCTCGGAGATGAGCGGGAACAGCGTGATCCAGAAGATGACCAGCACCATGGCCACGAGCACCAGGTTCTGGAAGAGGAAGACCGCCTCGCGGGAGAGCAGCGAATCCAGCTCGGCTTCGCTAGACAGAAGCTTCCGGCGCCACATGATGAGCCCGAATGCGCCCGCCAGCATGACCGCCAGGAGAGCCACGAATGGCACCCCCAGCGTCGAGCCTCCGAAGGCATGAATCGAGTCAAGGACGCCCGACCGGACCAGGAAAGTGCCGAAGATCGCCAGCGTGCCGCTACCCAGGACGAGCGACACGTTCCACACCTTCAGCATGCCGCGCTTCTCCTGGATCATGATCGAGTGGATGAAGGCTGTGGTGCACAGCCACGGCATCAGCGCGGCGTTCTCCACCGGATCCCAGGCCCAGTAGCCGCCCCAGCCCAGCTCGGTGTAGGACCAGCGGGCACCCAGCACCACCCCGATGCCTAGGAACAGCCAGGCGGCGAGCGCGAAGCGGCGGCTCACCGAGATCCACTCCGATCCGAGCCTTCCGGTGATCAGAGCCCCGACGGCGAACGCGAACGGGACCGTCAGGAGCGTGTACCCCGAGTAGAGCATCGGGGGGTGGATCATCATGCTCCCGTGCAGGAGCAGCGGGTCTAGGCCCGCACCTTCCTTGGGGGCCACGGCGCTGGTGGTGAATGGGTTGGCCAGGAAGGCCGCCAGCGACATGAAGAAGGCGGCAAACCCCAGCAGCACGGCGGTGGCGTAGGGCGCGATCTCCCGTACGCGCTTGCGCGTGAGGAACAGGATCAGGCTCGACCAGAGCGAGAGCAGCCACACCCAGAGCAGGAGCGAGCCCTCCTGCGAGGACCACGGCGCGGCCAGCTTGTAGAACGTCGGCGTGGTCGTCGAGGAGTGCTGGGCCACCACGTTGAACGTGAAGTCCGAGCGCAGAAAGGCGGCCTCCAGGATCACCCAGGCGATCGTCATCAGGCCGGCCAGCGCGTACACGGCACGCCGGCCCGAGTCCACCCACTCCCGCCGGCCGGACCGCACGCCGTAGAGCGAGGCGACAATTCCGTAGCCGGCCACGATCAGCCCGAGGATGAGCAGGGTGCGGCCTACCGGGGCCATCGGGCCCTCCTAGCCAGCAGGGTCATGCTGCCGCCGCCGGTGACGCCGGGCGTGTCCACTCCTGGCCTGGCCGTCCTCACGAGGCGGCTTGCGCCTGGTATTTGGAGGGGCACTTGGTGGTCAGCGAGTTCCCCTGCCCGACGAACGTCGGGCTGGCCGTCTGCTCCTGGACGGTGACCATCACGGCCCGGCCGGCTGCGAAGGGGTCGGGCACGATCCCGCTGTAGCGGACCGGAACCGAGAGGTTGCGCCTCGGGTCACGGATCCGGAAGAGCAGGGCCTGCCCCTCGTGGCGCACCGATCCAGTCAGCACCGTGCCGGCCAGGATGTAGGACTGGCCGGGCCGGGCGACGCGGAGCAGCTGCGAGGCCGTGACCTCGTCCTCACCGGCACTGAAGCTGACGTATATGAGCGCGCTGGCCAGCAGGACCGCCGCGCTCAGGGCGACGATGAGCCGAATGGTGCGCTTGCGGCGAGGATCCATCCGGGTCCATTTTCCCACACGCCCTCCGGGCGCCACCCGTACCTATAGATCGGGGGGTGAACGGCCGATTAACGTCAGATTAGGAACCAGGATCCAGGTGCTCCGAGGCGAAACGGGCCTATGGGTTCTCTGTTGTTAGTAGAGATGCGCACGCGGTCAAAGACAGTCCAGCGAGAAGGCCGCCCCCAGGGCATGTGGGGGGCGCGCCGCGGTGATCGGCCGCGGCCGGCCAGGGCTCCCCTGGCCAGCCCCGAGCAGCCGCGACCGCTGCCTGCCCGCCACCGTCAGGGCGGCGCGACGCAGGACCGCGCCGTGTACAGCTGCGGCTGCGGCTACGTCTTCGACGCCGCCGTGTCCACTTCGGTGGGCTGCCCGCACTGTGGCGGGACCCAGGCCTGGTAGCTCGCTTCTCCGCGGCCCCCAGGCCTGGCAGCTCCTACTTGAGCATCTTCCTGGCCGCGGCGGTCCAGGAATTGGTCAGGTCGCGGATGAACTTGGCCTGAGCGGTAGCCAGGTCAGCCACCCAGTTGACGTCACTGGATCCGGGGCCTTTTTCGAGCGTGCTGGCTATCGCCTTCAGCGCCCGCTCGTAGCTGGTCAGGGTGGTCTCGCCCGCCTCCTTGCCGGCGTCGATGATCCGCTCGTTCAGCTTGCGCAGCCTCTGCGCCACCGCATCCACCCGCGCGTCGGAGCCGCTGCGCGACCGGGCGCTGGTGCGACTGGACCCGGTCGAGCCGCCTGATCTTGTCGAGCGCTTGCTACGGGTCGAGCGTGAGCCGCTCGAGGAGCGCGAGCTGCCTGAGGAGCGCGTGCTGCGGGAGGAACCCGAGCGGGAGCTGCCGGACGAGCCCGAGCGGGAGCTGCCGGACGAGCCCGAGCGGGAGCTGCCGGACGAGCGCGACGAGCTCTTAGACCTGCCGCCGCCGGAGGACCGTCCGCCGGTGCTGCGCCGGCTTGAGCCGCCGCTGGAACCTGATCCCCCACTCCTGGCCTGAGGCATTTTTTCTCCTTTTCGATGAACGCTTGGTGCGTGCACCCTACTTATTCCGGCGATCAGGAACTGCGCTGGGGATGCCTCGCGCGTGGACGAGCGTCAGCCCCGTGCTCTATCGGGACCAGCGGCTAGCATGCCAAGGGGTCTCTGGGGCGTGACTTGCTCCACGGCTCACGCTCACCCCAACCGCGGAAAAGGACGGTCTCCCGATGCCGACAATCACCGACTCGATGAAGAACGAGTACCTCAAGCGCGTCCTGCGCGTCACGGGTGTGCGGCCGCCTCAGGACATGCCTCGCCGCGGCACGCCGCATTACCGGATGTCCGGGCTGGAGGCCAACGGGGGTTGGCTGGCGCTGAACCGCTACGAGGGCCCCGAGGTTCCGCGGGAGGAGTACGAGAGCCTCACCTACACCACGTATGCGACCGACCCCAGCACGCAGTTCGCCCCGATCACCTCGGCCAGCGGCCAGATCGAGCTCGGTGCGTTTGGCAAGTACGGCAAGTCCGATCTGGACCGCGAGTGGACTCCGAACGCAGAGAAATGCCCCACGGTGATCAAGTGGTTGGAGTCAGTGGGAGCGCGCTTCGGGAAAGTCCAGCTTCTCCGGATGACGCCCAACACCCTCCGCGAGTGCCGCTGGGGGCTGCATCTGGATCACAACAACCAGAACAACCCGGAAAGCAACGGCTGGGCCGTCCGCGTGTGGCTCGAGCTCACCGATGATGACTCAAGCCGCTTGGTCGTCCGCCGCGAGGAGTTCGATCGCGCCTCCGAGACGCAGATCCCGCTGCCCCGCTACGCCCAGTTGGTTGTGGACTCGCAGTGGCTCTACCACGGCGGCTACCACCACGGCCCCGGCACCCGCTACGCGGTGATCGCGACGTTCGAGAGCGGCCCCGATCTGGAGCGCTGGATCGAGAGCCAGACGCCGGGGGCGGCCGCCGCGGCCTGAGCCGCCTACGCCGCCAGGGCGGCCTCTTCCTCGCGCGCGGTGGCCTCGACCAGCGCATCCACCACTGAGCTCACCTGCTCGGCCAGCTCGGGATCGTTGAGCGAGCCATCCGCGTCAAACCGGGTGTGAGCGTGTCCCACCGGCACCTCTCCGTCCACCACGCGGGCGTGGGAGGCGGCCAGGACCTTGCGCAGCTCTGCCTGGGCCCAGACGGCGCCGAACATCCCGGTGCTCGCTCCGATCACCGCCGCCGGCTTGTTCGCGATGGCGCCCTTCCCGACAGGCCGTGAGAGCCAGTCGATGGCGTTCTTGAGCTGTCCGGGAATCGAGCTGTTGTACTCCGGCGTTGAGAACAGCAGGCCGTCTGCGTCCGCCACCGCCGCGCGCAGACGCGCGGCGGCAGGCGGGACGGGATCGTGGTCGTCGTCCTCGTCGTATGGCGGGACCTGCTTGAGGTCCTGGTAGAGCTCAAACTCGACTCCGTGCTCGGAGAGCGTCTCTCCGGCCTCCTGCAGGAGCCTGGTGTTGTATGACTCGCGGCGAAGGCTGCCGCTGATGCCGAGGACGCGCATTGGGGTTCAGCCCTGCTTGGCGAGCTGGAGGTCAGCGATCAGCCTGACCTCGTTGGACAGGGCCTTGTCGCCGCTGGGCAGCGGGTTGTTCCAGCTGATCCCGAAGGCCGTCCGGTCGATCTTGGCCTCCAGCGTCAGTCCGAAGCGCTCGCCACCGAACGGATCCTGAATCGGCTCGCCGATCACCCCGGTGATGTGCACGGGCTCGGTGTGCCCCTTCATCATGATCTCGCCTTCGATCTCGAGCCTGTCGCCGTCGCGGTTCAGCTCATGCGACTCGAAGGTCAGCTCGGGGTGACGGTCGGCGTCGAAGAAGTCGGGCGCCTGAAGGTGGGCGCTCAGGTTCGGGTCCTTGACCTCGATGCTGGCCACGCGAGCGGAGCCGCGCAGAACGCCGTCGCGAAGCTCGGCGTCGAAGTCCGAGAACGATCCCTGAAACGTGCCGACGATGTACTTGACGGCGAACCCGACGGTGGAATGGACCTTGTCGGCGCTCCATGTCCCGGTCGGTACTACTTCGATCTGGGTGGTGCTCATTTCGTTTCCTCTCCTGGAATAGCGGCCTGGGCGGCAGAGCTAGGCGACGCTCCTGCGGAGCGGTCCCCATTCCCTGCTTCCCCGCCTTCAATTAGTTGATAGCGCAACGATAGCAGAGAATCGTTGCGCTGTCAACATTGATCGCGCAAGTATTGTGAGGGCCGGCCTCACCTACCCACGAGCCAGCGGTGGCGCCCCACCCACGAGCCAGTGGTGGCGCCCGCCCCCCTCCCGCGCGGACACTTTTGTGAAACGCGCCCTCAGATGGGCCCGCCATCTGCAGAAATGTCCGCTATGCGACACTTTCTGCAGGTGCGACCGCGCTCCAGGATCGCGTCGCACAAAATGTCCGCCTGACCCCCGCTCGCGGCGAGCGCTAGTCGAGCGCGCCCGAGATCACGCGGACATCCTCGGGCGCGGCCCGCAACCCAACGGACTGACCCTCGGCGACGGCGGGACGGCCATTGCCCTCGGCCGGGATGTGAACCGTGAAGCGGCTGAGGCGCACCAGCAGGCGGCCACGATCGTCGCGCACGCTGAGCACCGTGTCGGTGAGCGCGCTCGAGCCCGGCTCGCAGAGCTCAAGCGCCCAGGTCTGGATCGCGATCTGGACCTTGCCTGTGGCCTTCTGGCTACTCATCACCTCGCCCCCAGCCGTCAGGTGGATCGTCGATCCGGCCGGGCCGGGCGTGGCGGTTCCCTCCAGCACGTTGGCACCGGTGAGCGCGGCCACGCTCGCCGTGGCTGGGTCGTTACTCAACGCGGCGGCATCGGCCAGTTGCACGAGACGCCCGTGGTCGAGCACCCCGATCCGGCGGCCCAGGACGACCGCGTCCTCGAAGGAGTGCGTGACCACGAGGGCCGGGAGACCCAGCCGCGCCAGGAGGTCGGCCAGCTGGTCACGGACACTCTGGCGCGTGATCGTGTCCAGTGCCCCAAACGGCTCATCGAGCAGTAGCACCCGGGGCTCGCGGGCCAGCGCGCGGGCCAGCGCCACCCGCTGGCGCTCGCCCCCCGAGAGCTGAGCCGGCCGGGCGGCGGCGAGGTGCCCAATGCCAACGCGCTCGAGCAGATCAGGGCGGTCGCGCTTGGCGGCGAAGCGGAGGTTGCCCGCCACCGTGAGGTGGGGAAAGAGCGCGTAGTCCTGAGGGAGATAGCCGACTCGCCGGCGTTCGGGGCTGAGGTGAAGCTTGCGGGCGGCGTCGAACCAGACCTCGTCCCCGATCGCGATCCGCCCCGCCCGGGGGCGCTCGAGTCCGGCCACGCTCCGCAACAGCGATGTCTTTCCCGCGCCCGAGGGCCCGATCAGCGCGACCGTCTCGGTCCCGACGGCTAGGGCTGCGCGAAGCTCGAACGCTCGCCGGGGGAGGGCGATGTCAATCTCGAGAACGTCCACGAGCCCACCAGTTTGGCGGCCAGGAGGATCGCTGCGCTGACGATGATCAGCAACACGCCGATGGCGATCGCCTGATCGAGGTTGGCGTCGAACAGGGAGTACACCGCCAGGGGCAGGGTTTGCGTCGTCCCCTCGAGACTGCCGGCGAAGAGGATGGTGGCGCCGAACTCCCCTATGCCCCGGGCGAACGCTAGCGCTGCCGCCGCACCCAACCCGGTGCCGGCGAGGGGAACCGCCACCCGGAGCATCCGGCGCAGCGGACCGGCACCCAGCGTCCCAGCCACGTCCAGCAGCGTGGAGTCAACGCCCTGAAAAGCCGCAATGGCGCCCCGCAGGTAGAACGGGCTGGCCACGAACAGGATGGCCAGCACCACGGCCCCCTGGGTGAAGGCCAGATCGATTCCGAGCACGCGGAGCGTGTGGCCCAGCAGGCCGAACCGCCCGAATGCCACCAGCAGGCCGAGCCCGGCCACCGCCGGCGGCATCACCAGCGGTAGCTCCACCAATGTGACCACGACACTGCGCGCGGGGAAACGCCGGCGGCCGATCACGTACGCGAACGGAGTGCCCAGGACCACCATCACGGCGAACGCGATCGCGTTCGTCTTCAGTGACACAAGGATCGCGTCCGTGGCCACCTTGGCGCTGAAGTTGTCGATCAGGTCATGGACCGGCTGGTAGCTGAACAGGGCAACGATCGGGAGCAGCAGGAACGCCAGCACGACGGCCAGAACGATCGTCGCGCCGATCAGCACGGAGCCGCGGCGCGCGGCGGTGCTCACGGCTCGCCGAATCCGGCGGCCAGGAGCTGCGACTGACCCTGGGGTGAGAGCACCTTCTGGACGAACGCCCGCGCCGCAGCCTGATCGTGGCCGGATTTCACGATGGCGATGTAGTCCTTGGTGTTGGGCTTGGCGCTTGGCGGCAGCGCGATCGCGCGCACCTTGCCGCCGGCAGCTTTGGCGTCGGTGATGTAGACGAAGCCCGCGTCGGCCTGTCCGGTGGCCAGCTCGGCGACCGTCTGGGTCACGTCGGTCGTCTGACTGACCACGTTCTTCATGGCGGCGCTCGTGATGCCAAGGTTCTTGAACGCCGTGCGGGCATAGTCACCACATGGCACGGTCGCGTTGCAGATGACGAGCTTGACCCCGGGCTTGGTGATGTCGGTGACCGACGTGATGTGCGCCGGGTTGTTCTTGGGGACGATCAGCACCAGCCTGTTGGTGGCGAACTCGACCGGCTTATCGACCAGGTTCTTGGCGTAGAGGGCCGCCGGTTGCTTGGGACTGGCTGCGGCGAAAACGTCCGCGGGAGCGCCCTGCTCGATCTGGGTCTCGAGCATGCCCGAGCCGCCAAAGCTGTACTTGGCGCTGGGATCGATCATCGGGAAGACCTTGGTCAGCGAGGCGGCGGCAAAGACCGTGGGCTGAGTGCCACCGGACGACGCCGCCTTCGAGGAGCTCGCCGTCGTGCTCGAGCTGCTACCGCACCCAGCGATCACCGGGAAAACAGCGACGACCGCAGCTATCGAGGTCAGTCGTGCCACAATCCGAGCACTCTACTAGAATCCTGGCGATGACGATGCGGGCAGCCCCGCTCCGCGAGCACCGCTTGGCGTCCGGTCTCACCCAAACCGAGCTGGCGGCCCGGGCGGGTGTGAGCCGGCAGCTGATCGCCGCCGTCGAGGCCGGGCGCAACACGCCCGCAGTCGACGCGGCACTCCGCCTCGCCCGGGCGCTCGCCACCACCGTCGAGGAGCTGTTCTCGGCCCCCTCCCCCAGCATCGTGGCGGCACTGGGCGGTCGTCTGCGGGATGGCGCCGGCTGGCGCCTGGGCCGGGTCGGCGACCAGCTCGTGGCGGCCGAGCTCGCCGATCACGGGATCGCTGGGGCCGGCTGGGCCAAGCCCGACGCGACCTCACGATCCGGCAGCCTCCAACCTCTCCCCGCGGCAGACCCGGCGGGTACCGTGATCGCCGGATGCGAGCCCGCCTTCGGCATCGCCGAGCGGATGCTCGAAGGACTGGGGCCGCGCAGCCTCATGGCCATCTCAGCGGCGACCGAACCCGCCCTGCACGCGCTGAGGCGGGGACGCGTGCACGCTGCCGTGGTCCACGGCCGCACCGACGCCCTCCCCGCCCCTCCGGTGGCGGTATCGCGCTGGCACATCGCCCGCTGGCAGGTGGGCCTGGGAGTTGCCCCCGGTGTGGCCGGGCGCTCGCTGGAAGCGGTGCTGGCCAACGAGATACCGATCGCGCAACGTGAGCCCGGAGCGGCCAGTCAACAGGCGTTCGAGCGCGCTCGGCTCGCCGCTGGCGGCCCCAAGCCCGCGGCTGGGCCGATCGCCTCAGGTCATCTCGAGGCCGCGCGCCTGGCCGCCACCCTGGGCGGCGCGGGTGTGACCAACGAGGCCGCGGCCCGGGCGTTCCACCTGCGCTTCCTGCCCCTGGAAGAACACACCGTCGAACTCTGGAGCGCCGCCCGCTGGCACGAGCATCCCGGGATCGGTGCTCTGGCCGACCTCCTCACCTCCGCCGCGTTCACAGAACGTGTCGGGCACTACGGCGGCTATGACCTAACGCGCTGCGGGGAGCTCATACAGAGCTAGATGCTGCATCATTCCAACCATGAAGATCAGCGCCAGAAACCAGCTCGCGGGTAAGGTCGTCGCGGTCAACCGGGGTGCCGCGGTCGCCAACGTGGAGATCGAGATCGCAGGTCAGAGGTTGGTGGCATCGATCACCGTCGAGGCCGTGGATGAACTCGGTCTCGAGCCCGGAAGCGAGGTCACCGCGGTGATCAAAGCCTCCGATGTGATCCTCGCGACCAGCTAGGGCCCTAGCGTCCTCAGCCGCTGAGCCGCACCTGCTGACCCCGCGACAGACTGAGCACGTCTCCCTGCGCATCGATCAGTACCCCATAGGCCTTGGCGGAGATTGCCCGCCCTTGGGCCACCGCCTCGCGCAGGCGCCGGTGCTGGTGAGCAGAGAAACGGATTTGCACCGAACGCTGACCGCGTCCGGCCAGACTGACCGGGTTCGACGTCACCTGGAAGTTGCCGCTCTTCGCAATTGAGACCAGGACGAACGCCCGGGCCCGGCAGGCGGCAGAGCACTGAATAACAGCCTGGACCAGACCGCTCTGGACGGGATTCTGATTCTGCGGGATGGACAGGGAGAGGTTGCGGAATCTTCGGCAGAAGCGCCAGCGCCTGTGAGCCGAATTGGCCCAGGTCGATGCTCCCCCAGCCCGAGGCCAGGTCGTATCCAGCCCGGGCGGTGCAGCACCCCAGCGGCTTTCCGGCCCTGGCCCGGCAGGTATGGCCCACGTCATTCCCGTACGCGGTCACGTCGTCAAAGACGCCCACGTCCTCCTCGCCAAGTTTGTAGAGCAGCGGGTTGAGGAACCCAACACCTCCTGGCGTGCACGCGCAGATCCTCGTCCACCAGCGCCACCCCACCCGCCAGCAACGGGCTGGACGCGCTGGTGCCCCCCACCGTGGACCAGTCGGACTCTCCCACCGCACGCTGACGCCGAGCAGTAGACCGCGTATCCCGGGCCGGGATCGGCCAGCATGGCCACATCCGGAACTCCTCGGTGGGAAGCGGCAGGACGGCTGCCTGGTAGGAGGGTCGGTGGAACAGATGGCTGAGGCCCCCGCCACCGGCCGAGTCGGGGACCTCCCTGGCGTCATTCCAGACCAGCTGCTTGACGATCTTGTTGGCCGAGTTCAGCCGCAGCTGCGTCCCCCCCACCCCGGTCACCCACGGAGAGGAGGCCGGAAATCCACGGCCAGCTTCCGGTCATAGGCCGGGGGACGTGACTCCCCGGCCGTGCAGTCGGCGGAACCGTTGTCACCGGAAGCCGCCATCACGGTCACACCGTTGGAGGCCAGCAGCTGATAGCTCCGCTCGGCCGACCTTGATCGAAGCCCCCCTGTCCGTGTCGTAGGAGTACTTCTCGCACAGCCCGATCGAACTGGAGATGATCTGGGGCTTTGAGCCCGGATAGAGCAGCGGCGCCAGGTAGGCACGAAGCACGCTGGAGTCGTCGGGCCTGCGTCTCGAAGACCTCGATATCAGCCAGGTCGGGCGCGGACGCATCGAGCGTCTCGAGATCCAGCGTGGCCTCCGGACCGGGTCGGAGCGCCCGCTTCAGACCCACCTGGTAGGTGGTCACGGCGGGAAGAGGCATCCCGAAAGCAGCGGGCGAACGTGGTCAGATCCGAGTACTTGAAGCCGTCAATCTCGATCAGCGCCACCCGCTCGCCAGCACCCGCGAATCCGGCGGAGCGGAGCGGACTCATAGCCGTAGGCGGTGAGGTATTGGTTGGGGGTGAAGCCGCCGCTGTGCACTGCCGCCCGTACACCCGGATGGTGTCCCCGTGGCCGGGAAAGTAGGCCGAGCTCGGCTGACCTGATGAAGGACGCGCCCAGGGCAGCGCTGGCCTGAGGGCTGCCTGCCGCCCCGCCGTGAACCTGGGCTCCGGCCGGATGGCCACCGGGCGGGTGTTGAGGCCCACCACGCCATCGACCAAGCCCCGCAGTCCGCTCGGAACGTGAGGCGCAGACACCGGGGCCACAAAACGGGAGCCGGCTGCGGCGAAGGTGGCCAGCGGGGCTGCGAACAGTCGCTGGGCCGCCGCCACGCTCAGCGTGGCGTACGCGAACATGCCTGTGGCGTCGAGGTGGACGGACGTGGCGCCGTGGCTACGAAGGAACCGGATCACACGCTGGCGCACCGAAGCCGACGCGCCGAAGCGGCGGGCCAGCTCAGGGACCGACTCGTATTTCCCGTAAAGGGGCGAGGAGGGGTCCGACACGGCCCCTGCGAAGCGCGAGAGACCCGGGTCGTCCGCTTTGAGGGGAAGCAGGAGCTGGAGCGGCTGGCCACCCGGCGCGGCGGCGATCCGAGCCGCCGCGGACACGAACGTCTGGGCTCCGGCCGGCGAGGCTCCCCAGATCAGGCACATCGCCCCGGTGATGAGGAGCCACCTCACTGTGCTGACCACACGCATCCCCGGGCGCGATGGTAGGGCACTTGCGTCAGGTTTCGGCAATCTTCTCACCACTTCCCGAACCCCGCCCGCCCTAGGGTGGCCAACCGCGACTAACGGTGCTTGGGAAGCAGCTGATAGACGATCGAGTAGCCGACCGCATAGAGGGCGTGGCGGTCGGCTACGGCTCCGGCGAAGATGCCGTCAGGGAAGGTGAATTGCAGTTTGCCGGTCCGGATGTTCAGACCGTAGGTGACCTTCGTCCCGAGCACCGAGTAATAGATGGTGTTGCCGATGATCGTCCCCGAACCGGAGATCCTTCCGCCCGAGCTGTGGCGCCAGCGCACAGCGCCAGTGTTGGCGTTCAACGCGTAGAAGTTGCCGTCGTAGGAGCCCGAGTAGACCGTCGGTCCGAGCCCGGGCACGTTCGCCACGGCCGGTGAGCTGTACACGTAAGCGCTCGTCGGGACGTCCCAGAGTAGATGGCCCGATGCTTGCGAGAAGGCATACACGTAGTGATCGGTGTTGCCGATGAACACCTTCCCGAAGGCGATCGCCGGTGAGCCGTAGAACGTGCCCCCGCCACCGTCCGTGGTCGCCGCCCACTGCTCCCTGCCCGTGGATGCGCTGATCGCGTAGACGCGGCTGGCGTAGTCGCCAAAGTAAAGGTTCCCGGCGGCGTAGGACACGCCCCCCTTGACCGCTCCGGCGGCGTGAAAGGTCCAGTTGACATGCCCGTCCCTGGTCCGAAACGAGTAGACGGTGCCGCCCTGGTCACCCACATAGACGCTGTTGCCCAGGACCAGAGGCGAGGACTCGCTACCGGCTGGAAATGGGTGGGACCAGACCACCCTGCCCGTACGCATCGAGAGGGCGACAAACCGGCCGTTGCCCCCGACCCGCGCGCCCGGCGTGTCCGAGAGCAGGGGATAGAACACCAGCTGGTGAACGGGGTCATAGCCCGGCGACGCCGCCGCCAGGGTCCCCACCTTGCTCTGCCAGAAGAGATGCCCGTTGACCTTGTCCAGCGACTTGGCCGAGCCGTAGATGTCGATGAAATACAGCGCGTTGCGGTACATCACCGGCGGGAACTCCACCAGGCCATAGTCCTGGTAGCTCCAACCCTGACGGAAGGGCGGCGCGATTCCCGGGTCGGCGAAGAAACGGGTGCGGGCAGCGTTGTAGCCGTAGTAGGGCCACTGGAAGCTGTCGACCGCGGCCCGGTGGTGAGGTGCAGGCGCGACCCTGTTCTTCGTGGTCGTTGTTGCGGAGGAACCACAGGCCGACAGGGCGGTTAGGCCGATAACGGCCAGGAGCCCCCACCTGGCACGGGCGCCCCAGGCAACGGCGGGGGAAGCGCGCGAACGACGGCCGGAGACTGGCATTGGCGGCATGGTAGAGACCGGTCTCCCGGCTCCTGGGCAGCCCCGTCTTCTCTAGGTCAGCGCGTTCAGGGCGCGGCGCTGGCTCAGCACCAGACAGAAGGTGTCCACCACAACCGGGTCGAACTGGCTTCCCGAGCAGCGCCGCAGCTCCTCGATGGCAGTCTGCTCATCCCGAGCCGCCCGGTACGCCCGATCGCTGGTCATGGCGTGGTAGGCATCACACACGGCGATAATCCGAGCCCCCAGCGGGATACCGGGTCCGGCCAGGCCATCGGGATAGCCGCTGCCGTCGAAGCTCTCGTGTGAGGACCGGACGATCGCCGCCACCTGCTTCAGGGCCGGCGCGGCGGCCAGGATTCGCTCGCCGATCAGGGTGTGGCGCCGCATGAAGGCCCATTCCTTATCGGAGAGGGGCCCCGGTTTTTCCAGAAGCGCGTCGGGGATGGCCACCTTTCCCACGTCGTGGAGCTCGGCGGCCTGGCGGATCTGGACCACCTCGTCCACGGGCAGCGACAGGGCATGGGCCGTGGCCACGGCCAGCTCGGCTACGTCGTGCAGGTGGGAGGACAGCTCCGGATCGCGCTCGGCCAGCGCCCGCAGGAGCACGTTCCCGGACTGGTGTGACACCGACATGCGGCCCGACTGCTTTCTGGCGTACATGCGCTGGTCGGCCTTGCGCAGGGCCGTAGCCACCTGATCCGCCTCCAGGGGCAGGCGCACCGCGCCGTGCGAGCAGGTGATGGCGAAGCCCTCGCCCCGGGCACTCAGGGCATTGGCGGCGGTCTCAACCGCGAGCTCGAACCCGGCCTGGCAGTCGACCAGGACGCAGAACTCATCGCCGCCCATGCGGTAGGCGCGCCCGGCCGCGCCGAGCGACGCGGTCAGGTCGCTCGCCAGACGGATGAGCAGCGCGTCGCCGGCCGGGTGACCGTAGGTGTCGTTGTAGTGCTTGAAGCCGTCCAGGTCAAAGAGGGCCAGGACGAACGGCGCGATGGTCGCGCGTGACAGCCGGCGCTCGAGCTCCACGGTGAGCGCCCGGCGATTACCCAAACCGGTGAGCGCATCCGTCAGCGCCTCCTCCCGGCTGGTGCTGAGCAGGTGGGCATTCTCGCGCCAGGTCAGGGCCAGCCTGGTCATGATGACCAGGAGGGATAGGGTGGCCAGCACGATGGCGATGACCCCCACGCTCGAGAAGCTCGAGCGCACAAGGAGCCCGAGGGCGGTAACCGCGAACAGCAGCGGCATGACGATTCCTCGGCGACGGGCCGCGTCGCCCGGCGCTTCAGGCGTGTGGCGGTAGGGCAGCCATGCCGCCCAGGCGGCGAGGACCGGTGCGAAGTACCAGAGCGGGTTGAACCAGGCGTTGTTCTGGTAGGTGTTGGTGGCCACGGTGACCAGGTAGGCGCTGTCGGAGACAAAGAAGGAGACGACGGCCGCGGCGAGCAGAATCCACACCGGCTCGAGCTTCCAGCCGCTGACCGCGGTCACGCCCACGATCAGGCCAAGCAGGAGGACATCCACCAGCGGATAGGCGAGGTTGGTGGCCACGGCGAGGGTGCCACCGGTGGCGTGGACGAGAACCGGCTGGATGACCACTGCGGCGCTCATGGCGCCCACCGACAGTGCGGCGGCGACGGCATCGGCAACCAGGGTGACCGAGGCGTTGCGCAGCCGATCGCGAGCCAGGAGGACGATTCCGGCGAAGGTCAGGGGGCAGAAGGACAGATAGCCGGCGTCCGCCCAGGACGGCACCGGTGGGCTGCTCAGGTTGATCAGGTTCACGTTCCAGTACACGTCGCCCGCGCCCCAGCACAGGGCACCGATGCCGATCAGCACCCATCCCCGCTCCCCCCGCCGGGTTATCCCCCGGGCGACCAGCAGCACACCACCGATCACGAACGGGACGTCGGGCCAGGCCCCTGAGAACGGGAACCGACCCGCCCAGGAGGGAATGATGGTGTCGGCCAGCTGGTAGCTTGCCACCCAGGCGCTCAGAAAGACAAGCACGGCAAACACGCCCCAGGGCATCCACCTGCGGCGAGGGTTGGCAGATGTGACCATCGGCCCATCCTGGCCGCGGTGCAGCATGGCCGAGTTATCGGTTTCCTGCCCGCGGGGCTTGACCAGAGAACGCTGCCGCTGGCCGCGCCGGGCGGGCTCAGCCGGCCAGAAGCGCGGCCGCGCGGCCCCGACAGTCGTAGAGAGTTGCGCCGCTCAGTCGGACCGACCGGCACGCCCGCGTCACCGCCTGCATTGCGGCCCGGCTGCCGGCCCGTCCGTCTCCGGGCGGCCCGGCGCTCTGGGCCGGGATCACCCAGCGCAAATGGCCGCTGCGCACCTCCTGGGCCAGCCAGCTCAGGCTGACCGAGCTCTCTCGCCCGGAAAATCCACCGATTCCGGCCACATTGGCGTGCGAGGAGAGGATTGCCTGGGCGGCTGAGCTCTGGCTGGCCACGCCGATCGTCCCGCCGCCGTGGCTGGCGACGTAACGAATGGCGGCGCGCAGCCCGGCCGTCTCGCCGCCGAACGGGCTCGCTCCCGGGCCGCCGCGCAAGCCGGGGGGTGCGCCCAGGCCCGGGCCGGACGGTGGGCCGGCCGGCAAGCCGGAGGGTGGGGCACCGCCGGGGAGGCCGCTCGGACCGAATGTTCCTCCAGGCCGTCGAGCCCGCGGGGGGCCGCCGCCCGGGCCGGGGCCTCCCATCGAGGCGCTGACCGGCCCTCCGGTGGGAAACGTCCCGTTGGCCTTATGACCGACGGTCTCCGCCGCCCAGGTGGCCGGAGCCGCGAACTGGGCCACCAGGGCCACCGAGAGGGTCGTCACACACGCGCGCGCGTGTGAGGCAAGCGCCAGTCCAATTGCCGCCGGCAGGGCCAGCGCCGCGACCAGCACCTCGGCCCACGAGAGCCGGCCACTCAGCTGGCCCAGGATGACCAGCTCTGTGACGGCACCACCCAGGACGGCCAGCGAGGCCAGAAGCCAGGCCGCCCGGCCCCGCCGGAGGATCTCCCCCACCCCGCCGCCGAGAAGAGCGGCAGTGAACGGCGCCAGCAGCGAGACGTAGTAGGGGTGGAAGATCCCGTGGGCGAAGCTGAAGACCACGGCGATGGTCAGAAACGACCCCGCCACCGCGATGAGCCAGCCCGTGCGAGGATCACGCCGGCGCAGGCGCGTCATCACCAGCAAGCCGGCAGCGGAGACGAGGGCAAAGCCGATCAGCCAACCCGCCTGGTCACCCAGCCCGGACTGGAGCAGCCGGAACGGTCCCGTGGGTCCTCCGAACAGTGTGCCGCCTCCCCCGAGGGCTTGCGGCCCTCCCGATTGCCCGGCGATCCGCCCCAGGCCGTTGTAGCCCAGGATCAACGACCAGATGCTGTTGTCGCTCGTACCCGAGATCCACGGCCGGTCGGACGCGGGAGTCAGGGCCACGAGCAGCGGCCAGGCCCCGCCCACCACGATCATCGCCGCTCCTCCCGCCAGGAGCTGGCGGACCCGCGCCCGCACGCGGTCTGACCCATAGCCAGGTGCCGGCCAGGGCGGGCACGATCAGGAGAGCCTCGCCCATCTTGGTCTCAAAACCCAGACCCACGCAGATCCCGGCCAGGACAACCCAGCGCGAGCGCCCCGACTCCAGTCCGCGCACGAGGCACCAGACCGCGGCCACGGAGCAGAGCACGAGCAGCTCGTCGGGGTTGTTGTGTCGGGACACGGCCACCACCACGGGAGTGGTGGCCATGGCCAGGCCGCCGGCGAAGCCCGCCCCACGACCGAAACGGCGGCGAACCAGGTCGTAGACGAGACCCACCGCTGCGATGCCCATCACGGCCTGCGGAATCAGCAGCGACAACGGGTGAAATCCGAAGACGCGAACCGATAGCGCCTGCACCCACAGGCTGAGCGGCGGCTTGTCGACGGTCATCAGGCCGCTGCGATCCAGCGAAGCGAAGAGGAAGTCGTGCCAGCTTGAGGCCATCGAGCGCACGGCGGCGCTGTAGTACGAGTTCGCCCATCCGTTGATCGAGAGGTTCCACAGGTTGAGCGCGCCGGCCAGAGCCAGCAGGGGCACAAGCTCGAGGCGGCCACCGAGCCACGCCGGCAGCGCGCTGCGGCGCGAACCGGCGTGGCCCTCGCGGTGGGGCCGCTCAGCGGCGGGGTAGGCGAGCGATCCGGAGCTCACGCTGATCTGGCTTGGGCCTAGGGAGCTGACGTTGGGGCCGCTTACCTCAGCGCCAGGGTGTTCCCCAGGCGGCGGGCCGGGGTCTCATGGCGACGGCGGCGGCGGGAGCGGACCACGTGGCGCGCGTCGGCAGCGGTCTGCTCCTGGACGCGGGAGCTCGCAATCGCCCAGGCGTGCAGCCCGACGATCGTCCCGAGGGCAAAGACGACCAGCAGAACGTTGAGGGCAATCACCAGAGTCATGGCATCTCCTTTTCAGTTGGGATGCCGACGATGATCGGCCGCCGGTCGAAGATGGATCTACGACCGGCCTATGACGGTTGTAAGAGGCCCTGAGCGCCACGGGTGGGCTCAGGCCGGCGGGCCCCCCTCAGCCCTGCGGGGCGAGCCGGCGGATCTGAACCCGGCCGTCATCCACCCGGACCTGAAAGGCGGGCTGAGGCCCGGTGGCCGGGCCATGTCTCACGGCTCCGTTGCGCAGGTCGAAGCGTGAGCCATGACAGGCACATTCGACCTCGAGGCCCTCGATCGTGCCCTCGCTGAGCGAGCAGCCCCGGTGCGAGCAGCGGTCGTGAAGAGCGTAAATCTGCTCCCCGTCACGCAGTATCAGGACCGGGGTGTCGTCCACCACCGTGCGGAGCGGCCGGCTCTCGGCCAGTTGCGAAGCGTCGGCCGCGGGCGTCCAATCCGTCGGGCCTGGGTCAAAGACGGTCTGATCGGCTCCCACACCCTTGGTCAGAGATAGGTGCCCCCCCAGGTAACCCCCTGCCATCAGGACGCCCAGACCGGACAGGGCAAGACCCGTGGCCCGGCGTCGCGCCCCTCGGCGGTGGAGTAGCCAGGAGAAGGCGTACAACCACGCCCCGAGGGCGTTTGCGCCGGCGTGCACGAGCCCGACCCGGCGGACCGCGTCGTCCACCGGCTCCGTGTCCGCCCAGTCGTTGATCCCGGCCGCGGCCGTGGGGAGGTAGGCGAGCAATCCCAGCTCCACCAGTCTCTGGCGCGCCGGGCCGGCCGCCTCCCCCGCGGAGATGTCGAGGAGTGAGGCGCTGGTAAAAGAGCCGATCACGACATCGGTGAGCATGGGATGGACCGCGTGGCCCAGCCATGTTCCGCTGAGAATGTCCTTGACCTCGGCCGGAAGGGCGTCCCGCACCGACTTGGCGATTCGCTTCCCCAAGGGATCGAGCTGCTCCAGCGACTCGACTTTGCGGATCGCCGGCTCCAGAGGAGTGAGCTGGCGGCGGGAGGTCATGGAGGCCATCGTCACGGCAGGCTCCTACCCTGCGGGCGCGGGCGGTAAGCCGCCTCAAGCAAATCGCCTAGGTTCGAGGGAAGGAATAGCTTCCCTGGCGTGAGCGTGGTCCTGGTCACGGGCGGAACCGGAGTCTTGGGGCGGTTGGTGGCGGCTCGGCTGAGCGAGATGGGCCACGAGGTGCGGGTCCTCTCGCGCCGGCCGGGGGCCGGCACCCACACCGGGGACCTGACCACGGGGTTGGGGCTGGCGCCGGCGGTCACCGGCGCCGAGGTCATCGTGCATGCCGCCTCTGACACCCGGCGGTTCGGCCGCTCCGACGTTGCCCAGACTGGGAATCTGGTGCAGCACGCGAGCGGTGCGGCACACCTGCTCTACATATCCATAGTGGGGATCGACCGGATCCCCTTCCCCTACTACCGGCGCAAACTGGCCTGCGAAGAGCAGATCCGCTCCAGCGGCGTTCCCTTCACGATTCTGCGGGCCACCCAGTTCCATGAGTTGATCGCCTCCGTGCTCCAGCCCGCGGAAAGACTGCCACTGGCGCCGCTGCCATTGGATTTTCGCTTCCAGACGCTGGCCGCCCGCGAGGCGGCGGGGCGGCTGGCTGACCTGGCCTCGGGGCCGCCGACGAACGAGATCTCGAACATGGGGGGTCCCGAGGTCCTGAGTCTCCGGGAGATGGCGGCCCAGTGGCGCACCGTCCGGCCCCACCTGAGAGCTGTTGGGCTACCCGTGCCGGGAAAGGTGGCCCGGGCGTTCCGGGAAGGCCGCAACACGTGCCCGGATCAGACCGAGGGCGAGCAGACCTGGCGAGAGTTCGTGGGTCAGCTGCCCGGGCCGGGCTAGTTCCGTGCGCCAGCTGCTGTCCGGCCCGGCCCATGAACTCAGGCCGCTGAGCGGTGATTCGTTGCAGTCCGCTGGACAAGTGGTGACCAGCGTCCTACGATCTAAGTCTGGAAAACTGTAAAACGGATATGTCGACCTGTGCCCAATCCCGCTGTGAGCTGTGCGGCCAGGAGGTCGGGCGCCTGGATGAGCACGATCGCTGCGAGCAGTGCGTCCTGCGCGCCGAGCGGCTGGCGAGCGACCTCGTGAGCCCGCTGGAGGAGTTCGTACAGGCCGGTCTGAGGAGCGGTCTCTCAGAAGACCAGCTCCGCGAGTTGTTCGAGTTGACGCTGGCCGGTGGCGAGGCGGTGCTTCCAGACCTGGCGGTGGCCCGCCAGCTCACCGACGGAGACCGCGGCACCTGGTATGTCCAGCCCTACTCGGCCTGGCTGGATCACGTGCCGGAATACGAGCCCAACCGGATCAGACGCCTGCGCCACATGCGGGGACTGAGCGCCGAGCACGTGGCGGCGGAATTGGGAGTTGCCGTCGCCGAGCTGGCCCTGTGGGAACACACGCCCGAGGTGCCGGCCCACATCGTCGAGCAGCTGGCCGAGATCTTTGGCGTGTCCGTCCCGCATCTGATGAAGACGGACATCGACTGGCTCCAGGGCTGAGCCGGACTTCGATTTCTCTTCGCCGCTTGTTAGGGCCTTGCCACATTTGGCGGGTGTCATTGGCCCATAACCCGAACCTCCACCCCCCACGATCAATACCCCGCTCCCTATCGGGCCCCTGGCCCGCCGGAGCCAGTCCGGCGCCATTCCGAGGAGTCCGACCTGGACTGGAGCAGCGGACGCGAGCCCCGGCGCTCTCAGCGAGCCGTTGACGGCTCGATGGCCGGACGCATTCGCAAGGCGTCCCGCCACTGGCGTGTGTAGCTGGAGTCGCTGGCGCCGGCCGATTGGACTAGCTGGCGCCGGCCGATTGGACTAGCTGGCGCGGGCGGACTGGGTTGCGGCCGCGGCGAGGTCCCGCATGGCCCGCTGCTCGGCAAGGCTGAGGAGCCGCCAGAGCTCTCTCTCCTCCTGCCAGACATAGACGTTCACGTCGATCAGGCTGCGGACCCTGACCAGAGCGCTCATCGCCTCACGAGCATCCCCGTCCTCGACGATCGGCTGGCGGGTCATCACATCAACCACGCGGAAACGGCGAGCCGTCTGCGGCGGCGCCGCCGCTGGCATCTGCGCGGGCTCGGGGACCTGGCGAGGCACGAACACCGGTTCCGGGCTGGAGGCCCGCTTGGTCACGGTCTCCAGCGGCACCATCTGGGCGCCTGTCCCCTTGGTTTCGGTGTGGAGGACCCAGGTCGTGGTCATACCCCCAACGATAGAACCGCGATGTCAGGACGCGCGAACGGTGTCAGGCAGCGCGAACGACGCGCAGGTCGCCGCTGACCGTCTTGCTCCGGATGACCAGGACTGGGCCGGCCCCCTCGCCGGGAGCGTCGGCCAGCGGGATCTCGGAGCTGAGCTCTCCCGAGGCCGATCCGGCGTCGACGTCGATGCTCGTTCCGGAGGCAATTCCCAGCTCGACATCGCCGGAGACGCTCTGAACATCCACCCGGGCCTCGTGCAGCCAGGCGACGCGCACATCACCCGACACCGAGCGCACCTGCACCGAGCCCTCCACGGCCTGGGCGGCCACATCGCCCGACACCGTCTGAACGGTCAGGTCGCCCGCCACTCGAGGTAGCCGCACCTCGCCGCTGACGTTCTTGGCCGTGGCGCTTCCGGCCACCTCGCCTGAGACGAATAGGTCTCCGGAGGCCGACTTCACGTCGAGGTCGTCGAATTTGCCATCGAGGACGGCGTTGCCCGACGCGGTGGCGGTCTCCACGCTGCTGCCATCAGGGACGCGCACCTGCACGCGAATCGGATCCTCTGACGAGTTAAACCAGCCGCGAAACGATTTGCGCCGCTGCTCGATGAGCAGCCGATCACCGTGGAGCTCCACTCTCATCGCTTCGATGAGCTGTGGGGAGCCCTCGAGGTTCACCGTCGAGGTGGCTGCCTCGCCAGTTATCACCCGAGCCTCCCCTGCGGGGATCCTGATGGAGAGCCGAACCGGCCCTGGGGTATCAAAGTGCTGCTCTGTCATTGAGAGTCTCCTTTCAGCTTCGGCCGTAGCCGGTGAGCCGGTGGCGGCCGGCACTGGTGGATGAGCGAGGCTCCAGCGTGCGACCGAGGGCCTGCACGAGCCAGGTGTTGACGGACAGGCCCTGGGCGGCGGCCGCCGCCTCGAGCCGTGATTTCAAGCTTGCGGGGAGGCGGAGGGTGATGCGGGCGTCGAGCGCCTCGTCCGTGGGCTCGGCCGTCGGGGGCGAGCCATCGGAGACGTAGACAAGCTCGGGGTCGCCCCCGGCCACCCGGACCTCGACCGTGCCGTGGTCCAGCTGGGCCGAGAGCTCAAGCGCCGCCTCGGCCAGCGCCTCCTGGAGACGCCGTCCGAGGGAGGATTCGAGCGCGTGGGCCAGCAGCTCGGCCGCCCGGGCCGTCGATTCGTCACCGACCGCGGCGACCCGCCCCAGGTCCTCCCGCAGCGCTCCGACATAGCCTTCCAATTGCATGACAGCATGATGACATCATTATGATGTCTTGTCAAGTCATGTCGATGTCAAGGGGCCGCCTCGCCCACGTTGAACGGCTATCCACGGCCTGCCGAGCGAAGCTGAATCGCCGTTCACCGCCATTCAGGCTTGTATTCACGACCTTGATGCCACAAAGCTCGCCTCGCCTCGCGAGCTGAGTGGCGCTGTTGCTGTAGAGCAGCCATAACTCACCCGAGCGCGCGCGGCCCGGACCGCTTTGTCGAACAATGGTGGTCCTTACGAGATCGGCCGCTCGTCGACTCGGGCCGCGTCCAGCTCTGCCGCCCGCTCCGCCTCCAGCTCTCCCGACTCGCCCGCGCCCAGCTCTCCCGCCTGACCGGGCTCTAGCTCAGCCTGTGCCTCGCCGCCGCTCCCCCCGCGGCACGACCAAGCGCCTCCAGCGCGGGCTTCATCAGGTCAATGGGCATCGGGAAGACGATCGTTGAGCTCTGCTGCCCACCGATCTCCCGCAGCGTCTGCAGATAGCGCAGCTGCAGCGTGGTCGGGTTGCGGCCGATGACGTCCGCCGCCTCGGCCAGCTTGGCTGCCGCCTGGGCCTCGCCCTCCGCGTTGATGATCTTGGCCCGGCGCTCTCGCTCGGCCTCGGCCTGGCGGGCGATGGCGTGCTGCATGCGCTCGGGGATCTCCACATCCTTGATCTCCACCGCCGTCACCTTGATGCCCCATGGCTCGGTCTGGGCGTCGATCACGTGCTGGAGCGCCTCGTTCAGGTGCTCGCGCTCGGCCAGGAGGGTGTCCAGATCGGCGCCTCCCAGAACGGAACGCAGGGTGGTCTGAGAGATCTGGAGGGTTCCCTGGTGGACGTTCTCGATCTCGGTGACCGCCCGGCTCGGGTCGATCACGCGGTAGTAGGCCACCGCGGTCACCCGCACCGGGATGTTGTCGCGGGTGATCACCTCCTGGGGCGGGATCGTCAGCGTCACGGTACGCAGGCTGACCCGGACCATGCGGTCAATGGTGGGGAGGAGCATGACCAGCCCCGGCCCCCGCGGCTCGACCAGCCTCCCCAGCCGGAACACCACGCCGCGCTCGTACTCCCGGAGCACCCGGACCGACGCCGCGGCCACCGTGGCCCCCAGGACGATCAGCACCACCAGCACGACCACCAGGGCCACGATCATCGGATCAGCTCCCAGTCGTCGGCACGCCGGACCACCAGTGTGAGGCCGTCAAGCCGTTCCACCACAACCTGGTCCCCGGCGTGGAGCTCGTCGTCCTCCTCATCCACCCACGAGCGCCGCGCCTTCCACAGAGCGCCGTCGACCAGCACCTGGCCGGTGGGCTCGCCCCAGTTGCGCACCACCCCCAGGTGGCTGATCAATCCCTCGGGACCGGAGCGAATCCTTCGGCGCCGAACCGCCTTGGCCTTGCGGAGCGACACACCCACCACGCCCAGCCCGGCGCAGGCCAGCACAAGCGCCGCGACAAGCGTGATGGCCAGTCCGCCGCCCAGCGCCCCGACCGTCAGGATCGCCCCCGCCACCAGAGCGATCACGCCGGGACCGCCCAGCAGACCCAACGTGGGCACGTGTGCTTCCGCCACCACCACGATCGCCCCAAGCACCAACAGCGACACGCCGAGCGCGGTCATACATCAAATCGTACGCCGACCGGTCCGCATGACAACCGCTCTGGCGGTCCGAAGCTCAGCTACGGCGGAAGCGCTCTTCCTCCTCCACCGTGCGCTCGGCTGTGGGCAGCGCCTCCAGCCGGGCGTCGGGAATGGGCTGGCCACTCTCTATCGAGAGGCCGTAGGTGCCGTCTGCCAGCCGCGCTTCGGCTCGCTCGAGTGCGGCCATGTCCTCGCGGAGCTGCTGGCGGCGGCCCTGGTCGAACTCGTCCTGGTAGAGGTCCTCGGAACCCTCGTCGCCGGGCTCCAGGCGGCTCGACCCCTCAAGCGGGCCGCTGTCCTCGAGGCTGGCCAGCGCACTCGCGATTCGCTCTCGCTCGGCACCCAGCAGCTCACGTGCCCGCTCAGGATCCATGCCGGTAAGCCTATCCCTCCCCCGTTCGCCCCTCGGTGGCGATAAGAAGCGCCGTCCCGAGGCTCTCATGCTCCTCATCGGCAACGGCTGCCACCACGACATCTCCGGCGAGGCCCAAACTCGCCACCTCTCGCGCCCCATCGGCGACGAAGTTCGCGATCTCCCTCTCCCCCGCGCCACCCGAAACCAGCGACGGGTTCACCGAGTCGATCGCCACCAGACGCGAGAGCAGATCAACGCCCGTTCACGCTAAACGCGCTGGGTGTCGCGGCGGTAGGCCAGCCGCGCGAGAACCACCAGCACGACCGTCCAGACGATGACGACCACCCAGCCCTTGGTCGTCCAGCCATGGCCGTGCAGTGCGATGTGGGCCGCCTGCACGATCCAATAGCCCGGGACATACTGACCAACGTCGTAGAGGAAGCCGTGGGTGAGCGGGAACCACGTGCCGGCCAGGAAGGCGAGGATCGCCACCAGCCCGCCGGTGAGGGGGCCGATCGAGTCGACGTTCATCAGGTGGCCAAGCGTTATGCCCAACGCGGCGAACGGGAGGAGGGCGACCAGAATCAGCCCGGTCATGGACAGCCACTGACCCGCGCTGAGGCTCACGCCGAGCGTGGTCCCGGCCAGGTAGAGGAGCACGAGGCTGGTGGTGGCCATCGCGTAAGCGGAGACGACCTTGGCCCGGAAGTACTCGCGAGCGGTCAGCGGCGTGATGCGGAGCTGGCGTGTCCAGCCCGCCTGGCGTTCGGCCGCGATCCGCGCGCCGCTGGAGATCATCGAGGCCATGGTCCCGAACGCCGCCAGGCCCGCCATGTAGTACAGCGGGGCGGGGATCCCGCTTCCGGCCAAGCTGTGGGTGTTCTTCTGCGGTCCGGCGATCAGGTAGTAGAGGGCCAGGGGAAACCCGAAGGAGAAGATGAAGAACCGGCGATTGCGAAAGGCCCGCAGCAGTTCAACCCGCATGTAGAGAAGTCCCTTCATCGCACACCCTCAAGGGACTCGGGAACCCCGGACGCGTCGGCCGTCAGCTCCAGGAACGCCTCTTCCAAACCCGCGCCGGTTATCTCAATATCCCGCGCGGCGGGATATCGCGCCAGCAGCGCCCGGATAGCCACGTCTGAATCGGCACAGCGCAGGATCACCGCCTGACCGTGGCGCTCTGCGCTCGTCACGCCCGGGAGCGTCTGAAGCTGCTCGAGCTCCGCGTCGTGGAGCGTGGCGCGAATGGTGCGCGTGCCCACTCTCGCCTTGATCTCGGTGGTGGGGCCGTCGGCCACCACCTGGCCGTTGGCCATCAGCACCGCTCGGTCGGCGTTGGCGTCGGCCTCCTCCAGATAGTGCGTGGCGAACAGGATCGTCCGGCCGCGTCCGGCGTACTCGCGCATCGCCGCCCAAAAATCCCGCCGGCCCTGAGCGTCCATCGCCACCGTCGGCTCATCGAGCACCAGGAGTTGCGGATCCGGGACGAGTGCGACGGCGAAGCGAACCCGCTGAGTCTGGCCGCCCGAGAGCTTCTGCGTGCGCTGGGAGGCGACCTTGGACAGCCCAGCGACCTCAAGAATCTCCTCCACCGCCATGGCACTCGGGTAGAGCGAGGCCACCAGCGAGATCAGCTCCCGTACCGACAGGTCCCGGATCAGCTCGCCGGTCTGGAGCATGGCCCCCACCATCCCCGCGTTGACCGCGTCGCGGGGCGAGCGGCCGAACACCGTCACTTCGCCGGCATCCGGGGGCGTCAGGCCCAGCATCATGTCGATCGTCGTTGACTTGCCGGCGCCGTTGGGGCCGAGCAGCGCGACGGTCTGCCCCCTGGGAACCGACACGTTGATTGCGCGCACCGCGTGCACCGGGCCCTGCGGACCGCCCCGGTAGGTCTTCACCAGCCCCCTCAGCTCGACGGTGGAGTCCACTCGCCCCAGGCTAACGAACGCTATGAACGGCCCTCCCTGCCCAGCAGTTCTGCGAAGCGCTGCGCGGAGACATTCCCTCCGGACAGGACCACCCCGACTGAGTCGCCCCGGATTCGGCCGGCCAGGACAGCGGCGAACGCGCTGGCCCCGCTCGGCTCGACGACCAGCTTGGCGCGCTCGAACAGAGCGCGCATGGCGTCGCGGATCTCGTCGTCGCTCACCGTTACCACCTCGTCGACCATCGCTTCGATCACCGGAAAGGTGACCTCGCCCGGCGTGTCAAGCAGCTGACCATCCGCGATCGAGGGACGGATCGGCACGGTGACCCGCCGGCCGGCGCGAAGCGACTGCTGCGTGTCGGGCGAGGCGCTGGGCTCCACCCCGACGATGTGCGTGGCAGGCGAGACGGATCGCAGCGCAATCGCCGACCCGGATATGAGCCCTCCCCCACCAACCGGCACGGCCACCGTGGTCAGGGGCCCGGCGTCCTGGGCCAGCTCCAGCGCGCACGTCCCCGCGCCGGCGATCACCCGGGGGTCGTCGTAGGGGTGCACGATCGTCGCTCCGATGTCCTGGGCCAGCTCCGCCATCAGCTGCTCGCGGTCATCCCGGTAGCGGTCGTACTCGATCACCCTCGCGCCGTACCCCTCGGTGGCCGCCCGCTTGGACGCCGGCGCGTCCGTGGGCATCAGAATCGTGGCCTTCGCTCCCAGCAGGGACGCGGCCAGGGCCACCGCCTGGGCATGGTTGCCCGAGGAGGCGGTGAGCACCCCGTGCTCCAGCTGCGCCGGGGAGAGCTGAGAGATCGTGTTGTATGCCCCGCGGAACTTGAACGCGCCCATCCTCTGCCAGCCCTCGGCCTTGAGGACGATGTGGGCTCCGAGCATCGCGTCGAGCGTCCGCGAGGTCACGGCCGGAGTTCGGTGCGCCACCCCGGCCAGGCGCTGAGCCGCGGCCTGCACTTCCGCGAACGACGGCGGCACTGGAGCTCCGGCCCGGGTCATGAGGCCATCCTCCCACCTCGCCGGCTATCGCCGTTCTTCTGCAAGTACCTCTGGTCCGGGGCGTTACTTGATCGTGCATCGAGTCAAGCCCCTGCCGGTGGTCCGCGTGTTCTCGGCGCTCTTGCTGAGCGGCTCCCTGGCGCTGGCCGTGCTCCCCGGGAACGCGACCGCAGCCCCGGCAAGCCCGGTCCCGAAGGCGCTGCCGCCGCAGACCTACCCGGCGACCTACTCAGAACAGCAGTGGATCCGAATGGACGACGGCATCAAGCTTGGTGCCACGATCACGTTCCCCTCTCGGAACGGCAAGACCCGGGCACCCGGTCGCTTTCCGGTCGTCCTGAGCATGACGCCCTACGGTCGCGACGGGGCCTGCGCCTGCGCCCCGGCGAGCACCTTCGCGCTCAGGGGCTTTGCCGTCGCGGTGGTGGACGTGCGCGGTACCGGCGGCAGCCAAGGGAACCTGAACGGAAACTACTTCTCCCCCCGCGAGGCGCGCGATGGCTACGACCTCGTGCAGTACCTGGGCACACGCCCCTGGTCCACGGGGAAGGTCGGCATGTCGGGCGGCTCCTACGTGGGGATCACCCAGCTGAAGACGGCCGAGACAGACCCCTCCCACCTGGCCGCGATTGCCCCCGATGAGTCGCTGGCTGACATCTACAACGACGCGTACGCGCCGGGCGGGATCGTCTCGCTCTCCTTCGACGGCCAGTACATCGCGGTGCAGGGCGGTCCGGGATTGCTCACTCCGAACACGAGTCCGGGCATGCTGCCCGGCACAGTAACCGCCAAGAAGGACCAGGCCACCGGCAATCCGATCGCTCTGGCCTATCTGGAGAACCCGTTCGACGATCACTTCTACCGGGTGCGCTCACCGATCACCCAGGTGGGCCGGATCCGCGTTCCGGTCTTCGTCGAAGACGGGTGGCGGGATGCCTTCGAGGCCGGTGACATCCGCATGTTCCAGGCGCTCGAGCACCGGCGCGGTGTGGCTACCTACCTCAACATCGGGCCGTGCACGCATAAGGGCTGCGGTGGCGCCGAGGCCCCGACGACCAACCCGCCAAATCAGGACAACGTCCTGGCCCAGGAGATCCGTTTCGACCAGCGCTACCTGATGGGCATGCACGTCCCCAAGCTGCCCCGGGTGAGGCTGTACGACCAGCAGGCCGCTCGCTACATCGACGGAAGCGCCTGGCCGCTGCCGCGGACGGCTTACCAGATCGAATATCTGGGCCACGGCACGATCACGCCGAGCCGGCCCAAGAGCACTTCCAAGGAGAGCTACTTCACGAATCCGTCGGCGGGCTTCTCGATGGCGTTGGACCAGCAGGGAACCGTAGCCGCCACGCCCTACGTCCCCACTGACCAGCGCCTTGAGTCCGGCCAGGGCCTGACCTGGCGCACCGGAGCCCTCAAGCGGGCGATGACCGTGGCCGGGCCGATCGCGCTTCACCTCGTGGCCGCCTCGAGCGCCACCAACACCGACTGGTTCGCCAAGATCTCAGACGTTGCCCCCGACGGGAGCGAGAGCATCGTCTCCGAGGGCCAGCTTCGGGCCTCGCTGCGCGCACTGGCCCCCGGCAGCACCCCCACCGAGCCGCTGGAGAAGCTGACGACCCCCCGGTCACTCAAACCAGGGCGCTTCTACACCTTCCAGATCGCCCTCGCCCCCGCGGCGTACAGGTTCAAGCCCGGCCACCGGCTCCAGATCCGCATCACCTCGGACAACCTCCCGAACGCGCTGCCGGGGACGCTTGACCTCAATCCGTCCGACCCCTCCAAGATCTTCACGCCACTGCCCCCTGCCACCAACACGGTGCGCCTGGGCGGGCATAACGGAACAGCGCTGTTCCTGCCTGCGTATAACCCCGGCGGGTGAGGTCCTAGGGGCGAGCCTGCTGGACGGGCTGGGCCTACGTCTCCCCCGCTTCCAGTTGTGGGGGCGCGGGCGGAGTCCCGGACCCGACCTGCGCTCTGAGCTGGGCCAGCTCATCGTCCACGGCACTCTTGGCCCCGAGCTGGTCAAGCTGTTTGTCGATGTCATCCTGGGGCGGGCCGAGCGCTGTGAGGTCCTCAAACGTTCCGGCCTTCTCGAGCTCCTGCACCGCCGAGGCACGTGCCTGCATCTCGTCGGTCTTGTCGAGCGCCCGCTGCATCGCCTGGCCCAGATCCGCCATGTGATCCCCGATGCCGGTGGCGGCCTCTGAGATCTGGACCTGCGCCTCCGAGGCTGAGTACTGCGCCTTGATGACCTCCTTCTTGCTCCGGAACTCTTCGATCTTGCTCTGAAGGTTGCGCTCCGCGTCGGTCAGCTTCTCCTGCTGTGATTCCAAATCTGCCACCTGCTGATCGAGCGAGTTCGTCTCCTGGACGATCAGCTGCTTGCGCTCGAGCGCAGCACGAGCGAGATCCTCGCGGCCGGCGTCCATGGCCTCGCGCGCCTGGCCATCGAGCTTGCCGGCCTGCTGCTTGAGTTGCTCCTCTTGGAGCTGGAGGCGCTTCTTGGAGGTGACGACGTCCGCGATTCCCTGCTTGACCTTCTGGAGATCCTCGATCTGCTGCTGGTAGGCGTAGTCGAGCGTCTCGGCCGGATCCTCCGCTCGGTCGAGCAGATGCGAGATCTTCGCCTTGGTCATCGTTTCGATCCGGCCTGGCAGTCCAGGCATCGCTTCCTCCTATTTGTGGCGTTCCATCCCGGTCATTGATCTGTGCCTCATTTTGTGTCCCGACATTGCCGGCATGGCGGTCTTCATAGATCGCATCGCGCTGCGCGCGGCAGCTGAGTCGGGCAGAGTCAATCCCGGGACATGCGCCGGCCAGAGCCCGACGCCGAGACCGAGCGCGAGCAGCGTGACCGCCACACCATAGGTGGCGATCCGTCTCCACGGAACCAACTTCTCGACCGCCACGATCGCCGCCACGAACACCATCCAGCTCACGCTCATGACCCCCAGGGCGAAGAGCGCGGCCATCAGTGCCCAGCAGCAGCCCAGACACCAGGCGCCATGCAAAGCGCCCATGACAAGAGCGCCTGCGCGGCCGTTGCGCCACTCCTCGGCCAGGAAGGTGAACGGATCGCGACAGCGCCGCAGGCACGCGTCCTTGGCCGGCGTGAGCTGGTAAATGGCAGCCAGCACGATCACTGCAGCGGCCACGTACTTCCCGTCGCGGTCCCATCCAAGTGCGCCGATCGACATCGCCTTGACCCCGTCAAACAGGGCGTAGGCCAGCAGCCCGAAGACGGTCCAGATGACGAGGTAGCCGGACACGAACGCGGCTGGCGACCCGGCCCGGCCCCGAGCCTTCATGCCGCGCTCGACGCGGGCGTAGCCAAGCACCATCGGCAAGATTGACGGGAACATCATCGCGGCCATCATCACGACCCAGCTGGTGGTGTAGAAGCCGAGCGTCCCGAGATCCGTTCCCGGGCCGGCATCCATGCCACCCATCCGCGCGTCGGTCAACCACCAACCCACCCCAGCGATACCCAGCAGAGCTACGGCGAGGGCAATCTGGCTACCTGCAGCCGGGCGATCTGAGCGCCGGCGGTGCACGGCTGTTGTTGTCATGCCAGGCGGATGCTAAGCCGCCCGACCGGGTAGTTGCAACCTCTCCGGCACCGGCGTAGGCTCACTGGGGTAGCGCCTCACCGGGAAGGCGCGGAGAGAAGGGATAACGACATGCCCGAATGGCAAATGAAGGGCATCTACTTCAAGAGCTGCAACTGTGCACCGGGATGCCCGTGTGACTTCATGAGCCCACCAACGGAGGGCCCATGCGAGGGGTTCATCGGCATGCGAGTCGATGACGGATCGTTCGACGATGTCTCGCTCGCCGGATCGAAGTGGTGCGTTGCTTTTCACTGGCCGGGCCCGCTGCACGAGGGCAACGGCACCGTCAAGCCGTATCTGGACCCGTCGATGAGCTCGGAGCAGATGGACGCCATGGGCCAGATCCTGAGCGGCCAAGCAGGCGGAAGCTGGTTTGAGGTGCTTGCCTCCATCGTCACCGAGGTGAAAGATCCGGCGATCCTCCCGATCGATTTCCAGGTCGAGGGACGAACGGGCACGATCAATGTGGGCGACGTAATGGAGAACAGCTTCGCTCCGATCAAGAACCCCGTCACCAGGGAGGACGAGACCGTGCGGGTCGCGATCCCCGGCGGGCTGGAGTACTCGCGCGGAGATGGTGTCGCCGAGATCCTGAAATCAGACACGCTGCGCTCGACCGACGACATAGCGTTTAGCCATGGCGGTGTTCACACCTCCCTTGTGTCAAATCAGGATTGGGGCAGCGACCGCTAGCGGGACGCCGTGTAGGCGGTGATCTCGCCCGGGTCGGGTCCGGGCGGGAAGGAAGCGGCAGTCGTGACGGTCTCCGGGTTTAACCATGCGAAACGGAGACTCTCTCATGCGCCCAATCAACCCCCGCGCTCTTCTCGCTCACGCAACCCTGGCTGTCGGCGCCCTTGCCCTACTTGCGACCGGCGCGGACCATCTCGATGAGTACGTCGCCAACGGCTTCGCGACGGTCCCAACGATCGGGACGCTGTTTCTTCTGAACTTCATCTCGGCGACGCTGGTGGGTGTGGGGCTGCTGCTGCCGCTCGGCCGCATCACCGGGCGGTTCGCCGCGTCCTGGCGAGCCGTCCTCGCGCTGAGCGGGATCGGAATCGCCGCGTCGTCACTGATCGGGTTGTGGGTCAGCGAGAGCTCCAGCCTCTTCGGTTTCACCGACTACGGCTTCCGGCCCACGATCGTCGCAGCCGTTGTTGCCGAGTCCATCACGCTCGTGGCGCTGACCACGTATCTCACGCTGGTCACCAGCGCCAAATTCGGTGGTGCGAGCGCCCGGATGCTGACGCGAAACGGCCGATGGGGTTGACGCGGGGCCCCATCGGCTGGTAGAAGTGAGTCAGCCCAGCCGGACCGGGATGAGCAAGCACCCCAAAAAGGAGAGGTTATGAGCATTCATCGTCGTCTTATTTTGACGGCCGCCGCGGTGCTCGCCTGTGCTGCTGCGGGCGGTGGCATCGCGCTGGCGCAGGGAGGTAGTTCAGTTCACAAGAGAGGACACGTGGCGGCCCGCGTGAGGCAGGCTACGCGCGCGTCGCATCGAGGCCACATCGGCGCGGCCGAGCGCTCCGGCGATCGCTCGGATCGGAGAGGCGACCGCTCAGATCGGAGAGGCGATCGCGGAGAGGGGACCAGGCCGGACGACCGCAGCTGTGAGAGGGCCCGTGGGGACCGTGGCGAATGCACGTCGGAGGGGCGCCGCAACTGTGGGTCCGACGACGCCACTGGCGATCAGAGCAGCGACGCGTCTGACGATTCTGGCGAGAACTGTGCCGAGCCCGAGAGCTCCGAGGAGGCGGCCCCGGCCCCGGCCGCGGCCCCGGCTCCGGCAAGCACGGCGACAGCTACCTTCGCCGGCTGATGTGTGATTGCCGCCGCCCGGCTTCCGGGCGGCGGCACCGGCAATCGGATGCAGACAGGTTCGAACACAACGGGGGCCGCAGGGTCACAGGAGGCTTCGCCGCGGACGGGCGCGCTTAGGATCAGCGAGATCTTTGAAGCCGCGAGGCTCGCCAAGCTGTCGGCGAGGCCGCTGCCGCAGGAAGATTTCCCGGACAGAGCGAGTCAGCGAGCCTCATTCGGTCCTCCGGAGCCAGCAGGCTCCCCAGTCGCGGCTGCGGTCTCGGCGGATCCTCCAGTTTGGGCGAGCCGTCGAGTTCCGGCAGAACCTCGAGGCTCGGCAAGCCCTCGAGCTCCGGCGAGCCCGGTCGTTTGGGCGAGACCTCGAGGTCCGGCAGAGCCTCGAGTTCCGGTGGCGCCTCGACGCCCGGTGGGCCCTCCGAGGCCCGTGAGATGGTGGGACCTGTCGAGCTTGCCCTTTCCCGTCACGCTTGGCGCCGTCGTGGTGCTGGCCGCCGGCATTGGGTGGGCACTGTCGGCGCCGTTTAGCTCCGCCCCGGTTACCGCGGCGGCGACGTTGCCATCGTCTCCGGTTTCAAGGCCGGCGCCCCGGCATCTCGGCAGCCCCGTTGCGGTGGCCGCGTCCGGTGAACTGGCGGTGTACAGGCAGCGGAGTGCACAGACAAGGATGCTCGCGCTCACCAGCCCCGTGGGAACGACATCTCCGGTGACGCTCCTGGTCAAGCAACAGCGCGCCGCCTGGGTTCAGGCGTACCTACCCATGCGGCCCAATGGACTCGTGGGGTGGGTGCGCAGGAGCGAGATCCGTCTCGTCAGAGATCCGTGGGCGCTCGTCGTTCAGCTGTCATCGCACCGCCTCGTGGTAAGCCAGACGGATCGGGTGATACGGACCTTCCCGATCGCAGTGGGCAAGCCCTCGACTCCAACCCCGACCGGCAGCTACTTCATCAACGAACTCTTGAAGCAGCCAGATCCCTCGGGCGCGTACGGACCTTACGCATTCGGCACCTCGGCCTATTCCAACGTTCTGACTTATTTCAACGGCGGCAACGGCCAGATCGGGATCCACGGCACCGACCAACCATGGGTGATAGGAACCAGCGCCACTCACGGGTGCATCAGGCTCTATAACCAAGACATCGTCTGGCTCTCTCAGCGCATTCCGCTCGGCACTCCGGTACAGATCAGAAGCTGAGGCGCAGCCGGCCGGGGTCCGTCACCCAGCAGGAGCGGCGATTGGTTCGAGCCACTCCGCTGGGAGCACCGCGGGGGTCCTTCCGGGAAAGTGCGGGACGATCTTGGTCGCCAGCCGGCCTGCCGGCCGATCCTCGATCGCGGGTCGGAGATCGTCCAGGCTCATGGCCAATCGCAGGCTCGGGGCGATCTGCAGGTCAGCCGCGTTCGGTGACTCAGCCCCCGGGGCGCCCTCCTCTATCCAGTCGTCGATTCGCTGGAGCATCCCGGGCAGAGCGGCGATCGCTCTGCGCACGTTGTCGTCGGTGGCTCCGCGGGAGCGAGCATCGAGCGCGATGAAGGGGCCTGCTGTCCTCGCCGCAACGCCGTGCGGCATTCCAATCTTCCCGCCCTCGAGGTGCCCAACAAGTCCGCTGCGGTCCTTGCGGGCGGACCAGAGAAAGATCTCTCGGACCCTTTGCTGGAGCTCCTCATCGCCAAAGCGCTCGGCCTCCTCCACGACCCGCCTGCGCTCCGTATCGTGAGGAAACAGCGGGGGCTCCGGCTGACGGCGTTCGAGCTCTCGGGCGATCGCTCGCGTTCCCTGCACCTTGTCACCGTCGATCACCGCGGCCGGGACGGTCACGTCGGGGAATCGGAAAGCCTTGAGGACCGCCCACGAGACGACCGGCAGAAGGTCGGTCCGCTTGTAGATGATGCCGCGACGCCATCTGCGGCGCAGCGGGATTGGCGGCGATGATTTGCCAAGCAGGCCGCCCGTGGACGCACGCGGCGGAAGCGGGCTTGAGCGGCTCAGGGCCCGTCGACGTCAGCGCCATGAGATCGAGGTCGAGATCCGGCCCTTGGCCCGCTATGACGCCGTGATCCCAGCCTGATGGCCAAGACCTCCGAGCTCTCGCACCTGGTCCGGGCCCTGAAAGCCCCCGCGGCGGCCAGGTCGTTCCCCGCGCTGGCGGATCGCGCGCGGGAGGAGTCCTGGAGCTGTGAGCGCTTCACCGAGGTGCTGTTGGGACCCGAGGTCTCCGCCCGCGAGAGCCACGGCGGGGAGGGCCGGATCAAGACGGCCCGGTTCCCCGCCCGAAAGACGCTGGAGGAGTTCGACTTCACCTTCCAGCGCAGCGGGAAGAAGGCCGTGGCGTGCACGGCCGCTACCCGAGCTGGACGTTCACTTTGGCCCCGGGCGCGAGCATCTTTCCGGCCAGGGGCAGTTGGCTTTTCACGGTGCCTTTCGTCTGGCCCTTGGGGGCCACCGTGCCCAGCGTACAGCTGGCTTTCGTGAGCGCCTTCTTGGCGGCCGCCAGCGTCTTCCCCTTGAGGTTCGGCACCACGCAATCCAGCGCGACCCTGACCGAAACGGGCCACTTGGCGCCGGTAGAACTGTCGAACCCCGCTGTCATGCCCGGCGGCACGTCGTAATAGGTGGAAACAAATGAATCCGCGCTGTTGCCGGTGACTTCGTCGCAATACCCGCCGGTGGAGAAGATCCCGATCAAATCGCCGGCCTTCACGGAAATGTGCGTCGAATACGTGTCGATCGTGTCGGCCCCCTGGCTAACGGCGGTCGCCTCACCGACGATCTTGTACAGCCCGGAGCCGCCGCTGCGGGCGACCTTCAGCTTCAGCCCGGGAACGATGCCTGCACCCTCCTCGAACGACCAGGAAGTGATCACGCCCGCCGCCGGCACGGTGTAGGAGGTGCCGGCGCCCACGCCCGTCTGCAGCACCGTGGCCTCGCCGCAGGTGGAGGTGGCCGTGGGCTCGAAGAGCTGACCCACCGTCACCGCCGCGGCGTTCGCACCCGAGGTACTCGAAAGCCCGCACGCGAAGGCAAGCAGCAGTGCGCCACATACACCTCTACGCAATCTCATTTCGCCACCCTCGTTTCTTTCGCGCCCCCGACGATTCGACCGTCGATCGACAGCCTGTCACGGGCGCTCACCGATGTCAACCACGGCCCTCAACGGGCCTGCGCAGACAGGCCTGCCGACCTTCCGCCCTGACCGAATTGCGACCGCGTCCGGACGATCGCCAGCGACACCGCCTGCGTAGGCAGCGCCGCAATACGCTGACGACGCTTGGGCGTCTACCCCCGGGCGATAGCTTCCGCCGACCAATCGTCCCTCCGTCAGACGATCGCCTTGGCGAGAGGCCGTCGGAAAATGCGGAGAGAGCGGAAAGCGCGGCTGGCCGGCGGCTCAGCGGAACGGTTCACGGTCTGAGTGACTTTCCGCCTTCGTTAGGCGGTGTTGGCGATCCAGTGGCTGTGGAGCTTGAGGAGATTGTGGGTGGCTGCCACCAGCCGCCATTCTGACTGCGCGGAGGCTCTGCCTCTTCGCATGAACCGGTCGATCCGCCTGTTGTATTTGATCTGCCCGTAGACGGGTTCGACGGTGATCTTTCGTTGTGCGTAGAGCTTGCGGCCGCGCTCACTGGTGAGCTTTGAGCGCATCGCCTCGTAGAAGCCGTGCTCCCAGCCGGGGCGTTGGCCCTCGCGCATCGTGCCGTCGGGCGGGATCAGCACCTCGATCCCGCGGTCGGTGACCTGCTGGATCTGTCGGTTGTGCCAATAGCCGGCGTCAGCGAGCACCGCCCCGGGCTGCTCGCCGACCCCGTGGCGCTCCAGGTGCGAGAGCGTGGTGTCGAGCATTGGTTCCAGGTGCCCGAAGTCGCCCGCGTCGATCGTGATCTCGGCGGCCAGGATGATCTGTTTGTCGTTGACCGCGGTCTGCGCGTTGTAGGCCTGCCTGGGCGGAGTGCCCTGGGTGCGCATCACCCTGGAGTCCGGATCGGAGAGATTGATCTTCCCGTCGGGCAGCTCCGGCGGCACATACGGCTTGCTGTTGCCGCGCAGCACGCGTCCCTTCGTGTCACGGGCGGTCGCCCGCCAGTGCTCGTAGGCCTCGTTGGCGGCCAGGTCGACCCGGTGGTTCTCCTCCAACCGACCGAGCGCCTGGAACAGGCGGTCCTCGCGACCTTGCGGGATTGGCCGCGCCTCGCGCTCCCGCTGGTTTTCGAGCTCGCGGCGGGCAACCCGAGGCCACTCGCGGCGCCCCCCACGACGCTTGTCCCGACCGAACACCAACTCTGGATCCACCTTCACCTCAGCACCGGTCTGCTCCTCGCTGATCGCGCGCCCCTTGCGCTCCTCGATCCGCCGCTTGGCCTCCTCCAGCGCGGCCCGGCGGCCCTCGGGGGTGCGTAGCTGCCCGGGCAACTCGTCGCCGCGCGCCTCGCCATAGAGCTCGTCCTCGCGCCGGTCGATGTCCTCCGCCTCGCGCAGAATCTCGGTGACGATCTCGCGATACGAGCGGTTCTGGTCCATCGACGCGTTCGCCTTGATCTTCGTCCCATCGATCGTGATCACCCCCACCGACACCAGCCCAGCCTCCCGGCAGAGCCCGAGCACGTCGTCGAACAGCTCCTCGATCTCAGACTGGTGCCGGCGGCGGAACTCCGCGATCGTCGAATGATCCGGAGTGCGCATGCCCGTGATCACCTTGTAAGCGACGTCCTCCCAACACGAGCGCTCGATCCCCCGCGACGACCGGTTCCCGCGCGCATACGCGTACATCAAAAGCGCCACCATCACCGCCGGGTCATACGGAGCGCGACCAGCAGCACCAAGCCGATACGCCTCGTTGAAACGGTTCAAGTCCATCTGCTCGACCGCCCCCAAGATCGTCCACACCAAGTGATTCTCCGGCAGCCACTCCGTCAACGACGGCGGCATCAACAACAACTGACCACGATCACAACCAACGAAATTAAGAGCCATCCCGGAAGTGTCTTAAACCGGCCAGACGGCACCGATTTTCCGACAGCCTCGCGACAGAGCGATGGTCAGCCAGACCGGCGCCGCGCCAGCTCTTTCGCGTGATTGCGGTGCCGAAGGTCGGTCCGGATGCGGACGCCTCAGGTGATGGCTGTTGCCCAGGTGGCCAGCTGCTTCTGGAGCGAGGCTTGGTTCTGTGCGAAGTGCCCGCGCGGTGGCCGTTCGCGCCCGACGGGTGAGGAAAGCCAAAGAGGCACCGCCTGTCGTCGAGCTGACCGTCGCCGATCAGGATCTTCAGGCACCCCTCGACCGCTCGGCCCAACGGCAATAGCAGCGCTTCCGGGATCGCTGCTAGCTCCAACGACAGTCGCTCGCGGACCTGGCGTGTAAGCATTGGACTCTGGTCGACGCGAGGATTGGCGCCGGCGTAGTTCTTGCCGGACGCGAACACGGGATAGCGGAGCGCGGAGGTGCCGTGAATGAGGTCGTCTCGCTGTCCGAAGAGCTCCGCACTCGTTGGAACTTCGAGCGCCTCCGGTAATCCGATCGCGTCGAGCATCTTGACCATGTTGGTGCGCATGCTGCCGGCGAAGCCCGCTTGACGATCGATCCACTCGAGGATCTCCATGTCCCGCCGGAGGCCAGCACGGAAAGCGTCGCGGGCGGCCGTGAATGCTTCCTGCATTTGATGCCACCCAGGCGTCAGGCCGATGATCGCCACCCGCGCACCGCGGTCCAGCCGCTCAAATGGAATCCAGTAAACCTCAAGACGGCCTTCGCTCTCAAGGAGTAAGTCCTGGGTGAGCAGCTGCCCAGGACCGAGTACGCCATCGGGGAGCGCCTGCATCCTCGGAAGCATCTCCTCCCACCGTGACAGTCCGTCTTGACCCGAGCACTACATGAAGGGATAGGGGCGCCGCGCGCCTGTCGCGGCTGACCAGGACGAGCTGCATCGCGAGTCTCATCCGGACCGCAACATCGCGTCCCGCCACAGCGCCCCGGCTTCGTCATCGCCCACCGGCGGGACGCGAGCGCGGCCAGGCGATCTCACGGTCGACGGGGACACACATGGGTCTCATGGGGATGGGGACGGGTGTCGTGTTGCCGCGGATCCGAACGTTGCCCGCGACAGTTGCCCGCTTCGACGCCCTCCCGCCGCGCCAAAACAAAAAGCCCGGAATTCCGGGCTTTCTTTCAAGCGGACGACGGGTCTCGAACCCGCGACCTTCGGCTTGGGAAGCCGACGCTCTACCAACTGAGCTACGTCCGCGAACGGGCACGATTCTAGGGCTCTGGGTGCGACGCCGGTGGTCGATCCCTACTATGGCTGGAGGTGAACGAGGCAGTCCGGACAGGGGGCGAAAACGGCTATCAGGTTCCGCACGAGTACCTCGAGCGCTACGCGGATCTCCTCGTCAATTTCGCGCTGGGTAGCGGTGAGGGCATCAAGCCGGGCGACGTCGTGGAGGTGATCGCGCCGGAGAGCGCCAAGCCTCTATACGCCGAGCTGTGTCGCGCGGTCTGGAGGGCCGCTGGGAACGTCATCACCAACTACGCGCCCGATGACGACGAGCAGTTCAACGTGACCCGCGACTTTTACGAGATCGCCGGCCCCGAGCAGCTCGACTTCTTTGCCAGCAAGTACTACCGCGGCGTCATGGATCAGATCGATCACCTGGTCTACGTCCGCTGCGTGGCCGATCCCCACGCCCTCAAGGACGTAGCCCCGGCGAAGCTCCTGGCACACCAGCGCTCGTTTGCTCCGCTGGTGGAGTGGCAGACCAAGAAGGAGGACGAGGGCCGTCTTACCTGGACGATCGGCCTGTACGGCACGGAGGCAATGGCCGCCGAGGCGCGGCTGACGCTTGAGGAGTATTGGCAGGAGATCATCAATGCCTGCTTCCTCGACCACCCGGACCCCAAGGCGCGCTGGCGCGAGGTCACCGCTCAGATGGAGACCCACATTCAGGCGCTGAACACTCTCCCCATAGATCGGCTGCACGTCACCGGGCCCGACGCCGATCTCTGGCTCACCATGGGCGAGAAGCGCCGCTGGATCGGCGGGTCAGGACGCAATATCCCCAGCTTTGAGATCTTCACTAGTCCGGACTGGCGGGGAACCGAAGGGTGGATCCGCTTCAGCGAGCCGCTGTACATCTACGGGTCCCTTATCACCGGCATCGAGCTCGCCTTCGAGGACGGCCTCGTCACCAAGGCGACCGCCGCCGAGAACGAACCGCTCCTCCTGGAGATGTTGGCCAGTGAGAACGCCAACCGCGTGGGCGAGTACTCGCTCACCGACTCGCGGCTCTCCCCCATCACCCGCTTCATGGCCGACACGCTTTTCGACGAGAACGTGGGCGGCCCGTACGGTAACACCCACCTGGCGGTGGGCAAGTCGATCACCAACTGCTACGACGGCGACCCCGCCGAATTGAGCAGCTCCGACTGGGAACGTTTGGGGTTCAACGAGTCGGTCATTCACACCGACATCGTCTCGACCGCTGACCGGGAGGTCACTGCCGTCCTACGGGACGGCAGCCGCCGCACCATCTACGCGGGCGGCCAGTTCCAGCTGGACGACTGAACCGGCCTCTCCGTCTCCCGCCTGGCCGGCCAGCACCTCGCCCCGGTGAACGGGTGCTGGCCGAACCGCGAGCGATCGCTCAGCTGCCGCTCCTAGAGGTGGTGGTCCCAGTGCCCGAGCCACCCCCAGAGTTCTGCGACTTCTTCAGCTTGGCCGCAGCCGAGACACATTCGCTGTAAGGGCGTGCCCTTCTGGCCCGCCAGGTGCTTCTTGCTCTCGCCTTGGCAGTAGTTGCCGTACTTCTTGCGCACGATCGCCTGGCCCAGTTGGTGGCCGGCGCTGGTGGCTCTGCGTCGTGGTCGACGGGATGTTCGAGGCTCGCCAGGCTCTGCAGGACTTCGCGGAGGGGCGCGCCATGGCATGTGAAGAGATCCAGCGCACCCTGTCCGATCGGGATGGACGAACTCTGCGGGGCCGTCGAGTCCGCGCACACCTGCGGGATTGCGATACCTGCTCGACCTTTGCGGCCACGATCCCCGAGCGCAGGGAGGCTCTCATGGCCCTCTCCCCGGCGCTGCCTGCGACCGCCGCAGCCCGGCTGCTGGCCAAGGTCACGGGCGCCAGCTCGGCCCACCACGGGGGAGGCGGGCTGTTGGCGAGCGCCAGCGGGAAGTCGATGGGACTCGCGGCCTCGGCCAAGACCTTTGCCACAGGTGTGGCCATCGTGGCCACGGCTGCCGCCGGAACGGTTGGGGGCGTGGCGATCATCACGCATGCCAGCCACACAGCAACGGCCGGACGGATCGTCGGGGACAGCGACCGGTCCGCCTCAGTCTCCGCGGCGGACCACTGGGTGCCGCCTCGGCAGGCCGCAAGAGCTGGGCGGCGGCGGGCTCAGCTGCTCGGCGCGGCCAGGGATCGAGCGGCCACGTGCCCACATCCCGCGCGGGATCCCACCAGGGCTCGGGGTCAGCACCTTCGCATACGGGCGGTCTGTCCTCACACGGCCGGTCCTCCGCGCCTCCTCCAGGACCGCAGCGGGGGGTGGATCGAACAACCGGAACGCCCATGGCGAGAACCCCAATGCCGGCGGCGGGAATCCCAACGCTGGCGGCGGAAACGCGAACGCCGGTGGCGGGAGCTCCAACGCCCATGGCGGGAACCCCAACGCCCACGGCGGCAATTCTCACGGCTGATCATCACTGGCCGTAGAGGGCCTTTATTACCCTAGATGGGCTGATGCGCCGGTTTCTGATCCCCAGTCTCGTACTGGCCTGTGCCGTCGCGCTGCTGGCCCTGTTGGCCTTCGGCGTGAGCAACCAGGGTGAGAACACCTCGCTGGATTCGCAGCTCGCCCACGGGTCCCATCCCCTGGCGCCACCCTACGCCATGGCCCTGCCGATCCTCGGAGCGCCCGGCCGGGAGAGCCTGCGGGACCTGCGCGGGAAGGTGGTGGTGGTGAACATCTTCGCCTCCTGGTGCACGCCCTGTCAGTCCGAGGCGCCGATCCTGGAACGTGAGCAGCACACGCTCCTTCACCATGACGGCACGATTCTTGGTGTCACCTACCTGGACGCCTCGAACGACTCCGAGACCTTCGTGCGCCAGAACCACATCACCTATCCGGTGGTGCGCGACGTGTCGGGGAACTTCGTCCACTCGTTCGGGACCAACGGCGTTCCCGAGACCTTCGTGATCGACCGCCGGGGGCGCGTGGCCGCCATCCGCCGCTATCAACTCAACAACACATGGCTGGCTCAGGTCCTCCCGCCGATCCTCAACGGCCGAGCATGAGGCGCAGATCAACCGCCGCTCTCATGGCCATCGTCGCCATGCTGGCGCTTCCCGCTCCGGCGCTGGCTGTTCACCCCCGCGCCTCGCTGACCGACATCGAGAACGACGTCATGTGCGTCGTGTGCAACGAGTCGCTGGCCGTGGCCCAGTCCTCACAAGCCGATCAGGAGCGCAGCTACATCCAGATGCTGATCAACCAGGGGGACACCAAGGCGCAGATCGAGCGCAAACTCGTGGCGCAATACACGCCGGCGGTGCTGGGCAGGCCACCGGCCCAGGGCTTCGCGCTTTCCCTCTACGTCCTGCCGCCCGCGCTGGTGATCCTGGGCGCGGCGATTCTGCTCTTCACGCTGCCACGCTGGCGCGCTCGGAGCCGCGCCAGGGCCGCTCAGGCTCAGGAAGCCGGCTCCAACCCCTCGCTGGAGCTCAGCCCCGAGGAGTCCGAGCGCGTCCGAGAGGAGCTCGCGCGATTCGACAATTAGCGCGCCCTACATCGAGTCCGGTGCGCTGACGCCCAGCAGCCCGAGTGAGGCGCCGATTGTGCGCTGGGCCACCTGGGAAAGCGCCACGCGGAAGGACTCCAGTGGCTGCGGTTCCACCCCCACCACCCGGCACTGCTCGTAGAAGGCGGTGAAGTCACGGGCCAGGTCCAGGCAGTAGACGACGATCCGGTGCGGCGCCCGGCGCACAGCGGCCTCGGCCACCTCCTCGGGAAAGGCGGCGATCCGCTTGATCAGGTCTCGCTCGGAGGGCTCGAGCGCCTCACTCCCCCAATCGGCCTCCCCCCCCAGTGCCTCTTCGAGCCGCTCGGCGCAGACGCGGCCGAGCATCGAGGCGATCCGGGCGTGGGCGTACTGCACGTAGTACACGGGGTTCTCAGCCGACTGTCTGGCCGCCAGCTCGAGGTCGAGCTCCAGCGTGCGGTCGTGTGAGCTGCGCAACATGAAGAAGCGGGTGGCGTCCACGCCGATGGCATCCAGCAGGTCATCCAGCTTGACGAAGGAACCGGCTCGTTTGGACATGGCATGGAGCGAGCCCGCCTCGCCCACGAGGTGTACGAACTGGAGGATGGGCACCTCGACAGTCTCGGGATCGCCCCCCAGAGCGGCCATCGCCGCCTTGAGCTCCCGGACATAGGCGTGGTGATCGGAGCCCACGGGCATGAGCTGGCGCTCGAAACCCCGCTCGCGCTTGTCCTGGAGATAGGCCACATCGGCCGCCAGGTAGGTCGGCTCGCCGTTTGAGCGCACCACAACGCGGTCCTTATCGTCGCCCAGCGCGGTGGTGCGCAGCCAGGTGGCCCCGTCGCCCCGGTAGATATGACCCGCCTCCTCCAGCCTGGCCAGCACCCGCTCCACGGCCGAGGGCGAGCCTTCGTGCAGACGCCGCTCGCTGAAGTAGGCCTCATAGCGCACGCCGTAGCGCTCCAGCGTGACCTTTATCTCCTCGAGTAGGCGGTCCACCGCCTTGCTCGCCAGCTCATCCGGATCCCGCTGCGCCGCATCCGGGATGGCCTTGGCCAAGTCCCTGACGTACTCGCCTTGGTAGCCACCCTCGGGCACCGGTTCGTCCAGGGCGCGGGCCTTGACCGACTGGCCCAGCAGGCGGATCTGGTTCCCCGCGTCGTTGAAGTAGTACTCGCGCCAGACGGCGTGGCCGTGGTGCTCGAGGATGCGGGCCAGCGCGTCTCCGTAGGCGGCATGGCGTCCGCTCGCGGCGACCAGGGGACCGGTGGGGTTGGCCGAGACGAACTCGATCACGATGTTCTCCGGCTCCTCCGCTCCGCCCCGTCCGAACCCCTCCCCGGCCGCCATCACCGATCTCAGAGTGCGCTGGTGCCAGCGGTCTGAGAGAAACAGGTTGAGAAAGCCCGGTCCGGCCACCTCGGCGCGCTCCAGGTCATCGCCCAGGAGGCCCTCGAGCTTCTCGGCCATGCGCTCTGCCACCTCGCGGGGGCTCTCCCCCAGGGCCGGGGCCATGAGCATGGCCGCGTTGGTTGAGTAATCCCCCTGTCCCTGACGGCGCGAGCGCTCCACCCGCAACTGGGCGGGCGGCTCCTGCACCATGCCCTCCCCGACGGCCGCGGCGGCTGCCCGGACGTGCCCCTCCAGATCGCCGAGCGGGCCGGCGTGCATCGCTGTGGACTTGGCGTGGTCGATGCCCAGAGCGTACGACCTAGTGCCCCGAGCCAGAAATTGGACGGTGGCACCGAATTTCTGACTCGCGCACCTCAATAGTGGTAGGGCTCGCCGGCGATGATCTTGTGGGCCCGGTAGAGCTGCTCGAGGAGAACCACCCGGGCCAGCTGGTGAGGGAGGGTGATCGCGCCCAGCGACAGGGGCAGATCGCACTCGTCCACCTCCAGCCCGAACGGGCCGCCGATGACGAAGCACAGGTCCCGCCCCTCGCGCCGGCGCTCCTCGATGAATCGGCTGAAGGCCAGCGAATCCATTTCCTTGCCCTCCCGCGTGAGCAGGCAGACGAAGGCTCGCTCGGGCAGGCGCCGGGCCACCCGCTCCTCCTCGCGAACCTCGATCGACTCCAGGCGGACGTGCCGTCCCAGAAGCTTCTGGTAATGCTGGACGTCATCGGAGAATGGCGGGCGCAGCCGGCCCACCGCGACGACGATGATCCGCACGATGGGATACTACGCCGACATGGACGACCCAGACCAATCAGAACGCCGCATCAACATCCACTTCTCGCCCGAGATCATGGCGGGCGTATATGCGAACTTCGCCAATGTCAGCCACTCGGATTACGAGTTCACCGTCACGTTCGCCCGCGTTGATCACGAGGTGGAGGACGAGGAGATCCCCGGGGTGGTGGTCTCTCGGGTCAACCTCTCGGCCCGCTTCATGCGCGAGTTGATCGACGCCATGAAGGACAACTACTCCAAGTGGGAGACCCGCGAGGGGATCAAGAACCTGCCGGAGTACGGCGGGTCATCCGAGCAGGACTAGGCTGACGGCGGGCCTCCGCCGTTCTGATGCGCCCGAGCCTCGCGGTAGGCGACGGCCACGCCGATGCGCTCGAGCGTCGGGGGATGTGAGGCCAGCAGCATCCTGACCCAGCGGGGCGGCTCCAGATCGCCCAGGTTCTGCACCGCGATAGCCCGCTGGAACGAGATGAAGGCGTCGGGAGCATCCGAGAGATCCAGGGACTCGGCGTCGCACCGGCGCTCGATCGCCCGCGACAATCGGCCCGACTGAAAGCCCACGGGTCCCATGACCAGCGACGCGGTCAGGGCCAGGGCTGGGAGTGCCTCGGGCGGACTCACCCCACGGCGGCGCCGCCCGGACCGCCCTGGCGCAACCGCCCGGCTGAGGCGCTGCACGGCCAGCGCCGCGGCCGGAGCCACCAGGGCTGAGAAGCCGAGCGCCCGCAGCACGTCACGGTGGCGCACGTGGGCCAGCTCGTGAGCCACTACCACCCGGACCTCCTCGAGGCTGTAGCGATCGAGCAGCGTGTCGTAGAGAACCACTCGCTTGGTGGGACCCAGGCCCGCCACGTACGCGTTGGCCCCGGTCGTGCGCCGGCTGGCGTCCACGCTGTACACCTCACCCACTCGCACCCCGGCGGCCTCGGCCAGCTCCAGGACGGCGCGGCGCATCTCTCCTTCGGGCAAGGCGGTGAAGTCGTTGAAGATGGGGTCGAGGAGCACCGGGGCCAGCGCGCCCAGCGCGCTGCCCAGCCCGACCGAGCCCAGCGCCGCCGGCGCCCACCAGTTCCGCGGATAGCGGGCCATGAGGGTCGTGACTGCGGAGCCTGCTCCTGCGCTGAGTGCCCCGCTGATCGCGCCCGCCTTGACCACATCGCCCCACCACCCGCGCCAGCTCTGGGTCGCCAGCCCCACGGCCAGCGCCCGCCGGCGCTGCGCGATGCTCACGGGCAGCGACACCGCAGTGAGCATGGCCATGAGCCGGGCTGCCTCAAGAGCCCCGCCCACCGCGGGACCACCGCCCGGCTCACCCCGCCGCTGCCGCGCTCTTGCCACCAAGCCGCTGAGAGCGATCAGCTGAAGGCCCTCCTTGAGCAGGCCGAGCGCCAGCTGCGGGCGGGCAAAGGCAGCTCCGCGCCGGATCTCGTCGGGCTGAAAATACTCGGCGGCGCCCGGCGACTGGAAAGGTGGAAGGGACTCTCGGGGCGACAGTAGGCGAACGCCAAGCTCGGCCGCCCCGGCGGGAAGGAGCATCCAGGCGGCGTGGCGGGTGCGTGATGCGGCCATGCCCGCGAGACTGTAGCCCGACCCATGCTCGTGGCGATCGTCTCGGACATACACGGCAACCGCCAGGCGTTCGAATCCGTGCTCGAGGAGATCGCGGACTCAGACTGCCAGGAGCTGTGGTGCCTCGGCGACCTGGTGGGGTACGGCGCCGACCCCGACGTCTGTGTCGAGCTGGCCCGCCGTCATGCCGCCATCTGCCTGGCCGGCAACCATGATCTGGGGGTGCGAGGCAGCCTGCCCCTGGAGCTCTTCTCCCGCGGTGCCGAGCTGGCCGCCCGCTGGACGGCGGAGACGATCGCTCCCCAGACCCTGGAGTATCTGGAGGCCCTGGAGCCCGCCCTGACGGACGAGGCGGTGGGCCTCTACCACGCCAGTCCGCGCGATCCCGTCTGGGAGTACGTGCTGTCGGCGCTCCAGGCCGAGCTCTGCCTTGACTCCTCAGCGCACCGCGTGTGCCTGATCGGCCACTCCCACGTGGCCCTGTCCTTCTCGCGCCTGGCCGGCGACGCCGCCACGGGCCAGACCCGGGGGGAGGGAGAGGAGATCGACCTTTCCGAGGGGGAATGGCTGATCAACCCCGGCAGTGTCGGCCAGCCCCGCGACGGGGACCCCCGGGCGGCCTGGCTTGAGCTGGACCTGGTGCAGTGGCGGGCCGTCTATCGCCGGACGGAATACGACATTGACGGCGCCGCGGCCGCGATCAGGGCAGCCCGACTCCCCGACTCGCTGGCCGAGCGGCTGGCTTTTGGCCAGTGAGATGCCCTCGGCGCCTAACCGGAAGCAAACCGCACCAGCGTCTAAAGTCAGCCGCCGGATGCGCTATCTGCCCCGCGCGCTCCTGGCTGGCGGCATCGGGTTTGCCGTCTCGTGTCTCGCTGCCTGTGGCGGCGGCGCCGGCCTGCTCACGGGCAGCCAGTCGGCCGCGCTCCAGGGCAAGCTCAACCAGCTGGCCTCGGCGGTGTCCAGCCACCGGTGCCTCGCCGCCTCCAACCGGGCCGCGCAGCTGAGCAACCAGGTGGACAACCTGCCCGCCACGGTCAACGTCACGGTCAAGCAGAACTTGGTCCAGGGCGCGGCCACCGTGCGGCAACTCGCCGTCCGGGACTGCCCGCAGACCAACTCCGCCACCTCGTCCACCACGTCCAGCACCACCAGCAGCACCTCCACCTCCTCCACCACCCCCACCTCGAGCACGACCTCCTCCACCAGCACCACGCCCACCACCAGCACCTCGACCTCCACCAGCACCTCGACCACTCCGACCACCTCGACGACCCCGACCACCACGCCCAACAGCGGCGGCGGCGGCCTCGGGGGCGGCGGTGGATCGGGCGGAGGGGTGGGCGGCCAGGCGGGTGACCCCGGAGCGGGCGCTGCGGCCACCCCCGCGGCCCACGGACAACACCATGCCTGAGCTGATCGCCGGCCGCTACCGGATCGAGGGCCGTCTAGGCGTGGGCGGCATGTCCACCGTGCACCTGGCCTTCGACCAGCGGCTCGAGCGCCACGTGGCTCTCAAGCTCCTAGCCGAGCACCTGGCCGACGACCCCGCGTTCATCTCGCGCTTCCGCCGCGAGGCGCTGGCCGCTGCCCGCCTCGTCCACCCCAACATCGTCCAGGTGTTCGACTTCGGGCTGGACGAACGCCAGCACCAGCACTTCATCGTGATGGAGCACGTCTCAGGTCACTCCTGCGCCGAGCTGCTCCGCGATCGCGGCCACATGGAGGTGGAGCCGGGCGTCGACATCATCGCGCAGGCCTGTCGTGGCCTGGAATACGCCCACCGGCACGGGGTCGTGCACCGCGACGTCAAGCCGGGGAACCTGCTCGTCTCCGACGCCGACGTGGTCAAGCTGGCTGACTTTGGCATCGCCCGCGCCACCGACCAGTCGAGCATCACCCAGGTCGGCTCGGTGCTGGGCACGGCGGCCTATCTCTCGCCCGAGCAGGCCCGGGGCGAGGAGGCCGGGCCCCGGGCGGACATCTACTCCCTGGGCGTGGTGGCCTACCAACTGCTGTCCGGCCGCCTGCCCTACGAGGCCGCATCCCTGTCCGAACTGGCGCTGAAGCAGCAGCGCGAACGCCCCGAGCCGCTGGACCTTCTCAACGACCGCGTGCCGCGAGAGCTGGCCGTGGTGGTCGGCACCGCCCTGTCGATCGACCAGGAGGGACGCCCCACCGATGCCCTGAGCTTCGCCGAAGCTCTGCGCCGGGGAGCCCATGGGCTCGAGCCCCCACCCGATCTGGTGGCCGGAGGGGGCAGCACCAGTGCCACGCAGGTGGCCACCGGTGCCACGCGTGTGGTCGCGGATGGTCGGGGCGCTCCCACCGAGGCCACCCGAGTGGCCGGGCGCAGGCGGGAGACGGCGACGCTCGCCGCAGCTGGTGCCCGACGGCTCGAGCCGCGCGCCTCCGCCGGCGATCAGCGTGCCCGGGCGCCGTATCGCGAGCCGGTCGCCAGGCGCGAGCCGGCGCGGCGCCGCGGGCGGGCATTCGTGCTCTTCCTCCTCCTTGCGCTGGTGATCGTGGCCGTGGTGGCGGCCATCCTCATCACGTCGAGCACCGCGCCCTCGGTGGTCCGGGCCCGCAACATCATCGGCCACGACTTTCAGAGCGTCTACAACCAGCTCTCGAGCCTGATTAGCGACTCGACGAAATAGGCGCGCCCGAGCGCAGCGCGGCGGCCACCTCGGGCAACCGCCCTTCGTCGATCGCGGCGCGGAGGCTCTCCATCATCCGGGCGATGAAGTGAAGGTTGTGGAGCGTGACCAGCCGCAGCCCGGTCAGCTCCCCGGCCCGCAGCAGGTAGTGGAGGTAGGAGCGGGAATATCCCGGGCCGCAGGCCGGGCAGGAGCAGTCCTCCAGGATGGGCTGGGGCGACTGGCGGTGCTCACCCTTGACCAGGTCAACTCGCCAGCGCGTTGCCGGGTCTGGGACGAGCGCCACCCCGTGGCGACCCAGCCGGGTGGGCAACGCGCAATCAAAAGTGTCGATTCCCAGCTGCACTCCGGCGATCAGGTCGTCCACGTCGCCGATTCCCAGCAGGTGCCGCGGGCGGTCCGGGGCCGCACGGGCCAGCTCGGCCGTGGTCATGTCCACCACCTCGTGCATCTGCGGCTTGTCGCGCCCCAGCGAGCCACCGATGGCGATACCCGGGCAGGACGCGGCGGCCACCGCAGCGGTCGACTCAAGCCTCAGGTCAGGGTCCACCCCGCCCTGGACGATGCCGTAGACGGCCTGTCCCGCGGGGCCGTGCTCCGCATGCCAGCGCAGGCAGCGCTCGAGCCAGCGGTGCGTGCGCTCCATGGAACGGGCGGTGTAATCCCGCGAAGCGTGGAACGGCGTGCACTCATCGAGCGCAAGCGCGATGTCAGACCCCAGCGCGGCCTGGATCTCCATCGCCGTCTCAGGGCCGAGAAAGCGCTCGCTCCCGTCGACATACGAGCGGAAGCGCACGCCGTCCTCCTGGATGGACAGGATCGAAGAGGCTCCCCCGCGGCCACGTCCCTTGATCTCATCGGCCACGCCGCCATGGCCCATCGAGAAGACCTGAAAGCCCCCGGAATCGGTGATGATGGCCCGCTCCCAGCCCATGAAGCGGTGCAGACCGCCCATGTTCCGGATCAGCTCCGGACCGGGCGCAAGAAAGAGATGGAACGTGTTGCCCAGGATCAGCTCGTAGCCGAGATCGGCCACGTCGCGCGCCTCCAGGGTCTTGACCGCGCCCCGGGTTGCCAGCGGCACGAAGGCCGGGGTCCGGACGGTGCCGTGGGCCAGCTGCAGGGTCCCCGAGCGGGCGCGCGAGTCAGGGCAGCGCGTCTTGATCGTGAACACCCGCCAAACCTAGCTGCCGCGTGTACCTTAGGGCCATGACGACCCGCTCCCTGCCCGCCCTGACGGTCATCGTTGCCCTGGCTCTGGCCGGGTGCGGCGCCTCATCGCCCAAGCCCCCCACCACGGCTGCCTTCCGGAGCTCGCTCAGCGCGCTCTGCGCCCAGGGCAACACCGCCTTCAACAAGGTTTCAGGGGTGAAGGCTAAGTCTGCGGTGGTGGCGCAGTACGTCACCAAGTTCGAGGCGCTCAGGCCCTCGCCACAGCTCAGCTCGCTGTACTCGCGTTACCTGGCCGTGCTGAGGCAGGAATCTGCTGCCCTGACAGCCGGAAACGCGGCGGCGCTGACCCAGCTGGTCAGGACCAAGGCCCACCCGCTGGCGGAGCAGCTGGGCGCGACCGGCTGCGTCAGCTAGAACGCGAACGGGGCGAGGCTTCACGGCCCCGCCCCGCCCACACGGATTACGAGCTGTGCTCTGAACCCTCGATGGTGTTCGGGGCGCCACCACCAGCCGAGATGGTGACCTTGCGCGGCTTGCGCTGCTCGGGCTTGGGGATGCGAACCTCCAGCACGCCCTTGTCAAAGCTGGCCCGCACCCGGTCGGGATCGACGCCCTCGGGGAGGGTCAGCGAGCGGGAGAAGGCGCCGGAGGCACGCTCGACGCGGTAATAGCCCTCCCCGCGCTCCTCGTGCTCGGCCTTGCGCTCGCCGGAGATCGTCAGGACGTTGTCCTCGAGCTCGATGTTGACGTCGTTCTCATTCACGCCCGGCAGATCGGCCCGCAGGACGAAGTCCTCCTCGGTCTCCACCAGGTCCATGGCGGGAATCCAGCGCCGCGCCGTGCCGTGGCTCGTGCCGTTGCCCTGCGCGGGCTCGAAGAACGTGTTGAAAAGTCGGTTCATCTCGGTCTGAATGGTGGCCAGCTCGCGAGCCGGCTCCCAGCTTATAAGCGCCATTTGCCGTCCTCCTGCAGTAGAAACTATACGTAGTCACATTATGAAATCTAAGTGGCTATATGTCAAGTCTAGCGTTGAGAGGGGGCGCGCGTGCGCGCCCCCCAGGATCGGCACATGTGCCGATCCTTCGGGCGGTGCATGCACCGCCCGGGGCGCCGGCGCATGCGCCGGCGCCTACTCAGGCCAATAGCGACCGGCCCGTCATGGCCGCCGGCTGCTCGACGCCCAGGACCTCCAGAATGGTGGGGGCGACGTCGGCCAGAATCCCCCCGTCGCGCAGCTTCGCGTCGGGCAGGGTGAGGATCACCGGTACCGGGTTCATGGAGTGGGCGGTGTTGGGGCTGCCGTCTGGCTCGAGCATGTGATCGGCGTTCCCGTGGTCGGCCGTGATCAGACACACCCCGCCTGACTCCTGGACGGCCTCCACGACCTCCCCCAGGCACCGGTCGACCGTCTCCACCGCCCGGACCGCGGCTGGGATCACTCCGGTGTGTCCCACCATGTCGGCGTTGGCGAAGTTGATGATCCCGAAGTTCGGAGTCTCTGCCCGCCAGCGCCGCACGAACGCCTCCGCCGCCTCGGGGGCGCTCATCTCCGGCTTGTGGTCATACGTGGGTACGTCACGGGGGGAGGGCACCAGCTCTCGCTCCTCGCCCTGGCACGGCTCCTCCTCTCCCCCGTTGAAGAAGTACGTCACGTGCGGGTACTTCTCGGTCTCGGCCACGTGCAGCTGGCGCAGCCCGTGGTGGGCCAGGACCTGGGGCAACGTGTCGGCCGGGCGCTCCGGTGGGAAGGCGACCGGGTAGGGCCAGCCCTCCTCGTATTCGGTCATCGTGGCGTAGCGTTCAACCGGGGCGCCACCCTCCCGGTCGATCTCCTCGAAGCTGGGTTCGGCCAGGGCTCGGGTGATCTCCCGCATGCGGTCGGGGCGGAAGTTGAAGGCGATCACCGAATCGCCGGGTGCGATCCGGGAATCCTCTGCTCCCACTCGGATGGGCCGGATGAACTCGTCGGTCTCGTCGCGCCCGTATGCGGCCTGTATGGCGGTACTGGCTGTGGCCGCCGTGCGCTCAGCCCGGCCATGCACGAGCAGGTCGTAGGCCAGCTGAACCCGCTCCCAGCGCCGGTCGCGGTCCATGGCCCAATAGCGCCCCATCAGCGAGCCGACCCGACCACCTCCCGCCCCGGCCAACCAGCCCTCCACCGTCTCGAGATAGCCGGCCCCGGACGTGGGCAGCGTGTCGCGGCCATCGGTGAAGGCATGGACGATCAGTTCGGGCACCTCCAGCTGAGCGGCCATGGCGATCAGTGCCTGCAGGTGGCCAAATCCAGAGTGCACGCCGCCGTTCGAGACTAGCCCGATGAGGTGCACGCGCTCGGCGGCCATGGCGTGCCGAAGCACCGGGTTCTGCGCCAGGGCACCGGACTGCACAGCCTCGTCGATGCGCATCAGGTCCTGCTTGACGACCGCGCCCGCGCCGAGGTTGAGGTGGCCAACCTCGGAGTTGCCCATCTGGCCCTCGGGAAGACCCACCGCCGGGCCCCAGGCCGTGAGCGAGGTGTGGGGATACTCGGCCCAGAGCCGATCGAACATCGGGGTCTCGGCCTGAGAGACGGCGTTTCCCGGCCCGTCAGGCGCCAGACCCCAGCCGTCAAGAACGATCAGGGCCGCCGCGGGGGCGGTCATGCCGCGCTGGCCACGATGGCGGCGAACGACTCAGCCGCCAGGCTTGCGCCACCCACCAGCGCTCCGTCCACGTCGGGCAGAGCCAGGAGATCGGCCGCGTTCTCGGCGTTGACGCTCCCGCCGTAGAGAAGCCGAATCTGCTCGGCCTGCTCGGGAGAGCGGTCGCCCACCAGGGCCCGCACGAACCCCAGCGCCTCCTGCGCCTGGTCGGGCGTGGCCACCTGGCCGGTCCCGATGGCCCAGATCGGCTCATAGGCGATGACCACCCCGGCCAGCTGGTCGGTCTCCACCTGGGCCAGATCCTCCTGGACCTGATGGCGAAGCTTGCGCTCGGTGTCTCCGGCCTCCCGCTCCTCCTCGGTCTCCCCCACGCACAGGATCGGGATCAGCCCGTGCTCGAGCGCCGCCGGGATCTTGAGGGCCAGGGCTCGATCGGTCTCCCCGAATAGCTCGCGCCGCTCCGAGTGGCCGACGATCGCTCCCGCCACCCCCAGCGAGCTCAGCATGACCGGTGAGACCTCGCCGGTGAAGGCGCCCTCCGGCTCGTGGTGCACGTTCTGAGCGAACACCTTCACGCCGGAGTCGCGCACGGAATGGAGCGCCGAGGACAGCGCGGTGAAGGGCGGGCAGATGGCCACATCCACGCCCGAGGAGGCGCGCAGGCGGGGGATCAGCGAATCGATGGTGGCCTTGGCCTCCGCGCCCGTCTTGTGCATCTTCCAGTTGCCAGCGATCAGCGGTGTCCTCACGCCAGCGCCTCCACTCCCGGAAGCGGCTTACCCTCGATCAGCTCAAGCGCCGCTCCGCCCCCGGTAGACAGATGGGTTATCCGGTCGCCCAGCCCCAGCCCCTGCACGGCGGCCAGCGAGTCGCCACCCCCGACCACCGTGACCCCGGGGGCACTCGCCACGGCCTCGGCCACGGCTCGCGTCCCGGCGGCAAAGGGCTCGATCTCAAACGCCCCCATCGGTCCGTTCCAGAAGACGGTCCGCGCCTGCGCGATGTGCGCCGCGTACTCGTGCGCCGTCCGCGGCCCGATGTCGAGGCCCATGAGGCCATCGGGCACATCCACTCCGTCGATGGTCTGGGCGTGGGCCTCGGCGTCCAGGCGCTCCGCCACGACCAGGTCCACCGGAAGCTCGATCGCTGCCCGCCCGGCGGAGGCGAGCGCCTGCCGGGCCAGCTCGACGTCGTCGGAGGCGCACAGCGATTCCCCCACCTGGTGGCCCTGAGCGGCCAGGAAGGGAAAGCACATCGCGCCCCCGATCAGGATCGTGTCGGCCACCTGGCTGAAGCGTTCGATCACCCCGATCTTGTCGCTCACCTTGGCCCCGCCCAGGACGGCTACGAGCGGGCGGTCGGGATCTTCGAGCAGACGGGACAGCGTGCTCACCTCGCGCTCCAGCAGCAACCCAGCGGCGTGTTTGGGCAGCAGCTGCGCCACGCCCGCGGTGGAGGCGTGGGCCCGGTGCGCCGCCCCGAAGGCGTCATCCACGTACACATCGGCCAGCTCGGCCAGCTGGGCCGCCAGGGCCTGATCGTTCTTGGTCTCCCCCGGCTCGAAGCGCACGTTCTCCAATACCAGCACGTCACCCGGGGCAAGGTTGCGGGCAAACGCCTTTACCTGATCGCCCACCACCTCGGGGGCCAGCGTCACCGGCGCCCCGCTCAGCTCGGCGAGCCGATCGGCGGCCGGACGCATCGAGAGGTCGGGCTCGCGGTCCTTGGGTCGCCCCAGGTGGGAGACGATGATCAGGCTGGCCCCACGCTCGCGCAGCTCCTGGATCGTGGGCAGCGCCGCCTGGATCCTCGTGTCGTCCTCCACCCGGCCCTCCTTCAGGGGTACGTTGAAGTCGACCCGGAGCAGTACTCGCTTGCCCTCTAGGTCGCCGAGGTCGGCGAGCGTCCTCAAAGCAACCTGCCGACCAGCTCCACGATCCGGTTGGAGTACCCCCACTCGTTGTCATACCAGGACACGAGCTTGACCATCGTCTCGTCCATTACCGCGGTCAGCGGGGCGTCCAGGATCGAGGAGGCGGAGTTCTTGACGATGTCGGTGGAGACGATCGGATCCTCGTTGTAGACCAGGAGTCCCTTCAGGGGACCTTCCTGCGCGGCGTTCCTCAGAGCGTCGTTGACCTCCTCCACGCTGGTGGAACGTTCCACCTCCGCCGTGAGATCGACCAGGCTGCCCGTGGGCACGGGCGCGCGGACGGCTGACCCGTGGAGCTTGCCGTTGAGGTCGGGGATGACCAGACCGATGGCCTTGGCCGCGCCGGTCGAGGCCGGGAATGAGGTTGACCGCCGCCGCCCGGGCCCGTCGCAGGTCCTTGTGGGGCATGTCCTGGAGGCGCTGATCGGCCGTGTAGGCGTGGATCGTCGTCATCAGGCCGTGCTTGATCCCGACGGACTGCGTGGAGCACCTTGGCGATCGGGGCCAGGCAGTTGGTCGTGCAGGAGGCGTTGGAGATGATCTGGTGGTTCTCCCGGTCGTAGGCCTCGTCGAAGTTGACCCCCAGGCACACGGTCACATCGGGATCGGTGGCCGGGGCCGAGATCACGACCTTCCTGGCTCCGGCCTCCAGATGCTTGCTGGCGTTCTCCCGGTCGGTGAATAGCCCGGTCGACTCGATCACGACCTCGGCGCCCAGATCGCCCCAGGGCAGGGCCGCCGGGTCACGCTCGGCGAAGATCCGCGAGCTCGTTGCCATCCACTTTCAGCCCGGTGTCGGTGGCCTCCACCTGGCCGGGAAACGGGCCGTAGTTGCTGTCGTACTTGAGCAGGTGGGCGGTGGTCTTGGGATCCGTGATGTCGTTGGCGGCCACCCACTCGATATCCGCGCCGCTCTCGTAGGCCGCCCGGAACACGTTGCGGCCGATACGTCCGAACCCGTTGATCCCGACCCGTACCGGCATGCGCTGGCGCTCCTTCCCGATGACCACGAACAGACAACTTGTGCCGCGGCCAAGACCGCCGGCTGGCCCGAAGGCTAACCGTTATCTGTGCGAGACGATCTCGACCCTGAGCCCGTCGGGGTCGAGCAGGTAGGCGGCGTAATACCTCGCGCCGTACTGCGGCCGGCGCCCGGGCGGTCCGTCGCCCCGGCCGCCATGGGTCAGCCCGGCGCGGTACGCCGCGTCCACCGCCGCCTTGCCGCTGGCCTGGAGAGCCATGTGGCCGTAGCCCGGCCCGGACTTGCGGCCGCGCATGACGATCCAGATCACCGGCCCCGAGACGCCGTAGGCCACCGCCTGCGCGGACTCGAGAACGCGGCGCGCCCCCAGCGCGTGGAAAACGGCGTCGTAGAACTCGGAGGAGGCGTCAAGGTCTGAGACCTCATAGCCCACGTGATCGATCATCAGATGGCCTTGCCGGTGTCGCGGTGTGAGACCTCGATCAGGTAGTCCGGCTGCTGCGCGTAGCGCTCGGAGAGATACTCGGCGATGGCCACCGACCGGTGGCGCCCGCCCGTGCAACCGATGGCCACGACGAGATGGGCCTTGCCCTCGGCCAGGTACTGGGGCAGCAGGTAGTCGAGCAGGGGAAGCAGGTGCTCGTAGAAGGCGTCGAGCTCGCCGTCCCGGTTGATGAACTCCACAACGCGCGGGTCGGTGCCCGTGAGCGGTCGCAGGTCGGACTCGTAATGGGGGTTGGGGAGGAAGCGCACATCGAGCAGGAGGTCCGGGTCACGCGCAGGCCCGTGCTTGAAGCCGAAGCTCTGGAAGGTGACGGCCAGGCGGCCGGGCGTGTGACTGGGCAGCATCTCGTCGGCCAGCTTGCGCCGCAGCATGGCCGCGGTCAGCCCCGTGGTGTCGATGACCACGTCGGCCCGGCCTCGCAGGGGCTCGAGCAGCTCCCGCTCCCGGACGATGCCGTCGGCCACGGTCCCCGTGGGCGCCAGGGGGTGGCGCCGGCGCGTCTCCTTGTAGCGGGTGAGCAGCGCCTGGTCTGAGGCCTGGAGGAAAAGCACGCGGTGGCGGACGTCGTGGGCTCTGAGGTCGTCGAGCATGGCGGCCAGCCCATCGAAGTAGCTCCCGCCCCGCACGTCGGAGACGACGGCGGCCTTGGCCACCTTGGATCCCCGGTGCACGAACAGGTCGACCAGCGAGCGGATCATCTCGGAGGGGAGGTTGTCCACGCAGAAGTAGCCCTCGTCTTCGAAGACGGCCATGGCGGTGGATTTCCCGGCGCCGCGGAGGCCGGTGATGATCACGAGGTCGGTGAGGGCGGTCGGGCCGTCCTCGTCGAGGTCGGGGGCGTCGTCGGGCTCGGGGGCGTCCTGCTCAGGCTCTGCTACGTCTGCCATCTCCTCCGATAGTGACACGGTCCACAAGCTTGACGGGGCGGGCGGACGGGCTCTTTGTGGCAAAGATGTGACGCAAACAAGTCTTGTTCTGTTGCAGGGAGGTGCGCTGTTCTTTGGCTCAGAGGTTGACGTATGCGCAACCGGAGAGCCAAAGAACGAGTCGCGGAAGTCGCGAACCGGCAATTCGGCCGCGTCAGTTGGGCGCAGCTTCGAGACTTGGGGGTGGACCGTGCAGTCATTGCCCGCTGGCAGGCCGACGGCTACCTCCACAAGGTCCTGCCCCACGTCTATGCCGTCGGCCACCGGGCGCGCACGGCCGAATCCGACCTGGCCGCGGCCCTCCTCTACGCCGGTCCGGGCGCCGCGCTGAGCCACGCCACGGCGGCCTGGTGGCTCGGGCTGATCGACGAGCGACCCCGCACCATCCAGGTGACCACGCCGCGCCGGTGCCGCCCGACGAAAGGCATCCGCGTCTACGACCGACGCGAGCGCAGGCGCATCCTGCACAGGCGGCTCGCGGTTACAAGCGTGCCCCAGACCCTGCTTGATCTGGCTGCCACCGCGCCCCTGAGGACGCTCCGCAGAGCCCTGGCCAACGCGGAATACCGGCGGCGCCTTGACCTCCGCGAGGTCGAGCGGACCCTCCAGCACGGCAGCCGCGGCGCGGCCACGCTCCGCAAGGCTCTGGAGCAGCACCAGCCCAGCCTCGCTCACGCCAAGAGCCGCCTGGAGGCCATGCTGATTGAGATCTGCGAGGACGAGCGCCTGCCTCTCCCTGAGCTGAACGTCAGAATCGGCGGCTGGGAGATCGACGCGCTGTGGCGAGAGGCGAAGCTGGCGGTCGAGCTTGACGGCTACGGCAACCATCACACGCCCGCTCAGCTCAGGAGAGACCGCCGCAAGGAGATGGATCTCCGGGGACTCGAGCCTGACCCCGGTGCGCTACTCGGAGGAGCAGCTCAGAGAACGACGCCACGTCGCGCGAGAGCTCCGCCAGGCCACCCGAACCTAGACCCCCGTCTTGTGCAGCTCCCGGTAGACCTCTCGCGCCAGCTTGCCCGGGAGCCCCGGAACCCCCTCGAGCTCCTCCCGCGAGGCCGAGAGAATCGCCTCCGGAGACCCGAAATGAGCCAGCATGGCCCTCTTCCGGGCTGGGCCCACGCCGGGCAGCTCGTCCAGGATCGAGGCCCGCATCGCTCGGTCGCGCCGGATGCGGTGGTGGGTGATGGCGAAGCGGTGAGCCTCATCCCGCACCCGCTGAAGGAGCTGGAGCTCGGGGGTGTCGTGGTCCAACCAGAGCGGCTCGCGGACCCCCGGAATAAACACCTCCTCGATCCGTTTGGCCAGCGAGATCACCATCACCCCGCGCGAACGGAACTCGTCAAGCGCCCGCAATCCCGCCGACAGCTGCCCCCGTCCGCCGTCGATGACCACGACGTTGGGCAGCGCGGCAAACGAGGGGTCGTAGTTCTTGTCGTGCGGAGAGACCTCGCGCTGGCGCTGCCACTGGCCCATACGCCGGCCCAGGATCTCCTCCATGGCGGCAAAGTCATCCGGCGCGCCGACATCCGACCCGCTCTCGCGCACGCGGAACCGGCGGTAGTCGGACTTCTTGGGAGCGCCTCCCTCGAACACCACCATTGAGGCGACCGTGTTGGTCCCCATCAAGGTGGAGATGTCAAAGCACTCGATGCGCAGCGGGATCGTGTCCAGCCCTAGAGCCCGTTGCAGGCCATCCAGCGCCTCCACGCGCTGCTGGCGGCGGCGCTCGGTCCGCAGCCGCTCCTGATCCAGGGCCAGTCGGGCGTTTCGCTCGGCCAGCTCGAGGATCCGCCGCTTGTCTCCCCGCTCGGCCGCGCGGATCTCCACGGGACCGTCCCGGCGCTGGGCCAGCGCCTGGGCTAGCGCCGGGGCGGGGCCCAGCTCCCGCTGGACGATCAGCAGCGGCGGGATGTTCATGGTGCTGGCGTAGTACTGAAGGATGAAGGCCTCGGCCACCGCGGCCATGTCGCCCCCGGCCTCGTTGTCCAGGTAGAAGCTCTGCCGGTCTGAGAGCACGCCGTCCCTGACCTGGAAGACCTGGGCGTTGGCCGCCCGCGCCTCGGGATCCACCGCCACGGCCACGGCATCGAGCGTGCCCACCGCCTGGTTGGCCACCCGCTGGCGCTCCAGGAGCGAACGGACGGCCCGCAGGCGGTTGCGCTCGCGCGCGGCATCCTCGAAGCGCTGCTCGTCCGCGGCCGCCCGCATCGATTGCTCCAGCGAGCGTTCGATCTCCCGGTAGCGCCCGGACAGGAAGCCGATCACGCCATCGATTCCGCGGCGGTAGCTCTCGCTGCTGACATAGCCCACGCACGGGGCCTCGCAGCGCTTGATGTAGTAGTCCAGGCAGGGCGAGCCGCTGCGCCGCCCGGGTTCCGCCCCCTCGCAGCTACGGAACATGAACACCTTGCCCAGGACCTCGAGGGTGGAGCGCACACGCTTGGCGTTGGAATAGGGCCCGAAGTAGGCCCGGTCTCGGCGGTGGCGCTCGCGGGTGAAGTAGACCCGCGGGAACGCTTCGTCCAGTGAGATCGCGATGTACGGATAGGACTTGTCATCGCGCAGGCGGATGTTGAAGCGCGGCTTGTACTCCTTGATGAAGTTCTGCTCGGCCAGGAGCGCCTCGGCCTCGGTGTGGACCACCAGGGCCTCGATCTGGTCGATCACCTCGACCAGATCGCGCCCACCGCGGGTCGAAGGGTTCGAGAAATGCGAGGCAACCCGCTTCCGGATGGACTTGGCCTTGCCCACGTAGAGCACCTTGCCGCGGGCGTCGCGGAACAGGTATACGCCGGGCTCATCGGGCAGGTCGCGGCGACGATCGGCGGCTACTACGGACATCGGAGGCGAGGATAGGAGCCGCGGGGCGGGGCCGCGGCTCCTCGCTCGCCCTCAGTCAGGAACCGGGTGGTATCCCGCCGGCCCGAGCGGCCTCGATGTCGCCCTCGGGCTTCTCGGCCGGCTGGACGTACAGGAACACCAACCCGGCCACGGCACCACCGAGCAGGTTGGCCAAGAGATAGATCCAGATGTGGCCCCAGGGCAGGACTCCGTACACCATGGCACCGATGGCCACCGCGGGGTTGAAAGCGCCTCCGGAGACCGCTCCGACGGCAAACGCGCCGGCGGTCACGGTGAAGCCAATGGCCAGGCCGTAGAACGAGTTGCCATCCGTCCCGCGAGCCGTGGCCACGTTGAGGACGACGTAGCCCAGGGCAAAGGTGAACAGGAACTCGGCCAGCAGCTGCCGGCCCACACCGGGCATCGGGCCGGTATGCCCGGCGCCGGCCACGACCCTGGCCATGGCCGCCGCCGCGATGCCGCCCAGAATCTGGGCCACCACGTAGGGGACCCATTCGGCCGAGTCGAGCTTGCCGCGAATCAGCACCGCGGTGCTCACGGCCGGGTTGTAGTGCCCGCCTGAGATGTGGCCCCCCGCGTAAACCATGACCATCAGGGCGGCGCCGATGGCCAACGGCGCGACGCCATCGGCGTACTTCACGGCCTCGCAGACGGTGAAGACGAGGAAGAACGTACCTATGAACTCGACGACGAGTTTGCGGCCGAGGGGCATGCCGGCTCCTTTCTGGCGCTCAATATTGGCGGCCAAACACTAACCGCACGCGCGGGGAGCGGTCAGCGCACGCGCGGGGAGCGGTCAGCGCACGCGCGGGGAGCGGTCAGCCGGGCAGATCATTACCGCCGCACCCAGACGACCGCGATAACGGCGTAAATCGCCGCGGCGAGCAGGACCAGCCAGGCCACTGAGCCCACGCTGGTCTGCCAGAGCCGGGGAGTGGCGGTCAGGGTGAGGGTGCCGACGGCCAGGGCGCAGTAGAGGACCGCCCGCCGCCGGTCGCCCAGGCCATACAGCGAGATCCGATGCTGGCGATACATGGTCACGGCGAACCACACCAGCGTGGCCAGAAAGACCAGTGACACGGCCTGGATGGCCACATTTGACCCGGTCCCGCCGCCGGGGACCAGAACCACCAGGGCGGCCAGAGCGAGAATGATGGCAATGTTCCGGAGGTTGGTCAGCGACATCTAGACCGACAGGGTACGCCTCGCCGAGGCCCGGTCCCGCTCGGCGCGCACGCGCACGTACTCGGGCCAGCCGCCGACGTAACTCCGCAGCTCTCCATCCTCGAATGCGATCGTCCGGCTGCCCACGGCGTCCAGCAGTGCCCGATCGTGAGAGACCAGCAGAAGCGCCCCGGTGAACTCTCGCAGCGCCTGCTCGAGGGCCTCGCGGCTCTCCAGGTCAAGATGGTTGGTCGGCTCATCCAGGATCAGCACGTTCGCGCCGCTGGCCACCAGGATGGCCAGAGAGAGTCGGCGCCGCTCCCCGCCGGAGAGCACGTCCAGCGCTTTCTCGGCCTCCTCGCCGGAGAACAGAAAACGGCCCAGCAGGGCCCGGGCCTTACCCGGGGTGAGGCCGGTCGCCCGCTGAGCAGCTTCCAGGACGGTCCGGGCGCCGGCGGCGCCAATCTCGTCGGCGTGCTGGGAGAGAAACCCGACCTTGACGTTGTGACCGGTGCGCAGCTTCCCCGCCACCTGAGGCGCGTCCACGGTGGCGGCGCTCAGGTCGGCCAGCTCTCGCCGCCCGGCCAGCGCCTCGATGAGGGTCGTCTTCCCCGCACCGTTGGGACCCACGAGCGACACGTGCTCGCCTCGCTCCAACCAGAGCTCGCCGTCCAGGAGCAGGATGGCGTCGCCCACGGTGATGCTCGCGTCCTCGAGCTCGAAGACCACCCGGCCGCTGCGCTCGGGCGGCTTGAAGGCAAAGGCCAGCGAGGCGCCGTCGGCGGGTCCGCGAGAGACCCGGTCGATCTTGGCCAGCTTCTTGACTCGCGCCTGGGCCTGGCGAGCCCGCGTTCCGGCTCGGAACCGGTTCACGAAGTGCTCCAAGCGCTCGATCTCGCCCTGCTGACGCTCGATCGCCCGGTCCAGGGCGAGCTCCCGAGCGGCCTTCTCCCGCCGCCAGACGTGCCATGGGCCCTTGAAGAACCGGCCCCGGCCGCCCTCGAGCTCGAGCACAGACGTCCCCACGGCTTCCAGAAACCAGCGGTCGTGAGCCACCAGCACCACGGCCGTGTCCAGTGACACCAGGTGTGTCTCGAGCCATTCCAGCGACTCGATGTCGAGGTGGTTGGTCGGCTCATCAAGCAGGAGCAGGTCGGGCCGGGCGGCCAGCGCGCGGCCCAGGGACGCCCTGGTCAGCTCGCCGCCCGAGAAGGTGCGCAGCGAGCGGTCCAGGTCCTTGTCGTCGTGGAACCCCAGACCGTGCAGGGTGGCCAGCGCCCGCTGGCGCCAGTCATAGCCGCCGGCGTGCTCGAGCCGCGCCTGAGCGGCGGCATAGCGATCCAGGGTGCTTGCGTCATGTGCTCCTTCCGCCATGGATTGCTCAAGGGCGGCCAGCTCCTCCTCGATCGCCACCAGCTCGCGCGCGCCTGAGAGAACGTAGTCCCGCAGCGACAGATCCCGCTGGCGAGGGGGCCGTTGGTCGTGCAGGGCGACCCGAACGCCCTTGCCAAAAACGAACGACCCGACGTCAACCGAGGCCTCGCCGGCCAGCATGCGCAGCAGCGTCGTCTTCCCGGCACCGTTGCGCCCGGACAGGGTCATCCGGTCGCGGCGCTCGAGCTTGAACGAGATGCCGCGCAGCAGCGGCTCTCCGGCCACGTCCTTACCGACGTCCGATGCGATCACCACTGACACACGGCCCATGGTAGGAACGGCAGCCCGCTCACCCTGGCTAGCATGCCCGGGATGTCGCCGGCCCCCTGGCCCCCCGAGCCCCCCTTCGAGATGCCGCCGGCCCTGACGGTGCGGGTGCCCGGCGCAGGAGAGTTCTTCCTGCGCGACAGCGGCGGAAGCGGGACGCCCGTGATGCTGCTGCACGGGTGGATGGCCACCGCCGATCTGAACTGGTGCGGGGCATACGGTGCCCTCGTCGACGCCGGCTACCGCGTCCTGGCCATCGACCACCGCGGTCACGGCCGTGGGCTGCGTCCCCTGGTTCTGTTTCGGCTGGTCGATTGCGCGGCCGACGCCGCAGCCGTGCTGCGCACGCTCGAACTTGCACCCGCCCTGGTGGTGGGCTACTCGATGGGAGGCGCCATCGCCCAGCTCATCGCCCGGGACCATCCGGACGTGGTCTCCGGGGTCGTGGTGAGCGGAACGGCCCAGCACTTCCAGGACCCGCGCTCCCGACGCTCCTTCTGGAGGATGGGCGCCGCGGGCATTCCTCTCTCGCTGGCCCCACGCCGCGCCTGGCGGTGGGGCCTGACCCGAGCCGGGCTCCCGGATAACCAGCGAACGGCCTGGCTCCATGGGGAGCTCATGCGCCACTCGGTGCGAGACATAGTCGAGGCGGGGCGGGAGCTGGGGCGGTTCGACTCCCGACCCTGGCTGCGCTCGGTGGACGTGCCCTTCGCCTCCGTCATCACCACCCGCGACGATGCCGTGCCGGTCAGCCGCCAGCGAGAGCTGGCCGAAGCCTGCCGGGCCCAGGTGTTCGAGGCCTCCATCCAGCACATGGACATCGTGCTGCGGGCAGGGCAGTACAACCCCGCGCTGCTTCAGGCGCTGGATGCTCTGCACGCCTCTCTGGCCGAGGCTGCTTAGTAGACGCAGGCTGCCGCCGCTGGGCCTTAGAATCTTGGTATGCGTCGCATCCGCCTTCTCTGTGCGCTGCTCACGTTCGCGGGCACCTTCGTTGCGCTGTCGGCAAGCGCGGCGGCGCGGGCCTTCGCCGGGGAGGGGTTCTACGGGGAGACGACGGACAAGACGATCACCTACGCGATGTTCGTCGTGATCGCCTTCTTCCCCACGATCATCGTGCTCTTCTCCGTGCTCCAGTGGCGTCTGGACAAGCGCAAGCACGCGCGGATGGCTGCGGCCAAGCGGCGGGCCGCCAACCTGGACTGGCGCGGCGGCTGGTAGGCCTCAGCGGGGCTGGCGCTCGCCGCCTTTCTGCTGACGCTGGCCGCGGATGATCAGAACCTCATCCTGCTCCTCACGCAACACCCCCCGCTCCTGGAGCCACTCGGCCCGCTCGCGCATTCTCGGTCCCAGGCCGCCCCGATGACGGAAAACCACCTCTGCGTCCAGACCACCTGCCTGCAGCGCGTCCAGCGTCGCCTGCTCGCCGCAAAGGGTGGAATGCACGAGCAGCACCGCACCCGCCGGTGTCAGGTGGACTGCCGCCCCGGCACAGATGCGGTCGATGAATGCGCGCCCATCGGGACCTCCCTCCCACGCCCGCGCCAGGCCCCGCTGAGGCAGCCCTGGACCGGGAACATAGGGCGGGTTGGAAACGATCAGGTCAAAGCGCCGCCCCGGCACGGCCGCGAACAGATCGCCCCGCCGCGCCTCCACCCGCACCGCATTGACGGCGGCGTTCATTCGCACCGACAGGAGCGCCAGCCGCGACACGTCAACCGCCGCCACCGGCGTGGCTCCCTCCACCGCGGCGGTCACTGCCAGCACCCCACTGCCCGTGCAGAGATCGAGAACCGACCGGCCGGCTGGAGCCGCACGGCGCAGCTCAGCGGCCAGCATCCAGCTGTCGCTGATCGGTGCAAAGACGCCGGGGAAGCGCACGAGTCGCATCGCGCCTTTCCATATCCCTCAGGCCGGGGGAACAAACGGTGAACGACGCGCCGGAGCCGCCACCCAGCGCCCAGGCGCTGCGCCAGGCCTTCGATCAGGCCCGCCCGCACACGGTGGGCATCGAGGATGAGGTCATGCTGCTCGAGCCCCAGGATTACCACCTGCTGCCCTGCGCCTCGGACCTGGGCGACCTCCTGGACGACGACGAGCGGTTCAAGCTGGAGCTCCCGGCCTCCCAACTGGAGGTGATAACCCCCGCCGTCAGCACCGTCAACCAGGCGGCGCAGATGCTCCTGACCGGTCGAGAAGAGCTGGCGCGCCGCTGCCAGGGCCGTGCCCGGCTGGCCGCCGCCGGGGCCCATCCGTTCAGTCCCGGGGACGGCGATCTCAATCAGCTGGCCCGCTACCGCCACACAATCGTCGAGTTCGGCTGCGTGGCCCGCCGCCAGCTGGTGTGCTCCCTCCAGGTTCACGTCGCGCCCGGGAGCGCCGATGAGGCGCTGGCCATTTACAACGCCGCTCGCTCCTACCTGCCGCTGCTTGCCGCGCTGTCCGCCAACGCTCCGTTCTACGAGGGGGTTGACACCGGTCTGGCCTCGGTTCGGCCCAAGCTGTGCGAGTTGCTCCCGCGCCAGGGCGTTCCCCCTCCGATCGAGAGCTGGGAGCAGTTCGCCCGCGATCTCTCGTGGGGCAGCGTCACCGGATCGTTCAGCCCGGGGGCGTGGTGGTGGGAGTTGCGTCCCCACCGCCGCTTCGGCACGCTCGAGTTCCGTGTCCCTGACGGCCAGAGCAGCGTCGCCGACGCCGCCGCATTGGCCGCGGTCATCCAGGCGCTGGTGGCCTGGCTGCGCCTGCGCCATCGAGCCGGCGAGCCGTTGGAGGTGGCACCGGAATGGCGCATCGCGGAGAACCGCTGGTCGGCCTGCCGCCACGGCGTTGAAGGGCGCATGGCCGACCTGCAAACCGGCCGAGTCGCGCCGACGCGCGAGTGCCTGCACGACCTACTGGACGCGCTCGAGCCGCAGTCGCTGAGCCTCTCATCCGCCTCGTGGCTGAGGTGGGCCCGCGATCTCGTGGAGCGCAACGGGGCGATCCGGCAGCGCGAGGTGGCGGACGAGCGGGGCGTCGCCGGGCTCGGATCCTGGCTGGCCGAGCGGTTCCTCGCGCCTCTGCCCGGGTAGTCGTTGCCCGATGGACAAACTGCCTCCCAGCCGCGGCTCTCTGAGCGAATTTGTGCTCGGCACATTGGCCCGCGAGCCTCACGAACTGGCGACGCTGCCGCTGCCCGGCGTGGCCGATCCGCTGGCCGACGAGGATCTTCATCTCACGCTCTACCTCCTGTACGAGCTGCACTATCGCGGGCTGCCCGGAGTGAACGAGCGCTGGGAATGGTGGCCTCCGCTGCTCCGGCTGCGGGCAGAGATCGAGGACTGCTTTGAACAGGCGCTCCTCGACGCGGTACCGCTCGAGCAGGTCGCGGTGGCTCCGGAGGAGATGGACCTGGCCCTGCGCTCGGTGGCCGAGGAGGAGGGGCCCTCGCTCTCCGGCTACGTCCGCGAGAGGGCCACGCTGGACCAAATACGCGAATTTCTGATTCACCGCTCCGCCTACCAGCTCAAGGAGGCGGACCCGCACTCATGGGCCATCCCTCGCCTGGCCGGTCCGCCCAAGGCCGCTCTGGTCGAGATCCAGACCGACGAGTACGGCCGCGGCCGCCCGGCATGGGTTCACGCCGAGCTGTTTGCCGCCGCCATGCGCGCCATGTCTCTGGACGCGACCTACGGCGCCTACCTCCCGTGGATCCCGGGGGTCACGCTGGCCACGGTCAATCTCATGTCGCTCTTGGGGCTCCATCGCCGCCTGCGCGGCGCCATCGTGGGTCACCTGGCTCTGTTCGAGATGACCTCCTCGGTGCCCAACCGTCGCTACGCGGAGGGCATCCGGCGCCTCGGATTCGACGGGGACGCAACGCTCTTCTTCGAGGAGCACGTCACGGCTGATGCCGTCCATGAAAACGTGGCTTCGGTGGACCTGGCCGGTGGCCTGGTGCGTCAGGAGCCTGAGGCGGCCGCCACGATCCTCTGGGGTGCTCGCACCCTGAGTCTGCTCGAGGCGCGCTGGGCAGCCCACCTCCTGGCAAGCTGGGAGGCGGGCGACACCTCGCTGCTGGCGGATCTAGGGAATGGCCACGCCGTGAGCGGGGGCCCGGAACCCGATGAGCTTGTGGGTCCCGTCGCAGAACGGCTTGGCCTGTGAGCGGCCGCAGCGACAAAGCGCTATCGGATCGCGCTCGCAGCTGATTGGCGCGCCGTCGCCCCCGACCAGCCTCACGGGCCCCCGCACAAGCAGGGGCCCGTCGCGGCAAGGCGTGACCGTCACGGCGTCCTTGGGGGGCCGGGGCTCGGCTACACGCGTCTCAAGCTCGGCCACGGTCGTGGATGTCGCTAGGGGATGGCCGGTCAGACGCGCGGGCCGTCCGCGTATCCACGCGGATTCCCGCCGCGGTAGTACGGGTCGTCGGCCGCCGCGCCTGCGTGCCGGCCACGATCCGCCCACACCGCCATCCAGAACAGCGAGATCACGAGTCCGATGACACCCACGATCATCAGGATCAACCCGACGGTCTGGATGCTGAAGCCGGACGTGGTAGCGCTAACGGCGAACCGCAGGATGGCGCCCACCGCGATCAGGAATAGGGAAGTTCCAAGGGCCATGTAGTTCTCCTTGCCGGTTTCACTTCTCCGAACTTCAGGGCTTCCCGCTTAGACGGGGTGGGAAACCCCTTCTAGACGTTTGATCTAGGCCTTGCGAAGGCGTCCGAACGCCCTGCCCGGGTCACCCGAGCTGGAGCTCGGGGTGGGCCAGCTGGGTGGGAGCAAGCCTGCCTCGGAGCACGGCCGCCTCGGTCACGCTCCAGACATCGCGTTCTGACTCGCCGGCCCTGTCCAGGGCGGCGCTCGAGCCGAGCACACGCTCCGGGCGCTCCTTGGCCAGCTCTGCCAGACGCGCCGCCTCGTTCACCGGATCGCCGATGACCGTGTACTCGAACCGGTGCTCCGCGCCCACGTTCCCAGCCACGGCTGCGCCTGCCGACACGCCGATGCCGAAATCCACCTCAGGCAGCTCGCGAGACAGGCGGGCGGCCAGCCGCCGGGCTGCTCGCAACGCGTCTCCCGCGCAATCCTCACAGACCACAGGCGCGCCGAAGACACACAGCGCCGCATCGCCTTCGAACTTGTTCACCAGGCCGCCTTCGGCCTCGACGACATCCACCACGACGCGGAAGAACCGGTTGAGCAGCCGGACCACCTCCGCCGCCGGCAGCGCGAGGGCCAGCGATGTTGAGCCCACCAGGTCGACGAAAAGGGCGGCCACCTCGCGCTCCTCCCCGCCGAGACGTACGCCCTTGGAGAGGGCGGCGCGGGCCACCTCCTGACCCACCTGCCGGCCGAACAGATCCCGGATTCGCTCGCGCTCGCGCAGACCCTCCGCCATGCGGTTGAACCCAGCCTGGAGCTGGCCCACCTCGCTGCCGTCGTCCACCGGGACATCCACGCCGAGATCACCCCGGGCGATTCGCTCAAGACCCGTCCGCACCGAGCTCACCGGGTGGGCGATCGCCTTGGCGGCCAGGATCGTGGCCAGGAATCCTGTACCCGAGCCGACGACGGCCAGGAATATGACGGCGGCGCCGACGTATTGGGGATTTGGCACCGATCCAAACGCCCCCACGACACCGAGCACGAACAGCCCGACGAGCGGGACGCCCGTGCCCAGCAGCCAGGCCATCCCCAATCGCATACGAACGCCCGGAGCAACTCGCGAGTCCGGAGGTCGGATGGCCAGAGCGCGGGCGATGACTGGACGCATCGTGCGCTCGTAGAGCAGATACCCCAGCGCGCATGTCGTCTCGCCGCCCAGCCAGATCGTCGCGCCCACTACGGCTGCCAGCGCCCACGACCACCCGACGCCGTTGATGACCGAGAACAGAACCCCAGCGATCACCCAACCCATCGCGTCACCTTTGATGGCGCGCGCGGCCAGCTTCAACGTGTCGGCATGTTCGTCAGAGGTCGGCTCACGCTCCTCGGCCAACCATCCCAGTGTGCGGCGCGCCTGCCAGCGCCAGGCACGCATGCGGATCAGGCCGAAGGCAACCACGTATCCGGCAATCAGGGGGCCGTTCAGGAGACCGACCTTCCACTGTTGGTGAACGAGACCAAGGATGGGGATGAAGAAAGCGACAGCGAGGAACGTCACAACAGCGCCGGCGACCCCACTCAGCCAGGCCACCCGTGAGGCCCGGGCCATGACGGTCCTGACCAGCGCCGCTCCCGATCCCTCCAGCGTGCTCACGTCTGAGATCATGCCGCAACCGTCTGGGGTTGCGGAGCGCTCAGCGGGCGCCGCGGCAGCCTGACCAGGCAGCCATCCGCGGGCCGGATGGTGATGTTGCGCCGCTGCGGGGCCTGGGCGGTGGGCGCCACCGGATGTAGATCCCGAGCCTGGACCAACGCTCGGACGACGATCTTCATCTCGAGCATGGCGAAGCTCGCCCCCAGACATCTCCGCCGGCCTCCTCCGAACGGGATCCAGGTGTATGTCCCCGGGCTCTGATCCAGGAAGCGCTCGGGGCGGAAGACATAGGGATCGGGATAGATGTCCGGATCGTGGTGGACGAGGTAGGCGTTCGGCACCAGGCACACCCCCTCGGGGTAGGGCACGCCCCCGACCTCGATCGGCTTCACCACCAGCCTCGGGGCCACGTTGGGCAGAACCGGCCGGTGGCGTAGCGCCTCCTGAATCGTTGCGGTCAGGTAGGCCTCGTTCTCATCGTCCCTGAGCCGGTCTGCGATTTGCGGCTGCCGAGCCAGTTGGTCAAAGCACCAGGCCAGCGTCGACGCCGTCGTCTCGTGCCCGGCCACGAGCAACGTCATGAGCTCGTCGCGCAGCTCGTCGGCGCGCAGCCCAGAACCGTCCTCCCGGCGCGCTGCCAGGAGCATGGCCAGCACGTCATCGCGTTCGGTGCGATCGGCTCGCCGCTCGGCGATCAGCTCCTGGATCAGCTCGTCCGCCTCCTGCTGGATGCGCACGAAGGCAGCAAACGGTCCCACCCGCTCGCCCAATCTGTAGAGCAGGCTCCCGGGCGGCGGGGGCAGGAGACTGATCGGTTTCTCACCAAACTGGAGCATGGTGGCCAGGCGTTGGCGCAGCGCCTCCATCCGAGGTCCCGGTTCAAGGCCGAAGACGGCGCGCAGGATGATCTCGAGCGTCAGCCGCTGGAAGTCCTCGTGGAGGCGAAGGGGCCGATCGGAAGGCCATCGCTCGACCGCCTGATCGGTCACCTCCTGGACCAGCTCCGCCAGCTTTCCAATCCGTTGGCCATGGAACGCGGGGAGCATCAAACGGCGCTGCTCCATGTGCGCGGCGCCATCCAGGAGGATGACTGAGTTCTGGCCCACCACGGGCGCCAGCACGCTGGCCCCCGACCCCGGGTGAAGCACGTCCGCCGGTGCTGTGAACACCTGCTGGATCTCATCCGGATCGGACAGCATCACGAACGGCGGCGAGAGCGGGAGCCGCACGGTGAAACGCCCGCCGTACCGTGCGCGGCAGTGCTCCAGGAAGGCGAGCGGGCGCGTCCACCAGCCGACCATCTGGATGATCGCCGGATACCTCGGACCGGGTGGTAGCAATGCGTTTGACATTCCCTGCTCCGCCTCGGCCAGAAATCTTCCCGCCCCCGCCGTCAAACACTGTGACATTGGACACAAGACCAGCGTGGGCGCATGTGCTTTCTAGATCCTGAAGACGGGGACCAGCCGCTCCTCTTGCTCGGCATCGATCCGGGCGATCACCTCAACGTGCTCCTCCAGGCGGGAACCCCGGAGCTTCGTGGCCAGGAGCTCATCCACCTGGAAGATGCCGGCGCTGTTGGACATGGCGATCTCCACTCTCACCGGCCGGTCGCGCCCCGGCGAGATCTTGACCGCCTCGATCGCGTAGGCCGAGAGGGAGTGGATGTTCTGATGTCCGGCCTCGAACGGCACCCGGGAGCGACCGCGGGCCATGTCCAGCGCGTCGGCCACGCGAACGATGCCGGCCTCCAGGGTGAGCGGCGCGCCCTTGCGCCGGTGACCGATGATGGCGTGCAGAGTCTCTGACACGACGATCGTCCGCTCCGGCTCCTCGTAGGAGTCGGCCAGGAGGTCGCTCAGCCGGTCAGCCGTGAGGAACAGGCTGAACCGCTCGTGATCCTCTCGGTGGATCGTCATGCCCACGCAGTGGAACAGGCACGCGGCGGCGATCACCACCTCGGCATCGCGTTCGGTCATCCGGTAATCAACTTCCAGGTTGGGTCTCACTCCGCGCCGGAACAGCAGCCGAGCCAGACGCAGCCCGATGTTCAGCACGATCTGGACGTGCACCCAGGAGTGATCGGACATGCCCAGGCGACGGCTGGCGTTCACCGCGGCCACGTGCCACCAGGCTTTGACCTGGTCATCGGCGTTGACCGCGGCCAGCAGCTGCTCGAGCTTACGATTGCCGCGGGTGGGGGCCCGGATGCGCATTGCCGCCACCGCCTCGCGCGGTGACTGGGGCAGCTCGGGCTCAGCCACGGGACGGCTCCAGCAGGACACCCTCGCGGAGGCCACCGCGCCCCACGAGCATGGGAGCGCCGAACCGTTCCGCGGCACCCTGGAGGATCAGCAATCCCGCCGGGAGTAGGCGGACGCGCTCGACCTCCAGCCCAAAGCGGCGCGCCACCGCGGCCGCCGGATGCTCCGCCAGGAGACGGAGCGCGCTCGTGAACGATGGGGCATCCAGTCGCATGCCGGCAAGTTTGGCCAGCGAGCCGGCGCTTCCCCCCACGGCCGCCGCCTCCGCGATCCGCGGCACGTCCAGAGAGTCCAGCGCGAGCTTTACCCGGCGCCTGGCCTCGGCCAGCTCGCCGCTGGTGGGAGGATCGGAGGGGATGCAATCACGGGCCAGGTCGCCAGAACCGAGTGGGAGCGAGGCCGACCACGAGACCTCGTCGGGCGGCATTCCCACAGCCAGCTCAGATGAGCCACCGCCCACGTCGATCACCCCCAGATTTCCCTCTGGCTGGTGGTCCAGGCAGCGGGCCACCCCGATGAAGGCCAACCGTGCTTCCTCCTTCCACCCCAGGATCTCCACCTCCAGGCCGCAGGTCGTGAGCACACTAGCGGCCAGGGCCAGGCCGTTGGGCGCGCCGCGGATGGCCGCGGTGGCCACAGCCCGGACCTCCTCAGCTCCCAGCTCCCGGGCCCGGCTCAGCTGGCCGGCCACCACGGCAGCCACCTCGTCGATCTTGGACTGAGAGATCCGTCCATCCCGGAGGCAACCACGTCCGATCTGGGTGAACTCACGTTCCTCGTGCACGTAAAGCAGGCGCTCGCCCCGGCAGTCGGCGACCAGCAGGCGGGTTGTGTTCGAACCGATATCGATGCAGGCGCGCCGCACCGGCCCGCCTCAACCGTCGCCCGCCAGGGCGTAGAGCCGCCATTCCCCCGGCACCCCCTTGAGCTGCGCGCTCCCGCGGTCGGCGAACTCCAGGCCCGATCCGATCACCAGGTCTTTGACCGTGTTCGAGACGAGGACCTCGCCCGATCCGGCGATGGCTCCCACCCGGGCACCGATGTGCACGGCCATCCCGGCCAGGTCACCGCCCCGGACCTCGCACTCGCCCGTGTGTACACCGGCCCGGACCTCCAGCCCCAGCCGGCGCACGCCCTCGGTGATCGCGGCTGCGCACTGAACCGCTCGAGCCGGACCGTCGAACGTGGCCAGAAACCCGTCCCCGGTGTGCTTGATCTCACGGCCCCGGAAGCGGACCAGCTCCCGACGGACCAGTTGGTCGTGCCGTTCCAGTGTTTGGCGCCAATCCCGGTCACCCGCACTGGCCACGTGGCCGGTGGAGTCAACGATGTCCGTGAAGAGGACGGTCGCCAGCACTCGCTCCGGCTCACGCTCGCGTCGTGTCCCGGTGACGAATTCCTCGATCTCATCCAGGATCGGCTCCTGATCGCCCACAAAGCCCACGTGATCCTCTCCCTCCAGCTCCGCGTAGCGGGCGTGGGGGATCATGGTCGCGAGCGCTCGAGCGAACGCTGTCGGGGCGACGCGGTCGCCGGTCCGATGAAGGATCAGCGTGGGCGCTGTCAGCGCCGGCAGGGCCGGCCGCACGTCCAGGTCCAGGTACATCCGCATCAGATCGAGTGCGGCTCTCGGGCTGGTGCCGGATCGGAGCAGATGACTCCACCAGGCGGCGAACTCCTCGTCGCCCGCCGCACTCGGGGCGAATAGCTTGATTCCCGCCGGGCCTCCCCACCCCGCGACCATCCCATCCAGCCAATGCTCCATCCGGTCCCGAGGGGTGCCCACCGGATAGTCGTCCGCCCGGGTGAGCCTGGCGTACGTTCCGTACAGGATCAGGTGGCTCACCCGCTCCGGGAAGCTGGCCGCGAACAGGATCGACATCGGTCCTCCCTCGGAGACGCCGAGGAGGGCTGCCCTGTCCACATCGGCCGCGTCCATTACCGCTCGGAGGTCGTCCATGCCCTGTTCCAGGGTGGGGGGCTGACCGAGGCGATCGGACAACCCCTGCTCGCGTTTGTCCCACACAATGACCCGAGCGAAGCTGGTCAGCCGATCAAAGAAGCTGCGTGCCAGCGGAAGCTCCCATGCCACCTCCAGATGGGACACGAAGCCGCCCACGTGTACGAGATCGATTGGCCCATCGCCCAGTACCCGGTAGGCGATGCTCACGTCGCCGTTGCGCGCGTAGCGGATCTCCGGCAGCCCCACGGGCGAAGTGTATGTGCCCGGGCAGAACACGCCTCGTCTTCCCGCGCGCCGATTCCGGGTCCTACCATCACCAACGTCCTGCCAGTTTCACTGCACTCAGACAATCTGTTCAGCCACCGCGACTTTTCGCCCGAGCGGCTGGCCGCGGCTCGAGAGAGCACGGTCTCGATCTGCCTGCCTGCTCAGGACGAGGCGCAAACCATCGGAACGATCCTGCGTCGGCTCGTCCCCCTGTGCGAGCAGGGCTTGGTGGATCAGATCGTGGTAGTGGATAACTCGACAGATGACACCGCCACGATCGCCCGAGGCCTCGGTGCCGAGGTCCATCACCAGGACGACCTGATGCCCGAGCTGGGACCCGCGCTGGGGAAGGGCGATGCCATGTGGAGGTCACTGGCGGTGCTCCGCGGCGAGATCATCTGCTTCCTGGACGCCGATTCGGAGGACTTCGGCCCCCATTTCGGGTACGGACTGCTCGGGCCGCTGATCTGCCGGGAGAAGATCTCCTTTGTCAAGGGGTTCTACCGACGTCCCTTCCGGGTGGGCGCCACCACGCTTCCCGATGGCGGCGGGCGCGTGACGGAACTGATGGCACGGCCGCTCCTGAACCTCTTTTATCCCGAGCTGGCCGGCATCCACCAACCGCTCGCCGGGGAGATCGCCGCCCGGCGCGAGCTGCTGGAAACGATTCCGTTCGTCACCGGCTACGGCGTGGACATCGGGCTGCTCCTGGACGTGTACCACGCCGTGGGGGTTGAGGGGCTGGCCCAGGTGGATCTGGAGGTGCGCCAGAACGCCCACCAGCCCCTGCGTGATCTTGGCCCCATGGCCTCCGCGGTCCTGCAAACGGTCACGGTGCGTCTGGAGCGCGAGGGCAGGCTGCTTGGCCCGCGCCCGGCTGGCCTGTCCCCGGCGGACGGCCCCTGGGACCCCGGGCTCGCGGCTCCGATCGAGCGACCGCCCCACAGCTCGCTCCGCGCCGCGGCTTAGAGCCTGTCTCAAAACCCTGGCACGCGTCTGGCGGCGGCGGATCTGCTCGAGCCTTCGTCTCGGACCCTCGAAATAGCGGTGCTATTCCTTCGGGTCCTGCGTCCTCGCCTCGCTTGATCCGGCGCTCGCCAGCCACCCACCCCGGTTTTGGGACAGACTCTTAGACGAGTTCGCGGGCCGGAGACTGCGCCTGCCGGCATCCCCGTGTGCTGAACTGATGGCATGGGCAAGCGACGGACGTTGTGCCTCACGCTGGCGCTTGTCTGCCTGGCGGGGTGCGGGACGAGAGGTCCCGGTAGTCAGGCGACGCGACAAACGAATCGGGCCGCCAGCACCCTCCCGGGGGGTGGCCTGAAGGCCCACCCCCAGGCCGTGCAGCCGGTGGCCGGCGCAGCGGCCCAGTCGTACGGAGGCGGCTCACAGGCGCCGGTGGGCAATCCAAATGCGTTCGCCCCATCGCTCACCGAGGTCAAGCACGAGCTCAAGGTCGAGCAGCAGATCGCGGGTGAACTGAACTCGTTGACATCCGGGCAGGGCTTCGTGTTCCCGATCCAGCCGCTGGCCGTGGTGGAGCCGCCCAGTACGTGGTCACCCGATCAAGGCGTGGACATCTCGACCGTGGGCGCCGCGTGTGGATCAAAGGCGGTTGAGGTGGCCGTCACCAACGGGCAGATCGTGCAGGAGGGCATTTCCGGATTTGGGCCCTACGCCCCGGTCCTCCAGGTGGCGGGTGGTCCGCTGAACGGTCGGTACATCTACTACGGACATGCCGCGCCCGACCTGGTGCCGGTGGGAACCGTGGTCCATGCCGGCGAACCGATCGCCGAGGTGGGCTGCGGGATCGTGGGCATTTCCACCGGTCCGCACCTGGAGATCGGGATCAGCGCCGTCAACGGGCCGACGTGCTGCCCCGGCAACCTGGTCACCTCACCCGCCATGGAGGGCCTGCTGAATCGGATCTACCAGGCAAGCATCCGGGGCGGCTGATCCGCCTGGCCGGGCGGTAGGCCGATAGCCGGGAGTGGGCCGTCTGGCCTGGTCCGGGAAGGATGTCCCAGGCACGGGCGTCCCGGAAATCAACACGATCTCTCTGGAGGCTCACATGACACGGCTCCGTTGGTTCATCACGCTCACCTCGATCTTCACCATGGTCCTGGCCGGCATCGGCGCGTTCTCGGTTGCGGCGAACGCCAGCTCGGGACCGAGCGGCGGCAGCAGCAGCCCGGAGAAGATCAATCTGGAGAAGTTCAAGGGGGGGAAGATCCTGTCCAACGCCAAGGGCTTCACGATCTACGTCTTCACCCGGGACGCCAAGAACATGGACAAGTGCGTCACGCTCAGCGGCTGCAAGCAGATCTGGCCGCCCTTGACCAGCAAGGGCAAGCCTGTGGCCGGCACCGGTGTCAAGCAGTCGCTGCTCGGCACGATCAGCGTGTCCGGGGTCGGAAAGCAGGTCACCTACAACGGTCATCCTCTCTACACCTACTCAGGGGATAGTGGCCCCCACCAGACCTCGTATGTGAACTTCGCAGCCTTCGGCGGCCACTGGCCTGCGATCAACGCCAGCGGGCATGAGGTCAAGTAGGGCTGCCCTCAGCTCAGCGCCGCCTGCAGCGCCGCCCGCGCTTCATGGATTCCGAAGACTCCCTCCAGCCGGGCGGCGATAACTCCCTTGCGGTTGACGGTGAACAGCCACGGTTCCGATGCCAGGTGGAAGTCGCGCAGCTGCGGCCGCAGGCCCCGCTGGGGCTGGTTGTTCACGTACACCTCCTCGTGGATGAACGTGAGCCGGGTGCCGAACGTGTGCTGAAGCGCCACCACCTCGTCGGTGACTGGTCCGCACACCCTGGAGGTGCAGAGCTGCGGTGTTGAGAACAGAAGCGCCACCGGGCGCTTGCCCAGAACCTGGTTGAAGGACACCGAATGCATGCTTTCCGGAGGAATCCTCGTCGTGAGCAGGCTGAGCTTTCCGTGGACTGAGGCCAGCGTGTCCGTGGCAATGTCGGGCGGCCGCTGGCCCACCCCGGGGATGGGCGTACTGATCGCCACCGCCACCTCGCCGGTTGATCCGATCAGGCGGTGACCCACGCGGGTCAGGGCGAGCACGTCGTAGACGCCCGAGCGAGGTAGCGACAGCTCCGTCCAGTACACGGCGGACAGATCACCCGGCCCCTCGTACTGCCGGCTGCGGTACGGCGGGGCCACGGCGACGGGATCGGCGGGGGCCAGAAACGGGCCGCGGACCCGCCCGTTCAGACTGGACGCGATGTACACCGCGGTGGGCGCGTAGATGTACTCGTTGCCACTGGTGCTCAGCGCGAAGGCAAAGCGCTCGGTTCCCACCGTGTAGGTCTGCGTCCCCGGCCCAAGCCGTGCGGTCCCAGCGACGCTCCGGGCCAGCTGTTTGAGCGATTGGCCGGCCACTCTGGGGAACTGCGCCGCGCTGGGGTGCTCGGCGGCCGTGAGGTCGCCCACCGCGGGTGGGGCGGCCCGGTTCGCGACAGTGGGCGTATGGGCGGCCCGGGGAGCGGTGGCGCGCCGCTTCCCGCCCGAGGCCCCGCACCCTGTCAGGGCGACCGTGACAGCAATCAACCCGACGAGCAGCGCACAATGCCAGCTCGTTGGGCGGTCACTGACCGCATCTCTCGGCCGCCGTGTCAGGGCAGAATCCGGAAGACGCCACGCATCCAGGGATGGATGCGGCAGTAAAACGTGTACGTGCCGGGAGGCAGATCGGCCGGGGTCTTCCACGTCAGCCTGCCCACGCCAGGAATGCCCACCCCGAGCTGACCGGAGTCGAACTGGGTGCTGCCGTTGGCCAGTGGGTAGGCGATCCCGTAGTTGAGCGTACACGGGTTCTTACACGACGTGACCGTGTGGAAGATCGAGGCCAGGTAGAACGGATTGGGCGAGAGCGGGTTGCCGAAGGTCCCCTTGCTGCTGGCGTCCTCGTTGACGAACTTGAGTGACTGCCCGCGCTTGATCGTGGGAATGCAGCGGCTGGAGCCCTTGGAGGTGAAGTCCCCGGGCAGGTAGTGAAAGCCGGCGATGATGACCTTATGAGTGGCGCACTCGGCCCATGCCTCGGGATTGACGCCCACCCAGGCGGACCCGCCGTAGTGGTTGTTCTCGGCCAGGTGACCGTGGGTTATGTGCCCGCTCTGGTCCAGAGCGTGCGTGAACGGATCGACGCCCTCCGTGTCATTCCACGCCTCCCACACCACCATGATGCCCATCACCTCGTACCAGGACGCCCGCCGGGTCTCGTAGGTGGTGCTCACGCGCAGGACGTCGCCTGGTTTGACCAGCGGCCGCCAGTTCGGTGCCGTCACCGTCATGGCCAGGTCCCAGGACACGGGGCCGCGCTGGTCAAAGTAGTGGGCGACCGAGCGGAAGAGCCGGACTGATCCTGGCGTGACGCCGGCCATGGTGTTGGAGGCGGGCTTCACCCCGGGATGACTCAGGTCAAGCTGGTCGTACAACCCTCCCGGGTGCAGATGGCCGGCAGCTTCGATGAGGGTCCCCGGATGGTCGACCGTGAACTCGTTGAGCGGCGGGCCCTTCCCGTAGGGGTGCTTGGCCATCTCCGGGTAGGTGAACTTTCCGTCGCGCCCACTGTGCCTCTGAACGTTGAACACGGGATAGATGTGATGGTCCTGCACGTCCATCCAGATCGGATGTACAGGAGTGATGGACGCCGCCAGGGGCGAGCTTTCCGGGACGAACTCCATGTCGTAGGTGACATAGACCTTGGTGGCGTTGGCGGTGAGGTTGTGGATCATGTAGTTCAGGATCCACCGGTCCTGGGCGCCGACCGGATAGCCATAGCCGGGCGGGAACTCAAGCGCCGTCTTCTCCTCGCCGGAGGCAAAGAAGGGATAGAGCGAGCCAAGCCTGTTTCCCTCGCCCTGCCCTGACGTTCCGTTGCTGAGCCAAACGGCGTGGTGCAGGTGGACCTTGTACGTGGGTGGGATCTTTCCGCAGCATTTGCCGTTGGGCAGCGCGTACCGGAGGTTTGGCTCGAGCCTGATCATGAAGCCGTTCTGGCTCGGCTTCGGGACACCGTTTCCCTGGGTCAGGATGAGGTTCGCCCCAGGTCTCACCGGATAGGGGCCGGCCGCGAAGCTGAGATGCTCGATCCCGGAACCGCCGGACGCCCTGGCCAGCGCTGGGAGCCCGAGAAGGGCTAATACCAACACCGATACCCCGACGACTGCTCGCCTCAATTCGCTCTCCAGCGGTAGGGCGCCTCTGCCTGCTATTGAACCACGCCGGCAGGCTTGACAGCTCAGCCCTTTCGTGTCAGGTTGCGGACGGGTCATCCGGGGGAGTGGCAGATTCGCCGCGCGCTCGTCTTCCCAAGCCACGCAAGGAGGTCACCAGTTGACACGTGTCCGGTTCCTGGTCCTGGCTGCTTCCGCCGCCCTGGCGGTGGTTCCGGCCGCCGCAGCGTCGGCCAAGCACGGGCGCCCGGCCAAGATCCAACTCGTCAAGACCAAGCTGGGCATGATCCTGGTCAGCCGGAACGGCTACACCGTGTACGCGTTCGGCAAGGACAGCAAGAACCACGATGCGTGTCAGAAGATCAAGAACTGCATCCAGGCATGGCCGCCGGTCACCAGCATGGGGGCGCCCGTGGCAGGTTCGGGCGTGAAACCTGCGTTGCTGGGGACGCTCACGCTCAAGGACGGCAAGCAGCAGGTGACCTACGCCGGGCATCCGCTGTACAACTACATCGGCGATACCCACCCGGCCGAGACCAGCTTCGTGAACATCAAGCAGTTCGGGGCGCGCTGGCCGGCGCTCGACTCGTCCGGTAACGAGGTGAAGTAGGCCTCGACCCAGCGGCTAACGCCGGCGGAGCAACCGCCAGAGCACCAGGGCTCCGAGGATCCACGGCCACGGGTTGGCCTTGATCCGCTCGGCGATGACCGACCCCACGAGGGGTCCGGCATCCAGAGGCTCGTTCGGCGGCGGAGGCGCGTGCGGCGGGGGCGCGGCCGGCGGCGGCGCGGGTTTGGCCGTCGCGGCGGGCGGCGGCGGCTCTGGGGCCTCTTCGGGCGAAGGCTCTGGGGCCTCGGTGGGCGCAGGAGCTGCCTGCTCGTCGGGCACTACCGGCGCCGGCTCGTCCGGCCCTTTGGATTCGGGCGCTTCCGCCGGCTCCGGCGGCAGCTCGACTGCCGGGGTCTCGTCTGTCGGAGCCTCGTCCTCCGGCGGCTCCTCTTCTGGTGGCGGACCTTCCGGTGCCCCAGCTCCCCCCTCCAGCGATGCCTGAAGCCGCCCGGCGAACTCGCGCAGAAGGCGCTCGGAGATGTCCTCGATCATTCCCCCCCGGCCGAACCGGGCCAGGCGACCGGTGATGCGGTAGTCGGTATCGACGGAAATGCGAGTGTGGCTGTCGTCGACCTCCTCCAACCGGGAGACGATCTTCGCGGTGGCGCCCCCCTGCCCCCGCTTGTCAGTGCCCTGAGCGTTCATGGTCGCGTTGTGGCTGGACTCATCAACATCCGCCATCTCCAGCTTGCCGCTGTAGGACGCCGTGGTGGGACCGATCTTCACGGTGAACGTGCCGTTGTAGCTTCCATCGTCGTTGCGCCCGGTGACGGCCGCGCCGGGGAGGCACGGGGCAACCTGCTCCACGTCGATCAGCGCCTGCCAGACCCGCTCCAGGGGCGCGGCAACTTCAAAGGACTGCTCTAGTTTCATCGCGGATCGCCTCCAGGTCTTGGGGTGTGTCGACGTCGGTGCCGGTGCTCAGATCGCCGCATTCGATCAGATTTCCTCCGGTCAGCAGGTCCTTGGCCCCCACATCGCCCTCCACGGTCTCGAGCGCGGCCAGCTCGGTCCGCCCCAGCACGACCGGGTGGCCCGGCCGACCGCGATACACCGCCCGGGTCAGCGGCGGCTGATCGACAAACCTGGCGATCAGTTCCGGCGACATCCCGGGAACGTCGCCCAGGGTGACGATCACCTTCTCCGCCTCGACCAGGGCGCGCGCTCCGCAGCGCAGCGAAAAGGATTGCCCCCGCTCCCAGTCGGCGCAGAGCACGACCTCGGCCCGCCCGAACGCCACGCTTTGGCGGATCTTCTGCGCCTGAGCTCCGAGCACCACGACCACCCGGTCGAGCTCAGGCACGGCGCACGCCGCGGCGACTGCGTGCTCTAGCAACGGCCGCCCGTCAAGCTCGGCCAGCAGCTTCGACGCGGCACCGAATCGCGTCCCGGCGCCGGCGCCGAGGACCAGGCCTGCGATCACGGGCCGGGCGGACGTTTGGCATTTTCCCGCACCCCCTGTGCGGTGAATTGGCATTCACCAGGGTTCGAGCGACCCAACCCTCTCAAGCCGGCACCTGATGGATCCGGCCCTGAGCCTGGCGCAGGTGGCCGCCGTCGCGGCCGTGCCGGGCTGCCACCACCTCGGACAGGATCGACAGTGCGGTCTCCTCTCTGCCGATCGCGCCCAGGTCGAGTCCCACGGGAGCGAACAGGCGCTCCAGATCGTCCTCGTCCATGCCGGCCGCCAGCAGTCGCTCTCGCCGGGCGGCCTGGGCCCGGCGGGAACCCATCGCGCCGACAAAGGCCGCGGGCGACCGCAGGGCAACGGTCAGGGCGGCATCGTCGAGCTTCGGGTCGTGTGTGAGTACGACGATCGAGGTGGCCGGATCGATTCCACCCAGACGGGAAAAGGCCTCATCCGGCCACGAGGCAACAACCTCCTCGGCGTCCGGAAAGCGCTCCGGGGTGGCAAAGCGGGCCCGGGGGTCCACCACGTACGGCCGCCAGCCCGCCGTGCGGGCCAGGGTGCACAGCGGCGCGGCGATGTCCACGGCGCCGAACAGGATCAGCCGGGGCGGCGGCGCCACCACATCCACGAACAGCGCTTCTCGCCGCTCGGATCTATCCGTCCAGAGAAGCTCGGAGGCCAGACTGACGGCGTGATCGTCCAGCTCCGGCGAGCCCAGCGAACCCGATCGGGCGCCGTCCGCCTCGACCACGAGCTTGGAGCCGAGACCATCGCCCTCCAGCAGCGTCACCTCGGCCGCTCGACCACCGTGGCTGGCCACCTCCTCCAGGCGCCCTGACTCGTAGCGCTGCACCCACACATCGATCTCGCCTCCGCAGGGCAGCCCGACGTCCCAGGCCTCGGAGTCGGCGATCCCGAAGTGGACGAGCTGTGGGCCCTCGCCGCGCATGACGCCCTCGGCGAGCTGGACAACGGCACCCTCCACGCACCCTCCCGACACCCCGCCGGCTATCTCGCCCTGGCCGTTGACGGCCATCTTGGCTCCTGGGGCCCGAGGGGCGGAGCGCTTCACTCCGACGACCATGGCCAGCGCGATCTGCTCACCGCGCGCCTGCCACTGAGTGATCTCGGCCAACACGTCTTTCATCTAGATCTCCTCCAGAATCGCTGCCAGCTCCTCCAAAGAGGCCAGCGAGTTGCCGGCCAAGAGCTCATCCGTATGCGGCACCGCGGCACGCATGCCCCGGGTGAGCGGTTCAAAGTCAGGGTGGGCGGCCAGCGGATTGAGCCACACCAGCCGGTGGGCACTCCGGCGCAAACGGGCCATCTCGGTATCAAGCCTGGCGGGGTCACCACGATCCCAACCATCAGACAGGATGACCACCACCGCCCCGCGGCCCAGGCGCCGTCCGTGCGCGCGGTTGAGCTCGGCCAGGGCCGACCCGATCCGGGTGCCGCCCGAGAAGTCCGTCACCGCGGCCGCCGCCCGCTCCAGCGCCAGATCGTGGTCTCTCCCGGCCAGCTCGTTGGTTATCCGGGTCAGCCGGGTGCCGAAGGCGAAGGCCTCCACCCGGCGGCGCGCCGTCACGCAGGCATGCAGGTACTGGAGCAGCATGCGGGCGTACGGCGCCATCGATCCGGACACGTCACACACCAGCACAACCGGCCTGGGCCGCCGGGTGGGCGCCCGCCAGCGCCCCTCGACGGGCTCGCCGGCGGTTCGCAGCGACGAGCGCAGCATCCGTCGCAGGTCGGGCTCGTGGCTGCGCCGCCGCGAGGGCCGGCGGCGGCGGGACAGGCGGCTCGGCCCGCGGCGAGCCAGCTGGGCGATCAGCTCGCGGGCCAGGGCCATCTCGGCATCCGTGTAGGCAGCAAAGTCCTTGTGACGCAGAAGCTCGACGGCGCTGTAGGCGGCGGGCGCTAGCACCGGAGGCTGGCCTGGCCGGAGGTCGTTCGCCTCGGCGCCCGGGATCGCGGCGTGGGGAAGGGCGGCCATCTCGATCGAGCCGAGATCCGCCAGCGGACTGTCCTCGCCTCCCGGTCGCCCGGAGCCGAACACAGCCAGGAAGGCCAGCTCGAACCGCTCCAGATCCGCTCGGTCAGAGCACAGCGCAGCTCGCAGGGCCAGTCTGGCGTCCTCGCGCCGGGCAGCATTCACCCCCGCCAGCGCCCGATGTGCCCCCAGCAGCTCGCCAACCCCCACCCGCGATCCCTGCCTCCGCATCAGGGCGGCCAGAGAGCTCACCCTGTCGAGCACCGCGTCAGACACCTTCGAGCACCTTGCGCTCACGCACCCGGAGCACGTCCTCATGCACCTTCAGGGCAGTCCCGAGTGTTTCGTCAAGGTCGGCCGCATCACCCAGGGCGAGCAACGCCTGGGCCCACACCAGGGTCTCCCCCACCCCGGGTTGCTTGTACAGGTCCTCCTGGTCGCGCAGCCGTCCCACGGCAGCCACCACCCGAGTGGCGATCGCCTCGGGCACGCCCGGGATGCGCGCCCGCACGATCTCCCGCTCGCGCGCCGCTGCCGGGTAATCGATCCAGTGGTAGAGACAGCGGCGCTTCAGGGCGTCGTGCAGCTCCCGGGTCCGGTTTGAGGTGAGGATCACCACCGGGCGCTGTTTCGCGACCACCGGTCCCAACTCGGGAATCGTCACCGCGAAGTCCGAGAGAAGCTCGAGCAGGAACGCCTCGAACTCGTCGTCAGCCCGGTCGATCTCGTCGATGAGCAAGACGACCGGCCCCTCGTGCTCGAGCGCCTCCAGAAGCGGGCGCCGGAGCAGGAAACGGCGCGAGAACAGCTCCCCCTCATCCAGCCCACCTTCGGCCGCCCGCAGCGCCAATAGCTGGCGGGGATAGTCCCAGTCGTACACCGCGTGGTGCAGATCGATGCCCTCGTGGCACTGCAGCCGGATCAGGCGCGCAGAGGCGGCCAGGGCCAGGGAGCGGGCCACCTCGGTCTTGCCCACCCCGGCTTCGCCCTCAAGCAGGAGGGGCTGCTCCAGCGTGACCGCCAGGTGGACGGCCAGGGCCAGCGCCCGGTCGGTCAGATACCCCTGCCTGGCCAGGGCCTGAGTCACCCCATCCACCGATCGGATCTGGTCAAAACTCACGTCAACGGATCATCTTAGGAGGCCCACGGCGCGGGCCCCTCGCCTCACAGCGTCCCGGGGAAGGCCGCGGCGACTTGACACCCGGAAGGCTCCTGTGAAAGCGTCGTCGGCCGCTTCGGGGATAATTCCGCGAGATCGCTCGAGAGGAGACAGGTATGGCGCGCAGCACCGAGGACCTCGACCGGCTGCGCTCGGGGCGCACCGAGATCGAGAATCACTACATCGATGAGCTGGTGGCGGGAAATCTCAACCGGCGCGAGTTCATCCGCAGGGGAAGCGCCATCGGCATGTCGGCGCCGCTGCTGGGAGCCCTGCTGGCTGCCTGCGGCTCCTCCTCGTCGTCCACCAGCAGTCAGCCCGCGGGCCCGGTCAAGCATGGAGGCACGCTGCGCGTGGCCATCTCCACACCTGCGGCGGCGGTCAACCCGCTGACGGTGGCGGACGCCGGCGGCCTGTGCATGCTCAACCAGACGGGCGAGTTCCTGATCTTCGACAGCAACCTCAACCTGCGCCTAGAGCCCATGCTCGCCTTGAGCTGGAAGCCCAACGGCGACGGAAGCGTGTGGACGTTCAAGCTCCGACCCGGGGTCAAGTTCCACAACGGCGCCGCCATGACCGCGGACGACGTCCTCTACACGTTCCAGCAGCTCGCGGACCCCAAGAACGCCTCCAACGCGCTGTCCACGTTCACGGGGGTGCTGAGCCCGAGCGGAGTGAGGAAGATCGATTCCACCACCGTCGAGTTCCGGCTCGAGGCCCCCAACGGGAACTTCCCCTACCTGGTCTCCTCGGATAACTACAACGCGATCATCGTCCCGGCCGGGACCGACTTCGCCAAGTGGCAGAAGACGTTCATCGGCACCGGTGCGTTCAAGCTGGGCAGCTACACCCAAAACGTCGGAGCCAGCTTCGTGCCCAACCCCGATCACTGGGGCGGAAAACCGTTCCTGGCCGGAACGCAGTTCAAGTTCTACGCCAGCCAGCAGCCTCAGATCCTGGCCCTGGAGGGTGGCGACGTTGACGTGATCGGCCAATTTGTGCCGGCCGGCGCCACCTCCCTGCTGACGAACTCGACCTATCGCATCATCAAGCTGAAGTCGTCCAATCACCGTGAGCTCTCGATGCGCAACGATAAGGCGCCTTTCACGGATCCTCGGGTGCGCCAGGCGGTTGCGTACGCGCTCGACCGTAAGGGGATGGTCAGTGCCCTCCTCAGCGGGTACGGAACCGTGGCCAACGACTCTCCGTTCGGCCCGAGGTTCCCGTCCACGGACACCTCGGTCCCCCAGCGCAGCCAGAGCATCGCCAAGGCCAAGGAACTGCTATCGGCCGCGGGGCACTCGGGCGGCTTCACCGTCACGATGGACACCGAGACATATGAGGAGATCCCGCAGCTTGCCCAGGTGATCAAGGCCGATGCGGCCAAGGCTGGGATCACCATCAACCTGAATATCGAGACCCAGAGCTCCTACTACGGCAAGGCCACTTACGGCAACTCCGACTGGCTTGACGGCACCATGAGCCTGGTCGACTACGGAGATCGCGGGGTGCCCAATGTCTTCCTGGAGGCACCGCTGACCTCAAACGGACCGTGGAATGCGGCCCGCTTCCACAACAAGACCTACGACTCCTTGGTCAAGCAGTACGTGGCTGCCCTCGACCTCCAGTCCCAGCGGCGCGTCGCCGGCCAGATCCAGCGTCTGCTTCTGGCCGAGACGCCGGTCGTGATCCCGTACTGGATAGATGGCCTGACCGCCTCAAAGACCAACGTGGGTGGGCTCAACCCGACCTCGATCGCGCAGCTGTACCTGGACAAGGCGTATTTGAGCTAGTGCCGGGACGACAAACCCCCTGAGGGGGCGCTAAGCCCCCAGCCTGCGGGCCGACAATGCTCAGATTCATCCTCAAGCGCGTCGCGCTGGCGCTGGTCACGCTGTGGATCCTGAGCCTGATCGTGTTCTTCGTGGCCCAGGTGCTGCCGGGCGACCCCGGCAGGTCCATTCTCGGCCCGCTGGCCGCCAGGAACGCCGTCCGGACGCTCGACCACCAGCTCGGAGTGGACAGGCCCGTGCTCACCCAGTACTGGGCTTGGATCAGCCATTTCGTACAGGGCCACCCGGGGACCTCCTACCAGTACCAGAGCGCAATCGGGCCGATCCTGACCGGCGCTCTGGGTCGTTCGCTCAAGCTCGCGGCGCTGGCCTTCGTCCTCGTGGTTCCCCTCGGGATCCTCGGCGGCGTGGTGGCCGCGCTGTTCGCCGGGCGGCCTCTTGACCGGATCATCAGCGTCCTCGGGCTCTCGGCCACCACGATGCCTGAGTTCGTCTCGGGGATCATCCTCATCCTGGTCTTCGGGATCGGGCTTCACGTGCTGCCGATATCCGCCACGGCGCCAGCGGGAGCTGGGTTCTTCACCCAGCTCAAGTACCTCATCATGCCGGCGCTTCCCCTGACGCTGATCCTGTTCGGCTACATCTCGCGGATGGCCCGAGCCGGGACGATTGAGGCCCTGTCCTCTGACTATGCGCGCACGGCCCTGCTTAAGGGGCTGCCCCGTGGCGTGATGATCCGACGCCACGTCCTGCGCAACTCACTGCTGCCCACGATCACCGTGGTGGCGACCCAGACGGGCTATCTGATCGGTGGACTGGTGATCGTTGAAACGCTGTTCCGCTATCAGGGAATTGGGTCGCTCGTCTTCACCGCGGCCACCAACAAGGACTTCCCCATGCTGGAAGCGGGCGTCCTGACCATCGGGATCGTCTACATGGCGGCCACGCTGCTGGCGGACATCCTGTTCTCCCTCCTCAATCCGCGGCTGCGGCTGCGGGCAGCAGCCGAATGAGCGTCGGAGCAATCCCCGTCGAGTCCGCCGGAGCGGTCCAGGCCGGTGCCCGCGGTCAGATCGCTCGCCGGGACCTGTTTCGCCAGCTCCTGAGCTCCAAGTTGTTCCTCGTCGGAGCGGCCATCCTGCTCTTCTGGGTGGTTTGCGCCATTTTCGGCGCGCAGATCGCGCCCCACAGCGCCTATGCCCAGAATTTGGAGGCGATCAACCGCCCGCCCTCCCTCTCGCACCTGTTCGGCACCGACGCGCTGGGGCGGGACATGCTCTCCCGGGTAATCGTGGGGGCGCGGGGCATCCTGGTCGTGGTCCCGCTGGCCACCCTGCTCGGCACGGCGCTAGGCACCGCGCTTGGGCTGGTCATGGGGTACTTCCGCGGGCCTCTGGATGAGGTGCTCAGCCGCATCGTCGAGGCCTTCCTGGCCCTGCCGCTGATCGTCACCGCCGTGCTGGCGGTGGTGGCCCTCGGCCACTCGCGGCTCACGCTGATCCTCGTCATCGGGGTGATCTTCACGCCCCTCATCGCCCGGACCGTCCGCGCCGCCGTACTGCTCGAGCGCGAGCTGGACTACGTGGCCGCGGCGCTGCTGCGCGGCGAGGGACCCCTGTACGTGATGTTCGTGGAGATCCTGCCCAACGTCCTTGCCCCGATCCTGGTCGAGTTCACGGTGCGGCTCGGTTACGCCGTGTTTGCTGTGGCGGCGCTGTCGTTCCTGGGCTTCGGCATCCAGCCGCCCTCCCCCGACTGGGGACTGGAGATCGCCCAGAACTACGGCCAGGTCACGGCGGGCTACTGGTGGGAGGTTCTGTTCGACGCCCTGGCCATCGCCTCTCTGATCGTGGCTGTGAACTTCGTCTCAGACTCGATCGAGAGCGCGCTCGGTGAGTGAGCCGGCCCAGGCCCTGGCCGTCGAGCACGTCGACGTTGTCTATCACGTCCGGGGGCGGCCCCTGCCCGTGCTGCGCGACGTGTCGTTCACCATCGGACGGGGAGAGTCGTACGGCCTGGTGGGCGAATCCGGGTCAGGAAAATCGACCATGGCGCTGGCCATCGTCCGCTATCTGGCCCGCAACGGTCGGGTCAGCCAGGGGAGCGTCACGGTGGACGGACAAGACGTCCTGGGGCTGCGAGGAGAGGCGCTGCGCCGGTTCCGAGCAGAAACCGTGTCGATGGTCTATCAGGAGCCGGGGCAGGCGCTTAACCCGACCCTCCGTGTCGGCCGCCAGGTGGCGGAGGTGTTCGAGATCGCCGGACGGCCACGCCGGGACGCGCTGAGCCGGGCCGAGGAGATGCTCTCGCACGGTGCGGATCTCAGATCCGGCCGGGGTGATGCGCCGCTACCCGCACCAGCTCTCCGGCGGGATGCTCCAGCGGGTGGTGATAGCGATGGCGCTGGCCGCCGAGCCCTCGTTGCTCATCCTGGACGAGCCCACGACCGCGCTGGATGCCACCGTGGAGGCCGAGGTCCTGGATCTCATCAACCGCCTGCGTGAGGAGCTGGGCACCTCGCTGCTGTTCATCAGCCACAACCTTGCGGTGATCGACCGCATGTGCGATCGCGTGGGCGTGCTGTACGCCGGCGAGTTCGTCGAGGAAGCAGCAGCGCGGGCGGTGTTCCGCGAGTCGCGGCACCCCTATACGGTCGGCCTGCTGCGCTCCCTCCCCCGCCGGGACGCGGACAAGACAATGGCCAGGCTGGACAGCATTCCCAGGCTTCCCCCCGGACCCGGGAGAGATCGTGACGGGCTGCATCTTTGCCCCCCGGTGCGGGCTGGTCCAGGCCCGCTGTCGCGAGCAGGCGCCGCCCGCCTACGAGGCCGTCCCCGACCACACCTCGCGCTGCCATTTCCACGAGCAGGCTCAGGAACTGCCCTGGACGGCGGCCGATGACCCGCCCGAGCAGTCCAACGGGCACCGGCAGGGTGATCCGCTCATCACGGCCGCGCAGGTTTCCAAGACCTTTCATCTGGGCGGCCAGTCAATCCACGCCCTGAGCGACGTGGCCCTCGACCTGCGGCCGGGCGAGACGCTTGGGCTGGTGGGGGAGTCGGGCAGCGGCAAGACGACGCTGGCCCGGGTGCTGCTCGGCCTGAGCGCTCCAGACCAGGGAGCCACGATCACGCTCGACGGTGAGGATCTGCCCGGGAGCGCCCGCAACCGCTCGCAAGCGCAGCTGAAGGCGCTGCAGATCGTCTTCCAGAACCCGGACTCCGCGCTCAACCGGCGGCATTCGGTCCGGCGGCTCATCACACGAAGCCTGGCCCGGCTGGGCGGCTACCGCGACTCCCAGCTCGCGCACCGGCTGACCGAGCTGATCGCCGAGGTCCGCCTCTCCGAGCGTCACCTCTCGATGCGTCCGGCTCAGCTGTCGGGAGGACTCAAGCAGCGGGTGGCCATCGCGCGCGCCTTCGCCGGCGACCCCCGGATCGTGGTGTGTGACGAGCCGACCTCGGCGCTTGATGTCTCGGTCCAGGCGGCCATCCTGAATCTGCTCGCCGACCTGCAACGGCGGGAGAAGGTCTCGTATCTATTCATCAGTCACGACCTGGGGGTGGTGCGCTACGTGTCTGATCGGATCGCCGTGCTCTACCTCGGGCGGCTGATGGAGGTGGGTCCCGCCGGGCGGGTGTTCAGCGGACCGAAACATCCCTATACCGAGGCCCTGTTCTCCGCCGTGTCATCGCTGGAAGCCGGAGCTGAACAGCAGCGAATCCGCCTGCAGGGGGAGATCCCGAGCGCGGCCGATCCGCCCACGGGATGCGTGTTTCACACCCGCTGCCCCCGTTATCTGGGGGAGGTCTGCCGGACCACCGAGCCACCGCTCGCCGAGGCGGAGCCGGGTCACGCGATCCGCTGCCACATCCCGCTGGAGGAGCTGGGCCGGCTCCAGGGCACAGCGGTCTCGGCCGAACCGGTCAAATGACGTGGTTGGCCGGCGTCATCTTTGGCACCGTGGTCGTTCTGCCCGCCGCGGCAATCTCGACCTCCGGGGCAGCCGCCATCTCGCTCTATCCAGCGGGAGCCACCGCACACCACGCCACGGCGCGGTGGGTAACGGATCCCTCCTCGGGGAAGGCCGTCTACGCCGACGTGGCTCCTGTGTCGTATATCCGGCAAGACAAGCAACTCGTCGCACCCGCCGTGCCGGCTTCGGCGCCTGGGATCCCGGTCGCGCGTGCGCCCAGATTCGCCACCCGACGAGCGGCTACACGCTGGCCGACGGCTTCATCACGATTGGGGCCATCCTCCTGCTGCTCGGGCTGGCCGGCGGCGTTGCGGTCTCGCGAACCCCCCACCGTCGCGGCCCAGCGCTCACCCACTGAATCAGAGCACAGCTGGGGGCAGACGCAAAGGGGCCCCGGACGCCCGGAGCCCCTCTCGTAGCTGCTCGACGAACGCCCGCGCTCGGACCGCGCCAGCTAGCGAGTGCCCCGCTGGTCATAGTTGGGCCAACCACGCTTTTGCTTCGCTCGCGCCGAGCCGGTAGCCCTTTGCCTCGTACAGTGCCAGGGCGGACTGCGCTTCCTGTCTGGCTTGCTGGGCGCGCCCCTCCTGGGAGAGAACGCGGCTCAACTCGAGCCTTGCGCGTGCCTGAATGTCGGGAAAGTCCGTCTTCAGGGCGTTTTCGAGCGCGCTGTAGGCCCACCGCTCGGCCTCCTGAACATCGCCGTGGCCCAGCGCCAGTCGGGCCCGGACGCGATGGCAGATGGCGTAATTGACCACGTCCTCGGGAGCCCCCAGCTCTTCTGAGAGATCTGCCGCTGTCCGGGCGGCGTCGCGGTCGCCCAGCTCGAGAGCAATGTCGGCCATGTTGGCCTGAGTGGTGGAGCGGAACGACTGCTCGCGCCGCTTCTCGAGCCCGGCGTCACAGCGCATGTATGACTCGAGCGCTCCCGCCAGATCGCCCTCGTCCCGTTGGATCCCGGCCAGCGTTTGCCAGGCGAGGTCCCCTATGACGGTTCCCAGCTGCTCGAGGGTCTCCTGGCCCTCTTTTAGGTGAGCGCGGGCGTCTTCCAGCCGGCCCTCCAAACGCGCCAGATCACACCGACCGATTTCGACCCACGCATGGTGGGCAGGCCCCAGTCCCTCGCTGTCCAGCTCGTCCAGGCTCGCCGCCATCTCCACGGCGCTGGCTGGGCCGTGCACCACCGCCCCCACGGACAGCGTCAGCGCTGCGCGGAGGAGCGGCATGTCCCCCGCCTTGCGGGCATAGTCCGCGGCTAGAGCAAGCTCGTGGGCGGTGTCCCCCGCGCGGCTGGCCAACCAGTGCGCGAACGCTGCTGTGAAATGAGCCCGGGCGAGTCCTCGTTCGTCGCCAGCCTCGATCAGCTCATCCAGAAGAGCGGGAAGTTGTGACTGCACCGCCTGCGTGGCTCCGTGTGGTTGGGTCCTGAGGAGCAACTGGAGACGGATAAGGGCCGCCCAGCGGCTCGCGTGCGTGTCATGCTCGCCGATGTCAAGCAACTCGTCCACCCGCGCATAATCCCCCCGCTCGATCATCTGATCGGCCAGCTCGACCGCCACCTGGGAGCGCACCGGATCTTCCCCCGACGCCAGGGCAAGCGCCCGGTCGAGCAGGTTCACAGCCGCGGCCACGTCCCCCCGCGCGGCCGCCCGACGTCCGGCGGCGTGAAGGTGCGCGATGGCGCTGTTGGCCAGCGGGAAATCGACCTCCTGGCCGAGCTCTCGCCGGTACCGCACGGCCTGCCTCGAGGTGCCAGCCGGCGATCTCGTCCAGCTCGACCAGGTCGCCGGCGCGTTCCTCCAGCCACAGGGCAAAGCGCTCGTGCAGGTCCGCCCTCGTGGCCTTGGGCAGCGAGTCGTATGCCGCGTCCCGGATCAGCAGATGGCGGAATCGGAAGGCGTCATCACCTTTCAGCGTCGCTGGGTGCGGCCGGATCAGACTCCTTGCGCACCAGGCCGGCCAGACGCAGCTCGAGCTCCCGTCGAGAGGCGCTCTCCCGCAAGCGCTTTCACGGCCAGGCGATGGAACACCTCTCCCTCCACCGCGCCGCGCTCGAGCAGCTCGCGCTCCTCCACGTCCAGCCGCTCCAAGCGCGCCGTGAGGAGCGCTTGGATCGTTGGCGGCACCTCGACGGCGCCCCGCTCGCGTGCCAGCGCCACCATCTCTTCTAAGAACAGAGGATTGCCCTCGCTGGCCTTGATCACTCTCGTCCGCGCGCCCGGATCCAGTCCGTCTCCGAGCTCAGCCAGTAGCGCTTCGGAATCGCCAGCGTTCAGCGGCTCGAGTAGAACAGTGCTTGCGTTCAACTTTCCTCCCCCCCAGCCGAGCCTGACCTCGAGCAGCTCGGGCCGGGACGTGCATAGGAGCAGGATCGGCGCTCCGCGCGAGAGGTCGACGACGTGATCGATCAGGTCGAAGAGCATCGGCTCGGCCCACTGGAGGTCGTCGATGTGGAGCACCACTGCTCGTTGCGTGGCCAATGACTCAAGCAGTCGTCTGACCTCCCAGAACAGCTCCTCGGGAACAGCGGCGCCCCCGCTGTTCATGCGCTCGATCACGACCTCGGCGGCCGCACCCGCGGGCATCAGCGCCTCGACGAGCGGCCAGAAGGTGATCCCCTCGCCGTAGTGCAGGCAGCGCCCGCGCAGGACGGTCGCCTCGCCGTCGATCCCTCGCAGCAGCTCGCTTACGAGGCGCGACTTCCCCACGCCGGCGTCGCCCAGCAGGGTGAACAGGTGACAGCCCGCCTCGACCACCACGCGTTCCCACGCCTGCCGGAGCAGCGCCAGCTCGCGCCCGCGGCCAACGAGCGGGGCGTCGAGGTGGCGAGCCACCCCCTCCGCCGAGGGATCTAGCGACACGAGCCTGAATGCAGGCACGGCCTCCGACTTTCCCTTGAGCTCGAGCGGCTCAAGCGCCTCCACCACCACCGCGTCCCGTACCAGCGCCAGCGTCTCCTCCCCCAGCACGATCTCCCCCGGCTCCGCCGCCTGCTCCAGTCGCGCCGCCACGTTCACGGCATCTCCCACGGCCAGATTCTCGCCCTCTCCCACCAGCACCGGACCGGTGTTGACGCCAGTCCGGAAGCGCAGCTCCACCCCCACCTCATCGGCGATCGCCGGCAGCCTCTCTCGGACCTCGGCCGCAGCGCGCACCGCCCGCAGCGCGTCGTCCTCGCGCACCGCGGGGATTCCGAACACCGCCATCACCGCATCCCCTATGAACTTCTCAACCGTTCCGCCGTGGCGCTCGATGATCGCCCGCATCTCGGCGAAATACCGGTTCAACACCCCCCGCAAAACCTCCGGATCCAGCTCCTCACCCAGCGCTGTGGACCCAGTCACATCGCAGAACAGCGCGGTCACGACCTTGCGCGCCTGACGAGGGGCCGGGGTCTCCTCTAGCTGAGCCCCGCAGCCCGGGCAGAAGCGAAAGTCCTCCGGGCTCTCCGTGCCGCACCGTCCGCAGACCACCATGGCCTGGCACATCCTGTCACGACTGACCCTCTCAAAGGTGTGTGCGACTCCAGCCCCCAGAGCCGCACACACCTCCACGCCCCCTGTGCCCCGTGCGCTTCACCCCAGCCACACCTTGGTCAGCGAGCTCCCACCGCCGCGCGCCGGAAGGCCAGCGCCCGCCGAGGGATGGTGACCCGGAGGTCGACCGCGGTCGGCCCGTCGTCCGACCGGCTGGTGCTCGGAGCCGCTTGGAAACGGTGCTCGTGCTTCGCCGCGCGCAGATACTCCTGGCGACGGCATTGGGCTCGGATGTATGACAGCTCAGAGTTCATCTCGTGCTCCTCATGTTGCCTGGCCGGCTCCGTGCAGGAGGCAAGCTACGAGCCCGCGGGCATAGCAACCACGTCATATGACACATATGCGTACCTTCCTCGCATGGCGGTCCGGCGCTACGCCACTGGGTCATTTCTCGAGTCGCTCGCCGATCGCGATGGCCAGGCGCTGCTTGAACTCGGGCACGACCGCCGCTGGGAGCGGGGCGAGGCGCTGCTGCGGACCGGCGAGCAGGCCGAAAGCGCGATCGTCCTGATCTCCGGCCTGGTCAAGATCCACAGGACGTCGGCCGACGGCCAGGAGGTCGTCTTCGGCATCGCGGGTCCCGGAGATCTCATGGGCGAGGTTTCCGCGACGCTGCAGTCGGTCCGATCCGCGGCGGTCACGGCCCTGGTTCCTGTCACCGCCCGGGTGGTGCCGGTGGCCGAGTTGCGCGCGTTCCTGACCGCGCATCCCGAAGCCGCGATGGCGCTGCTCGATCTGGTCATGCGCCGGCTGCATGTGGCCGATGTCCAGCGGGTGCAGTTCGCCACGTCGGAGAGCCTGGCCCGCGTGACAAGCCGGATCGTGGAGCTGGCCGAACGGTTCGGCCAGCCGACCGGCTCGGGAGCCATTCAGACAGCGCTCCCCATCAATCAGGAGGAGCTCGCCTCGTGGAGCGCGGCCTCCCGCGAGTCGACCGCCCGCGCGCTACGGACGCTGCGAGACCTCGGACTCATTCAGACCCAGCGGCTGCGCCTGACCGTCCTTGACCTGGAGAGCCTCCGCGCGCACGCGTCGCGGGTGTGACTGCGCTCAGGCTCCTGGGTCATCAGTCTCCGGCCGCTTCCTCCAGTGCTCGGCGGGTCAGTACCCGGGCCAGATGACGCTTGTACTCGGCTGAGGCGTTCAGGTCGGCTGGTGGGTCGGTCCCCTCAGCCGCCTGCTCGGCGGCGCGAGCGATGTTCTCGGCATCCAGGGGCTGGCCACGCAGCGCCTCCTCGACCGCGGAGGCCCGCAGCGGCACCGAGCCCATGTTGGTCAGACCAACCCGGACATGCTCGCACTGGCCGTCGGCGGCCTTGACCACGACGCTGACGGCCACCATCGCCCAGTCCTCGCTGCGGCGGTTGAACTTCTGGTAGCCGAACCCCCACCCGTCCAGGGCGGGTACGTCCACCGAGGTCAGAACCTCATCGGGCCCGACCGCCGTCTCCAGATAGTCCTGAAAGAGGTCTCCGGCGGACACGGAGCGCTCTCCCCCCGAGCCGCGCACGGTGACGGACCCCTCGGTTATGAGCAGGACGGCCGGGAGGTCGGCGGCCGGGTCTCCGTGGGCCAGCGACCCCCCGATCGTGCCCCGGTTGCGCACCTGGGGGTCGGCGATCGTGCCCGCCGCCCGGGACACGATTCCCAGGTCCGGGGAGCGCTCGAGCACGGCATGGGGAGTCATCGCTCCGATCCTCCAGCCCCCGTTGGAGCGCTCCAGCCCGCTCAGTCCCGGCACCTTGCGCAGGTCCACGAGCAGCGTCGGAGTGGCCAGGCGGAGCTTCATCAAGGGCAGCAGCGAGTGACCGCCCGCCAGCAGCTTGGCGTCCTCGCCTCCGTCGCTCAGCGCCCGAATGGCGTCATCAACCGTCTCCGGGGCCACGTAATCGAACTCGGCCGGGATCATGCAGCCACACCTCCCCTGGCGTCCTGAATGGCCGCCCATACGCGCATGGGCGTGAGCGGCATGTTGATATAGGTGACTCCGAGCGGGCGCAGCGCGTCGATGACGGCGTTGGTCACGGCGGCGCTGGCCGCGATTGTTCCCGCCTCGCCCACGCCCTTGGCGCCCAGCGAGTTCACCGGCGACGGGGTCTCCGTCCGGTCGGTTTCGAAGCTGGGCAGCTCGGCCGCGGTGGGCAGTGCGTAGTCGACAAAGGTGCCGGTGACCAGCTGTCCCTGTTCGTCGTAGTGGACCCGCTCGTAGAGAGCCTGGCCGATGGCGTGCACCACGCCGCCATGCACCTGGCCGTCGATCAGCAGCGGATTGATCGGCTTTCCGCAGTCATCCACCGCCACGTAGCGGACCACGCGCACCTTGCCGGTGTCCGGATCCACTTCCACCACGCAGGCGTGCGCGCCGAACGGGAACACGAAGTTCTCCGGGTCATAGAAGGTGACCTCCTCCAGCCCCGGTTCCATTCCCTCCGGGACCAGGTTGAGGTAGGCCGCTCCGGCCACCTCGGCCAGAGTCATCCCCTTGTCGGGTGATCCCCGGACCGAGAACTGGCCGTCGCTCAGCTCGATGTCCTCGGCCGCAGCCTCGAGCTGATGGGCCACGATCGCCTTGGCCTTCTCGGCGATCTTCACCGCGCATTTGGCCAGGGCCTCGCCACCCACGGCCAGTGAGCGGGATCCGTAGGTGTTCCGGCCCTCCGGGCCTGTGCCGGTGTCCCCGTGCATAACCTCAACCACCGCCGGGTCGACGCCCAGCCGATCGGCCACGATCTGGGCGAATGCCGTCTCGTGGCCCTGTCCGTGCCCGGACGCGCCGGTGTACACGCTGACCGCCCCGGTGTTGTGGACGCGGACCATGGCCGACTCCCAGCCTCCAGCCTGCACCCCCACGCCTCCAGGCCCGGTTATGCGCGAGGGGGCGAGCCCGCAGATCTCGGTGTAGGTAGAGAAGCCAAGCCCGCGGTAGACCCCCCGGGAGCGCATCTCCTCCTGGGTGCGGCGGAATTCCGCCAGATCGATGTGTTCCAGCAACCGGTCGAGCGTCTTGTTGTAGTCGCCCGAGTCATAGATGACGCCGGTGGCCACGGTGGCCGGGAAGCTGTCGGAGGGGATGAAGTTCCGTCGCCGAAGCTCCACGGGGTCCATGCCCAGCTCGGCCGCCATCTGGTCCAGTGTCACCTCGACCATGTGGGTCGCTTCGGGGCGTCCCGCCCCTCGAATGGCGTCCGTGGGAGCCTTGTTGGTGAACACGCCCACGATGTCGGTCTGCACCGCGGGAATGGCGTAGCAGCCCCCCATCACGAACGCGCCCAGCGACGGGATCAGCGGCGTGAGGAGCATGTTGTAGGCCCCGAAGTCGGCCACGATCCGCACGTGGAAGGCGGTGATCGTGCCGTCCTTCTTGGCGCCCATCCGAACATGGGCGATTTGGTCGCGGCCCTGGTGGGCGGCGGCCATGTTCTCGCTGCGGGTCTCGACCCACTTCACCGGACGCTCAAGCTTGCGCGAGCACCAAGCGGCCAGCACCTCCTCGCCGTAAACCTGGAGCTTTGACCCAAAGCCTCCGCCCACCTCGGGGGCGATCACCCGGACCCGCTCCTCACTCATGCCCAGCAGGATGGCCAGGAACAGCCGCAGGAAGTGCGGTACCTGGGTGGAGCTCCACACGGTGATCGACCCGGCGCGGTAATCCGCCAGCACCCCCCGGGGCTCGATCGGCGCGCCGGCCGTGCGGTGGTTGATGACCCGCCGCTCGACGATCGCGTCCGCCTGCGCGAATCCCGCCTCGATGTCTCCGCCGGGCAGCGACCACTCATGCACCTTGTTGGTACCGAGCTGCTCGTGTACGTAGGGCGGCCCCTCGAGCGCCTTCTCGGCGTCGGTCACAACGGGCAGAGGCTCGTACTCCACCTGCACAAGCTCGGCGGCGTCGTAGACCGCGTAGCGATCCTCGCCCAGCACGACGGCCACCGGATCGCCCACATGGTTGACCGTGCCTCGGGCCAGCGGCCAGTGCTCGGGATTGTTGACGGTGACGCCGGGCGGGTCCCAGGCCATGGGCAGCGGACCGCCCAGGTCACTCAGGTCCTCGCCGGTAAAGACGGCGTGGACGCCGGGTTGCTCGCGTGCCGCCGAGGCGTCAATCGACGCGATCCTGGCGTGAGCCTCGGGCGAGCGGACCAGCGCGGCCCACATGGTGCCCGGCATCGTGATGTCGTCCACGTACCGGCCCCGGCCGGTGATCAGCCGGGGGTCCTCCTTGCGCCGCAGCGCCTGGCCGACGTGGTTGGCGGCCGCTGGCGCGGCCCGTTCCTCGCCCACCTCCGCCGCGATCTCAGAGATCTCGGAGGCGACGCCCGTTCCCGTGTCGCTCATCCCTCCACCCCCGAACCGTTGAGGGCCGGCGACTTCACCTTGGAGGCATCGAGCACCGCCTTGACGATGTTGTGATAGCCCGTGCAGCGGCACAGATTGCCCTCCAGCGCATGGCGGACCTCGTCCTCGGTTGGGCTGGGGTTCTCCGCCAGCAGCCCGGCAGCCGCCATGATCATCCCGGGCGTGCAGTAGCCGCACTGGAGTCCGTGGTCATTCCAGAACGCCTCCTGGAGAGGGTGCAGCTCCCCGTCGCGCTCCATACCCTCGATCGTGGTGATCTCGGCGCCGTCCGCCTGAACGGCGAGAACGGTGCACGATTTCACAGCCTTGCCGTCCAGGTGGACGGTGCAGGCGCCGCAGTTGGACGTGTCGCAGCCCACGTGCGTCCCGGTCAGGCCAAGGCGATCCCGGAGCGCGTGCACCAGCAGCAGGCGTGGCTCGACCTCCAACCGCTCCTCGACGCCGTTGACGTTGAGGCGCACCTCCACGGGTGTGGTCATGTCTATCTCCTCGTTCGCCGGTGATTCCCCGTGCCCGCGACCTTACTCCCTGGCCGAGGGCGTGTGAAGAGCGGGATCCGCTCAGGTGGCCGAGCGCGTGGCCAGCTCCCGGCGGCCACGGTCAGGGCGCGCCCGGCGTACCGCTCCGGCGCCGAGCATGGCCACGGCCAGACAGGTCACCGCCCCCAGGCCGAGACCGGCTCGCGGTCCGAGGGCATCCATCACCCAGCCCACGACCGGACCGCCCACCGGCGTGGAGCCCTGGAAGGCCACGAACCACAGCGACATCACCCGCCCGCGCATGGATGGCTGAGCGGTGAGCTGAAGCGTGGAGTTGCCGGTGGCCATGAAGGTGATGCTGGCCGCCGCCGGCCAAGCCCGAGTGCCGCCAGCTCGAGCGGGAGGCTGGGGGCGAGTGCAGCCAGTCCCACGGCCACGCCGAAAACGCTGGCCGCCATGACGAGCGGCGGCAGGCCGGTCCGCCCCCGGGTGGCCACGAGCAGCCCGCCCACCACGGCGCCCACCCCCATCGAGGCCGTCATGAACCCAAACCCGGTGGCACCCACGTGCAGCCCGCTCCTGGCCATCACGGGCAGGGAGACCTGGAACTCATAGGTGAGGCAGCCCACTGCCCCCATCATCAGAAGGGGGATGGCCAGCTCGGGGGTGCGGCGGACGTAGCGCAGCCCCTCGCGGAGCTGGCCTCTGGCGCGCGGCTGCGGAGGCGTCGGATTAAGCGCTGAGAGGTCCAACCGCAGCAGCGAGGCGATCACGGCCACGAAGCTCACCGCGTTGACCAGGAAGCAGACGCCAACGCCCACCCCGGCGATCAGCAGCCCAGCCACCGCCGGCCCCACGGTCCGGGCCACGTTGACCAGGACCGAGTTGAGGCTGACGGCGTTGCGCAGGTGGTCTGACCCGACCATCTCGAGCATGAACGACTGCCGGGCCGGATTCTCAAAGGCGTTGTTCAGGCCCAGGATGACCGCCAGCATCCCGATCTCCCACACTCGCACCACCCCGGTGACGGTGAGCAGCCCAAGCACGAGCGCCTGAAAGCCCATGGCGCTCTGCAGGGCGATCATGACCCGGCGCTTGTTCATGCGGTCGGCCAGTACGCCGCCGTACGGGGCCAGCAGCAGCACCGGGATCGTCTGCAGACCGATGATCACCCCGAGAGCGGTGCTGGAATGAGTCAGGCTCAGGACCAGCCAGGCCTGAGCGGTCATCTGCATCCAGGTGCCGATCAGCGAGATGGCCTGACCCCCGTAGTACCGCCGGTAGTTGGGGACCGAGAAGGAGGCGAAGGTTGTCCGGCCGACCCGGAGGACCCGGGTCACGGACGGCGCTCCTTGAGCTCTTCGGCCAGCGCCTCCAGCGCCGGCAGCGCCTTCTCCAAGCTGTCGGCGCTCCTCGGCGCTCAGGGCTCGCAGGGCGGAGTTCACCGCGTCGGTCCGTTCGCTGCGCATCCGCTCGGCCAGACGCTGTCCCGCTCGGCTGATTCTGACCCAGGCGGCCCGCCGATCGTCCGGATCGCTGCTGCGCTCGAGCAGCCCGGCGCCGACAAGCTCCGTGGTCACCCGGGAGAGCAGTGTCGGGTTCAGCCCCTCGGAGGCGGCCAGGTCGGCCAGACGGATGGGACTCGTGCGAGCCACGCCCAAGAGCACGGAGATCTTGGTCGGTGTCAGCCCGGCCTGGCGCGCGGCTGCCGTAGTCCGCAGGCGCCTGGACAGACGGCCGATGACCGTGCGGAGACGGGTGGCGGTCTCGATGTCCAGTGCTGGTAACGGAGTCTGGGTCTGCGGCACGCGGCGGGCGATCTCCTCGGCGACATAGATGCTTGCTTATCGGCAAGCATTAGTATAGCCGCGCCCGCGGCCGGCGCGCGGGAGGCCGCGAGCGCGCTTCGGCCCTCAGAACTCCTCATGCGCCCAGTCGGGCAGGACCTCCGGTACGCCCTCGGTAACTCGGTCGGGGAAGCGGGCCGGGCGCTTCTCCAGGAACGAGGAGATTCCCTCCACCGCATCCGCCGATTGGCCGCGCAGAAACATGGCCTGTGAGTCGGCCCGGTGGGCCTCCATGGGATGCCGCGCCCCCAGCATGGTCCACATCATGCGGCGGGCCAACGCCACCGACACCGGCGCCGCGTTGTCGGCTATCTCCGTGGCCAGGGCGCGGGCGGCGTCGATCAGCTCCCCAGCCGGATGAACGCTGCGGACCAGCCCGCCCTGGAGCGCCTCCTGAGCCGAGAAGACCCGGCCCGTAGCCACCCATTCCATGGCTTGGCTGATGCCAACCACCCGCGGGAGGAACCAGCTCGAGCAGGCTTCGGGCACGATCCCCCGGCGGGCGAACACGAACCCGAACCGCGCCTCCTCCGCCGCCAGCCGGATGTCCATGGGCAGCGTCATGGTCGCCCCCACCCCTACCGCTGGCCCGTTTACGGCGGCGATCACCGGCTTCTGGCACTCGAAGATGCGCAGCGTGAAGATCCCGCCGTTGTCCCGTGGCGCCCCGGAGTCCGCCGCCTCTGCCCCCCGGGCCCGCCAGTCGAAGGTCTCACCTCCACGTTCCAGGTCGGCGCCGGCGCAGAAGCCCCGGCCGGCTCCGGTGACGATCACCGCCCTGACCTCGTCGTCGCCATCGGCTCGGTCAAACGCCTCCATGAGCTCGCGAGCCATCGTCGGGGTCCAGGCGTTCAGGCGCTCGGGCCGATTCAGCGTGATGGTGAGGATTCCCTCCTCGAGCTCGGTCGTGATCTGCTCCATCCAGTCCCTCCCCAAAGCTAGGATTCTCAGGGCAAGCAATATGTCAGCTGGCACGACCCCCACGGCCATCTCCAAACCCGATCCCACCTCGCGGTGAGCGGAGCGCAGATCGGTCTGGCCGTCTCGGTCTTCCTGGCCTGCGCGGTTGAGTCCGTCGAAGCGCTGACCATCGTCCTGGCCGTGGGAGTCACCCGCAGCTGGCGCTCCACGCTGATCGGGTTGGCCAGCGCCGTGCTGCTGCTGGCGGCACTGACAGCGGGCCTCGGACCGGCCCTGACGAGGCTTCCGATCGACGTCCTGCGGGTTGTCGTGGGGGCTCTCCTGCTGATCTTTGGACTGCAATGGCTGCGCAAGGCGATTCTCAGGGCGGCAGGCGTCAAGGCCCGGCACGACGAGCGGGCGGCGTTCGAACATGAGCGCCAGGCCGCCCTGGCCGCCGGCGGCGCCTCTGCAGGCTTTGATCCCTATTCGTTCACGATCGCGTTCAAGGGCGTGTTCCTGGAAGGCCTGGAGGTGGTGTTCATCGTGCTCACCTTCGGCGCCAACCAGCATGATGTCGGCCTGGCCGCAGCCGCCGCCGGGGCGGCGGTGGCCGTGGTGACCCTGGTCGGGGTGGCCGTGCACGCGCCGCTGGCTCGGGTTCCTGAGAACGCCATGAAGTTCGCCGTGGGCGTCATGCTGACCTCGTTCGGGACCTTCTGGGGGGCAGAGGGCGCCGGAGCGCACTGGCCGGGGGGCGATGCCGCTCTTCTCGTCATCGTTCCCGTGACGTTGCTCGTCTCCGCGGGAGCCGGTTTGCTCCTGCGCCGTCAGCGTGCCGCCACCGCAACCAGACAGGCGGTGGCCCGAGCATGACCGCAGTCAAGGCGTTCCTGCAGTTTCTTTGGGATTTCGTCGTGGGAGACGATTGGCGGATCGCGGTGGGCGTGGTCGTTGCCCTGGGAGTGACCGCCCTGGTGGCCGGAGCGGGGACGACCGCCTGGTGGGTCCTTCCGGCGGGCGTGGCCGCTGTGCTCTGGCTATCGGTCTGGCACGCCGCCCGCTGAGACGGCGGTGTTCGCACGCTGACCGTGCGCCGACTTCTTAATCATCTCCTCACGGTGGCTGAGGTCTTCGGCCTGTCCCGCCGTCCGCTTTTGTTGTATAAGCCAGTCATACGAGGAGGGTGGGTCGCGTGCGGCCCACACGAGGAGAGCCATTGAGCGGCCAAGCCAAGCGAGCCATCGGTGTCACGGTCGGCGTCCTGATCGTGTGTGTCGCCATTGGCCTGTACATCGGTCTCTACCTGATCAACGTCCCGGGATCGTCCGCGGCCACCACCAGCTCCTCCGGCACTCAGCTCAACCTCGCGACGGTGGCCGCTGCTGCGACCAACGACCCGCACCCCACCTGGGTGTCCTACTACGCCGTGGACGCCAACGACCAGCACTGGCGCCACGTCACGACCTACGTGCTCCCGGCCAACACGCTTGTCCATGTGACGCTCTACCAGTTTGACTCGCAGACGGGGCTTCGCAATGCCTTCCTTTCCCAGGTCAGTGGGACCGTGGGCAACCAGATGCTCCTGAACGGCAAGCCGACCACGACCATCGCTCCCGATGGCGCCTCCCACGTCTTCGCCATCCCGCAGATCGGCCTCAATGTGCCACTGCTGGGCGTTTCCTCCAACGCCAAGAACCCCTGCGCCAACGCGCCATGCCCGTTGAGCACCGCCCACGAGACGATTCAGTTCACGTTCCGCACCCCGGGGAAGGGTCTGTACCGCTGGCAGTGCTTCGTCCCGTGCGCGGCGGGCTTCATCCAGGGGTTTGGCGGCCCGATGCAGACCGTCGGTTATATGGGCGGATTCATAAAGGTCGTATGAGTCTCCGTCGGCTGATTCGGGGGCGCGGATGACCGATCAGCGGCATCACTTCCGCAACGTCGTGGTCCTCTGGCTCGTGGCCAACGTGATCATGCTGCCGATCGTGATCTGGGTGTTCGGGCCTGGGCTGCCCCCGGGGAACGGAAGCGTGCAGGCCCACGGACAGGTGGTGGACAACACGGTTCTGCTGGCCATGGCGACGCCGGTGGCCCTCGCGGTCCTGGTCTATTTCAGCTACGCGCTGTGGGCGTTCCGCGAGCGCACCCCCGACGTGATCGTGGACGGCCCCCCCATCCGCGGGAACTCGAGCGTCCAGTTCTGGTGGCTGATCGTCACCACGGTCATGGTCCTGTTCCTGGCTGCCTACGGGAGCATCAGGCTGTTGGCCGATGGCTCGGGTGGCGGTCAGGGGCCGAACCCGATCGCGATTCCAGCGTCGGCCAAGGTCCATCCGCCGCTCGTGGTTCAGGTGATCGCGCAGCAGTGGCAGTTCAACTACCGCTACCCGTCCTACGGGGGAGTGCAGACGAGAGCGCTCGAGCTGCCGGAGCACACGCTGATCGCGTTCCACGTGACCTCACTTGACGTCATTCATTCCTTCTGGGCGTACGCGCTGGGGGTCAAGGCCGACGCCAATCCTGGCGTGGACAACGTCGCCTACGTTGAGACGCTTGGGCCGCTCAACTTCCACGTGCACTGCGCCGAGCTCTGCGGCGTGTGGCACGGCTACATGTTCAACCCCGGGCGCGTCGTGCCCAAGGCGCAGTTCGCCTCCTGGATCGCCCAGCAGCAGAAGCAGTACGCACCGGTGACCAAGCAGCTACCCCCCTACTCGAAGACCTACTTCCCACCACCCCAGAGGAGAGGCGGATGAGCGCGATCGCAGTCCCTGCTTCGGCTCGCAATCAAGGCTGGCGGCGCCTGATGGGCTTCAACGTGCTGACCGGGATCGTGCTCGGGATCGCCGGCTGGTTCATCGGCTACTACGCGATCGGCAACCACATCAGCGGTGCCAACACCGTCTACTACACGACCGAGGCGGGGCAGAACGACATCTCGCTGTTCCTGGGCTATCTGTTCGGGGTGATCGGGTTCCTGGTCGGGCTGGGATTCGCCAACTACCCGGTCAGGCGCCTGTTGGGACACCCGCCATCGCTGGCCGAGCGCGAGCACGAGGAGCTCGGGCTGCTGCGCTACTTCAGCCTGTCCACCGACCACAAGGTGGTGGCCAAGCAGTACATGGTGGGGATCGGCTTCTTCTTCTTCGTGGGCGGCCTGAACGCGATGCTGATCCGCAGCGAGCTGCTCCAGCCCAACGTCCACCTGTTCGGAGCCAACCAGTACCTCACCCTGGTGGGCCTGCACGGCTCGATGATGATGGGGATGATGACCTCGGGAATCCTGGGGCCATTTGCCAATTACCTGGTTCCCCTGATGATCGGCAGCCGGCGGATGGCCTTCCCTCGGATCGAGTCGTTCACGTTCTGGATCCTGATGGCCGCCGGCGTCGTCCTGATCACGACGATCTTCTTCGGTGGCTTCCAGACGGGCTGGACCGGCTATCAGCCCCTGGGGGGCCAGGGCACCGCCGGCTATGACGCATATATCGGGTTCTTCGCCCTGGTCGGTCTCTCGATGACGCTGTTCGGCTTCAACCTGCTGGCCACGGTGATCGCGATGCGGGCGCCCGGGATGACGTGGTCGCGCCTCCCGATCTTCGTGTGGGCCACGATCTCGACCGCGGCACTGATGATGCTGGCCGCGCCCATGCTGATCGCGGCGCTGCTCATGGGAGCGATGGACCGAACGCTCCAGACCGCCTTCTACATCCCCGGCGCAGGCGGGAGCGCCTATCTGTTCCAGAACCTGTTCTGGGTGTTCGGGCACCCGGAGGTGTACATCCTCGCCCTGCCGGGCTTCGGCATCGTCCTCGAGCTGCTGCCCGTGTTCGCGCGCAAGCCGCTGTGGGGCTACCGCCTGGGTGTGGCCGGGATGATCGGTGTCGGCTTCCTCAGCTTCTTCGTGTGGCAGCACCACTTGTTCGTGTCGGGCATCAACGCCGACCTGCGCCCCTTCTACATGCTCTCCACCGAGTTGATCTCGCTGCCCACCGGGTTCATCTTCCTGTGCGCGATGGGAACGCTGTGGCGCGGGCGAATACGGTTCACCCTGCCCATGCTGTTCTGCCTGGCCTGGGCGTTCAACTTCCTGTGGGGCGGGATCTCGGGCGTGTTCAACTCCGACGTGCCCAGCGACGTGACCACCCACGGCAGCTTCTTCGTGATGGCTCACTTCCACTACACGATCATGGGCGGCCTGGTGTTCGCGTTCTTCGCCGGGATCTACTACTGGGTCCCGAAGATGTACGGCTTCAAGCTCAACGAGACCCTGGGCAAGATCCACTTCTGGATGATGTTCCTGGCCTTCAACTCGACCTTCGGGCCGCTGTTCGGCCTCGGTTTCATGGGAATGCCCCGCCGGGTGGTCACCTATCCCGCCTTCTTCCAGCCTCTCAATGACTGGGTCTCGGCCTCCGCCTTCGTACTCGGCCTTTCCATGCTCGTGTTCCTCGTCAACGTGATCTGGTCGCTGCTGTTCAAGCGCGAACCCGCCGAGCAGAATCCCTGGCACGCCAGGTCGGCCGAATGGGAGGTTGCCCACTCCGGTGCCCGTGCACGACTTCGATCGCATTCCTTCCTTCGAGGCTGATCCCTATCCGTACGGGATCGAGCCGGCGCCGACGCCGGCCGCCGTCCCGGCGGGTGGAGCGGGAGCTAGTCCATGGGCGCCTCAGCTCCCGCGCATCCTCATCTCGAGCCCGAGCCGCCCGAGTGGCAGCCCCGCGCCCTCTGGGTGGGCGGGCGCCTGCTCTGCGGGGCGATCTCGTTCTTCTTTGCCTCGTTCCTGTTCGCCTACTTCTACCTGCGCGCGCTCGATGTCAACCACAACTGGGTCATCCCGCCGGTGCATCCCTCCACGGGCCTCGGGGCGGCCATCGTGGCGCTGTACGTCATCGGAGCGATCATCTACCGGCTGGCGCTCACAGCGTCCGCCCGACGTGCTGGCCGCGGGCATCATCACCGTCGTCCTCTCGCTGATCGCGGTGGCACTTCAGTTCTTCGAGTACACGACCCTTGACTTCGGCGCCGCCAGCGGGGGTTACGCAGCGGTGTTCATCGGGTGGACGTCCACCTATGCGATCGTGGCGCTGATGGGGATCTACTGGATCGAGACCCAGATGGCCAACCTGTGGCGCATCCGCCGTTTGGGCGTGGCCCACAGGACGGAAACCCCATCCCCTGACACGGAGCTGATGCCGGCAGCCGAGACCGAGCTGCTCAGAGCTTCCATTGAGGCGTCGTCGTTCTACTGGGCCTATTTCGTGGCCATCGGCCTCCTGGCCTGGATAGTCCTCTACGTCGTAGGGCCGTGAACCTCACCCTCTGGTCGCTGGACCCATCGCTGGTCTATGTGGGGCTGGCGGCGGCGCTCTACCTGCTGGGCAGCCGCGGACGCGGCCGGCCTCGCCCCCTCCAGGCGGCGGCGTTCTTCGCCGGCCTGCTCACGATCGTCATCGCCCTGGACTCCCCCATCGACGCCTACGCCGACGACCTGTTCTGGGTCCACATGCTCCAGCACGTCCTCCTTCTCACGGTCGCCCCCCCGCTGTTCCTGCTGGGGCGCCCCTGGCCCACGATGTGGCGGGCCCTGCCGCTCGGGCCCCGAACGGCTGTGGCCCGGGCCGTGGCCCGAGGACGCTGGACGGCGCCACTGCGGGCGCTGGCCCGGCCGCTTCCCGCCTGGATCCTGTTCAACGGAACGATGCTTGCGTGGCACATCCCCGCCGCCTACGACGCCACCCTGACCAACGGCGTGATCCACGTATGTGAGCACGCCATGTTCTTCTTTACGGGCCTTCTCTTCTGGGCCCGGGTGATCGACCCGGGGCCTCTGCGCCCCCGCCTGGTGTGGCCGATGAGGATCGTCTACGCCGCCGGCGCGATGATCGTCGGCTGGGTGCTGGCGATCACGCTGGTCATCGTCCCCCATCCCGCCTACGGGTACTACGCCGACCTGGTCTCGCGGCCCGGTGGCCTCACGGCCATGGAGGACCAGCAGATCGCCGCCGGCGTAATGTGGGTGCTCGGATCGGTGTCCTACACCATCACCCTGCTGATCGGCCTGTACCGCTGGCTCGAGCCAGAGCGCTCGACCAGCTCCCCGTCCGCCGCGATCACGACCTGAGGAGGAATTGACCTTGATTCCCACCGCAACCTTCCTGGCCGGCGCTCTGCTCTCACTCCTGCTACCGACGATCATGCTCACGGCCCTGACCGTCTGGTACTTGCTCTTCGTCCGTCGTGTGCCCGACACCGCCGAGCAGGACAGGCCAGGCCTGCCAGACGCCTCGCTGATGCCGGAGGAGCCCGCGGCTGGCGCGGGCGAGCCGGGGCCAACCAGCGCGGTAGCCAGCCTCTCGCCTCAGGGCATCCTCATCGCCATCGCGGCCTCGGTGGCCAACGCCTTTGCCGTGGTGCTCCAGGCGGCCGAGGCCCGTCAGACGCCGCGCGCCGAAGCTGTCCATGTGTCTCTCCTGGTCCGGCTGGCCCACCGCCCCCGCTGGCTGGCCGGCGTCGGCTTGCTACTCCTCGCCTGGCCGCTGCAGATCCTGGCCCTGGTGTATGCCCCGATCACCGTGGTTCAGCCCACCCTGGCCTGCGGAACGCTGGTCCTGCTCGGCGTGGCCCGCCTGAAGCTGGGCGAGCGTGTCGGCCCGCTTGAGTTGGTCGGAGCCGTGGCCATCGTGGCGGGGATCGCGATGGTGGTCTGGGCTGCACCCCGCCACACGGTCCATGAGCCCGGCGTCCTTCGGGTGGCGATCCCCCTGGTGGTGGTCGGGGCGGCTGCCGTGGCGGCCTTCGCCCTGGGGCGCCTGCGCGGGCGCGTGCTGGCCCTTGTCATCGGGGCGGGGCTGGCCTATGCCTGGATCGATTTCGCCAACAAGCTGCTCGCCAATGACCTGTCGAGCTCACGTTGGCTGCTGGCCGCCGCCTGGCTGGCGGCCACCCTGGCCTTCGGCACGCTGGCCTTCCTGCAGGAGACGACCTCGCTCCAGCAGCGGCCCGCCATCACCGTGGCGCCCGTGATTGGCGCCGTGCAGGATCCGCTGCCGGTGCTCATGGCGCTGGCGGCGGGCGTCGAGAGCTGGGGAAACGGGTCGCAACGGCTCGTGCCGCTCGCCTTAGGACTGGCCATCGTCACCGCCGGGGCGGCCAGTCTGGGGCGCTCACAGGCTGTCGCCCGGGTATCGGCCCCCCAACGAGTCCTCCGCGGGCCTCGGCCCAGTCCGGCCAGCGGGCTTACGAGCACACCGCGCGGGTAGCATCACCCCGCCATGGGCTTCGACCAGTATCACGAGCCGCCGGAGGAGCTCGCGCCTGCCACCCGGACCTTCGCGCGCCTCTGCGCCTCGCTGACCGAGGAGGCCGAGGCCATTGGCTGGTATGAGCAGCGGCTCGCCGTCGAAACCGACCCCGAGGCGGCCGCGGTCATGCGCGACGCGCAGGGCGAGGAGTTCAAGCACTTCAGCATGGACCTGGAGTTTCTCCTGCGCCGAAGCCCTGCCTGGCGCGAGATCGCCCAGGGCGTCCTTTTCCAGAGCGGCGACATCGTCGAGCACGGCGAGGAGGCCGAGGCCGAGGCGCTGGAGGGCGACGGATCTGGGACGGGCGGGACCACGGGCGAGGGATCGCTCGGCATCGGAAGTCTCCGCGGGAGCACGCCATGAGTCATCTCCTGCGCTCCCACGCCCCCATCTCGGACGCTGGCTGGACGCTGCTCGATCAGGAGGCCCGCGAGCGTCTGGGTCCCGCACTTGCCGCCCGGAAGCTCGTCGACTTCTCCGGGCCCCACGGGTGGGAGTACTCGGCCACTCCCACCGGACGAACCGCAGCGGTCGAGTCACCCCCTTCTGAGGGCGTCTCCGCCCGGCAGCGTCGGGTCCTGCCGCTTGTCGAAGCCCGGGCCGAGTTTGCGATCTCCCGGGACGAGCTCCGGGACGCCGACCGTGGTGCGCAGGATGCCGACCTGGAGGCGCTTGATCAGGCGGCTCACCAGATCGCCGTGGCCGAGAACCTGGCCGTATTTCATGGCTGGCCGGGCTCGATAACGGGCATCGCGGAGGCCACCCCCCACGATCGTCTCTCGCTGGGAGAGGCGGCTGATGACTACCCGCGGGCCGTGGCCGGCGCCGCGGAACGGATGCTGTGCAGCGGAATCACCGGACCCTACGGCCTGGCCCTGGGCCGCGGCCAGTACCGCCGGGTGGTGGAGACGGCCGAGCACGGCGGGTACCCCCTTCTTGACCACCTGCACAAGATCCTGGAGGGACCGATCGTGTGGGCCCCCGGGGTGGAGGGTGCGGTGGTCCTCAGCCTCCGGGGTGGAGACTTTCTGTTTGAGTCAGGCCAGGATCTCTCGATCGGCTATGACTCCCACGATCAGGACGTCGTCCGGCTTTACCTGGAGGAGAGCTTCAGCTTCCGCGTGGTCACGCCCGAGGCAGCGGTCGTTCTGGCGCCATAGCCGGGGCGCGGGTCCTAGCCGCGCGGCCCCGGGCGGCGGGCCCGGCCCGGGTTCACTTGACAGCCGAGAAGCTGACCGTGCCGGTGTGGCAATGATTGACGACCGTGCTCCCCTTCTCGATCACCGAGGAGTCCGTCATCGTCCCGGTCGCCTTCTGCCCGACGTGCAAGGAGATCGTCACCGTGTTGTGGGCCGTGTAGTTCCCGTTCGGGCCGAGCCCCGACCGAACGTAGTGGCCGTGCACCGTCAGGTTGCCGTGCGTCAGCGGTCCCCAGAAGCCCGTCACATCGCTATATACGACGTTCTTGCCTGCCTGGCAGGCCGCCGTCCAGGAGATGTGGCTCTCACCGGTTCCCTTGTGGCCCACGTAATTGTTGGCCACGACGACGTGGACTCTGCACTGCGATGTGAAGTGCGGAGCGCACGTCTTGCCCTGGGACGTCGTGCCGATGTAGTTTCCGCTCGCGGCCAGCGCGACGGCCGGTAACAGCAGGCCCAGCCCGACGGCCACCGCCAGTCCTGTCCTTCTCAATCTTCGACCCCTCACCATGCTCATCTTAGCCCTGCCTTCCTGATCATCTGCTTGTGTGGCGCCCGGCCCGCTGGATCGAGCCCATCCCGCACCAGGAATCATCCTGGACAACGGCCAGCTTGGCAAGTGCGTCTTTAGCGACCGCGCGCCGATCCTCCGCTCATGCGCTGCCGGGCAGTCCGAGCGAGGGACACAAAATTTGCTGCCACTCGCGCGGCCTGCGCATCAGCCGTGATGGCTCAGAACGTGTTGTCGGTCCAGCCGTAGGTCGCCGTTGTGCCGGCCGTGATCTTGCTCCCCGTCTCATGGAGCGCGACCCGGGCACCGCGCGGGATCGACACTGAACCGTTCGCGTGACAAGACTTTGCCGGGGCGGTGATCACGCACTTGAGCGTCGTCTGCGACTTGCCGTTGACGTAGAAGTTGAACGTCCAGCTGCCGCCGGAAGGAGGCGCTGACGCGACCCTGACAAACAGGTGGCGGGCGGCCGAGGGAGCGTTGGCCGATCCGATCTCGGCCGCCTGCTCCGCGCTGGTGGGTGCGCTGATACCCACCGGGGCCATGAAGTCCGAGGTTGTGCCCAGGTTGGCCGCACCGGTTCCTCCCATCATCTGCACCTCGTCCGTGGTGTGGCAGTTGACGGTTCCGTCCTGCTTGATGGAGCTCATCGCTCCCCTGCCGGCACAGGCGCCCGACACCCTGGCCTGAACGACCGTCGGGTCAATGGACAGAGCAACATTGCCGGAGGTGCCACCGCCGGTCAGGCCGGTCCCGGCGGTCACGCCCGTGATCGCACCGACCGACTGACAGATGACCTTGCCTCCGTGGAGCACCGCCTGGATCGCCTGACCCTTGGCGCACTTGCCCCGAATGGCGTGCTGGAAGCTCGCGGCGGTGAATCCCGCCAGATGCGCGGCGTTCGGAACGATCCCGAGCGTCGATGACTTGATGTTGGCGCCGGTCAGCGTGTGGGCGGCGACCTTCTGGCCGGTGACAGCTCGGTTCTTGAGCTGCGGTGTGCCCACGGAGTTTTTCGGTAGCGTCGCGGTGGCGGCAAAGGCGGTGCCACTGAGGGCGACGAACAGGGCGGTGTAGGCGACGGCGTTGTCTCGAACCTGGTGGATGAGCTTCATAGGGCCAGGTTCGCGGCAGCCGAAGCAGATCCTCCCTTTGATTCCTTGGCTATTTGACGTGCAGCCACTCGCCCGTGAAGGGCGCGAAGACGGACCGTCGCAGCTCACGGCTGATGGCGGCCGCGGCCTGCGGATAGCGAGAAAGGGACAGCGGACCCTTGGTCTTGTACCCCTGGTTGTACATGAGGAGGCGGACCCTGGGATGTGACAGGACCCAGCTGAACATCTGGTGAACGAAGGACGGGCTGTCCGCGCCCCAGATGCCCCATTCCCCGAACACGAACGGCCGTCCCGGGAAGGAGCTGTAGAACTGACCCAGGGGGCCCCAGTTGGGGAACTTGGAGTAGAAGTCGGTCCCCACCCAATCAACCCAGGCGTTGCCGGGGTAGTAATCACGGGGCTGGTTACCCGAGATGTCGGGGTCTCCGAAGGTCGAGGGCACCCACAGGAAGGCCACCGGTGCCATCGGCAGAGTGGCATGCGGGCTGTTGACCGGGGGCATGCCCAGCGCGTGCAGCTCGTGGTTGATCTGCACGACCAAACCGCCCCGCAGAATCAGGACGATTCGCTTCCAGGCTCGGCGAAACGCTGCCGGCGAGCTGCCGGCGCCGCGGGAGCTCCCATCGGCGTTGAAGCCACAGGATGGGCTCCAGTAGTCGTCCATCTCCCCCATCACGCGCAGGTAGGTGGGCTGAGCGCGCCAGAAGAGGTAGTTGCCGAGCCATTTGAGCCATCTGTCCCCCTTTCCGGCGGCGATCTGCGCCAGGGAAAGAACGTGTCTGCCTGAGGTGGCGAGCTGCAGGGCGAGCATCAACCGGGACCGGTTGCGCTGGGCATGGTTCACCGCCCAGCCGATGTTGCTGCCCCAGTTCACGAACTCCTGAAAGACGGCGGCATGAACGTGTGTCCGCTGCTCGTAGAGCGCCGGATTGCCGGCGGTTACCCCGGCATAAACCTTGCCCGGGGGCGGCAGGTAGGGCTGGGCCAAGGCGCTCGGCGCAGCGCAGACCAGGAGCAATCCAGCTGCAAGGACCAGGCCTGCGAGCCGAGCGCGCACAACATTGCCCATACCACCAGATCGGGCGACAGACTGCAATCCCCTGAGGAGACGCCCCAGCGCTGGACCAAAAGCCGCTCCGGCAAAGCTCCTCTGCCGAATTTAGGCTCGCGGGCTCAAGCGGGGAGCGGTAGCTTCAATGCTCATGTCGGAATCGGGCTCGCCTGGGCTAGTCGCATGATTGGCGATCGATGGGGGGTGACGCAGGTGGAAACCGCGCGACGGTATCCCTGCGACGAACTCGTACCCGATCCGGTGCTTCAGGCCTGGCGAGGCGTGACGGTGCACGTCAGACCTGAGCACGTGTGGCCGTGGGTGGCGCAGATCCGGTTGGCTCCGTATTCATATGACTGGATCGACAACCTCGGTCGCCGGTCACCGCCGGATCTCGTCGGCCTGGCCGATCCTGTCGTCGGCGAATCTTTCACCACTGCGCTGGGCGGGCGCCGCCTCGGCCGAATCGTTGCCGTCGAGCCAGGCCAGCACCTCACCGCAACCATCATGGGTGCGGTCATGTCCTATGTGCTCGTCCCGGTCGATGACGGTCTGAGGACGCGTCTCCTGCTGAAGATCGTGACCGCAGGCGGACGGATGACCGCACCACTGCTCTCAGTCGGTGACCTGATCATGGCGCGGCGTCAGCTGCTGAATCTGGCCGCGCTGGCTGAGCGGGCTGCGGGGCTCTGACGGCGACGCGCTACGGGCGTCAAGACAGCGCGCAGGTCCCGTTCCACCCGCCGGCGAAGTAGGGCGGCCCGGCCAGCTGGCCGCCGGCGCTGAGCTGCTGGTCCGGGTCGGCGACATAACCGTCCACCCCGGTGACCAGCCCGTTCAGGTCAAAGAACGCGCCCTTCTGACTCTGGGCCGCGCAGGAACGTCGCGGTCCCTCATGCGGATCCTGGTTCTTCGCCGTGTCCGGCGGAGGCACGTCCGAGGGTGGCGGAGGATCGGTGCCAAACGGGGAGGCGCCGTCGGGGCCGGAGTCGAAGATCGTGATCGCCGAGCCGTTGTAGGGGTAATGGGTGATCCGTGCGAGGTCCCACAGCGGCGCGGCGGGCTTGTAGCAGTAGTTCCCGTCGACCGGGTCGTTGGCGTTGCTCCCGGGCTCGGCGCTGCACAGCCGGCTGGCCAGCAGCGCCCCGCCGCCGCCCAGCGCGTTCGAGGTCGCTGGGCCACCGACCGCCCGGGCCCCGATCGTGCGCGCCTCGTCGAACGCGGTGATGTTCGCGACCTGGTGGTCGCCCCACGCGACCTGCATGAGCACGTGGTGATCCGGGGTGGCAGTCGGGCATCGGCTCGTCTCGCTGGCCGCCCGCACCACCCCTTCTGACGTGCAGTCAGGAAGCAGTCCACCGACCGCGGTCGAGGTCATGTGCCCGGCATAGCCGTCCGGGTCGGCGCGATCCCACAGAGTGGAGAGCAGGTCGATGATCAGCTGGCGCTGCCCCTGCTCCGGGTAGAAGAAGTCGAGCAGGTTGGAGTAGCCGACGTCGCTGTAGGCATTGGTGGGGTCGTAGGACGTGGGGTTGGCCGCGAGCTTTTGAAGCTCCCCCTCCATGACCTGGGTCATCGAATTGCGCGCGACGTAGTCGGACGAGCGGGGAAGCAGAATGGGATAGTCCATCCCGGGCACGCCGAGGGCGCACCGCCGCACGTCAATTGAGATCGCGCAGACCGTCCCACCGTAGATCCCGCCCTGGCTGTTGCCGTCGTAGTAGACGCCGTCCTTCAGATTGATGAACGACTTGCCGCCCGAATACTGGAAGGCGGAGTTGGTGGCAAAGCCGCGCGAGCTGATCATCAGCCGCTGCAGGTACAGGAAGTTCAGCTCACCCTGCTCGGTGCGGTCGATCAGGATGGGGAACCGCGAGAGGTCAGCGAGCGCCAGTACGGCGTTCGGGACATCGGCGTTGGCAAACCCAAACCAGTTGGTCGCGCAGTACATCATCCCCTGGCGGTTGGCCATCTCCTCCTGGGGCGAGGCGGTGACCTCGCCGTCGCTGCCGAACAGGCCGTGCCCATACTCGACCGGGCGCAGCGTTTGCTGGTTATCGAACCCGGTCCGGCCCACCACGCAGATGTAGCCGGCCTGGTAGGTCTGGCCGGGCACCTGGGATGGATCGGCATCCGGGTCGGTCGGGTTGGTGTAGTTGAACTGGCCCGGCGAGGGACAGTCGTCGACCGGGCTCTGGCTGCTGATCTGATCGCACTTCACCGGCGTCGAGCAGGTCGGGGCGATGTAGCACGGCACGCTGAAGGTGCCGGTGATCTCGCGTGCCACATTGGAGTTCTGGGCGGGGGTGTAGTTCGTCACCGAGGAGACCGTGAACGACGGCGCCTGGCCGACGTTCTGACCGGCGTCGACCTGTGCCTTGGTCTCACCGAGCTGGGCAAACGCGTTGTCCCGGATCGCGAGCATCCGGCCCGTGACGTTCTGTGTCGACGCTGTGGTGAAGTCCCAGGCGAGGAACAGATCCTTGGGGTTGGTTGAGACGGTCCAGCCAGCCTCCTTCAGGTCCGCGAATATCCGGTCCATGTGGCGGGCCCGAGAGTCCCCGCCGGGGGTGTGGTGCAGGTAGTCACGCACGTAAGTCGAGAAGGCAGCCGATTGGGGCGCTTCTTTGCCGCTGTCCGTAACCAGGTGACGCAGGGCCACGATGTAGCGATGGCCATCGAGAAGGTTCATGGCCGGGTGAATCATCAGGTCGTGCTGGACCGGCGAGGTGGTGCCCGAGGGGATTGCTCCGGCCTCGGCGGTGTACTGGTCGATCTCGGTCCAGGTCGGCCAGACCTTGCCGGTCGTCGTGTCCAGGAGCACGACCCCGAGATTTGACTGGCTGTTGGTCTCGATGTTCAGGTCGGTGGGCAGCTGCGAAGCGTTCAGGTCGGAGTTCTTGGTCATCCCAGGGACAACGGTGAGGATCTCCGAACCGGCACTGAACCCATCACTGGCGTTCCAAGCGGAGGGTTCGATCGGCTTACCCGCGATGCTGCGCGGCATGGCCAGGACGTTCAGATCAAGCCTGCGTCCGGTCGCGCTCGTCGCGTCCGGCTTGGTGAACCAGTCGTTGGGATAGGGCAGCATGCACTGCGCGGGGTCGATCGGATCGCAGCCCTGCGGGTTGGTCGCATAACCGGGGTTGGACGGGGCCGACCAGCCACCCCACTGGTCAGAGTCATGGTTTACCCAGCGGTGGGAGGTGGGCTTGGTCGCACTGGTCGCCGCAAGGGCGGGAACGCCGAGCCAGAGGAGCGCGAGCACGGGGGCGAGGAACAGAAACGCCCGGCCACGCAGGGGAATACGGGTCCTCCAGAGGCTCACACATGGCATAACGGTGAGCCACGGCAAAACTTGCGAGGCGGGGAACGCTCAGGCGCGAGGACGACAGCGGCAAAGCGTGCCGCTGGCGGTCCTCAGTCTTAGACGGCGGAGCGATCGGTCGCGGCGAGAGTGGTCATCTCGCCGATCAGGTTCTCCTCTAGCGACACCGAGTCGGCGAGATTCTCACTGACCCACTGAGCCGCCTTCTCTGTGGCAGCCTCGGCCTGCTCGCGCGTCTTCCAGGTACTGACTGACACGAAGCGTCCGTCTCCGACATCGGTGGTCGAATAGAACACGAAGCCCGGCCTATCGCGCAGGATCGGCGCCATACCCTCCCGGGCCCGCTCCATGAGCTCTTCGTACGTTCCCTGCTTGATCGAGTAGATCGCCCTGCGCACGTGGTTGGTCATCGTCCCTCCTGGGGGCTGGGTCGTGATGACCCTATCCGCTATCGGAGCGCTTTGCAGGCGCCTATCGAGCCCTAGTGACTCGAGGCGCGGATGGCGGTGGCCAGCTCGCGGGGGTGCTGCTCGCGGGGTGCCGCGGCGGTCGCCTGCCCGGCCCGGAAGCAGCGCCGCATCCGGCGGGCGAATGCCTTCGGTGACTCGGCGTACAGACGCCGGCCGAGATACACCGCTTCGGTTTGCAGCTCGTCGCGGCGATGGTCGATCAGCGCGGACACGGCGTCGAGGTCGACGGGCACGGCCAGGCCAGGGTCGGCCAGTCGCTCCGCGAGCACAGCCAGATCATGATCATCACCGAGCAGGTCGGCCACGCGGTGGGCATCCTTGGCGTGGCCCTTCACCGCTGGACCCGCCACCGGTGCCAGCAGACGCTGGTGGTACCAGAGGTCCTTGACCCGCTTGCGCCAGGCGTGCAGATCCTCGGTTGAGTGGCTCTTCTGAGCTCGCGCAAAGGCCTTGCGCCCCCGTCCGTAGGAGCGAGTCAGGCCGCGGCCGATGGCCTTCCAGCCATCGCGCCGGAGCGGCCAGCTGTCGGCGTGTGACCTGACCGCACGCAGGCCTTCCACCGCCTGGCCATACGGGGTGGCCCGTTCACGGCTCTGCGCCGCCGGAGCGGCGAACTCGCTCCGCAGCGCCTCAAACGTAGTGGCCGGGAGCTGTCCGGCGAAGCGCTCGGAGAGCTGCTCGATCGTGGCCGTCAAAACGTCTGCATCTCGCGTCGCTGAGAGCGACCGCGCAGCGGCTCGCAACCCCTCGTTGGCCTCCCGGCGCTGGCCCGCGGGAAGTGCCGGCCGGTACAGGCGCAGCAGCGAGCGCTCCTTCTTGATCGTCTTCCTGGCCGTGTGAACCGCCACGGCGGGGTCCCGCTTGACCCCCTGGGTCAGCTCCTCAATCGCGTGATCGAGCTGTTCCGTTGAGATCCGCCCGAGTGCCCGGCCCACGGGCTCATCAGGACCGAACTTGTACGACATGAAAATCTCCTCTCATGGGCCGCCAGAGCTTGGCTACCCCCGACTCGACGCAGGAAACGCTGGCCGGGGCTGTGAGGACCATCCTCCGCGTCAGATTGAGCGCTGTCGCGCGCGCTGGGAAAAAGCGATGGCGTCGGCTGCGCAGCGCGCCTGCTCCAGTCGCTCAAGCGAGTCTCCAAGTGCGAATTGCCATCGCATGAGGGCCGCGGGCACGGGCGACGAACACCTGTTGCACCTAGCCGTCGGTCGGGGCTAGAGTCCGGCTTATGGCGACTCGTGCGGTTAGCGCAATCGCGGGCGTCTCCAGGCCCGCGGACGTCGAGAACGGCGAGCCACCGCCCCTGCGTCCGTTGGACGCGTGGGAGAAGGCGGCCATCCGGGTGCTCATCGTCCTCGGCGTGCTGCTCACCGCAGGAACACTCGCGTGGTTTGGCCTGGACCACAGGGGCGGCGGCGGGTTCGTCTCGAAGGTGGTTACAACTGTCCACACCGGCAGCAGCAGCAAGGTGGTTGAAACTGACTACAGCACCACGGTCGTCATCTTCGCGTTGACCATCGGGGCTACGTTCGTGCTCGCAGGTACCTTGTACGGCCGGCTGCGCGACATCACCCTCGGAGCATTGAAAGTGGAGCTCGACGACGGTCAGGGCTGAACGAGAAACGGCCTAGCTAGCCTATCCGTACTCGTCCCGCCGGCGCCACCAGCCGCCGGTTTCGTTGCGCCCCTTTGGCGCCCGGTCTAGCCACTGGTACATACCCCAGAGCCCATCCAGCCCGCGCGCATAGGTCGAGTAGGTGTGGTAAACGACTCCGTCCTCGAGCGCGAAGGCGCTCATGCCCGGGTGCTCGCGGACGTAAGTGGCGATGTCGGTACCGCACATTGCGGCGTGCTGGACAGCGCCGCTCTCTTCCCCGGCGTCCTGGAGCCAGGTGGTGTCCACCTGCCTGTAGTTGTAGTCAATGGCACCTGATTGCTGCTGCTCCTCGGTGGAAGAGGCGGCGAAGTCGTAGTTGAAGTCGCTTTCGAGCGACGAGGCCCACCGGAAGGTCCACCCCATCCGTCGCTTGTAAGTCTGTATCGCCGCGATCGGAGCACGCGACACCGCGATCATCCCGACGTCGTGATTCTCCAGGTGGACGACGGAGCCGTTGAAGCCATCGGCGATCGCCGAGCACGACGGGCAGCCGGCCTTGTAGTCGGGTCCGAACATGAAGTGATAGACGAGAAGCTGCGAACGGCCGCCGAACAGCTCGACCAGCGAGGCGGAGCCGTCGTCTGTCTCGAAGCGATAGTCCTTTTCAACACGGACCCAGGGCAGCTGCTGGCGCTTCAGGGCAACTTCGTCGCTGCGTCGGGTCAGCTCCTTCTCAGCCTCCAGCAGCTCGAGGCGGGCGGCGAGCCAGTCCTTGCGACTGGCGTGGCGGTGGGTAGTCATGGGTGTCTCCATCTCGGCTTCTCGGCGAACAGATTGGACCAATCTGGACACCGCCATCAGACTCTTAAGGTAGGGCGTCCGCGCTCCCAACCCTCAGGGAGGTGGCGTCTCGTGGCTGCGGACGCTCGCACGTCCGCGTAAGTCCCCCGTCAACCCGGTTTCTGATTACGTGAGGACCGGGCCGATCGCCTTCCCTGAGCCGGGAACTGGGTTGAGGCCAGCCTGACGAGACGGCTTCTCAGCCTGGGGGTGGATTCAGGCCGTCCGGGACGGCGTCGCGCTGTGGCCCGGGTGCCAGACTGGGATCTGCGCACAGGAGACGGACAAGCTCAACCGTCTCCTCCACGCTCTTGCGTCTCTTCCATTGCCCCGGCTCGCGCGGGCCGTCATGCATCAACAACACCGGTGCGGGTGGGCGTGTCGCTCGGTCAACGGCTGTCCTGACCGCGGGGTACATGGCACCGGCCGCCGTTCCAAGCCAATCGCCTGAATCGATCGTCCAGCCATTGAGGGCAAGGCCCCGTTCGGCCGCAAGGAGATCGGTCGCGTCTGGGAGCCACTCTCCCCAGGGCGGACGCCAGAGGTGGGGAACCGGCGCGTTGAGTTGGCTCAGCAGGGAAAGCACACGGTCAATGTCGTCGCCGATCGCGTCGGGTGTCATCTGCTGATAGGAGATGCGATGGGACCAGCAGTGCGGCTGGATGGAGTGTCCGGCGTCTAGGGCTGCACGGACAAGCTCGGGGTGTGCGTGAGCCTGCTCTCCCCATACGAAGAACGTCGCCCGTACCCGGTGCGGCTCCAGCAGGCTGAGGATCTGATCCGTGCCGCCGGGCCAGGGCCCATCATCGAACGTCAGGGCAATGGGTTCCGCCACCCGGTTGATGGTATGAGCCAGGGAAAGCCCGAGTGCGGAACAGTTTGGAAACCGTTTCCCAAACTGTTCCGCAAACTCAGTGGAGACGGACGCAAAGAATTCGAACCGCGGCCGGGATTCGGGTCGAGGCGGTGATCGTCGATCAGGCCGAGGCGCCCGTCTATCTGCGGCTCGCGGAGAAGGCGAAGCACCTACGGGAGCTTGGGATGAGCGGCAGAGCGATCGCGCGGGCGCCGGATGTGAGCGACAAAACCGTGGCGAAATCTGTCGCGGCTGCTTTCGAGGCCTCCCGAATCGAAGAAACGCGACCCCCGTCCTGATCCAGTGATTCCGTTCGCCCCTGTCCCGCACGCAGGCAGGCCGGGAGTAGCGGCCGCACGCCATGCC
>CAWISN010000001.1:0-1457339 GCA_963838865.1 uncultured Solirubrobacterales bacterium | reverse complement strand
AAGGCGTGGAGGGTGGAACGATGTCGACGAGGTGCGGGCTTGGTTGCATCACGAGTATCCGAGCGTTCGTGCCGAGCCGCTCCCGCGGATGCTCACCAGCGTGGTCAAGAGGGACGGTCGCATCGTGACATTCGACCGGAAACGTCTAGAAGCCGCCATTGACATCTCATCGAAGGGGCGCGGAACTCCGGCGGAGGTCCGACAGCTTGCCAACGACGTAGCCGACGACGTGATGCGGGCACTGGGGGACCAGCCTGTCGTTACATCAGGCCAGTTGGCAGCCGAAATCCTCAACAGCCTTAGAGGACGCGACGATGTCGCGTACCTGGGGGACCGCAGAGTCAGGGTAAACGCTTCTCTTCGCCAGGACAATACGAAGCCGAGGCCCTCGCGCTAGGCAGAGCGCGAGGCACGACTCAGTCCGCCAGCTGACTCCCAGACCCCAGTCACGAGCCGGCCCGGGCAGCAGTGTGCTCCAGCTATGGCCGAACCTCTGAAAGTCATGCCTCCCTAGGAGAGCCGCCGTCCAGGCCGGCTGGTGGGTTGGCGGCAAGAAGCGGTCCGCGCGACATGCTCCCCGCCATCGCTTTCGCCTGTACGGACGACTCTCGGGGGCGGAGCCGGCTCGCGGGCCGGACCTGCCGGGTGGTCCGCGAGCTACGGCTTCAGTTCACCCGTCGATGGGTAGGGCGCTCCTGCGGGCATCATCGGCGCTCGCCGTTCGTGGACGGTGTCGATGATCTCGGTGTTGTCGATACCTCGCAGTTAGCCGACGTGACGCCGAGGTCCGCGTCGCCGAGCTGCTCTGGACGACGACTATCGGTCCCTAGTCATCTCGACCGCGTAGGCGTGGCGGAGCTGGTGGGGCGCGAACCGTCGGCGGATGTCCGCTCTTGCGGCTATGGCTCGGAGTTCCTCCCTGGCTGATGCGGCGGCCCAAGGTCGGCCGCGGGTGGAGCCATGGATGATGCACAGCAGCGCGCTGACCGGGAACCTCATTCGCATCTCAAGCCACGGCGTGAGTTGTTCCCAGCCCCACGGATCCATGCCTATTCTCGGCGCTTGCCGCCCTTCCCTGACGGATCAGGATCGCTCCTCGGTGGGCGTCAAGGTCGCTCTCTGAAAGCGCCAATGCCTCGTAGATCCGCAGCCCGGCGCGCCAGAGAAGCACGATCAGCGCTCTCATCCGGATTTCTCCCCTGGTGGGTCCGGCCACGCGCATCACAGTCACGATCTCTCCACAGTCGGAGGATCTGGCGGGTAGCGCAAGCCTTTGTTGCGAGGTGATCGTCCCCGGTAAACTCGGGCATGGTCACCGCTGAGCGCCGGCGTCCAGCCGCGCCCAGCAAAAAGCCTCCATGGCTCCCTCCTTTGATAGACAACAGCTCGATCCTCGTGGCGCCACTGAGACTCAGGCAACTCTCTCGCAGGTGGGCCGATCACAGCGACGTGGAGCCAACCGTCTATCCATGAAAGCCGGTCCGGTTCTCGATCGGTTGACCATCTGGACTGTGGGCGACTGGACGCGACCTTTCAAGGCGCCCCGCGCCGGGCGGCGCCGCGAAAGCTAAGCCGCCGCCGAGTCCCGCACAGCCTTCCGGCAAGAGCTCGGCGAGGGCTGGACGCTCCGCTTCGGGCCGTTCACCGACTGCACCGCGATACCGGGCCGGCAAGGCGGTAGGGGTCGCGGCTGCGCTCGCTGCCTTCGCATGCTCACGCGCGAGCCTGGTTCAACGCGTTTCCCAGTTCGGTCGGGGGAGGGCAGCCAGCCGGCCGAACCTCGCGGCCGGCGGAGTCGAAGCTCGGAGCATTACCGTCTCGGTGTCTGGCCGGCGGTCAGGTGCACGGTCTCGGCTGAGCCCAGGCCTGGAAAACTATCGTCCGGCAGCATCGAGCGGTGTATGTTGCGCGCATGAGCCACGGGGCGCCAGAAAATCCGAAGCCAGGGATCGTGGTGCGACCGGACGTCGAGCAGGCGAATGTCGCGGCGCTACGGGACGCGTACTCCAAGATGCAGAAACTGATGGCCACGGACAATCGGAGCTGGATCTACTGGGCCGAGTTTCACGGTTTCGACCGTTTCGACTGCTGGCATCACTCAACCACAGGCCCTAACCAGGAGTCACAGAACCCGAGGGTGTACGCCTACGACCTCTTTCTCCCATGGCACCGGGCTTATCTGCATGCGTTTGATCATGCCGTCCGCGATCAGAACCCAGAGGCGATCCAGCCATGGTGGGACTGGACCTCGGCAGTCTCGGCCCAGATCGGCGTGCCGACGGCTTACAGCGAGAACCCGGACACGAATCCGCTCGCAAGCGGGCCGACACCAGACATGACCGACGATCCGGCCCGTCGCACTCGTCGATTCCCGGGCGATCCCGGCGAGTTGCCGAGCTGGACGAAGAGCAAGAACGAGCGGGGCGACCGGCTGGTGGCAATCGAGGACCTTCTGAACCTGTCCAAGTTCGAGGATTTCTCGCATCAGTTGCAGAACATTCACGACTTCGTGCATCCGTGGGTCGGCGGAATTAGCCCGGATGACCCGAACCTCGGCGGCGACATGGGTTCGATCCCGGTCGCTGCGTTCGACCCGATCTTTTACGCCCACCACACCATGATCGACCGCCTCTGGTACATGTGGCAGGTGAAGCATGGTGTGAACAACATCCCATCGAACTACCTGGACCGAGTGCTCGCGCCGTTCGCCGCCACCGTCGAACAGGTCCTGGACATCAACGCACTCGGGTACGAGTACGCCAGCTCTTCCGCCTCGGCCGTTCCCGCCACGTCGGCTCCGGCCGCAGGCGGGAGTCCGGCCGCCGCCGCCGGACATGGAGCCACCTGACGCAGCCCAGAACTGTGAATATCGTCACCTCCACACCGATTGACGCGACAGCCCTCGACACCGAGTTCACACGCGCCGACATTGAGTTTCAGGGCCTCGACCACACCACCGCGAGCTATGAAGGCCGCGTCTTCCTGAACAAGCCCGACGCGAACGGGACCACGCCGTTCGACGCACCCGAATACGCCGGCAGCTACTTCATCTTCGGCCATGGCGGTTGCCTCGGCGACGTAGGCCACTGCGACGTGATCGAACGGCGCCCGTTCGACCCACGCTCACCGCATCCGCTCACTCCCACACGCAAGGCCGTCATCGCCACAGACGCAATCCGTCGTGCGCTTGAGAGGGTCGCCGGCCTCGACACCAAGGAGCTGACCGTCACAGTCGTGCCAGTCATTCTCAGCACTACACCCCGTGTCGGCCGACCCGATGACCTAGTCAAGTACGACCAAGTTGAGATCATCACCTACCGTTAGCCGGACGGCTTCGAGCTGGCGGGCAGAGCGCCCGCGTAACCACGGACGCAAGCCCGCTCCCGTCGTCCGTTGAGCGGTCGGCGCGAAAGCGAACCGCCTGTCGAGGCCCGTCAGCTGTGAGCGGAGCCGGCCGGCGCGTCTCGACATGGAATCACCCATTCAGTCTGAACATCGTCCCCCAGGGGGCCGTCAGCGAGACGCCGCCTAGTCGAACGCGGTCTGTCGGCACGGCTGATTTTCGATGACAGCAGCCGCCTTTGGCCGCTCCGCGCCGCTATCGCTCCCGCGTGGGACGGACCGTGATCGCTGGCGTCGTGGCCTGCGAGTAGCCGCGGCCGATGCTGCCACACGGTTGCGGTCGTCCCCCGGCGGGGCGAGCGGGCGACTGCTTCGGTGAGGAGCAGAGGAGGGGTACCTGCATCTCGGCTTGAGGGCGACGATAGAGAGCTTCGACGGCTAGGGAGTGATCACGGCGGTGTGACCCGACAGCGAGGAGGATGTTCCGGCACTGTTCGTGGCACGCACGTAGACGCGGAGGGTGTGCCCGACGTCGGTCGCTACCAGTCGGTGAGTGCTTGCCGTTGCGCCTTTGATCGCCGCGCAGGTCCGGCCCTTGGTGTTGCAGTCCTCCCACTGGTAGGCGAACTTCGTCGGCTTGCCTGACCACGAGCCTTTTGTCGCCGACAGGACGCTTCCCTTTTTCGTCGTGCCGGTGATTTTCGGCAGGACGTTGTTGACGGGTTTGGTGGGTGGCTGGCCCGTGCCGGTTTCGACGGCCCCGCTGTCGCAGCTCGACTTGCCATGGGCGGGCCGGGGATCTCCGCGCTGGTCGGTGGAAACCGTGCACGACGCGAGGGGGACATTGTTGATCGCGGAGCTTCCGGTTCCGGGCAGCATCGTCCGGGTCGGACCGCCGTTGGCAGCCAGCGGGCCGAGCTTCGGATCTGCTTGTGTCCCGGGACAGGACGCGTCGGGATACACGATGTTGTGGGCGCCGTCGTGGATGTCGCCGCCGATGGATTGGGCGCAGTTGGCGTCGGAGGCGGGATTGCCGTTGAGCGCAACGATCGTGTTGGTCTCGGTCACACCCGGGGAGCCGGGGTCGTACTGGGTCGCGAAGATGCCGGCTCCGAGACCGCGCGCGCCGGGCGCCCCAGCGCCGTTCGGCGTGGTACCAGCCGCTCCGCCGGCTCCGGCTGCGCCGACTGCGTTCTGTGAGATGGTGACTTGCGTCAGAGCGACGGAGCTGCCGTTGGCCACCCGGTCCCAGATGCCGCCTCCATAACCACCGATGCCTCCTATGCCGCCGCCGCAGCAGGCGCCCGCCTGCGGGCCGGCCCCGCCAGACCCGCCGGCTCCGGTCGTGTTGCCGGCGATCGTGACGTTAGTCAGCTGGGCTGTTCCGGTGTCCTCGAGCAGTCCAGCCCCGAGTCCACCCGGCCCGCCATAGCCACCCCTCCCGCCGTCTTGAAAACCGCTGCTTGTTGTCTTTTGGCCTCCGGCGCCCGCTGACCCGCCGTCCCCACCGGCGCCCAAGCCGTTTCCGCTGAGCGTCGATGCGCTCATATTCAGCGAGCCGTCGTTGTAGATCCCGCCCCCTCCCTGGACGAACATGAACAGACCGTCCGGTGTGTAGTTCTCGCCGCCCCCGACTCCCGCGCCGCCGTCGCCCCCCGCTCCGGCCGGGTTGTTGGCCGTCTCTGACGGCGCCTGCGCCGCCGTCGCCGCCATTTCCGCCTCGGCCGGTGAAGTTGCCGCTCACGGTCGTGTTGATGATCGTTGCGCTGCCGCCGTTGTATATGCCTCCGGCGTCGCCGCTATTGCCGCCACGTGCCGCCGTCGGCACCACCGGGGATGTTGCCGGTTCCCTGGACGCCCATGGCGGCGTTGCCGCCGGTGCCGCCAGCACCCGTGAGGTTCGCGCTGATCGTGGAGCTTTGCACGGTCAGGCTCCCGCTCGTGTCGTTGTAGATCCCGCCACCGATCCCGCTCTGCCCACCGCCGCCCGGGTTCCGCGCCGTCGTATTGGTAGCGGCACCGTCGCCGCCCTTCCCGCCACGACCGGTGGCGTTGCCGGTCACCAATGAATGGACGACCCTCAACATGCCATCGTTGAAAATTCCGCCTCCGTTGAGACTCGAGCCGCCGCCTTGACCTGACACCGTCGCGTCGGTCCCGTTGGCGGTATGGCCGCCGGTGATCTCCACCCCAGTCAACGTCGCCTGGGCGCCAGCCTCCACGTCAAGCACGCGGCTGTGTTTCTGAGCGTCGATCACCGTCTTGGCCGGATCGCTCTGGTTCGCGCCGGTGATGGTCAGCTTCGCGCTGGACCCGATCCGAAGCTCACCGGCGGTGAGGTCGTAGTGACCGGCCGGAAGGGTGATCGGCGTCGTGCCGCCGCTGCCCAGCGGGCCGCAATCCGCACTGGCGTGACCGCTGTTGACCGCGGCAATCGCTTCGCGCAGCGAACATGCGCCGTCACCCGCAGTCGAGGAGTCGCTCGCCGTAGTGACGCTCATCGCCGACGCCGCCGAGGCAGACAAAAGGAGCGCGACGGTCCCGACCGCGATCCCCCGAGTCAACATGACCCCCAACAGCCCCGCCCCCGAGATACGCATCAGCACTCCTTCGCCCCAGTCGGTTAACGGTTCCACCATACCTGTTCTGACGCCCACCTGGCAGCGCTGACGATCGGCACCGGCCGTGTCGACAGCCACGCGCCAAGACAGGCCGGACCGGATCTCCAGCTGCATCGTGTCGCGCTCGGGTCGTGTTCGGTGGCGACGCGCCGAGCGGCGAAAGCGTGCAACGCGTCTCGGCTTCCGGGGTTAGACCCCGCAGTGCAGGCGATCGGTCGGGAGGAACAAACACGCGCACCTAGTGCGTTCGTGCAAAAGGAGCCACGGAATGCGTAGGAGGTTGGACTAGCGCAATCGCGTGTCAGTGGCGGCCGTGCCTCCTCGCATCGGACTGGGGGCCACGGGCCGATCGTCGCACGCGGAAGCGACGACGAGCCCGAGCGGTCGCTGGCTGCTGCTCGCTCGGCAGGCCGGCTTAGGGGCGAGGGCTGCTTGCCGTGGCGGAGCCACGGTCTCGGTCGAGCTCACGCTTCCTGATGCCGTCGACCGCTGAATCGCGAGGCGGATCCAGGGGCGCGTCGCTCGCGTCGGCGCCGATGCTGCTAGCCAAAAGGGGAAACGACGCTCAACCGCCGGGGCATTAGGGCGACCTGTGCGCTCACAAAACCCAGGGAGGCCTTAAGCTCCTCGGATGGGCATGGCCCGGGGGGTCGTCACCTTCCTGATTTTCGTCGGCATCGGCATTCTGCTCGCGATAAATCACGTGTGGGCAGCGGCGGCGATTCTCTTCCTCATGGGCGTCTTCAGTCTTCTGATCGGAGCCATGTACGGCGGCTCGGATCGAATGGGCCGGTGAGTAAGTGGGCGGCCCGCTTAGCCCATGGGGCCGGGACCTTTGCGGTTGCGCGAGTAGAGGAACACGGCGAACGCAAGCAATAGGACGGCGATGACGATGGCGAAGATTCCGCCAACTCCGAGCGCCTTCCAGACGTCAGGCCCGTTGTAGTAGTTGTTCCCGACCGCGAAGGTGACGTCACCGATAGGCACAGCGCCAGACCGCGATTCTCCCACAGCCGCGCGACTGCCGCACTGATCGAGCAGCAGCGCTGATGCCTGGCTGCTGCTTCGTCGCCGAGCGACGGTCTGCCTGGACCGCTTCTCCCCTGCCCGGGGGATCCAGCAGTCTCCGACCCGCTGCGCGAGCGTTGCTGGTAAGCCCAGAGCAGCGACGACCTCAGCGGCGACGACGGCTGCCGCTCACCCAGGGGTGGCAGCGACCGCGCCCTGCTTGCCGCGCGAAGCGGGTCCACTGGCTCGCGCGCTCGAGCGGGCACGTCCGAACGTCAAAGCAGGTCTCGACCATATAGCCGGCGGGTCCAACCACGATCCACCGTTACGGTGTGATGGTGGAGCGGATCCCCGTAGACCTGTCCGGGATACCGGAGACCCTTTTAGGGAATCTCGGCCGACGCGCTGCTGCCGCGCCGCTTGGGGAGTCTGAAGGATCCGATGGCTATCGAGGTCGTCGACCGGTTGGACTATGACTTCGCGGACTCCGGCCGCGGCGTGCGGCTGCATGCGGTTCGGGTGGCCACATTTGACGCGGCGGTCCGCCGTTTCCTGGGCTCACATCCGGCCGCAACGGTGGTTGCGCTTGGCGAGGGGCTGGAGACGCAGTTCTGGCGGCTCGATAACGGTCAGGTCCGTTGGTTGACCGTGGACGTCCCCGAGACGATGGACCTGCGCCACCGGCTGCTGCCGGACGGCCCACGACAGTCGAGCCATCGCGGATCTGCGCTCAATCTCGACTGGGTCGCGCAGCTGGATCCAACGGGCCCGATCCTCGTCACCGCGCAGGGTCTCCTCCCGCACTTTCAGCGCGATCAGGTTCACGACCTGATCGCGGGGATCGCCGAACGGCTCCCCGGCTCGCTCCTTGTGTTCGACGCGGTGCCCGAGGCGATGCTGGACCTGGTCCGACGCGCGTCGGGTCGGGAGCGTGACCTTGCGGTCGAGTTGTGGACGTGGCTCATCGATCCCGGCGAACGCGCCGCCATCCAAGCGATCCCCCGTATCGAGGAGCTTCGCGACCTCGTCCCGCCGCTCACGTCCGGTGTGACATCGCTAGGGATCGCCGCCCTCGGTCTTCTCCCAAAGCGGTTGCGCTACTCAATGCCAGTGTTCGTCATCCTGCAGGCCAGATTCCGTAACGGGTCCGCCGACTAACGTCGGTGTGAGAGCGGCGGTCTCCGGCGCTTCGCCGCACCGCCAATCGCTGCACCCCGCGAGGATTAGATCCAGCGCTCTGGTGTTCTTCACTTCAGTGACTGCGCCGGCTTCTGCTGGCCACGGAGGCGATCGCCAGGGCGCCCCGGAAGCCGAATGCCGCTGCACTCGCGGAATCACGGAAGCGGGGCAGACGGGCCTCGCTGAGTTGCGCCCGGCTATTCGCCAACCGCGAGTTCGACGACCGCGCCCGGCCCGAGGCGTGACGCGAGCGGCTCCCATATCCGCGCCAGGGAGGGCGCTGGAAAAGGTGGACGACGTGCTCATGTGGTGATGAATGCAGGAGCGGCACTGCAGCTCGACCGCGGCGCTGCTTGATGCTCAATTGCTCGGTTCAGCAAGCTCCTTGAGCCGCCCGATCGCGGCAGTAACGTGCGTGAGGAACCGCTTGACCGCCACCTGCGCGGGCGGTTCAGCCGCCTGATCGGGGAGAGCCTGGAGCAGGTTGAGCCGGCTTCCGGCCACCCACGCTGAGACGTCGGGCTCGTTCAACCACCGCGCCTCTGTTCTCCACGTGCGGCTCATCATTCGCGGCCAGTCCTCAATGCTGCTGGCGTAGGGGTTTGGCGGGCAGAGCCGGTTCTTGTCAGCGTCGTCGTCCCGGTGGCCCTCGACGAAGCCGATCAGGGCTGCGTTGAACGACGGCGAGAGGTGCCGTATCTGCTGGATCACGATTCGACCGGGTTGGAAGATCGGCGTGGCGGGGGCGTTGTTCAAGCCGAGCGCCGTGCAGTCCACGTGAAGCACATCGGCGCTGGTTTCGGTCTCGCCGCGCTCGAGCACGATCCGGTCGGCCTCGATCCGGCGCACTCGGCCGAGCCTGACAACATCTGTGATCTGGCGCAGAGCCTCCAGCTCGCGGGCACTAAGCATCGTGCCGCGGAACATCGTCGCCTGCCCCGAGGGGTCGATGCGCACGAGCCGCCCCGAAACTTCGAGCCGCTGGAAGAGGTCGTCGAGGCTCTCCGCCTCGGCGCCGGCCTCAGCATCGAGGGAGATCCCCTCCATGATCGCGCCGACCTGCTGTAGCGGCTGAAAGTGGCTGCGATCGTAGAACCACGCGTCGCGAGGCCGGATCCAGCAGATCCGGTCGGGCTCCACGTCGTTGTCCATCAGCCAGATGCACGCATCCGCGGCCGTCTTGCCGGACCCGAGCACGGCATACGAGGAGGCCGATCCCGTACTCGGCAGCTCGTTGACAGGGACCAGCCGCGCGCCCGATGCCACCTCAAACGGGAGGGCATGGGTGGCCGGGATCGACGCCTCCAGATAACGAGCGTCGACGACCTTGCGACGCACCACCACATCGTGGAGCTCACCGGTGCTCAAGTCTCGGATCTGTCCACCGTCGCTTCCGCCGTTCAGGTGCTCGTGGCGGGTGAGGAACCGAACCCGCCCTGTCTGCACAAGCCGCGCGGCCGCCTCGGCGAAGTACTCGCTGACTTCGCTGCCCGTCGCCCGTTCGTAGTATCCGGCGTTCTCGCCGGCCTCGTCGATCCGGTCCGCTCCCAGCGCCAGCGAGTTCACCCCGTAGTACGCGGAGGGCGTATGCAGACGAACAAAGGGATACGCGTGCAACCAATGCCCACCCGGTGCGGACTGGCGGTCGACAATGGTCACCTCGACGTCCGCCTCGGCCACCAGCGCGTCGACGAACGCGAGCCCGGTCGCCCCCGCCCCCACAACCAGATAATCCGTATCGACCAGCACGTGCTCGCTCCCCGGCTCCTAGCTACTCGACAGACTCACGCCTCTACCTTAAACCCGTCGTCGTGCCAACGCCAAAGTGGCGCGCCAGCGCAAGACCACCTGGTGCCCGCGCTTTGCGGGGCTCTGGCCTCGACCGAGGTTGCGTCTCTTAGCCGCTGTAAATTCGCTGCGGCTTTGAGGTTCCCGGGGGTGAGTCTAGGCGGCGGTGACCTCTTCGTCGAGGGTGTCTGGGTCGGCTTGTCGGTATTTGATTCGGTAGAGGTGTTGGCGGTCGAGCTCGGTGAACGTCGCGCCGTTTGAGGCGTGCGCGATGAACAGGTCGAGGACGGCGAAGACGAGTGAGAGGCAGCTGCTCTCGCCGGGGAAGCGGCCCATCACTTTGGTGCGTCGGCGGACCTCCCCGAGCGAGCGCTCCAGCAGGTTGGTCGACCGCCACCGTTCTCGGTGCCTGAGCGGGTAGCGGAGGTGCACGACCAAGGCGTCGAGGTCCTCGGCCAGGCACCGGGCGGCGGCCTCATAGCCGCGGTGCTCGAGCTCGCTGATCAGGACTTGGAGGCGGAGCTTGCCGTCGTTGACTGATGTGGCGTCGGTGAGCGCCGACCAGTAGTTGAAGCGGACGCGGTCATGCTCTGGCTTGGGGAGCTTCGCGACCAGATTGCGCAGGCGATGAACGCAGCAGTGCTGACGGTCAGCACGTGGCCAGAGCTCACCGACGGCGCTGATCAGCCCCGGGGCGCCATCGGCGACAACCAGGCGTGATGCGCCTAGCCCGCGGGCCGTGAGATCACGCCCGAGCTCGAGCCAGTCTTCCTTTGACTCGCGTGATCCCAACTGCACGGAAACCAGTTGCCTGCGGCCGTTCTTATCGATTCCCCAGGCGCAGATCACACCCTCCTTCGGGCCGCTGGGGCGGACCGCGAGATAGATCGCGTCGAGGAACAGCACGACGAGATCGGCGTCATAGAGCGAGCGGCGTTTGAACGCTTCGAAGCGCTCGTGCAGCTCCGCGCAGATCCTCGCGACCGTTGAGCGCGACAGCTTCCCGAGCCCGGCCTCTTCGCACAACGACTCGATGTCACGCATCGACAAGCCGCGGACGAACCCGCCGATCACCAACGTCTTCAAAGGATCGGTCCGGAACAGCCGTTTGCAATGCCACTTCGGGAACAGCTTGGACACGAACGGCACAGTGGTGTGGCGCGCCTGCGGGATCTGGATCTCAAGCTCGCCCTCGCCGGTCTGCAGATGCCGGGGGCGGAACCCGTTACGCAGCCCCGCCTCGTAGTTCTTCAGGCCGCGCTCGCGCTCGGGGCGACGCTCGTAGCGAGCGCGACCCAGCCAGCCATCGAACTCCTCCTCGACCGCCCGCTGAATGATCAACCGGGCACCGAGCCTCGCGAGGTCCCCGAGCATCTTCTGCGGGTCATCGACCATGCCCCTCCCAAGCAACCTGTCGATCTCGGCTTGTATCTCCGCCGACGGCGGTACGGTGCGTCTCACGGCGTAGGCCTCCTTCATCGTCTTGCAGGACTTGAGGGAACCTACGCCGTCGCTCTGACAGCACCCAGCGCGTATCTACAGCAGTTGTGGGACGCAACCGACGTAGATGAGATGCTCGTCACACCGTCGAAGCAGGAGTGGCGGCGCACCGCGATCGTGCCGCTGGGTCTAGTCATCGAGCGCAGTGCTGGTCCCGCGGACTTGGCACAGATGCGGTTCGCGCCGATCCGTGCGGAGCGGGTCTCGGCAGGGGTACAGTGCAAGCGCCGATGCTCAACTTCGACGCCTATCTGGAGCGGATCGGTCTTGCCGGGGCCGATTCGCCGAACTGGCAGTCGATCCACCGCGCGCATGCCACGTCGATCCCATTCGAAAATCTCGATTCGCACCAGGGCATCCCGGTCTCGCTCGAGCAGCAGGACCTCGAGCGCAAGATGGTCGCGGAACGGCGCGGCGGGTACTGCTTTGAGCACAATCTGCTGCTCGCCTCCGCGCTCGAGCACCTCGGCTTGCAGGTCGAGCCGATGCTCGCGCGCGTTCGCGTCGGCGGCGTGCCCCCTGAGGCGCGCCCCACTGGGCACCTTGTGCTACGGGTCACCGACGGCGATGGCAAGAGATGGCATGCGGATGTTGGCTTCGGCCTTGGCACGCTGCTCGATCCGATCCCATTCGGCCCGGAGTCGGACACGGTGCACGAGCAGTCGGGCTGGAGCTTCCGCGTCGTCGAGGACGGTGCCGAGCTCGTGTTGCAGACGCGCGGGCCGGACGGCTGGTTGGACGTCTACGGGTTTGTGCCGCGTCGGGTTCCGCGGGTCGACATCGAAGTGAGCAACTGGTGGATCTGCACCAACCCGCGCTCCCCATTTGTGTTCGGGCTGATCGCCTCGGTCCACCACGACGACGGGCAGCGCGAGGCTATCTCGGACTGGAGCGGACCCCTCCAGGCAATGACCGTGACCCCCGGCGGTGTCGAGTCGTCCGAACAGCCCCGGACTGTGATCCCGGACAAGCTCGAGCAGTTCGGCCTTCCTGGGTTCCAGCTCGGCGAGGACGGACGGGTCCACGCGACCAAGAACTAGCTCTGAACCAGGTCGCTTTCCTCCTCGGGCACCGAGACGGCACCGTGACGAGAACGGTCTACGTGCGTGAGGTTGCAGACGCGCGGCGTCGCGCCATGCGGCTGTCCCGGATGACGGCTGAGTACGCCGGTGTGTTGCGGGTGGCGATGGAGCCGAGGTCTGATCCCTGAGGTCAGTGCGAACTCGCGAGTGGTCGACCACCGCACGCCGGTGAGCATCGACGCGCCAGTAAGCGCGCCACCGGCCGAACGCGCAACTACCCTTCCTGGCATGACTGCTAAGGAACAAGTCCTCGCGGAGGTAGCCACGTGGACCGAGGAGCAGGCCGAACGTGCGCTTGAAGCTGCCCATGGCAACGGCTCTCGAGAAGCGCAGCCCCCGTTTTCGCTGATCGGAGCGTTCCGCTCCGGCCGAGGTGATCTCGCTGAGCGCGCGAGTGGCGACGAGTTCGAGCCCGAGGCATTCCGCTGATCTTCGACACGGGGCCGCTGGTCGCCGCGATCGACGCTGACGACCAGCACCACGAGCGGTGTGCTGCGCTCTTCGCGTCGCGCACTGAGCGACGCGTGGTTCCGGCGCCGGTACTGGTCGAGCTCGACTACCTGCTTGCACGCGAGGTCGGTCCCGAGGCCTTTCCGGCGGTGCTGAAAACCGTCAGCGCCGGTGAGCTTGACATCGAAGAGCTCAATGACGGGGACTATCGGCGCGCCGCTGAGCTGATGCGCACGTACAAGGATCTCAGGGTCGGATTTGTCGATTGCGCGGTGCTGGCGATTGTTGAGCGGCTCGGCGAAACGAGGCTCGCGACTCTCGATCACCGGCACTTCGCGACCATGCGACCGAGCCACGTCGGCGCGCTCGAGCTGCTACCCGTCTGAGCCCCGGCTATGGAAACTTCTTGGAAACCTCAGCCCGCACGAAACCGGTCCCAGACGCCTGCATCGGATCAGCGAAAGCCCGTTTCTACGGCATAAATCAGGATCTCGGAAACAGCCAGCAACCTCCGCGGGGTCATGGTAAGGAAGGGGTCGACGGTTCGAGTCCGTCAGAGGGCTTGGGCGATACTCGCGCAGGCCGAGAGCGGGACGCTTCAGTGCTTGACGGATTTACTGGGCTCGAGTATTACGAGCGGGATCACGCGTTCGGTGCGCTCCTGGTATCCGCGGTATCCAGCGTAGGTGGCGACCGCCTTGGGCCAGAGCCGCTTCCGTTCCTCAGGCGTAGCGATCCGCGCGTGGACGGCCCGTCGCTCGGCACCGATCTGCACGGTCGTGTCTGGATTGGCGCGAAGGTTGTGATACCAGCCCGGGTGCCTGGGGTGTCCGCCCTTGGACGCCACGAGGACGACCGCGGGATCGTGGTCCACATAGACGAGCGGGATCGTGCGCTTGATCCCGCTCTTGGCGCCGACGTGGTCAAGCAGGAGCATTGGCGGAGCGCCGGGAACGCGGTGTCCAATCAGGCCATTGGTCAGGCGGTAGATCTGGGTGTGGGCACCCATCAGGCGGCGAAGAACCGGCCACGAGCGGTCGGCAAGCCACAGCACGTCCATTCCCCCGATCCTAGAGCAGCCGATTCGCCTCGTGGTCGTCGGCACGGACTCTCGCCCTGTATGGCGCGTGATCCACGTTCTAAGGTTCGACCGGTGCTGAAGGGTCGCTGCGCCTGTAAAGGCGTCACTTACGAAGTCGCGGACGAATTCGCCGTCGCGTATAACTGCCACTGCTCGAATTGCCGTGCGATGACCGGCTCGGCCTTCTTGCCGTGGGGCGAAATCGGGTGCGAGAAGCTGAGAGTGATGACCGGGGAGGAGTGGTTGATGTTGGATGGCGATCCGCACGGTCATCATGCGGGGCGCTGTGGGAATTGTTTATCGCTGCTGTACTGGACAGGCCACGAAGGCAAGATCCGCGTGCCGTATGGGTCGCTTGTCGACGAGCCGAGCCTCAAACCGATGGCCCACATGTTCGTCGGCTCGAGGGCACCTTGGTACGAGATTCTTGACGACCTCCCCCAGCACGACCAATACCCGTGGCCTGACGAGTGAGCTGGTGGCCCGCGCTAGCAAGCCCCAGGTTTCGCGCTAGGCCAGGCGATGCTGGTAGGCGTAGCGGACGGCTTGGGCCCGGTCGCGGGCGCCGGTCTTGTAGAAGATGCGGTTGATATGGGTTTTGACGGTCGCGTTGCTGAGAACGAGCGTTTCGGCGATCTCGCCATTGGAGAGGCCGGAGGCGATCAGTTTGAGCACCTCGACCTCGCGAGGCGTGAGGTCGTCAGGGAGCGCTGACGGCGCCGCGGACGTCGCGTCAGCCGCCGGCGATGGCGGTGTCTGATCAAGCACGGCTCTCACAAGTCGCTGCTGCACGGCCGGGTCAAGGTGTGTCTCGCCGGCTGCGACCGCTCTGATTGCCTGTTCGATTTCTTCGGCACTGGCGTCCTTGGTCAGGTAGCCATGTGCGCCAGCCTGGAGCGCTCGGAAGAGCGACTCATCGTCCGCGTAGGTGGTTAGGACCAGCACTCGGACCTCCGGCAGCGCGGCGAGGATTTCCCGGATTGCGCCGGCACCGTCGAGGCGCGGCATTCGCAGGTCCATCAGCACGATGTCGGGCCGCTGCGCCTGTGCGCGCTTGACCGCTTCGATGCCGTCGCAGGCGGTCGCGACGACGTCGACGTCTTCGATCAGGCCGAGCAGCATCGCCAGCCCGTCGCGCAGCACGGGCTGGTCGTCTGCGATCACGACACGGATCTTCACGCGGGCATCTCGATCTCTACTCGCCAGCCCTCGGGGCTGGGCCCCACCGACATCCACCCGCCGGCTCGGTCGATCCGCTCGCGTAGTCCCTCGAGCCCTCGGCCGCCGCCCATCCCCTGACGGGGTGGATCTGCGGAGACGCCATTGGTCACCACCAGCAACGCACGATCGAGCTCGTAGGAGAGCGTGACCGTCGTAGGAGCGCTCGGCGCGTGTCGGGCGACGTTGGTCAGCGCTTCCTCTGCCGCGCGGTAGAGCGCCAGGCTTGGATCGGCCGCGAGCGTTCGGGGCTCTCCCTCGATCCGCAGCGTCACATCGAGGCTCATGTCGGCCTTGCAGGCGTCGATCAGCGCGGGAAGCTGGCCAACGTTCGGCAGCGGATCACCCCGCAGCGCGCCCACGGCCTGGCGGGCGTTGGTCAGCCCGGCCTTAACCAGCTCGCTGGCCCGATCGATGGCCTGGCTCACCGACGGCGTTGCCCCCTCCCGCTCGGCGAGCTTCCGCGCGCCCTGCAGTTGAATCGCGGCGCCAGAGAGCGAATGGGCCAGCACGTCGTGGAGCTCTGTGGCGATCCTTCCGCGCTCGGCGATCGCGGCCATCCTCGTCTGCTCGTCGCGCGCGTCCTCGAGCTGGGCGAGGAGGATCTCCGCCTCGCTCTCACTCTCCCGGGCGCGCTTGAGGAACACCGCGACGACGCCGAGCAACAGGATCACCAGGACTTGGGCAGCAACAGCAGAGGACGAGCTGCCAGCCGCCGCCGTGACGGTGCCGAGCGCAAGAGTGACGGCGCCGCCCATTACGACGGCGGCACGGAGAGGCAGTCGCGTGAGCGCCATGAACACCGCGACACCGGCCGCCACCCCTGTGGCTCCCTTGATCTGAAGCCCTCCGAGCGTGACACCCGCTGCGCCCATGACCGCAATCACCGCTCCCTGCAGCTCGAGGCGGCGCTCCGGGAAGCTATCCCGAATGGCAACCAGGAGCATGGCGGAAAACGCGCACAGCGTGAGTGTCACGGCCAGCGCCTTGCCGTGCAGCCCCGGGACCGGGTGGCTGTTGGCGCTCCCCAGCACCACTACGAGGATCACCACCAGGCCGAGCGGGCGGAGCATGTCTCGCTGACGGTGCAGACGCTCCCGCGCCCGCGCCTGGGCCTCCGCCACACGCGCGCTGTCCAGCCCTGAAGCTGGCTCTGAGTCGGTCACCGCAGCCGGGACGATAGAACGCCCTGCGGCCCGCGTCGAACGGGCCGGGGACTGTGGTTTTGTCTGACCCAGGTTCATGCCGCACCCGGAATCACATGGGAGCTGGCCTGCATGGCGTGGCGGCCGCGCACCTGGACGATGGCGATACGGGTAGAGACCTCGAGCAGCGCCATCAGCACCAGCGCGACGGGCCAGGCGGCAGCGCCAATCTGGTGCGTGTAGCTGAAGCTGACGATGGCAGGGCGTGCGCCGTGCGCGAGGGCGAAGGCGAACACCATCCGCGAGCCAATTCCCGCGATCAGAAGCGCTCCGGCGATCCAGCCCACCCGCGCGAGGGCCAGACCATTCTCCCCGGCCCGGACGTGGGTGGCAAACCCGCTGACCACACCGAGGGTGAGACCGATGGCCCCGAGCGCGCCGATCAGCAACAGGTCGTTGCCGGCGGTCGGGATCGAATGCACATAGAGATGCGCGACGTAGGCGATGATCGCCAACGGGATGATCACACTCCGACGATCAAGCTCATGCTCGCGAGCCTGGCGGAAGACGATCAGAATGAATACTGCGTTGATGAGGTAATCGGTAGTTCTCATGCCCACCATGATCTGCTCGCAGCGGCCATTTGTCGTCGGCGTCAGGGTTGAAGCGTGGGTTGATTTCAGAACTCAACCCACGGGTTGGCTTCAGCAGCAACCTCCTGGGCCCGACCACCCGTCCTCGGTTGTCCTCCCGATCTTGAGCGCCGGCTAAGGGCCGGTCGCGCGCTACACGCTGTACTCCCGCGGGAGGTCGGCTCTCGCCATGTCGAGATCGGCTCGCGTCCGGGCGGCATGGGCGAGGGCAAGTCTTGTCTCGAACTCTCCCGTGGTAAGCCGGCCGGAGAGCAGGTGCTGGCGGAGCTCGTCCATGGTCCGGTCACGGTCGGCATCGGCCACCAGCTCGGTGGACGGGGGCGGAGGCGGGGGCTGAGGATGTGCCGTCGCGGCACCCTGCAGCGCTCCCAGCAGCTCTCGGTGCCTGAGGGCCTCCACCTTGCGCTTGCGCTGCCCGCGGCGGATCACGCGGTAGGGGATGAGCAGAAGGCCCCATGTCAGATACCAGACGGTCACGAAGAGCCAGGCCATGACGACCAGGACGACCACGGCCGTGGTGAGCGCGGTCAGCTCCCAGCCGCTGTCCACCCGGCGCCGGAGCCGCCCGATGCGCTTAGCGGACCCCATGTAGCTCATGGGCGCGCTGATGATCACTTCCTCGCTGGCCAGACGCGGAGATGGTGGTGTAGGCATTTCGTTCTTCCTCCGGCTCGGCCGCCCAGGCTAGCCCCTCAGCTGCCGAACTCTGAAGTTATCGCGCCCGGAGAAGCGGCGCAATAGCGCCACCGGGCCCCGGCGCAATGGCGCCACCGGGCCTCGGCGCGCGGGCGTCAGCCGGTAAAGCCGCTCAGGCGCCCGGCGTGCCGCGCACCACCGCTGAAGTCATAACAGCAGGCGCCGTCGATCTCGAGCGGGACATCGTCCGCCTGGGCCTGGGCGTTGGTCGTGCCGCCCTGCGGATGCGAGGCGGCGAACGCGTAGGCGCCTACCTCTTGCAGGATGCTCGAGGCCTTCGGCTTTCCCACGTCTCGGGTCTTAACGCGGATGATGACCGTGCAGGGGTGCTTGGGCGACGGCTTGGCCGGACATGACACCTTGCCCTTCTCTCTGCGTCCTCCGTGGCCCGCTTCTGAGTAGACCAGCAGGTGTGGGAAGCAGGCGCTCACCGAGCAGAGATCGACCGACTTCGTCCGGCCGGCGTAGAAGCTCCGCGATCCGGACGGGGTCACGGACATCCCCGCGTAGAACAGCCTGTTGCCCTTTTGCCAGCGGGTCACGTACTCCATCAGCTGGGTCCCCGGAATTCTGGCCGCCGTGCGCGACGGCGTCTTCAGGTTCGCCACCTTCATCGTCACGGTCAGGGTGTGGCGAGACAGCGACATCGAGCTCTGCAGGATGTCCATCCCCGGGACCTTCTTACCTCCGATCACCGGATACCGGGCATCTCCTGGGCGGTCCCGCATACCGGCGACCGGGGCGCGGGACGGACCGCTCACCCGCCTACCGAAGAGGCCCATACCGGAGGCCTGCCGGGCCACGGTCACCACTGGCGCTCCCTTGTGGTCGGCCAGCTGGCCGTTCTTGGGGGTGAATCCCGGCTGGGCCAGCCCGTTCGAAGTGTCGTCGTAAATGATCTCGGCGGCGCCGCTCCGGTCGATGGTCAGCGAGAAGAAGTCGGCCAGGTTCCGGTTGCCCTGAGAGCTGATGCACCCGGTGCCCTGGAGGCAGATGTCCTGATAGTGGTTGGGGTGGGGGCTGACCTTGACCAGCGTTGTGGAGGGGCGCTGACCCGTCACCTGGCCCTTGGAGTTGACCGGGAAGACGACCTGGTTCATGAACACGTTCCAGGCCTGGCCGCTGTGGCTCGAGGGATCGACCATCTTGTTGGACCCGTACCAGGCGGCGTCGGCCCGGCCGGGTCCCCCCGCCTTGATCCACGGGAACACGTTCACGGCGTCCCCCGTCGCCCTGGATGCGTTCGAGACGCGGACTGGGCGGCTCCACCTCCGCCAACCCGAGGCGGCTGAGGCGGCCGAGACAAAGATCTGATCCTCATTGGGCTCATTCGTGTTGTTGACCGCGTAGGCCACGAACACGTTGCGCTTGGTGTCCATGGAGAGGACGGTGAACAGCGTGTCCGGCGCCCCCGGCAGCTTCTTGACGATATGGATGAGGCCAGCGGGGTTCGGAGGGCCTCCGGGCGTCTTCGGATGGTCCAAGAAGGTCAGGTCGCCCGCGGCATCGGGGGTCCCGATGTTGAGATCCAGGGCGTAGGTCTTGCCCCCCGGGTTGGGGAACCCTGCCGCCTGGAGGACCTTGCCGGTGACCTGGTCTATCGCCGGGTAGCCATCCGGCCCGAACGGGCTGTACACGGCCTGGGTGGCCAGGCTCACCCCCTTGGTGGCGTTTGTGAAGTTGAGCCCGTCGGTGCTCTTGTTCCATTGAGCGCCTGAGTTCGGGTAGGAGTTGGGCCCCTGGAGGTTGTTGTACTCCTCGTAGATGAGGGGCACCTTCCCCTTGTACGGGGAGTGGTGCAGAGTGCCCCGCGCCGGGTCGTAGACGGCCAGCCAGGGACGATCTGACAGGAGGTGTCCTCCGCAGCCATTGAAGCTCTGCTGCGCCGTCTTGCCCCCGTTGGAGGTCGTGGCCGTGCGATCGCAGGCCAGCCCGTACAGGTCGACGAAGTACTCCTTGCCCTTCCGATCGTTGTTGATGTCGGTGTCGCCGCCACCGGGCTTGGGACCGGGCGAACTCTGGATCGGAGTCGGGACAGCGCCGGGGTTTATGAGTCGGAACGTGCGGCCAGCGTCGACCGAGGTCTCCCACTCGCTGCGCTGCGCGCCCGTGCCCGTCGGCCCGCTGGCGAACAGCTGGTTACGCGGGTTGTTGAAGCTGATCGACGGCTCGCCGAAGGTGTGGAGCGGATCGACGACGGTGGGGACGGAGAAGGTGATCCGTCCTGCCGCCGGCACGCTGTGCGGCCGGGAGGTTGCGGCGGAGCTGGGCGAGCTTGTCAGTGACGCCAGGACCAGACCGGCCGCCACCGGGCACACGATGATCGCCAGGTACCTGCGCATCCCGCCGCCTCCTCAAGTCGCCATCTTGAAGGTGGCAGGCTACTCAGCGCGGAGCCTCGCGTGCAAGCCCAACCGCTCTCAGGCCGCCTCTCCCGAGGCCCTGACGCCGGCCACGGGCGGGCCGCCGGATCCCAGGCGCAGCGAGGCGGGCAGCCCGATCAGCAGCGAGATCCCGCAGGCCACAAGCAATGCGTCGTGCACGGTCGAGGCATGGGCGCCGCCCGACAGGGCGATCCCCCCCAGGGCACCGCCGATGGCCGCCCCGAGCAAGCGGCCGGCCGACAGAACGGCCGAGGTACGGCCGTGGAAGGCGGAGGGAGTGGCGTTCAGCGCCGCCCGCGAGGTGGGGACAAACAGCATGCCCAGGCCGAGACCGACCGGGATCAGGGGCAGGATCGTCACCACGGTGTCGAGCGGCACGCCGGGGATCCCGAGCACGGCCAGGCCCGTGCCCATGCCGAGGAATCCGAGTAGCGCGGGCAGCCGCTCACCGTGGCGGTCCACCAGGCCTCCGGCCAGCGGGGCCCCGGCCGCGACCAGCACCGCCACCAGGATGAGCGCAGCGGAGGCGCCGAGGGCCGAGAAACCGGCGGAGCGCTGGAGGTACTGCTCGGCCAGGAAGAACGACCCGATCATCACCGCGAAGGTCAAACCGGCCACCAGCGTGGCGGTGAGAACAGTGGGGTTGAGGATCGGCTGGCGCCCGGCTGCCCTCTCGCCGTGGAGCGTCCTTGGCACCTGGCGCGCGATGCCCCAGGCAGCGATCAGGGCCAGCGGCACGAGCGCCCACCAGGCGGCGCGCCAGCCAAAGGCGACGGTGAGCAGGCCGCCGAGCAGAGGCCCGACCAGATTGGCCACGCCGGCGCTCGCGCCCCAGATCCCCAGCGCGCTCCCGCGGCGCTCCGGCGGAAACCCGCTCACGGCGGCAGCCAGCGCGGCCGGGCTGACCAGACCAGCGCCCATGCCCTGAACCACCCGGGTGAACACGAGCAACCCGAAGTCATCCACGAGAGCTCCTGCCCCCGCCCCCACGGCGAACATACCCAGACCGATGAGGGCAAGCCGCCGGGCGCCGAACCGGTCGACCAGCGCGCCGCCCGGGAGCAGGACAACGGCGTAGGCCACGAAGTAGGCGCTCAGCACCGTGGCCGTGGACCCCGCCGTGACACCCAGAGAGCGGCTGACCGACGGAAGGGCCACGGTGATCAGCGTCCCGTCGAGCTGAAGGAGCGCGGCGGCGCACGTCGCGGCGATCAGCCTGGTCCAGGCGGACCGGGGCAGGGGCGGTTGATCGGATCGGGACGAACGTCGCGGGCGCGCGCCCGAACGGCCGACCGCCGGGTCTCTGCGGGCCAGCAGGGGCATCGCGACGAGTATGGCGCCCCGCGAGCCGGCTTCCGTGTCCTGAGCTTTACGCGGGCGTGGGGGCGGGCTTGCTCAGCTTGCGCAGCTCGTGCCGGGCGATGCTCCGCTTGTGCACCTCATCCGGACCGTCGGCCAGACGCAGGGTCCGGAGGTGGGCGTACATGGTGGCCAGGGGGAAGTCGTCTGAGACCCCGGCGCCCCCGTGCACCTGGATGGCCCGGTCGATCACCTTGAGCGCCACGGTGGGGGCAGCCACCTTGATGGCCGCGATGTCGGTCCGGGCATGCTTGTTGCCCACCGTGTCCATCAGCCAGGCCGCCCGCATCGTGAGCAGGCGAGCCATGTCGATCTCGATCCGTGACTCGGCGATCCAGTCCTGGACGTTGCCCCGCTCGGCCAACGGCTGACCGAACGTGGTACGCGAGTTGGCTCGCTCACACATCAGCTCAAGCGCCCGTTCGGCGGCCCCCAGGGTGCGCATGCAGTGGTGGATGCGGCCCGGACCAAGTCGGGCCTGGGCGATCAGGAAACCGTCCCCCTCGTTGGAGATCAAATTCTCGGCCGGGACGCGGACGTCCTCGAACAGAACCTCGGCGTGGCTCTCCTGATCGACGTAGCCGAAGACCGGCAGGTTGCGCAGGAAGCTGACCCCGGGCGTGCCGGGCTCCACCAGGATCATCGACTGCTGCCGGAAGAGCGGCCCCTCCGGGTCGGTCTTGCCCATCACGATCATGATCTTGCAGCGATCGCGCAGAGCCCCGGACGTCCACCACTTCCGGCCGTTCAGAACGTAATCCTCGCCATCCCGTTCGATCCGCAGCTGGATGTTGGTGGCGTCCGAGCTGGCCACGTCCGGCTCGGTCATGGCAAATGCCGAGCGGATCTCTCCCTCCAGCAGCGGAGCGAGCCAGCGCTCCTTCTGCTCGGGGGAGCCGAACAGCGTCAGCACCTCCATGTTCCCGGTGTCCGGGGCGGCGCAGTTGCACGCCTCCGAGGCGATGTGGCTCCGACCCATGATCTCGGCCAGCGGGGCGTAGTCGACGTTGCTCAGCGCGGGGGCTGAGCTGTCGGGCAGCTCGTAGGGGAGAAACATGTTCCACAGCCCGCGCTCTCGTGCTCTCTCCTTGAGCTCCTCCATGACCGGCGGATGGAAATGCGGCTGGCCCGACTCGTGGAGCTGCTCGTGGTACACGGGCTCGGCCGGATAGACGTGCTCGTCCATGAAGGCCAGCAGGCGCTCCTGGAGCTCCTTGCAACGATCGCTCAGCTCGAAGTTCATCTCTCGATCAGGAACACTAGTCTCTCGGGCTGCATGGAGCTGGCCGATCGCACGGTGGTCATAACGGGAGCCGGAAGCGGCATTGGGGCAGCCCTGGCTCGGCGGGTGGCCGCCGAGGGGCCCCGCGCCTTGATCCTGGCCGATCTCAACCTGGAGGGTCTGCAGGCCGTGGCCGAGGATCTGGGGGCCACCCCGGTGCAGGTTGATGTGGCTCGCGAGGAGGAGGTCCGGCGGCTGATCGAGCGGGCGCGGGAGGTGGGCGGTTCGGTTGACGTGTTCTGCTCAAACGCCGGCATCCCAGGGCCCGGGGGTGGTCCCGAGGCGACCGACGAGGACTGGGACCGCGCGTGGCGGATAAACGTGTTGGCCCACGTATGGGCGGCCCGGGCGCTGGTTCCCGAGATGGTCGAGCGGGGGGAGGGGTATCTGGTCAGCACCGCTTCGGCGGCTGGAGTGCTGACCCAGGTGGGGGCCCTGGTGTACTCGGTGACCAAGCACGCGGCGGTGGCCGTGGCCGAGTGGTTGGCCATCACGTACGGGGATGCCGGGATAAGGGTGTCCTGTGTCTGTCCGCTCGGGGTGCGCACGCCGATGCTCGAGGGGGCACTCGAGGACTCCGTTGGGGCCACGGCCCTGCTGGCCGATGAGCTGCTCGAACCTCAGGATGTGGCCGAGGCCGTGGTGCATGGCATGCGCGAGGAGCGGTTTCTCATCCTGCCCCACCCGCAGGTGGGGGAGTACATGGCGCGCAAGGGGGCGGACAACGAGCGGTGGATGGCCGGAATGCGCCGGCTCATCCGGGGCGCCCGCCCCTCGACGTAGTCGCTCAGCCGCGCCCGCAGGTCACGACCTGAGGTGAAAGATGTGCTGCCTGATGTGCCGGATCAGGCGCGAGAGCGACCCGTGCCCGGCGGCAACCAGGCCGCTCGCTCCGATCAGGATGGCCACGGCGCCCACCAGCGCGATGAGGACGGCCAGGAGATGAGGCCAGAAGCGCTCCAGAAACAGTCGCCCCAGGCGCAGCGCCCGCTGGGCGTGCGAGCCGGCGAATATGAGCGTGGCCAGGATGCCGAGCAGCGGCGCCACGAAGCACAGGTTGAAGATCAGGAGCAGCCCGATCTCCTGGCCACGATTCAGACCGGCGCCCACCACGGCGGCGATGGCCGCGAAATACGGGAACGCGGTAGGAAGCTCGACCGCCGTAATCGTGGCTCCGAGCAATGCGCTTGACTTGCCGCGCTTGGCCTGCGGAAGGCCTCGGCGCGCGATCCGCTCCCGGCGCCGCCAGATGATGACCGCGCTGATGAGCAGCAGCACCCCGGCCACGATCTCGGCGATGTGCCGAGCGGTGCGGTGGGGGTGCGGGACCAGGTCGAGGATCAGCTCGCCGGGTCCGAGCGCGATCAGGACGCCGCCGACCAAGTAGACAAAGAAGACCGCCAGCGTGAACTCGGCCACCCGTCGGCGCGGGCGAGGCCCCGAGGCCAGGTAGAGGGCCGGAGCGATCGTCGTTGGGTTGAGCGAGTCCGCCAGCCCGATCGAGATCATCAGCCCCACCAGATGCACCATGGGGGAATTGTTCCTTCCCGCGGCGGTTGAAGGCGCGCCCCTCTCCTACAGGAAGTGGAGATCCTCGCCTGCCTGGTCGCCCACCGCCTCCTGGCAGGTGGGACACCACCAGCGAGCCTCCATCGCCGTGCCGCACACCGAGTGGCGCGGGGAGGATGTCCCGGCTACGTTCCGGGCCCCCCAGCCGGCCAGCAGGCGGAGCGCTCCGGCCAGCTCGGCCCCGGCGGCGCTGAGCTCGTAGGCCATCCGCAGAGGACGGGTCGAGTAGGGCCGGGCCACCACCAGCGCATCCTGTTCGAGCCGCCGGAGCCGCTGGGTGAGGATGTTGGGCGCGATCCCGGGAATGTCCTCCTGGAGCTCACCAAAGCGGCGTGAGCCCTGCAGCAGCGCGTTGATCACCAGGAGAGTCCACCGGTCGCCCACGGCGGCCAGGGCAGCGGTCAGAGCGGCTGTCGGCTCGTCCTTTGTGGGGGCTGAGGGATTCGTCATGCGAGTAGCGATGGCACGGGATGTCGGATAGATAGCGGACATTCACCGCCATCAGCCGTGCAATTTAGCTCTAAGTTGCAACTTGCAAGTTGCTACGATAGCGCCCAGTGGAGCGATTTGAATCGGCCATCCAGGCGGCGCTGAAGCAGGCCGGGCCTGCCGTGGTGGGTCTGCGGGGCCGGTGGGGGGCGGGTAGCGGCACCGTGATCGCGCCCGGCCGGGTCCTGACCAACGCCCATAACCTCCGCCATCCCGAGGTGGGGGTGATCTTCGCCGACGGCCGCTCTGAGGCCGCCCAGGTGTCCGGGACTGACCTGGGCCTGGACCTGGCCGTGCTCGAGGTCGACACCGGAGCGGTCAAGCCCATCGCTCCGTCGGCTGAGGACGCCGATTCGGTGAGCGTGGGACGCCCGGTTCTGGCTCTGGCCAATCCGGGTGGCCGCGGACTGCACGTGACGCCGGGGTTCGTCTCAGCGGTGATGGCGAGCTTCCGCGGCCCGAGGGGGCGCAACCTTACCGGCGGGATCGAGCACACCGCACCCCTGCCCCGCGGCTCCTCCGGGGGGCCGCTGGTGGACCTGGAAGGCGGGCTGCTGGCCCTGAACAGCGTCCGCATGGATCCGGGGCTGGTTGTGGCCATCCCGCTGGATAAGGACACCCGCGAACGAGTGGACGCGCTCGGCCGAGGCGAGCAGCGCCAACCCGTGCGGCTGGGTATCGCCGTGGCGCCTCCCCGCGCCGCCCGTCGGCTGCGCGCCGCCGTTGGCCTCCCGCCCCGCGATGGGATCCTCATCCGGGCGGTCCAAGGTGCGACACCGGCCGACCGGGCCGGACTGCGTCGGGGCGATCTGATCGTGGCCGCCGGGGGACGGCCGCTGGACAGTCTGGACGGGCTCTACGAGGTGCTCGACGCGGCGCGGCCGGGTGAACACCTCGAGTTGGGGCTCGTCCGGGGCACCGAGGAGCAGACGGTGTCGGTCAAGCTGGAAGCAGCCTGATGACTGCCGTGGCGAGCAGCCCGGACGCCGTGCCAGACGAGGCGCAAGCGCTGGATGCGTACTCCCAGGTCGTGACCGGAGTGGCGGAGCTGTTGGCCCCCTCCGTGGCCAACCTCCGCGTTCTGCGCCGCACTCGGGCGGGCCGGATCCCCGCCGGGGCGGGAAGCGCCGTCGTCCTCTCGCCGGACGGTTTCCTGCTCACCTCGGCGCACGTGGTCAGGGACGCGAGGGGGGGCGGACGGGCGGCGTTCGTGGACGGACGCGAGCTCGGGTTCTCGGTCCTCGGCGTCGACCACCTCACAGACCTGGCGCTGCTCAGGGTGGACAGCGGCGAGCTGTCCTCGGCCCAGCTGGGTGATGCCGCGGGCCTCAAGGTGGGTCAGCTCGTGGTCGCCATCGGTAACCCCCACGGCTTCGCCGGCTCGCTCACCGCCGGGGTGGTCTCGGCGCTGGGCCGGTCGCTGCCCGCGCGCTCGGGCAGTGCCATGCGCTACATCGACAACGTCATCCAGACCGACGCCGCGCTCAATCCGGGCAATTCGGGCGGCGCGCTGGCTGATAGCCGGGGGCGAGTGGTGGGAATCAACACGGCCGTGGCCGGCTACGGGCTGGGCCTGGCCGTGCCGATCAACTCCGCCACGCGCCGGATTGTCTCCTCGCTCATGCGCGACGGCCGCGTGCGGCGGGCCTACATCGGCGTGGCCGGCGGACCCAGGCCCCTCCCTCCATACGCGCGCGTGAGGCTGGGCCGGCAGGCTGGCTTTGAGGTGGTCAATGTGGCGCCAGGCAGCCCGGCCGAGCGAGCCGGGGTCCGGGCCGAGGACCTGGTGGTGGAGATCGACGGCGTGGCCATCGAACGAGCCGACGACGTGCAACGCCTCATGACCGAAGCGATGATTGGCCAGCCGGCGCGGGTATCCGTGCTCCGCTCCGACCGCTGGCTAGAGCTGGAAATCGTGCCCAGCGAGCTGGGGTAGCGGCTACACTGCGGTGCGGCGCCGGTGGCTTTGACGCGCCGTGCCGAGCCGGTTTGCCCAGTCCTAACCACGTCCCAACCAAAGCAGGAACATGGCCCGCGGAGACGTCCGGATCGCCGTAACCCTCGCGTGCGAGGAGTGTCGGCGCCGGAACTACCAGACCAACAAGAGCAAGCGCAACAACCCTGAGCGGATCCAGCTGCGCAAGTACTGCCGCTGGTGCAGGCGCCACACCGCCCACCGCGAAACTCGCTAGGAGCAACCTTGGCTCGGAACCGCAAGCGCGCGAAGGAACGGCGGGATCGCCGGCCACAGCCCGTGGGCGGCCGCTCCCGGCTCGCCACCGCGCCGAACGACAACGGTGAGGGAGCCCCCTCCCCGCTCGAGCACGCGGCGCCCGACGTCGAGCTGGCCGACACCCAGCTGGCGGTTGGCCGTGTCGAAGCGCTCCGGGACGAGCCATTCGAGGCCGCCGAGGAGCCCGAGCCCTCGGGCGATGGCGGAGGGCGCGGCCGCAATCAGATCGGCGCCGGCTTTGACGGGGGAGGCGACGTGGATCCGCCGGGTGGCACCGCGGTGCCGCTGCCCTCGCCGGGCGCGGCTCCCGTTCGTCCCCGTGCACGCCTGCTCGGTTTCCTGGAGGGAAGCTGGCGCGAGCTTCAGCGCGTTCAGTGGCCGGACCGCCGCCAGGTCGTGCAGGCGACCGCGGTGGTGCTCGGTTTCGTTATTGTGGCCGGCGTCTTCTTGGGCGTGGCCGACACCGTGTCCTCGCACTTCATGAACGCCATCCTCATCGGAGGCAGCTCGGTGTGGTTGTGGGTGGGTGTCGCCATCATCGTCTCGTCGCTGGCGTTGTGGACGTTCATGCAGCGGGACAGGTAGTTCCTCTCCCCGAAGGCGAATAGGTTTCTGAAATGTTCCGCTGGTACGTCGTCAACACATACTCAGGCCACGAGAACAAGGTCAAGCAGAACCTTGAGCACCGCGTGGTGTCCCTCGGTCAGCAGACCGCCGTGCGGCAGATCGTCGTGCCGACCGAGTCCGTGTCCGAGATGAAGGACAACCAGAAGATCACGGTCGAGAAGCGCACCATGCCCGGTTACGTGCTGGTCAACATGGACCTGAACGAGGATTCTTGGAGCCTGGTCAAGGGGACACCCGGTGTGACCGGGTTTGTCGGCGCTTCCAATGAGCCGGTGCCGCTGACCCAGGACGAGGTCAACCGCCTGCTCCACCGCGAGCAGGAGGTCCGGCCGCGCAGCCGGGCGCAGTTCGCAATCGGTGAGTCGGTCAAGGTGATCTCCGGTCCGCTGTCGGACTTCTCAGGCGAGATCTCCGAGGTCAACGAGGACGCGCAGCGGCTCAAGGTGCTGGTGTCTATCTTCGGTCGAGAGACACCGGTCGAGGTCGGCTTCGACCAGGTCAAGAAGATCTGATGGCCAAGAAAGTCCTCACCCAGATCAAGCTTCAAGCGCCGGCCGGGCAGGCCAGTCCTGCGCCGCCCGTCGGACCTGCGCTTGGTCAGCACGGCGTCAACATCATGGAGTTCGTCAAGGCGTTCAACGCCCAGACCCAGTCGGAGGCCGGGACGGTGATCCCGGTGGTGATTACCGTGTTTGAGGACCGCTCGTTCACATTCATTACCAAGAGCCCTCCGGCCGCGGTGCTGATAAAGCAGGCCCTGTCGCTCGAAAAGGGTTCCGGCGAGCCGTACCGGGAGAAGGTCGGGAGCATCACCCAGGACCAGCTGCGGCAGATTGCCGAGCGCAAGATGAAGGATCTGAACGCCAATGACGTGGAGGCCGCAGCCCGCATCATCGCTGGCACGGCGCGCTCCATGGGTGTGGAGGTGGTGTGATGGCTCGCCACGGCAAGGGCTATCGGGAAGCGCGCCAGCGGCTTGATCGGGAGCGGGAGTACTCGCCCGCCGAGGCGGTCACGCTGGCCAAGGAGCTCTCCCACGTCAAGTTCAACGAGTCGATGGAGGTACACGTCCGCACCGGATTGAACGTGCGGCACGCCGACGAGCAGCTGCGAGGAACGGTGGCCCTGCCCAACGGGCTGGGCAAGGAGGTGAAGATCGCCGTCTTCGCCCAGGGGGAGAAGGCCCGGGAGGCCGAGGAGGCGGGCGCGGACGTCGTGGGTGCCGAGGATCTGGCCCAGCGCATTCAGGACGGCTTTGACGATTTCGACGTGGCCATCGCCACGCCGGACCTGATGCCCGTGGTCGGCCGGCTGGGGAGGATCCTCGGCCCGGCGGGCAAGATGCCCAACCCCAAGGTGGGGACCGTGACCATGGACGTGGCCAAGGCGGTCGAGGAGGCCAAGGCCGGGAAGGTCGAGTACCGCACCGACCGCAACGCCATCGTCCACCTGGTCATCGGTAAGCGCGACTTCGAGGCCCGCCAGCTTTTGGAGAACTACGCGGCCGTGATCGACGAGCTGATCCGGGCCAAGCCCTCAGCCGCCAAGGGCCGCTATATCCGTTCCGTCACGCTGGCCACCACGATGGGGCCCGGGGTGAAGGTCGACCCTTCGCGGACTCGAGATATCGTCGAGGAGCCGGTGCCGGCGTAACATTCCTGGCCAGCCGAGCGAAGCCCAAGACCTTCGGCCGCGCCGGTCGCGTAAGTCCGAAGCAGGCGGAGCCTCCAAGCGAGCTTCACCCAGAGTGGTGCAAGCCAGCCGAGACGCCCGCCTGAAGTGCGGGCGTTTTTCATTGGAGATGACATGAACCGAGATCAGAAGGCCGCAGTCGTAGACGAGCTCGCCGGGCAGCTGCAGGGCGCCGAGGCCGTGTTCGCCGTGGATTACCGAGGGATCTCCGTCACCCAGGCGGCGGAGCTCCGGGGCCGGCTGCGCGAGGCCGAGGCCGTGTTCCGGATCGTCAAGAACTCCTTGACCGAACGGGCCAGCGACGCTGCGGGCATCCCTGAGCTCAAGCCGATGCTGGACGGCCCGACAGCGCTGACCTTCGTGACCGGAGATGCGGCGCTCGCCGCCAAGGCGCTGAACGATGCGGCTCGGCTGTTCGGCACGCTGGATTTCAAGGGCGGGTTGATGAACGGCTCCGCCCTGACGGCCGATGACGTGCGCGCGATCGCCCGCCTGCCGGCGCGCGAGGTCCTGCACGGGCAGCTGGTGGGGACTATTGCCGCTCCGCTCTCCGGACTGGTGCGGACGCTGAATGCCCTGATCGCCGGCTTGGCGGTCCAGCTTGGCCAGATCGCGGAGCAGGGTCTCGTCAGCGGCGAGGCACCGGCGCCCGAGGCGGAGCCGGAGGCTGCTGCCGAGCCAGAGCCGGAGGCCGCGCCCGCGCCCGAGCCGGAACCCGAGGCCGCTGCCGAGCCCGAGCCTGAACCTGAGGCCGCTGCCGAGCCCGAGCAACCTGAACGAACCGAAACCGACGCCTCGGATTCCGAGCCGTCCGAGGAACCCAAGGAGGAAACAGAATGACCACCACCCAGGAGTGGATCGACGAGCTCAAGGGCATTTCCGTGCTCGAGCTCTCCGAGCGCATCAAGGCGCTCGAGGAGGCGTTCGGCGTCTCCGCCACCGCCGTGGCCGCGGCCGCGCCGGCAGCCGGCGGCGGTGCCGCTGGCGACGGAGCCGGAGGCGAGGCCGAGGAGCAGACCACGTTCGACGTGGTTCTGACCGGCGCGGGCGACAAGAAGATCCAGGTGATCAAGGTCGTGCGGGCCGCCACCGGTCTGGGCCTCAAGGAGGCCAAGGCGCTGGTGGACGAGGCGCCCAAGCCCGTCAAGGAGGGCATCGAGCGCGAAGAGGCCGACAAGCTCAAGTCAGAGCTCGAGGAGGCCGGCGCCAGCGTCGAGCTGAAGTAGGCGTTCGCCCGCGGTCGGCTCGCCGCTAGATCGGCGACACCGCGGGTGAGCTGGCTGGGGGAAGAGCCGCCGCCCGAGAGGCGGCGGCCGCCACCTCGTCTTCGGTCACAACGTCCACGAGGGCCTGAACGACCCTCGGGTCCAGCTGTGTACCCGCGCTGCGCAGCAGTTCCTCCATCGCCACCTCAAATGAGAGCGCCTTGCGGTAGGCGCGGTCGGTCCGCATGGCATTCCAGGTATCGCAGCAGGCGATGATTCTCGACTCGAGGGGGATCGCTTCGCCCCTCAGACCATCCGGGTAGCCGGCCCCGTCCCATCGCTCGTGGTGCGAGCGGACGATCCGTCCCACGTCTCGCATGAAGCCCCCCACCCGCTCGAGCATCCGCTGGCCCTGGATCGTGTGGGTCTTGATGATCACCCACTCCTCCGGGTTCAGCTTCCCCGGCTTGTTGATGATCTCCTTGGGGATGGCGATCTTCCCCACGTCGTGGAGCAGAGCCCCGAACTCCAGATTGCGCTGGGAGGCAAGGTCGAGCCCCAGGTTGTCGGCCACCTCGATGCAGAGCTGGACCACGCTCTTGCAGTGCTCTCCCGTGTAACCATCGTCGGCCTCCACGACATCGCCCAGCACGAGCGCGGTGCCCCGATAGGCATTGTTGAGTTCGAGCAGGCCCTCCAGCCGGTGGTGGCGCTCCTGCGCGAAGGTGGCCAGAAGCCCGAGCAAGGGGACCAGGGCCAGAACTGCCGCCGGTGAGCTGGCCATGTCCTTGGCCACAACCAATGCCACGCCTGATAGGGCGGCGTCGACCCCATACACCCAGGCATCGCCCAGCTGAGTGCTCATCCGAGCTTTCCGCTCGAGCGTCAGCAAAACCGCCGAAACCCCGAAGTCGACCGCGAACTGAGCCATCAGCGCGGCCAGCAGCAGCCACGCACCGGCGTGCGCGGGGGCGACTCCGGCCAGCGTGAACACCGCCACGGGGCCAATGGCAAACCATCCGTTGACGCCGGCGGCCCGCAGCAGGCGAGCCGGTTCAACCTCGCCTCTGAAGACGTCACGGAGCCGGGCGGCGACCAGCGCCGACGCCACGGCAACCGGCACCAGCGTGACCGGCAACGCGAACAGCATCGGAACGAACGCGAGCTGCGTGGGCACCGTGAACCCGAACGGCGTCTCGAAGCGCACCATCACCGCGAGGACCAGCACCACCCAACACAGCGCCGCTGGTTCCAGCGCGAATCCGTGGGGGAATTGGATCAGCCAGAGGCCGGCGTTGGCCGCGATAAACCCCGCGGTGGCCAGCAGCTCGGCCGCCAGCTCGCGCCGGTTCATCCGTGCCCCGGCTCGCTTGAACGAATCTGCCAGCAGCTCCTGCTCTTCGAGACTCGGCTCGAGCGACATGGCGGCTGTATCGACCGAAATTGTCTTAGTCCTTACTCCTGGGTAGCCCGAACGATCGAACAATTGTCCAAAAAAGTGAACATCGGCGGGACGGCACCCGATGTTGTCCGGGCAAGCCAACTGAAAAGGGCAAACTCGGGGCGACCCGGGGACGCAAAGCTAGAGGTCTCACACCGGTGAGACAGCTCGGCCGCCAGTGCAACGCCACGAAGGGCGATGAGAAAGCTCCTTTTCAGTACTTCACCGGTCAGGTCAGCGGTTGCCTTCACGAGGCCCGGGCCCGCCCGCACCAGGGCGGCCCTCACCAGGGCGGCCCTCAACAGGTTGGGGATCGTGCTCGCGCTGTGCTGCCTGGCACCTTCCTCCGCGGCGGCCGCCAAACCCGGCTCGTCGTGCCAAGACCAGCAGTTCTCCCATCCATTCAGCCTGTACCCCGGCGGTAAGACTCACTGGTACACGCTCGTCCCCGGGGAGGCTCCCAACGACTTCACCGGCGCCGGGTGGACGCTCTCGGGCGGTGCCCAGGTGGCCAGCGATCAGCTGGCGGGAGGGGCCACCGGTTCGGTCCTCTCACTGCCGCCCGGGTCAAGTGCCGTCAGCCCCCCGATGTGCGTATCGAGCTGGTACAAGGACGCGCGCATGCTCGCCCGCGTGGTCAACCCGCCTGCCCCTGCCGGGCCGTCTGGCTCAGGCTGGTTGTGGAACCCGTTCACGACAAACCAACTGACCTTCTCGGTGACCCCGGCCGGAAGCAGCGTTGCCACCCACATCTCGCCCGTGGTGGTGCGCGCCTACTGGTCCCTGACCAAGCCCGCCGTGATCGCGCCCGGGAACCATCCGCGTGAACTTGTCCAGTTCACACTCAGCTCGCAAGAGACCACCTACACGCTCAAGGTCTATGACCTGTTCGTGGATCCCCGCATGTGGCACTGACGTATGTGGTGAGCCGATAAGGCAGCTGCGAGGTCAGCGGGCTCGGATCCATCCAGGGTTCCGAGCCCGCTGTCGTTAACGCATGCCCGCCCGCCGCGCACCCCGGGCCGCCCCACGCCGGCCCACCGCCACTTGCCCAACGCCGGAATACCCCCTACACTCCCCCCGGTCAGCCGATAGTCGTAGCCGCCCAACAAGCGGATCCGCGCCACATACGCGGGTGTCCCAGGGCGGGGTCCGTGAGAGCTGATCAGTCCTGCACAGGGCGCCGATGCCGTGTGCTATCTTTGCTGGTCGCGCTCTATGAGGGTCGCCAAGCCGTCCGCAGGTAGGCGGGCCCCGTAGAACGCGGATCTCTGCCTCCCTCTCGACGCCCGAGGAGTCGCCGTCTTGGCAACCAGTCACGCCCCCCGGACGCGCCGCAGCTTTGCGCGTCTGAACAAGGTTCTCGATGTCCCCAACCTGATTGACATACAACGCAAGTCCTTCGAGTGGCTGACCGACCCAGAGAAGGGCGGTCTGCGCGAGACGATTGACGACGTCTCGCCGATCGAGGACTACACCGGCAACCTGGCCGTCCAGTTCGGCGCGCTCTCCTTTGACGAGCCAGTGGCCAACCTTGACCAGTGCCGTGAGAAGGACCTGACCTACTCCCGGCCCCTCACCATCACGGTGTCGTTCATCAACCGGGAGACCGGTGAGATCCGTGAGCAGTCGGTCTTCATGGGCGACTTCCCCTGGATGACCGACCGGGGGACGTTCGTCATCAACGGAACCGAGCGCGTGGTCGTGACCCAGCTCGTCCGCTCTCCCGGCGCCTACGTGATGGAGCCCAAGGACCGCGAGAAGCAGGTCTTCATCGCCAACCTGATGCCGGCCCGCGGCTCCTGGCTGGAGCTCGAGATCGACAAGAAGGGCCGCGTCTACGTGCGCATCGACCGCAAGCGCAAGCTGCCGGTCACCGTCCTGCTCCGAGCCATGGGCTACGTCTCCGACGAGGAGATTCTCAAGCTCTTCGACAACTCCCTATACGTCCGCAACACCATCGACTCCGACCCGGAGATGGTGCGCACTGAGGAGGGGTCGCTGATCGAGCTGTTCAAGAAGCAGCGGCCGGGTGAGCCGCCCTCGATCGACGCCGCCAAGGCGCTGCTCAATCAGCTCTTCTTCGATCCCAAGCGCTACGACCTCACGCGCGTGGGGCGCTACAAGCTGAACTCGCGGCTCGGGCTCGATATCGACCTCGACACCCGCACCCTGACCCACGACGACATCATCGCCCTGGTCAACGAGCTCGTGTCGCTCCCCAAGCTGCTCGGCATGCCCGAGGAGCCTGAGGAGGAGATCAAGGACTACGCGGCCGAGGCCATCGTGCTCCCGCGCGAGCCGGTCGAGGATCGCCTCGACGAGTACGAGCACTTCGGCAACCGCCGCCTGCGCACCGTGGGCGAGCTGATCCAGGAGGCGTTCCGGATCGGCCTCTACCGGATGGAGCGCGTCGTACGCGAGCGGCTGACCACCGAGGACGCCGACACGATCACCCCGCAGACGATCGTCAACATCCGGCCGGTTGTCGCCGCGCTCAAGGAGTTCTTCGGCTCAAGCCAGCTCTCCCAGTTCATGGACCAGACGAACAGCCTCGCCGGCCTGCGGCACCGCAGGAGGCTGTCCGCCCTCGGCGCCGGCGGCCTCACCCGGGAGCGGGCCCCGATCGAGGTGCGCGACGTGCACCCGACCCACTACGGGCGGATGTGCCCGATCGAGACTCCCGAAGGTCCGAACATCGGCCTGATCGGCTCACTGTCCTCATATGCCGAGGTCTCTGAGCACGGCTTTGTCACCACGCCCTACCGCGTGGTGGAGAACGGCGTGGTCACGAACAAGATCGTCCACCTCGACGCCACCCAGGAGGAGGAGCGCCTGATTGCCCAGGCCAACACCCCGGTGGACGGGAACGGCAAGCTCGCCGGGCCAGAGGTGGTGTGCCGCACCCAGGCCGGCCACTACGTGTCGGTCCGGCCCAAGGACGTCGACCTGATCGACGTCTCGCCCGAGCAGATCTGGTCGATCACCACGGCCATGATCCCCTTCCTGGAGCATGACGACGCCAACCGGGCGCTCATGGGCTCCAACATGCAGGCCCAGGCGGTGCCGCTGCTGGTCACTGACGCGCCCCTGGTGGGCACGGGCATGGAGCGCCGGGCGGCGATCGACACCGGCGACGTCGTCCTGGCCGAGGCGGCCGGAACCGTCTCGTTCGTAGACGCCGAGCAGATCGTGGTGGATCGCAAGTCGGGAGAGCACGACGAATACGCGCTCCAGAAGTTCATGCGCTCAAACCAGGGCACGCTGATCCACCAGAAGCCCATCGTGGGCGTGGGGCAGACGGTCAAGGCGGGCGACGTCCTGGCCGACGGCTCGGCCACCGACCAGGGCGAGATGGCCCTTGGCAAGAACCTGCTGGTGGCCTTCATGTCCTGGGAGGGCTACAACTTCGAGGACGCGATCATCCTGTCGCGCCGCCTGGTCTCAGACGACGAGCTCACCTCGATCCACATCGAGGAGTACGAGATCGACGCCCGCACGACCAAGCTGGGTGACGAGGAGATCACCCGCGACATCCCCAACCGCTCCGAGGAGTCGCTGCGCAACCTGGATGACCGGGGGATCGTGCGTATCGGCGCCGAGGTGGCCTCCGGTGACCTGCTGGTGGGCAAGGTCACGCCAAAGGGCGAGACCGAGCTCACGGCCGAGGAGAAGCTGATCCGGGCCATCTTCAAGGAGAAGGCCCGCGAGGTCCGCGACACGAGCCTGAAGGTCCCGCACGGCGAGGGCGGCGTGGTGATCGACGTCAAGACGTTCAGCCGGAGCGAGGGAGATGACCTTCCGCCCGGAGTCAACGAGCTGGTCCGCGTGTTCGTGGCCAAGAAGCGCAAGATCGCCGAGGGCGACAAGCTGGCCGGCCGCCACGGGAACAAGGGCGTGATCTCCAAGATCGTGGATGTGGAGGACATGCCCTTCCTGGAGGACGGGACTCCGGTCGACGTGATCCTCAACCCGCTGGGCGTCCCCAGCCGGATGAACCTGGGCCAGATCCTGGAGACGCATCTGGGATGGGTGGCCGCGAACGGCTGGTACGACGACGGATCGGAGGCCTATACCCAGGCCCGCCGCCACAACGGCGGCAACGGCGTGACCGGTGGTCTGGGCAGCCAGCCCAAGGTCTACATCGCCACCCCGGTATTCGACGGCGCCACCGTGACCGACGTGGACACCGCCCTGGTCAAGTGGCAGGAGGAGCACGAGGGCTCGATCCGGATGGACGTGGACAAGAAGCGCCGTCCTGGTGAGCAGGCCTCGGGGAAGGTGATGCTGTTCAACGGCCGCTCCGGCGAGCCGTTCGAGGAGCAGGTGACTGTGGGCAACATGTACATCCTCAAGCTCCTGCACCTGGTGGATGACAAGATCCACGCCCGATCCACCGGCCCCTACTCACTGGTCACCCAGCAGCCCCTGGGGGGCAAGGCGCAGTTTGGCGGACAGCGGTTCGGCGAGATGGAGGTGTGGGCGCTCGAGGCCTACGGCGCTGCGTACACCCTCCAGGAGATGCTCACGATCAAGTCCGATGACACCGTGGGCCGGGTCAAGGCTTACGAGGCGATCGTCAAGGGCGAGAACATCGCCGAGCCGTCGATCCCCGAGTCCTTCAAGGTCCTGCTCAAGGAGATGCAGTCGCTGGCCCTGGATGTCAACGTGGTCTCCGAGGAGGGCGAGCGGGCTGAGATGCGCGAGGAGGACGATGACCTCCTGCGGGCGGCCGAGGAGCTGGGCATCGACCTCTCCGGTGTCCGGGCCACGGACGGTGCCGCCGCTGACGAGTCGATGGAGCATGAAGGCGAGACGGTCGAGGCCTCCGAGGAGGAGGTCGAGGTCGAGGATCCCGATCTCGAGCCGGGCGAGGACCTGGCCGAGGAGGACTTCGTCTCCGACGGAGATCCCATGATTAACGACTCGGTCGACGGCGGAGAGGTCGAGGGAGTACTGGAGGAGGACGAGGCATGAGGGGCGCGGTCGACAGCGCCGACCGACCCCCTCAGCAACCCGTCCCAATGAGTTTTCGAGCAGATAGGAACCCACTTTGATCGACATCAACAACTTCGACGCCATCGAGATCGGGCTCGCCTCCTCCAAGCAGATTCGCTCCTGGAGCTCGGGCGAGGTCACCAAGCCGGAGACCATCAACTACCGCACGCTCAAGCCCGAGAAGGACGGGCTGTTCTGCGAGCGCATCTTCGGTCCGACCAAGGACTGGGAGTGCTACTGCGGCAAGTACAAGCGCGTCCGCTACAAGGGCATCGTGTGCGAGCGCTGTGGGGTGGAGGTCACGCGCTCCAAGGTGCGCCGCGAGCGCATGGGTCACATCGACCTGGCCGCGCCCGTCTCCCACATCTGGTTCTTCAAGGGCGTGCCCAGCCGGATCGGCTACCTGCTCGACATGGCTCCCAAGGAGCTGGAAAAGGTCCTGTACTTCGCCGCCTCCGTGGTCACGTGGGTGGACGACGAGGCTCGGGCCAAGGACCTCGACTCCCTGGAGGGTGAGGTCAACAAGGTGCTCGACGCCTACGCCGCTGAGAAGGAGGAGCGCGTTCTCGAGCTCCGTGAGTCGCTGGAGCGCCGCCAGCAGTACCTGGAGTCTGGCCGGGCCGGCCGGGACTTCTCCGACGAGGATCACCTGTGGGTGGAAGGTCTGGGCATCAACATCTCCAAGACCTCTGACGAGGAGCTGGAGAAGATCCGCAAGGACCTGAAGAAGAGCTTCCAGGCCGACATCGACGACACGGAGGCCTACATCGAGGACGCGGCCGAGCGCCTGCGCCAGGTGTGGGAGCTGTTCAAGACGATGAAGCCCAAGGACATCGTCAACGACGAGACGACCTTCCGCGAGCTCAAGGATCGCTTTGGCTCGCCCTACGGCTTCGGCGAGTACTTCCGCGGGGGCATGGGCGCCGAGTCGGTGCGCGACCTGCTCCAGCAGGTCGACCTGGACGACGAGGCGGCCGATCTTCAGGAGCAGGTCAAGACGGCCAAGGGCCAGAAGCAGGCCAGGGCGGTCAAGCGGCTGAAGGTTGTCTCCGCCTTCATCAACTCCGGCAACAAGCCCGAGATGATGATCCTGGAGGCCGTCCCGGTGATCCCGCCCGAGCTTCGGCCCATGGTCCAGCTGGACGGCGGCCGGTTTGCCACCTCGGATCTCAATGACCTCTACCGGAGGGTTATCAACCGCAACAACCGGCTGAAGCGGCTGCTCGACCTGGGCGCCCCCGAGATCATCGTCAACAACGAGAAGCGCATGCTCCAGGAGTCCGTGGACGCCCTGTTTGACAACGGCCGCCGCGGACGGCCGGTCACCGGCCCGGGCAACCGGCCGCTGAAGTCGCTCTCGGACATGCTCAAGGGCAAGCAGGGACGCTTCCGGCAGAACCTGCTGGGAAAGCGGGTGGACTACTCCGGCCGGTCGGTGATCGTGTCCGGGCCCTCGCTGCGGCTGCACCAGTGCGGCCTGCCCAAGCTGATGGCCCTGGAGCTGTTCAAGCCGTTCATCATGGCCCGGCTGGTCGAGCGCAAGTCCGCGCAGAACATCAAGGCGGCCAAGAAGATGGTCGACTCGATGATCCCCGAGGTGTGGGACGTCCTCGAGGAGGTCATCCACGAGCACCCCGTCCTCCTGAACCGGGCCCCCACGCTGCACCGTCTGGGCATCCAGGCGTTCGAGCCCGTGCTGGTGGAGGGCAAGGCGATCCAGGTTCATCCCCTGGTCTGCCACGCCTTCAACGCCGACTTCGACGGCGACCAGATGGCCGTGCACCTGCCGCTCTCAGCCGAGGCTCAGGCCGAGGCCAGGATCCTCATGCTGTCCTCCAACAACATCCTCTCCCCGGCCCACGGCGCCCCGCTGGCCACGCCCACTCAGGACATGGTCCTGGGGGCGTACTACCTGACCTATGGCCCCGACGCCGAGGAGCTGGAGAAGATCGATCCCTCCACCCACGACCCGCGCCCGCACGTGTACCGCACCGCCCAGGAGGCGGAGTGGTCCTACGAGCACGGCGTGGTCAAGCTCCACGATCTGGCCGAGTACCGGCCGCATGGTCGCGAGGGTGGTCACGTCCTGACCACGGTGGGCCGGATCATCTACAACGACAAGATCGAAAGGGCGCTGGCCCAGGCCCTGGGGGAGGCGTTCAACCCCGACTCATACGAGTTCATCAATCGCTCGATGAAGAAGAAGGACACCACCAAGCTGGTGGACGACCTGATTCAGGCCTACGGGGCCCCCACGATCTCGATGGTGCTGGACGCGTTCAAGGACATCGGGTTCCACTACGCCACCCAGGCGGGAGTGACGATCTCCAAGAACGACGTGCAGACTCCGCCGGCCAAGCAGGAGATCCTGGCCCGCTACGAGGAGCAGCTCAAGGTCATCGAGGGCCAGTACGACGCCGGCGAGATCACGCAGGAGGAGCGCCACGAGGCGGTCACCAAGCTGTGGGATCGAGCCACCAACGAGGTTGGTCTGGCGCTCAACGACCACCTGGACGAGATGAATCCCATCTTCATGATGGCCAACTCCGGTGCCCGCGGGTCCTTCTCGCAGATCCGGCAGCTGGCCGGCATGCGTGGCCTCATGGCCAACCCGAAGGGGGAGATCATCGAGCGCCCGATCAAGGCCAACTTCATGGAGGGCCTGAGCGTGCTCGAGTACTTCATCTCCACCCACGGGGCCCGCAAGGGACTGGCCGACACAGCCCTGCGCACGGCCGACTCCGGCTACCTGACCCGGCGGCTGGTGGACGTGGCCCAGGACGTGATCATCCGCCAGGAGGACTGCGGCACCCAGGAGTTCGTCGGGATGCCCGTGACCAACCTCGAGGTCGATCCCGAGACCCGGCGCATGCGTCCCACGGGCGAGCCCAACGACAACCTGATCGGCCGGATCGCCGCGCAGGACATCAAGACAAAGCGCGGCCGGGTGATCGTGGAGAAGGGCAAGGAGATCGACCGGGCCGAGCTGGCCGACCTGATCGAGGCCTGGCAGGACGACACCGCCAAGGGCAACGTGATCGAGGTGCCCGTGCGCTCGGTGCTCAAGTGCGAGGCCCCGACCGGCGTATGCCAGGCCTGCTACGGCCGCTCTCTGGCCTCAGGCAAGCTGGCCGAGATCGGGGATGCCGTGGGCATCATCGCCGCACAGTCGATCGGCGAGCCCGGAACCCAGCTCACCATGCGGACGTTCCACACCGGCGGTGTGGCCGGGGCCGACATCACGCACGGTTTGCCGCGGGTGGTCGAGCTATTCGAGGCTCGCAAGCCCAAGGGTCTGGCCAAGATCGCCGAGGTGGGAGGCAAGGTCTCGATCGAGGAGTCCGACAAGGCGGTCACCGTGGTGGTGACGGATGACGGCGGTGAGGAGCACCGCCACACCTTCCCGCGGCGCACCCGGCTGTTCGTGGACTCCGGGCAGAAGATCGAGCCGGGCACCCAGCTCAACGAGGGATCCCTGTACCCCCACGAGCTGCTGGCCATCCGGGGACGGACCGAGACCGAGCTGTATTTGGTCCAGGAGGTCCAGGAGGTTTACAAGTCCCAGGGCGTGGACATCAACGACAAGCACATCGAGTTGATCGTGCGCCAGATGATGAAGAAGGTGCGGGTCGACCAGAAGGGCGACACGGACCTGCTACCCGGACTGTTCGTGGACCGCTACGAGTACGCCAGGATCAACCAGGCGGTCATCGACTCGGGCGGCGAGGCGGCCCAGGCCGAGGAGATCATCCTCGGCATCACCAAGGCCTCGCTGAACACGGACTCGTTCCTGTCCGCCGCCTCGTTCCAGGAGACGACCAAGGTCCTCACCGATGCGGCCCTGGAGGGCAAGATAGATCGCCTCAACGGGCTCAAGGAGAACGTGATCATCGGGAAGCTGATCCCGGCGGCCACGGGTCTCAAGCGCTACCGGCGGATCGAGATCGAGCCCGCCGAGCCCCTGCCGCGGGGCATGGATGAGGCTGGCCTCCTCGACCACGACGAGCTCGCGGCGGAGCTGGGCCTGGGCGACGCGGACGCCCTCACGGGCTTCTCCAGCCTGGAGCCCGATCTGGTTGATCTCGATCACATCGGCGGCAACGGCGACTCCGGTCTGGGGTTTGCCGAGGAGCTGGCCGAGCTCGACGTGCCCGACGTTCCTGAGGACGAGTAGCTAACGCGAAGGCGCTGGCCCGTCGGCGCCGCCGCGCGCACACGAGAAAGAGTCCGGCTGTAGCCGGACTCTTTCTAGTAGAACGCGATCGGAAGCCGAAGTCAAGCGAGGGGACGCTCAGCGGTCCCGCTCATCGGCTCGCGACCTCGGAGTGCAGCCTACTTATGGCCCGTCTTGCACCACGGGTTGCGCGGGACGTCCACGCATGGGTTGGACATGGTCGTCAGGTGCTTGGGGAGCGGATGCATGACCGGTGCACCGTGGGGCCGCGGGTAGGGGCCGCTCGGGCACTTGGGCGGGTTGGGCGGATTCAGCGAGACCTGGGTGTCGCACAGGACCTCGTTCAGGAAGGTGCCGTTTCCGTTCGCCGGCGTTGCAGAGCCGTCGCACTTGGGATGGCTCTTCTGCAGCCCGGAGGGTGAGGTGGTGACGCTGCCGCCGCCCGCCTCGGTGTTGCCGCTGAAGCACGGCGTGGGATGGCCCCCCTCCAGATTGAGCCAGGCGATGTCGCCGTTGCTCGGATGGCCGAACCCCCCGTTGTGGCTGAAGGTGTTGTTGAGGATGGCGTCACCCCAGTCGTCAAACAGGCAGCTGCCCTTTCCGAACAGGTTCTTCGTCCCGCCCGTGCAGGGGCCCCCGGAGTCCAGATACGGGATCAGGATCACGCCCCACGCTTTGTTGTTCACGAAGCGGTTGTGCATGATCGTGTCAAAGCGGCCGCCCGCCACCGACATGCCCGTCCCGTCGGGGCCGGAGGATGCACTGCCCACTCGGGGGACGTTGGGGTTGTTGTTGTCATGGACGTAGTTGTCCATGAACACCCAGCAGGAGTGCGTGTGGGTGATCGGGCTGGTGCCGTTGTGAGGGCATTCGCCGTCCTGGGGCGGCGGGTTGTCGCCGTTCTGGCTGTTGGTGTCAAAGCCGTCGTTGTTGTGGTCGAACTGTGAGTCCTTGATCACCAGTTGGCCGCCCGAGTTGGAGCCCGAGTAGCCGAGCGCGCTGTACTCAGACCAGATGTGACTCACCGTGTTGTTGCACTCCTGGCGGCAGGCGCCGATGTAGTAGCCCGAGTCGCTGAAGTTGCTGGCGTAGTCCCAGCTCCAGCTTCCCCCGCTCCAGTTGCTGGCGAAGATGCCGTAGTAGGAGTTCAGGCTGCCCTTGCTGGCGGCGGTGTAGTAGGTGCTCGTGGCGGTCAGGTAGGAGCCCTCAAAGCCCCAGCCGCCGATCTTGCCGCTGCCTGCGCCCCCGTTCCACCAGATCGCGTTGCCGGTGCCGCCGTCCCCGCTCGCGCCACCCAGCATGTTGCAAACGGTCAGGTTCTGGATCTGGACGTCATCGGCCTTCCAGACCATGACGCCGTTGAGTCCAACCGTCCCCGCTGCAATCTTGGGACCGAAGTTCTGGGCGGACTTCTTCCGGCTGCAGGCCGAGGATCCAGGCTTGGTGCCGTCAACGATCACCGTGTTGCGACCCATGCCCCGGATGTGCAGGTGGGGGGTGGTGATCAGAATGTCCGCCGGGGAGTTCGCCCCGCCCTTCGGAGCATGCCACGAGGTCGTCTTGTAGTCACCCGGGCCGATGAGGATCCAATCCCCTGGCTTGGCCGCATTCACGGCAGCCTGGATCGACTTGTACTGGCCACCCAATCCGTGGTAGCTACCCACCAAGAGGACGTGGGCTCCGGCGGTGCCACTCAGCACGAGCGCGACCAGACCGGCCATGGCGAACGGGGCAAAACGGCGCATGTGGTCTCCTCTTCCTCAGAACGGGTTGGTGAACCCTCGGCGCCCCCTGGTCCGCTCTGGAGCGGACTTGACCGGAGGGTAACGGAAACGACCCGGAAACGGCGCGGCAACCACGGGAGTCGAAGCTGCGCCCTGGGACCTACCGTCGGGGCACGCCGCAGGCGTCGGGACGAGATACGGTGGCGGGCGGGCGACGCGCCCGGCGCGTCGCCCGCCCTGCATCCGCGTGGGCGTGGCATCACGCGGCCCTCACGCCTCATAACGGCGTCGTGAGGGGTTATGCAACCGCCTATGAGGCCAGAGCCATCCGGATGGCCCCGCAGGCCTCGAGCAGCGCATCCTTGCCCAGCCGGCCCAGCCCGACCAGGTTGGCAAAGGCATGGATCAGGCCCGAGTGCCGGCGCAGGGCCACGGGCACGCCCGCGTTCCGGAGGCGGGTCGCGTATTGCTCGGCCTCGTCGCGCAGGGGATCAAAGCCGCCCGTGGCGATGTACGCCGGGGCCAGGCCTTCCAGTCGCTCGGCCAGCCCGGGCGAGCATCTGGGATCAGACGCGTCCTGCTCTGAGCGGAGATAGTGGCCGCGATACCAGTCAAGGTGCTCCTCGGTGAGCATGAAGCCCTGGCCGAACAGCTGATAGGAGGCTCGCTTGGCCGAGAGATCCAGCCAGGGGTAGAACAGCAGCTGGAAGGCCGGGCCCCCGTCGCCCCGCAGCGCCTGCGCCACACCTGCGGCCAGGTTCCCGCCCGCGCTGTCCCCGCCCACGGCCAGCCGCCGAAGATCGGCACCGAGGTCGGTAGCGTGCTCCGCCAGCCAGCTGAAGGCGCTCAGCGCATCCTCGGCGGCCGCTGGGAAGGGATGCTCGGGGGCCAATCGGTAGTCGACGGCGACCACGCGCACGCCGGCATGGTGGGCGATGAAGCGGCAGGTGTTGTCGTGCGTGTCCAGATCCCCGACGACGAACCCTCCGCCGTGGAAGTAGACCAGGAGGGGACATGGAGTCTGCGCTTCCCCCGGCACATACAGCCGCGCCGGGATCGATTTGCTCACCACCAGCTCCTGGGTGGCCTCCACCGCCACCTTGGGCCCGGCAAAGTTGGCGGCGTCGGAGCGGATCCGTGTCCGGGCCTGAGAGACGGTCATCGTCTCGAGCGAGGCGGCACCGGACAGTTCGAGCAGCCGAAGGGCCACCTGGGCCTCGTGATCGAGAATCTGGCCGTCCTGGGTGATGGGATCGCCCAGGAGAGGACGCATAATCCGGGGCGGCAGCCTGACCAGGCTCCGGGCGACGGCGCCTTCCAGGCGGGCGCGAAGGGGCAACCGATAGCTCACGGGCGCCCGGATTCTACGCGGCAATTTTTCCGCCAGCGGCCATCGAGGTATTGAACTCACCCCATCCACCGCGATTAACCGCTATTCTGCTAGCGGACACGCTGAAAAAGGGAGCGGAGGATCAGGGAACGGTCGCCGCCGGCTAGAGATCGCCGCTCCGTAGGGTTCTTGGAGGCTCTCTTTTGTCTACTGGGCGGATTATGTTTCGGGGTCCCGGCCCCCTGGGTAGTTCTAGATTCCGGCAGGTTCCGCGCAGCGCTGCGGGAGCGCCGACACCAGCCGAAATGCCTACCTCGATCACGCTGCCGAGGCGGGCCAGTTATCGCTGGCCCCAGGTCAAACGCCTGGCCGACACTCTGACGGCCCTGGTCGCCCTGCTCCTCCTCGCCCCACTTTTCCTGCTCATCATGCTGGCCATCAAGGCTGACTCGCCGGGGCCCGTGTTCTTCCGCGTGCGCCGGGTCGGCCACCGGGGCCGGCCTCTGCTCATGCTCAAGTTCCGCAAGATGCACCACAACGCGGTGGGAGGGCCTCTGACCACCAGCGACGACCCCCGTTTCACCCGGGTGGGTCGGATCCTGACGCAATGCCGGCTGGACGAGCTGCCCCAGCTGTGGCACGTCCTGCGGGGTGAGATGAGCATCATCGGGCCCCGGCCCGAGGATCCGGCCTTCGTGGCCCTGCACGCCGAGGAGTACGAGCGGATCCTGGCGGTCCGTCCAGGGATCACCGGCCTGTCGCAGATCGCCTACAAGGAGGAAAGCCAGATCGTCGATGACAGCCGGCCCGTGGAGGACTACGTGGCGCGGATCATGCCCCAGAAGCTGGTCATGGACACGCTGTACGCCGGCATCTCGAGCGCGCGCGTCGACCTGGCCGTGCTGCGCTGGACCCTGGTCACCATGCTCCTGCGGGTGCCGGTGTCGGTCGATCGCAGGACCGCGCGGATGAACATCCGCCGCCGGCCGGCGTCTACCGGTGTGCCGGCGAGTCCCTCAGCCCCGGTCGTGGCGCTCACCGCGGCCCACGTGGTGGCACTGGCCGGCGCGCCAGGCTCGGAAGGCTCGCGAGCCGCGGAAGTCATTACCTGAGCGTCCGCGGCGGCGGGGGGGTGGGACTGGGATGCCTCGGTTGGGGCTCAAGGCCCTACCCTGAGGGCCGATAAAGACAGTGATGCCACGCGCGGTGATATTGGCCGGAGGCCAGGGGACGCGGCTTCGGCCGTACACGGCAGTCCTGCCCAAGCCCCTGCTGCCGATCGGCGACCGTCCGGTGCTGGACATCGTGATGGATCAGCTGGGCGCCGCAGGCTTCCGGCACGTAACGATCGCCACCGGGTACATGGGCGAGCTGATCGAGGCGGTGATCACGCACCGCAACGGCGGCCAGCAGATGATGATCGACTACGTGCGGGAAGCCCAGCCCCTCGGCACCGTGGGCCCGCTCAGGCAGATCGATGGGCTGGATCAACCGTTTCTGATGATGAACGGCGACGTCCTCACCGACCTCAACTACGGTCAGCTGCTCCGCGACCACGTGGCTTCGGAAGCGATCGCCACGATCGCCACCACCACGCGCCACGTTCAGGTCACACTCGGCGTGGTCGAGTGCGGGGACGGCGAGCAGCCGGACCGGCTGACGGGGTTCATCGAGAAGCCCCGCCTGACCTATGACGTCTCGATGGGGATCTACTGCTTCTCGCCCCGGGTTCTGGACCACATCGAGCCCGACACCTATCTCGATCTTCCTGACCTGGTACGGAGACTCGTCGAGCGGGGGGAGCAGGTGCGCTCGTGGCGGTCGGACTCCTACTGGGTGGATCTGGGAATGCGCGAGGACTACGAGCGGGCGGTCAACGAGTTCGAGACCATGCGCGAGCGGCTTCTGCCCGGCAGCAGCGACCACCCCCAGGCCACCCCGACGTCCTCCGGCTGACCCGGTAGCTACTCTCGGCGCTCATGCCGAGGGACGTGGTGGTCACGGGAGCTGGCGGATTCATCGGCAGCCATCTATGCGAGGCCCTGGTACGCCAGGGAGACAGGGTGCATGCCCTGGTGCGCTACAACGGCCGCGGCGAGCCCGGCCGGCTGGCCAGCGTGCCGGCCGAGGTGACGGATGAGATCGACATCGTCCAGGGGGACATCACCGATCCGTACGCGCTCCGCGAGACCTTCAGAGGGGCAGAGACCGTGTTCCACCTGGCCGCCCTGATCGCGATCCCGTACTCCTACCGGGCCCCGCACTCCTTCTTCACCACCAACACGCTGGGCACGGTGCACGTTCTCCAGGCCGCCCTGGAGGAGGAGGTGGGCCGGGTGGTCCACGTTTCGACCAGCGAGTGCTACGGGACGGCCCAGCGGATCCCGATCTCCGAGGAGCACCCCATCGTTGGCCAGTCCCCGTACGCCGCTTCCAAGGTGGGCGCAGATCAAGCTGCGGAGAGCTTCCGGCGGGCCTTCGGCCTGCCGGTGGTGACCGTCCGTCCCTTCAACACCTATGGTCCCCGGCAGTCGGCCCGGGCCATCGTGCCCACGATCATCACCCAGGCGCTGACCGCCGGCGTTGTCCGGCTGGGCGCCCTGGAGCCCACCCGGGATCTGACCTTCGTCACCGATACGGCGGCTGGGCTCCTCGCCGCCGGCCAGGCTCCGGGTGTCGTGGGCGAGACGATCAACCTGGGCAATGGCATGGAGATAACGATCGGCGAGCTGGCTGGCCGGATCTTCGAGCTGCTCTCCTCCGACGGTCGCGACATCCGAATCGAGCAGGACCCTGAGCGGATCCGGCCCCCCGACAGCGAGGTCGACCGCCTGTGCGCGGACGCCGGCAAGGCCGGCCGGCTGCTGGGATGGGAGCCCCGGATGTCGCTCACGGACGGGCTGGCCGCCACGATCGAGGCCATCCGGGCCGACCTCGACCGCTATCCCCGGGTGGGGACCTACCAGCGCTAGCTACCTGGCGCTTAGATCAATGTGCGCGATTCCTCGCGCGACGTCCCCAGCGCTAGCTACCTGATCTGCTCGTGGCCGTAGATGGCCCGCTCCGGGCCCTGGAGCAGGAGCTGATTGAAGCGAGGCGGATCCACGCGCTGGTGCTGCGCCACCAGCTCCTGTGCCTGGTCGATCACCGGATCGTGGACATCGAGGACGGCGGCTTTGGCCAGCTGGCTGCTCGCCGAGGCGAACTGGCCGGCGTGGGCGTCGAGCAGGGCCAGCTCCAGGTGGGCAAACCAAAGGTCCTCCCGCTGCTCGGCGCGCTCGAAGGCGCTCCTGGCCCGCGCCCAGTCCCGCTGCCTGACCGCCAGCGTACCCTCGGTCAGCAGCGGGTTGGCGCTCAGCGGGTTGGCGTTGGCGGCGAGCTCCAGGTCGTGATAGGCGGTAAGAGGCTGCCGTGCGTAGGCCGTCAGAGCCTGGTCGGTGTAGCGCAGCTCGACGTAGGGCGGGATCGCGGCCAGCGCGATGAGGGCTGTGGCACCCGCCAGGGTGCCCAGGCGAAGCACGGGGACAAGGCGCCGCCGGGCCAGGGGAGGGGGCGGGCCGGCCGGGACCCGGCGCATCGCGATGGCCGCCAGCGGCAGCGCCAGGGCAGGGGCGCCCAGGACCGGGAACTCGTCCACCCAATCAAACGTGGCGTGGACGGCGAAGAATGCCGACACGGCGAGCGCGGCCACAGTGGCCGCCCGGCCCAGGCCCGGGAGCTCCAGGGCGGCCCGGCCCAGGCCGATCAGCAGAGCGGCCACCAGGGCGATCAGCAGGGCGAAGCCGACGACGCCCGTCTCACTGAGCACGCGAAGCGGCAGATTGTGGGTGTACTGGGTGTGGGTGGGAAAGCGCCGCAACGCGTCATACCTGCGCCCGAAGTTACCCGCGCCGACCCCCCCCAGCGGCGCCCCGGCGAACAGGTGCATGGCCACGCGGGCATAGTCAAGGCGCTCCTCGGGCGCGGTCGAGAGCAGCCGGGAGGAACCAGCCTGGGCGTCGGTCTGACCCTGGTGGGCCACCTTGCTGGCCAGGCGGTTGATGGCCGGGGCGGCGAGCGCGCCGGCTGTGCCGATGACCAGGATGACCACGATCCCCCAGCTCAGCAACCCGCGACGGCCCAGCCGCCGCGAGGCCAGCCAGGTGGATCGGGAGGCGGGGGGGCGCCGCCCAGCCCGTCTGGAGGCTAGGCTGGCCTCGAGAAGGGGCAGGCACATCCCCACCGAGACGGCCACCAGGCTGCTGAGAAGAATCAGGTTGGCGGCGTGAGAGAGCACCGGCCCGACGAGCCCGTTGTTAGTCACGGCATGGGTCACATTCAGGATGCTGGGCAGCGTCACTGCCAGCCCGACGCCCAGGACGGCCAGGCGAATGAGGACCACAATCCGGTCCGCGGCGCACACCAGGACCAGCACGGCCGTGACCGCCAGGCCGAGCAGGGCACCGCGGCTCTGGGGCAGGAAGGAGAACTCGGTGAGGAACAGGGCCAGGCCGAGCAGTGGTCCGCGGAGCCACGGGGAGAGCTCGCGGCGAGAGGACAGGATCAGGGCCGGCCACATGCCCATGACGCTCAGCGCCGCCGTGGCGTTGGGATAGGCCAGAGGCGTGGCATAGCGGTAGTCGGCGAAGAACTGGGTGAGCGAGGATGCTCCGGTGGCCCGGGCCAGGTCAATACCGCAGAAGATGGCTACCCCGGCCGACCAACCGGCCAGGAGCACCGCCAGGCTCGTCGCGGTCCAGGGCAGGATGGAGAAAGTCCAGGCCACCACGAGGTAGAGCAGGAGCTGGTTAGAAGCCGTCAGGGCGTCGCCCGGTGAACCGGCCCAGAGCATTGAGAGATAGTTGAAGGCGACCAGCCCGGCGAACGCCCCCAGCGCCACGCGAGCGGTCCGGGTCGAGGGGAGAAGCCTCCCGCCCGCCACGGCGGCGACCAGAAGAACCAGCCAGGCGCCGGCCAGGCTGGGGTACCACGTCTCGGGAAAGAAGGCGCCGGTTGCCGGAATCCAGGCCATCCACATGCCCAGCAGCAGCACGGCCGGGGTCAGCGCCCCCAGTTTCGCCGTGTGTCGCCTCAGCTGCAACCCGCCTGGCTCGGGGCCAGGCGGGGAACGAAACTGGCTGCGATCAGTCGGCGCGCGAGCGGGTGCTGCGACGGACGGCAAAACCGGCACCGACGAGCAGTATCCCGAAGAGGATGATTAGGACCAGGTTGAGGCCGGTAAACGGGAGGGTTGAGCTCCCGTCGATGGAACTGCAGCCCTGGCAGCCATACGCGCTCTGCGTGGGTGAGTCCGCCAATGCGGGCGCCACGAACATCAGAGTCGTGGTCCACGCGGATAGGAAAAGCGCCGTCTTCGCAAGCTTCATACTCAGCTCCCTAAAGTGATCCGGATTGATCAAGTCGGCAGTATAGCCTGGATTCTTCCGAAATGCCAATAAGCGGTATATATGGTGCAAAGGGGCAAAAACGCGCCCAAAGCACCTCCTACCCGTCGGCGGGGCTTCCCACGCGTACGGCGGGCCGCCGGCTGGGGCGGGGCCACCCGTTCGAGCTTCCGCCCGGGCCTCGTCTCGAGCCCGGCCGGGTGCGCGGGTATCCGATCGACATGCGGAGCAAGGCGCCAACCCCCCGCTGGCCGCCACACTGGCTCGAGGTGCCGGGCTCGCACCGGTTCATCCGGGTGGCCCAGTGGGGCCTGGGGTGCTACGAGCGTTACCTGGCCGGCGAGGGCGAGGAGTGGCTGGCGGTGCTCGAGCCCGCCGTGGATTACCTCTTGCGCCACCAGGTCGCGTCCGGCTCACGGCAGGGCGCCTGGCTCGAGCCCCTGCCCAGCGAGCACACATTTCCCGTGGCCGGGCCGTGGGCGTCGGCCATGGCCCAGGGCGAATGCGCCAGCCTGCTCGTCCGCGTCCACCTGGAAACGGGCGAGGAGCGGTTGGCTGAGGCAGCGCTCCGGGCGCTGCGGCCGCTCTCGTTATCTGCGGCTGAGGGGGGCGTGCGGGCTGACCTGAATGGACGCAGCTTTCCCGAGGAGTACCCCACCGCCCGGCCCTCGTTCGTGCTCAACGGGGCGATCTTTGCCCTGTGGGGAGTGCACGACGTCTGGCGGGGGCTCGAGAGCGAGACGGCCCGCGAGCACTTCCTGGCCGGAACCGAGATGCTGGTGGAGAACCTGCCGCTCTGGGACCTGGGCTACTGGTCACGCTACGACCTCTATCCCCATCGCGCCCCGGCCAACCTGACCAGCCCGCGCAACGTGGCCAGCCCGAGCTACCACCGGCTGCACATCTACCAGCTCAAGGCGTTTCATCGCATGGAACCCCGGCCGGAGCTGGCTGGTATGGCTGAGCGTTTTGAGGCCTACTCCCGGCGCCCGGTCAACCGGACGCGGGCCTACGCCCACAAGGTGGCCTTTCGTCTCATGGTTCCGGGAGGGCCCAGGCTGCGGGGGCGCTGGTCACGTAAGCGCAAGGCGCTCGAGCTCGAGCGTTCGGCCTGAGCTCAACCCGTCTGCAGCGCCTCCCGCACGGCGGAAAGCACCCGGCCCTGGTCCTCCTCGGTCATGTGTGGATAGAGCGGGAGGGTGACCTCGCAGTGAGCGGCCTCCTCGGTGCGGGGAAGGCTCACGTCTGGGTAGCGCTCGCGGTAGGCCGAGAACTGATGGATGGCGGGATAGAGGATGCTCGTCTGGATGCCGCGCGCCCGGAGCACCGCTCGAAACGCGTTGCGCCGCTCGGCGGCCCGCAGCATCACCGGCATGATGTAGCAGGAGGAGCTGGCCACGTCCTCATCGCGAAAGGGGATGATCAGCTCAGGCAGATCTGCCAGCTGCGCCCGGTAGGCACGCGTGAGCTCTCGCCGCCGCCCGATCTCGGTGGCCATCTTGGGCAAGCGAGACAGAGCCAGCGCGGCCCGGGGCTCGTCGATGCGGTAGTTGAACCCGATGTCCACCACGTCGTAGGTGTCGGCGTGGCCCAAATGGCGGTCCCACGTAGTGCTCGTCAGCGCGTGTGAGCGCAGCCGCCGCATCCGCTCGGCCACCTGGTCGTCGTTGGTCACCACCGCGCCCCCCTCCCCCACCGAGAGGACCTTGTTGGAGAAGAACGAGAACGCGCCAGCCAGGCCGAAGGTGCCCAGCTTGCGGCCGGCCAGCTCGGCGGACGGGGCGTGGGCCGCGTCTTCCAGGAGGGTCAGGCCGCGCTCGCGGCACAGCTCGGCCAAGGCATCCACCCCGGCTGGATAGCCCGCGAAGTGCACGGCGACCACGGCACGAGTGCGCGGGGTGATCAGCCGCTCAACCTCAGCGGGATCGATGGTGGGGTTCTCCAGACCGGCAATGTCGGCGAATCTTGGTTGCGCTCCGCAGTAAAGGACCGCGTTGGCCGTGGCCACGAATGTGTAGGAAGGCACGATCACCTCGTCGCCGGGTCCGACGCCCGCGGCGCTGAACGCCAGATGCAGGGCCGCGGTCCCGCTGGAGACAGCCACGACGTGCGCCACATCCAAATGCTCGGCCAACGCCTCCTCGAGCTCCTGGGTCCGGGGGCCCATGGTCAGCCAGCCCGAACGAAGCGTCTCGGCCACAGCCTCGATGTCGCTGTCCTCGAGACGCAGGTCGAACAGCGGGATGGTGGGCGGAGTGGCGTCCATCAACCAGCTGACCTCACCCGGCGGCGCTGGGCCACCAGGACGTAGGCGCGACTCAGCTCACCCCGGCTCAACTCGCCACTGGCCACCAGTCCGGCCGCGAACACCGCGAGAGCCCCGATCGACCCGGAGACCCAGGCCAGCGGGCTCAGGTGCGATGTGCCGGCCAGTAACAGGACGCCGGCGGCCAGGGCGGCGGCAAAGGCGCTTCTGGCCAGCGTGACGGCGAGCGGGCGCAATGAGATGCCCAGCAGGTCCCGGCAGAGAAGAAGGTGCTCGGGGACATAGAGCGCATATCCGGCTGAAGCGGCCCCGGCCGCGCCCACTGCGCCGTGCGCCGGGATGAGGATCACGGACAGGATCAGCTGCACAGCCAGCGACGCTGCGGCGATCAATATCCGCTGCCGGCTCTCGCCCAGGTAGTTGACCCCCACGGTGACGAGCGGGCCGATCCCCTGCAGGAAGATGAACGGCGTCATCGTGCGTAGGACGCCTGCCGAACCGGCGTATCCGTGGCCGAGAAGGAGATGGACGATGGGATCCGCCCAGACCAGAATGACGACGGCGATGATCGTCTGAAGGATCACCAGGTAACGCAGTGCGGTCATGAACGAGCTCACATCGGGGCGGACATTGCGGCCTCGGGCCAGGCGGGGGGCGACGCTGTTCTGCACAGCCAGCCCCGGATAGTGGAGCACAGTGGAGAGACGGTTGGGAGCCGAGAACAGCCCCACCTGGGTCGTGCCTGCGTAGGCGCCCAGCAGGAGCACGCTGGTCTGGCCGAGGAGGGTCCAGATCCCGTTGACCACGAACATGACCCCGGCATACCGGGCGATCTGATCCAGACGGCTGCGGCTCACCGACCGGGGCGTGAGTGACCCCCGGCCGAACGCGCGATAGGCCAGGGCTGCGCCGGCAACTCCGCCCACGATGTAGCCCGCAGCCCGGCCGAACGCCGCTCCTCCGGCCCCGCTGCCCAGGGCAACCAGGGCAATGCTGGCACCCGTCTCGGCCACGCTCTCGGCCGTGTAGAGCCGGAGATTGTCGCCCAGCCGGCCGATCGAGACCAGCGCGGCGGAGTACAGGGCGAACATGTTCTGGCCGAACAGCACGACGGCCGCGCCCCGGAATGGCCACGTCAGGTGCGAGTTTCCGTAGGCGTCGGCCAGGGATCCGGCGGCGGCAAACAGCGCCGCCCCGATCACGAGGCTGAAGAGGAGCTTCAGGCCATGGGCGCTGGCCAGAAACGATGACGCGAAGCCTCGGTCACGACGGTGCTCGGCGATGAATCGGCCAACCGAGGGCGAGATGCCCAGGTCGGCCGGCACGAGCAGGATGCCTGCGACTCCCATGGCCAGGGCAAACTCTCCGAAGGCATTCGGCCCCAGCGTCCTGGTCAGGTACAGGGTGAGAACGGCGGCCAGCGCCGCGGTGACCACCTGGGCCAGGGTGGCCAGGACGGTGTTCCGAACGACGCCCGGATCGGCGGCCTCGGCCTCGCTTCCGGGGGACGGATGTGGCTCGGCAGAGGGTCGCGTCAAGGCGCGCAATCATGGCAGCCGTGCGGTCGCGGACCGGCAAGCTGCTTGGCATCCGGCCCATCCCGAGTTGCTCAGCCGAGCATGTTCCGGCAGGGGCTGGCGTGCCTCAGGGCGTAGTCGTGGGCGGTCGGATCGACGTATTGGGGCTGGGCGATCACGTTGTGGACTGCCGAGAAGCCCTTGGTGGGGCGCTGAACCTCCGCGGCATGGCGGCTGTAGAGGCAGTTGTACTCGGCCACGTTGTGGCTGCCCACGCTCCCAGCCCAGTAGGACTGAACGTCATAGCCAGTCGAGCCGCTGGTGATGATGTTGTAGGCCACCACGTTGCCCGACGAGGTGTAGCTGCTGTCGCCGCCGAACACCACGCCCTGGCGGTTGTCCACGATGATGTTGTGCAGGACGTGGGTCCCGACGGAGTGGGGGTAGAGCTGGATCCCCCAGCCGTACGGCACCCCCCAGAAGACGCTGTCCTGGATGGTCGCGCCGACCGAATTGTCCACGTACACGCCGTGGTCTTCGTACGGGTCGCTGGGGTAGTAGCCGCACTGGTGCACGACATCGCCCTGGATCAGCGTGTGTGAAGCCTGTCCGTACCCGGTGTCGGACCCGAGGATGATGCAGCTGTACCGGGTGTTGTGGTTGGTGAGGTTGCTGTAGAGGAGGGAGTCGTGGCCACCCAGGATCTGCACCCCAACCTGACCGGCGTGGGCCGTGTTTATGTGGAGTCCCCGGAGGACCACGTAGTCCGAGCCGTGGCTGATCTCAACGTAGCCTCCGGTCAGGGTGGCCTGCCGGCTGGGGTATCCGGCCAGTGTTATGGGAGCTCCGGGTCGACCGCTGCGGCCCAGCAGCAGCTCGGTGTGGAGGTGGTAGGTCCCGGGCTCCAGGCAGCCGGTCTGACCGGGATGTAGGGCTTTGACCAGGGTCTGAGCCGATCCGAAGGGGTGAGTCAGGCTTCCGCCGTGCCCGTGCCGAGCGGTCCGGGCAGAGGGCGCGCGGGCCAGCTCCGCCCGCCCGGTGGGCGAGGCGTAGAAGTTGCAGGTCACGCTGGAGGCCGTATGCGCCGAGCGTCCGTTGGCGGCTCGTGCGCCGCACGCGCAGACCAGGAGCGACAGCGCCAACAGCAAACCACCGTACCGACGAGCAAAACCGACACTGGCTCGGATCATCCGAATCTCCTTCTTGAGCCTCCGGGGTTAGCTGTCGGGCTCGCGCTGAAAGAGTCGCGCTACACGGCAGATCGCCGCGATTCGCCCCGTGGGCCTACTGGCCCTTTGGGTCCCCCGGTCCCCGCACCCTGAGGCTTGGGGACTCGGCGTATTGGGATTTCGCCAGCACCATACAGCAGGCCGCCGACGGGTGAGATTGATGCGCCAGCCCACGCTGATGTGGGGCCCCGGGGCTCCTGCCGGACCCCCGCTCGAACGTCCGTCTAGGGGGCGCTGGGCGCGTTCATGCCGTCCGGAGGGGTCCCGATAGAAAGGTAGTCATAAACCACTCGCGTCCCGAAAGGGCAAACCGCTCGCGAGGGCGGGACGCAAAGCTACGGGCCTCCGCGGGGAGGTGGCCGGGCTGCCGAAGGGCGAGCAGGGTCGCGGGTCCAAAGCTTGGAGGTGCCGTGTCTCTGCGTCGATGCTGGAAGTTGCGCACCGTCGGCGTGGTGGCCTGGGCCGCCATCTCTGGCGCGATCCTCAGCACTCCGGCGCTGGCCGCGGCCGACACGTCATGTTCTTTGTTTGCTTCGCCGGGTGGTTCCTCGTCGGGTGATGGGTCTGCGGGGAGTCCGTTTAGGTCGGCTCAGCAGTTGGTGGATGCTTTGTCTCCGGGGCAGACGGGGTGTTTGGAGGATGGGACCTATGACTTGGCTGGTGGGTCGAGTGGGTCTCAGCTTGTGTTCAATCATGGTGGTTCCAGTGATGCGCCGATTACGTTGGCCAGCGCGCCGGGGCAGTCGGCGACGTTGACGGGCGGGCCGGTGTATGTGCCGCATGGTTCGGATTACGTGACGGTGAGTGATGTTCATATCGATACGACGGGGATCGGTCAGGTGGGCGTTCAGATCATGGGGGCCTATGACTCGCTGACCGGGAGTGATGTGACCAATCACAACACGCAGTACAGCTGCATCATCATTGGTTCGGATACGGGGTATGGGCAGGCGTCGCATACGTTGATCGCGGGGGATGTGATCCATCAGTGCGGGCATAACCCGTCTGATCCGTATGAGGATCATGGGATCTATGTGGATAACTCGACGGATGCCACGATCCAGAACAACATCATCTGGGGGATGCCCTATGGCTGGGGTGTGCAGATCTATCCGCACTCGATCGGCACGCAGGTGGTCCACAACGTGATCGATGACAACGGTCAGGGCGTGGTGTTCGGCGGCAACAGCTCCTGGACCTCGTCTCAAAACACCGTGGCCTACAACATCATCAGCAACTCCTACAACGACTACAACATTCAGGACTGGTGGGGCGGGAGCGTGGGGCAGGACAACCTGGCCAAGGACAACTGCCTCTACAACGGCAACGCGGGGAACGTCGAATCTCCCAACGGGTTCAGCGCCCAGGGCAACGTCAACGCCAACCCGCAATACACCGACGCCTCTGGGCACGACTACACCCTCCAATCCGGCAGCCCCTGCCTCTCCATCGTCGGCTACGACACCGCAGCACTAATCGCCGGCGGGAATGATGGGAGCGGGTCGGGTTCGGGCTCCGGGAGCGGCGGCGGCTCGGGCTCCGGGAGCGGTTCGGGCAGCGGGAGTGGGAGCGGTTCGGGCGGCGGCTCCGGCTCCGGCAGTGGTTCGGGCTCCGGGAGCGGAAGCGGCGCGGGCTCGGGTGCCGGCTCAGGCAGCGGCGTGAGCTCGATCAGCGGCTCCGGTGGCTACGGCAGCTCAGGCTCGGGCAGCGGCACGGGCGATGTTCATTGTTCTTTGTTTGCTTCGCCGGGTGGTTCCTCGTCGGGTGATGGGTCTGCGGGGAGTCCGTTTAGGTCGGCTCAGCAGTTGGTGGATGCTTTGTCTCCGGGGCAGACGGGGTGTTTGGAGGATGGGACCTATGACTTGGCTGGTGGGTCGAGTGGGTCTCAGCTTGTGTTCAATCATGGTGGTTCCAGTGATGCGCCGATTACGTTGGCCAGCGCGCCGGGGCAGTCGGCGACGTTGACGGGCGGGCCGGTGTATGTGCCGCATGGTTCGGATTACGTGACGGTGAGTGATGTTCATATCGATACGACGGGGATCGGTCAGGTGGGCGTTCAGATCATGGGGGCCTATGACTCGCTGACCGGGAGTGATGTGACCAATCACAACACGCAGTACAGCTGCATCATCATTGGTTCGGATACGGGGTATGGGCAGGCGTCGCATACGTTGATCGCGGGGGACGTGATCCATCAGTGCGGGCATAACCCGGCTGATCCGTATGAGGATCATGGGATCTATGTGGATAACTCGACGGACGCCACGATCCAGAACAACATCATCTGGGGGATGCCCTATGGCTGGGGTGTGCAGATCTATCCGCACTCGATCGGCACGCAGGTGGTCCACAACGTGATCGATGACAACGGTCAGGGCGTGGTGTTCGGCGGCAACAGCTCCTGGACCTCGTCTCAAAACACCGTGGCCTACAACATCATCAGCAACTCCTACAACGACTACAACATTCAGGACTGGTGGGGCGGGAGCGTGGGGCAGGACAACCTGGCCAAGGACAACTGCCTGTACAACGGCAACGCGGGGAACGTCGAATCCCCCAACGGGTTCAGCGCCCAGGGCAACGTCAACGCCAACCCGCAATACACCGACGCCTCTGGGCACGACTACACCCTCCAATCCGGCAGCCCCTGCCTCTCCATCGTCGGCTACGACACCGCAGCACTAATCGAGCGCGGCGCGGGAGCCGGCACGGCCAGGTCGGGCAGTCATCATCATCACCACCGCCATCACCGGCGGCATCACCGGCGCACGGGACACCACCGCCGCCGCCATCACCGCCGGCGCACGAGCGGGATCCGGAAGGCTCCGCTGGCCGTGCTGAACGACGTGGCCAGCACGCTCAGCGCGGTGCTCACCGCCTGAGGGCGGTGAGCAGCCGGGCGACGGGAAGCAGGGCATCCGCTACCGCGCTATGGCGGGCGCGCCTCAGCCAGGGCGAGACCTTGACTCGGAAGGCGCCCAGGCCATCGGAGCGGTAGATGCCGATCCGGGGAAAGGCCAGCGGGTCGGCGCGTCGAGCGCCCGGCGGGCACGGCGCATGCCGTGGCGTAGCCGGCCCGACGGGCCGCGTCCATGACCCGCTCATCAAATGTGCCGAACGGAAAGGCCAGTGACCGGCAGGGCAGGCCGAGCTCGTGCTCCAGGCGCTGGCGCGAAAGCGTCAACTCGCGCTCCAGCTGGCCGTCGGACAGTTCGGGAAGGACGGGGTGCGAGCAGGCGTGGCTCCCCACCTCCCAGCCAGATTCGACCAGCTGGCGCAGCTGCGGCCAGGACAGAGGCCAGAGCTCCTGCTCGTGGACGGTACCCAGCCACTGGTCGATGCCCGGCCAGGCCATGGGCCTTCCGGCATCGGGGAAGTCGGTGGGAACGAAGACGGTGCCGACGAAACCGAAGCGCTCCATGATGGGAAGGGCCACCTCGAGCACCGAGCGGTATCCATCGTCGAAGCTGACGGCCACCGTACGCTGCGCCGGCGGGTCATGCACTGCCTGGTGCACCGTGGCTCCCTCATATCCCCGGGTGCGAAGGAGGCGGAGCTGGGCCTCCAGGCACTCGGGGCGGACGGCCAGGGGCGAGGGCCAGGTGGCGCTGGCCGCGTGATACGACAGAACGAGCGCCTCGGACGGCCCGGCCTGACCTCTGACCGTGACGCCCATCAACCGATGCCGCCGGCGCGAGCCAGCCGCTCGTAGAGCTCGCCGTAGCGGGCAGCCACCGCCTCGGCGCTGAAATCGGCCAGTCGCCGCGATCCCTCGGCGGCCAGGCGGCTGCGCTCGTCCGGGTCGACGAGCAGGCGAATGACCGCCTCGGCCAGAGCGGCCGGATCCCGCGGGGTCACCAGCACCCCGGAACGTCCTCCTTCCAGCATGTCTGGGATCCCGCCCACGGCCGTGCTGACCAGCGGGGTTCCATTGGCCATGCATTCCGCCACGAACATCGGCGAGCCCTCGAAGTCCGAGGACAGCGCAGCCACATCGGCGGCCTTGAGAATCGCATCCACATCCGCGCGGTTGCCCAGGAAGTGCACATGGCCCTGGAGCTCGAGCTCCCCGGCCAGCCGTTCCAGCTCTGGCCGGCACTCACCATCGCCGGCGATCACCAGATGTGCTTCCGGGACCCGCTGAAGCACCCTGGCCTGAGCGCTGAGCAGGACGTCCATGGCCTTCTGGGGACGGAGCACGGCCGCCACCGCGACCAGCGGCGCCCCCGGCGCAAGTCCCAGCTCGTGGCGGATGTCGCGGTCGAAGGCGACCGGGCGTGGCAGGTAGGCGGTGCCCGGCATCACCTGGACCTTGTCAGGCGCGACGCCCTCGAGCCTGACCATGCGCTCGCCGTCCGCGGCCGAGCCGGCGATGAAACAGGTGGCCAGCCGGCCAATCACGTGGCCATCCAGCCAGAGCCGCGGGCGGTTGCCCTCAAAGGACCAGGTGTGCTCGTGGGCGATGACCACCGGCACCCCGCAGGCCCGTCCGATGATCGTGCCCCACAGGTTCGAGCCAAACTTGTGGTTGTGCATGACGTCGAAGCGCTCCCGGCGCAACAGGCGCGGCCAGGCGGGCGAAGCGATGGACCTGCCAGCGAGACCTCCGGCCCAGCTCGACGATCGGGATGCCCAGCTCCGTCAGCCTGGCCCGGCCGGCCGGGTTGGCCTCCCAGGTCGAGCAGACCCACGGCTCGAAGCGCTCGCGGGACAGATTCGAGGCCAGGCCGAGGGCAAACCGCTCAGCCCCACCGCTCGTCCCCGCGCGGTCGATAACCATCAACACCTTCAGCCGCCGTGCGCTCATGCCGAAAAGGTTCGCATCCGGGCATGCACACCCGAACCGGCGAGACCCTAACCTCCTCGACCTTGATTATCTCAAAGACACCTCTGCGGGTGAGCTTCGTGGGGGGCGGAAGCGACCTTCCAGAGTTCTATGAAGAGCACGGCGGCGCCGTGATCTCCACGGCCATTGACAAGTGGATCCACGTGATCGTGGCCAAGCGCTTCGAGGGCGACATCCGGGTGAGCTACTCCCGCACGGAGATCGTGGACAGCGCCAAGGACGTCGAGCATGAGCTGGTGCGGGAGAGCCTGGTGGCGACCGGCCTGCCCCGCAGTCTTGACATCGTGACCCTGGCCGATGTGCCCACTCAGGGCACGGGCCTGGGGTCCTCCAGCGCGGTGACCGTTGGCCTGCTGAACGCCCTTTATGCCTATCAGGGCATCTACAAGTCAGCCGCCGAGCTGGCCTCCGAGGCGGCCCGTATCGAGCTGGAGGTCCTGGGCAAGGGCGTCGGCCTCCAGGATCAGTACGCGGCGGCCTTCGGCGGGTTCAACCTGATCGAGTTTCTACCCCGGCGAGGCGGCGTGCGGGTGGAGCCAGTGATCTGCCCGCCGGACACCCTGGAGCGCCTGCATCGCCAGCTCATGCTTTTCTACACCGGGCGCCAGCGCTCCGCCTCCGAGCTGTTGGACCGCCAGCGTGAGGCCATCCGGGCCGGGGACACGGTGGACAACCTGAAGCAGATGCGGGATCTGGCCTACGAGCTGCGAGATGCACTCGGAGAGGGAGAGGTGGACGCGGTCGGCCCGCTGCTGGGGCGCAACTGGGAACTCAAACGGACGCTGGCCGCCGGAGTGACGGACACCGAGATGGACGATTGGCACCGGCGCGCGGTCGAGGCCGGAGGGACCGGCGCTAAGCTCCTGGGTGCCGGCGGCGGAGGCTTTTTGCTCGTGGCCGCACCCCCGGAGCGCCAGGCCGCAGTGCGCAAGGAACTTTCCGACATCCGCGAGACCCCGTTCCGGTTTGCGGCGCGGGGCACGCAGATAGCGCTGTTCGAGCCCAACTAGGGGATTTCAGTTGCAGGCCCACATCGAGGCTCATCTGGACAAGGTGCAGGCCGCCGCGGCGGCGCTGCCCAGAGATAGGCTCGCCCTGCTGGGCCAGACGCTTCTGCATGCCTATCGCAACGAGAAGCAGGTCTTCACGATCGGCAACGGGGGGAGTTCCTCCACGGCCAGCCACATGGCCGCCGATATGGCCAAGAACACGATCGGACCGAACATGCGGCGGTTCCGCATCTCAAGCCTGAACGACAACGCCGCCATCGTGACCGCTCTGGCCAACGACCTCGGCTACGAGAACGTCTTCGCTGAGCAGCTGATGAACCTGATCCGGGCCGGAGACATCCTGATCGTCGTGTCGGCCAGCGGCAACTCGCCCAACGTGATCAACGCGATCCGCTACGCCCGCAGCCAGAGCGCCCACGTGGCCGGACTTCTGGGCTTCGACGGAGGCGAAGCGGCCGGTTTGGTGGACAACGCGATCGTCGTCCCCTCCACCGATTACGGGGTCGTCGAGGACGTCCACCTGATCATCAACCACATGCTGGTGGACTACCTCCGCGACAACTTCGTGGAGGATCGCGGTTGGATCGTCTGAGCGGCCGCGCGATCTTCCTCGATCGCGACGGCGTGCTGAACGTCCGGCCACCGGAGCACGAATACGTACGCTCGGCGGCGGAGTTCCAGTGGCTGCCGGGAGCGGCCGAGGGGGCGGCCCGGCTGGGAAGAGCCGGGTACGTTATGACCGTGGCGTCCAACCAGCGGGGTGTGGCCCGCGGGCTCGTCACTTGGGAGGTCCTGGAGGAGATAGAGGCGCTAATCCAGGATGGGCTTCAACCCTGGGGGGCGAGGATCCACGCCTTTCGGTACTGCCCCCACGACCTTGATGCCGGGTGCTCGTGCCGCAAGCCGGCTCCGGGAATGTTCCAGGCCCTCTCCAGCGAGCTCGGCCTGGACCCAGCCCGCTCGTGGACGATCGGGGACTCCGCCAGCGACGTCAGCGCCGGCCGCGCGGCGGGAACCAGAACGGTGCTTGTTGCGCGGGACGCGGATCAGGGTGGGGCAGCCGACCTCGTGGCGCCGTCGCTGCTGGCCGCCAGCGAGTTGATTCTCAGCCGCGAGGAGGCGACACAGCCGCTTCACCCGGGTCGCCGGTGAACTCGGCCACCAGCGCCTGATGCGTCGAGCCCAGTCCCTCCTCAAGGGCAATCTCAGCCCGCCAGCCCAGTATCTCCTCCGCCCGGCTCGGGTCCATGCAGCTGCGCTCCAGCTCACCGTCGCGCAGGGGGGCCAGCTCTGGGCTCACCGAGGTCCCAGCCGCCCTTTGCAGCACCTCCAGGATCGACTCCACCGGAGTGGCCGTACCTGTGGCCACATTGAAAACGCCGGCCGTGCCGCTGGCCGCCATCAGCGCCCGGACCACGTCGCGGACATGGATGTAGTCCCGGGTGGGCTTGCCGTGGCCAAAGAGGACCGGCTGCTCGCCGGCCCACAGCTTGTAGCTGAAGATCGCCACCACCCCGGCCTCTCCGTGGGGAGACTGGCGCGGCCCGTACACGTTGCCCAGCCGGCACACGGCGTGCGGGATCCCGTGCGAGCGCGACCACGTGAGGATGTAGGCCTCGCCGGCCCATTTGGAGGCGCCGTATGGCGCCAGCGGCTCTGGAATGTGAGTCTCCGGGGTGGGCAGCGGAGCAGCGTTTCCGTACAGCGCCCCCCCGGTGGAGGTGAAGGTCACCGGCGCGCGATGGCGGGAGGCCGCCTCCAGCACATTGAGCGTTCCGCGGACGTTGACCGCGCAGTCACGGCCCGGGTCGGTAACCGACACGGTGACGCTGGATTGAGCCGCGACGTGAAATATGGCCTCGGGGGCCGCCGCATCGATGACCCGGTCGGTGGCTGCCCGGTCGACAATGTCCACGACCTCGAGACTGGCCTCAGAGGACACGCGCTTGGCCTCGCCGGTGGACAGGTCGTCGATCACCACGACGCGCTTGCCGTCGGCCAGCAGCGCGTCGACCAGATGCGACCCGATGAATCCCGCGCCGCCCGTAACGACAACCGTCGCGCTCACGTGTGCGCAGCCTCGCTGTGAACGCGATGATTCTGGCGGCCGGCCGCGGGACCCGCCTGGCGGCGCTGGGTCTGAATGTGCCCAAGCCGCTCGTGGAGATAGGAGGGCAGCCGCTGCTCTCCCGCCAGCTTCGTTACCTGGCCGAGCAGGGGGTGCAGCGGGTGGTTGTCAATGCCCATCACCTGGCGTCTGCCATCGAGTCGTTCGCGGGCGAGTATAAGAGCCCTCCCGAGGTGCGCGTGGTCGTCGAGCCCGAGCTGCTGGGCACGGCCGGGGGGGTCCGCAATGCGCTGCCCGAACTTGCCGATGCTCCCATCATCGTTCTCTACGGCGACGTCCTCATGGATGCGCCGCTGGCTCCGATGCTCGCCCTCCACCGGCGTCTGGGCGCTGAGGCCACCCTGGCCGTCTACCGCTCCACCGAGGTCCTGGGTAAGGGGACGGTGGCCGTGGACGGGAGGGGATACGTGACCGGCTTTCAGGAGAAGGCGGCACCGGCGGCCGAGGAGAGCGCTCTGATCAACGCCGGCCTGTACGCGCTCGAGCCCGCCCTGGTGGCCGCGCTCCCGCCCGCCACGCAGCTGGACTTCGGGCACGACGTGTTCCCGGACGCTCTCGCCTCGGGTGCCCGGCTGGCCGCCCACGTCCTGGCCGAGCCGGTGATTGATGTGGGTACTCCCGAGGGGTTGGCCCAGGCCCGTGCGCTGGTTGAGATGAAGGCGCAGGAGGAATCGGCGCTCCCCGGCCTCAGCTCCCGGTGAGATTGTGCAAGCCAGCGGTTAAGAGAATTCCGAACGTTGCCGATTAGCGTCGGGAGGCTGCTGGTAATGGAGAACGCGCGGAACATTAGAATTCAGGGGTCGGTCCCTGCGGGCGAACTGCCGCTGTCTGGTGTCCGCGACGCATCCGTCCGGACCTGACCTCAAGGCGACACGAATGGCCATCACCAGACTGCAGCCGAAAGCCGCTCGGGCCACAGCGCCGGGTGCTGCTCCCAACAGCGACTGGATCGTCCCGGTCAGCGAGGAGCGGGGCTTTGCCCGCTACCTGAGCGTCGTTTGGGGCGGCAAATGGATCATCCTGATCGCGCTGCTCGCTGCGCTGGCCGGAGCCGGCCTGTACCTGGCGCGCGCTCAGAAGGTGTACCGGCCCACGCCCAGCTGCTCGTCACTGCGCTGTCCCCACCAACCCGCCTGCAAGGCCTGGGTCTGATCATCCAATCGGGCGACCCCCTGCGCGACGTCGAGACAGCCGCCGGGTTCGTCAACAGCACCAGCGTGGCAGCGCGCGTCGTCGCCCAGCTGCACCTGCACCAGACCCCTCAGGGCCTCCTCAACAAGGTCAACGTGGCGCCGATCGCGGAAACCGACATCGTGGACATCGGGGCCAATGCCAACTCTGCGAGCGGATCGGCCGCGCTGGCCAACGCCTTTGCCAACCAGACCATCGCGGACCGGACGGCCAACCTCAACCACCGGCTCGCTCCCTGATCCCCGCGCTCCAGGCCGAGATCAACGCGAAGGGCAACAACAACGCGGCGGTCAAGGGAGCCCTCAGCGCGCAGCTCGCCGACCTCGAGCAACTCCGCAGCTCCGGTGATCCCAATCTCCAGGTCGATGCGGCGGCCAGTGCCACCGAGCGGACCGTCCTCGCCCCGCAAGAGCCTGACCATCGCCGCGGCCGTGGTGGGTGGCCTGGTGGTGGGCATCGCCCTGGTCTTCGTCCTTCAGCTGCTGCATCCGCGCGTCCGGCGCGAGGAGGAGCTGCGCGAGCGTTTCCGGCTTGCCGATCCTGGCCCGGGTGCCCCGCATGGGCCCGCGCTGGTGCGAAGTGCGGGGGCGCTGCGGCCCGATCGCCCCGGACGCCGTGCCGCCCGAGGGGACCGACGCCTTCCGGGCGCTGCGGACCGTTCTGGCCAGCAGCCGCGGGAGACGATCCGCAGGGCCGGATCGTGCTGGTCACCGGCGGCTCCCCGTTTGACGGCAAGAGCACCACGCCGATCAACCTCTCGGCCGCTCTGGCCTCCTCGGGCGATCGCGTGATTCTGGTGGAGGGAGACAGCCGCCGGCCCAGCATCGGCGCCGCGCTCAACCTCGAGGGCTCCTCCAAGGGCCTGGTCACCATGAACGCCGAGATGCCCCAGCTCCGCATGCTCCTGGCCTCGGGCAACGGCAGCGCGCCGAGCTGAGCGCTCGCCCTCCAACTGGCACCGCCTGCTCGTCGCCGCCCGGCGCAGCGCCGATTGGGTTGTGGTCGACGCCCCGCCGCTGATCTACGCGCCCGACGTCCTCTCGGCCGCCGACCTGTTTGACGACGTCCTGCTCGTCGTCCGTCTGGGCAACACCAACATCCGCAACCTGGACGAGACGGCCGAGATGCTGGCCCACAGCGGCATCCGCCCGGCTGGGCTGGTGGTGGTCGGGACCAGCGGCCACCGCGAGTACTACTGAGAACTCGGCCCAGCCCGGGGCGGGAGCACTACCCGGGGGGGGTGCTGTGCGCGACGCTACGGATGATCTGCTCCAGGCGCTCGACGAAGGCCTGGCGGCTGTAGTGGGCGCTGACGTATTGGCGGCCGCTCGCCCCGAGCCGGCGAGCACGGTCGGGATCTGCAGCCAGGTCGCGGATCGACCGGGCCAGCGCTCTGGCATCCCCAGGGGCGGTGGCCACCCCGCCCTCAGAGCGCTCCAGCAGCCGGGCCACGTCACCGGCGGCCGAGGCCACCACGGGCCGCGCCGCGGCCATGTACTCCAGCAGCTTGCTAGGCAGAGCAGCCTCGAACAGGGGGAGATCGCGCAGCGACAGGACCGCGATCTCGGCGCCACCCAGCAGTTCGGGGACGCGGTCACGGTCCACCCGGCCGAGGAACTGGACGTTGTCAAGACCTCGGCCACGGGCCTGGGCAGCCAACTCCGCGCGTTCCGCCCCGTCCCCCACGATCAGGAATTCGAGCTCCGGTCCGTTCCGGCTGAGCTCGGTGGCGGCGTCGATCAGCGTTCCCACCCCCTGGGCCAATCCCACCGTCCCGCAGTAGATGACTCGCCGGAACGGCTCGGAGGGAGGGTCCAGGGCCGCGAAGCGCTCCACATCAACGGCGTTGGGGAAATGCACCACCCGGTCTTCAGGCAGCCCCCGCTCGACCAGCGTGTCGCGGATCCCCGCAGTGGGGACGGTGATGGCCGCCGAATGGCGGTAGGCAAAGCGCTCCAGCCGCTCGGCCAGCGCGATGGCCTGAGGATTGGAAAGCGCGCCGAGCTGGACGGCCGAGTCAGGCCACAGGTCGGCCACGTTGAGGATCAGCGGGGCGCGGCGGGCCCGGGCGATTGCCACCGCCGACGCGGCGGTGAACAGGGGTGGTGTCTCGGCGATGACCACGTCGGGCCGGGCGGGGAGCGGCGTCGCCAGCACGGAGCTGAGGGCGAAAGAGGCGTGGTTGGCCAGGCGGCGGGCAAACCCGCGGTTGGGCGCCGGATAGACGGCGCAGCGAACCACGCGGACGCCATCAAGGCGCTCGCGCATGAGCAGGCGGCCTCGGTAGGGCTCGGGGATGACCCCGTCCGGGTAGTTCGGAAAGCCGGTCAGGACCGTGACATCGTGCCCCCGGGCGCTCAGCCGCTGGGCGGCCTCCAATATGCGAGTCTGTGGCGCCCCGACCTCCGGATGGAAGTAATGGCTTACGAACAGGACGCGCACTGACCGGGGAAGATAGAGCGCCGCCGAGCGGTGGGCCCGGCGCGCTCTCACACGTGCGTCTGGCCCTGTTTCTCAACCTCCCCATGCACGAGGTGGACGGGGAGTACACCGCCCGCTACCCGCACCTGTTCGACTTCTTCCTGGCCCTGGGAGACCGCACGGCGCACACCGCCCTGATTCTGCCGCTCCGGCAGGGCGGAGTGCGCAACCCTGAATACGGGACCGTTGTCCTTCCCCCGGGCGTCCGGGTGATCGGACTGCCCCACTGGAGCAGCGCCCGCATGCTCGTCCGGCGCGCTCACCGCGTCGTTCCGGCGGTCCTGGTGCTGGTGGCTCGCACCCTGCGTGAGTTCGACCTCGTTGGCGCGGTGGCCCCGAGCCTGGTCGGCGTCATCCTGCTCGGGGCGGCGCGCCTGTGGCGCCGCCCCGCGTTCATGCTCATCCGGGGCGAGAAGCAGCGCACCGTGAAGTTCATGATGGGCGCTCGGCGCGCCCGCCCGTACGTGGCCGCGCTCAAGATGATGGAGGCGCCGGTCCGGCACTGGATCCGGCGGGGCGTACCCGCCTTCGTGGCCGGTTCGGAGCTGGTTGAGCGCTATGCCGCACCGGGCGGGCGTGTGTACGACCTGTATCCGGCTCTCAGCCGCGAGTTCCCGCTCGCCTCACAGCCCCGGAGCACGCCCGCCGGCGCGCGGCCCAGGCTGGTGACCGTGGCCCGTCTGTCGGCGGAGAAGGGGGTCGATGACGTCATCCGGGCGGTGGCGATTCTGAGTGGGGAGGGGCGGGACGTGGAGCTGGCGGTGGTGGGGGACGGGCCTGAGCGCGCCGAGCTCGAGGCGCTGGCCGGGCAGCTCGGCGTGAGCGAGCGCGTCAACTTCGCCGGGTTCGTTCCCCAGGGTGGGGAGCTGATCGGTCACTTGAACGAGGCAGACATATTCGTTCTGGGCTCTCGCTCGGAGGGTCTGCCGCACTCGCTGGTCGAGGCGATGGCTCGGGGGCTGCCCGTTGTCGCCACGGCCATCGGCGGGATCCCCACCTTTCTGGCGGCCGGGGGCGGGGAGGTGGTCCCGGTCGGCGATCCAGGCGCTCTGGCTCAGGCGGTGGGGCAGTTGCTCTCCGACCCGTCTCGGTGGAGGGAGCTCAGCGCTGAGGCTCTCCGTCTCGCCCAACGGATGCATCCCGAGGTCCAGCTGGAGGCGCTGTCGGCCCATCTGGTGGGCGTCTACCCGCAGCTGGGCGAGGCGCCTCAGGCAGCAAGTTTTGCCGCGGTCGGCCGATATAGTCAGGATGACCCGTGAACCTCTGGTGGCCGTCGACTCGGTTCACCTAGTCCGGACGGTCCCAGTGCGTCAGAACGCAGTCACGGCCCAGCCTCACCGACCCAACGCTGGTGGCCGCTCTGGCTGCGAGCGCGGCCGCCCTGCTCATCGGTGTATCGGCGGGTCTGGCGCCCAAAACCGTTCTGGAGGCGTCGATTGGCGCCATTTTCGTGGCCCTGATCATGTCCGACATCACGATGGGGCTGATGTGCTTTGGGCTCCTGGCGTTCTTCGACAACCTGCCCGGGGTGGGGAGCGTGTCGGCGGCCAAGGCGGCCGGCACCCTGGTGGCACTGTCCTGGCTGGCCACGATCGCTGTTCGCCCCATGGCCCGCCGGGGGTTCTTTGGGGCCTACTCCCGGCTGGGCACCACCGCGCTGCTCCTCGTGGCCTGGATGACGCTCAGCCTCACGTGGGCGGCCAGCGCGTCGGCGGGAACCGGCGAGTTGGGCCGCTACGCCCTGAACCTGCTCCTTCTGCCCATCATCTACGCCGCTATTCGGAAGCGCGAGCACGCTCGTTGGCTGATCGTGACGCTGGTGGTGGGAGCCACGCTGTCGGCGCTCTACGGCATGGTCTTCGCCCGCGGAGACGCCCTGGCTCAGGGCACGACCCGGCTGGCCGGGGCGGGGGAGGACGCCAACTCCGAAGCCATGCTCCTGGTGGCAGGCATCGTTCTGGCCGCAGGACTGGCCAGCGTGAAGGAGTTTTCGGCCACGGCTCGCGTGGCGGCGATGGTCGCGGGAGTGATCCAGCTGGTCGCCCTCATCGATACGGTCTCCCGGGGCGGTCTGGTGGGCCTGGCTGCCGTCATCCTGCTGGGCGTGGTGTTCGCCGGTAAGCGGCGACGCCTCGCCAGCGGCCTGACCGCGCTGGCCTGTGCGCTGTGCATGGTCGGCTACTACCTCAGCGTGGCCTCGCCAGCGGCCCGCGCCCGCATCACCACTCTGAGCAGCAGCTCGAGCTCCGGGCGCAACGACATCTGGACCGTGGCCTGGCGGATGGTGGAGGCGCATCCGCTGAATGGGATCGGGGTGGGCAACTTCACCACCAGCTCTGTTCACTATCTCCTGCACCCCGGCGCCATCCCCAGCTCGAGGTTCATAGTCGACACGCCCGAGGTGGCCCACAACGTCTACCTGCAGATCCTGGCTGAGATGGGGGTGGTCGGGCTTGTCCTGTTCCTCTGCCTGCTGGGCGGGCTGATCTGGTGCGGAGTGCGGGCGGCCTGGGAATTCGCCCGCTCCGGCGACGCCACGATGGAGATCCTCAGCCGCGCTGTGGTGATCTCGATCGGCGGAATGCTGGCCACCGACTTCTTCATCTCTGATCAGTTCAACAAGATCCTCTGGATCGAGCTGGCACTCTGTCCCTGCCTGTTGGCCATCGCGCGCCGGCGGGAGCGGGTCCATCCGAGGCCGTCCGGTGGCGCGCGGCTCAGGGCCGTGGGCTCACCGTGGGCACCCGGTAGAGGGCTCGATCCCGTGAGCCAGCGGTAAAGCCGACCAGGCGGATAGCCGAAGTAACCTAAGACGTCCCCGCGACACATCGGAGGGTGGCAATGGCGGGAAAGCCAAAGACAGCTGAGATGCATCCCGGACCGGGTTTCCGGATCCGCTCGGAGATCGACCGCGCGCCGTCAGAGCTGGTGGAGCAGCTGGCTCAGTTCGACACCCCGGCCATCTCGGATCTCATGAACCGGCTCTACACGGTGCACGACGACGTCCGCGTTCTCACCGATCCGGGGCTCCCGGTGGTCGGCACGGCCTGCACGGTCAAGTGCTATCCGGGCGACAATCTAATGGTCCACAAGAGCCTTGACGTGGCCCAGCCGGGAGATGTTCTGGTCATCGACACCAGCGCATCGGGAACCACCGCCGTGTTGGGCGACCTCATTTCGACCAAGGCCCGCCACCGCAGGATCGCCGGTGTGGTGGTGGATGGGCTGGTGCGGGATCTGCCTGCCATCCAGGCCCTGGGCGACTTCCCCGTGTTCGCTCGCGGCGTGACCCCGATCGGCCCTCTGCACCGTGGCCCGGGAGAGATCAATCATCCGGTGTGCATCGGTGGAATCGTGGTCAATCCCGGCGACGTCGTTGTGGGTGATCTCAACGGCGTGGTGATCGTGCCCCGGGATATCGCCGAGGAGCTCGTGGATCGCCTCCTCAGCCGACGGCAGGCCGAGGCGGAGTACAACGCCTCGGTGGCGCGGGGGGACTTCTCCAACGCCTGGGTGGACGAGATCCTGATCGGCAGCGGAGTGATCATCGAGGAGCCCGACAAGGTCGGCTGAGCTACTCCAGCTCGAGCGCGCCCTTTTCCAGCAGCAACATTGCGCTCCGGGTGACCTCTTCGGGATCGTGCCCCTGAGCACCTACGTGGGCGACCAGCGCTGAGAAGGGCTGGGGCCGGCCGGCGCCTTGCAGGACCGCCAATCCAGCCTCGCTGATCCCAAACGGCGGCTCGCCGTACACGGCGGCCTGCAGCACCTCCTGCCACGCGCCGCGCATCAGCTTGCGTTCGGCGAAGTCGAATCGCCGCGAGATCCTGACCACCTCTCCGTTGGGAGGATCGTCGTGCAGGCTGGACAGAACGGCCAGCGTGCGCTCGCGCCGGGCGGGAGTGAGCGGATCCTCGCCCAGCGGGTCGCAGTCGAAGTCGTTCATCTTGACGTACAGATTCACCGTGCCGGCGGAATTGCGCCGCAGATGCCAGGTGGAGGACCCAGGAAACATGACAACGTCGCCTGACCTGTCCTCGATCGTCACCTCCCTGGCCTGGGGCAGGATGACCTCGGGAAGCTCGTGGGGCTGGAGGCTGGCGATCAGCGCTGCGGCGGCGTTGAACGGATTGATCTCGCGATGCTCATAGGGATACAGGACCAGTTGTGAGCCCTCCGGGATCTCCACCGAGAATCCGACCGAGACCTGGGAGGGAAAGCGGTCCTTGTGGGCCCGCGGATTGGGATCGGCGTGGGCATCGTAGGCCTGAATGTGACGCTCGGAGAGCGTCATCGTCTCCCGGTCAAGCCTACATACCGCTGTCACCACGTCGAACAGCTCGCCGGGATAGTCGGTCTCCGCGGGGAAGGTGTAGAGCGCCTGCTCCTTTTTGCCCTGGATGGCGAACCGGTCCAGTTTGCTGGCGCCCATCTGGGCCTGCACGAACGTCCTAACTGCGGCCAGGAACTCGGGGTGCATGCCCGATGGGATGTGGACCCACCCCTGGTCCGCGTACGTGCGCCTGGCGGCGTCTATGTCGAAATCGAAGATCCGCACCCCTACAGCTCCCCGACAGGACTGCACCACAGAATAGTTAAACTTCCATAAAGCAGAGGAATGAGCTCATTCATGCTCTGTGGGGAACGATCCGTATGTTGTCCGGGCGTGGCCACGATTGTTTTCATCGGGTTCGGCGAGCTGGCCAGTGCCCTGGCCGATGGGCTCGCCGGGGGAGGCCACGCGCTCCGCGCCTACGTCCGGAGCGCTCCTTCCGAGGAGCGTCTGGCCTGGCTGAATCGCGCCTCCGTCCGTCACAACGCCGATCCCAGGGAGGTGGTGGAGGGAGCCGGGACCGTCCTCGTGACGGTGCCGGGTTCGGCCTGCCTCGAAGTGGCCGAGCTGATCGCTCCTCAGCTCTCCCCGGGAGCGTTGTATGCCGACCTGGCCAGCGCCGCGCCGCAGGACAAGCTGACCGCCAGCCGGCTCGTGGGCGAGCGAGGGGCGGACTACGCCGACGCGGCCGTGTTGGGGACCGTGGTGGTCAGCGCCCACCGCGTGCCGATCCTGGCCAGCGGACCTGGAGCCGAGCGGTTCCGGGCCTTCGCCGACGCCGCTGGCCTCGTGGTCAGCACGCTGCAAGGCGCCGCCGGGCAGGCGGCCCTGGTCAAGCTGCTGCGCAGCGTGTTCCTGAAGGGCCGGGACGCCCTGATCCTCGAGATGATGCTGGCCGCCCGGCGCCACGGTCTGGAGGACACCGTGCTCCAGAGCATCGACACTCCCGCCGAGCAGGTTTCCTTCTCCGATCTGGTCGAACGAGTCCTGTGCAGCCTGGCAGTCCACGCCGGCCGAAGGGCAGATGAGCTGGCTCAGGCCAGTCGCGTCCTGGCTGAGGCGGGCATCGATCCCGCCCTTAGCCAGGCCGGGGCACGGGCCCTCCGGGAGCTGGCCGCCCTGGAGCTCCCTGAGCTCTATGGACACGGGCGCCCGTCCGACGCGGGCGCGGTGCTTAGTGAGATCGACAAGCGGTGGCCCAAGCCAGGCTAGGCCTGGCTGAGCAGCCGACGGAGGATGGGTACCGCGACCCGGGTGGCTCCGGCCGGGTCGGCGACGTCGTAGTGATAGTTGAAGCCTGGAGGTCCGTTGGCCTCCAGGATCACCCCTCCCGCCTCGCCCAGGGGCCGGCCTACGTCTGGAGTGATCACGTCCACTCCGGCCAGATGCAGCCCGACCAGCTGGGCAGCGCGGATCGTCTGCGCTCTGAGCTCATCACTGACGCCCGCTCGGACCGTCTCGTTGTCGCGCTGCGTGCCCTGGCTCACGACGGTCTTGACTGGGATGGTGACCCCGGCGGGAATCACCGAGGACAGGCTCAGGCCGGCGTTGCGCAGTGTGAAGACGCAGTCCAGATCGACCCGCAGCGGCCAGAGCATGGCCTCATGGCGAGCGGCCACTCGCCGCCGGTTCTCGGCGGCGATCAACTCCTCGACAGTGGAGCGGCCATCCCCGGTCACCCGTGGGGCATGGCGGCGCACCACGTCCAGGATCTCGCCCTCCAGGATCATGAACCGGTAGAAGTCCCCGCTGGCCTGGCGCTCGATCATGAGCTTGGTATCCACCCGGGCCGCCCTCAGGCGAGCCCGCATCAGCTCCGCCCCGGTGCGGATCCCACTGGTGACGGCGTAGCCCCCACTCGAGCCCACCGGCTTCACCACGCAGGGCACCGGTCCCGTGGCCAGAAATCGCAGGGCCGGGCCCAGATCGGCGGCGTCGAATTCCAGCCACTCCGGAACCGGCAATCCGTGCTGGCGCAGGAGCCGGCTCACCAGCGGCTTTTGCAATGCGAAGCGCAGGGTGACCGCGTCATCCAGCATCACCAGGTTGTTCAGCACGCGCGTGCTGGCGTCGCCGCTTCGGATCTCCAAAAACCCCCCCGGCAGCTCGGTGATCTCCGCGCCCAGCTCATCCGCGGCGTCGCGCCAGATCCGGGTGTAGGGATCCTCCGCGGGGCCGACGTCGAGCTGGCGGAGCCGGCGGTCATATGCCTGCCGCCGCCAGGCGGCGCGGATCCCCACCGAGCGCACGATGTCGGCCCGCACCGCGAGTTCACGCCCCGGGCCGCCCGCCCGTCCCAGCCGGTCAAGCGCCCGGGTAATCCGGCCGGGTCCTTGCTCCCCCGGGGTCATGGGCGGGCGCCGACGCGCCGGCGCAGGCGCCGCCTGACCCGGCGGGCGTGCAGGCCGATGGACGGACCGGGATCGGCGGGGTCGAACAGGTGGAAGTGCTGACGGTGCAGGAGGCTGCGGGCCCACCTGGGGAAGGTGGTCTCGCCGCGGCGCCGGGACTCCAGGAACGCGCGGGTGTCCGCCAGGGGAATCCACAGATGCACCCCGTCGCGGTAGCCGTCGATCGTGGGCGCGGGACGGCCCAGCAGGGCGTTATAGGCCACCAGGGGAAGATTCACCCCGGCGTAGCGCAGGGTCTCCTGACCCAGCGTGAAGCGGTGGTTGCACTCGATCAGCTTGAGCACGCCATCCCGGGCGTCCTTCTTGAACTCCACGCAGGCCACGCCCCGCAGGCCCACGCCCTGACAGAACTGGAGGCCGACCCGGACCACTTCGGGGTCGTGCGTGCTCTCGTGGTAGGTGGCCAGCCCGAACCCCACGGGATACTGGCGCAGCTTGCGCTTGGTGAAGCAGGCCAACGGCTCGCCTCGCCGGTCCAGATAGGTATAAAGCGAGCAGTACGCATCCTCGGGTCCCGGGATGATCTCGGTCACCATCATCGGAGACCCCAGCGAGCTCACGTCGGCTGCCACCCGGAGCAGCTCGGCCCGATCCGGGAGCAGAATGACCTTGGCGCTCGTGCCGAAGCGGCGAGCGAAGAGGTGGGAGTAGAGCGGCTTCAGTGCACAGGGAAAGCTGATCTGCGAGCTCTCGAGCTGCCGGTCCACATCCTCCACGCTCTCGAGCAGAAACCGACGGGCCACTCCCACTCCGACCTCTCCGGCCAGGCGATAGCTCTCCTCCTTGTCCAGCATGGCCAGGAGCACCCGATCGTTGGCCTCGATCGGCCGGTAGCCCAGGTCCTCCAGCTCCTTGCGCCGGCGGGCCAGCATCTCCAGCGAGTCGTCATCGCAGGGAAAGATGACTGCGCCGGGAAGCGCGCGGCCGCTCAGCCACTCGACATAGCGCTTCTGCAAATTGTCACCGGGGATATGAACGAATGACCTGCAGTAGCGGCTGTGCCCCACGGTGTCCCATTCCGCGTTGCCCAGAGCGTGCACCGGGATGCCGTGCTCGCCGAGACTCCGTGCCACCGACACGGCGATAGGCCCCCCGCCCAGGAGGATGACTGGCGGTGACTCGTTCACGCTCCCGATCGGCGGCCACGGTACCGGCTCACGGTTCGCGCCGCGGCGAGCGTGGCCCGGGAACGGGCTCGACCGTGGCCCAGCAGCACGGACTCGAGCAGCCGGTCCTGGGCGCCGTACCAGTACTTGTACTCATCCTCCCCCCGGGTGAAGTCATACCACTGCCGTCCGGCCGCGATGCTGGCCCGGATGGTGGCCGCGATGACGATCTTGCCCACGCCCAAGCCCCCGAGGTCGGGCTCGTAACCACCCAGGTACCAGTAGAAGGAGCGCGGGTCGCAGAAGTTCAGATAGACCCCGGCCAGACGGTCGCCCGCCCATGCCTCGTACAGCGTGGTAAAGCCCGGTTCCAGCAACGCGATCGCGGCTCTGGCCATGAAGCGGTGAAAACGCTCCTGAGCGTGGCTGGGGTTCAGTCGCCGGCCGGTGTCACGCCACTGACGCACGCGCAGTTCGTGCCACCTCTGCATCACGTCGGGAATCTGCTCCGCCTGCCGGACCTCCCGGAGGGAGAGCTCGCCGCGATCCAGGCGGTTCAGATGCCGGCGCAGATTCCCCCGGCGACTGCGGGACAGCGCCGCCAGATACTCCTCGAAGGTGGAGGGCAGCGGGATGGCCGGGCTGCGAATGGGATCGCGCCGGGCCAGGCGCAGCCCGTCCCCGGTCAGGCCCGCCACCGTGGGTGAGCCCACGGGCAGGCAGTTGATCACGGCGATGTCCCAGGCTCGGGATCGTCGCCGCAGCTCGGTGGCCACGGCTTGGGCCACCGCTGGGCGGTCGGACGGAGCAGCCACCAGGTCCCAGTAATCGCCGGGTTCCTTGCCGATCATCGACAGGAGGCGGACGCCGCGCTCACGGCGCAGAGCCAAAGGGGCGATCCCCACCACTCGTCCGTCGAGCCAGACCCGCATGACCCATGGGCTCGCCTGCGGATGCCAGTGCTCGAGCCAGACACGTCCCCAGGCCGCTGAATTGAACGGTGTGAGCGCCGGGTCATCAGCCTGCAGGCGCTCCCAGTCGCGCAGCGCGTCGTCCAGATCGCCGGGTCCGACCAGCTCGACGTCCATCAGCGAGCCAGCCGCTCGCGCGCGGCGAGGACCACCGGCCGGGCGAGACGTCTCGTCAGGTAGCGCATGACGGGGGCGGGCTGGCGGCGGTAGCTGCGCAGCCGGACGTGGTCGGCGTAGGCTGTGGCGAAGTAGCGCTTGTACGGCTCATCTGCGCCCAGGAGCTCGTACCGGTCCAGACCCAGCTCAAAGCAGCGCTGCACGGTGCAGTAATCGATGAGCAGCCCCGGCGCGTGAGGCCGGAAGCGATCATCGATGCCTATCTTGAGGCAGTACAGCCGCCGGCTACGAGCCAGGCAGTAGTTGAACGCGGCCGCCTGCCCGTCGATATCCAGCCAGATCAGCCGAAGCTCGCCTCGGGAGTGATAGGCCCGCGCCACCGCCGTGTAAAACGCCCGCGTTGAGGCCGCGGACAGGATCGCCGTCCCCCGCTCGCCCTTCCAGCCCGTCGCTTCGATCTGGAACCCGCGCTCTAGCTCGGTTTCCAGGCTCTGGAAGGGCTCGGCGAACCGGAACTGCACCTGGTGTTCACGATTCAGCTTGCGCCACCGGCGGGGGATGTCTCTGAACCGGCGCCCGCGGCCGCGAATGAAACGCTCGAAGTCACCCTCCATGTCCACCCGGGGCGAACGGTGGGTCTTTTCGACGAGCAGAAGCCGTCCCTCCTGCCGCGCGGCCGCCACGACTGCGTCGTAGAACGGGTCGGCTGTATCGACGGCCTGCAGGGCCAGCTCGCCATCGCGCCGGCTGAGCGCTTCTTCCACCAACCGGCGCCGTGCCCCACCGTCGCTGGCCGGCGCCGTGAACAGGGGCGTGTGGTAATTGGCCAGCCCGCTCAGGCGTCCCCGGTGGGCGTGCAGGGGGAGCGCGGCCTGGAGTTGCTCGTTCTCCCACAGCAGGCAGACGGCCAGCCTCCCGGTGCCGAACGCGCCCCACCAGGCCTGAAACCAGGCGTGGTCGGCGAAAGGCGATGGTTGGGCACCGGTCAGCCGGTCCCACTCCTGGGCCAGCTCCGCGAACCGAGTCGGCTCGTGCACCCACTCGATGCGCCCAGCCACGCCAGTCACGATACCGCCGACCCGCGGTGATGGGACGATGTCGCCCGTGGCCGGGCTGGTCGACATCCACGCCCACCTCCTGCCGGGGATAGACGACGGTCCGCTCGGCCTGCCCGATTCCATCCGGATGGCCCAGGCGGCGGTGGAGGCGGGCACCGAGACGATGGCACTGACCCCGCACCTGCGCTCGGACTTTCCCGAGGTCCACGTCGAGGAGCTCGCCGCTCGGTGCCACAGCCTACGCGAGGAGCTCGCCTGGGCTGAGGTGCAGCTGACCATCATTCCGGCGGCCGAGGTGTCGCTGCTCTGGGCCCTGGAGGCTGACGACGAGGCCCTCAAGCTGGCGACCTATGGCCAGCGGGGGACGGACGTCCTGATCGAGACTCCGCACGATGTGACCGGCTTGGAGCGCCTCGTCGGCTCGATCCATTCCCGGGGCCTGCGGGTGACGTTGGGGCATCCCGAGCGCAGCTCCACGCTTCAGCGCTCCCCGGAGCGGATCGCGGGTCTCCACGAACAGGGTGTCCTGATCCAGATCAACGCCGATGCGCTGCTTGGGCGACGCAGCAGCCCCTCACGCCGGATGGCCGAGCAGCTGTGCCGCGAGGGCCTGGTCGACGCCATTGCGTCCGACGGGCATCGGGCGGCATCCTGGCGGCCGGTCACCGTGCTCCCGGCGGCGCTGACGGCGGCGGAGCGGCTCGTCGGGGCGGCCCGGGCACGATGGATGGTCGCCGAGGCACCCGGAGCGATTGTCGCCGGACGGGAGCTTCCTCCGCCGCCGGACATCACGGCCTCGCCACGAAGGTGGTGGCGGATGGGTTAGAGACAAGCAGGGAGCGCCGGAAAGGGGCCGAAAAAGCCCCTGGACACTATGATTTTTCCGGGCATGGAACATAAGGCCCCCGGAGTTGGATCGCCGGCCGGGATGGAGTCACGTTCCGGCACCGAGTCTCCGGAGCCGCAGGGTGTGTCCCCGCGCCGCAGGCGCGAGCGACGCGGTGACGGGGGGCCGGTGGAGTTGCTGGTGGCCGGCGTGGCCTGGAGGCCGACTGGAGCGGGGCAGGCTCTGGTCGTGTTGGCCCGAGGCGAGGGAGCCGGCGAGATGCGGTCATCTCTGGCCACGCTCAACATCTTCTACGGTGGCCAGACGTTCCCCGTGACGGCTCCGGTGACCGCGATCACCGACGAGGAGGAGGCAGACGGCTCGCGGCAGACCCTGAGGTTCCTGTTCCGGCTGCCGGCCTCGGCTCCCGCCTGGCCCATCGATCGAATGGTCCTGCGCTGGCGCGGGACCGAGGTGGAACTGCCGCCCCCGGCGCCACCGGTGAACGCGGAGGCGGAGCCGTCCGAGCTTGGTGTAGCGAAGCTCGTCGTGGCGAGGCAGCCCGAGCCCGCGGCCGAGAGGCTCGCCTCCGAGGCCCAAGAGACGCCGCCAGACCGCTACGGTGCCGGTATGTCGCAAGCCGAGCACACCCTTGCTCTGCTGCAGGAGGACATCGTCACAGCCAAGCTGGAACTGGCCCAGCTGCATGCCGACATCGCGCAGGCCCGCCTCGAGTACGAGGAGGCGTCCATGGCCACCGAGTACGCGCAGAAGGAACGCGACCGCGCCCAGCAGTGGGTCAGAGACGTCACCGGTGAGCTCGAGGACGTCGAGCGACGGCTGGCCGTCTGCCGCCAGCAGCTCGATCAGGCTTCCCGGGAGATAGCGGCCCGCACCGAGGTCGAGCCAAGTTCGCCTCCTCAGGCCTCCCCGGACCTACCGGCCGCGGCGCCCGCCGCGCCGCGTCCCGAGGAACCTCATGTCGAGGAGCCTGCGGTCGAGCGCGACCCAGATCCCTATGCCGAGGCCCAGAGCGACCTCAATGCCGCCTTGTCCCAGCTCCGGAGCCGGCTCGACGAGGTGCTCAGCACGCCCCGGCCGGTTCATGAGGGCCCGGAGTCCGCGGAGCAACAACCGCGCGTCCGGGAGAGGCCCATCGAGGAGTCGGTTGTCGACGAGCTCTTCCCGGAGACGCCGGCGCCCGACGCGCCCTCCACCGCGAGTGAGCAGGACTCAACGCCTCCTGTTCCGGCATCCCTCCCCGGCCCAACCGATCGAGAGGACGGAGAAAGCTCCTGGTTTGCCGCGGCATTGCGCAGGATGGCGCAGGATGACCGCGAGGCAGCCGGCCAGGTCCTGGTCTCCGTTCTCCCGGCTCAGGCCATCGCCACGCCCCGAGGGTTCCACTACGACCTCGTGGTTCGGGATGACGGTGTGTACGCCGTGGACGCCCATCCCCTCGACACGCGAGTTCAGCGGCTCCAGGTACCGAGGCCGATGGATCAAACCGATGCCTGGATCATGGGCTCCCTGGAGCAGCTCGGCGACCTGATAGCCCGCGGAAAGTCAAGCTTCCGCCGCGTGTTCGGCCGCCACGGCGTGAAGGTCAAGGGGCAGCGAGCCCGGGTCGACGACCTGCTGGCCCTGGCCACGGCACCTCTGCGACTTCGCGACCTGTGCGCCGTGGGGGCTCCCATCCAGCCCCAGCTGTTGCTTCAGATGATCGTGTCCTCGATCGAGGAGAGCTGGATTGGTGAGCGGCCGCTCTCCATCCGGTTCGATCCCCGAGAGGAGGGCATGCATGTCTGCAGCGTCCGGATCCAGGATGGGGCACCGATGGTGCTGGGCAGCGAGTCCACCGCGGCGGCGGATTTCGGGGAGCTGACCACGATTGCCGAAGGTTCGGCTCGGTCGCTCATGCGGCTGCTGGCCGGACTCCCCTCGCCGGAGGGCGATCAGGCCAACATCAGGGGCCCGGTCGAGCCGCTCGAACTGCTCCAGAGCTGGGTCAAGCGCCTCGAGCTGACCTATCCGTAGTGGGATACCGTGTGCGGCTGGGAGCCCAGAGCGATAAGCGAACCGCTTGAACGACGTTTCAGACATCAGTCAGATCCTGGATCAGGTCGATCGCAGGCTGGGAGAGATCCGGCAGCAGATCGTGAGGATCGCCGGCGATCCGGAGCTTTCCGGAGCCGAGGAGGCGCCGCCGCCAGTGTCTGAGCCTGAGTCGATCGAGCCCGAGCTGGAGAGGAAACCGTCGATGGAAAGCACGCTGGAGCCGGGGATGGAACCCGGCCCTCCGGCCACGTACGCCGAGGCCCCCTTGGAACCTGTGCCCCCTCTGCCGCCGGAGCCCGAACCGCCGGTGCCTCCGCCCCCGCCGCCAGAGCCACTCGAGCCCCCGCCGCCGCCGCCTGAGCCACTCGACCCCCGTCGCCTCCTGCGCCACCGCCGGAACCGCCCCCACCACCGCCACCGCCGGAGCCGCCCCCGGCTGCGGAGATGGATCAGCTCGTGAGCCTGCGGGAGCGGCTGCTCAGCGACGCCCGCGAGCTCATCCGCTCCTACGAAGACGAGATCGCCGCTCTGGAGAGCCGGTTCGGCATTGCCTCGCCACCCCCGCTCTTCGAGGGCGTGGTGACGCTAGTCGTTCGCGGGATCGGGCGTATCCAGACCCTGGTGGCCATGGAGGAGGCGTTGCTGGAGACGGAGGGCATCGCCCAGGCGTTCGTGCGGCACTACGACCGGGGCGAGGCGTGGTTAGAGATCACGCTCGACCGAGCACTGCCGCTGAGGACCGAGTTGGCCGAGGCGTTGCCCGCGCCCTTCGAGATCCGCTCCACCACGGCCAGTGAAATCGTCCTGGAGCTGGCGGACCCCGACCTCCCGGCCCACTGATCACCGGAACCTGCAGGCGTCCCGAACCACCGGAACCTGCAGGCGTCCTGAACCACAAGAACCTGCCGGCGTCCCGAACCACCAGAACCTGACAAAGCGGTCCGAGCCGCGCGAGCTGTGTCACGCCATGGCTGGAATACGCCCAGGGCTCAGCAATTCTCCGGCCGGGCCGGGCGCTTTGTGAAGATTTGGTGGCGCGCGGCCGAGCACGGGCGACGGGCCGGGCCGCGCGCCGCGCCGTCGCGCCCGCCGGCCTCGGACCGCCGGACCCGCGGTGCCCCGGGCCTACCCCTCGCCTATCGGCCCCAGTTCCGGCTCCTCGCCATGCAGCTCGAAGGCCAGGAAGCGGCTGAAGATCTTGTGCGTCGGCCCGTGAAAGTCAGATGAGCCGGTGCTGAGGAGGCCCAGCTCGCGGCATCGTCCGGCCAGCAGCCGGGTCTGCTCCGAGCTGAACGTGGGGTAGAAGCATTCAACCCCGTCCAGGCCCCAGCTCCGGAAACGATCGATCGCATCGAGGACGACCTGATCCTCGGACACGTCCCAGAACGGATGGGCCCACACGGCCAGCCCGCGCGCGTCATGGATCCAGGTGATCGCCTCCTCGACCGTGGGTCGGGTGCGCGGCATATACGCCGGCTTGCCGGGGATCAGGTAAGCGGGGATGAAGCGCTCGATCGTCTCCAGACCGTCCTCAGCGAGGCGCTCCCGGTTATCGGGATGGCTGACCACCGCGCCGGCCAGGTGGGGCCGGCCCAGGACGGCCCCGGTGGCTCGCCGGGCTCTCCAGCTTCTCCTCGTCCACGGCGAAGCCCAGATCCCGCAGACGATCGGCCATCGCGTCGGCCCGGCGATAGCGATCGGCCCGGGCCTCGGCGGTGCGCTCCAGAAGCAGACCGGGTCGCGGTGGTCGATGCCGTAGCCCAGGACGTGGAAGTCCTCATAGCCGGCGTGCACGGCTGACAGCTCCACGGCCGGGACGATCGTCGTGCCGTTGTGAGCGGCCTGAATGGCCTCCTCCACCCCCGCGACGCTGTCGTGATCGGTCAGGGCCAGGAGCCTTACGCCGGCGGCCTGTGCGGCCTGCACGACTTCGCCTGGCGGCAGCTGTCCGTCGGAATAGGTGGAATGCGACTGCAGGTCGAACGAGGGCTGGAAATTCAAGGATTTCTACCTTTACGAAGGTGGATAAGAAATTGCTTGTAGCATCGATAGCGGCACCGGCGGGGGTGTCGGTGCATCTCTGAAACCGCGGAAATGGCGATCTTCAAGTAAGTGAACGCGTCCACGCTCACAGACCTCGGCGACGATATCGAGGCTCATATCCGCGCGCATAACTCGAAGACGCTCGTGCGCTTCGTGATGTGCGGCAGTGTGGATGACGGCAAGAGCACGCTGATCGGGCGCCTGCTGTACGAGTCTGGCTCGCTGCTGGCCGACCAGCTGGCCGGCCTGGAGTCCGAATCCCGGGCGGTGGGCACCCAGGGGGACGGGCTTGACTTCGCTCTCCTGCTCGATGGGCTGGCCGCCGAACGGGAGCAGGGCATCACCATCGACGTGGCCTACCGACATTTCTCAACGGCAACGCGCCACTTCATCGTGGCCGACACCCCGGGCCACGAGCAGTACACGCGGAACATGGTCACCGGCGCGTCCACGGCTGACTGCGCCGTGATCCTCATCGATGCCCGTAAGGGCATCCTCCGGCAGACCCGCCGCCACAGCCATCTCGTGGCGCTGCTCGGGCATCCGCGACGTGGTCCTGGCCGTCAACAAGATGGACCTCGTGGGCTATTCCGAGGCCCGGTTCAACGAGATCGCCGAGGACTACCGCGGCCTTGGCGCCCAGATCGGCCTCGAGCGCGTGGTGTGCATCCCCGTCTCCGCGCTCCGGGGTGACAACGTCTTCCAGCCGAGCGACGCCGTGGCCGGCTACAGCGGCCCGACGCTGATGCAATACCTGGAGTCGGTCGAGGTCGACCAGGAGCGGATGCAGTCAAGCGCCTTCCGGCTGCCCGTCCAGTGGGTCAACCGGCCGGATCTGGATTTCCGCGGCTACGCGGGAACGATCGCCGGCGGCGTGGTCCGCCCACAGGATGAGGTGGTGGTGGCTCCCTCGGGCCGGCGGACCCGGGTGGAGCGAATCGTCACCCACGAGGGAGACCTGGATTACGCCGTGGCCGGCCAGTCGGTCACCCTGACGCTGGCCGATGAGCTGGATGTGACCCGCGGCGATGTCATCGCCCACTCCCATCAGCCCCCCGGCGTGGCCGACCAGTTCGAGGCCACGATCGTGTGGATGGGGGACGAGCCCGATGCTGCGCGGGCCGCAGCTATCTCATGCAGCTGGGCGGCCGGACCGTGCCGGCCACGATCAACCCGCTGAAGCACAAGCTCAACGTCGACACGATGGCCCAGATCGCGGCCACCAAGCTCGAGCTCAACGAGATCGGGGTGTGCGAGATCGAGCTGAGCAAGCCGATCGCCTTCGATCCCTACGTGGAGAACCGTGACACGGGCGGTTTCATCCTGATCGATCGGATCACCAACAACACCGTCGGAGTGGGGATGCTCCGGTGCGCTCTGCGCCGCTCGCAGAACGTGCGCTGGCAAGCGGTGACGGTGGACAAGCACGAGCGGGCGGTCCAGCTGCACCAGCAGCCCACGGTGCTCTGGCTCACCGGCCTCTCCGGGGCCGGCAAGTCGACGCTGGCCAACCTGGTCGAGGTGGAGCTCCACCGGCGGGGCCATCTCACCTATCTCCTGGATGGGGACAACGTCCGCCACGGCCTGAACGTGGACCTGGGCTTCACCGCCTCGGATCGGGCCGAGAACATCCGCCGTGTGGCCGAGGTGGCCCACCTGATGGTCGACGCGGGCTGATCGTGATCGTCTCGTTCATCTCGCCCTTCCGGGCCGAGCGCCAGATGGCTCGCTCGCTGTTCGAGGCCGGGGAGTTCCTGGAGATCCATGTCCACGCGCCGCTGGCCGTGGCCGAGGAGCGCGATCCCAAGGGCCTCTATCGCGAAAGCGCGTCAGGGCGACCTGGTCAACTTCACCGGGATCGACTCCCCCTACGAGGAGCCCGAGGCACCCGACCTTCGCATCGATACCACTGACGATACGCCGGCCGACGGCGCGCGGCAGCTGGTCGAGCTCTTAGAGCAGGCAGGACGCCTGGCCCCGCCGCCTCAGAAGTAGCCCTCCTGCTTCTTCTTCTCCATGGAGGAGGCCGCGTCGTGGTCGATCACGCGGCCCTGCCGCTCTGAGGTGGTGGCCGTGAGCATCTCGGCGATGATCTTGGGCAGCGTGTCGGCGCTGCTCTCGACGGCCCCGGTCAGCGGATAGCAGCCCAGCGTCCGGAAGCGGACCCGCCTCTGGGCTGGCTGCTCGCCCGTCTCGAGTCGCATGCGGTCATCGTCGACCATGATCAGAGCGCCATCGCGCTCCACGATCGGTCGCTCGGCGGCGAAATACAGCGGGACGACCGGGATCTGGTGCAGGTGGATGAACAGCCACACATCCAGCTCGGTCCAGTTGGATAGGGGAAACACCCGCAGCGACTCACCCTTGCGCACGCGGGCGTTGTAGTTGCGCCACAGCTCGGGGCGCTGGTTCTTCGGGATCCCAGGTGTGCTGCGCGGTCCGGAAGGAGAAGATCCGCTCCTTGGCTCGGGACTTCTCCTCGTCGCGGCGAGCTCCCCCGAAGGCGGCGTCGAAGCCATGCTTGTCGAGGGCCTGCTTGAGCGAAACCGTCTTCATGATGTGGGTATGGACGTCGGACCCGTGGTCGAAGGGGTTGATCCCCTGCTCGCGCCCCTCCGGGTTGACGTGGACGATCAGCTCCATTCCTGACTCGCGCGCCATCCGGTCGCGGAACCGGCTACATCTCCCGGAACTTCCACAGGGTGTCCACGTGCATCAGCGGGAACGGAGGCAGCGCCGGCTGGAACGCCCGCCGGGCCAGCTCGAGCATCACCGAGCTGTCCTTGCCCAGCGAGTAGAGCATCACCGGCTTGCGGGCCTCGGCGACGACCTCGCGCATGATGTGGATGCTCTCGGCCTCCAGCCGTTCTAGGTGGGTCAGGACCTTCGGAGTGATCGTGGTGGTGGCTGTCATGTCATTGATCCAAGAGTATGGCGTGCCCGGCACCGGGTTCCGGGCGCAGATCGCCCTTCCTGATCTCAGGATAAGATCGTGAATCCCGATTCACCCCGCTGGGATCGGGTCACCCCGCACTCGTCCTCGAGCCGCTGCACCAGCCCCATATCAGGAGCCAAAGTGGATCTCAACGATACCCCAGAGCAGGCCCAGTACCGGGAGAAGGTCAGGGCCTGGCTCGAGGAGCACCGCGACGAGGCGCCGCCTCGGTCCGGGTCCTCAGAGGACACCGACTACGTCAACGCGCGGCGTGCCTGGCAGCGCAAGCTGGCCGAGGCCGGGCTGGCCGGTGTGACCTGGCCGGCGGAGTACGGCGGGTCAGGGCCTGGGTCCGATCGAGCAGGTGACGGTCAACCAGGAGCTCGGGCGAGCCGAGGTGCCGGGAATCCTGGACGTCATCGGGATCGGGATGCTAGGCCCGTGCCTGATCGCCCACGGCAGCGAGGAGCAGAAATCCCGCCACCTCGGTCCCATGCTCCATGGTGACGAGGTGTGGTGCCAGCTCTTCTCCGAGCCGGCCGCCGGCTCGGATCTGGCCGCCAGTCCAGACCAGGGCGCGATCGGCCGACGACGGCGGCTGGGTCCTCAACGGCCAGAAGGTATGGACGACCAACGCCCAGTTCGCCTCGTTCGGCCTCCTGCTGGCCCGCACCGACCCCGACGTGCCCAAGCACAAGGGGCTGACCATGTTCATCGTGCCCATGGACGCCGAGGGCGTGACGGTCAGGGGCCTGCGTCAGATTTCCGGAGAGGCCGAGTTCAACGAGGTCTTCTTCGACGACGTCCACCTCGATGAGGATGCCGTCGTGGGCGGCGTGGGCAATGGCTGGGGCACGGCCCTCACCGTCCTGATGTTCGAGCGTCTCACCATCGGTTTCGGGTCAGAGTCCTTCGGCTCTCCCGCGCGGGTGGCCGAGGCGGTCGGGAGCAGACCCTGGGGCGCGGACGAACTCCGAGGTACGCCAGCGCCTGGGCCACATCATCACCGAGATGACCGCGGTGCGCTTCACGGGATACCGCGCCCTGAGCGCCCTGCAGCGCGGCCAGATTCCTGGTCCTGAGGCCGGCCTGGCCAAGGTGACGATGGTCAACGCCGGGATAGCCGCCATGGACCTGGCTGTGGATGTCGTCGGGCCGGATGCCCTGGATGCGGAGAGCCCGTTCGGCTACCTGACCTCGTTCCTCCCCGGGCTCAAATCAGCCGGCGGGACCGAGCAGATCCTGCGCAACACGATCGGCGAGCGCGTTCTCGGCCTGCCCCCTGAGCCACGTCTGGACAAGGGCATTCCCTTCAGCGAGCTGCGGGCCAAGGAGAAGGAGGTGCTGGCGTCATGAATCTGGCTCTCTCAGACGAGCAGGAATTTCTGCGCGAGGCGGCGCGGGGCGCCCTGTCCCGGCACAAGACGGTTGAGGCGGCCCGCGAGGCGCTCGAGGATCCTGCAGGCGCTACCGGACCTGTGGCCCATGGCGTCGGAAGCGGGCTGGCCCGGTCTCCTCATCGACGAGGAGCATGGCGGGGCTGGACTGGGGGTCTTCGACGCCATGTTGGTGGCCGAGGAGTGTGGCCGAGTCCTGGCCGGAGTTCCCCTCCTGGGACTGATCCCGGCCACGGCGATCCTGAACGCCTGCGGTGATGAGTCGCTGACCAGGTGGCCAGCGGGCGAGACGCGGCCGGTGTACCTGCCCGCCCGTCCCCCCAGCGACCTGGAGCCAGGGTGGACCGTGGAGCCTCAGACCGGCGGTCCCCGCCCGGCGCGCGCCGCAGGTGACCGGCGACGGGGACGACGTCCGCGTGGAGGGAACGGTGTCATTTGTCCCCGACGCCCCCGGAGCTGACCTGCTCGTAGTCGTGGGCTGCGCCGAGGATGGTTCGCCCATGGCGGTGGCCGTGGCCGGCGACGCGGATGGGGTCAGCATCGAGGCGCTCACGCGGTATGACGCCACGCGATCGCTTGGCCACGTGAGCTTGAGCAATGCTCCCGGGCCGGCGGCTGCCGTGCGATGAGACGGCGCTGGCGACGCCTGGTACGTGGCCCAGTCCCTGCTCGCCGCGGAGTCGATCGGCGCGGTCCAGACCTGCCTGGACACGAGCGTGGCCTACGCCAAGGAACGCTTCACCTTCGGCCGGGCCATCGGCTCCTACCAGGCCATCAAGCACGAGCTGACCGAGGTGTTGCGCCGGCTGGACAACGCCCGCAGCCTGGAGTACTACGCCGGCTGGGCCCGCCGCGACAAGCCGGAGGAGTTTCCCCTAGCGGCCAGCGCGGCTCGCTCGGCGGCCGGTGAGGCGCTGGACTTCGCGCGCCCGCTCGATGATCAACGTGCACGGCGGCATTGGGGCCACCTGGGAGCACGACGCGCCGCTGTTCTTCCGCCGCGCCCAGCTCTCGCGGCGCCTGCTGGGTGGGACCCACGACGCCACCGACCGGGTGGCCGAGCAGACGCTGGCCGGAGCGGCTGCGTAGAGCTTCAGCGCGGCACGGGGCGCGAGCTCTCGCCTAGGGCGTGTAGTCGAACGAGTGGCAGGGCGTGCCGCCGCACACGTCGACGACCTTGCCGCCCGGCGCGAGGAAAGCCGAGATCTGGGTCTGAGCGGCCGGTGTCTGACGCGGGTCCTGGTGCGGATCGTTGTTGACTGGAGGGTTCGTGGATGCCGTGGGCGGGATGTTCCCCACGGGCGGCGGCTGAACCCGGCCCGGGCCGCTGTCCCAGATCTCGATGGCCGAGCCAGCGAACGGGAACTTCGCAATGGGGGGAATCCCGTAGAAGAGGTTCTTGTCCCGGGCCCGGGAGGGGTCGAGCGCCGGCTCGTAGGCATCCGCTCCGATTGTCCTGGCCTCGGCCGCCCCGGCATACATCGAGACCTGGAAGTCGCCGTAGGCGATCTGCATCAGCACGACGTGGGTTGGCGTGTCGGGCAGGGGTGCGAGGTCATGTAGGCGGCGTAGCCGTCCGGGTCGCCGCGATCCCAGAGCTGCTGCAGGAGGTCGCAGACACGGGATAGAGCGACTGGTCGGTGTAGCTCCTCTCGAGGATCGACTTGAACGGGGCGAAGTCGGTGCTTCGCTCGATCAGCATGTTGCCGTAGTCGATTCCGGTCACACCCGAGGACCGCTCGGCGGAAGTCCGGGGAGACGGCGGTGGTCAGGCCGCCCTCGATCCCGCCCTGGCTGTTGCCGTCGTAGAACAGATTCGAGGTGTTGATCACAGGCTTGCCGGCCGACTGGAAGTCCGCGTTGGCAGGCAAAGCCCTTCGGGTTGCGCATCGAGCCGCCCCAGATACAGGGTGTTGAGGACTCCCTGCTGGAGGCGGTCGACGACGACTGGGAACATGTTCAGGTTCGCCACGGCCGCGGCCGCCAGCAGCGTGTCGCCCTGGGCCAGGCCCCACCAGTCGGTGGCGCAGAAGGCCATGTTGTGCTTCGTGGCGAGATCCTGCACCCAGCTGTCCTCACCTCGCCTCCGAGCCCAGCAGTCCGTGGCCGTAGAGCGAGATGCGGGCCGGGTGGCCGGGTGGCGGAGGTGGGGACGATGCACTCGAAGGAGGCGGTGGCCACGTTGCCCTTGATCTGCGTGGGCAGGGCGTCTGGGCTCGTTGAGCTGTAATGGAACCCGGTCTTGGTCGCTGGCGCCGCACGTCACCAGGTAGCAGGGCACCTGGAAGGTCCCCTGGATGTCCTTGAGCTGCGAGGTCAGCATGCTCGTCCCGGTGACCGTGAAGCGGGGGGCCTGGCCCGCGACCTTGCCATCCGCCAGGTTCGTTGTCGCCCAGCTGGGCGAACGCGTTGTTGCGGATCGAGAGCAGTCGCGAGGTCAGGCTCTTCTCCGAGCCGACGGTGAAGTCCCAGGCCTCGTAGAGGCTTGCTCCGGGCCGATGCCAGCCTTCTTCAGGGCGGCAAAGATCCGCTGGTAGCGCCCCGCCTGCGCCTTCTCGTTTGCCGGCAGCGGCTTGCCGTCGCGCAGCTTCTCGAACCAAGAGGGCGCCTTGATCACGTTCCCCGCGGAGTCCTTCAGGTCGCGCATGGCGACGATGTACGTGTGACCGTCGGTCAACGCCTTTCCCGGCACGACCATCAGATTGGTGGCCTGCGGCGTTGGGGCGTTCGCGTCAAGCTCGGAATAGATCAGCTGGCGCTTCCCTGTCGCCTCATCGATCACCACGATCGGCTGGCTCTTGTTGAAGGCGGCCTTCATGTTGAGCAGCCCCACCGGGTTGGTGCGGGTGAACGCCTGGGCGTTGTCCAGGCCGGGAACATGCACGATCATCGCGCTGCCCGGGCTGAAGCCGTCGTTGCGGTCGTACTCCGCCACGCTGACTCGCACTCCCTTGGTGTTGGACGGCATGGCGGCCGCCGGCAGGTTCACGCGAAGTCCAGTGGGCGCCCGGCTGTCCTTGCGCGTGAACAGGTTGTTCGGGAAGGGGAGCAGGCAGGGCTTGGAGCTGAAGGGCTGACAGTCGGCCGCGGGCGCGCGGCGAGCCGCGGAGGCCAGCCGGCGGAGGGCGCGAGCGTGACCCCCAGGGCGGTGGCCGCGATGGCGAGGCCAATTACGGCAGCATGGAACCGTTTCGGGGCGTACATATGTCCTCTCTCGTTCAGATCAGCCGGGGCTTCAGTCACTATACGGAGGCCGTGCGAACGCACTTTGTACGTGCCGTCGTCCTCGCCGTCGCCCTGTTCGGGGGCGCGGCGGCCGCGGCATCGACCCCCGACGCACTGGAAGCCGCCTGCGCACCCAACGTGGTACTGGCAGCTGCAGGGGAAGGTCAACAACGCGGTGTCAGCCGCCGTCTATGACGTGGATGGCTTTGACACGAGCGCGGCCGAGGTGGCTGCGCTGCACGCCGAGGGCAAGCGTGTCATCTGCTACATCGATGTCGGGACGTGGGAGAACTGGCGCCCCGACGCCAAGGACTTTCCGAAATCGGTGCTGGGCAAGCCGAACGGCTGGCCGGGGGAACGCTGGCTGGACATCCGGCAGCCGATCGTGCGCCAGATAATGGCCCGCCGCTTTCGCCAGCAATGCCAGCACAAGGACTTTGACGCCATCGAGGGCGACAACATCGACGGGTATCAGAACAACACTGGGTTCCCGCTCACGGCGAGCGACCAGCTGAGCTTCGACGAGTGGGTGGCCCAGCAGGCCCACTCGCTCGGCCTGGCCGTGTTCCAGAAGAACGACCCCAGTCAGGCCGGCCAGATGGAGACGCATTTCGACGGCGTTCTAGACGAGCAGTGCAACCAGTACCACGAGTGCTCGGCCTTCAAGCCCTACCTCAAGGCCGGCAAGCCGGTGCTGAACGCCGAGTACAAGCTGACCAAGAGTCAGTTCTGCTCCGCCGACCAGGCGCTCGGCATCATGGGCGCCCGTTACAACCTGGCCCTGAACGGACGGCGTTATCAGCCCTGTTGGTAGGCGGGCCGGCAGGGTGGGGCACACCCCACCCTTGTGTTGTGAATCCGGATTCACTAGCCTGGTGAATTGATATTCACATCCCGTTCGAGAGGAGCGCGATGAGCGCCATCGACACCCCCGCACCGTCCAGCCAGGCCCGACCGATCCAGCCCAGCCCCCGGCCGCCGAAACTCCGGTGAAGGACCCGGCTCGCACTGTGCTCAACCAGGCTCCTGCGCTTGAGCCGATCAATCTGTTCGAAGTCGATCTGGCCCTGCGCGAGGCCCTCGAGCGAGAGGGTGGCGGATGGGGAGCAGACCGCGTCCGCGAGGCCGCGGCGGTGGCTGGATCGCCCGAGACCCGCGAGCACTCGCGCCGGGCCGAGCGCAACCTGCCGATCCTCCGGACACACGACCGCTTCGGCGCCCGGATGGATGAGGTTGAGCTCGATCCGTCCTGGCACTGGCTTCTGCGCGGTGCCATCGAGAGGGAGGTTCACTCATTGCCCTGGCGCGAGCCGCGACCGGGGGTCCAACCGGTCCGGGCAGCCCTGTTCATGCAATGGGGCAACGCCAACGACGGCGTGATGTGCCCGGTCTCGATGACCTATGCCGTGATCCCCGCGCTGCGGGACGGCGCGCCCGAGCTGGCCGCCCAATGGGAGCCCCGGCTGACCAGCCCCGACTACGAGCGCGGCGCCCTGGCGGGCATGGCCATGACCGAGCGTCAGGGAGGGTCCGACGTGCGGGCCAACATCACCCGGGCCGATCCGGTTGGGGACGGCGAATACGAAATTCACGGTCACAAGTGGTTCTGCTCATACCCGCCGTGTGACGTGTTCCTGGTGCTGGCGCAGGCGCCGGGCGGACTCTCCTGCTTCCTGGTCGAAGCGCGGGCCGGGGATGGAATTTCAGCGCCTCAAGGACAAGCTGGGGACTCGCTCGCTTCCCTCCTCCGAGGTGGAGTTCCGCGGCGCCGCTGGCCGTCTGGTGGGCGAGGAGGGCCGCGGAGTTCCGGCCATCATCCGCATGGTCAACCACACTCGCCTGGATTGCCTGCTGGGCGCGACCACCGGCCTGCGCCGGGGCACACTCGAGGCCATCCACCATGCCCGGCACCGGCGGGCGTTTGGAGCGGTGCTCGTCGACCAGCCGGCCATGCAGAACGTGCTGGCTGACCTGGCGCTGGAATCCGAGGCGGCCACAGTCTCCGCGATGCGGGTGGCCCGGAGCTACGACGAGCCCGAGGAGTCAGCTTTCCGCCGCTTCGCCACCGCGGTCATGAAGTACTGGGTGTGCAAGCGGGCCCCAGGGCACGCCGCCGAGGCCCTTGAGTGCCTGGGCGGCAACGGGTTCGTCGAGGACTCGGGTATGCCGCTGCTCTACCGCGACGCTCCACTGAACTCCATCTGGGAGGGCTCCGGCAACGTCTCGGCTCTGGACGTGCTCAGGGCGACCGTCAAGGAGCCGGAGGGGCTGCCGGCATTCCTGACCGAGTGCGAGCTGGCCCGAGGGGCCGATCGCCGGCTGGATCAGCACCTCGACAGCCTGGGTTCGCGGGCTCAGAGCGTGTTCACCTCCCAGGAGCCGCAGTTCCACGCCAGAGGGCTGGTGGAGGATCTGGCGGTGGCGCTCCAGGCATCGCTGCTCGTTCGCCACTCGCCACCCGAGGTGGCCGATGCGTTCTGCGCCAGCCGGGTGGCCGGGGAGAGCGGACGCGTGTACGGGACCCTGCCCGGAAGCGTCCAGGCCCAGGCCATTATCGAGCGCGCATTGCCCGTCGCTTAGATGCCGGAGGTCGACTACGAGGTCAGCGGCCCAGTCGCGCGCCTGACCCTGAACCGGCCCGAGCGCGGCAACGGGATCACGCGCCGGCTTCTGGTGGAGCTCCAGGAGGCGGTCGAGGCGGCCGACCTGGACCCGTCTGTCCACGTGCTGCTGCTCTCGGGGACGGGCAAGGGGTTCTGCGGTGGGTATGACCTCGTGGCCAGCGCCGAGGGGCGCGACCGACCAGACCGCGCCGCGGACGTGCCGGCCGGCTCTCCGCTGGACCCGGCGGTGATCGCGGCCAACCACAATCCTTCTGACTCCTGGGACCCGATGGTCGATTACGCGATGATGAGCCGCAACGTCAACGCGTTCATGTCGCTGTACCGGTGCTCCAAGCCGGTGGTGTGCCGAGTCCACGGATTTTGCGTGGCCGGCGGGACCGACATGGCCCTGTGCGCCGACCTCCTGGTGATCGCGTCCGACGCCAAGATCGGCTATCCCCCGGCCCGAGTCTGGGGTTCGCCCACCACGATGCTGTGGGCCTACCGGCTGGGTCCCCAGCGGGCCAAACGCCTTCTCTTCACCGGGGACTGCCTGTCGGGATCCGAGGCGCTGGACTGGGGGCTCGCCATCGAGGCGCCGCCCCCTGAGCAGCTGGACGACCGCGTGGAGAATCTCCTTGAGCGGATTGGTCGCCTCCCGGTCAACCAGCTCCAGATGATGAAGCTGCTGGTCAACCAGTCGCTCTACCAGCAGGGCCTGGCCGCCACGCAGGTGATCGGCACGCTCCTGGACGGGTCGGCCCGTCACACGCCGGAGGGCTATGCCTTCCAGGCCCTGGCTGCTCGCGAGGGCTTCCGCGAGGCGGTGCGCCGGCGTGATGAGCCATTCGGAGACCTCGGCGCCTCGACCCACAAGGGATGACCGAGCAGCTGGCCACCCCAACCCGCCAGCGGCTCATGCGCGCGGCGCAGGAGCTGATCGAGGAGGGTGGCTACGGCGCCGCGTCGGTGGCGGCGATCGCGGACCGGGCCGGTGTGGCAGCGGGCACCCTTTACCGCCACTTCCCGTCCAAGGAGGAGCTGTTCGTGGAGGTCTTTCGCTCGGTCTGCGGACGGGAGGAAGGGGCCATGCGACAGGCGGCCGGCCACATGGCCTCGAGTCCCGCGCCGGAGCGGTTGGAGGGCGTGCTGGCCACCTTCGCCGAGCGGGCGTTGCGCAACCCGCGCCTGGCCTGGGCGCTGATTGCCGAGCCGGTCGATCCGCTGGTCGATGCCGAACGCCTGGCCTACCGGGAGCGGTATGCCCAGGTGATCGCGGAGGCTTTGCGGGCCGGCATCGCGGCCGGCGAGCTCCCCGAGCAGAACGTGCAGCTGACGGCGGCGGCGCTGGTCGGTGGGTGCGGGGAGGCGCTCGTGGGGCCGCTCTCGCCCGTGTCCAGCCAGCGGCCCTCCAGCGACGACGTGGTAGGTGCCCTGAGGACCTTCGTCCGCCGCGCCGTGGGAGCGGCGGGATGACGGCGGCCGTGCGAGTGGAGCGCGCGGGACCGGTGTACACCGTTCTGATCTCGCGCCCGGACCGGCGCAACGCCGTGGACGGCGCCACGGCGCACGCGCTGGCGGATGCCTTCCGGGAATTTGACGGCGACGACCAGGCCGCCGTGGCGGTCCTCCATGGGGAGGGCGGCACTTTCTGTGCCGGGGCGGACCTGAAGGCGGTCGGCACGGAGGAGGGCAATCGGGTGGACGCCGACGGCGACGGGCCCATGGGACCGACCCGCATGAGGCTGTCCAAGCCCGTGATCGCCGCCGTGGCCGGTCACGCCGTGGCCGGCGGGCTCGAGCTGGCCCTGTGGTGCGATTTGCGGGTGGCGGAGGAGGACGCCGTGTTCGGCGTGTTCTGCCGGCGCTGGGGCGTGCCACTGATCGACGGCGGGACGGTCAGACTGCCGCGGCTGATCGGTCAGAGCCAAGCCCTGGACATGGTGCTCACGGGCCGCGCGGTGCGCGCCAGCGAGGCGCTCCAAATGGGGCTGGTGAACCGCGTGGTTCCCACGGGCCAGAGCCGGCCCGCGGCCGAGTCCCTGGCCGCCGAGCTGGCTCGGTTTCCGCAGCGCTGCCTGCGGGAGGATCGCCTGTCGCTGCTGGAGCAGTGGGGGCAGAGCGAGGAGGAGGCCCTGAGCGGCGAGCTCGAGCACGGGCTCCGGTCGCTGAGCGAGGTGCAGGAGGGCCTGGAGCGCTTTCGCGCCGGGGCGGGGCGCCACGGCAGCTTCGATTAGGTTCGGGCCCGCGCCTCGCCGTCGCGCCCCGAGCGCGACCATAGCCCCGCAAAGCGGCCAGCTCCCCAATCGCTGCGTGACGCCAAGGTCGTATTGCAGCCAAACCTCGACACTCCGAGCGGCCGGCCGCGCGCTTTGTTGATCTATGGTCGCCCCGCACCCCGAGCGTCACTCCGACGAGGGGTCAAGGCGCCCGAGCCGACCAGCCGTTGGCAAATTCGTCACACCCCCCGTGACGCAAGCGCCAATCGTGGGAATATCCGCCGCCCTCTGACCCCCCCGCGGTGCCCGAGCGCGACCATAGCCTCACAAAGCGGCCAGCTCCCCAATCGCTGCGTGACGCCAAGGTCGTATTGCAGCCAACCTCGCCACTCCGAGCCGCCGGCCGCGCTTTGTGGATCCATGGTCGCCCCGCCACGAGAGCTTCGATTAGTTTTCGACCCCGCGCCGGTCTACATTGCGATGCCAGTGGCTGTGGTCTCCCTACGCGGTCCTCTGCGCAAGCTCGCCGGCGGACCGGAGCACGAGCTGGACGGGTCGACCGTAGTCGGCCTGCTGCGCGAGCTGGAACAGACCCACCCGGACATCAGCGGATGGATCCTGGACGAGCGCGGAAGGATCCGCCGCCATATAAACGTGTACGTGAACGGAGACCTCGGCGCGGAGTCGACCCCGGTGGGTCGGGGGGACCGGGTCGAGGTGCTGCCGGCGATCACAGGAGGATGAGCAGTGACTGAGATTGTCGTGGGGACCAAGAAGGGCCTGTTCGTTCTCAAGGGCGAGCCTGGCGGAGAGTTCCAGATCACCGCCAGGGCGTTCGCCGGGGAGCCTGTCGACTACGCCATGCGAGACCGGCGCACGGGCCGGATCCTCGCCACCATGACCTCGCCCTTCTACGGGCCGAAGATCTTCTATGCCGAGGACCCGAATGGGGAGTGGCAGCAGGCCGACGGCGTGGCCCTGCCCGAGGGCGGAGACCAGGCACTGGAACGGATCTGGGTGATCGCCCCGGGTGAGGCCGACGGCGTGATGTACGCCGGGGGAGACCCGGGCGTGCTGTTTGAGAGCTTTGATGGCGGCGCCAGCTGGTCTTTGAACGACGGCCTGTGGTCCCAGCCCTCGCGCGGCCAATGGCAGCCTGGCGGCGGTGGTCTATGCCTGCACTCGATTGCCACCTGGCCCGGTGACCCTGACCGGATAGCGGTGGCCATCTCTGCGGCTGGGATGTGGCTGACCGAGGACGCCGGCCGCACCTGGCGGCGCGGCAACACCGGGTTGAATCCTCGCTACCTGCCTGAGGAAGCGCTGAAGGACGACAATGCCGGCCGCTGCGTGCACCACGTCGAGCGCTCCCCGGCCCAGCCCGAACGTCTTTTCATGCAGTTCCACGGCGGTGTGTACCGCTCCGATGACGCCGGCGAGAGCTGGACGGACATCGGGTCCGGTCTTCCCTCTGACTTCGGCTTTCCGCTCATGGTCGATCCGGCGGACCCGGACAGCGCCTTTGTCATCCCCCTCACGGCGGACATGGACCGCGTCACACCCGACGCCCGCGTGCGCGTCTACGAGACCCGTGACGGCGGCTCGAGCTGGAACGCCAAGGGCGACGGCCTGCCCAGCCAGGACGCCTACCTGACCGTGCTGCGCCAGGCCTTTCACCGGGCCGGCCAGGGCCCCGACCTCGAGCTCTACTTCGGGGCCACCTCAGGGGAGCTCTTCGGCTCCCCGGACGGAGGCGGGTCGTGGTCCACCCTGGCCTCGCGCCTACCGCCGGTGTTCTCGGTCATGGCCACCAGCTGAGCCCACTTCACCAGCCGGGCCACGTGTGGCTCGGTCAGGCCGCTGGCCGGGTCGGTCTCGATCAGAAGGGTGGGGGCCGGACGAGCCTCCGCCCAGGCCTGCGTGCGCTCGTCATGGTTGTCGTCGATCCAGGCCAGCGGCCTGGCATCCCCCGCGTAGCGGTCGATCGCGGCCAGCTTCCAGTGGCATTCGCCCCAGGTGGCCAACGCATCGAAGCTCAGGTATGGCCAGGACCCGGGTAGGCCCAGGGCAAGTGGGAGGTAGTCGTTGGCCTTCTCCTCCCACCCGGTGCACCAGACCGGTTCGAAGCACTCGCTGAGCTTCAAGAGGTGGCGCCCGGCGGTGGCGGAGAGGAAGTGGGCGATCCCGTCCACGATCTGAAACTTGCCGTCAGGAGGTCGCTTGGGATCAAAGCCGAATAGCGAGATCACCCCATCCACGTCGACCAGAAGCAGCGGGCGGCTCATTGGGAGGCTCTATCCGAATACATAGGCTCTCTTTACAGAAGCACACCAGCGTGCTGAGGGGTGCAATCGGCTACCGACGCCAGTCTCTAGTAGATCTGCTGTACTTGCCGGGAGCGGATTTAAGCCAGCTTCTGGCGCTGCCGAGAGATAGCGGGAGGCAGCGCGCCCATCGGCTGCTCCGCATTCCAGGTCCAATCGCATGACTCTCTTCTTGGGCATATTCCTGGCCGCGCTGTGCGCTTTGGCCACCAACATCGGCTTTCTCTACAAGCATCGCGGTGCGTGTGCCGCTCCCGCGGTGGATATCCGCCGGCCCATCCGTACCGCCTGCTCGCTCTTCGCCTCACCGCTGTTTGCCATCGGATGGGTAATCGGGGCGGGCGCCTGGGTCTTTCACGTGGCCGCGATGGCCTTCGCCCCGCTCTCAATCGTCCAGTCCGTTCTGGCCGGTGGGGTTGTCCTCCTGGCCGTGATGGCCGAGCGCATGTTCGGACTGAAGATCGGGGGGCGGCAATGGATGGGCCTTGCGCTCACCGCCCTGGGACTCATCGCGCTGGGCGTCACGCTCCCGGCCACCCACGGCGCGGACTCGCGCTTCTCTGTACCGGCCATGATCGGCTTCGAGGGCGTGCTCATCGCCGGAGGCGTCCTCTTCATCATGGGCCCGCGCATGGGCGCTCCGCGCCACCACCACGGGTTCATGATGGGGGCTGCAGCCGGGATCCTGTTCGGCGTATCCGATGTGGCGATAAAGGCTCTATCTGGACTGATCAGCTCGGGCGGAGTGCTCGGCATCGTGTCCCCGTGGACGCTCGTCTGTGTGCTGGCCGCGGTCGCCGCGTTCTACGCCTCGGCCAAGGGACTCCAGGATGGCCAGGCCGTCCCCGTGATCGCCGTCACGGGCACGGCGGCCAACGTGTCGGGGATCATCGGCGGGATCATCGTCTTCGGTGAGCCGCTGTCGGGCAATCCGGCGCTGCTGGCCATCGAGTGTCTGGCCTTCGTGCTCGTGCTGCTGGCCGCCTGGCTCATGCCCGCGCCGGTGCGGGCCATTGGCGGCCGGACCGCGATGCCGGCCGGCGCGCCCGCTTAGCCGGCCTCCTCGCCGCGCAGGTCGCAGCCAGCTCCTGGCTGCGGGGGCACACCGGCGCTAGGGTTGTAAGCCTGCGGCGGTCAGCTAAAGACCCCGCCACGAGCGCCGAACGGCGAGGTTGAAGAGAGGAGCCCCCGATGGCAAGTACCGAGCAAGCAGTCCAGGCCGGGCAGTCCACCCTGCAGGAGATCGCCCGCCAGCACCTCTGGATGCACTTCACCCGCATGGGGGCTTACAGCAGCGCCGCGGAGATCCCGATCATCGTGCGCGGTGAGGGCTGCTACGTCTATGACGAGCACGGGAAGCGCTATCTCGACGGGCTCTCAGCCCTGTTCTGCGTGAACATCGGTCATGGCCGGGCTGACATCGCCCAGGCCGGGGCCGACCAGGCTCGCGAGCTGGGCTTCTTCACCAACTGGTCATACGCCCACCCACCCGTCATCGAGCTGGCCGCCCGGGTGGCATCGCTGGCGCCCGGGGACCTGAACCGCGTCTTTTTCACCAGCGGAGGCAGCGAGGCGGTGGAGTCCGCCTTGAAACTGGCCCGCCAGTACTTCCACCTGCGCGGCAAGGGAACCAAGCACAAGGTCATCGCCCGCGAGATCGCCTACCACGGCACCTCGCTGGGGGCGCTGTCGGCCACGGGCATCACGAGCCTGCGCGAACCCTTCGAACCCCTCACCCCAGGCGGTTGCCACGTCCCCAACACCAACACCTATCGCCTTCCCGCCGGACTGAGCGAGGATCAGCTCGCCGACACAATCGCCGAGCGGATCGAGTTCGAAGGCCCCGACACGGTCGCCGCCCTGATCCTCGAGCCGGTCCAGAACGCGGGTGGCTGCTTCACCCCACCCTCCGGCTACTTCCAGCGGGTGCGCGAGATCTGCGATGAGTACGACGTCCTCTTCATCTCCGATGAGGTGATATGCGCTTGGGGACGCCTCGGTGAGTGGTTCGGAGCTCTGCGCTACGACTACCAGCCCGACATCATCACGACGGCCAAGGGACTTACCAGTGCCTACGCCCCCATGGGCGCGGTGATCGTCTCCGACCGGGTGGCCGAGCCGTTCATGACCGGAACCGCCAGCTTCACCCACGGTTTCACCTTCGGTGGCCATCCCATGTCCGCGGCCATCGCCCTGGCCAACCTGGACGCGCTGGAAAGCGAGGGAGTCCTGGAGAACGTGCGCAGGCACGAGCCGGACCTGCGCTCCATGCTCGAGTCGCTGCGCGACCTGCCGATCGTGGGCGACGTGCGAGGCGCGGGCTACTTCCAGGCCATCGAGCTGGTCAAGGATCGTGACACCAAGGAGTCGTTCTCCGACGAGGAAGCAGAGACGCTCCTGCGCGGTTTCCTGTCCGGCGAGCTCTACCGGCGAGGGTTGATCTGCCGGGCCGATGACCGCGGGGACCCGGTGATCCAGCTCTCACCGCCGCTGATCGCCGGTCCGGAGCAGTTCGAGGAGATCGAGGGGATCCTCCGGGCCGTGCTCGAGGAAGCCGGGCACCGCATGCACGTGCGCGACGAGTAGAGGACCGCTGGCGTGAAGGTCGGCGTTCCCACCGAGGTCAAGACGGACGAGTACCGGGTCGCCCTGACCCCGGCCGGCGTGCGCGAGCTGGTCGACGCAGAGCACGAGGTGTTCGTCCAGCGGGGTGCGGGTGAGGGCTCGGCCATCGAGGACGACGCCTATGTCTCCCAGGGAGCCCAGATCGTGCCCTCGGCGGCCGAGCTCTTCGGTGCGGCCGAGCTGATCGTCAAGGTCAAGGAGCCCCAGCCCGAGGAGATCTCGCTGCTCGAGTCCCGGCACCTCCTGTTCACCTATCTGCACCTGGCCGCCGACGCCGGGCTCACGCGCGGGCTGATGGATTCGGGGGCGACGTGCATCGCGTATGAGACCGTGGAGGACGATCGAGGACGGCTGCCCCTGCTGGCCCCGATGTCGGAGGTGGCCGGGAAGATCGCCACACAGGCAGGAGCGTTCATGCTCGAGAAGCCGCTGGGCGGGAGGGGGATCCTCCTGGGAGGGGTTCCCGGCGTAGCCGGGGCGGAGGTCATGGTCATCGGCGGTGGGGTGGTGGGCATGAATGCCGCCTTCATCGCCATCGGTATGGAGGCCACGGTTTATGTGTACGACCGCAGCATCGACCGCCTGCGTGAGCTCGACGTGGCCTTCGGCGGCCGGGCCGACACGTGCTTCTCCTCCACGCTGTCGATCGAGGAGCGTCTGCCTCACGTGGACCTGGTGATCGGGGCGGTGCTCCTGCACGGGGCCCGGGCGCCCCGGGTGATCACCCGAGCCCAGCTCTCGCTGATGAAGCGCAACGCGGTACTGGTGGATGTGTCCATCGACCAGGGCGGCTGCTTTGAGACCTCCAAGCCCACCACCCACTCAAATCCCACCTACCAGGTGGACGGGATCACCCATTACTGCGTGACCAACATGCCAGGCGCAGTTCCCATCACCTCTACCTACGCGCTGACCAACGCCACCATGCCGTATGTGATCCATCTGGCCTCCTCGGGCCTGCGGGCGGCCCTTGAGGAAAACCCGGGGCTGAAGCTGGGGGTCAACGTGGCCGCGGGACAGGTTACGTATGCGCCCGTGGCCGCGGCCGTGGGGGTCCCGGCGGCCGCGGTGGACGAAGTCCTGGGGTAGGTCTCCTCCGTGGAGAACGGATTACACGACCTCGACGTCGGCCGGCTCCTGACTGAGCGCGGGCCGGAGGCGATGGCGCTCAACCAGCGCTATTTGAACCCGCAGCTGGGGCGCGTGCTTCAGACGCTGGGATTCCACCGCGAATGGGTCCAGGGGAAGGGCGCGTACTTAATCGATCGAACCGGTGCTAGGTACCTCGACCTGCTCTCCGGCTACGGAGTGTTCTCGCTGGGCCGAAACCATCCCGCGGTCAAGGCGCAGCTCATGCGTGCGCTTGAGGCGGACACTCCGAGCCTGTCTCAGCTTGGCGTGTCCACGCTCCCCGGCGTTCTGGGAGAAGAGCTGATCGCCCGGGCGCCGAAGTCGCTCGAGGCCGTCCTTCTGACCAGCTCCGGCACCGAGGCGGTGGAGGGCGCGCTCAAGCTGGCCCGGGCGGCCACGCGGAGGCGACGCCTGCTCTTCTGTGAGCGCGGCTTTCACGGGCTCAGCCTGGGGGCTCTGTCGGTTAACGGCAACGAGGAGTTCCGTGAGCGCTTCGGTCCGCTGCTCCCGGGCGACAGCGTTCCCTTCGGCGACCTGGACGCGCTGGCCGGTGAGCTTGGCCGGGGCGACGTGGCCGCGTTCATCGTGGAGCCGATTCAGGGCAAGGGCGTCTATCTCGCCCCGGAGGGTTACCTTCAGGGCGCCCAGGAGCTCTGCCGCCGCCACGGAACCCTGCTGATCCTCGATGAGGTGCAGACAGGTCTGGGCCGCACGGGTCGGTTCCTGGCCCTCGAGCACTGGGGGGTGGAGCCCGACCTGGTCACCCTGTCCAAGGCGCTCTCCGGCGGCTATGTCCCCCTGGGCGCCGTGCTGGCCTCCCGCAAGGTGTTCCAGGGCACGTTTGACTCGATGGAGCGAAGCGTCGTTCACGGCTCCACCTTCGGCGGGGGCGACCTGGCCGCGGCGGCCGGTCTGGCCACGCTCAAGGTTCTGGATGAGGAGCGCCTGGTGGAGCGAGCCGACCAGCTCGGCGAGCTGCTCATGGACGCTGACGCTGCCGCTGGTGCAGCGGTTCGAGGTGGTGCGCGAGGTCCGGGGCCGCGGCCTGATGTGGGCCGTGGAGCTGGGGCCACCGGCGGGGCGGGCCGCCCGCAGGATGTGGGACGCGATCGAGCGCCGCCAGCCCGGGCTGTTCGCTCAGATGGTTATCGTGCCGCTGTTCCGCGAGCACCGGATCCTCACCCAGGTGGCGGGCCACCACATGAACGTGGTCAAGGTGCTCGCCCCGCTGATCATCGAGGAGAGTGATTTGCGGCGCTTCGTCTCTGCCCTGGAGGAGGTGCTGGAGGAAGTCGAGGGCGGCCTGTTCCGCCGCTACGCCAGCCTGGGCCTCGAGCTGGGGTCGGCGCAGCCTGACGGCGCGCTAGCTCCGACCCGCCAGCCCGGACCCGAGGCTAGCTCTGGATCAGGGCGCGCAGCGACTGCTTGAGCGACCGGGTGGAGGCCATCACCGCGGTGGGCTCATACCCGCAGTGGGCCATGCAGTTCTCGCACCGGGGATCACGGCCACGGCCATACTGGTCCCAGTCGGTTGTCTCGAGCAGCTCCTTGTAGGTCTTGGCGTAGCCGTCGCCCATGAGGTAGCACGGCCGCTGCCAGCCAAACAGCGAGTAGCTGGGGATCCCCCAGGGGGTGCACTGGTAGTCCACCTTGCCCTCCAGGAAGTCCAGGAAGAGGGGGGAGTGGTTGAGCCGCCAGCGCTTGCGCCGCCCGTCGGCAAACGCGGTCCGGAACAGCTCGTGGGTCTGGCGCACCCCCAGGAAATGCTCCTGGTCAGGGGCCTTCTCATAGGCGTAGGCCGGGGAGATCATCATCTGATCCACCTTGAGCTCGTCGTTGAGGTAGTCGAGCACCTGACGGACGGTCTCCGGGGAGTCATGGGTGAAGAAGGTGGTGTTGGTGGTGATCCGGAAGCCGCGGGCCTGGGCGGCCTTGATCGCACCCACCGCCTTGTCGAACACACCGTCGCGGCACACCGAGTCATCGTGGCGCTCCCGCAGGCCGTCCATGTGAACGGCCCAGGCGAAGTAGGGCGAGGGCTTGAACTTGTCGAGCTTACGCTCCATGAGGAGCGCGTTGGTGCACAGGTAGACGAACTTCTTGCGCGAGATCAGCTGCCGGACGATCTCGTCGATCTCGGGGTGGATGAGCGGCTCGCCGCCCGCGATCGAGACCATCGGCGCGCCGCACTCCTCGATCGCCGCCACGGCCTGCTCCACCGGCATCCGCCGGTGGAGCACATGCTCGGGGTGCTGGATCTTGCCGCAGCCCGCACAGGCCAGGTTGCACTGGAAGAGCGGTTCAAGCTCCACCAGCAGCGGGAACTTCTCCCGCCGGTGCAGCTTCTGGCTGGCCAGATATCCGGCCATCCTCACTGACTGTCGCATCGGCACGGGCATCTCTTACCTCCGAGAGCGTACTTCGGGTGGCAGCTTGAAGTGGATCTCCTCCCGAGTCACGGTCCGTTCGGAGACAGTCACCGGTCCCAGCCCCTCCAGCGATCGGATCACATCCTCGACCAGCTCCTCCGGCGCGGAGGCGCCAGCCGTCAGTCCCACGCTCCTCACTCCGTGCAGGCGCTGCGGGGGAATGTCGCCTCCGTTCTCAACCAGGAGCGCCGGGGCTCCGGCCCGCTCAGAGACCTCCACCAGGCGGCGGGAGTTCGAAGAGTTGTCCGAGCCGACGACCAGCACCAGGTCGCATTCGGCTGCCAGCGCCCGCACCGCGTCCTGCCGGTTCTGGGTGGCGTAGCAGATGTCGCTTGAGGCCGGTCCGGCCAGGGACGGATACCGATCCCGGAGCGCATCCACCACCCCGGTGGTGTCGTCGACGGCCAGCGTTGTCTGGGTCAGATACGCCACCCGCTCGGGATCCTCCACCTCCAGCTGCTCGATCTCCTCGGCGCTCGAGATCACGTGCATCCGCTCCGGGGCCTCGCCCAGCGTTCCGTCCACCTCCTCGTGCCCCTCGTGGCCGACGAGCACGATGTCGAAGCCGTTCTGGGCGAACCGCCGCGCCTCGGCGTGGACCTTGGCCACCAGCGGGCAGGTGGCGTCGATCACGTCCAGCCCCCGCTCGGCCGCCTGCCGCCGCACCGAGGGCGAGACCCCGTGGGCAGAGAAGATCACCGTGGCCCCGCGGGGGACCTCGTCCAGCTCCTCCACGAACACCGCGCCCCGCTTCTCGAGCTCGGCCACCACGTGAGCGTTGTGCACGATCTGCTTGCGCACGTAGATCGGCGCGCCGCGCTCCTGGAGCGCGCGCTCGACGATCTCCACCGCCCGCTCCACCCCGGCGCAGGACGCCCGGGGCGAGGCCAGAATCACCTCACGCGACGCCAGCGCATCGGCCCACTCGTGGACCAGCTCGCACGCCCTCTGCAGCGTTCGGTAGGCGGTGGCGAACGCGGTCACGGTCTGCAGGGGGCGGTAGAGCTCGTTACGAGAGGTGTCCATCACGACCCGCAGCGTGATCAGCGGCTGACCCCCGACGGCCGAGGCGAGCCAGGCCGACTCCATGTCGGCGGCCAGCGCGCCCGAGCGGTGCAGCGCCCGCCGCCGCGAGCCGAACACGAGCCGCTGGCTAGAGGCGACCGGGCCCTGGAGAACGCGGAAGCCCGCTCGCCGCAGCAGCCCGGCGAGGATCGTCGTGTCGTCGCACACGGTCGTACCGGTTGGCCCGCGCAGCTCGGTGGCCAGGACCACATCCCCGGGCTCGAGCTCGGGGTCAAGCGCGCCGCAGAACCCGGCGATCAGCACCGGCCGGCCCGGGGCACGGCGGGCCAGCTCGGCCGAGCGCGCCGAGCGGCGAGGTCCCATCCCGGTCCGGTGGACCTGGGCCCAGGGCGCGCCGGCCTTGATCGCCGCCGCCTCGACGGCCAGTGGCGCCAGGACGAGGGGCTCGGGGCGAGTCCCGGCAGCGCTCATCCCAAGCTCCCGGCGAGTTCGGCCGGCTGGCCCGATGCCGAGGCCACTGCCTGCGGACCGGTCAGGGCGGGCAGGACCTCGCGCGCGGCCGCCTGCCCGCTGCGCACCGCTCCCTCCATCGTCGCCGGCCAGCCGGTGTCGGTGAAGGCCCCGGCCAGGGCCAGCCCGGGCAGCTCGGTGCGGGCTCCCGGACGCAGCGCTCGGTCGCCCGGGGCGGCGCGGAAGGTGGCGGCGTGCTCCCGGGTGACGAAGAACTTCACGACGCTCGCCTGGCCGCAGGCGGGAAGCAGCTCGCCCAGCGCGGCCAGGTATCTGGCTCGGAGATCCTCGGCCGTCATGGCCAGCTCGGCCTCGGCGGCGGACAGGGAGATGGCCAGGTACTGACCCTGCTCCACGCCGCCGCTCGCGGTGCGATCGAAGAACCACTGCACCGGCGTGTTCACGCCGGCGGCGAACGGCAGGTCGGTAACGCGCCGATCGAACACCACGTGGAGATTGACGATCGGCGAGCTGCCCAGCCCCTGCAACCGGTCCGCCGCCACCCCGGCCTCGGAGCGGGATGAGCCGCGGCCAGCCGCTCAGGCGGGACGGCCAGGATCACCGCCCGGGAGCGAAGCGGGGCGGCTCCGCTGATCTCCACCCTGAATCCGTCCGGCTCGGGGGTGACTCCGGTCACCCCGTGGCGCAGCCGGACATCGACTCCGGCCCGGGCCAGCCCCTCACGGGCGGCCCGATCATGGATGTCCGAGCAAGCGGAACGCGGGCGTAGCCGATATCGGCGGCGGAGGAGTCCTCGAGAAGACCCACTCGGAAGACCTGAGCGGCCTGGGCCAGGGAGGCGTCGGCCGGGGCAAGGTTGAGCGTGGGACGGGCGATGAGGTCCCAGATCGTGTCGATGGCGCCCGGGCTCTGACCATGCTCGGCCAGCCAGGCACCGAACGAGATGCCATCGGCGGCGGGATCGTCGGGGTCCACGCGTCGCAGCGCCGCCATGGCCAGGGCCACGCGGCCGCGATCGCGCACGGAGAGCAGCCCGTAGCGGGCCAGGGCGCCGGCCAGGTGCAGCGGAGCCGGCAGGCCGGACCGGCGCAGCCAGGCCCGGCGCCCGCCGGGGGCCAGCACGGGGATCTCCAGGCGGGGCTGCAGGGTGACGCACCCGTCCGCGCTCAGATCCCCCAGCAGCTGGCGGTACTCGGTGCAGCAGCGCAGGAAGACGTGCTGGCCGTTGTCGGCCGATACGCCATCGCGCATGAATGAGTAGGCGGCGCCGCCCAGGCGGCCCCGGCTCTCCAGCAGGGTCACCGCGGCCCCGGCCCGAGCACACTGGAGGCTGGCCGAGATCCCGCTCAGCCCGCCGCCGATGACGATCACGCTGCGCTCAGTCATCCATCGCCTCCGCGCACCGACGCGCCGGACAGGCTGCGGGCAGCGACCCATGCCTTCTCCCAGGCCGGCAGCGAGACGCGGCGCTCGAACACCGCCGCCGGCTCGAGCGTGATCCGCTCCAGGATGCAGCGATAGATGCCGGTCATGGCCAGGACACATGAGGCGCTGCGGCGATCCAGGTGCTGGACGAGCGCCAGGCCGCGGTCAAACCACGCGGCGGCCCGGTCGGCCTCGAAGCGGATCAGCTGACCAGCCTGCTCGGGCGATATCTCATCCAGCGTGGGCGCACCGAAGCGGCGAAGGTCCTCGGCGGGGAGGTACACCCGGCCGCGCTCCCGGTCCTCCCGCACGTCCCGGAGGATATTCGTGAGCTGCATGGCCACGCCCAGGTCGTCGGCCAGCTGCATCGCGTTCGGAGCGCCATCGCCTGGCGTCGTCGCCTGGCCGCCCGCCGAGGGCCCGCGGAAGATGGCCAGGCAGAGGCGGCCGATCGAGCCGGCCACGTGGCGGCAGTAGGCCACCAGCTCGTCGAAGGTCTCAAAGTGGGTCCCCAGCACGTCCAGCTCGACGCCCTCGATCAGGCTCTCCAGCGCCTCCACGGGCAGGTCGTACAGGGCGATGGCGTGGGCCAGGGCCACCGAGACCGGGTCTGCCGGGTCGCCCACCCCCCCGGCGGCCAGCCCAGCCAGCAGATGCCGCTCGGAGGCCAGCGCCTCCGTCTGGCGTGCCGCGGTCAAGGTCGTCATCTCCGATGTCGTCCACCCGCCGGGCGAAGGCATACACGGCGCTCATGGCCTGGCGCTTGGAGCGAGGCAGGAGTCGGATGCCGTAGAAGAAGTTGGCCGCCTCGTGGCGGGTGATCTGCTCACACCGCCCGTAGGCCTGCTCCACCTCGATCGCCGGCATTCGTCCTCATTGGCCCAGCACCATCCTTCTGTCCGCGGCCAGCCTCCATGTCCCTGCCCAGCCCTGCGTTCGCCACCGGTCTCACCGGCCCAGCACCGCCTGGACGAGGGACCGGGCGAAGTCCCGGCGCAAACCACGCGGCGGCGGGACCCGGCAAACATCGTAGGCCGCCCGGGCCAGCGCGTCCAGCGCGGCTCGGCCCCCGGCCACGAAGCAGGCCACGGCCAGGCGCGGGCGCAGGCTCAGGGATCGGGCCAGCGGCGGTCCGGCACCCAGCAGCTCGCGAGCCCGCTCTGACTCGAAGGCAAGCAGCGACCGGAGCGGGCATCGTTGACCGGTCCGTCCAGATCCTCCTCGGCCAAGCCGAAGCGCTCCATGTCCGCGCGCGGCATGTAGACCCGCCCCCGTTGGTAATCCTCGGCCACATCCTGGATGTGCTCCACCACCTGGAGCCCCGCGCACACGCGCTCGGATAGCGCGAGCCGCTCGGGAGTGGCCGCGCCAAAGACATGCAGGACCAGCTCGCCCACCGGAGCGGCCGACAGGCGGCAATAGCCGAGCAGCTCCTCGAAGGTCTCGTACCGGAGCACCTCCTGGTCCTGGCGGTTGGCCCGCACGAGCGAGCGGAAGGGGTCCACGGGTGGGATGGTCCCCGGCCAGGCTGCCGCCAGAGCCCGCATCGCGCCGATGCTCGGCCGCCCGCCCCGCGGCCACCCGGTCAAGCTCGCCGTCCAGCCAGTCCAGAAGCTCGCGGCGATCTCCCGGCGCCTCATCGCCGACGTCGTCGATCAGGCGAGCCACGCCATAGATCGCCAGCAGCTGGCGGCGCTCCCGGGCTCCCAGCACCCGGCTGGCCACCGGGAAGTTCTCCGCTCCGGGCCTGACCCATGATGGCGGCGGGGGAGGGAGCCGAGCCGGGGACCGCCGCCCCGCCCAGATCACGCGCGGTGGCGGTCATGAAGCAAACCGACCCAGGGCCATGATGGGGAACACGAGCCGGTAGAGGTGGTAGTTGATGTAGAAGTCAGACGGGAAGCCGGTGCCTGTGTACTGCGGCTCATCCCAGCTCCCATCGGGCTGTTGGGTGTCCACCAGCCAGCGCAGGCCCCTCTCGGCGGCCGGCGTGCGCTCACCCGCGGCGTGCAGCGCCAGCAGCGCCCATGCGGTCTGGGAGGCCGTGCTCTCGCCCTGGCCGATCCACTCGGGGTCGTCGTAGGAGCGTGGATCCTCACCCCAGCCGCCGTCCTCGTTCTGATGTTGCTCCAGCCAGCGCACCGCCCGCCGGATGGGCGGCGAGGCTGGATCCAGGCCCGCTGCCACCAGCGCGGGAACGCGCGGCGCCCGTCCCGTAGACATGGTTGACCCCCCAGCGTCCGAACCAGGAGCCGTCCGGCTCCTGGGCCCGCAGCAGCCACTCCAGTCCCCGCTCGGCTGCGGGCTCTCCGGCCCGGCCCAGAGCCGCCAGCATCTCGAGCATGTGGGCGGTCACGTCGGCCGAGGGAGGGTCGATCACCTCGCCGAAGTCGCAGAACGGGTGGTCACGGATCAGCTCCTGACAGTTGTCGGCATCGAACGCGGCCCACCCGCCGTCGCAGCTCTGCATGCCCTCGGCCCACGCCGCGCCCCGGTCAATCGCTGCCGCGCAGCCGGGCCGGCTCGGGGTGATCCACCCGGAGCAGGGCCAGCACCACCTCAGCCGTATCGTCCATGTCCGGGATAGTTGACGTTCTCGAACTCGAAGGCCCAGCCACCCGGAGCGAGCCGGGGCCGCCGGACGGCCCAGTCGCCGCGGGCGGCCACCTCCTCGCCGAGCAGCCAGTCAGCCGCTCTGATCACCGCGGGATGGCTCGCCTCGAGCCCGCCGTCGGTCAGCGCGACCAGGGCCAGGGCGGTGTCCCACACCGGCGACTGGCATGCCTCGAGCCGGCGCTGCGAGCCCTCACGAATCGTGAAGCCCTCAAGCCCGTCCAGGGCGCGGCGGATCACCGGATGGTCAAGCGCATACCCCCGCAGGTGAAGCGCCATGATCGAATAGACCCACGGAGGCTGGATCCCTCCCCAGCAGCCGTCCGCCTCCTGGCGGTCCACGATCCAGCGCTCCGCTCGGTCCAGGGCATACCGTCGCAGGCGAGCCACCGGACGGCGCTCGTAGACGTGCAGGAGCCGATCGATCCCCACCAGGGCCTTGCCGGCCATTGAGTCGGCCGGCGCCTGGCGCCAGGGATCCGGCCCATGCAATTCCTCGACGTCGAAGGGCAGCGGGCGGACGGGCCGCTCGGACAGGACGACGGTGAGGGCCACCACGGTCTGTCGTGCCCAGCACGCGAAGTCATAGACGTTCAGCGGGACCCAGGGCGGCAGGAGCATGACCTCGGGTGGAAGCACGGGAACCTGCTCCCAGGGCCAGGCGCCGAACAGAGCCAGCCAGATGTGGGTGAACACCCGTGCCTTCTCGAGGCCGCCCTCGCCGCGCACGAACGCGCTGGCCGCCTGCATGTGGTCCGCCTGGGGCTGGTCTCCGGCCAGCCGCAGGGCCACGTAGGCCTCGACCGTGGTCGACAGGTCCCCCGGTCCTCCCCAGAAATTGCTCCAGGACCCATCGGCTCGTTGCTGGGAGCGGATCCAGCTCGCGCTCTGTTCGGTGGGTTCGGGCTCTCGGATGCCCAGGAACTGCCGGAGCAGCAGATCCTCGGCATCCATGGTCACGTTGGTCTCGAGCTCTCCCTTCCACCAGCCATCCTCGTGCTGGAGGCTCAGAAGATGCTCGCGGGCGCGTTCGAGCGCCTGCTCGGGATCCAGCGCGTCGGCGGCGGCCTCAGGCCGTGGAGCCGTCAGCGCCTCGCTGGTCGATGCCACAGAGCGATGCATACCCAATGATGTGCGCGAGGTGCGTGACGAGGTCTGAGTGTCGTTCCCCCCAGCGGACCCGCCGCCGGGTTCCGTCATTAGCATGACACGGCAAGGCCCTGGCGGGCGATCTCCTCCAGGATCAGCGGGGTGGCCGCCGCCGTGCTGCGATGGCAGCCGGGAGCGCTGTACCAGTCGGCGTCGTGGAGCAGGATCACGTCGCCGGCCGCGAGCTGGCGCGTCGCCCGGGAGGCGATGTCGGCCGCGGCCTGTCCACTGCGCCAGTCCCGGCCCCATTTCGACCAGAGGAGAGGCTGAAGGGCCCGGTTCCGGACCCTGGTCAGTCCGGACAGGGTGAAAATGCCGTACGGGGGCCGGTAGCGATCCGGGGTGCGCCCGCACGTTTCGCCAATGACCGCCACGGCGTGATCCAGGTCAGCGGCAAATGTCCCGGGAGTCAGACGCATCTGGTTGCGGTGCCGGTAGCCGTGCACGGCGGGCTCATGGCCCTCGGCCACGATCTCCTGCGCCAGCGCGGGATAGGCCTCCACCTGCTCGCCCACCAGAAAGAAGATGGCCTTGACCTGGGCCTGACGAAGGGCCTCGAGCACGGCCGGTGTGCCCTCGGGGTGAGGCCCGTCGTCGTAGGTCAGGACGACGGCCTGCTGATCGAGTGACAGCGGGACGCCGAGGGCGCTCGCCATCAGCGGCCAGTGGACCGCCAGTCCCGGGCCGCACCACGCGGCGGCCCCGGTGAGCACAGCTGAGGCCGCGAGTGGGCCGGCGGCGTTCACGTCCGTAATTGGATCGAGAAGTTCACAGGGTGAGGGCGGCTACGCTGGCCGGGTGGCGGCCCCAGTTGTCGAACCCCAGAGCCTGGCCAGGGTACTGGAGTTCCAGCGCCGCTCAGTCGAGCTGTGCGCCGAGCAGTTCGAGGCCATCGAGAAGGGGTGGGCGGTGCGCACCCCATCCCTGCCGGCCGTATGGGCGCTCAACCACGTGCGGGTGGCCGGCGATGTGACGCCCGAGCAGGCAACTGAGCTATGCCAAACGTACCTGGAGGGTCTGCCGTTTCATGATCTCTTTGTCGAGCCTGAACTCACTGGTCGGCGTTTGGCCGACGCGCTCAGACCCGCCGGTTGGAAGGTCGAGGTCGAGCTGCACTCGGTGCTCGCCCGCGAGCCCGGTCACGACACCGACACCTCGGTCGTGATCGAGCCCGGCGAGGAGGAGGCGCTTGACCTGATGGGCCGCTGGTACGCCGAGGACAAGACCCTCGACCTGACGGAGGATGCCCAGCGCCAGCTGCTGGAGAGTCAGCGGCGGACCTGGCGAGCGCGTCACGCTCGCCGCCTGGGGGTCCGGGACGGCCACGGCCGGCTGGCCGGGATCACCCTGGTGTTCTCCGACGGGCCGGTGGCTCAGGTGGAGAACGTCTACGTCACCCCCGAGTCACGCGGGCGCGGGTACGCCCGTGCCCTGGTCACCATGGGGGCCAGGCTGGCCCGCCAGGAGCATGAGTTCACGTTCATCGTGGCCGATGACAACGATTGGCCCAAGCAGCTGTACGGCAGGCTGGGGTTCGAGCCGGTCGGGAGAACGTGGCGGCTGCACCATCCTCTGCCGAAGCGCTCCAGCGATCAGTGAGAAGCGCCCCCGGCCAGCTTCGCGGCCTGCCCGTGAGCTGCCGCGGTCAGCGCCGGCCGGGCGGCCGCCGCCTGGGCCTGAGCCCTCTGCTGCGCTTCTGAGCGTGCCTGGGCCAGAAGCTTGGGGTAGACGCGGCTCTCCAGCCGCTTTAGCCCGGTTCGGGCTCCGTTCGTGGCCTGGTGGTGCGCGGTTTGGAGCGCGCTGGCGTACGCGTGACGGATCGCCAGCCCCTTGGCGGCCTGCCCGCTGCTCGCCGTGGCGCAGGCGTGAGCTGATCCGACGGCCACCTGGGTGACCCCAACCACCCGGGTGGCGGACACCCGGGCCGTGAACGAGGCTGTGCGGGTGACGGTGATCACCGAGGTGGAACCGCGGACCTTCTGAACGACCTTGAGAGGAGCGGTTGCCGTGGTTGTGGCCGTGACCGTTCCGTGCAGGGTGGCGCGCGCCTGCGCCCGGGTGGTCAGGCAGGCGCGCACACGTCCTCCCGGCACCGTCTTCACGGGGCTCGAGCCCGTGCCGCCCGGGGAGGAGCTGCCCCCACCCAACAGCACGACGGCCAGAGCGGCCAGCCCGATTACGGCGGTCAGGACAAGGCCGAAGGGAGGGCGACGCCAGCGCATGGACGCAATGATGGCCCCTGCTACCCTGCGCCTCGCATGCCGACCACCAGTCAGCTGATCCGCAAGGGGCGCGTGACGCCTAAGAAGAAGCTGGCCACCCCGGGTCTGAAGTCCGGCAAGGGCCGCAAGCGTCGCGTGGCTGCGCCGCAGCGCCGCGGGGTATGCACTCGTGTGTTCACCACCACGCCAAAGAAGCCAAACTCGGCGCTGCGCAAGGTGGCCCGGGTCCGGCTAACCAACGGCATGGAGGTCAACGCCTACATCCCAGGCGAGGGACATAACCTGCAGGAGCACTCGGTCGTGCTGGTCCGGGGCGGGCGGGTGAAGGACCTGCCGGGCTACCGGTACAAGGTGATCCGGGGCACGCTGGACGCTGCCGGGGTGAGCGATCGCAAGAAGTCCCGCTCGCAGTACGGCGTGAAGGCCAAGTGAGAACCGCTTACTTGCCGGCGGCCCGCCGGGAGATCCGTTAGTGCCGCGCCGCGCCGCCGCCCAGCTCAGGCCGGTTCCGGCTGATCCCGTTCACCACAACCGTCTGGTCCAGCAGGTGGTGAACAAAGTGATGCTCGACGGCAAGAAGTCGGTGGCCGAGAAGATCGTCTACGACGCGCTGGCCATCCTGGGCGAGCGCACCGGACGCGATCCCGTGGAGGAGCTCGAGTCCGGGATCAAGGCGCTCACGCCCGTGCTCGAGGTGCGCTCCCGCCGGGTCGGTGGCGCCACCTATCAGGTACCCGTTGAGGTGCCTCAGCGCCGGTCCCGGACGCTGGCCGTGCGCTGGCTCGTCCAGTTCGCCCGCAACCGCCGTGAGAAGTCGATGGCTCAGCGCCTTGCCAACGAGCTCCTCGACGCCCAGCAGCAGCAGGGCGGCGCCTACAAGCGCAAGGACGACATTTACCGCATGGCGCAGGCCAACAAGGCCTTCGCGCACTACCGCTGGTAGGGACTCTGGACGGCCGGCTGCAGGCCGTGCCGGCGCGCGGGGGCACTCCCCGCGGGGCCGCGCGGGGGCACTCCCCGCGGGGCCACCCAGCGGCAATTCCTTGACAAAGCGCGCTGGCCCCGCCGCGTTCTGTGGCGCCATGGTCGTATTACCGCCATGGCGTGACTCGGCTCCGCCGACGCCGGCCGCTCCCGAGCAACCGCGGTTGCTCGGGAGCCGCGGGCTGAGGCCCCCGCGCGCCGCGCCGGCTAACCCCGCCCCCAAAGAAAAGCGAGGGCCGCCCACCACACGGGACCGGGGGCTGCAGTGGACAACCCTCGCACCCGGAGGGTAGCCGCGTGCTCCGGCACCCCTTGCACACCGCGACGGAATTGTCAGTTTGCAGACCAAAGCGTTTCGGTCTGCGGACCGCCTGGGACTAGCGCCTGTCGGGCCCCTCGGCGGCCTGCCCCAGGAGCAGGCCGAAGCCGGCCGTGATCAGGATGATCACCGCCCCCAGCGTCTCCAGGTACATCCCCGTGCTGGGTGAGGAGGAGGCGCTCAGGTACTTCCCGCCCAGACGAATCGCGGTCCGGCCCTGGTGGGCCGCGGGCAGGTCGTGGAGCAGCCCGATCAAAAGGGCGACCACCGCCACCACGGCCATGGCCCCGAGCGCGTAGCGGCCACCGCTGGCCAGGGCAGCAAAGCCGAGCAGGATGACCAAAAGAGCGAGCGGGATCAGCGCGTAGTCGTGGTGCGCGCCGGCCCGGCCGCAGGCCGGGAGGGCCAGGTGGGTGACCCCCGCGCCCGGGCTTCCACCTGGACGGTGCACAGGGTCGAGAACTCGGCCACGAGCAGGATCGCCGCCCCCACCAGTGTGCCCGCCAGGATCGCCCAGGCGACCCCTCTGGGGAAGGTCAGCCGCGCCCCCGCACCGCCCTGCCCAGACGGCCCGATCCGGGCTCGCCGGCGCCCGCCCAGAGGTTCGTGATGCTGGCCGGAAACGTGCTCGGAAGCCCCATTCCCTCTGCTATATTCGTCTCTCGTGCCGGCGGGCGGGCTCATCTGTGCTCGCCCCCGGGCACGGTCACATCAAGCAATGGAGAGCATCGCTCCATAGAGAACCGTCCCGTGCCGACAGCCGCGTCGTGAACGGGCCCACTGGGCCCTTTTTCATGTCCGCAGCCGTTCGGCCTGGAACTTCCCCAACACACCACTTTCATGCCTCGCAAGTTCAGCCTCGAGAACACTCGCAACATCGGGATCATGGCCCACATCGATGCCGGTAAGACGACGACGACCGAGCGCATCCTCTATTACACCGGACGGACCTACAAGATGGGGGAGGTTCACGAGGGCGCGGCCGTGATGGACTGGATGGCCCAGGAGCAGGAGCGAGGCATCACCATCACCTCGGCGGCCACCACGGCGGAGTGGAAGGGCCACCGGATCAACATCATCGACACGCCCGGTCACGTCGACTTCACCGTCGAGGTCGAGCGCTCCCTGCGGGTTCTGGACGGCGCGATCGCGCTGTTCGACTCGGTGGCGGGCGTGGAGCCCCAGTCCGAGACCGTCTGGCGGCAGGCCGACAAGTACCACGTCCCCCGGATCGCCTACATCAACAAGATGGACCGGATCGGGGCCGATTTCGAGCGCGGCGTGCAGACGATGGTGGAACGGCTGGGCGCCCACCCCGTTCCCATCCAGCTGCCGATCGGCTCGGAGTCTGACTTCCGCGGGATCATCGACCTGGTCCAGAACAAGGCGATCATCTACAAGGACGAGCTCGGCAAGGAGCAGGACGTCATCGACGTTCCGCCCGAGCTGGCCGAGGAGGCCGGCGCGGCCCGCGAGCATCTGCTCGAGGAGGTCTCCCACTACGACGACGAGCTCCTCGAGATGATCCTCGAGGAGCAGGAGATCCCGGTGGACCGCCTCAAGCAGGCCATTCGCAAGGCCACGCTGGAGATCCAGCTGACCCCGGTCCTGTGCGGGTCGAGCTTCAAGAACAAGGGCGTCCAGCCACTCCTGGATGCCGTGATCGACTACCTGCCCAGCCCGCTGGACGTGCGTCCGGTCGAGGGAGTCGAGCCGGCCAAGGGCTCGAGCAACGGCGACGAGCAGCCGGCGCTCCGCAAGGCCTCGGACGACGAGCCCTTCTCCGCGCTGGCCTTCAAGATCATGGCCGACCCCTACGTCGGCAAGCTGACCTACTTCCGGGTGTACTCCGGGCGGCTCGAGGCCGGATCGCGGATCCTCAACGTGACCACCGGCCGGACCGAGCGGATCGGGCGCATCCTGATGATGCACGCCAACGAGCGCGAGGAGGTCTCAGAGGTCTACGCCGGGGACATCGCCGCCGCGGTGGGGATCAAGCAGGTCGCCACCGGCGACACGCTGGCCGCCCCGGACCGACCCATCCGGCTGGAGACGATCGAGTTCCCCGAGCCCGTCATCAAGGTGGCCATCGAGCCCAAGACCAAGGCCGACCAGGAGAAGATGTCGACAGCCCTCGGCCGCCTGGCCGAGGAGGACCCGACCTTCCAGGTCCGGACCAACGAGGAGACCGGGCAGACCGAGATCTCCGGGATGGGCGAGCTTCACCTCGAGGTCCTGGTCGACCGCATGCTGCGCGAGTACAAGGTCGACGCCAACGTCGGGCGGCCCCAGGTCTCCTATCGCGAGACGATCCGCGGCACGGCCCAGAAGGTCGAGGGCCGGCTGGTCCGCCAGACCGGAGGCTCGGGCCAGTACGGGATCGTCTACATCGACATTGAGCCGGCCCCCGGCGAGGGATTCGACTTCGTCAACAAGATCAAGGGCGGCGCGATCCCGACGGAATTCATTCCCGCCGTCGAGAAGGGGATCGAGGACGCCATGGACAACGGCCCGCGGGCCGGATACCCGATGGTCGACGTGCGGGTCACGCTCGTGGACGGCAAGTACCACGACACCGACTCCTCGGAGATCGCCTTCCGGGTGGCCGGTTCGCTGGCTCTCAAGGAGGCCGCCAGACGGGCCAAGCCCGTCCTGCTCGAGCCCGTGTTCAAGGTCGAGGTGGTCACCCCGGAGGAGTTCATGGGCGACGTGATCGGTGACCTGAACCGCCGCCGTGGCCACGTGGCCGGAATGGAGCAGCGGGGCAACGCCCAGGCCATCACCGCCTTCGTCCCGCTGGCCGAGATGTTTGGCTACGCCACCGATGTGCGGTCGACCACGCAGGGACGGGCCACCTACACGATGCAGTTCGAGCGCTACGACGAGGTGCCCACCAACATCGCCGAGAAGGTGGTTGGCGAGCTAGCGCCCGCATGACAGGCATGCTGAGAAGTCCGATAGATTCTCCAGGTTCGCCCTCGGGCGAGCGACACCCACTGAAGAAGAAGGAGCAACACCAAAGTGGCTAAGGCCAAGTTCGAGCGCGACAAGCCCCACGTCAACGTCGGGACCATCGGTCACATCGACCATGGCAAGACGACGCTGACGGCAGCTATCACGAAGGTGCTCGCCGATAAGTACGGCGGCACCGAGGTGCGGTCCTTCGAGCAGATCGATAACGCGCCGGAGGAGAAGGCGCGCGGGATCACGATCGCCACCTCGCACGTCGAGTACCAGACGCCCAACCGTCACTACGCCCACGTCGACTGCCCGGGCCATGCTGACTACGTGAAGAACATGATCACGGGCGCGGCTCAGATGGACGGAGCGATCCTGGTCGTCTCGGCCGCCGACGGGCCGATGCCGCAGACCCGCGAGCACATCCTCCTGGCCCGCCAGGTGGGCGTTCCCTACATCGTGGTCTTCCTCAACAAGGTCGACATGGTCGACGACCCCGAGCTGCTCGAGCTCGTGGAGGTCGAGGTCCGTGACCTGCTCTCCGAGTACGAGTTCCCGGGCGACGACATCCCTGTCGTCACCGGCTCGGCCCTGAAGGCGCTGGAGGGCGACGAGGAGTACGAGGCCAAGATCGTCGAGCTGGCCGAGACGCTCGACAACTACATCCCAGAGCCCGTGCGCGACCTGGACAAGTCCGTTCCTGATGCCGGTCGAGGACGTCTTCTCGATCACCGGCCGCGGGACGGTGGCCACCGGGCGTATCGAGCAGGGGATCGTCAAGACCGGCGAGACCGTGGAGATCGTGGGCATCAAGGACACGAGCTCCACCGTCGTCACCGGGGTCGAGATGTTCCGCAAGATCCTCGACGAGGGACGGGCCGGCGATAACGTCGGCTGCCTCCTGCGCGGGATCAAGCGGGAGGAGATCGAGCGTGGCCAGGTGCTAGCCAAGCCCGGCTCGATCACGCCTCACACCAAGTTCAAGTCCGAGGTCTACGTGCTCAAGAAGGAGGAGGGCGGCCGCCACACGCCGTTCTTCTCGGGCTACCGGCCTCAGTTCTACTTCCGTACCACCGACGTCACCGGCGTGGCCCACCTCCCCGAAGGCACGGAGATGGTCATGCCCGGCGACAACGTCCAGATGGAGATCGAGCTGATCCAGCCGATCGCCATGGACCAGGGACTGCGGTTCGCGATCCGCGAGGGTGGCCGCACGGTCGGCTCCGGGATCGTGACCGAAGTCATCCAGTAGTTATTGGGCGGCGCTGGCCTTGCGGCCGCGCCGCCTGTTTTTGAAGAGATACGACCTTTGGGGCGGGCCCCAAGCCCGGGGCCTGCCCCGTTTGACTGAGAAGAAAGCGCACCCGCACGCACATGGCGACGATCGCCCAGAACAAGATCCGCATACGCCTCAAGTCCTACGACCACACGGCCATCGAGACCGCGGCCAAGGAAATCGTGGAGACGGCCACCCGCACGGGTGCCACCGTGTCCGGGCCCGGTGCCGCTGCCCACCGAGAAGAACGTCTACTGCGTGATCCGCTCACCCTTCAAGGACAAGGACTCGCGCGAGCACTTCGAGATCCGCACCCACAAGCGGCTGATCGATATCCACCAGCCGACGCCCAAGACGGTCGACTCGCTTCAGCGCCTTGACCATCTTCCCGCGGGCGTGGACATCGAAGTCCGCCTGGCCACATAGGCGCAATGGCGGCAATCCTGGCCAAGAAACTCGGCATGACCCAGCGGTTCGCGGAGGACGGCCGGGTGGAGCGCGTCACGGTTCTGGAAGCCGGGCCCTGCCCGGTCACGGGAATCCGCACCGTGGAGCGGGACGGCTATGAGGCCGTCCAGCTCGCCTTCGCCCCGTGCAAGGAGAAGTCGCTGACCCGGGCCGAACTGGGTCACCTTAAGAAGGCCGACGCATCCGCCCACCGCGTCGTCCGAGAGTTCCGCAATGAGGTGGGTGAGCTACTGGTGGGCCAGCAGGTGACGGTCGACGCGTTCGCCGCCGGCGACCGGGTCAAGGTGTCGGGGACCTCAAAGGGCAAGGGCTTCCAGGGCACGATCAAGCGCCATAACTTCAAGAGCGGCCCCAAGTCCCATGGCTCGCACAACGTCCGCGCCCCCGGTTCGATTGGAGCCTCGGCCACCCCGTCCCGGGTGTTCAAGGGGATCCGGGGTCCCGGCCGGATGGGCGGCGGGCGAGTGACGCAGCGAGGCCTGGAGGTTGTCGAGATCATCCCCGAGCAGAACCTGCTTCTCCTGCGGGGCGCGGTGCCCGGTGCCCGCGGCGGGACCGTGGAGGTGAGGACCGATGCCTAGCGCACGCCGATCCACAGCCAGCGGCCGGGGCGCGCTGAAGGCGCCCAAGCTGGGTGGCGGCACCGTGGACCTGGATGCCGGAGCGTTCGGCGCGCGGTTCAACATGGCCGTGGTGCACGAGACAGTCCGCTCTGAGCTGGCCTCGCGCCGCCGGGGCACCGCCTCGACCAAGACCCGGGGAAAGGTTTCCGGGGGAGGCGCCAAGCCATGGCGTCAGAAGGGCACCGGCCGGGCCCGCGCTGGGTCCTCGCGCTCGCCGCTGTGGACCGGCGGCGGCACGGTGTTCGGTCCCGCGCCCCGGCGCTACACGTTCAAGATCAACCGCAAGGAGCGCCAGGCCGCGCTGCGCAGCGCGCTGTCCGCCCACGCAGAGAGAGATTCGCTGGCCATCTTCGATGCTGCCGTGTTCGAGGGGCCTGCCACCAGCCAGGCCGCCGGACTCCTGGCCGACTGGGGCGCTCCGGGACCCACGCTTGTGCTGATGACCGACCAGGAGGTCGCGGCCGGCAAATCGTTTCGCAATCTGGCCCGGGTGGTGGCGCTGCCCGTCAGCGAGGCCGGTGTGGCCGACGTCCTGGGCGCGGCCTCCCTCCTGATCTCAGAGCAGGCCCTGCCGTCGCTGGTGGCCCGGGCCGTGGGTCGCGCCCGCGAGGAGGCCGCGGCCTGATGGAAGCCACCCAGGTGATCATCCGGCCGGTCATCTCCGAGAAGTCCTTTGCCCTGGCCGAAGCGGGCAAGTACACCTTCCGCGTTCATGACCGCGCGCACAAGACCGAGATCCGTCAGGCCATCGAGCAGCTCTTCGAGGTCAACGTCGTGGACGTCCGGACCGCCTCGGTCAAGAGCAAGCCCAAGCGCCGGGGCCACACCTCGGGCCGCTCGCGCCAGTGGAAGAAGGCCATCGTGCAGGTCCGACCCGGACAGACGATTCCCATCTTCCGCGGGCTGGAGGGGACGGAGTGATGGCGCCTTTCCTGCTTAGCTTGCGGGATCTGGGCGACCCAGACGCCGATATCCCGCAAACTTCCCGGCGGAGCGATGGCTGATGCCCATCCGCAAACCCAAGCCCACCTCAGCCGGCCGGCGGTTCGTCATGTATCCGGACTTCGCCGAGGTCACCCGCTCCGAGCCCGAGAAGTCGCTAACCGAGGGGCTCAAGAAGTCCGGTGGGCGCAACGCGTACGGCCGCAAGACCTCCCGCCATCGCGGCGGTGGCGCCAAGCGCCTTTACCGGCGGATCGACTTCAAGCGCCGCAAGGATGGCGTGCCGGCCAAGGTGGCCGAGATCGAGTACGACCCGAACCGCTCGGCCTACATCGCCCTTCTGCATTACGCCGACGGCGAGAAGCGCTACATCCTGGCTCCGCAGCGGCTGCGGGTGGGCATGACCGTGCAGTCGGGCGAAGGCGCGGACATCCGGGTGGGCAACAGCCTTCCGCTGGGCAACATGCCTCCTGGCACGGTCGTCCACAACGTCGAGCTGACACCGGGCCGGGGCGGCCAGATGGCGCGCGCGGCGGGTGCCGGCGTGCAGCTGCTGGCCAAGGAGGGCGACTACGTCACCCTCAGGCTGCCCTCGGGCGAGATGCGGATGGTCAGGGCAGAGTGCCGGGCCACCGTGGGCACGATCGGCAACTCAGATCATCAGAACGTCAAGATCGGCAAGGCGGGGCGCAAGCGGCACATGGGCGTGCGTCCCCAGACCCGCGGCACGGCCATGAACCCGGTGGATCATCCCCACGGCGGCGGCGAGGGCTCGACCACCCCCGGCCGTCACCCCGTGACACCGTGGGGCGTGCCCACGCTGGGCTATCGCACCCGCAAGAAGAGCAAGTCATCGGACCGCTACATCGTGCGCGGAAGAAGAAGAGGTAAGAAGCGATGAGCCGCTCGAGCAAGAAGGGACCGTTCGTGGAGGAGCGCCTGATGGCCCGGATCGAGGCCATGAATGCCGTCGGGCGACAAGCGCATGCTTCGGACCTGGTCGCGGACCTCGACCATCTTTCCCGAGATGGTCGGTCACACGATCGCCGTCCACGACGGGCGCAAGCACGTCCCGGTGTTCATCTCGGAGTCGATGGTCGGGCACAAGCTGGGCGAATTCGCGCCCACGCGGCTCTATCGCGGACACGCCGGGACAGGTAAGAGGCGGTAGGCATGGCGAAGACGAGACCAGGAAGAGAAACGGCGCCAGCGCCGAGGAAAGCTTCCGAGGAAGCGGACCACCGCCGGCCCGGGCGAGGCCGCCGCCGCCGAGGACCTGAGCCCCCGAGGCCGTCGCAGCCGACGCCCGCCCCAGCCGACGAGGTCGAGCCCACTCCGGACGATGAGAAGGCCGAACAGGCGGCTGAGGACGTCGTCCTGGAGCGGAGGCCGAGATCGATGAGGACGCCGAGCCAGAGGAGGCGGACGGGGCCGGAGCCGGAGGCCGAGCGACGTGCCCGGCGAAGGCGCCCAAGCGCCCGCGCCGCCGCGCGTCGCGGCGCGGCCGAGCCCGAGGCGGAGGAGCCCAAGGCCAAGCCGCCCGGCCCGCCCGGCACCCAGCCGGCGCAGAGCCCGGCGCGACCCCAATCTCCCTCCCCCGGTGGTACGCGCGCAGGCCAGATACGTCCGCTCATCCGCCCGCAAAGCCCGGCTGGTCTGTGACCACATCCGGGGCAAGAGCGTCGAGGACGCCCGAGCTATCCTGGCTCACACGCCGCGGGCTGTCGCCCGCGACTGGAGCAAGTTGCTCGAGTCGGCGATCGCCAACGCGGAGAACAACCACGAGCTCGTGGGCGAGGACCTTTACGTCAAGTCGGTCCATGCCGACGAGGGCCCCACGATCAAGCGGTTCCGGCCACGCGCCATGGGGCGCGCCACCCGGATCCGCAAACGCACCAGTCATCTCACGATCCTGCTGACACCGAAGGAATAGACCAGCCATGGGACAGAAGGTCCATCCAGAATCGATCAGGGTCGGCTACATCCATGACTGGAAGTCGAACTGGTTCAACGAGCGCCACTTCTCGGACTACCTCCACGAGGACACCCAGATCCGCCGGCACATCATCGGGCGCCTGGCCCACGCCGGGCTGTCGGACATCACGATCCGCAAGAACGCCACCGAGGTGGAGGTGAACATCCACACCGCTCGGCCCGGGCATCGTGATCGGCAAGTCGGGCTCCGAGGTCGATCAGCTGCGGCGCGACCTGCATCGCATCACCTCCAAGCAGGTCAAGGTCAACATCCTGGAGATCAAGCGTCCCGAGCTGGACGCCCGCCTGGTCGCCCAGTCGATCGCCGAGCAGCTTCAGAATCGGGTGGCCTTCCGGCGCGCCATGAAGCGCGCCCTGACCAGCGCCATGCGCTCCGGGGCCAAGGGCGTCAAGGTTCAGGTGTCAGGCCGGCTGGGCGGGGCCGAGATGGCCCGCACCGAGGGCTACTCCGACGGGCGAGTTCCTCTTCACACCCTGCGCGCCGACATCGACTACGGCTTTCACGAGGCGGCCACCACATTCGGTCGGATCGGCGTGAAGTGCTGGATCAACAAGGGCGAGATCATGCCCGAGGGCTACACCGGGGCCGACCTGACGAGCATGGACGAGCCCTCGCCCCAGGCGCCCGAGCGGCCGGGACGTGATGGTCGCGGCGGCGGCCGGGACGGCCGGTCGGGGCCGGCGGCGGCGGCCGTGGCGGCCGTGGACCCGGTGGTGGCCGGCGGCGGTCGCGGACCGGGCGGCGGCGGTCGCGGACCGGGCAGCGGCGGTCGCGGACCGGGCGGCGGTGGACGTGGACCGGGCGGCGGTGGGCGCGGACCGGGCGGCGGCGGGCGCGGACCCGGCGGCGGCGGCGGTCCCCGCGAGACGGTGGCCGACCCGGAGATACCGGAGGCGCGTCCTGATGCTCTCTCCCAAGCGCGTCAAGTACCGCAAGCACCACCGCGGACGCCGTCACGGGATGTCCCGCGGGTCAGGTCAAGGTGCAGTTCGGCGAGTACGGCCTCAAGTCGCTGGATGCGGGATGGCTCTCCAACCGCCAGATCGAGGCCGCCCGAATTGCCATGACCCGGAAGATCAAGCGCGGCGGCAAGGTATGGATCAACGTCTATCCCGACAAGCCCTTCACCAAGAAGCCGGCCGAGACCCGGATGGGGTCCGGCAAGGGCTCGCCCGAGGGCTGGGTCGCCGTGGTCAAGCCCGGCCGGGTGATGTTCGAGCTGGCTGGCGTCCCCGAGCCGCTGGCCCGGGAGGCCATGCGCCTGGCCGGCCACAAGCTGCCCGTACGCACCAAGTTCGTTCTCAGGGAGGAGGGGTAGCGTGCGAGCCGCCGAGTTGCGAGACATGAGTGAGGGCGAGCTGCACGAGCATCTTGCAGACGGTGCGCCGCGAGCTGTTCGGCCTGCGCTTCCAGCACGCCACCGGAGAGCTGGACAACACCGCAGGCCTGAGGAAGGCCAAGAAAGAGGTGGCGCGGGCCCTGACCGTGGCCGGCGAGCGAGGAATGAGAGATCGATGGCTGAAGAGACCCCCACACCTGAAGAGGAAACTCCGGCCGACGCCGGCTGAGCAGCGCCGGCCGCGGAGACCCCTGCCGCTGAGGAGGCGCCTGCCGCCGAGGCAGAACCGTCCCGAGGAGGCACTGGCGCAAGACGCCGCCGCTGAGGCTCCGGCCGAGGAGGCTCCGGCCGCGGAGACTCCTGCCGAGACCAAAGCCCAGGCGACAACGCAAGGCCAAGGCCGCGCCCCCCCGCCCGGCGATCACCCCGCAGGAGCGCCAGGAGCACCGTGACGCCGAGCGCCGGCGTAAAGCCACCGTTCGCCGGGGCCGGCGGCTGCGCGAGCGCGAGCGGGCCCGCGGCCGGCAATCCGGCGCCGCCGAGGAGCTGCCCTCCCTGCGCGCCGCCTCCACCGGCCAGCAGAAGACTCGTCAGGGCATCGTCGTCTCTGACCGTGCGGCCAAGACGATCACCGTCCGGATCGATGTCACCCGGCGCCATCCGCAGTACCAGAAGGTCGTGCGCACCTCCGCCACGCTGCACGCCCACGACGAGCAGGGCGACGCCCACATCGGCGACACCGTGATCGTCAAGGAGTCCCGCCCCCTCTCGCGGACCAAGCGCTGGCGCCTGATCGAGGTGGTGGAGCGGGCCGTGACCGAGTCGAGCGCACCCGTGATCCAGAACGAGAGCCGTCTACGCGTGGCTGACAACACCGGAGCTCGTGAGATCCTGGTCATCCGGGTCAAGGGTGGCCATCGCCGGCGCTACGCCGGCGTCGGTGACGTGATCACGGCCACGGTCAAGCAGGCCACCCCGCAGGGGTCGGTCAGGAAGGGCGAGGTGGTGACCGCCGTGGTGGTCCGCACAAAGAAGTCCTACGGTCGCGATGACGGGACCTACATCGCCTTCGACGAGAACGCGGCCGTGCTCATCGACGCCCAGAACAACCCCCGGGGCACCCGCATCTTCGGCCCGGTGGCCCGCGAGCTGCGGGAGCGCAACTTCATGAAGATCGTCTCTCTGGCGCCGGAGGTGCTCTAGTGCCGACGCGAATCAAGGCCGGAGACGAGGTGGTCGTGATCGGCGGCAAGGACCGCGGAAAGCGGGGCAAGGTGCTCCGGGTGCAGCCGGCCAAGAACCGCCTGTTCGTCGAGGGCGCGGGAATCGTCAAGCGCCACCAGCGCCCCCAGCAGGTGAGCGGCGCTCAGCGAGCCGAGCAGGTGGGCGGCGTGATCGAGAAGGAGGGTCCGATCCACATCTCAAACGTGATGCTGGTGGACCCCAAGGACGGTAAGCCCACGCGCTTGGGCGTCGAGATCGAGGACGGCCGCCGCTTCCGGGTGGCCCGGCGCAGTGGAACCCGGCTGGACTAGAGAACGACGATGCCCACAGCACGACTCAAGACCCGCTACCTGGAAGAGATCCGCCCGGCACTGGTGGAGCGCTTCGGCTACTGCACGCCGATGCAGGCTCCGCGGGTGGAGAAGGTGACCGTGAACATGGGCGTGGGTGACGCCAAACAGGACGCTCGCATGCTCGAGGCGGCCACCGACCAGCTCTCCACCATCACCGGGCAGCGGCCGAACGTCCGGCGGGCCCGCAAGTCGATCGCTCAGTTCAAGGTGCGCGAGGGCATGCCGGTTGGCGTGGCCGTGACTCTGCGCGGGGAGCGCTGCTTTGAGTTCCTGGATCGGCTGATGTCCATAGCCATCCCGCGCATCCGTGACTTTCGCGGGCTGAACCCAAATGCTTTTGATGGACGCGGTAACTATTCGCTCGGCGTGCGCGAGCAGATCATCTTCCCCGAGGTCGACTACGACGAGATCGACCAGGTGCGGGGGCTGGACATCACCATCACCACGAGCGCTTCCAGCGACGAGGAGGCGTTTGCCCTACTTCAGGCGCTGGGCATGCCGTTCGCCAGAGACGGCCGTGCCCCGGCTGGCGCCCAGACCTAGATCTGAAGGAGAACATGGCCAAGACCTCGCAGATCGTCCGCCAGCGGCGGACTCCCAAGTACAAGACCCGGGCCTACACCCGCTGCCGGCGGTGCGGGCGCGCGCGTGCCGTCTACCGCAAGTTCGGCCTGTGCCGCATCTGCCTGCGCGAGCTGGCACATAACGGCTACATCCCCGGCATGACCAAGTCGAGCTGGTAGCCATGGGCATGACCGACCCCATCTCGGATTTCCTCACGCGCCTGCGTAACGGGGCCAGTGCGCAGCACCATGACGTCACGCTGCCCGCCTCCAACCTCAAGCGCGAGCTGGCGAGGATCCTCAAAGAGCAGGGCTATATCGAGGATTACGAGGTGCACGCCGCCGGAGGAGGACGCCCCGGCTCCGAGCTCACCGTGACCCTCAAGTACACCGCCGAGCGGCGGCCGGTCATCACCGGTCTTCAGCGCGTGTCTCGTCCAGGCCGGCGCACCTACGTTGACCACGCCCACATCCCCCGCATCCAGGGCGGTATGGGCACGGCCATCATCTCCACCTCTCGCGGGCTGATGACCGGGCATGACGCCCGCAGCGCCGGTGTGGGTGGCGAGGTCGTGGCCCACGTCTGGTAGCTGTCATGTCCCGAATCGGAAAGCGTCCCATTCCACTGCCCGCTGGGGTCACGATCTCGATCGAGCCCGAGCGTGTGACCGTTAACGGTCCGCGGGGCGAGCTGTCCGAGCGGATCCATCGCGATATGACCGTCGAGCGGGGCTCCCGGGAGGACGGTCAGGACGGCGAGCAGCTTCTGGTCACCCGGCCCACGGACCGGGGTGAGCATCGAGCTCTGCACGGCCTGACGCGGACCCTGATCGCCAACATGGTGCAGGGAGTGACCGATGGCTTCGAAAAGCGCCTGGAGATCCAGGGCGTGGGCTACCGTGCCCAGCTCCGCGGCCGCGACCTGGAGCTGGCGCTCGGCTACTCCCATCCGGTGGCGATAAAGGCTCCGGACGGGATCGAGTTCGAGGTGCCCCAGCCCACCCGGATCGTCGTCCGTGGCGCCTCCAAGCAGCAGGTGGGGGAGATCGCCGCCACCATTCGCAAACAGCGCAAGCCCGAGCCCTACAAGGGCAAGGGGATTCGCTACGAAGGCGAGTACGTGGCCCGGAAGGTGGGCAAGCGAGCGTGACTCTCACTGCCCCGCAGAAGAGGACCAAGCGGCGCCGGCGAGTCCGGGCCAAGGTCCGGGGCACGGCTCAGCGGCCGCGCATCTCGGTGTTCCGCTCCAACCGCGGGATCTTCGCTCAGCTGGTCGACGACGACACCGGCCGGACGCTGGCTGCGGTCAACTGGACCGAGGACGAGCTGCGCGGACTGGCCCGGCTCGAGCAGGCCAAGCGAGCGGGCGAGCTGCTGGCCCGCCGGGCCGGCGAGGCGGGCGTGGAGGAGGCTGTGTTCGACCGCGGCGGCTACCAGTATCACGGTCGCGTTAAGGCGCTGGCCGAGGGCGCCCGCGAAGGCGGACTGCGCTTCTAACGGGCTACCCTGGGTCAACTGATGGCGACACGAGATAGATCAGTGAGTTCCTCCGGTCTGGACCTCCAGGAGCGAGTGGTCGAGATCAACCGCGTCGCCAAGGTCGTCAAGGGCGGGCGCCGCTTCTCGTTCACCGCGCTGGTCGTGGTGGGCGATGAGCGCGAGATCGTGGGGATCGGGTACGGGAAGGCCGGCGAGGTTCCCGTGGCCATCCAGAAGGCGGTCGAGCGAGCCAAGAAGAATCTTTATCGCGTGCCCAAGCACGGGTCCACCATCACGCACCAGACGTTGGGCATCTTCGGGTCAGGCCGCGTGCTGCTCAAACCTGCCTCTCCCGGTACCGGGGTGATCGCCGGCGGCGGCGTGCGGGCGGTGCTTGAGCTGGCCGGGATCCACGACATCCTGTCCAAGAGCCTGGGATCCCAGAATCCGATCAACCTGGTCAAGGCGACCATGGCCGGACTGGAGTCGCTGCGCACACCCGACGAGGTGGCGGATCTGCGCGGGCCTCTCCGTGGCCAAGGTGCTGGGCCTGTCCGATGCTCCGGTTCCCGAGGAGGCCACCGAGGCCAGCCAAAATGGTCAGGTGATGGTGCCCCGGCGGTCGCGGTTGGGGCCCAGGCCTCCGCGCCCCAGGAGGAGTCCGCCGAGGAGTCCGAGTCGTGAGCGCTGTCCGGGTGATTCAGCGCCGGTCACGCAACGGCGCGGACAAGCGCCAGCGCGACACGTTGCGCTCGCTCGGACTGCACCGCATCGGCCACGCCGTCGAGCATCCTGACTCGCCCCAGGTGCGGGGCATGATCGCCAAGGTGCGGCATCTCGTGGAGGTTTCCTCGGAGGACGGACGCGATGGCTGAGGACCGCCGACCCGACGAGGTCACCGCGACCGCCCCGGAGGAGCGGATCGGCCTGCACAATCTCAAGCCTGCGCCCGGATCGAGGCGACCCCGCAAGCGGATCGGCCGGGGCGAGGGATCGGGCACCGGCAAGACCGCCGGGCGCGGCCAGAAGGGATGGGGATCCCGCTCAGGAGCCAAGCGGCGCTACCGCTTTGAGGGTGGCCAGAACCCGATCCACATGCGCATGCGCAAGCTGCGTGGTCCGCACATGAAAAAATCGATGCCGTTCGAGCCATTCCGCACCCACACCCAGCCGGTGAATCTCGGTGACCTGGAGGCCAGGTTCGAGTCCGGCGCCGCCGCCACAATTGAGGCCATGAAGGACCACGGCCTGGCTGGACGCAAGGGAGTCCCCGTCAAGGTGCTGGCCAAGGGTGAGATCACCAAGCCGCTCACCGTTCATGCGCACGCCTTCAGCCAGGCTGCCCGCCAGAAGATCGAGGCGGCGGGAGGCACCTGTCAGGTGGTGAGTAACACCTCCACGCAGGACGCGGGCCACGGCTCGGGGCAGGCGTCATGATCGCCACCATCCTGGGCGCCTTCCGGGTCGGGGAGATCCGCAACAAGGTTCTCTTCACCGCGGCCATGCTGGCCCTGTACCGGCTGGGCACCCACATCCCGGCTCCGGGAATCAATGCCTCGGCGGTTAGCGCCATCCAGAAGAACTTCGGTGGCAACAGCATCCTCGGGCTGCTCAACCTGTTCTCCGGCGGCGGCCTGGGGCGGATCGCCATCTTCGCGCTGGGGATCATGCCCTACATCACCGCCTCGATCATCCTCCAGCTCCTCACGGTGGTGGTTCCCTCGCTGGAGAAGCTCCAGAAGGAGGGCGAGGTTGGGCAGGCACGCATCACCCAGTACACGCGTTACCTCACGGTGGGGCTGGCCTTCGCCCAGTCGATTGGCTACGTGTTCCTGTTCCGGAGCTTCGAGAACCAGGCCGGGGTCACGCTGATCAGCAACTTCAACCTGCCCAAGGTGCTGCTGATCGTGGTCACGCTGACCGCGGGCACCGTCGTGCTCATGTGGATCGGTGAGCTCATCACCCAGCGTGGGATCGGCAACGGGATCTCGCTGCTCATCTTCGCCAGCATCGTCTCCCGGATCCCGGGCGGGCTGCAGGCCTGGTGGAACAACCCCGACCAGGTTTTCCGGGTCACGATGCCCTTCATCGCCATCGGGGTGGTGGCGGCCATCGTGTTCGTCCAGGAGGGACAGCGGCGGATCCCTGTGCAGTACGCCAAGCGGGTCATCGGCCGGCGCATGACCCAGGGCGGACAGACCTACCTTCCGCTGCGCGTGAACATGGCGGGCGTGATTCCCGTCATCTTCGCAGCCTCGATGATGGCCATCCCGCCCACCGTCGGACAACTCCTTGGCGGGACCAACCCCCACGCCTTCGCCTTCAAGGTCGCCACCTTCTTTAGCCCCAACGGCTGGCACTACGTGCTGGGCGAGAGCATCCTAATCATCATCTTCACCTACTTCTACACCGCGGTGACCTTCAACCCCGTCGACCAGGCCGACAACCTCAAGAAGTACGGCGGATTCATTCCCGGGGTTCGACCAGGGCGGCCCACGGCCGAGTTCCTCGACCGCATCCTGGCCCGCCTGACGTTCCCAGGAGCCTTATTCCTGGCCGCCATCGCGGCCCTGCCCACCATCCTGATCGCCCGCACCCACGCCAACTTCTTCTTCGGGGGCACCTCGATCCTCATCGTCATCGGCGTGGCGCTGGACACGATGAAACAGCTCGAGGCGCAGCTGATGATGCGCAACTACGAAGGGTTCTTGAGGTAAGGGACGAGGGTCCGGCGGCAGGGTTCCGGGAAACCCCTAGGGCGAAACCTAGGGCCCGGCGGCAAAAGACTAGGGCGCTTCCCTGGTGCGAAGCGGCTCTTGCCGAGGTACCTTCTGTCCATCGACATACCAGCTTGGCGCTGGCCCAGGGGCCGAGTGGGCGAGCGCCAAGGTGGGGGTAGGGGGGTGAGGTACGGACTTCCCCCGATGTGGCGAAGGGGCACCGCCACATCGGGGGTTTTTCCGTTTCTGAGGTGTTGGCGCTCGAGCACGCCGCGCCGAGAACGATGGCGATTCCGTTGAGCTGTGCACAACGAAATCTCCGTTGATCTCGCCAGCCGGGGCGAACGAGACCTTCGACATCACGGCGACGTTCAACAAGGGCAACCTCAAGAGCCTCAGCGGCCAGGGCAATCCGGGCTTCATCCCGTACAGCAAGTCGAAGAGCACCTCGACCTTCTGCGGTGCCGCCAACAGCTACAGCTCCACCGGCAGCACCATCACGAAGGCGACGAAGGCCCCCGCGGGCTACGCCTGGGAGTTCATCATCAAGGCCAAGAACACCAGCGGGTACGGCTGGTTCAAGGTGACGGTGAAGGGCAACTGGACCTCGAGCACCGAGGCCAAGACCGTGATCCGCTTCCTCGAGCCCAAGATGCCGGACAAGGGCAAGTGCGATTCCGGGCCGCTGTCGGTGACGCTGAAGAAGTCCTAGCCGACTGACCTGCGCGAGCGGCCCGGTCGCCGTCGGCCGGGCCGCCCGTTGCGCGGCTAGCAGTCAAGCGCCCCGCTGAGCTCGCGCCGGGTCTGGATGCCCAGCTTGCGGTACGTGTTGCGCAGGTGGTACTCCACCGTCTTGGGAGTGACGAACAGTGTCTGGGCGATCTCGCGGTTGCTGTGGCCACCGCAGGCCAGGTCGGCGATCCGTCGCTCACTGGGCGTCAATGCCGCCGGGCCGGTGAGCACCGCGCCGCGCCGGGGTCGGGCCCCGCTGGCCGACAGCTCGACCCGCGCGCGTTCGTAGAGAGCGAGCGCTCCACCCTGGCGGGCCATATCGGCCGCCTGATGCAGCGGGTCGCGAGAGGACGCTCGTTCGTTGGAGCGCCGCAGCGCCGACCCCAGCTCGAGCAGCGAGTGGATTGTCTCCAGCCGGGGCGGTGAGGCAGTTCCCAGCTCCACCGCCTGGCGGAGCAGGCCCAGGCCCTCCTCGCCGCCCAAACACATGCCCAGCACCCGCAACGCCCTGATCCGCTGATGCAGTACATCGGTCTGCTTGGCCCGTTCGTACGCCTCGCGGGCCAGGAGACGAGCCCTCCTATGATCCCCCAGCGCCAGCGCCGCCTGAGCGGCTGAGCCGCGCCACGGACACGAGCCCAGGAACGGGACATGCCGCTCGGCCATCCGCCCCGCGGCCTGCGCGACCTCCAGGGCCTCCCCGGCCCGGCCCTGCGCCCGCCGCAACTCGGCCACGGCGTACAGGCTGGCCGCGTCCTCCACGTCCCCCGTGGGCTTGGGCGGAGCTTCTTCTCCCCTCAACAACTCGTCCGCCCGCTCCAGCTCAGCGGTCTCGACCAGGCAGAGGGCGTAATGCGCGGCGGCAGCCCGCGCGAACTGGCGCCACCCGAAGCGCCGGGCATCCAGAGCGGACTCGAGGTCCCCCATGGCCTGGCTCACCCGGCCCTGCCACAACGCGGGCAGTCCACGCGCGTAGGAGGCGGTGGCGAACGCCTGGGGCGAGGAGACCCGGCGCGCCTCCTCCAGCGCGACATCGGCTATCTCGATGGCCCGCTCGAGATCTCCCGCCAGGCAGAGCGCGTTGGTCAGCAGGCTCCATCCCACGCCGCCGGCCCCCTCCTGCTCGAACAAGCGTCCGCCATCCCAGGCCCGCTCGGCCAGGTGCGTCACCTCATCTGCCGCCAGACCGGCGAAGGCCGCGTGCAGTGCCGCCTGGGCCAGCAGCTGACGCTGACCGTGTGTCCGGGGACCCTTCCTGGCCCGCGCCAGAAGCCGAGAGGAGCGCTGCATCGACTGATCCTGCAGCGACGGAACGAGTGACGCTGTGGCCACAAAACCGGTCTGCAGCGCGTCATACAGCTCACGCTCACCGGCATCGTCGGGGTCGTTGCTCAACTCGGCGACCCCCTCCTCGTAGGCGGCTGCGGCCGCTTCGTGGAGGCCCTGGGCGTGGAGCGTCTGGCCTCGGCGTCGGGCCAGCTCGGCCCGACGGCGCGGGTCGGTGGACGCGCTCGCCGCCGCGGCCAGATGCTCCGCTGCGACGGGGAGGCCCAGCGAGGCCTCGGCCGACCCCAGCTCAGCCAGGACCTCGCCCCGAAGTCTCGCGGGCGGCGGTTCGGCCAGGGCTCGCTCGAGATAGCGAACGGCCGACTGGGGCGCCAGCCTGGCCCGGGCCTCGCTGGCGGCGGCGCACAGCCGCTCCACCGCCCAGACATCGCCCTGGGCCCGGCCCACCAGGAGGTGAGCGGCCACCCGCTCAGGATCGGAATCCTCGGCGTCGAGAAGCCGGGCGGCATCGAGATGACGAGTCGCCAGCTCCGAGGCCGGAATGTCCCGCTCCACCGAGTAGCGAACCAGCGGATGAACAAAGCGCAGCGGCTCGCGGGCCAGCAGCACCTCCACCGAGGCCAGAGCGTCCGCGGCCTGACTCGCTCCGCGGATGTCCAGGCCGGCCAGCGCGGCGGCCTGGCGCACCGGAACATCGTCTCCCAGCACCGCCACAGCTCGGGCCAGAGCTGCTGCATCCGCACCCAGCCGTCCGACCCGCACGCGCACAGATCTCGTGACCGCATCGGGCGCCAGCGAGCAGGCCCGGGCCGCCAGCTGGGCGCTGTCCAGTCCGGTCTCCTCCCTGAGCGCGATCAGAAGCTCGTGCAGATAAAACGGATTGCCCGCCGTGGCCTCCTCACTGACTCGGAGAAGCTCATCGTCGGCCCGCTCGCCCATCGTGTCCTGCACTAAGTGGGCGATGGCGTCCGATCCCAGGGGAGTGAGGGTCTCCACACGCACGCGATCGTGGGCGGCCAGCAGGTCGAGCATCTTGGCGCCCTGGCCCCGATCGCCCGGTCGGCGCGTCAGGACCAACGAAAGCGCCAGCTCGTCCAGGCGCTGGAGGAGGTAGAGCAGGAACTCGAGCGAAGCTGGGTCTGACCAGTGCACATCGTCGACCGCCAGCAGCCCGCGGTCGGTCTCGAGCGCTTCGGCCAGCAGCGTGAAGAGGGCATGGGCCACAGCCAGGTCCTGTCTGGTCTCGGGGGCCGTCTCGGGCAGATCACCGCCGAGAAGGGCCTGGGCCAGAGGAGGTGCGCCCCGGACCAACGCGTCGCGTTGCCTTTCGGGAACACCGGCCAGGCTGGCCCGAGCGATCTGCGCGGCCAGCCCGAAGGCCAAGTTCTGCTCGAGCTCAGCACCGGCGGCTCGCAGGACACGCAGCCCGCGGCTTCTTCCTTCGTCCAGGGCGGCTTCATAGAGCCGCGTCTTGCCCATCCCGGGATGGCCGGCTATGAGAAGCGCCTGGCCGTTGCCGGACAGCGCACCGTCCAGCGTGTTCTCGATCGCAGCCAGAATTTGCTCGCGCTCGAGCAGGCCCGCCCTACCGCGGACACGACGTCCTCGCCGATCTTGCGCCTCTCCCACCGCCATATTTTTTTCCTAAAGGCGCTAAATCCTCGGGTGGTTGCCTGGGGCGAAGCCCAAGGGTTAGCGCGATAGTACTGTCGGTGACTGAACGGGCAGCACAGCTAAAACTGGCAGTGGACGTCGGATCGGATCCGATCACGGGGTTGGTCACGGTGGACGAGGGGGCTCCCGCCCGCTTTTGCGGCTGGATCGAACTGGTGGCCGCCATCGAGGCGGCACGACACAACGGAGGCGTCAGCGACGGCGTCTTCGAGTTCGAGGAGCCAGCCACCACCAAGTCCGCCCTGGGGTAGGCGAGTCGGCAAAAGACTAGGGTGGATCCCTGGTGCGAAGCTCGCCCCCGGGGTCTAACTTTCAGCGCGCCGACACAGGCTTGTCACTGGTCCGAGGGGGCTGGGGGTGGGCCACCCGCCAAGCCAGGGGGAACCTGGGGGCACAGTCTCGGATTCAACCTCCGGTGTGGGGATGGGGCACACTCCACACCGGAGGTTTTCCGAGCACCTCCTCCGCCACAGCCCTCCCGATACAGTGACCGGCGTGTCGGAGCTCAACCTGATCCTGTTCGGGCCGCCCGGTGCGGGCAAGGGTACCCAGGCCGACCGACTGCAGCACGACTTCCAGCTGCCCTACATCGCCACCGGCAACATGTTGCGCGATCACGTCAAGGACGGGTCCGAGCTGGGCCAGAAGGCCAAGAGCTACATGGATGCCGGGGATCTCGTGCCCGACGAGTTGATCCTGGCCATGGTTCGGGAGCGCCTGCAGGAGGCGGACGCTCAGGATGGCTTCATCCTGGACGGCTTCCCGCGCACGCGTGAGCAGGCGGATGCCCTGGATGAGCAGTTGGCCTCACTGGGCCGGCGCATCACCGCCGTGCTGCTGCTCGACGTGCCCGATGAGGAGGTGGTCAGGCGCCTGTCCGGGCGGCGGATGTGCGTCAAGGCGGGCCACAACTACCACGTCGAGTTCGATCCCCCCAAGCACGAGGGGGTGTGTGACCAGGACGGCTCGCGCCTCATCCAGCGCGACGACGACAAGCCGGAGGTGGTGGAGAACCGGCTCCGGGTCTACCACGAAAAGACCCAGCCGGTCATCGGCTACTACGAGGAGCAGGGGCTCCTCAAGCGGATCGACGGAACCCGCGATGCCGCCGACGTCCACGACCACATCCGGGCGGTGATCGCCACCCTGCGCCTGGAAGAGGACTTCTGAGAACGCGCAGTACCGTAGAACCGTGATCATCAAGAAGACCCCCGAGGAGATCGAGCGCATGGCCGCGGCCGGGGAGATTCTGGTGCGGACGATGAGCCTCCTGGCCGGGAAGGTCCGGCCCGGTGTGAGCACCGCCGAGCTTGACCAGGCGGCCGAGAAGTTCATCCGCTCCCAGGGAGCCGAGCCGGCTTTCAAGGGCTACCGGGGCTTTCCCGGCTCCATTTGCGCCTCACCCAACTCGATGATCGTTCACGGCATTCCCGGGCCATACAAGCTGAGCCGCGGGGACGTCCTGTCCATCGACATCGGGGTTGTCCGGGATGGCTGGGTGGCCGACGCCGCGCGGACGTTCGCCCTCGGCCCGGTCACCCCCATTGCCCGGAAGCTGCTCATGACCACCGAGGAGGCACTCTTCGCGGGGGTTCAGCAGTGCCGGGTTGACAACCGGCTGGGGGACGTGTCGCACGCCATCCAGCGCCACGTCGAGGCGGCCGGGCTGTCGATCGTGCGCTCCCTGGTTGGTCACGGCATCGGCCGCAGCATGCACGAGGAGCCTCAGATCCCCAACTACGGCAACCCGGACACTGGGATTCCGCTGGAGGAGGGCATGGTGCTGGCCATCGAGCCAATGGTCACCGCCGGGCGCCACGCGGTTCGAGTGGGCGAGGACCATTGGGCGATCTACTCCCAGGACGGCTCCCTGGCCGCTCACTTCGAGTTCACCGTGGCCATTACGGGGGGCGGTCCGAGGATCCTGACGCCCTGGCACGAAGTCCGGGGCGGCCGCGCGGCAGCCTGAGCGAGCGCCCGGAGCGTCACCACCGGGTACCCGCACCGGGCGGGGGCCCACGGAGGCAGGCCGCTCCGGCGCTGGCCCGCTCGGCATCCAGCCTCGCCACGACCGGGCCGCGCCGGAGTCGTCCGGCTGGCTCCTTGCTAAGATCCGTCGGTGCGCTCGCAGCGCCCGTTTTGCTGCGCGGCGCCGGTCTTCAGCCCGGTAGCGGCGACCCCGTGCGGTCTCCAGAGCCGGGTTGAGGGAACCTATCTAACCCCCCGGACGAAACAAGGGCCAGTGTGAAAGTACGACCTTCGGTCAAGCCAATGTGCGAAAAGTGCAAGATCATCCGCCGCCACGGCCGGGTCCTGGTCATCTGCTCAAATCCCCGGCACAAGCAGCGGCAGGGCTAGTGCTTCGTCTGGGCGCTACCCACGAGGATAAGCACTGATGGCGCGGATCTCCGGGGTCAACATCCCGCTGAATAAGCGTGTCGAGATCGGGCTGACCTACATCTACGGCATCGGCCGACCGATGGCCAACCGGCTGCTCTCTGAGGTCGGGATCGAGCCCGATCGCAAGGTGCGTGACCTGACCGAGGACGAGGTGGTCAAGCTGCGCGAGAGGATCGACAGCGGCCTTGTCGTCGAGGGCGACCTGCGCCGCGAGCGCTCGCAGAACGTCAAGCGCCTTCAGGAGATCGGCTCATACCGAGGCCTGCGCCATCGCCGCGGTCTGCCCGTGCGGGGACAGAACACCAAGACCAATGCCCGCACGCGCAAGGGGCCCAAGCGGATGCAGGTGGCCGGCAAGAAGAAGGCGGCCAAGAAGTAAATGCCCGCAGCTCGACGCCCCCGCGGCCGCCGTCGCGTCCGCAAGAACGTTCCCATCGGACAGGCTCACATCAAGACCTCGTTCAACAACACGATCGTTTCCCTAACCGATCGGGAGGGCAACGTGATCGCCTGGGAATCCGCCGGCGGTGCCGGCTTCAAGGGTTCCCGCAAGTCCACGCCGTTCGCCGCCCAGGTGACCGCCGACGCCGCGGCCCGCAAGGGGCTGGAGCACGGCCTGCAGAAGGTGGAGGTATTCGTCAAGGGCCCCGGGTCGGGGCGCGAGACCGCCATCCGCTCGCTTCAGGCGGCTGGGCTCGAGGTGCTGGGCGTCAAGGACGTCACCCCCCAGGCCCACAACGGATGCCGCCCCCGCAAGCGGCGGAGGGTGTGAGGCATGGCTCGAGACACATCCCCCCAGTGCAAGCAGTGCCGCCGCGAGGGCCAGAAGCTGTTCCTCAAGGGCGAGCGCTGCCTGACCGACAAGTGCGGGGTTGAGCGGCGCTCCTACCCCCCCGGCGAGCACGGCAGAGGACGCCAGAAGCAGAGCGAATATCGGGTGCAGCTGCGTGAGAAGCAGAAGGCCCGCCGGTATTACGGCGTGCTCGAGCAGCAGTTCCGCAATTACTACAAGAAGGCCTCGCGCCAGCCCGGGGTGACGGGCGAGAACCTCCTCCGCATGCTGGAGTGCCGCTTTGACAACGTGCTCGTGCGCCTCGGCTTCGCCGCGTCGCGCCGTCAGGCCCGTCAGCTGATCCTGCACGGTCACTGGACGGTGAACGGCCGCCGGGTGAACATCCCCAGCTATCAGCTCCGGGAAGGGGATGTGATCGCCATCAAGACCTCTTCCCCGGCGAGTCAAGTTATTCGTGACGCCACCGAGCTGACTGGTCAGGTGCCTGCCTGGCTCCAGGCAGACCACGACGCGCTCACGGCGAAGGTGCTGCGACGGCCGGAGCGGCGGGAGATCGCCGCACCGGTGCAGGAGCAGCTGATCGTCGAGTTGTACTCCAAGTAGACGAAGCTCATACGCGTGGCCTTCAGGTGCCGCGCGGTCGCCGACGCCGACAGGCGTGGCAATGAACCCCCGACGTTAGGACCTCCAAGATGCTCGACTTCCAAGTCCCCCGAATCTCCACCGAGGCCGTAGACGACAATCGTGGCTCGTTCACCATCGAGCCGCTGGACCGCGGCTTCGGCTACACGTTTGGCAACTCGCTTCGGCGCGTGCTGCTCTCGTCCCTGTCCGGGGCGGCGGTGACGTCGGTGCGCATCGAAGGAGTCGCGCATGAGTTCTCCACGATCCGCGGCGTCAAGGAGGACGTCACGGACATCGTCCTCAACCTGAAGGGGATCGTCTGCCGGATGCACACGGACGCCACCGAGGTGGAGGCGCCGCTGGTGGTCACGGGCCCCGGCGAGATCACGGCCAAGGACATCGACCTGCCCGCCGGAGTGGAGATCCTCAACCCGAACACGCACGTCGCCACCCTGGAGAAAAAGACCAAGCTCGAGGTCTACCTGACCATCGGCCGTGGCCGCGGCTACCGGCCCGCCGAGGAGAACAAGTCACCCGATCAGCCCATCGGGGTGATCCCCATCGACTCGATCTTCTCGCCCGTCCGCCGGGTGGCCTACTCCGTGGAGCAGGCCCGCGTGGGGCAGAGGACGGACTACGACAAGCTCACCCTTGACATCGAGACCGACGGGTCGATCGATCCCCACGCCGCGCTGCGCGAGGCGGCGGAGATCCTGATCTCGCAGCTGGCCATCTTCACCGATGCCGATCGCGTCGTGGAGCTCCGGGAGGCCGGCGCGCCCGGACCGCTCGAGGCGGGTCAGCCGGTGGGCGTCGGCGGGGCTCCGGCCCGGCAGCCGAACGCCCTTGACGACATCCTGATCGAGGAGCTCGAGCTGGGCGTGCGTTCATACAACTGCCTCAAGCGGGCGGGCATCCAGACCGTGGGCGATCTGGTCACCAAGACCGAGGGTGAGCTCAACGCCATCCCCAACTTCGGCAAGAAGTCGATCGACGAGGTGGTGGAGACCCTCCACGCCCGGGGCCTGGGCCTGCGCAACGAGTAGGCGATCGCTACCTTCCCCTAAACCATGCGTCACCAGCGTCAGCGCTACCAGCTCAGTCGCAGTGCCTCGCACCGCAAGGCGCTGCTGCGGGCGCTGGCGAAGGAGGTCATCGACCACGAGCGGATCCGCACCACCGAGGCCAAGGCCAAGGCAGTGAAGCCCGAGATCGAGCGTCTGATCACGCTGGGCAAGCGAGGTGACCTGCACGCCCGCCGCCAGGCTCTGTCGGCGCTGGGTCAGGACAAGTTCGTGGTGTACAAGCTGTTCGAGGAGATCGCCCCGCGATACTCCGAGCGTCCCGGTGGCTACACCCGGATCCTTAAGCTCGGCCCCCGCCGGTCTGACTCCAGCGAGATGGTCGTGCTGGAGCTCGTCTGAGCTCGCGGCTGGTTCTCGAGTACGACGGAGGAGCGTTCGCGGGCTGGGCCCGTCAGCCCGGTCTGCGCACCGTCCAGGATGAGGTCGAGCGGGCCCTAGGCGTGCTGCTGCGGCGGTCGGCGGTTTCCGTCACCGTGGCCGGGCGGACCGACGCCGGCGTCCACGCCCTGGGTCAGGTGTGCTCGTATGACGGGCCGCCTGTTCCGCTGAGCGGGCTGAACGCGCTGCTCCCGCCGGATGTGTCGGCGCTGGATTGCTCTGAGGCGCCGGACGGGTTCGACGCCCGCCGCGATGCCACCTCACGGATGTACTGCTACCGGGTTCTCGTCCGCCCGGCGCGTTCCGCGCTGTGGGCGGGGCGGGCACTCCACTGGCCCCAGCCTGTGGATCTGGGGCTGCTGGGCGGGTGCGCCGCGGCGCTGGTGGGGGTCCAAGACTTCACGGCCTTTACGCCCACCCAGACTGAGCACGTCCGGTTTGAGCGGATCGTGATGGGTGCTCGTTGGGAGCGGCGGGATGATGGCCTGCTCGAGTTCTGGATCGAGGCGGACGCGTTCATGCGCCACATGAATCGGACCCTGGTGGGGACGATGCTCGAGGCGGCTGTCGGGCGGCGGCCGCTTGACTCGTTCGTTTCGCTGCTACAGGGCCGCCCGCGCTCCGAGGCTGGCCCGACCGCGCCCGCCCACGGGCTCTATCTGGCTGGCGTGGGATACGGGGGCGAGCGCGTGCTCGAGGTGTGACAAGTGGGTGACAAAACCAGCTGAGGGCTCGACCGGGTGGACCGACGGGTGCATGCTGGGGTTGTGGATACCGAGCCCGCCCGTGAATTTCGTGCAAACGGTTCTGCCCGCGAGCGCCGATCTGCAGAAAGTGTCGCCAGGCGAGCACTTCTGCGCCCGGGGGACCAGACCGACGGCCCGGCGCACGAAATTGACGTCTGGTGGATTTGCGCCAACCTGGCCACCAAGCAGGATGGGATGGTCGCTCGGCGCCAGCTGCTCCAGGCCGGTGTGCCCCCCGGTCGGATCGCGCGCTGGCTGAGGCGGGGAATGCTCCACCGCCACCACTGGGGCGTCTACTCCGTTGGTCACGACGCACTGGCCCTGAGAGGACTGCTTAGAGCTGCACTGATCGCCTGTGGAGAGGGCGTTGTCCTCAGCCACGAAGCCGCAGGCCATTTGTGGGGTCTGGTTGACGAGATGCCGGAAAGAATCGACGTGACGGTCCCAGGCCGGCACTGCCGATCCCGGCCTGGGCTGCGAGTGCATCAGGTCCAGATGCTGGATCCGCGTGACATCCGCAGAAAGGACGGCTTCCCCGTCACCTCGCCCACCCGTACGATCATCGACCAGGCGGCCTACGCGAGCCCGGATGAGCTGGACCGCCTGATCGCCGAGGCGCGTGTGAAGAGGCTCCTCCGTGGCGGCGAACTCGAGTCTGCCCTGAAGCGTGCTGGCCAACGCCCCGGGGTCCCCCAGGTGCGAGCCTTTCTGGCGGCCGAGGGTGAACCCGGCCTCACGCGATCGACCGCCGAGCGAATACTCAAGCGCCTGCTGCGGCAAGCCCGCCTGCCCCAGCCGAGGTCCAACGTCCGGCTGGGCGCGTGGACGGTCGACTTCCTCTGGGAGGCGGAGAAGCTCGTGGTCGAGTTCGATGGATTCAGGTTCCACGGCCACAGGCGGGCCTTCGAACGGGACAGGCGCAAGGACGTCGAGCTGGCCAACGCCGGCTACCAAGTACTGAGGTTCACCTGGCGTCAGCTGACCACCGAGCCGTTCGCCGTCATCGCTGCCATCGCCCAGGCGCTCGGCCGCCGCGGCCGTCTTGCCCACTAGGATCAAAACCCGACGTGCGTGTGCTGCTTACCAACGACGATGGCATCGAAGCTGCCGGATTGCAGGCACTTCGTCGCTCCCTGCTCGAGCTTCCCGAGGTCGAGCTGGCCGTGATTGCGCCGGACGGCAATCGCTCGGCCATGGCCCGGTCGATCACCACCCGGCGCCCCCTGTGGGTTCAGGAGGTGGATTTCGGCGACGGCACGGTCGGCTACGCCACTGACGGCACGCCCGTCGACTGCGTCCGGCTGTCCAACCTCGGCCTGATCGAGGGCTTTCACGCCGAGCTCGTCGTCTCGGGGATCAACCACGGCTCGAACATGGGCGATGACATCACCTACTCGGGAACGGTGGCGGCCGCGCTCGAGGCGATCGTGCTGGGCCTCCCCGGGATCGCCGTGTCGCAGCAGTCGAGCGCGCTGGAGCTCGACTTTCGCAGCGGAGCGGGATTCGAGTTCCGCAGCGCGGCCGCATTCACCTCACGTCTGGTGGCCGAGCTCAGCGACGTCCCACTGCCCGCGGGCACGCTGCTCAACATCAACGTTCCCGGCGCTGAACCGTCGGGGGTCGAGGTGGCCAAGCTGGGCAAACGCATTTACCGCGACGAGCTTTCGCTGGTCGACGAGGAGAAGGAGGGCCGGCGGCTGTACCGGATCTACGGCGACGCCAGCTACGAGCGAGAGGAGCAGGGAACCGACCTCCAGGCGGTGGCCCAGGGCAAGATCGCGGTGACGCCGATTCACTTCGACCTCACCGACCACGAGGGGCTGACAGCGCTGCAGCGCTATGACCTGCAGCGCCTGATCGCGCCGGCGGCCAGCGAGGTGGAGGGGTGAGCAGGCAGGTGGAGCGGTGAGCGCGGCCGCAGCCCCCCCCGACGAGGATCCACGGGAGAGAGCAGCGGAGCTCCGCCGCCAGCTCGAGTACCACAACTACCGCTACTACGTCCTGGACGATCCCGAGGTCGGCGATGACGTCTACGACGCGCTGATCGACGAGCTGCGCCGGATCGAGGCCGACCATCCCGAGCTGGTCACGCCTGATTCACCCACCCAGCGGACGGGCGCCGAGCCGGTCTCCGAGCTTGAGAAGGTGCGCCATCCCCAGCCGATGCTCTCGCTGGCCAACGCCCGCTCGGCCGAGGAGCTTCGGGCCTGGATCCAGCGGATGCGCAACTTCCTGGCCCGGGAGGGCATCAACGACCCGGACTTCGAGTACGTGGCCGAGCCGAAGATCGACGGGCTGGCCATCTCCCTCATTTACCGAGACGGATCATTCGAGCGCGGCGCCACCCGGGGCAACGGCGAGGTCGGGGAGGACGTCACGCACAACCTCCGGACGATCATGGCCATCCCCATGAAGCTGGATATGGAGAAGCCGCCCCCGCTGGTGGAGGTCCGCGGCGAGGTCTACATGTCACTTTCGGACTTCGCCGCCCTGAACGAGCGGCGCGCCGAGGCGGGTCTTTCCACCTTCATGAACCCCCGCAACTCGGCGGCCGGCACGATCAGGCAGCTCGATCCCAAGCTGGCGGCCGATCGTCCCCTGTCCCTGTGGTGCTACGCCATCGGAGCCACTGAGGGGATCAGCTTCAACGCGCATTGGGAGGCTCTGGAATGGCTCCGGGAGCACCGTTTCCCGGTTCACCCTGACGTCAAGAAGCTGCGCACCGAAGAGGAGGTCGTCGCTCAGTGCCGCTCCTGGGAGCAGCGGCGCGGAAGCTTGGACTTCGAGATCGACGGGGTGGTGGTCAAGGTGAACCAGATCGAGCTCCAGCGCCGCCTCGGTTCGGTGGGCCGCGAGCCGCGCTGGTCCATCGCCTGGAAGTTTCCGCCCACCACAGCGGTGACCCGGTTAAAGCAGATCGGCTGGAATCCCGGCAAGTTCGGTGACCTTCACCCCTACGCCATGCTCGAACCGGTGCACGTCGGCGGCGTGACCGTGAAGCTGGCCACGCTGCACAACGAGGAGGACCTCCGGCGCAAGGACATTCGCGAGGGAGAAGAGGTCATCGTGCTCCGGGCGGGGGACGTGATCCCGCAGGTGCTCTCACCTGCCCCGCACGTGGCCGAACGTGCCGACCGGCCCTCACCTCCAGCGCCCCCGGCGCAGTGCCCCATCTGCCATACCCCGACGGTCAAACCGGAGGACTCGGTCTTCACCCGGTGTCCCAACCGGGACTGTCCGGGCCGCCGCTGGCAGCTGCTCAAGCACTTCGTCGGCGCCATGGACATCGACGGCCTGGGAGAGAAGCAGGTCAGCCTGTTCATGAACCTGGGATGGGTCGCTAGCGCCGCCGATTTCTACGGGCTTTCGGCCGAGCAGATCTCCGCTCAGCCGGGCTTTGGTCAGGTCTCGGCGGAAAAGCTGGTGTCGGCGATCGATGCCTCCAGACGCCAACCGTTTGGCCGCGTCCTCTATTCGCTCGGGATCGAGGAGGTGGGAGAGGTCACGGGGCGAAACCTGGCCAACCATTTCCGCAACGTGGCCGCCATGCTGAGCGCGGACCCGGAGAAGATCGAGCAGACGCCGGGTGTGGGACCGAAGATGGCCCGCGTCATCCATGACCAGCTGCACGACCCGCAGATGATCGACCTCATCGAGAAGCTGCGAGGGCTCGGGCTTCGGTTCGAGGAGGAGGGACTCCCGCCGGGGAAGGGTCCGCTGGCCGGCAGGACATTCGTCCTCACCGGGACGCTTCCCTCGCTGACGCGTGAGGAGGCGACCGAGATCATCATGGCCGCTGGAGGGCGCGTCACCGGGTCGGTTTCGGGTAAGACCGACTACCTCCTGGCGGGCGAGAGCCCGGGCTCAAAGCTCGCCCAGGCTGAGCGGCTGGGCGTGAAGGTGATTGACGAGCCCGGGCTGCGCGAGCTGCTGCCCTAAGAGCGCTGGTCCGCCGGGCGCTCCGTCTCCTGAGCGGCCGGGCGCTCCGTCTCCTGAGCGGCTGGGGATTCAACCGCCGAGGTACCCTCGAATTTGTCGCGCTCGTCGTCCTCGATCAGCTCGTGATCGGCCAGGCCACGCTCGTGCAATCCCGCCTTCTCCTGAGCGAGCTGGGCTGCCGCGCGCTGCTGCTCGGCCTCCTGCTCAGCGATCCGAGCGCGCTGTGCGGCCTCCTCGGCGCGGCTGGCGCGGACATCGGCCTCCTGGCGGTGCTCCTGGATCACGTGCTGGCGCCGCTGTCCCAGTTCGCGCTCCCGGGCCCGGACGCGCGCTCGCTCGCGCAGGCGAGGCAAAAGCGCCAGCAGAAGCAGCACGAGCACGACAACAACGACGATCGCGACGATAACCCCGGTGGACATCTCTCCTCCTTGTTCGGTTGTAATCGCGCTTCCCCGGTCGCGAAGGCCATAAACGCCGGATCAATAGGAGCGGGAGATTCGGCTGTCGGGAGGGAAAGACTCAGCCGTCGTATTTGGCCAGGGCCACCGCCATGCGGTTGCCCTCGACCAAGTGGGCATAGTCCGGGTTGCTGGTCGCGTTGACCAGGAAGGCAAAAGCCAGCGTGTGCCCGTCCCGGGCCAGGCAGTAGCCGGCCAGGTTGGCGACGTCATTCAGGGCGCCCGTCTTGCCGACGCAATTGCCCTGGGCGGGTGTTCCCTGCATGACGTCCGCCAGCGTCCCGGTCTCGCCTCCCACCGCGAGCGACTGGGCGAACACCTGGTTACTCGCCATCTCCTTCAGCACGCTCACCACCTGGCGAGGGGTGGTCGAGTCCCGGCGCGACAGACCTGAGCCGTCATCAAACCTGGGATGGATGTGGAACATCGTCCCGACCTCCGAGCGCACCACCGCCGCACCGGCCGCGGTGGTGCCGCCGGCCCCGAATCGGGCGCCCAGACCCTTCAGGAGCGTCTCGGCGAAAAAGTTGTCCGATGGCGTGTTTGTGAGCTGGAGCAGGGTGGCCATGTCCGGTGAGCGCACCGAGCCCAGGAGTCGGGCCTGGGCGGGCGTCCGCCCGGTGCGAATACGAGTGTCTCGCGGAACCCTCACGCCCGCGCGGGCCAGGGCCACCGCGAACCGTCGGGCCGCATAAAGAGGAGGGTCGGGTTGGTAGGCGCTCCCGGAGGGGTTGGCAAAGCCCCGATCGAAGGCCAGAGCGCTCAGCTCGCCCTCCATGTAGATATCAGGCTGGTAGTTCGACTCCGCCGTGCTGCGCCGCGAGTCAAAGTAGGACTCATCTCCGACAATGCTCCCGCGCACTGCCGTGATTCCGGACTGGCTGACGAGGTTGCCCACGAGCGCCTGGATAGTGGTTTCAGGTTGGCCGTAGTAGGAGCGGTTAAACGCGCTTGAGCCAAACGTGGGATCGCCGCCACCGCGCAGATAGAGCGTGCCGTGCCATACCCCGTGCCCGTCCAGGAACCCCCGTCCCAGGACCGAGGTGGTCAGCCGTGCCGAGGGTCCGAAACGCAGCAGGACGGTGGATGTGGTGTAGAGCTTCTGGATCGATGCTGGCAGCCGGCCCACGTCGACGCGGTCGGAGAACAGGACCTTTCCGGTTGCGAGGTCGAGCACGAGGGCCCCGCTGGCTCCGCCGACGCGCTTCAGATCGCCTTGCAGGGCCATCCGCAGGGCTCGCTGCGGGTTGGCCGGGCTGGTGTTTCTGGCCAGTGCCCCGGCCGGAGGTGGCCCCAGGAACGCCAGCAGGACCCCCAGCCTGGCGACTGATCTATGCATCCGGGGTACGAAACACTCGTGAAGAAGTGACGATGCGGTCGGCCCCTCCTAGAATTCAGGGAGCATGGGCAAGGTCGTGAAGCTCGAGTCTGCCGCGGCGGACCGGCCTGGCGAGGCCCGATCCCGGTCGCGGCGCAAGCGGTCCAAGACGGCCCTGGTTCTGGGTGGCGGGGGCTTCACCGGCGGCGTCTACGAGATAGGAGCGCTGCGGGCGCTCGACCTGCTCTCGGTCAACCGGACCGTGAACGAGTTCGACGTCTACGTTGGAACAAGCGCCGGTGCGTTCGTGGCCGCCGCCGTGGCAAACGGCATCACGCCCGAAGAAATGATGCGGGTCATCGTCAAGCAGGTCCCCACCCCGTTTCCCGATGCCCGCGTCAGCGCGCTGCTGCACCCCAACTACCGGGAGATGCTGGTAAAGGGCGCCCTGATGCCCTTCCGCCTGGCCCAGGTGGCCCGCCGGCTGGTCCGCGACCTGGGCTCGGTCTCGGCCGTGGATCTGGTCGTCGGGCTGGCTGAGGCCCTGCCCTCGGGCGTCTATGCCGGGGACGGCATTGAGCGCTACGTGCGGACGATCCTCTCTGACACCGGCCGGACCGACGATTTCCGCCTGCTGCGCAGGGAGCTCTACCTCGCCGCCACGGATCTGGACACGTGCGAACGCATCGTCTTTGGCGCCCTGGGCTGGGATGACGTTCCCATCTCACAGGCCGTGGCCGCCTCCGGGGCGCTCCCCATGATCTACCGCCCTGTGAAGGTCAAGAACCGTGAGCTGGTGGACGGGGGCATCGTCTCCACCACCAACCTGGACATCGCCGTCGAGGCCGGGGCCAAGTTCATCGTCGTGGTGAACCCGCTCGTGCCCTTCGTAAACGACTTCCAGAAGCAGATTCCCACGCTGACGGGGTCGCGGGCGCGGCGCGTATCTGACATGGGCTTTCCCCAGATCGGCTATCAGTCGTTCAAGCTCCTGGCCTACCAGCGCCTGCACGAGATGGCCCAGCGGTGGGAGGAGCGCTATCCCGGCGTGGACATCATCCTGATCGAGCCCGAGCCCAACGACGAGCTGATGTTCCAGACGAGCATCATGAACTACACCTCACGTGTGGACATTGCCCGGCACGGATTCCAGTCGGTGACGCTCAAGCTGGCCCATGACTATCCGTACTTCAAGCGAATCTGCGCCCGTCACGGCATCGACATCTCGGCCACTCGGGTCCGCAAGGTGGTCAAGCACTTCGCTGCCGAGCGCGAGAAGACCCGGGCGTGGAGAAAGATCTTGGAGCAGACGACATCCACGCTCCTGCGGCAGTCGGCGGGGGAGTAGCGGGGCCCGCGCGAGGCGGGAGCGAGGCTGGCCTAGGCGCTAGCCGGCTGGATCTGGGCCGAGAGAGCGGACTCGGAGTCTTCCCGGAGGCTAGATAGGAAGAGCGTCTTGTCGATGCGGCCGTTGAAGATCGGGACGCCCAGCTCGAGACACTTGTGAATGACGTCGCGCCGCTCCAGCCCAGACTCGCGCGCCAACTCGGTGGGCGTCAGGTGATTGGCCATCGGTTCTGCTCCTCCTTTGTCGGGAACATCACGTGCCCGGAAGTATTGCGCGTGGGCCGGATAGCCTCAAGGCAATTGGACGAATCGGCCTGGAGACGCGATCCTGACCGGGATCCGGCCCCCAGCCTGTGGAATACTGGCTTCATCGGGGCGTGGCGCAGCCTGGTAGCGCGCACCGTTCGGGTCGGTGAGGTCCCCGGTTCAAATCCGGGCGCCCCGATTTGAAGGCCTCTCCACGACAAGCGCGACAACCCACGACAGCGCGGGGAGAAGAGCCAGGGTTCGTGAGGAGCGTCTGTAGCGGGCGGTCTTCTGGGCAAGCAGGCGATTTTCCCGGCGACCGGTATTGAGCGGTATGAGATACCGGGATGAGTGGTATCAGCCGCGCGGAGGTGAGAGCTGACTCGAGCTCAGATGTAATCCGCAGGCTGCGTTTGCCGAGGCGCGTGGCTCGGCTACAGCGTTCTGAAGCTTCGTGAACGGTCCCAAGCGAGGTCACAACGGATTGGGTCGGTTTCTCGCTTGAGCAAAAGGCGTAGTTGGACGAACGCGGTGAGGCCCAGGAGGGCGGGGATCCAGAGTTCGATGACGCGGTAGAGGAGCACGGCGGCAGTAACGGGGACGGCTGGGACGCCGAAGAGGATGAGCACACCGATGAGTCCGAGCTCGGTTCCGCCGATCCCGCCGGGGATCGGGATCCAGTTGCCGAGCTGGCCGATCAGGTAGCCGCTCGCGATGACCGGGAGCGCCGGGGAGAGGCCCACTGCTTTGAAGCTCGTCCAGAAGGCGAGGATGTCGAAGGCGAGGAAGCCGAAGAGCCCGAGAAGGAGCAGAGGGTCCGGTCGGCGCAACTGGTGCAGGGCGTCTTCGACGCCGTCGGCGGTGGCGAGCAGCGCCGGAGCGACGCGAGCCAGCCGCGAATCGGGGTTGCGTCGCCTGATCCGGATCTCGGCTCGGCGGGCACAGCGCCCCAAGCCGATAGTCGCGACGATCGCCACGGCGGCGACGGCCGCGGGCACGGCAGTCAGCGCGAACGGCCCGCCACCGGGGAGGCTCCGGGCAGTCAGCCCGATCCCGAGGAGCAGGAGAATGACCACGGGGAAGAGGCTGGTGAGCAGGAAGAAGGCCACGGTCTTGCGTGCGATCTCGGCCGCCGGCATCCCTCCTCGCCGTAGCGCCCACACCCCCAGCGCCAGGCTGCCGGCTCCGCCGAGTGGAAATAGCGAACCCGCTCCCTCCTCGGCCACGGCAATCTTGTAGCTGGTCGACCACGCCATGCGCCGGCAGAACACCGCGCGGAAGGCAGAGACGTACGCCAGTACCGACAGGACCTCCAGGGCGCAGCCGATCGCGATCCAGATCGGACGGGCGTGGGTGAAGCGCTCGCGCAGGTCACCCAGCCCGGGCACCAGGGTCACGATGATGACCGCCACCGCGATGATCGCGCCGAGGCGGATCATGCCGCGCCGGAGCCGGTGGGTTGAGACATCGCCGGGGCCGGCCACGGTGTCATTCGCCTGACGAGGGGTGGGCGCCGCTCGGTCGGCTATCGGCCTTGACTTAGCCTCTGGGGCCTGAGCGCTGGCTGGCGCTGAGGTGGCCACCGGGGGCGCCGGTTCAGGCCGTCATCGGGCGGCGAGCGGCGGCGCGAGCTACCAGCTCGGCTACTGACCAGCGCCGTAGCGGCTTGGGCGATCTGGCTGACGACTCCTCGGCGCTGCGGCGGCGGAATGAAGAGGCGGATGGGCGGACGGTGAAGTTGGCTCGTTTCGGTTCTGCGGGGGTCATGGGAGTCTCCTGGAGCGGGGCGGGGTTTCCGGGTTTCCGAGCTTGGTCATGTCGTCTCAAGGCTGAGGCTTAGCTCGCGGGGCGGCGTCGGGATATCGGCAGCCCGGGCAGGGGTCCGTCCGATACGCCCTGAGGGCAGGACGAACACGGCGATCAGCAGGCCGATGGCGAAGATCGCTGCGGCCCAGTAGAACGCCGTGGTGTATCCGTGGATGGATGCCGCGCTGGCGAGTCCGGCCGCATGCGCGTGGGAGGAGGCATAGCTTGCGGCAGCGCTGGCGAAGATCGTGCTCAGAAGGGCGGTGCCGACCGAGCCGCCGACCTGTTGGGAGGTGTTGACCATCGCCGAGGCGATGCCGGCGTCGCCGCGTTCGACGCCGAGTGTGGCGGTCGAAAAGGCGGGGGCGAAGATCGAGCCCATGCCCACGCCGGTGAGCAGGAGCGCCGGCAGGACCTGGCTGGCGTAGTCGCCGTGAGGGGTCAGTCGCGTGAACAGGAGCATCGCGATGATCCCCAGCGTCATGCCGCTGATCACGATCGGCCTGGCGCCGGTCCGGGGCAGCACTCGGGTCTGCACGGTGGTCGCGGTGAGCACGATCATGAGCGTCATCGGCAAGAAGGCGGCTCCGGTCTTCAGCGGCGAGTAGCCCAGGTTCTGCTGGAGGAAATAGGTCAGGAACAGGAAGACGGCAAACACGGCCGATCCAGCGAGTGCGATGGTCGCGTAGGCGCCGCCGCGCGCCCGATCGCGGACGATGTGCAGCGGCAGAAGGGGGTGCTCAACCCGGCGCTCGAGGACCACAAAGCCGGCGAGCAGCAGCCCGCTGATGGCCAGGGCGACGATGGTCAGGGGATCTGACCACGAGTGCGTCTCGGCGTTGGAGAACCCGAACACTAGGGCGAACAGTCCCAGCGAGCCTGTTATCACGCCTGGGATGTCAAGCCGAGGACGATGGCTCGGGTGAGGGTTGGAGAGCAGCCGCAGACCGACTATTGCCGCCGGGACGGCAATCGCGAGGTTGATGTAAAGGCTCCAGCGCCAGGAGATCGCCTGGGTGACCACGCCTCCGAGCAGGAGGCCCACCGAAGCGCCGCCGGCGGCGATGGCGCTGAAGATCCCGAACGCCTTGGCTCGGTCCCGGGATCCTTCGAAGGTGACCGTGAGGAGTCCCAGCGCCGAGGGGGCGAGGATGGCGCCGAAGGCGCCCTGCAGGGCCCGGGCGCCGACGAGCATCCCAAACGACTGGGCCATCCCCCCGATCGCCGAGGCGACCGCGAAGCCAACAAGGCCACCGATCAAGGTCCACTTGCGCCCGAACAGGTCGCCGAGCTTGCCGCCCAGGAGCAGGAGGCTCCCAAAGGCAAGGGCGTAGGCGGTGATGACCCACTGCCGGTTGTCGGCCGAGAAGTGAAGCGCGCGCTGGGCAGAGGGCAGGGCGACGTTGACCACGGTGGCGTCGAGCACGACCATCAGCTGGGCGACGCCCAGGAGGGCAAGAACGGCCCACCGGCTGGGCGTGGGGCGTAGGGCTGTGGCGGTGCTTCTGCTCATTTCGATCCTTCCGTTGCTGGTGACGAACACCATAGCAGGAATGATTCCTATAACAAGAATGAGTAACTTCAGACCGATGATTAGCCGTTCGGCAAGGATGTCGGATTTGCCGCTATAATCCCGGGCAGATGACTTCCCAGACTCATCCCCGTGCCAGCTCGATGGTCTTGCTGCCGAGACTGGCCAAGCAGGTCATGCGGCGCACGAATGCGGGTGCGCTGGGGATGGACCTGCGCTTGGTAATGGCCCTCAGTTACTTAGGCGACCACGACGGCGCACCCCAGCAGGAGCTCGTCGACGCCCTATGCATGGACGCCAAGAACATCGTGCTCCTGCTCAACGAACTCGAGGACGCCGGATATCTGATCCGCCAGCGCGACACCGAGGATCGGCGGCGCCACCGGGTCCACATCACCGCCGCCGGGAAAGAAGCTCTCGACCGCGCCGGCCGAGTTCTCGATGACATCGAGGACGACGTCCTGCGGGCGCTGGACGCCGAGGAGCGGGCAACGCTATGGGAGCTCCTCGGGCGAGCCTTGCAGGGAGCCGAGCCCGCGGGCACCGGCGCGTGCGCCCCAACGGCCGCAGTCGAACTCAACTAGGGCTGGAAGCCGCCCTCCGGTTTGAGCAGCCTCGCGGACCACCAGTCGCGCATCGGCATCGCGTGGATCGCGACCTGATCAGCGCCATTCGTACACCGTCCCGTTGGTCGCATCGACGCCCCAGACGGCGTTGTCATTGCCGGCCAGCACGTAATCAACGCCCGATCCTCGCTCTTGGAAATCCTTCTCGCCGGGGTTCCACTGGTAGATAACGCCGTTCTGATCGACGCCCCACACCGCGCCGTCGAACGTCGCCCATATTTCGGCCAGCGGCTGCGAGCCCTCGGCCGTAAACGAGTTGCTCGCCTGGTCGAACGCATACACGTTGTCGTTCTCATCAACACCCCATACCGTCGCGCTCGCCCCAACCGACAGGCCGACCAGCGAGCCTGGTATCTGTTCGAACGTCGTGCCGCTAAAGCGGTAGGGGTGGAGGGATGCGTCGATACCCCAGACCGCTCCGTCGGCCCCGACCGACAGCTCACCAAGCTGTCCCGGTACAGACTTGAACGCCCCGTTGCGGTAGGTGAAGACGTCGCCGCTGGCGTTCAATCCCCACACGGCCCCGTCCGCTGCAACCTCGACCAGGTTGAGCTCACCGGGAACGCTCACCCACTTTTCTTGTTGCGCGCTATAACGCCACACCGAGCAGTCGCTCCCGCCCGTCGGGCAGTGGACGCCCCAGGCGTCGTCACCCGCGCCCACCGATACCTGCGTCATCGCCGCGCCCTTGACCGCCGTCCACGCCTGAGTGCTCGGGTCGAAATAGTCCGCCGAGTTTGAATGCACAGCCCATGTGCTCCCGTCCGCGCCAACGGACAGCTGCTCGACGGACCCTGGGACCTGCGCAAATTTGTGGTAGGGCAGCCGCGCCTGTCCGGTGAGCTCGTAGACCGCGTTGGCCGTCGTGATGGCCCACACGGTCCCGTCCCCTCCAACGGCCAACGTGCGCAGATGCGCTGGGCCAGAAAGCGAGCCCCACTTACGTGCCGGGGCCTGCCACGACTCCACGTCGCCGGCCGCGGTCAGGCCATACACCGACTCCCCGGTCCCCAGCGCCAGGTCGCTGAGCCGCAAGCTGGTCGAGACGAACTCATCGCGCAGGACATTGAAGTACTCCGCCACTCCGCTCTTCAGTGCCCACAGGGCGCCGTCGGCGCCGACCGCCAGACGCGAGAACCCACCCGCGCCACCGACATTTTGGAAGCTTGCTGTGCCGGGATTCCACCAGCGCGGCTGGCCGTTCTTGGATAGACCGTAGACATCACCATCGTCGCCGACGACGATCGATTCGAGCTTGGCCCCAGCGCTCACGAACCTGCCGCTGACGAGGTGACTGACCGAACCGTCAGGCTCGAGGCCCCAGACATCACCGTCTGCACCAACGGCGAGCTGGCCCAACGTCCCCCCCACCGTCAGCCAACCGCCCGCCGCGTCACGGTGTCTCACCCCTCCGGACCTGGTCAGACCCCACACATCATCGCCTGCCGCCACCGCCACGCTGGCCAGCTCGGGCGCGCCGACGTTCTGCCTCCAGGCGTACGCGCCGGACTCCTGCGCGTAATGGAACACGTGACCTTGAGAATCGACGCCCCACGAGCTTCCGTCGTCCCCAACGGCGATCTGGCTCATAGTCCCGGCCACGCGGTGAAAGGCGGGCGGCGATGCGTCGGCGGTCCCGCTCTGGAAAGTAAGGATCGTCAGAACCGCCGCAAGCGCCAACCCACCCAGACGCGATCCCCGAGGCCCCTTCGTCATCAGCCAGGAGGATACCCGACTAACACGGCTGACAGTAATTCGCACGCTGACGGAGGGCTACGCAGCTGCACCAGTTGAGTTCGGGGTTCGATCCTTCTGCTCTGTCCGAGTCGGCGCCAGCCTGGGGCGTGATCCCCCCAACCACCCCCAAGCAGACTTCGCGACCACGCCCCCCGGCAGGATTCGAACCTGCGACCATCGGAGAAGATGCCCCAAAATTGCTGAGTTCGGGACATTCTGGAGACACGCTTGTCGGTTCGGACGCCTCCCAGCGGGACGTTCAGGCCAGGATCCGGCCATGGCTGTTTTGGCGTGAGGCTTAGCCTTTGCGCGTTTCGCGTATTCAGTGCGACTGGCATGAGGTCCCGTGCTGGGACCAGAGCGGTGACGCAGGTGCTACGGGATGCCGACGATACGGCGGCCGGTGATGGGTCCTCCGAGGTAGTGGGTTAGTTAGGGGTAGTGGCGCCCTTTGACAGGGCCGTTGCCCTGGGGGATCACTCGTCTTGGGCTGTGAGGCGTCTGAGCGATCAGCCCGTGATCTCGACACAGCGCGAGAATCGTGATGTCAGGTGCTCTTCGGTGGTGAGGAGCGCGGTGAGATAGTGGGCGCCGCCCAGCGCAGTCTCATGCAAGTCGACATTGAATTCCCCGCTCGCTGAATGGACGTGGAACAGGCCGACCGGGTCATAGATGCCGTCCTGGCATTCGGCGCTGGCGTAGACCTCGACGTCCTCGCCCGGGCCGGTGAGACTTGGGGTCTCGATCGATCCTGACAGCCGGACTGTCGATCCCTCGCGCTTGGCGTCCTTGAGGATCGGCGCCCCGGGCTTGAGCGGCCGCTTGAGCAGCGAGCCGGTGCCGGTGAGCTCGTAGCGGTTGGTGATCAGCGCGATCCTCGGTGTCTGATGGTCGCCTCGGTCGGGCAAGTCGACGAGCGGGCCCGAGTCGCCGGCGAAAATGTTGCCGTTCGCTTCGTTCCCGCCGACGGGCATCTCGGGACCGTCCGGCGTGCCCGTGATCGTCAGGTCGGGACCGCCGTTGGGCAGTGGCTTGCCGTCCGCTCCGAGCCCGAACACGTTCCCCTGGATCCAGCCGACCAGGCCGCTGCTCGAAAGCAGGTCGACCACGACTCCCGCTCCACGGTTACCCGCGATCAGATTGCACGGAAACTCGCACCGCCCCTTGCGGAGCGCATCGGACGCTCCCCCAATCCGCAAATAGCTCTCGCCGCTCGCCTGAGGTGGGATCGGGATGAGAGGGGCTGCACCCCCGGCCAAAGGAGCATTGTCCCATACGCCTTTCCAAAGGATGTTGAAGAGGTTGATGAATGCGTCCACAGTCTTGTCCCAGGTGGAACGCTCGGATGGGCCGAGGGTGTCTTTTAGTTGAATCGCGGCGCCGTTCGGGATCGCGCTGGTGCCGCTGATGTCTGTCCCGAAATACGTGCCATAGGAAGCGACGAGCCCGCCTGACTCGATGCGGATCCCGGCCTCGCGGTTACCGGACACCACGTTACACGGATCGGCCTGGCACGCCAGCGCGGCATAGTCGTCCGGAGTGTTTCCAAGCTGCACATAACTGCCCGTGATGCCCACATTGTTCGGAAGCGGGGAGTGACCGTCGCGGGCCAGCCCAATGAGATTGCCCCGAATCAGCCAGTCGCCGTACTGGCCATCCAACCCGGTCGTGTTCCCCGAGATCACGTTGTCGACCAGCGTCACCCAACCCTTCACGCCAATCGTGTTCGGGACGGCAGCGTTCCCCTCAAGGTTGGTGCCGATCAGGTTTTCCCCGACCAAGCTAAAGGCAGAGTGGACACCGGTCTGGAACCCGCCGATCACATTCCCGGCCCCGGGGACCAACCCGCCCACCTCCGAATTTCTCGAGTCCACGCCTGTGACCATTTCCGACCGTGACCCAGCAGCAGCCTGACCCGAGGCATCCAAGCCGATCAAATCCCCTTCGACCAACACGGGCGGCCCGTATATTTCCGCGTGATCATCGTCCTCCCTGCCGTATTGGCCAACGCCAACCGCTGTGCCGGGTGTGGCGATCACATCCCCCGGGGCCATACCCGGCCGACGGAGACTGCGGGACGGACAACACCGGCACAATCCCCACCACATCGGTGGGGCACAACATCTCTGACGACGCCACCTGCGGCTTCACCGCCTCCGGGGACCAGCAGAACGTGAATCCCCTGCTCGGCCAGCTCACAGACAACGGCGGCCAGACCGACACTCGCGCGCTGCTCGCCGGCAGCCCGGCCATCGACACCGGCGTCAATACCGGCTGCCCCGCCACCGACCAGCGGGGAGACCCGCGCCCACAGGACGGCAACGGGAACGGCGTAGCGATCTGTGACATCGGCGCGTACGAGCACGCAGCGGTGGCCGCCATGTCTGCCCTGGCGGTCTCCCCCAAGAGCGTCTCCGTCGCCGGGCGTAGGGTGGCCGGCAAGTGTGTGAAGCCGACGGCCAAGAACATGGGCGATCCCCCCTGCCAGCGGGCCTTTGAGCTGACGGTCAGCTACAAGCTCAGCCTCGGAGACACCGTCGCCTTCACGTTCGCGCGCCAAGCCCCTGGGCGTAAGGTCAGTGGACGCTGCGTTCAGCCGTCAGCCAAGAACCGTAATGACCCGCCCTGCACGCGACTGGTCCCCGAACCGGGGAAGATCACCCAGACGGGCACGGCCGGTGCCAACAGCCTCCGGTTCAACGGCAGGATCGGAGGTCATCTGCTTGGCCCCGGCTCCTACCAGCTGACCGCCACACCCAGGGGCGGCACTGCGCACGGCGTCGCGTTCAAGATCGTGGGTTAGTCAGTTCGCGCTGTTCTCGGTATCCGGCGAGCGGTATGGAATCGCGAGCCCCTCAGTATCTACGGGAAGTTGGCCCGGGCGCCCCGATATCTCTCCCTGCCTCTCGCCTCTAAGGAGGCGGGGCGCTCCTATCCTGCGCCGATGGTCTCCGTCCAGGCGTGGCGCGGGTCATGGCACGTCCCTGCGCTCGTTCTCGCGGCGACCCTGCTGGCGGGCTGCGGTTCTGGCGCCCGCTCGCATGCGAGCGCCAGAAGTACGCAGGCCGGGCTCGCCCGAACCGTTCGCGTTGCCGGCTATGCCCTGAACGTGAAGTGCGCGGGGTCCCCGCGGGGAGCCAGGCCGACGATCGTCCTGCTGGCCGGTGCAACCGAGCCCCTGACCACGTTCACCTACATCCAGAGCCAGCTGAGCAGATCCACGCGGGTGTGCTCTTACGATCGGCCAGGCGACGGCGGTAGCTCGGCCCCGCGGGGCAGGCAAACCCCGGCCGGGAGTGCCGCCGTCCTGCACGAGCTGCTGGCCACGCTCAATGTCTATCGGCATGGAGTGGTACTGGTTGGCCACTCCCTCGGTGGCCTGCTGGCAGCCACGTACGCCTCCCGGTATCGCACCAGCCATCAGGTCAAGGCGCTGGTACTGCTCGACGCGACCCCGTACAGCCTGGGGGCCAAGGTGCTGAGACTGATACCTCCTGAGGCTCGAGGGCCGGCCGGAGAATTTCGGAGCTTTGTCGCGAGCTTTCAGTCCGGTCAGGACCAGGAACTCCTCCTACTAGGCAGCCACCCCCCTGCGGCCATTGGGGATGTACCTGTGATCGTGGTCCGTCACGGCCGTCCGATCTTCACCGGGATAACGGGATACGCCCGCCAGCTGGAGGGAATCTGGTTACAGGGTCAACGCGCCTGGCTGCGCCTGTCGCCGCGCAGTCGCATGGTGGTCGCCGCCAACAGCGGGCACGCCATATATCTCGATCAGCCTGGGCTCACCCTCCGGCTGATACGACAGGCGCTCTCGGAGGCGCGGTAGGGCCAGGCGTCACGGCACGGAGGCGAGCGCCGCTTCGAAAAGACGACCCGCAGCCAGGACGGCGCCATCGTGGCCCGGGGGGCCGACAATCTGCACTGAGGCAGGCAGGCCTTGTTCGGCAGGCCCGCAGGGCAGCGCGAGCGCCGGCCAGCCGAGCACATTGAAGGGATACGTCAGACGGATCACGGCCTCCCTGATATCGAGGTCATCCGCCTCGGCCGGAGCCGCGATGGAGATCAGGGTGGGAGTGATCAGCAGGTCCAGGTCCCCGAGCGCAGCGGCTGCGCGCTCGCGGTAGAGCGCGCGCTCGCGCTCGGCCAGCGCGACCGCAGCGTCGGTTACCCGGATGCAGCGCTCCAGCTTGGTGCGCACGTTCTTGCCATAAAAGGCGGCCTGCTCGGGAAACAGGCCGTGGTGCGACTGGGCCACCTCACGCATGAACAGAGCCTGGGTGCCGTCGGGGAATGGGAAGTCGATTTCCCGGCGGCGGGGAAATCGTGCTGCGGCCGTCTGGACACGACGTCGAACCAGGGGATCGGCGAGCTCACACCAGGCCACGCCGACGTGGAACTCCTCCAGCGAGTCCGCCTGCCGGGGCGGGAGCTCAGGCGCGAGTCCCTCGAGCATACGCACACATGCGTCCACATCGCGGCCCATCGGACCGGCGTGATCGAAGCTTGCGGCCAGTGGGAAGCAGCCATCGAGCGGGACCGCGCCGAAACTGGGCTTGAACCCCACGATGCCGCAGCAGGCCGCAGGAATCCGGATCGAGCCTCCGGAGTCTGAGCCCAGCGCCGCATCCGCGAGTCCGGCGGCAAGTGCTGCCGCGGATCCGCCGCTGGAGCCGCCGGGGCTCCGATCGGGAGCGATCGGGTTGGGGACCCGGCCAAAGTGGGGGTTGTCGCTCGTGATGCCGTAGGCGAACTCGTGCAGGTTGGTCTTGCCCACGGTGCAGTACCCCGCCTGCTCCAGCCGCCGGACCGCCTCAGCCGTGCGATCGGGCGTGTGCTCGGCGAACAGAATCGACCCGTACGTCGTAGTCAGGCCGGCAGTGTCGAACAGATCCTTGACAGCCAGGGGCACGCCGGTGCCGCCCCGCTCGGGCCCGGCCAGGAAAATCGTCACGCGCAATTCCTAGCGGATGCGAGGTGGCGGGATGGGGCCGCCGGCGAGGTGGCGGGATCTACCCTGCCGCACATGCGCCGGGTGTTGATAACGGGGATGTCCGGTACCGGCAAGTCAACCGCGCTCGAGGAATTGAGCCGCCGCGGCTTCCGAGTGGTGGACACCGACGAAGGGGACTGGACCATCTGGGACGAGCACGAGCACGGCTACGTGTGGCGAGAGGAGCGTATTGCCGATCTCCTGGCGACTGACGGGGGGCCGACGCTATTTGTCGCGGGCACGGTCTCAAACCAGGGACGCTTCTATCCCCAGTTCGACGCCGTCGTGCTCCTGAGCGCTCCTGCGGAAACCGTCCTGAAGCGTATCGCCACCAGAACCACCAATCAGTACGGCAAGTCGCGCCAGGAGCAGGAACTCATTCTTGGTCACCTCCGCGACGTGGAACCGCTGCTGCGAGCGACCTGCACGCACGAGATCGATGCCGCGCGACCGCTCGCTGAGGTGGTGGCACGCCTGGTCGAGATCGGCGAGGGAATCGCCTAGGCCATAGCTCACTCATGTGATACGTTCGCCCGGCTTGAGCCACGGGCTGGCTCGGCTGACGGGGCAGGACCGATTTCAATACGGAGGTTCGAATGCTTCGGCTTAGGTTTTTCGGTCTAACGGCGCTGGGCCTGGCCGCCCTCGCGGTGGGGGTCGCGCGAGCCGACGCGGCGAAGACCACCAGCCGAATGTTCGCCGGATACCAGGTCACCACGGGCATCAAGGGCGCCTCGTTCACGTTCGTCGTGCCGACCATCACCTGCAAGCAGAACTTCAGCGGCGTTGGTCCATCTGTGCTCATCGATTCCTCGGTCAAGAACAACAGGTACACCTACTCCGGCGGTGGTGTCGGAGTGGCGTGCCAGAACCACCAGCCGCAGTATGTCGCGCTGCCGATTGTGGATGGGACGAACTACAACGACCGCAACGTGGCGATCTCCCCCGGCGACAAGGTCACGCTCAGCGTCAAATACGGGGGCAAGACGGTTGTCACGCTTGTGAACGACACGACGAAGCAGGTCGACAAGCACACTGGAAAGGGCTCAAACGGCGTGGTCGCTTACTTCGGGGACAACGGAGTCGAGATCAACCACAAGGGGGTCGGCCTTGACCCGTTCACCGCGACGTCCTTCAGCGGGGCAACCATCAACGGACGTCCCATCGGCAAGGACTCGCCGCAGCGCACCGACTGGGTTGACAACAAGGGAGCCGTCCTTGTCGCTACGAGCGCGCTGAGCAACAAGGACGCATTCACCACCACGTTCAAGCGGAGCAGCTAGCTCGTCCTGGCGTGATCCATGGAGATTTCGTTGTGCAGGGCGTAACGAAATCGCCATAGTTTGGGGATCCCCTCCGCTCAACGGCACAAAAGACTAGGGTGGGTCCCTGGGGCGAAGCCGGGTCAGCCGGAGTAGCCTTCTTTGCGGTGGCAGGCCGTACATGGATCAGAGCAGGGCGAGCGGGGCTCGGGGCCTTGGTGCTGGTCGGCGTCCTGATGGCCGGCAGCTCGCCGGCGGTGGGCAAGACCCTCGCGGACCCGGATGTGTTCGGGATCGTCAAGGCCGTGACTCCCACCACGGTCGTGATCTCGCACATAACGACCGGGCGAGCCATCACAAAAGACACGCTCACCTACAACATCGTGGGAACCAGCCTGAGCGCCCAGGACCACTGGGTTCTGGAGAAGGATTATGTCCTGAGCGGCATGCTCAAGAACCCGTTCTGGAAGAAGCTGATCAAGCTCTCGCCCACCGCGACCGGGCTCCTCTCGAGTCTTCTCAACCCCGCCACACCCAAGGATCAGTCCAAGGCGTGGGTCAACAAATGGGGATCGGTCAGCGTGAGCTATCTGCTCCCCGGGGACCTGGTGTATGGAGTTTCGGCAGTCTCAGAGGCCAAGACGGCCCAGGATGAGCTGGCCGGGACGCCCGTACCCCTGGCAACTCTTCAGGACGAGGTGGACCACGTACCGGCGCCACCGGCAACCTTGGCCGAGAAGCTTCAGGCCAAGCTGTTCGCGCTGGCTCTGGCTTTCTGATCCGGCGACCTTCCGGTCCAACCGAGGCGCAGTGCTAGGTTCTGGGCGATGTCGCCCTCGTGGCCCGAGCTCCCGCCGTACGAGGATTGGCGCGACACGTGCGACACGCTGCACGCCCACACTCAGCTGCTGGGCAAGCTGGCCGGACGGCTGGGCCGGCCCGAACCTGAGCTCCAGCACGCCGCCCTCCGTCTGACGGCCCGCGGCTGGGAAACGGCTCCCCTACCCGCTCCCAATGACTCGGGGGCAGTCGCCGTGGCGCTGGATCTGCAGAGCCACGAGGCCGTGATCGAGCACAGCCAGGAGCCGACCGTCCGGATACCCCTGAACCCGGATCGCCCGGTGAGGGACGTGACCCGAGAGGTCATGGGCGCGGTGCATCGCGTGGCCGGCGACTTCGACATCAACCTGGCTCCGGCCGAGGTGCCGTGGACCGTGCCGCTGGACGAAGACGCAGAGCACGCCCGCTACGACACAAACCTGGTGGGCGTGTACTTTGCCGCCGCCACGCGGGCCGCGCTTGCGCTGGCTGCCTTCCGGGCCCCCTTCCGGGGGCGCTCGACGCCGGTCAACGCTTGGTGGGGGTCCTTTGACCTCGCCGTGAACCTGTTCTCCGGTCGGCCAGCGGAGCCCCCGGCACAGGACTTCATCACGCGAAACGCCATGGACGTCCAGGAGTTCGCGGTGGGCTGGTGGCCGGGCGACGCCCGCTACGGCCAGGCGGCCTTCTACGCCTACGCCCACCCGGCCCCCGAAGGCTTTGCCGAGGCCCAGCTGAAGCCGCCGGCCGCCAGGTGGGAGGAGGCTGTGGGCGAGTACATCCTGGATTGGACTGTGGTCTGCTCGTCCGAGGACCCGCTGGCCACGGCCACGGAGTTCGCCACGTCGGCCTTCAGCCACACGTGCACCGTGTGTGAATGGGACCCGTCGCTGCTGGCCAGCGCCAAGGGCTCGCCGCCCCCGATCAACTGACCTAGCCCGCTCCCGGCGTAGGCTTGGTTCATGCGACGGCTTGAGGTCCCTGGTCACGACGTGCTCGGGATCACCGCCGCCAATCCCGGCCCGTTCACGCTGACTGGAACCAACTCCTGGGTGGTGGGACACGAGCCGGCCTGGCTGATCGACCCAGGCCCGGCGCTGGATGATCACGTGGGCGCTGTGTCAGCGGAGATCGAGCGGCGGGGTGGACTGGCCGGAGTCGCCCTGACCCACGATCACGCCGATCACTCTCAGGGGATCAGCCTCATCCAGGCCCGATATGCGGGGGTGCCGCTGGCTGGCGCCCGCGGAGATACCGACGTCCTCCTAAAGGACGGGGATCAGTTCGGTCCGTTCACGGTCGTGGCCACGCCCGGCCACGCCCCCGATCACCTGAGCTTCGTGGCCGACGGCGTGGGATTTACCGGGGACGCGGTGCTGGGCCAGGGCAGCGTGTTCGTCTGGCCCTACCGTGGGGCGTTGAGCGCCTATCTGAAGGGTCTGCGCCGTCTGGCCGGCCACCACCTGGACATACTCTGTCCGGGGCATGGCCCACTGGTGGAGGATGCCCCGGGCAAGCTGGAGGAATACCTGTCCCACCGGCTCGATCGCGAGCGGCGTCTCCTCGCTGCCCTGGACCGAGGCAAGCGGTCCGAGGACGAGCTGCTCGACGACGCGTGGTCAGATGTCGCGGCCACGCTTCGCCCCGCCGCCGCCTGGACGCTGGCCGCGCACCTGGACAAGCTCGAGGAGGAGGGACGCCTGCCGCCTGGGGCGCAGAGGCGCCATCACCAACCGCCCGATGGGGTCGAGCCCTAAGCCCTAAGCGGTGCGCTGGAGCTTTTGCCCGGCGCGGGCCATCGCCGCCGCCAGAGGTGTGACGCCGGCGGCTTCAGCGTCCTGGAAGATCTCCCGCAGGGTGTCGGCGATCCCCCGCACCCGGCGGCGCGCCGCAGTCGGGTCATAGCCATCCAGCTCCACGGCGATGTTGATCAGGCCGCCGGCGTTGACCACGAAATCGGGCGCCCAGAGAATCCCGCGCTCCTTGAGCAGCCCGGCGATCCCCTCGGTGGCCAGCTGGTTGTTGGCGGCACCGGCGATGATGCGGCAACGCAACCGGGGGACCGTGTCCTCATTCGAGGATCCCGCCCAGGGCGCAGGGCACGAGCACGTCGACGTCCGACTCCAGCGCGGTCGACGACTTCACCCAACGAGCGCTCAGCTCCTTGGCCAGCGACCGCTTGGACTCATCAACGTCGGTCACCACCAACCGCGCGCCCGCCCGGGCGCAGCGCCGAGCCACCCGTGAGCCGACGTGCCCCAGGCCAAGGATCCCGATCGTTCGCCCCTCGAGCGATGGGCTCGAATAGACCCACTGACAGCAGGCCCGAATGGCGTGCTCCACTCCGAGGGCCGTGGCGGGACTCGGATCGCCGCCGCCACCTCGGCTGCGGGCCAGACCGGACACGAACGTCGTGCGCTGGGCGATCACGGGCATGTCCCGGCTGGAGACCCCGACGTCCTCCGCCGTTATGTAGCTGCCGCCCAGGGCCTGCACGGTGTCGCCGAAGTCCAGCAGCGCATCCCGCCGGCGGCGCGGCGTGAGCGGAGCGCCCGGCTGAAGCATGATCACGCCCTTGCCGCCGCCCTGCGGGAGGTCGGCCACCGCAGCTTTGTAGGTCATTGCCTCGGAGAGGCGCAGCACGTCTCGCAGGGCCAGCTCCGCATCCTGATAGATCCACATCCGGCAGCCGCCCACGGCCGGACCACGGAGCGTGGAGTGAACAGCGACGAAGGTGTAGAGCCCGGACCGCTTCCCCCGGCGGATCAGGACCTGCTCGTGCTCCAGCGTCTCGTCGGTGGGCCCGGCTGGCCGCAGGGAAGGAGACGCAGGCGCGGGATCCCTCAGGATAGGGACACCATCACGTGCTTGACCTCGGTGTACTCCTCCACCGCGTACATGCTGAGGTCCTTGCCGTAGCCCGAGTGCTTGAAGCCGCCGTGTGGCATCTCGGAGGCCAGTGGGATGTGGTCGTTCACCCACACGCACCCGAAGCGCAGAGCACGCGACATGCGCATGGCCCGGCCGATGTCACGCGTCCACACCGATGAGGCGAGTCCGTATGGAGTGCCGTTGGCCCAGGCGATGGCCTCCGCCTCGTCCGAGAAGGGCTGGACGGTGATGACCGGCCCGAAGATCTCGCGCTGGATCATCTCGTCGTCCTGTCTCAGCCCGGCCACGACGGTGGGCTCGAGGAAGAAGCCCGGGAGGTCGGGCTCGCTGCCGCCGGTGGCGATCTCGGCGTGATCGGGCTTTCGCTCGAGAAAGCCCTCCACCCGCTCGCGCTGGCGGGTCGAGTTGAGCGGTCCCAGCGTGGTGTCCTCCGAGCGGGTGTCCCCGAGGACAAGCGATCTTGCCTGCTCGACCAGTCCGGCCACCGCGTCGTCATGTACGCCTGAGCTGACCAGCACACGGGTCGCCGCGGTGCAGTCCTGGCCGGCGTTGTAGTAGCCCGTGCCGGCGATCGTCTCGAGCGTGCTCTCCAGGTCGGCGTCGTCGAACACCACGACGGGGGCCTTGCCTCCCAGTTCCAGATGAACGCGCTTGAGCGTGTCCGCGGCAGCGCGAGCGATCCATTTCCCCGTCTCCACCGACCCCGTCAGCGAGACCATGGCCACGTCCTGATGCGTGACCAGGGCCTGTCCGGCCGGATCGCCGTGACCGGTGACCACGTTGAGGACGCCGTCCGGCAGCACCTCGGCGGCATATTCGGCCAGCTTCAGCGTGGTCAGCGGGGTCGTCTCGGCCGGCTTGAGGACGATCGTGTTACCGGCGGCCAGCGCCGGGCCGATCTTCCAGACGGCCATCATCAGCGGGTAGTTCCAGGGAGTGATCTGACCCACCACCCCAATGGGCTCGCGACGGATGTACGAGGTATATCCGCTGGCGTACTCGCCGGCCGCGCGGCCCTCCAGGCAGCGGGCCGCTCCCGCGAAGAACCGCAGGTTGTCGACCATGAAGGGGATCTCGTCATCGCGGAAAGCGGCGATGGGCTTGCCGGCGTTGGACGCCTCGAGATCTGACAGCTCGTCGGCGTGCTCCTCGATCTTGTCGGCCAGCCTGATGAGGGCCAGCGCGCGCTCCGAGGGGGTGGTCGTGGACCACTCCGGGAACGCCGCCTGGGCGGCGGCGACCGCGCGGTCGACGTCCGCCCGGGAGGAGAGCGGAACGTTGGCGATGACCTCGGCGGTGGCGGGGTTGTAGATCGGTTCGGTCTCGCCCTCCGCCGGATCGATGAACTCGCCGCCCACGAAGTTCTGAGTAGCCATGCTCACCACTGCACCCCCAAACCTACCACCGCGCAGAGCAAAGCGGGGGAGGCGTGGGAGCGAAGCGGGGCACGCGCCGGGGCCGGGCGACCCAAGCGCCGCAGGGTGCCAAGCCAAAGGCCGGGCTCGGTACTCTGAGCAGGACAAGATGGACCCAGCCTCTGGCATCGGAATCCCGGTGGCGTTCGGCGCGGGGTTGATCTCGTTTCTCTCCCCGTGCGTACTCCCGCTGGTGCCGGGCTACATCTCGGCGGTGGCTGGCGTCGCCCCCGACGAGATACGTCCCACCCGGGTGCTCGGCCCGAGTCTGGCCTTCGTGGCCACGTTCTCAGTGATCTTCATCGCCCTTGGCCTGCTCGGGCAGCAGGCCCTCCACGGCGTGCTCATCGGGCCCACGGCTCAGAAGGTGTGCGGCGCGCTGATCATCGCCATGGGGGTCCTCTTCCTGCTGGCGCCGTTCGTACCTCGCCTGGCCCGGGAATGGCACCTGGCCAGGCTGACCACCCGGGCGGGGCGCGGCGGACCGGTGGTCGCAGGGGCAGCGTTCGCGCTCGCCTGGACGCCCTGCACGGGGCCGACCCTCGGCGCGATCATCACGGCGGCCGGAGCGTCCCACTCGGCGGCACACGGCGCCTTTCTGCTCGCCGTCTATTGCGCCGGTCTGGCGGTTCCCTTCCTCATCACCGGGCTGGCCTTCGGGACGGCAACGTCGGCGTTTTCCGTCATAAAGCGGCACTACCCGATCGTGATCGGCACGGGGGGAGCGGTACTGATCGCCATGGGCGTTCTCATCTGGACCGGCGAGTTCACGGTGCTTAACCAGACCGTCAGCCACTGGCTCCAGAGCCTGCACCTCCCGAACCTCAACTCGGATACGTAGGGCCAGGAACCGGATAGCCGGTCCTGCCCTCCAACTCCGACCCGGCCGCCGGGAGTTAGGGGACCCTAAGGGTGGTAGCCTGAAGCTAGTCCGGGTAATTAGGGTGCCCTAACACCTCACTGTCTTGTCCTTCGCCGAAACCGCCGCGCTGGGAGCGCTCGCAGGATTCACGATCTACCTAGGTCTTCCTGCGGCGCGGCTGCACCTGCTCGGCCGGGGCACGCGGGTAGCACTGGCCATGTTCTCGATGGGGGTGCTGGCCTTCATCTTCCTGGACGTCATGTCCAACGCGGTGGGGATCCTCCACACCGGCCTGCACGAGTTCAAGCATCACCAGCGCTCGATTCTGTACGTGGTGTGGCTGGTGGCCCTACTGGGGGGTGGCTTCGTGGTGGGGAGCGCCGGTCTGGCGGTGGTGGAGAAGCGAATGCGACCGATGGGCTCCCACAATCCGCCGATCGCCGGTGGCTCCACGGGCTCTCTGACGGCCAGCGAGACCGACGCGCTGGCCCAGGAGCTGGCCGCCACCCGCCACCGGGCACTGCGCATGGGTCTGACCATCGCCGGTGCGATCGGGGTGCACAACTTCGCCGAGGGGCTGGCCATCGGCGTCTCGGCGCGGGCCGGAGCGATTTCCCTGGCCACCATCCTGATCATCGGGTTCGCGCTGCACAACGCAACGGAGGGCTTCGGGATCGTGGGCCCACTGGGAGGGGTTCGGCCGTCCTGGCGCTGGCTCGCCCTGGCAGGGCTCATCGGCGGTGGGCCAACGTTCCTCGGGTCGATGGTGGGCTACGCCGTGACCAGCCTCTCGCTGGAGCTGGTGTTCTACTCGGCTGCCGGCGGAGCGATTCTGTACGTGATCGGCGAGGTGTGGAACTCGATGCGCCGGCACGGCTACCGAGAGCTGGGTCTGCTCATGTTGAGCGCCGGCTTCATCATCGGGGTGCTCACCGACCTGGTGATCACCTACGGGGGCGGCTAGCGCAAAACGCCCAGCCGGCCACGAGGGCGATCAGGCCGGCCAGAAGCACCTTGCTGAGCAGGGAGTTGACCTCAGACCAGGCGCTCCCGGCCAGCTCCCCGATCACGATGAACGCCGCCGCCCAGAGGGCGCACCCGGCCGTGGTGAGGAGGATGAAACGCACGAGCGGCACGTGACGTGCGCCGGCGGGAAGCGAGACGAAGGTGCGGGCCAGAGGGAGGAGCCGGGCCAGGAATACCGCCCGCAGCTCATGCTGCCCGAGGGCTCGTGAGCCTCGCTCCAACAGATGCTGTGTGCCGGGAACGCGCTCGGGCAGTCCCGCCGCCCCCGCGGCGTAGGCGAGCAGAGAACCGACCAGATTCCCGCCGGTGGCCGCCGCCACGGCCAGCCAGAAGCTCATCAGGTGCTGGCTGACGGCGAACCCCGAGAACAGCAACGTGACCTCGCTGGGAACCGGGATGCAGGCACTTTCCGGAACCATCAGCACGAACACGCCGAGCAGCCCGAACTGCTGGATGATTGCGGTCAAGGCTTGGGCTTCCGAGGCTTCCCATGCCCAGGACGGGGTCCGGATGGCGGGGGAGCGATCGGCCTGGGCGGATGGGGGCGGCGATATCCCAGGGCCGCCTGCACGCTGGAGGCACGCCACCTGGCCCCGCCGCGGGGCGTCGGGACGCGGTCGTCATTCAGGGTGTCCGCGATCGCGTGCAGGCTGAGGCCCTGCTCGCGCAGCATGACAATCCGCCGCGCCACCTCGGGGCTGACCGCGCTCAACGCGGGACGACCCGGTTTCCTCCGAGGCGCCAGGGGCTCCCGGGCCCAGCGTTGCACCTCGCTGAGCACACTATGCGTCTGGCGGCCCTCCCGGCTCGCCGTGTCCAAGCCCAGGTCGAGCGCGATCAGGCTCGCGCCGTGCTGCCCCAGCCAGTCCAGCAGCATCACGACCTCGCGCAGGGACGCCGCGACGGCGTCCAGACGGACCGTCAAGAGCACGTCCGCCCTCCCGCGGGCGATGAATTCCAGGGCCGTGGCCAGGCCAGCGCGCTGCGCGGGGCGGTCCTCGACGACGGTGTGGCCAACTCGCACGCGGGCGGGCACGTCGCCTGGGGAGAGCTGGTACCGGGCTGGGAGGTAGGCGACGGCGGTCCGGGTCACTCACTCGAGTGTACGCTAATTATTTGCGTACAGCCGAGGCGGCGCGCCCCGGGCCTCACACCCCACGCGCCGATGACTTCAGCGAATCAGCTGCTCGGCTCGCGCTGCCTGGACCATCTCCACCAGCGTCTCGCGGGCGTCGTGGCGGGGGCGCCAGCGCAGTTCGCGCCGGGCCTTGCTGGTGTCCATCAGCACGGGCGCGCGGACGCTTTCAATCCATTGCGCCTCGGCCGGAACGAAGGGTAGGCGCGCGAGAAGCTCGGCCGTGGCATCCACGGCGAGCTCGGGGACGGGGATGCTGTACCACCCCAGCGCCTGGGCCAGATCCGACATCTTCAGCTCTCCGGGACCGGCCAGGTTGTACACGCCTGGTTGCCCGCGTCCCAGAATGGCTGCGCGCAGAGCGCTGGCCACGTCGTCGTGGTGAACCAGCTGGAACGCGATGCCCGGGTCGGGAATGACGGGCTTGAGCGCAGGGAGAAACTCCAGTGTCCTCAGGACAGCTCGGGGCATCCGCTCCGAGAGCCTGATGTACGGGATGTTCTCGAGCAGAGCCAGCGCGTCGCCCCCGGCCACGATGCACGGCCGAAACACGTAGGTATCGATTTCCGATCCCTCAACGGTGCCGGCGAGCATGCCTTCCAGCGCCGCCTTCTGAGACGAGTAGTAATGGCGATCCGTTCCCCTCGGGGCCACCTCCTCGTCAAGCAGCGGCGGATTCTCCTCATGAAAGCCGTAGGCCGCGACCGACGACGCGTACACGAGCCGGGTTGCACGTGATTGCACGGCCGCCTCGAATACGTTGCGCGATCCCTCCAGGTTGACCTTCTCGGTGTCGCTGAGGCCCCCCACGATCAGGAAGGCAAGGTGAACCACCACGTCGGCCTCCTTGACCAGCGAATCCACCGTCTGGCGGTCCAGGACGTCCCCCTGGCGATACTCGGTCTTGCTCAGGCCGTGCTCTGCCGGGTCGAAGGGACGCCGTGCCATGGCCAGCACTCTGCCCACCCCACGGCTCTGCTCGAGGTTGCGCAGGAGCGACCGGCCGATATCCCCGGTGGGCCCGGTGACGGCTACCGTCACGGGCGCTTTCGGGCCGTGGCGGCCTGACGCGGTCGGTGCCACTAGCCGCGCCGCGCCAGTTCGCGCTTGGCCGTGCGGTGAAACCGCCGGGCCTTGGCGGCGTTTATGCGCAGGGCCTTGGCTCGCGAGGGCGGTAGCTCAAACCCACCCACGAGCTTGCGAGGGGCCAAGGCCCAGCCGCCCTCGACGGCCACCAGGTCGCCGCGGATCTGGAAATTCTCCTGCCAGCTGAAGCTCTCGGAGTGCCGGTGGGCGGTCACGCAGGCCAGGCCGGGCTGGAGTGGCACTCCGCAGGGGTCACTCTCGATCCGGATCAGTCGCGAGGTCGGCTCGCTGCGAACCGCGACCCGAACCGCGAACGGAAAACCATCGGGGGAGACGAACGACAGCACGGCCGTGGGAAACGAGGCGCCGAGTTCATCCACGCGGGGATGCCAGGTGCCGGCGGCGCCCGATGGGTCGGCGTGAAATCGATCTGGCTCCTCGGAATGGCCTGAACGGACCTCCTCCATGTGGCTGCCGTAGAGCTCCGGCTCGGCACTCACCTCGCCTCCCGGCCAGGCGTAAATGCGCTCGGGGCGGATGTGGATGTAGATCCGGCTGTAGTACCAGTTGAGCAGCCGCTGGACGGGCTGAGGCGGGGTGAGCGGGCGGATGCCGGGCAGCTTCTCCAGCGATTCGGTGGCGTAGCGCTTGCGGTTGGCGTCCAGATCCCGGTCATCCACATCGGCCGTGCCCTGGACCAGAACCATGGGGGGGCCGGTCAGATCACTCCCCGTCGCGTCGGAGAAAAGCAACGCGACCAGCGGGTTGGCCCGGGCGTCGTTGGCCTTCTTCGGGTAGCCCAGCCCGGTGGTGACATCGATGCAGGGACCGCCCGGGGTGTAGTACGGGGTGACAGGCCAGGTGATCGGCTGGCCGCGCTGGTCCACCGTGGTCAGCTCCGTGGTGATGAAGCGTTGAAAGACGGACTGAAGGGCGGTGGGAAGCGAGGCCGTCACGGCGCGAGTATATGTCCGGAGACCCGCGTCTCAGGGTGCCTGGGGCTCGTCGGCGTACTCGGGGTCGCCGGGCAGAACGACGCGCGCCTGCTCGCCCGAGAAGACCACCTGGGGTTGCACCGGCTGTATCTCGCGAACCCGGGCCCAGTCGAGCAGCTCCTCGGCGCAGGCAAACTCACAGAGCTGCTCGAGATGCTTGACGGTGGGGAAGACCAGCACGAGCTCGCCCTCTCGGCCGGCGCGAAGCGCGTCGGCCGGCTCATACCAGCGGGCGCTGACCACCTCTCTGCCGTCCACCTGGGGGGTGGCCCCGGTGGGCAGCGGCGCCAGGTAGAACCAGGTGTCAAACCGGATCCTGACCTGAGGGGGGGTGATCCAGCGCGAGAAGGGGACGAGGTCATCGGGACCGGCCAGCTGGATGCCGGCCTCCTCCTGGAGCTCCCGCAAGGCCGCCGTGCGCAGCGCCGGCTCGCCCTCGCCCTCGCCACGGTCCACGGCACCGCCCGGAAAGACCCAGGCACCGCCCATGAACCGCGCCTGGGGGTTGCGCCTGACCAGGAGAACCTCCAGTCCCGTCCCGCCTCCGCGCAGCACGATCACCGTGGCGGCCGGCCGAGGCACGGTCACCTCGCCCAGATTGAGCTCCTCCCCCGGGCCGGGGCGGTCGCTTTCCATGCGGGAGACAGTATCGGCGTTAGCGTTCAATGAGGGCTCCCTCAGAGCTGGCGTGCCGAGCAAGTCGCCTCGCTACATTCGGGCCGGTGAAGTGGATGTGCGAGTCGTGCGGGTTCATCTATGACCCAACGGTGGGAGATCCCGACGGCGGGATCCCTCCTGGCACGTCCTTTGAGGACATTCCCGAGACGTGGTTCTGTCCGGTGTGCGGAGCTCGAAAGCAGGACTTCACGCCGTTTGAGGAGTAGCGGAACGATGCGAAGAAGAGCTCTGCTGAGCGGCTGTGTGGCCGCCGTCCTCCTGATGGCCGGGTGCGGTTCCTCGACCACCCATCATGCCGCCGTCCCTCCGGTGACGACGATCGCGCGGCCGGCCCAGCTGACCGGAATCCACAAGATCCAGCACGTGATCATCATCATGCAGGAGAACCGGTCGTTTGACTCGTACTTTGGGACCTACCCCGGGGCGGATGGGATCCCTGGGGTCGCGGGCAACCCTGGCCCGCTCCCTTGTGTGTCAGACCCACTAACGGGGGGTTGCCAGCATCCCTTCCGGGACCGCAACGACATGAACCTGGGTGGGCCGCACGCCCAGGTGGACGCGGCCGGGGACATAGCCGGAGGCCGTATGGATGGCTTTATCCAGGAGCGGCTGCTGGCCCGGAAGAGCTGCGTGCAGTTCGATAACCCCGAGTGCAGCCTGGGGGCGAACAAGACCGACGTGATGGGGTATCACACCGGCGCCGACATCCCCAACTACTGGACCTACGCCCACGATTTCGTGCTCCAGGACCACATGTTCCAGTCAGACGGCTCCTGGAGCCTGCCCTCGCACCTATACATGGTGTCGGCCTGGTCGGCCCGCTGCCGGGTGCCGAACCAGGCCTCGAGCTGCGTCAACAACGACCATAACCCCGGCCTGCCGCCCGACTTCGCGCGGCGTCAGGGCATCGTGAACCCGCCGACACCGAGCTACGCCTGGACGGACATCACCTGGCTGCTGCACAAATACGGCGTCAGCTGGCGCTATTACGTCTTTCAGGGGGCTGAGCCCGACTGCGAGCAGGATTCCGCGATCGCCTGCGGCCCCGTGCCGCAGTCCGCCAAGACACCGGGGATCTGGAACGTGTTGCCCTACTTCACCACCGTCCATCAGGACGCGCAGCTGGGCGACGTTCAGTCGCTGTCGCACTTCTTCACCGCGGCCCGCAACGGCACGCTGCCGGCCGTGTCCTGGATCACGCCCAACTCAAAGGTCTCAGAGCATCCCCCGCAATTGATCAGCACCGGCGAGTCGTACGTGACCGGGCTGATCAACGCGGTCATGAGGAGCCCCGACTGGAAGAGCACGGCCATTTTCCTCACCTGGGATGACTGGGGCGGCTTCTACGACCACGTCGTTCCGCCCACGGTGGATGCGAATGGCTACGGGCTGCGGGTGCCGGCGATGGTCATCAGTCCGTATGCCAGGAAGGGGTACATCGATCACCAGACGCTCAGCTTCGACGCCTACCTCAAGTTCATCGAGGATGACTTCCTGAACGGGCAGCGCCTTGACCCGAGGACGGACGGACGGCCCGACCCGCGGCCGACGGTGCGCGAGACCCTGCCGCAGCTGGGAAACCTGACCTCGGACTTCAACTTCTCCATGTCCCCCCGCGCGCCCGTGTTCCTGCCCCTGCATCCGCACACCGACCTGATCGAGCCGAGCGCGCTGCCGGGCAGGCTCCCCGTCGCCGCCCCCCCGGCCGCGACGTCCCTCGTGCGGGGCTACGTCATCCGGATGCTGGCCAGATATGTGGGCGTGCCCGCCCCGATCATCCGGGCGGAGCTGAACGCAGGCCTCAGCCTGCGCCAGATTGTCCGTCTGTCCGGGAAGTCGCTGCGGGGGCTGCGCTTCGGCCTGTCTACGCTGCCGCCGGGATTCGGTCAACTGCTACATCAGCGATAGCCGACGCCGTCACGGCCACGAGCCGGCACAGGTCGGACTCGGAGATGCTGAGCGGTGGCATCAGGATCACGACGTCATCCAGTGGACGGATGATCGCTCCGCGTGAGCGGGCGGCCAGCGCAACGCGGTGACCCAGCCGCTCGCCAGGGGCACCCCCGGTGAGCTCTATGCCGACCATGAAGCCGCGCTGGCGCACCTCGGCTACCAGGGGCAGGACAGCCACGCGCCAGGACAGGGTGCGCTCGAGCAGCTCGATCTTTGCCTCCAGGCGCTCGAGCGTGCTCTCGTGCTCGAACACGTCCAGTGTGGCCAGGCCCGCGGCACAGGCCAGCGGGTTGCCCGTGTAGGTGTGGCCGTGAAAGAACGTGCGGAGCTCGTAGGCCTCACCAAGAAAGCCCTCGTAGATGCGCTCCGTGGTGAGGGTGGCGGCGAGCGGCAGGTAGCCGCCGGTCAGCCCCTTCCCCACGCACAGGAGGTCGGGCGTGACGTTCTCGTGCTCGCAGGCGAACATGCGGCCCGTCCGGCCGAATCCCGTGGCCACCTCGTCGCAGATCAGGAGAACCCCGTGCTGATCGCACAGCTCGCGTACCCGGCGCAGGTAACCGGGAGGCTGGAGCGCCATCCCCGCCGCTCCCTGCACGAGCGGCTCCACAATCACCGCCGCCGCGCTGTTCCCATGGTGGGAGAGGACACGCGCCATATCCTCGGCGTCGCCCGCCCGGGCCTTCCAGGTCTCGAACAGCAACGGCCGATAAAGGGAGTGGAACGTGTCGATCCCGCCCACCGCGACCGCCCCGAGCGTGTCACCGTGGTAGGCGTTCTCCAGGCCGATGAAGCCCGTCCGGCTTCTCTCACCCCGCTGCGCCCACCACTGGAACGCCATCTTCAGGGCCACCTCGACAGCGGTCGAACCGCTGTCTGAATAGAACACACGGCTCAGGCCGGGCGGCGCTATGCCCAGGAGGCGCTCGGCCAGGGCGACGGCGGGCTCGTGGCTAAGTCCGAGCAGCGTGGAATGGGCCACCCGCCCCAGCTGCTCGGCCACCGCCGCGTCGATCGCGGGATGACGATGTCCGTGGACGTTGCACCACAGCGATGACACCCCGTCGATGTACGCCCGGCCCTCGGTGTCGTACAGGTTCGTCCCCTCAGCGTGATCGATCAGGATCGGTGGGTCATCTCGCTCCCAGGACTGCTGCGCAGTGAACGGATGCCACAGGCAGCGCCGGTCGGCCTCCACGAGCGTTGCCGTGTCACGCATGGCCAGGCAACGTAATCGCTGCCCCGGTCGGAACGTGTGGCAGCCTGATGTCCCATGACCCGCACGCGCCGCTCCTCCCTTCCGCAGGTGATGGTGGCGATCCTGCTTGTGGCGGCCGCTCTCGTGGCCGTGGTGCTGACCCGCGGAGGAACGGGCGCCGTGGCCGCGCCGACCACTCGGACCATCGGCTCGATGTTCCAGGACGACGGCCACCTGATCTACGCCTCCACGGCCACCGTGGCGGGCACGCTGGACCGGCTCCGGGCGCTGGGGGTCAACCAGCTGCGCACCACGGTGCTCTGGCAGTCGATCGCCCCCGACGCGACCTCGCGGGTGCCCCCGCGCGGGTTTGAGGCCACTAACCCCGCGGCCTACCCCGCCTCCGGATGGGGCCCTTACGACCGCCTGGTCGAGCTCGCTCGTGCCCGGGACGTCGCCGTGGACTTCAACGTGACCGCGCCCGGGCCCCTCTGGGCGATGGGCCACGGGGCCACTTCGGCCACATACGCGGATCACTGGGCTCCTTCCAGCGCCGCCTTTCAGGGGTTTGTTCAGGCGCTGGGAACGCGATACAGCGGGCGGTACGTTCCTCCCGGAAGCACAAGGCCTCTGCCCCGGGTCAGCTTCTGGTCGATCTGGAACGAGCCCAACCAGCCGGGCTGGCTGGCGCCCCAGTGGGTGCTCTCGCGGGGCGGACCGACAATGGATGCCCCGGTCCTCTACCGGGGCTACGTTGACGGGGCCTTCGCCGCCCTATCCAGAACCGGCCACAGTCCTCGTACGGACACCGTCCTCCTGGGCGACCTGGCGCCCGAGGGGTGCGTGACCGGGATTCGTTGCCTTTATCCCCGGAACAGCTGGCCGATCCCGCCGCTGCCCTTCCTGCGGACGCTGTACTGCGTAGGGGCTGATTACCGTCCCCTGAGCGGGGCCGCCGCCACCGCGGCGGGCTGCCCGGCCTCGGGCGCGCCCGGGAGGTTCGTGTCAAGGCATCCCGCGCTCTTTCAGGCCACCGGGTTTGCCCACCACCCCTACTCCTTCTTCCAGGCCCCAGATGCTCCCTTGGCCAGCCCGCAATTCGCGCCCCTGGCCACTCTGGGCCGCCTGGAGGGCGCGCTGGACAAGATCTTCAGCGCCTACGGCGTGCCCAGGCGCCTCCCCCTTTACCTGGACGAGTACGGGTATGAGACAAACCCGCCCAACCCGTACCGGGGAGTGAGTCTCCAGCTGCAGGCTCTCTATCTCGATGAGGCGGAGTACATGGCCTGGCGTGATCCGCGCGTGCGCACGCTCTCGCAATACCTCCTCTATGACTCGCTGCCCGACACGCGCTTCGCGCGGGGCACGCTGGGCTACTGGTCCACCTTCCAGACCGGCCTGCTCTACGCCGACGGGACGCCCAAGCCGGCGCTGACCGCCTACCGGCTGCCCATCTTCCTACCGGACCCCGTGACCAGGCCAGGCCGACGTGTGCTCGTGTGGGCGATGCTGCGGCCGGCACCGCGCGATAGCCGGCAGACTGCCGAGATTCAGTGGCGCTCGGATGCGCCCGGATCGACGTTCCGCACGCTGCGCACCGTGGTTACCCAGAACCCGAGCGAGGTCCTGGTGGCCCGGCTTTCGATCCCCGGAGCAGGGGCGTTGCGCGTTCAGTGGCGCGCCCCCTCGGGTCAGGTCGAGGACAGCCGGGACGCGACCGTCACCGCTTCCAGCGGTCCGTGATGCGGTCCCGCGCGCCCGCCGCCCGGTAGCGAGCATCGGCGGTTCCGTGCCGCCAGCGCCCGGCCCACGCTGCGGAGGAGCTACGGAGGAGGGTGAGGATCGCGGCGGCGACTGCCAGCACCACAGCAAAGATGGCCATGAGCAAGATTGGCAGGGGGAAGCCCGAGCTGGTGGAGGACGTCAGCGTGGCAGGAAGAGGGGCGGACGGCGGGGTGCGGCCGAGCGGAGCGTGGCCGATCGGAGCGGCGTGCTTGGTGCACGCGCCCGCCGCCCGCAGGGTCAAGGCGTTCTGGATGGCAGCGATGTAATCGGCGAAGTACTCCAGGTCGTAGGCATCGACGGTGTTCTCAGCCGTCGTTAACTGCTGACTGGTGAACCGGCACGCGGGGATCGTCTGGTCCTGCTCGTAGACCTGGCGAACCTGGGCGGAGATGTTGCCCGGGGCGGCCTGCGCCAGACCGACCGGCAGGGCCAGTGAGGCCCCCAGCAGGGGCACGATGAACAGGGTGGCGCGCCGCGTCACGCACCTCAAGCTAGCCGAAGTTCACGCGAGCCATGCCCTGAGCGGGAGGCGCGCCCCCGCGCTGGCCAGCAACTCGACCGTGGGCTCGGCGATTGTGGGAAGGACCGAGACGTCCACTGCCCCGAGCGCGGCGATCGTCTGCCGGTTGGATCGCTCGATCGGGCCGGGCGCGGCGGGCCACGGGGTCAGCACCACGCCGGCCACCTCGAGTCCGCTCCGCCGGGCCGCCTCCAGAGTGAGGAGCGTATGGTTGATCGTGCCCAGACCAGGTCGGGCCGCGATCAGGATCGGCAGACCGAGGTCGCAAGCCAGCGAGCGCATGTCATAGCCGTCACAGATGGGGACCAGGAGGCCGCCAGCTCCCTCCACGATCACTGGGTCGCCATCCCGCAGACGAGCTCGGATCGTCCTGGCGAGGTCACCCCCATCGAGGCTGTCCCGGACCAGCGCGGCCGCCAGGTGTGGGGATACGGCGGGGCCGTAGCGGCGCAATGTCACCTCCTGGGGCGCGGTGCCCGCCACTCGGGCCAGCAGCCGGTCATCGGAGGGCCAGACCGGATCCTCAGGTTCATCCAGGCCGGTGATGAGCGGCTTGAGAGCCTGTGCGGCCACGCCGCTGGCCCGAAGCGCCGCCACCACCGCAGCCGCCACCACCGTCTTACCGGCGCCCGTATCAGTCCCCGTTACGAACAGCCCAGGCACGTGCGGCCGGAGGCTACGCGGCCAGGCGCTCGTCCGCCTCGAAGTCGAAGACCGTCCGGCCCGTGGGCGCCTCGGCGGGGGCCGGAAGATCGTAGATCTCGTCGGGCTCGTCGTATGTCCGGGGTATGACCTCTCCCAGGACCCGGGCCGCGGCGCGTAGCTCCTCCGGGCGGTGGGAGGCCATGACGGCCAGACGCAGCCGCGAGGTCTGGGGCGGCACCGTGGGAGGTCTTATCGCCTGGGCGAACACGCCCCGGGCCAGCGCCGCGTCACCTGCCCGCACGGCCACATCCGCATCTCCCAGCACGAGCGGGATGATCTGGCTCTGAGATCCCGAGACGTCGAATCCCTCCTGGACCAGCTCACGACGCAGGACGGCCGCGTTGGTCTGAAGCCGGGTAACCAGCTCGGGCCGGGCCTCGATCAGCTCAAGCGCAGCCAGGGCACCGGCCGCAGCCGGAGGCGGCAGGGCGGTGGAGAAGATGAAGGTCCGGGCGGAATTCAGCAGATAGCGGGCCATAACCTCGTCGCACGCCACGAACGCGCCGTATGAGCCCAGCGCTTTACCCAGGGTCCCCACGATCACGTCCGCCTCGCTCTCCAGGCCGGCCTGGGCCAGTGCCCCGCGGCCCTGCGGTCCCAGCGCCCCGGTGGCGTGCGCCTCGTCCACCATCAGGCGGATGTCATGGCGCTGAGCCAGCTCGACCAGGTCCGAGAGCGGGGCCACGTCCCCATCCATCGAGAACACGCTGTCGGTGACGATCAGAGCCCCCCGGCCATCAGCGTTGGCGATGCCCCAGGCCAGGTGCTCGACATCGAGATGGTCATACACGAACACCTCCGCCCGGGACAGGCGGCAGCCGTCGATGATCGAGGCATGGTTCAGCTCGTCGGAGAAGACGACGTCGCCCGGCCGGGCCAGGGCGGCGATCACCCCGGCATTGGCCAGGAAGCCTGACCCGAACAGCAGCGCGCTCCGACGACGCTTGAACGCGGCCAGCCGTTCTTCCAGACGCCGGTGGATGGTCATGGTTCCGCTGATGAGCCGGGATGCGCCGGCGCCCACTCCCCAGCGCATGGCCGCCGCGGCAGCGGCCTCTCGGACGCGGGGGTGGTCGGCCAGACCCAGGTAGTTGTTGGAGCAGAGCATCAGGACGGGACGACCATCGAGCACGACATGGGGACCCTGAGGGCCGCTGAGGAGCCTGGTGTCCCGTTCCAGCCCCAGCGCCTCCAGCTCCGCCAGCCGGGCCTCCAGCTCGATCATGCTGCCTTCTCGCGCGTAGCCCGGCGCTTGCGCCGGAACCGCAACTGGGTCGAGGGGTCCCACAGCCGCACGGTCAGCGCCGGCTCCGCGGCCTCGGGCTCAGCCAGCCGGTCGCTCACCACATCGGGAGTCTCGCCCTCCAGCCAGCCCGTGCGGTTGTCGGGGCGGGGGCGGGCGCCGTTGTCCGGTTGGCGGGCGACGTTCAGCCCGAGCTCCTCGAACATGGCCCGGTCCTCCTCCGGGGCGTTCCCCAGGGTGGTCAGAAAGTTGCCCATCATCACGCCGTTCAGCCCCGCCTTGATCGCCATCTGCTGGAAGTCCTTGAGGTTCTCCACCCGCCCGCCGCACAGGCGGAACAGGGCGTCAGGCAGGATCAGGCGAAAGATGGCGATCCACTTGACGGCTTCCCAGGGATCCATGTAATCGCGATCACCGAACTTGGTGCCAGGCCGGGGGTTGAGCAGGTTGATCGGCACGCTGGTCGGATTGATCTCAGCCAGCTGAAAGGCCATCTCCACGCGCTGCTCACGCGTCTCGCCCAGGTTCAGGATGCCACCCACGCACGTTTCCAGCCCGGCCTGCCTGACCGCGTCGATGGTCCGCAGCCGTCCCTCATAGCGGACCGTGGTGGAGACCTCGGGGTAGTAGGACTCAGCGGTCTCCACGTTGTGGTGAACGCGCTGGATCCCCGCCTGCTTCAGCGCCCGGGCCCGCTCGGCCGAGATGTGGCCTATGGACACGCAGCGCTTCAGGTTGGTCTGCTCGGCCACCAGCCGAGCGCCGGCCAGAACCTTCTCGAACTCCCGCCGTGACAGACCCTGTCCCTGCGTAACCATGCAGAAGCGGTGGGCCCCGGCCGCCTCGGCCGCCCGGGCGTGCTCGAGGATCTGCTCGGGCTCCATCATGGGATGCATGGGGGTGGCCGCCTCGGCGTAGCGCGACTGGGCGCAGAAGCCACAGTCCTCGGCGCAGCCGCCCGACTTGGCATTGACCAGCGAGCACATGTCGGTCGAGTCCGAGAAGCGTTCGTGGCGCACGCGCCAGGCCCGCTCCACCAGCGCCTCGATCTGGGCCGGGTCCTCCAGCTCGCCCAAACGCGACGCCTCCTGCGGGGTGATCAACGGCGGCATACCGGCAAGATAGGCGCGGGGCCGGACGGTTCCGGGCCGGGCGCCGAGGTAGAGCGCATCCGGGTGAGAAGCTCGACAATGGGAGCCATGGGGAGCCCGCTGCCTAAGCCCGTGACGTGGCTGGACACCGTGGTGGGGGACGGCATCGAGAAGATGGTGTGCCTCAAGCACAGGTGGCGTCTGGCCCGGCTCGGCTCCGGTGCGCTCCGTGCCGGCTCAGGGGGATGGGCGGCGGGGGACCCCTCCCCCCGAGAAGGGTGCACGCTGGACGTGCTGGTGGATGGGGAGAGCGCGTTTGCCGAGATGGCCAGAGCGATCCAGGGGGCGCGCGAGTCGGTTTACATCACGGGCTGGCACATCGCGCCACACTTCGAGCTGGTCCGCGGCGAGTCCGGTCTGGCTCTGGGGCCGCTGTTGGCCGAGGTGGCCGAGCGAGCGGACGTGCGTGTCCTGGTCTGGGCGGGATCGCCGTTCCCCATCTTTCACCCCACCCGCCGTGAGGTCGGGGACGTCATCCGGACGTTGACCCGGCGCACCCGCGTCCGCTGCCAGCCCGATGCCCACGAGCGTCCTCTGCACTGCCACCACGAGAAGACCGTGATCGTGGACGGGAGGCTGGCCTTTGTGGGCGGAATCGACATGACCGACCTGGCCGGCGACCGTTTCGACACGAGCGATCATCCCGCCCGACGGCGCCTGGGCTGGCACGACGTGTCCACCGCGCTGACCGGCCCGGCTGTGCAGGACGTGCACGACCACTTCGCAATGCGCTGGCAGGAGGTGGCGGACGAGCCGGTGCCGGGCCTGGCCGAGCCCACTCCTACCGGCGGCCGGACAGTCCAGGTCGTCCGGACGGTGGCCGACGGCATGTACGACCGCCTCCCGCACGGGGATTTCCGGATCCTGGAGAGCTACATGCGTGCGCTCACCAGCGCGCAGCATTACGTGTACCTGGAGAACCAGTTCCTGTGGGCTCCGGAGATCGTCTCCCTGCTCGCCGAGAAGCTGGCCGACCCGCCCCACGAGGACTTTCGCCTGGTGATCGTGCTGCCCTCGCGGGCCAACAACGGGCAGGACGACACACGGGGTCAGCTGGCCGTGCTGGAGTCAGCCGATGATGGAGAGGGGCGGCTCCTTGTGGCCACCCCTCGCTCGTTGACCGGCTCACGCGACGACCGGCTCTACGTTCACGCCAAGGTCGGGATAGTGGATGACCGGTGGCTGACGGTGGGATCAGCCAACCTGAACAGCCACTCGCTGTTCAATGACTCCGAGATGAACGTGGTCTGCCAGGACCCCGATCTGGCCCGGGGCACCCGTCTGCGTCTGTGGAGCGAGCACCTGCAGGTGGCCGCCTCGAGCCTGGCCGAGCAATCACCCAGCGCTGTCGTCGACACGCTCTGGCGACCTACCGCCCTGGAACAGCTGGCCCGGCTGCGAGCCGGAGACCCACCCACTCATCGCCTCCTGGCGCTGCCCGGCGTCTCCAGGCGCTCCAGCCGGTTGTTCGGACCGCTCGTCGGGCTGGTCGACGACGGCTGAGGCGGGCTGACGAGCCTCTTAGGAGATTCTCTCTGCTCTCTCACGCGTGCCGCGCACGCTCGCACGGTCCTCTCAAACCAACGTTCAAAGGAGAGACATGCGAAGCATCAGATCGACTCTGGTCATCGCGGCAGCCACCGGCGCCGCGGTGATCGGTGGCGCGGCGATCGCCGACGCTGCCACGTCCACGACCGGGTCCTCGACCAGTCGCGCTGCCCCGGTGGGGCGGGCGGCGCCGGCCAACATGCCGGCGCCAGGCACCGCGGCGCACGAGGACGCAGAGAAGGCGGTCACCGGCACCGATGCGACTAAGGCCCAGGCGGCCGCGGTCAAGTACGTCGGTGGCGGGACAGCGGGCTCCGTTACGACCGACTTCACCGGACAGGGCTACGAGGTCACGGTGACCAAGTCCGACGGAAGCAAGGTCGACGTCCATCTCGACGGCTCGTTCAACGCGATGCAGCGCCCCGGCGGTCCGGCTGGGAACGCGATGCCGCCCGGCGGGCCGGGCGCGTAGGCCCGGCGTCGTCAGTGGGCCGGCCCTCACGGGGCCGGCCCTCACGGGGTGGCGCGGGGTGGCGGGGGCGGGGCGCCGGCGCGGCGATGGCCCCCGGCGCGGGGCGGCGCGGCTGCCCCCGGCGCGGGGCGGCGCGGCTGCCCCCGGCGCGACCAAGACGCCACAATTCGCCCGTTCTCGCCGGCGTGTAGTTGCGCCAGTGCGCTATAGGCGCCACGGCATGCCAGAGCGCGCGCCCCGCCGGACGTTTTGTCAAACCACGGTGGTTCCAGCCGAGGCGCCGGCCGCGCCCCTCCTACCTATCGCGCCACACCGGCCGGCGCTTCTCGGCGAACGCTCGAACCGCCTCGCCGAAGTCCTCGGAGGACAGCGAGGCCCGGCGCAGCTCGATCAGAGCCGATTCGGTCTCCCCATCCAGCGCCGCTTCGGCCCCAACCACGGCTCCGATCACCCGCTTGTTCCCACGCTGAGCGATCGGGGCGTGGCCCGCGATCTCCTCGGCCAGGCGGAGCGACTCCTCCTCCAGCCTGTCGCGGGAGACCACGTAGTTGACCAGGCCCCACGCCTGGGCGGTCTGGGCATCGACCCGGCGGCCCACGAGAAACAGCTCCCGTGTCCGGGCCGCGCCGATGGCGTCGATGAACTTGCGGATCCCGGTGTGGGAATACACGAGCCCCAACCTGGCGGGAGGCATGCTCATCGAGGCCGCGTCTGCTGCCATTCGCAGGTCGCAGGCCAGGGCCAGTTCCAGCCCACCGCCGATGGCGTGACCGTTGAGAACGGCAACCGTCGGATAGGGGTACGCCTCCACGGCGTCGAGGGCGGCCGCGAACGGGTGGGCCACCAGCCGGTCCGCTTCCTCGGCCAGCATCTCGCCCTCCAGGTCGCCCAGGTCATAGCCGGCCGAGAAGATCTCCGCCTCCCCCGTTATCACCACGCAGCGGGCCTGGAGCGTGGGCAGGACGGAGGCAAAGGAGTCCAGGATGGCGTGGTCCAATGCGCCGCGCCGCTGTGGATTGGAGATCCTCAGCCGCGTCACTCCCGGCCCGGGCTCGTCAATCAGAAGCCGGCCGCCGGCTTCCCGGGTCTGCGCCATGCCCGCGCCGCCGCTCGGCCTATTCGAGGACAACGAGCGGGTCGCCCTCGGACACAGACTGCCCTTCCTCCACCAGGATGTCCTTGACCACGCCGGGATCCTCGGCCTCGACCGGCATCTCCATCTTCATCGATTCCAGGATCACGACGGTGTCGCCCTCCTGGATCTGATCGCCGACCTCGACCTCGATCTTCCAAACGGTGCCTGTGATGTGGGCCTCGACCTCCGGCACCTCGGGACTCCTCCTCATGCTCGCGGACGGGGACGGAGAATACTTCCAGTTTCCGGGATCACCGGGGTCGCCACCCTTGACTGCGAGCCGCGCCCGGGATTCGATTAGCACCGCACAAGATGGAGTCTCGCAGCGTGTTCATTAGCTCCGTCACGCGACGCGATTTGTCGCGCCGCCGCCCGGGCCGGTCGGCGAAACCGGTCTTGGTGGTGTTCACGGCAATCGTGTTGGCGGCGGCGCTGGGCGCATTTCTGGCCGCCCGAGGCGGTCTGTAGCCCCGTCCGGCGCCCGGCGTCGCCGCCCCCCCGGTTCAGCCGCCAAACGTGGCTGGGTCGGGGCCGGTGCGCTTCCCTGAATCCAGGGTGCCGATCGCCTGCATTTCCTCCTCGGTCAGCTCGAATCCGAAGATCTGGGAATTCTCCTCGATGCGCGACGGCGTGACCGATTTCGGGATGACGACGTTGCCCAGCTGGATGTGCCAGCGAAGTGCGATCTGTGCCGTGCTCACGCCGTGACGGGAGGCGATCTCCTCCATCTTCGGGTCGGTCAGCAGCTGGCCGCCGCGCTCGAGCGGGCTCCAGGCCTCGGTGACGATGCCGTGCTCGGAGTGGAAGCGGCGGAGCTCTGACTGGGCGAGCCGCGGGTGAAGCTCGATCTGGTTCACCGCGGGGACAACCCCGGTGGCCTCGATGATGTGTTCCAGGTGCTCGACGGTGAAGTTGGACACGCCGATCGACCGCACGTGCCCGCCGGCCTTCAGCTCGCAGAGGGCCTTCCAGGTGTCCACGTACTGTCCCCGCGCGGGGGCTGGCCAGTGGATGAGGTACAGGTCGACGTAGTCCATGGCCAGGCGGTCCAGGCTGTGCTCAAAGGCGCGCTGGGCTTCGGCGTGACCCTGGTCATCGTTCCAAAGCTTGGTGGTAACGAATACGTCGTGGCGAGGCAGGCCGCTTTGGGCGATGGCCTCGCCCACCTCGGCCTCGTTTCCGTAGGCGGCCGCGGTGTCGATCAGCCGGTAACCCGTGTCGAGGGCGAAGCGGACCGCCCGGGCGGTCTCCTCGGGCGGTACCTGGAAGACGCCAAAACCGAGTTGGGGAATGGTGTGTCCGTCGTCCAGTTCGAGGCGGGGGGAGGAGGTCATCTGGTGAGTGCTCATGCGGGAGGGGCTTCCCGGAGACGCCGCGGACGAAAAGTCGGGCGTGGCTCGGCGCCTCGCGACCACCATGGTTTGACAAAGCGCCCCGGGCTTCCGCCGCCGTGTGGGGCCGTGGTCGTAATGCGACCTTGACTCCACGCAGCGATCCCGGGGTTGCGAGCTTTGTAAAGCTTTGGTGGCGCCGAGGGTGCGCCGAGCGCGGGCCGAGCGTGCGCCCGAGAGGGTGCGCCGAGCGGGCGCCGAGAGGCGGGCCGAGCGGGCGCCAACACGCTCGCCTGCGACGCTCACAACTCCGGGGTAGATTGCTCAGATGATCCTGGCCATCGATCAGGGCACCACCGGGACCACCTGCCTGGTCTTCGACGAGCAGGCCGAGGTTGTCGGGCGCGGCTACCGCGAGTTCCCCCAGCACTTCCCGCGCCCCGGCTGGGTGGAGCATGACATGGAGGAGATCTGGCAGACCACGCATGCCGTGGCCGGCGAGGCGCTCGACGATGCGGGGGTCGGTCCGGGCGAGCTCGCCGCCGTGGGGATCACCAACCAGCGCGAAACGGTCTGCGTGTGGGACCCGGAAACCGGCCGCCCGCTGCACCGCGCGATCGTGTGGCAGGACCGCCGTACGGCCGCCCGCTGCGCCGAGCTGCGCGACCAGGGGGTCGAGGATCTCATCCGAAATCGCACCGGGCTCGTGCTGGATCCCTACTTCTCCGCCACCAAGATCGAGTGGCTCCTTGAGAACGTGGACGGCCTGCGCCGCCAGGCCGAGGAGGGCCGAGCCATGTTCGGAACGGTCGATGCCTGGCTGGCCACGAGACTGTGCGGACAGGCGCTGACCGAGCCTTCCAACGCAGCCCGCACGATGCTCTTCGACATCGAAACGGGGGAGTGGGATCAGGAGCTGCTCGACCTCTTCGGCGTCCCCGAGACCGCCCTGCCGGCACTAGGGCCGAGCAGCGGGATGATCGCCACCACCCGCGCCGACGCGCTGCACGGCCACGCGGTCCCGCTGACCGGGATGGCCGGCGATCAGCAGGCCGCGCTGTTCGGCCAGGCCTGTCTTGATCCCGGCCTAGGCAAGAACACCTACGGGACCGGATCCTTCGTGCTCCAGAACGCTGGGTGGACCGTGCCGCCACCGGCCTGGGGAGTGCTGAGCACCGTGGGCTGGAGGATCGGGGAGGGACGGCTGTCCTATGCGCTGGAGGGAGCGGTGTTCGTGACCGGCGCCGCGGTGCAATGGCTGCGGGACGGGCTCGGGATCATCGACCAGGCGCACGAGACCGAGCATCTGGCCGCGTCGCTTGACTCCAACGATGGGGTGTACTTCGTCCCGGCGCTGACCGGCCTGGGCTCGCCCCATTGGGACCCTGGCGCCCGGGGGACGATCGTCGGGCTGACGCGGGGGACGGAGCGGGCTCACCTCGCCCGAGCTGCGCTCGAGGCGATGGCCTACCAGACGGTGGATGCCGTGCGGGCCATGGAGGACGCGTGCGGCTTTCCCCTCACCGAGCTGAGGGCCGACGGGGGGGCAAGCGGCAACGCCTGGCTGATGCAGTTCCAGGCCGACCTCCTCGGCGTGCCGGTCGTCGTTCCCGAGCTCGCTGAGACGACCGCACTCGGAGCCGCCTACCTCGCTGGTGTCGGTTGCGGGATGTGGACGCTGGACCACGTCCAGCGCAGCTGGCGGGAGAAGTCCCGCTTTGAGCCGACCATGGACGACGACGAGCGCCAGGTCCTGCTGAGCGGATGGCACCGGGCCGTCGAGCGCTCGCTGGCCTGGGCCGAGGTCTGACTGTCACCACGGACACCCGTCCGGGTATCAACCATCACATGCCCGATGTTCAGCTGAAGCCTCAGGTCTACCGGGACGAACGCCCCGAGGAGTACTTCGGCCAGTTCCACGACCGGGCCAGGGGCGCACCCGCGGGGTGGACGTATGAGCTGACTCGGTCAGTGGTGGTGCCGTACTCACTCCTCTTTTTCCGCGCCCGGACGATCGGGGCGGAGAACGTCCCCAACGGCCCGGTCATCCTGGCCCCAAACCACGGCTCGTTCATGGACCACTTCTTCACCGGGGCGTTCCTGCGGCGCCGGGTTCGCTTCATGGCCAAGTCGCAGCTGTTCGGGTCAGGCGTGGCGACCTACATCTTCAGCCATGGGGGCGTCTTTCCCGTCCGGCGCGGCCATCACGACGAGGAGGCCTTCACCACGGCGTTCCGGCTCCTGGACCGGGGCGAAGCCGTGGTCATGTACTGCGAGGGTGGACGCTCCCGGACCGGGGAGCTCGCCGCCACGGCCAAGCCCGGGATTGGGCGGTTGGCGCTGCAATCCGGCGCGCCGGTGGTTCCCGTGGCCATCCTGGGATCGCACCGGGTGCGCAACTGGAAGCGGCTGCAGTTCCCCAAGGTGATCGTGCAGTTCGGAGCGCCGTTCAGGTTTGAGGTGGAGGAGGAGCCGGGCCACGAGCATCAGCAGCAGGTGGCCGACCACATCCTGGAGCGCATCCGCGAGCTTCACTCCGAGCTGGGGCGCCTGGGGTATCGCGGAGCCAGGCGAGCGGTCCGGGCTCAGCGCGAGATGGAGCGCTCAGCCGCCGCGGCAGAGCGCGAGCGCTCGGCCGCCTAGAGGTCAGGCCGTGGCGATGGCCGCCGCCTGCTCGAGCCCGAGCTCCTCGATGGCCTGCTCGCGCATCTTGAACTTCTGCACCTTTCCGGTCACGGTCATCGGATAGGCGTCGACGAACTTCACGTAGCGGGGGACCTTGAAATGGGCGATCCTGCCGCGGCAGTACTCCTTGACCTCGTCCTCCGTCAGCGTGGCACCTGACCGGGGAACGATCCAGGCCATCAGCTCCTCGCCGTAGCGCTGATCAGGCACGCCGACCACCTGGACATCGGCGACATCGGGGTGGGTGTAGAGGAACTCCTCGATCTCCCGCGGGTAGATGTTCTCCCCGCCCCGGATGACCATGTCCTTGATCCGGCCCACGATCCGCACGTACCCGTCGTCGTCCATCGTGGCCAGGTCGCCCGAGTGCATCCATCCCCCCGGATCGATCGACTCCTGCGTGCGCTCGGGATCGTTCCAGTAGCCCCGCATGACCAGGTAACCCCTGGCGCAGAACTCGCCCGTCTCGCCACGAGGCACGATCAGCCCACTCACCGGATCGATGACCTTGATCTCGGTGTGCGGCATGACCTGTCCCACCGTGGAGCAGCGGTGCTCGAGCGTGTCGTCCACCCGGACCGCCGTGGAGGCCGGGCTCGTTTCCGTCTGTCCGAAGGCGATCGATATCTGCCCGATCCCCATCTCGCTGCCCACGCGTTTCATCACCTCTATCGGGCAGGGGGAGCCGGCCATGATGCCGGTGCGCAGCGACCCCAGGTCGTACTGGCTGAACTCCGGGTGCTCTAGCTCGGCGATGAACATGGTCGGGACGCCGTACAGGCTCGTGCAGCGCTCGTCGGCGCAGGCCGCCAGAGTGGCGTCGGCGTCGAAGGTCTCCGCTGGGTAGACGATCGCGGCCCCGCTGTAGGTACAGGCCAGATTGCCGATCACCATCCCGAAGCAGTGGTACAGAGGCACCGGAACGCACACCCGGTCGTCCTCCGTGTAGCCCAGGAGCTGGGCGAGGAACTGCGCGTTGTTGAGGATGTTGTGGTGGGTGAGGGTGGCGCCCTTGGGAAATCCGGTGGTCCCACTGGTGTACTGGATGTTGATCGGGTCATCGAAGTCCAGCTGCGCCATCAGCGCGTCGACCGCGGGATCGGGCGGGGTGCCTGCCATCTCCTCCCAGTCCTCGGTGCCGAAGAAGATCGTCCGCTCCAGGGAGCCGAGGTCGGGGGCAACCTCCTGCACCATCGAGACGAAGTCAGATCCGTGGCACTCGGCGGCCGCGAACAGGTGGCGGCATCCGGACTGGCCGAGCACGTATTCCAGCTCGCTGGTCCGGTAGGCGGGGTTGATGTTGACCAGGATCACCCCGAGCATCGCCGTGGCGTACTGGACGAGCGTCCACTCGGCCCGGTTGGGTCCCCACACGCCGACACGATCTCCTCGGCGCAGCCCGGCCGCCATCATCCCGGCGGCCAGCCGCTTCACCGCGTCGCCCAGCTCGGCATACGTGTAGCGGACCTCCTGGTGGCGAGATACCAGCGCGTCCCGATCGGGGACCCGTTCTATGGTGCGGGCCAGATTGCGGCCGATCGTCTCCCCCAGCAGCGGCTCCTCGCAGGCACCGTGCGCGTAGGACAGCATCCCCATCTCCTCCTTCCTGTCTCTCCGCGCGATCCTACTCCCGGAGGCCCAGTAGCGTTTCGCCAGATGAAGCTTCTTGCGCCCGGGCTGCTCGAGGGACGGGCGATTGCCGTGGCCGGCCCGGTGCCAGAGACGGTCACCCGATCGCTGGAGGAACTCGGGGCGCGTATCGAGCCGATGGGTGCGCTCGATCTGGGCGAGGGAGCCGTGGGTGACTGGGCGCGGGCACGCACCCCACTGCACGCGCTCGTGTACGACGGCGGCACGTCGTTTGCGGACGGCGGCCTGATGCGCACGATGGAGGAAGCGTGGAGCGCGGTCCGGGAAGCAGCCATCGGAGCCCTGATCGAGGGAGCGCACCCGGGGAAGATCGTCCTGCTGGGTCCTCGCCCCGACTCGGCCGCGGGGGCCTCGGCTGCCTGCGCGGCCCTGGAGAATCTGGCCCGGACCCTGTCGGTGGAATGGGCGCGACACAGCGTGACCGCGGTGCTGGTGTCGCCGGGCGGCCATGGTGAGGCGGAGCTGGCCGAGTTGGTCTGCTTTCTGTGCTCGCGCGCCGGCGACTACTTCAGCGGATGCCGGATCGAGCTCGGGCAGTGATTGACGGAACCGGGGTTGGCCAGGTGCGCTGGCTGGTCCTGTTGTGTCTCCTGGTCCTAGCCGGTTGCGGCGGGGCAGGTCGAACCCAAACGCACTCGGAGACGACCGCGGCTGCAGCTCCCGCGTCGACAACCGTGCCGGTGCAGCCGCCTCGGCATAAGCCGCACAGGCACCGACCTCCCGTCGGCTCATTGCCCCAAACCCACCAGCTTCCTTCCATCAGCACGCCCGGCTTCCACGGGGAGATGAGGGCATTGTGGAAGGGCATCAAGCACAACTCTCTTGCCGCCGCGATGCCGGCCTTCTTCCCCGAGCCTGCCTACCTTCAGGTCAAGGCAATCGCCGACCCCGCCGCGGACTGGCACATGCGGCTAGTGGGTGGCTTCCACCTCGACCTGACGGCCGCGCACAGTCTCCTGGCCCGAGGGGGGACCCCGGCGCATCTGGTCGGTGTCACGGTGCCGGCCGGATTCGCCCACTGGGTGACACCCGGGACGTGTGACAACCGCATCGGCTACTGGGAGGTCCCCAACAGCCGCGTGGTCTACCGCCAGGGCGGGGGCCTGCATTCCTTTGGCATCGCCTCCATGATCTCCTGGCGGGGCATCTGGTACGTGGTGCACCTGGGGGCGGTGCAGAGATCCACGTCCGGCGGGGTCGTGGACGACCCCAGTTCCGGGCGCGGCGTCCCGGTTAACTCGGGAAGCTGCTGAGCTCGACTACGAGCCGGGCGACTCGGCCCAGGGAACGACCACCGCGTCCTCATAGGGCGTATTACGGGCCACCACGTACTCGGCCGGTTCGGTGGCCGACGTGTTCTCCAGGACATGCGTCTCCCGGGGCGGCACGTAGATGAGATCGCCGGGCTCCAGGGTGAACTCCTGCTCCAGGCGGTCGCCCCACTTCACCCGCAGGGCACCCGAGAGCATGTACACGGCGCTCTCGCAATTCTCGTGGTAGTGGGGTCGCGATTGGGCCCCTCCCGGGACCCTGAAGACCCCCATGTAGATGTTCCGCGCTCCCGCGGTGCTCTGTGAGATCTCGGCGCCGCCCACCACCCCACGGGGGACGTCGCGATCGGGTCCCGGCTTGATGACCTCCATCCCGGGCGAGTCTAATTCAGCGAGGGATCGGCCGGCATCCGCGCCACCAGCGCGTAGCTTCCGCCCTTGCGGGAGAGCACCTCTGACCAGAGGCGCCGTGGTTCTGAAGAGAACGCGTCCTCCCGGGTGGCCGCTTCCACGATCCAGCCGCCCTGCTCCAGCTCGGCGTCAAGCTGCCCGGGACCCCACCCCGAGTGACCCGCAAACGCGCGGGCGGCGAGCACAGCGGGCCGAGTGTCAAGCGAGGCGTCTGTGTGCAGCAGGCCCACGTTGTCAAAGCTCAGCAGGGCCGCCGGATCCGGCTCCGCAAACTCGGCCAGGACGATCACGCCGGAGGGTTGGACGGGACCTCCGATGAACATCTGCTCCTCTGGCTCGATGAGCCCGTCCAGCTCGGGCACCGCCTCGCCCACCGTGCTCTCGGAGGGCCGGTTCAGGATGAGTCCCAGCGCGCCCTCGTCGCTGTGCTCGACGACCAGCACCACAGCACGCCGGAAGTTCGGGTCAAGCAGAACCGGCCCGGCGATCAGGAGCTGACCGCGCAGCGACTCCATTCACAGGCCCAGAGATCGTCCCAGCACTTCCTTCATGATCTCATCGGTACCCCCACCGATCGGGCCCAATCGCGCGTCGCGGGCGGCGCGGGCAATCCCGTGGTCATCCAGGTACCCCTCAAGGCCGTGGATCTGCAGGCAGGCATCCATCACCTCAAAGCAAGCTCGCTGCGTGGCCAGCTTGGCCACGGTGACCTCTCGGACCGCGTCCGCCCCGGCCAGGTAGCGGCGCAGCGCGTGGTAGGTGACGGCTCGGCTTGCCTCCAGCGTGGTGGCGATCTCGGCCAGCTGGTGGCGGACGGCCTGTTGGCCGCCCTGGCCCTCTGAGCCGTCCTGGCGCTCGCGGACGTACCGGAGCGTGCGCTCCAGAGCGGCCTGCATGGCGCCCACCGCCCCGAGCGCCATCAGGAGTCTCTCCCACTGGAAGTTGGCCATGATCAGATAGAAGCCGGCGTTCTCCTCGCCCAGCAGGTTCTCCGCCGGCACGAAGACATCGTCGAAGGAGATGAGACCGGTGTCCGAGGCGTGCCAGCCGAGCTTCTCCAGCGCGCTCGACTGCACTCCCGGTCCGCGCTCGATGACCAGAAAGGACAGGCCCCGGTGGCCTCCCTCCTGGGTGGTCTTGACCGCGGTGACCAGGACGTCGGCTCGTACGCCCCCGGTGATGAATGTCTTGGAGCCGTTGACGACATATCCACCATCGACCTTGCGCGCCGTCGTGCGGATTCCCGCCACGTCAGACCCGGCGTCGGGCTCGGTGATGGCCAGGGCGGCGATGCGCTCGCCGCGGATGCCCGGGACCAGATAACGCTGCCGTTGCTCCTCGGTGCCGAACCTCCAGATCGGGGGCAATGCGATGCCGGAATGAGCCCCGATACCCGCCGAGAGCCCGCCCGAGCCGCATCGAGCCAGCTCCTCCACGAACACCGCGTCAGCGACGGGGTCCTCGCCCCCACCGTACTGAGCGGGGAACTTCAGGCCGATGTATCCGCGCTCGGCCAGGAGACCGAACACCTCGCCCGGGAACCAGCGAGCCTCTTCCCACTCGGCGGCGTGCGGATACAGCTCTTGCTCGACGAAATGGCGCACCACCGTCCGGAACCGCTCGTGTTCCTCGGTGAAGGGCGGGATCGGACGCCGGGGCGCGGCTGGTGGCGCACCCGCCTTGTCGGCTTGTTCGGTGACGCTCAGGGCGGCCCTGAGGCTACCTGTGCGGCGGGGTCAGGGGACCAGCGGGTCGGGGTCGAGACCGGGGTGGCTCGAACCCTCCTTGGCGCTCCGCAGGTTTACGTAAAGGACGACCGCGATGCCCGCCACCAGCGGGTAGGCCAGGATCGCCGCCACCGCCCGGCTGATACCGGACAGGAGCAGCACGACGCTCACGCTGGAGGAGGAAGTCGCTCCCCCCAGGATCAACCCCACCAGGAAACTGATCCCGACCACGATCACAAGGCCCACCAGCAGAGCTCCGAAGGTCATCCACCAATGTCCCCTGACCAGCTCCCGCGAGCGCCTCAGGGCCTGAAGGGGAGTGGTCCCCTCGTACATCAGGACGGTGACCGCGGCGCACCAGGCCACGGTCAGGAAGATCCCCGGAACGATGAGCAGGATGTAGGCGATGACCAGCAGGACCCAAGACACGACGGCCAGAATGACCAGCGGGACGAGATGCGTGCTGGCATATCCCAGTGAGTCCTGCCAGGTGGCGGGATGGCCGGTGTACTCCTCCACCAGCAGACGGCTGAGCGCCCCGATGGTGAGCACCGCCGAGAGAAATCCCAGCAGGGTGATGGCCACGGTCGGCACCGCCGTCGAGCTCGTATAGACGGTGCCGTTCCTGGCGAACGCGTTGCTGGACAGCGACGCCTTGATCAGCAGCCAAACGATGACCTGGGACGGGACGACGATCAGGGTGACGGTTGCCCAGGCGCCTTTGGCCTGCCGGCGATAGAGCTCAAACGCCGCGTTGATGGTCCCACTGACGGTCAGCGGCGCCCGGCTCGATCCGGAAAAACGGGCCCCTTCCATGGCGCAGCAAGCTACCAGCCCGTGCGGCTGCCAGGCCGCCTAGAGCCCGTACGAGCGGCCGATCACCTCGAGCATCACCTCATCGGTGCCGGCCCCGATCCGGTTCAGCCGCATGTCCCGCCAGACGCGCTCGATGCCGTACTCCTTCATGTAGCCATTGCCGCCGTGGATCTGGATGCACTCGTCGGCCACCTCGACGGCGATCCGTGCCGCGTACAGCTTGGCCATGGAGATCTCCCGGACCGGATACTCACCGTTCTGGAAGCGCCAGGCGGTGGTGTAGACCATCTGGCGAGCCGTCTCGATCTTGGTGGCCATCTCGGCGAACTTGTGACGGATCACCTGGAAGTTGCCGATCGGCCGGCCGAACGCGGTCCGCTCCTTGGCGTACTGGAGCGTGCGATCGAACACGCCCTGGGCCCCGGCCACGCACCCGGCGGCTCCGATCAGCCGCTCGCCCTGGAGCTCCCACATGATGTGGTAGAAGCCGCGCCCCACCTGCCCGAGCACGGCGGACTGCGGGACGCGGACGTCCTGGAAGGCCAGCAGCGCGGTGTCGGAGGCGTGCATGCCCAACTTCTCCAGGCGCTTCTCCCGGATGACGCCCGGTGCGTCCATGGGGACCAGGAACAGCGTGAAGCCGTCATACCCGGCATCCGGGTCGGTCTTGGTGACCAGGACGATGCAGTGCGCCCGGTGGCCGTTGGTGATGAACGTCTTGGAGCCATTGATCACGTACTCCTCGCCGTCCTTCACCGCCCGGGTCTTGATCCCGGCCACGTCGGAGCCGGCGTCCGGCTCGGTGATGCCGAGGCAGAGGATCTTGGTCCCCTTGATGGCCGGGACGGCCCACTCCTGCTTCTGCTCCTCGGTGCCGAAGGCCAGGATGGGAGGGAGCGCCATGTCCGTCTGCACGGCCAGGCCCATGCCCAGCCCACCGCAATGGGCGTGACGCAGCTCCTCGGCCAGGACCAGGCTGGAGTAGTAGTCCCCGCCCTGGCCGCCGTACTCCTCGGGCTTGTCCAGGCCGAGGAAGCCCAGCTCGCCCATGCGCTCGAACACCCAGTCGGGGAACGTCGTCTCCTCCCACTCCTGCGCGTGCGGCTGGAGCTCCTTAACGACGAAGCGCCGGATGGACTCGCGGAGCTGCTCGTGCTCCTCGGTGAAGATGAAGTGCTTGCGCTGGGACGCGAAGTCGGGCTTGAGGACGTCGGCGGTGGAGGTCATGGCTGGACGGTAACGCGCGGGTCCCAGAAAGTAAACAGTGGAACGTTCTACTTACCGCGCCCACAAACGTTCTATGGCTCTCAGGTTGCGCATACGTCAACCTCAGGGCCAAAGAACGCGCCGCAGGCCGTAGGCTTCCGCGGCGATGCCCTACGCAACGCTCCTCTACGACGTCAGCGATGGAGGCATAGCCACCATCGCCCTCAACCAGCCGGAGACGCGAAACGCCCTCTCGGACGAGCTGCTCTCCGAGCTGACCGCCGCGTTGGAGGCGGCGCGCGAGGACGACGCGGTCCGCTGCGTGGTCCTGACCTCGACCCACGAGCGGGTGTTCTCGGCCGGGGCGAACCTGGGCGGGTTCGCCGCCGATGTGCCGCTGGCGCACAAGCACTTCGCCACCGAGCGCTTCCCCCGGCTCTTCCGCACGATCGGGGAGCTGGGCAAGCCGACCATCTGCGCGGCCAACGGCCATGTCCTGGCCGGGGCGCTGGGCATCGCCCTGGCCTGCGACTTGATCATCGCCTCCGAGGAGGCTCGGTTTGGGACGCCCGAGATCAACGTCGGCCTCTTCCCCTTCATGATCATGGCGCTGATCTACCGCAACGTGCCCCGCAAGCAGGCCAATCAGCTGCTGCTGCTGGGAGAGCAGCTCTCGGCCCAGGAAGCGTTGCGGATCGGGATCGTCAACCGCGTCGTGGCGCGCCAGGAGCTCCCCGCCGCCGTGGATGAGTGGGCGCAGAAGCTGGCCGGCAAGTCACCGGTGATCATGCGCCTGGGCAAGGACGCAATGTTCCGCCAGCAGGACATGGCGTTCGCCGACGCGCTGGACTTCCTGCGCTCCCAGCTCACAATCGCCTTCTCCACGGAGGACGTCCAGGAGGGCGTCAAGGCATTCTTTGAGAAGCGCGAGCCGAACTGGCTAGGCCGCTAGCTGGCAGCCTAGAAGCGTGTGTTGGTCAGGCTGCCGTCCCCGACGCCATCGCCATCCGGTGGACGGGGCGCTGACCGCGGCAGGCGGCTCGCCGGCCGCGATCAGCACCATACCCCAGCCCATACCGACGGCTGGTCGGGGTCTACCCGCCGCGGCGCGAAGTCGAAACCCGCTTCGACGCCGCAAAACGCCTTGACGCCCCGTGTCCCCGCTGGCAAAGTGGCAAGTAGGACGTTCCACTTCTTGCCTGGCCCCACCTGTCGCCTCTCCGCCCATGACCACGGACGCCTCCACCAGCCTGCTGCGACCGCTGGTCGATGATCTCAGGGCCCGGAGGGAGCAGATCAGGTTGGGGGGCGGCCCGGAGAGGATCGCCGCTCAGCACGCCAAGGAGAAGCTCACCGCCCGGGAGCGCTTGGAGTTGCTCATCGATGCCGGCACGTTCGTCGAGCTGGGAATTCACGGGCGACCGCATTTCTCCCAGCGCGCCATGGAGGGAAGGGAAGCGCCGGCTGACGGCGTGATCACCGGGTACGGGAAGGTGGACGGGCGTTTGGTGGCCGTGGCCGCCTATGACTTCACCGTGATGGCGGGGTCCATGGGGATGACGGGCGAGATGAAGGTGGCCCGGCTGCGGGAGCTCGCGCTGAACAAGCGCATCCCCATGATCTGGCTGCTGGACTCGGCCGGGGCGCGGATCCAGGAGGCCGTGGGATCGCTGTTTGCCGGAAGCGGTTCGCTCTTCCGCGAGGAGGTGGTGATGAGCGGGGTGGTGCCGCAGGTGGCCGCCCTGATGGGGCCCTGCGCCGCCGGGACGGCATACATCCCCGGCCTGGCCGACTTCGTGCCGATGGTGAAGGGACGCGGCTCGATGGCCCTGGCTGGCCCGCACCTGGTCAGGGCAGCGGTGGGGGAGGACGTGACCCAGGAGGAACTGGGTGGATCGCGGGTTCACTGCCGCAAGTCCGGCGTGGGGGATCTCGAAGTGGCCGACGACGAGGAGTGCATCGAGCGGATCAAGCAGTACCTGAGCTACTTCCCCTCCAACTGCGAGCAGGCGGTTCCCATCAGACCGACTGCCGATCCCATCGACCGCGGCGACGAGGAGCTCCTGGATGTCCTGCCCGAGTCCAATCGGAAGCCGTATGACATGTACGAGGTGATCCGCCGGATCGTGGATGACGGCGAGTACTTCGACCTCAAACCGCAGTTCGCCAAGACCATCATCACGTGCCTGGCCCGCTTCGGTGGACGGCCGGCCGGGATCGTGGCCAGCCAGCCCAAGCAGCTGGGCGGGATCCTCGACAACGACTCCTCCGACAAGGCGGCCCGCTTCATCAACCTGTGCAACGCGTTCAGCATCCCGCTCGTCTACCTGATGGACGTGCCCGGCTTCATGGTCGGGACCAAGGTGGAGGAGGCCGGGATCATCCGGCACGGGGCCAAGATGCTCTACGCCACGGCCAACGCCACCGTCCCGAAGATCACGGTGGTGCTGCGCAAGGCCTACGGCGCCGGCTACTACGTGATGTGTGGTCGGGCGTATGAGCCCGACCTGATCGTGGCCTGGCCCTCGGCCGAGATCAGCGTGATGGGGGCCGAGGGCGCGGTGGAGATCATCTTCCGCAAGCAGGTCCAGGAGGCGGAGGACCCCCAGGCCAAGCGCCAGGAGCTGATCGAGAACTTCAGGAAGATCATCGACGTGTACGTCGCGGCAGGCAACGCCATGATCGACGACGTGATCGATCCGCGGGAGACCCGGCCCACCATCTGTCGCGCGCTCGAGCTGGCGCAGGCCAAGCATGTCGATCGGCCCTGGAAGCGCTCGGGCGTGGTGCCGGTGTGAGCCTCAGCGATCCCGCCGTCATCACCTGCGCCATCTCCGGGGCGATCGCCAACCGCGAGCAGTGCCCGGCCATTCCCTACACGCCCGAGGAGTACGCCTCCGAGGCGCGGAGGATCGTGGACGAGGGCGGCGTCCACATCCACATCCATGCCCGCAGGCCGGATGGCACGCCCAGCTATGAGATCGAGGACTTCGTCGCCATCCGAGACGCCATCGTGGGCGAGGTGGGGGACGGCGCCATCATCAACTTCTCCACGGGCACCGTGGGCGTGCCGGTGGAAAAGCGCATCGCCTACCTGGAGGCGGGCAAGCCCGAGGTGGCGGCGCTCAACATGGGCTCGATGAACTACGCCAAGTACTCGGCCAAGCGCCACGACTTCGTGTTCAAGTTCGTGTTCACCAACCCCTTCGATGAGATCATCGAGCTGCTCCAGGCCATGCGCCGGCTGGGCATCAAGCCCGAGCACGAGTGTTTTGACACCGGGCACGTCGGCTCGCTCGCCCCGCTGGTGGACATGGGACTGCTCGAGCCGCCGCTGCACGCCGATTTCGTCATGGGGGTGGTGGGTGGAGTGCCGGCCACCGCGCGGAACCTGGCCGCGATGGCCGACAACCTGGCCGACGTGGGCGCCTCACACCACTGGGGTGTGATCGGAATCGGCCGCGACCAGTGGATGCTCGCGGCGGCCGCACTCACCCTGGGCGGGTCGGTCCGGGTGGGACTGGAGGACAACTTCTACCTCCCCGGCGGCGAGATGGCGAGGTCCAACGGCGAGCTCATCGCCCAGGCCCGGCGCATGACCGAGGAGGTGGGGCGCCGCGCCGCCACAGTCCAGGAGGCGCGCAACCTGCTGGGGATCGCCCCATGAGTCTTCCCCTGGACGGCCTGCGGGTCCTCGATCTGACCCGGCTGCTCCCCGGCGGCTACTGCTCCCTGCTCCTGGCCGACTTCGGGGCGGAGGTGATCAAGGTCGAGGACACCGGGATGGGCGACTACATCCGGTGGTCGCCGCCCGTCTACGAAGGCGCCGATGAGACGGCGCGGAGCGCGCTCTTCCTGGCCCTGAACCGGGGCAAGCGATCGATCCGCGTGGACCTGAAGAACGACCGCGGCAAGGAGGTTCTGCTGCGGCTGGCCCGCGAGGCTGATGTCCTGCTCGAGTCCTTCCGCCCCGGTGTGCTCGATCGCCTGGGCGTTGGCTGGGAGACGCTGCGAGCGCAGAACCCCCGCCTGGTCTACTGCGCGATTACCGGGTACGGCCAGGACGGTCCCAACCGTGACCGCTCGGGGCACGACATGAACTACCTGGGGCTGAATGGCCTGCTCGGCCTGACCGGCGAGCCCGACGGGCAGCCGGTCCAGGCGGCGGGGCAGATCGCTGACCTGGGCGGCGGCGCGCTCATGGCCGTGGTCGGTGTGCTGGTGGCGCTACGCGAGCGCGAGCGCTCGGGGCAGGGGCAGCTGGTCGACTGCTCCATGTTCGACGGCGCGCTGTCCTGGCTGTCCCTGGTGGCCGCCGACATGTTCGCCACCGGCCAGCCTCCCCAGCGGGGTCTCCTGCACCTGGCCGGCGGCATCGTCTGCTACCGGCCTTACCGCTGCGCCGACGGTTACGTCACTCTGGGAGCGCTCGAGCCCAAGTTCTGGGCGAACTTCTGCCGGGGCGTGGAGCGCGAGGACCTGCTCGAACGCGCCTTCGAGCCGCCCGGTTCCAGCACGCACCAGGCCGTCCAGGAGATCTTTTCGGGACGCACGCGCGCGCAGTGGGCCGCGTTTGCCTCCGAGCACGACTGCTGTCTGGAACCGGTGCTGGGCCTGGATGAGGCGATGGAGTCCGAGCAGGTGGCGGCCCGCGAGATGGTCGTCGAGCTGGACCAGCCCGGGGCGGCCCGCCCGGTCAAGCTTCTGGGCACGCCGATCAAGCTCAGCCGGACCCCGGCGGATCCCACCCGTGCTCCCGGGCCGGCGTTGGGCCAGGACACCGACGACCTTCTTGCCGGCAGCGGGTACTCGGCCCAGGAGATCGCTGCGCTGTATGACTGCGGCGCCGTGGCCGGGCGTCGTGGCGTGGAGCGCGGGTCCTTCCTGGCCGGTTGAGCTGCCCATGAGCGTCGAGACTGAGGGCAGGCTGAAGATCTCCGAGCTGGCCCAGCGCTCCGGGGTGAGTGCGGCCACCATCAAGCACTACCTGCGTGAGGGACTGCTGGGTGATGAGGAGGGCGTGCTGCGGACCTCGCGCAACATGGCCTACTACCCGCCGGAGTTCGTGGACCGGGTGCGCTTGATCAAGCGCCTCCAGGAGGAGCGGTTCATGCCGCTAAGGGTCATCCGGGAGCTGCTGGGCAAGGATCCCGAGCGCGCCTCACGCCTGATTGAGCTCGAGGATCGCATCCTGGACCGTGCGATTGAGGCCCGGGAGACGGGGCGGATTTCGCGTGCCCAGGCCCGGGACACCTACAGCGTCCCGGCCAATGTGCTGGACCGGCTGGAGGCCCTGGGCGTCCTGAGCCCGAACTCCCGCGGCTATGACGCCGACGACGTGGCCATCATCGAGGCGATCTCTCGTTTTCGGGCCGGCGGCTATGAGGAGGCGATCGGTTTCACCGTTTACGACACGCTGCGCTACCGGGAAGCCCTCGAGCCGTTGGTTTCAGAGGAGGTGAGGATCCTGCTCGACCGGCTGCGGGGGATGGAGGTCGACCGCGCCGTGGAGATCATCTCCTCAGGCGCCGAGCCCTTGCGCGAGCTGATCGGCGCCGTCCATTCTAAGTTGCTCCTGGCCGAGCTGCGGCGGCAGCGGGGCTCGGCTGACGGCGCAGCGCATGCACGATAACCGGTGTGCCGAGGAGAACGTCATCGCGCAGCCGAGTGAAGCCTAGGCGCCGCGCCAGCATGAGTGAGCGAGCGTTCTCGGGCATGATCATCGCGGTGATGTAGTCCAGAGGCAGGTGGGTGAAACCCCACTGGACAATCGCGCGCCCGGCCTCAGTGGCGTAGCCCTGGCCCCAGTGCTCCAGCCTCAGGGCCCAGCCCACCTCAACCTCGTCGAACTGCGGCCAGAGCCTCAGGCCCGAGCGGCCCAGAAAGCGATCTGTTTCTCGCTCGCGCACGGCCATCAGCCCGTGACCGCGCTGCGCCCATTCGTGCTCGTTGGCCTCCAGCCGAGCCAGCGCCTGCTCGCGGGTGAATGAGGTGGTGCCCCAGGCCACCTCGGGCTGCTCCTGAAGGGCCACGAAGTCATCCAGGTCAGCGACGGTGAGGGGGCTGAGCGTCAGCCGCTCGGTCTCGATCACCACCACGCGTCATGCTCCTCGGTCACGCCATAGCCCTCGGCCACCGCGACGCCGCCCGGTAGATGCCCCCGGAAGGTCCCGAACGGCTGGCGGTACCTGCTTCGGACCACGAGCAGATTCTGGCGGCGCTGCAGGGTGGCCTCCGGGCGGAACGCCAGCTCGTCGATCCTCCCCAGATCGGGTGAGAACGCGCATGGCGGAACCTCGCTCGGTTGCCCGTCCACCCACACGGTCCGCTCGCTTCCCTCCGGCGGATCGTTGACCCCGCTGACCAGGTTCCAGGCCAGCTGGCGCCCCTCGTCAGACACGCCCACTCCGGCGCACCACCGCCAGCGGGTGTGCCGGACGTAGTAAGCGGCCGTGTCATCGATCAGCGCCCGGGCGTCAAACTCGGTGCGGACGCCGTCGATCCTCACGACGGCGTAGGCCGGTATACCGCCCTGCTTGCGCGTCCAGGCGTAGCTGGGACCGCTGGGACAGATCGTCTCCACCCCGGGGCCCTCCGTCAGGTCGATGCGGACCTGCACGCCAGCGCGGCGCAGCTCAGCGCTACCGGTGCGGAAACGGAGTCCGCCCGCCCCCGGGCCGGCCCACTGGTCAAGCCGGTGTCGGGCCCGATCCCACACCGCCCAGAAGCTCTGCCGGGCCGGCCCAACCCGAACCTGAGCCAGGCACAGCATGATCTGGGGGCCAAAGACGCCCACGTACCTCCAGGCCTTGAGTGGCCGCGTCCCGTGCCGGGAGGGCATCGGCTGGGGAGGGAGGGGCAGGTTTGACAGGCCCGCGGGGCGTGGAGCACCGAACATTCCCCGGTAGGGGAGCGGAGAGGGGATGGGGGCGGCCACTCCGGTCAAGCCCGTTATGCTGACTGACGCGTCAATCAATTGCCTGAGGAGGGTTCGTGTCCGAATCGTCCGTCCTCCCGACGCACCGGACCGTTGTGCGCGCCGGGGCGGTGCAACTCAACTCCACCGACCAGGTCGACCGCAACCTGGAGACCGCCGATCGCCTGGTCCGTGAGGCCGCGCACCGGGGAGCGGAGCTGGTCATCCTGCCGGAAAAATGGAACCTGCTTGGCCCGGGGGAGCAGATGGCGGCCGGTGCGCAGACTCTGGATGGGCCAAGCCTGAGGTGGGCGCGCGACCTGGCGGCTGAGCTGGGAATCGACTTTGTCGCCGGGTCGATCGTCACGCGGGCGCCGGAAGCGGAGAAGGTGGCCAACACAAGCGTGCATATCGGCCCCGACGGAGACGTCAGAGCCAGCTACCGCAAGCTCCACATGTTCGATGTCGAGGTGGATGGTGTGGTGTACGCCGAGTCCGAACACGAGCAGGCGGGTAGCGAGGTCGTCGTCTCCCAGTTGGCTGACGGCAGCAACCTGGGCATGAGCATCTGTTATGACCTGCGCTTTCCCGAGCTCTACCGCGCCCTGTCGGCCCGGGGTGCCCAGGTCCTCTCCGTTCCCAGCGCGTTCACCCTGGCCACCACACGAGATCACTGGGAGATCCTCCTCCGGGCCCGGGCCATTGAGAACCAATGCTTCGTGGTGGCGGCCAACCAGGTCGGCGTGCACCCTCCGGGCCACCGTTCGGGCGGGCGCTCGATGATCGTCGACCCCTGGGGATTGGTTCTGGCCACCGCTTCGGATGGCGAGGGAGTGATCGTGGCCGACCTTGACGTGGCGCGCCTGGAGGAGATCCGGCACCGCCTGCCCGCGTTGACCCACCGTAGAACGGGCGTGTACGCGTGAGCAGTGCCCCGCGCCCATCGCCCGGCGGACGTGTCGCGTCGGCCCAGAGGCCAGGCTCATTGGACAAGCGTCGCCTGATCCTGGACGCGGCCGTGAGGGTCTTTGCCCGGCAGGGGTTTCACACCTGTCGGGTGTCCGACATCGCTGACGAGGCCGGCGTGGCCTACGGGCTGGTCTACCACTACTTCTCCTCCAAGGAGGAGGTTCTCGACACGCTCTTCCTGGAGCGCTGGGACCTGATGCTGGCGGCCATCTCGGAGGCCAACTCGAGGGAGCGCACGGCCCGCGAGAAACTCGCCGCCATCGCCGGCTTCATCGTCGATTCCTACCGGCACGATCCCGAGCTGATGAAGGTGATCATCGTCGAGGTCACCCGAGCGGCCAACACCTTTGGCCGCACCCATCTGGCCCAGATTCGTGAGGCTTACGCCCAGATCGCCTCGATCGTGGCTGACGGACAGGCGGATGGGGCGTTCCGTCCGGAGATCGAGCCGGCCTTTGCCGCCCTGGCCTTCTATGGGCTGATCGAGCAGGTGCTGACCGGATGGATCTTCGACTCGGCGCCGGTAGACGTTAATGAATTTGCCCGGGCCAAGGAGATGATCGTGGAGACCATCTGCCGCGGCCTGGAGGGGCGATGAGGCCGGGTTTGGAGCCGACAGGCTTGGGGCACACCAAGCGGACTGCTTGTGCTGGCCCGCCGGTCTGAAAGAATACTGGGTGGATGAGCGAGAGCCCGCTGATCAAACGCCTCCTCTGGTCGGGCCTGGTGGGCGGAACCGGCGCCCTGGCCACGCTGCTGGCTTCGCGCGTCTCAGCCCTGATCTGGAAGCGCATGTTTGACGAAGAACCACCCGAGTGACCGACGAGACCGACAACGCCACCGCGCAGGGCCAGGCGGGAGCGACCACGGTGGCCCCGGTGCCGATCCAGATCGCCGGTGATCAGCCGGCCCCCGCCGCATTCTCGGCCTCACACGAGGAGACTGCTGGAGCCGACGCTGAGGCTGGGTCTGACCGTCCCGAGCTGATTGTGGCCGGCGCCTTTGCCGGCGGATTTGTCATCGCCATGATCCTCAAGCGCATTGCCCGGTAAAAACGGAAAGAAGCCGGGGAACGGCGAGAACATCGCGGCCGCCGTGACGGAGGTCTCCGAGCGGGTCAGTCTGCTCGTGCGTGAGGAGTTCGAGCTGGCCAAGGCCGAGGTGACCCAGAAGGTCACGAGCATCGCCAAGGGCACGGCTGCGGTCGCCGCAGGCGGGGTGTTCGGCTTCTTCGCGATCATCTTCGCCCTCCTCACGCTGGCCTGGGGCCTGGACGCGATCATCGTCTCGGGCGCCGGCGACATCTGGATCGGCTTTCTGATCGTGTTCGGGATCCTGTCCGTGCTCGCCCTGGCCTCCTTCCTGTTCGCCTGGCGCAAGCTCAAGGTGGGCGCGCCCAAACCGGACATGGCCATCGACGAGGCCAAGAAGATCCGCCAGACGGTGGCCGACAAGGCGGCGGAGAAACCGGCCCAAACCGCCAACGGCGCGAAGAAGCCGGCGCAGATCGCACCGGCCCCGCTCAAGCCGACCGAGCCTGAGGTCAAGCCGACCGAGGGTGAGGCGAAGCTGGCCGAGGGTGAGGAGAAGCTGGCCGAGGCTGAGGAGAAGCCGGAGAAGCCGGCCGAGACGGAGGAGAAGCCGGTGCAGGCCGTCCAGGCCGGGGAGAGCGGGTGATGCCCACCCGGTCTCCGGAGGAGATCCGGGCGTCGATCGAGCACAACCGCGAGGAGCTGGGGCAGTCCATCGAGCGCCTGCGCGGAGAGGTCACGCGCCTAACCGACTGGCGTTCGCGCCTACGCGAGCATCAGCGCGAGGCCGTGGCCGTGGCCCTGGTGGCGGGCTTCATCTTGGGCGGGGGAATAGCCGCCTTCGGCGCCATGCTGGGCGGCGGCGAAGACAAGAAGGGCAGGAAGGGCTGACGCCCCGGCCCGCGCGCGAGCGCGCGGCGCTTGCCAGCAGGCACCGCTACCTGAGGTAGGAGCTGGGCAGGCCCCCCACTCCGAGCAGGCCCGGACCGACGTGCGCCCCGATGACGGGCCCAATCTCGCTCACGCACCTGGGCTCACAGCCGAAGATCTCCATCCCTCGGGCCACGAGCTCCTTGGCCTGATCCGGGGAACGGATGTGCTGAACCATCCAGGCATCCGCCCCAGCCTCTGCCCGTTCGCGCAGGAGATCCACCATGCGCTCAAACGCCCGGCGGGAGGTGCGGACCCGCTCCACCGGCGTGATCTGGGCCTCCACCGTGAGGATCGGCTTGATGCTCAGAGCCGACCCCAGCCAGGCCTGGGCGCCACCGATTCGTCCCCCGCGACGCAGGAACTCCAGCGTCTCGATGGAGAACCACATCTTGAGCTCAGAGCGGGCTCGTCGCGCCCGATCAGCCACGGCAGCCCCGTCAGCCCCGCTGCGAGCTGCCGCCGCCGCGGCCAGAACGACGAGCCCCTGGCCACCGCAGGCGGATTCGGAGTCGATGACGTGCACCCGCTCGGCCCGGGAGCCCAGCTGTTCGCGGGCCTGGCGCGCCGAGGCCACGGTGCCCGACATTCCGCCGGCTAGATGGATCGAGACGACATCGTCGCCCGCGTCGAGCAGGGGCTCATAGACGGCCAGGAAATCGCCGATCGACGGCTGCGAGGTGGTGGGCAACTCGGTGGCCCGGCCCAGCCGGTCGTAGAACTCGGCGTAATCGGTTATCTCGCTCTCGGGCCGGGTCTCCGACTGCCAGTGGACATAGAGGCTGACCTGACGAACGTCGTTCTCGGCCAGGATGTCCGGCGGCAGGTAATGGCAGGTGTCAGAGACGATGGCCACCGGCATGACGGCGGCACCCTACCAGCGGGCGTATCGTCTGCCCATGGCCACGCTCTACCGCTGCTCAACCCCGACGGACTGGTTATGCCCGTGTGGAAAGGTGGCCCGGGCGCTCCGGCGTGAGGGCATCCAGTACCAACAGGTGGTCGTGCCGCAGCGGCGCTCCCGCCGCCCCGAGGTGGAGGCGCTGAGCGGTCAGCGCCGCGTGCCGGTCCTGGTGCTCGATGGCGCGTCGATCTGCGACTCGCGCCGCATCATGGAGCACCTGGCGTGGCGTAAAGACCCCGGATCTGCTCCGTCCCCACCGGGCGCAAGACGCCCCGCTCGGTAACCAGCGCGCTCACCAGAGCAGCTGGCGTGACGTCGAAAGCCGGATTGCGCGCCGGCCGGTCGGGCAGCGTGAGAAGGACTCCGGCGGCGGATCGCACCTCGTCGGGATCGCGTTCCTCGATTGTGATCGCCGCTCCGTTCGGGCACCCGGTGTCGATCGTTGAGGTGGGCCCGGCCACGATGAACGGGATTCCCGCCGCCCGGGCGGCGAGAGCCAGGCCGTAGGTTCCAACCTTGTTGGCCACATCGCCGTTGGCTGCCACGCGGTCGCAGCCGACGATGACCGCGTCGATCTCCCCTCGGGCCATCAGACCGGCAGCGGCCGCGTCGACGATCAGCTGATACGGGATGTCCAGGCGATCGAGCTCATAGGCCGTGAGCCGCGCGCCCTGGAGAAGGGGCCGGCTCTCAGTGGCGATAACGGAAATCGGCGCGCCGCGCTCGGCCATCTCAGCCACCACGCCCAGCGCGGTGCCGCGTCCGGGTGCGGCCAGCGCGCCTGTGTTGCAGTGGGTCAGAATCACCCGAGCGTCCGCCAGCAGGTCTGCACCGTGTCGCGCCATGGCGTGGCTGGCCCGCTTCTCCTCGGCCTCGATGGCCCGGGCTTCAGCCAGCGCGACCTCGGCTCGGCCCGGAGGGCTGGCCGCCTCGGCCACGGCCTGGACACGGTCCACAGCCCACCGCAGGTTCACCGCCGTGGGGCGGGCGTCACGCAGCAGCTCGCAGCCCCGGGTGAGCGCCTGGTCCGAGGCGTCCGCACTGAGCTCAAGGCCGATTCCATACGCCGCCGCCACCCCGATCAGCGGCGCCCCCCGGATGGCCAGGGTGCGAATCGCCTCGGCCACCTCCGCGGCGCTCGACAGCTCGAGATGGTGCTCGCGCCAGGGCAGTAAGCGCTGGTCCAGGGCCAGCAGGACCCGGCCGTCGAACTGGAGCGCGACCGGCGGGCCGTCCGTCAGAGCCGGTTCTCGATGGTCAGCGGTGGCGCCTGCACCGGCTCAGCCTCCGGCTCGTCCTGTCGCGTCTCGCCATCCAGCCCGAGTGCCTGCTGCAGCTCGCCCGACTGGTACATCTCGGTGACGATGTCGCAGCCGCCCACCAGCTCGCCGTCGACGAACAGCTGTGGAATCGTGGGCCAATTGGACAGCGCTGAGAGCTCCTGGCGGATGCGCGGGTCGGGGAGGACGTTGACCGCGGCGAACGGCTTTCCCAGCGACTGCAGGATGGCCACGGTGCGCGCGGAGAACCCACAGGCAGGCTGCTCAGGCGTGCCCTTCATGAAGAGCAGGACGGGGTTCTCGGAGATCGCGGTCTCAATTTCGTCGCGGAGGGGATTGGTGTTCTCATTCATGGGCTGTAAGTCCTCTCAGTCATCTGCCCGGGTCTGAATCGACAGTGCGTGTATCCGGTCGCCCACCTCGGGCCCGAAGACGTCGTATACCAAGCGGTGCTGGGCGATCCGCGTCATGCCGCGAAACGCCGACGCGGTCACGACAGCGTTGAAGTGGTGGCCGTCGCCGCTGACCTCGGCGCGGGCGCCCGGAATGCCCGACTCGATCCGCTGCTTCAGCTCCTCGGGGGTGGCCGACACGAATCTCTAGCGTAGCGCCACCGGGGCCAAGGCTATACTCAGTGAAGCGATGATCACGCTTACGGATAAGGGCGCCGAGAAGGTTCGAGAGTTCTTCTCAGCCCAGAGTGCTGTGGCCGAGACAGCCGGCCTTCGGGTCGGCGTCCGGGGCGGTGGCTGCTCGGGTTTCCAGTACGCCCTGGCCTTCGACGAGCAGCGCGCCGGCGACCGCGTATTTGAGGACAAGGGCATCCGGCTTCTGGTCGATGGCCCGAGCCTTCCCTACGTCCAGGGCTCGACGATCGACTTCGTGGACGGCCTCCAGGGAGCCGGCTTCAAGGTCGACAATCCCAACGTGATCGCCGCATGCGGTTGCGGTTCGTCGTTCCGCGTCGCTGAGGAAGAGGAAGTCTCAGCCGTCTAAGCGTGTAGTGGGTCAGCCCCACTACTGGTAGGCTGAGCCCGCACGGGCGTCTGGCGGGGGATGGGCAACAGGAACTTCAGGAGGATTGGGCCATGAGTCGGCTCGTTCTGGCGTGGCGGAAGGCCGGTCTGTGGGTGGCCCTCGGGGCGTCCTGTCTGGGCGCCGGGGGCTTGGCTCTGGGCGCCTCCTCGCCCGCCGCGGCTTCGCCCAGGAGCGCCAGCGCGAGCGCCTCCACAGCGTGGCTGACAGAGATCAACCGCTACCGGTTGGCCACCGGGCTGAAGCCCGTGACCAACAATCCGGCCTGGGACCGGGGCATCAAGCATCACCTCACCTATCTCGCCAAGACGCCCAAGAAGTACTTCACCGGGGCGTACGCATCAGCCCACACCGAGAATCCCGCCAGCCCGTACTACACGCCCGACGGCGCGCGCGAGGCCGGATACAGCGACCTCGCTCTGGGAGGCGTTACCTCCACGGTGCAGGCCATCGATATCTGGCTCCGGGCGCCGTTTCACGCCGTCGGCATGCTGCGCGCCCAACTGACCCAGGTGGCGCTGGCGGTCAACACGCACACTGGCTATGCCGGGCTCGACGTGATCCAGGGGCTCAACTCCGCCCTGCCGCCGGCGAGCAAGCCGATTCTGTTTCCCGGTCCCGGAGTGAGGACCAATCTGTTGACCTACGGCGGTGAGTTGCCCAGCCCGCTGCAGACGTGCCACTGGTCGGCCAGCGGGACCTACGGCCTGCCGTTGATCGTCCTGCTAAGGGCGGCGCCGTCGGCGAACATGCACGCCTCGCTGACCGGCCCGCAGGGCTTTGAATCCACGGGCAACGGAGGAAAGGTCTGTCTGGTGGATCAGCGCACGTTTCGTACGACCGACAAGATCTATGGCCCGACCGGGAAGGCCATCCTGCGCAGCGATCACGCCGTATTTCTGATTCCGCGCCAACCGCTCTCGAAGGGCAAGTACCAGGCGTCGCTGGCCCAGTCCGGCAGCGCGCCTATCAACTGGTCGTTTTCGGCGGCCGGCTAGTTTCAAGCACGATCGCGGTTGGGCGCCATGTGAATGGCGATTCAGTCAACAGGGGGTTGACGCAATCGCCAAGCGTCACGTGGCCTTGCCGGTCCTACGCCGGCACCGCGTCCAGCGAGCGCCACAGGTAGAGGCAGGCCAGCGTCCGGTAGGGGCGCCAGCGCTCGCCCAGGGCGTCGAGCTCGGCCGGCCCGGGCAGCTCGGAGAGCCCATAGCGCAGCATCACCGCTCGCCTGATCCCCAGGTCGCCCACGGCCAGGACATCGGGCCTCTGAAGATGGAACATCAGGAACATGTGGGCGGTCCAGGTGCCCAGCCCCTTGACCGCCACGAGCTCCGCGATCACCGCGTCATCGGGCAGCTCGTCCAAGCGTTCCAGCTCGAGCGAACCGTCCAGCACGTGCTCGGCCAGGGAGCGCAGGAACCCCACCTTGGCCCGGGAGAGGCCTGCGGCGGCCCGCAGCTCTTCCGGGTCATCTGAGAGGACCTCGGCCGGGGTGGGGGCGCGGCCCCCGAAGCGGTCGGCCAGACGGGCGTAGATGGCCCTGGCCGCCTTGGTCGAGAGCTGCTGGCCGACAATCGAACGGACCAGAGCGCCGTAGTGATCGGTGGGGGGACGTCCCCGCCGGACGTCGCCCAGACCGCCGGGCCCGAGCTCATCGATCAGCTTCCGCAGGACCGGGTCAGCGTCTCGGAGGTGCTCGACCGCCCGGGAGCTATCGAGCCGCACCCTACGGCTGGCCGGCAACGACTCCGGGGACGCCGGTGTTGGTCGAGTACTTGGGCTGGATCTTCACCTCGGGCCGGATCTCGTGCACCGCCTGGGCCACGGCTATGGCGGACTCGGCAAATCCGGTGGCGATCAGCTTGAGCTTGCCGTCAAAGGTTGTGATGTCCCCGCAGGCCCAGACGCGCTCCAGCGAGGTCTTCATCAGCTGGTCGACCACGATGGCGCCCTTCTCGATCTCGAAGCCCCAGTCCTTGAGGGGGCCCAGTGCGGTCTTGAACCCGAGCTGGAGGAGGATGTGGTCGACCTGCACCTCGAGCTCGTTCTCCTCGTCCTCGGAGTGGAAGAGCCGCACGCGCTCGACGCCGCCATTACCGGTGATCTCCTTGATCTGGAAGGGCACGTGGAGCATCACGTCCCCCCGGTCGGCGGCCTCAAGCACCTGGCCCACCGTTAGCTCGTGGGCGCGAAATCCCTCCCGGCGGTGGACCAGCCGGACCTCCGCCGCGGTGTCGAGCAGGTTGATCACCCAGTCGCAGGCGGAGTCGCCGCCGCCCACGATCATCACTCGCTTGTCCTGGAAGACCGACTTCTCGCCCACGATGTAATGGGCACCACGACCCTCCCAGGGGGTGATGTCATAACCGGGGAGCTTCTTGGGCTCAAAGGCCCCGTGCCCGCCGGCCAGGATGACCGTGCGCGAGCGGAGGTCTCCGTGGTCTGTGTGGAGGACCACCACGCGGTCCTCGCCATCGCCCTCCCACGAGATGGTGTTGGCCGTGGTGTTCAGGTGCACTGGCACCTCGAACTGGTCAACGGCCTGCTGGCGGAGCATCTCCACCAGGTCACGAGCCAGAACCTTGGGATGCCCCGGCACGTCGAAGATCCACTTCTCCGGATACAGCGTTGTCAGCTGGCCGCCCAGCTCAGGGAGCGAGTCGATGATGCGAGAGGACGCCTCACGCATGCCGGCCCAGAAGGCGGTGCACATACCCACCGGCCCGGCTCCGATCACCGTGATGTCGCGGACCTCTTCGAAGTCGGAGGCGAGCGCGTCGGCCGCGTCGCTCATGACGCGGTGATGGTCAGAGCAGCACCGTCCAGCGCTCCGAGCGCGCGCTCCACCGAGCAGGCGATGCAGGTGAACGTGGGGGTGTCGCGCAGGGTGTAGGCGCTGGACTCGGTGGTGCGCAGGCGCTGGACCAGGTCCAGGAAATCGGCTGGGTTGTCGGTCTCGAAGGCCACCACGAACTCCTGGTCATCCAGCCCGAACGAGTAGCTCGTGTTCAGGTCGACGGACGGATACTCGCGACCCACCCGGATGTGGTCCTGCATGATCCGCCAGCGCTCCTCGGGGCTCAGGCCATACCAGGCCCGCGTTTTGACGAACGGATAGACGAACAGGTACTTGCCGTGGCCGGGACGGACCTCCAATCGAGACTCATCGGAGTACTCGGATGGCTTGGTCATGGCCAGCAGCGAGTACGGCGTGGTGCACCACTTCATCAGCCCGCTCTGGGCCAGGACGACGTGAAACTCGTGGATGCGCTCCAGGTTCTGGGCCTGGGAGAGAATCATCAGGTCGGCGTCACCTCGGGTGCCCACGAGCGAGAAGGCACGCAGCAGGTGGCCGTCGGCAAAGTCCTGACAGGCAGCGATGAACTCCCGCTTGTCGGCGGCCCGTTGTTCCTCGTCGAGCCGGCGCCAGGCCGGATCCACGCTGAGGAACGTGTACTTGACGAAATGCCTCAACGGCATCGCTCGAGATGATACGCAGGCGCGGCCTGGGTCCCGAGCCTCCGCATTACTCGGGCGTTAGCGAATTGGCCCCTCCAGCCTCTAGGATTGAGGAACATGCGGATAGCCCTTCTATCCCCGTATTCGTGGGCCTATCCGGGGGGCGTGAACCGCCACATCGAGGCGCTGGCGCAGCGCTTTCTCGATGACGGGCATCACGTCCGAGTTCTGGCCCCGTTCGACCCACCCGGCAGGTTCTCCGCCGCGCTGCACCGCGGAGCCGGCCCCCAGCCGGTGAGCCTGCCCGATTACGTCGTCCCGATGGGGCGCACGGTGGGTTTCAAGGCGAACGGCGCCGTGTCCAACCTTTCCATAACCCCGTTCGGCCTGGCCACCGCTCAGCACGAGTTGCGGAGCGGCCAGTATGACGTCCTGCACGTCCACGAGCCGATCTCGCCCGTTCCGCCCTGGGTGATCACCGACTTCACCAACCTTCCGGTGGTCGGGACCTTCCACACCTACAACGAGAACCTGGTCTCCAACAGCCTGGCCCGGTTGTGCGGGGCCAGGCGTGTGTTCAACCGCCTTCATGCCCGCATTGCCGTTTCAGAGGCCTCCGCCTGGACTGCCCGGCGCTTCTTCGGCGGGCACTACACGGTGATCCCCAACGGCGTTGATCTGGATCCGGCGCGCGCCATGCGCGGGGCCAGCCGCGCTCAGGGCGAGCGGCTGAGGATCCTGTTCGTCGGCCAGGCGGTGGAGCGCAAGGGGCTGCCTCTGCTGCTCCGTGCCTTCGAGGCGCTGCGCGAACACGTCCCGGCAGAGTTCACGGTGATCGGGCCTACGCGGGAGGAGCTGGCACCGCTGATGCTCGATGCCGGGGACGTTCGGGTGCTGGGCAAGGTGGACGATGAGACCAAGTGGCGTGAGCTCGAGGAGGCCGATGTGCTGTGCGCCCCCTCGCTGCGCGGCGAGAGCTTCGGCATGGTCCTAACGGAGGCGTTCGCCGCCGGAACGCCGGTGGTGGCCTCAAATATCGCCGGCTACCGCGATGTGGTGAGCGACGGAGTGGACGGCGTGCTGGTGCCGGCGGGCGACGCCCAGGCCCTGGCCGAGGTCCTCCGTGATCTTCACGATGAACCCGAGCGGCGTCGCCGGATGGCGCGGGCCGCGGTGGACAAGGTGGCGCAGTTCGCCTGGCCGCAGGTGGCCGCGCAGGTCCTGGAGGTATATGAAGAGGCCGTCGCGGTCGCCGAGGCGGGAGCGAGCATGAGCCGGCCCGCCGTCAAGCTCGGCCTTCGCGCGGTCGACCTGAAGCCGCACGTTCCGCCGCGCCGCCTCCAGACATTGCAGCCCCGGACGCCGGCGGCCCGCCGCAGCCGGGGCCTGGCGCTGGCGCGGCGGGCGGCGGTCGGTGCGGTCACCCTGGCAGGCGCCGCGCTGGCTGTCCTTGCCCTCCAGAAGATCGGCATCGGCAGCATCGCCCATGCACTGCTCGACTCAAGCCCCACATTTGTCATTCTCGGTCTGGCCGTCATGTGCAGCGCCATGGCTGTCCGCGCCTTCTCCTGGCACGCCATCCTCAAAGCCGCCATGCCCAGGGCCAGAATCCGCCTGGCCGATGCCATGCAGGGGACGTTCATCGGCGTACTGATGTCCTCCACGCTGCCGGCCCGGCTGGGCGAGCCGTCTCGTGCTCTGGTCGTGGCTCGCCGGACGGGACAGCCCCGGCGCTACTTCCCCGTGGTGCTCGGGACCCTGGTGTCCCAGACCCTGCTGAACATCCTGGCGCTGGTGATCCTGGGAGCGGTCATGTTCTCCTCCGTGGACATCTTCGCGGGGCATGAGAACGCGCTGATGGCGGTGGCCATTGCGCCTGCGGCATTGCTGCTGTTGCTGCTGATCATGCCGATTCTCCTGCGCCACCCGGCCACCGAGCGCTTCGCTCGCATTCATGCGCTGGCGGCACAGATCCGCGGAGCGCTTCACCGGGTTCGGGCTGGACTCACCGTCTTCCGCCAGCCCCGGTTGGGCGCCATCGCCACTGCAACTCAGCTCACGGCCTGGGGTCTTCAGTCGCTCTCCTGCTACCTGCTGCTGATCGCTCTGGGGCTGAGCCACAAGACGGGCTTTGCCGCCGCAGCGGCGGTGCTGTTCGCGGTCAACGTAACCGCGGTCCTGCCCGCCACGCCGGCCAACCTCGGCGTGTTCCAGGCGGCCTGTGCCGCCGTCCTCCATGCCGGGTGGCACGTCGGGCTTGGGACCGGGGTGGCCTACGGCGTGATTCTCCAGGCCGTTGAGGTGACCACGGCGATCCTCATGGGCATGCCGGCGCTCCTCAAGGAGGGCATGTCCTGGAAGGAGGTCCGCATGCGGGCCATGCACGCCACCCCGGTGAAGCTGCCCGCGCGCCCGAGCTCGCGCCGCGGAGGCCCGGTCCGGGCCGGGGGCTAGCCCGGGCGCCGGCTGGCCAGGGCTTGTGCGAGTCCATGATTGGGCTCGCGCCGTCTGGGCAATACTCGTCTGTGATGGCGATCACGGACACAGAACCAAAGACAGAGCGCACCGAGCGCGAAGACGACGAGCCGCAGCACACGGAGCGGCGGACCGAGGAAGAAGCCTCTCCCGAAGAGGCGGAGTCCCCCGAGACCGCTGAATCCGAGGGCGAGCCCGAGGAGGACGAGGCCGAGAAGGCAGCAAAGGCCGAGAAGGCAGAAAAGGCCGAGAAGCGCAAGCGTTTCAAGGGCATCGCGGGTGGCGCCGCTGTCTTTCTCCTTCTGGCCATCTACTTCGTGTGGATCGGGAGCGAGATGGGGTCAGCCGCCATCTCGGGCACAACCGAGATGTGGGCCATCTTTGGCGGGATCTTCCTGGGTGTGCTGGCTCTCGTGGGCGGCGGGGCGATCAGCCGCCACCGCAACGACTCGAACGAGTAGCACTAGCCAGGCCGGCGCGCTACTGACTCCCCACGGCGGCCGGCTCCTGGCCAGTTGCCGGGCCCACCCGCGCCGGGTCCTTCTCGGTCCCGGCGATCAGCTCGTCAGCCGCCTGCCGGGCTGACTTGGGAAGAAAGCCCGACTTCATTCCGAAGTACACGGCCTGCGGATGATGAGCCACGATGGCCAGCGTGGACTGCTCGGGCTCCACCGCATAGCCGCCGGAGAGGCGCAGGCCGATCGAGGGAGCGTCGAGCAGCCGGAACACCTTCTCGTGCTCTGACTGCTCCGGACAGGCCGGATAGCCCCAGGAGTAGCGGCGGCCCTGCTCCGATGAGATGGCGAGCTCGCGCCGAACCCTGGAATGCAGCCACTCGGCCATCGCCTCGGCGGCCTGGACGCCCAGGCCGTGCACGAACAGCTGCTCGGAGAAAGCGCCATCGCGCTCCAGCCGCCCGGTCAGCTCGGTCACCTCGGGTCCCGCCGTGACGGCCTGGAGCGCCACCACATCCACCTCGCCCGAGTCCAGCGGACGGAAGAAATCGCTCAGGCAGATCCGGTCGTGTCTGGGCTGGCGGGGGAACACCAGCCGCTCGAGCTCGCGTTCACCGGGCGCCTCCGGGTCCCAGACGATGAGCTCGTTGCCCGCGGCGTTGCAGGGGAAATAGCCAAGCAGCGCGCGGGGACGCAAATAGTCCTGCTCGCGCCACATCCGCTCCAGGCGGGGCTGGAATCCCTCATCACCGGTGTCCGGGTTGCCGCGCACCAAACGCTGCCACTCCTCCCCCTTGACCCCGCGCCCGCCCCAGTGCAGCTTGAAGAGCACGTGTGTGTCCACGTGGTGGTAGACCTCGTGCAGGGGCACCTCGACCTCCCGGACGCCCCAGAAGGGAGGCTCGGGTACAGCGTTCTCCACGGCCGCCGCGCTGCGCACTGAGTCGTCGGTGAGCGACGGCGCGCCGTCGGGCGCGGCCTGAGGCTGCTCGCGCAGCTGCCGGGCTGCCTCCCGGGTCTCGGAGACCAGCATGGGGCGAGCGTCCGGATCGATCAGGCGATCCATCTTGGCCAGTCCCTCAAAGGCATCCTTGCAGTAGAAGACGCCCGGCTCGTACACCTCCTGGCCCTCGGCGTCCGGATCGGGATACAGCGCCCGCAGCGCGAAATTGCGATTGATGGCCGCGCCACCTACCAGGACGGGGAAAGCGAGCTTTCGCTCGTGGAGCTCGCGCACGCAGGCCGGCATCTGCTTGGAGGTGGAGACGAGCAGCGCGCTCAGCCCGATGGCGGTCGCCTCGTGCTCGACGGCTGCATCGAGGATGGTGGAGATCGGAACCTGCTTGCCGAGGTCAACCACCCGGTAGCCGTTGTTGGTCAAGATCGTGTTGACCAGCGACTTTCCGATGTCATGGACGTCGCCGAACACCGTGGCGATCACCACCGTGCCCTTGGTGTAGCCCTCGAGCTTGTCCAGGTAGCGCTCCAGGCGGGCCACCGCTCGCTTCATCACCTCGGCGGACTGGAGGACAAAGGGCAGAATCAGCTCGCCGGCCCCGAATTTGTCCCCCACCTCCTTCATGGCGGGCAGGAGCACCTCGTTGAGCGTGGGGACAGCGCCGATCTTCTCGACGCTTGCGTCGATCCAGTCCTCCACGCCCTCTTTGCGCCGGCGCAGGATGTGAAAATGCAGCGCCTCCTCGGGCTCCATCCCCTCGGTGGGATCCCCGCTGGCCCCCTCAGCCTCGACCTCCGCACCGCTCTCTTCGAAATGGGCGATCAACCGCTCCAGCGCATCCGCACGACGGTTGAACACCAGGTCGTCGGCCAGCTCCCGCTCCTCCAGGGTTATCTCGGCGTAGGGCGTTATGTGATTGGGGTTGACCATGGCCAGGTCCAGCCCGGCCTCGACGCAGTGGTGCAGGAAGACGCTGTTGAGGACGCTGCGGGCCGCCACCGACAGGCCGAATGAGACGTTGGAGACGCCCAGCGATGTCTTCACCCCCGGGATCTCCGACTTGACCCGCCGGATGCCCTCGATCGTCTCGACCGCGCTGGGCTTCCACTTCTCCTCGCCCGTCGTGAGCGTGAACGTCAGGCAGTCGAAGATCAGTACCTCGGGATCCAGGCCGTGCTCCTGGCAGCACAGCTGGGTGATCCGCTGGGCCACCTCAAGCTTGCGCTGAGCCGTCTGGGCCATCCCCTCCTCATCGATGGTCAACGCGATCAGGGCGGCGCCATGTGCTTTGGCCACGGGGACGACCCGGTCGAGCTTCTCGCGCCCCGCCTCCAGGTTGATTGAGTTGACCACCGCCCGCCCCGGGATCTGCTCGAGCGCGGTCTGGATCACCTCGGGCTCGGTCGAGTCGATCTGAATGGGGGAGGGCTGGGTCAGACTGATGCGCTTGACCACCTGGCGCATCTGTTCGACCTCGTCCTGGCGTTCGGTCAGGGCCACGCACACGTCGAGCACGTGGGCGCCACCGGCGACCTGGTCCTCGGCCACCTGGACGAGGCCGTCATAGTCGTCGGCCAGCAGTAGCTCCTTGGCCCGGCGCGAGCCCTGGGAGTTGACCCGCTCGCCCACCAGCGTGGGAGGCGGGTCCTGGACCAGGGGCGTGGCGGTCATCATCGAGCTGAGCTGGGGCGGCCCGGGCTCTGGGCGCGCCGCCGGGGTGTGTCCGGCGCACCGCTCAACAATGGCGGAGATGTGCGCCGGTGTGGTGCCGCAGCAGCCCCCGACGATCGAGATGCCATAGCGCTCCACGTACTCGCCCAGGACCGCGGCCAGGGGTTCGGGCTCCTCGGGGAACACCGTCTCACCGCGGGGACCCTGAACTGGGATGCCGGCGTTGGGGATGCAGTGGACCGGGACGGGAGAGTTCTCGCCCAGGTAGCGGATGGCGTCGCGCATGTCCTCCGGTCCGGTCGAGCAGTTGAGCCCGATCAGATCCACGTCGAGCGCCAGCAGCGTGGTCAGCACCGCGGCGATGTCGGTGCCCAGAAGCATCTTCCCGCCCTGGGGCAGGAGTGAGACGCTGCACTGGATGGGCAGGGCTCGGTCGAGCTCCCGAAAGGCTCGGCGAGCCCCGAAGACCGCCGCTTTGACCTCGAGGATGTCCTGGGCGGTCTCGATGATGATGAGGTCGGCTCCGCCCTCCACCAGGCCCGCGGCCTGCTCGGCGAACACGTCCACGAGCTCGGGAAAGCGGATCTGGCCAAGCGCCGGGTCATCGCTGGCCGGGAGGTAGCCGGTGGGACCGATCGACCCGGCCACGAACCGCTGCTCACCCGCCGCCTGCCGGGCGATCTGCGCGGCCCTCAGGTTGATCTCATGCGTGTGTTCGCCCAGACCCCATTCGTCCAGCTTCAGCCGGGACCCCTGGAAGGTGTCGGTTTCAAGCACCTCGGCTCCCGCCTCGAGCATCGAGGCGTGCACGCCCTCGATGACATCGGGCCGGTTGAGGACGAGCGCCTCGTGACAGCGCCCGGGCAGCCGGTAGTCGCGCTCAAGATCCAGATCGAACTGCTCGAGCGTCGCCCCCATCCCGCCGTCGTAGACGATGACGCGCTCCCGCACGGCGGAGAGCAAATCGCGGGAGGGCCGGGCCATTCAGGCCATGCTACCAGCGAATCGGCCAACCTTGACACAGCCATGTCAAGGTTTTCGAGGGCCTATGCGCGAACCTCAAACCTCAAATCCCCCACGGAGTCCTCCTCGTTCGACTGTGCGGCTGGCCCGGCAAGTACCAGCCGGCCAGGCGATAGGGTCAGGCTCGATGTCTGCGCCGACCACAGCGCCCTACGGCTCCTGGTCGACTCCGATCACCTCTGAGGTGGTTGTCACCCAGGCTGTGCGGCTGTCCGATGTCCGGGCGGATGGAGAGGACGTCATCTGGGCCGAGGGCCGGCCGGCCGAGGGCGGGCGGACGGCGCTGGTCCGTCGCGAACCCGATGGCGCCCAGACTGAGCTCCTGCCACCTGAGGTCAATGCGCGCACGACGGTCCACGAGTACGGAGGAGGCGCCTGGTGGGTGCGCGATCGAGTGCTCTGGTATGCCGCCTGGGATGACCAGCGTCTGTACCGGCGAGACCCCGAGACGGGAGAGGCAAGGGCGCTCACCCCGGAGCCGGAGGTCCCGCGGGGTGAGCGCTACGCCGACGGCGAGGTCAGCCCGGACGGGCGGTGGATCGCCTGCGTGCGCGAGCACCACGCGCGGGGTGGTCTCGACGTGCGCAACGAAATCGTCCGCCTGCTCGCCCACGAGCCCTCGACGCCCGAGGTGCTGGTGACGGGCCCGGATTTCGTCTCCGACCCTCGCTGGAGTCCCGACGGTCAGCTCTGCTGGCTGGAGTGGGATCACCCCAACATGCCCTGGGATGGGACTCGCCTTTACGCCGGAGATCCGGGGGGCGACGCCCACCTGGTTGCCGGCGGTGCCGAGGAATCGGTCAGCGAGCCTCGCTGGCTCCCGGATGGCTCGCTCGTGTTCATCAGCGATCGCTCCGGCTGGTGGAACCTGTACCGCTGGGCTCCTGAGCGCGGAGTGGAGCCTCTCACCGAGATCGAGGCCGAGATCGGGCTACCGCAATGGGTCTTCGGCTTTTCGCGCTATGCGGTACTGCCCGACGGACGGGTCGTGTTTGCCCGGGTCCGAGATGGCTTCGACGGCGTGTCCGTGCGGCTCCCGGACGGGAGCATCCTCGACCTCGATGTCCCGTTCACCTCGGTGCACACCGTTCGGGCCGCCGGCCCCGACTCGGTCGTGGTGGTGGCGGCCAGCCCCACCTCGGAGGCGGAGGTGGCCAGGCTTGTGCTGGCCTTCGAGGCCGCTGAGGTTGAGATAGAGACCCTACGAGCGCCACGGGACCTTGGTCAGCTCGGCGTCTCGCAGGGCTACATCTCTGTCCCTCAAGCAGTCGAGTTCCCCTCCGCCGGCGGCCGGACGGCCCACGGACTGCTCTACGAGCCCGTCAACCCGAACTTCGCAGGGCCAGAGAACGAGCTCCCACCGCTTCTTGTTGACGTTCACGGGGGCCCCACCGCCCAAGAGATGCCCGAGCTCGACCTCCACATGCAGTACTGGACCAGCCGGGGGTTCGCGGTTCTCTGCGTGAACTACGGTGGGTCGACCGGGTTTGGCCGCCGGTACCGCGATCTGCTCCGAGGTGCCTGGGGCGTCGTGGATGTGGAGGACTGCGTTTCGGGCGCCCGGTGGCTGATCGAGCAGGGACGCGCTGATCGCGACCGGTGTGCCATCCGCGGCGGATCGGCGGGCGGCTACACCACGCTGGCCGCGCTGGCCCGCGGCGACACCGTGTTCGCTGCGGGAGGCGACTACTTCGGGGTGGCTGACCTGGAGGCCATGGCGGTTGAGACCCACAAGTTCGAGAGCCGCTACCTGGACGGCCTGCTCGGCCCGTACCCCCAGGCCCGGGACCTCTACCGGGAGCGGTCACCGATTCACAGCATCGAGCGCTTCTCCACTCCGCTCATCGTGCTCCAGGGGCTGGAGGATCAGGTCGTACCGCCCAACCAGGCCACCATGATCGTCGAGGCGCTCAAGAAGAAGGGCGTGCCGGTGGCCTACCTTCCCTTCCCGGGAGAGCAGCACGGCTTCCGCCGCGCGCAGACCATCCGCCGGGCCCTGGACGGGGAGCTCAGCTTCTACGGGCAGATTTTCGGCTTCGAGCTGCCGCCCGAGGAGAACATCGAGCCCGTGGCGCTGCAGTAAGCGCCTGGCCTACTTGTGGATGGTGAAGCGGGCGAACCGGTGGGCGAGGATCCCGCCGGCCGAGTTCTCAGGCTGGGACGGCTTCTGGAGGTACGCGCATACGTGGTCGGTTCCGGATTTATCGCTGTACCACCCCTTGGACACCTTGTGAAAACTGCCGCTCACACCCCAGACATACCCGGCGTCGCCGGAGTCGTACTCCACGGCGGGGTTCGCGCCACAGGCGTGGTAGTCGAGGAACATGTAAAGCCTCGCACTGGTCTTGGCGTGGCCGCTGAGGCTGATCGAGAAGACTCTGCACCCCGTAGGGGTGCTCGAGCTGCAGGTGGAAGGGCTCACCTTCGCGTTGCTGGGCGGCTTGACGGAGACGGTGTTCCCGGCGGCCCAGGCTGCCGTGGCCATGACGCCGGCCACGACAAGCGTGACGAGAACGGATGTGCTGAAGAGTCGACCGATACGACGCTGCTGCCCTTTGGTCATGCTGCCCCTCCTCCTCGCGTGTGGTCGCGGGCCATCCTAGACGCTCAATGCCGGACCAGCCGCGAGAGCACCACCTGCGAGCGCGTGCGCTGGACGAGCCCGTGGCGCTGGAGGTCCATGATCACTCGCTCCAGATCGCCATTGTCATGTGTGCGCACGCGGGCGATCGCATCCGCATCCCCGGTGACGCTCCAGGCCTCGACCACCTCCGGGTAGCTCCGCAGCGTTTGCGCCACCTGGTCCAGCGGGGTCCCGGGGGCGAAAAAAAGTTCGAGCAGCGCCTCGGTTTGGTCTCCAAGGGCCGCGTGGTCGATGACCGCCGTGAATCCGCGCAGTGCGCCACGCCGGCGCAGCCGGTCAACCCGGCGCTTGACTGCGGGCGCCGATAGGGCCACATGCCGCGCGATGTCGTCGTAGGTCCGTCGCCCGTCCTCCACGAGTAGCGCAAGAATCTTGCGGTCAGTGTCATCCATACGCAGCTTTATTGCAGAGAATAGCCGGATATCGGTATCGACAGACGCCGGAGGCGTATGTAGGCTCAAGTCCATGACCGTGCACGTTCTGTTCGATGAGGCCCATAACGAGGCTTGGACGATCCGGCCGGAGCTGGCCGAGGCGATGCAGCCAGCTCATCCGGCCGACGTGTCCTATGCCAAGGCGGCCGGGGCTCTGGCCGACGCGGCCTTCGCCATCAGCCCCAATGTCGATTCCCCTTTCACGGCCGAGGTCTTGGACCAGTACGACGTGCTGGTCATCGCCCACCCCTCGGATCCCGCCTGGGAGCGGACCACCGGGACGGGCTCGCCCGTCCTGGACCAGAAGGAGCTCGACGCCATCGAGCAGTTCGTGGCCGCGGGCGGCGGGCTGGTCGTGATGGGGGAGACAGAGCAGGACAAGTACGGCAACAACCTCAACGAACTGCTCGAACGCTTCGGCCTGCGCCTGGAGAACGACACGGTTCAGGATTACGAGCACAACCTGCGGGCCCCCAGCTGGATCCTGGCCAACCTGGAAGACGGGGAGCGGGGGCGGGGCGGGGACATCCTGGCGCGGGTCCACGCCGCCTGCCTGTACCGCTCCACCACGATCGCCGTGAGCAACGGCGCTCGGGTGCTCGCCCGGTCGCACTCCACGGCCTCGAGTCCAGACGCCCCCCTGATCGTCGCCGCCCAGTACGGTCGCGGTCGCGTGGTGCTGCTGGGCGACTCCGACCTGTTCGGCGACGATTGCCTGGACGAGCTCGACCATCGAACCCTGTGGCTCAACCTGTGCCAGTGGAGCGCCCGGCGCGAGCCTCGCGCCCCAGCTCAGGCAGCTCGTTCCGAGCATCAGGGCGCTTGGGAGCGCCTACGGGATGAGACCAATGCGCTGGCTCTTCTTCAGAGCCCCGACGGCTCCCTGACCCAATCGGCAGAGGAGGCGGGCGGCCACGTCCGGGCCATTGCGGGTGCGCTGGAGGCGCTTGAACCCCGCTTCCCGCATCAGGTGCAGTACCTCCGCACGGCCGCGGCCGACCTTCAGTCCTGGGCAGAGGCGGGGTTTGGCCGCCCCGACTTCGGAGCCGCCCTGGACCTCTTCCGCCCCGAGGCTCGGCGGGTCGACGGAGTCGAGCATCTGGCTTTCTTTCCCATGTACAAGCAGAACGGCTCGCGTGACACCTGCTTTGAGGCGCTCATCGTCCGCGTGCCCTGGCCCGAGCACATAGCCGCTCTGGAACGCAGTCGCTACCAGAACCCAAAGTTCGTGCCCGTCGAGCTGGTAGACGCCACCCGGGGCTATGACAGCGAGTGCGCCGTCCTGTTCCCCGAAATGGTCAGCGTGGCCGAGCGGGCGCCCAACAACTTCGGAGCCATCTTCTGCGATCGCGAGGCCGAGCGCCTGCGTCGGGTGGCGGGGGCGGCGGTGGACCTGCTCGCGCTCAACCTCCCTCCGGATGCGGCCCGGATGCTGGCCAGCGCCGAGGAGTCTCAGCAGGCCTACATCCTGTGGGACCTCATCCACGACCGCACCCACAGCCACGGTGAGCTCCCGTTTGACCCGTTCATGATCCGGCAGCGCTCCCCCTACTGGATGTACTCACTGGAGGAGCTGCGCTGCGACCTGACGACGTTTGTGGAGGCCATGTCCCTGGAGAAGGACCGCCATCCCGAGGCTCAGGCGGCGCGGCCGCTGCCGCGCTACGTGCAGTACGCCATCCTGCTCGACCGGCTGCTTCGCTTCCCCATCACCGGATCGCGTGTGCGCAACTACGACGGGCTGGGCGGGCAGCTGCTCTTCGCCTACCTCCATCGGCGCGGGCACGTGGTGTGGGCCGACAACCAGCTCACCGTCGACTGGGACACGGTGGGAGATGGGGTGAGCGCTCTGCGCCGGGAGGTCGAGTCGCTCTACCGCGCGGGCATCGATCGCACCAAGCTCCAGCACTGGGCGGCCGCCCACGATCTGATCAGCCAGAACGTCCCGCCGGCCAGCGGATCGGAGTGGGTGGCCGGGGCGCGCGAGTTCGCGGAGGCGGCGGACCCACGCCCGTACGTGGACCTGGTTCTGGAAGACGAGTTCCCCCTGTCGATCTTCTACACGACGTTGAAGGCTAAGCTCGCCATCCCGTGAGCGCCCGGCGCGGCTTCGCCTCAGACAACGCAGCCACCATCCACCCCGAGGTCCTGGCAGCCATCGCGCAGGCCAACGAGGGGCATGCCTTCGGCTATGGGCACGACTCGCTCACCGAGCGACTGACTGAGCGGTTCGCCCACCACTTCGGGCCCCAGGCTCTGGCCTATCCCGTATGGAGCGGAACGGCGGCGAACGTCCTCTGCTTCCGCGCCGCCTGCCAGCCCTGGCATGCGGTTATCTGCGCCGACAGTGCCCACGTGAATGTGGACGAATGCGGCGCTCCGGAGGCCATCGCGGGGGTAAAGCTCATCAGCGCGCCCAGCCATGACGGCAAGCTCACCCCAGACCAGGTGGAGCGGCTGATCGTGCGGGTGGGCGACGAGCACGCCGTCCAGCCACGGGTGATCTCGATCTCCCAGGCCTCCGAGCTCGGCACGGTGTACTCGGCCGGGGAGACCCGCCAGCTGGCCGAGCTGGCCCATGCGCGCGGCTTGCTCCTGCACGTGGACGGAGCCCGGCTGGCCAACGCCGCCGCCGCCATGGAGCATCCGCTGGCCGCGCTCACCACCGACGCGGGGGTGGATCTGCTCTCCTTCGGGGGCACCAAGAACGGTCTCCTTGGTGCCGAGGCGGTGGTCTTCCTAACCCCCGAGCTGGCCGACGGCTTTCCCTACCTGCGCAAGCAGTCGCTCCAGCTGGCCTCGAAGATGCGGTTTCTGGCCGCCCAGCTGGAAGCGCTGCTGCGAGATGACCTGTGGCTGCGCAACGCCCGTCACGCCAACGCCATGGCTGCCCGGCTGGCCGAGGCTGTGTCCCACGTGGAGGGGGTGCAGCTCACGCGGGCCGTGCAGGCCAATGCCGTCTTCGCCCGGCTTCCCCGCCCGGTCATCTCGAGGCTTCTTGAGCAGTTCGATTTCTACGTGTGGGACGAGCAGGAGGACGAGGTCCGGTGGATGTGCTCGTGGGACACGACCGAGGAGGACGTCGGCGAGTTCGTGGCCGCAATCGGCCGGGCGTGCGCAGCGTCCTAGCCATCGCTCCGGGGCGGGTGAACCTGATCGGTGAGCACACCGACTACAACCAGGGGCTGGCGCTCCCGTTCGCCATCACCCAGCACGTGCGGGTGGCCGCCCGTGGCCTGCAACGTCCGCGGATCGAGGTTGAAGCGCTCGATCTTGGGGAGACCGACAGCTTCGCGCTGAACGACGTTGGCCCCGCGGGGGATTGGCGCGACTTTGCGCGAGGGGTGGTGGCCGAGCTACAGCGTGCGGGCGGCGAGCTCACCGGCGCTCGTCTGCGGATATCCGGCACGGTTCCCCGCGGCGCGGGCCTGGCCTCGTCGGCTGCCCTCGAGGTGGCGCTGGTGCTGGCCCTGGCGGAGGTGAGTTCTATCCCGCCCGCGGTTCTTCAGGACATCGCCGCCCTGTGCTCCCGGGTCGAGAACGAGTGGCTGGGAGCGCACACCGGGCTGCTGGATCAGTTGGCCTGCCTGCTCGGACAGGAGGGCCGCGCCCTGCGGATCGACTTCCGCTCCTTTGACGTAGAGCCGATCCCGCTCGATCTGGGTGACTGGCGGCTTATCACCCTGGACTCGGGGGAGCGGCACGCCAACGCGGCCTCCGGCTATAACCGGCGCCGCGAGGAGTGCGCCCGGGCCTGCCGGCTACTGGGATGCGACAGCCTGCGCGACGCGACGTCAGCGGACGCCGAGCGCCTGCCGGCGCCGCTGGATTGGCGCGTCAGGCATGTGCTCGAGGCCAACGCCCGAGTTGATGAGGCGGTGCGGGCGCTCGAGCAGGGAGATCTCCCGGAGCTGGGGCGGCTGCTGGACGCGGGCCACGCCAGTCTGCGTGACCTATACGAGGTCTCCACCCCCGCGGTCGAGGCTGCGGTCCGTCGTCTGAAGTCAGCCGGTGCGGCCGGCGCGCGGGTCATGGGCGGCGGATTCGGAGGGCACGTCCTGGGCCTCATGCCGCCCGGTCTGAGCGCACCGCTCGGCGCGCTCGAGGTTCGCCCGGGTCCGGGCGCGCGGGTGATGGACGGCACCGGCCCGGCACAATGAGGGCATGAGCGAAGACGGGCTGCGGGCGGCCGAGGAGAAGATGCGGGCCGCCGGAGAGCCCGAGGAGGCGATCAGGGCATTCGCACGCGCCTACCAACGGGTGGCCGCGGGCGAGTCCGCGCTGATCAGCAGCTCAGAGCTCGAGCAGGCCGCCGCCGTCCCCGTGCTGGAGGAGCTGCCCGAGGGGGACCCCGCGGAGGCCCTCGCCCAGGTGGTGTCCATCAAGCTCAACGGCGGGCTGGCCACCACGATGGGCCTCCAGCAGCCCAAATCGCTGGTCCCGGCCCATCAGGGCCTCACCTTTCTGGACATCATCATCGGCCAGACGCTGGCCCTGCGCCGGCGGTTTGGAGTGCGCCTTCCCCTGCTGTTGATGAACAGTCAGGCCACCCGGCAGGCCACGCTCAACGCGTTGGATCACCACCCTGAGCTGGACGTGGGGCTGCCGCTGGAGTTCATGCAGAGCATGATTCCCAAGCTCGAGGAGGGTGGAATGCGGCCGGCCTCCTGGCCGGCCAATCCCGCGCTCGAGTGGTGCCCACCGGGCCACGGCGATGTCTACGGGGCGCTGCGGCGGTCGGGTGTGTTGAGCAGGCTCCTGGAGGAGGGGTTCCGCTACGCGATGATCTCCAACTCCGACAATCTGGGCGCCTGGATCGACCCTCGAGTGGCGGCTCTCGTGGCCTCGCAGCAGATCCCGTTCCTGATGGAGGTGATCGAGGGCAGCCCGGCCGAACGAAAGGGCGGCCACATCGCCAGCCGCCGCTCCGATGGGCAACTCATCCTGCGCGAGATTGCCCAAACGCCGCCCGACGAGCAGGAGTCATTCCGCGACTACCGGCGGTGGCGCTACTACAACGCCAACACGATCTGGCTCGATCTGCGGCGCCTTTCCGAGCTGCTCGAGGAAAACCAGGGTGTGATGGAGCTCCCGCTGGTCGTGAACCGCAAGACGGTCGATCCGCGGGACGCGGGCTCGACCCCTGTGATCCAGCTCGAGTCCGCGATGGGAGCGGCCATCCAGAGCTTTCCCGGGGCCAGGCTGGTGTGCGTGCCGCGCAGCCGCTTCGTCCCCGTCAAGACGACCAACGATCTGCTCGTGATCCGGTCAGACGTCTACCGCATGACGGAGGAGTTCGTGGTGGAACCGGCTCCCGAGCGCTCCGGGCGCCTGCCCCTGGTGGATCTCGATGGGCGCCACTACGGGATGCTCGATTGCTTCGACGCCCATTTTCCCTTCGGCCCGCCCTCGCTGCGTGAGACCGAGAGCCTGACCGTGCAGGGCGACGTGACCTTCGGGGAGGGGGTCGTGGTCCGAGGAGCGGTGGAGCTGCAGACCTCGGAGCCGCTCAGCCTGCCGGACGGTTACGTCCTCACCGGCTGACCTTGCCCGGCCGGCCGGCGCCCAGATGGGCGGGGATCTCGTAGGCCACGGCGGGAAGCCTGGCTGATGCGGGCGGAGGCAGCACGCGGGAGCCGGCGCTGGCCACCTTGGCCCCGCCTGCCGTCCAGGTGATGTGAGCAGGGGGGTAGCGCAGCAGTGCCGCCCAGGTGGCGGGGTCGACCTCGCCGGTCACGGGCAGCCCGTGGGCGGTCTGGAACTTCGTCACCGCCTTGGCTGTCTTGGGGCCATATTGGCCGTCCACCGTCAGCGTGTATCCGGCGCTGATCAAGTGCTCCTGGGCCCACACCACCAGGTCACCGCCCGAGTACTGGCCGCCCTGCGAGAGCGTTGGCATCTGGTCCCGAGGGGTGAGGCTGAGCCGCTTGATCGGCGCGCTCAGAGCATGCCAGGCCTGGTGGGAGGCGCTCTCCCAGTCATACCAGGCGATCCCGCGGGCGCGATAGACCCAGCGGAGCTGACGGAAGCGCTTGATCTGGCCGGCGGACGGGTTGTTGTACGTCTGGCCCAGCGGCACGATGGACCGCTGATACGGGGTGTTGGTGCTGTACGTGTGCGCGTACACGGTGGCGGGCGAGTTGCCGATGTCCTGCCAGTACATCTGGGGCATGTCGAACTGCGCGCCGCCGGGGCCGAGAAAAACTGAATAGGGCAGGGCGGGGTGGTAGTCGACGTAGGGGAAGCTGGCCAGAACGAGGCGGAACTTGGCGCCGACCAGCGAGCGAAGGTGGCGGGTGTACTTCTGAGCCTGTACGTACTTGCCCTCGTAATCGCTCTCGGCGTCGATCACAAGGCAGTCCGCCCCGGCCGCGGCGGCCTTCGCCGCCACGTCCGCCTCCTGTCCGGGCTGGGAGCCGTACACGAACTGCCAGCCGCATACCCCTAGCCCGGCGGCGTGCAGGGACCGGACCAGGGACTTGCTGAACTGCGACCAGTACGAGGTCCCGTCGCCGCTCTTGATGATCAGGGTGCCGATGCCGTATCGGCGGGCGGTGGCGATGATCGACGGCACGTTGCCGCCATTCGAGTGGGCCACGTACCAGATCCACATTGCCTTGTCGGCCAGCGGGCCCTCCTGGGAGGAGCCGCCGCCCTTCCCGCTGCCCGACCGCCCGCCACCGGAGGGTGGTCCTGATCCGCTGCCTCCGGATGGGTGGCTCGAGACGGCCAGCTTGCCGTACTGAGCGTCACCGGAGTGAACCGGACGCAGACCTGTCCGGCCCGAGGCATACGCGCCCAGCGCGGCGCTGGCGCCCGCGCTGCCCCCCACTGCCGCCAGTGAGGCCAGAACGAGCAGCCATCGAGGCGCACGTGTGCGCCAGGCCCCGGGCTGAAACAGTCGGCCTGCCACTGAACCTGAAACCGGGGGGCGGGAGGAAAGTTGCGCGGCCAACCGTCAGTGGCTGACGACGACCTGTCCCTGGCTGTTCACGTACGACTGCTGGGGCGTATGCGCGATATCGACCGTGAACGTGCCCCCCGGGATTGCTCCGCTGGGCAGGATCGCCTTTGCCTTGCCATAGAGATCGCCGGAGACCTCCCACGCCACGACATGGGTGCCCGGAGCCACCGCGGTCACGGCCCAGGTGAACTTGGCTGTTGCGCCCGGCTTCAGCGCGCCGGCAGCCCAGGTGTTGGAGTTGTAGGTGAAATACGACCCCTCGCCGCCGTTGGCGCAGCTGTACCCGCACGGTCCCGGTGGACGATCGATGACCCACACCGGTCGCGAATGCGAGGCCAGGTTGGGCATGTTCAGGTACTGGGCAAAGGCGGCCACGCTGGTGCCCTCACCCACCGGTGCCGGATAGCGACAGGTGACGTTGCAGATCGTGACGGCCACGTCGGGCAGCGTCTTGTGGCCGGTGTTGCGCACAGCGATGGTCAGCTCGGAGTGCTGGGCGAGCGTCTGGTGTGCCGGGAACGTGGCGTTCGAGATGGCCACCGGGAACTTGCCGCTCGGGGCGTTGGCATCCTGGGGCGAGCCGCCGCCGCAGGCGGCAAGCATCGCCGCGCTCGCGGCGATGGCGGCTGATGTGACGATGAGCCTGCCAGCGCCTGTCATGTCCTCGCGCTCTGGGGCTGGTTCTTCATCCGGCGATCTCCCTCCTCCGACGCCGCGGAACATACCAGTTGCGTATGGCCATGACGCTGGTTTGCGAAGTTGTGCCGGGACGGTTCCGAGTTGTGCTCATCCAGTACCGTCCAATAGTCTTAGTCGCCCGACCGCGCCGGCGGCGGGTGCTACCACGGGAGGAATCGAGAGAAGTTGATTCGCGCGGTTGCCGAGAAGACGTTCCTGCCGACCAAGTCGTTGTTGGAGGAGGTCGGCAACATGGTGATTCTCACCGGCAAGACGATGGTCGCGGCCGTCCGTCCGCCGTATCCGTATGGGGCTGAGTTTGTTGGGCAGTTCATGTTTGCGCTGCGGTTGTGTTGGTTTCCGCTGCTGATCTCGACGGTGGCGTTTGGTTACGAGGCGCCGGGGCTTCAGGCGGCTGACTTCCTGGTCCTGTTTGGTGCTTTGGATCGCCTGGGTGGGTTCTTTGTGCTGGCCTCGATCCGGGAGTTCGCGCCGTTCGTGACCGCGGTTGTCCTGGCCGGGGTGGCGGGAACGGCGATCACCGCGGATCTGGGCGCCCGCAAGATCCGGGAGGAGCTCGATGCGCTTCAGGTGCTGGGTGTGGATCCGATCAAGAACCTGGTCGTTCCGCGCTTTTTGGCTTTGATGGTGGTCACGGGGCTGTTTGATATCTACGCGCTTTTGTTCGGGATCTTCGGGGGGGTGCTGGCCACTTTGGTCAACCACGCTCCGCTGGGTCCGTTCTGGGCCACGTTTTTCAATAACACTTCCACGACGGATCTGTGGGGCTCGGTGCTGAAGACCACGATCTTCGGCGCGATCATCGCGATCGTGTGCTGCTATAAGGGAATGACCGCCTCGGGCGGCGCGGAGGGCGTTGGCAAGGCCGTCAACGAGGCCGTCGTGATCGCCTTCAACGGGATCTTCGCCTTCAACTACGCGTTCACCCAGACGCTGCTGGCCACCCATCCCGAGATCACGACGATCCCGAAGTGATGGACGCGCCGGTCACCGTGCGGGATATGGGCGGCCATGACGCCCAAATCCCGCACACTGGCCCGAGGGAGCCCGGCTAGATGGGCGAGCTCGTAGCCGTACCCCGGGGCTGGGTCGAGAGCTTTGGCGAGCTGGTGAAGTTCATCGCGCAGGTCCTGCGCGAGATCTTCGGTCTGCGGGTATTCAAGTTCTTCGGCGAGGCCCTGCGCCAGGCCGGCATCCTGATCGTGGGATCCACCCTGGTGATCTGGGGGCTGGTCTTCATCTCCGGGCTGGAGTGCGGGATCGAGGGTGCGTACTTCAACCGCTCGATCGGCGCCCCCGCCTACTCGGGGGTGTTCGCCGCCTGGTGCGATCTGCGTGAAATCGTGCCCCTCGCCTTCGGTTACATGATGTCGGCCAAGGTGGGGACGGGCATCGTGGCCGAGCTGGGATCGATGCGCATCTCAGACGAGATCGACGCCCTTGAGGTCATGGGCATCAGCGGCATGACGTTCCTGTGCGCCACCCGCCTGCTCGCGGCCTGGATGGTTCTCCCGTTCGTTTATCTGTGCTCGATCGGCGCCGGGTTCTTCGCCAGCTGGCTCGCCGTGGTGGAGCAGATCGGCGATGTCTCCTCGGGCGGGTTCTTCCTGATCTTCTGGGAGTTCCAGAACCCCACCGACCTCTTATACAGCGTGATCAAAGCCATGGCCGAGGCGACGCTGATCGTGCTTGTGGGCTGCTACTACGGCTACAACGCCAGCGGCGGACCGGTGGGGGTTGGAACGGCCACGGCGAAATCGATGGTGCTGAACATCGTCGGGGTGCACCTGATAGGCATGCTCGGCACGCAGCTGTTCTGGGGGGCCAACCCGAGAGCTCCCATCGGAGGGTGAGGCATGCCTGGGTTGACACTTGAGCGTAAACACGACCGGGAGGAGCCTGGCGATGGACGATGAGCCTGCCCCGCTGAACCGCGATCAAGGCAGTGAGCAGCCGACGGGCGAGCAGTCGTCGGGGCAGCAGACCGGCTCCACCCAATGGGATTCGCCCAGCGGTGGCGGGCAGTCCGGCGGTGGCGGGCAGTCCGGTGGGGGGAGGGCTCGCGCGGCGCGCCGCCGCCCTGGGAGTCTCGCGGACGCGACCAGGAGGAGTCCGGCCAGGGCTCCTCACGTGTATCGGTGGTTGACGAGCCGGAATCCCGGCCAGGTCCTCCGCCCGGGTCCTCGGAGGAGGAGTACAAGTGGCACACCTACCGCGTCTATCCCTCGGGCCGCCCGGACGCGGTCGAGTTCATCGATTGCTACAAGTCCTTCGGGCGCTCCCGCGTCCTGGCCGGCCTGAACATGGGCCTGCCGGAGGGAATGGTCTCGATGATCCTGGGACCGTCCGGGACGGGCAAGTCGGTGTGCATCAAGCACATGGTCGGACTGCTCTACCCCGACCAGGGCGACATCCTGGTGCACGGCGAGTCCGTGCCCGACATGCCGGACGACGACCTCTTCGAGATGCGCAAGAAGTTCGGCCTGCTCTTCCAGGACGGAGCGCTCTTCGGGTCGATGAACCTGTTCGACAACGTGGCCTTCCCCCTGCGCCAGCACACCGAGAAAGGCGAGGATGAGGTCGAGGAGATCTGCATGCGGCGCCTCACCGAGGTGGGTCTGAGTGACGCCCGGGAGAAGATGCCCAACGAGCTTTCCGGCGGGATGCGCAAGCGGGCGGGCTTTGCCCGGGCGCTCGTGCTCGAGCCGGACATCGTCCTGTTCGACGAGCCCGACTCCGGACTCGATCCGGTGCGTACGGCTCTGCTCGGCGAGCTGATCCTGGAGATCCATCGCGACGCGATGGAGGAGGCCCAGGAGAAGCAGAAGCAGCACCTGCCCACGTTCTGCGTCATCACCCATGACATCCTCACGGCCCGCCGCGTGGCCGACTACATCAACGTCCTGTGGAAGGGCCGGATCGTCGAGGCCGGGCCCTCCGAGGACATGCTCAACTCAGAGAATCCGTTCATCCGGCAGTTCCTCTCCGGCGAATCCGAGGGCCCGCTGGCCATGGACTGAGCCCCGGGGCGCATGACATCTGGCGCTCCGCCCCCAGCGCGGCGTTAGCCTGATGCCATGGACATCCGGGAGCGGTTGGAGCGGCTCGCCGGGGCCGCCGCCCGGCGGCCACTACTGACCCTCGGCATCGTGGCGGCTCTGGCGCTGGCCGGTGGGCTGCTCGCCCTGGGGCTTTCCACGGACACGGGCGACTCGGCCTTCGTCAGCTCGTCGTCTCCCAGTTTCCGGGCCACCGCGTCTGACCAGCAGCACTTCGGGGGCGACCCCGTCGTCGTCCTCATACGCGAGCGCCTCACCGACCTGGTGGAGACGCGTGATCTGGGCACGGTTTCCCAGCTCGAGGCCTGCCTGGCCGGCCAGGAGATTGCGCCCAACCAGACCCTGGGTTCCTTCAGCGCCGTCCCAGCAGCACAGGCCAAACCCTATGGGGGGGTGCATAGCCCGTGTGGTGGGCTGATGCGCACTCACGCCGTTGAGGTGGTGTACGGCCCGGGAACCTTCCTCAACCGGGCGGTCGCCGCGGTGAGCACGGCGGAGCAGTCGATGCTCTCCGGAGCAGGCACAGCGGTGCGACAGGCAGCGCAGGAGGCCTGCCAGCTGGCGCTGGCCCGCCACCTGGGGCAAAAGCAGTGCGAGACCGCCGCCCAGGCGGCCGCGCAGCTGGAGTACGCCAAGCAGCTGCAGCAGATGGAGCAGCTCTATCTCAACTCGGGGATCAAGGGAACTCCGAGGATCGATAACCCGCAGTTCATCCCGCAGATCGTGTTTGACCCGATCCGTGGCGTGAACCAGCCCAAGGCTCGCTTCGCCTATCTCTTCCCGACGGCCGACTCGGCTCTCATCCAGGCCCGTCTGCGGCCCAACCTGACCTCCGATCAGCGCGCTCAGGCCATCGCCTGGATCCGCCAGGCGGTCCGGATGCCCCGGTTCCGGCTGGCCTACGGCGGCACCTACACCGTCTCCGGGGTGCCCGTGGTCATCAACGACCTGGGCAGCGTGATCACGGGGTCGATTGCCGTCCTGGTGATCGCGGCGCTGGTGGTCATGGCCGTGGCGCTGCTTTTGGTTTTCCGCAGCCGCCTGCGGCTCCTGCCCCTGGGCATCGCCCTGGCCGCCGTGGGCATTACGTTCGGGGCGACAGAGCTGGTGGGAGGCTCGCTGACCATGGCCTCGATCGCGGTTCTCCCCATCCTGATCGGCCTGGCCGTGGACTACGCGATCCAGCTCCAATCCCGGATGCAGGAGGGCTTGCGCGACGCTCCCGGCGCCCGCCGTGTGTGGAGCGAGGCCACGATCGCCCGAGCGGTGGGAGCGGGTGCCCCGGCCATCGCCAGTGCGGCAGCGGCCACGGCGATGGGCTTCCTGGTTCTCCTCCTCTCGCCCGTGCCCATGGTGCGCGGTTTCGGGATCCTGCTTGTGGTGGGGATAGGCGTGGCGCTGGCCTGCGCCCTCACCGTGGGGCCGGCGGCGATGGCGCTGCCCGGCCACTACCTGGGGCGTCAGGCCAGGCGCAGGATGGGCGAGCCCGGTGGTCGGGTCGCCGCCGCCCTCATGATCAAGGGCGGCGAGGCCGCCGGCACAACCTGGGCCGCTCTGCGCGGCGCCGGGGAAATCCTGCACGACGCCGGGCGGGCCGGCCTGGCGCCGTTGGCGCGTCTGGGCGCGGCGCGCCGGCCCGCTTCCCCGCCCCCGGCCGCGCAACGACTTGCCCTGGGCGCTCGTGGCGCCCTGGGCGCAATGGTCCGCCAGCCCGGCCGGGTCCTGGCCGTCGGCGTGTTGCTGGCCGCGCTGGGCTGGATCGCCGACACCCAGACCTCGGTTCAGTCCGACGTGACCAAGCTCGTGCCGTCCAGCATGCCGGCGCTCCGGGACCTGCACACCCTCGAGCGGGTGACGGGCGTCTCGGGCGAGATCGACGTGGTGGTGAGCGCCCACAACGTGGCCAACCCCAGGACGATCGGCTGGATGGTCCACTACGAGGACAGCCTCCTGGCCCACTATGGCTACGTGGAGACCCGGGGATGCTCCCGTGCCACCCTCTGTCCCGCCCTGTCGCTGCCCGACCTGTTCTGCTCGGGCCCGCAGACCGCCCAGGGTCAGTGCCCGTCCCTGAGCGAGTCCTCCATCCAGGGGCTGCTGGCGGCCGTCCCCTCGTATTTCAAACGGGCCGTCATTACTCCCGATCAACGGGAGGCTTCGCTGGCCTTTGGCATACGTCTGATGCCTCTGTCCCGCCAGCAGCAGGTGATCGCCTACATGCGCTCCCAGCTGCACCCGCCACCAGGGGTCAGCGCGCAACTGGCCGGCATCCCCGTCCTGGCGGCGCAGGCCAACGCTGACCTGTCCTCGCCGCTCCGTCGCCTGCTGACTCTGATCGTCGGCCTGGTGGCCGTCTGCCTCGTCCTCCTGGCCATCTTCCGACAGGCCGAGCGGGCACTCGTCCCGCTCATCCCCATCGCCCTGGCCACCGGATGGTCGGCCCTGATCGTCTTCCTGATCGGCATCCCGCTGAACCCGCTGTCGGCCGCACTGGGAGCGCTGGTGATCGCCGTGTCCACCGAGTTCAGCGTGCTGCTCTCGGAGCGATTCCGCCAGGAGCGGGCGGGCGGTCGAGACGTCCACGCCGCGCTGTCCCGGACCTATCGGTCCACCGGGCGCGCCGTCGTCGCTTCGGGCATCACTGCAATTGCCGGCTTCGGAGTCCTGATGTTCTCGAACATCACGATGCTGCGTGACTTCGGCCTGGTCACGCTCATCGACCTCTCCGTCTCTCTGGCCGGGGTGCTGCTCATCCTTCCCGCCGTGCTCATCCTCTCTGAGCGCGGGCAGCTGGCCGGCAGCGTGCGCAGCCTGGCCGGCCGCTCGCGGGCCGCCATTCCCAGGTGGCGCCGTCCGGCCGGCGGCATGAGCGGCCCGGGAAGGTGAGCACGCCGGACGGCGGAGACGCCGAGCGGCCCCGACATCGCCTGGATCCGGATCGAGCTGCTGCGGCCGCCCGGCGGGCGGGCCGTCGGCCGCCTCCGCCGGTCATTGACACCCGGCGCTACCAGCGGATGATCGGGCTCATCGGGCTGACCCTGGTGGTGGTCATCTCGGTGGCTTTCCTGAGCAGTCACACCCCAGGCACGGCGGGCGTCCCGGCGGGCAAGCAGCTCCCGTTCTTCTCCGCGCCCCTGGCCACATCAAACCTCAGCGGTGACGCCAATCTGAACCCGCCCTGCACCCCGGCCCAGCACGATGCGCGGGCGCTCAACATCTGCCTGAAGGCCAAGCAGGGACCGCTCGTCCTGGCCTTCTTCGTGACGAGCTCCGGCGGCTGCGTTGATCAGGTGACCGCCCTGCAAACCCTGTCGGCGCGCTTTGCCCCTAAGGGCATCCAGTTCGCCGCCGTGGCCGTGCGCGCCAGCCATTCCGACGCCGCCTCCACCGTGCGCGCCCACCACTGGACGATCCCCGTGGCCTATGACGCCGACGGAGCGGTTGGAGACACCTTTGGCGTGGAGGTATGCCCGATCGTCGAGTTGGTCCGGAAGGGGGGGCGAGTGCAGCAGCGCCTGATCGGAGAGCACTGGAATGACCCGCGAGTACTGATCGGACCTGTGCGGAGCCTGCTTGCCGCGTCATCCCGTCCGTGACAGACGAGCTCCCAGTCAGTGCCCCGGGCTTCCTGGATCCTGCCGTCAGGCAGGAGCTGCCCGGCCTGCGCCTGGTCTGGACTGTGGTCGAGGCCGGACCGCACGCCAGCCCCCGCGCGGTCAAGCAGCGGCTGAGGATCCTGTCAGACCGCTACCGGGGGGACAGCGTCGTCAGCCTGCGCACCCACCCGATTCCCCATGCCTACCGGGTGTTCTTTCGCCAGATCGGCCTTGACCCCGACTCGGCTCGGATCCCCGGCGAGGAGGTGGCCCTGGCCCGGCTGCTCCACGGAGGGCTGCGCTCGCGGGGTCTTCCCGACGACGCCCTGGTCATCGCGCTGGTTGAGACGGGCATCCCCGTCTGGGCGCTGGATGCCGACCGCGTCGATCCTGGAGGTCTGGGCATCCGCCTGACCGGCGAGGGCGAGCAGTTCGGGTCCGGCGGCTACAACCTTCCGGCCGGCCGTCTGGTCGTGGCCGACTCCCACGAGGTGCAGGCCTTGCTCTTTGGCGATGTGGCTCCCGGGCACGGCGTTAGCCGGAGGACCGCTCGCATCGCCCTATTCGCCCTGGGGGTGGAGGGCGTCCCGGACATCCACCTAGAGGAAGCGCTCTGGATCTGCTCTGACGTGCTCGAGACGAGCTAGGGGCGGGGCGGGAGGCGCCGGCGCGCCACGGGGAGGCGCCAGGGCGCGCCACGGGGAGGCGCCAGGGAGGCGGAGGCGCCAGGGAGACGCCCCCCTCCCACCACCAAAGCTCCACAATTCACCCCGGAGCCGCGGCGCTTTGTGCCGCCAAGAGCCTTATACCGCCATAGGACGCCTCAGCGGGCCGGGGGAAGGGCGCTTTGTGGGGTTATGGTCGCGATCGGCGCGCAGGCGCGACGCCGGATGGTTGCTCCGGCGCGGCGCGGGGCCCTGGAATCGCGCTTTCCCCGCGTACACCCCTCCAACCAAGGGTAGCCCCGATGCTAGGATGAACCTCACCTCGAGGAGAGAGGCATGCAGCCTGCTGGAGCACGACATAACCTCCCTCGCCGGCCCGATCCCGGCCGTGGCGCCCGCGCCGATCACCGCCCCGGCGAGCCCGGCCGACGAGCTGGCCGCCCGCCGGTCCATGCGCACGCAGATCGCCAAGCTCGAGCGTGAGCTGGCCCAAGCCTTCGTGACCGCGTTTCCCATGGGTGGTCTTCCGGAGACCACGTTGCCCACCGCCCGCGACCCCCGCATCCTCAGCCTGGGCGAACTCGAGCGAGTTCGCGACCAACTGGCCGAGCGTCTCCACGCCGCCCGCGTAACCATCGCCCAGCGGGCTGAGGTTCAGGCTGCCTACCGGGTGACTCTCGAGCGGATGCTGCTCGACCCGGCCAGCCACCGCTTCACCCGGGTGTCCTGCCGCGATCTCGGCGAACCTGGCTGTGGGGTCTGGCACGTCAGACCCCGGCTTGGATTGATCGGGATGCTGATGGGCTGGTGGCAGGTGAAGCTTTCCTCGGGCTGTCCGTTACCCGGGGCCACGGCTTGCGCCGTGGCCTGACCACCGGCCGTCGCTCGTCCTCGCCACGAGCCTGAAGCCATGCGCAAGGCGTTGAGGACGAGCATGGGGGCCGTACTGGTGGTCCTCATCATGGTCATCGGAAGCCTCGTCCTCTGGGTGGGGACGCCGCTCCTGTGGTTGTGGATCGGCTCGCAGATCCAGGCCCATACGTCGCTGGGCGCCGCGGTGGGAGCCACCTTCATCGGGGCGGTGCTGACGATCGTGCTGGTGGCGGCCGTGCTGGCCAAGCTCAGCAACGTCTACCGCTCCAACTGCATGGCCCGGGGTCAGGCAGACCCCGGGCACGTGGTCCTCGAGATGGTGCTGGTGGTATCGGCCAGCGTCTCGCTGGTGGCCTTCGTTATCTGGTTCTTCTTCCTGGCCGGCGCCGAGCCGCTGCCGGTGGGCATCAAGTTCTGAGCGCGCGGCCCAGTGCGCCCGCCGGCCCAGTGCGCCCGCGGGCCCAGCGCAGCCGGTCTGAGAGCCCAGCCCAGCCCCGGCCTCGCTCAGGCCGTGGCCAGAGCGAGGCCGGGCTGAACGAGCACTGGGTCCACGGCCACGACGGGCTTCTGGGCGGGTGGCGAGCTCAGCTGGAGGGCCAGGAGCCGGCGCTGGCGCTCGGTCAGAGCTCCTACCGTCTTGGTCTCGCTGATCTGGTTGCGGACCAGGAACTTCCGGCACCGCGTGCTACCCCACCGCCGCTGGCTCAGAAGCAGTTCCCCGATGGCCCAGCTCGCAGCCTCGCAGGGAGGATCGAGGATGACCTCGGCCGCCGAGATCGACCCGCAGGCGATTCGCCGCTTGAGCTCGGCGCGCGCCAACCTGATCTCGTTCGCTCGCTCAAGCGCCTGGAGCCGTTGCGGTGCCCGGGTCGTGATGGCCGTCTCGCTCATGAACATCTCTCTCCCTGCTCCCCAACCGGGAAGCCGTAAGCGTTAACAATGACCCACCTGCGCGCAGCGATACGTGACCGCTGCCCCCGGGCGGGTTTACCCTTTTTCTACCTCTGCCGCCCGGGCTTCCTGGCCCTGCGACGCGTTCCTCTCACCCCGGAACCGCACCGCTTAGAGCTCCTCCGAAACGACTGGGCGAACACTACGGGACCCGGTTCTTAACAGCAACGTGACAAGTTCGCGTCCATCCGCTCAAAGCGAATTTTTTTTCGATACGAACGCTTGTGCGTTAGTGGACAAGTGCCGGGCCTCAGGCCGGCGCCGGGAGAGGGCCATGCTCGGCCTCAAAGGTGGCCTTGACCGAGGCGAAGCTCTCCAGCGCCCGATCGAGCGTGGCGTGATCGTGCGTAGCCATGACGCTGGTCCGGAGCAGGGCGCCGGCCGGGGGCACGGCCGGGTGCAGCGCGACGTTGACATAGACGCCGGCGTCGTAGAGGGCCTTCCAGAGCAGGCCGGCCTTCCAATCGTCTCCCACGACGACGGGCACCACCGGTGTGACCACCTGGGTGCCGTCGGGCAGGCGGGTGGGTTCCACCACCTGAAAACCGAGCTCGCTGAGCCCGCGATGAAGGTAGGACGCGTTCTCGAGGACCCGCTCGAAGAGCAGCCGTCCTTCTGTTGAGCGGCAGATCCGGACCGCCGCCAGGGTGGCCCCGACCGCGGCCGGGACGGCCGAGGCGGTGAACATGAATGAACGGGCCTGGAAGCGCAGGAACTCGATCACGTCAGCCGGCCCGGCGATCAGCCCTCCACACGAAGCGAGCGATTTGGAGAACGTGGCCATCCGGAGATCCACCCGGTCCTCGAGCCCGAACAGCTCGCATGTGCCCGCACCGCGCGTCCCCAGCACGCCGAGGGCATGAGCCTCGTCCACCATCAGGCGGGCGCCGAAGCGGTCGCACAGCTCCACGATCTCGGGAAGTGGAGCCACGTCACCCTCCATCGAGAACACGCCGTCCACCACCACCAGAATGCCGCCGCCGTCGCCAGCGGCCGCCTCCAGCCGCTTCTCGAGCAGGTCCAGGCGGTTGTGCCGGAACGCCCGCACCTTGGCTCGCGACAGCAGACAGCCATCCAGGATCGAGGCGTGGTCGGTCGAGTCGACAATGACGGTGTCGGACGGGCCAAGCAGGGTGCCGAGAGCTCCCAGGTTGGCCTGGTGGCCCGTGGTGAAGACCAGGACGGCCTCGGCGCCCAGCCAATCAGCCAGCTCCTGCTCGAGCTCCAGGTGCAGCCGGGTCGTTCCGTTGAGGAACCGCGAACCCGTCACGCCGGTGCCGTAGGTCTGAAGCGCCTCCAGCGCGCCCTGCTTGACCCGCTCATCTCCCGTCAGGCCCAGGTAGTTGTTCGAACCCAGCATGATCCGCCGGGCACCTTCCATCTCCACCACCGGGAGAGTGGGTCCCTCCAGAACGCGGAAGTAGGGCACGATGTCGACCTCGCGGGCCGCCCGCAGCAGATCCAGCCGCTCGTTTTCCTGGGCTTTGGCGAAGACGTCTACGGAGGTCCGCATGCGGTGACAGTATCCCGCCCGGTGCCAGATTCTGAGGTCTCAATGATCGAGGTTCGGCGCGAGGTTCGCCCCCGCTGGGTATTCCGGCTTCCGCTGCGCACCGGCCTCGACGGGCTCACCAGGGTCAGGGGAAGGGTGCTCCACCGCCTGGTGCATGCCGGCCCGGAGCCGGTGGTGGTCCGCGTGGTCCAGCTGGCCGGCGACCGCATGCTGTTCGGGGCCCAGGCATCCAGCCGCGAGGCCGCCGAGTGGGGGATCGAGCGGATGCGACTGGCGCTGGGAGTGGATCAGGACCTGCGACCGTTCTTCGAGCGCTTCCGCTTCGATCCCCTCATCGGACCGAGCGTGCGGGCCGACCCAGGCCTGCGGGTCAGGGGAAAGCCGGACCCGTTCGAAGCTTTGGCCTGGGCCATCTGCGAACAGCTGATCGAGGTCGAGCGGGCCGCGGCCATCCAGCGCCAATTGGTCTGGCGCCTGGGCCGCCACTGTCCCAGAACAGGCCTGCGAGACGCGCCGAACGCGAGCACCGTGGCGGCGCAGGCCCCCGCCCTGCTGAGCGCGCTCGATCTGACAGAGACCCGAGCCATGGCCCTGCGACGGGCCGCGCGTGAGGTGGCTCGGGGCCGGGTGGACCTGTACGCCCCGGACCATGAGCGCGGCTGGCGCCGGCTGCGGGCTATCCGGGGCATCGGCAGCTGGACGCTCCAGATGCTGGGGCTCACCGGGCAGGGCCGGCTGGACCAGCTGCCCGCCGGCGACCTGGCCTTCCTGAAGCTGGTGGGCCGGATGCGCAGCGGGGGCGATCCCCGGGCCAGGGGCACCGAGGATGAGGTCATGGAGCTGTTTGCGCCGTATCACCCCTGGGCCGGTCTGGCCGGGCTGCACGCGCTGCGGTCAGCCGGGAGCGCCATCGCTCCGGCGGCCTAGCTGCCGGGACCGGAGGGCTCGAGCGCGAAGTCGAGGGTCTCCCACGGGGCGCCCGAGAACGCCTCACGCAGCGAGTCCTCGCTGTGGAGGTCGGGGGGCAGCCGCCGCGCCTCGCAGCGGACGGTCAGCGAGCTGCGCGAGAACGGCCAGGGATGCAGACGCCAGATGTCGGAGTCCTTTCGCAGCTCCAGGTCCAGCCGGCCGTCGGCGGCAGGCGCACTCTTAGCCGTGGCCGGGTTCCAGTCCAGGCAGAGCGCGAGCGAGAGGTAGTCCCAGGTCCAGATGAGCAGGCTGTTGCGCTCCACCACACCGTTCCGCGCAGCTGCCGCGGTTGCCGGATCCTGACGAAGCGCCTCCAGCAGGTCCTCCTGGAACGCCTTCTGTCCGGCCAGAAAGCCCCTGATCGCCGCAGCGTCCTGGGGCGAGGCACTGTCCAGGTCACGGCGCTCGTAGAGCCGCCAGCCGTGCAGGGAGACAAGCAGGGCGGCATACCTGCTCTGGGAGACCATCCGGCGGGGCCCCTGGGTGAAGATCTCCAGATGGCGCTGCAGCGGCATCTCCATGAAGGACCGGGGCCGTCCCTGCCCGGGCGCCGGCAGCGGTTCAAGGTCCTGGGTCCCCCAGCCCACGTCGTGCTGCTCAGCCGCCAGGCAGACCTCCTCGAGCGGATCCACCGAACCGAAACGAGGATTGCCCCATGCCCGGGCCAGCTGCCCGGAGAGCCAGGCATGCGAGGGCTGGCCGATGGCCAGCCAGCCGCGCTCATCCCGGCGGAGCAGCATCAGCTCATATCCGGGCGGCCTTCGGCACCCGCATAACCTAGCGTCGTGATCTCCCACCGCCGTCTGGCCCTGGTCGTCGGCGCGATCGTCTTCGTGGACACCGTGTTCTACTCGGCCATCGCGCCGCTCCTGCCTGGATTGGTGCATACCCTGGGGCTGTCCAAGGCCTCCGCCGGCGTCCTCACCGCCGCCTACCCGGTGGGCACCCTCCTGGGCTCGCTGCCCGGAGGGATCCTCGCCGTGCGGGCCGGTCCCAAGCGGACGGTCTACGCCGGGCTGGCGCTCTTGGCCGTTTCCACGGCCGGCTTCGGCTGGTTGCACAACGTTGTTGCGCTCGATGCGGCTCGGTTCATCGAGGGGATCGGCGGCGCATTTTCCTGGAGCGGCGGCCTGGCCTGGCTGGTGGCCGAGTCGCCGCCGGAACGACGGGGAGAGGCCATAGGCTCGGTTCTCGCGGCCGGGATCGGAGGGGCCCTGTTCGGTCCCGTGATCGGCGCGATCGCCAGCGCGGCCGGGCGGGGCCCGACCTTCAGCGTGGTGGTGGCCCTGGCGGTCCTGCTGATCGATCAGGCACGACGACTGCCCCTGGTTCACCGGCCATCCAGACAGGGGCTGCGCAGCGTGGGCCGCGCCCTGAAGTCATCGGGGGTGGCCATCGGCATGTGGTTGGTGGTGCTGCCCGCCGCCGCCTCGGGAGCAATAAACGTGCTGGCCCCGCTGCGCCTCCACCGGCTGGGTGCCAGTGCCCTGGGCATCGGAGCGGCATTTCTCTTGGCGGCGGGATGTGAGGCCGTCCTCAGCCCGCTCATGGGCCGCCTTTCCGACCGGCGGGGTCGCCTGCTGCCGTTGCGCTTCGGCCTGGCCGCGAGCGCGGCGTCCCTCGCGTGCTTCACCCTGCCCGGAAGTGTTGGGCTGCTGGGCGGGCTGCTGGTGCTAAGCGCGCTGTCGCTGGCCGGCTTCTGGGCCCCTGCCATGGCCCTTCTGTCGGACAGTGCCGATGCGAGTGGGCTCGAGCAGGGCTTTGCCGCGGCCCTCATCAACATGGCCTGGGCGCTCGGCCAGATGGGGGGCGCTGGGACGGCCGGGGCCTTGGCCAAAGCGGCCGGCGACGCTCTTCCCATGTTCGCGATCGCCGGGCTGTGCCTTCTCACCCTGGTCATGGCCGGGGTGCGCCCTGCTGCCACGCTCCAGCGGCCGCTCTAATGCGGCCGCTCGAATTCCTCCTCCCGCCGGCGGTGAGTCTCAGATTCCCTGGCCGGCCAACAGCTCGTTGGTCGAGGCGTCCACCACTGCGTTCGGGTTGGAGATCAGATGGTGCGCAAGCATCCACTGACCGTAGGCGTTCCATTGCCCTGGGTCCTGCCAGCCCCACGGCTTACCGGTCTGGCTGGGGAAGAACGCGGATAGCGTGGCCTTCACACTGGCCAGCTGGAGCTTCTGGTTCAGTCCCGAGTTCATCCGGACCAGGTTGCCCACAGCGCCCGACGGGTCGCTGCGCACCGACTCATACCCTCGGGCCAGGGCCTGCACGAACCGGCGCATGATGTCCGGGTGCTGCTCGAGCAGGCCGGCGCGGGTGACCAGCACGAGCTCGTCGTAGGGGGGACGCCCACCTGGTTCATGCGGATCACAGTGGGGTGTTTTTTCAGCTGGGCCAGCTCGATGGCCTCGTAGTTCCAGTAGCCGCCGAGGATGGCGTGCACCCGCCCGGATACCAGCGCGGGCACGAGGTTGGCTCCAACGTTGACCTCATTGACCGAGTGGGGCGGGACTCCGGCGTGGGCCAGGATCGTCTGGAGGTATGCATGCTGGTAGGGGATTCCGGCGTCTCCCACCGTTCTGCCCCGCAGCTCCGCGGCCCTCCGAACGGCGTGCTTGCCGATCGAGATGATCGAGGTCAGCGGCTGCTGGACGAGCGCCGCGACCGACACGAGAGGGAGGTTGCGATCACGGGCCAGCATGACCTCGGGCTCGTAGGAGACGGCGGCATCGACCTTGCCCGCCGCCACCAGGTCCAACGGATCGGCCACATTGGCCGGCACCTCGACGTGGACGTCGAGTCCTGCCTGAGCGAAATAGCCCTTGGCCAGGGCCTGGTAGATACCGACGTGGTCCGCGTTGGGAAACCAGTCGAGCAACAGTGTGAACGGCTGCTTGCCGCCGGAGGGGCTGATCGCCTCCTGCTTCTCGCCGCATGCGGCGAGAGGCAGGGCAAGGAGCAGCAAGAGGGGCAGAAGGCGTTTCAACGATCTCCTCTCGATCGGTATGCCCACGGGACGGCCACCCGCTCCAGCAGCGAGCAGCCAACGAAAAGAGCAATGGCGAACATGGACAGGATCAGGATGGTGGCGTAGGCGCGGGGCATCAGCAGTTGGTTTTCGGCCTGAAGGTAGACGTACCCGAGCCCGGAGTTGGAGCCTGACAGCTCGGCGAACACAGCGCCGATGACTGCCACCGCCGCTGCGATCTTGGCGCCGGTGAGGAGGCCAGGAAGGGCTGCTGGCAGCTCGATCTGCCGGAACGTTCGCCGCCGCGGCGAATCAAACGTGCGCATCAACTTCAGGAGGTCCGGGTCAACCGAGGCGAGGCCGGCCAGCGTTGTCACGACGATCGGAAAGAAGCAGACCAGCGCTATCACAGCCAGCTTTGGCAGCAGGCCGAAACCCAGCCAGAGCAAGAGCACAGAGGCAAACGCCGGGATCGGAATCGCCTGGGAGCCGATCAAGAGCGGATACAGCGCCTGGCGCAATGTTCTCGAGAAGTGGATCATCACGGCGAGGCCAAATGCGATTGGCGCAGCCACCAGGATCCCGATCACCACCTCCTCGGCCGTGACCAGGAAGTTCGACCACAGAAGCGAGCGATCGTTGTAGAGCGCGCTGAAGACCGCGTGCGGCGGGGGCAATATCAGCGGATCGGCTCCGCCGAGGTCCACGTAGAGCTCCCAGCCGCCGATCAGTAGGGCCAGCAGCAGGACGGGCGGGAGGTAGACGCGCAGGAACTTCCTCATGCGCCCACCCCCAGCGCCACCAGCGCCTCCTCGCGCAGGGCCACCACCTCCGGATCCGTCCGCCGCCGTGGCCGGGGAAGACCGATCTTGATCTCGGCCAGTACACGCCCCGGCCGGGGCGACATGACAACCACGCTGTCGGCCAGCACCACAGCCTCCTCGACGTCGTGGGTGACCAGGACCACCGTCCGGGGCTCGGTCTCCAGCACGTGCCCGAGCCAGCCCTGCATCTCGGCCCGAGTGATGGCGTCCAGCGAGGCGAATGGCTCGTCCAGGGCGAGCACCGGCTTGCCGGCAAGGAGTGTGCGGAGGAACGAAACCCGCTGGCGCATCCCCCCCGAGAGCTGCGCCGGCCGGGTCCGCTCGAACTCGGCGAGCCCGAAACGCTCAAGCCAGGGGGCGACCTGAGCCCGGGCCTGCCTGCGGTCGACTCCGCGAGCCCGCAGGGCCAGGGCGGCGTTGTCGATCGCGCTCAGCCAGGGCAGCAGCAGGTCGCGCTGGGGCATCAGGGCGGCTGGGGCGCTCCGCACCGAGCCGGAGTCGGCGCGCTGAAGGCCGCAGATGAGTTCGAGCAGCGTGCTCTTGCCGCATCCGCTGGGGCCCACGACAGCCACGACCTCCCGCGCCTGGGCCCGCAGCGATATTCCAGCCAGGGCATGGACCGAGCCGCGTCGTGAGCTGAACGTACGCGTGAGCGAGTCCACGACCACGCCGCCGTGGTGCGGAACGAAACGAGGCTCCTGATCGGGAGCCTCGAGGATGGATGTTGCTCCCTTCGCGGGCATTACCCCACAGGTTCGAAGGGTCAGCGCCGGGGCCAGGCAGGGCGCTATCTCAGCCGGCTTTCCCGCCAGCACCCCTGGTTTTCAGGTACGACCTGATGCTAGCGGGCCGCCGACGGCAGTGGATGTCGCATAGGCGACATTTGGTGCCATCGGCGCCCGTCCTGCATGGCGCGCGGCTCCAGCGGGAAGCTGCAGGGAAATGGATCACAGCCGCGCGCCCCTGCTCGACGCCATCGCCGAGTATCACCGGTTGGACCGGTACGGCTTCACCCCGCCCGGGCACCGTCAAGGGAGGGGGATCGATCCGCGCGTTCGCGATGTCATGGGACTGGACGCGTTTCGCGATGACCTGCTGGCCAGCTCGGGGTTGGATGACCGCTCGTCCTCAAACAAGTATCTCCAGCAGGCCGAGGACCTGATGGCTGACGCCGTCGGTGCCGATCATGCGTTCTTCTCCACCTGCGGGAGCTCGCTCTCGGTCAAGGCGGCGATGCTGGCCGCGGCGGGTCACGATGGACACCTCATCCTCGGGCGCGATGCTCACAAGTCGGTGGTGGCCGGGATGGTCTTTTCCGGGCTTCAGCCCTGCTGGCTGCGGCCGAACTGGGATTCCCGGCTCCACATCGCCCATCCCCCCTCACCCGACCAGCTGGCCGAGGCGTGGGACCGCTACCCGCATGCTGCCGCCGCACTGATCGTCAGTCCCACGCCGTATGGAACGTGCGCGGATATCACCGCGATGGCTGAGATCTGCCACGAGCGCGACAAGCCGCTGATCGTCGACGAGGCGTGGGGCGCGCATCTGCCCTTCCACGACGAGCTGCCCACCTGGGCGATGGACGCCGGCGCGGACGTCTGCGTGGTCAGCGTGCACAAGATGGGCGCCGGATTCGAGCAGGGCTCGGTGTTTCACCTCCAGGGCGATCGCATCGATTTCCCGCATCTGTCCGCCTGTGCCGATCTGCTGATGACCACCAGCCCCAACGTCCTGCTCTACGCGGCGATCGACGGATGGCGCCGCCAGATGGTGGAGAACGGCCGCGAGCTTCTGCAGAAGGCGCTCGAGCTGGCCAACCGGCTGCGCGAGGGGATCTCTGAGCTGCCTGGCCTGCACGTGCTCCAAGAGGAACTGATCCGAGAGGAGCCCTCCCGGCAGCTGGACCACCTGCACATTCTCATGGACGTGACCGGCCTGAGGATAAGCGGCTATCAGGCCAGCGACTGGCTCCGCGAGCACGAGCGGATCGACATGGGCCTCAGCGATCACGCCCGGATCCTGGCCACCGTCTCGATAGCCGATGACGAGACGACGGCGGATCGACTCATGTCAGGGCTCAGGCACCTGACCGACGCCGCCTCCGAGCTCCCCGATCCTCCACAGGTCCAGATCCCTGACCCGCCACAGCTCGAGCTCGAGACCGTTACCCGGCCCCGCGATGCCTTCTTCAGCGACTTCGAGGACGTCAAGACTGAGGATGCCGTGGGACGGATCGCCGCCGAGCAGATCACCCCATACCCGCCCGGCATCCCGGTCATCGTCCCGGGTGAGCGGATCAACCAGGCCGTGATCGACTACCTGCGCTCCGGGCTGGAGGCCGGGATGGTGCTTCCCGATCCCGCCGATCCCAGCCTGAAGACGATTCGCGTGATGCTGTAGGAGTTCGTCCTACCCCGAGCACTTGACCTGGTCGTGCGCGGTGACGGACGGCTGGCTGAAGTAGTTCTCGACCGTGAACGAGAAGGGCCAGCTGCCCGAGCAGTGAGCGGGGTTTGAGATAAAGGGCTTGGCACCGGAGCCCGAGACCGTCAGATCCAGGCGCTGGATGGTCGCGAACCCCGGGGCTATGCCCGGTTTCTTGGGCTTGGCCAACCTTTGGATCAGCTCGATCCCGCCTGCGTGGCTCTTGTCGATGTGAAAGTAGGAGGAGCTGTTGACCTTGATTGAGGTCCTGAAGTACAGGATGAGGACCCCTGAGCCTTTGGGGAATCCCTGGTAGCCCTTGTCATCGACGCCGTTGTAGAGGGTGACGGTTGCGGTGATGAGCTTCTTGACCGTGGGTCGAGCATTGATGACCGCGGTCCCGCTGCCCACCTTTGACTTGGCGGGGCAGAGCGTGGCGTTGCCCTTGGAAGTCATCACCGTGCTCTGTTTGCAGCGCGGGGCTGCCGCTCCGTTCATCTGGAGGCCCTTGGCCTGCCGGAGGATCAACTCCTTCGTGTTGTAGGGAGGCTGCTGACTCGGGTGCTTCGGGTCCTTGTAGCTGACCTGCAGATGGACCGTGACCCCTTTAGCGCCGGCCTTGCTTGGCTTGAGCCCGACGCTGAGCTGCACGCTCTGCTGCCCCGAGCTGGCGGCCCAGGCCAGGCCAGGGAGCCCAGCGGCCAGCAAAAGAACGACGGTAAGCCTGCGGGTAGCCCTCTGCATTTTCCCCCTCTTTCTCTGAGACTTGACGCCCTTCCAGCGCCACCTACCGGGCGCCAGAGCGAGCCTAATCTTCCAGCTCCCGCCCGTCAACATGGCTATGAGCCAGCCCTTGGCCACCATCGGCGCGGTCAGCGCCTTGACGAACTCCTCGAGCTGATCGGTGCGCCAGCACTCAAAGGCGGGTGTCGCAGTTCAGGAACGAGCTCCCGCGGTACTCCCGCGCAAGCGAAGGCGTCTTGTGGTTTGTCTAGAACGCCCTGGCGGTCAGGAGCTGCACGTGGTCGGGCTCGACGCCGACGCGTCGCTCGACCGGACGCTGGTCCAGCGCCTTGCGAACCCGGGCGGCGGTCGCCTCGTCCTCCAGCACGGTAAGCGAGTAGGCCTTGCCTGACTCCTCATCGAGCATGTGAAAGCCGGCCACGAAACCGGGGACGGACTTGAAGCGTCTTGCGGAGATACTGGAGGTTGGCGTCTTCTGGGTCGGTCGGCTGGGAGTTGAAAGTGGCCAAGCGTGCGAGCATCGGTCCCTCCTGACAATGGTGGTAGAAATGACTACAGTGATACTATAGTCAATTTGAGGAGCGAAGTCCAGACCGACCCAGACGGCGACCGTCCTCGCCGCACGTACAACTCGCCCAAGCGCGCGCAGGCCGCGCTGAAGCGGCGCGAGCGCATGCGCGCTGCCGCCGAGCGGCTGTTCATTCGCGATGGTTACCAGCCAACCACCATGCTCAGGATTGCGGCCGAGGCCGGCGTAGCCGAGAAGACTCTGTACCTGGCTTATCCGTCCAAGGCCGCGCTCTTGAGCGAGATCATCCGGGTCCGTGTGCGCGGTGGTGGGGGCGATCAGCCGCTGACGCGACGGGCACCGTGGACCGAAATGCTGGCCGCCGACTCGGTTCCCGAGGTGGTATCACGCTTCGCCGCCGGCGCCGCCGCGCTGATGTCGCGCGCAGCGCGGGCACTGTGGCTGGGGGAGGCCAACGCAGCCAGCGACCACCAGCTGCAGGAGGCCCGCAAGCGGGCGCACGCCAACATCCGCGCCGACATGGGCGAGCTCGCCGTCGCCCTAGCCGAGCGCGGCGCGCTTGCGCCCGGCCTCGACGCCGAGCAGGCCGTGGCGATCCTGTTCGCAATCTGTGCCAACGAGACGATCTTCCTTCGGCTCGTCGACGAATGCGGCTGGACGCCAGACAAGTACGCCCAGCTGATCGAGCAGCTCGTAACGGGGCTGGTGCTGGCGGGAGAGCCGCGCGCGACGTAGAACAGGTTCGCCGACGATCCCTCCAGGCCGCTCCGGTCGCGCGGTCCCGTGGCACCTTCACGAACTCCTCAGAGCTGATCGGTTCGGGGAGCGCGCCGCTGTCGATCAGGCCGCTTCGACGATCATTTCGATCTCGACCGGGATGTCGCCCGGCAGCTCGGCCATTCCGACTGCCGACCGCGCGTGACGCCCAGTCACCGGGCCAAAGACCTCGACGAGCAGGTCCGAGCACCCATCGATCACGGCGGGGGTCTGGTTGAACCCCGGCGCGCAGTTGACCATCCCAAAGACCTTGACGATCGAGGTGACCCGATCGAGCGAGCCGAGTTCGGCCCGGACGGCCGCGAGCATCAGCAAGGCGGTGAATCGCGCGGCCTGCGCCGCCTGCTCAAGCGATATCTGACCGCCGACCTTGCCCTGGATCAACACCGGTATCGCGTCCTCGATCGCGATGAAGCCGTCTTTGAGCTCGTGCCCTTGAGCGAGACGGTCCAAGGCGAGCGGCCCGTGACCTGAGACGTAGAGTACGTCGCCGAGGCGTTTCAGTGGGAGATAGTTACCCACCGCCGGCAGCATGCCGGGCAGATCGATGCCCAACTCCGCCAAACGCTCCTCCGCTCCCATGGACCGAGTCTAAATCACACACTCGGCGTGCATCAGACCGCTTTCGGCCAGGAGCACCACCTCATGCTCGAGCTGAAGCAAGGCCCACACTCGGATTCGGAACCCTTCATTGCCACCAACGCCACCAATACCCGCGGAATCGTTGTGTGGCCTCTTGGTCGACAAGGGAAAGTACGGCTAGGCGCTTCCGCGGAAGCGCCCGCGGCGCTTCAGCTCTTCGATCAGCGCCGGCAGACACCAGAGTGTGAAACGGTCCGCGGAAGCGCGTTCGGTGCTCGATCATTGGGCGGCGGGGGACCTACTGGGGCGTCTTCCCCTCACCCAACAACCGGCTTCGACAGCACCTTGACGAACTCCTCGAGCTGATCGGTGCGCCAGCACTCAAAGGCCGTGCAGTGGCGCGCGTAGGCGGCGATCACTGAGTCGCCGTAGTTCCAGTACAGCCTCGGCTCCGGGTTTAGCCAGAACGTCCGCCCGGCCCGGGCGGTGATGGCGGCGAACACATCGTCTCGAGGCGGCCGGCCATTGGTCCGGGCGTCCCCGAGCACGATCACGGTGACCCGGGGGTGCAGCTCGTCGACCACCAGGGAGAGAAACTCCTCCCACACCCGTCCGTAATCGGTGTAGCCGGAGATGTCGGCCACACCGGCGTCGCGGGAGATGGCCTCGCTGGCCGTCCGGAAGTCCCGCTCGCGCTCGAACACCTCGGTCACCTCGGAGATTCGCTCGATGAACACGAACGAGCGCAGCTTGCGGAACGCGTCGTGGAGGGCATGCAGCACGCTGAGGAAGAACGTGGAGGCGCTGGTCACGCTCGTCGAGACGTCGCACAGGACCAGGATCTCCGGCCGGCGGGGGCGCTGGGGGCGGTACTTGAGCGCGATGGGAACCCCGCCGGTCTGAAGCGACGCCCGCATGGTGCGCCGAAAGTCCACGTGAGCATGGCGCTTGCGTCCCCGCAGCTCCTGCCCCTGCGTGGCCAGCCGGCGCTTGAGCTGGGCCACCACGCGGTGCACGGCGGCCAGGTCCTGGATCGGCCCGGTGGGGAGCGCCCGGTCAAGCTCATTCAGCGGACGCTTCGGGGGAAGCGCGGCCGTGCGCTCGATCAGCGCCCGCTCGAGCTCACGCCGGAGGTGGGCCTCGAAGCGGCGCAGCTGCTCCCGCGGGGTGCCCTGGCGGCGTGGATCGTCCTCGGGTAGATCGGGCTGGGGCTCGACCCGCAGGCCGATGGCCCGGCGGATCCGCTGAACGTCCACCCCGAGGACGCCCGATCCCTCGCCCTGGCCAAAGGCGGCGATGGCCAGCCGGGCCAGATCGCGTAGGGCGGCTTCTGACCCGTCGCGCAGGGCGGCGGCGATCTGCTGGCGCAGCGTGTCCAGGTCCATCTCGGCACCGGCCTCGCCGGTCCCGGCGCTCTCGGTGATGCGGCGGCGTGCCGCCTCGGCCTCGGCGGCTCGGAAGAAGAAGCGCTCAAAGACGAGCTCGAACACGCGGCGGTCGTCGGGCGACTTCGCCAGCGTGGCCGCCATCGCCTCGCGGAAGTCCGGCTGATCGCTCCAGGGAACGTGCTCCAGGGCGGCGAACGCGTCGAGGATCTCCGACGTGCCCACCGCCACCCCCTCGGAGCGGAGATCCTCGGTGAAGGCCAGCAGCTCACCGGGCAGTCCACCCGGGACGCGAGTGGGCAGCTCTGGGTGGTTAGGCGGCACTGGGCTCGAGCACCACTCCAGCGCGAGCGGCCACCGTGTCCATGTCGGTGCGGTGTTTGAGGATCACGCTCATCGTCTGCTCGAACACCCCCTGGTCGATGTCCTCCGCGCCCATGAGCAGCAGCGTCCTGGCCCAGTCGATCGACTCGGCGATGCTGGGTGGCTTCTTCAGGTCAAGCTCGCGGACCCGGTGGATGATCTCCACCAGCTTGCGCGCCACCCGGTCGTTCAGGTCGGGAGTGTGCAGGCGGACGATCTCGAGCTCGTGCTCCAGCTCGGGGTAGTCCAGCCACAGGTAAAGACAGCGGCGCTTGAGAGCCTCGGTCAGCTCGCGAGTGTTGTTGGAGGTGAGCAGGACCACGGGCTGGGTGCGGGCCTCGATCCGCCCCAGCTCGGGGATGGAGATCTGAAAGTCCGAGAGCAGCTCGAGCAACATCGCCTCGAACTCCTGGTCGGTCTTGTCGATCTCGTCGATCAGGAGCACGACCGGCTCGGCGGCGGCGATCGCGGTCATTAGGGGTCGCTGGAGGAGAAACTCCTCCCCGAAGATGTCCTCCTGCACCTCCTGCCAGCCGGCCTGCTCGGATTCCGTCTGGATCCGGAGAAGCTGCTTTCGGTAGTTCCACTCGTACAGGGCCTTGGCCTCATCCAGGCCTTCGTAACACTGAAGCCGCACGAGGCGGCGGTCCAGGTAGTCAGCCAGTGACTTGGCCAGCTGCGTCTTGCCTACCCCAGCCGGTCCCTCGACCAGGATCGGCTTGCCCAGCTGCGTGGCCAGGAAGGAGACGAGCGCGGTGGACTCGCCGGGGAGGTAGCCGACCTGGCGCAGGCCCTGGGCCACCTCCAGCGGGGATGCGGGGGTTCTGTCCATGAGACGCCAGGCCAAATATAGGGTTCACAGGATGCTGTCCCTGATCCCGCTCGCTGCGGCCACCACCGTGGGGCCATATGCCGTCGTCATGGCCGTGGGTTTTCTGATTGGGGTGTACGGACACGTGATCAAGTCTCGCCTGCTCATCCTGGTCGGGATTGTCATGGTGGGGGGCGTGAGCGCGTACTTCGCGTTCGGCGTGGCGAAGATCGGATCCTGAGCGCCGGGTGTAGGCTGGCGGGAGTGAGTGCGGATGCCCTGAGCGTCGCGGACATCGAGCTGGGATCGCTGGACTTCTGGGCCCTGCCAGCCTCGGAACGGGATCGCAGCTTCGCCGTGCTGCGGCACGAGGCCCCCGTATCGCACCACCGCCCGCTGGAGGACATCCTCGGCCTCCAGCAGCGCGACGAGCGGGGGTACTGGGCGATCGTGCGCTACCACGACATCAGGCAGATCTCCCGTGACCCGGCCACGTTCTGCTCGGGGCAGGGCGTACAGTTTGGGGACGCGCCGCCCGAGATGCTCGAGGCCTCGCAATCGTTTCTCGCCATGGACGCGCCACGGCACACCAAGCTGCGCGGACTGGTCTCGGCAGCGTTCACCCCGCGCCAGGTGGCGCGAATCGAGGAGGGCATCCGCGCCAACGCTCGGCGAGTGGTCGAGGAGGCGGCCCCCACGGGAGGAGGAGACTTCGTAGAGCTCATCGCCAAGCGCCTCCCGCTCATCACCATCTCCGACATGATCGGTGTCCCGGAGGCCGACCGCGAGGGGGTGGTGCAGGCGGCCGACACGCTGGTCACCGTGTCCGATCCCGAGGTCAGCGGGGCCTCCTCGCCGCTCGAGGCGCTCGGCAGCGCCCTGTGGACGCTGACCGGTTTTGCCAAAGAGCTGGCGGAGCAGCGCGAGCGCTCACCCGGGGACGACCTCATGAGCGCCCTGGTCCATGCCGAGGTGGACGGTGACCGCCTCACCCGCGATGAGATCGCCGCCTTTTTCGTGCTCCTGTCGGTGGCGGGCAATGACACCACCCGGCACACCACCTCGCACGCCATGCGCGCCCTGACTGTCAATCCCGATCAGTGGGCGGCGCTGGGCGCGGACTCCGATGGGAGCCTGCCCAAGGCCGTGGAGGAGTTCGTCCGCTGGGCCACACCGGTTCTCACCTTCCGCCGCACGGCCACCAGAGACACGGAAATCGCCGGCCAGCCGATCGGGCGGGGAGAGAAGGTCGTGCTCTTCTACCACTCGGGCAACCGGGATGAGACGGTGTTCGCGGATCCGTGGCGGTTCGACATCTCCCGGGAACCCAACCACCACCTGGGGTTCGGTGGGGGAGGCCCCCACTACTGCCTGGGCGCCTCGCTGGCCCGGACGCAGCTGCGCTCGCTGTTCGGCGAGTTGCTGCGCCTGCTTCCCGACATCGAGGCCGGCGAGCCAGAGCTCTTTCGCTCCAGCGCGTTCATACACGGCATCAAGCGGATGCCATGCACCTTCACGGCGCGCGGCTGAGAGGCCGCGCCAGCCCGCTACTGGATCGGGATGTCCTCCACCTTGGCGGGCTCCGCCGTGCGGTGCTCCAGGCGCTCGATGTAGGCGTCGATCAGGGCCCGCAGGGCCATAAGCAGCTCCCGGAGCGCATCGGCCAGTCGCTGTGCCACCTCGGGCGGGATCAGCTCGCGCAGCGAGCGCACGGCCGTCAGCACCGCCTCGAGTTCGGACCCCAGCGACCCAGCCGCCGTCTTTCCCTCCGCTGCCTGCCAGCCCGACGGAGGGGGCTTGGCCTGCGAGGCGGCGCGAGCCTCCTCCATCAGCCGGACCGAAGCCTCATCGAGTCGCGTCTGCGCGCGTCTGAGCGTGTCAAGCGGCTCATTCCCCATGGCCAGCCCGGATCGAGCCCTCGAAGGTCACCTCGAGCGTGCCGTCCTCAAAACTCGCGCCGCGGGGCTCGAACCCCGACAGGGCGGGGGGGAGGACGATCATCCGCTTGTGGCCGTTCACGCCCACGATCAACTCGAGCCCGATCTTCTTCAGGCTGATCGCGCCCTTGCTGGCCAGCGGCAGGGCCAGGCGGAGCCGAGCCTGGCCGTCTGCGAGCTCGAGCGCCTGGCTGACCTCCGTATGCAGGACCGCGGCTGGGTCGAGCTCAGCGCCGAACAGCTCACCGGCCAGGCGATCGAGCATCTGGGCTCCGATCACCTCCTGATCAAAGAACGGTGCCCTCAATATCGGCACGGGCTCGAAGGCCGAGCGCACCAACTCGAGGTGCTCTTCCTGAAGCCGCTTCCAACGGGCGAAGTAGTCGCCGACGTCCTCGGGGAAGATGCGGTTGACGATCACGGCGTCCGTCAGATAGCCATACAGGTTCAGGTAGGTGAAGGTGCGCATCGCCTCGCCTATGACCATCTTCTCCGGGTTCATGACCAGCCGGACGCTGGCATGGTCGCGGTCGCGGAGGATCTCGTTCATGGCGATCAGGTTCTCGGACAGCCGCCGGATGTCGGCAAACACGGCCGGGGTGGGCAGCGGGACGTCCAGCAGCGAGCGGGCCAGGGGAGCCGCCAGAGCCATGAGCTGGCCCTCCACCGGGAAGACCTTGTCGATCCACCACCGGGCCACGTCGGGAAAGGACAGCAGACGCAGCGTCTCCCCGGTGGGAGCGCAGTCGACCACGATCACCTCCCAGCGCTCTGCCTCGTGGGCCTGCTGGAGGCAGAGCAGTGAGAACAGCTCGTCCATTCCGGGGGGGACGGTCAGCTCCTCGGCCGATATGCGGTCGAGTCCTCGTTCCAGCAGCAGCTCGCTGAGCCAATCCTGAACCCCCGCCCAGTGACGTTCCATCTCCTCCTGGGCATTCACCTGCTGGGCCCACAGGTTCTCGCCGACCGCCGCCGGGCCGGCGGCGACGGCCACCTCGAGCACGTCGGACAGGCTGTGGGCCGGATCGGTGGAGATGAGCAAGGTGGCTCGCCCGGCGGCCGCGCAGGCGCGAGCGGTGCCGGCAGCCACCGACGTTTTTCCCACTCCGCCCTTGCCCGTGTACAGGATCGTACGCGCCGGCATCACGCCGAGTCTATGGCTCCCCGGCCCTGGGGCGATGCTACATTCGCTTGCTGCCGATGGTTTGCCGTACGAGGACGCTGCGCCTGGGGGCGCTCTTGCTGGTGATGGCAGCCTGTCTTGTGGCGGCCGGATGCGGCGGGAGCTCGGGCAACGCGGTCAAGCTCCTGCGCCAGACCTTCAGCGGGAGCCACAAGGTGAATAGCGGAACGCTCAAAGTGGCGCTCACGCTGACGCCGTCTGGCTCGCGCACCCTGAAGAATCCGATTTCGATTGCGTTTGGCGGGCCGTTCCAGAGCCGGGGGACGGGCCAGCTGCCCAAGTCCGACTTCACGGTCACGCTGGGAGCGGCCAGCAGTGCCGCCTCGATCGGAATCATCTCCACCGGGACGACCGGCTATGTCACCTTTCAGGGGTCGAGCTACCAGCTCCCCGCGGCTGACTTCCAGCGCCTGGAATCGAGCTTCTCCCAGCTCGCCTCCTCGCCCGGGTCCAGCGGGAACTCCGGCATCCTGGGAAAGCTTGGGATCCAGCCGCTGCACTGGCTCACCAACCCCTCGGTGGTTGGTACGGACACGGTCGGCGGCGTTCAGACCACGCACATCCACGCCGGCATCAACGTCGCCGTCCTGCTGGGTGACTTCAGCACCTTCCTCGAGAAGGCATCCTCGTTGGGGATCTCGGGGAGCGCGAGCTTCCCGCACGGCATCTCGCCGAGCACGATCAGCCGAGTGGCCGGACAGATCCAGCATCCAACCTTCGATGTGTGGACGGGGAACGCGGACAAGACCGTCCGCCGCCTGCGCATCAACCTGACCTTCCCCGTCACTGGCCAGATCTCCACCCTCCTCGGTGGACTGCGGTCGGCCGGCGTGGGACTGAGCATGGACTACGGCGCGCTCAACCAGCCCCAGACCATCACTGCTCCCACGTCAATCAGGCCCTACAGCGAGTTCCAGTCCAAGCTGGCGGCTTTCGTGGCAGCCATCCGCTCCAGCATCGTGGGCGCCATCACGGGTGGGGCCGGGGCGGGCGTGGGATCGGGTGGCTTTGGCACCTCGACCGGCAGCGGCACGTCCACCACCGGCGGCACGGGCGCCAACTACCAGCGCTACAGCGCATGCATCCAGAAGGCCAACGGCAACGTGAGCCAGATGCAGAAGTGCGCGCCCCTGCTGGGCGGCGGCTAGGCCGCTACTCCTCGAGCTCGTCGGGCTCGAGCTCCTCGAGTTCCGCCTCTTCCTCCTCGGTCAGCTCACCGGCCTGGTGATCGGCCTGGAAGGTCTCAAGCAGCTCGTCGCGCCGGTGCTCATCCACGGGAACCTCGTCGGAGATGAGGACCCAGTCGGCGCCCTCGAACTCCTCCATGTTGAAGATCTCAGCGTCGAGCTCCGGCGAGTCGTCCACCACGACCAGGACCTCGGTCTGGGGGTTGAAGTAGGTGCCCGGGCGGTTGAGCAGCTCGTCCAGCTCGAATCGGCGACCCTCAGGCATCGCGTCAGCCTATCCGGAAAGACCGCGCCGCCGTCGCGCCACCGCTCACAGTCCGCGCAGCTTCTCCACCTCCCGCTGCACCTCGGCCTCGATGTCCAGCGGGGGCTTGCCCGCCCGGACGCGGCGGTAGTTGCGAGCCTTGACCAGATCGCGGATCTCGGACTGCAGCTGAGAGTCGATCTTGGGAGGCGGTGAGAGGCGAGCGATCTCCTGATCCACGTCAAGTGGCGCCTCTCCCCGCCGGAGGCGCCGCGCGTTCCGGGCCTCCATCATCTGCCGGATCTCCTCCTCGCGCTCGCGGTCAGCGGCGGGGCCTCCGGCGGCTGCCGACCGGGTCATCTCGCTTTCCAGGAGCAACCCGGACTTGCCGTACTCCTGCCAGCCCTTGCGCGTGGAGATCAGGGCCGCCACCGCCGCGATCGCGGCGACGATGCAGACGACCCAGAGAACGGTGCCAAAGGCTCCGTGCACCCGGTTGATCATAGGCCCCTGGGACAACATCGGATACCCTTGGGCGTGGAGTTGACTGACTAGTCAATCGAACATTGTCACGGGATACGCCCCGATGATTGACCGCACCCTCAGGAGAAGGCACCTTGGTTGATTTCACGCTCACCGATGAGCAGAAGAGCCTCCGTGAGATGGCTCACGACTTCGCGGAAAAGGAGATCCGGCCGGTGGCCTGGGACTACGACCGCAACGCCACCTGGCCGCAGGGCATCATCGAAAAGGCCTGGGAGCTGGGTCTCCTCAACACCCATCTGCCCGAGGAGTACGGCGGCGCCGGCCTGACCTTTCTGGAGGGCTGCCTGGTGGAGGAGGAGCTGGCCTGGGGCTGCTCCGGGATCAGCACCACGCTCTCGGCCAACGGCCTGGCCATGGCCCCGATCGAGCTGGCCGCCTCCGAGGAGCTCAAGAAGGACTACTTGGGCCGCCTCTCGGAGGAGCCCCTGCTGGCTTCCTTCTGCCTCACCGAGCCAGATGCCGGGTCAGATGTCTCTGGGATGAAGACCACCGCCACCCGGAAGGGCGACAGGTGGGTCATCAACGGGTCAAAGACGTTCATCACCAACGGCGAGTACGCCAACTGGTACACGGTGTACGCCAAGACTGACAAGGACGCCGGCCACCGCGGCATCTCCTGCTTCATCGTGCCTCGCGACGCCGGCGTCGTGGTGGACAAGCATGAGGACAAGATGGGCCAGCGGGCCTCGAATACGGCCACGATCACCTTCCCCGAGGTCGAGATCCCGCTCGAGAATCTCGTCGGCGAGGAGAACAAGGGCTTCAAGATCGCCATGATGACCCTCGACCGGACCCGTCCCGGTGTGGCCGCCATGGCCACCGGCGTGGCCCGCTCGGCCATGGAGTTCGCGATCGATTACTCCAAGGAGCGCGTCCAGTTCGGCGTTCCCATCGCCATGCACCAGGCGATCCAGTTCATCATCGCCGACATGGCTACCAAGGTTCATCTAGCTCGTTTGGCCACCTGGAACTCCGCGGTCCTGCTCGACCAGGGACGACGCAACACCTTGGAGTCCTCCCACGCCAAGCGCTTCGCCGCAGACACGGCCATGGAGGTCACCACCGACGCGGTCCAGGTGTACGGCGGCTACGGCTTCATCAAGGAGTACCCGGTGGAGAAGCTCATGCGTGATGCCAAGATCCTCCAGCTCTATGAGGGGACGGCCCAGATCCAGCGCCTGGTCATCGCCCGCGAGACGCTCCTGCCGCGGCGGGTGCAGGAGCCGGCGGCGGCTCACGCGTAGCCGCCGTTCGCCCCGGCTCCTCCTGGGCCGGAATTGGGATGATGCGGTCATGTTCGCCTCCGGCCCTGTCGCCCTCGCCTTGATCCTCGGAGCTCCAGCGGCTGCGCCCGGCGGCCACAGTGCGACGGCGCTGCGAACCGGGGACTGGGAGGGCGTGGCCCAGGGGTTCCACGCCAGCTTCGAGCTGATCCACAATTCGTCCAACGCCGCGTATGGCGCTCAGCCCTACGGGGTGTACAACCTGGTCATGACGACGCCAAACAGCTGTCCCACGGACACCGGACAGCTGTTCGTGACCACCCAGGGATCCCGCAAGTACCAGATCCTGGTTGGTCCGAGTGGTGCCTTTCCCTGGCACCAGCACCAGCCGGCCATCGGCTGGATCACGGGCGCGAGCTCGGCTCGGGCGCACTCCGCCTACAGCGTGCAGGTGGGCCACAAGAGGTGCCGGGGCACCCTGCACTACAAGTTCCATCCCACCCGTCGCCGGCCGGTCAGGGACGGGAACTGGAGGCTCTCCTTCTCTGACGGGGAGCACCAGAGCGTGAGCGTCATGAGCGGGGGGCGGTTCACCTCGGTGAGCTTCCCCAACGTCCGTCCGTCGTGCCCCGGCGGGTCGGGCGGTCCGACTTTTGGGGGCATCGAGGCGTTCATCCCGGCCGACGGCCGGGTGGATCAGACGGTCCACATCAACCCGGGCACGGTCACGCTCCGCTGGCGATTCACCAACGCCCACAGCGGTCACGGAAGCTTCGTGGCCACTGCCCCGGGGTGTACGTCGGGCACGCTCAGCTTCAGCGCCCGGGCGAAGTAGCCGGCGCGGCCCCTACTCGGTCCGGGAGAACTCCCAGATGGCCACGCCGAGCATGAGCAACCCCAGGACCAGGACGATGAGCGGCTGGAGGAGCACGGGAACGTGGAAGCTCCACCAGTTCACGCCGGGGTCGAGCACGTGCCTGGCCGCGGGAGAGATGTGGAGGTGGCTGAACACCAGGCGGCGCATCGGGTTCACGGCATAGGTCAGCGGATCGATGCGGTTGAGCACCTCGAGCCACGCCGGCAGTCCCCGGGTGGGGAACAGGGCGCCCGATATGAAGAACATCGGCATCACGATCATCTGCATGACGCCAAAGAACGACTGCATCTGCTTGATCCGGACCGCGATCATCACGCCAAAGGCGGTGATGGTGAAGGCCAGCAGGAGCTGGAGGCCAAAGATCCCGAGGATCAGCACCACGTTGTAGGGCACTCCGACCAGCGGTCCGAGCAGGATCATGATGATCCCCTGCAGGCAGGCCACGGTGGCGCCCCCGAGGCACTTGCCGATCACGATCGAGCTGCGGCTGACCGGCGCGACCATCATCTCGCGCAGGAATCCAAACTCGCGGTCCCAGACAATCGAGGCCGCCGCGAACATCGCGGTGAACATCACCGCGATACAGAGGATGCCCGGGTAGATGAATGTCTTGAGGTTGACTCCAAAGGTGCCGGACTTCGAGAGGGTGTTCAGGCCGGCGCCCATCACGAATAGGAACAGCAGGGGCTGGATCAGGGAGGACACGATCCGGATCCGGTCGTTGACGAACCGGATCAGGTCACGCCGCCACGTGATCCGGGCGGCCCGGAACTCCGAGCGCAGGCTGCGCTGGGGCACGTGGACGCGGACGACCTCGGGGGCGGCCGCCGCCGGGGATTCGACCCGCTCAGAGGTGGTGCTCATCGTGGCGCCCTGCCCGCCGCCCGCATCATCATGCGGTTGCGGTTCTTGGATGCATCCTCCTCGGCATCCCTGATCGTGGTGCCGGTGTAGGACATGAAGACGTCGTCCAGGCTGGGCCGGGAGACGCTGACGCCCCGGATGGGAACGCCGAGCTCGGCAAACAGGCGGGGAACGAACTCCTCCCCGCGGGGGACGCCCAGGGTCACCGCGCCCTCTGCCATCCGGGCCTCGATGCCGAAGCGGTCGGCCAGTGCCGCGATGGCCGCCTCGTCATCCTCGGTGTGGATCATCACGCGATCCTTGCCCACCCCGGCTTTCAGAGTGTCCGGCGAGTCCAGCGCGACGATCTGGCCATGATCCATGATCGCGATCCGGTCACACCACTCCGCCTCATCCATGTAATGGGTAGTCATGAAGATCGTGATCTCCTCGCGCTCCTTGAGCTCGCGGATGTAGCTCCAGATGGAACGGCGCGTCTGGGGATCCAGGCCGATCGTGGGCTCGTCCAGAAACAGGACCCGGGGCGAGTGCATCATGCCGCGGGCGATTTCCAGACGGCGGCGCATGCCCCCCGAGTAGGTGCCCGCCACCGAGTCGCGGCGGTCCCACAGCCCCACCATCTCGAGCACCTGCCGCATGCGGGGCTCGACCAGGGTGGACTGGATGCCGTAGAGCTCGGCGTGGAGCTTCAGGTTCTGGGCCCCCGTGAGGTAGGTGTCCAGCGTGGGGTCCTGAAAGACCAGCCCGATGTTGCGCCGCACGTCATCGCGCTCCCGCACCACGTCGTGACCGGCCACCGTGGCCGCTCCCGAGGTGGGTTTGAGCAGCGTGCACAGCATGTTGATGGTGGTCGTCTTCCCGGCCCCGTTGGGTCCCAGAAAGCCGAACACCTCCCCCGGGGCAACCTGGAAGGACACCTCCTTGACCGCCTCGACCGGGCCGAAGGTCTTGGATAGGGAACGGACGTCTATCGCGGCCTCGCCCGCCCGTCCGTTGCGCTCAGCTACCGACATCCCCTCCAACAATACGCACCCCCCCGGGCGCCCCAATGCGCCTCAGTCCCCGCCTCCGCCGCCGCGGCTGCGCAGCCACTCGGCCGCCTGTTCGGCCAAGCCGCCAATCTGGTTGCCCATCTTGGTCACGTTCTCGCCGATGTCCCGGAAGATGGCCCGGAAGCGCTCGGCGTAGAACTCGAAGGCGGCGCCCGCTTCCTCCTGCACGGGAGGCTCCTCGCCGCGGCGCACGTAATCGCCCCGCTGGATGCGGTCGTACTCGCCGCTCTGCACCCACTTCATGACCTCGGACACGCGGCGGACCGCGTACGGGTGGGTCCGGTTGATCTCATAGAAGAAGCGGCGCACCCGGTCGCTCGGATCGTCCCAGTCCTCGTACTCCCGGGCCTGGGTCAGGAAGGCGTCGAAGTCGAGCTGGTGTGAGGGCAGCCCGCCCGCCAGCACCATCAGCCCCCGGCAGACGATCGCCGGATCGCGCACCACCAGCGCCTCGGCGCGGTCACAGCTCAGCTCTGCGGCCCGGTACCACTCGAGCAGCACGGCCTGCATCGCCCGGGCGGGAATCCCCAGCGGGAGCGGCACGCCCCCGCCGGCCCGGATGAGGATGGCCAGGGCCGTGCGGTAGAGCTGGTGGTCGGAGAGGATGTGGGCCACCTCATGGGCCAGGACCGAGCGCTGCTCGCCCGAGTCCAGCCGTCCCAGCAGCGGAGCGCCGAAAACGATGATCGGGTTCTGGGACCCAATCGCCATGGCATTGGCCATCGGCATATCGGTGACGTAGAGGTCATAGGTGCGCGGCATGTCCAGGATCTGGGACACCGCCACGTTATGGCTCCATAGATCAGGGAGCTGGCGCTCACCGACCCGAACGGAGTTGCTCAGGTACATCTGTCGAAGCGCGCGCTCGTACTGCCACTCGATCAGCTTGCGCACGACCGCGTCGAGCATCGGGACGGCCTTGAGCGCGGAAGTGGCCGCTCTGTCCGCCGGGTGCTCGTACGCCTTGGGAGAGATCTGGGTGTACGGCTCGATCGTTTCTGGCAGCGCCACCGCACTCATCATCTCATGCTGCGGCGGCACGGCCGCCGGGAACCACCACGGATTAACAAATCGCGCAGCTTCGCGCTTGAGAAGTCGCGCCATGGTTGCAATGCGACCCTGGCTTCACGGAGCGCTAGGGGAAAGGCGAGCTTTGTGGAACCTTGGTCGCGCCCGGCCCCGCTCGGACCGCCCCATCCGCGGAATAATCGCCCCCGATGGCCCAGGTGAGCGCCAGAATCGAGGTCCCCGCCTCCGTTCACGAGGTGCAGACCGCCTGGTATGACACGGAGCGCTGGCCGCGGTGGGTGGACCAGCTGGCCGAGATCGTTGAGGTGGCCAGCGACTGGCCATCCCAGGGGTCGGCGGTGGTGTGGGAGTCCGGACCCGCGGGACGGGGACGTGTGACCGAGCGCGTGGTCGAGTACGAGCCACTCCAAGGACTGACCGCAGAGGTCGAGGACGCCTCCATCACCGGCACCCAGCGAGTGTCCTTTGATCCCCGGCCAGACGGAGCGGAGGTGGAGCTGACCCTGGACTACAAACTCAAGCGCCGCACCCCGCTGAGCGCACTGGTCGACGTCGTGTTCATCCGCCGGCTCATGGGCGCCTCACTGGCCAGGACCCTGAGCCAGTTCCGGGTTGCTCTCCAGGAGTCGCACGAGGCCCCCTTCGAGTAGCTTAGGGCCCCATGTTCGTGTTCAAGGCCGGTGTGGTTGGAGCTGGGACGATGGGCGGCGAGATCGCCCAGACGATCGCCAACGGGGAGATCCCCGTGCTCCTCAAGGACATCGATCAGAGATTCGTGGATACGGGACTGGACAAGGCTCGCTCGATCTGGCAGGAACGTGTGGACGCCGGCAAGATGTCGGAGGCCGAGCGCGACGCCAAGCTCGCTCTGATCACCGGCACGACCGACTACGCGGACTTCGGCGAGGTGGACTTCGTGATCGAGGCCGTCCCTGAACGGATGGAGATCAAGCAGGCCGTGTTCGCGGAGCTCGATGAGGTCACGCCCGGCCACGCCATCCTGGCCTCCAACACCTCGTCGCTGTCCATCACCGAGATGGGCGAGGCCACCGGGCGGCCCGACAAGGTGGTGGGCTTTCACTTCTTCTACCCCGCTTCGGTGATGCGGCTGATCGAGGTCATCGAGGGCGAGGACACCTCGCCCGCCACCGTCCAGGCGGCGGTCAACTTCGCCCAGCGCATCCGCAAGATGCCCGTTCGCTGCGGCGAGGCCCCTGGGTTCGTGGTCAACCGAATCCTCAACTCGAGCGTGTCCGAGCTGTGGCGCTGGCAGGAGGAGCACGACGTCGAGGTCAAGGAGATCGACCGAATCGTGTCCGAGTCCAAGGCGGCCCCGATGGGCCCGTTCTTCCTCACCGACCTGCTCGGGCTGGACACGGTCCTGCACGTGGCCGAGCATCTGCAGGAGTCCTACGGGGATCGCTTCTATGTCCACGAGGGCATGCGCGAGCTGGTGGCCGGTGGCCACCTGGGAGCCAAATCAGGGAAGGGGTTCTATGACCACGGCGGCTGACATGGATACCGCCGAGCTGGTCGACCGCTTCACGCTCAAGGCGCTGGTCGAGTCGTGCCTGGTCCTCGAGGATGGGATCGCTTCACTGCGGGACATCGATCTGGGGATGATGGCCGGGGCAGGAATCATCCCGCCCCCGTTTGCCCGGGCTGACCAGATTGGCCTGGACGAGGTGCTGGCGCGGCTGGAGCGGGCTCGGGTCGATTGGGGGGAGCACTTCGAGCCCCCCAAGATCCTGCGCCGGCTGGTGGCTCAGGGAAGGCTGGGAGTAAAGACCGGCCAGGGCTTCTTTCCCTATGCCCAGCCGGATCAGGGCTGGGAGGAGGGTCCGGTCAAGCTCGAGACCCGGAAGGTGGACTCCCACCAGGTCGCCATCGCCTGGCTTGACCGGCCGCCGGCGAACTCCATCGCCCCCGAGATGGTGGAGGCGCTCGAGCGGGTCTGGGAGGCGGTCCAGGGACAGGAGGGGGTCCGGGACAGGAGGGGACCCGGAGCCTCATCTTCGCCTCCGCCAACCCCATGCTCTTCTGCGCCGGCGCTGACATCAAGGCGTTCACGACCATGGACGAGGCGGCCGGCCGGGACCTCCTGGATCGCATGCACGCCCTGCTGCGCCGGATGGAGACCTCTGCGGTGGTCACGATCGCGGCGGTGAACGGCGTGGCTCTGGGCGGGGGCAACGAGCTGGCCATGGCCGCTGACCTGCGCATCGCCGCGGAATCGGCCATGTTCGGGCAGCCCGAAATCAACCTGGGGATCATCCCGGGATTCGGGGGAACCCAGCGTCTGGCCCGCCTGATCGGACCGGCCCGCGCCCTCGAGCTCAATCTGGCCGGCGATCCCATCGACGCCGGCGAGGCGTACGGCCTGGGCCTGGTTCACCGCGTCGTGCCCGACCATGAACTGTTTGACACCGCACTGGCCTGGGCTCGGCAGCTGGCGGGCCAGGCTCCGCGGGCCATCGAGGAGATCAAGCGAGTCTCGGCCGCGGGTGACCTGGACGCCGGCCTCCAGGCCGAGAAGGAGGCCTTCGCCCGGGTGTTCGCCTCCGAGGATGCCCGTGAGGGCATCTCGGCCTTTCTCGAGAAGCGCAGCCCCCGCTTTCAGAGGCGATGACCCTCGCCACGGAGAACGCCGAGCGTCTGGCGGGGCTGATCCGGGCGGCGGACTCTGTGGTCGCGCTCACCGGGGCCGGCATCTCCGTGCCCTCCGGGATCCCCGACTTCCGCTCGCCCGGAAGTGGGCTGTGGGAGAAGGTGAATCCGATGGAGGTGGCGCACATCGACGCCTTTCACCGCGACCCCGGGCGATTCTGGAGCTTTTATGGCCAGCGGTTTCAGACCCTGGGCGGAAAACGGCCCAACCCCGCTCATGTGGCGCTGGCCCGGCTCGAGCAGGCCGGCTTGCTGGATGCGGTGATCACACAGAACATCGACCGGCTCCATCGCCAGGCCGGCTCCCGGGACGTCGTCGAGGTCCATGGGTCGATCGAGAGCTCCTCCTGCCTGGTCTGTGGCGCCCGCTACCCGCTGGAGGATGTACGACAGCGGGAGTGCCTGGACCCTCAGGGGATTCCCCGGTGCGACTGCGGCCGGCCGCTCAAGCCCGACGTGGTCCTGTTCGGCGAGTACCTGCCGGTGGACGCGATGGCCCGAGCGCAGCGTCTCGCTACCTCGGCGGACGTGCTCCTGTGCATCGGGTCCTCGCTGGAGGTCTACCCGGTCGCAGGCCTGCCCGAGGTGACGCTTCAGGCGGGGGAAAGCTCGCCATCATCACTCAGGGGCCGACGCCATTTGACAGCGCGGCAGCCGTGCGGATGGACGGCGACGTGGTGGAGGAGCTCGGCGGCGTTCTTGCGGCCCTGGGGCTCAGCGCAGCCTGAACACGTGAGTCACCGCGTCCCCGCCGGAGAGGCGAGCCGGGCTCACGCGCGGGTCACGGTTCGGGCCCGCAGGGCGGCCTCGACCCGTTCCAGCGCGTAGCGGACATCGTCGGTGTGCTCCTCCCCGAGGGGGCCCTCCAGGGCAGCCTGGGCGGCCAGGGCCACGGGATCGCGCTGCTCCCGCAGCTCATCGAGTCGGTCGCTCAGCGCCTCCGCCGTTCGGTCTCCGGCCAGCTCGGCGATCGCCGCATCCAGAGCCACCAAAACCTGAAGCGCCGCCTCGCGGGACCGCTCATGGTCCAGGTCGAGCCGGGCGCGCAGGGCCAGCTCCTCGCAGGCCAGCCCCTCCTCCCGGCCGGCGAGCAGGGCGGCCAGCCGGACCTGGGGCTGGAGCAGCTTGGTGCGGCGCTGGCGGTGATGGGCGGGCGTCAGCTCGTGAGCGTCTGTCCACAGCCCGTCTGCCACCTGCTCACCGGCCCCATAGCCCACCCGAGCCACCAGCGCCTGGTGGCGTCCCACCGGGTTCAGGTAGGGGTCGGCCACCGCCAGCCGGAAGTGGTGCAGTGCCCGGTTCAGGACGCCGAGATCCTCCACGAGCTCATCCTCTCCTGCTTGAGCCAACCAGTCCGCCGCCTGGCCCGCGTCCTGGAAGGGAGCAGAGACGGTGATGATCGTGGCGCGTCCGGTGGTCACCGGCGTAGGCTCAGGCTCCACCTGAGCGTTTGCCTTTGGCCGCCGCCCGCTCAGGCGCCGGCGCTCCACCGCACCAAGCGTGGCGATGACCAGGACATGGGAGGCGGCCCCTCCGTCTTGGCTGGCCGGGCTGACCCGATCACGGAGCAGATAGCGCCCGTTTGGGGGTCCGAGAGCCCAGGGAAGCTCGAGCTGGGTGAAGCGGAAGAGGGGAGGAATGCCTGAAGGTTGGCAGACCTGCGGCTACTAGCCGACCTTGATGGCGTACTTGCTCGGGGCGATCGGCACGACGGGCTCGGGCAACGAGTTGATGCGGTTGATGAGCTGGATCCACTGGCCGGGCTTGAGCAGGGTGGCCAGAGTGCTGGACAGAGATTTGTTCTGTCCGAACAGTGGCGTGTAGCTCACTTGGACGCGGTTGGCGTGGTCGGACATCTTGATCGTGTTCTGCTGGTTCTTGTAGCTCATCAGCGAGACGATGGCGTCGGGCTTGTAGATCCCCTGCAGGGTGAGCAGCCGGCGGATGGTGATGTCCGTGATCGAGCCCGGACCCTGGTGGTGCAGGAGTGGGATGGTGTTGATGGCCGAGATGTCCACCGACGCCCCGGTGGCTCCCGCCGCGTCCACACCGGTCGACCCGTTTGCGCTGTGCCCGCACTCCAGACCGGAGACCGTGGGATAGAGCTGCGAGGCGGACAGGAACTCGATGACCCCGAGCACGCGGCGATCGATAAGGCCGGCCTGGATGTCCCGGCGCCCGCAGGCATAGATCTTGGCGTGAGGATCTGTCAGGACCCGGTTCTGGAGCTGCTCCTTGGACATGAGGAGAACCTGGCCGATCGTGGCGTTCTTGGCATGGGCGCCCCAGAACGGGTTCACGCCGGCGGCGCGGTACACCGCGGTTGCCTCCAGCAGCTTCCATCCATCCAGCACCGGCTTGGGGTCGATGTACGGAGCGTTCTTGCCCGCCGGGCGGATCATGAAGTGCAGATGGGAGGCCAGCTGAGAGGTGCCCGGCGCGAGCCGGCCCAGGATCGTGCCCGCCACCACCTGTGAGCCGGCCTTGAGCGGCTGGAGCGTGTACTGGTTCTTGCCGAGATGGAGGACGTCGGAGAAGTAGTTCTGGAAGCTGGAGATGCTGGGCGCCGTGCTCTTGACCTGAAGGTCACCGCCGGCGGCCCACGAGGCGGAGCGGTAGGGGTTGGCGAACAACCGCTCCTTGGGCAGCGGCGAGGAAATCGTGGGGACGTTGCTCTGAGCGACGTACGTCGGTTGCGTCCCGGCTGAGCTCGGGGCCGGCGTTACGGGGAGGGAGATCGGGGCGTTGGCCGCCTCCTTCGTGGCCTGGGCGGAGGTCAGGCTGCCCGACTGCTGGGTGCCCGCGGTGGCCGGACCGGTCGGCTTGGGGGCGGCGGGACCGCTCCCCGAGGAGGAGGGAAGCGAAAGCTGCTTGGCGATCTGAGATGCCGTCACCGTGAGCGGCTTGGGCACGGGGTATTCCTTGGGAATCTGGCCCAGCTGTGCGTACGTGTAGACGTTGCCGGTGGCGTCCTGAAGCTCCACGTAGTTGCCCAGCTGCTTGGAGTTGCCGATCTTGATGATCTTGCCGTCGTTGACCGCGATTACCGGCGAGCCAGCCTTGGCGAAGATGTTGGTGTAGGTGGCATTGGGATTGGAGTTGATGGGCACGGCGGCATTGGCTGACTTCACGCGCGTGGAGGCCAGCTTGGTCACGGCGCTGTCGGCGTACTTGGCGGTGGCCGCGACCGGGAAGTGACCCTCGACCAAGTCGGTCAGCGAGCCGATCAGCGGGCCGGGCATTCCGCCCAGCAGCTTGGCCCGGAGCAGGACGGACTGGACATACCAGGAGGCGTGGTTGTAGGCGAAGATCGCGCCGGACAGGTTCTTTGAGGCGCCGGCGGCGTGCAGGTACCGGGCCGCAGCGAAGATGGCGTCGACCGGGTTGTACGGGTCGGCGTAACCGGTCCCGGTCACGTCCATGCCGTAGCGCTTCCAGGTCGAGGGCTCGAACTGCATCCAGCCAACGGCGCCCGCCGTGGACACCGAGAGGTTCCGGCCGTAGTCGGTCTCGATCTCGTTGATGGCGGCCAGGACCTGCCAGGGGACGTCGTACTGGATCCCGGCGGCCTGGTAGATCGGCAGCAGGAAGGGCGGGACCTGGAACGCGTCTATGAAGAAATTCGGCACCCCCAGCGGCGCCGGGCCGGGCAGCGCGAAGGAGAAGCTCGGGTTGGACGGCGTAGGCACACCGTTCTTGGAGGTCGGCGGCGGCGGCTTGGTCGGCTTCTTGTGATGGGAGCTGCCACTGCCGCTGCTGCTCTTCTTCTTGCCGCTGCTCTTGGAGCCGTAGCTGTGCTTGTTGTTCTGGCCCGAGGCGCTGCTGCCCGAAGACTTGTGGGAGGAGCCGGACTTGGACGACCCCGAACTCTTCTTGGTGGTAGTGGTGCTCTTGGAGGTCGACGTCGTGCTGGTTGACGTCGTGGTCGTGGTGGTGCGGCTGGTCGTGGTGGTCGTACTGGTCGTCGTCGAGGTCGCAGGCTGCTGGCAGGTGGCCTGCACGCTCTTCACGGGACCCGTCCCGGCGGGGACCATCTGAGAGGCGGGCGTTCCTGGGGGCGCGTTGACCGTGAAGGTGAGCGTTTGCCCGGTGAGCAGCACCACCGTCACCTTGCACTGATCCGCCGAGGCAATGGGGATCGAGGCCACGCCCATGATGCCCAGCGCTGAACCGGCCGCAACGACGAGGATTTTCAGCTTTCGCCCTATGGACACCTTATTCCGATTCCTCCCGCGACATTTGCTGCGCAGCGTGCGCGTTGTCGTAGCGGCACGCTAACGAGTGTTACCGCTGTTTGCAACGCAGAACCGTCGGCGACGGCAACCGAATTCGCTGGGCTGGGACCCACGATTACATAACGCGTCACGGCGGGCTCTCCTGGCACGCATCGGCACCTCTCCAGGCGGACTGAAGCCTGGCCGGACCCGAGAAGCCGGTTGCAGGACTCGCGAGCAGTGCATATCTGGCCAAACTCAACCTCAACTACAGGGTTACTCCTGCCCCGGGGCCGGGCCTCTGCTCCCTCACGGCGAGAGCATTCGCGCCCTGCACGATACAGTCCCGGCATGGGTGACTCCGAGAAAGGCCTGCGCGAGCGCATGACCCGGCAGGGAGAGGAAGCCATCGGCAAGCTGGCTCAGGAGCTGCTGGAGAACCCCGTCGTGAGCGGCGCGCTCTCGGCAGCCCTTGAGACACGCGAGCACGCGATGCGAGCCCAGGAGGCCGCGCTCGGCGCGCTCAACCTCCCCTCGGCCAGCGATCTCGAGCGGCTCACCAGGCGCCTACGATCGGTGTCCCAGCGACTCGAGGCGCTGGAGGACGGCATCGACCGGGTGGAGCAGCGGATCAGTGGACTCAGCACGGGCTCGGTCGAGGAGCGCCTGGCCGCCATCGAGGCGGTCCTGGAGCGGATCGAGGCCGCGCTGGGCGAGCGGACCTCCTCGCCCAGCTAGCAGCTCAGCAGCGCCCTCAGCGCGACATCTCCGAGCCGGCGCTCGTGGTCCGGGAGGGCCTCGTCGGCGATCCGGGTGCGCTCCGGAGCGAGCACGTCGGTGACGAGCAGGAGGGAGGCCGCGCGCAGGCCGCGGCGCTGGGCCAGGGCATAAAGCGCCGCGGTCTCCATGTCCACCGCCAGAGCACCGGCGCGCAGCCAGCGCTCATGATCCTCGGGCGGGGTGTCGTAGAAGAGGTCGGTGGAGGCGACCGGGCCCTGGCGCACGGTGCCGGCGGCGAGCAGGCTGTCCCGAAGAGCGGGCTCGGGCCCGAGCGCGCTGCCGCCCCCGGCGAGCACCGTGCTCACCCCGTCAAAGGGCAGACCCTCGGTGGCCAGGATCAGGTCACCCAGGTTCAGGTCCGCCACCAGCCCGCCGCACGTCCCCACCCGGATCAGGACCCGACCTCCCAGGTCGGCCAGCTCTGAGATTACGATCGCGGCGCTGGGGGCTCCCATACCGGTGCTCTGAACCGTCAGTGGCTCTCCGTCCGGAGCGTTTCCCGTGTATCCCCACAGCCCTCGGTAGTGATTGAACATGACCGGCTCCTCCAGCAGCGACTGAGCGAGCAGCAGCGCTCGGCCGGGATCGCCGGGCAGGAGAACCCGCTCGGCCAGCTCCGCGGTGGGATGGAGGTGGATCGGACCCGCGGATACACTGCGGCGCCATGCGTGCACGGGCCGGGATCCTTCCAGCCGAATGACGCGCGTGTCTACGTGGACGTAACCGTCTTCAAGTCCCCGCAGGAGTTCCGCGAGGTGATGAACCGGACATTCGCCCTGATGCGGGACGATCCGGACATGGGCCCGCGCCTGCGCGCGGCCGATACTCCCCAGCGGTTCGAGTTCACCGATCTGGAGCATGTGGTGAACATCCGCGCGGGCGATGACAGCGAGCCGAATCTGGCCTGGGAGTGGTCCGACGACATCGATTGGGAGCCGAAGGTCCGCATGGCCATGAGCTCGGATACCGCCAACCGGTACTTCCAGGGCAAGGAGAACGTGGCCATCGCCATCGCCCGGCGCCGCATCAAGGCCGGCGGGGACGTCAAGGCCGCCTTGGCCATCATCCCCATAACCAAGCCCCTGTTCGGCCAGTACCGGGACATGATCGCCGCCGACTACCCCCATCTGGAGCTTTGAGCCTCCCGGAGGTTTAGGGCTTCCGAGGTTGGAAACCACCCACGTTGGAGGCTTGAGCTGTAGCCACCCTGCCGATTTCATTGACAGACGGGCCTGTGGCGAGTAGACCTTGGGCCACAAGTCAAGGCAACAGGCCGGAGCGTGGCCGCCGCTGGGGACAACCCCGCGGCAGCCGCGAGGCGCCGCCGGAAACGAGACGAGCGCCAACGGCCGACGCAGCGGGCCGTAACGCCCGCAGGTGGCGGGATCCCGCTCTCCACGGGGTCCCGCCATCGAGTTGCGGCGCGCCACGGGACGGGGACGGCTCAGGTCAGAGCCGGAAGAATCTGTCCATGCCCCGCCCTGCCGCACATAACGATCCCACCGGCTTCGGCATCACCGTTCGCGAGGCGGCCGCGCGCGCCGGTGTCTCGTGGGGACGCTGCGCAGGTGGGCCCGTGAGGGGCTGATCCCCCAGTACGAGGGCGCCTGGTCACCGGGCGCCGTGGCTCATGCCCGGATCGTCGCCCGGCTACGGGAACGAGGCCACTCGCTGCAGGACATCCGTCGGGCCACCGAGGAGGGCCGGCTAGCCTTCGGCTACATCGAGGAGCTGTTCCCGCGCGTGTCCGGCGCGTACTCGATCCGCGACGCGTCCCGGGAAACAGGCTTGGAACCAGCTCTCATCGAGCGGATCAACGCCGCGCTGGGCTGGAGCCCCGTCCATCCGGACTCGCTCTCGGCCGAGGACGTCCAGCTCCTGCGTTACGTGGCGGCCGTGCTGGCCGCGGGTCTGCCGCTCGTGGCCATGCTCCAGCTGGTCCGGGTCTACGGCCAGGCCATCGCCCAGGTGGCCGACGCCGAGGTCCGGCTGTTTCACCTCTATGTGCACGAGCCGCTGATGCGCTCCGGGGCCACTGGCATCGAGATGGCCGAGGAGATGCACGAGCTGGCCCGCGAGGTGCTGCCCCTGGCCTCGCCCGTAATGGACCAGGTCCACCACCGCTATCTGCAGCTACTTCGTGGAGCAGGACGTGGTGGGGCACATGGAGGCCGAGCTCGATGACGAGCTGATCGAGCTGGGCAGGATGCGGGTCGCCATCGCCTTTGCCGACCTGGCGGGCTACACCCGGTTGACCGAGGAGGAGGGCGAGCTCGAGGCGGTCGACACCGTCGAGCGCTTCGTCGACGCCGTCCAGGACACGTTGCCCGAGGATGCCCGGGTGATCAAGACGATCGGAGACGAGGCCATGATCGTGGGCTCGGATCCGGCCGGCCTCACCGACTGGGCCGTCGGCTTCCAGCAGCTCTACGTGAGCCGGGCCGCCAGCGCGCATCGGCATCCACTTCGGCGATGCCGTCTACCGGGATGGCGACTACTACGGCCGCGCTGTGAACATCGCCTCCAGGGTGGCCGCCAGATCTGCCGGCGGCGAGGTCCTGGTCACGCGGCCGGTGGTCGAGCGGGCCGGAGCGCATCTGGATTTTGAGCGGATCGCCGAGGTCCGGCTCAAGGGTTTTACCGAATCCACCGAGATCTTCCTGGCCTTCCAGCGAGAAGAGGATTGAGCGAGCTCCTGGACCGGGTCCGGCAGGACGGCCTGCTGGCCACCGGGCAGCGCGTGCTCGTCCTGCTCTCAGGCGGCCGCGACTCCACCTGTCTGCTCGACGTGGCAGTTCGGATCGCCGGGGCCGCGTCGGTTCAGGCGCTCCATGTCAACTACGGGCTGCGCGAGCAGGCCGAGCGCCGATGAGCGGCACTGCCGCAGCCTGACCCAGCAGCTTGGGGTCACGCTCCACGTCCGGCAGGCCGAGCGCCCGCCGGCGGGAAACGTCCAGGCCTGGGCCCGGGCCGAGCGCTACGGGGCCGCGGACGCGCTGGCCCGGGACGGGAGCGGTTGTCGCGGCCGGCCACACGGCCACCGACCAGGTCGAGACGATCCTCTACCGGCTGGCCTCCTCTCCCAGCCGGCGAGCCCTCCTCGGGATGGCGGCCAGGGACGGCCTCCTGGTCCGGCCGCTGCTGCCCTTCACCCGCGAGCAAACGGCCGAATACTGCCGCCAGCGTGGGCTGTCCTGGTGCGAGGACGAGAGCAACAAGTCACACGCGTACGCGCGCGCGAGGATCCGAACCGGCTTGTCCCTGCTCTAGAGACGTTCATCCGGCGGCCGAGGAGAACGTGCTGGCCCTGGCCGGGATCCTGCGGGAGGAAGCCGAGGTGCTGGATGGCCTGGTCGACGAGGCCGTGCGCGGCCGGTCTGAGATCGAGCTGGTGACCTTGCGCAGCCTCCCCGTGGCCATCCAGCGGCTGGTGCCCAACGCCTGGCCGATGCCGCGGCCGGCCGCCCCGCGCCCGGGACGGCCCGCCGGGCGGAGGAGGTGGCTGCCCTGGGGCCGCGCGGCCCTGGATCTGCCCCACGGTGTGCGGGCCGTGGTGAAGCGAGGCGTTCTGCGCTTCGAGTGCCAAACCCCGGGCGCGCGCAGCGCGGAGCGCGAGCGGCGCCCATAAGATCAAGTGGTGAGCGACGACGGCCTGATCGGCGAGACCCTGGTCCCGCAGGAGCAGCTGGCCAGCCGCGTGCGCGAGCTGGCCGGGGAGATCTCGCGGGACTACGCGGAGCGCGACCTCGTCCTGGTCGGAGTGCTCAAGGGCGCTGTGTTCTTCCTCTCGGATCTGATGCGGGCGCTCGAGATCCCCGTCGAGGTGGACTTCATGGCCGTGGCCTCCTACGGCTCGGCCACGAAGTCATCGGGCGTGGTGCGCATCCTCAAGGACCTGGACGCGGCCATTGAGGGCCGGGACGTGCTGATCGTGGAGGACATCGTGGACTCCGGGCTGACCCTCCAGTACCTGCTGCGCAACCTGGCTGGCCGCAACCCGCGCTCGCTCGAGGTGTGCGCCCTGCTGGTCAAGCCCGAGCGCCAGAAGGTCGAGCTTCCCACCCGCTATGTGGGGTTTGAGATCCCCAACCGGTTCGCCATCGGCTACGGCCTGGACTACGGCGAGCGCTACCGAAATCTGCCCTACGTGGCCGCTCTGGAGCAGTGAAGAGGCGCCCGGGAAGGGCATGAACTGGCCCTTGCACCCCTGTGAGCAGGGGAAATCCAACTGCTACGCTTGCGTTTTCGGCCGGGCAAGCCGGCTGGATCTCCGCGTGAGCATGGCATGAGCAGGTTCTTCAAGAGCGCCGCATTCCCGATCCTGATCGTGGTCGTGCTGGCGTTCTTCGCCCAGAAGCTGATCGGGTCCTCGGGCCACACGACGCGCTTCACGTACGGCAATCTGGTCCAGGCTCTCCAGACCGGCCAGCCCGTGGGTGTCCAGAGCCTCCAGCTCAACGACAAGGACAACACGGCCGACGTCACGCTGGCCAATGGGCAGAAATACACCGTCGGCGTTCCCAACAACAACGCCGAGGGCAACCTGGTCCAGCTGGCCGACGACCAATCTGGCAAACCAGCGGAACTTCGACGTTCAGGGCACGGGGTCGAGCGGCTGGCTGTCGCTTCTGACCTACATCCTGCCTTTCATCATCTTCATCGGGTTCTGGATCTTCCTCATGAACCAGGTGCAGGGTGGCGGCTCGAAGGTCATGTCGTTCGGCAAATCACGAGCCAAACGGATGTCGGTGGACTCGCCGAAGATCACCTTCCGCGACGTGGCCGGAGTGGACGAGGCGGTGGAGGAGCTGCACGAGATCAAGGAGTTCCTGGAGAACCCCAAGAAGTTCCAGGCCCTGGGCGCGCGAATCCCCAAGGGCGTGCTTTTGTACGGCCCGCCCGGGACGGGAAAGACGCTGCTGGCCAGGGCGGTGGCCGGCGAGGCCGGCGTGCCCTTCTTTTCCATCTCAGGGTCTGACTTCGTCGAGATGTTCGTCGGTGTCGGCGCCTCCCGGGTGCGTGATCTGTTCGAGCAGGCCAAGCAGAACAGTCCCGTGCATCATCTTCATGGACGAGATCGACGCCGTCGGCCGGCATCGCGGCGCCGGCCTGGGCGGCGGTCATGACGAGCGCGAGCAGACGCTCAACCAGCTGCTGGTCGAGATGGACGGCTTCGAGATGAAGGACAACATCATCCTCATCGCCGCCACCAACCGGCCGGACATCCTGGACCCGGCGCTGCTCCGGCCCGGCCGCTTCGACCGCCAGATCGTGGTCGACCGGCCCGACCGGCTCGGGCGCAAGAAGATCCTCGAGGTCCACACCCGCGGCAAACCCCTGGGTCGGGAGATCGACATCGACGCCCTGGCCGGCCAGACCCCAGGCTTCACCGGCGCCGACCTGTCCAACCTGGTCAACGAAGCGGCGCTGCTGGCGGCGCGAAACGGCAAGCGCGAGATCACCCAGGACGAGCTCGAGGAAGGGATCATGCGGGTGATCGCCGGGCCGGAGAAGAAGACCCGGGTTATGAGCGAGAAGGAGCGGCGGATCACCGCCTATCACGAGATGGGCCACGCCATCGTCGGCCACTACCTGCCCAATTCCGATCCCATCCACAAGATCTCGGTCATCTCCAGAGGCCAGGCGCTCGGCTACACCATCTCCCTGCCCGGCGAGGACAAGTTCCTGACCACCCGGGCCGAGCTTCAGGACAACATGGCCATGACGCTGGGAGGCCGCGCGGCCGAGGAGATCGTGTTCGACGAGGTCACCACGGGTGCCTCCAACGACCTGGAGAAGGTCACCCAGACCGCCAAGCAGATGGTCATGCGCTTCGGCATGTCCGAGAAGCTGGGTCCGCGGGTGTTCGGACACGACCACGGCCAGCCGTTCCTGGGCCGAGAGTTCAGCGCCGAGCCGGACTACTCAGATGAGATCGCCCGCGAGATCGACGACGAGATCAGGCGGATGGTCGAGGCCGCCCACGTCGATGCCAAGGAGATCCTGACGCAGTACCGCCCGGCTTTGGAGAAGCTCTCCGAGATCCTGATCAAGCGCGAGACGATCGAGAAGGAGCAGTTCGAAGCGCTCCTGAGCGGCCAGAGCGAGGAGGAGGTCTTCGGCTCCGAGGCGCCGCCTCCGCCCGAGCTGCCGATTCCACCTGCTCCGGCCACCGAACGCGCTCCGGGTCCACGGCCGCTGCCGACCCCGCGACCTGGCCTGGCCGGCGGCACGGCTGAGTAAGGGCCGGGGGGGCTGGCAGGGCCTTCGCTCAGTCTGAGCGCCAGCGGCGGAGTGCGTGCGATGGCCGGTGGTACGCCAGTGGTACGCCCATGTCGTAGGGTCGCTGGCCGAATGTCGTCGGTCTCGCGTCCCACGAGCGTCCCACGGCCGCAGTGGGCTGTGAGGCGCGGGAGGCGAAAACGCCTACACGGCGGGAGCCTCACCGGCGGTAACGTCCGCGGACGTGAACCAACGCGCCGTCCTGATCCTCGCTCGCTGGGTGCTGCCACTCTGATCGCGGTCGTGGGCGGGGTGGCGATCGTGGCCGGTCACGCCCGGGCCAACAGTCCGATTGCCGCGGCCGGGGTGGGGCTGATCATCGTGGCTCTGATCGTGGCGATGGTCAACTGGATGTTCCGGATGAGTGTGCAGAGCAACCTGGAGCGGGAGCAGTGAGGAGGAGGCACGGCGAGTACTTCGATCGAGCATGGGCGCTGGCCCGATGAATGAGGCCGGGGCCGTGGCGCGGCGCGCCGCCCCGTTCACGCTGATGGGCGTGATCAACGTCACGCCCGACTCCTTCTCCGATGGCGGGCGGTTCCTGGCTCCCGAGGCGGCCGTGGCGCAGGGACTCCGCCTGGAGGCCGAGGGGGCCGAGATCCTGGACATCGGCGGCGAGTCGACCCGGCCCGGGGCCGCGCCGGTGACCGCCGAGGAGGAAATGGCTCGGGTCCTCCCGGTTATCCAGGGGCTGGTCGACTCAGGCACGACAGCGCGGCTATCGGTGGACACCTCCAAGGCCGCGGTGGCCCGGGCGGCGCTCGACGCCGGCGCCACGATGGTCAATGACGTTACCGCGCTGCGGGACCCAGACATGGCCGCCGTGGTGGCCGAGACCGGGGCCGACTGCTGCCTCATGCATATGCCCGGGGATCCACGGACGATGCAGATCGATCCCCGCTATGACGACGTCGTGGCGGAGGTGAAGGGCCTACCTGGCAGCGCGGGTGGAGCTCGCCGTGTCCCGGGGCGTCGCCGCGGAGCGAATCCTGATCGACCCCGGCATCGGCTTCGGCAAGACGGTGGAGCACAACCTCGAGTTGCTGGCCCGGCTGGACGAGCTGGTCGAGCTGGGCTGCCCGGTGGTGATCGGCACCTCCCGGAAATCCTTCCTGGGCAAGCTGACCGGCCGGCGCCGGTCGACGACCGGCTGCCCGGCACCATCGCCTCGTGCCTGGTGGCCTACGAGCATGGAGCCAGCGTGTTCCGTGTCCACGAGGTGGCTCCGGTCCACGATGCACTGCTCGTGGCGGCTGCTACGGTCAGCCGGCGATGGCCGACCACGAATTCGGCGAAGGCGACGAGGTAGACGAGGACGAGGACGAGGCAGAGGGGCCATCCCGAGCCCGAGGTGACGATCGAGGTCAGTGGCCTGTCGCTGTACACGCACGTCGGGGTAACCGAGGCCGAGCGCGAGGTGGGGCAGCGCCTCCTGGTCGATCTCCGCCTCGACGTGGGGGATTGCGACGCCACGATCACCGACCGCCTCGAGGACACGGTCGACTACTCGCAGGTCTGCCAGATGGCCAACCTCGTGGCTCAGCAGCGCTCCTACCGCACGCTCGAGCGGCTGTGCGCCGCCATCGCGGACAAGCTGCTGGACAGCTACGACGCGCAGGCCGTATGGGTGAAGGCGGCCAAGCCCGAGCCGCCGATGGCGCTGCCGGTGTCCGAGGTCTCGGTGGAGGTATGGCGCGAGGCGTCCTGAGGAGGGACGGCTGAGGGCCGGCTACCTGGGGCTGGGCTCCAACATCGGCGACCGCGCAGGCCAACCTCGCGGCGGCCGTGGCTGCCCTGCCCAGCCATGGCGTGGAGGTCCTGGCCTCCTCCTCGGTATACGAGACCGAGCCGGTGGGGCTCGTGCTCGACCAGCCCGATTTCTACAACGCCTGCGTCAAGATCCAGACCGACCTGGAGCCAGAAGCGCTGCTCGACGCCTGCAAGGCCGTGGAGAGAGAGTTGGGACGGGTGCCCGGCGGCGTGCGCCACGGGCCGCGACCGATCGACGTCGACCTTCTGCTTCTGGACGGCGCTCGAGTACGAGTCAGATCGTCTGCGGCTGCCTCACGCCGAGGTCCGCTCGCGCCGCTTCGTCCTGGTGCCGCTCCTCGAGCTCGATCCCGATATGACGCTGCCCGACGGCACCAGCCTGGCCGCGGCGCTGTCGGCGCTCGGCCCCGGACAGGAGGTACGAACGGTGGGGCCGCCGATAGGGTTGCCCTGATGCTCCTGGTCGTAGACGTCGGCAACACCCAGACCCACTTTGGGGTCTACCGCGAGGGCGCCGAGGAGATCTCCGAGCACTGGCGGTTTGCCACGGTGCGCGAGTCCACCGGCGATGAGCTGGCCGCGGCCCTGTCCAACCTGCTCGAGCTGCGCGGCCTGACCTTCGACGACGTGGATGCCTCGATCATCTCCTCCACCGTGCCTCAGTTGGTGGAGCAGTGGACGCAGGTGGCCGACCGCTACCTGGGCCACGGGATGCTGGTGGTGGGTCCGGCGATCAAGACCGGGATGCCCATCCGGATCGACAACCCGCACGAGGTCGGGGCGGACCGGCTGGTCAACGCGGTGGCGGCCTATGAGCGCATCCGCGGCACCTGCATCGTGGTCGACTTCGGAACCGCCATCACCTACGACGCGGTATCGGATGCCGGCGAGTACCTCGGCGGCATCATCACCCCCGGAGCGGAGATCTCGATGGATGCCCTGTATGAGCGGGCGGCCAAGCTGCCCAAGGTCGAGATGGCAGAGCCGCGGTCGCTGATCGGCAAGTCAACCGTGGACGCGATCCGCAGCGGGATCGCCTACGGCTTCGCGGGCCAGGTGGAGGGGATCGTCCGCCGCCTGCGCGGCGAGCTGGGCGACGAGGCCAAGGCCATCGCCACGGGCGGTCTGGCCCGGGTGGTCGTCCCGTTCATCCGGGAGACGATCGACGAGGTGGATGATCTGCTTACGCTGACTGGGCTGCGCCTGATCTGGCGCGAAATCAGAGCTGAACGGCGTCCAGCCGGGGGACCGGCACCTCGGGCGTCCGGGCCACGGTGGCGGCCAGGATCAGGAAGGAGATCCGCCGGCGGTCATCGGGATGCCCCTCGGCATAGACCTCGAAGGCGTCGAGCAGCCAGCGGATGGCCGCGAAGACCGGGCGCGTCGTCGATCTCCTCGGGTACGTCGCAGGCCAGTCGGGCCAGGGCGAGCATCTCGCCTGCGCCCTCCGCCCGGCGCATGGTGGCGATCGCGCCCAGGAGGAGGAACTCGGCCAGCCGATCAAGCAGCACGTGGGGAGCCCGCTCCCGCTCGCCGATGGCGTCACCGGCCCCGGCCAGCGGCTCGCCTGCGGCCAGGCGGAGTGACTGCTCGGCGGCTGATTGACCGGATCTGTTCCGCGCTCAGCCCGGCATGAAGAGCCAGACGCAGCTGGAAGGCCGCCGACAGCGCCGGGTTGCCGTAGGGCGAATCCGAGGCGAACACGATCTGTCCGGGCGGGACCAGAGAGAACAGGGTCTGCAGGTCCGCCGGCATCCACCAGGCGGTGTCGAACAGAAGATTGGGGTGGTCCGGCGCCGACCCGCCAGATCCAGGACAGGTCGCAGATTCCGGCGTGAGCCAGGATCAGCCGGGCGCCCGGGAAACTCACCGGCCAGCTCGACCGCGTGCAGACCAAGGGCGGGAATGCCCCGGCCGGCGTGGACGAGCACGGGCACGGACCGCTCCTCGGCCAGCGCCACCAGCGAGTGCACGGCAGGATGGTCGAGCGTGAACTGCTCCGCGCGGGGGTGAAGCTTGATCCCCCGGGCGCCGGCGGCCAGGCAGCGCTCGGCTTCCTTGAGGGCGTCCTCGTGAGGGTTCACTCGGCAGAAGGGCACGAGCAGGCCATCGGACTCGGCCGCCGCGGCCATCACCATATCGTTGGCCGGGGGGTAACCCTCCAGCTCATGCATGGGGAAGACGAACGCCCCGCGGGCGTGGCCGACCGCAGCGCCGCCAGCAGCTCGTCCGGAGACTGGCGCATGCCGTCCGGATCGTTCTCCCCCAGGTGAGTGTGGGCGTCGAACAGCTCCAGGCCCGGCACCTCGTCCAGCACGACCTGCGAGCCAGGGCTGGAGATCTCGACGAGGTTCATCGCCTGATTCGTACCATGAACGTGCCGCGAACGAGTGGGCCGGATCTCTGCGATGGACGCGGAGCTGGGCTGCTGGCGGCGGGGTGCCGATCGCCAACCGGGTGATCCTGGCCCCTCTGGCCGGCATCGGCAACTGGTTCGTGCGCCTTCAGGCCCGCCGCCATGGCGCCGGCCTGGCCGTGTCCGAGATGGTCTCGAGCTTCGCCATCCACTACCGCAACGAACGCACGCTGCGCGAGCTGCTGCGGATCGATCCCCGCGAGCATCCCGTGTCGGTCCAGCTGTTCGGACACGACCCCGACGTCATGGCCTCGGCCGCCGAGACGGTGGCCGCGGCCGGAGCGGACCTGATCGACATCAACATGGGATGCCCTGTTCCGAAGGTGTGCAAGACGGGCGCGGGTGCCGCGCTGCTGTCCGACCCCAGCGGGCGCTCGAGCTGGCCCGGGCGGCCGGGCGGGGCAGCGGCCTCCCCGTGACGGTGAAGCTCCGCTCGGGGCAGCGTCCGGGGGACCGAGTCGGCGTCGAGGTGGCGCGGCGCCTGGCCTTCGAGGGCGCGGTGGCGGGCGTGGCCATGCATCCCCGGCACGCCTCGCAGCGCCACAAGGGCACGCCCGACTACGCGGTGGTGCGCGAGCTCGTGGAGGAGCTTCCGGTCCCGGTCCTCGTGTCCGGCGGGCTCATGAGACGAACAGGTCCGGCAGGCGTTCGAACTCTCCGGGGCGGACGCGGTGCTGCTGGCCCGCGGATCTCTGGGCAATCCCTGGCTGTTTGAGCAGCTGCTGGGCCGGCGCTCTTCTGGCCCGAGCGATGAGGAGGTGCTGGAGGAGCTCGACTGGGTGATCGACCGAGCGCGTGAGCACCTGGGCGAGGAGCGGGCCACCCGGTACCTGCGCAAGTTCTACCCCTGGTACATCGACCAGCTCAGTTGCGCGTATCTGGCGCAGCTGGGAGGCGCTTCGCCGTTGCGCGCCGCGCTGCAGACGGCGCCCAGCCTGGAGTCCGTGCGGGAGCTCCTGCGCGGTGCGGGGGGCGTGTTGGCGGCCGCGGCGTAGGGGGCGCTCGCGGGGGGGGGCGGGGTCGGGGAGCGAGCAGGGTCGGGGGGCGAGCGCCCGGGCGGTCCCGCGCGAGGTCGGACCGGGCGCAGTCGGGCCGCGAGCTCCGCCCCGTCAATTTCGTGCAACGCGATCCAGCCAGGCGATTCGTTCGCCAGAAATATCCGCATAGCGGACATTTCTGCACCCGCGGCCCGCCGAGGCGTATCGCGGCGCACGAAATGTCCGCGGCGCGCCAGGCGTTGGCGTAGCGCGACGTCCCCGCCAGCGCCCTCACCCGCCCCCGGCCGGGATCCTTCAGGGGACCTCTTCCCGGCCTTCTATACTCGTCCGCCCGCCTCATCCGAGCCCGGAGTTTGCCCCGCGTCCAGCGGGTTTTTTCTCATCAAGATCCGGCAAGACTTCTCAAATTCATGCCCAAGGACGTAATCCTCACCCCGGAAGGCCTGGCCAACCTCAAGGCTGAACTCGACGAGCTGACCACGCGTCGGCGCCGCGAGGTCGCGCAGCGGATCCGTGAAGCTCGCGAGTTCGGCGACATCTCCGAGAACGCCGAGTACGACGACGCCAAGAACGAGCAGGCCATGCTCGAGGCGCGGATCGCTGCGCTGGAGGACAAGCTCCGCTCGGCCACGGTAATCGACTCTTCGGCCATCACAAACGATGTGGTGGGAGTCGGCTCGGTCGTCCACGTCAAGGACGAGAAGGGCAAATCGGTCAAGTACACGATCGTCGGATCCGCCGAGGCCAGTCCCGCCGAGATGAAGCTTTCCAACGAGTCGCCCGTGGGCAAGGCCCTGATGGGCCACAAGCGCGGGGAGCAGGTGGTGATTGCCACTCCCCGTGGCAAGCGCAAGCTGAAGATCACCGAAGATCGACGTAGCCAAGTGAGCGGGGCGGAGGGCGAGCCCTCCGACGTCTTCGCCGTCCGCCGGCGCAAGCTCGAGGCCCTCCGGGAGGCGGGCGTCGATCCCTTCCCGCACGTCTTCCCGGATGTCGAGCCGATTGCGCGCGTTCGCGAGCAGCATGCCTCGCTGAAGGCGGGGGAGGAGACGAGTATCACCCACCGCGTGGCCGGTCGGATCGCCGCCCGCCGCGGTCAGGGGAGGATGGCGTTCCTTGACCTGGTGGACCGCTCAGGTCGGATCCAGCTGCAGGCTCGGGTGGATGAGCTGGGAGAGGACGGTATGGCCCAGCTGCTGGAGCTCGACCTGGGCGACCTGATCGGTGTGGACGGGATCGCTCTGGCCACCCGCCGGGGCGAGCTCTCGCTGAGGATCACCTCCTACATCGTGCTGGCCAAGTCCCTGCGCCCCCCGCCCGAGAAACGGCATGGGCTGAAGGACGTTGAGACGCGGTTTCGTCACCGCGAGCTCGATCTGCTGGCCAACCCGGAAGTGCGCGACACCTTCCTTACGCGCGCGCGAGTGATAAGCGCCATCCGCCGTTACCTGGACGGGGAGGGTTTCGTCGAGGTCGAGACGCCCGTTCTTCAGCCCCTTTACGGCGGGGCGCTGGCCCGCCCCTTCACGACCCACCACAACGCGTTGGATCGCTCGCTGTTCCTGCGGATCGCCACCGAGCTTTATCTCAAACGGCTGATCGTGGGTGGGCCTCGAGCGGGTGTATGAGATCGGCAAGGACTTCCGCAACGAGGGCGTGGACACCACCCACAACCCTGAGTTCACGATGCTCGAGTTCTACGAGGCCTACGCCGACTACCACGCGATGGCCGAGCGGTGTGAACAGCTCGTGGCCAGCGTGGCCAGCGACATCGGCTACGCCGGCGAGGTCGACTTCTCGCCCCCGTGGCGGCGCGAGAGCGTGGCCGGCGCCATCCTGGACCGGACCGGCGTCGACATCCGCCGGTACCGCGACCGCGAGCCGCTGGCCGGTGAGATGCGCGCCCGCGGACTACCGGCACCCGAGGGTGACAATTGGCGCCCAGCTGGTGGACGAGCTGATCACCAAGCACGTCGAGCCCACCTTGGCTGAGCCCACCTTTTTGTTCGACTATCCGGTCGAGCTGTCTCCGTTCGCCAAGCGCCACCGCAGCGAGGAGGATCTGGCAGAGCGGTTTGAGGCCTACGTCGCTGGCATGGAGATCGCCAACGCCTTCAGCGAGCTCAACGATCCCGATGAGCAGCGGCGGCGCTTTGAGCAGCAGCGCATGCTGGCCCAGGCCGGGGACGAGGAGGCGCAGCCCTATGACGAGGCCTACGTGGAGGCCCTGGAGCAGGGGATGCCGCCCACCGGAGGGATCGGAATCGGCATCGACCGGCTGGTGATGGCGTTCACGGGCAGGCAGTCGATCCGCGAGGTGGTTTTGTTCCCGGCCATGCGGGATTAGTTGCGGGGAAAGGTGCCGTCGGCGCCGCGACGAATTTTGGTGTGATCTCGCTCACAGCGGGAATCACTCAAATCGGCACCGGCCAGACGCGCCCTACCCCATTGCTAGACTGAGTTATGGCCCCAGAAACAGACCGTTACCGCTCATCTCGGCCTTCGTGCCGGCCGATAGATGGGTGCAACGGCGATTTGCCGAACCCCGAATCAGGACGCTGACTACTCTGGCACTGTAGGGAGCCAACCCCGGACAACACCCCCACCGACCACCACCGCCCGAGTACCGCCACCGAAGAGAAGGACCATGTTCGAGCGATTCACAGAGCGAGCACGTCAAGTAGTCGTGTTGGCCCAAGAAGAGGCCCGCACGCTCAAGCACAATTACATCGGGACCGAGCACATCCTGTTGGGCCTGCTGCGCGAGGAGGAGGGCCTGGCCGCCCGGGTGCTCGAGTCGCTGGACATCACGGTCGAACGGGTGCGGGCCCAGGTGGTGCGGATCGTCGGCTCGGGTGAAGAGGTCACCTCGGGACAGATCCCGTTCACCCCGCGCGCCAAGAAGGTCCTTGAGCTGGCTCTGCGCGAGGCCCTCAGCCTCGGCCACAACTACATCGGCACCGAGCACATCCTGCTCGGGCTGGTCCGGGAGAACGAAGGCGTCGCGGCGCGGATCCTGCTCGACTTCGACGCCGACTCCGAGAAGATCCGCAACGAGGTCATCCGGATGCTCTCCGGTCCGGGCGGGCGGACCCGCTCAGGCGCCGCCGCCGCGGCGGGCGGCTCGTCCTCGCACGAGGGCAAGAAGTCTTCCAAGCTGCTCGACCAGTTCGGGCGCAATCTGACCAAGCTCGCCGCCGAGTCGAAGCTTGACCCGGTCGTGGGCCGCGAGATCGAGATCGAGCGGATCATGCAGATCCTGTCCCGCCGGACCAAGAACAACCCCGTCCTGGTGGGCGAGCCCGGCGTGGGCAAGACCGCCGTGGTTGAGGGGTTGGCCCAGCGCATCACCAACGGCGACGTCCCGGAGCTGCTGAAGGGCAGGCAGATCTACACGCTTGACCTGGCCGCTCTGGTGGCCGGATCGAAGTACCGGGGTGAATTTGAGGAGCGCCTGAAGAAAGTGATGAAGGAGATCACCCAGCGCGGCGACATCATCCTGTTTATCGATGAGCTGCACAACCTGGTCGGCGCCGGCGCGGCCGAGGGCGCCATCGACGCGGCTTCGATCCTGAAGCCGGCCCTGGCTCGGGGTGAGTTGCAGACGATCGGCGCGACCACGCTCGAGGAGTACCGCAAGTATCTGGAGCGGGACTCCGCTCTGGAGCGCCGGTTCCAGAAGATCACCGTCGATCAGCCCTCCACCGAGGAGACGGTGCAGATCCTCAAGGGCCTGCGCGACCGCTACGAGCAGCATCACAAGGTGCAGATCACCGACGAGGCGCTCGAGGCGGCCGCCGAGCTGGCCGACCGTTACATCTCGGACCGCTTCCTGCCGGACAAGGCCATCGACCTGATCGATGAGGCGGCGTCCCGCATGCGGATCAAGTCGATGACCTCTCCTCCCGTGTACCGCGAGCTTGAGGATGAGATCGAGGAGACCCGCCGCGCCAAGGAGGAGGCGATCGAGAACCAGGAGTTCGAGAAGGCGGCCAACCTGCGTGACAAGGAGCGGCGCCTGTCGCAGAAGAAGCGCGAGCTCACCGAGCAGTGGGAGGCTGGCGAATCCACCGAGCGGCCGGCCATCGGCGAGGAGGAGATCGCCGACATCGTCTCGATGTGGACCGGCATCCCGGTGTTCAAGCTCACCGAGGCCGAGACGGCCAAGCTCATGCGCATGGAGGACGAGCTGCACAAGCGCGTGATCGGGCAGCACCCCGCGATCGAGGTTGTCTCCAAGGCCATCCGGCGGTCCCGGGCCGGGCTCAAGGATCCCAAGCGCCCGACGGGCTCATTCATCTTCCTCGGCCCCTCGGGCGTGGGCAAGACCGAGCTGGCTCGCACGCTGGCCGAGTTCCTGTTCGGCGACGAGGACACCATGATCCGGATCGACATGTCGGAGTACATGGAGAAGCACGCCGTGTCGCGATTGGTCGGCTCGCCCCCCGGTTACATCGGCTACGACGAAGGCGGCCAGCTCACCGAGGCAGTGCGCCGCAAGCCCTACAGCGTGCTGCTTCTGGATGAGATCGAGAAGGCCCATCCGGACGTGTTCAACATCCTGCTCCAGATCCTGGAGGACGGGCGCCTGACCGACGCCCAGGGGCGGACGGTGGACTTCCGCCACTGCATCGTGATCATGACCTCGAACATCGGCGCCTCGGAAATCTCACGCCAGTTCAACATCGGGTTCTCGACCTCTGAGGAAGAGACCGGGATCAGCTACGACGACATGAAGAACCGGATCATGGGCGAGCTCAAGAAGGTCTTCCGGCCCGAGTTCATGAACCGGATCGATGAGGTCATCGTCTTCCACAAGCTCTCCAAGGACGAGATCAAGGAGATCGTCGAGCTGCTGCTTACCCGGATCAGGGAGTCGATGGCCGAACGGGAGCTCCAGCTCGAGCTCTCCGATGGCGCCAAGGACATGCTCGTCGAGAAGGGCTGGGATCCCACCATGGGCGCCCGGCCGCTGCGCCGAGCCATCCAGCGCTACATCGAGGATCCCCTGGCCGACTTCGTGCTGCGCTCCCAGGTGCCCTCCGGCTCGACCGTCATGGTCGATACGTCGGGGACTGCCTCTCCACCCGCGGGCGAGCCGTCGCGGGGCGGGCCGAACGACGGCGCCGAGCCCGAGGTCAAGCTCACGGTGATCGAGCCCAAGCCCGAGCCGGCGCCCACCCCCGTCGCGGTCGGGGCCGAGTCCTCGGAAGAGGGCGAGGACGCCGCGGGCGGCGACGGCGAGAGCGACGGCGAGAGCTCCGAGGACGAGTAGCTGGGTCGGGGGCGCGTGGCGCGCCCCACGGCGGGGCCGGGTGCGCTGCGCTGACGGCGGGGCCGGGTGCGCTGCGCTGAACCCTCCGCGGCGTCGCGTGATCCCCGCGATCCCCTCGGCTGCCGCACGATCCCCCTCACGCCGTCGCTGAACAGCAATAGTTCGACAAAGCGCCAGCGGGCGCCCGAGCCGTGGGACGCCATGGCTGCTATACGACCATGGCGCAACACGGCGGCGCGGCGGGTGAGCGCTTTGTGAAGCCACGGTGGTTGCGCCGGGTCGGCGCCCGCCCCGAACCCCTCACGCGCCCTCCCCACCCGCGGTGAAAAAACTTCGTCACACCGCGTGACAAATCTCTGACAGCCGCAGCGCTGGAGCGCGATCACGTCGGGTCCGCCCCGTAGCCTGGGACCCATGGCGTCAAGTCGAGCATCCTCCCTCTTCGTCTGCTCCGCGTGCGGTGCGGACACGGCCCGCTGGGCCGGCCGCTGTCCCGGCTGCGGCGAATGGAACACGCTGATCGAGGAGGCACGACGTCCGGCACCGGCGGGCGAGGGCCCTGGCCGGCGCGGAGCCCGCGCGGCGCCGGCGAGGCCGGTGGTGCTGAGCCAGATTCAGCCCGGACGGCAACAGCGGCTGAGCACCGGGATCGGCGAGCTGGACTCTGTGCTGGGAGGTGGGCTCGTCCCAGGCTCGCTCATTCTGATTGGCGGATCGCCCGGGATCGGGAAGTCCACGCTGACCACGATGGCTCTGGCCAACCTGGTGGCGGCCGGCCGGCGCACCCTTTACGTCTCGGCCGAGGAGTCGGCCGGTCAGGTGCGCCTGCGCGCGCAGCGGCTCAGGCAGGCAGAGGCGCTCTCGATCCCGGTCCTGGCCGAGACCGACCTGCACACGGTGCTGGCAACTCTGGAGCGCGAGCGGCCGGAGGTGTGCGTCATCGACTCAGTGCAGACCCTTCATAGCGGCGAACTGTCCAGCGGGGCCGGATCCGTGGCCCAGGTCAGAGAGGTGGCGGGCGAGGTGATGCGGGTGGCCAAGGAGCGCGAGATCGCCGTTCTGCTGGTGGGCCACGTGACCAAGGAAGGGAATCTGGCCGGGCCGCGCGTGCTCGAGCACCTGGTGGACTGCGTGCTCCAGTTTGAGGGTGAGCGGGAACGGACCTACCGGACGGTCCGGGCGGTCAAGAATCGGTTTGGATCCACGAACGAGGTCGGAGTGTTCGAGATGCGGGAGGACGGCTTGGTCGAGGTGCTCGATGCCTCGGCCAGGTTCGTCGCCGAGGCCACCCGCGCGCCGGGAAGCGTCGTGCTGTGCGCCATGGAGGGATCACGCCCGCTGCTGGTGGAGGTTCAGGCGCTGGTGGCCAGCTCGGAGCTCGTGCCGCCGCGGCGGGTGGTGGCTGGGCTTGACCGCAACCGGGTCGCGTTGGTCCTGGCTGTGCTGAGTCGCCATGCCGGGATCGGGCTGGGCGCGGCCGACGTGTTCGTGAACGTTGTCGGCGGAGTGCGGGTGGAGGAGCCGGGCGCGGATCTGGCCATCGCGCTGGCCGTGACCAGTGCGGCCAAGCGCGTGGCGCTAACCCGTGGAGCCGTGCCCCTGACTTGCTTTGGAGAGATCGGTCTGACGGGTGAGCTGCGGACGGTCGCCCACTCGGACCGCCGGATGGCCGAGGCCACGAAGTTCCGCTTGGGGGAGGTGATCGAACCGGGAGCGTGTCCAACGCTCCGAGCCGCACTAGATGTCGCCTTGCGCCCAGCGCGCAACGAGTCGATCGCGGGCTGATCGGCTCCTCGGCAATTCACGAAATCCGAGTAAAATCGGGCAATGCCACCGCGTTCCGGTGAGGAGCTCAAGGAGGAGCTCGAATCGCGACAGGACTCGCGGATCCTGCGGGCGCTCGAAATGGTGGCACCGGGCACGTCGCTGCGGGAGGGGATCGACAACATCGTGCATGCGCGCAGTGGCGGGCTGATCGTCATCGGTGAGGCCGACGAGCTGGCCTTTCTCTTCTCAGGCGGGATCAAGCTTGAGCTCGATTACTCGCCGCAGACCCTGTACGAGCTGGCCAAGATGGACGGGGCGATTGTGCTGAGCGCCAACGCGACGAACATCGCGCACGTCAACGTGCAGCTCACTCCCGATCCCACCATTCTCACCCTGGAGACCGGCACGCGGCATCGCACGGCCGAGCGCGTGTCGAAGCAGACCGACGCGCTCGTGGTGGCCGTGTCCGAGCGACGTGGCGTGGTCTCGCTGTACGTGGACGGGATCAAGTACATCTTGGAAGACATTCCGGTCGTGCTGGCCAAGGCCAACCAGGCGCTGGCCACACTGGACAAGTACCGCACCCGTCTTGACCAGGTGTCCACGCGCCTGACCGCGTTGGAGTTCGAGGGCGGGGCCACGCTCCACGATGTCCTGACCGTCCTGCAGCGGGCCGAGCTGGTCACGCGGATGGCCGTGGAGATCGAGCGCTACATCGTCGAGCTTGGCATGGAGGGCCGCCTGATCGAGATGCAACTCGATGAAACGATGGTGGGCGTCGCCGCCGACAAGTCGGCCCTTGTGCACGACTACCTGGTCGACGACTCCGACGAGAGCTTCGCCCTGGCCTACGACCAGCTCGTGCGCCTGCCCCATCAAGACTTGCTCGATTTCGGCCGGCTGGCCGAGCTGCTCGGCTACGACCGCAAACTGAACACCCTCGACTATCCCATCTCGCCCAGAGGCTTCCGGATCTTGGGCCGCATCCCGCGCCTGCCCAAGCTGGTCGTGCAGCGAATCGTGGACGAGTTCGGCGGGCTCGAGGAATTGCTCGCCGCCACTGACGGCGAGCTGGAGACCGTCGACGGCGTTGGCGAGATCCGGGCGAAGGACATCCGCGAGGGCCTTCGCCGACAGCAGGAGATCAACCTGGTGGACCGGTACCTGCAGACGTAAACAACCGCCTGCGGGCTGCTGGCCCGCCCGGCCGGAAAGAGGAGGAGACCATCACAGAGCTAACCGAAGAGCACCTGGAGGACCTCGAAGTCGAGTCGCTGGAAGAGGATCCGCATGAGGCGCTTCCGCACATCGAGTTCGAGGTCGGCGACAGTGTGGTCTACCCACACCACGGCGCCGGCAAGGTGCTACGCAAGGAGGAAAAGGAGGTCCTCGGGGAGAGCCGGGAATACCTCACGATCAAGATTCTGCATAACGACATGACCGTCATGGTTCCCACCGAGAACGCTGCCCTGGCCGGCCTACGGCGCGTGATCGACGAGGAAACGCTCAAGAAGGTGCAGGCGGTTCTCTCGGACGAATGCTCAGAGATGCCCAAGAATTGGAACCGGCGGTTCAAGCACAACCGGGACAAGATCAAGACGGGCGACATCTACGAGCTGGCGGAGGTAGTGCGCAACCTCGCCACTCGGGAGGCCCAGAAAGGACTCTCCACGGGGGAGAAGCAAATGTTCACCCGGGCCAAGCGAATCCTGTGCTCCGAGTTGATGTACGCGCTCGGTATGGACGAGGAGGAAGTGGAGGAGCACGTCTACGGGCTCATGGGCGTCACACCGGCCAGCAACGGCCGCAAGATGGCGGTGGCGGCCGAGTAGGCGCGCGCGGGTCAGGGCATTAGGTGGCGGTCGCGTTGATCGTCGCCGCCGGACGGGGTGAGCGGCTCGGGCGGGGCCAGCCCAAGGCGCTCGTTCCGCTGGCCGGCCGTCCCATGCTCGACTGGAGCGTGGATGCGCTGAGGGCGGTGGAGGCGGTGAGGCAGATAGTGATCGCGCTGCCTGGCGGACGCGCTCGACGCAGGCGCCCGAGGGAACCGTGGCGGTGGCCGGTGGCCAGTTCCGCTCGCAGTCGGTGAAGGCGGCGCTGGCCGTAGCGGACGAGGCCGACTCGGTGATTGTCCATGATGCCGCAAGGCCGCTGGCCAGCCCCGCAGCTGTTCAGGCGCGTTCTGTCCGAGCTCGAGCGCTCTGACGCGGATGCGGTGATTGCAGCCAGGCCAGTTACCGAGACGATCAAGGAGACGCCGAGGGTCCAAGTCGTCACCCGTACGGTTGACCGCTCGGCGCTGTGGGCGGTGCAGACTCCTCAGGCGTTCCGCCGCGCCGCGCTTGAGGCGGCGCTAACCGACGAGGCGCTGCTTGCCGCAGGCCACCGATGACGCCTGGCTGATCGAGCAGCGCGGCGGGGCGGTGCACGTGCTCGCCGTAGAGGAGCCCAACCTCAAGGTGACAACCCCCGAGGATCTGAGGCTGGCCGAGCTCCTGCTGGGTGAGCGATGAGCTACCGGACCGGCATCGGTTACGACTGCCACAGCTTCGCGCCCGGGCGCAGGCTGGTCCTCGGCGGTGTGGAAATCGACCACGAGCACGGGCTCGGCGGGCACTCCGATGCCGATGTCCTGACCCACGCGATCATCGACGCGCTGCTGGGCGCGGCCGGACTGGGGGACATCGGGCAGCACTTCCCGGACACCGACGAGCGCTACCGGGACGCCGACTCGCTCGAGCTCCTGACGGCCACAAAGGCGATGCCTGCTGACGCAGGCTCGAGTGTGCGTCCAACGTCGACGCCACCGTCGTGATCGAGCGGCCGGCCATCGGGCCGCACCGTGAGGCGATGCGCAACGCCCTGGCCGGAGCGCTCGGCATCGATCCCGTATACGTCAACGTGAAGGCCACGCGGGGCGAGGGGATGGGGTTCGTCGGGCAGGGGCGAGGGGGCCGCCGCCCTGGCTGTGGCCACGGTGGGGCGCTGCTAAGCGGGCTTGTGCGGTCCGGGCGGCTCGCACCGGGCTCGACAGCTCGTGGGCCTACGCGGCCCGCGGCGCGCTCGCCGGCCCGCCGCCCGCTCGCGCAGCTGCTCGTGCTCGATCAGGCGCTTGAGTGCCCGCAGGCTGCGGCGCAGATGAGCCGGAGAGCGTGGGGGCGGCGATTCTCTCGGCCACCCAGCCGGGCTAGGCCCCCGCCGGCCACCCCGTAGGCCATCCTCAGCTCGACGCGCGTACGCCCGTTGGACGCTGGGCGGACCCTCCAGCGGCCGCGCTGGTCCACCCCGAGCACTGACGTCCAGGCCATCTCGCGGCCCTCTTCCCATTCCACCACCTCGATCAGTCCGCCCGACCTCGGCGGCACCGACACGGAACAGCACGCGGTAGCGGGCGCCCAGGCCCGTTGGCGGGCTCGCCCTCGGCCTCCCAGCGGGTCACGCCGGACATGAAGCTGAGGGCCCGGGCGGGATCTGATGACCACCTCCCAGACTCGGTCGGGCGGAGCGGCGACCTCGATGCTGGCGGCGACTCTCATCTCTCGTGCCCCTCTATCCTTTTTTATCATCCCACGACGGGCAGCCGGCGCTCGGAGGCCAGGGCGTCCAGCGTGTCCTGCATGAGCCTGATGATGTGGTCGTAGATCTCCTGGATATCCGGGTTGGGGCCGAACTCCTGGCGGAGATTTATGGCCGGAAGGGTCTCGATCGTGATCTTGGCCGGCAGCGGGATGTGTCCCAGCATGTCGCCGACGTTCAGTCCCCAGGGAAGCGCGATGGAGATCGGCAGAACCTTGAGGCGGAAAAGCCGATCGACCCGCAGCAGCCGGGCCAGTCCGGCGCCGCGGGTCAGGAACAGAGCCGTTTCCTGGCCGCCGATCGACACCACCGGGACGATCGGTACGTCCTGCTCGAGTGCCAGGCGGATGAAGCCCTTGCGGCCGCCGAAGTCGACCCGGTTGCGCTCCCAGCTGGGCCGGTGGACCTCGTAGTCACCGCCCGGGTAGACGAGCAAGGCCGCGCCGGACTCCAGCGCCTTGCGAGCGTTGGCCGGCGAGGCCGCCACGGTTCCGAACTTGCGCAGCGCGCCGAGGGTGGGCATGGCCAGGACCAGGTTGTGGGCCAGCTGATAGAAGCGTCGCTCCACACCAAAGAAGGTGCTGAAGGCCAGCGTAAAGATGGTCGTGTCCGGGGTCAGGTTGCCTCCCGAGTGATTGCCCACGAGCAGGACCGGTCCCGAGTCCGGAATATTCCCCAGGCCGCGCACCTCGCCCCGGAAGTAGATGCTGGCCGCCAGCCACATCAACGGCAGGTTCTCGCGGATGTAGTCAGGATCGCGCTCGTCCAAGTCGGCGCGTGGGATGCGCTGCTGAACCTGCGCCGCCATTCCGCGGGCCAGCCGGCCCAGCAGGCTGCCCGCGTCACCGCTCCGTGGATCGGCCAGCTCGGTGTCGATGTGGCCGTTGCGGCTCGGGGCCGAGGTCAGTCCCATCTCCGCCATGCCCTGATGCTATCCGCGCACGGCCAAGGTCACACCGAACGCCGCAGCCGGCAGCAAAACCCCCACCACCGGTGCCGCGTCACGGCCCGGCCAGCATCGTCCCCAGCTGGGCGTAGCCACGCGCTTTGAGCTGGTTTCCCAGGCTGGTGATCTGCGCGCCCTCATGTATCAGGCGGCTTCCCAGTGAACTGGCGCTGGCCAGGTTGTTCGAGCTCAAGGCTCGGAACAGGCCGCCGGCGGTGGAGGCGACAGTGCCCAGTTCCTGCACGAGCTGGCGGTTGAGTCCAGAGACCCCGGAAGGTGGTTCGAGGCTGCCGATCGTCGCGTAGGCGTGGGCGGCTTGCCGTTGGAGTCCCTGCCAGACGCTGGCCTGGCGCGGCGTTTGCAAGGCGACGTTGATGGCGTGCAGCATCGGCCGCAACACGGCCACGGCCCTGGTCTGGTAGACCGGCTTGCTGACCGGGGCGGTGGCGGTAACGGACGCGGAGGTGGTGGCGTGTTTTGTCCCGCCGCCGCAGCCGGCGGCCAGCGCCGCCAACAGAACGGCCGCCAGAAGCCGGCGAGCGCGCCCCCATCGATGTGACATCGAAGGCTAGGCGGCCTCGCTGCCTGAATCCAGGGCACTCAGTGGCCGCGGCGTGCCGGAGGTCCTTTGTCCGGCCGCGAGATCGGCTGCGCCGCTGCGTTCCGCCCGGGCGAAGAAGTCCATCAGCAGCTCATTGGTCCGCTCGGTGCACTCCACCTGCGGAACGTGGCCGCACTCCTCAAAGGTGACCTGCTCGGCTGCCGGAAGCCACCGGCTGACGTACCGGCTGAACGCCGGGGGCACCAGGCTGTCGTGCCGGCCCCACACGAACAGCGCCGGCGGGGTCAGCCCGGCCAGCCGGGGATAGAACCCCCGGGCGCCGAAGGGCGCCTCCAGGTAGATGTTCCGGGCGCTGGCCAGAAACGCGTAGCGGGCACCGGCGCTGTGGTAGATGCGGCGGAACTCATCGACCATGAGCTCGCCCACGGCGGGATCGAGGACGTCACGGTCGTAGAAGATGCTCCAGAACTGGGCGGCCACGGTGGAGCGGCGGAAGCCATGGGGCAGAAGGCCGAACTCGGGGCGCAGGAGCCGGACGATCGGATGAAGGCCGCGCCGTATCCAGGCCACGGCCGGGCAAAGGAGCCCCAGCGCGCCCACCCGGTGCGGTGCGAGCAGGCCGATCTCGATGGCGGTGCGACCACCCATCGAGTTGCCCACGATGTGGGCCCGTTCAATGCCGAGCTCGTCCAGCAAGCCGAGCATGGTCTGGGCGAACCACCGGGCGTTGTAGGCCCCCAGGGGAGGCTTGCTCGAGGAGCCAAACCCCGGAAGGTCCGGAGCATGCACCCGGTAGCGCGAGCTCAGTGCGGCCGCGGTCTCAAAGAAGGAGGCCCGCGTTCCTCCCAGGCCGTGGAGGAGCAGGACATCCGGCCCGGCTCCCATGGTCAGGGTGGAGATGCGCTGGCGCCCCACCGGGATATCCCGAATACGCAGCAGCGGCGGACGTCCCCCCGGGAGGCGGAACATTCCCTCGAAGGCCACAGCCTGGTCCAGGTTGCCGCGAACGCCCAGGCTCCTTCGTTGGAAGGCCTCGATCCCGGAGAACTCGCCCTCCCGGAGCGCCATCCAGGTCTCAACGTCGGTGGTGATGGTCACGTCCGCTGCCGTTCTGGAGGCGCCCTTGCGCACGCGCGCGGCGTGCGGGGTGCAGCGCACCTCCCAGGTCCGGCCGATGTCGCACAGCTTGATGTGGTAGGTGGCGTCGAACCCCGGTTCCGCCCCCAGATAACGGTCGGGAAGTGACCGAAACGCCCGCTCAACCATCTTCAAGCGGTCCTCCGGGGGCAGCGGGGGGGCCATGCCGGGCAGCCTACAAACGCCTCGTCGGTTTGGCGCCAGTCACGGACGCTAGGGTTGGGCCACTTTGCGCACGATCACGCTGCACGACACCCGCACCGGGCAGGTCCGCCCGATCGAGCCACGTGAGCCGGGACGGATCGGGCTCTACGTGTGCGGACCCACCGTCTACGGCCGGATCCATGTGGGAAACGCTCGCCCGTTCGTGGTCTTCTCGCTGTTGAACCGTTTTTTGGTCCATGAGGGCTACCGGACCAGATTTGTAACAAACATTACGGACGTCAACGACAAGATCTATGCCGCGGCCCGTGACCGCGCGGGGGGCAGCCAGCGCCTGGCTGAGGAGATGACCGCCGCCTATCTGGCCGATACGGATCGGCTCGGCTGGGCCGGCCCGATCAGGAGCCGCGGGCCAGCGAGTACATCGGGGCAATCATCGAGCTGATCGAGCGGCTGATCGAGGCGGGGCATGCGTACGCAGTATCCGGGGACGTCTACTTCCAGGTGAGGGGGTACCCGCAATATGGGGAGATTTCGCATCGCGACGTGGATCAGATGGATCAGGGGGAGGGGGTGGAGGGCGCAGAGCTAAAGCGCGATCCACTCGATTTCGCTCTCTGGAAGGCGCGCAAGCCCGCCGAGGACACCTGGTGGGACTCGCCCTGGGGCCCCGGGCGACCCGGGTGGCACATCGAATGCTCGGCCATGGCGCAGGCGCTTCTGGGCTTGGATTTCGATGTCCATGGCGGGGGGAGTGACCTGGTGTTCCCCCATCACGAGAACGAGTCGGCTCAGACGTCTGCGGCCCACGGGCGGCCCCTGGCTCGCCTGTGGGTCCACAACGGCATGATCCGGCTCCAGCAGGCCAAGATGGCCAAGTCCGAGGGAAATATCTTCCTGCTTCATGAGGCGCTTGACCGCTGGGGCCGGGACGCGCTGATGATGTACTTCATCTCGGGCCATTACCGCCAGCCGGTCGAGTTCGATGAGGAGCGCATGGAGCAGGCGGCGGCCAGCGTGCGACGGATCAGAGAGGCCTCCCGCAGGCTGACCCCGGCCCGATCGCCCTCCTGGTCGGCCCCGCTGCGGGAGGCGTTCTTCGCTGCGCTGGCCAACGACTTCAACACTCCGCGTGCCCTGGCTACGGTGTTCGAGTGGGTGGGGCGGGCCAACCGCAGCTCCCAGCCCGTCGGCGATGAGGACCTGCGAGAGATGCTCGGGGTGCTGGCCCTCGACGGACTGCTCGATCCCGAGCAGGTGGAGGTGCCGGCCGCAGTTGCGAGAGCTGGCTGAGCAGCGGGCCCGCGCCCGGGCGGCGGGGGACTGGACGGAGGCCGACCGGATCCGCGAGCGGCTCCGCGGCCTGGGCTGGGAGGTACGCGACGGCCCGGAGGGACCCGAGCTGCTGCCGCTGTCGTGATCATCTACGGCCGTAACCCGGTGCGCGAAGCGCTGCTGGGTCCCCGGACGGTGCGGCGCGTCTGGGCGACCAAGAACACGCTGCGCGAGCCGTGGCTGTCCGGGGGTGGCGCAGCGGCCCGCGCCCCCGGCGCGGAGACGGCGACCGCTGAGGAGGTCGAGCGGATCTGCGGTTCGCCTGACCACCAGGGGGTGTGCGCCGAGGTCTCGAGCTTTCGCTATGCCGACGCCGATCGCCTGCTGGAGGACATCGGCGGACCCCTGGTGGCCCTGGACCAGATACAGGACCCGCAGAACCTGGGTGCCATCTGCCGCTCGGCGGAATGCGCCGGTGCCACCGGAGTGGTTCTGCCCGAACGCCGCGCGGCCGAGGTCACCCCGGCGGTGTGCAAGGCGTCCGCCGGGGCCGTCGAGCATCTACCGGTGGCGCGGGTCCGCAACCTGGCTGATTTCCTGGCCCAGGCCAAGAGCGCCGGCCGCTGGTGCTATGGCGCCCAGGCTGGAGCGGCGAAATCCTACGATCAGGTCGACTACTCCGGGGGCGTCGTGCTCGTGCTCGGCTCCGAGGGCCGAGGCCTCCGGCCGCGGGTAGCCGCGGGCTGTGACGAGCTCGTCTCGATCCCCCTGCGGGGACGGATCGAGAGCCTCAGCGTCAGCGCGGCCGCGGCGGTCCTGCTCTACGCCGCCGCCGTGGGACGCCGCCAAGGCTCGCCCCTCTTGACAGCGTCCGACTGGTCTGTCACTCTGCCGCGCGGGAGATAACGATCAACTGGAGGTTCAGCCTTCGGATTGGAGAGGACGCGCGGGACCGAGGTCCCACGCGATTGGTGCGGCGCCAGGGGAGGTGATGCGCCACGAATCCGCAAGCCCCGCCGGCGCGAGCCCGGGGGATTTGAAGGGAATCCCGTGGCCAGACTATTTGCCAACCCTCAGTCTCAGCTTCAGGTTGAGGACACGTTCCTGATCGCCCTGGCCAAGCAGGGCAACACGGACGCCTGCCACCGGCTGGTGCGGCGGTACTACGGCTTCGTGCGTCTCAAGGCCTCGTCGTACTTCCTGGCCGGCGGCGACAGCGAGGATCTGATCCAGGAGGGCTTGGTCGGCCTGTACAAGGCCATCCGAGACTACCGCTCGGACCGTGAATCCAGCTTCCGCAACTTCGCGGAGCTGTGCATCACCCGCCAGATCATCACGGCTGTCAAGACGGCCACCCGGAACAAGCACACGCCGCTGAACCAATACGTCTCGTTCTCGAGCACGCCGGCCGGCGACTCGGGCGAGAACGATTCCACCCTGGATGAGATGCTGGCCGGCTCACCGGTCCACGATCCGGTCAACCAGGTCATCAGCTCCGAGGAGCTCCGGGCCCTGGTGGCCTGCCTCTCAACCGCTCTGTCCGAGCTCGAATCGCGGGTGCTGGCCCTGTACCTCGATGGCCACTCTTACGAGGAGGTGGGCCGGCGGATCGGCTGTGACTGCAAGACCGTCGACAACGCGCTCCAGCGGGTCAAGCGCAAGGTCGGCCAGCACCTGGCCAAGCGGAACCTGGCGGCTTAGGCGAGGGGGACGCGACGACCGTCGCGTGCCCAAACAGCGCAGTCCTGGGGACGGACCGCTTCCCGCCCCGCCTGATCCCTACGCCTGCTACTTCGCGTGGATTACGCGCTGGCAGCCCGGAAGTCTGATCGTGATCGGACCGTTGGTGTGGATGATCAGCTTGACGTGGCAGTTCACGTGAGCCCGGAACACGTCGATGAGCGGCCTGTCCGATGTTGCTCGCCGTGATCACGATCCGGTCGTGGCGGGCACGTGCTTGCTCGGCCCCCAGGTCTGGGTCTGGCTGGTGTAGTGGATCGGCCCCAGGTGCCCTCCCACCAGCTACCAGCGCCGTTCTTGACTCCGGACGGCTTGGGGTCCGCCAGCCCGAAGCCCTGCGACAGGGCATCGAAGGTTCCCAGCGATCCCGACTTGCGCACTCCAGACCCGAGACCCAGTACGCGTGATCAGCCACGATCCCGTACCTGCGCGAGTAGCGCGCGGGGTCCACGACGAAGGTGACGTGCGGCGGGTTGCGGTTCACCAGAGCGCTTCCCAGGAAGCGGGCAGCCGGCAGGAACCAGTCGTTGATGGCCAGCTCGAGATGGTCGGGGAGGACGGGACTGCATTTCGAGCTGCCGGTGGAGGCACAGGGCAGATGGGCGTGCAGCGTGACCCGGTAGCCCAGCTGCTCGAGCTTCTGGGCGCTGGCCAGGAAGGCCTGATCTCCCACCAGCTCATCCCCATGGACGTTCCACATCAGGATGGGCAGATTGCGGAACGAGCCCAGGACGTTGTTGTTGGTTTCCTCACCCACCGTGGGTTGGGCGCGGGCGAAGAGATCCGGGAATTGGGCGCCCATGTCGAACGTGCCAAAGCCGCCCATCGAGTATCCGGTGATGTCCGCATAGCGCGGGTTCAGCCTCCAGCGTGGGCCACATCGGCCCACACCTCGAACACGTCAGCCTCTCCCAACCCCTCGTAGAACTGATCCGGACCGCGGGCCTCGGGCGTTATCACGATGGAGGGGACGTGGCGCAGCGCGAACTGCCGCTGGTTACGCGTGCCGCGTGTACTGGTTGTAGTTGGCCGACAGAGAGTGCAGGAGCGACGTCAGCCCCCAGCCGCCACGCGGCGCGTGTCCGCGCGGGATAAAGATGGCGTAGGGCTGAAGCTGGCCGAGGTATTCCGGACGGCAGAACTTGGGGCTGTTCGCGCCCTTGATCCCGCACTGGTTGGCGAACTGCGCACCCTGGCCGACCTGGAAATGGCTCGAGACGATGCGATCGAGCGGCCCGGTCCGGGGCACGCTCCGAGTTGTCCGTGGCCCGGCGCCAGAGCTTGGCGAAGCTGACGTTGGCGAAGAACGGGGAGATGTTGCCCTTGGCCAGCGCCGCGCCCTGGGCGGCGTCGCGCCACCAGCGGGCATCCGTAATCGCCTTGGCCCCGGCGGTGGGTGAGGGCAGCGGCTCCTGATGGTTGCTCCGGAAGGCGACGTTGAAGAAGGCGGCCGGATGGGTGGCCGTCCCGCGCCCCCCGGCGCGGTGGCGCTGGCTGTCTGCTGCGGAAGGAGGTAGCGGTGGTGTGCGCTGTCCCACAGGCCCACCCCCATGGCCAGACGAACCGTCCCCCGGCGCGGGTTCCAGACGGAATGAGCCACCAGAACGGTGATCTGGTGACGCAGGCGATCGACATGGACCCGCGGAGCCCGGCCCCGCATGGCCTTTCCGCTGCTGGCGTGAACCAAGGTGCCGACCAGGCCATGCCGCCCGGGATGCACGGTCAGGAACAGGCTGGCGGGCGCCGACGACGTTGGCGCCGTCCGGAAACGGTCGCGTGTGCCCGGGCTGGCCCCCGATCGCGATCGAGAAGGCGATCAGGCGGGGGTTTTCGAGCGTGTTCAGCGTGACCCGGAAAGCCGTGGCCTGCGCCGTCGGCTTGACGCGGAACTCGACCAGATCGGCCGCGTTGTTGTCGTAGCCCGGGCCCGTGGGATACGTGTAGGTGCCGTTGGGCCGGGAGAACGTGTTGCCCGAGGTACGCGGGTCGCTCGGATCGGGTGCCTCGTGAGCCCCGCTGTCGTCATAGAGCCAGTCCTGGTAGAGAAACTCGCCGCTCCGGTAGGCGCTCGCGCCGGAGACCAGGATGGGAGAGGCGTGCCAGATCCCGGTGTTGGTCAGCTCCGGCGCAGTCGCGGGATGGGCGTACAGGATGCTCGGGCCCGGCCGCGGTCCCGGCCCGGCGTAAAGCGAGGGGGTGGAGCTCGCCGTGAGGGCCCCAGAGGGAGGCGGCCCCGGGCGTGGGGCGGCCAGGGCCGCCGAGCCTGCCACCAGCAGGCCGACCGTCATCACGCTGGCCACGATTCTCCCGCTGCGCATCCCGACGGGATGCTAGGAGATTTCATCGCCCCCCGCGCGGGTAGATCAGGCTGCCATGCCCGGCGTCCTGCTTGTGATCGACATGCTGAACCCCTACGACCACGACGATGCGGATCCGATTGAAGGAGTCGGTGGCCGAAATGATCGCTCCCCTCTGCGTGATGTCCTCGCCGCCGCCCGCGACAGAGACGTGCTCACCGTGTACGTCAACGACAATCGCGGAGATTGGAGCGCCGCCCGCCAAGAACTGGTGGAGCGGGCGCTCGAGGGCACGGCCCCTGATCTGATCGAGCCGATCGTCCCGCCCGAGGGGACGCCGTTCGTGGTCAAGGCCCGGCACTCGATCTTCTACGGCACCCAGGTGGACTACCTCCTGCGCCAGGCCGAGGCCGACCCTATCCTGCTCACCGGCCAGGTGACCGAGCAGTGCATCCTGTACTCAGCCCTGGACGCGTACGTGCGGCACTTCAATGTGGTGGTGCCGCGCGATTGCGTGGCCCACATCCATGAGGATCTGGCCGATGCAGCGCTGCGCATGATGGAGGTGAACATGCGGGCGAAGGTGGTCGACAGCGGTCTGGAGGCACTGAAGCTGCTGTAGCGGGGGTGGGCCAGTGCGGGCCTGCCGCTGCGGGGAGCCGGAAGGTCACCGGGCTATTCTCAGGCCCGTGTCCTCGTTTCCCCGACGATGGCTGCCCTTTCTGCTGCTCGCCGCCGGAGTTCTGTCCTGGGGCGGTTATCAGCTGAGCCATACCGGCCTGGCGGCGGCCCACGGCTCGGTCAAACGGCACTCGCGCGCCCATGCGCCCAACGTTTGGGCGGCTGACGCTCGCTACGGAGCCAAGGAGCTGCTCGGGGGGGACGGAAGCCTGGTGGGGTGGAATTCCAGACTGGCCGAGTGGGGTGGAACGGTGGGGCCGCACTGGTGGCAATCCGCCTTGGCCGTCCTCGCCCTGGTCGAGTACATGGAAAAGAGCGGCAGCCACAGTCAGGCGATCCAGCACGTTCTGGTGGCCACCTACAGGCGAGGCGTCCATACGCCCGGGGGGTTCGTCGACCAGTACCGGCCCGGGTCGACGCGGAAGTACTACTTCATCAACCAGTATCTGGATGACACGGTCTGGTGGGGCCTGGCCTGGCTCAGCGCCTCACAGTACGAGCTGTATTACCGCCAGAACGCGGGGCTGGCCGCCAAGTTCCTCAAGGTGGCCGAGAAGATTGCGTCCTATGTGGCCACCAGGCGGCGGTGCGGTGGGATCGTCTGGGAGCTGGGGAGCCCTTCGGGCACGATCACGAACGCCGAATACATCGCCCTGACCGCCGGCCTGGCCCAGTACCGGAGGACCTCCAGCACGTTCCACGATCCCGGGCTTGCGCTGCGCTGGCTGGCCGATGCCCGCGGGATGCTCTCCTGGCTTCAGCACGCGGGGCTGGTCAACCTGGCCGCCGGCACGGTGAGGGACCGCATGGCCCCGGGCGGATGTCACACCGTGGTCGGCGGCGCTCTGGCCTACACCGAGGGCGAGGTGGCGGATGCGCTGGTCCAGATGGGTAGCGCCCTCAACAACCCGTCCTACTACCAGGTGGCCGCGCGCTTCCTGCGCTATGTGCTCAATCCAGGCCACGGCTTCCTCTCCCACGGGGTCCTGCTGGAGCACTGTGAGATGGTCAACGAATGCAACGGGGCCCCCAATCGTTTTGACATCACCGCCTTCAAGGGCATCTTCGTCCAGGCCGTGGCGGACTGGATGGCCGCCACCGGCAGCCCTCGGTTTCTCCCCTTCCTGCGCACCCAGGGGGAGGCGGTCATTCACCGCGCGCTGGTGAGCGGCCGGCCCGATGGCCTGTGCACGAGCCCTCACAGTTGCCGGTTCGCCTTCTCGTGGACGCTTCCGTTCGGCCGGACGCCCGGACCTGAACGGGTGGTGACGGTGGGCACGCAGGAAAGCGCCCTCGCGCCTCTGCTCGCCCTGGCTCCGTAGGCCGCCCGGCGTCCGCCAGAGCGCGAGCCCCGGGCGATCACAAGATTTTCACACCCGTGTTACCACTGCGTAACACGAGGCCCGGCGCCTGCCAGCAGCATGTCCAGCGCAGTGGTTGCCGCCGCTTCGCACAGGTCCGAGGTGATGAGCCTGGGCCCGCTCACGATCGCTCCCGCCGACCGTATGGCCTACGTCGGAGAGCGCACGCTGATGCTCTCACGCCGCGAGATGTACCTCCTGATCGAGCTGGCTCGCCACGGCGGCCGGATCGTGGAGCGCGACGAGCTCTCGCGCCTGGCCTGGGGTAGGCGGCTGCGACCCGGTGACCGTTCCGTCGACGTCTACGTACGCAAGCTGCGAGTCAAGCTGGAGGAGGCCGCCCCCGGGTGGCGCTTCATCCACACGCACGTTGGCTTCGGCTATCGGCTCGCCCCGGAGCGGACTGCGCTTCCTAACCCACTGCGCCGTGGTTGACCGCTTGCCCCAGCCGTCCCGACACCAACCGTAAAGGAAAAAAAGGAGATGACTTTGACCTTACGTCGTATAACCGGACTTGCGGTGGCAATCGCCGCCGTGGTGGGTGTGTCGGCCTGCGGCTCGACCACCACCGTCACCAAGGCCACAGGCAGCAATCCCGCGTCCACGGGCTCCAGCACCACCCTGGTCGGAGCCGGGAGCACCCTGGTGGCCCCGCTCGTCTCACAGTGGCAGGCCCCCTACGACAAGGCCTCCAAGGTGGCCGTGACCTATGGCGCCATTGGCTCGGGCGGCGGGATCGCCCAGATCACGGCCCGGACGGTGGACTTCGGGGCCAGCGACGCCCCGATGAGCCCGAGCGAGGCGACGGCGTGCAAGGGGTGTGTACAGATTCCATGGGCCCTGGCGGCCACAGTGATCGCCTACCACGTCACCGGCGTGCCCAACAACCTGAAGCTCACGGGCCCGATCCTGGCCAACATCTGGCTGGGCAAGATCAAGAGCTGGAACGATCCCAAGATCAAGGCGCTCAACCCCGGCGTCAACCTGCCGGCGACCCCTATCCAGCCCGTGTACCGGACGGACGCCAGCGGTGACACCTACGCGTTCACCAACTACCTGTCAAAGGTGAGCCCTGAGTGGAAGTCCCAGGTCGGGAACTCCACCCAGGTTCACTTCCCGGTCGGGCTCGGCGGGAAGGGCAACTCCGGCGTGGGCGGGGTACTGGCCTCGACCAACGGGTCGATCGCCTACATCGCCATCGCCTATGTGGTGGCCAACAAGTTCGACGACGCGCTGATCCAGAACGCCGCGGGCAAGTTCCCGGTCCCGGGTGTGGCGAGCATCTCGGCCGCAGCGGCGACGGTGGGCTCGATTCCTTCCGACAACGCGATCTCGATCACGGATCCGCCGGCATCCGCGCCCGCGGCATACCCGATCTCGACATTCACCTACGCCATCGTCCCGAAGAACAGCCCCAAGGCCTCGACCCTGAAGCCGTTCTTCACCTGGGCGATCACGACTGGGCAGGCGGACGGGCCGAAGCTCGACTTCGCCCCGCTGCCCGCCAAGGTGGTGGCAGCCGACAAGTCGTCCATCGCCGGCATCGCCTAGGGAGTGCGAGAGGCTGTCGTACCAGTCGGCGGGCCCGTCCAGGGCCCGCCGGCATCCCGCTCACTCGCGGCCCGGCCGAAGCTGACCGACCGCGTGGGCGACCCCACGCTGCGGATCCTGGCGCTCCTGGCCGCTCTCCTAGCGGTGGCGGTGCTGGTGTGGATCGTCTACACGGTGTTTGACCAGGCCAGCCCGGCCATCTCCACGTTTGGCCTGGGCTTCCTGGGCCATCAGGCGTGGGACCAAAATAACCAGTTCGGCGCGGCCGACTTCATCTTCGGCACCGTTGAGAGCTCGTTCTTTGCCCTGCTCATCGCGGGACCGATGTCGGTGGCCATTGCCCTTTACCTGACCGAGCTGGCCCCCCGCCTCATCCGCCGGCCGGTGGCGATCCTGGTCGAGTTGCTGGCCGCCATCCCGAGCGTGATCCTCGGACTCTGGGGCATCATCGTCCTGGGGCCGTTCGTGGGCAATCACTTCGGTCCCTTCCTCAACAGCGTGCTGGGCTGGATCCCCCTGTTCGGCGGGACCCCCGCCCCCTACAGCATGTTCAGCGCGATCCTGATCCTCACGATCATGACCGTGCCGATCGTCAGCGCGATCACCCGGGAAGTGTTTGAGACGACGCCGGGTGACCTCAAAGAGGGTGCCTACGCACTGGGCGCTACGCGCTGGGAGATGGTGCGGATGGTGATCCTCCCCTATGGACGACCCGGGATCGTCGGGGCGGTGATCCTGGGCTTGGGCCGGGCGCTCGGCGAGGCGATCGCCGTCTCATTGGTGATCGGCAACACCCCGGGGATCCACGCCTCGCTGTTCGGGCCCGCGGGCACGCTTGGCCGCCCAGGTGGCCAACGAGTACCAGGGAGCCACCACCCCTCTCCATGCCGCGTCGCTGGTCTACCTGGCCGCGATCCTGCTTGTGATCTCCCTGAGTCGTCAATGTCGCAGCCCGGCTGATCATCCGGCGCACGACGCTGCGAGAGCGCTGATGGAAGCCGCCACCGGCAGACTGGCCAACAAGCTGACCTCCGGCCCCGGTCAGAGGCGCCGCAGGGCCATCAATCGCACCATGGAGATCGTGGCCACGGTGGCCACGGGCCTGGCCGTGGCGGTGCTGGGCATCGTCATCGTCTCGGTGCTCGTCAAGGGGGCGAGCGCGCTCAACATCGACTTCCTGACCCAGCTCCCGGCCGCCTTCGGTCAGCCCGGCGGGGGAATCGTCAACGACATCGTTGGCACGGTGATCCTGGTGGCGCTGGCCAGCGCCATGGCCGTGCCGGTGGGCATCCTGCTGGCCATTTACACCAGCGAGTTCGCCCCGCCAGGGGCCGCCGCGGCCGTCCGGTTCGCCCTGGACATCCTCAACGGGATCCCGACGATCCTCACCGGCATCTTCGTCTTCGGAATTATCGTGGTGGTGGAGCATCAGCAGAGCGGGTGGGCGGGGTCGGTGGCGTTGGCCATCGTGATGCTCCCGATCGTCGGCCGCTCGGCCCAGGAGGTGCTGGCTCTGGTCCCGCGTTCCCTGCACGAGGCGGCTCTGGCCCTTGGTCTGAAGCGCTGGCGGGTGGTCCTCCGGGTGGTCCTCCCCACCGCGCTGGGAGGGCTCATCACCGGGGCCGTCCTCGGCGTGGCCCGCGTGGCCGGCGAGACCGCCCCACTGCTGTTCACAAGCTCGGTGTACTCAAACCTGGCCATCACCACCAATCCGAGCAGCGCCATGCCCAATATCCCGGTGACCATCTTCCAGCTGTCTGAGTCACCCAGCCCCCAGGATCACGCGCGGGCGTGGGCGGCCGCTCTGCTGCTGATCATCTTCGTGCTGCTGCTCAGTGTGGTGGCCCGCAGCTTCCACGAACGCAGCCGCCGGCGCCTACGTGCCTGAAAAACCCGAAAAGGAGCGGAGTGGCATGATCCAACCCGATACGGACCTAGTGCCCATCACGAACACGAGGCCCTCAATTCACCGGGAAGAGGCTTCAGAAGAGAGCGCGTCACCGATGCCGCAGCGGGCGGCCGGCCACGGCATCGAGGTCGAGAAACTGAACGCGTTCTACGGCGAGAACCAGGTGATCAGGGGCCTGGACGTCACGTTCGCTCCCAACCAGGTAAGCGCCATCATCGGACCCTCCGGGTCGGGCAAGTCCACGGTGGTCAGGTGCATCAACCGGATGCATGAGGAGATTCCCAGGGCCCGGGCCGAGGGGCGTGTGCTGCTCGACGAGTTCAACGTCTACGACTCAAAGGTGGACATCACCGCCGTGCGCCGGCTCATCGGAATGGTGTTTCAGAAGCCCAATCCCTTTCCCACCATGTCGATCTTCAACAATGTGGCAGCGGGGCTCAAGCTGGCGGGTACCCGCGGGGCCGAGGTGAAGGACCGGGTGCATCGGGCGCTTGAGTCGGTCGGGCTGTGGGATGAGGTCAAGGACCGGCTGAATGCTCCCGGCACCGGCCTGTCCGGGGGACAGCAGCAGCGGCTGTGCATCGCCCGCACAATCGCGGTGGAGCCAGAGGTAATCCTCATGGACGAGCCCTGCTCGGCGTTGGATCCGGTGGCCACGCTGAGGATCGAGGAGCTCATGGGCTCGCTCAAGGAGCGCTACACGATCGTGATCGTGACTCACAACATGCAGCAGGCCGCTCGCGTCTCGGACACCACCGCGTTCATGCTGGACGGCGAGCTGATCGAGCACGCCCCCACCAATGACGTGTTCACAAACCCTCGGGACGAGCGCACCGAGCGGTATGTGACCGGAAAGTTCGGGTAAGCCATGGCTGTGGAGGAAGTCCGTCACGAGTTCCGCGAGACGCTCAGGCGTCTCGAAGAGCAGACGCTGGGGGCCATGGACATGGTGGTCTCCCAGCTCGACCGCGCACTCGAATCACTGGCCCTTCAGGACGTCGAGCTGGCGGCCATGGTGATCGCCGACGACGATCAGATCGACGGCCGCTACCTCGAGGTCCATCAGGGCATCCTGTCTTTGCTGGCTCGGCAGGCGCCGGTGGCCACCGACCTGCGGGTCGTGGCCGCTCTGCTGCACTCGCTGCGCTGCGTGGAGCGGATGGGTGATCAGTGCGTCAATATCGCCAAGCTCGTGCCGCTGTCCGGCTACGAGGTGCCCAAGGACAAGGACATCCTCGACTGGCTGGAGCGCATGGGCCAGCGGGCCCGCCAGCAGGTGGTGGAGGCTCAGGAGGCCTTTGCCACCCGCAACGTCGAGCTGGCTCGCGACTTGGTCCGTCAGGACGCCGAGATCAACCGTCTGAACCGGCAGATCTTCCAGCGCGTGGTCGAGATCTGCGGCGATGAGGACCTGCGAGAGTGGTCGCTCTTCATGGTCTTGGTGGCCCGCTGCCTGGAGCGGATCGGCGACAACACGGTGGACATTGCCGAGCAGATCGTGTTCATCGTCACCGGCCTATTCCAGGAGTTCGCCGACGCGTCGCACCCCTCGGTGGCGGCGGGCAAGACCGGTTAGGGCCGGGCGGCCGCCGGTGCCGAGGCCGCCGTGGGCTGCCCCGTGCGACGGGCCGGGCCGAAGGAGATTCGAACCACGGCGCCGCCGTCGGGGACGTTTGATGCCTCGGCAAAGCCGCCGTGCGATTGCGCCGCCTGCTTGACGATGGCCAACCCCAGCCCCGACCCGGGCAGCCGGCGAGCGCTCTGGGCTCGGTAGAAACGATCAAAGACGTGCGGAAGGTCATCCTCGGCGAAGCCGGGGCCGTGGTCGCGCACGGTCAGGACACCGTCGCGCAGCTCCACGTCGACTGACCCTTCGGGCGGGCTCCATCTGCGGGCGTTGTCAATCACGTTGGTCACGGCTCGGGACACCCGGTCGCTCACACCGTTGATCTGAGTGGGCTCGAGGTCCAGCTGGAAGTCGATAGTCGCCGTCCGGCGACGTGCCCGCTCAACCGCGTCACGGACCACCGCGTCGAGCTCGAGCGGCTCGGTGGTGGTGCTGGGGGCCGAGCCCCGGGCCAGTTCGACCACGTCGGCCACCACCTGCGTCAACTCATCGAGCTCGGCCAGGATCGCCTCCTGGAGCCCCTCGCGCTCGGCGGCAGGCAGGCGCTCTGAGTCGAGAAAGATCTGGATGTTGCTGCGCAGCGAGGCGATCGGCGTGCGCAGTTCATGGGAGGCATCGGCCACCAGATGCCGCTGGGCCAGGATCGAGCGCTCCAGGGCGTCCAGCGTCTGGTTGAAGGACGCGGCCAGCCGCCGGAGCTCGCTTGCCCCGGTCTCCTCCAGGTGACGGGGCTTCTCCAGATCGCTGGTCACCGCCTCGGTGCGGCGCAGGAAGCGCTCGATCGGGGCCAGAGCCGAGCGCGAGATGGCGATGCCCAGCAGGAGGGCGACCAGGATCCCGCCGCCGACCAGCAGCGCGTCGGTGAACACGAGGCCGTGCATGACCGAATCCACGCTGGTGAGAGGGAGGGCGACCTGGACCGCCTCACGGTCGCGGGGATCGGCGACGGTGAAGACCTCGAGGTGCGTGCCCCGCACCGTGGCGGTCGAGAAGAAGCTGCCGCTCTGCTGCTTGGCGATTTGGGTGACCTGGGGCGTGACCGGCAGCGCGGGCCCGGCAGGGGCGTTCACGGTCCCGTTGGGCTGGACGAACTGGAAGTACCCAGGCGCTCCGCCGAACGGTTGGGAATGGGGGCGAAAATCAGGATCGCCGCCGGGCCCCGGCCCAGGACGGCCGTCAGGCCCCTGATTGTCACGCTGCCCCTCGATGAAGGGCTGCGCCCGCTCGCGCAGCTCCTGCTGGATCTCCCCGACCAGGTGAGACCTCGTGCTGGCGTAGCTGATCGCCGTGATGGCCACGGCGACCAGGGCGGCCGCGACGGCCGCTGCGCCGGCGATCCGTCTGCGCAGGCTCATCGAGACTCCCCCGGCCGGCTAGGGCTCCCGCAGGACATAGCCCACACCGTGCACGGTCTGGATCAGCCGCCGGCCGCCCTCCGCTTCCAGCTTGCGCCGCAGATACCCGATGTACACGCGCAGGGCGTTGCCCGACTGGCCGAAGTCATAGCCCCAGACACGGTCATAAATCAGATCGGAGGAGAGCACGCGGCGGGGGTTGAGCATGAGAAGCTCGAGCAGCTGGAATTCGGTTCTGGTGAGTTCCACCGCCCGCCCCGCGATCCGGGCGGCGTGGGCATCGGGATCGAGCTCCAGCTCGGCAAAACGGAGCACGCGGCCGTCGATACCGTCGATGTGGCGGCGCATGATGGCTGTGAGGCGGGCCCGGAGCTCGCGGACGTCGTAGGGCTTGACCAGGTAGTCGTCGGCTCCCGCCTCGAGCCCGTCGACACGATCCTCCACTGCGGCCCGGGCGGTCAGCATGAGGATGGGCGTGCGGTTGCCCGAGGAGCGCAGGGTGCGGCACACCTGCATCCCGTCGATGTCCGGTAACCCCAGATCGAGCACGATGGCATCGGGCACGTCGCCCTGGGCATGCAAAAGCCCCTCCTCGCCGTTTGCTGCCTGAAGCACGTCGTAGCCGGCCAGCAGCAGGGCACGCCGGAGCGCGTCCCGCACGGCGTCGTCATCCTCAATCACCAGTACGCGCATCGCTCTGGTCCGGAAGCTATCGCGGCGGGGGGATCAGCATCGTAACTCTGGGATCCAGGATCGTCCGCGCTTGCAAGAACCCGGAAAGACGGATCTAAGAAAGGTGTAGGAGGGGACTGCTGCGGGGCCGCCGCGGATCCGCATGCGATTCAGGCGGGCGGGGTAGCACTCGCAGTGCGCAACACAGACTCGGGAGGAGGTCAACGGAGATGACCACAGGCAGTGACGCAGCCGAGATGAAGGAGCTCGGAAGCGACGGACTGGGGGTCATCGAAACGAACATCCCGGCCCGCCTGGACCGGCTTCCCTGGTCGAAGTGGCATTGGCGCATCCTGATCGGACTGGGGACCGTGTGGATCCTCGACGGGCTCGAGGTCACGATCGTCGGCTCGATCGCCGGCGCCATCGCCGCCAAGGGCAGCGGCATTCACATCAGTGCAGGCGACATCGCCGGACTGGCGGCGTCGATGTACGTCGCCGGCGCATGCTTCGGGGCTCTGGTGTTCGGTCGCCTAACCGATCTCTTCGGCCGGAAAAAGCTCTTCATGATCACCCTGGGTGTGTACCTCGTGGCCACCATCGCCACGGCGTTCTCCTGGACGGCCTGGTTCTTCTTGCTCTGCCGGTTCGTAACCGGAATGGGCATCGGCGGCGAGTACAGCGCGATCAACTCGGCCATCGACGAGCTGATCCCCGCTCGCCACCGCGGCCGGATCGACATCATCATCAACGGCACCTACTGGGCCGGTGCCGCTGCCGGGGCTCTGCTCTCGGTGGCCGCCCTGCACATCTTCTCGCCGTTCCTGGATTGGCGCGTGTGCTTCGGCCTTGGGTTCATCCTCGGTACGGCCATTCTGATCGTGCGCCGGCATGTTCCGGAAAGCCCGCGCTGGCTTTTCATCCACGGCCGTGAGCAGGAGGCCGAGGAGGTCACCCGGGACATCGAGCGTCAGGTGATGGAGTCCACCGCGGGCCAGCTCGAGGATGTCGACCCGGATGACAAGATCGCCATCCAGCAGCGCCGGTCGATCCCGCTCTTGGAGGTGGCCCGGGCCATTGTCGTGACCTACCCCAAACGCACAGTCCTCGGGCTGGCGCTCTTCATCGGCCAGGCCTTCCTGTACAACGCGATTCTGTTCGGCTACGCCACGCTGCTCAGCACGTTCTTCGGCGTGAGCACGGCCGATGCCCCCTACTACCTGGTGGCCTTCGCGGCGGGCAACCTGCTTGGGCCGATCGTCCTCGGGCGCCTGTTCGACACCGTCGGACGCGTGCCGATGATCGCGGGCACGTACATCGGGTCCGGCGTGCTGTTGCTCATCACGGGCTATCTGTTTGATCAGCACCAGCTCACCGCCGGCACGCTCACGCTGTGCTGGACGGTGGTGTTCTTCTTTGCCTCGGCCGGGGTCAGCGCGGCGTATCTGACGGTGAGCGAGATCTTCCCGATGGAGACCCGTGCGCTGGCCATCGCCCTGTTCTACGCGGTCGGCACCGGGATCGGCGGCATCATCGGGCCCCAGCTGTTCGGCCGCCTGATCCCCACCGGGAAGACCTCCGACGTGTTCGTGGCCCTGATCATCGGGTCGGTGCTGATGATCGTGGGAGGGGTGGCCGAGCTCCTGTTCGGCGTCAAGGCGGAACGCCGCCGGCTGGAGGGGATCGCCAAACCTCTCACCGCGGTCGAGTCAGCGGTGCGCGGTGGCATCTCTCGGGCCGGTGCAGCCACGGCGGGCGCCGTCTCAGGCAACGCCCCAGCCCAGCGGACTCGGCCCGCCACGTAGGTGTTGTCGGTAACGGGCGCGCCGCGGGAGGCGCGCCCGATTACTGCTTGCGGACCCTGACCGCCGTGCCGTAGGCGCAGATCTCAGTCCACGTCCCGCCGATCTCCGAGGTGTCGAAGCGGAAGGCCAGCACGGCATTGGCGCCCTTGGCCTCGGCCGCCGCCACCAGCCGCTCGGTCACCTCGTCGCGGCTGCTCATCAGCACCTTGGTCATGCCCTTGAGCTCCCCGCCGACGAGCGACTTCAGGGCGGATCCAAGCTGCGAGCCGATGTTGCGGGAGCGGACCGTGAGCCCGTACACCTCACCGAGAACCTCCTCCACGGTGTGGCCCGGGAGATCGTTCATCGTGGAGATGAGCACGCCGGCCATGCTAACGCTGCCGCGGCGCTACGATCGGGGCGCCCCCGAGAGCTTCCTGTCCTTCTGCATGCCACCCCGTGAACCGTTTCCTCATTTCGAGGACAGCGTGTCGCGCGTGACTGAAGGGGAGCTCGAGGAGAGGGCGGCTCGCTATGCGGAGCTTCACCCGGATGGGCCCGAGCCGTCCACAGGTGTGGTCTCGCGGCTTATTCGCCGCCTGCGCCGGGCGCTCGGGCGATCTGGATCGCAGCAGCCTCGTAGCTCCCGCTAGCCGAACAGCGGGACGAGCGCCAGGATGCTGCCGAGCAGCAGCAGCGTGTAGCCGGCAAACGTGGGGGAGGAGCGCAGGACAGGGGGAAACGTGCTGTCCATTCGGATCCAGGCATCCACGATCGTGCGCTGCTCGCTCACAAGCAGCTGCCCCCAGGCGGCAAACAGGAGACCAACGATGACGACCGGCAATTGCCCCACGAGATTCTCTTCGGCTCGACGGGGTCAGGTCTTTAGGCGCGTGTCTGATCGCGTGCCATGCAGGGGTTTTTAGCGCAGAAGGGGAGTCCGCGCATTCTCGCCAGGCCCGGCCAACAGCTGGGTGGTTCAGCGACTCTCGAGCTCTTCGGCGTCGAGCAGAGCCCAGCCGAGGCGCTCGACCAGCTGTTCGAGATAGTGGTCGCTCTGGGCTGGAGCCGGGATCACGCGCTCGGCGAGTGTGACGACACCGGTTCCCTCGTGGGATCCGTCAGTTTGGATGATGATCTTGGGCAAGGTTGCTCCTTTGGTTGGCGACCTCAAGGGGTCAGTGCACCACCCCGGATGATTGAAGGTTCTCACGCGGAGCGGGGTAACGACCTCGGCTGCGGAGCCGGGGCCGTAGGCCGGGGCGGAGCGGCCGTGGTCGTTTCGCGCCCGTTCGCCCGGGGTCCAGCACTTCACGAGGTTGGTGGTTGAGCGTGCGGTCGGGGGTGCTCAGCTGTGGGAGGGTGTCTCGCCCAGTACGTGCGCGAGGCGATCAGCGGGCGTCATCCAGCCGAGCGTTTGTCGCGGTCGGCCGTTGAGCTCGGCCGCGACGGCATCGAGTTGTTCTTGGTCGAACGCGGCAAGGTCTGTGCGCTTGGGGAAGTACTGGCGCAGAAGCCCGTTGGTGTTCTCGTTTGAGCCGCGCTGCCACGGGCTGCGGGGATCGCAGAAGTAGACCTGAACGCCGCTGTCGACCGTGAACTTCGCGTGCTCTGCCATTTCCTTGCCCTGATCCCAAGTCAGCGAGCGACGCAGCTGCTCGGGCAGCGAGCCGATGCTCTCAGCCAGCGCGTCGCGGACTGCTTCAGCGCTTTGGCCTGAGGGCAGGGCGATCAGCTGGACATAGCGGGTCTGGCGCTCGACTAGGGTGGCGATCCCGCTCGGCTTTCGGCCCAGAAGCAGATCCCCTTCCCAATGGCCGGGGACGGCCCGGTCCTGGGCCTCGGCGGGGCGCTCGGAGATCATCACCCGGCCGGCGATCCGTCCCTGCCCCTGGTGCTTTGATCGCTGCTTGCGCGGCCGGCGCACACGCTGGCCGCGTCGCAGATGTGCGCACAGCTCGCGGCGCAGGGCCCCACGGGACTGGACGAACAAAGAGAGATAGATCGTCTCGTGGGAGATCTGCATGGCCAGATCATCAGGGTAGGTGCGGCGCAACCAGCCCGAGATCTGCTCCGGCGACCACTTCTGGCAGAGCTTCTCAGAGACGACCGCGCGCAGCAGCGAGTTCAGACAAAGCTTTGAGGGCTTGGGGCGCCGCGCCCGATCCCAGGCGGCCTGATCGGCCGGCTGCGCGCGGTAGCGCTCGCGGCCGCCGTTTCGCTTCACCTCTCGCGAGACCGTGGTGTGCAGACGTCCGATCGCTCGCCCGATCGCCCTCAAGCTCTCGCCGCGAGCCAGGCCGCGGGAGATCTCCTCGCGCTCAGCCCTCGAGAGGCAACCGGCCGAGCGCCGACGCGCCGGCGGGCGCACGCCGCCGCTTCTCCCCACACAGTCATTAACGAAAGGCGGCGAGGTACCCAGCTCGCGAGCGACCGCTCGCGCCGAGCGGCCCTTCGTCCACAACTCCCACACACGCTCCTCGATGCCCTCCGGCATAAGACGACCCATCGCTTCCACCACCTCGACTCGGCGAGCAGCCAAGCAGGCCGCCCGGACACTCAGGTGGTGCGCCGATCAACTGAGACCGCCTTAGTTACAGAGAGCTACGCGCCAGCCGAGCCGGCCGGGGCGGGTGCGCCTGGCGTCCGGGCTGGGACTACCGACAGCAGCGGAGGGGACGCGGGATCGCGTGTCTTCCGTAGCCCGCGCAGACGGGTTGGCATGACATCGCGATCCCGGAGACCTGCGGACACCATGTCCCGGCGCCCAGTGCCAGACCTGGGTCAGGTGCGGTCTCTTGCCTCATGCCAGAATAGTAAACTAAATCAATGGATTTAGTCAAGTATGTAAGGCGAATCGATGCTGCCGCGCGGGCTCGTCCGCCAGGCTTAACTCGCCCGCCAGGCCTGACTCGCCCGCCAAGCCTGAGAAAATCGCCCGGTGACCCCGTCCGAGCGGGAGGAGTATCTCGATCGAGTACTCATCGGAGGACGCGAGAAGCGGGAGATCGTGATCGCGGACTACGACCCAGCCTGGCCTGCCGCTTTGCCCAGGAGCGCGAGCGGATCCGGGGTGCCCTGGGCGAGGCGGCGCAGGCGGTCGAGCACTTCGGCTCAACCGCCGTGCCCGGGCTGGCCGCCAAGCCGATCATCGACGTCCTGGTCACCGTGGAGGACCCCGAGGACGAATCCCGGCTCGTGCCCGCGATGGTCGCGGTGGGCTACGAGCTGCGGGTCCGCGAGCCTTTCCACCGCATGTTCCGCACTCCGGAGCGGGACGTTCATGTGCACGTCTGGGGCCGGGCCGATCCGGAGGTCGAGCGCCACCTCCGCTTCCGCGACAGGCTGCGGGCCTCGGCTGAGGATCGGGCCGCCTATGAGCGCCTCAAACGCCGGCTAGCCGCGCGGGAGTGGGGCGACATGAACGATTACGCGGACGCCAAGAGCGACCTCATCGCCGCGATCTGCCGGGCGGCCGAGAGATCGGCGCCCGAAAGTTCAGCAGAGCCCACACGTTAACCAGGCAGGTACGACTCGCCGGCCAGGGACCACCGGCCACTGCTCTGAAAAGGACACATCTGTGCACTCCCGCTCCATCCGGCTCTGGATCGCCGTCGCAGTAGCCGCCACCTGTGGTTTTCTCACCCTGGCCGGCTCGGCCGCGGCGCGGCCGATGACCTTCCTCACCTTCAAGGCTGAGTTCGCCAAGCACACGCATCAGTATCGCCAGGCGAAGGCCAGCGGGGCCATAGTGCCCCCGCCCTCGCCCTGCCCGCAGAACGGCCTGCTCCCACAGCCCACGGTGGACGGGGTTGGCGCCGTTCCCAATTGCGGCATTCCCGAGCTGCCCATCGCCTTCGGCGAGCCCTATCCGGGCACGATGTCCTACTACGGCGGCCACGTGCAGCTCCATCCGCGTGAGTACATCGTGTTCTGGGGCTGGGGTGAGAAGGGCGCGTTCCCGGCCAAGGACACGTGCCAGCGGGAGCGGATCGTCGAGGGTTCGATCAGGTCCGCGGTGAAGTGCGATCCCCAGGGCTCCGCCAAGTACATCTCGGACTTCGTCTACAACATCGGCGGCACCCAGTGGGCCAATGTCCAGGATCAGTACTACCAGTCCACTCCGAAGGGCAAGCGCTACATAAACGAGCACGGCAATCTGCTGGCGGGAATCTGGGTGGACGACAGGTCCCCGGGCGCGAATCTCAAGAAGACGAGCTCACAGAACCCGCCCGGCCCCAAGCACACCTACACCCAGCTGGCGCTCGAGGCCACGCGGGCGGCCAAGCACTTCGGTGTGCGGGGTGCGGCGCTCAGGAACGCCAACTTCATCATCGCCCAGCCCGAGGAGTTCACCGACCCCCAGTCGGCGGCGGGTGGCGCAACGGTCGGCTACTGCGCCTTCCACGACTACACGCTGTACGGGGCGACGGGCAATGCCTACTACAACCCGAAGTTCGGGGTGGGTCAGCACATCTCGTACACGAACCTGCCCTACATGCCTGCGGCGGGCGGCGGGTGTGGCGCGGGTTTTGTGAACCATCCGGGGATCCTGGACGGAGACTCGATCGGATTGGGTCATGAGATCCAGGAGACCGCCACGGACCCGGGCTCTGAGGACGTGATCGGCAACGTCACCAACGGCGGCACGAGCTACTACGGCGGCTGGTACGACACGCTCGATGCCAACGAGAACGGCGACAAGTGCGCGTATGTGGGCCTCTCGCCCACCGCGGGTGTGGCCGGTCCGGACATCCTCCCGATCCCCGGAGCGATGGGTGACATCAAGGGCAAGCACTTCGGCAAGTACGCGGTGCAGGCCCTGTGGAGCGACGCTGCCGCGCGCGGCGCCGGCTGGTGCTCCGGAGTGGCCAGCACGGACCTCCCTGCGCCGTTCTCGGGCGAGCCTCCGTATTAGGTAGCTGGGCGCGGGGCCCGCGGCCCCGGCCCGGCACTTCCGAGTGCGCGCGACGATCGCGCCCTCCCGCGTACAGTCGGACCATGACCGTCCGGAGTTGGGACGCGCACCTTCCAGCGGGAGTATCCGCCGATGACCTCGATCTGAGGGCCCAGGGCAGCCTGCCGGAGGCGTGGGCGCGCGTCTGGTCCCGCCGCCCCTCGGCGCCGGCGCTCTTCGATCGGCGCCACGGCTGGGTCACTGCCGAGGAGCTGGAGGAAGCCAGTCGCCGGGTGGCGGGCAGGCTCCAGGCCGCGGGACTCCGCCCCGGGAGCCGGTTGCTGTTCAGCGCCGCGGCTTCACTCGAGCTGGTCGTTGCGCACGTGGCGGCCCTGCGTTCCGGAATCGTCGTGGTCCCCGTGAACACGGCCTACCGGGAGCGCGAGGTGGCCCACATCGTTGGGGATTCCCGGCCCGCCGGAGCCGTGGTGGACGATGAGGACCGGGCAGGCTGGATCCGGGGCGCCGCCGGGGATCGAACACTCATCGTCGGTCCGGAGGTGAATCTACCCGACCGGGCTCCCGGGACGCTCGACACTCCTGGGTCGGACGAGCCGGCGCTGATCGGATACACGTCTGGCACGACCGGCAGTCCGAAGGGCGCGGTCCTGACCCAGGCGAATCTGCTCAGCGGGAGCGAGTCCGTCGCTCTCGCCTGGCGCTGGGGTGCCGAGGATCGCCTCGTCCTGGCGTTGCCCCTATTCCACGCCCATGGGTTGCTGGTCGGCCTCCATGGCACCCTGCTCGCCGGCGCGTCCGCGGTGCTCCTTCCGCACTTTGAGGTGGGAGCGGTCCTCGATGCTGCTCAGGAGCACGACGCCAGTCTGTTCTTCGGCGTGCCCACGATGTATCACCGCCTGGCCCGGTCGCCCCGGGTCGGAGAACTGGGACGTCTTCGCCTGTGCGTCTCAGGATCCGCCCCCCTGCCGGCTGAGCTTCATCGAGGGTTGGCCGAGCGCGGCAGCCAGCAGGTGGTTGAGCGCTACGGCATGACCGAGACTCTGATGCTCGTGTCCAACCCGTATGAGGGGGAGCGGCGTCCGGGCAGTGTCGGGTTCCCGCTTCCCGGCGTAGAGCTCCGGCTGGCCGACGGGGACCACGGAGAGATCGAGGTTCGGGGACCAAACGTCTTCGACGGATACTGGGAGCGGCCGAAGGACACCGCCGTTAGTTTCCGCGATGGGTGGTTCTGCACCGGGGATCTGGGGAGCGTCGATCCCGACGGTTATGTGCGGATCCTCGGCCGTTCTGAGGAGCTGATCATCAGCGGCGGCCTCAATGTCTACCCCCGAGAGGTCGAGGAGGTGCTCCTCGACCACCCCGACGTGGCCGAGGCGGCGGTGGTCGGAACGCCCTCCGAGGAATGGGGAGAGCTCGTGACCGCCTTCGTCGTTCCCGCTCGGGGGCGTGTTACCCCAGACTCCGTGCTTCAGTTCGCGGCTGAGCAACTCGCACCGTTCAAGCGCCCGCGCCGCCTGCATCTCGTCGACTCCCTGCCACGGAACGCGCTGGGAAAGGTGCTCAAGCAGGAGCTCAGGCCAGGGCCTTCTCGAACCAGTGGTCGGCGAACGGCTCCTGATTGAAGGGCGCTACCTCGACCCAGCCCGCCGAGCGGTAAAGCTCGAGCGCCTCGGCCAGTACGCCGCTCGTCTCAATGTGAGCCAGGCTGGCGCCGCCGGTCAGGGCACACGCCTCGAGCGTCTCGAGCAGGCGCCGACCAAGCCCCATACCGCGGGCCTGCGGAGCGATCCACATCCGCTTGATCTCCGCCGGCGCATCATGATGATGCTTGACCGCGCCGCAGCCAACCGGCTCGCCGTGCAGGTAGGCAACAAAGAACTGGCCGGCCGGCGGCCTGACCTCGCGGGGCAGGGCGGTGGCACCGACTGACGGGTCAAAGCCGCGGCTGGAGCGTGTGTTGAGCTCGGCCACATATTCCGCCAGGCAGTACCGGGCGTCACCGTGCTCGGGGTCCACGGGTGTCATGACGACACTGCCGGCGATGAGCAGACGCTCGACCTCGCGCATGGCGCTGAGAAGGCGCGTCCTCTGCTCAGGTCCCAGCGGGGCGAGCAGAGACTCGGCGAGCTGATCGGAGCGCGTGTCGAGCAGAGCCCGCTCGTGCCGTCCGGCCGACGTCAGCCGGGCCACGCGGATCCGCCGGTCGCCTGAACTCGGAGCGAGCGCGATCAAGCCGGCCGCTTCCAGCGAGCGCAACAGCCTGCTCAGGTAGCCCGAATCAAGCCCCAGCCGGGAGCGCAGCAGCCTCACCTCGCAGCCGTCCGGCCCGATCTCCCACAGGACGCGGGCCTCGGCCAAGGGCCGGGCCCGCCCCAGGAACCGATCACTGAGGGCGCCCACGCGCTCGGTCACCACACGGTTGAAGCGGCGCACCTGTTCAACTGCGGCTTCGGCCATTCTCTGACGTTAGTCAGAGAATCTCACCGGGTCAAGCCCGGCCATCGCTCAGCGCCGCCTGCCCCTGGGCTCCAGGGGATTACCCCAGCACGACTCGCGCGATATCGGGATCGTTCACCCTTTCCTCCGCCCTCGTCTCACGGCCCGATACTACGGCTCCTGGGCCATCCAACATCCGTCCACCCCGAGTCCGTGTGCCGGGCACGCGTCGCCCCGGGGGAGGGCCGGCCCGGCGTCCGTTGCTCTCTCTATTCTGGAGTGGCGGCCATGGCGATCAGGGTGGGAATCGATCTGGTCTCGGTCGGCGACGTTCGAGCGTCACTGCAGACCCACGGCGAGCGCTACCTGAACCGGGTGTACAGCGCCCAGGAGGTCGCGGACTGCGGCGATGCCGGGGCCCCCGACCCCCAACGCCTGGCGGCCCGGTTTGCCGCCAAAGAGGCCACGTTCAAGGTTTTGCGGGTCGGCAACGACGCCATCTCGTGGCTCGACGTCGAGGTCTGCCGGGGTCCCGAAGGGGAGGTCGAGCTGGCCCTGCAGGGCCACGCCGCGGCACTCGCGCAACGCGCCGGCATTTCCGAGCTGGCCTTGAGTTTTACGCACGAGGCCGGATGCGCCGCTGCGGTCGTGATTGCAGAGATTTCTTAGAACTGCCGATAGACGCCCGGGTGACTGCGAGAATCCGACAAGCCTTGGCGGAGCATGCTCGGCTGGCCACGGACATCAGCCTCCTCTCGGACGAGGCTGATCTGTACCAGGCGGGAATGACCTCGCACGCCAGTGTCAATGTGATGCTGGCGCTGGAGGACTTCTTCGACGTGGAGTTTCCCGACCGGATGCTCCGGCGTGACGTGTTCCAGAGCGTGGCCTCCATCCGGGACGCGCTTTCCGAGCTGCTGGCGGGGGTGCCGTCATGAGCATCATGGTGGACCGCGACCAGGCTCTGCTCGACGCCGTGACGGCCATTGGCCGCGACGTCGCCGCTCCCAACGCCGACGACGTGGATCGGAGCGCCAGGTTCCCGGCTGAGACGATCACGGCGCTGCGCGAGGAGCGCGCGCTCTCGGCATTTGTGCCCGTTGCCCTGGGTGGCGGCGGCGTTTCCTTCGAGACGCTGGCCCGGTGCTGCTTCGAGCTCGGCCGCCATTGCGCCGCCAGCGCGATGGTGTTCGCCATGCACCAGATCCAGGTCGCTTCGATCGTTCGCCACCTACAGGCCGACAGCTGGTTTGAGTCCTACCTGAGCGACGTGACAACCGAGCAGCGGCTGATCGCCTCGGTCACCTCCGAGGTGGGCACGGGCGGCGACATGGGCCGGTCGGTGGCGGCGCTCAGTCCAGCGCAGGACGGCCAGCTGACCTTCGAGAAGCAGGCTCCGACCGTGAGCTACGGCGAGTTCGCCGACGACCTCCTGACCACGCTCAGGCGCGCGCCGGACGCCGAGCCTGGCGACCAGGTCGTGGCCCTCACCCATCGCTCTCAGACTGAGTTGGAAGCTACGGGCACGTGGGACGTCCTGGGCATGCGCGGGACCTGCTCACCCGGGTACGTCGTCCGGGCGACGCTCGCCCCTGAGCAGGTCCTGTCCACACCGTTTGCCCAGGTGGCCACCGAATCGATGGTCCCGGTCTCGCACATCCTGTGGTCGCACCTCTGGCTGGGCATCGCGCAGGATGCCTTTGACCGGGCCCGCGCCTTCGTTCGCGCCTCGGCCAAGCGCAAGCCCGGCGAGCCGCTGCCCATCGCCAGCCGTCTCTCCCACCTCCTGAGCGAGCTCTCGATGCTGCGGGCCGAGGTGGACTACGCGCTGCGGGACTTCGTGGACGCATCTGAGGAGCCGGGCCGCGAGCGGCTCTCGACGATGGCCGCCGCCCTGCGGTTCAACAACCTGAAGATCGCCGCCTCCGAGCACGCCGCCGACATCTGCCGCGGCGCCCTCGATATCGGCGGGATCATGGCCTTCAAGAACGACACACCGTTCAGCGTGGGCCGGCATCTGCGCGACGCCATGTCCGCGGCCCTGATGATCGCCAACGAGCGCATCCACCAGACCAACGCCGGCCTGCTCCTCATCGCCAAGGACGTGTGATGCCGGAGTTCCGGGCCGGGAGCACCGCTCAGCTGTCGTACCTGGACGAGCTCGTCGATGCCGGTCTGCTCTCGCGCACCGGAGTACACGGCCTGTACGCCCGGGGGCGCCGGTTTGAGGAGGTCAGGCTGGCCTTTGACGCTCTGGTCACCCGGACCGCCGCCCATCAGTCTCCCGAGCCGCTGTTGTTTCCGCCGCTCATGCCCCGGGAGCAGCTCGAGACCATGGGCTACCTGGCCTCCTTTCCCCATCTGGCCGGGACCGTGTTCGCCTTCGAGGGTGATGAGCAGGCCGCTGCGGAGCAGTTCGAGCTCGCGTGCCGGCACGAGGATTGGAGCGCCCATCAGCGGATGAGCGAGATGGTCCTCTCTCCGGCCGCGTGCTATCAGCTGTATCCCGCCGTGGCCAGCCGGGGCGTGCTCCCCCCGGAGGGACTGACCCTCGACACCGGCGATGCCTACGTCTTTCGTCGCGAGCCCTCCGACGATCCATCGCGGCTCCAGATATTCCACATGCGCGAGATCGTCCGGGTGGCGGATTGCGACACGGTTATCCAGTGGCGGGCCGATTGGCGCTCGCGGGCCGAGGTGCTGCTCTGCTCGCTGGGGCTGGAGCTGGCCCAGGATGTGGCCAGCGATCCGTTCTTCGGCCGGACCGGGCGGCTCCTGGCGGCCCAGCAGCGCGAGCAGGAGCTCAAGTGGGAGCTACTGGCCCCGGTCGCGGGGGAGAAGCCGACCGCAATTGCCTCCTCCAATTACCACCAGGACCACTTCGGGGTCATCTATGACATCCGGACCTCCTCCGGCGAGCTGGCCCACACCGGGTGCATGGCATTCGGCGAGGAGCGCGTGACGCTAGCCCTGTTCAGTGCCCACGGTCTCGACATCCGGGAATGGCCGGAGGAGGTGCGCGAGAAGCTGGAGCTCACGCTGTGAGCGTCGCCGTCTCGCCTTCCAGCACCTCGTTGCTGGGTCTTGATCCGGAGGGCCACCGGCCCCACCCGCTGCATGCGGTGGGGCGCACCTACCTGGAAACCAACTGCTACGCCGACGTGCTGATCGAGCTGGTGCACGCTCGCGGCCTCGAGCCGCTGGCCATGCTGCCGTTCATCGTGCGCACCGACTGGGAGGGAGACCAGTTCACATATTTCAAGCCCCCCGCGGGTGATCTCGACCGGCTCTTCGGGATCGATATCCACGAGATGCTGCCCTACCGCCCCGTACCCGAGCACATCAAGCGCCAGCTCGAGCTCGGGCACACCGTGCTGCTGGAAATCGACGCCTGGTACCTCCCGGATACGGCGGCCACCAGCTACCGGCGGGAGCACCTGAAGACGACGGTGGCCCCCGAGACGATCGATCTCGAGGCCAGGCGGCTGCGCTACTTCCACAACGCGGGGTTTTTCGAGCTCGAGGGGGAGGACTACCTGGGTGCGTTCCGGATGCTGCCGCATTTCAGCGACGACGTGCCGGAACCGTTCATGGAGGTTGTCCGCTTCGCCGACCGCCCGCCTCTCAGTGGAGAGCGACTGCGTGAGGCGGCGCGCGAGCTCCTGACCGGCCACTACGCCCGCCGTCCCGAGCGCAACCCGTTCGCGGCCTGGGGAGAGCAGCTCAAGGAAGACCTTCCCCGACTGCTGGCGGGAGAGGCCGAGGACTACCACCAGTACGCGTTCGTCACGGTGCGCATGGTCGGCTCCGCCTTCGAGCTGCTGGCCGATCACCTGGATTGGGTACTGGACGAGGAAGGTGGAGGCGCTAGCGAGGCGTTCCGCGGCATCGTGGAGGGTTCCAAGACGCTGTCCTTCCGCCTGGCCCGCCGCCGCCCGTTTGATCCCGAGCCCGGCGTGGCTGCGCTGGCGCAGGCGTGGGAGCTGGGTATGGAGGCGCTGGGCCGGGCGCTGGAAAGCTAGGGCGCGGCGACCATGAGCGAGCTCGTCGAGAGCTGGGAGGTCGCCGGCACCGAGGCCGGGCAGTGCCGGGCACCCGACGAGGCCGTCGGCCTGGACTGGCGGCCGGCCACGCGTCCCGGGAACTGCCGCGGCTGCGGTGGGGTCCGCCGAGCGCAACTTTGACGCCGAGGATTGGTGGTTCCGGACGCGCTTTGCCGCCCCGACCGTGTCGGATGGCGAGCGACTGCTGCTCGAGCTGGACGGGGTGGCCACCGTCAGCGAGGTCTATCTCAACGGTGAGCTCCTGCTCGAGTCCGCCTCGATGTGGAAGGCTCACAGCGTCGACGTCACCGACCTGGTGCGGGAGGACAACGAGCTGATGATCGTCTGCCGGGCGCTCACGCCGCTCCTGGGCGTGTCCCGCCGCCCTCGGCAGCGGTGGCGGACACGGATCGTCGAGAACGGAGGCCTGCGCTGGTACCGGACGATGATCTTTGGCCGCTCCCCCGGCTACGCCCCGGGGCCGGCCTCCGTCGGGCCGTGGCGCCCTGTCCGGCTGTGCTGCCGCCCGCCCGTCTGGCTCGACTCGCTGGCCGTGCTTCCCCGCCTGGAGGGCGAGGACGGAGTCATCACGGTGAGAGCGCAGATGCGTGGCGCTCGCGGCCCGCTGGAAGCGGTCATGGGAGATCTCCGCGTCCCGCTCGACGTGGGCGCGGACGGGTCGGCGCACGGCGAGCTGCGCGTCCCGAGCCCCGAGCCGCTGGTGGCCCCACACCCACGGCGCTCCGGCGCTGCACGAGCTGAGGCTCGAGCACGCCGGCCAGCCACTGGCCACCCGTCGGCTCGGCTTCCGGTCCCTGGGCTTTTCTCCCGACATAACCGAGGACGGTCTGGACCTGCATGTCAACGGAGTCCCGGTCTTCGTGCGGGGCGCGGTGTGGACTCCGGCCGACCTGATCTCGATGGCTCCGTCCGCCCAGCACCTGCGGGAGCTTCTCGAGCGGGCCCGTGACGCCGGCATGAACATGCTCAGGGTGATCGGCACCGGCGCGTACGAGTCGCCGCTCTTTCACGACCTGTGTGACGAGCTGGGCATCTTGGTCTGGCAGGACCTGATGCTGGCCAGCCTGGACTATCCGCTCTCGGATCCCCAGTTCCGGGCCGAGGTCGAGGAGGAGGCGCGGGCGGTGCTGGCGAGGCTGGCCGGGCGGCCCTCGCTCACGGTGCTGTGCGGCAACCACGAGATCGAGCAGCAGCCGGCCATGCTCGGCCTGGATCCCCAGCTGGGCCGGGACGAGTTGTGGGAGGAGACGCTGCCGGCGCTGGTCAGCCAGTCGGGGGCGGACTGCGCGTATGTGAGGAGCACGCCATGCGGCGGAGCCTTGCCGTTTCACCCCGATCGCGGGATCGCCCACTACTTTGGGATCGGCGGCTACTTCCGGCCGCCTGAGGACGCTCGCCGGGCCGGGGTGCGCTTTGCCGCCGAGTGCCTCCCCTTCGCCCACGTGCCCGACGAGGTCGACTTCCCGGTCCACCACCCCCTGTGGAAGGTGGGGGTCCCGCGCGACGCCGGACCCGCCTGGCAATCCGCCCCGGGGTGGGACTTCGACGACGAGCGGGACTTCTATTTCCGCTGGGTGTTCGGCCTTGACCCCACGACGCTGCGGCGGACCGACCACGCCCGCTATCTGGAGCTCTCACGAGCCGCCTCGGGTGAGGTGATGGCCGAGGTGCTCGGCGAGTGGAGGCGAGAGGCCTCGCCCTGCCGCGGTGCACTCATGATCTGGCTCAAGGACATGCTTCCCGGCGCCGGCTTCGGCGTGCTCGACCACCGCGGGGCCCCCAAGGTGGCCTATCACCACCTCCGCCGGGCGCTAGCTCCCGTCGCGGTGTGGATGACCGACGAGGGCACGGCTGGGATCGACGTCCATGTGGCCAACGACCGCCCCGAACCGCTCCGAGCCCAGCTACGGGTGGCCGTCTACCAGGACCTCGAGTCGCCCGTCGCGACGGAGGAGGAGCTGATCGAGGTGGGCGCGCATGGCGGCCTCCGGCGGGGTGTCGAGGAAGTTCTGGGGCGGTTTATAGATGCCGCATGCGCGTATCTGTTCGGCCCTCCGGCCCATGACGTGGTCGTGGCCACCCTCGAGTCCCCCGAGCATCCCGGCCGGGTCATCTCCCATTCCGTCAGGTTTCCGGCCGGGCGTCCGCTCAACCGGGAACGGCTCGAGCGAATGGGGATCGAGGGTGTGGTGCAGCCCAGCGCGGGTGGAGCCGAGCTCAGGCTGAAGAGCCGGCGGCTGGCCTATGGCGTGAGGGTTTGTATCCCGGGGTTTGAACCTGAGGACGACGCCTTCTCGCTCGAACCCGGGCGCGAGCGGGTCCTGCGTCTGCACCCGGCCGGGGAGGGAGCGGAGCTGATCGGCGGGTCACTTACCGCGCTCAATCTCACCGGGTCAGCGCGCATCGAGCTCAGGGACCCGCCGCCAGGCCACGTGTCCGTATCCGGCGCAGCGGTGGTGAGCTCGTGATGACCCCGCCGCGCGCCCGAGCGGTCTACCTGGACGCCGGCCTGGACTGGGTGTACGGGGTTTTTCAACCAGGGGCACCTGAGGAGTCGCGCGACACGGCGGTGCTTCTCTGCCCGCCGTTCGGCTGGGATGAGGTCTGCTCCTACCGGCCCCGCCGCAACTGGGCTCAGCGGCTGGCCGCGGAGGGCTACTCGGCGCTGCGCGTGAGCCTGCCCGGGACTGGTGACAGCGGTGGGGGGCCGTATGACCCGGACCGCCTCGACGCCTGGACCGGGGCCCTCGACGGAGCGGCGCGGTGGCTGTTGGAAAACACCGCGGCCGTCCGGGTGGCTGCAATCGGGATCGAGCTCGGCGGACTGATGGCCTACCGCGCTGTGGCCAGCGGCGCTCCGATCGAGGAGCTGGTCCTCTGGGGCGCACCCGTCCGCGGCAAGTCTCTGGTCAGGCAGCTGCGCGCGCTGTCGCGACTCGAGTCGGCCCAGTTCTTCGAAGGTCTCCAGATGCCACCGCCTCCGCCCGAGGGGGAGCTGGTCGCGGGGGGCTTCCTGCTCAGCCCGGAGACTCGTCAAGCGCTCGATGCTCTGGACCTGACGGCGCTCCCGCTACCCGCCGAATCTCCAAAACGGGCACTTCTGCTCGGGCGCGACTCGATGCCCGTTGAGCCGGAACTCAACGATCAGCTGAGCCGAGCCGGAGTCGCGGTGAGCACGGCAGACGGCGATGGGTACGCGGCCATGACCGTCCATCCTCAGCGCGGACAGGCCCCGACGGCGGTGATGGAACACGTGAGTCGCTGGCTGGCGGAGACCGCGGTCCGGTCGCGCGCCCTCACGGTGCGTCAGCCGTCGGAGGTCCAGGCAAGCGTGGATCTGAGCGGGGGCGTCAGAGAGACGGTGGTGACGATCGGACAGGAGTTTGGAGAGCTGGCTGGCGTCCTGGCCGAGCCGGCCGGACCCGCGACGAGCGGCCTGTGCCTCGTGATGCTGAACGCAGGGGCGATCAGGCGGATGGGACCCAACCGGATGTGGGTCGAGCTGGGGCGACGCTGGGCGGCGCGGGGCGTGCCCTCGCTGCGGCTCGACCTCGAAGGCCTGGGCGACTCCGATGGCGACGCCACCCCATATATCGAGGACGCCGGCTTCTATACCAAGGACAGGCTGCCCCAGGTGCTGTCGGCGCTCGACTTCCTGCAGGAGCGAGGGGTGGGTCAGAGGTTCGCCGTGATGGGATTGTGCGCGGGGGGATATTGGTCGTTCCACGCCACCCTCCAGGACCCCCGGGTGAGCACCGCGCTGATGGTCAACGCCAGCCGGGTGGTGTGGGATGCCGCCCTCGCGCCCGCCCGCGATTTCCGCCGCCTGCTGACGCAGCGCCCGTCATGGTCCAAGCTGCGGCGCGCCTACGCCGAGGGGAGGATGCACCAGGTCGGACGGTGGGTGCTGGGAGCTCCCCGCCGGCGGGCGGACCGGTTGCGCGCAGGGTTCATCGATCCCACCGCCACTCGGGACACGCTGCTTGAGCAGTTCGCGGCCAGCGGCAAGCGTGCCCTGCTGCTGTTCTCCGAAGGTGAGGCGTTCGAGGGCGAGCTGCGGCGCGCAGGTTGGATCGAGCGGCTGGAGCGCTCCCCGAACGTGACGATAGAGCGTGTCGCGGTGCGCGATCACACACTCCGGCCGAGCTGGGCCCAGGCTCAGGTTCATGCCGCCCTTGACCGCGCCCTGGAGCGGGAGCTGGGCCTCCAAGCCCGAGCGGGCATGGGGAATCTGGCGGCGTAGCGACCGCCTACGTCGCGCCGACTCGACTCTCGCGTCCCGCCCATTCGCGCTCACGCAAAGCGAACTTCTGGACCTTGCCGGTGGAGGTCTTCGGCAGCGGGCCGAATTGCACTGCGTCAGGGCACTTGTAGTGAGCCAATCGCTCGCGGCAGAACGCGATCAGCTCCTCGCCGCTGGCGCTCGCCCCGTCGTTGAGCGTGACGAAGGCCTTCGGCCTCTCCCCCCAGCGCTCGTGAGGAATTCCGATGACCGCGCACTCCAGGACCGCGGGGTGGGCGCACATGGTCTGCTCGACCTCGATGCTCGAGATGTTCTCGCCCCCGGAGATGATGATGTCCTTGCTTCGGTCCCGGAGCTCGATGTTTCCGTCGGGATGCCAGGCGGCCAGGTCGCCGGAGTGAAACCAGCCGCCACGAAACGCCCGCTCGGTGGCCCCTGGGTCGGCGAAGTAGCCGCTCATCACGTTGTTCCCGCGCATCACGACCTCGCCCATCTGCTCGGCGTCCCGGGGAATGTCGTTCATGTCATCGTCGACGACACGAACCAGATCCGCCGTGGGATAAGCCTGTCCCTGGCGCGCGAGCAACTTGGCCTGCTGCTCGACCGGCAGCTCACCGAATCCCTCCTGGGTGGGACACACGGTGATCGGTCCGTATGTCTCGGTCAGGCCGTACACGTGCACCACCCGGAAGTTGAGCTGCGCCATGCGGGCCAGCAGTGTCGGTGACGGTGGGGAGGCCGCGACCAGCGCGGTCACCGGGCGCTCCAGGGCGTGCGCCTGGGGGTGGTTGATGACCATCAGGTGCACCGTGGGGGCACCGTTGTAATGCGTGACCCCCTCCTCGTCGATCAGCCGCCAGATGAGGTCGGGATCGACGGCCCGCAGAGCCACATGCCGGGCAGCGACTGCGGTGACCGCCCAGGGAAAACACCAGCCATTGCAGTGAAACATGGGGAGCGTCCAGAGATACACCGACTCGGGACTCATGCCAGCCACGATGACCTCGCTGAGCGCGTTCAGATATGCGCCGCGGTAGGTGTACTGGACTCCCTTGGGCTGCCCGGTGGTACCCGAGGTGTAGTTGATCGAGATCGTCTCCTCCTCATCCTCGAGCCAGCTTTCGGGCATCTCGTCTGACGCCGCAGCCAGGAGCTCTTCGTACTGATCCTCGGCCTCGCCCGGGTCATACCGGATCACGGTGAGGTTGGGCAGCGCCAGCGGTGTGACGAGCGGCTCCAGCTCGGCGTCCACAAGCAGGAAGCGGGCGCCGCTGTGCCGGAGGATGTAGCCGACCTCCGCACCGGCCAGGCGGTTGTTGATCGCCACCAGGATCCCGCCGGCGGCAGGAACGCCGAAATGCGCCTCGAGCATGGGCGAGGAGTTAAACAGCAATGTGGCCACACGGTCCCCCTTGCGCAGCCCCGCCGACCGCAGCGCATTGGCTAGCCGCCATGACCGCTCGGCCAGCTGGCCGTAGGAGGAGCGGCGCTCACCGTCCACCACCGCGACCTTCTCGGGATGGATATAGGCCGCCCTCGTGAGGAAGCCAACCGGATTCAGCTCGGTACGAAAAACCTTGCCCGCAGTCATGATTGCTCGATTATCTCGCTCCGGAGAGGTACGGTGTTTCCGTGAGCTCGCCGCCCAGCACCGAGTACCAGAACCTGCTCCTCACCCCGGAAGAAGAGCTGACGCGCATCGTGCTCAACCGGCCGGAGATGCGCAACGCGCTCTCGCTGGAGCTGATGGGCGAGCTGATCGGTGCGCTGCGCGAGGCGTCGCAGCGGCAGGGCACGCGAGTCATCGTGATTGAGGGATCCGGCCCCGCCTTCTCAGCCGGGCACGACCTGTCCGAGCTGGTGGGAGGCGAGCGCGAATTCCTGGCCCACCTGTTCGACCGCTGCAGCGAGATGATGCAGACGATCCACCAGGTCGCGCAGCCCGTCATCGCCAAGGTGCACGGCATCGCCACCGCGGCTGGCTGTCAGCTGGTGGCGGCCTGCGATCTGGCGGTTGCCGCGGAGGGCACGCGCTTCGCCACACCGGGCGTAAAGATCGGATTGTTCTGCTCCACGCCGATGGTGCCGGTATCGCGAGCGGTGGGCCGCAAGCGGGCGATGCAGATGCTGCTCACGGGCGAACCCATCGATGCGCAGACGGCGCTCGACTGGGGGCTGATCAACCGCGTCGTGCCGGCAGAGGAACTTGAATCCGCCGTCAGCGAGTTGGTGGAGGCGATCGCGGGCTCGAGCGCCTACACGGTGGCGACGGGAAAGCACGCCTTCTACTCCCAGATCGACCGGACCGAGGACGATGCCTACGAGCGCTGCGGGGCGGTCATGACCGACAACGCCCTCGCCCACGACGCTCAGGAGGGCATGAGCGCCTTCCTAGAGAAGCGCCCGCCCGTGTGGCGGGACCAGTAGCCCGGCGCCGGGGTCCCGAGCGCCCGGATTTACCTGCGCCTCGGGGCGTTGGGGGATAAAGCCCAACATAGACAGGCAAAGCACCCAAGACCCTCTCTCAGGAGGCCGGGCGGGGGTCTCACCCGCGTCCAGGCGGGGCCCTGCCCCGCGTCCAGGTGGGGCTGCGTCAACTCCATTTGGCGCCGCTTTACGCCGAAAAATAGAGGTATGGCCCTTCGCCGTGTACTCCTCGGCTTCGTCTGCCTGCTCCTGCCACTGATCATCGTGTCGGCATCCGGGGCCACGGTTCGCCGGGGAGGGGGAAGCCCGAAGGCCACCAATCAGTCCTACACCTTTCCCTCGATGGGACCGCAGCCGCCGTTCTCTCTCTTCGGCCTCGACCACGGGACGTTTGACAACAATCCGGCCGATTATCCGAGAGAGTTCGCCATGGACCACAAGGTGGGTGGACGCTGGACTCATTTCAACGGCAACGCCATCCACTGGCTGAACGGGAAGCCAGACTGGGGGTCCCTGGACTACGGGGTCAAGCTGGCCCGGGAAAACGGCCTGGCGGTGATGCTCAGTCTGGGCGGAGATCCCAACGCCTGTTCGATCCAGCCCACTCCCTCGCCGATCTACGACTGCCCCCCGACCACGCCAGCCGATCTGGCCGCGTACGAGTCCTTCGTTCGTGAGGAGCTTCTGCGCTATCGCAATGTGGTGACGTATTACGAGAGCTGGGTTGAGCCCAACCACACGGGCAAATGGCCGCCCTATCCGGATCCGGCGCAGTACGCGACCCTGCTGGAGGCCGAGTATTCAGTGTTCCAATCGGTCAACCAGGAGTACGGCCTGCACCTCAAGCTGGTGTTCGCCGGTCCCAACGGCTTCTCCAATGAGCCGGGGGCCGCTGGTGGGATGGCCGTGCTCCCCTGGACCTATCAGGTCCTGGGTGCGCTCGGGAGCCAGAGGCCGTTCGACGCCGTGGGCCTGCATCCGTTCCGGTTCCCGCCGCTCGCACCCTGGGTCAAGCAGTTCGTCAACGTCCAGGGCATCCCGAACGCTCCGGGCTCAAGCGGTCCATTCCCGCAGGACGATTGCGGCAGCACTGCGGCCAGAAAAGGGATCTTCTGCCAGATGAACTGGAGTGACGAGATCTCGTCCTACGAGCAGCTGTTTGTCGATCACTACGGGTTTGAGCCAGACCTGTGGTTGACAGAGTTCGGTTGGCCGGGCGTGGCCCAGGTGCCTTCCAATCCTTTGCCCCAAGCCTCGTACTACCCCCTCTACAAAGAACAGACGGTGGCACTGACCGAGGCCTACAAGGTCATCCTGAGCTTGCCCTTCGTCAAGGCCGCCAGCTGGTTCAACGAGCGCGATTACGTGCCGGGTGTGCCAACCACCGATCCGCCGTTCTACGCCGACATGGGACTGCTCAAGGACAACTTCGGGTACAAACCCGCGGCCTTCGCGTTCGAGCACCTGTCGCAGGAATATCCAACCCGCTAGCGACCGGGTCCCAGTACCGGCCGTGCGGCTGGTTGAATCCGGGCATGGGCATCGAGCTGCGGGCCGCAATTCCGATCCTGCGGATGCATGACGTGGCGCTCACGAAGCGCTTCTACGTGGAGTACCTCGGATGCACCCTGGACGATCAGGCCGGCGAGGGTGACCGACCCATCTTCATGAAGGTCTCGCGGGGAGGGATGCGGCTACATCTGTCCTCGCATCACGACGACGGGACACCTGGGACAGCGGTGCTGGTGGTCACCTCGGGCGTGGCCGAACTCCGCGCTGAGCTCGCCTCCAAGGATTACCCGTTCCTCAATCCCGGGCTTGAGCCCGGTCCGGGAGGCGAGGGCTTGGAGCTCCAGCTCATCGACCCGGCGTCCAACCGACTGCGCTTCTACGAACCTCCCGCCAGCGCGGGATGATCCGCGCCGCAGGGCCAGGCGATGTCGACGCTATCGCTGAGCTATATGAGCGCTCGTTCGGGAGTCTGGGCTTCTTGCCGACGTTGCACACCTTGGATGAGCATCGCGCATGGTTCGGGCGCGTTGTTGGTCAGAAGGAGGTGTGGGTTTGGGAAGAAGGCGGAGCAGTCTGCGGATTCGTCGCGTTTGGAGATGAGATGTTGGATTACCTCTACGTCGAGCCGGACATGACCGGCCGAAAGATCGGCAGTGCGCTTCTCGAACGGGCAAAGGACCGGCGCCCGGATGGGTTCAGTCTGTGGACGTTTCAGCAGAACGAGCGCGCGCGTCGCTTCTACGAGCGTCACGGGCTGCGCCTGATCCGGCTGACTGACGGCGAGGGGAACGAGGAGAAGATGCCGGATGCGCTCTACGAGTGGCGCTCCGGTGGCGTCGTGCCGAGCGCTTCGCGGATCGCCCATGCTGGCCTGGCGTTTGCCAACCCGATGTCAGAGGCGGCAGTCGACGCGGCAATCGCATCCCTGCCGCTGGGCGCGGAGGCGCACGTGCTGGACACCGGCTGTGGGGGCGGCGAGATGCTGCTGCGGGTGCTGCGAAGGCACGGAGGCGCACGCGGACTCGGGGTCGACCTGGACGCGGACGCGATCGTGGAGGCGCGTGATCGGGCCGGAACGCTCCCGGCGCGGTTTGAGATCCGGGACGCCGCAACTGTCAGCGGGCGGTTCGACGCGGTGATCAACGTCGCAGCATCCCAGGCGCATGGCGGCTTCCCGCGAGCCCTCACGGCGTTGAATCGATTGGGCAGGACTGCCCTTTACGGAGAGGGGTTCTGGCGCCGGCGCCCGTCGGAGGAGTTCCTTGCCGCCCTGGGCGGTGGGACCGCTGATGAGCTGTCCGACCTCGACGGCTTGCGTGCTGCGGTGAGCGCCTCCGGTTTTGGCATCACGGGCGAGTGGTTGGCGAGTGAGGACGACTGGGCGAGTTACGAGGAGACGCTTGCTGAGAACGCCGAGCGGCATGGGGGACCAGACACGCTCGCCTACGCCCGCCGTATCCGCCAGCGCCGCGCGCTACCGGGCGGCACCGACACGCTCGGCTTCGCACTCCTCGTACTCCAGGCCCGAACCGATCAGCTCAGCGCGGCCGTCGCCGCCTCACCCACCACCGTACCGTCGAGCCGAGCACCACGACGGCGATAAACAGGCAATTGCGATGCCGAGTCCCGACGCAGTAGACCGGCAGGTGTTGTTGCTACACGCAGAGAGACGGGCGAGGAGTAGGGTCGCTATGGCCGGGCCAGCGATTCGCGGCTATTCAGCGGCTACGCCTGGTACCACCTGACGAGCTTGTTCAGGGCCTTGTGACACTGCCTCCCAGTCTCGATGAGGCCACAGTGCCAGCCCGGCGGGGGATGGCCCGCGTCCGAGGTATCGATGACGTGGTAAGCCGTCGAGCAGGTGACGTTGTTCGCGTAAATATTGGTCGCCGCCCCGTGTGGGGGGCAGCTGTGACCTGAGGACGCACTCGCCACCGCGACCGGAAGCGCGAACGCCCCCGCCGCAAGACCGACCAGCACCCATCGCCGAATCATCTCCTCCTCCTTACTGTCAACCCCCAACAGTTCGCGGGCAAGTCTTCCGTCGCAGGAGCGCAGTGTCAAGTGCTCGAGAGAGAGCCCGCCTGGTACATCAGTCCTCGCGATCACGCTGGGCGCGCTTGTCATTGTTCCGGCGTTCGTGTCTGTCTATCACTCCTGGCAGCGCCTCAACGCCGGGGAGCGACTCACCGGGCGATCGGGCTTGGAATCTGGCCTTGGCCTGCTGCTGTGGATCTTCATCTCGCCGATTGCCCTGTACATATTTCAATCCAACTGAAACAAGGTGCTGCAGGCGCAAGCTGGCGGTGGCAAGGTCTAATAGCGGGAGCAGCCAGCGCCGCCACCACGTGTCGTAGCGCAGCTACGGCCAGGCTCGGGCCTGACGCTTCCGGGGTAGATCCGACAGCGAATGGCGATCTCGTCACACCCCCCGTGACTGAATCGCCATTCACATCTACGGCCCCTAAGTGATTCCGAACGCCAGTTCCCAAGCCCGCCTGGGGACTCGAACCCCAAACCTCTTCATTACAAGTGAAGTGCTCTACCAGTTGAGCTAGGCGGGCGCGGGCTGAGTGTCGCATCATTTGGTCTGTTCATGGCGTCGCCAGTTTCCCCACGAGTCCTGGCGCTGGCGCAGCAGTTTCGCCTGGGCGAGGACGACCTGCGCGCCTGGGCGCAAAGCGCTTTGCCCGAGGACGCGTTCGATGATTGGTTTGACCGATCGCGTGGCGCGGCGCCCGTCCGGCCGGTGAGCACGCGAGGTCTGGGGCGACGAGAGCGTGCACGTTTTCGCCCGCCGGGCGATCCGTGACGCGCTTTCCGATCAGTCGTTCACCGCGGTGGCGATGTCGATCGTGTTCTTCTTCCTGCCGGATCCGCTCGGCGCGCTCCGGGAGGCTCACCGGGTGTTGGTCGCGGGCGGGCGGCTGGCCGTGTACATCACATCATCACGCCTGCGAGGGACTCCGGCTGCCCCCGAGCCGCTGGCCAGCCGCACTCACTTCTACGACAAGGGCGAGCTGGCCGATCTAGCGGAGAGCGCCGGGTTCCGCGAAGTCGCAGTCGCCGACGATGGCGGGGGACAGCTGCTCTCGGCAGTGCGCGAGGGCTAGGAGGTCCGCTCTTCGGAGATCGCCCGCTCGATCGAGCCGTGCCCGTTGTGAGAGACGTTGATGACCGAGGGCGGTGGCGCCTGGTCTGGGCGGGCGTTGAAACGCCGCTCCAGCTCGCCCAGCGTGATCCCAAAGAGGAGGTGACGCACGGTGGCCTGCACGAAGGCTCGCCCGTTTCCCTGAAGCGGGGGTAGCTCCTTGCGCGCGGGATGCAGGCGGTCGGACACGGAGCCCAGCGGCCAGAGGGCCACGTGTTCGGTGAGAGCGGCGGCCGGGCCGCGCAGAAATGGCGCAAGAGGCAGATACGACGCCACGTTGGCGTAGATCGCACCGAAGGCGGCCCCGTTGGCCAGATGCAGAGCCAACCCGATCGGGTACCACCCGCTGCCCTTCGTGAATGCCTTGCCGAGCAGCTCTATGTCGTCGTACTCGCTGTCCAGCAGCAGCTTGTCCAGCGGCTGCTCCAGTGTCCAGGCAGCGGCGGCCACCACGCCGCAGACGGCTCCTCTCAGGGTGCGAGTGCGGACGCCCACGTTCAAGGGCAACAAACTGTAACGGCCACCGCCGGATCGGGTACGACTTAGAGACATGGATCACGAGGCATACCACCGACGGGCGCGGGCGAACGGGGTGAACCTGCTCGTTTACCTGATCGTCCGTGCGCTCTTCCAGCCGTTCTTCCACGTGTACTTCCGCATGCGCCGGATCGGGCTGCGAGTACATACCCAAGGAGGGCCCGGTGATCGTGGCCGCCAATCACCGCAGCTTCCTGGACCCGTTCGTGATCGGCACCATGGCCCGCCGGCCCATGTACTACATGGCCAAGAAGGAGCTCTTTCGGCAGCGCTGGCAGGGGTGGATCCTCAGTGCCCTCGGGGCTTTCCCCGTAAACCGCGGGGCCAGCGACTCGGAGAACATCGAGACCGCCCGCGCCATCCTGAGCCGCGGCGACATCCTCCTCATTTTTCCCGAGGGCACCCGCATCCGGCCCGGGGCGCTGGGAACGCCGCACCGCGGCGTGGGGCGCCTGGCGCTGGAGACTGGAGCGCCGGTCGTGCCCGTGGCCGTGATCGGCACCGAGGATGTACGCCGGGGGTGGAGGATCCGGTCGCGCAAGGTGACCCTTCGAGCCGGGCGCCCGCTCCGCTTCCCAGTCGTGCACGAGCCCTCCCCCGAGCTGGCTGCCGCCGTGACCGAGCGGATCTGGCCCTGCGTGATGCTCCAGTGGGAGTGGCTCGGAGGGCTGCCGCCCATCCGCCGTGCCGCCATCATCGGTGCCGGCACGTGGGGCACGAGTCTGGCTGTCGCGCTGGCCCGGGCCGGCGTCGAGGTCGACCTGGGCGCGCGTACGCGTGAGCAGGTCGAGGCCATCGAGTCGAGCCGGACCAACGAGGAATATCTCCCCGGGGTTCTGCTTCCCGATCCGATCCGCGTCAGCCGAGCGGCGGATCTCGAGCTCGAGGGCGCCGACCTGGTGTGCCTGGCCGTGCCCGCGCGAGCGCTCCCAGCTGTGCTGGCGGGGCACGGCGAGAGCATCCCCCGCGCCGCCGGCCTGCTCGTTCTCTCCAAGGGCCTGGTGCCACCGTTGGGCACGCTGCCTTCCGCCTTTGCGTCAGAGCGCTGTGCCGCCCGTTCGGTCGCCGCGCTGGGCGGCCCCGCCCATGCCGCGGAGGCCATCTCGCACGGCGCCTCGGTCGTGGTGGCCTCGCACCGATCGGGGTTTGCCCGCCAGCTGGCCGATGTCCTGCGCCGCGCGCGGCTGGACGTTCAGGTGAGCTCGGATGTCACCGGCGTGGAGCTGGCCGGGTGCGCCAAGAATGTGGCCGCCTTGGCCGCGGCCGCTGCGGCATCTTGCGCTGGGCCCAACGTGGCCGGAGCCGCCGCGGGCAAGGTGTTTGCCGAGGTCGACGCGCTGGCCCGGCGCCGGGGGGGCCGGCCCGAGACGTTCGCCGGGCTGGCCGGAGTGGGCGATCTGGTGGCCACGGTGGGTGCCCTGGGCTCTCGCAACCGCAGGGCCGGTGAGCTTCTGGCTCAGGGCGTGCCCGCCAAGGACGTGATGGCCGCGCTCGGGCAGACGGCTGAGGCGGTGGACTGCATTCCGCTGCTGGCCGCGGTGGCCCGCAGCGAGGATCTCGCGCGCGCCGGCCATCGAGGGCCTGGCCGCATTCGTGGAGGGCCGGCTGCCCGCCGACAGCTGGAGCGCCGATGGTCACCGATCCCAGCTGGCTGAGCCAGAAAGGATCCGTTCGGGCGGCGTAATCGGGTTAGGCTCATGCTGTGCCAGAGCAACTCCCGACGACCAAGGCGGAACTCGACGCCAAGTTCAGCGACGTGTATCGGGCGCACCTGCGCGACGTCTACTCCTACAGCTACTACCGCGTCGGCAATCACCATGACGCCGAGGACCTCACCGAGCAGACCTTCCTCCAGGCCTACCGCCATTTCGAGCGAGCGCTGCGCGAGTCCGGCGGCCGCCCGCTGCGCCCGTGGCTCATCCGGATCGCGCACAACCTGGCGGCCAACTTCTACCGCGACCGCTCGCGCAAGCGAGAAGCGGCCATCGAGGACGCCGACATGGTCTCGGCGCCCCACACCACCGAGTCACTGGTGGAGGGCCGGGAGGAGCTGGCGGCCATCCTGGCCGGAGTCCAGAAACTCCCCGACGACCGCCGGGAGGCGCTGATCATGCGCTTCGCCCTTGGCATGGACAACCGGGAGATCGCGCGGGCGCTGGGACGGTCAGATGGAGCCACCAAGGTGCTGCTGCACCGGGCGATCCGTCAGCTTGAAACGATCGTGTCCGACGACCAGGTCAAGATCGGCGAGGAGCAATGAACGCCAGCGCCGCCGACTTCGAATCCCTGCTCCGGGAAGCGCTGAGCCCGGTGGATCCACCCGCCGATCTGGCCGCCCGGCTGGAGGGCACCCTGGTCAACCTGGCCGCGCTGGCCCAGGAGGAGCTCGAGTCCTGGGAGCTGGCCGCCATGCGTGACCCGCGCAACTGGGCGCGTCCCGCCGCTGCCGCGGTGGTGGGCGCCGGCGCAGGCACGGCGCTCGTCCTCCTGCGCGTTCGCTCCCGCCATAGCAAGCGCCGTCAGCAGTCGACCGGCCTGCTCGACCTGGCTGGGCGCACGGCCAGAGACATCGCCGAGGAGGCTCGGCGGATCCTGCCGGGCTGACCCCGCGCGTCCCCGCGCCGGGGCGTTCAGCAGCAGGGCCACTGCTAGCGTGCACGACGCTAGAGCCCATGCCCGTCTGCTATCGCCATCCCTCCCGCGAGACGGGCGTGTCGTGCTCCTCCTGCGGTCGCCCGATCTGTCCCGACTGCATGACCCCCACATCGGTCGGCATGCGCTGCCCGGAATGCGCCCGCCAGCGCACCAAGGTGAGGACCATCCGGACGCCGTCAGGCCGCGTCACGGTCACCCAGGCGCTGATCGCCCTGAACGTGATCGTGTTCCTGGCGGAGACGGCCAGCGGCGCACCGCTGGGCGGGGTGAGCGGCACGGGTGGCTGGGTCTTCAGCCACGGCGACCTGTACGGGACGGCCATCAGTGCACCACCATCAGTACTGGCGGCTGATCACCTCAGGCTTCCTGCACGACGGGATCTTCCACATCCTGGTGAACATGTTCTCGCTGTATTTCGTAGGGATGGCGCTTGAGCCGGGAGTCGGCCGGCTGAACTTTGGCCTTCATCTACGGAGCCTCGCTGCTGGCGGGGTCATTCGGGACGCTGCTGTTCACGCCTGAGAGCCCCACCATCGGCGCTTCGGGGGCGATCTTCGGGATCTTCGGCGCGCTGATCGTGGTGGCCCGCGCCCGCGGGATCTCCATCTGGCAGAGCGGGCTCGGCTTCGTTTTGCTGCTGAACCTGCTCCTGTCAGTGAGCGTGGCCGGAATCTCGCTCGGAGGTCACCTGGGCGGACTGGTGGGTGGCCTCATCTGCGGCTGGCTGGTCGTGGAGGTGGGAGAGCGCCGGCGCATGCCCAAGCTGGCTCTGGCCGGCTGTGTCGCTAGTGGGAATAATCGGGGTCGTGGGAGCGATCGCCGTGGCTGGCTCCCGCGGGCTGGCCCCGCACGGCCTCACGCTTTAGGGCCGCACGGCAGATCCGGCCAGCACTTGGTCATAGAGGGCCTGAAGTCCCTCCAGGAGGAGCCCGGTTGAGAAGCGCTCAGCGATATCCGCCGGAGCCGCCGCCCCGAGCCGTGAGCGCTGAGCCTCGTCCCGGCGCAGCTCATCCAGCACCGCCGCCAACGCCTCGGGTTGACCCGGCGGGAACAGCCGACCCGGTCTGGCCGTCCCGGATGATCTCGGGCAGCCCACCGTGGTCGGCCGCCACCACGCAGCAGCCGCAGGCCGCCGCCTCCAGGGCCACGTTAGGCAGCGGATCGGGATTGGTCGACGGGATCACCACCACGTCGGCGGCCCCGTAGAGCGTGGCCGGTATCGGAGCGGAAACCCAGCAAACGCAGGCGATCGCCGAGCTCAAGGTTGCGGGCCAAGTCGCGCCAGGTGCGGCTTGGTGGTGCTCCTGTCCGGGCCACGGGTCACCCGCCACCAGCCCAATGCCCCCGCCTGAGCCAGGGCCGGCTCGGCCAGGGCCCGAGCCAAGACGTCCTGACCCTTCCAGGAGGAGATCCGCCCCAGCACCGCGCAGACGAATGTCTCGTCCGGGAGACCGAGCTGTGCGCCGGGCCGTCGCCCGCTCGGCTCGAGCCACGCGGCCGATCCCGTCGTGCAGGACGTCGCGCCCGGGATGGCCCCCGAACTGCGCCCGGGTGGCCTCCGATACGCAGCACAGCGCGTCTGCCGTGAGCAGAAACCGGCGGTAGTAGGGCCAGAACCGAGCGAAGTCCGCGTATATCTCCCGCACCGAGAAAACGTGCGCCACGCCGGCCGCGCGCGCCGCCGTGGCACCGCTCAGGATGACCGAGGTGTTGCTGTGCACCAGCGAGATCCCTCGCGCCTCGGATCAGCCGGGCCAACGCGAGAGCGTTGGCGACGCCCCGGGCGATGAGCTCCGCGGCTCCGCGCGGAGTCAAGAGGGCCCGGCGCAGCACGGCGATTGGTCGCACCTCGGTCTCCATGCCGGCCGCGCTCAGATCGTCCATGAGCGGGCCACGGTCGGGCAGGATCACCAGTGGCCGGTAGCGACCCGGATCAAGTCCCGTGGCGATCAGCAGCAGCTGGCGATCAGAGCCATAGTGGCCACTCGAGGAGTGGACGAAGAGAACGGACGCCGGGGCCGGCAACGCTTACAGCTCTATCGCGAGCACTTCCGCGGGCGCCTCTCCGAACAGCTCCGGATGCAGGATGTGCGCCAGGAGCTCAAGCCCGTCAACGATGCGCGGCCCGGGGCGCGAGAAGTAGGCAGCCGCGTCGACTGCCACCACCTCGCCGGCACCGAGGCTGCGCAGCTCCTGCTCGTGCATCTCGGCCTCGCGGTAGGCCAGCGCGGCGTCGTACCCACAGGGCATCACGATCACCACGTCAGGCTGCACGGCCCGCACCCCCGCCCATGTGCGCTCCTCCGAGTGTTCGCCCGGCGCCCCGAGGACATCCTCACCGCCGGCGTACTCGATCAGCTGTGGCGTCCAATGTCCGGCGGCAAAGGGTGGGTCAAGCCACTCCAGTGCCGCCACGCTCGGCCGCCTGGCTCGGCGCGTCTGTATCCGGACCCGGTCGATGCGGTTGGCGGCGCCCCGGACCAGCTTCGTCCCGGCCTCCTCCCTGCCGGTCAGCGTGGCCAGCCTGCCCACATCTCCCAGCACCTCGCCCACCGTGGTCGGGTCCAGTGAGATGACTCGCGGTTGTGTCTCCAGTTCCTCGGCCACGCTGCGCACGTCCTCGTAGGAGACGGCGCACACGCTGCAAAGCGCCTGGGTGACGATCAGTTCCGGGCGCAGGGACGCGAGCAGCTCGGTGTCGAGCTCGTAGATGGACTGGCCCCGCAGCGTGCGCTCCTTGACGGCGGTGTCTATCTCCCGGGCACTTAGCCCGCTGGGCAGGGCGTTGCGGGTGATCCGGGGAAGCTCGAGGGCGGCTGGCGGAAAGTCGCATTCGTGCGTCACGGCGACGATGTCGCCGCCCAGCCCCAGGGCGAACAGCATCTCGGTGGCCGACGGCACCAGGCTGACGATTCTCATCGAACCGCCATGATGACCGAGTCCGGGGTTTCCGACCCGCAGCGGTATGGAAAGCTCCCTGTATCGGTCAGACATCGTCCACAAGGAGAGGGCATGGCAGAGCTGCTCGGAGAAGACGACATAGCTTCGAGGCTAGAGAACAGCGACTGGCGCCGCGAGGGGGACGAGATCGTCCAGGATTGGCAGTTTGAGAACTTCGCCCAGGCGATGGAGTTCGTAGGCCGAGTGGCGGATGCCGCCGAGGAGGCCAACCATCACCCGGACATCCTCATTCACGGGTGGAACAAGGTGAAGCTCTCGCTGACCAACCACTCCGCCGGAGGGCTCACCGAGGCCGACTTCACCATGGCCCGCGGATCGATGGGCTGAGCTGAGCTCGCCGCTGGGGCCGCTGGGGTGACTGCTACCGTTCGCCCCGTCGCTGAATGAACGACGACGACCCATCCCGAAGTAGCGGCGGCGCGCAAGGAGAGGGCCTGGCGCCGAAGGTGCCCCGGGGGCCGGAGCCGGGATGCGTGTGGCTGCCACTGCGGCCTGTGGCCGCTGAGCGATGAACGTCCTGTTCGTCGTTCTCACGCTGCTGCTCGTCCTGGTCAACGCATTCTTTGTCGTGGCCGAATATGCACTCGTGCGCTCGCGGCGGGCCCGGCTGGAGGCCCTGGCCGAGGAGGGCGCCTGGGGGGCCCGTCTGGTTCTGCGCCAGCTGGATCGCATCGGCGACTACCTGTCGGCCTGCCAGGTCGGGATCACCATGGCCTCGATCGGCATCGGCGCACTGGGCCAGCCGGCACTCGCCCACCTCTTCGAGCACGCGTTCGGACGCTCGGTGGGCGCAGGGTCTGGCCGTGGCTGTATCGGTCGTTATCGCCTACGTACTGATCACCAGCGCCCAGAGCGTGGTGGGCGAGATCGTGCCCAAGCTCTACACCATCCAGCATGCCGAGGGGCTGGCCCGGCGCATCGCGCGTCCGCTTGAGTTCTTTCGCCGGCTCTTCACCCCGTTCATCTTCCTTCTCAACGCGGCGTCGTTCTCGATGCTCCGGGCGCTGGGGACCGACCCCAACGCCGATATCGAAGGCGGGACGCCAGAGGAGATCAAGCGCCTCATAGCCCAGTCATCCTCCGGGGGCCAGCTCGACGTTGGGGAGGCCAGCATGCTCACCGGCGTCTTCCATCTCCACGAGCAGGAGGCGCGCAACGTCATGACGCCCATACCGGCGGTGGTGACGGTTGATCTGGCCGAAACCGTCGAGGCGGCGCTGCGCCGCTGCGTGTCCACCGGACATTCGCGGCTGGTGGTGACCGAGGAGGAGAACCAGGATCGGGTCAAGGGCATCGTCCACGTCAACCAGCTGGTCAAGAAGATGATGTCCGAGGGTGGCGAGGCGAAGTTCGAGAATCTCGTGCGGCCCGCGCCGCTCGTCCCCGAGACAAAGCCGCTGGATGACCTGCTGGCCGATCTTCAGCGCGAGCGCACCGAGTTGGCCATCGTGATCGACGAGTACGGGCGCACGGCCGGCATCGTGACCATCGAGGACATCATCGAGGAGGTGGTGGGGGAGATCGCCGACGAGACCGATCCCGCCGGGGGGGCCATTCGCCGGCTGGCCAACGGGGACTGGTTCGTGCGCGGTCATGTGGCCGTGTCCGATCTGGAGGACTACGGACTCGAGCTTCCCGTGGATACGGACGCGTACAACTCCGTGGGCGGGTTCGTGTTCGCCGAGCTGGGGCGGTTGCCCAAGCGGGGGGACACGATCTCGGCCAACGGCTATTCCATCCGGGTCGAGTCGGTGCGCCAGAACCGGGTTGAGGCCGTGCGCATCCGCCAGCGTCGGGGCCCGACCCCGGCCGGCGAGGTCAGCGAGCTGAGGGTTGTCAGCCCAGGCGGCTCGCCCGCTCGTCCCAGCAGCCTCGCCTGCGCAGGCGGCTCGCCCGCTCGCAGCATTTGTTACATTCTTGCGGTCGGATACGCCGACGGAGCGCCCGCCTCTCGTCAGTGCTGGCACTCCAAAGGCTTCCCGGCGGTTGAGAGGAGAGATGAAGCCGGCCCCCTCCGGGCCGGCTTCTCGCTTACTTGACGGCCGTGGCCAGGAGCACGCCGGCGGCCTGCTCCTGATAGTTGACCCGGACCCTCTGGCCCACGCTGGGGGTGGGGGTGCCGGACGGGGTCTGGAGCTGGAAGGCGACCTGCTGGCCGGATCCGTGGCTGCCTTTCAGGGCGGAGGCGGTGAAGTGGTAGCGGCGATAGGTCGAGCTGTAGGCGTCCCAGGAGCCGTCGTTCAGCCATCCTGCTCCACCCCGGGCGTCCCCGCCGCCCGCTCCGTCTGACGTGCCGAAGAACCGCCCATCGATGCTCATGAAGATGTGGTAGCCCGGGTCGTCATACAGAGATTGACCGCCTGCGGGCCCGTCCCGACGCCATGGACGATCAGGCCCCAGGACTTCAGCTCGCTGATCATTCCCGCGTCGCCGGGCACGCCGGCCCCGACCGGCCAGAGCTTCCCGCCCGCCAGTACCGCGGCCACCGACCCCGAGCAGTCAAACCCCTTGCGATGCCCGTTGTAGCCGGGGCCGGGTATACCGGTGCTGGCCCGTCCGGCGTGGGCGTGGCCGCCACCGTAGACGTAGGGGTGTTCTCCTTGGTGACGCGGTTGGCGGCGAAGATCAGCTGGTTGATCACGCCGGTGCGCGGACCCGAGGTGCGGATGATCAGCTCGGACCCGTCCACCGCGGCGACGGTGCCCGTCACCAAGCCGTGGGCCACCACGTGGTCGAAGCGGTTGTGGCTTGCCACATTGTGGGCCGCGGCCAGAGCGCCGGATGCTGTCCCCAGCGCGCTGGCGAGCGCGCAAATGCTGATCAAATAGCGCCTCATAAAGATTCTGGGCCGCAACACACGGTTTTCCGGAGTGCGGCCCAGAGCGGGTATCGGCCGGCGGGGCGCGAGGGCGTTGCCGACGGCCGCGGGTTCAGACGAACGTCCGGCAGCGGGGTCGAACGAACGTCCGCACCTCACTCGGTCCTAGCCAGCTGATGTGCGCTCACCCCCGGGCGGCCTTTTCTGGCCGACGTCGTAGCGCCTGACCCTCTCGTCGGCTCGTTGGTATCGGATTTCGGGACTTTTCAGCCGACGAGTGAGCCGCCGCGCGGAGGTCGGCTGAAAGTATCGGCCCGCGCGTGCGCCCGTCCCCGGCCCGCGCGTGCGCCCGTCCCCGGTCCGCGCGTGCGCCCGTCCCCGCCACAAAAAAGAGCCGGCCCAAGTGGGCCGGCTCTCTACTTCTGGGGAGGAGGTGCTGCTATGAGGTACGTCGCACGGGGGAGTCTGCGCCTCCCAGATGAACGGGTCCTAAAAACTTCCTTTGGGATTCTTCAGTACGTCGCGCCGCGCGCGCGTCCGCCCGCGAGGGGCCTCTAGACGCCCTATCAGTCGTAGGTATAAAACCCGCGGCCGGACTTGCGCCCCAGCGCTCCCTTGTCGACGAGCTCCAAAAGCGGCGCCGGAACCTCTGAGCCGATCGACTCGCCAATCGCCTGCGCCACATCGAGCCCGACGTAGTCCAGAAGGGCCAGGGGACCCATGGGCATGCCGGCGCCCAGGGTCATGCACCGATCGACGTCCTCGGCCGGGATGCCCGACCTGCTCATCAGCTCGACGGCGTCGAACAGGTAGGGGAAGAGGAGCTTGTTGACCACGAAGCCGGGGCTGTCAGGTACCTCCACCGGCGTCTTGTCAAGCGCCTTGGCCAGCTCGCGGGCCCGCTCCCGGGTCTCTGCCGAGGCCTCCGGTGGGAACGCCAGCTCGATCAGCTTCATGCGCGGGACCGGGTTGAACGGGTGAAAGCCCACGAACCGCTCGGGATGGCCGCTGGCCTGAGCCAGCTCGGCCACGGAGAGCGACGACGTGGTGGTGGCCACGATTGCGTTCTCGCCCGCCCGCCGGGACAGCTCGCCCAGGTCGGCCAGGACGTCCGCCTTCAACCCATGGTGCTCGACCACGGCCTCGACGAGGAACGTGGCCTGCGCCAGGTCATCTAGGTCGGTGACGATTCGAACCCGGTCCGGGTCGACCTCGCCGTTCAGAAGCTTGGCGCAGTTACGAGAGATCGAGGCATGCGCTCGCTTGGCGGAATCCTCCGAGCGCGCCCACAGGAGCACCTCGCCGTGGCGAGCGGCCGAGGCGGCCAGCCCGCAGCCGATCGTTCCTGAGCCTGCGATTCCGAGTCGTTCCTCCACGTCAGCTCCTATGTCGGGGTTGGGACCGGGCGGGTCCGGCGCCCTGCCGTTCCCGCGCGCCGGGGTACAGTAACGGTTAGCTGATTTATAGACGTGGACCGGCGGCCCCTCGCTGGCCGGGTCCCTGACAAGGAGAGCTGATGCCGGCAACTGGCCGTGAGGTAGTGATCGTCGAGGCCGCGCGCACACCCGATCGGGCGCGGGCACCCGGAGAAGGGCTACTACAAGGACACTCATCCCAACGAGCTGCTCGGCGCGGCCTATCGCGCGGTGATCGAGCGGGCCGGGATCGAGCCCGGGCAGGTGGAGAACGTGATCTCCGGGATGCGTGGCCCAGTTCGGGCCCCAGGGCCTGCACGTGGGCCGCAACGCCTGGCTCCAGGCCGGCTTCCCGATCGAGACCTCGGCCACGACGATCGACCTGCAGTGCGGCTCGGCCCAGCAGGCGGTGAACCTGGCGGCCAGCCAGGTCGCCTCCGGCATCCACGACGTGGTCATCGGTGGCGGCGTGGAGCACATGGGCAAGCTGCCCTTTGCCGCCACCGATGAAGACCCAGCAGGAGTTCGGGCCGGCCTTCACCCCAGAGCTGCTGGCCCAGCACAACGTGGTCGGACAGGGCCTGGGCGCTGAGATGATCGCCGAGGAGTACGAGATCCCGCGGCCCGAGCTCGACGAGTTGGCCCTGCGCTCCCACCAGCTGGCCCACCGGGCCACCGAGGAGGGGCGCTTCGAGCGCGAGATGATCCCCATGCGGGTCAACGGCGACACCTACGTCACAGGACCAGGGCATCCGCCCGGACACCAGCCTGGAAGCACTCAGCCAGCTCAAGACGGTGTTCAAGGAGGACGGCGTGATCACGGCCGGGAACTCCTCCCAGATCTCCGACGGCGCCGCCGCGGTCCTGCTCATGAGCGCCGAGAAGGCCTCCGAGCTTGGGCTGACACCCCGGGCCAAGATCGTCGATCAGACCACCGTGGGCTGTGACCCGGTCAAGATGCTGGAGGGCCCGATCCCGGCCACCCAGAAGATCCTCGAGCGCAACTCGATGACGATCGATGACATCGACCTGATCGAGATCAACGAGGCGTTCGCACCTGTCGTGGCCGCCTGGCGCCGTGTGCACAAGCCCGACATGGACCGGGTCAACGTCAATGGCGGGGCCATGGCCTTGGGCCATCCGCTCGGCTCGACCGGAGCGCGGCTATCACCACCCTGCTCCACGAGCTCGAGCGCTCCGACAAGGAGGTCGGCTTCGTCACGATGTGCTGCGGCGGTGGTCTCGGCACCGGGACGCTGATCCAGCGGGTTTAGTTCGTGACGGTCCCTGCGGCGCGCCTGCACGAGCACGGCGCGCCGCTCCGGGTCGAGGCGGTGGAACTGCCCGACCCGCGAGCCGATGAGGTGCGGGTCGAGCTCGAGTTCGCCGGGGTGAACCCGGTCGACCGCTACATGGCCGAGGGTCGGGTCGCGCCGGACAGCGAGTTGCCCCGGACGCTGGGGGGCGAAGCCGCGGGCCAGGTGGACGGTCGCCGGATGCTCGTGGCTGGGGGCGGATTGGGCGCCAGCCGGGATGGGGTCTGGGCACAGGCGGCCGTGGTCCCGGCCGAGCTGACGCTCGACCTGCCCCCTGGGGTGTCAACCCAAGACGCTGCCGCCATGGGCGTGGCCGGCCTCACCGCTTACAACGTGGTCCGCGAGCTGGCCCGGGTGACCTCCGATGACCGCGTCCTGGTGCTGGGGGCGGCGGGCGGCGTGGGCTCGATGATCATCCCTTTGGCGAAGGCCAGCGGGGCCGTCGTGTGGGGACAGACCGGCTCACCCGAGAAGACCAGGGTGATTGAGGGCCAGGGCGCCGACCGGGCGCTCGTGGCCGGCGCCGAGCAGCTTGCGGACGCGCTGGCGGAGTTCGAGCCCACGGTCGTGTTCGATCCGCTGGGCGGCGAGTTTCTCGAGCCGGTGGTCGATGCGGCGGCGCCGCACGCCCGTCTGGTCTCGTTCGGGACATCGGCCGGGAGCAGAGGTCGAGCTTCAACCTTCAGATCGCTGTACCGAAAGGGATTATCGCTGCTCGGGTACGCCGGGATGCGGGTGGCACCCGAGGACCGCCGGCGCGGCCTTCAGGCGGCCCTGGAGGCGCTGGCGGCGGGGGAGCTGCGGGTTCTCATCGGCGACATCCTCCCCCTCGCCGATGTCAACCAGGCCTTCCGGCGCCTGGAGGAGCGGACGGTCACGGGCAAGCTGCTGCTGGCGCTCGATTAGGCTTCTAGACACCGATCACATTGAGGAGGGACCATGGCCAGCGCCACTCAGGAAACCTCGCCCGCGAGTAACGGCGCAAGCGCGGGGCGCACGATTCCCGTTGAGAACCCCGCCACCGGGGAGGTCATCACGACCGTGCCGCTGATGGCCCAGGCCGAGGTCCGCGAGCTGGTGGAGCGGGCGCGCCGGCCCCAGCCGAGCTGGGAGAGACTGGGACTCGAGGGACGAGGACAGATCCTTCAGCGGGCCCAGAAGTGGATGGTGGACAACGCGGAGCGCGTCATCGACGTGGTGGTCTCTGAAGCGGGGAAGACCTATGAGGACGCGCTGGCTGCCGACTACGGCTACACCGTCGCAGCGCTGGGATTCTGGGCCAAGGAGGCACTGGCCTATCTGGCCGACGAGCACGTGCCGTCCTGGAAGCACCCGATCGTGGCGGGCAAGCGCCTCATCGTCCGCTACGCGCCCGTCGGGGTAGTGGGCGTGATCGGGCCCTGGAACTACCCGATCGCCAACTCGTTCGGTGACTGTATCCCCGCGCTGGCCGCCGGCAACAGCGTGGTGCTCAAGCCGAGCGAGGTGACGCCGCTCAGCTCGCTTCTGATGGCCGAGATGATGCTGGAATGTGGCCTACCGGAGGGCGTCTTCCAGGTGGCCACCGGTGATGGCTCCACCGGGGCGGCGCTGATTGCGGAGGTGGACTGCGTGATGTTCACCGGCTCCACCCGCACCGGCAAGGCTGTCATGAGTGCGGCGGCCGAGCGGCTCATACCCTGCTACCTGGAGCTTGGCGGAAAGGACCCGATGATCGTGTGCGCCGATGCCGATCTGGATCGCGCTGCCAACGCGGCGGCCTTCTACTCGATGAACAACGGCGGACAGGTGTGCATCTCGGTCGAGCGGGTGTACGTCGAGGAGGCCGTGTACGACCGGTTTGTCGAGAAGGTGACCGACAACGTCCGGCGCCTGCGCCAGGGCCCTCCCGCCGGGGTCGCCTCGGTGGACGTCGGGGCCGTGACGTTCCCGCCTCAGATCGAGATCGTGGAAGGCCACGTCCATGACGCCGTGGAGAAGGGCGCGCGGGTGCTGGTTGGGGGCCAGCGCCGGCCCGGCCAGGGTCGCTTCTACGAGCCCACCGTCCTCGTGGATGTGGATCACTCGATGCGGATCATGACCGAGGAGACGTTCGGGCCCACGCTGCCGATCATGAAGGTCAGCGACACCGAGGAGGCGCTGCGCCTGGCCAACGACACCGCGTACGGCCTTCAGGCCAGCGTGTGGACCCGGGACGTGGCGCGCGGTGAGGAGCTGGCCCGCCGGATCGAGGCGGGAGCAGTATGCGTGAACGATGCCCAGGTCAACTATTCGGCGCTGAACCTGCCTATGGGGGGCTGGAAGAGCTCCGGGCTCGGTACCCGCCATGGGGCCGGGGGGATCCGCAAGTACACCAAGACTCAGTCGCTGCTGGTGACCCGGCTAGCTCCCAAGCGTGATCTGCACATGTTCCCCTACAGCCGGATGCGCACCGGCTTTCTGGCCAGGCTGCTGAAGCTGCTCTACGGCCGAGGCAAGCGGGACTAGCTTCGATCGCTAGCTCAGCTCCACTCCGAACAGCCGCTCGAGCTCGGCGATCGTCTCGGCCGCCTCGGTGTGATGGACGGTGGCCATCCCGAGTTCGCGGGCGGGCTCGAGGTTGAAGGGGAGGTCGTCCACGAACACGCAGGCGGACGGGGGGAGGCCGATTCGCTCCGCGCCCATGGCATAGATCTCAGGTGCCGGCTTACGGATGCCCACCTCGCCGGAGATCACGACGCCATCAAATAGCTCGCCCATCAGGTTTCGATCGTAGCGGCGGGTGCCCCAGGAGTTCGAGATCAGCCCGGTGCGGATGCCGCTGGCCCGCGCCCGACGCACCGCCGAGAGCATGTCCTCATCAGGCCCGGAGCCGGCGAAGAGCCGGTCGATCAAACCCAACCGATCGACCCCCAGCTTGGTGGCGAACTGCGGCTCGAACTCCTCCTCGGTCAGCCGCCCCGTCTCCAGCTCGATCAGGAGCTCACGGCAGGCCCGATCCTCTCGGAAGCGCCGCCGGATCGTGTCGGGCTCAAGGCCCTCGGCCTGGCAGAACGCGCTGAAGGATGCGAATAGGTTGCTCGTCAGGACCCCGCCCCAGTCCACGAGCAGCCCCCGGTAGTGCTGATCTGCCGCGGCCACAGGATGTCCGAGGATGCCAAAAGGTGAGAAGATTCGGCGATGGCCAGTACCGCGGGGCGATGGCTGATGGCAGCTCTGATGATTCTTGCCGCCACGAGTGGCTCGGCGGCGGCCCGGCGGCTGGCGACGGCCACGGGCTGCCCGCACCCCTCGATACCGGTGCCCCGCCACGAACCCAAATACACGCCCGGAACCGCCGAGCTGATCAGCGGGCTCTACGTCCAGGGCGGTGCCGTTCCACCGCCTCCCTGTCATCCCGAGCCTCGGGGCCCGTATGCCGGCAAGCTGACGATCACCAACCAGAGCGGGACGTTCACCGCCACGCAGACGGTCAAGGCCGGGCACCTGGCCCACATCCGGCTCGCGCCGGGCCAGTACCAGCTCAGCGGCGAGATGGCGGGAGGGGGCCGCACGGTGACGGCCGACTTCACGGTGAAGGCCGGGCAGCGCGTCCGTCAGGACGCATTCGAAGACGTGCCCTGACGGCGGCGCTGGTCAGAGCCCGTGCTGGGAGACCTGCAGGGCGCGCTGGGCGATCTCCAGAACCCCCTCGCCGAAGGACTTGAGGTAAGGGTCGTCGGTGGAGCCGGCCAGTGCGCGTTTGTAGTTGCCCTCCATGAATACGACCGCCTTCCACAGGGCCAGCGTCACGTACCAGTTCAGCGCTGTCATGGAGCGTCCCGAGCGCTCCTCGTAGCGGGCCACCAGCTCCTCGCGGGAGGGGAAGCCCTCCAGCCGGGTCACCGTGTGTAGGTTGAACTTGGAGTCCGGGTCACCCGGCTGGGTCCAGTGCATGACCATGTAGCCCAAATCGGCCAGGGGGTCGCCGATGGTGGCCATCTCCCAGTCGAAGATGGCCCGGAGCTCAGCGGGCGCCTCGGGCCCGAACATGGTGTTTCCCAGGCGGTAGTCCCCGTGCACGATCGTGGCCGGCGGGGAGGTTGGCATGTTGGCCCGCAGCCACTCGGCCAGCTGCTCGACCTCGGGCAGCGCGCGCGTCTGGTTGTGCTCCCAGAGCCCGGTGAACCTGCGCAGCTGACGCTCCAAGTAGCCGGTGGGCCTGCCGAAGCCCTCCAGGCCGACGGCTGCCCAGTCCACCTCGTGCAGCTCCACCAGCGCATCGATCAGCTGATCGGCGATCCGCCCGCGCTCCTCAGGATTGTCGAGCCCCGGCGGCATCGCGTCGGTTATCACCTCGCCCTGCACCTGCTCCATGACGTAGAAGGGAGCACCCACCACGGAGTGGTCCGGGCAGACGGCCAGGACACGGGGAACCCTCACAGGCGTGTGCTCAAGCGCCAAGAGCAGCCGCGCCTCTCGCAGGACGTCGTGGGCGCTGGGAGGGAGGGGACCGCGGGGAGGGCGGCGGATAACGACGCCAGTGGAGAGCATGAAGGTGACATTGGAGTGACCCTCGCCCACGGGCGTCGCGTCGAGATCGGCCGGCGCATCCAGGCCGTTGTCCCCCAGGAACGACCGAAGGGGCTCGATGACCAGCAGCGGTTCGCGCGCGTTGGCCGCGGCCTCTGCGGGAGTGCGGACAACATCGTCGGGGGCAAGCGTCTGCACCACGGGTGGAGCGTATCGGGGGCGGGATAAGCTCGACTCAAGGAATGCCTGAGCTGCCCGAGGTTGAGATCACCGCGCGCCTGCTCGATTCAGCGCTGCGTAGCGCCCCGGTCGAGTCCGTCCTGGCGCCCGGGCTGAACGCGCTGAAAACCTTTGACCCGCCGCTGTCCGCGCTGGTTGGGCGGCGAGTGCGATCGGTCGGGCGGCGCGGCAAGCTGTTGCTGATGCAGTTCGAGGACGATCTGGTTCTGCTCGTCCACCTCATGTCGGCCGGACGCGTTCAGCTGTTCGACAAGCAGGCCTCGTTGCGCGACCGCACCTCCCGGGTCCTCGTCAGGCTGGACGACGGTCGCGAGCTGCGCCTGCGGGAGTTCGGCACGCGTCAGCGGGCGTGGGCCAAGCTGCTCCCGGCATCCGAGGTGGAGAGCGAGGAGACGATCGCCCACCTCGGTCGCGATGCCTGGCCCGATCCCCCTGAGCTGGAGGAGCTGCTTGATCAGCCAAGGCCTCTGTATGCGGTGCTGCGAGACCAGCACGTCATTGCCGGAATCGGCCGCTCGTGGGTTGACGAAATCCTGCACTCCGCGCAGCTCTCACCGTTCAAGCGGGGAGCTGAGCTGGAGGGTGATGAGGCTCAGCGTCTGCGTCAGGCCATGATCGATCGCCTGGGTGGCGCGATCGAGCACTACGAGCGGACACTAACCCTGCCCATCCCGGACAAGCTCCCGATGCCGCTGACCGTGCACCGCCGCAACGGCGAGCCCTGTCCCCGCTGCGGCGATCGTCTCGAGGCAGTGTTCTACGAGGACTACGTGATGTGTTACTGCCCCACCTGTCAGACCGAGGGGCGAATCCTCAAGGACCGTCGGCTGTCCCGGTTGTTGAAGTAGCTCCGGGGCCGGGTAATAACGGGGTAGATCCAGACACCCCGAGGAGGCGTGGCATGACCAAAGATCACGGTCCGAGCGTGAAGAACGACAAGCAGTACGAGGGCCTGCGCAAGAAGGGCATGAGCAAGTCCCGCGCTGCCGCGATCTCCAATTCCCCCGGCGCCTCCAGCCGCGGGGGCAAGAGCAGCGGCAGCAGCCAGAGCCGCAAGAGCAGCGGCAGCGGAAGCGGCGGCAACAAGGCCCAGAAGGCCGCCGCGGGTCGCAAGGGCGGCAAGAAGTCCAGCAGCTGACCCGCTCGATCGCCAATACCATCGGCGTCATGCTCCAACCTGGCGACGCCGCCCCTGAGTTCACCCTGCCCGACCAGAACGGCGATCCGGTGACGCTGTCCAAGCTTCGTGGGAAGACCGTCGTCCTTTACTTCTATCCCCGGGCTGACACGCCGGGCTGCACCGCGCAGGCCTGCGGCGTGCGCGATCACCACGCCGATTATCAGGACGCCGATGCCGTGGTTCTGGGCGTCTCACCGGACGAGGTCAAGGCGGTGTCCAACTTTGATCGCAAGTACGGCCTGGGCTTCCCGCTGCTGGCCGACCACGATCACGCGGTGGCCGAGGCCTACGACGTATGGGTCGAGAAGTCCATGTACGGACGCCGCTACATGGGCAACGAGCGCACCACGTTCGTCATCGATCCGGAGGGCAAGATCAAGGAGGTTCTGCGCAAGGTGCGGCCGGGGGAGCACGACGAGCTGGTCCTCGAGGCCCTGCAGGGTTGATCACGCCCGGCGCGACCATAGCCTCCCAAAGCGCGCAGCTCCCCAACCGTTGCGTAAGGCCAAGGTCGCATAGCAGCCATAGGACGACACTCTGTGCGGGAAGCTGCACGATTTGGTAAACCGCGGTGGCTCGGACGCCGTCGCCCCCTCCCGGCCTGAAACCCGCACCCCCTATTCCCGAGTCCAAACGAACAGCCTGCCGCGCTCCTGGCCCTTCAGGCGCAGCTGCCGAATCGCTTCGGTGACGCCCGGATGCTTGGCATTGAGGTAGTCGTGAAAGACCACCCTTCCTCCGAGGCCGATGGCGTCCTGCCAGGCGTGAAAGGTGAGGATCGTGTCCTCGAGCTGATGGGATCCGTCCACGAACAGGAACTCGACGGGCCCCGGGCGGCGAGGACCGCTCCTTCCCACGTCGTGGACAAAGGCGATCCGCTCCCTCACCGGTTCTCCCACCAGCCCGAGGTAGAGCTCGCGCTGGGGGCGCTTGACCGGGTCATAGGTGGTGACCCGCCGCGATCCACGGGCCAAGGCCAGCGACACCGCCGTCCAGGCGGTTGCGGTGCCGAGCTCCACAACCACGTCGGCCTCGTCAGCCAGCTTTAGGAGCGCACCAAGATCGTCCGGGCGGGCCACCACGTCGAATGAGTACTGGTCCTTGTGGCGCCAGGCCGTCCACAGAGCCCGGACGTAGAACCAGCGGACGGCGCCCGGGAGCCTGGCCAGGGCAAGCGCCTGCTTGACCAGGTGAATCATCTGCGTGCGTACGGACCGCGTGTCGTCGGCGCGGAAGAAGGGCAGCCGCATGCCCGGCAGTATCTCGATCGGCGTCGGCCGGTTTATTGCAGGCCCTCGCGGGCCTCCCGGACGAGCGTCACGGCCTCAGGAAAGACGTGGGCCATCACGGTGCGGAGCTGTTCGGATTGCTGCTCGGTGGTGCCCTGGATGTTTACCCGGTTCATGGCCGCCACGGTCAGATCGACGGCGAGCTTGATGGCGTTGTCGGCCCAGGCCAGCCGCTGCGCTCCCTGCATCTGCTCGGCGAACTCGCCCAGACGGCGTTGGAGGTCATCGGGATCGCCGAACAGGTTTCCAAAGCCGCCTTCCATGGGGGAGATGGTACTCCGCCCCGATCACCCCCCCTCTACCATGTCCAGGCCGTGGCGGTCATAGAGTCAGCCCCTGCCCGACGCGATCCGGTGGCGCACGAGTCCCGCCTGCGCATGCGCATGGCCGCGATCGCCGCTCTGGCCGGCGTGTGCCTGTTGGCGGCGGCAATCGTCCAGGCCCTCGGCCCTCAGGCCAAGGTGAGCGAGCTCACCGCGGAGCTCATTGCCACCAACAAACGCGTGGGCCTCGAGATAGTCGGTGCCGTCATCAATGCCATTGGCCTGCTGGGCCTGGCGGCGACGCTTGCCTTCCTATTCGACGCCAGCCGGGCCCGGCGTCCCGAGTCCGCGCCGGCCACGCGGATCACCGCCCTGGTGGGCGGGATCCTGGCTGCCATCGGCGGGTTGGCCTACGCCATCATCATCAGCCTCAAGTCCCACGACTTCGTCACCCACGGCACCCAGACCTATCTCCAGGCCAACAGGCTGGTCTCGACGGCCGCTGTGGCCGCTCTCCAGTACGCCGGCTTGATCGGTTCGCTGCTTCTGGCCATCGCGTTCGTGCTCGTGGCCATGAACACCATGCGCGTCGGCCTGCTCACCCGGTTTCTCGGCTATCTGGGCATGGTGGCTGCGGCGGCGTCACTCTTCTTGATCGGAAGCGCCCCCGCGCTCCTGGTGGAGGTCTTCTGGCTGCTCGCCGTCGCCTACCTGCTGGCCGGCCGCTGGCCGGGTGGAGACCCGCCCACGTGGAAAAGCGGCGTGGCCGAGCCCTGGCCCTCGGCGGCCGAGGTCCGCGAGCAGCGCCAGCGCGCTCAGGGCCGGGGCGGAGGAGGCTCGGCCAAGCCAGCCCCGCGTCGCGCCGAGCCGCCGGGCAGGCCGCAGCCGACCACGCGGTCGAGCACCCCCAAGCGCAAGCGCAAGCGGCGCAAGTAGCTGGCGAGCGGCAGCCGCTCACCGCCCCAGAGCAGCCGCTCGTCGTACCGCAGGCGCCATCAGTCGATCTGTCTTGTCTCACCGCAGCCGCGCGTTGAACCTAGCTTCACTCCGTCAAACCTGACACAGGAGGGAATACATGGAGGCAGGTGGACTCACTCCGCGCGAGGCCGACGTGGCGCCCGCCCCGGTCCGTCCGGATCCGACGGCGGGAACGGGGGCTGGTGTCTTCAAGCCGGCTGACCCAGGTCCGCTGGGACTGGCCGGTTTCGCCATGACGACGTTCGTCTTGAGCATGATGAATGCGAACCTGGTGAGCTCTGCGGGGATTGGAGCTGTGCTGGCGCTGGCGATTGCCTACGGCGGTCTGGCTCAGCTCCTCGCAGGCATGTGGGAGTTCCGGACCGGCAACACGTTCGGGGCCGTAGCGTTCACCTCATACGGCGCGTTCTGGATCTCTTACTACGTACTGGTGAAGGTGATGCTGGCGGACAAACTCGTCACGCCGCACGCGATTGCGCTGTACCTGTTCGCCTGGGGATTCTTCACCGCGTATATGTTCGTGGCGTCGCTTAGGACGACGGGCGCCATAGCGGTGGTTTTCCTGCTTCTGACGATCACGTACATCCTGCTCGGCCTCGGGGCCATCGGTAACGGCCATGTGTCGCTCACGCACGCTGGCGGAGCCGTCGGAATCGCGACCGCGATCGCGGCCTGGTACGCCTCGTTCGCGGCGGTGATCAACTCGACGTTCGGAAAGGTCGTGGCACCGGTCTTCCCGCTGCGGCGGGTGTGACCCCGAGCGCCGGGTCGGAGTAACGTAGAACCGGCAATTTGCCGCACATCCTCGCGTCCCAGGCGCCGGCTAACCGCCGGTGCCTAGGGCCGCCAGGAGTGGGACCGCCAGAGCTTTTTGAGAAGGGAGAGGCTTAGATGGCAGAGACGACCCAAGCGGCCACCGAGGGTGAGGAGTACTCGGAGGACCAGATCGCCGTTCACTGGCGCGAGGAGGAGTACGTCCAGCCGCCAGAGGAGTTCAGGGGGCAGGCGAACGCCAACGATGAGTCGATCCTCGAGCGTTTCAGCCCGGAGCGCTTCCCCGACTGCTTCGTCGAGTATGCGGAGCTGTTGACGTGGGACAAGAAGTGGGATGAGATCGTCGACACGAGCAATCCACCTTTCTTCAAGTGGTTTGCCGGAGGCCGGCTGAACGCGTCGGTGAACTGCGTCGATCGCCATCTGGAAGCCCGGGGGGACGAGGACGCGATCATCTGGGTCCCTGAGCCGGAGGATGACGAGCCGGTCAGGATCACCTACCGCGAGCTGCACCGCCGCGTCAATGAATTTGCGGCGCTGCTTAAGGACGTCTGCGGCGTCAAGCCGCAGGACCGCGTCACCTTCCACATGCCGATGGTCGTGGACCTTCCCGTGGCCATGCTGGCCTGTGCCCGGCTGGGCGTGATCCACTCCGAGGTCTTCGGCGGCTTCAGCGGCAACGCCTGCGGTCAGCGGATGGCCGACGCCAAGAGCACGGTGCTCGTCACCATGGACGCCTACTACCGCAACGGCGACCTGGTGGACCACAAGGTCAAGGCCGACGAGGCGGTTGAGGCGGCCCGCAAGGAGGGCCTCGAGGTCGAGAAAATCCTGGTGTTCCGGCGCGTCCCCGGCGAGTACCACTCGGAGTCAGAGATGGTCGACGGGCGGGACTTCTTCGTGGACGAGCTGTGCGCCAGCGGCCGCTACCAGGACCAGGAGGTCGAGCCGGAGTCGATGAAGGCCGAGGACACGCTGTTCCTCATGTACACCAGTGGGACCACCGGTCGCCCCAAAGGCGCCCAGCACTCAGTGGGCGGGTACCTGAGCTACGTCACCGGGACGTCCAAGTACTACCAGGACATCCACCCCGAGGACACCTATTGGTGCTTCGCCGACATCGGCTGGATCACCGGACACTCCTACATCGTGTACGGACCTCTGGCACTCGGGACCACCACGGTGATGTACGAGGGCGTTCCCACCTATCCGGACGCCGGGCGGCCGTGGCGGATCGCCGAGAAGCTCGGCGTGGACATCTTCCACACCGCGCCCACCACGGTCCGGATGCTGCGCAAGGTCGGGCCGGACGAGCCGGGCAAATACGACTACCACTTCAAGACCATGACCACCGTGGGCGAGCCCATCGAGCCCGACGTGTGGCGCTGGTACTGGAAGGTGGTCGGCAAGGGCCAGGCGGCCATCACCGATACGTGGTGGATGACCGAGACCGGTGGCTTCATGGGCTCGACGCTGCCGTTCCTGCAGCCGATGAAGCCCGGGAGCTGCGGACCGGAGGCGCTGGGAATACAGCTCGTGATCTACGACGAGAACGGCAACGAGATCCCCAAGGGCTCCGGTAAGGCCGGCTACATCTGCGTGCGCAACCCGTGGCCTGGCCGGATGCTGACCGTGTGGGGCCAGGACGAGCGGTTCATCGACACCTACTACAAGCGCTTCAACAAGGATCCGAACAGCAAGGACTGGCGCGATTGGCCCTTCATGTGCGGTGACGGCGCCGTCGAGGCGCAGGACGGCTACTTCCGGATCCTGGGACGGATCGACGACGTGATCAATGTCGCCGGCCACCGCCTCGGGACCAAGGAGCTCGAGTCCGCCGCCATTGAAGTCGAGGAGGTCGCCGAGGCGGCGGCCGTGCCGGTATTCGACGACGTGCGCGGCAAGGTGGTCGAGATGTACATCGCGCTCAAGCCGAACGTCTCGGCCGGCGAGGATGAGGTGGCCAAGAAGGTCTCGGTTCAGATCGAGCGAGACATCGGCAAGATCGCCCGACCCAAGAATGTCTGGGTGGTCCCCGACATGCCCAAGACTCGCTCGGGGAAGATCATGCGACGGGTGATCGCCGGGATCTCGAACTTCGCCGACGTAGGCGACGTGAGCACACTGGCCAACCCCGAGGTGGTGGACCAGATCCGCGACCACGTGCAGAGCGAGAAGAAGAAGCGTGGCGAGGATGTCCAGGACCTCTCCAAGACAGAGGAGCAGGAAATCGCGAGCTTCGGGACCTCCTCCGAATAGGTTTGGGAGCGGCCCCGTTCCCCGGGGCCGCTTCTAGGCAGCCAGTAGCCGGCCGAGATCCGCCACATGGCGCCGGGCCACGGGCACGGTCTGGCCGGGGCCGAAGCTGAGGAGCGCCGTCCCGCCGAGCTGGGGCTGGAGCTCCACCGCCTTGTTCAGGTTGGCCAGGTACTGGCGATGCACGCGGACGAAGCCGTACTGGGCCCAGCGCCGCTCGAGATCACTGAGCGTGCCCCGGAGCAGGTAGCGGCCATCCTCGACCACGATCCGCACGAAATCCCCGTGCGACTGGGCGTAGAGGATCGCGCTGCGAGGAATGAGCCGCGTCGAGCCCGGGGAGCGCACATTGGCCACAGCCACGATCTCGCTCTCGCTTCCGTTGGCGGGGGTGTGCGGAGATGCGGAGGCGCCATTGGACGGGGCCGCTATCTGCATGGCCGCGGTCACCCGGTCAAGCGCTTCCTGCAGCCGGCCCCGGCCCACCGGCTTGAGGAGGTAGTCAAGGGCGTGCAGCTCGAAGGCGTCCACGGCCGCGCTCTCGTAAGCACTGACGAAAACCAGCTGCGGGGGGGAGGCGAATCTCCGGAGCACCCGGGCCAGCTCCAGGCCGTCCAGGTCGGGCATCCGGACATCGAGAAAGATCGCGTCAAAAGGCTGGCTGGAGAGCTTCACGAGAGCGTCGCGGCCATCCTGGGCGCACTCCACGCTCTCCACGTCGGGGGAGTCCCGCAGGAGCCGGGCCAGGTCGTGCAGCTGGGGCTGCTCGTCGTCCACGGCCAGAACCCTGAGTTGCGCCGGGCTCATCTCGCCAGAGGCTCCGCGGCGGCCGGCCAGGCCGTCTCCAGGTGACCGCGCTCAGCACGAAAATTGGGCACCCGCATGACCGCGGTGGTGCCGCGGCCGACGGCAGACTCGATGCGCAGGGCGTAGCGCTCGCCGAACGTGGCCCTGAGGCGGGCGTCCACGTTGGAGATGCCGATTCCCCCGCCGGCCCCGGCCAGCACCTGGGCCACCCGCTCGGGCGGGATTCCTGCGCCGTCGTCGCTCACACGGAGCTCCACATCATCCTGCGCCACCGAGGCGGTGATGCTCACCCGACCTGAGCCCACCCTCCTCTCCACCCCATGACGGACGGCGTTCTCCACCAGCGGCTGGATCGACATGGCGGGGACCACGGCGCGACGCGCCTCCTCGGGCACATCCACGGTCACCTCCAGGTCGCGGAAGCGGGCCTGCTCCAGCCGCAGGTAGCGCTCCACGTGCTCCACCTCCTCGCCCAGCGTCACGTACGAACGGCCGTCACGGAACAGGTAGCGGGTGAACTGGGCGAAGTCGATCAGGCGCTCACGGGCCTCCTCGGGCCGGGTGTGGATATCCCCGGCCACCGCGGCCAGTGCGTTGTAGATGAAATGAGGCGAGATCTGGGCTCGCAATGCCCGGAGCTCGGCCTGGGACAGACGCTGCTCCTGCTCGGCCAGGACGGATAGGGCGACCTGCGCCGAGACCAGGCTGGCCGCCTCCTGAACGACGCGAAGCTCGGACTGACTGGGCCGGCCCACCGTGCGGTAGAAGGTGATGAGAGTGCCGACGCGCCTGGCGTTGACCACGAGCGGAGCGAGCACGGCCGAGCGCAGTGGACAGGATGGGTCCGAAGAGATGAGGAACGGCTCGATGTGGACGCGGTCGTCGGGCGTGCGAGCCAGGAGACGAGAGAGAAGATCACCGGGACGAACCTGCTCGCGCCCCTCGCCCTCGATGGCCAGGACCGCTCGGGTATCGGCCAAGGCGATCGCGGCCGCCCCGGTGAGGGCCTGGAGGTGAGGCACGGACTGCTCGGCCGTGCGGCCGTTCAGACCGCGCCGAAGGTGCGGTAGCGTCGCGGTGGCCGCATGGAGTGCAGCCTGCATGGCCGCCGCTTCGGCTCCGCTGGCCCGGCGGGCGCGGTGAGCCCGGAGTGCGGCCAGCGCGATCGCCGCCAACCCGGCCCCGAGCAGGACTCCGATCACGAGCGTCATGCGACCGTCCTAAGTCTATTGCGGCTTGCCACGATCGATACATGATCCGGCCCAGGCCGGATGCCGCTAAATGCGGTTAGCGCGCGGGTTGTGGATGCCGCTAGAGGTGCTGACCGCGCGGTCCTACCGTGTACACGGCGGCGCAGCCGAAGTGCCTGACCTCGCTGAGGACCGGGGCCAGTACGACGCGCAGCGGCGTCCACACTCCGCACGGGGCCAGGAGGAAGCGGGCGCCCGTGGACAGCACGAACTCCCGTGCCCGAGCCGGGCTGGGATGTCCGTAGAACAGCCAGTGCACCTGATGGATGCGCCGCTTGGGGTCGGGTAGTGACCACACGCCCTCGCCGAGGTACGTCCGCCTTCCCGTCATGCTGGGTGTGACCGCCCCCAGCCTCATGTTGGTCAGCACGCCGCCGGGTTCTCGCGTGTTGGCCAGATAGGACAGCGCCCGGTGGGCGTCGGGGTAGATGAACGCCGAGTTCAGATACCTGGGGACCGTGCCCAGCACGGTCAGCCCCTCCGGGAGCGTGATCGCGGCCACCAAGAGGGCGGCAACCCAGCGGTGGTGTGGCACCCGTGAGAGATTGATCCGCCGCACCCCGCGGACGGTCAGGACCGAAAGCGGGATGGCGATCCCGCCGAAGGCGTGGAGTGGGGTGGAGCCAGCGCCCGCCTCACACAGAAGGTAGACAACCAGTGCCGCCAGCGGCCAGATTGCCGCGCTGGCCACCAGAAAGGTCCGGGGTCGCTCCCGCCAGCCCAACACGGCGAGCGCAAGCAGCGGCACCAGAGGCAGGAGTACGGTGGCCGGAGACTTCGGGAGCGCCGCGGCTGCCTCGGCCATACGCCAGACGGGATCTAGTCGATCCAGCAGGACGTAGTACACGAGGGGTAGGAGCGTGGCTCCGACCGTCACCCAGGGCAGAAGGGAGGGCTGCCCCCTCGAGGCGCTGCTCGGACTCGAGCAGGCGACGTCCGGTCTGCGTGCGCCGACTCAATTCGTAGACCACCAGTATCAGCAGGAGCTCCTCTCCCTGCCAGGGGTGAAGCCAGCTGGCGAGCAGACCGAGGATGGGAGCCAGCCAGAGAAAGCGCCTCTCCTTCATGGCGCGGTCGTAGACCACCAGCGCGCCCACCATGGCCGCGATGGCGAACACGCCGGGGAGGTAGCCCCAGGTCCAGAAGGGAATCCACTCGTCGGGCACACCCGGGCCTCCGATTTTTCCCGGGCCCGCGAAAGGCGCGAACAGGACCACGAAGGATCCAAAGAACAGCGCCAGGATCAGGCCGGCGCGGCGCTCCCAGAGCCCGGGCAGGCTTCGGTGCATGAAGGCGCGGATGGCGAAAAAGATGGCCACAACGGCCAGCGGCTGGAACACGAGGAGGGCGGCCCAAGGTGCCATGCCCAGCGCGGTCAACCCACCGGCCAGCGCCACCAGTGGCTCCAGGTAGTCGTGCGGGGTGGCCCGCAGCACGTACATGTCCGACGCGAGCACGTGATGCGAGGCGTCCCGGATCCAGGCCATGTACTGGAGCTGGTCTACGGGATAGATCCCGTCGGTTCCCGTCCACATGTGCCCCAGCGCCGACGCCCGAGAGAGGTCGTATCGCCAGCACCCAGATTGAGATCCCAGCGAACAACACCAGGATGAGGAGCTCCCAGCCGTCCAAGCGACGCCAGGGGCGGGATGACCCAAGCAGCCGGCCAGCGGGGGGCCACGGTCGACCTTCCGCCGTCACCGCCATAGGGGTCAAAGTTACCAAGCGCCCCCGCGCCCTAATCGGCTGCAAACGGGCCTAACGACCGCTTAAATGTGGGGCGGGGGTCCGTCGCGTCATCTCAGGCGCTTCGCCCGGCCGTCCGGAGATGAGAGCGCATCTCGGACAGGATGCGCTCCAGCCGCGGTTCCCGCTGGTGATCGACATGCTCCATCGCGGCGGCCACCGCCGGATGAACCTCGGCGATCTGGTTCAGCATCTCGTGCGCCACCGCCCGGTAGCTCGGATGACCCTCGCGGCCGGAGCGAAGCTCGATCAGCTGCATGGCCTCGCGGGCATTCAGGTCAAGGATGAACCGGATCCGGTAGCCCAGGCAGAGGGCGTAGGGCGCAGCCGCGTGCAGCCCCTCCCCGGCCAGGCGCTCGTATTCCTGTCGAGAGAGGTCGAGTGCCCGGCGGTAATCATCGCCGCACCCGGCCAGGTCCACCTGCTCGGGGACACCGGCTCCGAGGTGCGGGGTGAGGGCCTGCCACTGGACGGTGAGCATCCGGTGGCGCTGCAGGTCGCGGAAAGCGCCGTAGTCGGCCACGATCTCGAAGCGGTAGCTCACAGCTTCGAAACCCCGTCCGGGCCGGTGACGGCGGTTGGACCGCAGGCCGACCAGGTCTCGCAAGAGCTCGACCCGGATGTCAGAGTCCAGCGTGCTTACGGCCTCGCGGATGGCTTGCTCTGATGACACGCCCGCCTCGAAGAGAAGCGCGGTCAGGAGGTCGTCCTCATCGCCCTGAACCCGGATGAGGTTGACGGACGGCCCCCGGTCTGCGGACCCCTCGTCATCGAGGCCCAGCCGCTCTGACCAACGCCGGCCCGCGTCGCCTCGTGCTTCGAGGTAGCGAATCCATTCCCCGCCCCTGTCCGGACGATCCACCCGAGATACGAAGCTCGGCATGACCGTGCGCATCTCCTCGAGAATCATCTGCCCGTAGCTCTGGGCCTCGGGGAGGGGGTGGGCCATAAGGTGGAGGATCAACTGCTCGTAGGTCTGGCCGGTGGCGAAGATGCCCATGTGGGAGAGCGAGCTGGCGGGCAGGAGGCCCCGGAGCAGGTCGAGCGCCTTGGCCTTGACGGCCCGGGCGTGCACCGCCGGCGGCTCATCCGGGGAGCGGGGAAACTCTTCCTCGGCCCAGGCGGCCACGCGGGGCAACGAGCGGGAGTAGGTGCCGAACAGCTCATCCATGGCGGCCGTGTAGTCGGGGCCGAGCGCCTCATCGCGGTAGTAGCGGTAACCGCCGGTGGGCAGGGGCGCGTCATAGGCGATGTAGCGCGTTGACTGCTCCAGATAGCCGGCCAGCCGGGGCCGCTGGAGGACCTTGGTCAGAACGTTTGAGACCCATTCGCAGGCCACGTGCGCTCCGCCAAGCTGGGCCACCGAATCATCGCCGTAGCCGACGAAGATTCGCTCATAGAGTTCGGCGGCCCGCTTTCCCTCTGAGCGCTCCCAGGCGGGAGGCGCCTCGGGCACATCGTCGGCGAACTCGTCCAGGAACAGCCGCCGCAGCGTGCCCGGGTAACGCGAGTAGCGGGCGAACAGCGCCCCTTTGACCGTCTCGGGCAGGTTGACCAGCGCGAACACCGGCCGGTCCAGGTTGGTGAAGTGGGGGCGCAGCCGCTCCTGCTCGGCCGAAGTGAAGCTCTCCACGGGGTACCGCACGGGCGGCCGATCGTAGCGGCGCCTGCGGTTGGCACTGGGTGCGGGACGGGTGACGGCCTCCGTGGTGCGTCTAGCCGGCGTTCCCGGGGTGCCCGGTGGCCTGCGAGCCCTCCTTGGCCGCCCCCCGGTCCTCTGTGGGAGCGGAGTCACCTCCCTGCTGAGAGCCCTCGCCGCCCGGCGCCGAGGGCTCTTCCTGATTCTGGTCGGACACCGACCCCGGAGCCGATTGGTCCCCGAAGGTCTCCTCTGTGTCAGAACGCCGATCGTCCATGTTCACGGCATACCCGCTCGGCGGGCGCGTGACACGCGGCTGGGCGGCGCTGCGCCTCAGCTGTGTGGTAGCGCTACGCCTCCCGGACCGGGTAGCGCGGATTCCAGATGACCTCCCACAGGTGCCCATCGAAGTCGCGGAAATACCCGGAGTAGATCCCCCAGGGGCGATCGTGGGGTGGATCGGTCAGGGTGGCGCCGGCTGCCTGTGCTTGGGCCAGCACGGCATCGACGTCGGCTCGGCTCGAGACAAGGTGGCCGATGCTGAACTCGCCGGCCTTGGCGGGTCCGAGCTCGATGTTGGCGTCCTTGGCCAGCTCGGAGCGGGGATACAGGGCCAGCATCAGCCCGCCAGTCAGCTCGAAGACCACGGTCGGCCCCGCGGGGGTTCGATCGTCGCCGGGGAACTCGGTGCCGATTACGCCGCGGGAATGGAGCCCCAATCCCTCCCGATAAAAGGCCAGAGCTCGCTCGAGGTCGCTCACGGCCAATGTGATCAGGTCAATTCGAGCATCCATGGCCACCAGCCACCATGACACCGCAGATCGATGAGCGGCGCTCAACCGCGCCCGCCCGGGTCATGCCCCCACCCGAACCACGTGCCCCTCGCGCGCCAGGCTTGGTGCACCGTCGCCGCCCAGGCGCGTCCAGCTCTCCCCAGCCTCCCCCTCGATCTCCTCCAGCCGCGTGTCGGTGTGGTCGGGATCGTGGTGGGTCAGCATCATCTGGCCACACCGAGTGCGCAGCCCAAAGGCCAGAGCGTCCGACACGCGCGAGTGTCCCCATCCTCGCCGTTGACCGTATTCGGCGTCGTCGTACTGGCAGTCATGAATCAGCAGCGAGGCATCCTTGGCCAGGCAATATCCTGAGATCCAGTCCGCCTCGGCCCGCGCGAGGTCCTCGCCCAGGCCTGGCTCATGGTCGGGGATGTAACACACGCTGCCGGCCTGGCTGGTCAGGCGATACCCGAGCGTGGGCCCGCGGTGAGCCACCAGGGCCGCTTTGATCTCCAATTCCCCGATGCGCCAGGGTGGTCGCCCGGCATCCTCGAACCTAACCCGCGCCGGGAGGTCTCGAATCTCCAGGGGAGATAGGGGCTGTGAGAGGTAGCGGCCGAGGCGCTCGCGGAGGGGCCGGTGCTCGCTGGTGGGACCCCAGATCGTCACCTCGGCGCCTGGATCGAAGAGCGGAGCGAAGAACATCAGGCCCTGGATGTGGTCGAGATGGAGGTGCGTGAGCAGGATGTGGATGCTCCGCGCGCGTCCGGCTAGCGCGAGCCCCAGCGCTCTGATGCCCGTGCCCGCGTCGAGGATCACCTGTGTCTGATCGTCAGTCGTGACCTGAACGCACGAGGTGTTCCCGCCAAACCCTGCGACGCCCGGCCCTGGCACGGGAACCGACCCACGAACGCCCCAGAACCTCACTCTCACCGGATCACTGCCCTGGGAGCGGCCAAAACACCACCATCGCACCGTGCGTTCCCGCCGAGCCCACCAGCGGAAGAGCCACCACCTCGACGTCCACCAGCCCCGCATCCCCCCGGATGTTGAACCGGCCGAACCCTGGTCGGCCATCGCGGAACGCGCGGGTCACCGGCAGATCGCCCGTGGGCAGGGGTCGCTCCTCCTGGTCGAAGGGGCCTACCTCCGCCCGCCAGCGGTCCAACGGGATCGGCCCGGTTTCTTCGAACAGGCCCCCGAGGAACTGCGCGGCCTCGTCGTTGAAGAACACGATCGCTCCGGTGCGGTCGATCAGCACGCCGGCCAGCGACATGATCGAAACGAGGTTGCGGGCCAGGATCAGCTCAAGCGGCTGATCGCCAGCCTCGTCCATGCGACTCTCGTCGGCGTCAGTCATGGGTGCCTGAGGTGTTCAGGCCGGGGCGCACAGCTCAGACCGTAACCGAGGATGACCGGCGGATGTGAGAATCGGTCCGTCCGGCTCTCACACGAACATATGTTCGTGCTCGACGCTCATTCATCAGCCCGCGGCCGCCCCATCGTGCGCCACCTCCCGGCAAACGGACATCCACGCTAATCGAGTAGCTACATATGTCCGTGTCCAATCAGGCCGCCATTCTGCATGCCGATCTGGACGCGTTCTACGCCTCCGTCGAGCAGCGTGATGACCCGCGCCTGCGCGGGCGCCCGGTAATAGTGGGCGGCGGCGTGGTGCTGGCGGCGAGCTATGAGGCGAAGGCCTGCGGAATCCGCACGGCAATGGCGGGCAGAGAGGCGCGCAGGCTCTGCCCGCGCGCGGTCGTCGTCCCGCCGCGCTTTCAGGCCTACACCGAGGCGAGCAAGGCGGTGTTCCGGATCTTCCAGGAAACCGCGCCCGTGGTGGAGGCGCTCTCGATCGATGAGGCCTTCCTTGACGTTCGCGGCATGGAGCACATCAGTGGTGTGCCTGTGCAGATCGCGCGCAGGCTGCGCGGGGCGGTGCGGGAGGAGGTCGGGCTGCCGATCACCGTGGGAGTGGCCCGGACGAAGTTCCTGGCCAAAGTCGCCAGTGCTGTGGCCAAGCCGGATGGCCTGCTCGTCGTCGAGCCTGAACGGGAGATGGCCTTCCTGCACCCTCTGGCCGTCGAGCGGTTATGGGGCGTGGGCCGCGTCACGGCGGCGAAGCTCCACGCCGCGGGGATCAACAACGTGGGCCAGATCGCACGTCTGGACGAGCACCAGCTGGCCCTGCTCCTGGGCGTGGCCGGCGCGCGTCACCTCTTCGCGCTGGCCCACAACCGTGACCCGCGCCGGGTTCAGACGCGGACGCGCCGCCGCTCGATCGGCGCGCAGCGAGCGCTCGGACGCCGTACCCGGCCGCGCGAGGACGTGGTCGCCACGATCACCGCCCTGGTCGACCGGGTCACGCGGCGCCTGCGAGCAGCACGGCGGATGTGCCGCACCGTTGTCCTCCGGCTGCGCTTTGCCGACTACTCCCGAGCCACCCGCTCCTACACGATGGCCGAGCCCACGGCCGAGACGCAGCTCATCCTGGCCGCCGCCCTGGGCCTGTTCGCGCTGTGCGAGCCGACGATCGAGCGCCGGGGGCTGACCCTGATCGGTGTGGCCCTGACCAACCTCCAGATCAGCCAGGGGATCCAGCTGGTTCTGCCCTTCGGCCGCGACCCGGAGCTCGACAGCACCATCGACCGGATCCGTGACCGCTTCGGCTCCTCTGCCATCACCCGCGGGGTGCTTGTGGGACGCGACCACGGTCCGTGGGTCCCGCTTCTGCCTGATTAGCCGCGCCGGCGTCGGTCCGGGCGCCGGAGCCCCAGAAGAAAGGCCCCCCGACGTACCGTACGCTGATGGCCCAGCCGAGTGCGTGGAGCTGTTTCTCAAGCGTCTGGGGCGTGTGAGGCACTTTCACCGCGCGAAACGAGGCGCCGCTGGCCACCTGACGGCGGATCACCGAGGATGCCTCGCCCTCGATCAGTTCGTCGGGTTCCCGGTAGCCGTCATCTGCGAAGGCCACCCGGCCGTCCAGCTTGAGGCATTGGTCGACCAGGCCCCAGAAGCTTTCGAAGCGTTCCATGGGCACATGCGATAGCCAGAACCCGAAGAAGACGACGTCGTAGTGGCGGTCAGGCTCCCAGGCAAATACGTCTGCTTGGACGAAGCGGACGCGGTCGCTTCGGGTCCTGGAAACCGCCTTTCGAAGCATCTCCGGTGAGGTGTCAAGCGCGGTCACCGAGGTGGCGTGCGTGAGCAGATGCGGTGTCCAGGTACCCGGGCCGCAGGCCAGCTCGAGCACCTCACCTTCGGGCCGAAAGTCCTTGAGGGCGGCGACCATCGCGTCGCCACCCCGGACCAAGTCGTCTATGGGGAAGTCGGGTATGGCGCTCGTGTCGTACTCGGGTGCGACGGCTCGGTAATAGGCCACCTGCTCGGCCAGCAGGTCAGCCAGATCGTCCCGGCGAGCCCGAGGTGGCATGCGCCGATGCTAGGGAACCAGCGACTCCACCTGACGGCTGATCGTGGCCCGCCGCCGCGCTATCCCTCGGTCTTTCCGGCCGGGCCTCCCAGCGAGGAGACGAGTGCCGAGAATCGCTTGCCCGGTCCACTGGCGACGTCGGCTTGGTCGTCGTCGGCCGTCCACTGGCCGGTCAACGCGGCATAGGTCTTGGTGCCCGATCCGGCGGCCCAGCCAACCTCCAGTCCGGTCGGATAGTTGGGGATGACGGTGGCCAGAGGCTGGCCGGCCCTCACGGTTTCTCCGACCTGGAGCCCCGCCTCGGGAGTCACCCCCTCGGCGTAGTACACGTAGCAGCCGGCGTCGGGTCCGGCGAGGAGCTCGTAGTCGATGAATGCGCCCGGCCACCCCGTGTTGTCCGTGCCGACGTACGCGATGCGCGCTGCGCCCAGAGCGTCCAAGGTTCCGGACCCCGCGTAGTCCACGCCCTGGTCGATCCGCTCAGGCTTCACTTTCGCGCCCGCCAGTGGATTGACGTAGGGCATCGGGCTGACGGCCATCGGACAGCTCGCTCTTCCGGCCAGATGAGTCCCTCCGCCCGGCGGGACGACGAGGCCCGCCCGGGATTGGGTGCGGTCCCGCCGGAGCACGCCCGCATGTGCGGTACTGGGGGAGACAGGTGAGGCCCGGCCGTCGAAGGCGCCGGGTAGAACGAGGACCACAAGCAGGATCGCGGCAAGCGCCTTGGCGCCCCAGCGCACGACCCGCCGCCGCCGTTGGATGGCCCGCCGCCGCCGTTGTATGGCGCGGCGCGCGGCGGTCCGCCCCGTGGTGTGGGGCGCGGCTGTCCGGTGTGCGGCAGTTCGCTGCCCACCCTGGCGCGGGGCTGCCTGCCTCTCCGCGTTGCGCGCCAGCCGGCCGGATTGCCGTCTGCGGGCGCGCGAGCGTTCAAGCGATTCTCGCCAGGGGTCCGCCCGGGCGAGGTCACGGACGATCTCCACCAATCTCCTTCACTGCCGTCGGAAAGCCTGCGGAGTTAGCTGACGGGCTCGCGCATTGCGCTACGTCGCATTGCCACGACGATTCGCCCCTGCGACCAGGAGATCGCTTTGGGTCCCCCGCTCACCGGGCCCGCGGAGGGCCGGTGACTCGGCTCGTTATGTCGCGATCACGGTAACACGCCCCGCAAACGGAAAGACAAGCCCTGGGAACTTGATTCGGACGCTTCGCGAGCTTGCCGATTGGCTGACGCCCTTGACAAGCGAGCCATCACGATATATCGTTGACCTATCGCACTAGATCGGCGAAACGCAGAAGAAAGATCGTGCCGACCGCCATCGCGCTATATCGCTACCAAGGAGATTTTGAACATGACCGGTAACGCGTTTGCTCAGGAAGGGCCCTGGGCTCGGGGGGCCAGGTGCCGTCCCCGGCAGGGCCCAGCAAACTGGCGGTTCTCCGGCGGAGGCCGTCATGGCCGCCCGCCCTTGGAGGACATCGAGGACCTCATCGCCCTGGGGCGCATGTGGAAAGGGGGACCGTTTGGGGGCGGCTCGGGCTGGGGCCCGCACCGCCGAGGCCGTGGACGGGCGCGGCGAGGCGACGTGCGTCTCGCGCTGCTGCGCCTGCTGGCCGAGGAGCCCCGCAACGGTTACCAGCTAATGCAGGCAATCGAGGAGCGCAGCGAGGGACTCTGGCGACCCAGCCCAGGCTCGGTCTATCCGACTCTGGCCCAGCTCGAGGACGAGGGACTGATCCGTTCCGCGGAGGTCGAGGGAGGCCGGCGCTTCGAGATCACGGACGCCGGCCGCGAGCACCTGGAACGCCGGGCCGATGAACCGGCCCCGTGGGAGCCCCCGTCACAGAGCGCGGGCGCAGAGAACCCTCTAACCGAGCTGGCTCCACTGGTGATCCAGATCGGCAAGGCCACCTTTCAGGTGGCGTCGGTGGGAGACAAAGCCCAGCGTGACCAGGCCCGAGAGCTGCTGACAGAGACCCGGCGTGCCCTGTACCGCGTGCTGGCCGGGGACGCGGACGAGGGCGAGACGGATGACGACGTGCAGGAGGTGTGAGGGCGGTTAAGGGCCGTTCCGCAGCACAGGCCGACTTCAAGGAGAGTTCATATGTCCAACCAATACCTGTTGAATCGCCTCACCGGTCGCGACCCAGCCCTCCGGGCCGGCGATGAGGACCGCGAACGCGTGGCAGAGCGCCTGCGCAGGGCTCACGCGGAGGGCCGGCTGGACCTGAGCGAGTTCCAGGAGCGGCTCGAGCACTGCTATCAGGCAAAGACCTTCGGCGAGCTCGGAGAGCTGGTCAGGGACCTCCCGCGGCAGGACGATCAGAGCGTCAGACCTCCGGCCTGGGCCTGGCGCTGGCGCCTCGTAGCGCTGATTCCAATTCTGTTTGTCCTGCTTGTGTTATCGGCGGCGGCCAGCGATGACCACCACGGCCTCTGGCTGTGGATCCCGCTCCTATTCATCATCTGGAGGATGTCCTGGTGGCGCCGCCGGCGCTGGATGGCCGGCACGCGCCGTGGACCAGGCGGCTGGATGTGAGGGCGCGCCTGCCCTGAGACTGGGCTGTGTGGGGTCGCCCTGGCCCGGCCGGACCACGCCCGTCTCATACGCCAGGACCACTGCCTGGATTCGGTCGCGCAGGTCGAGCTTGTCGAGCATCCGGGCCACGTGCGTCTTAACTGTGAGAGGCGAAAGGATCAACTGTTCGGCGATCTCGGCGTTGGAGAGGCCGCGCGCGACGTAGATGAGAATCTCAAGCTCTCGGGGTGTTAGCTCGTTCATGCCTGGGGGTGGGTCCCCCACCGCCGGGTGGTCGCGCACGTAGGCTTCGATCAGCCGGCGGGTCACCGAGGGCGCAAGCAGCGACTCCCCATTCGCGATCGTATGAACCGCGGCAAGCAGCGCTTCCGGTGTCACGTCCTTGAGCAGGAAGCCGCTGGCTCCGGCGAGGAGCGCGTCGAACACGTACTCATCAAGGTCGAAGGTCGTCAGCATCACCACCCGCGGGGGCGACTTGCCGAGGACGAGCCTCCGGGTTGCCTCGAGTCCATCCATGACCGGCATCCGGATGTCCATCAGCACAACGTCGGGCTGAGTCCGTTGACTGGTATGGACGGCTTGCGTGCCGTCACTGACCTCGGCCACGACAATGATCTCCGGATCGGTCTCGAGGATCATCCGGAAGCCGGTACGCACCAGTGCCTGGTCGTCGGCGATCAGCACACTCACTGTCATGCCGAGGCGCCCACCTCCAGGGGCAACCGCGCTCGCACCGCAAAGCCCTCGCCACTGGCCTCGGCCTGTAGCTCGCCGTCATACAGGGCCACTCGCTGCTCCAGCGGGGCGAAGGTCCCGCCCAGGAGAGCGATCGGACCCTCGCTGCAGATCTCAAGCTCGAGGCTGCGCGCCGTGTAGCGGACAGTGACGAGTGCCTCGTGGGCATGCGCCTCCTCAGCCCGCCGAAGCGCCGCCTCGATCACGCGGTAGGCCACGAGGTCGACGCCCGGCGTCAAGTCCACCGGATCTCCGATGGTGCGCCACTGGCATTTCAGCTCACCGGCCCGCAGCGCGTCGGTCAGCGCCGCGAGTTGACCGAGCCCCGGTTGCGGGCTGAGCGCGCGCGGGTCACCGTCCTTTCGCAGCATTCCCAGTAGACGGCGGAGGTCGCTGAGAGCCTGACGTCCCGTCTCCTCGACCGTGAGAATCGAGCCCCTAGCCCGGTCCGGATCGGCCCGCAGAAGCAATCTCGCGCTGCCCGCCTGGATCACCATCGCGCTGATGCTGTGGGCAATGATGTCCTGCAGCTCTGAGCCGATTCGGGCGCGCTCATCCGCTATCGCCGCCGCGTCGCGAGCGTCCCGTTCCGTGGCGGCGAGCGCGGCCAGTTCACCAAATGCGCTGGCCCGGACCCGGTGGCGGTGGGCGAGGCGCCCAACAAGCCAGCTGGGGACCAGCAGCGCGGTCACGTAGAAGAGCGCCCAAACCGACTGACCAAACCCGTTCGTGGACCCGTCTGGGCCGGGCAGCAGCGCCCAAGCCCAGAGCAGCCCCAGTCCCAGGCTCAGGGCCAGAACGCTGCGCCGTATCGGGGCCCAGGCGCCGGCGGCATATCCGAGAATCAGCACGGGAATGACGTACGCGTTGTCGTTGGTGAGAAGCTGACTGCCCAGCGGTGGCGACACGGTGACCACGGCCGTCGAAAACACCAGCGCGGCCGCCGGCCAGACACGACGGACGGCGATCGGGGCCGCGAACAGGACGGCCATCACTGCCGTGATGGCGCGATCCGATGCGGAGATGCCGGGTGTGAGCCAGACCGTCAGCTCGATGGCGAGGAGAGCGAGGAGCGCCGCGCCTGCGTCGAGAAGGCGGCGGTCGATGCGGCCGAGCCGGTCCGCCATTTCGCTCAGCACTTCGCCTCCTGGGGCACGGGCAGGCAGGCCCGCACCGTGAAGCCGCCGCTCTGACCGACTCCAACTTCAAGCCTGCCGTTGTGCAGAGCCACGCGCTCACGCATGCCGGGAATCCCATGTCCACCGTTGGCGCGGTTCACCGTGGCGCCCCGGCTTCCTGTGTCGGAGACCTCCAGCTCGAGTTCACCGTCTCGCCAACACATCTTGACCGACGCACGCGCGGGCGCGGCATGCTTGATCGTGTTTGTCAGCGCTTCCTGAACGATTCGGTAGGCGCACAGGTCCAACGCTGGGGAGAGCGGTGCCGGTTCACCGTCGATGCGCAGATCAGCGGAGACCCCGGACGCCCTCGCGTCCGCCAGCAGCGGCTCAATATCGCCCAGCCCCGGCTGGGGAGCCAGGGCACGCGGGTCACCGTCACCCAGCATCCCGAGCAGCCTGCGCATCTCAACGAGCACCTCGTGGCCGGCGCGCTCGACCGTTCGCAGCGACGCCGCCGCCCGCTCGGGATCCCGGTCCATCACCAGTCGCGCGCCACCCGCCTGAATCACCATGACCGACACGCAGTGCGCGATCACATCGTGCAGCTCGCGCGCGATCCGCGCCCGCTCGCCATACGCCGCCGCAGCGGCGCCGGCATCTCGCGCAGCGTCCAGCGCTTCGGCCACGTCTCGGGCCCTGCGCTCACCGGCCGCCCGCGCGCGCACCATGCGGCCAACGGTGTAAGGCAATACGAGGGCCAGCAATGCCATGGGCACCGCCGCTCCGAGCCCCCCGCCGGGCTTGGTCAGGTTGTTCACCGAGCTGACCACCACGGCTAGCGCCAGCATCCACAGCGAGCGGCGCTCGGAGGCGAAAGCGCCCAGGCCGTAGAACAGCAGAAGCGTCGCGACGATGACCCCGGCGACATTCTGTAGGCCGGCCCCGTAGGCCGTCACCATGCGCACGAGCAGGAGCGCCGGCAGCACGAACGCCGCCTCGAGCGGGCGATCACGGCGAATGGCCACCGCCCCTGCCATCAGGGCGCCCCCGACCGCGTCCGACGCCCGGTGATGGACCGAGTGGCCGAGCCAGATCTGCAACTCCAGCTCCACGAGCAGTGCGACCGCGATGAGTTGATCGACACGCCTGCGATCCAGAGAACGAACCCTCGCCCATGACCGGATCAACATGCGCCAACGGTATCGCCGCCGCAACCGGAGGGCATCCTCTCGGCGGCGAATTCGGACTACATCGCTGGGAGTACGGCAGCGCGGGCGGAGATGTGCCGCTCGGCGCAGCCACAATCGTCCGCCCAGCCGACGACAGCCCGCCCAGGGCCTCGTAGCGTGCTGCCCCCACGCTGTCCTCCCAGAAAGGAGAACCGATGAAGCGACTCACAGTGTTCATGTCCGCGTTAGTCCTGCTGGCCGTGGGTTCGAGTGCGCTGGCGGCCGGTGGGCCCGGCAAGCTCAAGACCAAGATCACCGGCAGCGGAGCCAAGACCGAGCACGGCCAGCTCGACGGGACCTGGACGATCGACCTGAAAAGCCCAACGTCGGGCAAGGTGAACCTGACCTGGAACGGCAAGCCCACCGGCGGTGGCACCTACTCGATCCAGGGCTCGACGATCACCCTCACGCCCAAGGGAAACGGCAGCTGCACGACCCAGGGTAAGTACAGGATGAAGACGAGCGGCAACCAGGTGACCTTCAAGCTGATCAGCGACTCCTGCAGCGTGCGCCGGGATGTGCTGACCTACGGTCCCTGGACAAAGGTTCACTGAAAAGCGGTCGGCGCGGCGGGGCGGACAGGCCCCGCCGCGTCACGCCTCAAGGCTCAGAGGATCCCGGTGATCGCCCGGCCGGCGTGCCAGGCGAAGGTGAACAGGGGCGAGGGGAAGATCCCGAAGAACACCACCGCGGCGGCGGAGACGACGCCCACGAAGACGATCTCTGGCTGGCTGAGCCAGCCTGACCGCGCAATCCCCGGGTGCGGATCGCCATCCGCCTCCTGGGAGCCACCGGCCATCGGGGCCAGGCCGGCGGCAGATGCCGCCAGCGCTGGAGATGCTTCCACTGACGGCTGGTTGCGCATCCACATCATGGCCACCACCCGCAGGTAGTAGCCGAGCGAGATCATCGAGCCCACCACCAGCACGATTCCCAGCCAGGTGTAGCCGCCGTTGACCAGCGCGTGGATGAGCTGGAACTTGCCCACGAACCCGACCGTGCCCGGGATGCCGGCCAGGGCGAGCATGCCGATGGTCATCGGCCAGGCGAGCCGTGGATTTCGGGCACCGAGACCGGCCAGGGTAAAGATGTCGTCTCCCAGCTCGGGCTGCTCGACCTCTCGGCCCACGATGCACGCGAACACCGCCATGTTCATGGCCAGGTAGGCGAGAAGGTAGAGGACCGCCGCCTGGATTCCGAGCTGGCTTCCCACCACGACGCCGGAGAGGATGTAGCCGGCCTGGGCCACGCCGGAGTAGCCCATCATTCGCTTGAGCGAGGACTGGCTGAGAGCGCCGACGTTGCCCACGATCATGGTGATCGCGGCCACGGCGGCCAGCAGCGGCCCCCAGGTGTTCTGGGCGCCGATGGCGGCCGCGGCGAAGAAGCGCAGGAACACGCCCAGTGCCGCCGCCTTGGTGGCGGTGGCCATGAACGCGGTGATCGCGGTGGGGGCGCCCTCGTACACATCGGGAGTCCACTGGTGGAAGGGCGCCACCGAGGCCTTGAAGGCAAAGCCCACGATGACCAGTCCCAGCCCGGTGAACACCATCGGGTCGCCCAGAACACCGCCGGCCAAATGGCCGATGGACAGGGCGTGTCCGATGGCGGCGAAGTCGGTCGAGCCGGTGGCGCCGTAGATGAGCGCGAGGCCGAAGACGAGCGTGGCCGATCCCACCGAGCCGATGATCAGGTACTTCAGTCCAGCCTCCAGCGAGGACTCGCGTCGCGTCTGGGAGGCGCACAGGATGTAGAGCGGAATCGAGAGAAGCTCGATCGCGAGAAACAGCGTGACGAGGTTCTGGGCGGACACGAATGCCTGCATGCCAAAGATCGACCACACGAGCAGGCAGTGGTACTCGCCGTGGCCGGCCTCCGCGGCGATCCGCGGACGCCAGGAGAGCAGAACCGCCGCGATCCCGGCCGCGGCGAAGAGCATGTCCAGCTCCAGGGCCAGGTCGTCGATCCGCAGCGCCCCGGCCATCAGCGTGGCAGGATGGTGAAAGCGCCAGATGGCCAGGCCGATGCTGGCGAGGAGAATCAGGATCGTGAGACCCGGCAGGATCCGCTCGCGCACCACCGCGGGGCGGAGCAGGCCGACGAGGAGCAGCACCACCCCCCCGCCGGACAGCACTACGAGCGGCGAGAAACCCGCCCATCCGATCGGTGGGCCGTGGAGGTGGGCAGCGTGGTGGTGGGCTGCGACTACGAAGTTCACGGGCCGCCCCCGTTCGCGCGCACGGCCCCCTGGAACTCCGCGGGGGCCACCGCCGCTCGCACGCTGGCCTGAGAGCGGCTGAGGCCAAACTGCGGGAAGAAGGCCAGCGCCAGGATCACCAGCACCAGCGGGACAAGCGCGACCAGCTCAGACATGCCGAGGTCAAAGGAGGCCACCCCTCGGGCCACACGGTTGTGCATGGTCCCGATGAACAGGCGCAGGGCATAGAAGGCCGCGCCGATCACCCCCAGGAAGGCCACGGCGGCGATTCCCAGATGCGCCTTGAAGGTCCCCAGCAGGATCATGAACTCGCCGACGAAGTTGGAGGATCCGGGCATGGCCAGCGTGGCCAGGGCCACGATCAGGAAGAGCCCGGCCAGCACCGGGGCCCGGAAGGCCATCCCGCCCATGTCGCGCAGGCGCTCGGAGCCGCCCGACCGGGCGGCCAGTGCGGCCACGACGAAGAACAGCGGTGCCGTGACCAGGCCGTGGTTGAGCATCTGAAGCACCGAGCCCTGGGCGCCCTCGGGACGCAGCGAGAAGATCCCCAGCGTGATGAAGCTGAGCTGGGCCACGCTCGAATAGGCCACAACGAGCCGGGCGTCCGGGGTGGTGAAGGCGGCGGCGGTCCCCCACACGATCGAGAGCAGGGCGATGAGGAGGATCGTGGTCTGGTAGTGCGCCGAGGCATAGGGGAACAGCGGCAGCACGATGCGCAGGAACCCATAGGCGGCCACCTTTGACACGACTCCCGAGAAGACGGCGACGGCCGGGATCGGCATCGACTTGTAGCCGTCTGCCAGCCAGCCGTGGAAGGGGACCAGGGGCATCTTGATCAGGAAGGCCAGGGCGAAGCACGCGAATATCCACTCCTGGGTGGAGTGAGAGAGCGGAAGGTGCTGAAGGGAGGACAGGGCAAAGGTGAGCGGCGTTCCGTAGCGCGAGGAGGCCAGCACGCCCGTGGCCACGGCGGCCGCGAGCATGAACAGAGAGCCGACCAGGGTGTAGATGACCAGCTTCATCGTGGCCCGGACCCGATCGCCGTTGCCCCACATCCCGACCAGGAAGTAGAACGGGATCAGCATCAGGTCAAAGAAGGCCACGAACAGCGCCAGGTCCTGAATGCAGAACGCGCCCAGGACGGCACTCTGGGCCACCCCGAGGTGGAAGTAGAAGAGCCGCGGGCGCTCCCACGGGCGGAATGCCGACCAGGCCAGGGCGGCGGTGAAGAGCACGCAGGTCAGCACCACCAGCAGGACGTTCAGCCCGTCCAGCCCGAGCTTATAGTGGATGCCCAGCGACGAGATCCAGGTGCTGTCGGTCAGGAACTGAAGGTGGGCCACCCCGACGTGGAACCGGGCCAGGAACGAAACGGCGATCCCGAGCGTGACCACGCTGCCGGCCACCGCGCCCCAGCCCACGAGCCGGCGCGGCACGAGTGTCAGCACCAGCGTGAGCGCCAGGGGCAGCCAGATGAGAATCGAGAGGGTCATACGCTCGATAGCAGGAAGTAGGCGGCCACCCCGGACATGCAGACGATCATCGCGGCGGCGTAGTAGCGCAGGTACCCCGTCTGAGCCCGGCGCACTGTGGCCGACCCGGCCCGAACCGCGCCCACCGGACCGCCCGTGATCACGCCACCGATCACGGTGCGCTCCAGCACGATGTCGACCAGGCGCCCAACCCAGAGCGCGGGCCGCACGATCAGCACGTCGATGGCCTCGTCCATGTACCAGCGATGGCTGAGGAACTCATACAGGCCGGAGAGCCGCTGGCGCAGCATCACGGGGATGGCCGGCGAGCGGATCCAGATCACGTACGCCATACCGATCCCGGCCACGGCCACGGCGGCTCCGATGAGGAGGCCGATCCAGGCGTCGGCCGTGGATACCTGGACCCGAGCGAAGCGTGACCCGGCGAACGTGGGATCGAGGAACCGCCCCACCACGTCGTCCACCCCCGGCAACTGGATGAGGCCGCCCACGATGGCCAGCCCGGCCAGCGCGCTCATGGCCAGCTTCATCGGGATCTCCCGCTCGGCGATGAAATGCCCAGGTCCGGGGAACCCGACGGCGGTGTCCTCCTCCTCGCCCGTCATCGGGTTGCGAGGAACCTCGGCGTGGGCCAGGTGTCCTTCCTCCAGCGCCCGGGCCTCGGGGCAGGGCTCGCCGAAGAAGGCTCGGAAAATCATCCGGAACGTGTACAGCCCGGTGAGAAAGGCCCCGATGTAGCCCACGATGCCCAGCGCGAGAAAGACGCCGCCCCGCTGGTCTAGGAAACCGAGGATGTCGTCCTTGGAGAGCCAACCCGAAAAAGGCGGCAGGCCCGACAGGGCCAAGCCGCCCACTATGAAACAGGCAAAGGTGAAGGGCATGGCCTTGCGAAAACCGCTCATCCGATCCAGCGACTGGACCCCGGCCATGGCCCCGATCACCGACCCGGCTGACATGAAGAGCAGCGCCTTGAAGAAGGCGTGGGTCATGAGGTGAAATAGCCCGGCCGAGTACGCGCCGGCGGATACGCCCATGATCATGTACCCGATCTGGGACATGGTCGAGTAGGCGATCACCCGCTTGAGGTCGGTGACCACCAGCGCGATGCTGGCGGCCAGGACCAGCGTGAACGCTCCGACCGCGACACCCACGTCGGCCGCAGTGGGAGCGAGCTCGAAGATCGGGTGCATGCGCGCTATCAGGTAGACCCCTGCGGTGACCATGGTGGCGGCGTGGATCAGCGCGGAGACCGGCGTGGGGCCCTCCATGGCATCGGGCAGCCAGGTGTGCAGCGGGAACTGCGCCGACTTGGCGAACGCTCCGACCAGGAGCAGAATCCCGCCGGCCACGAGGTCGGTGCTGTCGGTGTGGAAGACGTGCGGGAGGACCGCGAAGGTCCGCAGGAAATCGACCGTGCCGGTGTGGGTGAAGAGGAAGAAGGTTCCGAGCACCAGCCCCACGTCGCCGACCACGTTGATGACAAATGCCTTGAGCCCGGCTCGGGTGGCCGTGGTGCGGCGATACCAGAACGAGATGAGCAGATACGAGGCGGCGCCGACAAAGGCCCAGCCCACGATGAGCAGGACGAAGTTGCCGGCCAGGACGAGCAGCAGCATCGAGAACACGAAGTAGTTCAGGTAGCTGAAGTAGCGCCGGAAGCCCTGGTCCTCCCACATGTACGTCACCGAGTAGAGGTGAATCAGGGCGGAGACGCCGCTGACCACGAGGATCATGAAGACCGACAGCGGGTCGACCAGGATCTCCATCCTCGCGTCCACGCCGGCCGACACGTCGTAGTTCCACAGGCTGGAGATGAGCTGGCGGTGCTCGGGGCTCTTACCCAGCAGCCCCACCAATGCGATCACGCTGAAGACGAACGCGCCGAAGATGGCCGCCGTCCCCAGCCAGCCCGCCGTCCGGCCGGGCATCCGGGGGTGCAGGAGCGCGATCAGCACGCACCCGAGCAGCGGACAGAGCAGGACCAGCCAGGCGAACGTGGTGCTCATCCGTGCAGTTCGCTTATCTGGTCGACGTCGATCGGGAGCCGCCGCCGGTAGAGGGCCACGATCAAGCCGAGTCCGACCGTCACCTCACAGGCCGCGACGACCATGACGATCAGGGCAAAGATCTGGCCGTCCTCGCCGCCCCACATGCGGGCGAAGCTGATCAGGGCCAGGTTGGCCCCGTTGAGCATCAGCTCCAGGCAGAGGAGGATGCTCAGCGGGTTGCGCCGGGCCAGCACCCCGCCGGCCCCGGTGCAGAAGATGATCGCGGCCACGGCCAGGTACCAGGCGATCGTCATCACCAGCCTCCCTGCGGGCCGGGGCTGGGTGGCCCGCCCACCGTCTCGACCTCCACCTCGGGCTCCTCATCGCCGCTGAAGGGGCGAACGCCCGCGGCCTCGGCCATCGTGCCGGTGTAGAGCGGCCGCGACGCCCTGACACTGATCTCCGGGCCCTCCTGCACTTCCAGCCCCCGCCGCCGCCCGGCCAGGAGCACGGCTCCCACGGCCGCAACGAGCAGCAGGATCGAGGCGGCCTCAAAGGGGAACAGGTATTTGGTCAGGAGCAGCCGCCCGATGTGGGCCGGGGTGCCGAAGCCCGGGACGAAGGGCGCGCCCTTGGTGTGGATGCCCCGCAGGACGGTTCCCAGGGTGGCGACGAACAGCTCGGCGGCGAGGCCGGCGGCAAACAGCGGACCCAGGATGCGCAGCACCGCTCCACTGGGCAGCTGCTGACCGCCCCCCACGTAGGCCACTACGAACACATACAGAACCATGACGGCCCCGGCGTACACCACCACCTGCACGAAGGCGACGAACTCAGCCCGGAGGAGCAGGTACAGCCCGGCCAGGCACACAAGGTGAACGGCGAGCGAGAGGACGCCGTAGAAGGGGTTGCGCAGCAGCACGACTCCCATCGCCCCCGTGATGGCGCCGATGGCCGCCAGGAAGAACATGATCTGGCCGAAGAGCACGGCGGATCACTCCGGGCCGGCGCGCAGCGGTGTGCGCTCGATCGGGTCGGCCAGCAGCATCTCCTTGGTGAAGATCAAATCCGACCGGGTGTAGTCCGAGAGCTCGTAGTCGTGGCCCATCGTGATGGCGTCAAACGGACAGGCCAGCTCGCAGTAGCCGCAGAAGATGCAGCGGCTCAGGTTGATCTCATACACCGCGGCGTAGCGCTCACCCGCCGAGACCCGATTCTCCGGCGTGTTCTCGGCGGCCACCACACGGATGCAGTCAGCCGGACAGGCCGCCGCGCACAAGCGAGCAGCCCACGCACTTCTCAAGCCCGGTGTCCTCGAAGCGATGGAGCTTGTGCCGCCCACGAAAGCGGGGATAGACCGGGGTCTTCTCCTCTGGGTACTGGATCGTGGTGGGTCCCTCCACGATCCGGGCAAACGTGGTCTTGAGCCCGCGCAGCGTCTCTCCAAACGCCCGGTAGGCGCTGGCGGCGGGCCCCGGCGCGGGCTCGCGCATAACCTCAATCACATCAGCCGAAGGGTTGTAGTCCGTCATGTTGCGACCGCGATCGCGGTGACCAGGAGGTTGAGGGTGGCCAGCGGTAGAAGGATCTTCCAGCCCAGAGACATCAGCTGGTCGTAGCGCAGCCGGGGAAGGGTGGCCCGCACCCAGATGAACACGGTCAGGAAGATGGCCATCTTGGCCAGCACGATGATCGGATCGATCCAGCCCGGGATGTCCGGGTTGCCGGGGAGCAGCCAGCCGCCCAGGAACACCGTGGTGGCGATGCCAGAGACCGTGATCATGTTGGCGTACTCGGCAAAGGTGTAGGCGGCAAACGGAGTCCCGCCGTACTCCGTGTAGTAGCCCTGCACGAGCTCGGCGTCGGCCTCCATCAGGTCAAACGGAGCTCGGTTGGTTTCGGCAAACGAGGCGATGAGGAAGATGAGGAAGCCGGCCAGCTGGGGAACGATGAACCACAGCCCGGCCTGGGCGTGCACGATGCCGGTGAGCGAGAGCGTCTGAGCGCTGATCACCACCCCGATGAGCGACAGGCCCTGGGCCACCTCGTAGGAGATGAGCTGGGCGGCGCCGCGCATCGCCCCCAGGAAGGAGTACTTGGAGCCCGACGCCCAGCCGCCGAGCATCACGCCGTAGAACGAGATCCCGGCCAGGGCGAACACGTACAGAGGACCGACCGACACGTCGATCCCGTACAGCCCCACCCGGGTACCAAAGACGTGCTGGACGCCCCCGAACGGGATGATGGCCAGGGCGCCCACCGCCATCGTCATCGAGATCATCGGTGCAAACCGGTAGAGGAAGGCCACGCTGGTGTTGGGCCGGAAGGGCTCCTTGGTGGCCAGCTTGATGATCTCGGCCAGCGGCTGGATGAGGCCGAACGGACCCACGCGGTTGGGGCCGTAGCGGCCCTGGAAGCGCCCGATCAGCTTGCGCTCGTAGAGGATGACCATCGGCAGGATCGCGAAGATGACCAGGAAGATGGCCAGGACCTTGAGGATCTGAATCCACCAGGGTTCGAAATAGAGCGTGTCGGCCAGGACGCTCACGCCTTGCGGACCTCCACATCCGTCCCGTGGCTGAGCAGGTTGGCCGACTCACTGGTCAGGCCGGTGGCCAGGAACACCGTCCCCGGCGCAACGCCGCTGCGCACGGCGGCCTTTGCCCGCAGGCTGCTCCCGTTCTGGGAGACGTCCAGCAGCTCGCCGGTGACGATGCCCAGCCGCTGGGCGTCCTCGGGTGAAATCTCGGCCTGCTGGTGGGCAATGGCGAACTTCAGAGCCGGGGAGATCTCGACTTCGGGGGCCGCCCAGATCGGGCGGTACACCCCCAGGCGCAGGCCGCCGTTGCGCTCAGCCGTGGAAGCGTGCGGGATTTGGGCGTCCATGTCGCCCATATCCCGCCCACTACCGCTCGGGAAGCGGGCCGAGGCCCCCTCGCGCTCCCACCAGCGCACCCCTCGGCCGCCGATCTCCTCGAGCGTCAACCCGGAGTAGAAGGGCACGGCCTCGACCAGCTGGCTGAAGGCCATGGAGCTGGTCAGCACGCCCAAGTCCAGGCCGCAGCTCTTGGCCACCTCGGCCACCACCCACCACCCCGGCCGGACCTCCGCCGGGTGTCCGATCGCCGTCCGGAGCCGTTGCAGCCGGCCGTCGGGGTGGACCACCGTCCCCTCCTTCTCCGGGTAGGTGTCGGCGGGAAAGATGACGTTGGCGTGTTCCTCGAGCCCGGCGGTGAGAACCGAGGCGTGCGCCACCACAAGCCCGGCCCGATCGAGCGCCCGCTGCCAAAGCGGCCCGTCTGACTGATCGCGCAGCGGGTCGGTCTCAAACAGGTAGAGGGCGGTCAGCTCTCCGTCCACGGCAGCCTGGGCGATCTCATGGGCGGCTCGCCCCGGCCCGCCGGACTCGGCGTAGCCGGGCCCCGCGCCGGGCAGGACTCCGACCTCGCGCAGGCCGCGACCGTTGGCCACGGCGGGAATCTCCAGCAGTCCCGCGCCATCGCGCTCGGCCAGCCCTAACAGCGAGGCGAGCCGGAGCAGCGACCGCAGGGCCGGGCCGGACATCCGCTCGCCCCACACGATCACCACGTCCTCGCCGCCGTCGCGGAGCAGCCGACCCAGCCGACTGCTGGGATTGTCCGAAGCCAGTTGCTCGGCCAGCCCGGCCAGGAGCTCGGCCTCGCCGCCGGGGTCATATCGAGTAACCACCTGCGCGTTTGCGTCCAAAGCGCTCGGCCGGGCCGTGGCCACGGCCAGCTGTACGCCGCGTCTCCGCACGCCCTTGCGGATCCGCAGATCAAGGATCGGCACGTCATCCAGCGGCTCGCAGCCCACGACGAGCACCGCCTGAGCAAACTCCAGATCGGACACCCTGGCCTGGAGATCCGGCGCGGCCAGTGCTCGGGTCAGCTCCAACGGCACCGGTTCGCCCACCCGCGAGTCCAGGTCGCGCGACCTCCAGGGCCTCCCGCATCAGACGGCCGATGAGGAACCCCTCCTCGTTGGTGGCCTGGCCGCCGACCAGGGCACCAACCCGGCCCTGATGCCGGGCCAGCCCTGCGGCGGCTTGCAGAGCGCGCTCCCACGACACCTGCCGGAGCTGGCCGCCGTCCCGAACCAGGGGCGCGGTGATCCGCTCGTCCACGTGAATGGCCTGGTAGGCGAAGCGGCCCTTGTCGCAGAGCCAGCCGTCGTCCACCTCCTCGTTCCCCGGGTCACGGGCCAGGACCCGCATGACCTTCTCGTCGCGCACCGTGAAGTCAACGTTGCACTGGGCGGGGCAGAGCATGCAGATCCCGGCCGCGGCCTCCACGTCCCAAGGGCGAGCCCGGAACCGGTAGGGCCGCGAGGTCAGCGCCCCCACCGGGCAGAGCTCGATGATGTTCCCGCTGAAGGGGGCCACATAGGGATGGCCGTCGTGGGTGGCCACGAATGTGTCGGCGCCGCGCTCGGCGAATATCAGCTGGTAGTCCTCGGCCACCTCCTGCGAGAAGCGCACGCAGCGGTAGCACAGGATGCAGCGTTCGCGGTCGATGGCGATGACCGGCGAGAGAGCCAGCGGCTTGAGGAAGTGGCGCTTGGGCTCAATGAACCGGCTGCGGCCCAGGCCCCAGCCGAAGGTGATGTCCTGGAGCGGGCACTCTCCGCCCTTGTCGCATACCGGGCAGTCCAGAGGGTGGTTGACCAGGAGAAACTCGACCACCGCGTTCTGCGCATGGTGGACGCGCTCGGTCTGGGTGTGCACGACCATGCCGTCCTTGACCGGCGTGGAGCACGAGGTCTGGAGCTTGGGGATTCCCTCAATCTCCACCAGGCACATCCGGCACGCTCCCACGGGCTGCCCGAGCTTGGGCTGGTAGCAGAAGTAGGGGATCTCCACGTCGCCGTGCTTGGCCGCGTCCACGAGCATCGTGCCCTCGGGCGCCTGAACCTCGCGACCGTCGATCGTCAGCTGGATGATCTTCTGCTCAGGTCTCGGCATCGCTCAGTGCACCGGGACCGGCCCAGTGTGCTCATCGGCCACGGACAGCGGGATCACGTCCTCCAGCTCGCCCGCCCCAGCCCTTTCGCGCGCGCTCTCGATCTCGGCCTCCAGCTCGTCGCGGAACTTCTCGACCATCGAGCCAACGGGCATGGCCATGGCGTCGCCCAGGACGCACAGGCAGTTGCCGATGATCTGGGTCTGAACCCCGGCCATGATGTCCAGGTCCATGGGGGTGGCCTGGCCGGACTGGATCCGCTGCACCATCTTCAGCGTCCAGTTGGTGCCCTCGCGGCAGGGCACGCACTTGCCGCACGACTCATGCGCGTAGAACTTGACCAGCTTGTGCATCACCTCGAGGACGGTGTGCGAGTCGTCGACCACGATGATCGCTCCTGAACCGAGCATCGAGCCAGCCTTGGCCATCGAGTCGAAGTCGTAGGGCAGGTCGAGGTCGTCCTTGGTCAGGACGGGCGCGCTGGAGCCTCCCGGAAACCAGAACTTGACCTCGCGCCCCTCCGGCGGGCCGCCGGCCAGATCGAAGATGATCTGGCGCGAGGGGGTGCCAAGCACGATCTCGTAGTTGCCGGGCCGCTGCACGTCACCCGAAACGGATACGACCTTGGTACCGGTTGAGGTCTCGGTGCCGATCTTGGCGTACTCCTCGCCCCCCATGCGGATGATGTGCGGGACGGTTGAGAGCGTCTCCACGTTGTTGATCAGGGTGGGGCCGTGGTACAGCCCCTCGATGGCGGGGAACGGCGGCTTGAGCCGCGGGTTGCCCCGCTTGCCCTCCAGCGAGTCGAGCAGGCCGGTCTCCTCGCCGCAGATGTAGGCGCCCGCGCCGCGGTGGAGCACCAGGCTGACGGACAGCTCCGAGCCGAGGATGCCCTGGCCCAGATAGCCCGCCCGCTCGGCCTCGGCAATCGCCGCCTCGAGAATCTCGGCCTGCTCCTCGTACTCACCCCGGATGTAGATGAAGGCGCGGTCGATCTCGGCTGCCCAGCAGGCGATGATTATCCCCTCGATCAGCTGGTGCGGGTTCTTCTGCATCAGCTCCCGGTCCTTGAACGTGCCCGGCTCTGACTCGTCGGCGTTGCACACCAGGTACTTGTCCATGTGGCCGTGGGGGAGGAACCCGGCCTTCTGGCCCATGCGGAACCCCGCGCCGCCGCGTCCGCGCAGGCCCGAGTCAGAGATGCTCTGGAGCACGTCCTCGGGGGAGGAGGCGAGCGCCTGGCGCAGCGGCTGGTAGCCACCGCGCCGCTCATAGACCTCAAGCGTGTTGAGCCCGGGTTCGTCGATGCCGTCGAACAGAAGCTTCATTGCTCGTCGGCCTCCTCCGCGGGGACCTCGATCGCCGCCGTGGGCCCGGGGCGGTCGGGCTCCTCCCGGAGCCCGGCGGTGTCGGTCCTCGGTCCGGAGGGTGGCGAAAATTCGGCGTCACCGTCTCCCACCCCGGGATCGGCACATTTGCGGTAGCGCAGCTGTTTGGCCTCGAGCACGGGGCGTCCGTCTTGTAGATCGGCCATGAGCTGCTCGGCGTCAGCCGGTTCGAGCGGTCCCACGTATTCCCCGTCCACCGAGGCCATGGGGGCGATGTCGCAGGCGCCCAGGCACTCGAACGGCCGCACGTGCACGTCCTCGCGGCCGGCGGCGGCCGCGATCATCGCCTCGTAGATGTCATCCGCGCCGCGCAACGAGCAGCTGATGTTGGTGCACACGTAAACGTCGTGGTGCTTGGGCCGCGGCTCGGTCTCGAGCATGTCGTAGAAGGTGGCCACCGAGGACAGATACGCGGGCGTGACCTGCATCACCGCGGCCACCTGGTTGATGGCCTCCGGGGAGCACCAGCCGTGAACATCCTGGGCGGCGTGCAGCGCCGGGATCACGGCCGAGCGGCGGTCGGGGTACTTGGCCATGGTGCGTTCGATGGCCTCGCGGAGCTGCTTCGGTACCGGGGTGGTTGACGCATCCGGGATCACGGCCGGGGCCTTGTCCAGGTCCACGCCCTCGTCCCAGCCGGGCACGCGTGACCCGTGCCCGAACCGAGGCACCCGTCCGCCCAGCGCGCTCACCGGTCGATCCCTCCGAGGATGGGGTCGAGCATGGCCAGGGTAGCGATCAGGTCGGCGATGTAGCCGTCGCGGACCATCGGGGCCAGGGCCTGGAGATTGACGAAGCTCGGATCGCGCATGTGCACGCGGGCCGGCTTGGAGGAGCCGTCGGCGCGCACGAAGCAGCCGTACTCCCCGCGCGGACCCTCGATCGGGTAGTAGGCCTCGCCCGGAGGCACCCGGAAGCCCTCGGTGACCAGCTTGAAGTGGTGGATGAGCGCCTCCATGCTCGTGGCCAGCTCGTGTCTGGGGGGGAGGGACACCTTGCGATCAGGGGTGATGAACGGCCCCTCGGGCAGCCCATCCAGCGCCTGCTGGATGATCCGGGTGGACTCGTAGAGCTCGGCGTGTCGCACCCGGTAGCGGTCGTAGTTGTCGCCCACGGTGCCCACCGGGATCTTGAACTGGAAGTGGTCATAGCTCGAGTAGGGCTGCGCCTTGCGCAGATCCCAGGGATTGCCCGTGGCCCGGAGGAGCGGTCCCGTGACCCCCAGTGAGAGCAGCGTCGGCTCGTCGACGATCCCGGTGCCTCGCAGGCGCTCGAGCACGATTTGGTTCTTGGAGAGCAGGTCGGCGTACTGGTCAGCCCGGCGGGGCATCTCGTCCAGGAAGCGCCGGAGCTTCTTCGCGAACCCGGCGGGGATGTCCTCGATCACCCCGCCCACCTGGATGTAGCGGGTGTGCATGCGCTGGCCGGAGGACATCTCGAAGAGGTCGAGCACCGACTCGCGTTCCCGGAAGCAGTACCAGAACATGGAGATCGCCCCCAGGTCAAGGGCACTGGTGCCCAGCCACACCAGGTGGGACATGATCCGGTTGAGCTCCAGATGGATGACGCGCAGGTACTGGGCGCGGGGCGGGATCTCGAGCCCGAGCAGTGTCTCCACCGCTCCGCAGAAGGCCATGGCGTTGAAGTAGTAGGCCAGGTAGTCCATCCGCTCGATGACCGGGATGGCCTTCCAGTAGGCCTTGTCCTCAGCCGTCTTCTCGATGCCGGTGTGGACGTAGCCCACGATCGGCTTGATGTCGCGGACGACCTCGCCCTCAAGCGTCGTCAGCAGCCGCAGCACCCCGTGGGTAGCGGGATGGTGCGGCCCGATGTTGAGCGTCATCAACTCGTGCGTCTCCCCCTCGCCCGCGGGTTCGGAGGAAATGGTGATCGACTCCTCGCGCTTTCGGTAGTCCTCCGTGAGCGAGCTCAAAACTCACACGTCCTTGCCGTATGACTGCTCTTCGTTGAACGTAAAAAGGACGGGCTCTCCGCCTATCGGGAAGTCGCGGCGCTGGGGATATCCCTCGTAGTCCTCGGGCATGAGGATCCGGCGAAGATCGGGATGTCCGGAGAACTGGACCCCGAACATGTCGTAGACCTCGCGCTCGGGATACTCCGCCCCTGCCCACAGCTCACACACGGAGTCGATCCGGGCGGCGTCGGCAGGGACGCGGGCCTTGACGGAGATCCGGTCCACCCGCTTCATGTCCAGGAGCTCGTACAGCACTCCCAGCCGGGGCTCCTCGGGGTAGTAGTCGACGCCGTGCAGGCTGGCCAGGAACCCGTAGCCCTTGCCCTGGAGGTGCTCGAGCACGGCCCTGACCTTGTCCGGGTCGATTATCAGCGTGGCCCGGCCGCGGTGAAACTCCGTGTCCAGGACGCAGTTCGGCTCGCGGTCACGGAGCTCCTGGGCGGTGAGCTCGAGCTCGGTGGCGTCAGGCACCCGCAGTATCTCCGGGCGAGAGCACGTTGATGTGCGTCGAGCCCAAGTCGGTCTCCTCGGGCAGCAGCTCCTCGGTGCCCATGGCCTCATAGCGCTCCCGCCAGCCGGCCGGAGGGTTGCCGAGGACCTGGGAGCGCAGGCGCAGGATCCCGTGAGCCAGCGCTTCCGGGCGGGGCGGGCAACCCGGCACGTGGACGGCGACGGGGAGGAACTTGTCCGCCGGCACCAGTGCGTAGTTGTTGAACACCCCCATCGAGGAGCAGCAAGCTCCCATCGAGATTGCCCATTTGGGTTCGAGCATCTGGTCGTAGATGCGCCGGATGACCGGGGCCATCTTGATCGAGACCCGACCGGACATGATGATGAGGTCGGCCTGTCGCGGGGATGCTCGGAAGGCCTCGAATCCGAAGCGCGCGATGTCCACGCGAGAGCCGACGATCGACATCATCTCGATTGCGCAGCAGGCCAGGCCGAAGGTCAGCGGAAAGAACGAGTTGCCGCGGGCCCAGGCTACGGCGCGATCGAACGTGGTCGTGACCACGCCCTCCTCCACGTAGCGCTCGAGCTGCTCGCCATCCAGATCGCCCCGGAGCATTTCCCGGGCCTTGAGCTGACGTGACCGGAACGCGTCGGGCAGAGGCTCGCGACTCAGCGGCACCACGCGCTCACTTCCACTCCAGGGCGCCGCGTCTCCACACGTAGACCAGGGCCACGGTCAGCAGGGCGACGAACACCACCGTCTCCAGGAGGGCGAAGGTGCCGAAGGCCCGAAGCACGACGGCAATTGGGTACAGGAAGACGACCTCGATGTCGAACAGGATGAACAGCATCGCCACCAGGTAGAAGCTGATCCCGAAGCGGAAGCCGCGCTGTATCTCGGAGGGCAGGCCGCACTCGTATGGTTCCTCCTTGGAGCGGTTCGGCTGCCGGCGGCCCAGGAAGAGGTTGAGAACCGCGAATGCCACCCCGACGACCCCACCGAGGATGAGGAATACCATCGCGGGCAGATAGTCACGGAGCACGGCAGGCCGTTATACCACTACGAGTGCGGGCTTGTAACAAAGTGTTACTTAGTGCGAAATGCGGCTATGTCATGAGGAGGCGGGCGTGAAGGAGGTGCATATGGTGGTCGGCGTCACCGCCATCGGCATCAACGCGTTGGTGACGGTCCTGGGGGCATGGCTGTGGCGAAGGGGTGATTCGAGCCGGTGGTTCTGGTGGGGGCTGCGAGCCGGCCAGCTGGCGGTGGTGGTACAGGTGGCTCTGGGGGGGATCCTGGTGGCGATGGGCCGCAAGCCGCCGGGATTGCACGTTCTCTACGGCGTGCTCCCTCTGCTCGTGGCCCTGATCGCGGAGCAGCTGCGGGCGGCCAGTGCCCAGATGGTGCTCGACGCCCGCGGCATTCCCTCCGCCCAGGCGGTGGAAAGGCTTCCTGCGGCCGAGCAGCAGGGCCTCATCAGAACGATCATCCAACGCGAGGTGGGGGTGATGACCCTGGCCGCGCTGGTGGTCGTCGTGCTGCTGCTCCGGGCGGCGCAGACAGCCGGTTAGTCTCCCGGCCAGCGGTGGTAGCGCCCGCTGAACCAGAGGAGCGGCCAGCCGGTGCCCAGTCCCAGGGCCGCCACCTCGCCGATGGCGATCGTGTGATCGCCCCCGGCGATCAGCTCCCGCACGTCGCAGGTGGCCCAGGCCAGGGTGCCGTCGATGATCGGCATTCCATCCTCAATGCGATGTGCCACGCCCTCGAGCTTCTCGGCCTCGGGGAGCTTTGAGGCAAACACGCCGGCTAGCTCCTCCTGGTTGGAACTGAGAAGGTTGACGCCAAAGCGGCCCGCCTCTCGGACGATGGGCAGGGTGCGGGCGTTGTTCTCGAAGCAGACCAGCGCAAGCAACGGATTGAGCGAGACGGAGCACAGGGCGTTGGCCGTCATGCCACCCGCTCCACCCGGCCCGACGCTAGTGATGACGGCTACACCCGTGGCGAAGCGCCCGAAGACCTCCCGGAAGAGCTCTTGACTGGGGATCGGCACGGCGCGGGGCGTTATAGCGCGTGGGACGAGTTGGACCCGGTACCGGCTCCTTGGTTGCCGCCGTGGAGGACGATCGCGGACTTCAAGCGGGGAGCGAACGTCACATAGGCCGGCACCGGGTAGCGTGTCTTTCGCCACCGAGGCGCCCGCCCCTGCCCGGTTGATGCGGGTTCCCGGTGGGACGGGTCGCCGGGCGCGCTGAGGCAACCAGGTAAGTCCGTATGATCCGCGACCGATGAGGCGACCCCCTAGAGTCCTGGCCCTGGGCGTGGCTGCGCTATCCCTGACGGCGGTGGCCAGCGCCTGCGGCACCCAGAAGATCGCGCTGTCAAAGTCAAACCCGCTGTATCAGGGCGCGGTGCTGTTCAACCAGCGCTGCTCAGGCTGCCACTCACTCTCCTACGCGGCCGCTCACGGATCGGCGGCGAATGTCCGGACCAAGCAGTTCAACAACGGACCCAACTTCAATATCCGGTGCGAGCGGCCGTTGACGCGCGTTCTCTACGCGATCGAGAACGGCGGGTTCTCCGGCCAGATCATGCCCCAGAACATCGTGGTCGGCGAGCAGGCGATCGAGGTGTCCAAGTTCGTGGCCACCTACGCCGGACGCCAGGCCCCCAAGGTGCCGGGAACCGAGGTTTGCTCGCAGATTTCCGTGGGCAGCGTTCCTCCCGCGATCGCCCAGGCGGCGGCCAGCGTCCCCTCCACGCCCGGCAGCAACGCCCCCATCCCGTAGGAGGGCGCGCGTTCTCGACATCCGCCTGATCCGTGATGACCCGGAGGCGATCCGGGCTGCCCTGAGCCGCCGGGGACCAGAGCCCGCGCAGGCGGTCGACCGGCTGCTCGAGCTCGACGAGCGCTGGCGGGCTATCCGGACCGAGCTCGAGGAGGTGCAGGCGGAGCGCAACCGGGCCAGCCGGGGGCGGAAGGGAGCTCCCACGCCCGAGGAGCGAGAGCAGCTGGGTGCCCTGGCCGCCCAGGGCCGGGCGCTGAGCGATCAGGAAGCGGCGGTCCGGGCGCAGCGCGAGGCGGTGCTGGCCTCCCTGCCCAACCTGCCCGCGCCAGATGCGCCGGATGAGGACACGGTGCTCAAGGAGGTGGGAGAGGCCGGCGCCACCGGCCAGGACCATCTCGAGCTGGCCGGCCCGCGGATCGACATGGAAAGGGCGGCACGCCTGTCCGGATCGCGCTTTGCCTATCTCATGGGGGATCTGGTCATGCTGGAGATCGCGCTCGTGCGCTACACGCTGGAGAAGCTCCGCGGGGAGGGCTTCGAGCCCGTGGTGCCCCCGGTGCTGGTCCGAGAGCGGGCTCTCTTCGGCACCGGTTTCCTGCCCGACACCGAGCAGCAGATCTACCGGCTGGCCGACGACGACCTCTTCCTCGTCGGTACCTCGGAGGTGGCGCTGGCCTCACTGCACGCGGACGAGATCCTGGAACAGGACGTCCTGCCGCTGCGCTACGCCGGGCTCTCGGCCTGCTTCCGCCGCGAGGCCGGCGCGGCGGGGAAGGACACCCGGGGCATCTTCCGGGTGCACCAGTTCGACAAGGTGGAGATGTTCTCGTTCGTCGAGCCGTCGGCCAGCGATGAGGAGCACGAGCGCCTGCTGGCCATCGAGGAGTCGATCTGCCAGGAGCTGGAGATCCCCTATCGCGTGGTGGCCATTGCAGTGGGCGACCTCGGAGCCTCGGCGACCAAGAAGTACGACATCGAGGCCTGGCTCCCTGGCCAGGGCCGCTACCGCGAGCTCACCTCGTGCTCCAACACCACCGACTTCCAAGCCCGGCGGCTTGACATCCGCTACCGCACGGGTGAGGGAAAGCCGGGCTACGTACACACGCTGAACGGCACCGCGGTGACGAACTCGCGCACGACGATCGCTCTGCTGGAAAACGGCCAGCTCGAGGACGGGTCGGTGGCGCTCCCCGAGGTGTTGGTTGGCTACGGCGCACCGGCCCGGCTGGCCAACCCGACCAGCTGAGCGCTGCGCTCCCAAAGCTCGCCGGCCAGCGAGTCGTCCTGAGCCTGGGCGGTCGGGGACTTGACCTTCTCATCCACCACGTACTCGCCGTTCAGCTCCGCTGCCTGGGGGGAGGTGGCCAGCCAGACCAGGGAGCGGGCGCCGCGCTCGGGGGAGCGGAAGAACGGGCCACCCAGCGTGGTCAGGACCTTCCAGATCCCGTTCTCGTTCTTGGCGAACCCGGTGCGCACGGTCCCCGGGTGAAAGCAGTTGGCGTGAAGCTCGGGCGCCCGCCGGGCCAGCTCGCGCGTGAAGAGGATGTTGCACAGCTTTGTCGTGCCATAGACCCGCATGGCCTGGTATGAGCGCTCGGACTGAAGGTCGTCCAGGTCCAGGCGCCCCGACCCGTGGGCGTCAGAGGTGGTCGTGAGAACCCGGCCGTCGCTGAGCCGGTCACGCAGCAGGTTCGTGAGGAGAAACGGCGCCAGATGATTGAGCGCGAACGTCCGCTCAAATCCCTCGGAGGTTTCCCGTCGTGACGCGAACAGGGCACCCGCGTTGTTGGCCAGAACGTCGATCCGGTCGTGGCGCTGACGGAGATCGTCGGCCAGCCGTCGCACCTCGGACATGAGGGAGAGATCGGCCACGTGCTGGTGTATCGCCCCGCTCTGTCCTGCCGAGGCAGCCTCCTCGGCTGTCTCCCGGACCCGGTCGGCTTCGCGGCCCACCAGTGACAGCTCCACTCCTTGGCGAGCCAGTTCGATGGCGGCCGCCCGCCCGATCCCTCGCGTGGCTCCGGTGAGCACGACAACGGTCATGTGGGCAAATCTACCGGGCCTCTCTAGCGGCGGACGAGGCGGTACCACCGGCGCGGGACGTGGCGCAGGGGTCCGGATGGGTCTGGCCCCGTGTCCGGCTCGGTGGAGGTCACCTCCCAGCCATCGAACGCCTGGACGACCTCAGCCTCATCGGCGCCGCGCGGCGCCATCGCGACGTCATTGCGCGCGAAGCACATCATCAGCAGAGTGGCCTGGGAGGAGGCCAGCTGCGTTACCCCAGCGGCATAGGCCGTGCGCTCCTGGTCACTCAGGCCGTGGAAGCACCCCCGGTCGAACACGAGATCAAAGCCCGGCGCGAGCCCAGACTCCGTGAGTCGCGACGCGTCCGCCCGCACCCACTCGACAGAGACTCCGCTGTCCCGCGCTCGGGCTCGGGCCCGGCGGAGGGGTTTCTCGAGGTCGTCCACTCCTGTCACCTGCCAGCCATGGCCGGCCAGGTAAACGGACTGCGTACCCGTTCCGCAGCCGATGTCGAGGGCCCGGCCGGCGCTGAGCCTCGCGTCGCCCTCCACGAGGTCGCTGAGCTCGGACGGGACCGTGCCCGTATCCCAGGGGGTGAATCCCACCAGGTACATGAGGCGGTAGACCAGGGACACGAGCTAAGGCTAAAGGCTCGGCTTTGGGGCAGGTCAGCGCGGCTCCGCGAAGCTCCCGGGACTTTCCGGAGTCCCGCTGAGTTCCTCGGGCCGATCCGGCTCCGCATCGGACAGGGCCCGGCGCACGCCATCGGCGTCAAGGTCGCTGGCATACACGGGAGTGCCCGGTTGTTGGCGCCAGGACTCATCGAGTCGGCCGGCGTCGACCGCGTCAAAGCCCAGCTCTTCGACCAGGCCCATGACGACCGACCTGGCCTCCGGATCGTCGCCCGCCACCGGGAGGGCAATCCTGTCCGGGGAGCCGGCCGGCCGCCCCAGGTCACGCAGGTTCCGGGCATAGATGTTGTTGAAGGCCTTAATCACAGAGCGGCCGAGCTGCCGCGACACCCACACGCTCTCGGGCATGCCGGCTTCAATCGGCTCTATCCGTCCGTCTCGCTGCCGGGGGTAGTAGTTGCCGGTGTCGATCACCACCGCCTTCTCGTCCAGGCCGTCGAACAGGTCATCGGGCAGGGTTGAGATGTTTTTCTGGGGGACGGTGACCACGACCACATCCTTGCCTTGAGCCGCCTCCGGGACGGTGACGGCCGTGGCGCCCGTCTCGGCTTCCAGATCACGCAGGGTGTCGGGTCCGCGGGAGTTCGCAACCGAGACCTCGTGACCGACCTGGGTGAGCCGGCTGGCCAGCGCGCCGCCGATGTTTCCCGCGCCAATGATGCCGATCTTCATCGCTGCCTCCCAAGAGTTGGACGCCGAGACGGAGAGGGGGGTGTCGGGGTTCAGGACATATGTCTCAGGTGATAGGTCTCTCGTGAGTCGGGACATGGGTCTCACCTGGCTGTGGGGTGTTGCCGGCGGTCGTTGCGGCGGCACGGCCCGTAGGGCTGTGCCGGAGCAGCGATCGCCGGGTGCTGTCCGGGGGTGGGCGAACAGTCGCGGGCATGTCCCGAACTCATGTCGCCGTACTTCAAATCGTTTCCAAGCAGCTGTCGGTGACGGCGGCTGCGGCCGAGTACGGGATCTCCCGCCGGCATCTGCACCGCCTGCTTGCCCGCTACCGCGAGGGCGGCCTGGAGGCGCTTGAGCCTCGCTCTCGACGTCCGAGGTCTAACCGGGCGGCGACGCCAGATCGGGTGCGTGAGCGGGTGATCGAGTTGCGTGGCCAGCTGACCGCTGACGGGCTGGATGCTGGGCCGGTCACGATCGGCTGGCATCTGGAGCGCGACGGGCTGCCGGCGCTCTCGACATCAACGATCCGCCGGATCCTGCACGCGGCCGGGTTGATCACCCCGGAGCCCAAAAAGCGGCCTCGCTCGTCCTATGTGCGCTTCGAGATGGCCCAGCCGAACGAGATGTGGCAATCGGACTTCATCCACTGGCGGCTGGCCGACGAGACCGACGTGGAGATCCTCAACTGGCTCGATGATCACTCCCGCTACCTGCTCTCCTGCACCGCGCACGAGCCCGTCAGCGGCGATGACGTTGTGGCCGTATTCCTAGGCCTGGTCGAGGAATACGGGCCGCCAGCCTCGACGCTGACTGATAACGGCAGCGTCTACACCAGCCGGTTCACCGGCGGACGGAACGCGTTCGAGTACGTCCTGCCGCTGCTCGGTGTCCGGCAAAAGAACGGGTCCCCGGGGCACCCCCAAACCCAGGGCAAGACCGAACGGTTTCACCAAACCTTGCAGCGCTGGTTAAGAGCCCGACCGCCGGCCACCTGCACCACCCAGCTACAAGCCCAGCTCAACGAGTTCCGCGAGCACTACAACCAACAGCGCCCCCACCGCGCCCTCAACCGTCGAACACCGAGCGAGGCCTACCGCGCCACCCCCAAAGCACTCCCCGCGACCAACGGGCACGCCCAAGGGCACTACCGGCTGCGCTACGACCGGCTCGACACCAAAGGCCGGATGACGCTCCGCCGCGCAGGCCGCATGCACCACCTCGGAATCGGCACCACCCACGCCCGCAAACGCGTCCTCGCCTTCGCCGACGACCACCACATCACAGTCGCCGAGCTCACCACCGGCGAAATCCTCTCCACCCACCTAATCGAGCCCACCAAGAGCTACTGGCGCAACCAAATGAGAGAGCCCGGCCGCTGGCCGAGCTCCTCGAAACGAGACCCATGACCCGACTCACCTGAGACACATGTCCCGACTCATCACATCGACGGAGAGGGGGGGATTCGAACCCCCGAACGAGGTCAACCCCCGTTACGCGATTTCCAGTCGCGCCCGTTCAACCGCTCCGGCACCTCTCCGGGTGAGGGGCAAGGGTATCGCGGGGCGAGCCGTGGGTAGGCCGGCGCGCGGGCGAATGGCATGCCTCGGCGCGGCGGCGGCGGTGAATGCCAATTCACCGCACCCCCATGGCGGTGAACTGCCATTCACGGACCTGAGTTGCCCTGAATGGCATTTGCGCTGCACCCCTCGTGCCTGAATTGCCATTCACTGGCCGGACTGGTCGCGTGGACGGCCGGCGCCGGTCGCCGCATCCCCGACGGTGCGATGCGATGATGCCGGTCATCGTGGCGACGAGCACGACAGCCGAGCGAGCACCGGACCGCAACCCCGACGTCCCGGCGGCGCCTCCGTCGCCCGCCGGACCCGTGGACGACGACCAGCCGCTCCGGATGCCCCCGGCCCTGACGCGATCGCGGCTGGTCCAGACGATCACGTTCGGTGCCCGCCCGATGAGCTTCATGCTCGCTCCCGCCCGGAGGTTCGGCGACGTCTGGCAGCTTGAACTGCTCTCCCGCGACGAGCCGATGGTCGTCACCTGTCATCCCGACCACGTGGAATCCCTGTTCAAGGCCAAGCCCGTCGACGCGCCCTCGCTCACGGGAGAGTCACCCCTGCGTCCCATCCTTGGGGCCAACTCCGTCCTCACCATGGTGGGAGAGCGTCACCTGCGGGAGCGCAAGCTGCTCCTGCCTCCGTTCCATGGCGATGCCGTCAAGCGGTATGTCCAGATGATCTCCCAGACGATCGAGCGGGAGATCGCGCGCTGGCCGGCCGGCCAGCCCTTCGCGCTGGCGCCGCGGATGCAGGCGGTCACGCTGGACGTGATCATGGCTGGGGTGTTCGGGATCGAGGGCCGGCCCAAACGAGGCACTCCCGAGCACCGCATTCGAGAGACGGTGCGTCGACTCCAGCGGCTCTCCACGCGGCCGTTCTGGCAGGTCATCGAGTTGATGAACCTGGGGCATGCCGAGCCAAGGGGACCGATGCGCCTGACCCTGGGCTTTTTGGACCGCCAGCTCTACCCAGCGATCCGCGCGCGCCGGGCGGCCGGGCCTCGCGAGGACGGGAGCATCCTTGACCTGCTCCTGCAGACCCGGGACGAGGATGGCCAGCCCCTCTCAGACACCCACGTGCGCGACGAGATGATCTCGCTGGTGCTGGCCGGACACGAAACCACGGCCAACTCGCTGGCCTGGACCTTCGAACGGCTGGTCCGCGCTCCCGAGCCCTACGCTCGCCTCCGCGAGCTGGTCCGCTCCGGTGAGCGGGAGGAGGCGGACGCATACGTCGAGGCCACGATTTACGAGGGCATGCGCGCGCGTCCCGTCATCCCGATGATCGTCCGCCTGGTCAAGCGCCGGTGGCAGCTGGGCGACTACACGGTGCCGGCCGGCACGCCGGTGGCGGTGAGCATCATCGCCGTGCACCATCGACCCGACGTATATCCCGACCCACACCGTTTCCGTCCCGAGCGTTTTCTGGAGAACAAGCCGGGGACGTACTCGTGGATCTCATTTGGTGGTGGGATCCGGCGCTGTCTGGGAGCCTCGCTCGCCATGGCGGAGCAGCGCGTCGTCCTCGAGGCGATAGCCCGGCACACCGACCTTGAGCCGGCTGACCCCGCGCCGGAGCCCGCCCGGCAGCGCAACGTGACGATGATTCCCGGCTTCGGCGGGCGGGTTGTGCTCAGTCGCCCGCCGGGCGGTTGAGGGAAGCGATGGCGGCTGAGGCCGGGCCCCCGGTGGACCGGCCGCTCCCGGCCCTAGCCGGCGTCGAGCACATCTACCCGGAGACCTCCCGGGCGCGGTTTCACGTCGCACAGGCGGGCGACGGGCCTCCGGTGGTCCTGCTGCACGGCTGGCCGCAGCACTGGTACGAGTGGCGGGATCTGATTGCGCCACTGGCCACCGAGTACCGGGTCCTCTGCCCTGACCTGCCGGGCTTCGGATGGTCAAGCGTGCCCGAGGGTGGCTATGACAAGGAGACGCTGGCCCGGGACATCCTTGCACTGCTCGACGAGCTTGACATCGAGCGCTTCTACCTGGCCGGGCATGACTGGGGCGGCTGGATCGGCTTTCTGATGTGCCAGCTTGCTCCTAAGCGGGTCGAGCGCTATCTCGCTCTGAACATCGCCCTGCCGTTCGCCAAGCCCGGTAACCCGCTCGCGTTGTGGCGGCTCTGGTACCAGTGGGTGCTGAGCATGCCTGGGCTGGGCCGGTACGCCGCCCACTGGATCTCGCAGAATCCCGCCATGATGACGCGGTGGGCCGGCGCCCAGCGGGCCTGGTCAGACGATGTGGCCGAGAGTTTCCTGGGCCAGTTCTCCGAGCCCGCACGGGCGCGAGCCACCGTGGCCCTGTACCGGAGCTTTCAGCTCGTCGATCTCCCGAAGGTGATCAGCGGCAAGTACCGGCGCCTGGGCTTCACCACGCCCACGTTGATGCTGCACGGACTTCGCGACCAGGTGGTGCGCCCGGCCAACCTGAGGGATGGGGGTGTGGCTACGGATCTCACCGTCGAGCTGGTGGAGAACAGCGGACACTTCATCGTGGACGAGCAGCCTCAGCTCGTGTTGGCCCGGGCGCAGGAGTTCTTCTCCGCCGGGAACCTACGGTGAACCGGCGGGCCAAGATGGCTGGCTGCGCCGATGCTCACGCCGCCCGCGGAGAGAACCTTTGCTCCGCTGGCCAGGCGGGCGGCGCTCTTCAAGTTCGCGCTCATCACTCTGGGCCTGGGATATGTGGGGCTGGGAGCAGTACCCCGGGGTTCATGATCCCCGCCGGGTCGAGCTGCTCCTTGATCGCTCGCAGCACCTGAAGCCCCAGGTCTCCCACCTCCTGCGCGTACCAGGGAACGTGGTCGGTGCCGACGCCGTGATGGTGGGTGATCGATCCTCTGGCGGCCAGGATGGCGTCGCTGGCCGCGGCCTTGGCGGCCGTCCATTGAGTGAGGGGATCCTCGGACTGGGCGGCGCCAACGGTGAAGTACAGAGACGCGCCGGCGGGATACGGGTGGGAGACGTGGCAGAGGATCACCGGTGGGGTGCCCAGGTCGGTCAGCGCGGTGCGCAGGGCGGTGCTCACCGCCTCGTAGAGCCCCGGCACGGCTGACCAGAAGGCCACTGTCTCGAGCGTCTCGACCAGGGCGCCGGCGTCCAGGAGCGCGTCGCGCAGGTACGGCCCCCGGTAGCGGTCCCGTGACCAGGCCGAGCCGGCCTCGGGGTCATGGGCGGCGCCCGCCGCGCCGAGCTGTTCGCTGACTTGGGCCCGCCGTTGTTCGACCTCCTGGGCTCTGCCCTCATAACCCACCACGGCCAGGCACCCTCCCGAGGAGGCCGACGCCAGCTCGGAGGGCCGGGCCAGGTTGAGTGCGGTTTCTGCCTCATCGGATAGCCGCAGAACCGTGGGTCGCGGACCGTCCTGAGCGAGGGCGCGAATGGCCGTGATCCCATGCTGAAACGAGCCGAACCGCCAGCCGTCGTAAACCTGGCGCTCCGGCGCGGGGTGCACGGCCACGGTCAGCGCGGTGATGACGCCAAAAGCGCCCTCCGAGCCCAGCAGAAGCTGGCGGAGGTCGGGGCCGGCGGCCGATTTCGGCGCGCGTCCCACCGTAAACGGCCCGGCGGGCGTGGCTACGCGCAGCGCCATGACCATCTCATCGAAGCGCCCATAGCCCGATGAGGCCTGTCCGCTTGACCGGGCTGCAGCGAACCCACCGAGGCTGGCGTACTCGAAGGACTGGGGGAAATGCCCGATCGTGTATCCCCGCTCGCCCAGGAGTGCCTCGGCCTGCGGGCCGCGCAGCCCGGGCTCGAGCACCGCCAGGCGCGAGATCTCATCCAGGTCCAGAACTGCATCCATGCGCCGCAGATCGAGTGCGATCGTCGCGGCCAGCCCCTCGGCGGCCGGGGATAGGCCACCCACCACCGATGTGCCCCCACCGAACGGCACCACCGCCACGCGATGCTCGGTACAGATCTTCAGGACCTCGAGGATCTCGTCGTGGGACCCGGGGACGAGCACCGCATCGGGTGCAGCCCGGGCGTCCCGGAGCCGCATGCGCACCAGGTCGGGGGTGGACTTGCCCCGGGTATGCCGGATGCGCGACTCGTCGTCGTCAAGCAGGTGGCGGCCGCCGACGACGTCCTCGAGGGCGGACGCCGCCCGCTCCGGTAGCCGCGGCTCGGCCAGCGACAACTCAGACAGGGCCTCGGGCGCCGGAAGACCGTGGCGCACTCCCAGCCCCTGGGAGAGCAGCTGGCGCACCTGCTCAGATAGCTCGGGGACCTGAGAGGGGTCGCCCCATCCTGACCAGGAAGGCGTGGGCGGCGAGTGGGGAGGACGGGCCGGGCTCACGCCACGGGGCTGGCGTTGGCGGAATGGGCGAGCCTCATGGTCGTGGAACGTATCCTGTGGGCCAGTATCAGGCTGACACCAATCGGGAGGAGAGCATGACCGAGCGCATGCTGAACGGACTGATGATGGACGACTTTCCGCTCACGCTCACGGCGGTGATCGAGCGGGCCGAACAGCTGAGCGCAGGCCGTAAGGTCGTGTCGCGCCGCCCCAGCGGGGAGATTCATCGCACCACGATTGGCGAGTGCGCGCTGCGGGCCCGCCGGCTGGCGACCGGGCTGCGCGAGCTGGGAATTGGCGAGGGGGACCGCGTCGCCACGCTGCTCTGGAACCAGCCCGAGCACCTGGAGCTGTACTTCGGGGTCCCACTCATGGGGGCGGTGCTGCACACGCTGAATCCGCGGCTGCACCCGGACGAGCTCGGGTTCATCGCGTCCGACGCGCAGGACACGGCCATCGTGGTCGACGAAACGCTGCTCGAGGCCTTCGAGAGTTTCCGCTCGGGACACGACTTCGGGCACGTGATCGTGGTTGGCCACTCCGGGGTCGGTGCCGGACGGCACGGTGGCATACGAGTCGCTGATCGAGGGGTCCGAACCGGCGCAGTGGGAGCGGCTCGACGAGCGACGCGCCTGCTCCATGTGTTACACGTCGGGAACGACCGGGCGCCCAAAGGGCGTGGTGTACTCGCACCGCGCTCTCGTCCTCCACTCGCTGATGGCCGCGCTTCCGGAGGCCCATGCCATCTCCTCCCGGGACACCATCCTCCCGGTCGTGCCCATGTTCCATGCCAACGCCTGGGGCCTGCCCTACATCGCGGCTTTTGCGGGCAGCGCGCTGGCGCTCCCGGGTCCCAAGCTCGACGCCGTGAGCGTGCTGGACCTGCTGGCCGGCGAGGGGGTGACGATCAGCGCCGGTGTTCCCACCGTGTGGATGGCGGTCCTTCAGGCGCTCGACGCCGAGCCCGATCGCTGGGATCTGACCGCGCTGCGTCTGCTCATCGTGGGCGGCTCGGCCGTGCCGCGCAGCATGTTTGAGGGCTTTGACCGTCACGGTCTAACCATCCTCCAGGCCTGGGGAATGACCGAGACCTCGCCCATGGGGACGATCTGCCGGCTGCCGATGGAACTGGACGATGCCTCGGATGACGAGCAGTACGACTACCGGATCAGGCAGGGCATCCCGTCTCCCTTTGTCGAGATCCGGGCCCGCGGCGACGACGGGGAGCTGATCCCGTGGGACGACCAGGCCATGGGCGAGCTGGAGGTGCGCGGCCCGTGGGTGGCCGCGGCCTATCACCGGGGCCAGGGCGCGGACAAGTTCACAGACGACGGCTGGTTCCAGACCGGAGACGTGGTGCGGATCAACTCCCGGGGATGCATCCGGATCTCGGACCGCTCAAAGGACCTGGTCAAGTCGGGCGGGGAATGGATCTCCTCGGTGGATCTCGAGAACCACCTGATGGCACACGAGGCTGTGGCCGAGGCCGCGGTAATCGCTATCCCGGACGACCGGTGGGGAGAGCGGCCCATGGGGGTCGTGGTGCTGCGAGATGGGTATCAAGCCTCCGCGGATGAGCTTCGCGAGCATCTCTCCCAGCGTTTCGCCAAGTGGCAGCTCCCCGAGCGGTTCGAGTTCGTGGAGGAGATCCCCCGGACGGCCACGGGGAAATTCAAGAAGACCGACCTGCGCGAGCGCTTCGTGGAAGCCGCGGCCTGACCCTCGGGCGCGCGATTGCGCCGGGCGCACCGGGGAGAGCCACTGAGTGGCGGATGATGCCCTCGTCACGAACCAACGCCAGGATGGTCAGGCTCCTGGATCAGGACCGGGGGCTGGCCTCCGTGCTCCGTCCCGATGATCTGGCGACGGCCCGACGCTACGCCGTGGCCGAGAGCTTGCACCTCGAACGGGGTCCCTACCGGCCCGGGACGCTGTTCGACCCCGAAGGATTGATCGGCCTGCTGGTACTGGAGGGCCTCCTGGTCCGTCAGGTGATCGTGGCCGAGCGCCGGTGCGGCGAGCTGGTTGGCCCGCGATCGATATTGCGGCCCTGGGATGACTTCGGCCGCAACGCGCCGCTGCCCTTCGAGGTTAAGTGGCGGGTCGTGCAGGAGGCACGCGTGGCCGTGCTCGACCGGCGCTTTCTGGCCACGATCGTCCGCTGGCCGGCACTGCTGGAAGCCGTCATCGAGCGGATGGTTGAGCGCGCCCATACGCTGGCCTTCAACGTCGCCATCCACAACCTGCAGCACGTTGAGCTGCGGCTGCTCGTCCTGTTCTGGCATATGGCGGACCGGTTTGGCAAGGTCACCCCGGACGGGATCCACGTCCCGGTGCCGCTGGGCCACGCGGATCTGGCCGAGCTGGTGGGAGCCGCCCGGCCGTCCGTGTCGACCGCACTCAAGGAGCTGGCGGCCAGAGGACAGGTGTGGCGCAGCGAAACGGGCCGCACGTGGATGCTCTCCATGGAGCCGCCAGAAGAACTGCGGGACATGCGCCGCAAGCAGCAGCTGGCCGCCGCCGAGCCGCTGACCTAGTCAGCGAGCCGGCTGGTGTAGCCTGGCTGCAAAGGGCGCAATTCGGGTCGCGCCGACGAGAAGGGGATGGACATATGGCGCAGGAGCCTGATCGGGTTGCCCGTCATCGTCGGGACCTCGACCGTCGCGTGCGGAGCGGGCGCCACCACAGTCCATAGCGCTGCGAATCACCCGGCGCGAGTGGCCAGCACCACCGGGTTGTGCGGGCTGACCACATCCGCACCGAAGGTCAAGCACGTTGTTGTGATCTTCATGGAGAACAACTCCTAGCTTGCCCGCTCGCGCCCCGCGCCCGTCGCCGTCTACCCCCCTGCCACGTCCCGGCGCAGGAACGTGATGTACGCGCCGGCCAGTGCCGGGATTCCGTAGAGCGAACACACCCAGGTGGCTCGGATGATCGGTGACCAGTCGATCGGAGTGCGTAGCAGCCCCTGCCAGGCGTTGAATTGCGTGCTCAGCAGGTAGGGGTGGGTGCCGCTCATCCCCGGCAGGATCCCGATCAGCTGGATGAGCAGCGAGAACATGAGCGTCCCCACCACCGCCGCGGCGCTGTTGCGTGTCACCGCGGAGAGCAGCAATCCGATGCACACGATCGCGGCGATCGGGATCAGGTAGACGAGCAGCGCGACATACACGAGCTCCAACGCCTTGGGGGCGGAGACCAAGGTTCCCGATAGGCTCTGAAGCGGGTTGAATCCGGACTGGATGCTGCCGGCGATCACCGCCACGGTGCCGTTGAGGAAGATCGCCACGACGGCGTAGGTGGCGGCGGCCAGCCCCTTGCCGGCGAAGATCTGCCCGCGCCCGAGAGATCTGGTCAGGATCGTCTTCAGCGTGCCGTTGTGGTCCTCGGAGGCGAAGATGTCGCCTGCCACCAGGGCGGTGATCAGGGGGAACATCCAGATCGCCCCGAACAGCAGGATGACCAGGGGCACGGCCAGGCCGCTGCGATCCAGGTAGGAGGAGAACGCGAAGTCACCGCCGTGGCGGTCGTGGCGGAAATGGATGGCCACGGTGAAGATGATGGGCACCAGCGCCGCCGCCCCCAGTCCCAGGTAGGTGCGCTTCTGGTAGCGGAGCTTGGTCAGCTCCCATCGGTACACGGTGCGAATCTTGGGCGGCGAGCCCGACCGGGTGCCCAGCCCCGGCTGCACTCCCGAAACCGCAGCGGCCCCGCTCATGTCCCAGCCTCCACCACGGCGGCCGGCTCATCTGCGGGTACCTCTGCCGCCGCGTCCTCCGTGAGCGAGAAGAACAGGTCCTCCAGGGTGGCCGTCTGTGGGGTGAGCGACCGGATCAGCGCGCCGGCCTCCACCAGCGCCTGGGAGAGCGCCGCCACCGCCTCCTCATCGGCGGCGAACCAGATCCGCCCGCCCTTGGAACGGACATCGGAGATTCCGGGCTGAGCCCGGCACACCGCCAGCGCCCGGTCGTCGTCGGTGGTGGACAACCGGTAGCTGGTCCCGGCCGCGCTCTTGAGCTCGGCGATCGCGCCCTCGTAGACGATCTTGCCCAGCCGGACGATGGCCACCCGGTTGCACACGTCCTCCACCTCGGCGAGCAGGTGGCTGGAGAGCACGATCGTGATCCCCTGGCCGGCCAGCCGCTTGATGAGCAGCCGCATGTCACGCATGCCGGCGGGGTCCAGCCCGGTGGTGGGCTCGTCGAGGAGGAGAAGCTTGGGATCGCGCAGGAGCGCGGCGGCGATGCCCAGCCGCTGGCGCATCCCGTGGGAGTAGCCGCCCACCCGGTCTCCGCCGCGACCAGCGAGCTCGACCGCCTCGAGCGCGGCCTCGATGCGCAACGCCGCCCCATATCCGTCGTAGGCGGCCAGCAGCTCCAGGTTGCGCCGCCCTGACAGGTAGGGATAGAAGGTGGGAGCCTCGACGAAGCCGGCCACGCCCTCCAGAGCCAGCACCGTCTTCATGGGATCACGCCCAAAGAGCCGCACCTGCCCCTCATCGGGACGGATCAGCCCGAGCATCATGCGCAGCGAGGTGGTCTTTCCCGCGCCGTTCGGTCCGAGGTAGCCGTACACGTCCCCTGACCGGACCGTGATGTCCACCCCGCCGACCGCGGTCAGCTGGCCGTATCGCTTGACCAGTCCGCGCACCTCCAGCGGGGGCGGCTCCTGGCTGGCCGTCCCCGCGTCCGGGGTGTCAAGCTGCGAGTCGACCGCGGTCACAGCCCGCGGGCAGCCGCGTCCGCCGTGCCCGCCGTGACTGAGCCGAGCACCGTGTAGGCCACGCCGGCCCGGGTGAACCGGAGCACCGTTCCGATCGCCGTCTGGAGCTGCTGGGCCGTGGCGCCGCGAAGCGACACCGTGGGCAGGGAGAGCCCGGGCTGGTCTCCGCTCGAAGGAGCCTGGATCGTGTGGATTTGGCCGGCGGGTTGCTCGAGCACCACCACGGTGCCGAGGCCGTGCCCGTAGAGCAGCAGCGCCGCCGGGTGCGCGGAGAACTCCAGCAGTCTGACCGCGGTCCGGCTCCGGCCGGCCAGGCTGGCCGGCGCCTCCAGGGCGAAGGGGAGGTGCTTGGCCACCGGGCCGACGCCTGTGACGGGCGCCTGGTGCTTGGCCTCAGGGCCAGAGCGGGCGTGACCGTTGCCGGCATGCGTGGACAGCGACACCACGTGCGCGCCACTGGGGGGAGTGATGTTGAAGATCGATGCGGGCTGCGGACCGAACGAGATATCCGTCGCCGCCAGCTGGAGCACCGGACTGGGGTTGCCACGGGCGTACAGCCCGATGCGCAGCGGTACGCCGCGCACGGCGTCCCAGGCCAGCTCCGCCGAGCCCAGGAGCCCGTTGTCCTGGCGTGGCGAGACCCGGACGCTGTAGGCCGCGGCACCGGCCACGTCGGTGGGCACCGCGCCGCTGAGATGGAGGTGCCTGGCCAGCCGGTTCAGCGCGGACTGGATCCGGGCCACTGAGGGGAGCGCCTCGTGCGCTTGGACCGGCTTTGTCCTGGCTCTTCCCGGACAGCGAGGCCGGCAGCGTGGCCCGGTATACCGTCTTGAAGGCGGGATCGTAGGCCCAGAGGGAGCGCCCGTTCAGGACGATCTGCGCGTCACCGTTGTCGCCCTGGACCTCCAGGCGTAGCCGGTGCGCGGTGATCCACAGTCGGCCGCTCCCGCCGCCCAGAAGCGGGTCGCTGCCCTGGATTTCCGAGGAGTCGATCAGGTTGTTGGTGAACGTGATCCGCGCGAACACGCCCTGCGGGGCGTGGGCGCCCAGCGCCTGGTGGATGGCTTTGGCCAGTGGCTCGTGGCGGGGAACCGGCCCGCTGCCCTGGGCGGCGATGGCGATCGTGGTGCCAAGCGGCGATGGCGACCACCACGCCCAGAACGGCGCCGAGCAGTCGGCTGGTCGGGGCTGTTGCGCAGAAAGTAGTTCACGGGATCCTCTCGGGCTGGCGCAGATCCCGTATTGAGGGTACTAGAGCCGGTTGCGCTCTCCTAAGGCTTCCCTTCCGCCCCGGGGCGATGGGCTGCCGGCCTGCCCCGAGCGATGCACTACCGTCTGGCCAGGATGTGTCGACTGTTCGGGATGAGCGGTGGCCAGGAGCGGGTTCGGGCCACGTTCTGGCTGCTCGAGGCGCCTGACTCGCTGGCCCAGCAGAGCCGGCGCGAGCCGGACGGCACCGGCCTGGGCTGCTACGACGAGCAGGGTCATCCGCAGGTGTTCAAGGCGCCGCTGGCCGCCTACGAGGACCAGCAATTCGCCCAGGAAGCCCGCGAGGTCTGCTCGCGGACGTTCGTCGCCCACGTCCGCTACGCCTCGACAGGCAAGCTGACCCAGGTCAACACCCATCCCTTTGAGCAGGACGGCCGGCTGTTCGCCCACAACGGGGTCATCGAGGATCTGCCCGCGCTGGAGCGGGAGCTGGGCCCGGCGATGCAGTGGGTCAAGGGTGAGACCGATTCCGAGCGCTTCTTTGCACTGATCACACGCGAGATCGAGGCTGGCCGCGATGTGGGCGAGGCCATCCAGCGGGCGGCCATTGGGTGGCGGAGCATCTCCCGGTGTTCGCGCTGAACCTGGTGCTGATCACCGCCTCAGACCTGTGGGCGCTCCGTTACCCCGACGTGCACGAGCTGCACATGCTCGAGCGGGCCGCCGGGGGATCCAGCGGTGGCCGCCACCTCGAGCACGCCAGCGCCCGGGGCAGCATCCGCGTTCGGTCCGGCGATCTGGCCGGCCACCGGGCGGTCGTGGTGGCCAGCGAGGAGATGGACGAGGACCCCGGCTGGCGGGCGCTCCAGTCCGGCGAGCTGCTCCATGTCGACGCTGACCTGAAGACCACGGTGAAGCGGATCATCGATGGTCCCCCGGCTCACCAGCTCACCCTCCAGGATCTGGGGCAGGCGGCCGCCTCGCAGGCAGCGATCGGGGCCGGTGGCACGGCGACATGAGCGCCGCCGAGACCGCAACCCCCTCCCGACGCCCAGCTCCCTTCCGACGCCCAGCTCCCGCCCGGCCCCCGACTCCCGCGCACGGTTCAAACGCTCGGGTTCCTGTTCGGAGGCGTCCGCTTCCTCGAGGCCTGCCGCCGCCGGTACGGAGATGCCGTCACGATGAGCACGCTGTTTGACAGCTCCTTCGTGATGGTGTTCGACCCGGAGCTGATCAAGCAGGTGTTCCAGGGCTCCGCCCAGCAGCTCCACGCCGGCGAGGCCAACGCGCTCCTCGGCCCGATCCTGGGTCAGCGCTCCGTGCTGCTGCTGGACGAGGACGAGCACCTGCGCCATCGCCGGCTGATGCTGCCCTCCTTCCACGGCGCCGCGCGTTCAGGCTTACGAGGAGCTCATGCGCTCGGCCGCGGACGATCAGATCGACTCCTGGCCGGTGGGGGAGGAGTTCGCCCTGCTGCCCAGCATGCAGGCGCTGACCCTGAAGGTGATCATCCAGGCCGTCTTTGGCTACCAGCCGGGGGCCGCCGCGGATGAGCTCCGGCGCCGGCTGCGGGCCATGGTCGATCCGGTGGCCCGGCCCCGCGGGTTGGTTCTCCTCAACATCCTGGCCCGACGGCAGACGATGGACCGGGCCACCAAGCACTTCGAAGAGGCGCGCACCGCGGTGGACGAGGTCCTCTTCGAGGAGATCGCCCGGCGGCGAGCCGACGCTGACCTGGACAGGCGGGCCGATGTGTTCTCGGCTCTCCTGCTGGCGCGGGACGAGGATGGACGTCGCCTGTCCGACGAGGAGGTGCGCGACGAGCTGCTCACACTCCTTCTGGCCGGACACGAGACCACGGCCACAGGTCTGGCCTGGACGTTCGATCTGCTCCTCCACACCTCGGCGGTCCGTGATCGGGCCGCGCAGGGCGAGCCTCAGTATCTGGATGCGGTGGTCAAGGAGTCGCTGCGTCTGCGGCCGGTGATCCCCGGCGTGGGGCGAGTGGTGTGCCGTCAGGCCTTTGACCTGAACGGCTACCGCATCCCCGCCGGCGTGGAGATCAACCCCTCCATCCGGGTGGTCCACCGCCGGGCCGATCTGTATCCCGACCCCAGGAGCTTCCGGCCCGAGCGCTTCCTGGAGCCGGATGCGCCCGACACGTACACGTGGATTCCGTTCGGCGGTGGCGTGCGCCGCTGCCTGGGGGCGAGCTTTGCCCAACTCGAGATGCGCACGGTCGTGGCTCGGGTCCTGGAGCGCTCACAGCTGCGAGCGGCCCAGCCGGAGCTGGCAAAGGCCGTGTTCCGCGGGATCACCCTAGCCCCGCGAGAGGGAGTGCGGGTAATCCAGAATCATGCCCCGGTGGCGACCGGTCGGGCCGGATCCGAGATCCACTCACTCCATGATCCCGCGTACAACGCCGCCGGAAACCCGGCCAGCTCGAGCGCCAGCACCTCATGCGCGGCCGTAACCCCGGAGCCGCAGTAGACCCCGATCGCACCGCCGGGCTTCACTCCGGCGCGCTCGAAGCTCTGACGTAGCTCCGCGGGGGCAAGAAACCGCCCGTCGGAGGCCACGTTCTGGGCGGTCGGAAGGTTCACCGCGCCGGGGATGTGCCCGGCCACCGGGTCGATCGGCTCGTGCTCGCCCCGGAAGCGCTCCGGGGCGCGCGCGTCCAGCAGGAGCCCGCGGCCGGGGAGCTCGGCCGCACCCAAAGCGTCAAGTAGCAGCATTTCACCCGGGGCAGCCACGAAGTCCCCATCCGCCACCGTCGCCGGTCCCGTCTCGATGGGATGCCCCGCCGCGGTCCAGGCGGCCAGACCTCCGTCCAGCACCCGAACGTCGGCGTGACCGTGGTAGCGCAGCAGCCACCAGGCCCGGGCGGCAGCCAGTGAGCTGGCCGCGTCATAGACCACCACGGGAGCGGCGGCGCGTACGCCCGCCCGGCGCATCTCGACAGCAAACGTGGCGGGATCGGGCAGGGGGTGACGCCCACCCGTCCCCGGTTCCGCAGCCAGGGCCGTGTCCAGGTCGACAAATGCGCTCCCCGGGATGTGGCCGGCCAGGTAGTCCTGATGCTGGGGCCCACTCAGCTCCCAGCGCACGTCGAGTACGGCCGGCCGGGAGCCGGCTTTCCCCGCCAGCGCGCCGGCCAGCTCGCGCGCCTGAATGAGCGACGCGCTCACCGCGTCCCGGCGGCGTAATGCAGAATCGACAGGTCGGTCAGCCACTCCACCGGCGCACGGTCGTCGGTGTAGACCGATCCGCCCGGCACCGGCGGGCCGAGATGCTGCCGCACCTTCTGCGCCACCGCCCCTAGACCTGTCCCGGAGGCCAGGGCCGCCATGCGGCTACCCGAGAGAGGCGTGGTGCTCCCGATCACAAGCGAGCTGGTCGAGCTCACCCGGTCGCGCACGACCACGGGGAACACGGCGCGCAGGGTGGCCGACACCACCTGCTCCAGCGCCGAGGAGCCCGGGAGATGGCCCACATTGATGATCACCATCCCCCCGGGGCGCAGGTGGTCCCGCACCAGGGCGAAGAACTCCCTGGTCACGAGGTAGAACGGGATGTAGGGCTGGCGATAGGCGTCGAGGAAGATGTCGGCGTAGCGCGCCTGGCTCTCCTCCAGCCAGGGTCGGGCATCGGCCGTGTAGAGATGCAGCCGGGGGCCTCGCAGATCGAAATACCGCCGGCCGATCGTGGTCAACTCGCCGTCCAGCTCGACCGCGTCCACCCTGGTCTTCGGAAAGAAGTGACCGTAGGCGCGGGCCACCGTTCCGGCGGCGTCTCCCAGGATGGCGATCCGCTTCGGCACGCCGCGCTCTCCGGCCAGGGGTAGGACCAGGAAGTCGTCCCAGTACCCGCCCACCAGATAGCTCCAGGGGAGATAGATGGAGTGGACGGCCACCCCTTCGTTGAGCTGGAGCCAGCGGGCGCCGCTGCGGAACTGGAGGACCCGGGCGTACTGATAGGGGGTGTCGGTTGAGAAAATGACCCTGGCTCCCCGCACGTCGCTACCCACGGCGGCCGGGGGGACAGCCAGCAGGCCTGCCACGGCCAGGACCATGAGCAGGAAGCGGGGGGAGCCCATCCCCAGGGCGGCGACTGCGGTCAGCATCAGGGCAAAAACCAGGAACGTGCGGTGGGTCCCGATGAGTGGGATGAGAAGCAGGGCGGCGGCAAATGTCCCCACCAGCGAGCCGGCCGTGGAGATGGCGTAGAGGCGGCCCGTCACCTTGCCGGTGTCGGTCAGGCTGCCCAGGGCCAGCCGGTTGGCATAGGGGGCGACCGTGCCCAGCAGCATCACCGGGACGGCCACCAGCGCGAGCACCGCCACCAGCGACCCTAGAAAGCCGCCCACGGACAGCGCACCCAGCGCGTGCACGGAAAGGCGCAGGAACGGATCGGCGGCAAATGGCACGGCGGCCAGGAGTAGCCCGGCCACGAGCACCACGGTGCACAACCCGCGAAGGTTGGGCCATCGGTCGGCCAGGCGCCCTCCCACGGCATACCCGACCGACAGGGCCACCAGGACCGTGGCGATCGTGTTGGCCCAGATGATCGTGGAGGCGCCGAAATAGGGCGCGAGCAGGCGCGCGGCGGCGATCTCAGCACCCAGGCTGGCCGAGCCCACCACGAACGCGATCAGTCGCACCACGCCAAGACGTGGGCGCGGCTCCGGGCCCGTGGGGTCGAGCTCCGGATCGCGGAACGTGGATGAGTCGAGCGGCTCGAGCTCCTCGACGGTCAGCGGCGGCCCTGCTCCTTGCTCCACAGGGGGAGGCCGGTGACCTTGAGTATCGCCCGGTTCACGAACTGCCTCGGTTCGGCCTTGGCCAGTAGCGCCGTCAGCTCCCGGCGCTCGCGGGTGCTCAGGTTGCTCGGTCGGGCCCTGCCCCGCCTGACCAGCTCGACCAGCCGCCGGCGCTCCTGAGGATCCAGCTTGTGCACGTGCTCGTTGGCCAGGACGATCACCTCGGCCACCGCCACCAGGCGCACCAGGGGAAGCTTTCGCAGGGCGCGGGCGCGGTGAAACGTACGGCTGATCAACTGCCCGGACATGCCCCGCCGAGTGTAGGGAGCCATGGCCGGGACCTCGCCAGCAATGGAATACGCTGCGCCCGTGCCGCTCGCCACCGAGCTTGATCTCCCCGCGCTGGATCACACCGACCCGGCGCTACGCGGAGATGAATACCGGTCCGCAATGTCCGCGCTCGTAGGCTTTGACGGCTGGCTGGCGGCCAATCCCTTCGGCTACACCGTGCTGGAGCGGGAGGCCGCCGAGTTCTTCCTGCGGACCCGGGATGCCGTGTTCCCGGGGTTGACCATCGCCGAGCTGTTCGGGATCAACGACGGTCCGCTGAGGGAGGAAATCGTTCGCAACATCATCAACATCAACGGTGCGGATCACAGCCGCCTGCGCAAGCTGGTCAATCCCGCGCTGGCGCCGCGGGCCGTGGAGCGCTACCGCCCGGCCATGCGGCGGTTCATGGGGCAGCTGCTCGAGGAGCTTCCCGAGGATGGTCACTGCGAGTTCGTGGGAGATGTGGCCAAGCCCTACCCATCGCTGGTCATAGCCGAGGTCATGGGCGCGCCGCTGAGCGATGCCCCGCGATTGCACCACTGGTCAAACATGATCCAGCGCCAGTTCGACGCCGCCAGCCTGGCGGCCGAGCGCGAGCAGATCGAGGAGGCGGTGCGGGAGTTTTATTTCTACGAGGACGCGCTGATCGCGCAGCGACGCGCGAACCCCGGCGACGATTTGATCTCCGTGCTGATCGGAGCGGAGGAGGAGGGCGACCGGCTCAGCCACGACGAACTGCGCAACCTGATTCTGAACATCCTGGTCGGAGGCGTCGATACCAGCCAGAGCCAGCTTGTCCACGCGATCAGGCTGCTGGCCGAGCACCCCGAGCAGTGGCAGGCGCTGCGGGCCGATCCCCGAGGGCTCGCCCTGCCCGCGGTCGAGGAGGCGCTGCGCTACGAGCCGATTACGCCGTTCACGGCCCGGATGACCACCGAGGACGTCGAGTACCGCGGGGTCACCTTTCCGCGGGGCTCGATCGTGCTCGTGTCAGCCTGGCACGCCAACCGGCAGGGGATCGAGCCCGATCGCTTCGACATCCTGGCCGAGCGGCCTCGCGCCCGGGTCCTGACCTTTGGCGCGGGCATCCACTACTGCCTGGGGGCCAACCTGGCCCGAGCCGAGCTGGAGGAGGCGGTGGCGTTCCTGGCCGAGTCAGTGACCGAGATTCACGTGGAGGGAGCGCCTGAGCTGGGAACCCCCTCTGGGATTTACGGAGTGGACCGGCTGGAGCTCACGCTACGGCTCGCTGTTAGCTGACCGCGGCCTGCCTCCACAACGCATCGTCCCCCAGCGGTTCGCGGATGGCCTGGCCGTTGGCGGCCAGCTCGAGCAGCGCGCCCTCCGCCGCGGCGCGGTCCGGCTTCTCGTTGTTTCCTGCCAGGAGCGCCGCCACCTCCTGGGTGGTCAGGCCATCGGGAAAATGCTCCAAAAGGGGGGCCGGCGTGTCCGGTGGCTCCTGACGGCGGAGGGTGGAGTCGAGGTTGGCCACGAGGATGTCGTATGCCTCCACGGGCTGAAAGCCGCCGGCGGCCAGGCGAACGCCATCGCGCTCGAGGACCAGGGAGGGCGCGGTGAAACGCACCGGACCGTCGGTCATCCGGGTCTTGCCCTGAAGCTCGGCGGCCGACCCCGCGGCCTGGCGGCTCTCCGCCTTGTCACGCTCGTAGGCCTCGAGGACATCCGCGTCATCGATACGCCCCACAACCCGCTCGGCGTCGACCCCCGGCACCTCGCGCAGCGCCGTCACCAGATCGCCGTCGTCGTCGAGCACCGTCGGCGTTGTGAAGTTGGCCAGTTGAAGTGCTCGGAACACGCGCCACTCCGCGCCGGGATGATCGATCCGGGAGGCGATCACCGCCCGGCAGGCGCGAGCCGTCGCGCTCAGTCGACGCTTGGGGGCGGCGGAAAACGGCATGCCGTAGCGGCGGCGGAAGAAGGCGTGGCCCAGCGCCCCCCGGAGCGGGGTATAGCCGCGGGCCTCGTACTGCGAGGCATCCTCGGTCAGTCCGATGAGCACCAGCCGCCAGTGCAGTTGCTCCCCGTAGCGCCAGTCGATAACGCGCAGCGCGGGTGACTCGGAGTAAGCCCAGGGGCACGCGGGATCGTTGAACAGCGTGGCCTTGATCACGCCTGCGCCTCGAGGACGTAGGCCAGCCGGGTGCCGGGCTGGGCGGGCATCCCGGCGATCGCGAAGGCCGGCCGGACTTCTGCTCGGGCAAACCCAGCCGCGGTGAGTGCGTCCACGACCTCGCCAGGATCACGAAAGTGCAGATGCACCCGCCCCCGCACGAAGGCCGACAGGAGCACGCGGAAGGCTCGGACCTCGACCGTCTGCAGGGAGGAGAGATGAACATCGGAGACATAGACACCGTGCTCAAAGCCGGCCAACGTGTCGGTGCACCGGCGCCATATGTCCTCCACCTGGTCGGTGGGGAGATATCCCAGCAGCCCCTCGGTGATGATGGCCAGGCCGCGGCTGGGCTCCAGTCCGCCCGCCACCGAGGCCAGGCTGTCCGGGCCGGAGTCCTGCAGCACATCCAGCTCCACCACCTGATGCTTCTCGCCCCGGCCATCCACCCGTTGCAGCAGTTGGCGCTTGCGGGCCACCATGTCTGGCAGATCGCCCTCGACGTAGTGGAGTTCCGGATAGCGGCTGGTGAAGCGCCATCCTCGCGCCGAGAGTCCAGCCGCCACCTCGAGCACCTGGGTGACTCCGTGCCTTTCGATCGCCCGCTCGAGCAGGAGGTCGATCGACCGGTGTCGGGCCAGGAGGTACTGCTCGAGACTGCCGCGTCCCACCACTGAGTTGAACGTCATGACCGGGCGCAGGGACTCGAACAGAACCCGGCCCTCGATCGTCTGAAACTCCGGCGGAGACAGGCCGTTTCGAGCCCAGACGTAGCCGGTGTAGTGGGCGGTGGGGCTGACCGGATCACCGGCACCGATCACGGGGAGCAAGCCGAGCATGGGAAGCTTCATACCCGTTCCGCCAGCCTTTCCAGCAACTCCGCCTGGGCGGCGATCATCTTCTGCCTCGCCTCCTCGAGGCTGAACCACGCGGCGCGGTCGACCTCGGGTATCTCGATCCTGCGTCCGGACCGCGGCGGCCATTCGATCTGGCAGGTGTTGCTGGTGATCTTCCCGGGGTCCAGATCCCCCTCCACGGCGAAGGCATGCACGAGCTTGCCCGACTTCTGCCGGATCTCTCCCAGGTCGCGTGACGGGGCTGCGGGAGGCGGTGAGCCCAGCTCCTCCTCAAACTCTCGCCGCGCCGCGGCCAAAGGTTCCTCATCCGCCGCGTATTCCCCCTTGGGGATGGACCACGCGCCCAGGTCCCTCTTGGCCCAGAACGGACCGCCCGGGTGGACGAGCAGGACCTCGAGCTGGTCACCCTGCGTCCGGTAGAGAAGGATCCCGGCGCTGCGGGCTGCGGCAGAAGGGGCCATGCCCTAATAGTGCTTGAGGTTTGGGCGATTTGCATTCGTGTCCATGCTTACTCGCCCAAGCCTCGGCGCCCGAGCGCCCGCCGCGCCTATACTGGCACCGGGCCCGGCCTAAGCGAGGAGGCGGACATGGGGGTAGGTAGGACGAAGCTGGCCGGCCTGCGCGGGCGGATTCTGCTCGCTGCCGGGGCGCTGGTGCTCACGATGCTTGCGTTGAGCCCGGGGCTGGCCCGAGCGGCCACCTGCGACACCTCGTGGGTCGGGACCGCCGGCGACGGCAACTGGTTTACCCCCGGCAACTGGTCGGGCGGTGTGCCCGACCCAACCAAGAACGCGTGCATCACCAGCGCGAGCGCCCAGGTCACGATCCCTGGTCAGGCGGCCGAGGCAAAGTCCCTCACGCTTGGGGGTTCGAGCGGCTCCCAGTCCCTGGAGATCGATGGCACCTGGGACGGGAGCACCCTCTCCCAGGGGAGCCTGACGCTCGATAACGGCGGATCGATCTCCGCCCACGGTGCGCTGACCCTCAGCAACAGCTGCTCCGCGGGGTGTTCGTCCTTCCCGCCTGGCGACTCGGAGCTCACGGTATCTGGGGGCACGCTGACAAACCAGGGCACGATCACGACCGCTATCGGCGCGCACGATCACGGCCTCCGGGTGCTGAACGGCAACATCACAAACGCCGCCGGCGGTGTCATCAACGTCGACAACTCAACGGATTACGGCAACGGCTCCACGGGCGGTGTTCTGGCCAACCGCGGCCAGATCAACCTGAACAACTACTCCCTGATCGTGGACGAGTCAGGTGACAGCACCGTGTTCAACGATTCTGGGGGCTCGATCAGCGACGGCAGCACCTATGCGGTCCTCAACGTCGAGGGCGGCAATACGTTCAAGCAGGGCTACGGAGGGATACAGGGTCCCTCGTTCAGGAATGGGTTCACGTACCCCGTCACCGTCGGTGATGGGGCCAACCTGGAGTACACCCATGCGGGCAGTGGTACGCCCCTGGTCAGCACGGTCGAGACTCAGGGTCAGGTCAACCTGAGCGGGGGGCCTGCGGCCAACCAGAGACTGTTCGTCGATTGCTCGGTCCTCACCGCGCCCAGCGGGTTCACCAACGCGGGGAGAGTTGTCCTGACCGGAGACTGCGACTCGGGTTTGCACCTCACAAGTGGGACGCTCACGAACAAGGGCGCGCTCATCGCGGCTCTAACCAACCTGAACTTCACCCGTGAAATCACCGGCAGCCTGACCAATGCAGGCCTGCTCAACATCCAGGGGGCCACGTCCTTCGACGGGCCGGGAGCCAGCCTCATCCAGACTGGCGGCACCACCCGGATCGCCGGCGGGGTGACGTTCGATGCGTCGGCCAGTGGCGCCACCTTCCAGCTCGAAAAGGGGGTGCTCGAGGGTGGCGTAACGTCGAAGCCGGCCGTCTTCAACGGGAGCGTGGATAACACGGGCGGCAATGTGATGCCCGGAAGCCGGCGCAGCGCGGGGCACATGACGTTCGATGCCAACTACACTCAGGGGCCCGGGGGCACGCTGACCCAGATCGTCGATGGTCCAGCCAGCGTGGGCTACGGCGAGCTCGCCGTAGCGGGCAGCGCGACCGTGGGCGGCACACTGGCCATCAAGACCCTGAACGATCCCGCGATGGGTGACTTCGACACCAGCCTGAGCGTCACCGGTGGCCTGAGCGGGCGCTTCTCCAAGATCACAGGTCAGTTTCCGCCGGAGGATGGGTTCCCACCCGGCTGGACGTTCGGCTACCGGGTTGCCTACGAGTCCGACTATGAGGGAGTGCGCGTTGTTCCAGCCACGGGCCTCCGGATCACAAAGGCCGGTGCCGGTGCCGGCACGGTCACGTCCTCGCCCGCCGGGGTCAGCTGCGGAACAACGTGCTCCGCGCCCTTCTTCAAGGGTCAGCAGGTCACGCTGACCGAGCATCCGCACGCCGGATCCAACTTCGCGGGCTGGTCAGGAGGGTGCTCAGGAAAGGCCACAACCTGCCGTCTGACCATGAGCAAGGCTCGCGCGGTCACGGCCGCCTTCGCCCGGACAAAGGCCAAGAGTTAGGGCCGCGCGCGCCGCGAGGGCCAGTCGGGGTCCTTGACGGCGGCCCCGTGCGTTGCTCTAATGCGAGGCACACGAAGGGTCAAAGGGGGATGCGGTGGGCAATCGGATTCGCTGGGCCATGCTGGCAGCGGCAGCGCTACTGCTCATGCACGCGGCGACGGCCAGCGCGGCCGCGTGCGACACGAGCTGGACGGGCGACGGGGGGGACAGCAACTGGTTCAACGCCGCCAACTGGAGCACCAACGCGGTCCCCACGGGTTCGAACAACGTTTGCATCCAGGGGAGTGCCAGCGTGACGGTCGTTATCGATTCGACCGCAACCGGAGGCGGAGAGGCGCAGGCGAACTCGCTCACGCTCGGGGGGGCTTCGGGAACCCAGACACTGGTCCTCCAGGGGGATACCTCCGGCACAAGCCCCAGCCAGACCGAGGCGCTGGCCAGACTGGTGCTGCCTCAAGGCGGCACGATCGGGGCTAACGGCGTGCTCGAGTTCACCAACACATGCGCTGACGCCACATCGTGCACGGATGGTGGGGCGGCCGAGCTCGACTTGAGCGGCAAGCTGGAAAACCAGGGGACCATCTCAGTTCTCTCCGGTAAAGACAGCGGCGCCGCCGGCCGGATGATCTCGGGGGGCACTCTGATCAACGACGGGCTGATCGAGACGGACGGCAATGGCGCCTCGCTGATGAATAGCGACATCTTCAAGCAGGGCAGCGGGACCACGTCGCCAGACACCTCTGCCCTGAGTGCGTTCCCGGGCGATCCGGCCGTGATCATGCAGGGCGGATCCCTCATCTACACGGGCACTGGCGCCAGCACGATCGTCACGCAGGGCTCGGTCAGCCTGGTTGGCAACCTGGCCCAGGCACAGAGTCTGGTTGTGGAGGGAGGCAGCGGAAACTCGTGCGCTACCGGTTTGGTTTCCGCCTCGTCCAGCTTCACCAACGCGGGTGTGATCTTGCTGGCTGAGCCGGGGACGTGTGGGTCTGAGCTTTCCGTCGGTCCCAGCTCGGCGACCGCGTCGACCGCCACGCTAACCAACACCGGGGCGATCGAGACCGAGGCGGTGGGCCAGTCAGGGACCACCTACCTGAACGGCAACATCCTCAACTCAGGCGGGACCATCACGACCTACGTGCCGCTCCAGTACGAGGGGACCGATCCCTCCAGCACCACATATTCGGGCGCCACCCTGGACAACACGGGGACGATCCATCTTGGAACCGGTGCCCTCACTGTTCCGGCCAACGCCGGCAGCACCGTGGACAATGACACGAGTGGCCTGATCACCGATGTGCAGACGATCGCGCGCCCGCGAGGACCGGTCATACCGGTATCGGGCAAGCTGGAGGTGGACTCTGGCAACACCTTCGACCAGGGTGCGGGGACGACCAACCCAGCGTCCGCAACCGTCGGCTTTCCGGCCGTGTACGTCAACGGCGGCACGCTGAGCTACACCGGGACGGGAAGCAGTCTGGTCACCGCCGAGGGCTCCGTCACGATGTCCGGGGATCTGAACTCCGGACAGACGCTGACCGTGCAGGGCCAGTCTGTGGGCAGCACCTGCACTCCCGGGACCGCCACCGAGTCGGGCTCGTTCACCAACGCTGGGACGATTTTGCTCACCAGTGCCGGCACAGGGTCGGCCACATGCGGGGGAGAAGTCGTCCTCTCGTCGGGAACTCTCACGAACAGTGGATCGATCATGTCCGAGTCTGGGCTCAATCCCACGCTCAACGCGCTCTCGGGCAGCGTCACGAGCAGCGGGACGATCGCGGTCGATCAAACCCTTGACTTCCACGGCAGCGGCACCACGCTGACCCAGACCGGCGGCACGACGTCAGTCGGCTCCGGCCAGACGCTCGACCTGACCGGCAGCGCCGGAACGTTCGAGCTCCAGGGCGGGCTGCTCGACGGAGCGGGCTCGATAACCGGGGCCGTGAGCAACTCCGGCGCGAACGTTGAGCCCGGAGATCCCGGAGGACCCACCCCTGGGCGGCTATCGCTCACCGGGTCCTACACCCAGGGTGCGGGCGGAACGCTGACCGCGCTCATCGCTGCAAGCACCACCCCGGGCTCCGATTACAGCGAGCTGCTGGCCAGCGGAGGCTCCACGCTCGGCGGGACGCTCACCATCGTCCCGGTGTCGACGTTCTCCCCCCAGGTCGGCCAGACCTTCGAAATCGTCAATGACGGCTCGGCGGCCCGGACCGGTGTGTTCGGCACCATCGTCGGCCAGTTCCCGTCCGGACCGGGTGCCGGGTATGACCCCAGCTACGACCCCGACGATGTGACGCTCGACTACGTGGCAACGAAGTCGCTCGACGTGAGCAAAGCCGGGAAGGGGACGGGCACGGTCACCTCGTCTCCCGCTGGCATCAATTGCGGCAGCACGTGTCAGGCGTCCTATTTCTCCAGTGCCACCGTCACCCTAAGCGCCCACGCAGCCGCTGGATCCGTCTTTGCGGGCTGGTCGGGAGCATGCAGCGGTTCGACGAGCACCTGCCATGTGACGATGAGCCAGCCCCGAGCCGTCACGGCGAAGTTCTTGCGCGTCACCACCACCACGCTGTCCTCCTCGCTCAATCCGGCCAGGGTGGGTGAGAAGGTGACCTACAGCGCCAGGGTGAGCCGCAACCCCGGTGGCGGGACCGTCAAGTTCACCAGCAACGGCAGCCCGATCGCTGGCTGCGGGGCGGTGGCGGTCAGCGCCAGCACGGCAAACGCAGGCTGTGTGGTCAAGTACACCTCCGCGGGGACTCGTCACATCGTGGCCACGTACTCAGGGGACCGCGGCTTCGCCCACTCCACGTCCACCACGCTGACCGAAAAAGTCAACGCGTAGGGAACCTAGACCGGCTCCTCGGCTACATCGCGGGAGACCAGCGCTGGCATAGCGCCCGCCCTCCTCGAGGAGCTGCTCGTGGGTCCCGCGCTCGGCGATCAGGCCGTGGTCGAGGACCACGATCTGATCGGCATCCCTCACAGTTGACAGTCGGTGGGCAATGGTGATGGTGGTCCGGCCCTCAGCCAGAGTCTCGAGCTCGGCCTGGATGGCCGCCTCGGTCTGCGTGTCCAGGGAGCTCGTGGCCTCATCCAGCACGAGCACCGGCGGGTTGCGCAGGATCGTTCGGGCGATGGCCATGCGCTGCTTCTCACCTCCCGAGAAGCGGTAACCGCGCTCCCCCACGATCGTGTCGTAGCCCTCGGGCAGGGAGGCGATCAGATCATGGATGTGCGCGGTGCGGGCGGCCGCCTCGATCTCCTGGTCGGTGGCCTGCGGCCGGGCAAAGCGCAGGTTCTCGCGAACGCTGGCGTGAAACAGGTAGGTCTCCTGGGAGACCACTCCAACCGTGGCGGCCAGCGACTGCATCGAAGCCTCGCGAACGTCCACACCGTCGATCGTCACCCGGCCCCGCTGAGGCTCGTAGAGGCGGGCCACGAGGTAGCCGAGCGTGGTCTTTCCGGCGCCCGTCTCGCCCACGATCGCCGTACGCGTGCCCGCCGGAACCACCAGGTTGACGTCCCGCAGCGTCCACTGATCGGCGTCGTCGGTGGCGGCGTAGCGAAACCACGCGTCCTCGAAGGCCACATGGCCCAGCACCTCGGTGGAGCGCAGCCTCACGGGATTCGGCGCCTCCACGATGTCCACCGGCAGGTCGAGGTACTCGAAGATCCGATCGAACAGGGCCAGCGAGGCCGTCATGTCCGCCTGGACGTTGAGCAGCGACTGGATGGGGAACAGCAGGCGGGTCTGCAGCGTCGTGAAGGCCACCACCGTCCCGATCGAGATCGATCGCCCCACGAAGCTCTGGCCGGCCAGCCAGTAGATGATCGCCGGCTGAGCGGCGAAGGTGAACTGCATGGTGGCCATGAGCCAACGGCCGGCCATCCGGGAGCGGACCTCGAGGTCGGCGATGTCCTTGGAATCCCCGGTGAACCGCTCGGCCAAATCGTGCCCCCGGCCCATTGTCTTGCCCAGCAGGATCCCTGACACCGATAGAGACTCGGCCACGAGCGCGCTGATGTCGGCCAGTCGGCGCTGCTGTTCGGCGGTGATGCGCCGACGAACCCGGCCGACGCGGCGGGTCATCCACACCGATGGCGGCACGAAGACCAGCGAAATCAGGGCCAGGCGCCAATCGAGCAGCAGCATGGCCACGAGGGCGGCGATGACGGTGGTGGCGTTCTGGGCGATGGTGGTGGCCGTGTTGGTCAGCACCGCATCCAGCCCGCCGATGTCGTTGGCGATCCGGGACTGGACCTCCCCGGTTCGCGTCCGGGTGAAGAAGGCCAGCGACATGCGCTGAAGGTGGTGGTAGACCGCGGCGCGCAGGTCGTGCATTACGCGCTGGCCCACCACGTTGGACATGTAGGTCTGCCATACCCCGGTGGCGTTGGAGAAGATGGCCACGCCGAGCATGCCCAGCACCGCTTCGGTCAGGACCGTGCCCTGATGCCGGAAGATCCCGTTATCCAGGGCATCCCGGATCAGAAAGGGATTGAGCATGCTGGCCCCGGCCGACACGATGATCAGCGCCAGCACGCCGGCCAGCCGACCCCTGTAGGGCCTGAACAGGGCCAGGATCCGCCGCGTATCCCGCGGGCGGGTCGGATCCATCAGGGGCGGCGGCGGCTTGCGATCGGGGGCGCGCAGGCTGCTCATGTCCGTTCCATGATGACGCACGCCCGGCAGGTTTCCGGTCAGCTGTTGCCCGTCCCGTCACCGATCGTGATACTCCCGCTCACCATGCCAGAGTCCAATGGCGCTGACCCGGGTAAGACGGCGACCGTCCCGCGTGAGCTGACCCCGGACGTGACGCTCGGGGGCAGTCCGTTCCCACCCATCGCGGACTACGGGTTCCTGTCGGACAACGAGTCGATGGCTCTGGTCGCCCCGAGCGGAAACGTGGAGTGGATGTGCCTGCCCCGCGTGGACTCGCCCAGCGTGTTCGGGGCCATGCTCGACCGGAGCGCCGGATACTTCCGCATCGGTCCCTCCGGGGTGAACGTGCCCGCCTCCCGGCGCTACCTCCCTGGCACGATGGTTCTGGAAACCAGCTGGGCCACCGGCGCGGGCTGGGTGATCGTGCGAGACGTCCTCCTGATGGGGCCCTGGCGCCACGAGAAGGAGCGTTCGCACACCCATCGCCGCACGCCCACCGACTACGACGCCGAGCACGTCCTGCTTCGGACGGTGCGCTGCGTTAACGGCGAGGTGGAGATAACCCTCGACTGCGAGCCGGCCTTCGACTACGGCCGGATCCGCAAGCACTGGGAGTACAGCCGCCACGGCTACCACCAGGTCGTCATGGGCTGTGAGGATGTGGACGTCGAGCTCGACGCTGACCAGCGACCTAAACCTGGGGATCGAGGGCCCGCAGGGCCACCGGCCGCCATCGCATGAAGGAGGGCGAGCAGCGCTACTGCGCCCTGTCCTGGAGTGCGGTCAAGCCGCCTGAGGACTTCGATGACGCGTACAAGCGACTTGTCTGGACGGCCCACCACTGGCAGCACTGGCTGGATCGCGGCAGTTTCCCCGATCATCCGTGGCGGCAGTACCTGCAGCGGAGCGCCCTCACCCTCAAGGGCCTGACGTTTGCCCCCACCGGCGCGCTGCTGGCGGCGGCCACCACGTCGCTCCCCGAAACGCCCGGGGGAGAGCGCAACTGGGACTACCGGTACAGCTGGATCCGCGATTCGACGTTCATGCTCTGGGGGCTGTACACGCTTGGCTTCGACTGGGAGGCCAATGACTTCTTCCACTTCATCGCCGATGTGGCGAGCGGCGAGGAGGACCTCCAGGTCATGTACCGCGTGGACGGAAAGAACACGCTGGAGGAGGAGGAGCTGAATCACCTGACCGGCTACGAGGGCGCCAAGCCCGTTCGCGTGGGCAACGCCGCGTACAAGCAGCGCCAGCACGACGTGTGGGGTGCTCTGCTGGATTCGGTCTACCTTCACACCCGGTCGCGTGATTCGTTGGAGGAGCGGGTCTGGCCGATCCTGGTCCGGCAGGTGGACGCGGCCATCGAGCACTGGCACGAGCCGGACCGAGGGATCTGGGAGGTCCGCGGCGATCCCAAGCACTTCACCTCCTCAAAGATGTTCTGCTGGGTGGCCTGCGACCGTGGCGCGCGGCTCGCCGTGCTCCGAGAGGATGAGGAGCGGGCGGACAAGTGGCGAGCGGTGGCGGATGAGATCCATGCCGACATATGCGAGAACGGAACGGATTCCCGCGGCGTATTCGTGCAGCACTACGACACGGATGCTCTGGATGCCTCGGTCCTGCTCATGCCTCTGGTTCATTTCCTGCCCCCGTCCGACGAGCGGATCCGCAACACGGTCATGACGATCGCCGACGAGCTGACCGAGGATGGCCTTGTCCTGCGCTACCGCCCCGAGGAGACCGATGACGGCCTCAGCGGGGCCGAGGGCACCTTCTTGATCTGCTCGTTCTGGATGGTGGCGGCACTCGTCCTGATCGACGAGCGGCCCCGGGCTCGCGATCTATGCGAGCGAGTGCTGGGCCACGCCAGCCCACTCGGTCTGTACGCCGAGGAGGTGGACCCCAAGACGGGCCGGCATCTGGGCAATTTCCCCCAGGCCTTCACCCACCTGGCCCAGATCAACGCGATCATTCACGTGATCAAGGCCGACGAGCAGGCGGTCGGCTTGCAATCCGCCTGGCTCAATCACGACTGAGTAGTGGCTCTGGAGAATTCGAACCGGGAGGTGCCGTGCCTTTCCTACTAGCCGCCGTCGTCAAGCTCGTGTTCGCGAGCTTTCTCAAGAAGGCCATCGGTGCGACGATTGCCTTCTTCGTGATCATCGGGTTCCTGTTGGGCTTCCTGGTGGCTCGGCTGGTCTACCACCGGCGCCGCTGAACCCGCCGCGGGCCTTCCTAGGCCCGCAGCCTGACGGGCAGGGTCTTGAGCTGGTTGATGAAGGCGGACTCGGCCATGACCGGCCGTCCGGCCAGCTCCATCTCCGGGAAGCGGGCCAGGGTCTCCTCGAACAGGATCCGCAGTTCAAGCCGGGCCAGCGCGGTCCCCAGGCAGAAGTGCCGGCCGCCCGCGCCGAAGGCCTGATGGTCGGGATTGCGGGTCACGTCGAAGCGATCCGGCTCCTGGTGGACCGACTCATCCCGGTTGGAGGAGGCGTACCACATGACCACCTTCTCGCCCTGTCGGATCTTCCGGCCGGCCAGCTCGGTGTCGGAGGCCGCGGTGCGCCGAAAGTGGGCAAAGGCCGGGAACATGCGCAGCGACTCCTCCACCGCGGAGCCGATCAGCGTTGGATCCTCCAGGAGCAGGCGCCGCTGGTCCGGATGCTCCATGAGGGCTCGCATGCCCGAGCAGTACGTGGCCTTGGTGCTGTCGTTGCCCGCGGCCACCAGAAGGAAGAACCCCATCACGATCTCGTGCTCCTCGAGCTTCTGACCCTCGATCTCGGCGTGCACGAGGACCGAGGTGAGATCGTCCGTCGGCCGCTCGCGCCGCTCGGCGATCAGCTTGCGGCACCGCTCGAAGATTTCCGGGAGGACCTTCTCCGCAATCCCCTCGACCCCATAGGGGTTGAGGTCCTCATCCCCGGTGCCCAGCGCGGCGTTCATCAGGGTGGCCCAGATCGCGTCGTCCTCGGGGGGGATGCCCATGAAGCTGCCGATGACCCGGGAGACGACCGGCTGAGCCACGTCGGTCACCAGGTCGCACGTCTCACGGCCATCCAGGCGATCCAGCGCGTCGGTGACGATCTGGCGGATGGCGGGCTCGTGCGCGGCGATGCGCTTGGGGGTGAAGCCAGCCTGGAAGAGCATCTTCAGCCGGTCGTGCTTGGGCGGGTCCATGCCGATGAACATGGCTCGCAGGAGCTCCGGCGGGAATCCCTCGGTCACCGCGGTTATCCCGCCCAGCTCCGAGGAGTACGTCTTCCAGTCGCGACTGACAGTGTGGATGTCCTGCGCCCGGGTGACCGACCAGAACCCCGCCTCGTTGGGATACTCGGTGATCTGCGGGGTCCAGTGGACTGGGCACTCGTTGCGCAGACGCTTGAAGAGCTCGTGTGGTGGCCCGTCCAGCCACAGCTCTCGCTCTCCGACGCCTACGCTGTCAAGGTCGACGCTTTCCACGTCACGGCTGGTTGCGGTCATGATGCCTCGCTGCCCTCGCTGATTGCTGGGGCGATCCTACTGCTCGGCAAGGACCGCGGGCAAACAGGCGTCTGGCTCTGTGGCCGGTATCACACTGGCTCGGCGACCATCGTTCTATCTCGTGTCCCGCCCATCGCACACCTGGCAGCTCCAATTCGCCCTCACCTCGGCGATCTGGGGATCGAGCTTCCTGTTCATCAAGGTCCTGGACCGCCACTGGCCAGCCCTGTGGGTGGCCTTCGGGCGGATCCTGCTCGGTGCCGTGACGCTGGCGCTGCTGGTCGTCCTGCGGCGCGAGCGCTTCCCCACCGATCGGCGCCTCTGGCTGCATTCCGTGGTGGCGGCAGCCCTGTTCAACGCCGTCCCGTTCAGCCTCTTCGCCTTTGGGGAGAAGCACGTGTCATCCGTCATGGCCGGACTGTGGAACGCCACGACGCCGCTGTGGGTGCTCGTGGTTCTCCTCCTGGCCTTTCCGGAGGAGCGCCCCACGCGCCGCCGGCTGGTGGGGATCGGGACGGGGTTTCTGGGGGTGGCCCTCCTGCTCGGGCCCTGGCGAGGGCTGGGCGGGGAGAGTGGATCGGGGATCTGGCCTGCGCCGCCGCCGCCCTGTGTTACGGGGTGGGTTTTCCCTACACCCGGAGGTATCTGGCCAGCCGGAGCGAGAGTGGTGTGGTGCTCTCGGCCTGCCAGCTGACATGCGCTGTGGTTGTGCTGGCCCCCTTCCTGTTCCTGGCCCGGGCGCCGGGCGCGGGTATCGGCCTGGACGGCTGGGGCAGTCTGCTGGCGCTGGGAGCCCTCGGGTCGGGAGTGGCCTATGCCTTCAACTACGCGGTGGTGCGAGCCCGCGGTTCAGCCACGGCCTCGCTGGTCACCTACCTGATACCGGTCGTCTCCACGGTGTTGGGGGTGCTGGTGCTCAGTGAGCCGCTGCGCTGGAACCAGCCGGCGGGGGCGCTCATTCTCCTGGCGGGAATCGCCATCTCCCAGCGGGTGCTCCGTCTCAATTCGAGAGCCAGCCGGCAAACGACGAGTCACCTCAGCCCAGCTGAAGCTCTTCCTGGACCGGGGGATAGGTGAGCCGCCCGTCCCGCCATACCACGGCGAAGGGGGTGAGCTCATGCGGCTCGGCATCCCGGCTGAGGCCAAGGTGAAGCACCTCCCAGGCACGCACGGTGAGCGCGTCGGATATGAGGCGACGGTGGCAGCGCCACCACTGAGCCTCGGCGCACATGATGCAGGTCGGCTGCTCGGCCGCCATGGCGGCAAGCCGGTCCAGCGCCTCATGAAATTCCGAGCTGGCCATGTGGTCGGCGTACCCCTGGAAGGCGGGGTGCTGCCAACCCTGGTTGGGCGAGCGGGGCTGCGGGCGGCGAAACCCTCCCAAGGCTCGCTCGTGCCAGTAGGCGATCCCGTTGGCCGAGACGCGGTCCGAAAGCGCATTTCCCTCGTACTGGGGGTTGCGTCGCGATCGGGGTACGGTGCGCACATCCACCAGCAGCCCGACGTCCTGCGCTTCCAACAGCGTCAGGAGCTCCTCGACGGGCCGGGTCGAGTGGCCAATCGTGTATATCGTCGCCACGGCGGAAGTCTAGGTGCACCGACGCAGGCGGTAAGGAGCGAGACATGGCACAGACCGCGGTTGTCCTCGGGGCGCGAAATTTGGGCGGGGCCATCATCGATCGGTTTCTCGAGCTGGGGTGGAACGCCGCCGGCGTGGCCCGCAGTCAGGACACGCTCGAGCAGGTGCGTGCCAGGGGGGCGATGGCCATTGAGGCGGACGCCTCTGACGCGGGCTCCTTGAGCGAGGCGCTGCGGTCGGCCAGAGAAGAGCTGGGTTCGCTGGACGCCGTGATCAACGCGGTGAGCGCGGCGCGGCCCCCTGCCGCGGGTCCGTTCGGGGGAGGAGCCTTGGCCGATGCCAACCTGGCGGCCTTCCAGGGCTGGACCGTGGCCGTGGCCGAGCAGGCCTTCGTGTTCCTGTCCGTAGGCGCCAGCGCATTGCACGAGGGCGGCGGCGGCGCGCTGATCCAGATCACCGGCGGCTCTTCACGGCGGGCCATTCCCGAGAAGGGGCTATGGGCGGCCGGCGCCTTTGCCACGCGAGCGCTGGTTCAGGCCGCCGCGCAGGAGCTCAGAGCAGAGGGGATCCACGTCGCGTTGCTGGCCGTGGACGCCACGATTGAGTCGCCCAAGACGGCGGCCTTCACCCGTGACGTGGAACCCGATGCCCTGGGCGATATGAGCCAGATCGCCGCCGCGGTGTCGTTCCTGGTCGAGCAGGGGTCTCGTGCTCTGACCCACGAGCTCGTGGTCACACCCGCGGGCGAGCGGTGGGTGCCGTGACACGGCACCCGACCGGCTGCTACTCCCCGCTCTCGTACTTGAACGAGATGCCTAGGCGAACCCGATAGGCGACGATCCCGCCGTTCTCGATCGTCACATCCGCGCGGATCACCTCGGCCACCCGGAGATCGCGGACGGACTTGCCGGCGGTCTGCACCGCGTTGCGGGCCGCCGCCTCCCAGGACTCGCTGCTCGTCCCGATGACCTCCGTCACCCGGTAGACACTGTCGGCCATGTGCTCTCCTCTCTAAACGGTTGGGGCTGCTGTGAGCCTATAGCCCCGCGCGGGACCGGGGCAAATGGCTTTCCGTCGCGGATCGGCGTCGAGCGCGTTTAGAGCAGGAAGGGAATCAGCATCTTGGTCCGCGCCCGATAACCCGGATAGGCGTCAGGAAAGGTGGCGATCATGAGGCGCTCCTCGACCCTGGCGCTGTGCACGAAGTAGAGCCCGAGAATGGCCAGGGCGATCAGCCAGTAGAGATTGGTGGCCAGGGCGGTCCCGAGAATCGCCGTCAGGAGTCCTGAGTAGATGGGGTGCCGCACGAAGCGATACGGACCGGTGGTGACCAGCTCCGGTTCGTCTTTACGGGTCATCGGCATCCCCCAGTTACGCCCGAGGTGGAGCCTCGCCCAGACAGCCAGGACGACGCCGGCCAGGAAGATTGCCAGGCCGACGATCTCCAACGACAAAGGACGGACGGCCAGCGTGTGGAGGCGAAGGACACGCAGGAGGACGAATACCACGATGACGAGCAGTCCCGGCACCCTGCTCCCGGGATTGGCAGAGCCCTGCTTGGAGCGAAAGGCGGCCAGGAACCAGTACGCCCCGAAGGCGAGCCAGACCGCCTGCACGGCGATCCGGACGGCCGACATCAGGTTCCGGCCACTGCCGAAGCTAGATCGTCTCCCCAGGGCGCTGGAAGATGATCTCCGGGACCACGCAGGCGGGCGAGACGCGAAGGAGGAAGCGCAGCGCCTCGGCGATGTCACTGGTGCGCAGCATCTCCTCCTGGGCCACGGTGCCCCTGACGAACTCGGTCATGTCCGTGTCCACGAACCCCGGCGCGAACGCCACCGACTTGACCCCGTCGCCGTTCAGCTCCTTGTTCATCGCCTGCGTGTAGGCCAGGACGGCCGCCTTGGTGGCCGAGTACACCGACAGCCAGGCGGCGGGAGACTTGCCGGCGATCGAGGCCAGGTTGACGACCAGGGCGCTGCGGTGCTCCGAGCCGGCCGCCCGCAGCATGTCCAGGCACTCGCGGTAGAACAGGACGATGGCACGGAGGTTGACGTCGAGCTGAAGGTCGATGTACTTGGTGTGGTGCTCCCCGGCCGCGGCTCCGATACCCACACCCGCGTTGTTGACCAGCACGTCGAGCCGGCCGTAGCGCTCACGGTGAAGCTGGACGACCTGCCTGATGGCTTCTTCGTCGGCCATGTTGCCGGCCAGGAATTCCACCTCGAACCCACGCTCGCGCAGGCTGTGGGCGGTCTGCTCGAGCGACTCGGGCTTGCGGGCGGCCAGGGTCAGCCCGTAGCCAGCCTCTCCCAGCGCCTCGGCCAGGGCCAGGCCTATGCCCCGGGACGCTCCCGTTACGAGTGCGGCGCGATCTGGCATGCGTTCCTTTCTGGAAGGAGGGAACGAGGACAATCTAGCCGTCGCTCGTGGCCCGTAGACTGCGCCGCCTCTTGTCCGGAGCTTGGTCACGTTCACTCGCCATCGGCCTGAGTGCCCTCACGATGGCGCTGGCCGGGTGCGGAAGCTCCGGCAGCGGTGGCTCCGGATCGAGTGGATCCATCGCCGGCGTCCAGGGGTGCCTGAAGTCGGCCGGCTACGGGGTCACGGTGGTCCCGACGTCACAGCTCGCCGCGGGCGGCCCGGAGAATCGCGGACCGGGTCAGACCGGCCAGCTGCTTGTGGCGCGCCGGGGTGTCCAGCCCGCCGTCGGCTCTGAGAACGCGGACGCGGTGGTGGCGTTCTGGAAAACCGCGGCGCTGGCCAAGAGTTCTCCAAACGCCAAGGCCAATGGATTGGGCACCCACGCCGACAGCCTGGGCCCGGTCACCGTGCAGCCGACAACTCACCTGGTCTCATATGCCTTCCAGGCCGCCAAGTCGCCCACCGCGCGAGAGGCGCTCTACAGGGCCCAGGTCAAGAAGATCGAAGCCTGCGTGAGCTAGAGCGCGAAGCGCGCCGGCTATCCGGCCAGCCGGGCCAGGCTCTCGCGCCCCACGCGCTGGAGGTCACGCAGATAGTCCAGATGGGCTGCCCAGGAGTCGTTCTCGGACAGTGTCCCGGCCAGGCGCATCGTGTCCTGGTGGGCGTCGAGCAGCTCGTAGATCAGAGCGCCCAGATACTCGTTGGTTGCCATGCTGCCGACGTTCGTTTCCATTGCCTCCGGCTGCTCCTCTGGGCGCTTCGCCTGCGCTGGAAGGGAGGATGAACCGCACCGCGGACGTAATGGCGAGCGTGCGATAGTCCAAGCCGTGACACTGCGCGATCGCCATCGAGAACCCTGATGGAGGACACCGCCCACTCGCTTTCCCCCGGGGGAGGTTCGGCCGCTGGCGCCACGCGCTCAGCACAGTGAACCCCCCGGCCGGAGAGCTCGACGCGGTCTCGCGCTGGCTGGTCATCACCCGCGCCGGGGTGCTGCCGATGACGCTGACGGCCGGCGCCGTGGCCGGACTGCTGGCGGCCCGTCATCCCGGATTCGCCGGGGGCTGGTATGCGCTCGCCTTTATGGGGATCGTGCTGGCCCACGTGTCCAACAACCTGCTCAACGACCTGCTGGACACCGACACCGGGCTGGACACCGAGAGCTATCCGCGCGCCCTGTACGCGCCGCACCCGATCCTCTCCGGGAATGATCACCCGCGACGGCCTGGTCCGGGCCGCGGTGGCGGTGAACGTGGCCGGACTCGTGATCCTGGCCATCCTGGTGGGTGCTCGCGGCCTCGTCGTCCTGGCCTTCGGCGCGGCCGGGATCCTGCTCAACCTGTTCTACACCGCGCCCCCGCTTCGGCTGAAGAAGCGTGGCCTGGGCGAGGTGGACGTGCTCGCTGGTCTGGGGGCCGCTGATGATCGCCGGCACGTATTACTCCGCGGTGGGATCCATCCCGTGGCAGGTCTGGGCCGCGTCGCTGCCCTACGGCCTGCTATGCACCGCCGTCCTCATGGGCAAGCACATCGACAAGCTGCCCTGGGATGAGGCGGCTGGCGTGCGGACTCTTCCCGTCCTTCTGGGCGAGCGGCGGGCCCGCCGGGCCACTGAGCTGCTGGCCGTGGGCTTCTATGTGACCCTGATCGGCGGCGTGGCGGTAGGCGCCCTGCCCTGGCCGGCGCTGGCCGCGCTGGGCGGTGCTCCCCTCTTCCTGCGGTTGCTCAAGGCACTGGGCCGGCCCCGCCCTGAGCATCCTCCCCGGGGCTTCCCGATCTGGCCGCTATGGTTTGCCGCCTTCTGTTTCACGCACACACGGCGGGCCGGGGCGCTGCTGGTGGCCGGGCTGGCCGTGGCCGCCATCTTCGGCTTGGGCCCGAGCTGGTTGCGCTGAGGAACCGCCCGCACTCGCGTTTCTAGGATTGACCCATGCGGCTCTCCGTCCTTGACCAGTCTCCGGTCTCGGAGGGATCGACCGGCGCCCAGGCCCTTCGGAACACGCTCAACCTGGCCCAGCTGGCCGATCAGCTCGGCTATCACCGCTACTGGGTGGCCGAGCACCACGGCGGTCCGATGCTGGCCAGCGCCAGCCCGGAGGCCCTGATCGGACCGATCGCCGCCCAGACCGAGGCCATTCGCGTCGGCAGCGGCGGCGTGATGCTCCCCCACTACAGCCCGCTCAAGGTCGCGGAAACGTTCACGATCCTGTCTGCGCTGTTTCCCGGCAGGATCGACCTGGGGATCGGGCGGGCCGCAGGCACCGATCCTCTGACCACGTACGCGCTGCAGCGCGATCGCCGGCAGGCCGCTCCCGACGACTTCCCCCAGCAGCTGGCGGAGCTCCTGGGATATCTGGAGGATGCGCTCCCGGCCGATCATCCGTTCGCACGTCTGGCCCGGGTCCTGCCCGGGCGCCCTGAGCTTCCCTCGGTCTGGCTGCTGGGCTCCTCGCCTCAGAGCGCGATCTGGGCCGGTGAGCTGGGGCTTCCCTACGCCTTCGCCGACTTCATAAACCCCGAGGGTGCGGGGATGGCCGGCCTTTACCGGCAGCGCTTTGCGCCCGCACGCGATCTGCCGGAACCGTCCACAGCGGTCGCAGTGTGGGTTCTGTGTGCGCCCTCCGATGAGGAGGCCCAGCATCTGGCCTCCTCCAGCCGGATGACCTTCACCCTGCTGCGCCGGGGCCAGCTGATCCCCGTACCGCCGCCGGACACGGCGACTGCGTTCCTGGAGGCCGAGGGAAAGCTCGGCGGATCCAGCCCCCGCCGGCGCGGGATCATCGGCTCGCCCGAGACGGTGAAGGCGGGCCTCGAGGCCGTCGCCGAGGAGTATCAGGCCGACGAGGTGATCGCCGTGACGATCACCTACGACCACGAGGTTCGCCGGCGCTCATACGAGCTGCTGGCCGAAGTGATGGCGCTCTCGCCGAGGGCGCTCGGAACGGCGGCCTAACCGGCTCGCTGCTCCAGCTCGGCCTGCGCGGCGGCGAGGAAACCCTGAGCCACCGCGTCTCCAATCCCCTGGAGGGGGAGAAGGCGCGGCACCTCGAGCCTGGCCCGGAGCTCGACGGCGAGCCGCCGGTCCGGGTCCCGGCCGATCTGCCATGTGAGAACGAACAGCTCGGGGTCCGAGGCGCCACGGGCAACCCGGCTCAGCCGGACCAGCTTGTCCGGGAGAGCGCTCACCTCCAGGTTCAGTTCGAAGTCTCGGTGCACGGGCCCGATCCCCAGGTGCACCGTCGCTCTGGCCAGCGATGGGTGGCCATTGGCGTCACGCCCGGTCACCTCGGCCCTTCGGACAACGTCCGGGTGCCAGGTGGGATAGGCCTCGATCGCGGCCAGCAGCGCGAAGCACTCCGACGCCGATGCCCTGACCGGGGCGGCGGCGTCGCCCCGTAGGTCCTTCACCCGTCGAGGGTGGCGTGCACCCGGATGGTGGTGCCGGCAGGACTGGACCGCACCTCCACCAGTTCGCAGAGCTGGTTGACCGTCCACAGCCCCACCCCACCGGCGATGTCGGGCTGCGGAACGCGGCGGCCGGCCAACGGGTCGGCGATGTGGCCGGGGTCCTCGATCTGACAGACCATGGTCAACCGAGTTCGCCACACCCGAAGGAGGCCCTCCCCGCCGCCGTGCCGGATGGTGTTCGTGGCCAGCTCGTTGACTGCCAGTACGAGGTCGGCCGCTCGCTCGGGGGACATCCCGGCCATCGTGGCGCGGGCCTTGACCAGCGCCCGCACGCCGCTCAGCTCCTGTAGCCCGAAGGGTAGGTCGGCCGCGTTAGTGGGAGGCTCCGACAGGGGCCGGTCGGAATCGAGCGGCACCGAGGGTCCGCGGTAAAGGGGGCTCGGCGCGGTCCGCCCGCCCGTTATCAGCTGGGGGTGCGTGCGCTGGGCGTCCTCAAGGACAGCGGCCGAGAGCGCTCCGGTGTCATAGGGGCAGAGGACCCGGATCTGGCTGCCGGGCCAGGCCAGGTTGATCAGCGCCTCGTGCCGGGTGGCCTCCTGGATCTCCTCGGGGGACCGTCCAGGCCAGATGGGCTCCCCGATGTAGTGCAGCAAGGCTCCCGAGTGACGGGCCAGCATCGTCTCGACGGCCGGGATGATGCGGGCGGGATTGCGTCCGAGCTCGAACATGTCGAAGATCTCAGGCTGAGCCCCGGCCACCCGCAGCTCATGCTCGAGCCGGTGGGCCTTGGGTCCAGGTACTGCCACGGCCACCGGCTCGTGGGCCTCGATCGCAGGCGCAGCGAATCTGAGCACACCTTCGGTGTACTCCTCCTCGCCGTTGTAGAACAGCGCCAGATGCATGTGCTCGGCCAGGAATTGGTTTTCCCCTCGTCACCCCGGCCTAACCACCGGGAGAATTCCTGTCCTTGAGGCGCTCAGGTGTCGGAGGGCCTGAGCAGGACCGAGGCGTGCGTCTGCCCTCCGCTCACGATCCAGCGCCGGTCGCCCTGGCGCAGCCAGATCTTCTCACCAGGCTGACAGGGGGTTCGGAACTCGATCTCAGCGTCGATCCGCTGCGGCTCAGGGCCGCCGAGCACCTCCTCCTCCAGCGGCTCCCAGTACGCGGCGTTGTTGACGTGGCCGGCGATATCCATGTCCACGGCGCGGAACGTCCACTGCGCAGGCCGGGCCCCGGCATCGGGAGAGGGGTGGCGCAGCCGCGCGCTCACCCGGCGGCCGGCCGCGGCTGAGCCATAGAGCCGCGCCTCCTGCTCGTTGAAGGGGATCGGGCGCCAGCTCTCGGGATCCAGGTGTACCCACAGCGCCACCGTCTCCACGTCGCCCGGGGCTTCCCCGGCCCGGGTGATCGTCGTTCGCCTCTCGCCCCACATGCGCCCCAGTCCGCTGCAGAACGTGGTCAGGTGGAGCCGCTCGCCGAAGCGGGGAAAGCGGCGAACCTGGATACGGGTGCGCCGGACGACCCAGACGGCCATGCCGGCCAGGCCGGCCTCCTCCACGTCGCCGTAGGCCACGTCCTGAAGCCAGCGGGCCAGGGCGTCCAGCCGAGCCCGGCCGGACGGGGCACAGTCAGCGAAGCCGGTGCGAACGACGTCCCGGAAGACCCGGCCGCCGGGGGGTGGACCCATCCAGCTCGCCCTGCTCGGATTCGGTCATCGAGGGCAGAGGCTCCGCCGCGTCTCTTCAGGCGAAGAGCCTGGGATCGGCGGTGGTGATGCCGTGCACGCCCATCCAGCGCAGCCGATCTATCGCCGGCCGTTCGTTGACCGTCCAGGCGTAGAGCCGGCCTCCGCGGGCCTGAACATCCTCCAGCAGCCCGTCGTCCACCAGCCGGTACTGGGCCATGAGGGCGTCCCATCGGCCTCCGGCCAGCCCGGCCAGCACCTGAGTGCGCCAATCGCGCCAGCGCCGGCTCGTCCGGGCCAGCCGGCCGCCGCACCGAGATGCCCAGGCGCGTTCCGTGGCTCGAGCGCTCGGAAGCGGTCGAGCACTCCGGGCAACTGAGAGGAGATGAGCGTCCGCTCCAGGACTCCGAAACCGTTCAGCTCATCGAGCAGCGCTCGCTCACATCCCCGTTGCTTGACGTCGACGTTCAGCTCGATATCAGCAAACCGCCTGGTCGAGAGGTGAGACAGGGCGTCGCGGAGCCGAAGGCTGCCCAGCCGGCGTGCATGCCATACGGTGTGGGCCAGGACCAGCTCGCTGCGGCACTCCCGAACGTCGAACTCGACCATGTCCACCCCGACCGCGACCGCGGCGTCAAACGAGGCCAGGGTGTTGGCCGGCGCGATCGCGCTGGCCCCTCCGTGTCCGACCCGTTGACAGCCACTTCGGCTCATGCCCGTTCAAGCCGGTTAGCGTACCCGGCGCACAGGAGAAATCCAGCTTTGCATCAATCGAGGACAGGATGACGTCGCAACCGGAGGCCAGGAGCGCACAGCCGGCCCCCGAGCCGCCCGCCGAGACCCGCGGCGCACTGGTCACGGAGGCTGGCGGCCCGATGGGGTGGGGAATCGCCCGGGCGCTGTCGGGGCTGGGTTATGCCGTTCACCTGACCGACATGGATGGCCGGCTGGCTGCCCGCGTGGCCGCCGAGCTGGGCCCTCAGTGCTTTGGATCCGCCCTGGACGTCCGCAGCCTTCCCGCCTGCCGTGCCGCCGCCTCGCGGACGCGCCGCCGGTTCGGCTCGCTGGACCTGTGGGTCAATGTCGCCGCAGTGGCCGGGTCGGGGTCGGCCTGGGAGCTGGATGAACGAAGCCGTCAGCGCGTGCTCGACCTGATCCTGGGGGGCACGATCAACGGCACGTTGGCTGCCCTTGAGGTCATGCGGCCGGGAGGAAGGGGAGACGTGATCAACGTTGTGGAGCTGAGCGGCATGCTCCCGCGGGCCGGCCACGCGGTGTACTCGGCTGCGCAGCAGGGAGCGTTGGCCTTCAGCCAGGGCACGCTGGCGGACCTGAGGGCGGCCGGCCAGCGGGAAGTCCACGTCTCCTGCCTTTGCCCGGCCGGCCGGCAGGCGGGAAACCCTCAGCGGTTGGGGGCTGCCATCAGGGAGCTGCTCGAGCATCCCAGACCCGTGCTGGCGGTCCCGCGCTGGCGGGGTGATCTGGCCCGGGCCAGCCTGCTCTGGCCGTCCTCCGGGGCCCTGACCTCGGGGCTCGTGTCAGCGCTGGTCGACTCGCCCAGAGGTAGGCGACGGCCGACCGGGAGGCGCCCCGGCTAGCGAAGCGTCAGCCGGAGTGCGCCGTCTTTCGCCCGGCTACCCAGCCGGCCAGGACTCCCACCACGCCACCGGCGGTGAGGAGGCTGGCGCTGCGCAGCGGCTGGCGCTGGGCCTTAGAAGCCAGGCCACGGCAGGAGTGCCGCGCGGTGGCCCTGAACGGCCTTCTTCCCCAGATTCTTGCGAAAAGATGTCATGTCCCTCCAAGCAGTTTGGATTCCTCCCTTGCACTACCCGGTTGGCGCGGACTGCATTACCCGGGCTCTTTTGCTCAGGGCCGCGGGGGCTATCCCCGGGCCTCCTGAATGGATCCCAGGATGTTCAGGTGAGGCGCGACACCGGCCAGGCGTAGGGCGTCGGCTGCCAGCGAGTCGTTACCGATGACCAACTTCAGATCCTGCCCCCGGACCTGGAGCTTCTCGCGCAGCCGATAGATCAGCCCGATCCCGGCGCTGTCGATGTACTCCAGGTCGGTCAGATCAAGGATGATGGCGGTGGCGTGATTGGGCGTGGCCGCGGCGATGGCCTCCCCGATGCCCTCGGCGTTCGAGAGGTCGACCTCACCGGTGAGGCGGGCGATGAGGACCGAGTCCTCCACCCGAACCTCGACATCGCCCAGGTTCATCGGCTGACCCGCCGGCGCATGACGACCGTGGTGCCAGCATCCGAGCGGTCGATCTCGACCTCGTCCATGGCCGCCTCGATCAGCTTGAGTCCGCGGCCACGATGCTCTCCGCGGGCGGCCCGCCAGATCCCCTCGTCAGTGACCGTGAACTCGAGCAGGCCGTGGTCATCGCTGGCCTTGAGGCTGAACTCCGCCGGCGCCGGTGAGTAGGCATGCTCGATCGCGTTCGCGCACGCCTCGTTGACCGCCAGCAGGATCTCCCTGGCGTCCGGTTCGGGCACGGCGTGCCTGTGCAGCCAGCGCCGGAGCACCTGCCGGACGTCAGCCAGCACGGACGGCTCCGCCGGCAGCCGAAGGCTCAGCTGTCCCGGCAGAGCTCCGAAGTGCATGGCCACCAGAGCCACGTCGTCGCGCAGTCGGCCGGTGGGAAGCAGCTCCTCGACGGCGAGCTGGCAGGCATGCTCAGCGGATGAGGCGCCCGCGGTGACCTCCAGCAGAAGATTGATGCTCTCAGTCAGAGGAGTCCCGGGTCGCTCGACCAATCCGTCCGTGTAGAAGAGAATAGTCTCGCCCGGGACCAGCACCGTCTCCTGCTCGGTCCACGTGGCGTACGGAAATGCACCCAGCGGCGGAGCCGGCGCGACCTCGACGATACGCCCGCCGTCCGGGCCGACAATCACCGGCGGGAGGTGTCCCGCGCTGGCCAGCTGGACCAGGCCGGTGTCGGCCTCCAGCACGGCGTAGGCCGCGGTGGCCATCGCCGAGTCGCCCATCGTGCGCATGAACCGGTCCACCAGCTGGAGCGTGCGGGCCGGGTCGTGTGCCTCGATGGCGTAGGCGTGAAGGGCGGTGCGCAGCTGACCCATGAGCGCCGCTGCCTTCAGGCCATGGCCCACCACGTCACCGATCACGATGCCGAAACGCCCCCGGGGGAGCGGGAACACGTCATACCAATCCCCGCCCACGTCGTAGCTGGCGGGCATATACCGGGCCGCGGCCGAGATTCCGGCCACGTTGACCAGGTGCGTGGGCAGGAGGCTCCGCTGCAGGACCATGGCCACGGTGTGCTCGTGCTCCAGCGCGGAGTACAGGCGAGCGCGCTCGATGCCCGGGGCCGCCCGGGCCGCGGCCACCTGGAGGATGGCCAGATCTCGCTGGCCAAACGTCCTCGGCGTCAGCGAGCCGACGTGCAGCACTCCGATCAGGTCTCCCTCGACGATCAGCGGTACGCCGAGCAGCGAGTGAATGCCCTTTTCGCGCAGGATCGGGTTCAGGATGTCGGCGTGGTCCACATCGGCGATGTAGATCGCCACCCGCTCCGCGGCGATCCGCCCGGCGAAGCCGCGACCGAGCGGGAGGCGCACCCCGGCCTCCACCTCCTCCTCGATCCCCTTGGCCGCCCGCGCCACCAGCTGGTTGGCCTCCTCGTCGTAGAGCAGGATGGCCACGGTGTCCACCGCCAGCGCCTCCTGGACGCGAACCAGGAGTTCGTCCAGGAACTCCTCCAGGCCAAGCTCGGACAGCGCGGGGTCGTTGAGCCGGTAGAGAGCCCTGACCTGGTCGGAGGGAGCCTCCTCGGCTGCCGCCGGAGCCAGTACCACCTGACCCGCCCGCGGCGCAACGCCCGGGGGGGGACCCATTCCGTTACCTAGCGACATGTCCTCGTCGTCGTGCAACCTACCCCGTCCACGCTCGCCGAACGCCGGGCCGGTCGCCCGGCGGCGGGTTGGCCTCAGCCCGCTAGCTCGCCTCCGAGGGCCAGGGATCCCCCTCGAGAATCTCACCATCACCCTCGTGGTGGGGCCCGAAGGCCAGGATCTGGAGCCCGTCGGGTCCGGCCTCGAAGGCACGGGCGACGGGAGGGGCAACTCGGATCGCGTCCAGGGGCGCCAACTCCGCCACCTCGCCGTCCAACAGCATCCTCCCACTCCCGCCGATGACGACATAGATCTCCTCGGCCCGCTCGTGCCGGTGGGCCAGGCCCCGCTGTCCTGGCTTTATGACGTGATAGGCCAAGCCAGTGGCCTGCGCCTCGAGCGCTCGCCAGGGAAAGCGCGCCTCCTGGACGGAGTCAAAGCCGAACCGGGGAGCAACGTCGTCTACATCTCGCAGGTTCTTGATCGTGAAGCTCATGTGGCCCATCCTACGGGGACTCGCGCCGCAACCTCAACGTCACGATCTGCCCGGGGGCCAGGTCGAAGCTCCCGTCGGCCAGAGGAGCCTCCCCCGTCTCGTCGAGCCTGGTCAGGGACGCCGCGGCGCCCTCCAGGCGGGCGCTCCTGAGCTCCTCGGTCGGGTTGAAGCAGCGCAGGATGAATCCGTCGCCGTCCTCGGCGCCCTTCAAGCACGAGAACACCACCTCCCCGCGGAGGGCGAGTGGCGGGTCGAACTGAACGGGCTCCGGGGTGACGAGAAACCCGCACCGGTAATCCTGAGCTGCGCGCAGGAGCGCGACGTCATCCAGCTCTCCCCCTCCAGGTAGGAGTGCGTACTCGCACACGTGGCGGCCCAGACACTGACCTTCCGGAGTAGGGACGGGCGGGCCGGCGGTATGCGGCCTGGTGGACAGCGCCCCCTCGGGTTGAGATATGACCCCGACGCAGCGCAGGAGCGTCAGGCAGAGCTCCGCTCCCTCGCCGCTCTGGCGCAGCTCGTACTCGGGCAGGCCCTTGGTGATGAGAGCCAGGCGTCCGTAGGCCACCGCGCCCAGCGTGTGCTGAGTGGGGTCAGGAGGTTCGACCCACGCGGCGCGGGGCGGCTGGGGCACCGCGGGCCGGCGCGCCAGGGCGAACGCCGTCTCGGCCCGCACCGGATCCCGCCCCTCGTCAACGGCAAAGGCCACTCGCAAGCGATGGTCTCGGACCCGATTGTCGATCACGGTCCGAACCTCGATCCGGTCGCTGCCCTCCACCAGCCGCACGGTGCTCACCACCTCCAGAGAAGCCTGCTCGGTCGTCGGCCCGCCCTGGCTGTCCAGCGCGGCTGGCCGGTCGGCCTGGACGCCTATTTCGAGCTCGTGGATGAGCGGGCCGGCCTGTATGACGCGGACTGTGCCCCCTCCCGCTCGCCAGCCCGGCGCATCCGCCACGGGACAGAAGTTGTAAAGGTCACCCATGTCGAGCTCGTCCTCCAGGCGGTGCCAACCGAAAAACCGCGACCCCGTTGCCTTGTCCAGCACCGTCAGCGTCCCGTCCGGCTCTGCCTCCACCCGGAAGCGGTCACTCTCGATCGCCGCGGTTTCCGCTCCGAGCTCCTTGGGGGCCGGCGCCGGCATGAGCTCGACGGTCCGGGCGGCAAAGCCATCCAACTCGACGATCCCCGTCCCTCCTGGCCCCTCGACCAACCCGCGGCGGCGGTAGGGCAGGGCATTGACAACACCCACCCGGGCTGGGCCAGGCGACTCGGCGCCCACGCCCTCGACCGCCCGGCTCTCCAGGACACTCAGCGAGCGGTCGAGCGACTCGTAGCGGGCCAGGGCGTCGCGATGGACCTCGTCGCATGAGCATCCGCAAATCGTGTCGTGCGGATGGCAGCGGAGAAGCTGGCGCCAGGCCAGGTGGAACTCAGGTCCGGGGAAGTCGCGGCCGTCGTGCAGGCTGACCAGCGCCCCCAGCGTCTCCACCGCCAGCAGCCGCCGCTCTGCTGCCTCGTTGGCCTGCTTGACATACATCCGAGCCGAGTTGACGCCCCGCAGCACGTTCTGGATGCGGCTGCCCAGGAGCTCGCCCGCCCAGGCCGGGGCCCCAACCTCTCCAACCGCCTCCACATAGTCGGTGTACCGGGCGATCTGGAAGCGGTCCTCGGGGAAGCGCCGTTCCAGCTCGGTGCACAATTTTGGCAATTCGGGTGTGACGGCCACGTGGTCGGTTCCGTTGCAGAGCAGGAGGTCGGGCACGCCGCTGCGATCGATCAGCGGGCCGAACCGCTCGAGCAGGGCGCGCACCTGGTTCTCAGCGTCTTGCGCACTCGACACGAAGGCGAAATTGCCGTAGTGGTCCAGGAGCTGGAAGGCCAGGACCTCGCTCCCGTCGGGCGCCTGCCAGCGGAACACGGGCCCGAGGTCATCCAGCTCATCCCCCATACCACGAGAGAAGATGAAGCTCTTGATCCCAAACCCGGCCAGGATCTGGGGCAGCTGGAGGGGGTGGCCAAAGCTGTCAGGCAGGTAGCCGGTGGCCGCCGGCTGGCCGCCAAACCGCCGGCACACGGACCTTCCGATGAGCAGATTGCGCACCAGGGGCTCGCCCCCGACGAGGAACTCATCCGGCAGCTGGTAGCTGGGACCGATCTCGAGGCGCCCGGCGGCCAGCAGCGCGCGGAGACGCTGCTCGTTCTCGGGGCGAACCTCGAGGTAGTCCTCCAGGACGATCGCCTGACCGTCCAGGGTGAACGAGGTGAACTCCGGGTCGCGCTCGAGCACGTCCAGGATGCCATCCACCACCTGGCCCAGCCGGAGCTGGAAATACTCAAACGGCCGGTACCACTCCCGATCCCAATGGGTGTGAGGGACTACGTGGAAGGTGCGGGCCACCTCGCCATCTTCCCGGTTTCCCTGTCAGGCTCGCTTGCTGGCCAGGATGGCCGCGAGCGGGCGGGCGTTGAGCACGTTCGCCGGCGTGGCCCAACCGCGTCGCGCCGTCGCGACCGACAGCGGCATGTTGCCCAGACCGGTCACAGAGTGGGCGTCGGTCGAGCAGACGATCTGGACCCCGGCCTCGAGCGCCTCCTGGACGTGCTGGCCAGACAGGTCCAGGCGGTCGGGCAGGCCGTTGACCTCCAGCGCCACGCCTACCTCGCGCGCGACCTCGAAGATCCGCTCCAGGTCAAGAGCGTTCTCGGGGCGGCGGTTGATGTAGCGCCCCGTGGGATGGCTGAGACAGCGGACATGGGGATTGCGAAGCGCCGCCTCCACCCGCGCCGTCATCTCGCGGCGCGGCATCCGCTGCCCGCCGTGGACACTGACCTGGACCCATTCGAGCTCGGCGAGAATCTCATCGTCGAGGTCCAACCGACCGTCGGGCAGGATGTCGCACTCTGTCCCCCTGAGCAGGCGGAACGGAGCCAGTGACTCGTTTGCCGCAGCAATCTCCTCGCCCTGGCGACGGAGATCGTCTGCGGTGAGTCCGCGGACGGCACCGACGGCCGGGGTGTGATCACAGATCGCCAGGTACTCGTAGCCGCGCGCGGCAGCGGCCTTTCCCATCTCCTCGACGCTGGCCCGCCCATCCGACCACGTGGTGTGGCTGTGCAGATCCCCCCGAATGTCGGAGAGCTCAAGCAGCCCGGGTGCGAGGCCGCGAAATGGCCCCTCCCGAAGTTCAGGAGGGCAGAACGGGACTCCCAGGAGGCCAAACAGCTCCGCTTCGTCCGCGGCGTCGGGCAGCGGCTCGAGCGCCTCGACGTAGGCCGCGGACCCCGTGGCGCGAAACAGCGCTGTTCCGAACTGGTCCGGCGGCGCGGTGATCAGCTCAAGCGGGATCCCCTCCACCGTCACACCCAGCGCCGTGCGCTCGTCCTGGCCGACGACCGCCACGATCTGCGCCAGCGCGCCGAACCGCTTCAGCACCGGCTGAGGATCATGCGCCCGGCAAACGACAGCCAGCTGCTCGCAGCGCTCGCGCCAGCGGCGAACGTCGCCCGCCGCCTCGCCTCCGAGGGCAGCCACCACCCCGCCCACGAGCTCGCGGGCCCGGTGCAGCAGTAGCCCCTGGCTCGATCGTGGCTCGGGGTCGCGGGCGAGCGCTTCCAAGAGTCGCGCCTCGGTCTTGGGCCCTATGCCCGGCACGCCCCGCAGGCGTCCCGCCGCGGCGGCCTCGCGAAGCTCGGCCGCCGTACTGATTCCAAGCTCGCGGGCGAGTTGGAGCGAGCGCTTCGTGGTCAGGCCGAGGTAGCGCCCGAGGCCGATCAGCTCGGGGGACAGCTCGCGCTCCAACTCGGCCAGCTCGGCAATCTGGCCGGTCTGCACCAACTCGCGCAGCCTCGCCTCGATCCCGCTGCCGATGCCCCGAAGCTCACGGGCCCGGTCTGAGCGGACCAGGTCCGCGATGGCCAGCGGGGCGCCGCGGATCGTCTCGGCCGCCCGCCGGTAGGCCCGGGCCGTGTACGGGTTGGCCTCGGCCAGCTCGAGCAGGGCCGCGAAACCATCCAGGCGATCGGCAATCTCGCGATTGTCCATGGGCCCTCAGGTCAGCTCGGCCGGGAGCCAGCCAGCCTCAGCGACCCTGTCGAGGCTGTCGGAGCGCTCGTCGGGCAGGCTGGCCGGCGAGAACCATCTGGCATCGGACAGCTCGCCCTGGCGCGGTTGCAGGGTGACCCGCTGAACCTCGCCCTGGACGTAGAAGGTGGTATGGCGGCGGAAGCCTTCGTGGGCCGACCGGCGGCGGTAGCCGGAGCGAGCGCCGATGCATCCGAGCAGCGTCCAGCGTTGGCAGGCGAGGCCCAGCTCCTGAGCCATCTCCCGTCTCGCCGTGAGGAGCGGGCTCTCGCCCCGGCGCACCCGCCCTCCCGGCAGCATCCAACGCCGATCTCCGTAGGTGTGACGGACGAGCACGATCTCATCGTCGTGACGGAGGACGCAGCGCACGCCAGCCGAACGGGGTCGGCGCACGAGCGCCCAGATGTCCAGCAACCTGAAGGCGACGCGATATGCGCTCGCTCGGATCTCAGTCATGGAGGGCTGGCTCTACCCGGTCACGTCCGGGGCAAAGCCGGCGATGGGGACCTCGGTGTCGTCCTCGTCCACGTATACGGCTCGTCCACTCGGACCGTCTATGTCCACGACTACGAAGCCGAGCTTTTCCCACTTCAGCCCATCCTCATCGACGTCCGGCGCCGGGGGCTGGTAGCTGATTGCCGGGGGCGCAGCCCGGGGCCTGAACCAGGAGATCACGTCGGTGATCAGTCCGGTGATCCAGCCAAAGGCACCGGCCAGCGTCAGTTGCTGGGAGAGCAGCTCGGGCACGCCGCCGTTGCCCAGACACACCGGGCAGGCGACGCCGAGGTAGGGCTCATAGATGAAACAGCGGTGCTCGTGACCCCAGAACCAGGCGTGGATCCGGCCCGCCTCGCGCAGCTGCGCGGTCTTCTCGCGGATTCCTGGCCCGACGGACTTCTGCGCCCGGGCGCTGCCCAGCTGGTGATGGCTGAGCAACACCGTGCGGCAGCGGGGCGCAGACTCGGAGGGGGCCTCGTCGGCCTCCTCCACCCACCGGTTCACCCACGGCAGCTGGCCGTCGTAAAGATCGTTGTCGGCGTACGCCGTGTCCAGGGCGATGAACTGCCAGTGATCGTTGAACAGGCGAAAGACGCTCGTGCCCTGCTGCTTGAAGGCATCGGTCGATATGACGTTGAAGTAGCCCTGGCCGCCGGAGTACATGTCGTGGTTGCCGTTGAGATTCCATGACCTCACTGCGTTCGTGGCGGGCCAGTCATTCAGGAAGCGGGTCTCGTACTCAGAGGGCAGCCCGCAGTAGTACACGTCTCCCAGGTGGATGGCGTGCCGCTCGACCGTCGCGTCGGCGTTCAGCCGCTGTCGGGCCAGCTCAGCGATGTGCCGGGCTCGAGGCGTGCCCGTGCCCCAGTCGGCCAGGAGAACCAGACGGACTCGCTCACCCAGCCGGTACTCGACAGGCGCGGTGCCAAAGCTGTGCCTGCCTCCGTCCAGACTGGTCAAGACATCTTCCACAGCGGTTGTCATCCACCCGAAGTCATCGGGTCCGAAGCGCTCAAACAGCTGATCACCCACGGCCAGGCTGGAGCCGTCGGCGGCCTGCGGGCCAGCGGCATTCGGAGCACTGGGGGCCGGTGCCTGGCTCACACGAGCGAGTTCGAGCCTCTGCTCCAAGGCGCTCTGGACCAGGCTCAGGTAGGCGTCCCTGGGCATGAATATCTCGGGACTCCCACGGCCCCGGCGCCCCAGGCGCAGTGCCAGGCGCTCGCGCCGCGAGCTCAGCGCAAGCGCCTGGCGGCGACGCTCCGGCGAGAGCCGCCGGCGGACCTCTCGCTCGGCCCGGCGAAGCTTCTCCCGGTCCGTGGCATGCCGGATCGGAAGCGGTTGCGCCTCAGACACGAAGTCCTCTCCTTCCAATGGCCCGGGTTCAGGCTACCGCGGTGGCTTCAGGCCGCGGGTCCTGCCCACTACGCTGAGCGCATGAGCAGCCAGCGAGTGCCCGGTGGGGTGGTGCACAAACTGCCCGCGGACCTCCGTCAGGCGCTGATCGGCAACGACTCTGCGCTCGACGCCTGGAGGGACATCACGCCGCTGGCGCGCAACGAGTTCATCTGCTGGGTGCAGGACGCCAAGAAGGCGAGCACGCGCGAGCGCCGCATCCGGCGGACCCAAGAGGAGCTGGAGGAGGGACTGCGCAGGCCCTGCTGCTGGCCGGGGTGTAAGCATCGAGGGCAGTAGAACGCGGGGGGCGCTGATCACCGGGTTCCCCGATGGCACGTTACCCCTGCTGGCGCGTCCCCGCCCCCCTTGGCGACCACCAAGGCTTTACAAAGCGCGCGGCTCCCGGCTCGACGTGTCGTGCCAACGCTGTAATACGACATTGGTCTGACGCAGCGATCGGGGAACCGCGAGCTTTGTGGACCTTTGTTGGTGCCGGGGCCGCCACGCGCGCCGCGGGCGCCCGCCAGGCGCGCCCGGCTGCGCACAAGTAACCAGGGCCCGATCCGTGCTTGAGCGTGCGCCGCTTGCGCCTCTCAATCCTTATCGGGTTGGCCTCCGTCTGGCTGCTGGCCGGCTCAAGCGCGGCTGCGGCGGCCACCGTTCAGAAGCAGGGCTACATCCCGATGGCCGACGGCACTCTGACGGTCGACCCCCCCGAACGCCGCCACGCTCCAGATCATGGCGAGCGTCACCGTGCGGAACCGGTTTGCCGACCTGGCGCCGCTGGTTGGCTCCCACGCCTGCGCCGCACCGGCGCGCGCTATTCCCTCAATATCGCGCCGGCTTCCAGCCTTCGTGGACGCCGGATGGCTGGCGGCCTGACGCGGGTCAGGGATGGTGCTCGGCCAGCGGCTGCTGCCCGGCGATGCTGTGGGCGCTTGCATGCTTTTGTTTGTACCCAATTGCAGTGCAGGGGCCGCTCAGAAGGCACGATACGGCCGATAGGCTGCTTTCCGCAAAACCCGTGGGGTTCGGGGTCTTTTGGATCGACCACGCGATGCCGTTCCAGACTTCCGCCAGCGTCGGGCTGCCTCCGGACTTGCTGAAGGACGAACCCACCGCCGTGCAGGCGTTGCCGGAAGCACACGAGATGCCCTGAAGGGTGGTGCCGGTGGCGTTGGTGGGGGGCGGCATCGACTGGACCGTCCAGCTCGTGCCGTCCCAGCGCTCAGCAAGGGGAACCACCTCGCTGCCATTGAAATATTGCCCATCGGCGGTACATGCGCCGCTGGAGATGCAGGAGACCCCGGTCAAGACATCGTCAAATCCCGGGCCAGGATTCTGGGTGGTTTGGAGCGACCAGCCGGTGCCGTTCCAGCCCTCGGCGAAGGTCAGGGTGTTGCTGCTGCTGTCGTCGTAGGACCCGACGGCGACGCAGGCGCTCGGGGCGCACGACACGGCGGCGAAGCCAAAGGTCCCCCCAGGAGGACTTGGCGCCACCTGCAGCGACCAGTTCGTGCCGTTCCAGTGTTCGGCCAGCGGTTTGCCCCCGAGTCCTGGCTCCTTGGCGGTGCCCCCGACCGCCGTGCATGACGTACTGGAGGCGCACGAGGTTCCGTTGAGGGTGTTGCCGAATGCGTTGCTGGGATTCGGGGTCGCCTGAATCGACCACTTGCTGCCGTTCCAGCGTTCGGCGAGAGTGAATTGGCCTCCGGCTTTGTTTGTGTAGCTCCCGACCGCGATGCAGAAGTGGCTGGAGGTGCAGAGAATTCCACTCAGTTCGCTGTCTTTGGCCCCGGAGCGAGGCGGAAGCTTCTGAATCGCCCACTTCTGCCCATTCCATCGCTCAGCCACAGCTGAGCTGTTTCCACCGGCGGAGGAAGCCTTGAAGTTGTATTCGCCAACAGCGATACAGAACTGACTGGAGATGCATGACACGCCATTCATGAGGGTCGCCAGCGAGCCGGAGGGATTTGGCACCGGCTGGATTGACCAACTGGCGGCTGCGGCTCTGGGGGCGGCGCCAGCCACCAGCAGAAACAGAAGAGCAAGCAGGGATATTCGTCGTCGCATGAGGCGCCTAGGGATGGTGCTCGATCAGCGGGAAGACAAATCCTCCACTCTGCTTCTGCACGTTCCCCACGGCGGTGCAAGCGGTGCTCGAGGTGCAGAAGACCCCGCTCAGAGAGGCGGTCACCGCGGTCCCAGCCGGGTTGGGCGTGGGCTGGATTAACCAGCGCTTGCCGTTCCAATGCTCGGCCACCGTGGCATCAAACAGGCCCTTTTGTGAGGTGAAGTGGCTCCCAACCGCCGTACAGGCGTGGGAGGCGCACGCGATGCCGAACAGATCTGTGCCCCCCTTCGGATTGGGCATCGCCTGGACAGTCCAGCTGGTGCCGTTCCAATGCTCGGCCAACGGAACGGTGCCGTGGGCGCCGGCCTTCACATACTCCCCCACCGCAGTGCAGGACTTGCTCGAGCTGCAGGAGACGGCGCTGAGGAGGTCACTCACCCCCAGGCCGGGGTTCGGGGTGCTCTGAAGCGACCAGCTGCTGCCGTTCCAACGTTCGGCCAGGCTGAGGTCGTTGCTGGTGCTGTTGTCGATGTAATCGCCAACCGCGGTGCACGCGGTGTTTGAGGTGCAGGAAACGCTTACCAGCCCAGGACTGGTGTTCGCCGGATTCACGGTCTTCTGAATGGACCAGGTCTTACCGTTCCAGCGCTCCGCCAGAGTCAGCGACCCAGATGTGGTGTCGTAGCCCCCGACAGCGATGCAGGAGCTGCTCGAGGTACACGACACGCTGCTCAGCCCGCTCGAGGTTGCGCCGGCGGGTTTGGCGGGCGTTCCGAGCGACCACTTCTTGCCGTTCCATCGCTCGGCCAGCGTGAAGCCTGAGTCGGCGGTGAAGGCGTAGGAACCGACCACCATGCAGGCACTGCTCGAGGTACACGAGATGCTCTTGAGGTAGGTGAAGTTGGCACCGCCCGGGCGCGGAAGATGCTGAGCTGACCACTTCTTGCCGTTCCAGAACTCGGCGGACGGATACTGGAACTCGTTCGACGCCGAGCCGTTCACCGTTTGGTACTCCCCGACCGCGATGCACGCGCTGGGCGATGTGCACTTGACGTCGTTCAGAGAGGTGCGCTTCGCGCCGACTGGGCTGGGAGCGGATTGGATCGACCAGCCGGCGGCCGCGGCCGCCGCACTGGCGGCCGTAATGAGCGGAACCACCACTGACAGCGATGCGAAACGTCGCGATTTGAACCTGTGCATTGCCCCGAACTCTTCCCTTGGCGCGATCCTACTTTCTGGGCCCAGGGCTTTCAAGTTATGCTCGCGGCCAGCGGCGTAATGCGAAGGGTGCTGATGCTCGCCTTTCCCTTCCCCCCTCTTGGTGGAGGCGGCGTGCAGCGCACGCTCAAGTACGTCAAGTACCTCCCCGCCTTGGGTTTCCAGCCGACGGTGATAGCGGGCAGCCCGGGCTGGCGTTACTTCGCACATGACTCCACGCTCCTGGGCGATGTCCCGCCGGGTGTGACGGTCCTACGTGTCCGCGAGTTACCCGTGCGAGAGGCGCTGTGGGCGTGCGACGAGTTGCGACGGCGGCTGGCCCTGCCGGCACGGCGCGGCAGCCCCCTGTGGCCCGATGAGATGACAGGCTGGCTGCCGGGGGCACTGTGGCATGCCCTGCGTGTGACGAGAGCCAGCCGGCCGGATGTTCTCTACAGCACCTCGAGCCCTGGCACCGACCACCTGGTGGCCCTGATCATTAGTCGCCTCACGGGCCTGCCCTGGGTGGCGGACTTCAGGGACGGCTGGACGCAGGAGCCGCTCGGACTGGGGGAGTCGGGATACCGCATGGCGGACCGAGCAAGCATGGCGCTCGAGGAGCAGGTCGTCCGCCACGCGACGCGGGTCACCGTCGCGTGCGAGAGCATCTCTCTGCGGGGTCTGTCCGACCGAGATCCACGTCGCGTGATGATCCGCAACGGGGTTGACCCTGACGACCTGCGAGTAATCAGCGGGGTGCGCCATGAGCCCGATCCTGATCGTTTTCGACTCTCTTACGTCGGGTCGTTGCGCCCCAACCAGGGAGCGAGTCCCCTCTTCGCCGCCATCCGAGAGCTGATCCAGCGCGGAGCGGTTCCCGCGGAGCGCCTGGAGGTGCGAATTGTCGGAAACGTGGCTCTGCCCCGCGCGAGCTTCGCATCACTGCCGGTCACGTGCACGGGGTACGTCGATCACCTGACCGCACTGGCTGAGATGGTGGCTGCTGATGTGCTTCTGCTCTCGCTCCCGCCGCAGCACCCTGGCTCGACCGGCAAGATCTACGAGTACCTGGCCTCGGGCCGCCCCATCCTGTGCGCCGCTCATCCCGATGGCGCTGCCGCCCATCTCGTTCGGGAGCTCGACGCCGGCGTGTGCGCGGATGTGCGCGACACCCGGCAGATCGTCGCTGCGCTGGAGGGACTCCTGTCCGAGTGGCGAGCCGGGTCGCTGTCCGTCGATCCCGCGGTGAAAGAGGAGGCCCTGCGTCGCTTTTCCCGGCCAAAGCTCGCCGCTGATCTGGCGCAGGTGCTCCGAGAGGCCGCCAACGCCGCACCCGGGCCGTAGCTGATCCTAACGTGGGGATACACGCCAAGCGTCGCGGGCCGCTGGGGATCGGGTCGACGGACGGTTGCTTGGCGCTCACCCCTTTCGAGGCGTTTGAGCTCGTTGAGCGTGTCGCCATCGGAACGCCCGTGATCACCGAGTGACCCGCCCCCGACGGGCGAGCACGAGTTCGAGCGTGTCAGCGGTCGCGAACGTTTGCAGGCGCTCCACTCGGTAGCCGACGCGTCCGAGGACCAGTGTCGCCGACCTGATCAGCGATTGCGTGTTGTAACTGTCACCGGGCAGCCACCCCACGAGCCAGACTGCACTGTGATTGCGGGTTGCCCGCATGAGCGGGTCAGAGTTGCCGATGATTTTCGGGGTCGGGTGCAGGAGGGTCGCGGCGTAGTAGCCCAGGGGAGGGTCAATCACCACCGAGCCGGAGAGAGCGATGAGCTCTCGTGGCTGCCGGTGGGCGCCGATGTAGTCGATCGCATCCCGGGTCGGCGGGTAGAACCCACTCCTGCTGTGGCTCACGATGACACCGGCGCAGGCCGGGACTAGGGCCGCCAGCGCCAGTGCGGCAGCGGCGGGACGAGGCAGGCTCCTCACCGCCGCCGCCACGGCGGTGATCAGGAACGGTGCGGCAACCGCGCTGTATCTGGGGAGCAGAACGTTCTTGCCCGCGAGGGCCCCGACGAGAAGCATCACGGGCGCGAAGGCGGCGAGGGCAACGAGCAGGCGGCGCTCGTGAACCGGTGCACCTCCCTGTATGCGCCGAGCGACGGCGGGGAGCAGCAGCAATATCGAGACAAGGGTCGCTGCCCCGGCGATGACCGTCAGTGCACCGACACCACTGGCCCCCCGGGCCACGAAAGGCGTCGCCGCCACCTGGGCGAGGTTCGTCCAGGTCAGTGCCGCCACCTTGCCCGCCGCACCGTTTGGAACGTATCTGTAGGTATGCAGGAACAGCGGCGCGATGAGGACCTCTGCCAGCGCGCAGCTACCTACGAAGGCGGCCCGCGCTCGGCGTGAAACCGCTCCTCGCGTCCCCAGCCACACGCACAGCGGCAGGATCACCAGCGTCGCGGTGTAGTGCATCAGGAGACCGATCACCGCTGCGAGCGCCCCGAGTGAGCGCATTCGCCTTCGCGTGGCCTCCGTACCAACCCCTCTGATCGCGGCCCCCACAGCGAGCGTCACCGCGAGCATGGCGAACGCGTAGGCGCGGACTTCCTGCGCATATTGCAGTACCGCGGGACTCAGTGCGCAGAGCGCGGCCGCGGTCAGCGCGCCCCGGCGGTCGAGAAAGGCTCGCGCCATCCAGTAGACAGCAGCAACGAGTGCCACGCCGGCTAGCGCGGAGGGCAGGCGCAGCAGCCATTCGGCCTGGGACCCGATGCGTCCGATCCACTCGTGCAGGAACAGGTAATAGGTGGGGGGAGTGAACTCCGTCAGCTGCACCGCGCTGATCACGCCGCCCAGCGAGTGCGAGGCGGCCTCGATGCTGAAGACCTCATCCACGAAGTAGCTCGAAGACCCGAGTTGCCAGAAGAAGTTGGCCGCCCCGAGGAGCACGATCAGGACCAACGGCCACGGGGTGGCGAGCCAGCGCTCCACGCTCCAGGGGGCCGGGAGGGTCACCGTCCCGGACCCGGATCGAGCCATGGGCTTGGTGGCAGCGGGGTCAGCCGCCGGCATTCGGAGACTCCCGATTAGGCTGCCGTCGCCGGGCGCGGACCCAGACGCTCATTCAGGTGGCCCCCGGGGCGGCGAAGGTCCAGTGTCTGGTCGCACAGGCGCATGAGCTGGGAGTGGTCGTGGCCCGCTGCAACCACGATTCCGCCGTTACTGCGCACCTCTCGAACGCGTGCCTCGAGTTGGCGACGGGCCCCTCCGTCGATGGCCTCGTGCACCTCGTCGAGGAGAAGCACGTCCGGATCGGCGTGGTCCGCCACCGCCAACCCGAGTCGCGCCAGCATTCCCTGCGAGTAGGTGGCCACGGGCCGCTCATATGCCTCACCGAGGCCGCTCCGGAGTTTGATCGAATCAAGCGACATCTCTGTCCGAGCCTTGGACAGGCCGGCCAGCACGCCGAGCAGAAGACCGTTTTCCCGTCCGGTGAGCTGCGGCATCAATCCGGCACCCACGGAAAGGAGCGAGCCAACCCTTCCCCGGACCTCGACCGCGCCCTCGTCTGGGGTGAGCACACCCGCGAGTGTCCGCAGCAGGGTGGTCTTACCGCAGCCGTTGGGGCCCACGAGCGCGACCCCGGAGCCTGGCCCCAGACTGAAGCTGAGGTTCCGCAGGGCCCAGATCGTGGTGCAACGGAATCGCACCCGGGCCAGCGCAGGGGTGACGGGGCGCCGCTGTCTGTCCAGGTCGAACCGCACCCCCACGTGGTGGACCGACACCTGCGCGCTCACAGTAAGACCTTCGCGAACGATCGCTGCTCGCGGACATAGATCGGAACGAAAGCGATCAGGATCAGCGCCGCAATGGCGAGGGGGGAGAGCAGCTCCCAGGCGGGAGGCGAGGAGCGGTACAGCACCGCGTGCCGGAGCCCCTCAAACAGGCCGGTCAACGGGTTGAGGCGGACCAGCGCGTTGGTGCGCCCGTGGATCGCCGCCAGCGTCACCAGTCCGGGGGCGAGGTAGTAGCTCGCCCGCACCGCACTGAGCATCAGCGGCATGAGGTCGGGAGCCCAGATCCCGATGAGAGTTGTGGGATACGCAACTGCGATCCCCAGGACCACCGTTTCGGCCAGGACGACCGGGAGCCACAGAGCGCTGAGATGAGGCGCCAGGCCGTAGACCGCCATCATTGCCCCCAGCAGCACCAGGCTCGCCGCGAACCCGAGCGCCTCGGTGCAGGCGGTCGAGATGGGAAGCAGAATCCTCCGGAAGCTCATGTTCGCGATGATCGAGCTGCGCAGCCGCACGGCGGTCAGGCTGCTGCTGACGGTCATTGTCATGAGCTGAAAGGGAATGATCGAGCAGGCCAAGCTGAGTCCAATCGCATGGGGGGCGCGATAGAAGATGAACGTGACCAGCAGGAGGTACACACCGACCAGCGCGAATGGGTCGACGATCCACTTGACCAGACGCCAGCCGCTGCGCCCGTACCGGCTTCTCAAATCCGACCAGATGAGGACGCTGAGCTGGTCGAGGATCTCCCGAGCTCGAACACGCATGCTGACGCTGTCACCGCGTGACTTCGTCGTGGCTATGCGCCCGGCCGTCCCTACACTGACAAGCTCTTCAGGGATGGTCCCAATCTATATAAGTTCACGTCCGCGGTGACTCCGCAGCACACTGACGTTCTCGCCGTGGGGAGGCGGGCCTTCAACATGGCATACGCCGGGGCGCTGGCGCAGGTCGAGGCGCGGGTGCCGTTCTGGCCGCTCGAGCGAACCGTGCGGTTGCAGCGCCATCGCATCAAAGCGATCGTTCGCTACGCCTACGAGTCGGTGGACTTTTACCGGCGCGCGATGGACGAGCGCGGGCTGTCACCCAGCAACTTCACAACGGCGGAGGATCTGGAGCAGCTGCCACTGATCAGCGCCGCAGATCTCGCGGACTCACCAATGGATTTCGTGGCTGCTCCGTATCGGCGCACGGGTCGAGAGATCTTCATGACAAGTGGATCGACCAGCGGGCTGCGCAAGCCGATCTTCATCGACAACGGTTACCTGGTGAGGCGGATCGCTCGCAGCGAGCGCGATCGCCGCGTAGTGGCGAAGCTGGCCGGCGAGAGCTGGGCCGGACTGGTGGCGCGCGAGTTCCTTGTCTATGAGCGTGACGGTCTGGCCGGGAAGCTCATGGACCGGCTCACCGCAGGGCACAACCGACTGTCGATCTTTCCGGCGGACTTTTCCAGCCGGACGGAGCGGGCCATATGGAGCGAGCACAGCCTCGTACCCCGCAAGGCCGTCCATCGCCACCACCTTTCTCCCCATGCCAGCTTCGAGGAGGCCCTCCAGGAGCTGGATGAGCTGCGACCTCGGGTGGTGCTCTCCTTTGGATCCTACGTCGAGCACTTCATGCGCTCGCTGGCGGCATCCGGCCGCAGCGTGGCATTGCCGCGGGTGTGGGTCTACATGGGGGACATGATCTCGCCGGAAGCGCGCCGTCTGGCTGAGGAGCAGTTCGGAGTCAAGCTGTACTCGGTGTACGGAGCGATGGAGGCGGGGTCGATCGGCTTTCAATGCGAGCGCAGGCAGGGGTTTCACCTGAACGTCGACCTGTGCGCCCTGCGCTTGATCGACGATGGCGGGCACGCGGTGGAGCCTGGGCAGTCCGGTGAGGTGGTGGTCTCAGCTCTCGATAACCGCGCCATGGTGCTGCTCAACTACCGCCTGGGCGATTGGGCGACGCTCCAATCCAACCCGTGTCCGTGCGGGCGGTCCCTGCCGGTGCTGGCCCGGCTGGAGGGCCGCAGATCGGAGGTGATCTCGCTGCCCAGCGGCCAGCAACTCTCTGTTCTCAACTTGGAGGGCGCGTTTGCCGCCGAGCTACGCCGCACGCTTCAGGCCCAGCTCGAACAGACAGACCCCGGAAGGCTTCATTGGCGGGTCGTACCGGTCGAGGGGGCCGACCGCACCGCTCTGGAGAAGGCGTTTCTCGAGCGAGCGGCGGAGAAGCTGGGGGCCGATGTGGAGCTCCGGATCGAGTTCGTGGACGGGATCGAGCGGACCGCTCAGGGGAAGTTCAGGCGGGTCATCTCGTGAGGCGGGCTGCTGCCGGCGTGTCTGTCACGGCGGCTGGAGGGATCCTTCTTGGAGCCAGGACCTGGCGGCGCATCCAGCGGGCCGGCCGGGTGCGCACCCAGGATCGCGCGGACATGATCGTGGTGCTGGGAGCCGCCGTGGACCCGGACGGCACGCCGTGCCGCGAGCTGGCCCAGCGTCTCGAGGAGAGCGCCGGCCTGTTCAGAGCGGGGTATGCCCGGGGCATTCTCTGCTGCGGGGGGATCGGGGACCATGGACGCTCAGAGGCGCACGCCATGCGCGCGTATCTGGTCAGGGGCGGGGTCCCCGCCGGAGCGGTCATGGCCGATGACGAGAGCCCCACCACGCGCCGAGCGGTTGCCGCGGCCCGGCGGCACGGCATGGGCAGCGAGCGGCTCCTGTTCGTCACCTCGCACTATCACCTGCATCGCGTCCTGCGCGAGGCCGAGCGTCAGTCGCTTGAAGCGGATGGCCACGCGTGCGCTCCGGCGCGTGACTCCGGGGAAGGAGCGTGGCCTGGATCGAACGGCTGGGCCCTACTTCAGGCGGCTCGAGAGATCGTGGCCGTGTGGTGGTATGCGCTTGGTCTGCCGGATCGAGACCGCGTCATTCGCCAGCGGATTGAGCCGCCCACCCCTCATCGTCTGATCGCGAGCGCGGCCACGAAGTGGCCGGTGAGCATTCGAGTCGGCCAGCGCTCCAGCGCTTCGAACTGAAGAACCCGGCCAAGGTGACGCTCCACGGCTTCGGCCCCTGTCGCCTGCCGGTCTCGGGAGGCCGCCACACGGGCCGCCAGCTGAGGTGGGGAGTGCATGATGGCGGTGGTGGCGATGACGTCAAAACCGCTGGCCCGGAGTGACCTCGCGAGGCCGCGGGACCCAAGGGTTGGCCCCACGAAGTAGGGAACCGCGCCCCAACGGCGCAGCAGCTGGGAAGCGCCTGAGGTCCGGATGGCCACGATGGGGTTGGTCAGGTTGTCCAGCGTGATGATCAGCCTCCCCGACGGCCGGATGACCCGGGCCAGCTCGCCCACTGCGGCATCGAGAGTGGCGCGGGAATCAAAATGGTCGAGGGTCGAGTTCGAAACGACCACGTCGAAGTGACCATCCGGGAAGGGCAGGGCGAGAACGCTCGCCACGCGAGTGTCAAGCTGCGGATAGCGTGACTGCGCGGCTGCCACAACTGATGGCGCAATGTCAACGCCGACGACCTCGCCGGCTTGCCTACATAGCTCTGGAACCAGCCCGACCCCCACCGCCTCGTCGAACAGGTCGGTCTTCAGCAGCTTGCCGCTGCCCGCCGGCAGCCAGCGCCTGAGGAGGCGCCCGTTGACCTCGTCGCTGTGGGCGCGCCACAGGCCATGGGCGGGGCTGCGCTCCCATGTCACGAACACCTCATCCCAGTAGGACGAGGTGGCCGCGTCCGCCGCAGTCCCTTCGATCAGGCTTGCTCCATGGCAGGCGCCCGGCGTGATTCGACGGTCGCGACGATGGGCGCGTGCCACTCAGCCGGTGCCAGCTCACGGGGCCGGCCGACCCTCCTCGAGAGAAGGCCGTCGAGCACCCCCGTGCCATAGCAGAGGTGCACGGTCACGATCAAAGCGGCTGCGGTAACCACGTCTCTCGGGTGTCGAAGCGTCCAGCCGATGCGCAGCGCGGTGATGAGGAGCAAGGCGCTGTAGAGCGCGCCGGGGGCAAGAAGGCTCCAGCTCGCGGTCTTGCCCAGCTGCCCGGCAAAGGAGACTGTCAGCGCGGGCGCCAGCATGAGGTAGAGCAGGAACAGAGCGGGGGCAAGGTAGGCGGCCCGCGCAGTGCTCGGCCTGCGAGCCAGCAGCTGGCCGCGGCCCCGTCCGTACTTCAGCATCTGGGCGGCGAAGGTTCGCGCACTGGGTCGTCGCACATGGAAGACGCGCAACGTCGGCTCGTAGCGCATCGTCTCGCGCCGCCGGCGGAGCTCGTATAGCAACGCGTTCTCCTCGGCGCACACCAGGTTGCCGGTGAACGGCACCATAACCCGCCGTCGCACGGCGAGGTTGCACAGCGTGAACCAGCGCTCGTCGGCCGGTCCTGGGTGACGGGCTCCGTAGCGGCGGCTCACCGGTCCGGCCCCCATGAGCGAGCTCAGCACCGCTCCCTGCACGACCTGAAAGCGGGAACTGGCCGCCGGGGTCTCATTAGGGCCGCCGAAGACCGTGGCCTTTGGATGCTGCGCGGCGATCTCGGCGAGCCGCCTGAGCAGATCGGGCGGAGCCGTGACGTCGTCGTCGAGAAACAGCAGCAGCTCTCCACGAGCGCGCTCGACCAGGGGGTTGCGTGCCTCGCTGGGTAGCCAGTGCCAGGTCCGGCAGACGAGCGCCTCCGGGAAGTAACCGTGGACCATGTCCACCACCTCCTCGGTGGCGTCGCCCCCCACAAGCAGCTCGAACGGAGGGGGGGCGACCTGGGAGTGGAGGCTCGCCAAGCACGTCTCCAAGCGGTCCAGGCCGTGTCCGGCGAGCACGCAAACGCTGATCTGAGGCGGCGGCATGACTGACACTTCTATTTGACCGCGATCTTGAAGTCAACGGTGACGATCGACCCGCCCGGTCAGGACGAGGCATCCCATCGTCGATCCGTCGTCTACGACGATCACTTCGTCGGCGCGGCGCGCCTGGCTCAGCGCACTCTCGACGGCGCGGAGTACCAGGTCCTTTCGCTGGTAGGTCGGAATCACCACCGAGATCTGCATGTGGAGGACATGTTTGCGGGTCCGGGCAGGTCGGCGATGCCGCGGTAGGCTGCCCAGCGTGCGCCAGAGTCGTGTTCAGAGGGATGACACACCGGTGATGTTCGTCGCCGCAGAGGGCGATCCCAAGGTGGTCTCCCGCGCGGCCGAGCGCGCGTTCAATGAGCTCGAAACATGCCTCGGCTCACTTCGCGGCCGGAAATTCTTCGGTCTTTTCGATCCGGCGTCGAGCGAGTATTTGGCCTGCGTTCAGACCAGGGATGGGGATGACCCGGGTGCGCTCGGTCTGCAGAAGACCGTAATCCCCGGCGGGGCATATGTACGCGCCACCCTCACTGGCCGCCCACCAGCGGTGTACGCGCAAATCGGACCGACCTTTGAGGAGCTCGAAAAGAACGTCCGCGCGGACCCGGAACGGCCAATGGTCGAGTACTACCGGCGCCATGACGAAATCGACCTTCTCGTGCCTGTTCAGAAGGGCTAGAGGATGCCTGCGGCGCTGCGCTGGGGTGAGTACTGCCGGCCTATGTAGGGGTCAGCTCGACGATCGGGATCGTCCGCCCAGCGGCGGCTGCCCAGGTCCGGTAGTCGGCGAACGGCGGAAAGACGCGATCAGCGAGGTTCCACAGCCGCTGGCGCTCGGCCTCGTCCTCCACGATCTGGGCGCGGAACGGCAGTCCGCCGAAAACCACCTCAGGATTCCGGCGGACGTTGTAGTACCACGACGGGTGGGTGGGCAGTCCCCGCTTGGAAGCGATGATGACGACGCGCTCGCCATCATGAAAGTAGAGGGTGGCGGTTTGCCGCCGCGCTCCCGTCTGAGCGCCCCTGGTTTCAAGCAGCGCTGACGGAACCGGGCCAGTCGAGCTCACCCTTCCACTAGTGAGCCTCAGCACGTACGGATCGAGTTTCCATGCGATGTGCTGGGAGAGCCACATCCCCAGCTTCGTGGTCGAGAAACGGCATATGGCGTGATAGAGCCAGCCGCGTCTTCTGTACGGATCGACCTGCGGAAGCATCAGCCCGGAAGCGTCGCAGTCGGAGAGACATGCCGCGGCGTAGCAGCTCGGCCGGCTATCGGCCCATCCGTCCTCCGGGCCACCCCCCTGAGCCCGATCCAGGGTTGCGCAGCCTGAGCCAGATGATCAAGAGGGCGAGGACAACGACCACGACGATGCCGACAATTCCCAGAGCGTGGAGGATGATCGGCCCGACGGGATGCGGGCAGGTGCTGGAACTACAGCCCTGAGCAAAAACAAGCACGACGCCTCAACCATGAACACTAACCCCATCTCAGCGGCCGTGCCCGGGCGTTGATTTCACCGAGTCCGGTGAGATCATCTGGCGCAACCGATTTAGCAGGAGCCGATCATGACCCATCCGTTCGTACCGGGGGCGCAGGGCTCGGCGGAGACACAGGGCGGGCTGGAAGCGTCTGCCAGGCTCGCTTTTGGCACAACTCGCGGACCCAACCGGATACCCGTGGTGTCAGTCGGTGCGCGGTGGCTGACAAAGGGCTCCCGCCGACGCGGCTATGGTCGCGGCAAGCTGCATGTCTCCGCAGAGGAGGTCATGTTCGTGTGCTCCTGGCTGACCAAGAGGCGCACGCAGCGAGGTGGGTTTGCGCACTCCGGGTCCGCGGTGGTGGTTACCAGGGCAAGGCTGGGGTTGCCGTGGGCACGCTCGTTTGTTGTCCTGGAGAATGAGCAGTCCTACCTTCGGCTCGCGGTGCCGGCGTTCGGGCTGACCAAACTGCGTCGCGCGCTGCGGGCCTCAGAGCTTGCCACGGTCGAGGAAGTAACCGCGTGGACGGCCCCGCGGCTTCCAAGCCCGAGGGGCACGCGTGGCACCGGGCGCGGCCGAGGAAGCTAGCCCGAGCTGGTCGGCACGTCACGCTTCAACGACTCGACGGCGTCGAGCACGTCGCGCAACCCCCCTGCCGTACGGGTATCAAGGCGATCGAGAATCCGCTCGGTGTCCTCGAAGGTCTTCGCGGCTCGTGCGTCGGCGGCAGCGGATTGGACGTTCTGGCCAACCATCAGCGCCGGCAGCAGGATCAGCTGGATCCAGTTCGACGAGACCCAGTTGATGATCTCGGTCAGCTGTCCGGTGTGCAACGCAGCGGGGAGGCTTACAAGAGCGATCCCATTGAAGACGTAGAAGCACCACATCGTGCCGACCACCTTGGTCAGCAGCACGGCGACCTTGGAGTTGAATCCGTCTACCTGTTTGAGGTCGTTACGGATAGCCCGCGGGGACAGGCGCAGGACCATCGGCAGCTGATGGCGGGCCTGAACCGGTGCGGCTGCCCTCGGCTCATTCACAGGTTCTGAAGTTCGCCGACCCCCCAGCGGCTCCTGCCTTAGGTCTGGACGACTGGAGCCGGTGTGGTGGGGTTGGCGGTAAACGCGCCAGGCGTGGTTGGCGCAGGCGTACTCGCTTTGAGCGTGGCCGCGCGGTCGTCCCCAGTACTCCTGGTCGGGGGCTACTCGCCGGCCCGCGGTGGTTCGGGGTGATCGCATTGGCCCCGCTGACTTGGGTCATCGTCCTGAGGCCCAGGAGCGCGACCGGGCTGAGGCGCTCGATGCCCTACGCGATCGCCGCGCCATGAAGCGCGACTAAGCTAAGCCGGGGAGAGCCCTAACCTGAACCGCTAGCTCTCGCGAGGGCGTCCCCCATCGATGACTTCTCGTCGATTCGGCGGTCCTGGTTCACATGACACCAACCACATGCCACATATCCATCTCTCTCGACGGCTTCGTCGCCGGCCCCGATCAGAGCCGCGAGACCCCGCTCGGCGTCGGCGGTCTGGAGCTCCACCACTGGCACCTGGACGAGCCCCTCCATGAAGCCGACGCCCGCGCCCGCGACCAGCTCATGCGACCCCGCGGCGCGTACGTGATGGGCCGCAACATGTTTGGCCCGGTCCGGGGCCCGTGGGACGTGGACTGGCGCGGGTGGTGGGGTGAGGAGCCGCCATACCACGCTCCTGTGTTCGTTCTCACCCACTTCCCGCACGACCCTATCCCGCTGGAGGGCGGGACGACGTTCCACTTCATCACCGAAGGGTTCGATGTCGCCTTCGAGCGCGCGCAGGCAGTGGCCGGAGACCTCGGCGTCGACATCGCCGGCGGCGCCTCCACCGTGCGCCAGGCGTTCGCGGCGGGCGTGATCGACGAGCTTATGCTCGACGTCGTTCCTGTTCTCCTCGGCGCCGGCGAGCGCCTGTTCGACGGAGTGCAAGACCCCGGCTTACAGCCAGTTGAGGTGATCCACTCACCGCTTACGACGCACATTCGCTATCGCATCGGCCGCTGACTGACTCAACTCACGGGGCAATCCGCCCCAGACGCGAGACCAGTTGCTTGTCGTTGGCGGCGCCACCCGGTTGGAATAGGATCTGCCGACCGCATGGCAGAGATCGAAGTCACAGCCTCGGCGAAGACGGCGGCCGCCCCGGAGCGTGTGTGGGAGGTGGTTTCAGATACGAGCCGTTACGCCGAGTGGGTGGAGGGCACGGCTGCGGTGCCTCGTACAGACGGTCCGGCCACACAGGGCTCCACCTATGACGAGATCAACCCGATCGTAGGACCCTGGCGCGCGAAAACGCGGTGGACGGTTGTCGAGTTCGATCCACCTCGCCGACAGGTCCACCGCTCCGAGGACATCCCGTTTGCGAGCGAATTTTTCGTGATCATCGAGGTCGCGCCCTCAGGCGACGGCAGCGACGTTACGTTTACGCTGCGAGCGGAGCCCTCGCACGGAGCGCTGGGGTCAAGCATCCTCGGAGCCCTTAAGAGCCGGACTCGGAAAGACAACGAACGCACCGTTCGTACCCTCGCCGAACTCGTCTCGCGCGAGCCGTAGAACTGAAGCTGTGCTGTCTGACGCGGCGCGATGGTCGTCGTCCTACGGCTCGGAAAGAGAGAACGACGATGACGGGTTTCATCCAGCCACTAACTCCGCGACCGCTCGACGGTAGTGTCCGTAACTGGCAGCGTCAAGGACGGCGATTCGCCCACAGCCCCAACCGCCACGCCCAGCGGGGCGGCCGGAGCGGAGCCAACTCCCCTCGCTCGGTACCTGCCGCAGCTTGCGCTTGGCTCACGGTGGGGAGTGGGTGCTTAGGGTGGCGAGTCCGGGCACTTTGCCGTCCTTCCACATTCGCGTTGTGGCCCCGCGGAGATGCTTGAGGTAGCGGTCCAGGAATGCGATCGTCTCGCGCTCGACGATTCTGAGCTGAGGCTGTTGATTGGTGTACGGACCCAGGTGCGACGCTCCCCACAGCCTGAGCAGAAATTTCGGCCGGGAGGCGATCCGGAAATAGCGATAGGTGGAAGCCGGAGCGTTGGTGGTGTCAGCCGTGCCCTGGACGGCAAGCAACGGCGGAGCAGGGGCCGGAAAGGTGTAGCCGCTGACGCCGGGGATCTCCGCACCGGAGAGGATCATCGCGGCGCGTATACGGTGATCAACGTAGTGCCGGTTGTAGGCCACCGCGAGCGCGGTTGACCCCCCGTCGGACTGTCCCGACACCGCGATGTGTCGAGGGTCGATCATTCCTGCCAGACGCCCGCGGCGGGCAGCGCTGGCCGCCAACATGCGGCCGATCACGAAGCTCACGTCAGCTGGCTGGTTGACAAGGTCGGATTCCTGCGGTCCACCGGGTGTCTTCGAACTCGTCAGCGGGAAGATCGGCGCGGCAACCACATAACCAGCGCGCGCCCAAGCCTCAAGCAGCCGCCGGTACGGCCCGGGCGTGATATCGAAGCCATGGGCAAAGATGATCAACGGAAACGGGCCCTGAGTCCGGTCGGCCGGATAGCGGATCACGGTCACTAGCGTTCGCGGCTCGCGATGATGCCCCGGATACTTGACGCTCCGGCTGTGATCCTTGAACACCAGGACCACCTTGCTGATCGCAAACCGCGGATCGCCCCGCCAGCCAGCCCGGCCGTGCAAGGCAATACGCGAATGCGACACCCCGGCTGCCGCACTCCCGGCGAGGCCTCCAGCAAGTGCGAACCCGCACGCCAGCAGTGACGCCAAAGCACAAAGGGCCCGGCGACTCACGAAACAAGCTCGCAGTCGGCTCATAACGCAAGCAGCATCTCAGGCATCGACGACAGAAAGCGGAGCAGATCAGCCCCCGCCGCTTACGCGTGTGGGGTCATCGTGGCCCCAGGGGTTGGTTTCATCGTGCCTCCCGCAAGCTTTGGCTCCGCGGCCGTTAGCGGAGTGCTCCAGCGCGCCCGGAGAGATTCGAACTCCCGACCTTCGGTTCCGTAGACCGATCGGGCTCCTCTAATTGGCTTAGATGCTGGCAAATGAGAGGCCTAATATGCCTTATGAACGGCCTTTCTCACGCAGAAGGTTGCCCGGGACGGTTGCCCGCTCGACCGTTGCCCGACCGTTGCCCGCAGTATGATCTACAAGTGATGGCCTGGGCGACTCCGCTATCAGGACCGGCGAGCCGACGACTGAGGCGCACATGACGTCGGTCCCTAACCCCACCGCGCGCCCGTATGTGCGGCAGCGCGCGAGCGGCCCTCACTGGTACGCGAAATGGTCGCGCGATGGTGTGCCGGTGGTCCGAGCCCTCGGAAAGGCTTGGGTCGAACCGGACGGAGAAGGTTCCTGGCGTCCTCGCCGTGGCCGTTCCCGGGAGGGTGCGCTCACCGAGGCACAGGCAGCCGAGCGAATGCTCAGGCTAGTGCGTGAGCACCACGAAGCAAGCCTGCTGACCGACCAGGACGCAGAAGAGCGCCGACGGCGTGGCGCGAGCTTTGGCGAGGTGGCCCGGGCCTACCTCCGCTGGATGGAGGACGTCAAGGGCGCGAAGCCATCGACGCTTCGAGATCATCAGAGCCTCTTGGCCGAGCCCGGCCAAGCGCACAAGCGCGGTAAGGGGCACTGCAAAGGGCAGATCCTCGAGGCGCTGGGCGACCGGCCGGCTAGTGCGGTGACGACGCGCGAGGTTGAGGTACTGCTGTCCTCGATCGCCCGCTCCGGAGTAGCGCCGCGCACGGTCAATAAGGCGCGGGCGCTGATCTCGGCCGTGTTTAGCTATGGGATGCGTCCGAGCACGTATGCGCTCCCGTCTAATCCGGCTAGGCACGCTGATCGCCGCGCTGAGCCTGACGCAGCGGTGCTCTCGTTCTTCTCCGTCGATCAGATCGAGGCACTCGCGGGCGCAATGACCGCTGGCCGGCAGCGAGATCGAAACCGCGCGGTTAGCACCGAGGAGATCGCCGCGCGTCAAGCCGAGGACCGCCAGGACGCAGAGATCGTCCGGATCGCTGCATTTGCCGGACTCAGGCGCGGCGAGCTCGTCGCGCTCAAGTGGCGAGACGTGGACCTAGCCGCCCGTAAGCTGACCATCCGTCGCACTCTGTCGGGCACCCGGGAACTGAACTCGACCAAAACCCGGCAGGCCCGGGAGGTGCCGATCCCCGACCAGGCTGAGGCCGCGTTCGCCCGTCTGCTGGAGCGCGAGGACTTCACTGGACCGGACGACTACGTGTTTGTCAATCGCCTGGGACGTCGCCTCGAGCCCTCGGCGCTGCGCCGCCGCTACGAGCGCGCACGTGACGCTGCCGGCCTCGAGCCGTTGCGGTTTCACGACCTGAGGCACACCTATGGCTCGCTTCTGGTTGCCGGGGGGATAGACCTCGTCAGTGTTAAGGCGGCCATGGGTCACTCACGCATCTCGACTACCGAGCGCTACCTGCACGCGCGGTCGGCCAGTGACCAGGCAGAACGGTTCAGTCGTGCGCTTGCGGGCCACGCGTCCGTATGATTTTCCCGTATAGACGGCGCGGAGCAGACCTTGCCCGGGTGAGGTAGCGCGGGATCATCTGTTTTGCCAGCAGGAGGTCGCGGTTCGATCTCGGCTGGCTCCACTGAAGAGCCGTCTGCAAGTGCCTACCTTTTAGGGGGCCGGTTGATTTCGGATAAGCGCTCGTCGGGGTCGGGCAACCGTCGCGGGCAACCATCCCGGCTCTGTGGATGCCGAGAAATGCGGTCAAAGCTTCAACAATCGAGATCGCACCCAGGAGGTCGCCGGTTCGAGTCCGGCTAGCTCCATGAGAGGAAGTGGCTGGTAAGCGGCTACTTCCTCTTTCTTTGGGCGCCGCGGATCAAGGGCCAAATACAGATTGGTCATCAGGTTTGGTCATCAAACGGCGGCACGGAGCTGAACGGCGTGGTCCACCCGAGCGCCTCTTATGGGGGATTACGGAGCCTTGGCGAGGGTCGCGCACTCGCTTCGGCGGAATCCGGCTAGCGCAACCACGCGAGGCTGTCGCACAAACCACTCAGAAATTAAGTGCATCAATGCGCCGTGGGATCACACTTGTGAAAGGGCCGCGAAACGCCCGCAAATTGGGACGGCGACATCATTTTGCCCGATATTTCGCTGGTTTGTGGGCGCCGGTTGAAAACTGGGCCACCTGCGCCGGTTGAAAACTAGGCCATTTCGGAGCAGGGCGGGACTCGTCCGGCCGGCCTTTGACCCTCGTTTGATCGGTCGCGATCGGCGAGGAGGAAGGATTGGTCGGCGTGGAGCAGTGGGCGGAGGTGAGGCGGATGCACCGGGTCGACGGGTTGTCGGGCCGGGAGATCAGCCGTCGGACTGGGTTGGCTCGCGATACGGTCGCGAGGCTGCTGGCGGCGAGTGAGCCGCCGAAGTATCAGCGGGAGTCGGCGGGGTCGAAGCTCGATCCGTTCAAGGACTGGATCTGCGAGCAACTGGTGGTGGATCCGAGGATCCAGTCCCAGCGGCTGCGGGAGATGGCCGGCGAGATCGGCTATCAGGGCGGGAAGTCGATCTTCGACGATTTCGTCCGCGAGGTCCGGCCACGGTTCCTGGTCCCGCGGACGTTTCAGCGGACGATCTATCGACCGGGTGAGCTTGTGCAGTGCGATCTGTGGGAGCCCAGCGAGCACATCCCGGTCGGTCACGGCCAGCGCCGCCGCGGCTGGGTCGTGACGAGCGAGGTGTGTTGGTCACGCGCGATCGCCGCGACGCTGATCTTCAGCAAGGAGGCGCCGGACATCCTCTGGGGCCTGGCCCGGAATCTGTGGCGGCTGGGGGTGCTGCCGGAGAAACTGGTCTGGGACCGGGAGGCGGCGATCGCCTCGGGCGGCCGCCCGACCGGGCCGTTCGCCGCGTTCTGCGGCCAGCTCGAGGTCGGCTGGGTGATCCTCGAGGCGCGTGACCCGCAGGCGAAGGGACAGCTTGAGCGATCACACCGATTCATGCGCTCGAACTTCGAGCCCGGCCGAGTGTTCGCGAACCACCTCGACTATCAGGACCGCCTCGACGCCTGGACCGACAAGGCCAACCAGCGCGTTCATCGCACGATCCGGGCGGTCCCGGCCGAGCGGCTCGCGGAAGAGAGAGCAAGGATGCGGCCGCTGCCAGGCAGGATGCCGGACACCGATCGCCGCCACGTCCTCCGGGTTGCGGCGCAGCCGTTCGCCAGAGTTGACCGCAACGACTACTCGATCGACCCGGCGTTCGCTGGTCGCCGGGTCGAGGTCCGTGTGTCGCAGGCCGATGTCACCGCGGTCGTCTTGGACACTGGCGAGCTCGCCGCTAAGCATCGGCGTGTGTTCGCCGGCGGGCTGACTATCACCGACCCGTCGCATCAGTCCCGGCTGGAGCGCCAGCGAGAGAAGCGCCGCCAGCGCCACCAGGTCGAGGTCGAGATCCGGCCGCTGGCCCGCTATGACCAGCTGATCCCGGCATGACCAAACAGGCCGAGCTCACCCACCTATTCAGAGCCCTCAAAGCACCCGCTGCGGCCAGGGCGCTCCCGACGCTCGCCAACCGGGCCCGGGAAGAGTCCTGGAGCTATGAGCACTTCGCCGAGGTCCTGCTCGGCACCGAGGTCTCCGCCCGCGACTCACACGGCGGTGAGAGCAGGATCAAGACCGCCCGGTTCCCCGCCCGCAAGACCCTGGAGGAGTTCGACTTCACCTTCCAGCGCTCGGTCAAGAAGACGGTGATCGAGCACCTCGGCCAGCTCGACTTCCTGCACGGCAAACAGAACGTGATCCTCCTCGGACCCCCAGGCACCGGCAAGACGCACATCGCGACCACCCTCGGGATCCGTGCCTGCTTGGCCGGTCAACGCGTCCAGTTCGCGACCGCGACCCAATGGGTCGCCCGGCTCGGGGAGGCCAAACGCCAAGGCCAGCTCGAGACCGAGCTCAAACGCCTGTCATTCATCCCGCTACTCATCATCGACGAGGTCGGATACATCCCATTCGATCCCGAAGCCGCCAACCTCATGTTCTCGCTGGTCTCCAACCGCTACGAACGCGCCTCGATGATCGTCACGTCCAACAAGCCATTCTCAGCCTGGGGCGAGATCTTCGGCGACGACATGGCCGCCACCGCCATGATCGACCGGCTGATCCACCACTCCGAGATCCTCAGCCTCAAAGGCGACAGCTACCGCCTACGCGGCAAAGACCTCGACGCCCGACCAGCACGCCCAGCCGACCTCGGCTGACCCCTCCCGCCCGGTGCGCAGCGCCGGCATTTCCCTCCGCTCGCCTACGGCTCGCTCCGTGAAACGCCGGCGCTAACCGACACCCGGATGGCCTAGTTTTCGATCGGCGCAACTGGCCTGGTTTTCAACCGGCCTTGACACTGGTTTCTCCCACCGCTTGTCGCGGTGTCAAATTGTCGGAGGTTTGTGCGACACCCTCACGCGAAGGGGGCCGTCGCTGAGAGGCTGACCTACCGGCTCCTTTCTGTCGAATGCTCAAGCCGGAACGGTCTCACCGAGTTCGCTCAGCACGAAGCGAGTGGCCATCGGCGGACAACTCTCGGCTCGGCCCGTCCGCGTCGTGAATAAGCTGGATCCGTGGCACCGAGCTGTTTCGTCTGGTCATGGAGGAACGAAGTGGATCAGCGAATCGCGAGGGATCGCGATTACGCCCAATGTCTCCACAGAATGGTCAGGCGCCTAAATGATGCGGAAGCGGCTTGCTCAGCGCTCGACGACGTCGTATCGCAGCAGTGGAGCGACGGTCGTCGCGACTGGTATGACGCTGCCGCGCTGTTGGAGGTCGCGGAGTACCTGCAGGTTGGCTGGTATGTCACGGCGCGTGTGCCCGTGGGGCGTCAGCCCGGTCGCGACAGGGATGTCGTCGGGAATCAAGACAAACTCGACCAGCTTTCGACTCCGTACTCAGCAACATGCGGGTCCGGTACCGGCGATAACGATGGCTGTCTCCAGTGGCGGGAGGTTATTCGCCTCATCCATCGCACCGAGCACGAGGAGCCTCTCATAGTCGACTACCAACCGACCGAGGTTCCGCTGGAGATTGGATATACGGATCCAGACACGACGCTCTGGCACCTTTTGGAAAGCGGAGGTCTCGCACGGTGGCCCTACGGCCATGACTCAATCACGCTACTGCTGACCACCTGCTTCCCAGGTCGCCGGTGCATACCGGCCGGGAACCCGACGATCGTCGCAGGGTCCCGAGTCCTGGAACCTCCACGGCCTGCTAGAGCCTGACCTTGGCGCCGCGGGCTCACGCGATTGCGCTGCACCGCCGGTTCGACGCGGGGGCCGCTGCATCTGCGCGGGTGGCGCGTGGCACGACCCATCCGGTCTAGGAGTTAACCTTTTTGCTAATTTGAATGACCAGGGTTCTTCATATACGCAATTTCGGGGTCTACGTCGCCGACGAGCGAGGCGCGCAGCACCACAGCCCGCATTGCCACGTCAAGCACCGTGGTCGCCGGATTGCGTCGGTTCACATCGTGTCGCTCGAGATGTTCGTTGAGATCGAGCCTGTTCCGGATGATGTGATGGCGCTGATCGTCGAGAACCAGGACGCGCTGATCGCCGAGTGGGAGCGGCTGAACTCATGAGCTCGCACGAGCCGTGGGTGCAGCCGGGCTACGCTGACGTCGAGGTGGCGGCATACCGCGACGGTCTCGTCGAGGTCGTGTTCGCCAACGGAGACGTGATCCGGCTCGATCCCGCCGCGCTCGGCGTCGCGGGGGACCCTACAGTCGGCGTTGCCGAGGGCGGCGCCGCCGTGCTGATCGGAACGCAGGAGGGGGAGCGCGAACTCGACTGGATGGTCGTGCGCGCGGCCGCCGATCAGGCGTTCGCCCAGCACCTGCGCGAGCGCGACGCCGAGGAGGCTCGACGGATCGGTCGGCGCCTGCGTGCGCTGCGCGAGAACCGCGGTATGAGCCAGAAGGCCGTTGCCGGGCTCGTCGACATGTCCTCCCCGCAGCTCGCGAAGCTCGAGCAGGGCGAGACCGACATGCGGATCTCGACCCTGCGCAGCCTGCTGCGCGCGCTTGGCGCCGACTTCGCGGACATCGCCGGCGCCGATGCGCCCGAGGTCTCGGCCAAGGAGCTCGGCCGGCGAGCGCAGCGAGCCGGGGTGCCCGCCGACGTCGTCAAGAGGATCGTCGCCGCGGTCGACCCGCGCCAGGTGGCGGACGTGCTCGCACGCGGTTTCGGCTGGGAGAAGGGCAACCTGCTCGGCGATCGACTGGCTGCGCCGGTCCTTGCATACGCCCCGACGCTCAAGCGCCGCAGCGCGACGTCGACGGACAACCGGGCGCTGCTCGCGCTCGCGGAGTCGCTCGCACAGCGCAGCGCACTCGCGTTCGCGGGGCGGCCGGGTGTTGTTCCCGCCGACCCGCGCGCGCTGCGCGAGTTGGTGTCCGAGTCGCAAGGCGAGATCACGCTCGACGCGCTCGTGCGCTGGTGCTGGCAGTTGGGCGTGGTCGTCGTGCCGATGCTCGCCAGGGGTGGGTTCTCTGCGGGTGCATGGCTGATCGGCGAGCAGCCGGTTGTCGTACTGAAGGAGGCACCGAACCTGAAGGCATGGTGGCTGTTCGCGCTCGCGCACGAGCTCGGCCATCTCGCCCACGGTCACGTCGGGCGCAGCGGCCTGGTCGACCTCGAGTCCGGCTGGGAGGGAGGCGACGACGAACAGGAGCGGCAGGCGAACGCGTATGCCCTCGATCTGCTCGTTCCCGATCACGCGGCGATGCTCGCGGAGATCCGCCGCCGCCTGCGAGGCCTCGACCCGGACGCAAAGCTCAAGTGGAAGGCAATGGACGTGGCACGCGAGCGCGGGTACAACGTGCCGCTGGTGCTGCTCGTGACCGCGTTCGGACTCCGGGACCTGGCGCGCGACGACAGTCGGTGGGGCTCGGCGAACAACGAGGCGGCCAAGGAGGGATCGGCTCGCGCCGTCGTCGCGCGCGAGTTCCGGCGGAACCTCGACCTCGAGCGGCTCGATCGCCTCGACGCCGCGCTGATCCGTGCTCTGGCGGTCGAGGAATGAGTCGCTCAGTCGAGCGTCAGGCGCACTGCGACGGCGGCGTGGTCCGAGAGCCGTTGCTGCCGCGGTCTGTGCAGGTAGTCGCAGCGCTCGACGCCGCGCTGCAGGCCCGTCCCGATGTGGACGTAGTCGTACAGATAGCCCAGGCCGGTGCGGCCGATCCAGCTGTGCGGGTGCTGCCCGCGGCCGCGCAGCTCGTGCGCGGGGCGCAGGCCGATCCGCTCGAGCTCATCGTGCAGGCCGTACTCCCAGGCAAAGAATCCGGGGAGCCGGGGCTCGTGGCGGCGAGCGACCGTGTTGTAGTCGCCCGCGAGCACGAGTCGGCGTCGGTGGGCCGCCGGCAGCGCGCGCAGGCCGCACAGGAGCGAGGCGATGAACGCCTGCTTGCGGGCGACCTTGGCGCCGCTGCGGTCGCGCGAGGGCACGTATACACCGACGAGCGCCAGGCTCGTCGGTCCACTCCCGAGCAGCAACGCCGACGCGCGGCACCGAAGCGTGACGGCCAGATCGTCGGAGAGGTCGCGGGCGATCGCGAGCCGGCTGGCGACGAGGACGCCGCGCTCGCGGGCGATCGGCACGTGACGGACGTCGTAGCCGCGGGAACCCAGCCCGTGCGCGAGCAACGCCGTCCCGCGCCCTTCGGTCGTCTCGGTGAGCACGATGACGTCGTCACCGCGGGAGAGCAGCCACGTGAGGATCGCTCCGGCCCTGACCTCGCTGGCCGCGCCGATGTTGAACGTCAGCAGCTCGACGGCGCGTGCGACGCGGGGCCGGCTCCGGCGTCGGGCCCTTTCGCGGCGGCGCGCGAGCGGGTGCGGGGTGGGGGCGAGCGTCGTCATCGGGTCATACGCCCGCGGGCCGGGCCTGGGCCCCCCTCTGGGACGGAATCGGATTTCGTGAACCCTCTCAGGTTCCCTGCAAGCGCGGACGGCTCATGACGGCGACGCGCAGAATCGCGGGTCAGGACGTTGCCGCGTCGTGCTACTTCCGCACGTCGACGATCGCCCCCGCGCGCAAGGCGCTCGTGCAGATCACCGAGCGCTGCAACCTGCACTGCGCGCACTGCTTCGTCTCCGCGCGCACCGAGGGGATCGACATCGCTTACGAGCAGATGCGAGACCTGGTGCTGCCGCAGCTGCGGGAGGCGCGCGTGGCGCGGCTGACGCTCACCGGCGGCGAACCGTTCGCGCACCCCGATCTGCTCACGATCGTGCATGACGCCTGTGAGCTCGAGATGGCCGTGACGGTTTGCACGAACGGAACGCTGGTAGACGCCGCCATGCTCGATCTGCTCGCCGCCGAGGGCAGCGTGAAGCTCAACGTCAGTCTCGACGGCTTCGCCGCCCACAGCCACGGCAAGTTCCGGGGCGACCCCGGCTCGTTCGCAGTCACCAAGCAGACGCTCCGCGCGATCGGCGAACGCGGCCTGTTGAAGGGCGTGCTCGTGACGCCTAACACCCTCGCGGCGCTCGAGGAATACGACGAGCTGTGCCAGTACGCGCGGACGTGCGGCGCCGAGTACGTGCTGATGAACCCGCTCTCTTCGATGGGCCGCGGCGTGCGCGGGATCCGCCGGCTCGGCGCGCCCGAGTCGTTCATGCGCTCGCTGGCGGAGCGGACGGCACGCTTCGACGAAGAGCTCGAGATCGTGCGGATCCGCTTTCCCAATGACGAGCGGCCGCTGTCGGGTTGCGAGGCCGGAACGATCGTGTACGTGTTCGCAAATGGTGCGATCACGGTGTGCCCCTACCTAGTGTTCGCCGCACGCACGCCCCAGTCCCGGCACGACCCGGCAGAGTTCATCGTCGGCAACGCGTTCGAGCACGACGACATCGCCGCTCGGCTCGATCGATACCGCCTGCATGACCGCGCCGCGGCCGCGGGCGATCCAGTGTGCGGGTCGTGCGCGATGTCCGGTGCCTGCGGCCGCGGGTGCCCGGCGGCCGTGATCGCCGCCGGCGGCCAGCTCGGCGAGCGCGACCGCGAGCAGTGTCCCGTGCCGGACCCGGCCGAGGCGGCAGCATGACGATCTTCACCGATCCGTCCGAGCGCGGGCTGCTGGTGACGATCGAAGGGCCAAACGGCGCCGGCAAGACGTCGCTCGCGCTGGCGGTCGCGGCCCGCCTCGAGGCCGCCGGCGAACCCATTCACTGCACGCGCCAGCCGTCGCCGAGCCCGCTCGGCGACACCGTCCGCGCAGCCGAGCGTGACGTCACGGGGCGCGCGCTCGCGTGTCTCGTCGCCGGCGACCGGCATTTCCAGTGCGAGACCGAGATCATTCCGCGGCTGCGCGCCGGCGCGATCGTGCTGTGCGACCGTTACATCGAGTCCTCGCTGGTGCTGCAGCGCTTCGATGGCGTGGAGCTCGACTACATCCTTCAGATCAACCGCGGGATCCCGCGCCCGGGCCTCCGGATCCAGCTGCTGGCGACCCCGGAGGTCCTGACTGAGCGGCTCGCAAAGCGCGCCATCGCCCCCGAGCGACGGTTCGAGCGCAAGATCGGTCCCGGGCGCGAGCTCGAGCTGTATGCCGACGCGGACGCGCTGCTGACCGAGCGCGAGCAGCTACCGGCGAGCCTGTTCGACACGTCCGCGACCGACGCGGACGAGGTCGGCGCAGTCGTCGCCGACCTCGTCCTGTCGCGACGATGACGCTCGGCGTCCTGACGCTCAACATCGCCAACCCGTCGGCGGCCAGGGCCGAGCGCCAGCTCGCCTGGCTGGCCGAGCGGCCCGAGCAGGTACTCGTGCTGACCGAAACGAGTCCCGGCGCCGGTACCCGGCTGCTGCTCGAGCGGCTGGCGGCGGCCGGGTGGGAAGTGCGCGGCGCGGCGCTCGCCGACCGCGAGCGGGGTGTGGCAATCGCCACTCGGGTGCGCGCCGCGCCGCGCGGCGGCAACATCGTCGACCATCTCCCGGGGCGCGCTGAGCTGGTCGCGCTTGACCGGATCCACGTCGTTGGGCTGTACGTTCCTTCGCGCGACGACTCTCAGCAGAAGACGGAGCGAAAGCGCCGCTTCTGCGAGGCGGTGTCGCAGTTCCTGGCCGAACGCCGACCGTACGATGCCGTCGTGATCGGAGATCTCAACGTGCTCGAGCCGGTCCATCGTCCCCACTACGGGATGTTTCTCGACTGGGAGTACCGCCTTTACGACGAGCTCGTCGTGCGCGGCTTCGTCGACGCCTACCGTCTCCGGCACCCGAACGAGATGGAGTACAGCTGGGTCGACTACGAGAACCGCGGCTACCGCTTCGATCACGTGTTCGTCAGCCAAGCGCTCGTCGGCTCGGTGCGCCGCTGCGAGTACGACCACAGCCCGCGTGAGACCGACCTGTCCGACCATTCGGCGCTCGTGCTCGAGCTGGAGTGGCCGCACCCGATCGACGCGCTGGAGATCCACGAGCCGTTGACCGCCGATCCGCTGTCGCTGTTCTAAGCCATGCGCGACCGCCGCCTGCTCTCAGCCGCCGTGTTCGCGCTCCTGTTCATCATCACCGGTGTCGTCGCCGTCGCCGTCCTCACCCGCGGCGTTCATGAGCCGCTCGGCACGACCCTCGCGATCGGAACGCTCGGCTCGCTGCTGGCGTCTCTGATCGTGAGCGGCTGGCGCGTCGTCTCGAGTGTGCAGCCACGTGAGCCCCCGACGGACCCGCACATCCCGGGACTTGTGAGCGCACGGGCCAAGGACTCGATCAAGGCCGACGAGTGGCTCGACCTGCTCCGCAAGGCCAACACCGAGTTCTACATCGCCGGACATTCGCTCGGCAAGTGGTGCTCGGGGAGCAATCGCGAGGACTTCAAGAGCCATGTGCGCCGTGTACTCGAGCGAGGACGGGTGACGCTCGTCATGCTCGACCCCTCGAGCGCGCAGATCGAACACCTCAAGCGCGCCGTGTCCGTCGACTACACGGGCAGGATCAAGATGAGTCTCGCCGTCCTCGGTGAGCTGTGGGCCGAGCTACCGGCCACATCGCAATCTCGCCTGCGCGTCGCCGTGCTGACCGATCACCTCACGCTCCCATACATGGTGGTCGGCAACGAACGGCGCCTGGTCACCGCCACGTACCTTGGCAGTCGAGACAGCGACAACGTCACCTGTCTTGAGCTAGAGCGCTCCTGCGAAGCGGCGAGGGCGGTGTACGACGATTTCTGCGACCTCGCCCGTGCGGGCGTGGCCGCAAAGCTCCCCGCGCCTGCACCTGCGTCGCAAACGGCGGGCGGTCGTCCTCACCGGTTCACGCGCCGGCGGCCTGGAACGTAGCGCGCGACCGAGGGGCGGCCGCTCGACGGCCTCGAATGGTCGAGGCGGCACCGACTCACGTGCGAATGACAGACCGAAGGGTGTCGTCGAGCGGCGACACGCACGGTTTGTCCTCGTAGTTGACATTGCTACTTCGTCGTCCACCCGCCTACGGAACGCACACGCAAACTGCGGCTGGCGATGACGATCGGCTCGAGCTACGAGGTTCACCCCCAGCGCAACCGATGGCCCGACACCGCTTGCGATCTCGCGCTCGTCCACGGGCACTCGCTTTGCGACCACGCAATGCTACCGCGGGGCCGCTTCCGTAACGGGCTTTGGAAGCACCTGCGACACTCGGGTCCTCGACCCGGCGGACGGCATAGACAGCGCTGTCGCGATGTGCCGAAGGGAGCAGCTGTGCATTCAGTTGTAGCGGCTGCGGGCGTGTCGCGCCCGGACCGCGCTGTCGCTGCTCACGATTGCATTCGCCGGGCCGTCGGGGCGGGCGCTCGCGAGTGCTTCGGCGAGGGACCCATGCCGAGCTGCCGAAGTTGAGCGGGGCAACCGGCGCGCATCGAGGTTGATAGACAACTCCGTATGGCTGACACGGATCCGGATGACGACCTCGAAGCTCAGTTGCGTGCTGATCGGGAGGCCGAGTTCGCCGCTATAAGGACGCTGACGGCACCCCCTGCTTACGCGAGGCCGCTGTGCTATTCCTTGATCAGCTCGGTACCAAGGAGCTCGTCGAGGAGCAACCCGAGCAACATTTGCGTCGGATGCCCGAAGCGGTTCGACTCGCCCGGAAACTCGGTGACCTCAGCCAAGAGCACCAGGTCGCCCGATGGTTCTCGGACAACTTGCTTCTCGGGGTCCGACTAAACGACCGCGAATCGGACTACTTCGGCCCTCCACTGCTAGACAGAGGGTTTGGGATCCTCGTCATCAACGCGGCGTGGCTTCAGCTCGCAATGACCATCGGCGGGATCGCATCTCGCGGGGGCATCGACGTGGGTCCCTTTTACGCCGACGAGGAGTTTCTGTACGGGCCGGCGCTGAATCGCGCCTATCTGCTCGAATCACGTGTCGCGAAGTGGCCACGCGTCGTATTGGGTGATGCGGCCGTCGCACGGGTGAGGGCGGAGTCTGCGACGGGCGACATGGGCACCTATCGAGCAAAGCTGGTCCAGGATGAGGACGGCCGGATCTTCGTCAACTACTTCGGCGACCTTCCGTTCACATGGGAGGAGTTCGATGAGACGATCGAGCCCCTCAAAGCCCACCGCGAGTTCGTTTCGGCGAAGGTCGCGGCGCACGAAGGCGATCCCAAGCTGCGGGCTAAGTACCACTGGATGGCTGCGTTTCACAACTGGACGGTGCGCGAGCGACTTCCCGAGGATCTCGCCAAGACGCTACTCGTGAACGACGTCGAGGACCGCCGGTTCGTGACCGTTGATTACGAACCGCTGGGGCTGGCCCGGCCCGAATACGAAGGCAGCGAGTTCGACTGAGGTCCTTCGAAGTACTCCCGACCATCTCGGGGTTGCGAGTCCTTTCGTCGACTCACCAGTCGAAACCCGCGCGATCGCATCGGCGAGAGGCCGTCGGAAAATGCGGAGAGAGCGGAAAGCGCGGCTGGCCGGCGGCTCAGCGGAACGGTTCACGGTCTGAGTGACTTTCCGCCTTCGTTAGGCGGTGTTGGCGATCCAGTGGCTGTGGAGCTTGAGGAGATTGTGGGTGGCTGCCACCAGCCGCCATTCTGACTGCGCGGAGGCTCTGCCTCTTCGCATGAACCGGTCGATCCGCCTGTTGTATTTGATCTGCCCGTAGACGGGTTCGACGGTGATCTTTCGTTGTGCGTAGAGCTTGCGGCCGCGCTCACTGGTGAGCTTTGAGCGCATCGCCTCGTAGAAGCCGTGCTCCCAGCCGGGGCGTTGGCCCTCGCGCATCGTGCCGTCGGGCGGGATCAGCACCTCGATCCCGCGGTCGGTGACCTGCTGGATCTGTCGGTTGTGCCAATAGCCGGCGTCAGCGAGCACCGCCCCGGGCTGCTCGCCGACCCCGTGGCGCTCCAGGTGCGAGAGCGTGGTGTCGAGCATTGGTTCCAGGTGCCCGAAGTCGCCCGCGTCGATCGTGATCTCGGCGGCCAGGATGATCTGTTTGTCGTTGACCGCGGTCTGCGCGTTGTAGGCCTGCCTGGGCGGAGTGCCCTGGGTGCGCATCACCCTGGAGTCCGGATCGGAGAGATTGATCTTCCCGTCGGGCAGCTCCGGCGGCACATACGGCTTGCTGTTGCCGCGCAGCACGCGTCCCTTCGTGTCACGGGCGGTCGCCCGCCAGTGCTCGTAGGCCTCGTTGGCGGCCAGGTCGACCCGGTGGTTCTCCTCCAACCGACCGAGCGCCTGGAACAGGCGGTCCTCGCGACCTTGCGGGATTGGCCGCGCCTCGCGCTCCCGCTGGTTTTCGAGCTCGCGGCGGGCAACCCGAGGCCACTCGCGGCGCCCCCCACGACGCTTGTCCCGACCGAACACCAACTCTGGATCCACCTTCACCTCAGCACCGGTCTGCTCCTCGCTGATCGCGCGCCCCTTGCGCTCCTCGATCCGCCGCTTGGCCTCCTCCAGCGCGGCCCGGCGGCCCTCGGGGGTGCGTAGCTGCCCGGGCAACTCGTCGCCGCGCGCCTCGCCATAGAGCTCGTCCTCGCGCCGGTCGATGTCCTCCGCCTCGCGCAGAATCTCGGTGACGATCTCGCGATACGAGCGGTTCTGGTCCATCGACGCGTTCGCCTTGATCTTCGTCCCATCGATCGTGATCACCCCCACCGACACCAGCCCAGCCTCCCGGCAGAGCCCGAGCACGTCGTCGAACAGCTCCTCGATCTCAGACTGGTGCCGGCGGCGGAACTCCGCGATCGTCGAATGATCCGGAGTGCGCATGCCCGTGATCACCTTGTAAGCGACGTCCTCCCAACACGAGCGCTCGATCCCCCGCGACGACCGGTTCCCGCGCGCATACGCGTACATCAAAAGCGCCACCATCACCGCCGGGTCATACGGAGCGCGACCAGCAGCACCAAGCCGATACGCCTCGTTGAAACGGTTCAAGTCCATCTGCTCGACCGCCCCCAAGATCGTCCACACCAAGTGATTCTCCGGCAGCCACTCCGTCAACGACGGCGGCATCAACAACAACTGACCACGATCACAACCAACGAAATTAAGAGCCATCCCGGAAGTGTCTTAAACCGGCCAGACGGCACCGATTTTCCGACAGCCTCGCGACAAAGGAGCCGCCAGGAGGCCTGTTCCGCGGACGGTCGCTTTCGCGTGGCAGCGGCCCTCCGCACAGATCGCCGCCCGCACGAGGTCAGAAGCGCTCATGGGCTCGATTAGGCACTTCGTGCGAACCACTCTGCGGCTGAGCGCTAGAGCCCGCAGTCAAATGGTGTGACACTGCTGCGATGCGCCAAGCCACACCAGCCACCCACCACCCCGGTTACGGTGCGTACGACGGCGTGGACGTGTGGACGCTGCGCTCGTGGACGCTAGCCAGCCCGCAGGAGCGCGTCTTTGCGTCGCTGCATGAGCGACTTCACCACGAGTTACAGAGCTCGACGCTCTGGGGTCTCTTGACGCGGTTCTCGGACGACTACGTTCGCGCGGAGAGATATCGGACCTCAGCGCGGCTGCTGTTCTGGATCGGTGTGATGCGCTCGCAGCTCGTGCACGAGACCTACGCCACGACGCTCGCCGCTGGGATGGACGCGGAATACGTGGCACTCCTCGACACGAATGCCGACTACCGGGATCGTTACGACTTCGGCACAGGACTGCTGCCATCGACGGCCGACACGTGGCCTTCGGATCGCTTTGTCTTGGATGGTGCTCTCCGCGCCTGCATGCTCGCGCCCGGACTGCTGCCGCTGGCCCAGGCTCTCCCTTTTGTTCGTGCGGCCGAGTTCGATCGACTCGAGCACCGTCCGGATGAGCGACTCGCGCGGCTAGTCGAAATCGACCTGCGCCCTCTTCGAGACGATGTCCCAGATCAGCTGGCCACGATCGCCCAGCTCGACACCTTTCACGATCGATGTGCAGATTACCTGTCGGCACGTGGGCTACCGACGGCTCAAACGCGTGAGATTCGGCACTCTGTGGACGTCCTAGTGAACCGTGCGCGAGATCTGTTGGGCTTGGACATCACGATCGACACCGAAAGGAGCGACGCGGTCGCCGACGACGCTGACGCAACTCAGCGGGAGCGCATCGAACTGCACGACAGCCGCCTTCCGGCACGAGCAATGACACTTCTAGAGGGCTCTGGCCGCCCCGAGTGGTTCACGCGCGATCATCCATCGCTCGGTAACCACGTACTGATCATCTGGGTGCGGCCTGACGTACTCGCTCGCCAGTTGGCCGAGTTGCCCCCGTTCGGACCTGGTCCGGTGCTCGCGCTCCAAGCAGCCGGTTCCGACCAAAACGGCGGAGCGATCGTACGGCTCGCCATCTGCTCAGAGACAGATGACCCCTCGGAGCTCGCAGGAGCGTTTACGCGAATTGCGACGTTGATTTTGACCACGCTTAGCACGCTCGTTGACGCCCCTTCGTCAGCAAGATTCGCCGGCGACCAAGATCTGTACGTGCTCGTCGACCTCCCGGTTGTGGGGGCGCTCGAACGCGCGTTTGAGCGAGGCGCGCCCGTCACCTGGGCTCGGCTCGAGGTCAACGGCGACCAAGAACTGAAAGGGTTGATCTGGGAGGCCGACGGACTGCGCGGGGTCATCCATCTCCATCTTGGCGCCGAGGCGGCGCATCTCGCGCTCGTCCGCTGGCTCGCGGAGCAGCCCTCACATCTCGCTCAGCTTGACCAGAATTTGCTGAGATCCCGGCGCGTGCACGTGGACGCGATCGTCCAGCACATTTTTGCTGAGTGGTACGTCCTCGAGCGCCAGGATCGGGCCGTTGCCTGAGCAACTTCTCGCGATCGTCACGAGCGCCGACCAATCAGAGGCTGTCGTCACTGTCGATCGCGCCGCGTTGGCGGCATTGCATTCGGCCCTAGAAATGAGCATCCCGTTTGATGACTTCGAACTCGTGTTCCTCCACTCGGCCGCCTCGGACGTGTCAGTGGAGCGCTTCGCGCTTCGGGTCGGGCACTGGCGCATCGACGTCCGAAAACGAGCGCTCCAATCGACGGTTGCTACGGGCGTTCTTGCCGCCGTAATCGCCGTCGACGGGGCGTCGAGCGTCCCGTTTGCTCTGCTTGCGGTCGTTCTGCCGTTTCTGCTCGATATCGAGCGAGTCGAACTTCAAGGCCGCGACCGCGTCGTACTCGCACGTTTGAAGGGGCTTGACCTCGACGCCGACCCAGAGCTCGCCTACCAGCAGTTGCCAGATGACCTTCGCGACCAACTAACGCTCCTCGAGTTCGCCGACATCTGGGATCGGCTCCTCGCCGCCGGCGAGATCAAGCCGTCCGGGGCGCTCAGTGATCCACCGGAGTTGCGCATCCTAGATATGGCACCAGAGAGCGGGGACTGAGAGCGGTCGGGGCCGATCTCGCGTGCCATCGAGCTGGGATCGCAATGGCGAAAGCACTTGTGCCATGCCCACACGTCGGGATGGCTCCTCCCGCGTGATCGCACGGATTCCAGGACGGTGCATCGAACCGCCGCCACTGAGCCGCGTCCTTGACTAGCCTTCCCGCGTGCCGCGACTACCGGCGGTCCGCCGCTTTGCACAGGAAATCTCGCGTGAGCGGATCACCCCTGCTCGGACAGTGGCTGATGCTGTTCAGTACCTGACCGCGAAGCGGCCAACGACCGCGAACTACTCGAGTGCTGAAGACCTTGGCGTCTCCGCGTATGACCACCCGGAAGATCGCGACCTGCGAGGCGTTACGTGGCATCTCACGAAGCTCAGGAGCAGGCTCCAGACGGAACTACGCAGTCACGAGCTGTTCGTCGGATATATCGTGCTCGACGAGTTGCTCTTCTACGCGGTACGTGACCCGACCGTCGCGGATCCAGTACTTGCGACCCTCGAACGAATCCGTGACGCTCGGCCCAACCGACCCGGGATGATCGTATTTGGTCTGAACTACTTCGGGATCTTGGGGGCGGGGGTAACTCACGTGTTTCGTGATGTACGCCTGAGCCTGCACGCTCCACGCTGGGGCCTTTCACTGACACCTCAGACGCGCTCGATGCGGGGCACTCTCGAGTTCTTGGACCTTGCACAGCCTCGCGCATGACTTGGAGGATGAGCGCGTGACCCTGAGACCGATCAGCTATCCCGAGCTCTGGGCAGCCTGGGATGACCTAGCTGCGGTCCATACCGCCGCTTTGTGTGATCGCTATGGGGTGACGGTGAGCCAGATCTGAAGGCGGCAGCGGTAGCCGGGAGAAACTGTCCTGCGGACGGTCGGTTCGGCGGACTGAGTTCGGCCTCGGCCGTCGCCGATTACGGTCAGTCTCTGGTCAAAGCGGAGCGTCACGGGGGCGAGATCAGCGTTGCCCTGACCCGCCATGTCCGAACGATCACTCTAACTCTGGCGCGCGCCGGTCTTCGCCGTACGTCGCTCCGACGACATGGGATAGCCGATTTCTTCCTCAGCTTCGAGCGGCTCGGATATGGTCGCCGGGCGGGCGAGCGATATCCCGATCATCATCGAGAGGAGCGCAATCAATGGACGACCGGCTGTACGGCGCCTTTGACCGAATCTACGAGCGAGAGTTCTCTAGCGAACTCTTCGATGATGGCTACATACAGGCGCGGGAGCTCGTCGACGGGGTGGTCGCCGATCTCCGCACTCGAAGTCTCAGCTTTCGTCCAGACGCCAGAGTCGCCCTTCTCTCGAACGCGCTCGCACTTGGCGTGCTTCCTTCCCGGATTGCAGAATTCGACTCGGCCGAGTGGATGCCAGCCCTCCGGGACGACCTGTACACGATCTGCCTCGGTGCTGCCCAAGGGCCAAACCAGGAGATTACAAGCGGCGCGGTGATCGCCTCAGCTGCGGCTAACTGGGATGACCTCAAGACCGCCGTGCTGGAGTTCTGGGACTGACACGCAGCGATTGCTATGGACGAGGACCGCAAAGCCGTAGCGGACCTGCGTAGCGAACGCGCGCTCTACCTGATCACCGCGGCTCTTGCGGTGATCGCCGGCCAAGCCACAGTCCTTACCTTCATTCTCGGCGCGCGCACGGATGTCCTGGCGTTCTATTTCCTTCTAGGCGTCGCCTTCCTATCTGCGGTGATCAGCATTACGGCCGGGCTTCGCGGTATCAGGGCCGTCACAAGAGCAGGTGGCGCCGGGAACTGGGCCGGCACCATCGGCAGGAAAGCGTTCAACCTCCAGGGCGGCTTCCTCACTCTCGCGTTCGTTGTCACCGCTGCCTCGCCGATCCTGGCGTACGCGACCGGCAGCGACCGGACGAGTCCACTTGAAACTGCAGTCTCTAAGGAAGCAATCGCGGTCAACGCCATCGCTAGCAACTACAACGCGCTCGTGAAGCATGACTTCCACACGCAGCAGGCGGAGATTGCCAAGCTCTCCGCCGCCAGCCGACACCTCCGAGCCGACATGAAGGCGCTACGCGCGCGCGTAACCGAACTCGCTACCAACGAAGACCCGGCACCGCGGGCAGCGAAGTAGCAACCCAAGCAACATTTACCAAATGAGTCCGGGAGGAGAAGAAATGTTCCTGGCGAGCCGGCTACGGACATCGCTCAGGAGGCGTGCGATCACCTGGTGCACTATGCGCCTGCCCAGTACTGCGTCTCCACTGATACGCCGACGATCGCTTTTAGTTCCCGAGCCGTCCCAGGGCTCACGATACTTCGGCGACGGAGGACTAGCCCTTGATACCCCCTTAGGGTGCGTTGGCTGGCTACGGCCCGGCTGGATCGGGCGCCTGCGCGTCGTCGTTTAAGCGCGGGGCGGTCCGCGCTCGTTGGGCTCCGGCGGCGAGGTCGGAAGCGAGCGCCGCGCGTCCGAGCATGTCGGCCTTGTTGCCGGGCTTGAGCGTGATCGCGTCCGCGATTGCGGTGTCGAGCACGGCGCCCCACAGCGGCTGCTCGAGCTTGCCCGCCAGCTTCCCGAGCACCCCGCCCACGCCCTTCCAGCTGAGGCCGAACGCGGCGAGCAGGGTCCCGGCTCCGGCGACGATGTGGCTGCTGCCGCCGTTGATGAATAGCACGATTGACCCGGCGATCAGTCCCGCCACGATCAGAGCCAGCCACCAGAAGTGCAGGACCGCTCTCCAGAAGATCGAGCTCATCCGTCCCGCGACTTTGCCGGCCGCCTGCAGGTAGTTGCCGATCTCGAGCATCTCGGTGCCGCGCTTCTCGCCTGAGAGCAGCGCGCGCCACAGCTCGCCTTGCCGCTTGATGGTCGTGATCGCGTCGGCCGGCAGTTGGTTGGCCGCCGCCCAGTCGCGCCATTGCTTGAGTGACGAGTAGACGCTGTGCGCGGCGTGGGGCGGCAGGGCGGTCGAGAGCTCGTCGAGCCATGCGAGCAGGTTCGCGACCCTGAACGGGTCTAGCTCGTCCTTGACGCTGTCTGCGTCGATCGGCTTTCGGCAGGTGTCGGCGAGCGCGCGGCCTAGCCCGTACGCCTTGCCGAGCCGGAAAGCCGCCGCGGTCAGCGTGCCGAGCAACTTCAGGTGCAGCGCCTCGACTGCGGACGGACCGGCGGCTGCCCAGTTGTCGAGCGCGGTTCTAACGGCGTTCAGCTCGTTCGTGGGCACGGTCAGCCCGGCCTTCTGGATCGCGGGCGTGAGCTGGGTGAGCGCGGCCTGGACCTGGTCGACGGAGATCTCGCGACGCTCGTCGTCCGAGAGCGAGCCGAGCCCCGGGAGGTCGCCGTCGCGGCGCTCGGAGTAGTGGCGGAGTTCGGCGCGGAACAGCTCGGCCATCTGCCAGCCGAGCGCGAACGTCAGGCTGACGGTCGGGTCGACGGTGCCGGGTGCGGTCGCTTTGGCGGCGGCGACGAGCGCCGCCTCGAACGGACCGACCGCATCGGCGGGCGCGCCGGCGGGATCGGTTGCGGCGGAGGGGTGCTGGTCGCCTCCGACTGGGGTCGCCTCTTCGGTCATCGCCCGCTCACGGCTGCCCTGCCGGGAGACCCGCCTCGCGAACGCTTTTTCCGGCGGCGAGCATCGAGCGCTGAAGGTCGGTGAACACGCGCTCCTCGGCGGGGAACGAGACCGGGTTGGTTGCGAGCTTGTGCGCGCGATCTGTCTGGCGCGCGGTGTACCAGTCGATCAGCTTCGTCCGGTCTGGGGGTTGTGCGGTGGGCGTGGCCGTCAGGAGCACGCTGAAGTTGTTTGCCTGGGCGACGCGCATGCCCATGTAGTGCGGGTGGCCCTCCTCGAGCCAATGGATCGTTTCGTTGAGCCCGGTCTGGCGTTCGAGCTCTACAGGGCAGAAGCGGGCGAGAATCGTGTGGATGATCGATGTGTGGTCGAAGAGGGTGTTGCACACCGACCGCGGCGCGACCCAGGGCGAGACGACGATCGCGGGGACGCGGACGCCGTAGCGGCCGAACGTGGCGGGGTCGTCGTCGGGTGCTTGCGGCGGTGGGACGTGGTCGTAGAAGCCGCCGTGCTCGTCGTAGACGATCAGCAGCAGTGTCTTGCCCCAGTTGGGGCCGGAGGCGAGCCCGTTGTAGACGAGGAACGCGAGCTCCTGGCCGTCTTGGACGTCGGAGGGCGGGTGGTCGTCGTTCGATTGGATGTGGGCGAGGTTGACGTCCTTGAAGTTCGGGTCGATCCAGGAGACCTGGGCGAGCTTGCCGCGCTGAGCGTCCTCGATGAAGCTGGCGGAGTCCTCGTCGACCAGCAGGTCCTCTTCAAGCGCGGTCTCGAACGGCAGCTTCGGCTTGTCGACGTAGGCGAAGCGGTCGTGGTGGCCGAGAAGGTAGTCGGGGTCGGCGCAGCGCAAGGTGCCGAAGTCGTACGTGTACCAGCGCCAGCTCACGCCGGCGTGGTCGAGGTGGCGGATGAACGAGTGCTTGCCGTAGATCGGCGGCTTCTTGTCGTCGCGGCTGCCGTCGGCGGCGCCGGCGACGGCGTACAGCCGGTTCGGCCAGGTGGCACCGGGGACGGAGCTGTGCCAGCGGTCGCAGACGCAGAAGTGCTCGGCGAGGTGGTCATAGACCGGCAGGTCGGCGGCGTTGTAGTAGCGCATCACCATCCCCGGATCTGGATCACTGACTTTCCTGGCATCGAGTGTGCGCGCGAAGCTCTCGGCGAACCCGTCCATCTTGTCGGCGCCGATCTGCAGGTCGGTCGCCGGCCCGGAGTGGTCTGGGTCCCAGTTCGGGCTCGGGATATGCGTGGCGGGCTCGTGCACGACGGGGTACCCGACCCCGCCAGCCGTATTCGACATTCCAGAGGTCAGCCCGTCAACATCCGCGCGCCCGCCCTCCAAGGACAGGTAGCCGAGCATGTGGTCGAACGAGCGGTTCTCCAGCATCAGCACGACGATGTGCTCGATCTGATCCAGTACGCCGTCAGACATCCCTTCCCCCCTTTCCTCACCGCCGTACAGCGGCCCGAATATGGTCCGCCCCATCATAGATGTGGCCGTGTCTCACATGGGTGAAATCTGGCCCTCGTCGATCTCCCGACACGACGGCGCCGCGAGTCCCTTGAACCGACAACGATGCGGGCACACCAGATCACTCCCGCGCCGCGACCGTGCAGGCTGGACGACTGCTCTTCTTCAGACGGTTGGGGCGGCGGCGTGAGCACTTCGGTGACAACGGAGCGGCCACCGGCCTTACGCGTCGCGCCATCACTTTCGCGTGGTTTGAGCCGGGCGGGCCGGTGCGCTCAGGAATGGTGCTCGTTTTAGGGGAGCGGTTGGATTGCTGCGGTGGCGGCGTCGGCGAGTTCTTGGAGCGTTTCGGCGAGTTCGGCGCGCCGGGCGGCGCTTCGCCGGCCTAGGAGCCGGCGGGCGCGGCTCAGGGCGTGGGCGAGTTGATCGTGTGCCTCGGCCGCGGGTACGGGGGACGGGTCGGGTGTGATTGGTGTTGTTGTTCCCTGCGCGAGGATTACGTCGAGGTCGGCGCGGCGGATGCGGATGCGGCGGCCGATGCGGATCGCGGGGAGGCGGCCTTGGGCGATCCAGTTCCGGATCGTCTGGTGATTGAGCTTCAGATGCCTGGCGATCTCGTTGATCGTAAGGTACTCTTCCCATGTGGAGTTCATGCTAATTGAGTGCAAGCGAAGCTGATTAGCACCCAGCGAGTCAAACTAGCCGAGGCTTCGGACGGCTCTTGTTTCGGCCGTGCCAACCGTGGGCTGTCCTGATTTGGTCGCCGCCCGGCGGCGCTGGTCTTCGTGGGGGGCGCCGGTCAGGGCGTGCGCCGGTGGCGCAGGCGCTCGAGTGCTTGTTGGGCTTGTTGGGGGGTGGGAGGAGCGCTCATGTCCAGCGTGTGCTGCGCCGCTTCCTGTGGGTCCTCGATGAGGTCGTCGGGGGCGGTGTCCAGTTCGAGTTCTTCGGCTGCTTGGTTCCAGATGCGGTCGAAGTGGGCGGCGAATTGGTCGAAGAGGCCGTCGTCTTGGCGGCGGCGGAGATGGAGGACGGGTGCTTGTGGGCGGGTGAGGCCGTATAGGTGGAGGGTGATGAGCATTTGCTCGTCAAGGCGCAGGATGGTGTTGGGACGGGCGGTCACGAATTCGCGGATCTCGATCCGGGGGTCGTTGATCAGGGGGTGGAGGGTTTCGATCGTCTGGTTGTGCTCGCGCTGGGTCGGGGTCGGGTCGTCGGTGTCATCGTCGTCGGGGTTCCCGCCGACTTCTTGGTCCTGCGCGGTGAGGTAGATGCTGTCCGCGGCGGCGATCAGGATCCTCACGCAGGCGCCGCGGGTGGCCTTGGCGGCGAGTTCCTCGATGACCCCGGGCTGGGTGATCAGTCCGTGGAGGGTGGGGTCCAGGAGGTCGATCTGCTCGCTGGCGCTGTCGAGCATGGCCAGCCAGTCAGGAGCGTTGGTGTGTTCTGAGTCAGGCCAGGCGCCGGCAAGTTCTTTGAAGGGGTCCTCGGCCGCTCGGGTGGGCTTGGCCTCAGGCCAGAGCTCGATCTCGTCGGCGGCGAGGATCTGGGCGACCAGCGCGCGGTGGCGGGGGTGCGGGGTGCGGCCCGATAGCCACCGCCCGACGGTTTTGATGTCGACCTCGACGCGGCCTGCGAGGTCGCCGGGGAGCATCCCGGCTTGGGTGAGCGCGGCGCGCAGGCGGAAGTTCTCGCTCGTTCTGTCTCCCAACCAAAAGGCGTTGTTTGCAGGGGTCGATGATAAGCGTCCCGGGAAATGTCCGGAAACGTCCCAGGACGTCTTTGAAGATGTCCCAAGATGCGGTAGAGACGTCCCGGCCGCCGGTGCATGCTCTGGCGCCATGGCCACCATCGAAGCTCTCGAGCGCCGCTTCAGTGCCGGTTCGACATCTGATCCTGGGCGGGTGCGGTTGACGCGCGAGGAGGTGATGACCGCCTCCGAGGTCGCCGAGCTGTTGCACCTGCCGGTCTCGACCGTGTACTGCCTGGCCCGGCGGGGCGAGCTGCCCGCCAGGCGGCTGGGGCGCACCTGGCGGTTTCTGCGCCCGGCGCTTGAGGAGCTGCTCGGAGCCTGAGGCCGGCGGGATGAGTTGGGGTCCTTCTCACCAGAGCACCACCCGGCGCCTGTGGCGGCGGCCGTGGTGGGTGACGGTCCCCGGGTGCGTCCTCTTTGCCTGGTGGTTTCTTGATTCCGGCAGCAAGGTCGTGTTCCTGGCCGTGATTCTGCCGGGAATCCTGCTGCTGATCGGGGCCGAGCACCTCGTACAGCGCGGGCCGATGGCCTTGAAGCGCTGGGCCGGTGAGGCAATCGCCCGCGCCGATGATCCGCTCGCGCTGGTTCGCGACGCCTGCCAGGGGGATGGCGGCGGCCCCTACCTCGGGGTTATGGGAGACGGGGATTGGCGGTTTGCCAGGCCGCAGCGGGCGGTGCTGGTGCTGGGGCCGCCGCGGTCTGGCAAGACCTCTGGTGTGATCGTTCCCGCCCTGCTTTGCCATGCGGGGCCGTTGACCGCTACGTCGACCAAGCCGGACGTGCTAGCCGCTACCGCGGGAGCTCGGTCCATGGTGGGGAGGCTGTGGGAGTTTGACCCCACCGGCATGGGCTGGGCGGGGGTGGGCGAGCGGCTCAGGTGGTCGCCGGTGTTCACGTCCCGGGACTGGGATCGGGCTCAGCTCATGGCCCGCGCGATGGTCCAGGCCACTCACGTCGGCGCCGGCACCACCGATCAGACGCACTGGTCACGCCGCGCGCAGGCGCTGCTCGCCCCGCTTCTGCACGCCGCGGCGGTGGGCGGCCGGGAGATCGACGGCGTGCTCGAGTGGGTGCTGCGCCACGACCTCGACCAGCCCACCCTGCTCCTTGAACAAAATCAGGGCTCGGAGCTGGCGACCGGCCTGCTGGGCGGGTTGCAGAACACCGAGGCCAGGGAACGCTCCTCGATCTTCTCCGCCGCCGCCGACTCCCTGGACGCCTACACCTCCCAGCAGGCCCTGGAGATCGCGCGCGATCAGAACTTTCACCCCGAGCGCTTCGTCCTCTCCCAGGCCACCTTGTATATACACGCGCCCGCCGAGCACCAGACCGCCGCCGCCCCTCTCGTCTGCGGCCTTTTGGCCGACATTCGCCGGGCGGTCTATCAGGCTCACCGGGACGGGACGCTCAAGACCAGGGTGCTGTTCGCGCTGGACGAAGTGGCGAACATCGCCCCGCTGGACGACCTGCCCCAGATCGCCTCAGAAGGCGCCGGCCAGGGCCTCGCCCTGCTTGCCGCCCTCCAGGACCTGAGCCAGGCCAGGGTGCGCTGGGGGCAGGCTGCCGACGGGTTTCTGACGCTATTCGGGACCAAGCTGATCCTGCCCGACGTCGCAGATCCGAAGACGCTTGAGGGAATCTCGCTCATGCTGGGGGAGTACGACCGGCAGATGGTCTCGACCACGACCTCGCACGCCGGGGGTTTCTTCTCATCGACCCTGGCCGGGCCCAACGTCCACCAGCAGCGGCCGAGCCGAACCGTGTCCACCCAGCGCCAGCGGGTGGTCTCCCCCGGCGAGATTGCGGGCATCCCCGCCGGCAACGCACTCCATCTCGACGGAGTGCAGTGGGAGCTCCTCACCCTGACCCCGGCAGCGATGAGCCATGGAAGACGATCAGCGAACTGCCGATCCAGGGCGCCCGATGACCTCGCTGGCCGGGGACGTTTCTGGGGACGTTTGCCGTCAGCACGTTAGTGCGTGGAGTGTGGTGCGCCGGGACTGTTCCGGTGCTCTGATGACAGGAGGTTGTGATGAGCTAGGAACGACAAGTTCAGGGCGGCCTGCCGGTGTGAGTCCGGTCTGGGGAGATGCCTGGGTCCCTGGTAGTGATGCCCCCGTGCGTGGTCGAGAGGCCGGGTGCGAAGCGGGGCGGATACGACCGCGCGGTCTGCAGCGTGTAGTGAAGCCTGAGCAAGCGTCGTTAATGCACCCGGCCTTTGGCCGGATTAGAGGGTGCCGAGCCGGTCACACTTCGGCGAAGGCCACGGAAAGCGCTCTTGGTCCAGGAGCGGGCGCTGAGGACCCTCCGGCGTAATGGGCGTTGAACGTGCGGATGGTCGTCCTGGGAACCCGGGAGAGCCGTCTCGGCCCCGTCGCCCGCGGGGTGGCGGGAAGCGATGCCCCTCCTATAACCGGCGAGACCGGGAAGTGGAGCGGGTGGTCGAGCGGCAGTCGGAGCGGGTCGTAGTACTCCGAGGTCGGGAAAGCCGACCACATGGGGAAGGACCCGCGCTTCATCGATGCACGGGAAGGAGCAGAGGGACTTGACGAGTGCCTCATCGGCTAGGTCCGTCAGCCGCACCGGTGGTGTGGACAGGGTTCGTGCTCTCCAACGCGTGCTGTACCGCTGTGCTAAGCAGGATCAGGATCGAAGGTTCCACGCGCTCTTTGACAAGGTCGCCCGCAGCGACGTCATGTTCAGGGCGTGGAGCGAGGTCCGGGCTAACCGCGGAGCCGCGGGCGTTGACGGGATCACCGTTGACGATGTCGTGGCCTGCGGTGTCGACGGCTTCCTCGAGGAGCTTGCCAGCAGGTTGCGTGCCGGGAGATACCGGCCGCGGCCGCTTAGGCGGGTTCGCATTCCCAAACCTGGCCGGCCGGGGCAGACTCGGCCGCTAGGGATTCCCACGGTGGCCGACCGGGTGGTGATGGCGGCAGCGAGGATCGTGCTTGAGCCGATCTTCGAGGCCGACTTCCTGCCTTCTAGCTTTGGGTTTCGGCCCAGGCGCTCGGCCCACCATGCGCTGGAGCGGATCAGGAAGGTCGCTAACCAGGGCGGGGTGTGGGTGCTCGACGCCGACATTCGCAGTTGCTTTGACGAGATCGACCACGACGCGCTGCTCGGGCAGGTCCAGCGGCGGGTGTGTGATCGGCGGGTGCTCAAGCTGCTGCGGGGCTGGCTGAGAGCAGGGGTGCTCGAGGGCGGGATCGTGTCCGCGATAGAGACGGGCACCCCGCAAGGGTCGCCGATTTCACCGTTGCTGGCGAACATTGCGCTGCACACGCTGGATGAGGCGTGGGCGGGCGGTGGACATCAGCATGGTGCGCTGGTCAGGTACGCGGATGACCTCGTTGTTCTGTGCGCCACCCGCGAGCGGGCCGAGCAGGCCCGCGAGCTGGCGGCGGCGGTCCTGGACACTCTCGGGCTGCGGCTGCACCCCGAGAAGACCAGGATCGCTCACCTCTCAAGGGGTGCGCAGGGCTTTGACTTTCTCGGCTTTCATCATCGGATGCGAGAGTCGTGGAAGTGGCGCGGTCGTTGGTATCTGCAGAAGTGGCCCTCTCAGCGGGCGATGGCTCAGATCAGAGCCAACGTCCGCCAGCGGACCACCCGGAGGTTCGCGAGCATGACACTCGAGGACGCGATCAAAGACCTCAACCCCGTGTTGCGGGGCTGGGGCCGGTACTTCGCCGCTGGCAACAGCGCCCAGAAGTTCCACCAGATCGACAGCTACGTCCACGAGCGGCTCGCGCAACTCGCCAGCCGAAAGCACGGACTCCAAGGACGCAACTGGGAACGCCGCTTTAACTACGAGTGGTACTCCCGGCTCGGCGTCCACCGCCTCACCGGAACCGTCCGATACCAGCCCGCGTATGCCAGCCGGTGAACGATGTCGGAGAGCCGTGTGCGGGAGAACCGCACGCACGGTTCGATGCGGCGGCGGGAGGCCACCCGACCAGTCGGCCAAGCCGCGCGGTCCGGTCGCCTCCCGCCGACCCTACTCCCCCTTGCAGGGTGGCGATAGAGATCGTCAGGACACGAAGGCCGGGGGTGGACGGTGCTGACGGTGGCGAAGGTCACGGCCGGGCAGGCGGACGCTTATGCCGAGTATCTGGAGGCCAAGTCAGAGCCCGACCAGCTGGGAGACTACTACCTCAAGGACGGGGACAGGGTGCAGGCACCAGGAAGATGGGCGGATGGGGCGATGGTAGTGGGGTGTGATCCGGCCGCGCCCGTGGACGGGGAGGTGCTCCGGGCGTTGATGGCGGTCCGCCGGCCGGACACCGGCGAGCCGCTCCGCCGGGCGGGCGGGTCAGGCGAGGCGGTGTCGGCGATCGATGCGACGTTCTCAGCGCCGAAGTCGGTCAGCGCAGTGTGGGCGCTGGCCGCGCCGGGCCTCAGAGAGCGGATCGAGCAAGCGCACGAGCGCGCCATCGACCGCGCGCTCGAGTACTCGCTGCGCTACGTGAAGATGGTCCGCGAACGGATCGACCCGCAGACGGTGATCCATGGCAGGGCGGAGCGGATGATCGCGACGAGCTGGCGGCACACCACGGCGCGGTCGGTGGGCGGGCAGCTACCTGATCCCCAACTTCACTCCCACGTCCTCCTGCACGGCGCGGTCAGGCGGGATGAGAGTGTGGTGGCGATTGATTCACGCTCCTGGCTCGTTCACCGTCGAGAGGTCGGGGCGGCCTATCGCACCGAGCTAGCACGCGGGCTGGCCAGGCTCGGATTCGCCATCCGCAGAGGGACAGGCCGCGGTGGACGCTACTTCGAGCTCGTCGGTGTCCCAGACGGGCTGCTGGATCGCTGGTCAAGCCGACACCATCAGATTCGCAACGCGATCCAGGCCCGGGTGGTCGACCGGTGTCTCGCCTTGGAGGCGGTAGTCGCGGACGGGGGTTCCGACGCGGTCGAAGCGAGGCGGGAGCTGGCCGAGCTTGAGTCGGCGGTCCAGCTCGCCCCGAAGGTCGACCGGTTCCTCACTATGACGACGCGTGCGCCTAAGAGTGGGCTTCGCACACGGGCTGACCTGGATGGGTGCTGGCGGAGGACCGCGCGGGAGTATCGCTTTGACGGCGGGACGGTCAATCGGCTGCGCACCACACCGCGCGGCCTGGGTGCCGCGCTGGCGGACGAGCTGCTGGCGCGGCTGACCGAGTTCGATGCCACATTTGCTGACCGCGAAGCCCGCGCGGTGGCGCTTGAGGCCTCCACCGGCGTTTCGATCGAGCAGGCTGTCGAGTGCCTCGAGGACATGCGGCTGCAGGGCCAGCTGCTTTCTCTGGCCGACGGGACCAATACGACCAGTGGTCATCGCGTGGTCGAGCAACAGACGGTTGGGCTGGCCCGCCAGCTGGCCGCTGCACGAGTACAGGAGATCCCGCAGGGGCTCGTTGAGCGGGAGGCTGGCGACCTCGACACCGTGCTGCGAGCCACGGGCGGGAAGCTCTCGCGCGAGCAGCGCGCAGCGGTCGAGCTGGGGTGCTCAGACCGGCAGCTGGTCATGATCGAAGGACAGGCCGGCACCGGAAAAAGCACCACGCTCTCCGCGATCGCCCGCGCGCACCAGGCCGCCGGGCGGCACCTCGTAGTTACCAGCACCGGCGGGCTGGCGGCCGAGCGACTCGGCCGCGAGCTCGAAGCAGCTGGCGTAATCACCCGGGCGTACTCCTCCACCGCGCTTCAGGCAGCGCTGGCCACCGGGGCGCTCGAGCTAACGGAGTCAACCACGCTGATTCACGACGAGGCCGCCCTCGCGTCCACCCGCGAGCAGCAGCAACTCCTCCAGGCGGTCCAGGAGACCGGGGCCAGGCTGATCGAGGTCGGCGACCCCAGGCAGTCCCAGCCGGTCGGCGCCGGCGGCCTCTGGCCACGTCTTGAGAGATCCACCCGTGAGAACCAGGCCCGGGCCGAGCTGACCCGCAACGTCCGGGCGCGCGACCCTGCCGATCGGCGCGACCAGCGCCTGTTCCGAGACGAGGACACCGAGGCATCGTTGCGCGGCTACGCCGAGCGCGAACGCGTCCACCTCACCGCGCAGCCCAGGGTGGCCGAGGACCTGGCGCTGGACGCCGCCCAGACAGACCGGTCACGGGGCAAGCGAACGGTCATCATCGCCCAGAGCACCAACGAGCACCTGGACGAGCTCAACGCCCGCGCCCAAGCGATCCGCCACCAGGCCGGCGAGCTCGGCCACGAGGCCCTCGACCTGGACGCTCGCCCCTACCGGCTCTACCCAGGCGACGAAGTGCAGATCCGCCACACCATCCACCACGACGAGCACGGCGCGCTGCGCAACGGCACCACCGGACGCATCGCCGACGTCGACCGCGAGGGTGATGAAGCGACGCTGCGGCTCTCAGATGGCCGCCAGCTCACGCTTGACCGCGTTCAGATCAACCAAGCTGACGTTCGCCTGGCCTACGCCCAGCATCCCGTCCCCGCCCAAGGACAGACCACAGACACCGCCGATCTCATCGTGGCCGAGCACGCCACCCGCGAAGGCTCCTACGTCGCCCTCACCCGAGCCCGAGAGCGCACCGAGATCTACGCCGCGGTGGACGATCAGGACCTGGAGATAAGCCAAGACCAGCTGGCATCGCTGGCCGAGCACATGAGCCGCACCGAACCAGAGATCCCCTCGATCGACACGCCACTGGCACACGAAACAGCAGCCACAACCGGGCACGAGCTAGAAGCCAGGGGCGAGCGCGACTTCGAACTCGGTTACGCGCGCGAGAACAACACAGAGCCAGAGGCAGAACACGACCTAGGCTTCGAGCTATGAGCCTGCCCCAGCGCACCCAAGATCCGAAGGTCCTCCTTCAAATCAGCGGGGTTGTGCCAGTACAGGCAGTGCATCCGATCCGCAAGCGTGTCCGTGACCATCTGCAGAAGCAAGGTAGGCGTTGAGAGTAGGCAATCGGCTTCGACGTGATGCATATTGCGGGCTACGAGCTGATCGGCGATCCACTGCGACTCAACCGCAAGGCGGCAAAGGCGGGCGGATAGGACTTCGGGTGCGGGCTGGGTGGTTGGCATGCCCGCGACAAGGCGCGCCGCCGCCGCGCTGTCAAGCCGACCTGCACCAGCGGAGCGGTCCGAGAATCAAAGACCGCGCCGGCTTGACAGCAAGGCAAGGCAAGCCACAATCGCGGCCATGCCAACCACCCACCCGGCGTCCTGCGGCTTTCCGGGCGAGCACCGCTAATCGGCTCACGACTCACACCCCGACCTCTTTAGCCCGCCCTCGTCCTGGCCAAGCCGCTTGATAGATGTGACGTGTGGCGTGCTCGCGATCGGGGGGAGGCGCCGTGAGTACGAAGCGTGCGCCGCCCGCGCGACCCCGGACACCCGAGAGCCCTATCGGCTCAGGATCTCGACGTCAGACGCACGATCACCTGCTTGAGCGCGCGGGCGACCGATCTGGGCCCATTCCGGGAGTAGGCAGTCGTGCTGGCAGTTGCGCGGAGCAGGATTTGAGTGCCGTCCCGACTGCTCAGGCTGTTCTTGTGCGCGCTGATGGGGATGCGGATGCTCAGGATCCCGCCAACCGGGAAGCGGACGTGGCTGATGCCGACTGTTTCGTACCTACGTTTGTGGCCCCTTAGCGACAAGATCGCGCGGATCGTCACTGTACAAGCGACAGAACAGCGGGCTGTGGTGCGCAGGCCAGTACTTAGCGCTCCAGCCAGTGCTTGTGTTGGCGGGGAAGATATAGCCGCCTGGAGATCCGCAGTCCCCTGAAAGCGCGCAACACCGAAGACGGACGCATCGGCGCTAGAGGCATAGGCAAACAGTCCGGAAGCGAATTGACCGACGGTCTGAGGGTTGAACAGGACGACCATGTTGCAGCTCTCCCCCGGGGCGACAACACCGCCGCTGCAATTGTCCTCGTCGACTGAGAATGGGGACGCCGTCCCAGGCAGGGGATCGGCAAATAGACTCACATGATCGATAGGCGCCGGGGTCCGACCGATGTTCGTTATCGAGATGTCATGAGCAGACGAGGTGCCGGCAGTGATCTGGCCAAAGTCAACGCGAGCCGGAGTAACCATTAGCCGTGGTGCGTCCTGAAGGAGGATAGAAACGGTGCCGTTCGGGTCCAGCAGCGCCAAGTCCGTAGGAGGCGGACTAGCGAAGATCCGAGCTGAGGGATCGAGGACAGATCGGAACGGCCAAGCCACAAGCGCCGTGGGAGACCCGGACACCGCCACCGTCGTTTGCGAGAACAGCGGCAATCCTCCGCCGTCGGTGGAGCCTGTAGCGCGCAGGATGCTCAGCGGTCCGCCGCCTTGGGTCACCACGGCGATGTCACCGTTAGCCGGATCGCCGGCCATGGTGACCGGAGCAAGGGCAACCGGGCTCCCGCTGACTGCTATTGGAGTGCTCTGCACCTGGTAGAGGGCATCACCCACCTGGTGGAACCCGACCAAGGTCACGTCCGAATCCCGGGTCCCGACGGCGTACCCGAACGGGCCCCCGGCCAACGCAGTTGGGCTGGAGTCGAGCTGCCACGGCACGCCGTCTTGGAACCAAGTGGGTCCTGTTGGCGTGTTATATGAGGTGAAGGATCTGACGTCATTGGATCCGGCGTCGGCGACTGCCACAGACCACTGGAGAGTCGTCATATCCACCCTCGTCGCCAGGGCGTCAGGATCAGCCCCGACCGGCGTCCAGACCGGGCCGAACAAGCCGTTTGGTGTGAACTCGATCGTCCCAATCCGATCCTTCTGTGGCTCGGTGAAGACGACTGCGGAATAACCATCTCCAAGTACGGTCGCGACGATTGCGCGAGGCGACCCGTCGACGGGAATGAACCGCGGCTTTGCGAACGTCCCGTCTCCGTTTCCCATAAGGACAGCAATGTCGTCGGATCCGGCGTCGGCCACGGCCAGATCACACTTGAGATCGAGATTGAAGTCAGGCAACGTCCAGGCAGGCGCCGTTACGTGCGGATCGCCGGCCATGTATGCATCTTCAGGAATGCAGCTAGTCACCGCCACGGGGTCCTGGCCGACCGCAATCGGCGGCAACGCCGGCCCAAATGTTCCGTCGGCCCGACCCGGCCGGACAACGATGTCGTTCTCTGCTGGCCTGGCAACGACCAGGTCCGGGATGCCGTCCCCGTTGTAATCGCCATCCCCGAGTGATGATGCGGTGGCTCCAACCGAGAAAGCCACAGGCGGCAGGAAGGCTGCCTGCGCCGAACTTGGCGCACCAGCGATGATTAGCAGAGCCACTAAAGCTGCCGCTCGGTAGATCGTCATCGCGGCGGTCCGGGCTGTTCGAGCGGATAGGAATGCCACGTGAATGGGTCTAGCTTTCATCCAGTGCTTGAGACGCGGGTCCGCGCCCCCTGTCGCCAAGATCGGGCAGTTGCGGGTCCAGCTTTACGCACACCGTCATTTTCGGACATCCACCGGACACGCCGAGATCAGGCTTGTATTGCATCCGACGTTGAGGCGCCCGCATCCTCCCCGCATCGGCACGCTGCCAGTTGATTCTTTGCCATGCTGATGCCATGGTTTCTCTGCAGCGGTACGAGCCTTGAGCTCAGGGCAGTTGTCATCGACGGGCCCTGAACCGGGAACCGACGGTTCAGCGTTTCGGGTAGCCCCGCTGCGAGGACGTCATCTATTCCTGCGACCGGTCTCGCCGGACGACTATCGGTTTCTTCGCTCGGCGGACCTTGGCGGCGAGCTAGCCGTGCGCTGGCGCTCGCGAGGAGCGACGCCGAGCCCGGAGCAATGGACGCAGCGCCTGTGGCAGGGCGTGTTGGCGCAGTATCTGGTGGTCGGAAACCAGGAGCCGACTCCCATAGGCCTCGTGGCGGTCTACCACGCCAACTTTCAGGATGGTTATGCCTACCTGGGTGCCGAGCGTTTTGGTCCACCCAGGCCCACGCCGCTAATGATGTTTGGAGTAGCGCTCTTTGTCGATTATGTGTTCTCCTGCTGGGATTTCCACAAGCTGTACGTAGAGGTCGCCGAGTACAACGTGGCCCAGTTTCAGAGTGGGATTGGGCGGTTCTTTGAGCTTGAAGCTCGGCTGCGCGGCCATTTGTGGTACGACCACCGGCGGTGGGATCAGCTCATTTTGGCTCTTTACCGCGACAGCTGGCGCCGTGAGGCCCAGGGCGTTATCGCCGCGGCCCGTCCAGCGGAGGAGCGGCGGATGGTGCTGCGGGTGCCGAATATGCCCGGGGCGACCAGTTGAGCGGCGAGCCAAAGCTGATTTGGGAATCGTTTGCGGCGGCGATCGCGCGGGCCGGCGGAGTGCCGGCCGAAGTCGTGACCCAGAGGAGCCGGCTCGTCGCGGACTTGGGGCTTGATTCATTGGCGCTCTCGGAGGTCGTGGTCTTCCTGCTGGTGGAGTTGGAGGTCGCCACCCTGGACACCGACCTAGCCACTCGAGATTGGGATCGCGTGACGGTTGGTGAGCTGTTTGAGGAGTACCAGCGCGGCGAGCGCGCTCCTCGGAGCTCGGAATATGTAATCCGCAAACGCCAGCCCCGATGACTGCGCCGCCTGCCCAAGCGCCTTCGCTTTGGGCGCCGCTGGAGCAGGCGAGGCCGAGTGGTCCGTTGCTACGGGTGTTGGATGGGACAACTTGGGTGGACTGGTCATGGGATGAGTGGCGCCGCCAAGCCTCCGAGTTTGCCGGCGGCTTGCGGACGAAAGGGGTGCGTCCCGGGGACAGAGTTGCGTGTCTTCTGACAAACAGCCCGTCCTCTTGCGCCGCACTTCTGGGAGCCTGGATGGCTGGGGCATGTGTGGTTTCACTGCCAGGAATGGCCCGTGGGATGGCCCCAGAGCGCTATCAAGCCCAGCTGCGAGCGATTCTCGACCAAGCCCAAGCAGTCGTGTTACTAGTGGCAAGCGAGTACTTCCCGTTGATTGCGATGGGATGCCCGGCGGCTCGGGTGATTGCCTCTGAGGAGTTAAAGGGGTCCCCACTTAGCGAACCGTGTCTGCAGGCCGAGGATGACGCGGTCTTCGTGCAGTACTCCTCCGGCAGCGTCTCCGATCCCAAAGGATGCTTGCTCTCAGCCCGGTCGATCGCCTGTCAGCTGGCGTTGCTCGCGACCGTTCTGGAAATCGATCCGGAGCGAGACGTGAGTGTGGACTGGGTGCCGCTCTCGCACGACATGGGCATATTTGGCTGCCTCTTACTGACCGCATACTGGACCGGGACGCGCCAGGTGCTCAGCACTCCCGGGCGATTTGTCACCCGCCCCCAATCCTGGTTTGGTGACTGCGCGGATAATGCGGCCACGATCAGCTGCGGACCAAACTTCGCACTGGAGCTCGCCGCGCGGGCAGCCCCCCTACTCCCTCCGAACCCGATCCCGATGCGACGGCTGGTGCTCGGCGGTGAACGCATCGATCCGCGCACCCTTGAGCGTGCGTGCGCCGCGCTCGGTCCGTCACGACTGCCTTGGGAGGCGCTTCTGCCGGCCTACGGTCTAGCCGAGGCCGTCCTGGCCGTTACCGCGACGCCGGTGGGAGCTGGGGCGAAAATTGCTTCCCTTGACCGGGCGTCGCTCAGAAACGGCCGGGTCGAGCCCAGCGAACCAAACGGGGCGGCGACGGACTCGACACGAATCGCCTCGGTTGGTCTGCCGCTACCTGGGACGGAGATTGATCTGGCGGGAGACGGCGCGGTTGGGGAGATACGACTGCGCAGTCCGAGTTTGGCGACAGGATATCTGGGCTTGCCGACGGTGACAGAGCAGCGATTCACGGCCTCGGGGCTAGTAACGGGCGATACCGGGTTCCTCCGAGACGGATCCCTGTACATCGTCGGTCGTACCGATGACCTCCTAACCATCGCCGGACGAAACGTTTACGCCCGAGATATTGAGGCAGCGATCATCGCCACCGGCGGGGTGCGGCTTGGGAGCTGCGCTGTCGTCCGGCTCGATGATGGCGTCGAACCGCGGCTCGTGGCGGTCATCGAGGCCGCTGACCATCATCCGGACTTCGGACTGATGGCGAAACGAATGTCGCTCGCTGCGCTCTCTGTAGCGGGCGTCCGGCTCAGCGAATGCCTTTTTCTTCCGCGCGGCCTTTTCCCCAAGACCCCGTCGGGGAAGACCCAACGTTTTCGGTGCCGGGAACTCGCTGCGGACCGCGGGCTCAAGGCGGCCAAGCGCATCTCCTTGGCCGAATCCGCAGAGGGTGCGGGTCGCCTGGCCCGGCGATTTGGTCGAATTTCCGCAGATTCCGGAACACGGGCTTGACAGTTATCTTCCAATGTGGTCTGCTTGAGACCAGTTCGTTTGGGGGCCGTAAGCAGGCTGCGGGGCGCAGGTATGCCAGATTGAGGAGGGGCGTTGGACGAAGCGCGTCGTGGGCGCGAAAGATCGGTTGGGCTTGGGCTGGCGGTCGCTGTCGTTTTGTCCTGCACGATCGGGAGACTGCCGAACCGTCGCCGTGCCGGCGCCCCGGCGAGTACCCGCTGGACCTTATTTGCCCGTTCGGCGGCCTTGGCAGGTGTCCGTTTGGCCGCCCTGGCACTGATCCCCGCGCTGTTGTTGGCTCGCTCCGCCCCGGGCGAGGCAGCGACTACGCCGACGGCGTCAGATGTTCCCGATCCGGGTGCGGCCACCCAGGCCGAGCACCAGTATGAGCAGTGGATGGCTTGGCTCCGTGCTCCGGCCCAGGTCTCGGCGCGATCCCAATCAAAGACCGCCTATGAGAATGAGTCCGCTGACCAGGCGCAAGGCGTTGACACGTCGCAGTTCCCTGGGATCAGCGCCGCTGGATACCACGGCCTCGACCCTGGCCCCGCCGCTCGCGTGCTCGACCAACTGGGTCCAAATGCTGCGCTCGTGGAGGCTTCCAATGGACAGCGATCGGTCGCGGAAAGCGCGCTCCCTCTCGACGGAACCACCTCAGACGGCGTCACTGCCCCGCTTGACTTAGCGTTAAAGGCCAACGGTAGCTCGTTCGTCCCTGCGAGTAGCCTGGTGCCGGTCACGATCCCGTCCACGGCAGATGGAGAACTTACCTTCCCCGGTGCTGACTTTGGCGTGAGCTTTGGCTCTGGCGCGCCGGTTGCTGGCCGTGTGGTCGGCGGCAGCATCCTGTACCCAAACATTGACGGTAGAAGCAGCGACGTTGATGCGGTGGTCCGGCCACTTCCGTTCGGGGCCGACGTCTCGTACATGCTTCGTTCCCATGCCAGCCCGCAGTCACAAACGCTTTCCTTCCAGCTACCGACTGGTTGGCAGCTTCATGACCCAGGAGACGGGTCCGGCACAATTCAGATCCTCTCGGGAGACGGAAAGGTAAGCGGAGATGTCCTACCGGCGCTCGCCGTCGATGCCCAAGGTCAGACAGTACCGACCAGCTACCAAATTGCTAGTCCGAACCAGCTGACCCTCACCGTGTCGCACACGAGTGGTGACTATGCCTATCCGATCATGGTCGATCCGCCCATCACGGGCAACTACCAGGGTACATCCGTCTACTCAGACTGGTACCGAGCCAGCGATGACAGCGCAAACTTCACCGCTACTAACATCTCGGGTCTGTCGGCCTGGAAGCAGGGTGAGGAGACAACATATAGCCCGGGACAGTACGGGGAGTACATCTACACCCCACCCTCCGGAGCCTACGTATACGAGCTCACCGAGTCGGGGGTAGTCAACAACCCAGACTCATACAACGCGCAGGTCAGTCAGGAGTACGGCGGCATTTGGGCATCCGGAGGCGGCTGGGAGCAGGGAACGTGGCAGAACCTGACAAATTCGGCTAGCGGGACGCCCGCTGAGCACGGAACGACGGGGGCGCTAAATAGCGTTGACTTTAAGTACTGCGCTCTGGCGGGTTGCCCGCATCCGTCGTCGAGCATTGGGGCTAACAATTTGGCAGTCTTCGGACTTTCGGTACCCAGTGGCGGCGGCGGTAACACACAGGGCAGTAACGGTGCGGACGAAGTCAACGACGCGACCGTGTACCTTTCAGATAATGTTACGCCGACCATTTCGGTGACCCATAACGGCTATACGCCGACATCGGGAACCTGGGTTAACAATGTTAATGACACGGTCACGGCAACTTCTGCAGTAACGACTGGCTTGGGGATCAGCAAGCTCGCCGTTTCTGGACTCTCAATCAGCCCATCCAGTTGGTCGACCACCTGTAGCGCGGGAGCGGTTGACGTTAGCAATGGAAAGCCGGCGCCGATGCCCTGCCCGAGCACATTTACAAAGACCTTCAGCTACAGCACGTCATCGCTGTCGGAAGGCCCCAATACGGTCACCGTGACCGCGACGGGGGCGGGCGGCAATACCGTCACGAACTCATGGCAGGTAAACCTAGATGAGACTGCTCCGACGGCCTCAATTAGCTGCCCTTACTCGGGTTGGTCTTCCGCGGCCTCAGAAACCTGCACGATCACGGGAGCCGATCCGCCAAACGGCAACGGGACGGCCGGTTCTGGTCTTAAGACGCTCGAGTACCGAACGCAGTTGAACAGCGGGTCGTGGTCCGACTGGACCACGGTAGCCAACAACACTCCGGTCACGGTGACGGCCGAGGGCGCTACTGCGATCCAGGCGCAGGCGATCGATAACGCCGGCAACAGTTCCATCGGATCCGCTACCGCCGAGCTTGACCGCACCGCGCCTACGGTGAACTTGTCTGGAGTTCCCGTGGACGATGAGGGGAGCAATCTTCCGAATGGGCAGTACCCGCTCTACATGGATATCGAGGATGGGTCCTCGACACCTACCTCCGGGGTCTCGCAGGTGACAGTTGCTGTCGACGGGACGGCGCGGTCTGGAGTGACGTTCGATCCTTGTACGCCAGGGCCGTGTGCGACGAACGCCTCGTGGAATGTTTCGACGTCTGCGCTGGGTGCCGGCACTCACACGATTACCGTGACGGCGCAGGACGGTGCCGGGAACTCGTCGCCACCGCAGGTCTTGAGCCTCAATATTCCGCCGCCCCCCGTCGATATCGCCGCCGCCGCCCAGGATGTCGCAAGCGGATCGGGTTCTGCGACTGAAAGCGATGAAGTGCATGCGACTATGGACTGGATTGCTAGCGAAAGTGGCGTGCCCAGCGCGAACGTGCCGTATCCGACCATCGAAGGCTCTGACTGGACTGCGCAGCCGGATGTGCAGGCCCTGTCGAGCGCAACCACTTCGGCCTATGACGGCGGCTCCGTCGAGGCGGCAGCTGGAGACGGGCTCTTATCGATTGCGCAAGACCTCAAGTTCTTGGCGCCGGTAGAGCCCGAGCTAGAGCCGATATGCGTCAGTTCCCCGATAGCGGCCGCTGGTTGCATAGCTACGGCGGGCGCGGTGGCGGCAGTCATCCAGATCGGCTCAAATATCGAGACGCTGTTCGCCGATACCGGGCAAGTCAATCCGCTCGGCGGCTCAGGAACATGCGGCTCGGGCAGTGGATCATTTCCCTGCGGGATTCAGGTCTATCCGGAGAGGCGGGTTTGGTGGACAGACACGGGGAACCAAGTCTTGGGGGGCGACGGGCAATGTTACGAGGAGCTGGCTCCGACCCAAGCCGATGACTCACTCACATACGCTGGCATCGCCGGTGGGCATGGCAATACTGGCAGTCCCAACAGGGCCGTAGTTCCGTGCGGCACGTCGATGCCAAACGGCGGCTTATGGCTGCTTGAGCTGGACCTGCAGCAGACCTACCCGCAGCTTTCGCAGCCGTGGTTTCCCGGCATCCAGGACGCAATTGACGAAAACAGCTATCAGTACAACGGCGATCACTGTCAGGGCGACAGTCAGCAATACGGATCAAACCTTTGGGTTGCGCCATATCCAGGAGCTGATCCCAGCAGCGGCTGGCAGCGACTCAAGTGGTCAGATCCAAATCCTTGCACGGACGCGATCAGCTACAACGGCACGAATCCTCCAATCTACTTCGATACGGAGGAGTCCTACAAGCCTGCGACTGCCGCTCACAGCGGCTTTCCTCGGCCCGGCTCTTGTTCCTCGTCGGCCCCGCAATGCGTGACAGCCACCGTCAATCCCAGCTCAGCGTGGTGCGCGACCGCGCAGTGCCTTGCTAGCTCCTTCTCGAATAGCAACTACGGGCCGCTCGAACAATTCATCAACTCCGCCCTCGGTGTCAACAACCCCACCACCGGTCAAGCTTACCCTCCGCCCGGAGTGATCACTGTACCTGCCCCAACGCTTGGTGAGACGTGGGCAACGTACCAGGCGGCCTTGGCAAATGCCGGCTTTACAAACGTCCAACGGCAGATTCTGGACAGTACAAACGCCGATCTGGATATGCCCGCCAGCGCGGTGACGGTCGTGAGTCCGGCACCTGGGCAGGAAGTTGACTCGGCGACGCCAATCACGGTCACCACCAACCCTGACGGGTCGAGTATGCCGCAAGCCACGACACGGGAGACGAGTCTCGGTGACTTCCTCGAGACCAAGGATCCGGCGGTTAATGAGACGAATAAACTCGATATTGCTCGATCCTGTTTGGACGCTGTGGATGCGTCGAACGGCAATACCGACAAGACTGGCGATAGTGGAGACGCCAGCTTCGCCAGCTGCTCGACGATGCCCGTCTTCTATTCGGGATACGACGTGCGCGAGGCGTCACAGCACGACCTGGAGGCGCTGGCCGCCAACCCTGCTTGGGTACAACTGAACCGGGACGTGGTAAACAAGTCCGGACGGGGCTGGTACCGGGGTACTTCTCCTTGCACCCTCCCAACGCCTTCTGGCGAAAGCTGCGACGAGTACCCATTCTTTTCAACGACTCAGGGTGGTCCGGGTGCGAGCCTCAAGTACATTAACGCCGCCCAGAATAGCCTCCAAGGTACAAGGCTGAATCAGTTCTACAACAACAACAACAACCCGTCAGTAGGGGGGATAAAGGGTTGTGATGTCCAGGTAACTGAACCATTCTTGGCGGTTCCTCTGCCTCCGGAGCTCAGCGTGAACACCACCTGGACATGCAACGCTGAGCAGTAGGTGCAAGCAGAGGGCGAGGTGAGTGGGACGCCTGGCACTAGCGAAGGTTTTGTTGAGGAGATCACTCGCCGCCTCCAGGCCGCGGAGGGCTTCTGGCTTGGTGTCGTCTATGCCGCCGAGGCGAGCCTTGCCCCCGAGTTAGAGGCTTTGGCGATGGAAGCGGCGCCGCGCGTGGGATCAGAGTTTGAAGTGTTGCGCGCTGAGGACGTCGACGGTTTGGTGCGAACCGCGCGCGACCTGCTGTCGCCCGCTACCGAGAAGTGCCTGACTTGGGTCGACTGGGCGGAGTTCGGCGCGACGATAAACCTTGGTCAGGCCGACCAAGGGAGCGAAGACAGTCTTGAGACGATTTTTGCCGCACTGGACGAGTTCCGAGAGCGGCTGCGTAGGTGTCGACCCGGCGGACTCGTCTTCGTGCTGCCTGCGTGGGGTGGATTAGCGGGAGCGCTCAATCTCTTGGTGGAGAGCAGTCCGATCCTGAGTCTGAACCTCCGACCGCCAGCTTCAGAATCGAGGACGGGCCGACCCGCCCCTAGCAAGCGAGATGCAGGGGCGAAGACATCATCGCAGCCCCCAGAGGCCGCTGCGTGGATTTCGGCTGCGCCGGCTCACTTGAAAGCCGTCTACAAACGGGAAGGCGCTGCGGCGACGATGGAGCTCCCTGATGAGACACCTCCGGGATGAAGGTGGCAAGGTCTTAGCGGGAGGATCGGCCTCTCGACCCCTCTTGAAACTGGCCGCTGGCCTGTCTGCCCAGGTCGGGGATGCCAGGTTCGGATTTCAGTGCGCCCGCCGAGCGCTTGAGCTATGTGACGAAGAGACGTGGCCGGATGTCCTGAAGGCGCTTCGGGACCTAAACCAGCGGGTACCGGATAGCGAGCCACTTGACGCATGGGCGCAAGAGCTGCAAACGCGCATCAGCGCGGAACGGATCTACACATTTGACCGCCCCGTAAGTCCGACGTATGTTCAGCGGGAGGCGGCGGTGCTCGAGCGGCTAATCGAGGATCGATGGCGCAATCGCAGAGCCGTCCCGGCGAGCCTCAGGTTGCGGCACGTCGTGGCCAATGCATACGAGGCGGCCGGTCAGCCGTGGGAGTCGATCAGGATCTATGAACAGCTGATCGCGGGCCTGAAGACCCGCCTTTCTCCAGAGTCCGATCCGATGAGCGAGGTAAGGGCCGGACTTGCCAGGGCCGAAGCGGCCGAGGACGCGCTGGGAATACCGCGGCCACTCTCACGGGCCGAGACGCTTCTCGGGATCAGGCATAAGGATGACTTGCCGGCACCGTCTGAGCGAACGCGCACCCCTAACTCTGCGGCGCACACCGATGGACGGCCGAGCATCGGGACTCTCGTTGAGCTTGCCGCCCAAAGCGCCCCCTTTGCTCAGCAGCGGGAGGCATTACTGGCCCTACTCCTCGCGCGCGGCGTCACTAGATCGACCGTAAACATCGTCAAGGAGCACGTGAAGGAGGGTGTGGTGCTCAAGCGCTCTGACGCTGCGCGCAGCCGGCTAGGGGGACCTGGGCTTCTACCGCCGGATGCAATGTGGCCGTCCAACCCGAACGGCTACCCCATGACCCTCATTGCAGCGATCGACCTCGCAGAGCTACCGCATGTCGCGCCGCTACCCCAGGAGGGCACGCTCCTACTCTACTGGGACTCAGTTGACCCGACTCCCGAGAATCCCTTGGAAGCCGGTCGTGTCTTCTGGATACCGGCCAGCACCGAGGCGATGGAAGTACCGGCTCCTCCCGGCCTGACGACAGAGTTCGCCTCGATCCGAGTTCGCGGACAACGAACAGCGATCGTCGGAGAGCCCGTGACAGTCAGCTCGCGAGTTCAACACGATCGAGAGCGTTACCTTCTAATCAACGAGATGAGCGAGATCTCGCGCCAGCTTTACGGCCATCAACTGCTCGGTGCTCCCCGCGCAGTCCAAGCACCCGTTGTTGACGACCTCGCTTTCCGTCTTGGACGCGGACCAGCCCAGGTCCCATCAGCCTTCGATGAGGCTGAGCTGGCCGCGACGGATTGGGTTCTCCTAGCGCAAATCGAGGAAGAACCGACCATGGCCTTCGCTGACGGAGGTGCGCTCTACTTCCTCCTCCCAGAGCAAGACCTGGCGGTCCGGCGGTTTGACCGCGTCGCCGTTCTCCTCCAATCCCATTGATCCAGGGGAAAGGTTGGCTCCCTCGCGCGATGCCTTGGACATTCGGGACCACGGGATTAGCCGACGGATAGGCCGCTTTGGCACTTCGTTTCTGGACACTGGCTCTGATCAGCAGAATCGCGTGTCAAGGCCGGTTGAAAACCAGGCCAGTTGCGCCGATCGAAAACTAGGCCATCCGGGTGTCGGTTAGCGCCGGCGTTTCACGGAGCGAGCCGTAGGCGAGCGGAGGGAAATGCCGGCGCTGCGCACCGGGCGGGAGGGGTCAGCCGAGGTCGGCTGGGCGTGCTGGTCGGGCGTCGAGGTCTTTGCCGCGTAGGCGGTAGCTGTCGCCTTTGAGGCTGAGGATCTCGGAGTGGTGGATCAGCCGGTCGATCATGGCGGTGGCGGCCATGTCGTCGCCGAAGATCTCGCCCCAGGCTGAGAATGGCTTGTTGGACGTGACGATCATCGAGGCGCGTTCGTAGCGGTTGGAGACCAGCGAGAACATGAGGTTGGCGGCTTCGGGATCGAATGGGATGTATCCGACCTCGTCGATGATGAGTAGCGGGATGAATGACAGGCGTTTGAGCTCGGTCTCGAGCTGGCCTTGGCGTTTGGCCTCCCCGAGCCGGGCGACCCATTGGGTCGCGGTCGCGAACTGGACGCGTTGACCGGCCAAGCAGGCACGGATCCCGAGGGTGGTCGCGATGTGCGTCTTGCCGGTGCCTGGGGGTCCGAGGAGGATCACGTTCTGTTTGCCGTGCAGGAAGTCGAGCTGGCCGAGGTGCTCGATCACCGTCTTCTTGACCGAGCGCTGGAAGGTGAAGTCGAACTCCTCCAGGGTCTTGCGGGCGGGGAACCGGGCGGTCTTGATCCTGCTCTCACCGCCGTGTGAGTCGCGGGCGGAGACCTCGGTGCCGAGCAGGACCTCGGCGAAGTGCTCATAGCTCCAGGACTCTTCCCGGGCCCGGTTGGCGAGCGTCGGGAGCGCCCTGGCCGCAGCGGGTGCTTTGAGGGCTCTGAATAGGTGGGTGAGCTCGGCCTGTTTGGTCATGCCGGGATCAGCTGGTCATAGCGGGCCAGCGGCCGGATCTCGACCTCGACCTGGTGGCGCTGGCGGCGCTTCTCTCGCTGGCGCTCCAGCCGGGACTGATGCGACGGGTCGGTGATCGTCAGCCCGCCGGCGAACACACGCCGATGCTTAGCGGCGAGCTCGCCAGTGTCCAAGACGACCGCGGTGACATCGGCCTGCGACACACGGACCTCGACCCGGCGACCAGCGAACGCCGGGTCGATCGAGTAGTCGTTGCGGTCAACTCTGGCGAACGGCTGCGCCGCAACCCGGAGGACGTGGCGGCGATCGGTGTCCGGCATCCTGCCTGGCAGCGGCCGCATCCTTGCTCTCTCTTCCGCGAGCCGCTCGGCCGGGACCGCCCGGATCGTGCGATGAACGCGCTGGTTGGCCTTGTCGGTCCAGGTGTCGAGGCGGTCCTGATAGTCGAGGTGGTTCGCGAACACTCGGCCGGGCTCGAAGTTCGAGCGCATGAATCGGTGTGATCGCTCAAGCTGTCCCTTCGCCTGCGGGTCACGCGCCTCGAGGATCACCCAGCCGACCTCGAGCTGGCCGCAGAACGCGGCGAACGGCCCGGTCGGGCGGCCGCCCGAGGCGATCGCCGCCTCCCGGTCCCAGACCAGTTTCTCCGGCAGCACCCCCAGCCGCCACAGATTCCGGGCCAGGCCCCAGAGGATGTCCGGCGCCTCCTTGCTGAAGATCAGCGTCGCGGCGATCGCGCGTGACCAACACACCTCGCTCGTCACGACCCAGCCGCGGCGGCGCTGGCCGTGACCGACCGGGATGTGCTCGCTGGGCTCCCACAGATCGCACTGCACAAGCTCACCCGGTCGATAGATCGTCCGCTGAAACGTCCGCGGGACCAGGAACCGTGGCCGGACCTCGCGGACGAAATCGTCGAAGATCGACTTCCCGCCCTGATAGCCGATCTCGCCGGCCATCTCCCGCAGCCGCTGGGACTGGATCCTCGGATCCACCACCAGTTGCTCGCAGATCCAGTCCTTGAACGGATCGAGCTTCGACCCCGCCGACTCCCGCTGATACTTCGGCGGCTCACTCGCCGCCAGCAGCCTCGCGACCGTATCGCGAGCCAACCCAGTCCGACGGCTGATCTCCCGGCCCGACAACCCGTCGACCCGGTGCATCCGCCTCACCTCCGCCCACTGCTCCACGCCGACCAATCCTTCCTCCTCGCCGATCGCGACCGATCAAACGAGGGTCAAAGGCCGGCCGGACGAGTCCCGCCCTGCTCCGAAATGGCCTAGTTTTCAACCGGCGCAGGTGGCCCAGTTTTCAACCGGCGCCCACATCGCGTAATGCTGCTGCGACTCTAAGTGCGCCGGTCTCGGGCGAGGCCCAAGACGATCACATTGTCAGGGCTGTGGAAGAGGTCAGCGGGTCGATGTGCGCGCCGCTAGCGTGGCGCAGCTCAAGTTTGTCTCGAACTTTGTCCCGAACTGCGCAATTCCGAGGCGAACTCAGCGGATCTCAGCGAACTCAGACGCCCTCAGCGACGGCTAAAAGCCCTGCGTATCGCTGACTTCTAATCCGAGCGTGCGCAAGACGCTGCTGAAGGCTCGGCGAGTCCCCCCGCTATCTCACCAGTCGCGAGTTCCGACTCCCGTTCACCTCTGGGGTAAGCGCCAACAGCGTCTGCTTCGAGCGAGAGCTGCTTGACCATTTCCGCGTCGTCTTCGAGAAGCGCTGCGCCGTCTCGGCCCACCAACACCCAGCAATGATCGTGGCCCTTCCTGGTCGCACCCCGATTGACGCGAGCGCACGCCACTTTCGCCGGGCACCGCGCGCGCGACGGACTGGGCGATGGCACTCGTGGACACGGCGGCGGTCCGCCGCGGTGGTGGTCCTCAGTGCGGGCTTGGAGCTCGGACGTTTTCGAGGCGGTAGCGCGCTCCGCGGAAGTGAGACCGTTGCCCGGCACCGTTGCCCGTACGGGGCCAGCATGCCGGCGGAAAATACGAAGGTGATCGCTTTGCTGGACTTTCACAACGCGCCCGGAGAGATTCGAACTCCCGACCTTCGGTTCCGTAGACCGACGCTCTATCCAGCTGAGCTACGGGCGCTGTGTTAGGGGTCCATCGTAGCGGCCGCTCGCGGACCGCCGAAGGCCAGATGCAGGGTCTGGGCTCGCGCTGTAGAGTCGGCCGGCGATGCAGTTGCCGCGGCTGGGGCGCTGGCTGAGGGGGCGGGGCATGATCCCCGCGCTCTGCCTTCTGGCGCTGTCGCTTGGAGGCTGCTGGGGCAGCGGTCCGCAGGGTGACAAGGCGCAGATCAGGCACGTCGTGCGCGCGTACCTGCGGGCCCAGGCTCAAGGAAACGGTCCTGCCGCCTGCGCGCTTCTTGCGCCCACCGGCCAGAGTCAGCTGGTTTCGGTCCTCGTTACGGCCGGGCGAGGCGTGATCTCGACGCGGCCCACGTGTCCGCGTGCGGTGCGCCTGCTGCGGGACATCGTGGGCGCCTCGGTCCTCAACTCGCTGGTGCACGTGCGCATCGCTCGAATCCGGGTCTTGGGAGCGACGGCGCGGGCGCGGTTACGCGATCCCGCTCGGCGGTTCCCGCCCCAGCTGCTGGGGCTCAGGAAGGGCAGCGGAGGATGGCTGATTGCGGGGGTGGCCGGATGACCGGCCGCCCACTTAGACCGGCCCACACTTCACCGCCCGGGCGCAGGTGTTTCAGAGCGCCGAGTGCTAGAGCGTCGACGGAGCGGGTGCGTAATAGCGCGCCACGGTGAAGCCGACCAGCATGGGCACGTGCACGGCGAAGATCACCACCGAGAGCGTCAGCACGACGAGCGGGCCGCCGCTCAGATGATTGCGGACGAACACGTACTCGATCATTCCGGCGATGACGACGTAGGCCAACAGCGACCACCTGGCCACCTGAAAGAACCTTGGCCAGTCAAACTCGCGCACTCGGGCCAGCATCCCGACGTTGACGAACAGCAGGATCGCCGAGAGCCCGAGCAGGACGACCGCGGGCGCCAGCGGTACGTGGTTGGGGACGTGGCTGGAGAGATAGATCCCACCTGCCACGATCAGGGCCAGGGAGACCATCGCCAGCGGCGTGACGGGTGGAAGTCGCTCCTCCGCCTCCGGGAGTCCGCCCTCGGCCCCCGGGTTCCTCTCTTGGCTCAGCGGAGCGAGCTCGTCGATCATCCCGAGGCCAGCTTGGTCATGATCACGAGAGTCGCGATCTGCATGGCGCCCAGAATGCCGGCCGAGTAGATGAAGCGCTTCATCAGGCGCTCGATCACTGCGGGATTGGGACGCGGCTTTTTCAGCTCGACGAGCACTGCGATGTTGGCGGGCTCAAGCAGTCCGAGGGCGATCACCGACATCACCCCGACGACAACGAAGCTGGCCACCACCCAGCCGTGGTTCGGGTAGGAGCTCAGGTTGGTGCCGAGCTTGGTGGAGAGCTGCCAGCCGGCGGCAAGCGTCATGGTCACCACCGTGGGCATGATCAGGACCATCTTCGGCATGAGCCGCGTGGTGAACTGGATGCGAGCCGGGACGGGCATCTGGCCCATGATCGGCCCGAGGATGAGCCCCAGGAATAGATCCACGATCGTCCAGGCGGCGCCACCGGCCACGTGGAAGAACTGAAGGGGCCATGGCTTGTTCACAGCGATGGCGGCGATCAGTAGCGCGAGTATGGGAGCCACGATCGCCAGCCCGACCCGGGGAACGATCTGAAAGTCGGGGATTTCGAGGGGAGGCGGCGCCACGTCCTCAGCGGAGGGGGCCAGCGCGACCTCTGCCAGCGGGATCTCTGCCATGACCGCGATGCTAACTCTCGGCGCGGCTGGATGCTAGGGGGCGGGCTATGAGCAAACGCCCCATGGGCGGATCAAAGTACCTGGGGAGGCGGAGGGGGCGGGATTCGAACCCGCGGTCCGCGTGAACGGACTCCAGTTTTCAAGACTGGCGCATTCGACCACTCTGCCACCCCTCCGGCGCTGGATCAGGGCGATCCCCAGGCGGGATCAGGGCGATCCTAGCCTTTACACTGGCGCTGGGCTCCGCGCCCGAATGCTTGGAGAGGTGGCCGAGTGGCTGAAGGCACTCGCCTGCTAAGCGAGTAAGGGGTTCACGCTCCTTCGCGGGTTCGAATCCCGCCCTCTCCGTTGATGTACTTGAGAGCTCCAGCTCGCCTAGTCGTCATCTGGGCACTGTTTGGGCTGCTGGCCGCTGGCGCGCTGGCGGCACAGCCGCTCGGCGGCACCACCTACAGCGGGTCGGGGCAGGCCTGGAGCGGATCGCTCACTACCAGCCCAGCCGGACACGCCTTCAACAGCGGGTCATTTCACATCAAGATGCACTGCAGCAACGGCTCGTCGCTGCAGGAGCAGTGGGACCCGACGCACACCGTCGACGGCGGCAACAAGCCGATTCCCATCACAGCCAAGGGGGTGTTTTACTCACAGCGGTCTGGGCACCAGTCGGCGAAGCAGAGTGGCGAGAGCTCCGGGCTTTACGTCTCGGAGGCGATCTCGGGCACGTTCGCCACTCGCACCGACGTCAACGGCCACTACACGACGTACCTGTACTTCACCAAGTACAAGATCAGCTGCACCCGAACCTTGGCTTTCGCGCTTCACGGCTAGAACCCCGACGCTCAACCCCCGGAGTCGCCGGAATCCCGGGCTGTCGGCGACAGCCATCAGCAGGCCGCGCACCCCGCCCGCGATAAGCGAGTCAGGGGTTCACGCTCCTTCGCGGGTTCGAATCCCGCCCTCTCCGCTCCCGTAGTTGTAAGACCTGTCCGCTCCGGCGATCTTTACCTCAGGGGACCGTGAACGCGGCCCGAGCGCGGTACCCATGAGGTGACTCGACCGCCACGATCACGTGGAGGCCGGGCGACGCGTGTGGAGGAATGCTGGCGGTGCCTTGGAAGCTCCCCACGCTCGTGATGTTGCTCGACCCGACCACGGGACCCGCTGCGGTGTCGAGATGAAACGTCACGGTGCCTAAGTAGCCAAAGCTCGCCCCGGACACGGTGATCTTTTCTCCGGGGGCGACAGTCGAGCGGTTGAGGCGAATCTGGGGAGTCACGATGACGCTGACCCGCCCGGCCCGGTAGCGCACCACATATCCGGCTCCCACGTGGGCGAAGCGGCCGCTCCGTGGCCCGCCCGACACCGTTGTGTACTTGGAGCCGGGCGCCAGTGCATCCAGGATCAGCAGATCGAGCCGTCCATTCAACGAGGTGCTCGCCGCGTTCAGCTGGGTGAAGGTCCCAGCCTCATATCTCAGGAGCAGTGTGGCCCCCGAGCGCTGCCTATAGCGGCCTGAGACTCTGAGTGGTACGCCGCTGCCCCCATCGAGAACATCCACGGCGCCCGCGTCCTCGACATTGCCATGCACGACGCCCACACCGGTGAGCATCCCCTTCCTGGCCACGCTCAGCGTCGGCGTGCGCACCCGCGCGCTCGATGACTCCAAGGCGAGGGTGCCCGCTACCTGCACGCCTCCAGACACGCTCAGTGCTCCGCTCGGCCCGATCGTCAGCTGGGCGTTCGTCTCCAGCGAAACGGCTCCGGCCACGGCGTGGCCACTGACCGTAACCATCGGGTCATGAGCCGTTCCGGAAATGCATACGGTCGTGTTCCCAGTGGGAACGCCGGCGCTCCAGTTCGCGGAGACATTCCAGCTCTCAGATGACGCGCCGGTCCATCGATCGCACCCCATGGAGCCAGCCGCGGAGAGCGACGAACTCAGCAGAGCGGCAATCACGAGGGCGCAGCCGCCCAGACCTCGCCGCCAGATGGCACTTCGCACCGCCCTGCCCACGCTGCGGACTATAAGTGCTCCTCCGGGTGGCCGCTGCGGCCACCACAGCTCGACAAAGCGTCCCGGTCCGGCGCCGCTGTGTAGTGCCATGGTCGTTGTACGACCACAGATGCACTCGCCTCCGGCCAGGGGGCGCGCTTTGTGCAGCTGTGGTGGTCCAGACGGGGCCGCCGCGGTGGTCCCGACGGGATCGCGACCCGGCGCGGGACCCTGACCCCCGTAAAGCAAATCGCGGGCTGTCAAGATGCTCGCGATGTGCCCGGACGCGATAGAGCTGAGCGGCGCTGGGATGACAGTCGCCGAGGTGGTGGCGGTGGCGCGAGAGGGCGCTCGGGTCACCCTCGCTCCAACAGCCCGCGCAGCCATGGAGCGATCGGCCGCCGTGGTGGCCCAGCTCGCCGCTTCCGAGCAGCCGGTCTACGGAGTGACCACCGGCTTTGGGGCGCTGGCGACGGTCTACATCCCAACGCAGCGCCGCGAGGAGCTTCAGCGCGCCCTGATCCGCTCCCATGCCGCCGGCCTGGGGCCGCCGCTCGAGCGAGAGGTGGTGCGGGCGATGATGCTGCTGCGGGCCCGGACATTGGCCATGGGATGCTCCGGCGCGCGGCCGGAGGTAACTGAGACGATCATCGCCCTGCTCAACGAGGGCCTTACCCCGGTTGTCCCCGAGCACGGATCCCTGGGCGCCAGCGGCGACCTGGCTCCGCTGGCCCATTGCGCACTGGCGCTGATGGGGGAAGGGGAGGTGGTCGATCGGGACGGGGTGAGGCGCCCGACGGCCGAGGCGCTGGGTGAGCACGAGATCGAGCCGGTCGTCCTCCAGGCCAAGGAGGGGCTGGCGCTCATCAACGGCACCGACGGCATGCTGGGCATGCTCGTGCTGGGCTGCCGCGACCTCGGCCTGCTCCTGCGCGCCGCTGACATCACCGCCGCCATGTCGGTGGAGGCGCTGCTCGGCACCGATCGTGCCTTTGCCGAGGATCTGGTCGCCCTGCGGCCCCAGCCCGGCCAGGCGCTGAGTGCCGCCAACCTGAGGGCGCTGCTGGAGGGGTCGGAGATCGTGGCCAGCCACCGCGAGAACGACCCGCGAGTCCAGGACGCCTACTCGCTGCGCTGTGCCCCGCAGGTGACTGGAGCGGCCCGCGACGCGCTGGACCACGCCGAGCGGGTGGCCGAGCATGAGCTGCAGTCGGCCATCGACAATCCCATGGTGCTGCCCGACGGCGAGGTGCAGTCGTGCGGCAACTTCCACGGCGCCCCGCTGGCCATGGTGTGTGACCTGTTGGCCATCGCCGCGGCGCAGGTGGGGGCGATCGCCGAACGCCGGACCGATCGGCTCCTGGATCTCACCCGCTCGCACGGGCTGCCGGCCTTCCTGGCCGAGGATGCCGGCGTCAACTCGGGCCTCATGCTGGCGCACTACGCTCAGGCGGCCCTGGCGGCGGAGAACCGGCGTCTGGCCGCGCCGGCCAGCGTGGACTCCCTCCCCACCAGCGCCATGCAGGAGGACCACGTCTCGATGGGCTGGGGGGCGGCCAGAAAGCTCCGCCAGGCCATCGCCAATCTGAGCCGGATACTGGCTGTCGAGCTGGTGTGCGCCGGACGGGCGCTCGAGCTCAGGGCACCCCTTCGACCGGCGGCGGGCACGGGAGCCGCGCTGGCCTGCCTGCGCGAGCGCGTCCCCGGCTTCGGTCCCGACCGCTTCATGGCGCCCGAGCTGGCCGCCGCCCACGAGCTGATCAGCTCGGACGCGGTACTGGCAGCGGTCCAGGCCAGGCTGGGGGAGCTGCAATGAACGCCCGCCCGGTGAGAGCGCCCCGCGGCGGCGAGCTCTCCTGCCTGGGGTGGCCGCAGGAGGCGGCGCTCAGGATGCTCATGAACAACCTCGATCCCGAGGTGGCCGAGAACCCCGACCAGCTCGTGGTGTACGGAGGCACCGGGCGGGCGGCGCGCTCGTGGGAGGCGTTCGACGCGCTGGTGCGCACGCTGCGCCGCCTGGAGGGTGACGAGACGCTGCTGGTGCAGTCGGGCAAGCCAGTGGGAGTGTTCAAGACCCACGAGTGGGCGCCGCGGGTCCTGCTCGCCAACTCAAACCTCGTTCCTGAATGGGCCACCTGGGAAGAGTTCCGGCGCCTGGAGGCGCTCGGGTTGACCATGTACGGCCAGATGACCGCGGGCTCGTGGATCTATATCGGCAGCCAGGGGATCCTCCAGGGCACCTATGAATGCTTCGCCGAGATCGCCCGCCGCCGCTACGGGGGCTCGCTGGCCGGGACGATCACGCTCACCGCGGGCCTGGGTGGGATGGGCGGCGCCCAGCCTCTGGCCATCACGATGAACGGGGGGGTGGCCCTGTGCGTGGAGGTTGACCCCGAGCGGATCGAGCGCCGTCTGCAGACCCACTACCTGGACGAGGTGGCCAGCTCCCTCGATGACGCGGTGGAGCGCTGCCTGAGGGCCAGGGACGAGGGGCGCCCGCTCAGCGTGGGCCTGCTGGCCAACGTGGGTGACGTGATGCCGGAGCTCTTCAAGCGGGGGTTTCCCGCGGACATCGTCACCGATCAGACCAGCGCGCACGATCCTCTGGGCGGCTACGTACCGGATCGCATGTCGCTCGAAGAGGCCCGCCGGATGCGGGAGGGCGACCCCGAGGAGTACCTGCGCCGGGCCCGGGCCACAATCGCCGCCCACTGCGCGGCGATGGTCGGGTTCCTGGACCGGGGCGCCGAAGTGTTCGACTACGGAAACAGCCTCCGGGCCGAAGCGCGCCTGGGCGGCTTTGAGCGTGCTTTTGACTACCCCGGCTTCGTCCCCGCCTACATCCGGCCGCTCTTCTGCGAGGGCCGCGGGCCGTTTCGGTGGGTCGCTCTGTCCGGGGACCCGGCCGACATTCACGCCACCGACCGCGCCGTCCTGGAGGAGTTCCCCGACGATGAGCCGCTGGGCCGGTGGATCGGCCAGGCGTCGCAGCGGGTGGCCTTCCAGGGGCTGCCGTCGCGGATCTGCTGGCTGGGCTACGGTGAGCGCCGCCGGCTCGGCCTGCGCTTCAACCAGATGGTGCGCTCCGGCGAGCTTCAGGCGCCCATCGTCATCGGCCGCGATCACCTGGACTCGGGTTCGGTCGCCTCGCCCTACCGCGAGACCGAGGGGATGGCAGATGAGTCGGACGCGATCGCCGACTGGCCGCTCCTGAACGCGCTCCTCAACACCGCCGCGGGGGCGAGCTGGGTATCGATCCATCATGGGGGAGGGGTGGGCATCGGGCGCTCGATCCATGCCGGAATGGTGTGCGTGGCCGACGGATCGGACCTGGCCGACCAGAAGCTCGATCGCGTCCTCACCACGGACCCCGGCACCGGCGTCATGCGCCATGCCGATGCCGGCTACGAGCAGGCGATCGACGTGGCCAGGGAGCGCGGCGTGCGGATCCCGATGCTCGAGGAATGAGGATCACCACCGGAGATGCCCCCGTGCTGCGCCAGCGGGCCCACGAGGTGGATCCGGAGCAGCTCCACTGCCCTGAGACCCAACGGCTGATCGACGAGCTCATCGAGACCAGGCGGGAGGCGGGTGGGGCCGGGCTGGCCGCCAATCAGGTGCGGGTGCTGAAGCGGATCGCGGTCGTCGAGGTGGACGAGGCGACTCGGAGGCGCTACCCCTACAAGCCGGCCTTCCCGCTCACCGTGATCGTGAACCCGTCGATCGAGCCGCTGTCTGAGGAAACCCTCCTGATCAACGAGGGATGCCTGTCCATCCCCGGGGTGCGGGGGGACGTCGAGCGCCATCTGGACGTGCGCGTGCGGTTTCTGGACCGGTTCGGCCAGGACCAGGAGCTCGTGGCCAGCGGCTTGACCGCCGGGACGTTTCAGCACGAGGTCGATCATCTCGATGGTGTGCTCTTCACCGACCGCGCCGATCCGGAATCCCTCACCACGTGGGAGGAGTTCGTGCGCGACGGCATGGCCGAGTTTCTCGAGCGGGTGAAGCGCTACACGTGAAGCTGTGGTGCCAGCACGCCTGGCTGGGAGCGGAGGCCGCGGAGCGCGACGTGGTCTTGGAGATCAGCGACGGCCGCATAACCAGCGTGTCCCGGGACACGACGCCGGGCCCGGACGTCGAGCGCCTCCCGGGTCTGGTCCTGCCCGGGTTGGCCAATGCGCACTCGCACGCCTTCCAGCGCGCGCTGCGGGGGCGCACCCACCGCTCCCAGGGCTCGTTCTGGAGCTGGCGCAAGCAGATGTACGAGCTGGCCGGCCGGCTGGATCCGGATTCCATGCTCGCCGTCACCCGGGCCGACGTTTGCCGAGATGGCATTGGCCGGGATCACGGTCGTGGGGGAGTTTCACTACGTGCACCATCAAGCCGGGGGACGCCCTTATGCCGATCCCAATGCCATGGGGACCGCGGTCATCCAGGCCGCCGCCCAGGCCGGCCTCAGGTTGACGCTGCTCGACGCGTGCTACCTGCACGGGGGCCTTGAGCCCGATCCGGTGCAGGAGCGCTTCTTTGACCGGAACGTCGAGGCCTGGGAGGAGAGGGTGTCAGCGCTCAGGGACGCCCCGCTTGCCCGGCTCGGTGCCGCCATCCACAGCATGCGGGCCGTGCATCCCGAGTCTGCCGCCCAGGTGGCCCGCTGGGCGGCGGCGCGGTCGCTCCCGGTGCATGCCCACGTCTCCGAGCAGCCGGCTGAGAACCAGGCCTGCCGGGAGGTCTACGGGGCCACACCCACCGGCCTGCTCCATTTCGAGGGTGCTCTGTCGGATCGATTTACGGCCGTGCATGCCACCCACGTGACCGAGGAGGACGTCGGGCTCCTGGCGGGCGAGGAGGCCTGCTGCTGCCTGTGCCCGACCACCGAGCGTGATCTGGCCGACGGGATCGGCCCGGCGCGCCGGCTGCACGAGGCCGGATGCCGGCTCACCATCGGCACCGACTCGAACGCGATCATCGATCCGTGGGAGGAGCTCAGAGCGATCGAGCTCGACGAGCGCCTGGCCTCGGGTATGCGGGGCGGCCTTCCCGCCCTGACGCTGCTGGGATCGGGGACCGCGGCCGGCTACGAGAGCCTGGGCTGGGATGACGGGGGAGTGATGCGGGAGGGCGCGCTGGCTGATCTGGTGTGCCTGCGCCTCGACGGCGTCCGACTGGCCGGGACGCCGCCGGGTGACCTGCTCGAGGCGGCGGTATTCGCGGCTGCGGCCGGGGACGTGCGCGACGTGATGGTGGATGGGAGATTCGTCGTGCGCGACGGTGCCCACGTCTCCCTCGACGTAGCCCGGGAGCTGGACTCTGCCCTGAGGACGCTGGCGACGTGACCACGCTCGTCATCGACAACATCGGGCGGCTGGTCACCCACGACCCAGAGCTCGGCGATTGCAGCCAGGCCGCACTGGTGATCGAGGACGGCCGGGTGACCGCGGTGGAGCCCGCCGGGGCCGCCGGCGACGAGCGTCTGGACGCCCGCGGGATGTGCGTCATCCCCGGGTTCGTGGACAGCCATACCCATCTGGTGTTCGCCGGGGACCGCAGCGCGGAGTTCGCCGCCCGCATGGCGGGCCAGCCCTACCAGGCGGGCGGGATCCGGGAAACGGTGCGAGGCCACGCGCCAGGCCAGCCTGACGAGCTGCGGGAGCTCGCCGCTGCCCGCCGCCGCGAGGCGCTGCGCGCCGGGATCACCACGCTTGAGATCAAGTCGGGATATGCGCTCGACGTCGAGGGAGAGCGCCGGCTCTGCCAGCTGGCGGCCGAGCTGACCGACCAGGTCACGTTCCTCGGGCGCGCACGTGGTTCCGGCCGAGTACGAGGATCGTCCGGATGAGTACGTCCAGCTGGTGGCGGACCGATGCTCGACGCGTGCGCGCCGCTGGCTCGCTGGGTGGACGTCTTCTGTGAGCGGGGTGCCTTTGACGAGGACGAGTGTCGGACGGTCCTGCTGGCCAGCCGGCGTGCCGGGCTCGGTCTCCGGGTGCATGCCAACCAGCTGGGAGCGGGGCCTGGGCGTGCGGCTGGCGGTGGAGCTGGATGCCGCCTCCGCTGACCACTGCACTCACCTGGAGCCGGCGGACATCGACGCGTTGGCCGGCTCACAGACGGTGGCCACGCTGTTACCCGCCACCGACTTCTCGACCCGTCAGCCCTACCCGGACGCCCGGCGCCTGCTCGACGCCGGCGCCACCGTGGCCCTGGCCACCAACTGCAATCCCGGCTCGAGCTACACCACGTCGATGTCCTTCTGCATCGCCCTGGCGGTGCGGGAAATGGGCATGACGATTCCGGAGGCCCTGTGGTCGGCCACCCGAGGGGGAGCCTGCGCCCTGCGCCGGGACGACGTGGGCCGCCTGGCCGCTGGGGCCCGGGCGGACGCCGTCCTGCTGGCCGCCCCTTCCCCCGAACATCTCGTCTACCGGCCCGGGGTGCCGCTGGTGGCCGCGACGGTCGCCGAGGGCCGCGTGGTGTGGCGCGATCCGGAACTGGTTGGCGACTTCTCCGGATAGACCAAGATGCCGCCCGGCTATCACTTCCCGTATGGCGACACCCACCGGAGACAGGAGGAGGTCTAGGTGGTCGTGCGCGGGAGCGGGCGAATTAAGGTCGACGACGAGATCGTGGAGCTCAAGGAGTGCGACGCGGTGCGCGCTGCGCCTGGTGCGTGGCGAGGCTATGAAGCGGGCCCGGACGGCCTCGAGATCCTCGTCGTCGGCGCGCCCAACCTCGGTGAGTCTCTGCGCGAAGACGTTGATGGAGAGCGCGATTGGTGGGCCGACTAATGGGCGGGCGGACGCCAGCCCACGACCGTGGCGCCCCAGGTGAAGCCGCCCCCGAAGCTGGCCAGCAGGATCCTGCCGCCCGGCCGCAGCCGTCCCTCCTGCTCGGCCACCGATAGGGCGATGGGCAGGGTGGCGGTGGAGGAGTTGGCAAATGTCCCCACGTAATCCACCACCCGCTCGGCCGGAAGGCCCAGCCGCTGGCCGACGGCGCGGATGATCCGTGAGTTGGCCTGGTGATAGACGAACAGGTCGATCTCCTCGAGGGTCACGCCCGCCGCCTCCAGCGCCTCCCTAGTCACCGCGGATAGGCAGTTCACCGCGGCCCGGAAGGTCTCCTGGCCGCGCATGGAGATCCGTCCGCCGCGCTCGAGCCGGATCAGGTCCGCGCCAGAGGGATCCGAGTGCAGCACGACCGGACCGATCGCCCCCGCCGGATCCAGGCCGGGCCGACACGACAGCGGCCCCGGCTCCGTCGGCGAACAGCGCTGCGGTGTCCCGGTCGGAGTAATCCAGGAAGCGAGAGAGGAAATCCGCCCCGATGACCAGCGCGTGCCGGGCTCGTCCGGACTCGATCTGGCCCGCGGCCATGGCCAGGCCGGCCAGCCATCCCGTGCAGGCGGATCCGACGTCAAACGCCCCAGCCTGATCCGCCCCCAGCAAGCCGGCCACCACGGGTGCGGCGTTGGGGGTGATCTCGTCAGCCGTGGAGGTGGCCACCAGCACCAGGTCGAGCGCCGACCCCTCGAGTCCCGCGCGCTCGAGCGCCTGCGCGTCCGGCCCGGGCGGCGAAATCGCTCAGCCGCTCGCCCTCCACCGCCCAGGGCCGTGACGACGTCCCCGTCCGCTTGCTGATCCAGTCGACATCGACGCCGATCGCGGGCTTATCTCAGCGTTGCCTACCCGGCGCTCCGGCACAGCCATGGCCACCGCGCAGAGCGCGGCGCGCACGCCGTCGCCAGTCATCGGCTGCCACTAACGGCGCGGCTTCAGGCGGGTTCCGAAGACGTAGTCCCAGAACGGCGCACTCACGCCGTACCCCCGCTCATGGTCCTGGAAGTGGTGGCGCATGTGCAGCTCGCGCAGCCGCTTGCCCAGGCGCCGTGGTAGGCGTGTGATGGTGCACGTGGTAGTGCAGCATGTCGTAGCCCAGGTAGCCGATCAGAAAGCCTGCGCCGAACGGGAGGAAACCCGGGCGAGCCCAGCACCGCGTAGAAGCCCAGGACGAACAGCGCCGACAGCGGGACGCTCACCGAAGGGGGCATGACCAGGCGCAGAGGGTCGTTGGGGTGGTCGTGGTGGACCCCGTGGATGATCCAGTGCAGCCGGGCCCCGATTCCCTGCTCGGGCTCGAAGTGGAAGACCAGCCGGTGCAGCCAGTACTCAGTGAGAGTCCAGAACAGGTAGCCGCCCGAGAAGCCAGAGCGGCGTGGACCAGCTCGCGCCATGCACGATCCCCTCGACGAGCAGGACGACGATGGCCGGAATGAAGATGAGCAGAGGGACGACCGGGTGCACGCGCGAGAGCTTGTCCAGCAGGTCGGAGTCGAACATGCGCGGCGAGGCGCGCAGCAACTCACTGCGGCTCAGACCCTCTAGCTCTTCGGCGTGGGGGGTGGCCATCGAGTTAAAGATACCTCCGGGGTTGCCGGAGGTAACGCGCGCGGCACTCGCCCCTGGGGAGCGCCGGACGATCCGATACGCGGCTACTCGCTCGTGTCCTCGGCGTTGGCCACAAAGACGATGTGGGCCACCGAGAGGGCGAGGAAGGACAGTTTCTGGACCGAGCCGCCACCCTCCAAAGGGGCGATCTCCACGTCGGTCAGGGAGAGAAACGCCCGTTCTGGCGCGTTCAGGTAGTCGCTCAGCCGGCTCCGGTACCCCTCGGGAGGCAGGCGCAGGCTGCCGGTGATGCGGTGCCGGGAGGTTTCCGCCACGATCTTCGCCAAGCGCTGCTGATCCACGCGGCGCGACGATAGCGGCTCTCCGGGCAGTTGGTGCAATCCTTCTGGCGTGGCTCGGCGACAGTCCCGGGGGGAAGTGGGCAGCCGGCCGCTGCGAGGTGGTGGGAGCTGCGCCGAGCCCAGAACCGCAAACCGGCCACCTACACCTGCCCGCTGTGCGGGCGCTATCTCCCCGCGCTGAGCGAGCACATCCTGATGATCCCGGAGGGGGATCACGCCCGGCGTCGCCACGCCCACCGCGACTGTGTGCTGGCGGCGCGGCGGAAGGGGCGGCTGACCACTCGGGAGGAGTGGCTGCGCGCACAACCCCGGCCGCCGAGCTTCTGGCGGCGCCTGCTCGCCCGCCGGTCCGGCTCCTCCTGATCCCCCACCCGAGGGCCCGGACTTCGGTCTGGGCCTTCGGGCTACTGGTGGTGCTGCTCGGGTAGCGCCGCCACGTCGCGGCGCGTGTCCCGGATCCACATCACCGTAGTGATGATGAAGCCGATCCCGCCGATGATCGACAGCGTCCACGTCACCGTGGTGCCCACCACGATCAGCGTGATCGAGATCGCGCTGGCCAGCGGCAGAATCGAGGGGCCCGGAAGATGGACCTCCTCTCCCGCCGGAGGGGTATCGGTGGTCGGCCGCTCGGCTTCGATGCTCATGGGTGGACGTAGATGGCGGCGGCCACGAAGGTGATTCCGAACATGATCACCACGAGGGCTCCGGCGATCAGGCCAGAGCGAAGGTTCTTACGGGCCAGTCGTCTGTCCACGGGGCGAAATCTACAGCTTCGCGTCGGCCACCATCGCCCCGAACAGGAGCGCCAGGTAGGCCAGGGAGAACAGGTACAGGCGCAGGGCGGTGCGCCGATCGGCTCGCCGGTAGAGCAAGATCGCCCCGCTTACGAAGGCCAGGCCGAGGGTCATCGAAGCCCCCAGGTAGATGAAACCGAACCCGCCGGCGCAGAAGGGGAGCTGCGTGATGGCGTAGAGCAGCAGGGTGTAGAGAACGATCTGCCGCCGCGTCTCCCGCTCGCCCCGGGCCACAGGCATCATCGGAACCGAGACCTTCGCGTACTCCTCCTTCATGAGCAGGCTGAGCGCCCAGAAATGGGGCGGGGTCCAGTAGAAGACGATGGCGAACAGGTACACCGCCGTCCACGACAGCGATCCTCGGGTGGCCGCCCACCCTACGAGCGGGGGCATGGCTCCGGCCGCCCCGCCGATCACGATGTTTTGGGGGGTCCGGCGCTTGAGCCACATCGTGTACACCCCGACGTACCCCACGAACCCACCCAGGGCCAGCACCGCGGCCAGGACGTTGACCCACAGCGCCAGCACGAGGAAGGACAGGGCACACAGGATGAGGCCGAAGCGCAGCGCGGCCCGGGGAGCGATCCGCCCGGCGGGCACCGGGCGCGAGGCGGTGCGCTTCATCTGCGCGTCCAGGTCGCGATCCCAGTAGTGGTTGATGGCGGCCGCCCCGCCGGCCGAGAGGTAGCCGCCCAGGCACGTGAGGGCGATCCTCGAGACGGGCGGGTTGCCCGCCACCTCCATCGTCGTCACCGTGGTGAACAGCAGCAGCGACTGGACCTTGGGCTTGGTCAGCTCGAAGTAATCGGCCGCCACTCGGCGTGCGCCGGCCAGGGCCGACCCCGGCATCGTGACCGCGCCCACCCCCGAGCTGGCACCCAGGCTAGGTCCGCGCGAAGCGCTCACTCCCTCCGCCCTTCTGAACCGCGCCGGTCTGCCGCTCGATCTGCCGCCGGATGTCGCGCATCGGCTCGACGCTGCGCACCCGGGGGATGACATCGAAGTTGTTGATCGGCGGCGGTGATTGGACGAACCACTCCAGCGTGTTGCCCTTCCAGGGATCCGGTCCGGCCACCCGGCCCCGCTTGAGCGACGTGGCGACGTTGAAGATGGTCACGATCACGCCTGCTCCAAGGATGAACGCCCCGACGGTGGAGATCATGTTGTAGGCAGACCATCCAAGTCCTGGCTGGTAGGTGTAGATCCGGCGCGGCATGCCGGACAGGCCGAGCGCGTGCTGAACGAAGAAAGTGAGGTTGAACCCGATGAATACCAGCCAGAAGGAGAACTTTCCAGCCCGCTCGTTCAAGAACCGACCGGTCATCTTGGGGAACCAGTAGTACAGGCCCGCGAAGATCGGGAAGATCGCCCCGCCGAAGATCGTGTAGTGGAAGTGGGCCACCACGAAGTAGGTGTCGTTGAGCTGCCAGTCCACCGGAAACACGGCCAGGAAGATCCCGGTGATCCCGCCGAGCAGGAAGATGGCGATCATCCCGCAGGCGTAGTAGAGGGCGGTGGTCATGACCAGGGAGCCTCGCCACAGCGTGGACACCCAGTTGAAGATCTTCACCCCGGTGGGCACTCCGATCAGGAACGAGCTGAGCATGAAGAAGCCCAGCACGACGATCGGTACCGGCGAGGCGAACATGTGGTGGGCCCAGACCAGCGTGGCCAGGAACGCGATCACCGCGGTGGAGGCGGCCACGGCCTTGTACCCGAAGATCGGTTTGCGGGAGAAGACCGGGATGACCTCGGAGATGATCCCGAAGCCGGGCAGGACCATGATGTAGACCTCGGGATGCCCGAAGAACCAGAACAGGTGCTGCCACAGCACTGGGGAGCCGTGGTTGGCGGGGTCGAAGAAGTGGGTGCCGAAGTGCCGATCGGCCAGCAGCATCGTCACCGCCGCGGCCACCACCGGCAGGGCGATGATGAGAAGCACGGCGTAGACCAGGATGGCCCACACGAACAGCGGTAGCCGCCCCCAGCTCATTCCCGGCGCACGCATGTTGACGATCGTGGCGTAGAAGTTGATCGCGCCCAGCAGGGATGAGATGCCGGTCAGGTGGATGAGGAAGATCCAGGCGTCCTGGCCGGCGCTGGGGGAGATACCGAATGCTCGAGAGCGGCGGGTAGCTCCACCATCCGGCCTCGGGCGGGTGGTAGAAGATGGAGATGTAGAAAACGACCCCTCCGCACAAGAGCAGCCAGAACGAGAGAGCGTTCAGGCGGGGGAAGGCCATATCCCGGGCGCCGATCATCAACGGCACCATGTAGTTGGCAAAGCCCGCCATCACCGGCACGACGAACAGGAAGACCATCGTCGTCCCGTGCATCGTGAGCAGCTCGTTGTAGCGCTCCCCGGAGAGGAGGGTGTTCCCCGGAACCGACAGCTGGAGGCGCATGAGCAGCGCCTCCACCCCGCCCAGCACGAAGAAGACGAACGTGAGGACCAGGTACATGATCCCGATCCGCTTGTGGTCGGTGGTCAGGACCCAGTCGATCCAGCGCTTGGACTGCCGGGGCCGGGCGATCCCGTGGGAGACCACCTGGGGAACTGCTTTGAGGGCTGCTTGCTCGGTGGTGACGGACACGGGTCTACAGGTTGCCGGTGGAGCTCAGGATCTGGCGCAGCTGAGTGACCTGGGTGTTGGCGGTCTCGATGGCGCGCTGCTGGTTGGCCGCCCACTGGGTGTACTGGGATGGCGTCAGGACGGTGACCAGGGCCGTCATGTAAGCGTGCTCGCGCCCGCACAGCTGCGCGCACTGCCCGTAGTACGTCACGCCGGCTCGGGGGGCCTTGAACCAGGTGTAGGTGGTGTAGCCCGGGACCGCGTCCACCTTGCCGCCCAGCTTGGGAACCCACCACGAGTGGATGACGTCACTGGATTGGATGTTCAGGATCACGGTCGTGCCTGCCGGCACAAACATGTGCTGATAGGAGTAGGGCAGCTTGGCGGAGAAGTACTTGTTCAGGCAGCCGTTCCCGTACGTGTAGCGCCAGATGTACTGGCGGCCCACGACGCAGATCGTGAGCTTCTTGCCGTTGGGCGGGCTGGGCTGGGTGACCGAGGCCGAGAGAAAGCTCCCGCTGGCCGTCGAGTTGGGCGGGTTGATGATGCTCGGGAGCTTGACGAACGTGACCACGGTCAGCACCACCAGGATCAACGCCGCCCCCACCGTCCAGCCGATCTCGAGCCGGGTGTTGCCGTGGATCTGGGCGGCCACCGGATTGCGCTTGGCCCGGAACTTGATCACCGAGTAGAGCAGCGCGCCCTCGACCCCCACGAACACCACGGCCGCGATGTACAGGATGATCTTGTAGAGCGAGGCGATCTGGTCGGCGTTGGGCGAGCCGCCCGACTCCGGCGTAATGAAGCCGGCCAGGGCGTTGGGGGCGAGCACCAGGGAGGCGAGGCCGGCCGAACACGCGGCGGCGAAGAGCTGGGGGAGACGGCGGCGGAGCAGAGGAACGAGGCGGGCGGGGCGCAAGGCCGGGGCATTCTAGCCGTCCGGGGTGGGGCTCCGTCGGGGCGGGCGAGAGCCCTCGTCGGCCTATACTGACCCGTCGTTGCGTGCCTCGAGGGCCATCAGAGTTGGGGCCTTGGCTCTCGTCGCAGCGGGGGTCGCCGCGCCGGCGCTGCGCCGGCGCCTGAAGCTTCCCGCGCCCTCCGTCCTGTTCCTGTCCGGCCTCTCGCCCCTGGCCGTCTGCGTCGTGATGCCACGGAGCCGGCGCCGCGACGTGCTGATCAGCGCGCTGAACATGTGGGCTTACATCACCGCCTACGAGATGCCCCACGACGATCCCGAGCGCCTGGCTGAGCGCGCCCGGCTGCACTACCCCCTGGTGGCCGACCGGATCCTCGGCCTGGGCGTCACCCCGACGATTCGGCTCCAGCGGGCGTTCTCAGCGCCCGATCGGGTGAAGGGATTCGAGCGACTGCTGGTCTTCTGCCACTGGGTGTGGTTTCTGGTTCCCCACGCCAGTCTGGCCTACGTGCTGATCCGGCGGCCGGACCGCTTCGCCGCCGCCGCGGCCCGCATGTACTCGGTGTTTGACATCGGAGCCATCTTCTACTGGGCGATCCCCACCGCCCCTCCGTGGTGGGCGTCAGCCCATGGGCTGCTCCCCGATCGAGCGCTCCACGTCAGGCGGATGATGGTGGAATACGGCCCGGAGTTCTGGGGAGACCTCTGGGAGCCCCTTTACGATGTGCTCGGAGGTAACCCCCTGGCTGCTATGCCGTCGCTTCATTTCGCCACGTCGCTCATGGCCGCCCGTGTCCTGCGCGAGGTCGGGCCGGTGGCGGGTGCTGTCGGTTCGTGTTACGCCGCCACGCTGGGCCTGGCCCTGGTCTACCTCGGCGAGCACTATGTGGTCGACCTGTTGGGCGGGGTCCTCCTGGAGGAGACCGTGCAGGCCGCCGCGCCCCGCGCCCTCCCCGCCGCCCGGCAACTGGCCCGGCTCCTGGAGGGCCTGAGAATCCGGGCCTCCGGATAGGCGCCGAGTATGGATCTTTCGCACGCCATCAAGGATGATGCTCGTGTGGGTGGGAGTGCAGGCGAGCGGTCTGGGGACCGGAGGCATGAGCTGCTCGGCGTTCACTACACGACGCGGCAGGTGCTCAGCGCGGTGCTGTTTGTGGTCCTCAGCATCGCGTTTCTGTACGTAGTCCTCCCCAAGCTCCTGGGCCTGCGGCAGACCTGGAACCGGATCCAGCAGGGTGACCTGTGGTGGTTCGGCCTGGCCGCCGTGCTCGAGATCCTGTCCTTTCTGAGCTACGTCGCGCTGTTCCGCGTCGTGTTTGTCCGGGGGGCCTCGCGGATCGGTTGGCGGGTCAGCTACCAGATCACGATGGCCGGGGTGGCGGCGACCCGGCTGCTGGCGGCGGCCGGAGCGGGCGGGCTGGCCCTGACCGCCTGGGCTCTGCGCCGGTCCGGGATGCCGCGCCGGGTGGTGGCCAGCCGGATGGTGGCCTTCATGGTGCTGCTCTACGGCGTGTACATGGCCACGCTGGTGATCTGCGGCGTGGGCCTCTATCTGGGCCTCTTCCGCGGCTCCGCCCCGTTCGCCATCACGGTCGGTCCGGCCATCTTCGGCGGGGTGGTGATCCTCCTGGCGCTCTCGTTGATGGCGCTCCCACGCAACCTGGAGGCGCTGATCGGGCAGTCGCGCAGCGCAGACAGCCGGCTCGGGCGGCTTGCTCGCCGGGTGGCCGCGGCTCCCACCGCGTTGCGGACCGGCGTGCGCGACGCTCTCGGGCTTCTGCGCCACCGCGACCCGCTGCTCCTGGGCGCGATCGGCTGGTGGGGCTTTGACATCGCGGTGCTCTGGGCCTGCTTTCACGCCCTTGGCGCTGCGCCCCCTCAGGCGGTGATCGTGATGTCCTACTTCGTGGGCATGCTGGGCAACGTCCTCCCGCTCCCGGGCGGGATCGGAGGGGTGGACGGCGGGATGATCGGGGCCTTCACGGCCTTTGGGGTCAACGTCGAGCTGTCGATCGTGGCCGTGCTGGCCTACCGGGCGTTCGCCTTCTGGATCCCCACCCTGCCCGGCGCGGTGGCCTACCTCCAGCTCCGCAGGACCGTGAGCCGGTGGCGGCTGTCCGGTGCTCGCGAGTCGGTGGGAGGAGGCTCCGAGCCGGTGGGCGCGGACATCCCGGCCCGAAGCTACACTTAATGAAGTGAGCATCGAGTCTGTCAATGGGCCTTCGTCCGGCGGAGGCGATCAGGTCGAGAACGTGATCATCGTGGGCAGCGGCCCGGCCGGATATACGGCCGCGCTCTACACCGCGCGGGCCAATCTGTCGCCGCTGGTCATCGAGGGTTTTGCCTGGGGCGGGCTGCTCCAGCAGACCACCGACGTGGAGAACTATCCGGGCTTCTCCGAGGGGATCATGGGGCCCGACCTCATGCAGCGCTTTCGCGAGCAGGCCGCGCGGTTTGGCGCCCGCTTGGAGACCGACGACGTCACCGAGGTCCAGCTGGGCCGTGAGGACGGGCTGCACGAGGTGTGGTCCGGCGATCAGCGGCACCTCGCCCGGGCCGTGATCCTGGCCATGGGAGCCCAGCACCGCAAGCTCGGCATTCCCGGCGAGGTGGAGCTGGCCGGACGTGGCGTGAGCTACTGCGCCACCTGTGACGCCGCCTTCTTCAAGGGCGCGCCGACGATCATCGTGGGTGGCGGGGACTCGGCCATGGAGGAGGCGATGTTCCTGTCGAAGTTCGCCTCCAAGGTGGCCATCGTTCACCGCCGCGAGGACTTCCGCGCCTCCAAAATCATGCTCGAGCGAGCTCAGGCCATCCCCAACATCGAGTGGTGGACTCCCTACGTGGTGGACGAGTTCGTGTCCGCCGACGGAGGGTCGCTGGGCATCGCCCGCCTGCGCAACACCTCTGACGGCTCGAGCTCCGAGCTTCCCATCACGGGCGCGTTCATCGCCATCGGCCATGAGCCCCAGTCACAGCTGGTCCACGGCCAGGTGGACATCGACGAGGCCGGTTACGTCATGACTCAGGGCCGGTCGACGTTGACCAACCTGCCCGGCGTGTTCGCCGCCGGGGACCTGGTCGACCACACCTATCGTCAGGCCGTCACGGCCGCGGGCTCGGGGTGCCAGGCCGCGCTGGACGCCGAGTGGTATCTGCGCGATACCCCTGCCCCTTTTGACGTCGAGGCACGGGTGGAGCAGGTCTAGGGGACGTTCGGGTGGGTCCGGGGGCTCGGGAGCGGGCGCCGGAGTTCACCAAAACGAGCGCTCGGCCCGGCGCTGAGTGATGCCGTGGCGGTATAGCGGCTAGAGCCTTACTCAGCTCAGGCGGCGGCGCGAGCTTTGTGAAGTTGCGGTGGTGCGGGCCCGCGCCCTAGCGGGGCGAGGAGGCGACGGTGTACGGGCAGCCCTTCTGCGGCCGCTGGTTGTGCGAGAGCGCGGTCTGGCCCATCAGCAGGCCCATGTCCTGGGTCCACGTGGCCGCGCCAGTGGCAAAGCTGCCCACCGGGGCGGGGCTCTCACCCGTGCCCATCTCGCGAAAGCTCGGGTCCAGGATGTTCCGGCAGTGGTCTGGGCTGGCCATCCATCCCGCCACGGCGTCGCGAGGGGTGAGGAACCCGGTGGCGATGTTCTCGCCCGCCTGGCCCCAGTTGAAGCCGGCAGCCAGGAGCCGCTGACCGAAGGCGGTCTGGCCGCCGTGGGTGAACCGGCCCGTGGCCACCATCCGGTCGGTCCACCTCTGGGCCGAGTGGTTCAGGGCGGCGGAGACCTCCATCGGAGCGAGCCCGAACCGCAGCCGCTGCTGGTTGATCAGGCAATCCACCGCCGCGGACATCTCGCTGACCGAGGCTGAGGTGGCTGGTGCGTCGGCGTTGGGGCACAAGGCCGAGCGCTGGGGGCGTACGACAGCCTTGGCCGGGCTGATGCGAGGCGCGTCGTTGAGCGTGCGGGCGCCGGCGGCCGACGTGCCCAGGCCCGCGGCCAGGAGGCAGATTGCCCCCCAACGCAGGCAGCGTGCCGCCCGCCCAGCCGTCGCTGTCCCACCCATGAATCAGTTCTCGGAGCGAATAGACGCCGCGACCAGCGGACCTGGCCGCTCTCAGCTATTCGTCCGCAGCCCGGCCGATCCTCCCCCGCCTGAGCGCTGGGCGGGTCGCCCGCCAACCTCGCGCTACCGAGCGTTCGCCCAGACCGTCTTGGTCTCCAGGTACGCCTCCAGGCCCTCGCGACCGTGCTCACGGCCGATTCCGGAGGCCTTGTACCCGCCAAACGGCGCGCCTGGATCGACCTCGCCCCAGCAGTTGACGTACACCGAGCCGGCCTTGAGCAGTCCGGCCAGGCGGTGGGCGTTGCCCACATCGCGCGTCCACACGCCCGCCGCCAGCCCATAATCGGTGTCGTTGGCCCGGTCGGCCACCTCCTCGAGCGTCTCGTAGGGCAGGGCCACAAGGACTGGACCGAAGATCTCCTCGCGCGCGATCCGAAGCTCGTCGCTCGTGGCGGTGAACAGGGTGGGCGAGACGAAGTACCCAGGGCCATCCGACCCCCCCTTTCCCCCCGCCACCAGCTCCGCTCCCTCGCTGCGTCCCGACTCGATGTAGGACAGGACCCGCTCGCGCTGCTCGGCCGAGACCACCGGCCCGAGCTGGGTCTGGGGATCGAGTCCCGGGCCGAGCCGGGTCGCCTTGGCCCGCTCGGCCAGGGCTCCCACCACGTCGTCGAACTGCCCGGCGGGCACGAACAGTCGGCTTCCGGCGTTGCAGGCCTGGCCGGAGTTGAAGTAGATGCCCATGAACGAGCCGGCCACGGCCGCCTCCAGGTCGGCATCGGGCAGGATGATGTTGGCCGACTTCCCGCCCAGCTCCAGCGTGCAGCGCTTGAGCGCGCGTCCCGCCTTGGCGCCGATCTCCCGGCCCACCTCGGTCGAGCCGGTGAAGGCCACCTTGTCCACGCCGGGTGCTTCCACCAGCGCGGCGCCGGTGTCCCCCTCGCCGCTGAGGATATTGATCACGCCCGGCGGGATCTCGGCCTCCAGGGCCAGCTCCCCCAGCCGCAGCGCGCTCAGCGGAGTCTGCTCGGCTGGTTTGAGGACCACCGTGCACCCCGCGGCCAGCGCGGGAGCCAGCTTCCAGGCCGCCATCATCATGGGGAAGTTCCACGGGATGATCTGGGCGCACACGCCGACGGGCTCCTTGCGCGTGTAGCAGTGCATCCCGGGCTGGCGGACGGGAATCACCTCGCCGCGCACGCGCTCCACCCAGCCGGCGAAGTGTCGGAACCAGGCCACGGTCTGGCTGACGTCGATGATCCGGGCCAGCTTGACCGGCTTGCCGTTGTCCAGCGACTCGAGCTCGGCCAGCTCCGCCGCCTGCTCCTCAATCAGGTCGGCCAGGCGGTGGATGAGGCGGGCCCGATCCGCGGCTGAGGCCTTGGCCCAGGGCCCCTCCTCGAGCGCCCGGCGTGCCGCCGTCACCGCCCGGGCGACGTCCTCCGCGCCGCCGTGGGCCACGGACGCGATCGGCCGCTCGGTGGCGGGATCGACCGTCTCGAATGTCCGTCCGTCGGCTGCCGGCATGCGCTCGCCATCGATCAGCAGCCCGTGGCTTTGGGAGACGAACTGGCGGACGGGCTCGGACAGGGTTTCCGGCAGCTCAGCAACGGACATGTACGACCTCCTAGGGGGTGAGCACGATCTTCAATGCTTCGCGGCGATCGTAGATCCCGTAGGCCTGCACCGCCTCATCAAGCGGCATGTGGCTGCTCACCAGGGGACGGGGGTCCAGGGTGCCTGCCTGCAGCATGCCCAGGATCCGGTCGACGTGACCGATCACATTGGCCGGGCCGGCCTTCACCGTCAAACCCTTGATCCAGACCAGCCCCATGTGGACGGGGGCTCGCTCGGCGTAAACCCCGATGGCCACCACCGTGCCCGCGTTGCGGGCCAGGCGGATGGCCAGGTCGAGGGCGTCCGGATGACCCACCGCGTCGACCGCCACGTCGAATCCGCGCCCGCCGGTGAGCTCCTTCGCTCGCTGGCGCGGATCGTCCTCGGCCAGGTGGACGGGCGTGGCGCCGAAGCTGGCCGCCATCTCGAGCCGGTCGGGCACGGTGTCCACGGCCAGGACAGGCCCGGCCCCGGCGGCCAGGGCCGCCTGCGCTGCGCACAGGCCCACAGGACCCAGCCCCAGCACGGCCACGCTGTCGCCGGGTGCCACGTGTCCCTCCGCGATGGCGTGGTAGCCGGTGCCCATCACATCACCGGCGAACAGGGCGACGTCGTCCGGCACGTTTTCCGGCACGGCCCGCAACGTGAGGTCGGCGTGGGGAACCAGGGCCTGCTCGGCCTGGGTCCCCTGAAGTGAGCCCAGCGTGGCTCCGTGTCCGAATGTGCGCTTGGCCGCACACACCTGGTAGGCGCCGCGCAGGCAGAAGTAGCAGGTGCCGCAGGCGGTGTGGAAGCAGCCCAGCACGCGGTCACCCGGCTTGACCCGGGTGACGGCGTCTCCCGCATCGAGCACCGTGCCCACGAACTCGTGCCCGATCGTGAAACCCGGCTCGATCTTGACCCGGCCGTGGTAGATGTGCAGGTCAGAGCCGCAGATGCCGCTGGCCTCGATCCGGACAACGGCGTCGCCGGCGGTCTCCAGCTGGGGCTCGGGCTTGTCCTCCACCCGGACCTCGCCGGGAGCTTGAAAGGTGACGGCTCTCATGAGCCCACATCCAACAGAGAAGAATTTGTCTGGCTACACCGAGACTTTTTCTCCACTGTCGTCTCGTCCCTACTCATACGTGAAGAAACCTTCCCCCGTCTGGCGGCCGAGCCTGCCCGAGAGCACGCGGCGGCGCAGCTCCGGGGCGGCCCGGTAGCGCTCCTCGCCAAGCTCCTCGTGAAGCCCCTCCACCACGGCGTAGACGTGATCCAGCCCGATCTCATCCGCCCAGGCCAGCGGACCGCGCGGATAGTTGAGGCCATAGACCATCCCGGCGTCGATGTCCTCCGCGCTGCCCACCCCCTCGCCCAGGGCAAAGGCGCACTCGTTGACCACCGCGCAGACGAGCCGGCCCAGGACGAGCCCGGGCGAGTCGCCTACCCAGGCGGTGTGCTTGCCCAGCGTCGTGAAGAGCCGCTCGGCGGCCGACGCGGCGGAATCGGCCGAGTCGGGTCCTCGGGTCAGCTCGACGAGGCCAGACTCCCCCAGGGGCGGCAGCACGTGAAATCCGATCGCGTTGCCCCCCGGATCCAGCGTGGTCAGCGAGCCGGCGGCGCACAGGATCATGCTGGGGCCGCCCTGGAGCGGGACCTCGAGCTCTTCCCCGGCCGCGCAATCGATGGTCAGGAAGGGAACGTCGTCGGACTCGCCAGGTGCCTGGACCTGCCAGCCGGCCTCGCGCGCCGCCTGCGCCAGCTCCAGGGCAATCGGCGCCTCGCCGGCGATGACGAGTAGCCCGTTGCCTCCTCCAGCCGTGCGCGGCTCGGGGTCCGGGGAGCGGTAGGGGTCGCGCGCGTAGTCGTAGTAACCCAGGCCGGCCTTCCGGCCCGTGGCCCCGGCCGCCACCATCTTGACCACGATCGGCGAGGGCCGCCAGCGGGGCTCCCCGAAGCTCTGCTCGTAAAAGGAGCGAGCCACGTCCAGGCCCACGTCCACCCCCACCAGGTCTGAGAGCTCGAACGGGCCCATGCGGAAGCCTCCCCCGAGACGGCAGATGCGATCGATCTCCTCGATCGGGGCCAGGCGCTCGGCCAGAACGCGCTGGCCCTCCAGGCCGAACGGGCGGTTGCACCGATTGACTAGGAAGCCCGGCCCGTCGACGGCGTCAATCACCACCTTGCCCATTGCCTCGCCCGCCGCGCGGGCCAGGGCCAGCGCCTCGCCCGAGGAGCGCACGCCAGCCACCACCTCCAGCAGGCGCATCAGCGGGGCCGGATTGAAGAAGTGCATGCCCACCACCCGCTCGGGCCGGGTGCTTGCGCTGGCCACGGCCGTGACGAGCAGGGAGGAGGTGTTGGTGGCCAGCACGCAGTCTTCCGCCACGATCCCGTCTGAGAGCGCGGCGAACAGCTTTTGCTTGACCTCGAGGCGCTCGGGCGCCGCTTCGATCACCAGTTCACACGGCGCCAGGTCCTCGAGCCTCGCAGCCGCCTCCAGCCGCCCGGATGCCGCCGCGGCCTCCTCGCCCGACCAGCGGCCGCGCTCCACACCACGCTCCAGATGCCGCTTGATCTGGCCCACGCCGCGCTCAAGCGCCTCGGGGAAGGGGTCGTGGAGGAGCGTCCTCGCCCCCGATTGACAGGCCAGCTGGGCGATGCCCGAGCCCATCGTCCCGGCGCCCACCACGCCGATCGTGTCGGGGCGCTCAGCCACGCTCACGTGGGCACGAGCGCGTTGATCCCGGTCAGGGCACGCCCGATGATCAGCTTCTGGATCTGCGAGGTCCCCTCGTACAGGGTGGTCACGCGCACGTCCCGGAGGTAGCGCTCCACCGGGTAGTCGTCAACGTAGCCCGACCCACCGTGAACCTGGATGGCCTGATTGGCGCAGTGCACAGCGGCCTCAGTGGCGTACAGCTTGGCCATCGAGGTCTCGGTCGTGTTCGGCTTGCCCTGGTCCTTCAGCCACCCGGCGCGCCAGACCAGCATCCGCGCCGCCTCGGTGTGCAGTGCGATGTCGGTCAGCATCTCCTGCACGAGCTGGAAGCTGGCGATGGGCCGGCCGAACTGCACCCGGTCCTTCGAGTACCGGACCGAGGCATCGAGTGAGCCCTGGCAGATCCCGACACAGCCCGAGGCCACGCTGAACCGGCCGGAGTCAAGCGAGCTCATGGCCACCTTGAAGCCGTCCCCGACCTGGCCGAGCATGGCGTCGTCGCGTGCCTCGACATCGTCCAGGGAAATGGCCGCGGTGTCCGACCCGCGCAACCCCAGCTTGTGGTGGATGGGCTGGGGCTGAAAGCCGGGCTGGTCGGTGTCGACCAGGAAGCAGGCCACGCCCCGATGGGCCTTTGCCGGGTCGGTCTGGGCGAAGATGAGCGCGACCTTGGCGTAGTCGGCCATCGAAATGAACATCTTCGCCCCGTTGATGACCCAGCCGCCGTCGGTCTTCTTGGCGCGCGTCTTCTGGTTGGCCGCGTCCGAGCCGGTGTCCGGCTCGGTGAGCCCGAAGCAGCCGAGCCATTCGCCCGAGCAGAGCTTGGGCAGGTAATGCTGCTTCTGCTCCTCGGTGCCCCAGCGCAGGATGGCCGAGCAGACCAGCGAGGTCTGGACCGAGACGACCGTGCGCATGGCCGAGCAGCCGCGACCCACCTCCTCCACGATCAGCCCGTAGGTCAGATAGTCAAGCCCGGCGCCCCCGTACTCACGGGGCACGATCGCCCCGAGGTAGCCCTGATCCGCGATCTTGCGCACCAGCTCGAGGTCGAAATGCTCGTTGCGATCGTTTTCGCGCGCCCGCTCCACGATCTCCTTATCAGTGAACGCCCGGGCGGTCTCCCGGACCAGGCGTTGCTCGTCATTGAGTTCGAAGTCCATGGGCGGCACGCTACCGCAGGGCAGTAGCCTCACGATTCATGGGCCCCGAGACGAGGTACGCCCGCAGCGGGGAGGTGCACATCGCCTATCAGGTCGTGGGGGATGCGCCGATCGATCTGGTGTGGGTGCCAGGATGGATCTCCAACATCGACCACTACTGGACCGAGCCGACCATCGCCCGGTACTTCACCCGGCTGGCCTCCTTCGCTCGCCTGATCCTGTTCGACCGTCGCGGCACGGGGCTTTCCGATCCCGTGGACCGCGCGCCGTCGTTGGAGGAGCAGATGGACGACGTGGTGGCAGTGATGGACGTCGCCGGCTCACAGCAGGCGGCCGTTTACGCCCAGCTCGAGGGCGGGGCCATGGCCGCTCTCTTCGCCGCCACCCATCCCGAGCGCACCCGCGCGCTCGTCCTCTACGAGGCGATGCCGCGGATGTCCTGGGCGCCGGACTACGAGTGGGCCGTGACAGCCGGGGAGCGCCACGAGGCTCTGGCCAGATACGACTGGGGCGACGGGTCGCGCATCCTCGCCCTTGCCCCCTCGGCCGCGCGGATCCCTCGCCTGCGGGATTGGTTTGCCCGGCTCGAGCGGGCGGCGGCGAGCCCTGCCACGGCGTCCAAGCTGATGATGATGAACGGGGACGTCGATGTCCGGGCCGTGCTGCCCACCATCCAGGCGCCCACGCTTGTCCTGCACCGAGCGCATGACGGGTTCATCGACATTCGCCATTCTCGGTACCTGGCCGAGCACATCCCGGATGCTCGTTTTGTGGAGCTTCCAGGCTCGGAGGCGATCACCTTCGGGGCCGACGACGACCGGCTCCTGGACGAGGTGGAGGAGTTCCTCACCGGGACCCGGAAGCCGCCGGAGACCGAGCGCGTCCTGGCCACCGTGATGTTCTCCGACATCGTGGACTCCACCAGCCGGGCCGCCGATCTGGGTGACCGCCGCTGGCGCGAGCTGATCGAGTCGCTGGGTGACGCCACCATGGCCGAGCTCCGCCGCTTCCGGGGCCGACCGGTGAAGACGATGGGCGACGGGTTCCTGGCCACTTTCGACGGTCCTGCCCGGGCGATCCGGGCTGCGGTGGCCACACGGGAGCTGGCCCGCGCCCAGTTCGGTCTCGAGGTGCGGAGTGGGCTGCACACCGGCGAGGTGGAGGAGATGGGCCAGGACGTGGGCGGAATCGCCGTCCACATCGGAGCCCGCATCCTGGCCTGCGCTGAGCCCGGCGAGGTGGTGGTCTCCGGCACGGTTAAGGATCTCGTGGTGGGCTCAGGTCTGGAGTTCGAGGACCGGGGCGAGCGCGAGCTCCGCGGCGTTCCGGGGCGCTGGCGCCTGTTCGCCGTGTCTGCGTAGGGGTAGACTCGCCGCGGTGGACCCGCTCGCCCTGATCTGGGTCGGCGTCGTGGCGGTGATTGTCATCAGCCTGTGGCTGGTTGGCCGCTTCTACCCCGGCTCGGGCCTGAACGAGATCGGAATGCGTTCCGCCCGCGAGATCACCGAGCACCGCGAAGAGCTTGAGGCGGAGGATCTGGACCAGATGATCGCCGCCCACAACGCCCGGCGGCGGTCACGGGGCGAGCCCGAGGTCACGGCAGGAGAGCTCGAGCTTCGGGTGGCCGCGGACATTCGTGACCAGGCTCGTCGCCGGGAGGTCTACCTGGCTGACCGCGAGCTCGATCAGCTGCTCGAGGCCACCAACGCCCGCCGCCGGGCCCGCGGCCAGCCGCCCCGGACCCGCGAGGAAGTACAGCGGGAGTTCGGCGGCTCGCCCGAGAGCTGACCTTCGGCGCGGCGCGGTGGCGCGGTGCTTGATCGTGGGATGCGGCTGCCGCGGGCAGATGCTGGCCCGCGCCCTGGTGGAGCGGGGTCACGCCGTCCGCGGCACGACCCGCGACCCGGGACGATGTGCCGACATCGAGGCCGCCGGTGCCCAGTGCGTGGCGGCGGATCCCGACCGCGTCGGCACGCTGCTCGGGGCGCTGGAGAACGTGAGCGTCGTGGTCCTTCTGCTCGGGAGCGCCCAGGGCACCGCTGAACAGGTGGCTGCCCTGCACGGTCCTCGCCTGGACATGCTGCTCACCCGGGTGACCGACAGCCCCGTGCACGCCGTGGTATACGAGGCTCGGGGACCTGTGGATCTTGAAGCTCTGCGGACGGGCGCGGAGAGCGTGCAGGCCTTCGGCGAGCGCACACGCACTCGGACCGCCCTGCTCGAGGCCGACCCGGCCCGGCCCGAGGACTGGCTGCGCGTCGCCCTGGGCGCGGTCGAGGCAGTGCTCGCTTAAAGGAGCGGCTCGATCCGATCCAGCAGGTCGGACAGGATTCGTGCCGTGGCGCCCCAGATCAGGTCTTCCTGAACCAGATAGGTGTCAGTCCTGATCGGGACGCCCCGGCGGACCAGTCGGCGGCGTCCGTAGCCATCGAGCAGCGCTGCGAGCGGGAACTCGAGGACCTGGGCCACCTCCCGCGGGCTGAGCGTCCACTCCAGGCCGGGCTCGAGAAGGCCGACGAACGGATACACGGCGTAGCCGGTGGCGATCGTAGGGGTGGGCTGCAGCGCTCCCAGGATCTCGACCGCGTCTGGTGACAAGCCGATCTCCTCCTCGGCCTCGCGCAGCGCGGTGTGGAGGAGATCGGGGTCCTCCGCCTCGGGGCGCCCGCCGGGGAAGGAGATCTCGCCGGGATGCCGGCGCAGGTCGTCCCGGCGCTTGGTGAAAACAGCGTGCAGTGCGCCGTCCTCCACGTAGAGCGGAACCAGTACCCCGGCTTTGGTCCCGCCCCGCACGCGCAGGTTCATCGCGGCCTCAGCGGACAGCAGAACCGCCTGGATGTCCTGGCTCAGCGTGCCCGGGTCGGCCTGCATCGCCTGACTATATTTGGCCGCCCATGGACGGCCTGATCGTGGTTGACGTCCAGAACGACTTCTGTCCGGGCGGGGCGCTCGCCGTCCCCGAGGGGGATGCGGTGGTGGCCCCAATCAACCGGCTGATGGAGCGGTTTCCGTACGTGGTGGCCACACGGGATTGGCATCCACCGGACCACGCGTCGTTTGCCTCCCAGGGCGGCCTCTGGCCCGAGCACTGCGTGCGCGACACCGCGGGGGCTGAGCTTCACCCGGGGCTGGAGTCTGAGCGCATCGACGCGATCGTCGACAAGGGCCGCGACCCCAACCGCGAGGGCTACTCGGGGTTCGAGGACACGCAGCTCGAGCGCCTGCTTCGGGAGCACGAGGTCGACCGCGTCCATGTGGCAGGCCTGGCGCTCGATTACTGCGTGAAATCGACCGCCCTGGACGCCCGGCGGGCCGGCCTCGACGTGGTCGTGCATCTCGGCGCGACGCGAGCCATCGAAGCCCAGGCCGGCGACCGCGAGCGGACGCTCGAGGAGTTGCGCCAGGCGGGGATTCAGGTCGAGGACTGAGCCACGATCTCGATCCGGTCCTCGAAGGCGGTGCCGCCCGCCAGCGTGCGGTGGACCGGGCACTTGCCTGCGATCGTCCGCAGGCGCGCGCGTTGCTCTTCGTCCAGTGACTCGGGGACGCGCAGGACGAGCTCAAAGCGCGTAGGGCCACCCGGCTCGGCCTGGGAGTAGCCGCACTCCACCTCAAGCCCCTCGACGTCCCAGCCCTTGCGGGCGGCGTACATCTCCATCGTGATCGCGGTGCAGGAGGCCAGGCTGGCGGCGAGCAGCTCCTGAGGCGAGGGGCCCTTGTCCTGGCCTCCCACATCGGCGGGCTCATCGGCCACCACCCGGTGCTGACGCATCTCGATCTCGTGGGTGTAGTCGCCCTGGCGGCGGGCCACGGCCCTCATTGCTCGGGCTCCTCGAGCAGATTGAAGACCAGTCCGGTCGGGACCTTGGGATAGAAGTAGGTGGACTTCGGGGGCATGGTCTCGCCCGCCGCGGCCACGGCTTGGACGTGCTCGATCGGGATGGGGGCCATTAGGAAGGCCGCATCGTATTCCCCGCTCTCCACCAGCTCGATGGCTCGGTCAGCGCTACGCTCGTAGCCGAGCTGCTCCAGGTGGTCGATGTCCTCGTCGCTCATACCCAGGGCGCCCTTGAGGAGCACGGCTTCGAGCACCGCGGTGTCCAGCCGGCGGTAGGCCTCGGAATGCCCGGCCAGAGCCTGGTCGGCGATCGTCTGGTCCTTGAGCGTGAGCCGGTAGGGGCGGCGGAAGTGCGCGTCGATATAGCCCAGGTTGACTTTGTCGCTGGCCTGGGGGGCGAGCTCGGATGTGCTGTTGAGCTCCTCGATCTCGAAGCTCGCCCTGAGCGCGTCGGCCAGGGTCTCGTGCTGGTCGGGGCGCAGATTCTTGAGCAGCCGGTGGGTCGGGAATACGGTGAGACCGCGGTCCTCCAGTGCCACCAGGCACATCAGGACGTAGCGCTGCGGGCCATCCCCGCCGATCTCCTCGGCGTACACGCGGGCTGTCTCATAGCGGTGATGCCCGTCGGCGATCAGGAGCTCAGAGTCCGCCGTCGCGGCGCGGACGGCCTCGACGACCCCCGGATCATCCGTCCGCCACAGTCGGTTGACGGTGCCGTCCTCGTCGGTGGCCTGCGCCCAGGGCTCATTCTCCCGCAGGTCCTCCAGCGCTTGGGCGGCGGCACCTGGCTCGTCTGAGAACAGAGAGAAGATGGGGGAGAGGTTGCACCGCGTCGCCCGGGTGAGCCGCAGGCGGTCCTCCTTCGGACCCGGGTGCGTGCGCTCGTGGGGACGTATGCGGCCGGGCCCGTACCCCTCTACACGCACGCGCGCGAAGAAGCCCGTGCGTGTCCGGGTCTGTCCGTCCGGTCCGGTGTAGTCCTGCTCCAGGCGCCAGACCGCCGGTCTGCCGTCCTGCACGATCACCTCTTCCTCGCGCCATTCGGCCAGGGTTCGCCCCGCGGTTTCGTACGGATCCTCACCCTCGGGCAGGTCGATGCGCACCACGTTGTAGGGCGAGGCGGCGGCCAGCCGGGCGCGCATCTCCGGGCCGATCACGTCGTAGGGCGGAGCGATGACGTCCTGCAGACCCCCGATTTTCTCGAGGTTGTAGTGCAGCGCTTTCAGGGGCTCCACGTTGGCCATAGCGGCGGCGGAGGCTACAGCAGCCCACCTAGACCCGAGTCGGCCGCGGGCGTGGACTGAGCGCATGAGATAGAGACTGGGATCTACACTCGGCCCAACGTCTCGGGGCGTAGCGAAGCCTGGTTATCGCGCGGCCTTTGGGAGGCCGAGATCCCCGGTTCGAATCCGGGCGCCCCGACTCGAGACGACCAGCCGCGCCGGCGGGAGCCAGCGCCTTGGCGGACCTACAGCCGCCGGTAGCGGCCCTCGAAGAACGAGAACGCGGCGAAGACCAGGAGTCCGACCGCCACCAGGCCAACCAGCCACGGCCCCATCGGCTGGTGATGAAGGCGGGAAAGCGCGCCGTCCACCCCCACCGCCGCCTTGGGGTTGAACTCGAGGGCCGTGCGAATCAGGAAGTAGCCGATCAGCACGAAAACGAGCGCCCGGGCGGTTAGCCCCATCCGCCCCATCACCTGAAACAGCCGCTGCTCGTGCTGGTTCATGTCCTCCGTCTTGGCCTCGTGGGCGAAGTGCCCAGTGACCGCGTCGTAGATCTGGTAGGCGCTGATGCCGACAAGGGCCAAGCCGCCAACGGCGACAAGTTCGGGTCCTCCAGGCCAGCCCAGGATCCCGGCCGCGGTATGACCCGGGTTGCCGGACGAGCTCCCGCCGCTGCCCGTCAATGTGCGTATTGCGATCGCGAAGAAGAGGAGATAGGCGATCCCACCGCCGATGTTGCCCGCCCGATCAATGAGATCGGTGCCACCGCCGCCCTCCGGGCCGCGCCCGAAGATTCCCTGAATGAGCTTCCAGAGCGCATAGCCCAGAAGGCCCGCCGCGATCACAATCAGGGCCAGCTCTCCCACCCAGTCACGGGCGATCAAAGCAAGGGCGCCCTGCTGGCTGGCCGATGCGCCCAGCGTGCCCGCTCCCAGCGCGAGGGCAAGAGCCAAAGCGCCCACCACCGCATACGTGATACCTCGCGCCCCAAAGCCGGCGCGGACGAGCAACTCAAATGACCGTGACTGTTCAGCCGAGCGCGCCTTGCGCTTAGCTCGCGAGCGCTTACCCGGCCCGGCCGTCCGCTGGCCAATCGCGCTCACCGCGCAGGCCTACCCGCGAAGCGCCAACTACAGTCCTCCGCGAGCCCCCGTAGCTCAGTGGACAGAGCGCCGGACTTCTAATCCGATGGTCGCAGGTTCGAATCCTGCCGGGGGCGTGGGAGGGGTGGACGGCGGGAAAACGGTTCATGGCGCGGGCCCGAATGCCGACACGGAACCTCCGATTGACGACACGTAGATGTCGCCGTTGACGACCGTTGGAGCCGCGAACACCGATGTCCTGATGGCGGCCCCCGAGCTCCAAAGAAACCGGCCTGTGCGCGCATCGAGGGCGATCGCTCGGTGGCCATAGCCATTCCCGAAGAAGACGACGCCGCCAGCCACAGTCGGGGTCGAGTCGTCGCCCTCCGGCCCGTGTGTCGCCGACCACTCGAACGACAGCTGACAGCTCCCGGTTACGTGGAAGGCCACTACGCCGTGGCGGTACTGACCTTGGTCGAGAGGGTTGCTGACAAAGACCGTCGCTGTTCTCGGCCAGTAGGCCGCAACGCCAAGGAGCGCCCGCTGGCCGTAGTCTGAGCCGCCAAGCTCGATGCGCTGCACCGGCCCACTCGAGATCCGATCGCGGTCGTACAGGAAGAACGCCCCGAGCTTGTTTCCGACCGCGAGCTGCGGTGGGCAACCGGGCCGCTGGAACAGGAGAGGAGTAGCACCGAAGTCGGCATCGTTGGATGACAGGCCGCCCGGATAGTTGGAACTGACGACGCGGAGGGTTGGTGTCAGCTGGACCACGTGCTCGCCGTAGTGGGCGTGCTCATCGGGGCCGTTCGAGTTGCCGACAGCGGCGAAAATCGAGCCGCCTCCCGGTGCTGTGGACACTCCCCCGAAGCCCCACACCCCGCCCCCGTAGGCCGCTCCGGATGGGAACCAGGTGCCGACACGGTTGCCATCCCGGACCCGGATCGCTGCCACGAACCCGTGATAGGGATCCGTGTCGCAGTTGCCGGCGAACGGGACATAGAGGATTCCGTTCGCCAGGGTCAGCGCGCCGTAATCGTCCACGTGGGACGGGTCCCTCGTCATGGTCCAGCGCCACTTGATCCTGCCGGTGGCAAGGTCCAGCTCGTAGAGCCTGCCGTCACCACCCATCGTGTAGATGCTCCGCCGGGCGCGGTCGATGACGGGCGTGCCCGAGATACCGAAATCATGGTTGGGGAGATCGCCGCAAAAGGAGACGTGCTGGTATCCGAGTTGGCGGCTCCACGTCACACGTCCTGTGTGGGCGTCAATCGCGACGATCCGGCCGCGCTCGGTCGCTGCGAAGAGCAGATCCACCCTCCCCTGCGGATGCCGCAGGGCCACACCGCTCGCCACGAGCGGCTGGGTGATGATGGGCGCACCCAGCCGCGTGGACCAGATAAGACGGATCGACTTCACCGTCGATGGACTGAGCCCGCCCGCAGCTGGATCGAATCCAGTGCGCTGATTGTTCAGACCATAGGTGCCCCAGTCCATGAACCGGGCCGCGCCAAGCGAAGGGGCGAGCAGCGTTGCGGATAGGCCAGCGACCACCCCCAGCAGCCCTCGGGCGAGACGGCCCACTAAACGGAATCTAGCGTGTGCGTCCGAAGTCGGTGACTTCCCGCCAGGCCTGGCGTGCCAGATGGCCAGCAGGCTTCGTCGAAGTCGGAGTACTCTCGCCGCCATGCCCGGAACAAGAGGGCGATTGTCCAGTCCTCAACGCACGACCGGGCGGCCGCCCTCGGTGCTGCGAGCGGTTTCTCTGGCCGCGACTCCCGGTGTGGTCGCCGCTGGCTGCGGTCTTCCGGCGCTTTGCTTGTACGCGGTGCAATACGAGGCACAGCTGTACCGGGTGCAACGATTACGCTGAACTCGTCCGTCCGCGCCGAGCACGCTCGCGCGCTGCACGTCGCCCGAGTAGTTCAGCGGCCGGACTTGTCTGAGTCGAGGGCGCGGCGATAACACACCTCATCCACGGTGATACCCCAAACCTCGTCCTGGCGCCGGCTGCCGTCAGGCGCCCATCCGTCGGCTTGATAGAAGCGGTCGGCTCGGTCGTTTCCCGCCAGAACCCACAGCTGTGCCTGCCGAAATCCAAATTGGACGAGCCGGTCACGAGCGTCCGTGATCAACGCCTGACCGATACCTCTGCTCCAGTGGTCCGGGTCGACGTATAGGGCCAGCAGCTCGCCCACCCCCCGATCGACTTCATCGCCGGCCGCTCCGACCGCTGCGAAACCCTTCACCTCTCTGCCCTCCGAAGCGATGATGGTCACCGGTCCATCGGCCAGCGAGCGCACGAACGTGTAGTGCGACGCTCGGTCTTCTCCACGCAGCCCATCGAGGTATTTATCCGGGAGCAGGCCGCGGTAGCCGCGCTGCCAGGACCGCACGTGGACCCGCGCGACGTCCATCGCGTCATCTGCTGCAGCGATCCGGAGCGTGAGCATCGGCAGAACGAGTCTTTCAAGCTCGGCCGTCGCTTACGCACGGCAGCAACGCGTCAGTCCGCGCGGCCAACTGACGCTGGAGTGCGTTCGCGGCCGACAGTGACCCGTTCGTCTTCTTCCGGCGGATCTGGAGGCTTGGGGTCGCTGCGCTTGTGCGGCAGACGTCCTGCGCGGCGGGCTTGGTCGGTAAGCAGGTACTCGATCTGCGCGTTGATGCTGCGAAGATCATCGTCGGCCCAGCGGCGGAGCGCCTCGAAGAGACGAGGATTCAGTCGCAGCAGGAAGCGCTTGCTTTCGCCCATCTCGGCTGGCTCAGCTGTACAGACGCTCGGCGTCGAGCTCGACCAGGGCCGGGTCGGCCAGTTGCGCGAGCGCCCCAGCCGGGGCTCGGTAGCCGATCAACAACGCGGCCAGGCCGAGGACAAGAATGGCCACAGCCAACACGGGCGGGCAGGCAAACGCCTTCGCCCCTAGCTGCTCGTGCGGCCGGCGCGGGGAGAACGTCGGGCTTCCCGCCCGGGCGCCGGGGGTCTGCTCGGCCGGGATCACGTTTCCCGGAAGCCTTGGAAGAACGACTTCGGGCCGGCCGAGGAGCGCTTCTTGGGGGGCGGATAAACCAGTCGAGCGATCGTCGCCGACGTCCAGCCAATCAGCCATCCGAGGAAGACCCACAACACGTGGTCAGCCGTGTTCTTCGGGTCGAACGCGAGGACGAGCGCCCAGACGACCGTCCAAGCTATGGAGCAACCGACGCTGTACGCCGCGTAGCTGTTCAGCCGACGTGGCCTGAGGAAGGGATGGCCCTCGGTGTGTGGCATGACATCCTCCTTGTGATATCAGCGCAATATTAGCGCGATAACACTAGATGTCAACCTCGCCCTACGGCCGCAGACGGTCGACGATCTGACCGAGGGCGGCGTGGAGGATCGCTGATTGGACCGCCGCGTTGAGCTGGCTCGGATCGTTCAGCTCATGCAGAAGCTGTGCGAGATTAAGCTCGTCGATGGTCCGCCGGAGGAGTGGCGCGGTGGGGAGAGCGTTGTCGACGACCGAGCCCGGGATCGCCTCGATGATCGCCCTGACTATCCCGGGCACGCCGGCCTGGGCGAGGGCGCCTGGAAGAAGTTGGGATACCGCGGGGAGGCGACCGGACCGGTCCAGGCGCTGTACCGCATCAAGCAGGCCAGTCTTGACCGCCCCAGACGTGCGGCGGTCAAGCCCGTGGGCGGTCGCGAGGGCCAGGACGAGGCGCTCGCGGGAGATTCCGAGCCGGCACGCGGCGTTGTTGAGGCCGAGCAGAACGATCTCTGCCGCGAGCGGTTCAAGCTGGGGTGGGACGGGCGGAATTGGACGGCGTGGGCACGGATTAGCCGGCGAGAGCGGCACGTAATCGCCACCGCCCGCAGCGATTTGACCGCCGAGGACAGCGGCGACCAGCGCCAGGGCGATGAGCGGCAGCGCCAGGCGTCTCATGGGCGATCCCGGTCGGTGAGGGCCAGGGCCGGCCCCAGCGCCAGCAGCGCGAGCGCAGCCGCGACGAGGAACGCCGTGCGGAAGGCGCGCGTCGCGGCGCGTTTGAGCTGGTCTTCCAGGGCGAGCTCAAGAGCCTGCGTGTTCACGACCTGCGCGGGTGGCACCCGAAGTGTCTGAAAGGCCGGTCTCAGATCGGGAACGCGCCCGCGCTCGGCGACCAGGCGTCGCCCCAGCCGCTCCGCCAGATCGAGTTTTGTGGAAGCCGGCAGAGGCGCGTCGAGCACCAACCTGGCCACCGCCTCTTTGGCCGGCGTCTGGGCATGTTGCAGGTCGGCAATGAAGATCGGCGTGAGGATCGCGAGCCCCACCACGACCCCCGCGTGCCGCGCCGCGATCGTCCACCCCCCGTGGAGCACGCGCGGGAGGCGATCACGCAGCGCGACGGACGTCAGGGACTCCAGCGAGAGCCCCAGCCCGAGTCCGACGAGCACCTGTGGCGCGAGGGTCCAGGCGAGCTTCGCGCTCGGCAGGAGCGCCAATCCAGCGAGCCCACCGGCGATCAGCACGCACCCGGCCACCGCCTCCGATCGCGGTCCGGCGCGGAGGCGGCGCAGCACGGGCCCAGCCGCCAGAGCCGCCGCCGGCACCGCCGTGACCGTCACCGCTGCCACCGCCGGCGAGTTGCTCCAGCCATCCACGAGCAAGAGCACCAACAGGAAGAGCGCCGCCGTGAGCGCCGCCGAGAGCAGGCCTAGCGCAAGCATTGCCGGCACGTGCGGCCGGTCCGGGGATGGGCCCACGTCCCTGGGGCGTCGCGTCAGCTCATGTCGCATCCCGATCGCTACTGGCAGGGCCAGGAGCACGACCGGAATCTGGACCACGAAGATCGCTCGCCATGAGAACGCCCACGTGAGGAACCCTCCCGTGACCGGACCGAGCGCCGCGCCCGCCACGCCGGCCGCCGCCCACCGCCGCGAACCTCTGTCCTCACTTGCAGACGCTCCATTCAGAAGCGCAAGGCCCCCGACGATCACGATCGCGCCGGCGGCCGCCTGAACCGCACGTGCGGCGATCAACACGGCCAGCGCCGGCGCCGCCGCGCACACTGTCGTGGCCAGCGCGAACCCACCCAGGGCGGCGGCGGTAGCGGTAGCCGGGTCGGCTTGGGCGCATAGACGGGCCGCGGGCAGCGCGGCCAGTGCCAGCACCAGGTTGAAGGCAATCAGGACCCAGGCAACCGGCCCCACCCCCGCTCCGAACTCCCGGAGGATTTCGGGTAACGCCAGCGTGACGACCCCCGAGTCCCCCAGCACCACCGCAACGACGAGCAGTAGGGTGGGCACCGGGCGGGTCGGTCTTCCAGTCGGATTCGTAGACTGGTCACTGCGAGCCGCGCTCATCAGGACGAACTCTTCCCTCCTCGGCGAGATACTGTCGAGATGCCGGCCAGCCGCACCTGGGGTGCTGCCTCGTCCCGAGAACGCGCCTCGCTTGGGATGCTCGGCTCGTTTGCTCTCTCGGTCACGTGCGCACGCGCAATCAACTATGTACGGGAGCGACGCCGGCCGGCGCCCGTCCTGCGCAGCTGGGCCCGCCGGGCCCGCAACGTGCCCGCGCGCAACGAGACGCGGGTCCATCATTTCGTGCCGGGAGTCGCCCTGGCGTTCCTCTCGGGAGCGAGCGCAATCTTCACCCACGAGGACGGACGCGGGGTCTTGCTCAGCATCCCGTTCGGCGTCGGGGTGGGGATGACCTCAGATGAGATCGCGGTGATGATCGAGCGTGGCAACCCCTACTGGAAGAGCGAGGAGCTCTCGCTCGCGCAGGCCGCCGCTGCCGCTCTGGGTGCCGTCGCCCTCATGGTCCGCATCAAACTTCGCGAGCCCTAACGGCAGCCGACCCCGGCAACTCGGGGCGTTACTTCGTGCCGTGCGTCGAGATCGAGCCTTCCCCGCCGAGAAGCGACGGGTCCTCAGGAACCCGGCCCGGCCCCGGGTCGCTCGGTGCGCGAGCGCCGGGCGCTTCGTCGCGTCCGTCGTGGGGATGAGGGTTGACGCCACTGCCGCGGAACGTGTAGTAGCTGAACGCGATCACGAAGACCAGGACCACGATGATGACGAGGAAAATCCAGCTTCCACCCGCGATGGCGGTGAGGACCATCACAGCTCCTTTCCGAGTGAAGGTGGAATACCCCGGGGGCCTGTTCTACAACCGACCGGCGGCGCGCTGTGGCCTCAGAGCCCGTGGTGCGGCCATTCGGGCGTGAGGTTCCCCGCCTTGAACGCGGCTGCTCCGAGCGTGTGCGAATCGCGACGCAGAAACATCGAGAGGGTCTGCTCGGCCTCGATGCGCAGACGCTCCTCCAGGGTGCGACCGATCCCTCGCAGGACGCTTTCCTTGTCGCTGCGGATGGCGCCTGAGGTAGCGCCGCGATCTCCCGGGCCAGGGCATGGGCCCGGACGAGCGCCTGTCCCTGGGGAACGACTTCGTTGACCAGGCCGATCCGGTGTGCCTCGTGCGCATCGATCTGCCGGCCGGTGATGATCAGCTCCATCGCCTTGGCGAACCCCACAACCAGTGGTAAGCGCACGGTCATCCCGTCGCCGCCCACGATGTTCCAGCGCCGCTCGAGCGCCCCGAACTCGGCGTTCTCGGCGGCGACCCTGATGTCGGCGAGCAGCGCCGTCTCGAGCCCGGCGGCGAACGCGTAGCCGTTTACGGCCGCGATGACCGGCTTGAAGATGTCCACCCGGCGGGTGTAGCCGCACGCACCCGGCGAGTTGTAGAGAGAGACGCGAAAGGCGTCGTAATCCCCTAGCTCGGCCAGGTTCGCAGCGTCCTGAAGGTCCCAGCCGGCGCAGAAGCTGGTCTCGCCAGCGCCCGTGATCACGAGCACGAAGGCATCGTCGTCGTCGCGGAAGCGCTGCCACGCCTCGTGGAGCTCGCGGTTCATCACCTGGTTGATCGCGTTGTGCTGCGAGGGCCGGTTGTAGGTGAGCGTTACGACGCGATCGGCCTGCTCGTATCGCAGGGTCTCATAGGCCATCCCAGACTCCTCTCATCGTGGGCTGCGGAGGGGGAAGTTAGGCTAAGGGCGTGCTCCATCTGGGGGGCTCGCCGGTATCGCGCCAGTCAGCCACTGGACGGCGGGCGGGATCTGCGCGGGATCTATGTGGTGGGCGGCGTCTGACTCGTGGTACTCGACGAGGAGCCCACCAGCCTCCAGCAGGGCCCGATCGCGACGGGCGAACTGCACATTGATGACCGGGTCACGGTGGCCGTGGGCGATGAACACCGGCAGATCCGGCCGCGATCCGAGGTCGGGCTGCCAGCCTTCAACGGTTGGTATGAACCCAGAGAAGGCGAGAATTCCCGCCGGCACCGGCCGCTCGCCCGCCAGGCCGAGCGCGTAGCTCATGACCGATCCCATCGAGAAGCCACCCAGCACCGTCCGGGCCGAGGCGATCCCGGTCCGCCGCCAGAGCTCGTCGTGGAACGCGGCGAGCGCCTCGGACGCGGCGTGGAACGTCGCCGGATCGGGATAGCCGACCCGCGGCACCACGTACCAGTGATAGCCGCCGGCGATCGTCAGCGGGGCGCGCGGAGTGACCACGTGCAGACGCCGCTCCGGGTCAAGGACGTCGGCCAGGCCGAACAGATCGTGCTCGTCGGTGCCCCGGCCATGATGGAGGATGAGCAGGCCGTGTGGGCGGCCCGCCGCTGGCCGTTCGCGGTAGACGAGCGTGCTCACTCCGGCGTCGGAGTGTATGGCGCTGAGCGGTGTGATAACTCAGGGCGGTGTCAGTTCTGGAGCAACGGCTGACGGCGCAGCTCCTCGCCGGGCCACGACCCCGCGATCCCGTGGCGGTGGTCGAGAGGCTGCTGGCCGTGCAGGCCCAGGATCCACGCGGGGCGCGACTGGCCATCCGCGCGCGAAGCACCGGGCTGTCGGTGGCTGACGTCGATCGTGAGCTGACCGAGCGCCGCTCGTTGTTGATCACGTGGCTCAACCGCGGAACATTGCATCTGGTCCGCCGTGAGGACTACCCGTGGCTGCAGGCCCTGACCACTCCGCCGCTGCGCCGGGGCATCGCCCGGCGCCTGGCTCAGGAGGGGGTTTCCCCGGATGCCTCAGAACGGGGCGTGGAGCTGATCTGTCGCGTCCTGGCCAGCGAGGGTCCGCTGGACCGCGACCGCCTGCGCCAGCGCCTGGCCGCCGCAAACGTTCCCACAAAGGGGCAGGCCTTCGTCCACCTTCTGGGACTGGCGGCGATTCGCGGCTTGATTGTGCGCGGTCCGATGCTGGGGCGAAAGCATGCCCTGGTCCTCGTCCGCGACTGGATCGGTGAGCCGGGGCCGGTGGATCGGGGCCAGGCCCTGACCGAGCTGGCGCGCCGCTACCTGGCCGGTCACGGCCCGGCGGACGCCCGCGACCTGGCCAAATGGGCGGGACTGCCCCTGCGTGACGCCCGCACGGGACTCGAGGCGATCGCCCCAGCGCTCGAAGAGCGCGCAGACGGACTTGTCGAGCTCAGAGAGCGCGGCCGGGCTGCGCCACTGCCCGAGCCGCGCCTGCTCGGGTCCTTCGAGCCCGTGCTGCTGGGCTGGCGCTCCCGCCGCCCGGTGTTAGGGGACGACGAGCCTCGGCTCGTGCGCGGAGGAATGTTCCGGCCCTTCGCCCTGGTGGGCGGCCAGGCCCAGGCCACCTGGACGATCTCGCGGCAGAGGCTCGTGATCGAGCCTTTCAGGCGCCTGGCTCGCGCCGATCGCGCCGCCCTGGAAATCGACGCCGGGGACCTCGAGCGCTTTCTTTCCGATTCCGAACCGAGAGGAGACACATGACGGCGATGGACCTGGATGAACTGACCTGGCCACAGGTCAAAGCGGAGATCGCCGCGGGCCGCGACACGGTCGTGGTGGCCTTCGGGGCGACCGAGCAGCACGGCCCGCATCTGCCCCTGGCCACCGACGCCTTGATTGGAGACCACCTGGCCCGGCGGGTGGCCGATGAGCTGGATGCCTTCGTGGCACCGACCGTCAGGGTCGGCTGCTCCGAGCATCATCTGGCCTTCCCGGGCACGCTGTCCATTTCCGAGAAGACATTCCACGGGGTGGTGGCGGACCTCGTCCGGGCGCTCGCCCGGGGCGGCTTTCGCCGGGTGGTGCTCCTCCCCACACACGGAGGCAACTTCCGTCCCCTGGCCGCCGCGCTGGAGAAGCTGGGTCCGGTGGAGGGAATCGAGATCCGCGCGCTCACCGATCTGGGGGCGCTGTTCGCCATCGCCCAGCTAGGGGAGGACGAGTACGGAGTGCCGCTGAGCGAGGGCGGTCTGCACGCCGGGGAATGGGAGACCTCGATGCTCATGTCGATCCGCCCGGATCTCGTCCACCCCGAACGGGGCGAGGCCGGCTACACCGGGGATATGGAGGCGGCGGTGGGAGCCATCTTCGGCAGCGGCGTCGACGCGGTCGCGGCCAACGGGGTCATCGGCGATCCGGCTCAGGCCAGCCCGGAGCACGGCGCCCGGTACTGGGATAAGGTGGCCGAGATCACCCTGGAGGCCGTCGGGGAGGACTAGCCGCTATCCGGCCAACGCGTAGGTTTTGATGTCCTGGTCGAGCGCGGCCTGGGTGAGGTACTGGCCGGTGTGAACATCGACCACCTTGCCGGTGCGGCTGATGAATACCGTCGTGGGGAACCCCTGGACTATGAGCAAGGGGCGAAGCCCGTTCGTGTTTGCCGGATAGCTCGGGTAGCTGACGTGGTGCTGTTGCAGAAACAGTCGGGCGTCGCCGGCGGAGTCGTTGGTGTCGGCCCCGAGAAAGGCGACGTGGGCGCCGTATCGCAGTGAGGCTGAGCGGAACAGTGGGAACTCGGCCTGACACGGCCCGCACCAGGACGCCCAGACGTTCACCACCACCGGGTAACCGCGCAGGGCACGGAGTCGGGCGAAGAGCAGAGATCCGGAGCCGAGTAACTGATCGGCCTGAGCATGCAGTGCCGCCAGCGCCGCGGGCGACCCCGGTATCTGCGGGGCGGCGCCGGCTGTCGGCCCTCGGGGAGCGTGAGCCAGAGCGCTCCTGATGTCCTGGATCAGCGAGGCATTGGACGGCCAGCCGCCGGTGCTCACGTCGTGGTACCACAAAAACTGTCCCGAGCTTGAGATGAGCTCAAGCCACGGCTCGTCCTGCACCCGATAGCCGTCGCCCACCCGGCCGCTCTGATCGACCGCCACCGGATAGGACAACGGGTGCGGCAGGGTGCGCAGGAAGCGCGACAGGGCGTCCGCCGAGGGCTCGACACTGGCCTCATCGACGGCGGTCAGCGGTGGGAGCTTTCCGGCGCCGGTCCCTGCCTGATAGCCGTTGAGCGCCTCCAGATGGCTGGCCAGGTTCGTCACCTCGGAGTTCCACGAGCCGAAGAAGAGGAACAGGTGAGGGGAGCCGCTGGGGCCGAGGTGGACCGTCCCGCCGCCAGCCCGCGGCAGCTGGACCGCGGTTCCGGGATCGATCAGCTGCACCTCCGAATAGGGCACGCGGGCGCGGACGGTGGGATGACCCGGCAGAAGGGCGGCGGCTGATTGGGCCAGCTCCTGGGCCAGCTGGTCGACGCTCGAGTAAGCCATCTGAGTCATGTACAAACGGGACAGGCGACCCCGGCGGTCGATCACGTAAAGCGCCGGGGTGTGATCGATCTGGCCATGCAGGAGCTGCGCCTGGATCCCGTAGCCGTGCCACACGCGCTTGAGCTCAGGCAGGGATCCGGTCAGGAAGTCCCACTGGTGAGTCATCTCGTGGGCCTCCGAGTAAGCCCGGACCCACTTCACGCCGGTGGCCGTGGGATTGGCCGCCACTCCCAGCAGCTGCACCCCGGAGCCGGCTGTGCCGAGCATCGCCTTGGCCTGCACCATCGCGGTGGTGGTGAGGGGGCAGACGGTGGTGCACACCGGGTCGTTGAAGGCCAGAAGCACGACCTTGCCCCGGAAGGAGTGCAGCGAGACCCGGCGGCCAAACTGATCGGTCAGGGTGAAATCGGGCGCCCGGGCCGACAGGGGCGTCCCCGGGTCGAGCACGGGATTGGCCAGCGCGGCGGAAGCCGGCGACGGGCTCGACGTCGAGGAGGAGGTACGAATCGTGGCGGCAGCGAGCAAGATGCCGACCGCGACGGCCAGGGCGCCGGCCAGGCCGAGGATCCGCTTGGGGGTCATGACATGAGGCTACCGTCCCCTCCCGGGCTCTCGGCCAAGGGTGTGGAGCGCCCCACTGCCCGCCGAGAAGATGACGTCTTCTTGACACGCGGACGGCGCTCTTTGGGCAGCATTTAGCTCCGCCGGTGTAATGAACGAGCGGGAGCAGGTCCGCTGGGGTTTGTCCGCCAACGGCATCGGAGGGGACCATGGTCTCTGAGCTTCATCGACGTATACGCGAGGCCGCCCAGGAGGGCACCGAGCTCGAGGACATCGAGCGCACGATCATCGACGCCGCGCCTCTCTCAGAGGAGGAGAAGTCGGCGCTCTGGCTGTACGCGCACGTGCGCGTGGAGCGGCCATTGGGCGACGCGAGCCCGCTCTGATCGGTAGCTGACGGCTACTCGCGGGTCATCAGCCGCTTGCTGATCGGCAGGACCAGCCAGCGCGGCAGCTTGCGGTTGGGTCCAAAGGCCAGGCGAACCTGGGGACCGCCTGGGATCACGGAGATCTTTCCCTGCTCTGCGGCACGGAGCGCGTCCGCGGCCACCCGCTCGGGGGTCACGAAGGTGAACTTGGGCAGGCGCTCGGCAAAGTAGCCGGCGTCACTGGCGTCCTGAAAGCCGCTGGGGACCGGCCCCGGGCACACAGCGGTCACGGTCACTCCGTGATCCCTGACCTCGGCATGCACCGCCTCGGAGAGCAGCAGGACGTGGCCCTTGGCGGCCGAGTATCCGGCGTTGTACGGCAGCGCCTGCAGGCCGGCCGTGGAGGACATATTGATGACCGCCCCCTGGCGCCGCTCCACCATCCCGGGCAGGTAGCGGGCCATGAGGTCCACCACGGCCTCCACCAGCAGACGAAGCTGAGCCAGCTCCTGCTCGCGCCCGGTCTCGGCAAACGGACGGTACAGGCCATACCCGGCGTTGTTGACCAGAACATCGACGCGGGCGCCCAACTGCTCGAGCCGGCCGGCCAGCCGTTCCCGCTCGGCCTCCAGCGTCAGGTCGGCGGAGATGGCCACGGCCCGATCCTCACCTCCCAGCTCGTCGGCCAGCTGCTTCAGGCGTTCCTCCCGCCTGGCCACCAGGGCGACCCGATGCCCGCGTTCGGCCAGCTGTCGGGCGAACTGCTCGCCGATCCCGGATGACGCTCCGGTCACGACCGCGATCGACTCCGCTGAAGGTTCTGGCAGGCTCACTGGGACCTCCTGTTTTCATGGTCTCGGGGGTGTCCTCACATCCCTACCAGGGGATGACCGGGGTCCAAACCACTGCTAGATTCATCACTCCGCGGTGGGCGTAGCTCAGCTGGTAGAGCTCCTGGTTGTGGTCCAGGCGGTCGTGGGTTCGAGTCCCATCGCTCACCTCTCTTGACACACTCGCAGGGATGGTCGAGGCGATCCGCCGTTCCTGGCGTACCTGGCTCTTCACCCTGCTCACCTACATAGGCGCGGACCGCCTGTCCTCCTGGCAGGGCGGTCCAGCCGGCCGCCTGATTCTCAGGGGCGTTCGCGCCCTGCTGGCCGGCGGGTCGATCCACGTTCGCGGCGGCTCGGGCTTTGGCCTGCGTCTCTCCACCGACCATTTGCCGCTTGACCACGTCCAGGGCTACGGGTTGGTCCGCGGCGTCCTCGAGCCCGAGGTGCAGGAGGCGTTGCGACGGCACGTGGCGCCCGGCGCGGTGGTGTTTGACATCGGGGCGAACATCGGCTTCTTCTCCCTGCTCAGCGCCTCTCTGACCGGTCCGGACGGGAGGGTTGAGGCCTTCGAGCCGGTCCCGACGAGCGCGGCCGCGGTCCGCGCGAACGCCTCGCTCAACAACCTCCCGAACATCCACCTGCACGAGATCGCCGTGGCGGATGAGCCGGGGACGGCACGGCTGTGTGTCCCGGTGGATCCGAGCTGGGCCCACCTGGATCTCCGCGGGCGCCATCCCAACACGGCCTTTGAGCGCTCGGTCCCGCTGGTGTCCCTCGACACCGAGATTGCGCAAGGGCGCCTGCCAATTCCCGACGTGGTGAAGGTTGACGTCGAGGGAGCCGAGGTGGCGGTGCTGCGGGGTATGAGAAAGACACTGGTCAACCATGCGCCCGTGATCGTGTGCGAGCTGCACGAGTCCAATCGGGAGATCCTCTCGCTGGCTGACGAGCTCGGCTACGAGGTCTCCAATCTCCAGGGCACTGCTCCCGTGGCGGACGCCGGTCCGATCCACGTCCTGATCGCTCGCCCGGCCGAGCGGTGGTCGGGCCAGGCCGCTACCGTCTCAGGCGCCGGGGACCGGACGTATTCCGAGTAGACATAGGGGTTGAGGTTCTTCGTGACTGTGGAGAAGGGGCAGGGGGGCGGCCGTCGGTGGTCGCGGCGCCTGGGCATCTTGATTGGGTCGCTCGGGCTGGCCATCGCGATGGCCGCGGCGGCGGTGGCCGCGAGCGGGAAATACGTGCCGCCGCGCTGCTCCTCACCGCACTTCCATAGCGCCCCCAGACTCGGCGCGGCTGGCGTTTGCATGAACGTCGGAGTGAGCAGCCACGGGACCTCGCGTGGGACATACCTGTTCCTGAGCCCGGATATCAGCTCGAGCCAGTTTGCCGGCAGCGGAGCGGGGATCTATACCGATCGGGGCTCGCTCGTCTGGTGGCATCCCAGAACCAGCAGCCTTTCCGAGGACGACGATCTACAGGTCGTGCGGTTCAGAGGCCGCAACTACCTGGCGCTCTACGCGGGCGCCACTCGCAAGGTCGGCGCGGGCGCGGGGGTGACGATCAACGACGGGACCGTGTTGCTCTACAACCACCACTACCAGCAGGTGGGGCAGATCACAGCGGGCAAGCCCTTTCACCGCGACCAGATCGACATGCACGAGTTCCGGATCACCCCCCAGGGGGATGCGCTGTTCGGCGTCTTTGACCCTCTGAACAGAACGGTCAAGGGCCAGCGGTACGTCGTCGTTCAGTACGTCGTGCAAAAGGTCTCATTGGTGCCGGGGCCCCGGGGCATCCACACCGGCCGGGTGCTCTTTCAGTGGAAGTCGCTTTCCCACGTGCCCGTGAGCCAGACCCATCAGCAGGAGCCCGGACCGGGTGGAGGATGGGACTACTTTCACGGCAACGCGATTTCCCAGGACACCGACGGAAACCTGATCGTGTCCGCTCGTAACACCTGGGGCATCTACAAGATCAACGTCAAGACCGGCCGCATCATGTGGCAGGTCGGGGCCAATGGCGATCACCGCCTGCCTGAACCGTGGTGCTGGCAGCACGATGTCACCGCCCTGGGGCACAACGAATACAGCCTGTTTGATGACGGCACCCTGTGTCACCTGGCGCGTGGATTGGTCATCAAGGTCAACCCCCAGGAGCATCCAGCGGGTGTCACCCTCGTCCGGGCGGTGAGCCATAACCCGCCCATTCACAGTGGCTTTCTGGGCAGCATGCAGTTGCTGTCCGGTGGGGATGCGCTCGTGGACTGGGGCGATGTCCCGGAGATCACCGAGTTCGGTCCCTCCGGCGGCGTGCGCGTGGATCTGACCATGGCCAACGGCTCCTACCGTGGCTTTCGCTTTGCCTGGAGAGGCTGGCCCACCACTCCTCCGGACATCTCTGTCCAGGTTCGGGGCGGCGCAACCAGAATCTGGGCGTCCTGGAACGGCGCCACCCAGCCGACAGCCTGGCAAGCGCTCGCCGGGGCGACCTCAAAGCACCTGCGGCCCGTGGGAGCCCCGGTGGCGAAGTCCGGCTTTGAGACCGTGCTCTCGCTTGCAGGACGGCACGCCTTCGTCGCCGTCGAGGCCCTGGGCCCCGGGAGCAGGGTGCTCGGCACCTCAAAGACGGTGGGTGCGGCCGGCTGACGATGGCTCGCCGAGCGCTCATCGTCCTCACCGCCGGTGCCATGTGGCTCCTGGTCGGCCAGGCCAGCGCGGCCCAGGATGGGCCTATCGGGCCTACCGCTTTGCATGGGCCGGCAAGCCCTTGACGCCCCCCGCGGTGGCTGGTCAGCGTGCCGGGGGCCGGACCGACGTGTGGGCCTCGTGGAACGGTGCCACGGAGGTGAGGGCGTGGGAGGTGCTGGCCGGCTTGCGCGCCAGCCACCTCATTCCGTTACGGGGACCCGTCCCGGTGACCGGCTTTGAGACAGCAATACCCCTGCCGGGCGCCTTCCGATACGTGGCCGTGCAGGCACTGGGCGCCGGCAGTCGCGTCCTGGCCCGCTCCAGAGCGGTGGCCACAAAGGGCTAGCTCGCTAGCTGCGAACCTCTACGCCCAGCGTGCGCGCCGTGGAGGACTTGGGCACGGCCGACTGATCGGGTGCGGTGCGCAGCAGATGGTCGCCCACCGTCGAGGTAACGCCGAACCAGTAACGCTCGTTCTTGTAATGGTGCAGGCGGTGCCCTCGCCAGATCGAGCGGTAATAGCGCCCGCGAGGGCGATATGGGGTGTGAATGAGGAAGTGGCACCACTCGTACAGGCCGAGGATCACGTAGCTGGTGAGCAGGCCGGTCGCGGCATGGGCCAGACGGTCACCTCCCAGCACGAGGTGAATCGGAAGCGACACCAGCCACACCGTGACCGCGATCTGGACGACGAAGAGCCCGACGGCGTAGGTGGGGATGAGCACCCCATCGAGTTCGGCGGGCGCCATGTGGTGGGCGCGGTGCTCTCGCGCCGCCAGGAGGTCGTAACGGCGCCCGAACAGGCGCAGCGGCCGGGCATGAAGCAGGTACACGTGTATGGCCCATTCCACCGGGGGCGTGAGAGCCACGATGCCCGCCACAACGACAGCGTCGCGCCAGTCGTAGGAGCCAAGCGCGATGCGCAGGCCGAGCGCGGCCAAGATGGCCACCGCCAGCAGCGGTGGTGAGGGGTGGCGGATGAACGCGCGCCAGCAGTCGCCGAGCGTCAGGACGCCCGAGTTGCGCCGGGGTATCGACTCGGCGCGCGCGGTCAGAGGATCAGAGGACCCGTCCGGCATCTGGGCGGAGAATAGTCATGGCGGTGCCGTCGCCGCGCGGGCGCATCGCCTGACGGGGCAGGAAGGGGAACGGGCCGGGGCCGCGTAGAGCACTTCTCACCGGTCCGTGTGACGACCTCGGCCGCCCGCCACCTGCCCACCACGGGCCGAGGCAGGGTAGCCTGGAGTCAGGAGAGCCAGCGTAGATATGGCGGTCAAGACTGGGGATCTCGAATCGGAACTGATCGAGGGGGTCCGCGACCGCGTCAGAGAACGGCTTCCACCGGGCCAGGCGGCGATGGTCGACTCCTTCGTCCGCCAGTACTACCACTGGGTCCCGCCCGCCGATCTGGCCGGCCGCGGCGAGGATGACCTGTACGGCTCGGCCCTGGCGCAGTGGCGCCTGGCGCTCGAGCGCCGAGCCCATCAGACGAAGGTCAGGGTTTACAACCCGCAGGACGAGGACGGATTCCAGTCCCCGTTCACGATCATCGAGATCGTCAGCGACGACGTGCCCTTCATCGTGGACTCCGTGACGATGGAGCTGGCCCGTCAGGGCTGTGCCATCAACCTGCTGATTCATCCGGTCATGCGCGTTCGGCGCGATCACAGCGGCCATCTGCTGGATGTGCTCGAGCCGGACGCACAGGCCGGCGATGCCCAGTCCGAATCGGTCCTGCACGCTGAGGTGGCCCGTGAACACGATCCGGCCAGGTTGGGAGCGCTGACCCAGTGCCTGGAACGCGTCCTGGAGGACGTGACCGCCGCGGTGGTGGACTGGCCTGTTATGCGAGCTCGAATGCTGGAGCTGGCCGGGCAGCTCTCCGATGCGCCTGGCCCGGTCGGGCAGGATGAGCTCGGGGAGGTGCAGGCGTTCCTGCGCTGGTTGGCCGATGACCACTTCGTGTTCCTGGGCTACCGGGAGTACGACCTCGTGGACGATGTCCCCGAGCCGGCGCTCAGAGCCCGGGTGCACACGGGCCTGGGCATCCTCCGGGCACCCCCCGCAGAGCCCCATAAGTCCCTGTCCCCGAGGGCGGCTGAGCTGGCCCAGGCGCCCCATCTGCTGGTCCTGACCAAGACCAACGCGGTGGCGCCGGTGCACCGCCCAGTGCGGATGGATTACATCGGCATCAAGCGCTTCGGCCCCGACGGCCGGGTGGAGGGCGAGTTCCGCTTTCTCGGCCTGTACACCACCTCGGCCTACCGGGAGGGTCCCCGTGCCATCCCGATCGTTCGAGGGAAGGTCGAGTACATCCTGGGCCGGGCCGCCTTCCCGCCGGACAGCCACGATGCCAAGGCGCTGCTCGAGATCCTCGAGAGCTATCCCCGCGACGCCCTCTTCCAGGTATCGGCCCGGGCCCTGTTCGAGATCGCCATGGGTCTGCTGGGATTGGGCGAGCGGCCCCGGGTGAGGCTGTTCGTCTGGCGGGACGTGCTCGAGCGGTTTGTGTCCTGCCTGGTGACCATCCCGAGAGACCGTTTCAACACCGAGAATCGCGAGCGCGTGGGGCGAATCCTGCTCGAGGCCTTCCGGGGCCACGAGCTCGACCACAGCCTTCAGCTCTCCGAGTCGGTGCTGGTCCGCGTGCACTACATCGTCCGCTGCGCCGACGGGGTGTCAGAGGATCCCGATATCGGCGCACTCGAATCACGGATGGCTCGCGCCATCCGGGCCTGGTCCGAGGACCTCAGGGACGCGCTGGTCGCCGAGCACGGCGTCGAGCGTGGGACCCAGCTGCACGCCCGCTATGCGAGCGCCTTCCCCACCAGCTACCGGGCGGAGTGGCCCGCCGCATCCGCCGTGGCTGACATCGCACGGCTGGAGGAGTTCGACGGCGCGCAGTCGCCGATCATCCACCTCTACCGGGCACCGGGTGCCGCGCCGGGCCTGATCCGGTGCAAGCTATACAGCCCGCAGTCGGTGGCCCTGTCCGATGTTCTGCCCACCTTCGAGCACATGGGTGCCCGGGTGATCGACGAGCGCCCATATCGGATCGAGCTCGAGCCCTCCGAGGTGGTGTGGATCTACGACTTCGGCCTGCGTTGCCTGACGATCGATCTTGATGAGGTTGGCCAGATTTTCCAGGAGGTGTTCCTGGGAGCTATGCGGGGGGATCTGGAGGATGACCGCCTGAACGGGCTGGTCCTGGCCGCGACGCTTCCGGGCCGAGAGATCGTGGTCCTGCGCGCCGTGGCCAGATATCTCCGGCAGGCCGGCATCTCCTATTCCGACGCCTACATGGAACGGACCCTGCTCGCCCACCCCGACATCGCCCGCCTGCTCGTGAAGCTGTTCCTGGCCAGGTTTGCCCCCGAGCATCCCAATGCCCGGCTGGCCGGGCAGCTGGGACGGGGCATGGAGAAGGCGATCGACGGCGTGCCGAGCCTGGATGAGGACCGCATCCTCCGCAGCTTTCTGGCCGTCATGCGGGCCATGCTGCGCACCAACTATTTCCGGCAGGGTCCGGATGGTTGCGCCGCGCCCTATCTCTCCTTCAAGCTCGATCCCCAGGAGCTTTCCTTCCTGCCCAGGCCCCGCCCGCGGTTTGAGGTGTTCGTGTACTCGCCGCGGTTTGAGGCCATACATCTCCGGGGTGGCAAGGTGGCGCGCGGCGGCATCCGCTGGTCGGACCGCCCGGAGGACTTCCGCACCGAGATCCTCGGCCTGATGAAGGCCCAGATGGTCAAGAACGCTCTGATCGTCCCGGTGGGGGCCAAGGGGGGGTTTGTCCTCAAGCAACCGCCTCGGACCGGGGACGGGCTCGAGGAGGCATCGGCGTGCTACCAGATGTTCCTCAGCGGGCTGCTCGATCTGACCGACAACATCCGGGACGGCGAGGTCATCTCGCCGCCGCAGGTCGTGCGCTACGACGAGGACGATCCCTACCTGGTGGTGGCGGCCGACAAGGGCACGGCCGCTTTCTCTGACATCGCCAACGGGGTGGCCGCTCGCTACGACTTCTGGCTGGGCGATGCCTTCGCCTCCGGCGGTTCCCATGGCTGGGACCACAAGCAGATGGGGATCACCGCTCGGGGAGCATGGGAATCGGTCAAGCGCCACTTCCGCGAGCTGGGTACCGACGTTCAGTCCACCGATTTCACCGTCGTCGGTATCGGCGACATGTCAGGCGATGTATTCGGCAACGGAATGCTGTGCTCCCGGCATATCAGGCTGCTGGCGGCGTTCAACCACCGCCACGTGTTCCTGGACCCGGATCCCGACCCGGAGACCAGTTTCCAGGAGCGTGCTCGGCTCTTCGAGCTGCCCGGATCAGGCTGGAGCGACTACAACCGCGACCTCATCTCCTCGGGCGGTGGGGTGTACGAGCGCAGCGTTAAGTCGATTCCGATCTCCGAGGAGGTGGGCCGGGCTCTGGGCATCGAGGCCGCCAAGCTCTCTCCGGCCGAGCTGATCAGAGGAATCCTGTGCGCCTCGGTTGACCTCCTGTGGAACGGCGGCATCGGCACCTACGTCAAGGCCAGGTCCGAGTCGCAGGGCGACGCGGGCGACAAGGCCAACGATGGCCTGCGGGTTGAAGGGCGTGAGCTCCGATGTCTGGTGGTGGGGGAGGGCGGCAACCTCGGCTTCACCCAGCGGGGCCGGATCGAGTACGCCCTGCTGGGTGGGCCCGACGGTCAGGGCGGCGCCATCAACACTGACGCCATTGACAACGTGGCCGGCGTCAACACCTCCGACCACGAGGTGAACATAAAGATCCTGCTCGACGCGGCCGTGCGGGCGGGAAGCCTGACGCCGGTCGAGCGCAACCAGCTCCTCTTCGAAATGACCGAGGGGGTGGCCCGGGAAGTTCTTTACGCCAGCTACATCCAGACCCAGGCGGTCAGCCTGGCCATAGCTCAGGCCGGCCCGATGGTCGACGTCCATCGCCGCATGGTCCGTCGGCTTGAGCAGGTGGCCGGGCTGGACCGTGAACTGGAATTTCTGCCCTCCGAGGATGCTTTCTCCGAGCGCAAGGCGGCTCACCGGGGGCTGGTGGCCCCCGAGGTGGCGATCCTGATGGCCTACACCAAGGTCCATCTCTACGACAGGCTGCTGCACTCAGACCTGCCCGACGACGAGCACCTCTCTGCCGACCTCGAGCGCTACTTCCCGCCTGCCCTGCGCCGGGGCTATGAGACCGAGATGCGCTCTCACCGGCTGCGCCGCGAGATCATCGCCACCATGGTGGCCAACGAGCTGGTCGATCGAGCCGGTACGACGTTCGCCTTCCGTCTGGGGGAGGAGACGGGCGCACCGCCCAACGAGCTGGCCCGGGGGTATGCCGTCGCTCGCGAGGTGTTCGGCCTCCCGTCCTTCTGGCAGGAGGTGGAGGGGCTGGACAATCGGGTGGACGCGGCGATTCAGAGCGAGATGTTGATCGAGGCGCGGCGGCTGGCCGAGCGCTCAACCCGCTGGCTGGTCCGTGCTCTCCCTGGCCGGGTTGACATCGCCGCGGCCGCCGAGCGCTACAGGCCGGGCGTCGAGCTGTTGGGCTCATCCCTCCCCGATGTGCTTCAGGGCGCGCCGCGAGAGGTCTTCGAGGAGCGGGCTAACCAGTTGCGGCAGGCCGGGGTCCCGATCGGGCTTGCCAGCCGCGTGGCGGGCATGCCATCGATGCCCTTCGCGTTTGACATCGTGGCGATCGCCTCCGACACGGGCCGCAGCCTTCAGGACGCCATGACTGCCTACTTCCGGCTGGGAGACAGCCTCGAGCTGAGCTGGTTGCGCGACCGGATCATCGAGCTTCCCCGGTCCAACCGCTGGCAGGGGCTGGCTCGGGCCGCGCTGCGCGAGGACGTGCTCGGGCTGCATCGAAAGCTGGCTTCGCGGGTCCTCGGGCGGGCGAGCGGTCCCGTGCCCGGCGAGCTGGCCATCGAGCAGTGGGAGGTCCGGAATCAGCCGTCAGTGGAGCGCTGGCTGGCCACGTTGGCCGACATCAGAGCGTCCCGGACCTACGACACCACCACGTTGCCGGTCGCCCTCCGAGAGCTCCGGCGCCTGATCGACGACGCGGAGGAGCGCGATCAGGGTCACGCCTGACCGTCCGTGGCCGCGCCGGGGCCGGCGCCAGCTTGTGTAGACTCGCCGAAAGAGTGCGGGGCGCAAGATCGTTCACAGTTCGGGCGACGTCGGCCCTGGTCCTGCTGCTTGCCGGCAGCGCGCTTGCCCTGTTCGGCAGGGCAGCGGCGGCCACCTCACACGGCACACCGGTTCCCAAGAGCTTCGTCGGTATGAACGCCGACGGCCCGCTGTTCGACGCCGGCGTCAACCTGGGCCACCAGCTCAAGAACATGGCCTCGAGCGGTGTCGGGACGGTGCGCGTGGACTTCATTTGGGCCATGGCCCAACCCTATGCCAGTTGGAAGCAGGTGCCTGCCTCGAGCCGATCTGATTTCGTCACCGGTCCCGGTGGTGTCCCCACCGACTTCCAGTCCACTGACCAGATCGTCCAGCAGGCCGCCCGTCACCGGCTCGCGCTATTGCCCGTCGTCCTCTTCTCTCCGTACTGGGACGGCTACCCGACCGGCGACCACATCCAGCCCGCGCATGACGGGCCGTACGGCCGCTACCTGACCGCGCTGGTCGAACGTTATGGCCCGCACGGGACGTTCTGGACGAAGAACCCGTCGCTTCCCGTTGACCCGATCACCCAATGGCAGATCTGGAACGAGCCTGACCTGATCCGGCACTTCTGGAACGCCCCGAAATTTGCTCCGAGCTATGTCAGGCTGCTGAAGGTCGCCCATGACGCGATAAAGCGGGCCGATCCCAGCGCCAAGGTTGTCCTGGCGTCCCTGCCTTCGGGCGTGGGCTCGACACCCGGGCGCGTGGCCAGCACGGGATGGCATGACCTGGGGTCCATCTACAAGGTCAAAGGGAGCCGGCACCTGTTCGATGAGGTGGCGTCCAACCCCTACACGCTGCATCCCAGCGGCGTGGTGACGATCCTGCAGTATTTCCGCAAGGTGATGAACCATTACGGTGATTCAGGAAAGCCGATGATTGCGACCGAGGTGGGCTGGCCCTCGGCCACCGGCAAGACCCATCAGAACTATGGCTTCAACACCACCGAGCGCGGCCAGGCCAAGAAGCTGGCCCAGCTGTTGCCGCTCCTGGCCGCCGGCCGGCACCAGCTCCGCCTCGCCGCCTTCTACTACTACACGTGGTTGAGCACAGACCAGCGGAATTCGGACTCCTTCAACTTCGCCGGGTTGTCGCGCGTCAATCCCGCCACCGGGACCATCACTCCCAAGCCCGCCTACTTCTCCTTCCGCCACACGGTGCGCAGCCTCGAAGGCTGAGCCCTGTGGGAACGGCGCCGCCAGGTGCCAGAAGCCAGGCCGCGCCTGTGGCCCGGTTGCGCCGTCGCTAGCTGACCGAGACGTAGCGGCTGTGGTCGGTCGTGCCCGTGGGGCTCACCCACACGAGCCGGACCTTCCCGGCTGAGGGAATCGACACGTGCACCTGGAAGAAGCCCTCGCTGCTCCGTGTCCGGACGGTGGAGATCTTCTTCCAGGTGGAACCGTGGGCCTTGAACTGGAGCTGGCCCACCTGCAGGCCGGAGTGGCTGGCTGGCCGCAGCTGGCCCCACACCGTCACATGGCTGCCGTGCTTTTCCACCGGCAGCCAGATCGGAAGCCGGTAGGCGCGCAGCGACGGTTTCGGTTTACCGTCCTGGAAAATCAGGCCGCTGGCGAAGTAAAGGGCCCACTGCTTGTTGAGCGGCACTCCGGATACGGGATTCCCGTCCAGTAGCTTGAACTGAGCCAGAGCCTTGACGTAGGGCAGCTTCCAGGCCATGTACTCACCCTCGTTGAGCCACGTCGCCTGCTGCTGGAGGGTTGTCGTGTAGTTCTCGTTGGGCGGATGCGTGACGTACCCCCACTCGGTCAGATAGAGGGGGATCCCGCCGTGGCGACTCCTGCTGTAGGCCGAGAAGGTGTGATCCAGAACATGCTCGAGCCACGACAGGTTGGCCATGGTGACCTGCGAAGAAAACGACGAGGGCTTGTTGGGAGGCTGGTCATACACGTACGGATGGTGGGCCCAGCCGGCTATGTGGAACAGCCCCGGGTTCTGCGCGACGAAGCTGGAGGGCTTGCCGGACTCGGGACAGCCGACCGCGCGGGCGGCGTTGCCCGTCAGCCGATGGAACGAGTTCCCGACGCAGTACAGATCCTCCACGAACGGGATCGGGTTCACGTTGCCCACGTTGGCCGTCTCTCCGATCAGGATCGTGTCATGGCCGTGTCCTGAGGCGGACAGACCCGCCCAAGCCGCGTTCACGATGCTGCGGTAGATAAGCGGCTGCGTGAGCTCTGAGTGGCCGTGCACCTTCTGCCGCCAGGGGTTCAGCCAGGCTGGGAAGTTGGGCTCGTTCCAGATCGCCCACCAGCTCACGCGCGGGATGACCTTGCCATTGGCATCGCGGTAAGTACCGCTGTACCGCTTGCCGACCGCCTGGACGAACTGCTGGAAGTCGTGGGCCTTGGGGGCATGACCAAGCGACTCTCCCTGCTTGGCGAAATGCTTGTCCCTCGCCCAGGCCGGATCAGGTGGCGCGAACTGGAAAAACACCTTCATCCCCAGACGGTGGGCCGTCTCCACCAGCAGGTCGTACCGGCCCCAGGCGAGCGTGCCGTAGGCGGCGGGATTGGTGGCATTGAAATTGGGTCGCGTCGTGTTATTGGCATCGGGGGCCACCAGCCACCAGACCATGGACGCTTTGACCACGTCGACTCCCAGCGCGTGGAGGGTCTCGAGCGTCTGGACCTCCTTCTGCGGGCTGGAGTAGAGGATCAGCTGGTCGTCTTGAAGGATCGACTGGAGGCCGGAGGAAGCCATCCCGCGGGCTGGAAGAGCCAGGAGCACGGCAACCACGGCCGCGATCGCCAGGAGCATCCCGGCGGCGCTCCCGGTGAGAAGTCTCTTGCTGCGACTCATCCGCGGCGATGATAGCCAGCGCGTGAGTCGGTCCCGGGCCCACTGCCGTGAGGCGGCACGGGGCAGCCTTTTACCGCCGACGGCGGGCCCGGCGCTGGGCGCGCCACCAGCCCAGCAGGTCGAGCGTCCCGGCGGCCAGGAAGGCCAGCGGCCCGGTGAGAAGCCGCGAAGCCGCCCGGCCGAACATGCGCTCCAAGCTATCGTCTGCGCACCGTGCCGGGCGTCAAGACCAGCGTTACCGAACTTCCGGAGTCACGCGTGCGCGTGCAGGCCGAGGTGGCAGCCGAGGAGGTCGAGCGAAGCCTCCAGCAGGCCGCCCGCCAGCTGGGACGGCAGATGCGCGTGCCCGGCTTCCGCAAGGGCAAGGTCCCGCCGCCGGTGGTGATCCGGCGGCTGGGACGCGAAGCCGTGCTGGATGAGGCATTGCGGCACTCGCTCGGCAGCTGGTACAGCGACGCCATCGACGGCGCGGGAATCGCGCCCGTGGGCGAACCTGAGCTGGACGTGAGTGAGCTGCCCGGTGAGGGAGAGGCGCTTTCCTTCTCGATCGAGGTGGGGGTGCGGCCGCCCGCCGTGCTCGGCCAGTACAAGGGCGTGGAGGTGGGCCGCCGCGAGCCGGCGGTGGATGACGCTCAGGTGGACCAGGAGCTCGAACGACTGCGCGAGCAGCTTGCTCGCGTGGAAACAGTCGATCGTCCAGCCGCCGAGGGCGATCACGTGGTGGTGGACTACGTGGGGCGCGATGGTGAGAGCGGTGAGGCCTTTCCGGGAGGCGCGGCCCGAGATCAGCTGCTGGAGCTCGGGGCCGGCCGGCTGATTCCCGGGTTCGAGGAGCAGTTGGTCGGGGCCGAGGCGGGGGAGACCCGCGAGGTCGAGGTGACCTTCCCCGAGGACTACCAGGAGGAGTCGCTGGCCGACCGCCGCGCAACGTTCGAGGTGACCGTTCACGAGGTCAAGGCCAAGCGACTGCCCGAGCTCGACGATGACTTCGCCGCCGAGGCGGGGGGCTTTGACACGCTGGCCGATCTCAGGGACGACGCCCGGACCCGGCTGGCCCAGGCGCAGGAGCGAGCCATCGAGCGGGAGTTTGATGAGGGCGTCCTGGACGCCGTGGTGGCCGAGTCCCAGGTCGAGGTGCCCGAGCGGCTCGTGCACGCCCGGGCCCACGAGATTCTCGAGGACACGCTCGGCGCGTTGGCGCGCCAGGGGATCTCTCGTGAGGCATATCTGCAGATCGCGGGCAAGGATCTCGAGACGCTGGCGCACGAAGCCGAGCCCGATGCCGAGAAGGCGCTCAAGCGCGAGGCCGTGCTGGCCGCGGTCGTGCAGGCCGAGGGCATCGAGCCCAGCGACGAGGAGCTGCGCGAGTCGCTGGCGCCTGCGGCCGAGCGGGCCGGGGAGGACGTCGATCAGCTGATCGAGCGCCTGGGCCAATCCGACCGGCTCGAGCGCCTGCGGGAGGAGGTGGCCAACCGGCAGGCTTTGGAGCTGTTGGTCAAGGAGGCCAAGCCGATCAGCGTGGACCAGGCCAAGGCCCGCGAGGAGCTGTGGACGCCCGGCAAGGAGCGGGGCCAGGAGGGGCAGCTGTGGACACCAGGAAGCTCCTAGCGCCTCGTCTGGCAGCCAAGCTGCCGTTGCTAGAGTCGGCAGGAATCCGGCCGAGGAAGCGAAAGAAGCGAGGACGATGAGCCCACTCGTACCCATGGTCGTCGAGCAGACCTCCCGCGGAGAGCGGGCGTTTGACATCTACAGCCGGCTGCTCAACGAGCGGATCATCTTCCTTGGAACCCCAGTGGACGATCAGATCGCCAACCTGATCGTGGCCCAGCTCCTGCATCTGGAATCCGAGGATCCCGACAAGGACATCTCCGTGTACATCAACTCGCCGGGCGGGTCGGTGTACGCCGGGCTGGCCATCTACGACACGATGCAGTTCATCAAGCCCGACGTGCAGACGATCTGCGTCGGCATCGCCATGTCGATGGGCGCGCTGCTCTTGGCTGGGGGAGCGAATGGCAAGCGGATGGCTCTGCCCAACGCCAAGATCTTGATCCACCAGGTGTCCTCCGCCTTCCAGGGTCAGGCCACCGATATCGAGATCCACGCTAAAGAGATCATCGACGTGCGCCGACGACTTGATGAGATCATCGCCAAGCACACCGGACAGGATCTGGACAAGGTCCGCCAGGACACCGAGCGCGACTACTTCATGAGTGCGGAGGACGCAAAGGACTACGGAATCATCGACCGGGTGATCTCCCAGCACTGAGGGTCTACCCTCAGGGTCGAGAGAGGTCTGGAAGGTCCGTCTCCGGGAAGGCACATGGCACGTCCCACCGACTCCAACGAGCAACTCCTCTGCAGCTTCTGCGGGAAGTCGCAGCGCCAGGTCAAGAAGCTGATCGCCGGCCCGGGCGTGTACATCTGCGACGAGTGCATCGACCTCTGTAACGAGATCATCGATGAGGAGCTCACCAGTCCGCCGAGCTTCGACATCGAGAGCCTCCCCAAGCCTCGCGAGATATATGACGTCCTGAACGAGTACGTGGTGGGCCAGGAGCAGGCCAAGCGGATGCTCTCCGTGGCCGTCTACAACCACTACAAGCGCGTGCAGATGATGCAGTCCGATGAGAACGACATCGAGCTGCAGAAGTCCAACATCCTGCTGCTGGGGCCGACCGGGTGTGGCAAGACCCTCCTGGCTCAGACCCTGGCCAAGATCCTCAACGTCCCCTTTGCCATCGCCGACGCCACGGCTCTGACCGAGGCCGGGTACGTGGGTGAGGACGTGGAGAACATCCTCCTCAAGCTGATCCAGGCGGCCGACTACGACGTCAAGAAGGCTGAGACGGGGATCATCTACATAGACGAGGTGGACAAGATCGCCCGTAAGGCGGACAACCCCTCGATCACCCGCGACGTCTCCGGCGAGGGAGTCCAGCAGGCGCTGCTGAAGATCCTGGAGGGCACGACCGCCTCGGTGCCACCCCAGGGAGGCCGCAAGCACCCGCACCAGGAGTTCCTCTCCATCGACACCACCAACGTGCTGTTCATCTGCGGCGGCGCCTTCGCCAACTTGGACAAGGTGATCGAGCGCCGGATCGGCCACCAGGGCGTGGGCTTTGGCGCGGCGATCCAGTCTCGCGAGCAGCGGGACACCGGCCAGATCTTCGAGCACTGCCTGCCCGAGGACCTGATCCAGTACGGGCTGATCCCCGAGTTCATCGGGCGCCTCCCGGTCATGTCCGCCATCCACCAGCTCTCGCGCGATGAGCTGATGCTCATCCTCACCGAGCCGCGCAACGCCCTGGTCAAGCAGTTCCAGCGCTTCTTCCAGTTCGACGGGATCGAGCTCGTGTTCGCCGACGACGCCCTGCACTCGATCGCCGACAAGGCGCTCGAGCGCGAGACTGGCGCCCGCGGTCTTCGCTCAATCATCGAGGAGGTGCTCCTCGAGGTCCAGTTCGAGCTGCCCTCGCGCCGCGACGTGCGCAAGTGCGTGGTGACCAAGGAGACGATCGAGAAGGAAGTCCCGCCCACCCTGGTCACCGTGGCAGCTCCGGAAGCCGAGCCGGAGGAAGAGGCGGCCTAAAAAATCCGCTCGGGTGGGGGCGCCTCGTAGGCTCGCGCCCGACCGGGAACGAGGATGAGACTCGTATGTCGCGGGGCGGCGGTGGTCTGCGTGTGCAGTGGGTCTGTTGGCGGCGCCTTCGTTGGCCAGGGCCCCCCGCTGGTCTGTGCAGGCGGTGCCGAGCCCGCTCTATATGAGCGAGGAGCTGACCTCGGTGTCCTGCAGCTCGCCCACGGCGTGCGTCGCCGTGGGCCGGTACGTCAGCGGCGGCGCCACGCACCCACTCGTCGAGCGTTACGGGGGCTGAGTCTGGGAGGCGGCGCCGGTCAGTCGCCGCGCCGCGCGGCGCCGGCGTCGCCCCCCGCTGAACCACCACGGTTCCACAAAGCGAGCGCCGGCGCCGACGCTGAGTGGCGCTGTGGTCGTATAACGTGCATGCCGCCACTCTTCGCCGGGGAGGCGGGGCGAATTGGTGGATTGTGGTGGTTAGTCGCCGCGCCGCGCGGCGCCGGCGTCGCCCCCCGCTGAACCGCCACGGTTCCACAAAGCGAGCGCCGGCGCCGACGCTGAGTGGCGCTGTGGTCGTATAACGCGCATGCCGCCACTCTTCGCCGGGGAGGCGGGGCGAATTGTTGGATCGTGGTGGTTAGGCGGCGGGGCGAATTGTTGGATCGTGGTGGTTAGGCGCCGTCCCGCCCCGCGCCGCGCCCGCGTCGCCCCGCGCCGCGCCCGCGTCGCCCCGCGCCGCGCCGCGCCGGCGCCCGCGCGGCCCCGCGCCGGCCCCGCGCCGGCCCCGCGCATGCGCCCGGCGCGCGTGCCAAACCGCCAACGATTGCGCCCACGCCCGTGCCTACACTGGCCGGGTGCCGGATCTCGAGACCAGAACGCGCTATGAACCCTCCGAGGTCGAGCCTCGGATCGCGGCACGCTGGCTGGAGTCTGGGCTGTTTCACCCCGAGCCCGAGGGAGAGGCCGCCGAGAACTATTCGATCGCCATCCCGCCGCCCAATGTCACCGGCTCGCTGCACATGGGGCACGCCTTCCAGGACGCCATCATGGACGCGCTCATCCGCCTGCACCGGATGGACGGTCAGCGCACCAAGTGGATCCTGGGCACCGACCACGCGGGCATCGCCACCCAGACCCAGGTCGAGTACCTCCTGGCCAGCGAAGGGACCAGCCGGGAGGGGATCGGCCGCGAAGCGTTCGAGCAGCGCGTGTGGCGCTGGCGGGAGGAGTACGGAGGCACGATCATCGAGCAGCTCAAGCGGCTCGGGGCCTCCTGCGACTACCACGACGAGCGCTTCACGCTGGACGATGACTACGCCGCCGCGGTCCTCCGGGTGTTCGTGGCTCTGTACGAGAAGGGCTACATCTACCGCGACCGCTACATGGTCAACTGGGACCCCGGGACCCGCTCGGCCATCTCCGACCTCGAGGTCGAGGACCGGGAGGAGGTCGACACTCTCTACTACATCGACTATCCGCTGGCCGGCGGGCCGGGGTCGATCACTGTGGCCACCGTCCGGCCCGAGACGATGCTGGCCGATACCGCGGTGGCCGTCCATCCCGAGGACGAGCGCTATCGGCACCTCGTGGGGCAGCGCGCGATCCTTCCCCTGGTAGGGCGTGAGCTGCCGATCATCGCCGATGACTACGTCAAGCCCGAGTTCGGCACTGGCGCGCTCAAGATCACTCCGGGCCACGACCCCAACGACTTCGACATCGGGCGCCGCCACCAGCTCGAGCAGATCAGCGTGATCGGTGAGGACGGCCGGATCACCGACCAGGCGCCCGAGCAGTTCGTCGGGTTGACGGTGGCCGAGGGGCAAACCGCGGTGGTCAAGGAGCTCACCGAGCAGGGGGTCATCTCCCGCACCGAGCCCTACACCCACACCGTTCCCTTTTCGCAGCGCTCCGGGGAGCGGATCGAGCCGCTCATCTCACTGCAGTGGTTCATGCGCATGGACGAGCTGGCCCGGCCGGCCATCGAGGCGGTCAGGAGCGGGCGGATCAGGTTTTTTCCCGAGCGCTGGACACGCGTGTACATGGACTGGATGGAGAACATCCGTCCCTGGGTCCTCTCTCGCCAGCTCTGGTGGGGTCACCGAATCCCCGTGTGGTACCGCGGCGATGAGACCTACGTGGGCCTGACCGAGCCCGAGGAGGAGGGGTGGGAGCGTGACCCCGACGTGCTCGACACGTGGTTCTCAAGCGGCCTGTGGCCCTTCGTGACGCTGGGCTGGCCGGATCAGACGCCCGAGCTGCGCGCCTTCTACCCCACCGATGTGCTGGTCACCGCGCGGGACATCATCTTCCTCTGGGTGGCCCGCATGATCATGCTGGGGCTGGAGTTCGCGGGCGAGATCCCCTTCAGCGACGTCCACATTCACTCGATCATCCAGGCCCCGGACGGGCGGCGCATGTCCAAGTCGTTGGGCACCGGGATCGACCCCATGGATCTCATGAACGGCGGTCCTCGGCCTCCCGTGTTCTCCCAGGGCGGCGACTTTCCCGCCTACGGCGCCGATGCCCTGCGCTGGGGACTGCTGGCCATGTCCTCGACCCAGGACGTTCGGTTCTCGGAGGACAAGATCGCCCAGGGGTTTCAGCTGACCAACAAGCTGTGGAACGCCGCCCGGCTGATCATCCTCGGCGTGGGCCCCGAGGCCCGTCCGGGGGTGACGCCGCGCACCGTGGAGGACCGCTGGATCCTGTCTCGCCTGGAACGGGCCAAGGAGGAAGTGCGCCGCCGCATGGACTCCTACGACTTCTCACACGCCGCCCTGGGCGTGTACGACTTCGTCTACGGCGAGCTGTGCGACTGGTATCTGGAGCTGGTAAAGCCCCGCCTGCGCGAGGGCGAGCCCGAGGTGGCCGCGACGCTGCTGCACGTGCTGGTCCAGACGCTGGCCCTGGCCCATCCGATCATCCCCTTCATCACCGAGGAGATCCACGCCCATGTGCCGGGGAGCAAGGGACTTTTGGCGGCGGGTATCGAATCGGTGCAGGCGCCGGTTGACCAAGCATCGGAGCTCTCCCTCCAGGCGCTGATCGAGGCCGTGCAGGCTGTGCGGGCCTGGCGCGACTTTGCCGAGGTGAAGGCCGGGGCGACGCTCCCCGCCCGGCTCGCGGCGGACGGCTACGAGGACACGCGGGAGCATCTGGCCCGCCTGGCCCGGCTGACCTTCCAGTCAGACGGCGCGGCCCCGCTGGCGGCCATCCCCGTCCCCGGGGGAACGATCGAGCTCCTGCCCACCTCGGACGTCGACCTAAAAGCGGCCGAGCGCAAGCGGGCCGCGCGGCGAGCCAAGCTCGAGCGCGAGATCGAGGCTCTGAGCAGGAAGCTGTCCAACCCGTCCTTCGTTCAGAAGGCACCCAAAGAGGTCGTGGCCAAGGCTCGGGCCGAGCTCGAGCGGCTCCTGGCCGAACGCGAGGCGATGTGAGAGCCCGGCTGATGACTCCCTCCGAGGCGGAGACGTACGTCCTGGACCGCGAGCTGTTCGGGATGCGGTTCGGCCTAGACCGGATGCGCCGCCTGATGACCGCTCTGGACAGCCCCCAGCTGCGCTTCGGATCGATTCACGTGGTGGGAAGCAACGGGAAGTCCTCGACCACCCGGATGATCGCCGCGATCCTGGCCCGTCACGGCCTCCGCACCGGCGCTTACCTGTCACCTCACCTCACTTCGTTTGGCGAGCGCATCATGATCGACGAGGCCCCGCTTGAGCCCTTCCGGTTCGCGGCGGCGATTCAGCGAGCGGCCCGCGCGGTGGAGCTGGTCGACCGGTCACTGCCGCGTGGCGACCGAGTCACCCAGTTCGAGCTTCTCACCGCCGCCGCCTACGGTGAGCTGGCCGCTCAGGGCGTGGATGTGGCGGTGATCGAGGCCGGTCTGGGCGGCCGGTATGACGCGACCAACGTGATTCCCTCCACCGTGCAGGTGCTGACCAGCGTGGGTCTCGAGCACACACGCTGGCTCGGCCCCACGATCACCGACATCGCGGGGGAGAAGCTCGACGTGGTCAGGCCTAACGGCACGCTGGTGCTGGGCCATGGCCTGGCCCCGGAAGCCGACCTGGTGGCCGAGAGGGTGGCGGCGCAGCGCGGGGCCCGCATCGTGCGAGCCCCCGCCGATCCAGGCGCCACCGTGGCAGCTCCCGGAGGGTTCCAGCGACGCAACTTCGCTCTGGCCGAGGCAGCCGCCGAGGGCTATCTGGGTCACCTGGACAGTGCGGCGGTGGCCGCGGCCGCGACCGGAGTGCGCGTCCCGGGACGGCTCGAGGTGATCGACCGGCAGCCGCTCACGCTCCTCGACGGCGCCCACAACGCCGAGGGCATGGCCGCGCTGGTGGAGTCGTTGCCCGAGCTGGTGGGTGGCGACTCGCCAGAGGTGGTGGCCGTTCTGTCGATCCTGTCCGACAAGGACGCCGCGGGCATGCTGGGCGTCCTTGCCCCGGTGTGTCGCGCGCTCATCCTCACCGCATCCGCGAACCCGCGTGCCCTGCCCCCGGCCACTCTGCAGTCACTGACCCGGCAGCTCGGCGGGCCGCCCACTGAGATCGTCCCGGACGCCAGGGCGGCCCTGGCCCGGGCGAGGACGCTGGCGGGCCCGCAGGGCTCTGTTCTGGCCACCGGTTCCCTCTATCTGGTGGGTGAGCTCCTCACTCCCGCTGGTCAGCGACGAGCATCTATCTTGTGAGCTGGACCGTGAGCACGCAAGGATCTGAAGAGAGCGTCATCGAGCAGAGCGAGCCGCCGCGATTCCTGCACATGGTCGGCCTGGTGGCGCTGATTGTGGCGGTGGTGATCCTGGTCTTTTTTGGGATCGGCTACGCCTTCGGGCGCATGTTCCTGTGAGCAACCCGCTTGCGGTTCTCGGGTACCTGTGTGTGTAAACGGGTAAAAACGCCACGCGCCTGCGGGCGCCGCGGCTGACACGATCCCGCCTCCAGCACCATTACACTGACCGCTTCGATGCTCGCTCCAGCAATCTTCGGAATCAGCAACAGCGGGGTCAACCTGGCGATTGACCTGGTCATCCTGTTCCTGGTTGTCGTCTGGTTTGCGCTGATCTATTGGACGTTCGCGGATGCCCGGCGCAGGATCGCGGATCCGCTCCTGGTCGGTTGCGCCACCGCAGCATCGATATTCCCGTTCGTGGGCACGCTGGTGTACATGATCGTCCGGCCCCCCGAGTACCTCGACGACGTCCGTGAGCGCGAGCTCGAGATCCAGGCGGCGGAGGCTCGGCTGGCCGAGGTGGGCTATCGGGTGTGCCCGTACTGCGACCACGAGGTGGAGAAGGACTTCCTGCGTTGCCCCCACTGCATGCGCAAGCTCAAGGATCCCTGCCAGGTGTGTGGCAAGCCGCTCGATCCCATGTGGAAGATCTGCCCGTTCTGCGAGGCGGACGTGGGAGCTCCGCCCCCACCGCGGCGTTCGCGGCGCCGCCGTGAGACCTCCGACCTGCCGGTGGCCGGCGCCGCCGGTTATGTCGATCCCTCCTCGGGTCCCCCGACCACTTAGTGCCTCCGTACCCCGTGACCGAGGCGTCCCAGGGCGCACCCCAGCTGCATGGCTGACGAGCGCACCCTCATCCTGGTCAAGCCGGACGCGTTCGCCCGCGGGCTGACGGGCGAGATCGTCGCCCGGTTCGAGCGCAAGGGGCTGCGCCTCCGTGGCGCTCCAGCTGATGACCATGTCGCGGTCACTGGCCGAGCGCCACTACGCCGAGCACGAGGGCAAGCCCTTCTATGGCGAGCTGGTCGAGTTCATCACCTCTGGCCCGCTCGTGGCCATGGTTCTGGAAGGCCCGCGGGCGGTCGAGGCCGCCCGCCAGGTCATCGGCGCGACCGACCCGATCCAGGCCTCTCCAGGATCCATCCGGGGCGATTTCGCTGTGGAGGTGGGACAGAACATGGTTCACGGCTCCGATTCGCCGGCGTCGGCCGCGCGCGAGGTGGGCCTGTTCTTCCCCGAGCTTGCCTGACCTGATCCTGGCCTCAGGCTCCCCGCAGCGGCGGGCGATCCTGGCCCAGCTGGGCATCCGGTTCGATGTCGTCGTGCCCGGCGTGGAGGAGGTCGCAGAGGGATCCCCGCGGGACGTGGCCGTGGAGAACGCGCGGCGCAAGGCCACCACAGTGGCCGCGGATACCCCGGGCGGGCCGGTGCTCGGGGCCGACACGGTGGTCTGCCTGGATGGGCGTCTGTACGGCAAACCCAGTACGGAGGCCGAGGCCGCCGAGACCCTGGCGGCTCTGTCGGGGCGGCGCCACGAGGTGATCGGAGGTCTGTGCCTGGTCAGAGCGGGCGAGGCCCGCAACGACCCTCGTCAGCACTGCAGTCGACTTCCGGGCTCTGGACGCCAGGCTGATCGATTGGTACCTGAGCACCGGTGAATGGCGGGGCCGCGCGGGCGGCTACGCCATCCAGGGGGCGGGCGCGGCCCTGGTCGCCGGGATCGAGGGCGATTACCTCAATGTGGTGGGCCTGTCCGTCGTCGCGCTGCTGGAGTTGGCGCCGCGGCTCGTGGGGTAGCCGCGCGCCGGGCCGCGCCCCCACCGTTTACAGAAGCCCTTGCAGGGACTTTCAGGCACCGCCGGAAACCGGTCGTTACACTCGACGCCGGACGGTGAGGCAGCGGGGGGGTGGGCCTCCAGACCTTGCCGCCCCGTCCGACCCTGCTCCCCCAATCCTGCTTCCTTTGCATATATGGGCTTCTTCAGCTACATGACTGGCTTTGGCGGCCGCGACATGGCCGTCGATCTGGGGACGGCCAACACGCTGGTGTATGTCCGGGGTCGCGGGATCGTGCTCTCGGAGCCCAGCGTGGTCGCGGTGGACTCCCGCTCGGGGGAGGTCCACGCCGTCGGGATCGAGGCCAAGCGGATGCTCGGCCGCACCCCCGGCACGATCCAGGCCATCCGTCCCCTCAAGGACGGCGTGATCGCCGACTTCGAGGTGACCGAGGAGATGCTCCGTCACTTCATCCAGAAGGTCCACCAGAACCGCTGGGCCCATCCCCGCGTGGTGGTCTGCGTGCCCAGCGGCGTGACCGGAGTGGAGAAGAGAGCCGTGGAGGAGGCGTGCCTGTCAGCAGGGGCACGCCAGGCCTATCTGATCGAGGAGCCCATGGCCGCTGCTATCGGCGCCGGGCTGCCTGTGGGCGAGCCAACCGGCTCGATGGTGGTGGACATCGGCGGCGGGACCAGCGAGGTGGCCGTCATCTCCCTGGGCGGGATCGTGGTCTCCCAGTCGATCCGGGTGGGCGGCGATGAGCTCGACGAGGCGATCATGAACTACGTCAAGCGGGAGTACAAGCTTCTCATCGGGCAGCAGACGGCCGAGGAGGTCAAGCTCGAGATCGGCTCTGCCTTTCCCACCGGAGAGGAGGTCCAGGCAGAGATCCGGGGCCGGGACATGGTCTCCGGCCTGCCCAAGACCGTGGTTCTGACCAGCGAGGAGATCAGGGGCGCGCTGGAGGAGCCCGTGAGCCAGATCATCGACGCGGTCAAGGAGACGCTTGACCGCACTCCGCCCGAGCTGGCCTCCGACATCATGGATCGTGGCATCATGCTGGCCGGAGGCGGTTCCCTGCTACAGGGGCTCGAAGAGCGCCTGCGTCACGAGACGCAGATGCCCGCGCACCTGGCCGAGTCACCGCTCACGTGTGTGGCGGTGGGATCGGGGAGGTCGTTGGAGGAGTTCGAAGCGATCCACCGCTCAAGCAAGAATTCACGCAATCGGCGTCACCGGTATTAGGTTTCAAGGCCCCGTGCCGGGTGGTCGCCGGTGAAACAGTTTGGAGATCCGGATCTCGTGCACTCAAAGCAAGTTCGGCGGCGGCGTGCAGTCCTCCTGATCCTTGTCGTCGTCTCGCTGGTCCTGCTCACCGACTACTTCGGCGAGTCACCGTCCAGCCCGCTGCACACCATCCAGCGCGGGATCGTCGAGGTGTTCTCGCCCATCCAGCAGGGTGCCAGCACGGTTCTGTCTCCGGTGCGGGACATCGCGGGCTGGTTCTCCGACACGTTCAAGGCCCGCTCGCAGGTCACCCAGCTCCGCGCCGAGGTGCACCGCCTTCAGTCCCAGCTGGCTCAGGCTCAGTACGCCCAGACCGAGAACGCCCAGCTCAGCCGCGAGGTCCGTCTGGACACGGCGGACAGCATCAACGCCTACCACCCGGTGGCCGCCCAGGTCATCAGCCACGACGCCGGCCTGTGGTACCAGGAGATCGAACTCGACAAGGGCTCAGAGGACGGCGTCCGTGTGGGCGATCCGGTGACCGGCGACGGCGGCCTGGTGGGCGACGTGACCGTGGTGGGCCCGACCTACTCGGAGGTGACCCTGATCACCGACCACACCCTGGCCGTGGCCGCCCAGCTCAACGACCGCGCGGGGGACACGGGCGTGCTCGTGCCGGCCGTGGGAGACCCCAACCAGCTCGTGCTCCAGGATCTGCCCACCAACGCGCAGGGCATCAGGGACGGTGAGCTCGTGGTCACTGTCGGCTTCAGGTCCGGGCCCGCTCCAGGACCTCTACCCGCCGGGCATCCCAATCGGCACCGTGTCCAACTTCAACCCGGACACCCTGGGCAACAACGGCGAGGTCTCGGTGACCCCGGTGGCCGACCTGCGCCATCTGGAGACAGCGCAGATCCTGACCACGCCCGCACGCCTCCGCCGCCCGCGCCCAGCTGCCGTGACCATCTCGCTCAGTGATCCCTTCCGCCTGTGGGCCCGCCTGCTCGCGCTGGCGCTCGTGGCCGTGATCGTCCAGGAGGCGGCGGTCTCCCAGATCACGGTGTTCGGGACGAGCGCGGAGATCACCGTGCTGGTGGTGATGTCCGTCGGGCTGCTGGCCGGATCGATTCCCGGGGCCATCATGGGCTTCGGGATGGGCCTGCTGGTGGACATCGTGCTCTTCCAGACGCTGGGCGTCACCTCGCTTCTCTACATAACCGTCGGGTACTGGTCGGGCCGGCTGCGCGAGCTGCGCGACCCGGCCCACGGCCTGGTCCCGATGGGCATGGGCGCGGCGGCCACCGCCTTCGCGGGGCTGGGCATGGCCCTGATCCAGTTCCTGCTGGGCGTCGACGCTCCGGTGAGCCTGCTGCTCCTGCAGCAGATCCTGATCACCGTGCTGGTCAACACGCTCATCTCGATTCCCGTGTACGCGGTCGTGCGCTGGGTGCTTCGGTCGGTCATCCCGGAGGATCCCCGGCGACGGCGGCGCCGGCACCGCGCCTATACGACGGGCGGGCTCAGCCCGCTTCAGGACACGCGCCGGCCGTGCCCGCGGCCTCTGACCGGTCTGACCGGCGGCCGGCGCGTGCGCCAGGAGCACCCGGGCCCTCACGCGATGATCCAGCCGCCCCGAGGAACGCCGCGCCCCGCTCACGCCGCAGCTCGCCCGGCGGGTGGCGTTGCTGGGCACCTTCGCGCTGGCCATGTTCGCCATCGTCTTCTTCCGGCTCTGGTTCCTCCAGGTCCTCTCCGGCCAGAAGTACCTGGCCCAGGCCAAGGTCAACCGGGTCAGGGACATCGCCATTCCCGCGCCCCGGGGAGAGATCCTCGATCGCAGCGGCAACGTCCTGGTCAGCTCCAAGCGGGCCATCGCCGTCCAGATCAACCCGGCCGAGCTCCCGGTCCCCCTTCAGTCCACCACCACCTCCGAGGAGGCCCGCCTGGTGGCCCATCCTCCGGCCCGCGACGTGGCCGTCTACCACCGGCTGGCCCGAGTGCTGGGGATGCTCCGATCGGCCGCACAAATGCTTGGTCGCCCGGCTTCGGGGCCCAGAGGCTGTCGCCAGATCGCCTGCGCGGTGGCCAGGGGCTTCGTCCAGCTCTCCTACGCCAACGTGACCGTGGCCACCGATGTTCCCAACGACGTCCTGTTCTACCTGGAGGAGCGCCAGAGCCACTTCCCCGGGGTGAGCGTCCAGCAACGTCTGGCTGCGCACCTACCCACTGCACACCCTGGCCGCGCAGCTGTTCGGGACCATCGGTCCGCTCAGCCCGAGCGAGCTCAATGATCCCCGGTTCAAGGGCCTGCCGCCCAGCTCGATCGTCGGCCAGTCGGGGCTCGAGTGGTATTACAACCGCTACCTCCAGGGGCACGACGGAGCCGAGCAGGTGCAGGTCAACGCGCTGGGCCAGGCGGCCGGGACCGAGCGGGACGCCGATCCAGCCCGTCCCCGGCGACAACCTCAGGCTCTCCCTCGACGTCAACCTCCAGCGGGTGGGCGAGCAGGCACTGGCCAACGGAGGTGAACTCGATTGCCTCCCCTGACGGTGGCGCGTTCGTGGCCATGAACCCGGTCAACGGCGAGGTGTACGCCATGGGATCAAACCCTTCGTTTGATCCCAACATCTTCACCAAGCCCGTGCCCAGGTCGGTCTACGAGCAGCTCAACAGCCCGCCTCGAACTACCCGCTGCTCAACCGGGCGATCCAGACCGCGGGGCCCACCGGCTCCACGTTCAAGGGCATCACGGCGACGGCGGCCCTGCAGAGCGGGGCCTGGAGCGTGGGGACGTGTTCGACGACACCGGCCAGTTCTGCTTCCGCCGGGACCACTGCCGCCATAACGCCGGCAACGCCGTGGACGGGGTCCTCGACCTGACCGAGGCCATCAAGGTCTCATCGGATGACTTCTTCTACAACCTGGGCGTGCTCACCAACAGCCCAGCGGCCCAAGGTGGCGCCCTCCAGCACTGGGCCCGGCTTTACGGCATCGGCCGGCCCACGGGCATCGACCTGGGCGGCGAGGTGGCGGGCACGCTGCCCGACGCGGCCTGGCGCGCGCAGCGCAACCACCTCGAGTACCAGTGCGACAACGCGCATCGGGCCGTTCAGGTACACCAACGGCCACACGACCAGCGCGGTCAAGCACCCCGGCTGGCACCGGCCACCAAGCATGCACCGGGCGGCTGCGGGATCGCCGACGGCACCAACCGCCCCTGGTCGGTGGGCGATAACGAGAACCTGGCCGTGGGCCAGGGCGACGTGCAGGTGACGCCGCTCCAGCTGGCGGTGGCCTACTCGGCGATCGCCAACGACGGCTACGTCGTCAAGCCCACATCTGGGCCTTGACATCGAGCAGCCCGACGGGACGCTGATTCAGCGCATCGACCCGCCGGCCAAGCGCCACCTCAACATCAACCCCCTCTACCTGGAGACGATCCGCCAGGGCCTGCGCGAGGCGGCGTCTTCAGCCAGGAGGAACGTCCTTCCCGGTGATGGGCAACTTCCCCGAGCAGGTGTACGGCAAGACGGGAACGGCCCAGTACACCGGGCAGCCAGACTACTCCTGGTACGTGTGCTTCGTGCCCGCCACGGCCACCAGCAAGCCCATCCTGGTGGTGGTCACCGTGCCCCGGGCCGGCTTCGGAGCCCAGGCCGCCGCGCCCGTGGCCCGGCAGATCCTCTCCCAGTGGTTCTTCGGCAAGCCGGGGTCGTTCCTCGGTCAGCAGCACGGGCGGGGCACTATGAGCGTCACCTCAGGCGCCACGCCGATACGACCCGTCGAGGACAAGTCGAGTGCTGCCGGGGTCCGGCTCAGTGCCCTGCTGATGATCGATCCGCTGCTCATGGTGGCCGCCCTGGGAGTGGTGGTTTGCTCCCTGATCACGCTGCACGTGGCCGCCCGGGGGCAGGTGCCGGGGCCCTCCTACTACGTCGAGCGCCAGGTCATCTATGCCGTGATCGGCGTGATCGTGGCCATCGGCCTGGCTCTGTTCGACTACTCGCTGGTTGCGCCGGTTACCGCTACCTCCTCTACGTGGCCATGATCTTCCTCAATCTGGTGGTCCTGGGGATGCCGGCGGTGAACGGCGGCCACCGCTGGATCCCGCTCCCCCTGTTCCAGTTCCAGTCCTCCGAGTTCGGAAAGATCCTCCTGATCGTGTCCCTAGGGGCCTTTCTGGTGGATCGCGCCCGGCGCCTGCAGGAGTGGCGCACGACGGGGCGCATCCTCTTGCTGGCCCTGCTCCCGGCGGTGATCGTCATGGCCCAGCCCGATCTGGGGACGTCATTGGTCTACCTCGTGGTCGGCGTTCATGCGTGCTGTTCGTCGGCGGCACCAACTGGAAGCAGCTGACCGCGCTCCTCGCCATCGGCGTGCTGGGCATCGCCATCGTGCTGGCCGGCCCTTCCCTGGGCGTGCACGTGCTCAAGACCTATCAGCAGCAGCGACTGACCACGTTCATCAACCCGCCCCAGGTGTGCAATACGCAGAAGGACCAGACGTGCTACCAGATGAACGAGTCGCTGACCGCGATCGGCTCGGGCGAGAAGACGGGCCGAGGAGCGGTCGGGGCCACGCAGACCGAGCTTGGCTACCTGCCCGCTCCCACCACCGACTTCGTATTCGCCGCCCTGGGCGAGACATACGGGTTCGTGGGCGCCGCGCTTGTGCTTTCGCTCTACGCCCTGCTCATCTGGCGAACCTTGCGGATCCTGATGACGGCCAAGAACCTCTACGGGACCGTGATCGCCGGGGGCATCCTGGGAATGTTCATGTTCCAGATCTTCGTCAGCGTCGGGATGACGCTGGGCATAATGCCGACCACCGGGGTACCGTTACCGTTGATGACATACGGGGGCAGCTCGGTGATCGTGACGTTTATCGCCATCGGCCTTCTACAGTCAATTTATGTGCAGGGGAAGATGGCCAGTGCCTCGAAGGGCAGAGTGCAGATCTCATGAGCGCGATAGCCATCGTGCCCAAACCGGCCGCGCGGCGCTCTAGCGCCAGCGCGGCCCCATCAAATTCGAATCGGGCGCGCGGGATGGACAGGGGTCCATCACCAGCGCGGCCCAAGCCAAAAGGAATGAATACCGTTGAAGAAACAAGTTTTGGTCAGCGTCGACCGGGGAGAGACCCGGGTCGCGCTGCTGGAGGCCACAGGAAAGGTCGCGGCCGGCAAGCCCGAGGCGGCATCCGCCCAGGGGGGCCGGGGCCGGCGGGGTAACCGCCGCACGCCATCCGGCTACCGGGTGGCCGAGCTTTACCTGGAGCGCCGCGGAGCGCGCTCGATCGTCGGCAACATCTACAAGGGCCGGGTGGACAATGTCCTCTCCGGGCTCGAGGCCGCGTTCGTGGACATCGGCCTTGAGAAGAACGGATTTCTCCACGTGGACGAGATCGTGCTTCCGGGCGTCGAGGCGCCGCAGCGCGGGCCGCGGCTCCGGGCGGGAGTCCCGGAACATCAGCGACCTGCTCAAGCCCGGGCAGGAGATCGTCGTCCAGGTGGTCAAGGACCCCCTGAAGACCAAGGGGGCCAGGCTGTCCATGGAGCTCACGATCGCGGGCCGCTACATGGTCTACGCGCCCTTCGGCGAGGGCGTTGGGGTCTCGCGCCGGCTGGAGGATGCAGAGCGCGACCGGCTGCGCAAGGAGGCGGCCAAGCTCGACCTCAAGGGCGCCGGCGTGATCATCCGCACCGCCGCCCACGGGGTCAAGCGAGCCGATCTCGAGCGCGAGCTGGTCTACCTGTTCAAGCTCTCAGAGGTCCTCCAGAAGCGGGTGGACGACACCCAGGCGCCGGCGCTGGTCTTCCAGGAGGCGGACCTGTCGGTCCGCGTGGTCCGGGACGTGTTCTCGGCCGAGTTCGAGCGCGCCGTGGTGGACGACCCCAAGCAGCACCATCGCCTGATCTCGTTCTTCTCCCGCACCGCCCCGGACCTGGTGGACCGGGTCGAGCTGTGGGAGGGCGAGGAGCCGCTGTTCGAGGCCTTCGGGCTGGAGGACGTGCTCGACTCGACGCTCTCGCGGCGCGTGGATCTTCCCAGCGGCGGCTACCTGGTGATCGACTACGCCGAGGCGCTGACGGTGATCGACGTCAACAGCGGATCCTTCGTGGGCCGGGGCAAGAGCGCCCGGCTGGAGGACACGATCACCAAGACCAACCTCGAGGCGGCCGATGAGGTCGTCCGCCAGCTCCGGCTGCGGGACATCGGCGGGATCATCGTGATCGATTTCATCGACATGGCGCGGGCCCGCAACCGCGACGCCGTCCTCAAGGCGCTCCGGGGCGCCCTGGATGAGGACCGGACCAAGACCTTCGTGGTCGAGATCTCGCCGCTCGGGCTGGTCGAGATGACCCGGCAGAACGTGACCGACGGCGTGCGCGAGATCATGACCCAGCCCTGTCCCAACCTGCCACGGCGAGGGCGTGGTCAAGTCCGAGGAGACGGTGGCCATCGAGTTCGAGCGGCGCATGCGCGAGCTGGCCGCCCAGTCCAAGGCCGAGGCGCTGCTCATCCAGATGAACCCGCGGGTGAGCGCCGAGTTCATCCGCGATGACGCCCGAGTGCTCCGGGCCATCGAGGCGGAGACCGGGAAGATCTTCGTCTTCGAGGGCTCCGAGGGACTCCCCCTCGAGCACTTCTCCGTCGTCCTCGAGGGGACGTCGCGACGAGGTTCTGGAGCGGGCCGTGCCCTTCCGCGTGGGCGAGGAGGTCCATGTCCAGATCGTCGAGCCGCACATGTACAGCCCGGGCGACGCCGTGGCCAAGGTGGACGGATACATGATCTCGATCGTGGGCGGAGGCCGCTACGTGGGCCAGAAGCACCTGGTCCGGATCGACGAGGCCGGCCGAACGGCGGCCATGGCCTCGCTGGTCGACGTCGAGCCCGGACCGGCTGAGGAAGCACGAGCCCGCCAAGTCGGGCGGCAACTCGTCCCGGCGCCGCACGCGCCAGCCGGCGGCCTCCAGGATGGCAAGCAGTCCGCCGGCGCTCGCGAGAAGCAGGCCGCCGCCAAGCCAGAGGAGCCGGCCGCCGCCGATCAGACGATTCGGCCGCCCAGGACGATGGCCTACAATCGAAGCCTCGGCGCCGCGGCCGCAGAGGCGGACGGCGCCGCTCTGGCGCCAGGGCGCAGTCTGCCCAGCCGGCGTCATCATCCTCGGAGTAATGCCATGTACGCGATCGTCAAGACAGGTGGAAAGCAGTACCGGGTCGAGCAGGGCCAGTCCCTGCTCGTCGAGCGGCTGCCCGCCGCCGAGGGCGACTCGGTGCGCCTGGACCCCCTGCTCTACGTGGATGACTCGCAGGTCCTCGACCAGGTGGATGGCCTGGGCTCCGTCCAGGTGGAGGCACGCGTGGTCGGGCCACGAGCGCGGACCCAAGCTCCGCGTGGTCAAGTTCAAGCCCAAGCGCGGGTACAAGCGCCGCACCGGCCACCGCCAGGAGCTGACCCGGCTCGAGATCGTGTCGGTGAAGCTGTCCGGCCAGGGCGGCGCAGGCGCGCGCGCGCGGAAGGCCAAGGCGGAGGAGTCGGGGGCCGAGAAGGCCGCCGCGTCCGAGCCCGCGAAGGCCAAGGCGCCCCGCGCACCCAAGGCCAAGGCGGCCGCGCCGGCCGAGGCCGCCCCCGAGAAGGAGACGGAAAATGGCTCATAAGAAGGGATTGGGCTCCTCGCGCAACGGCCGCGACTCGCACTCAAAGCGCCTGGGCGTGAAGGTGTTCGCCGGCCAGACCGTGACCGGCGGCGAGATCATCGTGCGCCAGCGCGGAACGCGCTTCAAGCCAGGCGACGGCGTGGGCATCGGTAAGGACGACACGCTCTACGCCCGCTCGGCCGGAACGGTCGAATTCAAGCGCGGCCGCGTTGGGCGCGTCGTCTCCGTGCTGCCGCCCGAGTAGCAAGCCCGCTCCCGCGCGCCCGCGCGCCCGCGCTCCCGCGCGCCGCACGCCCGCGCGCTCGCGCGGCGCCCGCTCCCCACGCGGCGCCCGCTCCCCACGCGGCGCCCGCTCCCTACCGCCCGCTCCCAACACAGGCGCATACCCCCCCGCTTGTCACACAATTTTGCTGGTTTGTGTCTTGTTTCGTGACAGGCGAGGCGGGACGCTGTCTGCATGGAAGATCTATGGCGATTCCGTTGAGCGGTGCACAACAGAAACGCCAAAGTTTCTACTCGCCCGGCTGGCTTCGGCGGCAGTTCGGCCTGGTAAGCACGCGCGCAGCTGCAAGAGCGCGGCGTGACGAGGCAGGTCATCCGTGGCTGGGCCAAGGCGGTACCTCCATCGCGTCCTGCCCGCGCGTCTACGCCGTCGGCCACCGCCGTCGACTACCAGGAGTTCGACGCTAGCCGCCGCCCTTCTGTACGCAGGACCGGGCGCCGTGCTCAGTCACGCCACAGCGGCCTGGTGGCTGGGGCTGGCGGACCATAAGCCGCTCCGCATCGAGGTGAGCACGCCGCGACGCTGCCGCTCGATCCCGGGAAGTCAAGGTCCATGCCCGGCGCACGCTCGAGCGCGATTGGCACGACGGCCTGCCGGTGACCTGCTCTCGCCCAGACGCTGCTCGACTACGCGCTCGGTCGCCTCGCTGCCGCAAACTCCGGCGAGCCCTGGCCCAGGCCGACTATGACGGGACGCTGGACGTCGAGCTATCGAGGCTGGCCTGCGCCAGGGCGCCCGGGGCACCGGGAAGCTCCGTCACGCGCTCGACGCCACCAACCCAGGCTTGCCCGGGCCAAGAGCCGCATCGAGCGACGGCTCGTGACGCTATGCGAAGTCGGAGCTCTCCCGCTCCCGCAGATCAATGCCCGCGTAGCGGGCTGGGAGGTCGATGCTCTCTGGCGCGACCAGCGCGTGGTGGTCGAGCTGGATGGCTGGCGCAACCACCGTACGCCGGCTCAGCTCGAACCGCGACCGGCGCAAGGAGTTCGAGCTCCGGGCGGCCGGATTCGTCGTCGTGCGCTACTCCGAGGAGCAACTCGTCAAGACGCCGGAGCTGGTGCTCGGATGCGCTGCCTGCTCGGCCTCCTCGACCCTCCGCCTGAATCCTGCGCCGTCGGCCTGACCAGGATCTCGTTGACGTCCATGTGCGCTGGCTGGGACACCGCGAACATCACCGCCCGGGCCACGTCCTCGGGCTCAAGGGCGTTGGTCGGCCGCTGATTGAAGAACGGCGTGTCCACCTGGCCGGGCTCGATCAGCGTCACCCGCACCCCGCTCCCGTTCAGTTCCTGGCGCGCCGCCTCCCCCATGGCTGTGACGGCCCATTTGGTGGCCGAGTAGAGCGAGCCCGGCAGCGCCCGCCGGCCGGCCACCGAGCCCGTGAGCAGGAGATGCCCCCGCGACTCCCGCAGAGCCGGAACGCGTGGCCCGGATGGTCAGCGCAGCCCCGTAGACGTTTGTCAGCACCATCGAGCGCCAGTGCTCCGGTGACTCGGCCAGGAATCCCCGCGCGGCACCGAACCCAGCGTTGGCGAAGGCTACGTCGATCCGGCCGAAAGCCTCCAGGGTGCTGCGCACCATCGCCTCCTGCTGCTCCCATTCGGTGACGTCGCACTCCAGAGCCAGCGCACGGTCGGGACCGCCCAGCTCCTCGGCGAGCGTACTCGAGCCGATCCACCGAGCGCGCCGCCAGAACCAGCCGGTATCCGGCCTGGGCCGCGGCCCGGGCCGTGGCCGCTCCGATGCCGCTCGACGCGCCGGTGATGAGGAAGACCTGGCTCGCGTCATGGCAGCATCATCACAGTGCAGGACCGAGCGCGAATCCACGTCCAGGCCGGAGCGGGCGGAGACGGCTGCCTGAGCTTCCGCCGCGAGGCCCATGTCCCGCGTGGCGGCCCGGACGGAGGCGATGGCGGACGCGGAGGCGACGTGGTCCTGATCTGCGACTCCTCGCTGCGTGACCTCGTCAGGTTCAAACGCTCGGCCTTCTTCAAGGCAGGTCGCGGGGGGTCATGGCCAGGGAGCCCTGCGCCACGGGAAGGAGGGCAGAGACGCTCGAGCTGTCCGTGCCCCCCGGGACGGAGGTGCTGGTGGAATCCAACGGCGACCGTCATGACCTGCTGCGCCCCGACCAGCGAGCACTGGTGGCCAAGGGTGGATCGGGCGGCCGGGGCAACAAGCGCTTTGCCACGTCCACCCGGCAGACGCCCAGGTTCGCCGAGCGCGGTCTGCCCGGCGAGGAATGCCTGGGTCACGCTGCGTCTCAAGCTCTTGGCCGACGTCGGACTCGTCGGGCTGCCGAATGCCGGCAAGTCATCGCTTCTGGCCCGCCTGACCCGCGCCCATCCCAAGGTGGCCGACTATCCGTTCACCACGCTCCAGCCCGTCTTGGGCACGCTCGAGTCCGAGGATCGCCAGCTGGTGGTGGCTGACATTCCCGGCCTGATCGAGGGCGCGTCGGCCGGGGCGGGGCTGGGGCATGAGTTCCTGGCCCACGTCGAGCGCACCAGGCTGCTTGTTCATGTGCTCGACCTCGCCCCGCTGGACGGCTCTGATCCGCCCGTCAACCACGCCATGGTCGAGCGGGAGCTCGAGCAGCACGATCCGCGGCTGGCAGCTCTCCCGCGTGTCCTTGCCCTCTCCAAGGCCGACCTGGTGGAGGCGGGTGTCGCTCGCCGCGTCCGTGAGGAGTGGCTGGAGCGGCTCGGTCCCTCCGTCCCGTGATCATCACCTCGGCGGTGAGCGGGACCGGGCTGCCGGAGCTCGCCTCCGAGCTGCTGCGTCCGGTCCCGCCCGAGCAACCGGCCGTGGAGGCGGCGGAGCCACCGATGCCCGAGGACCTTACCCAACCACCGTGTCTTTCGGCCCGGAGGCGCCGGCTACCAGGTGCGCCAGGCCGGTGAGCACACCTTCGAGGTGACCGGCGAGCGGCGTGGAGAGGCTGCTGGCCCGCTACGACCTGGACAACGAGGAGGCCCTCGCCTACCTGGAGAGCCGGCTGCGTGGTATCGGGCTGATCCAGGCGTTGGAGGCCCAGGGATTCCAGCCGGGAGATGACGTGGTCATCGCCGGGAACGGTGTTCGAGCTTGACCCGGACCTGTAGGATCGCCTCCTGGTAGGCACGAGAGGAGACCCGATGCGCCGTCTGCTGCTGTTGACGCTGATCAGTGTGGCCACCCTGTGCACGGCCCAGGGGGCCGGCGCTCGCGTGCTGCGGGTGGGTACCTGGCATGGGATCAAGGGCCAGTACAACTCGATCGAGGCGGCGGTCAAGGCCTCGAAGCCCAACGACTGGATCCTGGTCGCGCCCGGGGACTGGAAAACCCACTCCTCCGGCGAGTTTCCCTCCAACTCCCACCATCAGTTCCCGGCCGCCATCCTGCTCACGAAGCCAGGCGTCTACCTACGCGGCATGAACCGCAACAAGGTGATCGTGGATGGAACCAAGAGCGGGCCTCCCTGCAACCACATCAAGGCCGATCAGAACTTCGGACCCCCACCAAGAGCGGCCCCGCTGGCCTCAACGGGATCATGGTCTGGAAGGCCGACAACGTCTGGGTCCAGAACCTGACCGCGTGCAACTTCCTGGGCGGCTCCGGCGGCGACGGTGGCACCGGCAACGAGATCTGGTGGAACGGCGGCGCAGGCAGTGGCACGTACACCAAGGTCGTCATCGGAGGTCACGGCTACCTCGGGTCCTACCTGAACGCCACCAGCACGTGGTACGACACCGGCAACGGGAGCAAGAAGGCCGCGGCCAAGGCCGAGGTGAGCGCCGCCGAGTACGGGATCTTCTCCAGCAACTGGAGCGGCGGCACCTGGTACAACGATTACGCCAGCAACTTCAACGACTCCGGCTACTACATCGGGGCGTGCGGCCCGAAATGCGACCAAATCGTCAACCACGTGTGGTCGGAGTGGAACGCGCTCGGCTACTCCGGTTCGAACTCCGGCGGACGCCTGGTGGTCAAGAACTCGCAGTGGGATCACAACGAGACCGGGTTCTCAACCAACAGCCAGGAGGGAGATAACCCGCCCCCCCAGAACGGCGCCTGTCCGAAGGGGGTCAAGCCCCAGGTCAAGGGAGCCAAGACTTGCTGGGTCTTCACCCACAACTACGTGCACGACAACAACACGCCGAACATTCCCACCGCGGGGCTGGCCGGCGGCGGACCGGTCGGCACGGGAGTGTCGATCTCCGGGGGACGCAACGACACGATGATGGACAACCGGATCGTTCACAACGATGCCTGGGGTCTCATCCTCGTGCCCTTCCCCGGTAGCGGGCCTCCCTGCACCGGAGGGGTCCTGGTCCCGCCCTCCTACACGGCGTGCATCTGGGATTCCTACGGTGACGCGGTCCTCGGCAATCACTTCTCTGGCAACGGCTCGTGGCACAACCCCACCAACGGTGATTTCGCCGTGACCAGCTTCTTCGCCGATCCCACGGACTGTTTCCGGGCCAACAAGGACAAGAAGGGTCTGACCGCGACGCCGAGCAATGCCCAGCAGGCGTACCCCAAGTGCAATGGGAAGACCGTCCCGCCCTACGACAGCAACTCGCAGTCGGCGCAGTTCACCGAGGAGGTGGCCTGCGACTCGACGCTCTACCTGCCCCTGGTGGGGAAGGCGCCGTGTTCCCCCAGCGACCACTACCCGCGCACGCAGTACAAGAAGATCCACAACGGCCTGCATCCGCTTCCCCCGGCCAGCATGCTGCCCACGATGCCCAATCCCTGCAAGGGCGTGCCGAAGAACCCGTGGTGCCCGGGCAAGAACCATGGCGCGGCACATGGCAGCGGCCACGCATTCACCGGGTAGCGGCATGAGGACATACCCTCTCGGCCATGGGCAGCCTGGTCGTGAAGCTCGGCTCGAGCATCGTGGTGGACGAACGTGGTCAACCTCGGCTCGACGTGCTGGAGAGGCATGTGACCAGCTGGCGGCGCTGCGAGCCGTCCGGCGCCCAGCCCGTCATCGTCACGAGCGGCGGGATCGCTCGAGGAATGGGAATCCGGGGGATGGCCGCCCGGCCCCGAGCGATCGATGAGCTCCAGGCGGCCAGTGCGGTCGGGCAGGGCCAGCTCTACCAGGTCTATGACCAGCTCCTGAGCGCCCGAGAAGTTCCCACCGCCCAGGTGCTCCTGACGTTCTTTGACATGAGCGCCCGCACGCACTACGTCAACGCCCGCCAGACCCTGCGCAAGCTGCTGGACTGGCGGGTGGTTCCGGTCATCAACGAGAACGACACCACCACCACCGATGAGATCTCCTTTGGTGACAACGACTTCTTGGCCGCCCAGGTGGCCATCCTGCTCGGAGCCGAGCTCCTCCTCCTCCTGACCGACGCGCAGGGGCTGTTCACCGCCGACCCGCGCTCTGACCGCCAGGCCCGGCTGATCGATCGGGTCACCGAGTTCGAGGACCTGGAGGGGCTTCAGATCGGTCACGCCACCTCGCCGATGGGTTCGGGGGGGATGCGCTCGAAGGTCGTGGCGGCCGAGATGGCCACCGCCGCGGGTGTCCCCACGGTCATCGCCAGCGGACTCACCCCTGGCGTGATCACCCAGGCGGCGGCCGGACAGCCAGCGGGCACGCGCTTTGAGGCACGCGAGGGCCGGCACTCCAGCTTCAAGCTGTGGCTGCGCTACGCCAAGCCCACCCGGGGGCGTCTGGTGGTGGATGCGGGGGCCGCGCGGGCCCTCAGGGAGGGCGGCACAAGCCTGCTGCCCGTGGGCATTGTCGACGTCACGGGCTCCTTTGACGCCGGCGATGCCGTCGAGGTGGCCCATGACGGGACGACGATCGGCAAGGGCATCTCGAACTACTCAGCCGAGGAGCTGCGCCGCGTCCGAGGTCTCAAGTCGGCCGAGGTGCGGGACATGCTCCAGCGGGCCACCGAGGAGGCCGTACACCGCGACTACTTCGTGCTCACTCGCCCTAAGCTTTGACCATGGCCATGACCACGACGTCCGTCGCCGAGGCATGCCTGCCGCCAAGCGGGCCTCCCGCACCCTGGCCACGCTGCCCTCCGCGGTCAAGGACCGCGCGCTCGAGGAGATCGCCTCAGCCCTCCAGGGGCGGGCCGAGGAGATTCTGGAAGCCAACCGCAGCGACGTGGAGGCGGCTCAGGGCGAATATCCGGCCGCGTTTGTCGACAAGCTGACGCTGACCCGCTCGCGACTGGAGGGCATGATCGCGGGGGTGCGGGCGATAGTGGCCCTACCGGACCCGGTGGGCGAGGTGATCGATGGGCGCGGCTGCCCAACGGGCTTGATCTTCGGCGGGTGAGGGTGCCGCTCGGCGTGGTGGGGGTGGTCTACGAGGCTCGGCCCAATGTCACGATCGACGCAGCCGCCCTGTGCCTGAAGTCGGGTAACGCCGTCGTTCTGCGCGGCTCCTCGGCCGCCGTCCCGATCGAACGCCGTGCTGGCGGATGTGGCCGCCGCGGCCGCGGTGGCGGCCGGCCTGCCCGAGGATTGCGTCTCGCTGCTGCGCGGCGGGCGGGAGGAGATCGCGGAGCTGGCCACGCAGTCGGGCGTGGTCGATCTGATCGTCCCGCGCGGGGGAGAGGGCCTGAAGGCCTCGCTCAAGGGCGTGGCCACCGTTCCGGTGATCTACGCCGCTTCTGGCAACTGCCATGTCTATGTCGAGGCCAGCGCCGACCTTGACGTGGCGGAGGCCATCATCTTGAACGCCAAGCTCCAGCGACCGGGCGTGTGCAACGCCGCCGAGACCCTGCTCGTGCACGAGGACCTGGTCGAGAGCTTCCTGCCGCGCGTGCTGCGCGCGCTGAGCCAGGCCGGCGTGACGCTGCATGCCGACCAGCGCACCCGCGAGGCCGCTTCCGACCTTGGCCTGCTCGACGCCACCGAGGAGGACTGGCGCACTGAGTACCTGGCCCTGGAGATGGCGGTGGGGGTGGTCGGCTCAACGGCCGAGGCCATCGAGCACGTGAACACATATGGGTCAGGCCATTCCGAGGCGATCGTGACCCGCGACACCCAGGCCGCCCAGGCATTCCAGCGGGGGGTGGATGCCGCCTGCGTGTACGTCAACGCCTCCACCCGCTTCACCGACGGGTACGAGTTCGGAATGGGAGCCGAGATCGGCAACTCCACCCAGAAGCTCCATGCCCGCGGACCGATCGGACTGCGCGAGCTGTGCACGTTTAAGTACCTCGTCGAGGGATCCGGGCAGGTCCGGCCTTGAGCGTGGGCGTCCCAGGGCATGTCCGGCCTTGAGCCACTGAGGCCCTGTGCGAATCGGCCTTCTCGGCGGAACCTTCAATCCTCCCCATCTCGGCCACCTGGTCTGTGCCCAGGAGGCCTACCTTCAGCTGGGCCTTGACCGGGTTCTCGTCGTTCCCGCCCACGTGCCGCCGCACAAGCAGGTGGACGATGAGCCCGGGGTGGGACATCGGGTGGAGCTGTGCCGCCGGGCCGTTGAGGGAGACGAGCGTTTCCAGCTCTGTGAACTTGAGGTAAACCGACCCGGGCCGTCGTACACGGTCGATACCCTTGAGGAGCTGCACAGCCAGTTCTCAGATAGTGAGTTTTTCCTGATCGTGGGCGCCGACGTGGCGGTGGGGTTCGGCGGTTGGAAGGAGTCCGGTCGCGTCATCTCGATGGCGCAGGTTGCCGTGGCCGAGCGCCCGGGAACCCGCCGATCGGAGGTCGAACGGGCTCTTGAGCCGCTGTCGGGCGATGGGCGGGTGCGGTTCTTCGATATGCCCGAGATCGGGATCTCATCGACCATGCTCCGCGACCGAGTCAGGGCCGGCCAGCCCACCCGTTACCTCATGCCCGAGCCGGTCCGGGACTACATCGCCGAGCACGGTCTCTACCGGGGCGGCCCGGCCCGATGACCACCGGCGAGCTGACGCCGGAGGAGCTCGCCGACGCGGTGGTCGCGGTACGCCGAGGACCGCAAGGCGCTTGACATCGTCCAGCTCGATCTGCGCGGCATCATCGGCTACACGGATTACTTCGTGATCTGCTCCGGCCGCTCCGAGCGCCAGACGAAGGCCATTCACGACGCCATAAACACGGGCATGAAGTCCACGTACCGGCGGATCCCTCAGCGGGTGGAGGGCGTGACCGGTGCCCGGTGGATCCTCATGGACTACCTCGACGTGGTGGTGCACGTGTTCACACCAGAGACGAGGGAGTACTACCGGCTGGAGCAGCTCTGGGGCGAGGCGCCGGCGCTGCACGTGGCGGCCAGCCGGACGTAGGGGTCGCGGGCGCGGTCGCGGCCGCGCGGCCATCGGGCGGGCCTCGCCCAACCACCACAGCTTCACAATTCGCCGCTCCCCCGCGTCACCGCGTCGAGCTACGGCTGTATGGCGACGATGGCGCCACAAGGCGACGGCGAGAACGAGAGCTTTGTAAAGCCACGGTGGTTTCGGGCGCCCCGGCCCCGTCGCGCAAGAACTGCCTCCTTGCCCCGCGCCCCGGCGCGCGATAGCGTCCCGGACTTCAGGGGCCAGCTGGGGCACCCGCGCGCCCGGACGACCAAAGGAGAGAGAGAAATGTCTGCTGCACCGCAGATTCTGCCCACCTCCGTTCAGGAAGGCCAGGCGCCCGGCGTCACCTACCGGCTGGAGGGAGAGCTCGTGCCGGTACTCCACATGAGGCTCGACGGAACGGTGCCCGTCTACTTCGAGCATCACGCGCTGCTCTGGCGCCAGCCGGACGTGCAGATCGGGTTGCACCCGCTCAAGAAAGGCCTGAAGGCCCGCGCTCTGGGCGGGATGCCGCTCCTCCAGCTCGAGACCCAGACGGCCGGCGAGATCGCCTTCAGCCGCGATGCCTCAGGTCATGTAGCGGCGATCCACCTCCAGCCCGGCGAGGGGATCATGGTCCGCGAGCACCAGTTCTTGGCCGCCACCAATCGATCCAGTACGACTACAGCCGGATCAAGGGTTTCGCCAACATGCTCTACGGCGGCGGGCTGTTCGTAGACCACTTCTTCGCCGGCGACCAGGAGGGGGTCGTGTGGATCCACGGGTACGGAAACCTGTTTGAAAAGGACCTCGACGCTGGCGAGGTGATCGACGTCGACCCGGGCGGCTGGGTCTACCGCGACCACACCGTCCAGATGAACCAGCAGGTCATGGGCTTTAAGACCGGCTTCCTCTCGGCGGGAGCCGGGCAGCTGGTGTTCAACCGGTTCACCGGCCCCGGGCGCCTGTGCCTCCAGAGCGCGTACTACCACCCGCCCGAGGCCGCGGGCGGCCAGCAGGGTCAAGCTGGCCCGGCCGGGCTCATCGGCGGGATCATCGGCGGCCTGACCAACTAGCTGGGGGTTGAAGGACGGCGCGATGGGCACATCTTCGGAACCTGATCGGGCCGCGTTCACCGCCGGCCATCTGGCAACGCACCCCCTGCCCACCGGAATCACCGGTGCGCTGGGCATCGGCGGCTACCAGCTTCTGGCTGACGTGGCCGGAGTGGGGGCCGGGCGACTGGGCTCTCACGCCTTCCTGCTCATGGCCCCTGACCCTGATCCCAACCTGCCGGCGGCCGGCACGCACATCTCGCTGCACCAGGCGCGCCTGCGCGAGGAGGCCGAGGCGGTGGCCTTTACCCAGCTGGCGGCACAACTGGGGTATCTGCGCCTCTCCGGCTACCGGCTCGTCCCGGAGCGCTCGGGCATGAGGAGCAAGGTCCAGGTGGTCAATCCGGCCACCGGTGGCGTGGCCTTGATCATTCCCGATCGCCATCCCGGGCGGCTGCTCGGCGGGGGCATGACCGTGCAGAAGCTCCTCGCGGCGGTGCAGGGACTGCCGCCGGCCGGCAGTCCACCCGACCTGCAGAACCCCGAGATGCTCCGTGAGGCGCTGCTGGCCCTGGCCTTGCGCGATCCGGCGATGTCCGGCGCCCAGGCCGTGGACGTGGCGGACCGGGCGCTCGAGCTATTGCGCGCTGACAACACGCTGGATCCTGCGGCGGCGATTGAGGCAGCCAAGCGGGGCGAGCTGCCTGCGGGATCGTGAGGACCCGCGATATCCGTTGCGGCTCGGCAACCATGTATTACCCTTGAAGCCGACTTCGACTTCGTCGGGGCTATAGCTCAGTTGGGAGAGCGCGTGACTGGCAGTCACGAGGTCGCCGGTTCGAGCCCGGCTAGCTCCACCATTTGATCAGTAATCGAACCCCCGGCCAAAGAATGGTCGGGGGTTCGGCCGTTCTTCCGCCGCCCTTGAGGCGACGGGTTCCATGATGCAACGGCGTCGATGAATTCTTCGTCGAGCAGGAGGCGATAGGGCTGGGCAAGCTCAGCGTCAACGACTTCGTCTTCGCGTACCTCGAGCCGGGTGAAGAAGGCTTGGTTGAACATGCGACGCTCGGTGGCGCTGGCAGTCCGGTACGCCTCCTGTATGTCATCCGTCAGGTTCAAAGCAAGGTCCAGAACTCGCTTGTTGGTTTCGTAGCTCCCGCCGAGCTCCTCCAGGGTCTTCTCCGCTGCAGCTCTTTCGCACCGAATTCGCTCTTGCTCTTGGTCGTAGACACGCTCGGAGACGCGATCGGCGTAATGACGCTCGAGCAGCTTTCGCTCCTGATCGTCCAACCGCTCTAACTCTCGGCGGGCGCGGACGATCTCGCGTTCAGCGACGGCTAGCAAGCCGTCAAAGCGGCTATGGAGCACCTGTCGGATGCTTTCCCGCCGACTGGTGGCGAGCTGGACGGTGCTGTAGTAGCGGACGACGGATTCTTCTACCTGCTCGACCCGGTGGTGCGGCTGTGAGCAGGTGCGGATCTGGCGTCCGCGGCACAAGAAGTAGTCGTAGAGGCCGCCGTGTCTGCCACGGTTGCGAGAGAAGATCAGGCGGCCACCGCACTCGCCGCAGTAGAGGGTGCCTTTCAGGTAATGATGATGAATCCGATCTCGCTCGCCGGCGAGATTCTTGGCCTCCAGCAGCTCTTGGACTCGCTCGTAGAGCGGCAAAGGCACGATCGGTTCGTGCCTGCCTGGGTACGACGATCCTCGGTACCGAACAACCCCAACGTAATAGTCGCTTCGTAGTAGCTCCTGAAGCCGGTTGGCGCCCAGAGGCCTGGATGGGACCCGCGGAGTCGGGCGACTCCGGAGCCCCCGATGCTCCATCAGCGCCGCTAGTTCGGAGAGCGCGTAGTCGCCGGTCGCGTACAGCTCGAACGCTTCCCTAACCAATGGAGCGCGCTCGGGGTCAACAGCGATAGTGCGGATCTCACGACCGTCCACCATCTCCCGCACGTTCAGATACCCGACTGGGGCCTTCGTGGGGGTACCGCCGGCTTTGGCCTTTTGTGTCGATCCCTTGAGGATCTCTGTCGCCAGGTTTCTTGAATAGAACTCGGCGATCGACGCCATGATGCCGTGCAGCAGGATGCCTGAGGGAGTCTCGTCGATGTTTTCGCTGGCGGATACAACCTGCGCGCCAGCCTGCCGAACCCGCATGACGATGGCGAGGTCGTCGGCGCGATTTCGTGCCAGGCGGTCAATTTTGTGTACGACCACAAAATCGATGGGCTCTCGCTCAACCTTGAGCAGCATGGCTTGAAGAGCGGGCCGGTCGGCGGTCTTCGCCGACTCCCCGCGATCGACATATTCATCGGTGACTTCGGCGCCTAGTGCCGCGGCCTTCCTTCGGCATGCCTCCCGCTGGGCCGGGATGCTGAAGCCCTCGATGTCGTAATCCGTGTCTGCTTGCTGGGTCGACGAGACGCGCAGGTAGATGACGGCCCGCTTGATTGTCCCGACTGTCGCTGCTTCGTCTTTGGTGATGGTTTTTGGCAATTGACCCTCCTTCCTTTTGGTTAACCATTCTCTCGCGGTTTAGTTGAGTAATCAACATGTTCTATGGTCGAGCAGGCCGATCCGAGCAATTGCCCAGATCGGCCCGCCCTGCGCTCACTTGAGCGCCTCCAACTTGCTGCGGATGGTTTTCTTCCGCTCGTCGGCGCTGGACTTCAGCGCCTCGTACTCCCGCCGAGCTTCGTCGGCCCGCTCCTTCGCGGTTTCGATCTCTCGATCGATTGACGCGATGGCCCGTTCAAGTGCTGCGCGGGCATCTGCCAGAGCATCGTCAGGCGTTGTTTCGCGACGCCGCGCCCGGCTGCTAGTGCCTCCGTTCTTGACCCGGGTGTGCTGGTAGTAGCTGCCCCGGATCGAGTTGACTGGCTGTCCGTATTCCTCGGCCAGCTGCTTGAACGCATCGGCCTTCGACTTGCCGTCGGCCAGCAGCTTCTCGACGCGAGTAAAGACCTCCTCGGCCTTGGTCATGCGCGACCTCCTTCGGTCGGTGGTTGGAGTTGGCGGCCAGCCGAAGGAGTGCGCACCCCTTCCGCCGGCCGTGGCTCCAGCCACAAGGTCACGCCGCTACTTCCGCCACCGGCGCGAGGCCTGCTCTCTCCCGGGCTAGCTCAGCGAACCCGGGATGAAGCTCGACCCCAAGGGCATCTCGACCGAGCTCCCGCGCCACCTTCAGCGTCGTACCCGACCCCGCAAAGCAATCGAGGACCAAGCCAGGCTCGGTAGGGGCTTTGCAGCCGCAGGGAACCAAGGGCCGCATTTGCGGTTTGTCTGCCAGAAAGATGACTCGCCGCTTGCTCCGTCGCCAAGGCCTGCCGCACTTCGTGCAAACCTTGGCCGGGGCCGTGGCAAGGATTGGCGGTCGGACCAGCGCTTCCGGGAAGGTGGCGAAATGACCGCCGCTGCCTCGTCCGGGCGGGAGGATCCATGCGTCGCCGGGATTCTTTCCCAGCGGATGGCCGCTGCGACCTTCGCGTACCAGTCGCAACAAGCCCGCTCGTGGGCCCGAAAGTTCGCCGAGCACCCGCGATGGCGTGACGGACTGGCTCGTCCTGGGTTTGCCCGTCAGCGGGACGCGGATCGCGTCTAGGTCGTAGAAGTAGTTGGGCTGGCGGACCAGATGAAAGACGTACTCCCAGCTGTTCGTCAAGCGGTCAGTGACCGGCGACGGAAGAGGGTTCGTCTTGACCCAGGCGATCCGGTTGCGCACCAGCCATCCTGCGTCGAGAAGCCCCCGGACGAGCCGCTCAGGACCGAGCAAGAGCGACTTGGGCGGGGCGCCAAGGGCTCGGTGGCGGCTGTAGAGGTCGCCGACGTTCAACCAGTAGCTGCCAGTCGGAACCAGCACCCGAGCGATCTCGCCGCTGACAGCGAGGAGGTTTCCCACCCATTCGTCGACATCGCGTTCGCGGCCCAGCTCGTCGGGTCCGGCCTCGTAGTTGCGCGCCCTGAAGTAAGGCGGCGAGGTGATGACCACGTGGGCCGACTCCGGGGCCAAGGTTCGGAGCACCTCGAGAGCGTCGCCCTCAAGCACCACGTTGCGCGGCGTCATACCTTCGCCTCCGTGCTCAAGCGCCCGACCACCTCGTCATAGAGCCAGATCACAAACAGTCGCTCTGCCGCAGGGGGCAACCGGTGCACCACCTCGGCGAGGTCCTCGGCCCGTCGACGATCCGGCACCGCCCAGACGATGCGGGGGAAGATGCCGTGGCCCTGTTGCTCGTCACCCGAGCGGTAGTAGTCGAGGTAGCGGCGGCTCTTTGCCAGGATCGTCCCGACCGACTCGGTCGCCATATCGATCTCAACCCACCAGCGATCCTCCAGCGCGCCGACCCCGATGCGCACGAATAGGTCTGGCTTGAGAATGGCCCGCGAAGCGGCCAGACCGGTCAGGAACGCTCGCCAACAGGTGGGCTCGGTCTGTAGCTCGATCAGGTCGAGCTCCCCGCGCAGATCGGCTTCGTGGAGGCTGACCACCAGCTCGGTCACCGCCAGGGTATGTCTGACGTAGCGCTCGCCAGGTGCGTCCAGCCGACGCAGTGAGGTTCCCATACGAGCCCACAGCCGGCGCCCAGTTGGTCCCAGGGTGTAGACCAGGCTGGCGCTGCCGCCCCGAACCCCGCCGACTCGGCGAGGCAGCCGGTCAATCACCCGCCATTGCTCTAGCCGCCACAGGGTCCGTCGACAGGCCCAGGCCTGAGGATCAGTCGGTGTCTTGGAACTCCACAACCGGCGTGCGATCTGCCGCCCGGTAGCCAGCCTGACTTGAGCCAGGAAGAGGAGGACGGCCTGGTCGTAGTCGGTCAGGCGAGCAGCTAGGTCCTCGAGTCGGCGACTGGAGACACGGGAAGGACGACCAGATAGGGAGTCTTTCGCCGGGCTTAGCGGACGAGAAGGTGATTCGGTCCAGCGGTTTTGCTGCGCTGAACTCGACGCGATCTTGCGGGCGATATTGCTCATCGGGGCCTCCCGCGTCCCACCTGATCGTCCGAGTGCACTTCGGCCTCTTGCTGCTCGCGCAGCTCGATCTCGATCGCTTTAGGGTCTTGTCCGTAAGTCGTCGCTGAGCGCTGACGGATCAGGTCGGCATTACCGGTCCGATGCGGCAGCGGCTCGGTCCGGCCGGTCACCACTGCCACGCTTGAGCCCGATCCGAGGTTTATCCGAGCGGCCACCTCGAAGGCCCGGAGCGCTTGCAGATCGGACACACCCAACCCCGGTAGCTCGCGGGCCACGCGGCTGGCTTCGTCGTAGCCGAGCCGGAAGCTCGCCAGCGTCCCGACATTTGCCAGTAGTGACTGCTGGAGATGCTGAGGCAGGCGGCCGAGTGCCTGGGTGGCCACTGTCACGCCACAGCCAAGACCTCGCGCGCGCTCGAACAGGTAGTCCAGGCCAAACGGCAGCGTGGATACGGTCTGAAGCTCGTCCAGGTACAGGAAGATCGGACGGCGCCGGTCGATCGGGAGCGCGGTTCTGGCTTCGACCGCTGTCCACGTGGCGTAGGTGAGGATGGCTCCAAGCAGCCGGCTGGCAGCCTCGCCGAGGGCGCCGGGGGCCAGGGCGACGAACAACCACTTGCCCTCGTCGAGAACACGCGCGAGGTCGAGCCGAGGCTGGCGCTGGGCTAGTACCGCCCGGACTTGCGGCCGCGATAGCAGGCTCACTACCTTGCTCATCGGAGCGGCCACGTGCTGCTGTCGCTCAGCTGGACTCAGGCTCTCATAGCTTTCCCACGCCGCGATGAGGAGCGGGTCGCGCAAGCGAGCGACCACGGAGCGCCGGAAGCGCGTATCGGTAAACAGACGCAGCCAGTCGCTCAAGACCGGGTGGGGCAGCTCGGAGAGGCTGCGCAACCCGAGGCGCAAATAGGTCTCGGTGCGGATGCCCCACGAATCCTTGAAGATCGCTCCCAGGGCTCCCAGGACAACGTCCGCCCGAAGGTCAGGATCGCCAACCGACAGCAGGTCCAGGCCGGGCACCGGACCGCGGGCCGCGGGATCGAGCACGACAACCCGGTCGACGTGGCGGTTTGGGACGCGATCGAGCACGTCCGCTACGAGATCGCCCTTCGGATCGAGCACCACGCCGGCGTAGCCGTGCTGGAGATCGTCCAGGATCCCCTTGGCGAGGAGCACTGACTTACCGGTCCCCGTGGGTCCGACGACAGCGACGTGATGCCTTGCCGCCTCGGGGCTAAGTGCCACCGGCCGCTCTCCGTAAGGACCCCGACCGAGCAGTAAGCGCCGGCCATCCTCCGGCACACCGCGTGGAACCGGCAGGCGGCGAGCGGCACCGAGCTCAACCCCTGGCACCGATTCGCGCCCGACCGGCCAGCCCAATAGCGGCAGCACTTCCTCAGCGCTCAGCCAGCCTCGAGTTCGACCCGTCGATGGCATCACGCCGCCCTTTGCCACTCGACCTCGCCGGACCATCAGGCCGCGTCCAACGCCTTTACGACTGCGGAGGACCGCCTGCACGTGGTCGACGAGCGCCATGGCGCGCTCATGATCTGCCCGGACCAGGAGTAGCCCGGCGACCGTGAAGCCTGAGGTACCGATCCGCCCTCGCCAGGCACGCTGCTCGGCGCGGGCGCTCATGGAGGTCGCCCGCTCGTCAAGACTCTCCGGAACCGCTGGTGCTCCGGCCGGGCGAATCGCCCAGCGCAGACTGACGCGCTCATCGTCGCGGAGACTGACTAGTCCACCCAGCAGCGCTCGGCTGGCGACCTCGCTTTCGTCAGTCCGCAGAAGCGCCCGCTGCGGAACGATGATCCGTCGTGCGACCGTTACTACTCCAGTGGGCCGCCCTTCGACTGCATCTGCTCGAAGGCCAGGGATCGCCCCGGTCAGACGATCGATGACTGAGCTCGCATCGTGCTCGGGGATGTGCAGAAGGTGATGAAGCCCGTCAGCGTTTGCGATCACCTCGGCCACTAGCTCTGAGCGCCAGGATCCGCCCGCTAGCGACCGGACCGCCGCGACAGCATCCTTGGTCTCAGTGCCGTGCGGGAACACGACCCGGTAGGCCATGCGGTTCCTCCGCAGCGCGCTCTCGCGACGATGCTCATGCAAATAGATCGTCCCGATCAGGGCGCTACCGCCACCAGCGGCAATCGCGCTCGGGATCAAGGCTGGTGCGTCATTCATGACCGCACCTCCCGGCGTTTTGCCTTCTCCTCGGCCTCACGGGCGCGTTTCTCCTCGACGGCCCGTTTTGCCATCAGCCAGTAGGCCAATGCGAGCTTGTCAGTGTCAATCTCTGTGCGTCGTACTCCTCTCACTCTTATGCGTCTATGTCTATGCGTCACTCTTCCCTCCTTTCTCGCATTAGCCAATGTTCGGCCCCTGTTCGGGTGCTAAGTCCATTCTGCGCCCGCACGCGTGTTCGGGATATGTACGGTTTTCCAGCTGGCAAGTAAGGCCTGGAGCCAATTTGCTGTGCGTTAGCACAGCACCACCGCATTACCTATCTGTCACGGGTGTAGAACCAGACCACGCGCAGCACAGCGGCCAGAATCCCCACCACCAGGATCAGTGGAACCAGGTGGTTGACAAGCGCGACGATGGTGGGCCCGGCCGCCGTAAGGACGACCAGACCCATCAGTCCCGCGACGACCATGACCAAGAGCTTGTTCAACGCCTGACCTCTGTCTACTCGTTGACCAGATCGAGTGCGTGACCGAGAAGTACGTCCGCAGCATCGCGCTCGATTCGCAGATTCGCGTTGACTTGCTCCAGTTCCGCGATCTCTTGGCGCAACCGCTTCAACGCATCTTGTAGTTCTTTGTCGGGCTCTCCCGACGGTTCAAGCATTCCGCCCAACACAGTCATCATTCCTCCCAATACGCGTCAGCGTCGATGGCATTGCTACGAGCGAGCTCCTGCATGTGCCGTTCGGTTGCCCGACGAATCGCAATCACGTCATGGATGGCGGCATTCCGGCTCTCGATGACGCGAAGATGCTGACCACCGAGCGTCTGAAGTTCCCGCCGTTCTCTCCACGCCCGCACGGCCCGCCCGATTCCGGCCACCGTGAGATCGAATAGCGCTGCACCCAGGACACCAACCAGGACGATCGGGACCAGGACCACGCCCGCGACGAAGTTCCAGACCATGTCGTCATCAGTTTCGAGAGAATTCATCGCAGGCTCCGCTCGAACCGCTCGATCCGCCGGGTGATCGCCACCGTCGCGGCATCGGCCGTGAACTGCAGGCGGTTTGCCGCATGAGGATCCCGCTGGGCGAATGCCAGCTCAGTCAGTGACAAGCTGGCAACGGACGACAGCGCCACATGGCCCACGGCCTCGATCGCCTCAACCTTTGCGACTTCGACGTTCTCTCGCGCGCGCACCAGCGCCAGCTCACGGGACGTAGCGCGGGCGAGCTTCGTCTCGTAGCGGGCCGGAAGGGCACCACCGCTCAGAACTGGGAGATTTGTCATAGAGCCTCCACTCTGTTTGGGCGTCTCGCCGGCCTGTTGGTCGGCAACTCGCCCCAGGATGTGGCGAATAACTGCGCCTGTCTAGGCCCACTTTTTGGGCACTTTTTGGGCAGCGCACCGTGTCGTAGAGTCATTCCGCCATGGAGGACGTACTGCGCGAAACCCCGGAGCTTGCAGCCGAGCTAGCGGATGAGCTCAAGACCATGCGGCGGATCGGCTGGGACAGGTTCCGGGCGCGCCGGTTCAGCCTTCTACCTCGCTTGTGTCCGCCCCCTCAGGCCGCTGAGCGTCCCGAGGACCCGATCAAGCGTCGGCTTCTCGACCTCCTCGATCCACCTGAACTCGACGAGGCTGGCCTCCAGACGAGACGGCCGCTCGACGCGCGGAACTACCTAGACGAAGGGTTATTCGGACGCATCCTGTTCGGAGAGCCCGAAGAGCTGAGGCTGAATAAGTCCATGGGGACGCATTTAGCAGAGGAGACCGTCTATCCGCGCGAGATGAACTTGACGACCCGCTACGGGCTTCTTCGCGAGATCCGCCTGCAATCGACAATCAACGGCTCAACCCGCAAGAACCGCCTCGAAGAGGGACCCCACAACCTCAAGCTCCTAGACCTTCGCGACGGGCTGATCGCGGCCGCCCGTCGGGACGGCTTTCTCGTCGCGCCGAGTGCAGACGCCGAGCAGGCTCCGTCGGCGGATAGGTCGGCGCTGGAGGGTGACGCCGGGGGACCAGTACGAGTGCGTATAGGCCCTCGTCGAGCGGCCACGGTAGCCTTGGCAGCCCTCGTCATCGGGATCACTCTCCTCGCCGCGTGGCCAACATCGTCCGCGCCCGCCACAGCAAGGCTGTCGGCCAGCCTTAAGGCCATCAACCACTCTTACGATCCGCACTGGGGGACGAGCATCCGGGCTGATCCCACCGACCAGCTCACGTTCCAACTAGACGTCGCCAACCGCGGGGATACTTCCAGCAGGCCATTGGCCGCCTGGATCGAGACTGCGCAGGCCAGCGACGTTCCCTATGCCTGGAAGGTGCGGCTGGACCTGGCTAATCAAGACGGAGCCATTCTCACCCAGTCGCCGTGGGTGACGACTCGAGGGTGGACGAACCAGTTCGCCTTCCTGTTAGTGAGTCAGATGCAGCGCGTCCAGGTTTTACGCGAACCCGGCGACCATCGCGTGGGTCAGGCGGCAGTCGATGGCTACGGCAGCTATCGCAGTCCTGTTTCGATCCGAGACCAAATCCCGCCCGGAGAGCTCACAATCGGGAAGGTGTCAGCGCACGAGAACATCAGGCTCCGATTCGACGCTTTTTGGAAACCGGGTGGTGCCCCTCCCGGCTTTGGCACCATACCGCCACGATTCGTGGTGCTTCCGAAACCGGACTCGCAGATTGCGCAGACCGGTGCCGCGAAACCTGGAGACACACTATTTGTAGTCATCACGTTGGATAACCAGGGAACCTTCGCGGGCTTTGGTCACATCAGGGTCGTCATCCGGCCGCACGACGCCAACCGATACGTGAATCTCAGTGCGTTGGGGACCCTTCTTGGGAAGACGCAGCTGCTCGGCACCGCCACCATCAATAGCGGCGATGGCACTCCGATCACGGTTTCACCGATTCCGGGAACTACATTCATCTCAGGCAGCAGGAACCGGGGCCGTTGCGAGCCGCACTCGCCGCGAAGACTGCTGCCGGATGGGATCGCCTACGGAGGCGTCGACATTGGCGTCTTTGGCGGTTTCATCCCCCACAGCAACTGCTTCGGCATGCAGTTCGACAGGTACGTCTACTTCAGGGCCTCGGTGTCACGAAAGTAGGTACGCCACTAGAGACGAAGGCGGTCGCGTCGGGCTTTCCCGCCAGACTGACGTCTTCAAGCGTCTGCATGGCCTGCTCGACGGGAGACAGCTCAAAGTCGAGCTGCTCATAGACCGGCATCCAAAGGTCCCGCTCCCGGATGAGGCCGGCATCAAAGCGGACCGCAAAGTCCCCAAGTAGATCGGGCAACTCAACACCAGTACCGCGAGCCTCCGCGCCGAGGGCAATCGCCACGCGTCCGGCTTGGGTGGGATCCTCAAACCTCAGTCCCTCACAGAACACATTGCAGCGCAACGCCAGCGCCAAGACGCAGCGTTCAGGGTCCTTGCGTCGGGCGTAACGCAGCGTCAGCTGCCGGACTGGATCAATGTGTAAGGCCCTGCGACCGCGGTTGACAAGATCGAGGACCTCACACATGTCGAGCTCGGGCTCGCTCTCAGCTCGGGGCATGGTGAGCGGGCCGCTCACTGAGCGGGCAGTTTGATCCCATAGGGCTCGGCGATTGACCAGTGTGTAATGACGACGTGCCACTCCAAGGCTCCTTCGGTCGGGGGGCAAAGGGCCGAGGACGGTATCGCTGCTGGGCCAGTCTGGGTCAAGGCGTGGGTTTGAAGACGCGCGCACCATCCTCCATCTCCTATGGCGCTCCCAGACATGAAGAAGGCCCGGTAAAGGCAGGGCCTTCTTCCGGGCCATACTGGCGACTAGCTCTGGAACCAGTCGCGGTCACACTTGAAGTGGAGCGAACGGAGCTGGTCAGCCTAACGCGATCGCGTGCGTGCAGATCGGCAGCAAGCCCCAAGTCGAGGTGAGGGTTGACGCCCACCCGTTCTGCGCCGAGAGCAAGTAAACCCTTCCGGTGATGGCGGCCCGATGACGGGATCCTGGCAAGCATTCGTCAGAGTCCGCGCCGCCGTCACTGTTGCATGTCGATGTGGCTGTCGGGTAAAGCCGCACAGGTGTGCGGGCTGTAGCTCTGTTGGTTGAAGTGACGGCCCGGGCAGTGAGTGAATGGGGTTCGGCGCGGGATCACGGTCCCGCGGTGGCGATTCGGTGCTGGTGGAGCTTCAGGAGATTGTGGGTCGCCGTCGCTAGCCGCCATTCCGATAGTGCTGCGGCCCGGCCTCTTCGCACGAATCTGTCGATCCGCCGGTTGAACTTGATCTGTCCGAACACCGGCTCGATCACTTTGTGGCGTTGCGCGTAGAGCTCGTGACCGTGATCAGTGGATAAGAGGTGACGCATCCAGGCGTAGCGGCCGCCGCTCCATCCTGGCCGCGCGGTCTTCCGTTTGGTCGAATCTGGTGGGATCAGCACCGCGACACCCTCAGCGGCCAGATCGTCCATCTGCTCGTTGTGCCAGTAGCCGGAGTCCGCCAGCACCACCTCGGGTGACTCATCGACGCCCGCCTCTCGCAACTGGCGGCGCGCGACCTTGAGCATCGGCCCGAGGAACCCGAAGTCGGTTGGGGTGGTCTTGATCTCGGCAGCGACCACCACCTGGTCGGCGGTGACGACCGCTTGTGCGTTGTAGCCCTGCACGTAGCCGCGGAAGGCTTTGAGGTTGCGCGAGTCCGGATCGGTGATGTTCACCTTGCCCTGCGGCTCTGACGGCGGGGCGTAGGGCTTGACCGTACCGGGCGCCATCCGCCGGGCGCCGTCGGCGCTGATCCCACGCGCCCGCCACCGCTCATATGCCTCGTTGGCCCGCTGCTCGGCCCACAGCTCCTCCTGCAGGCGGTTCTTGGCCTCCCGCAGCCGCGCCGGCCGAGAACGCGGCACAGGCTTGGCCTCCCGCTCGCGCTTCTCATCCAGCCGCCGCTTAGCCTCCCGCAGCCATTCCCGACGACCGTTATGCGTTGAGACCTCCACCGGTAACTCGTCGCCACGCTTCTCGCCGTAGAGCTCGTCCTCCTCGGCGTCTATCCGAGCCGCGTCGGCCAGGATCTCCTCGGCGATCTGGCGGTAGTCGCGGTTGGCCATGTTCGACGCGCTCGCGTGCACCTTCGTCCCGTCGACAGCGATCACCCCCACCCGCACCAGCCCCGCCTCCCGGCACAGCTCCAGCACCTCGCCAAACAAGCCAGACAGCGCCGCCTCATGACGCTTGCGGAACTCAGCGATCGTCGAGTGATCAGGCACCCGATTTGCCGCGATCACCCGATAGGCAATGTCCTCGTGACACTCACGCTCGATGCCGCGCGAAGAACGATTCCCGCGCGCGTACGCGTACAAAAGCAACGCCACCATCATCGACGGCTCATAAGCCGGACGGCCATGACCATCAGCCCGATAAGCACCGTAGAACGCCGACAGATCCATCGCTTCGACGGCCTCCAACACCGTCCACACCAAATGATCCTCCGCCACCCAATCCCGCAACGACGGAGGCATCAAGAACGCCTGCTCCCGATCACACTCGATGAAGTTCTGAGGCATGACCAGATGGTCTTAAACGCCCCGGACGACACCCCCTTTACCCGACAGCCACCGATCAGAGCGGAAGCGTGGTTCTGTGGGGGTGGTTCCGGGATTGCGGTCTCTATTTTTGATTCAAGGCGCGAGACCAGAACGCTGCAACCGGCTCCATGCGCTTCTTTACCTCATCGGTCGACATCGCCCGTTGCCGTCTTTCCGGTTGGTCGGAGAGCAGCAGGATCAAGCTTCTCTGCATCCCGCGTAGCGCGGAGATCGTGATGTGGAGATCGAGGCCCTCATCCTTTGCGAGGTGTCGAATGAAGTCTCGTACGTCGTCTGCGTCGCGCAGGCAAAGCGCGCCGATTTCCAATCGCTCCCGCACCAACATTTTCTCCTCCGCATTGAGTTCACCCCCGTCCGGGGCCAAATCAAGGTAGAGGCGGAACGTTTGGCTTGCCACCTGTAACAAGGCAAGGCCGACCTCACGGGTAGCATGCGCCACCGGTCTAATGTCTGGGCTCATCGCCCCCAGCGCATCCCTGGCCTCCTGCGTCAACCCGTCCTGCCGGGCGCTGTGCGATCTACGCCTCATGCGGCTTAAGAGCGACATTCGGGTCCCAAGCTCCCTCCGCTCGCACTGCCTTTATGCGCCGCATGACCTCCTCAGTGGTGAGACGCCGCGCGCGCCGAGTGGGGTCGGCGGACAATGACAGGACGTAGGAGTCCTCCAGGGCGCCAATTAGCGCCGCCGCTTCTGAGTATTCCTCGCCACGGATCTCGCCCATCGGTTCCGTTCCGAACTCCTCGACCGCGCGCGCTAGGAACACCAATCTCTCAAGGCGCTCGACCCATGGTCCTGTCCTCTCACCCGGAATCTCCCGTCGGCTCACGACGCCCCTCTCCCTAAGACCCTCGACCTCGTCGACCAGCGACTGCACCCAATCAGGAGCCGGCCTGGCAGATCCTGGCTGCTCGCTTTCTCCCGGGCGCTGAATCTCACTGATCATCTGCCCTAAGGACTCCAATATCTCCTGTGCCCGTGGTAAGTCACCAGCGCCAACAGCCAACGAGGCGGCATAGTCCATCGCATCTTTGAGAAATTCTCCCTTTAGGAGACCCATCGCAGCCAACAGGCGCTTGCTCGTCTCTGGATCGAGTTTCGGCCGCTTGGACCTAACCGTCCGTCTACGAAACATATGCCGCTCCGATCGATCCACCGGCGCCTCGGCGAACCCGAGTAAGACACAACGCACGACGATTCCACAAGCCCGCGTTCTCGCATCCAAAGACCGGCGCGGCGCTCACGTCCACCGATGACCCGGCCGCGTCTGCTCTAGAGAAGCCAGACCCGGGACAATCACCCTCAGTCTGCTGCCTCGGTCATCCTGCCCTTCTACCACGGAAGAGTCGACACCTATCGCATCTCGATCAAAGCGGAGCGAGATCACCGGAACGGTTCGCCAGGGCCCCACTCCGTCCCCGAGACGATGAAGACCTTGCAGCCGAGCGTCGCTTGAAGGTCCACAGTGAGCTGGCGTGGTAAGGAAATAACCACGTCGTCGTTTTCGACAAGGAACACGCGCTCGTCGTCCCCTCGTGGCTCGGCGACTCTCAGCGGCCGGCCGTAACCCGCCGTGCGAAACAGTTCCTCTGCTGCGATCCGCTGTGCCTCGCTGAACATGGCCTGAGGCTACCCGCGCTGTCGCTGCTCGATCATTGGGGCAGGCTCGGGTATCAGCGAGCGGGAGCTGGCTGGTCGGTGACGCCTCCGTTTTTCACGGTGCGAAGCACAGCGCTCAGCTCGTCGCACAGGGGCTCCATCTGGGCGGCGTAACGGGCGTAGCGCCAGTAAACCCCCTCTCGACCGAGGGCCCAGATACCAACTGCGGGTCCACCTCTCCGCCTGAGCACCGGGCACGGCGTCGGGTTGGTGGTGCCCGGCACGGTGAGAACGCCCGGAACGAACGAGTCAACATCAGGAAGAGCCAACCTCTGGGTCCGGATCGGACCGCGCACCACGACGCCGTCCGCGCTTATCCAGAGCCCGCTCCTGGCCAGACGGTAAGCCATCCAAAGACCGGGGGCGGCAAGGGCAACGGAGAAGAGGCATATGCCGATGTCGTTCCCCGCCGTGTTATGCCGATGGGAGTGGCTCGACAGCAACACGATCAAAGGGATCATGAGCATCGTCAGCGACCAGCAGGCGGCGAAGGTAGCGAACCGGCGCGTCCGCCGCTCCTTGCGTATCCACATGTTCGGTCTGATGCTCACGGGACTGTTATCGGCCGCTGGGGCGAGCGCTGTAACCATCGGCAGACGACCCGTGTCAGTCTCACCATGCCGAGTAGCTGCTCGCTTCTGGAATGGGCTGGCGGCGACGGCGAGCACAGCGATGCCTGACCCCGCGCACCGCCAGGACAGGCGAAAACTGCTGCTTCTCGATCAGGGGGAGCGATGCCGGGTGCCGCAGAGCCGGACGGATCAGAGGAAAACGAAAATCAGCACCAGACCCACCACAACGACGACCGTGAGAAGGGCACCGCCGAGTGACCACGCCCCGGACAGCCACCCGAGCGGGCTTTCATCGCCATCGAACAGCAGTCCGGGCCGGTACCGCTCCTCGGCGGGCATCGAACCGGCCACCTTCACCCCGCCGCAGTCCGGACAGAGCCCGGCCACAGTCCGGGTCATCCTCCCGCAGCGCGGGCAGACCGTCTCGTTCTCGTTTTCCATCGCCATATCGCTACTGCCGGTACATGATCGCGGTGAGGGCGGCGCTGTTGCTCGTCGATCAAGGCAATAGCGGGGAGAGGGGCGGTCTGGGAGCATGTAGGCGTGAGACAGGTTGTCTTTCTCCCACGCTTTCCCGGAGATGGCTCGAAAGCTGGCAAAGCCGTGGCTGTGTTGTTGGCCTTTGTGGTGATGGGAGTGAGCACTGCTGCCGGATCTTCAAGTACCACGATTATTGGGAGCGCGGTGAACGGCACCTGGGGACGCATCGTCGTGGGACCGGCAGGACACACACTGTATGTGTTCTGTTCTGGGCCAAACAACCGTTGCACAGTAGGCCGACGCTTTTTTGCGTTTCCTCCCTTGATCGCTCGTGGCAGGGTTGTGGCGGCGTCCCGATCGCACCTCCGGGGGAACAAGCTTGGAACCCGAAGACTGCCCGATGGCGAGCGGCAGGTTACGTACTACGGTGAGCCGCTTTATGGTTACAGGGGCGATGAGAAGCCGGGCCAAACCAACGGATACGGACAGGCGCCCGACAATAAACGGGGCAACTTCTACGTAATCGGCGTCTGGGGCCAGCCCCTGCCCGCGCGAGAGGGGTAGAGCCGCTTCCGCTCCGGGCTGTGGCTGTCGCGTAAACGCTTTGGCGCGGCGGCGCGCGGTCTTCGCTGTCGGTGACGTTGTTGTCAGCTGGGGGCTGGACTTCCCCCGTTTTCGACGACACTTGGACGCTTCCGGTGGTAAGCCGGGGAAAGAGAGGTTCGGGTGCCCAGAACGAGGCCGCCGTATCCCGAGGAGTTCCGTCGTGAGGCGATCCGCCTGGCCAGGCTGGGCGATCAGCCGCTGCATCGGCTGGCCAGGGCGTTGGGGATCTCTGACGTCACGTTGCGCAACTGGCTGAAGGCCGAGAAAGCTGAGCAGGGTGAGCGCCTTGGTGGTCTTAGCCAGGACGAGCGTGAGGAGCTGGCGCGGCTGCGGGATGAGAACGCCAAGCTGCGGATGGAGCGGGAGATCCTCTCAAAAGCGGCGGTCTTCTTCGCGAAGGAGGCCGACGGGCGGTAGGCGAGCGCTACTCGTTTATCGCCGCGGAGAAGAGCAACTTTCCCGTCGCCGTGATGTGTCGTGTGTTCGGTGTGAGCCGCACTGGTTTTCACAACTGGGAGCGTCGCGCGCCGTCTGATCGGGCGCTGACCGATGCGTGGCTGACCGAGAAGATCAAGCTGATCCATGAGCAGAGCCGCGGTACCTACGGCGGGCCGAGGATCCACGCGGAGCTGGCGCTCGAGTACGAGATCCGCGTCGGGCGCAAGCGGGTGGCCCGGTTGATGAAAGCCGCCGGTATCACGGGCGTCAGACCGAGAAAGCGCTTCAAGACAACGATTCGGATCCCCGGGATCACCCCGGCGACCGACCTCGTCGAGCGCGACTTCAACCGGTCCGCTCCGAACGCGCTGTGGGTGGCTGACATCACCTATCTGCGGACCGGGGAGGGCTGGCTGTACCTCGCCGCTGTGCAGGACACCTACTCCCGGCTGATCGTCGGCTGGTCGATGGCCACCCACATGCGCTCAAGCCTGGTGGTCGACGCCCTGAAGATGGCGCTCGCTCGCCGGCGTCCCGGGCCTGGGCTGATCCACCACTCCGACCAGGGCGGGCAGTACGTCTCGCTGGCGTTCGGCCGCGCCGCGCACCAGGCCGGGATCGCGATCTCGATGGGCTCTCGCGGGGACGCCTACGACAACGCCGTCGCCGAGACCTTCTTCGCGACGCTCAAGAAGGAGCTCGTCAACCGCCGCAGCTGGCCGTCGCGACTCGACTGCAGTCAGCCGTGTTCGAGTACATCGAGGCGTTCTACAACCGCCAGCGCCGACACTCCACACTCGACATGCTCTCGCCAGCCAACTACGAACAGCTACGACTCTCTCCGCTCGGCGGTTGAGATCAATCACTGGAACAACAACAATCAACACCAACAACCACAAGAACAGGTGTCACGCAAACCGGGGCAGGTCCAGGCTGTGACTGCGCCTTCTCAGGCGGACAGGGCCGCCAGTTGGTGTCTGTGGAGCTTGAGGAGGTTGTTGGTGGCGGTGGTGAGTCTCCACTCCGAGCGGGCTGCGGGTCTGCCTCGACGCATGAACCGCAGGATCCCGCGGTTGAACTTCATGTGGGCGAAGACTGGCTCGATCATCGTTTGCCTTCGTCTGTAGAGCCCGCCTCCGTAGTCGCCGGCCAGCACCCGGCGCATGTGCGCGTAGTAGCCGCCCTCCCAGCCGGGTCTGGCTCCTTTGCGCTTGGCGGCGTCTGGCGGGATCAAGACCTGTATCCCTCTGCTCACGACGTTCTCCATCTGGCGCTGATGCCAATAGCCGGCGTCGGCTAGGACCAGGCCGGGCTTCTCGGCGATCCCGGCCGCCTCGAGCTCGCGCAGAGTGGCGGTGACCATTGGTTCGAGCGCCCCGAAGTCAGGCGCGACGTTGGTGATCTCAGCGGCGATCACGATCTGGTGCTCGTTGGTCACCATCTGCGCGTTGTAACCCTGCATGTGACCCCGCAGCGTCTTCATGCTCCCGGAGTCAAGATCGGTGATGTTGATCTTGCCCTCGGGCACCTCGGGCGGGGTGAAGGGCTTGGGCGGGCCCCCGAACCGCCGGCCGTTCTTCATCCGGCCCGTGGCCCGGTACTCCTCATAGGCCTGATTTGCCAGCCGCATCGCCTCCAGGTTCTCTCGCATCCGCCTCTCAGCCTCGAGCAAGCGTGCCGCTCGGGAGCGGGGCATCGGCTTTCCTTCGCGTTCGCGTTGGCGCTCCATGGACCTGCCCCGGTTTGCGTGACACCTGTTCTTGTGGTTGTTGGTGTTGATTGTTGTTGTTCCAGTGATTGATCTCAACCGCCGAGCGGAGAGAGTCGTAGCTGTTCGTAGTTGGCTGGCGAGAGCATGTCGAGTGTGGAGTGTCGGCGCTGGCGGTTGTAGAACGCCTCGATGTACTCGAACACGGCTGACTGCAGCTCGAGTCGCGACGGCCAGCTGCGGCGGTTGACGAGCTCCTTCTTGAGCGTCGCGAAGAAGGTCTCGGCGACGGCGTTGTCGTAGGCGTCCCCGCGAGAGCCCATCGAGATCGCGATCCCGGCCTGGTGCGCGGCGCGGCCGAACGCCAGCGAGACGTACTGCCCGCCCTGGTCGGAGTGGTGGATCAGCCCAGGCCCGGGACGCCGGCGAGCGAGCGCCATCTTCAGGGCGTCGACCACCAGGCTTGAGCGCATGTGGGTGGCCATCGACCAGCCGACGATCAGCCGGGAGTAGGTGTCCTGCACAGCGGCGAGGTACAGCCAGCCCTCCCCGGTCCGCAGATAGGTGATGTCAGCCACCCACAGCGCGTTCGGAGCGGACCGGTTGAAGTCGCGCTCGACGAGGTCGGTCGCCGGGGTGATCCCGGGGATCCGAATCGTTGTCTTGAAGCGCTTTCTCGGTCTGACGCCCGTGATACCGGCGGCTTTCATCAACCGGGCCACCCGCTTGCGCCCGACGCGGATCTCGTACTCGAGCGCCAGCTCCGCGTGGATCCTCGGCCCGCCGTAGGTACCGCGGCTCTGCTCATGGATCAGCTTGATCTTCTCGGTCAGCCACGCATCGGTCAGCGCCCGATCAGACGGCGCGCGACGCTCCCAGTTGTGAAAACCAGTGCGGCTCACACCGAACACACGACACATCACGGCGACGGGAAAGTTGCTCTTCTCCGCGGCGATAAACGAGTAGCGCTCGCCTACCGCCCGTCGGCCTCCTTCGCGAAGAAGACCGCCGCTTTTGAGAGGATCTCCCGCTCCATCCGCAGCTTGGCGTTCTCATCCCGCAGCCGCGCCAGCTCCTCACGCTCGTCCTGGCTAAGACCACCAAGGCGCTCACCCTGCTCAGCTTTCTCGGCCTTCAGCCAGTTGCGCAACGTGACGTCAGAGATCCCCAACGCCCTGGCCAGCCGATGCAGCGGCTGATCGCCCAGCCTGGCCAGGCGGATCGCCTCACGACGGAACTCCTCGGGATACGGCGGCCTCGTTCTGGGCACCCGAACCTCTCTTTCCCCGGCTTACCACCGGAAGCGTCCAAGTGTCGTCGAAAACGGGGGAAGTCCACCAGCTGGCGGCGGCCCTCACGCAGCCACCCCTACCGGCCGTTCTGGCCGGTCACGATCTCATCAGGGTCAAGCTCAAGCTCCACCATGGGATCCGCCTCATCGTCCCCCTCGGGGAGCTGCTCGCGCTCGCGCAGCTTTCGCTTCGCCTCGCGCAAAGCCGCCCGCCGACCCTCCGGCGTGCGCAAGTGCTCGGGCAGCTCATCGCCCCGCGCCTCGCCATAAAGCTCATCCTCCGCCTCGTCGATCCGCGCCGCCTCGGCCAGGATCTCCCGGGCGATCCGCTCATAGTCATAGGAAGACTCCTGCGAAGCGTTCCCCGACATCTTCGAACCGTCGATCGCGATCATCCCCACCTTCGCCAACCCCGCCCTCGCGCACAACCGCAGCACGTCCACAAACAGGCCAGCCAGCGCCGCCTCATGCCGCTGGCGAAACCGCGCGATCGTCGCGTGATCAGGCTTGCGATTAGCCGCAATCACCCGAGAGGCCACATCCTCCACACACGCCCGCTCGATCTGCCGCGAAGAACGCTCCCCGCGCGCGTACGTATACAAAAGCAACGCCACCATCATCTCCGGATCATGCGCCGGACGCCCATGACCATCAGGCCGATAGCTGGCAATGAACGGCTCCAGGTCCATCTCCTTCACCGCCTCCAGCACGAACCACACAAAGTGATCCCGCGGCAGCCAATCCGCCAACGAGGGCGGCATCAACAACACCTGCTCCCGATCAACCGACAGGAAATTCTGAGGCATAAAGAGATCGTCTTAAACCCGCCGGACAGACCCCCCTTTTACGCGACAGCCTCAGCTAATTGCGACAGCGCGGCGAAGGGGTTTTGGCTCGCCTGCCCGCGCCTTCTGCTTCTCGATCGTTGCGGAAGCGAAGCTGGATCGTGGTGGCGGGCGCGGAGCTTCTGTCCCGATGGGCGGTGCGGGACGGTTGCGGGGCAATGTGAACGGCTGGCCAGCGCGGGCGGCCGCTTCCCAGGCAATGCGCCTCTGGACGATGGTACGGCTGTGGCCCATTTGGGCTCCTTTCCGGGTCGATAATGGCCGGGAAGGTATCCGCGCTCGTTGTCGCTGGCCAAGGTGTGATTGGCCTAGCAGTCGAGCTCCGTGGGCAAGCTGCGCCAGCGTTCAAGCGCCCGCGTAAAATTGGGTCACTTCACGCTCTCGGAATACCGGAGGACACCTTGCCGGGCATTCTCGAAACGATTTGGGCCGTCGCGAAGCAGTTCGTCGGCGGTTCCAAGATCCAAGTAGTGGCTGGTTCTGTTGGGGCGAATAGTGACGTCCTCGTTTATCAGGGAGACCGCAGCACGCTTGGATCGCCGGATGCCTCCATGCTGGTCGCCTCAGGCGCTGTCCTAGTCGAAGTGATGGCTCCGAGGCCGTACCGGGCCATGGGAGCGTCCGCCGCTGTCGCCGACCTCATGCTCCGACTCGAGCATGGTGCCCCGGCTCGAAGGACGAAGGATTACCCGGAAGCGCTGCGGGACTCAGGTCGAGAAACAGGCCCGGGCCCCGAAGTTCTCAGGCAACTTGCCTCGGGGGAGTCCAACGTACGGATGGGATGGGTCGTCGAAAAAGACGGCCAAGACCTCGTGCTGAGCGACGGTCAGTATCAAGACCACCGACGCCTGGCTCCTGCAACGATCAAGAGGGCACGCCGCTGCGTCTACGAAACCCCGAGCTATAGATGGATCGCTGACCTCTAGCGGCGGGACGCAATAAGCCCCCGGTTTGTACCGGGGGCTTTGCTAGCTCTGGAGCCAGTCGCGGTCGCGCTTGAAGTGGAGCGAGTGGAGCTGGTCAGCTGTCTTGCCGATGAGGTCTCCTTCGCCGACCAGGACGAAAATCACAATGCCTCCAGGCAGTCTTCGGGAATTACCACTGAAGTACCAGCTCCGTCGCATGACGGGCATGGGTCATAGACGCTTGTCCGCTCGCCGGTTCCCCTGCATGTCTCGCAAGAAGTAGATCGAGAACAGGCTCGGCTAGTAAGCGTCGAGATGTAATGACGTTCACCGACCGGCATCATGCACTCCCGACATCGAGCATTACTCATGCCGAGCCCGCAAGGAAAAATATTGCCGCAGACACGAGAACGAACCAGGCTTGAGCTATGGCCAGGAGAAGGTCCTTCCTGATGGTTTGCACTATGAGCCAAGCCACGGACACCGCCAGCAATACCGCTACGACAATGGTGTCCCAGGTTGGGATGCTTGCTGCAATGAGGGCCATTGCCACACTCCGTTCTATGGATTCGTGTGTAGGTGCGGTCTTTCGACCCCGAAGCCAGCAAGCTGTCTTGTGGGCTTTGGGGTAGAGGTGGGAATGAAGTAATTCACTCCCACCTCGCTCGGCGTCCTGTATTGGATACCGGGCTTTCCGCGGTTTACCGTTCGGGGCCGCCGCTGTGGTTCTCCGGGAGGCGACGTTCCTTTAGGACAGCCTGTCCCTCCTTCCGTCGTCGGCGTTGACGCAAGGAGTCACGGATCAGACGCTGCACGATTGGATCGTGTCGCGCATCCTCGAATTCGATCCGGCCAATCCGACCGAGAAACATGGGTGCTCTCACGAAACCACCTCCAACACCACCGGTGCTGACCACTGATTGCGACGGTGGCCGACCCAGTCCGCGCTAAGGTTGGCCTTGCTTGGGTACCACTCGACGAACAGCGCATAGGGCTCCGAATCGCAGGGGACCGACACGTCGGTGCCCGGCATGTCCGAGTGAGGAAGGTTCTCACCGTCCTGCTCCCGGAACAGCTCGGAGTGGAGACCGTAGGCCGAGAGGACTTCGAGCTGGGCGAGGATCTCACCCGTCCGCTTGGCCTGCTCGCGAACCTCCTTGAGCATTCGCCCGTTCTTTGACTCCCAGTGAGCCAACAGGTTGAGCCGGATCTTGTGGATGCCGGGCTCGTACTGGTTGACGTTGGAAGTGAGGATCCGCAGGTGCTCGGAGTCGAGCTTCAGCTCGTCCCAGCGCCAGTGTTTGGGCTGTTCGCCGACGTACACCCGCCACCACATCTCGACCGTCTCCTCGAGGGAGTCAAACTGGACGTGGAGGATGGTGAGGTCGTCGACCCGCTGGGTGATGTCACCGGACGTGTCGACGGCAGCGAGTCTGCTCATCGGTCAGGCGGTTGTCCCAGTACTTCCGGTTGTACTCGCGGAGGCGAGCCAACTGGTCGACCGGAGACAGCAGTAGGTGGTTGTAGCGGTCGAACCGCTCAGCCGACTTGCCCTCGATGATCTCCTGCAGCGCCTTTCGGACTCTTTGGGAATCGAGCGAGCCGTTGCCGACCCGCTTGAGGATCTCGTGAGCCTGCCCATCGATACGGACGAGGTCTTCGGCGGTGGCCATGATGGCCTCTTTCTGCCGTAGGACTTCACTGATGGCGGTATGCCAGCTGTGATCTCAACTATTCATTGAGAACGGCTGTCTACGACCGGATGAGTTGGTCGCAGGGAGCCGCTCTCAAACGTGCCAAGAAACGCTCATAAGAGCGTTACAACTATAGCATAATAGTCACTACATGTAAATAGATGGCCGTCTGCGAACTATACGCCACAGCCTACTACTTTGTCACACACATCTCGGACGTAATGTGTGTGAAGAACACATATGACATAACACTCTCTCTCCTCGCCACGATCTGTGGTGCTATCGGCTTCCTTGCGGGGCTACCTGTAATCACAGTTATAGGTCTGGTGATCGGCAGCATTAGCGCCGTAAGGTTCGTTCTTGGGCACGCTTGGGCGTCGATACGAGAGAGCATCTAATAACTAGGAGACGGGGCGGGGGTCTGGCTACCACCGACCCCCGGGAGCTATTGCCTTTGGTGAGGCAGATCAGGACTTTCCCAGTCAGCCCAAGGGGGAAGTGGGTGTTACGGGCCTAGCCACCGTTGGGGCTTCACGGGGATTCTCGCTCGGCACCAAGTTCAACGCGGCGTCCAGGTCCGCAGCGCGGAGACCAACACGTAGTCGTCGCACAGGGCCGGGCCAGAACGCGAATACCGCTCCAAGGGGACGCCGCACCTGAGCTGGATGAGCGAGAGCGAACCGAAGTCCCCGCGCTGTGCCAAACGTCGTCAGCAGATCGACACGCTCAACGTCTTTCCAGCCGAACTCATAGACGGGAGGAAACACAAGACCGACCAACGCCCAACGTGGTTTGATCGTGACGCCACGATCTCTGATCTCGATCTCAGCAAGCGGCCAGGAGGCATGGGTTCCTGCCACAGCAACGCCACACGAGAACACGTGAACTCCGTCATCACCACCCATCTCAACCACCAGTATCGGCATGCGCACCGGCAGTCCCTTAGATCGACCGATGAAAGTCAAGTCTGTGTTGGCCGGTATTAGCGGGTAGGTTGTCTCCTTGGTCTTGTCAGGGCGCCGGTGGGGGCGTAGGTTTGTCTCAGGCGCGGGTGAACGACGTAGCGAAGAGCAGACGTCTGGAGCCTGGTCTGCCGCGCGACTTGTGTCCTCTTTGAGTGACTTGACTATGCGTGCTCCGGTGTCGCGCCCGCGCCGACCTTTCTCGCCGGGGCGCCGGCGAGCTGGTCTTGGACCATTCGCTTGTATGAGGTCTCGGCTTGGCGGGCCAGCTCGAGCTCGGCTGTGCGCATGAGCTCGTTGGTCGACCAGACGCCTCCTGCGCGCCGGGTGTACTTCGGGGCGCCCGCGGCGATCTCCAGCCGGCGGAGCTTCTTGCGGGTCAGCGATGGCTGTTGGTGGGCGTAGTCCTCTCCGCGGGTGAGCATGCACCAGAACAGGACCGCGAGCTTGCGGGCGGTGGCCACGATCGCTTTGCCGTGCCCGCGGCGGGCTTTGGTGCGCTCATAGAACGCGTGCAGCGGCCCGGGCTGGAGCACCGCGGTCCACGCCGCCTCGGTCAGTGTCCGCCTGGCTGGAGCTGACCCACGCTTAGAGATCCGGCCCGAGCGGGCTGGTGTCTCGCCGGACTGCTTGACCTTGGGATCCAGCCCGAGATACGCGACGAGCTGGCGGCTGGTCAAGAACCGGTTGGGGTTGCCGACGGCGGCGATGAAAGTCGCCGCGCAGATCAGGTTCACCCCTGGCACGGTCATCAGCCGCCGGATCTCTGGCCAAGAGAGCGCCTGCTGGGCGATCAGCTTCTCCACCTGGGCGATCTCTGAGTCCAGGAACTCGATGTGACGTACCGCCGCGTCGACCGATTCGCGCTCCTCTGCCGGCAGCTCCACCGCGGCCAGCCACTCCCGGCCCTTGACACCAAACAGGTCAGAGCACGGCGGCTTGCTGACAAGCCGGCGCTGCAGGCAGGCGTGGATCTCGTTCTTTGATCGGGTGCGCGCCCGGACCAGCTGCCAACGGCGAGCCAACCGGCGGCGCATGACCCGGCAGCGCTCATCGGGCATCCACACCGCCTCAAGCTCACCCTTCCACAAAAGACTCGCCAGAGCTCTGGCATCGAGCTTGTCGGTCTTGGCCCGGGCGTTGGCGATCCCCGTGTCCTCAGGCGAGACCACCACCACCCGGTTCACGTGCGGCTCAAGCAGCCGGGTCACTTCCCAGCAACTGCCCGTCACCTCCAACGCCACCCGATCGGAGGGCAACAGGCTTTCGGCCAACGACCGCACTCCCTCAGGCGTGGCCGGTACCCGCCCCGCGGAGCGGACCTTCCCATCCTCGCAGATCGCCACCACACAAAAGTCGCGATGCACATCCAGGCCGATCGCGCGACCGACCCATCTAGTCACTCCCATTCCGTCACCTCCACCAGCTCGTGTTATGGGTACGGGAGAACCAGCGGGACAACGACACAGACCGATACGAGCTCTCAACATGGCTCAATCCAGGCAAGTCGCAGGGGCGGCCGAACGAAAACCCCGGGCTCGAAGCCCATCGATCTAAAAACGGCCTACCCGTCTGCGTTCTCCCAATGAAGGCCCCTGTCCCGGATCAGCCGACCCTAAGGTCAGAACCGGACAGAGCCCTCACGCCGCAGTTTCATGCCTCGATGAGGAGCAGCCGCACCTAGCCCTTTGCTACAGCGGGCGAGAGGCCGAGCAATTCGCAGTCGGCGAGGGACCTCGCCTTGCAGGCAACGGGCTAGCATCGTTGCCTTATGCCTGGTGATTGGCCGTCGGCCGACGGCGGCATTTTCGACCTGGACGCCGAGGAACTCTGGGCGATGTTCCGCCGGGAGCTGTATAAGCCAGTGCCTGCCTGCCGGGCACCTCGGCCGTCAGTAGTCGGGCCATTCTCCTGACTGAGGTGGCCCTTCGTCACCGCTCGCTGCCGCTTTGATCGAGGTCTTAAACGTCATCGGACGACACCCCTTTTTCCCGACAGCCACATCGAGGACCGACAGCGCTGGGTCACCCGTATCGGTGCGAGCGCCGGGCCTAGTAGCTATTGCAAGGCGGTGGGGGGCGGGGTCACCGTGGGCGTCGTCGTGACCTGAGCCTGCGTCGCGATCGGTGCGGACGAGGTCGTACTCGCAAGCACGGACCGCCCGACGGTCCGTTGCCGCCATGGCCCGACGCTGTCTGAGTCGGCTGCCGACGGACTGACAACGACCTTCTGGTGGGTCACGGCCTTCTTGTCCTGCCGCGCGGCCACCGCCAGGACCAGCGGGAGAAGGTCGGCCTACTTTCTTCACGAGCGGCAGCGGTGCCCCGACGTAGAACCCCTGGTTCGGACATGGCTCGACCCTACAGGACCCAAACAAGTCAAATCCTGGGCTGTCGCTGTGATCGAATAGTGACAGCTACCGCCCGGCGCAGGCTAGGCGCGCCGTTCATGTTCAGCGGTCTCCAGCCGCACGCGGGCGGGGAGTCCACGATTCCCTTTAGTCGATCAAGCGCAAGGTGTCAGCCGATGTCAACGCCGGTCACAATCTCATGACTGAGTGCCCGGTCAACACGGTTGGTTCGAAGATCGCTTGTGATCCGGCGTCCGTAACCGCCGGCAAGATGCTGGAGTTCCTAGAAGCGCTTTAGCCGAGCGCTGGGTCGTCGGGATTGACCTAGCCGCCCAGTCGCGTCACTGTTACTTAATGATACGCTGGCACATAGTGGCCCCAAACTCACCAGAAGGACACGCGCCACTTTTCGTCCAAAGGTCATACAACGCCTCACCGGTCATTTTCTCGATACCCCACGGGGGCACTTATGTCCCGCCGAGATATACGAAGGACCTCGTGGTACGCGCCGAAGACCTATGGTCCGATTGGTACACACTGGATCTTTATGACTTCCTGCAGAGCTTTGATGCGGGGGTCGTGGCGGCACGCTCAAGCCGTTTTGTTGCCGACGCTAACCGGGATCCAACCAAACCGGGCTTTGCGCCATTCTGGGAGGGGATAGTCGCTTCAACTACGCCCATGGGCGAAGGTATATACCGGGTTCCACCGACTGACAGGCAACTGCAGACGCGGATTCAAACCCACCATCTTGCTTACCATGAAGCTCTCTCCGCGCTTGTTGCTGAGGCCCTAGGGCATTCTCAGAGAGTGCTGGTGCTCGATCTGCACAGCTTTGGATTTCCGACCTATGCCGATGTCGTAGTTGGTGATAGCCATGGGACCACTGCCACGCGCAGGACGGTCAGCATGGTTGAGCGCATCTTGCAGCGCAACAGCTTTCGGACGGTGCGGAACTCACCCTTCAGTGGGGGCTGGATTGTTCGTCGGTTCAGGGGCAATCCCGCCGTGGAAGCGATACAGCTCGAGCTTAACCAGCGTCGCTATGCGAATAGCGACGATGTTGACGCTGCGATTCCTCGGCCGCGTAAAAGCAGGGCTTTTGCCGAGACAAAGAATCAACTTGAAGCTGCCCTGTCGGCGATAGTCGACGAATATGCCACCGGCTAGTTGCTGGGCAGCGGTCCGCGGAACGAAAGCTGACCTGGATGAATTCGAGATATCGTCCGCTGAGTCCCAAGGCCAGATCCCTGGGCCCGTTGGCGAGAAAGGCCCAGATGGGTCTCGTCCGGCTCACGCAGTCCGGCCAGTCAGCGCTTCGCGTCGTCATCTCGGCCATCCCTGATCGCTTGGAGAACCGCCCGGAAGAAGTGCTGTTTTAAGCTGACACACTCCTCGGCCCAGATGTTTGGCAATAGACGTAGCGCCCGGGGATCGACGTAGAGCCGTACGTCTCCCCAGATATCCACATCTACAAAATCGAGCTCACCTTGGTGGCGGTCCAGGTTGTAATACTCAGAGACCCGCATGCGCAGATTGTTCCACGTGCACGGTTAGCCTCTCCGCCAACGACTGAGCCAGTGGCGCACGAACTTCAGCGGTGATCTGCCAGTACCGACCCGATCACCCTCCAAGCGGCCTGCTCCCGAATCTGGTCTGGCGAGCCGGGACCGGCGGCGGCCGGCTTCGATCTTCTCCCGGCTCCACTTGGGAGCCCAGCGAACGCGATCACGCTCAATCCAGTAGTGGGACTGGCAGGGGAAGCTCCAGTTGCCGATGGATGGCCTGAGGGAGACGGTCTCACCGTCAAACGCCAGCTGCCAGTCGGTGGGAGTGAGCGGGGTGACCACCTCGCTGCCACAGCCGCAGCAGCACCGATGCACCGCCGTGGCGTACTCCATCGATACGTAGAGCACTCCCTCGGCCAGCTGATCCGGGATGTGCTGGACAAACTCGTGGCCCACGCGATTAAGCTCGGCTCATGTCTGCTCCTCGTTGATCAAGGCGTTGCCGCTTATGACGTAAAGGCTGTGGTGCTCGTGCTCGTCGTCCCGGTAGAAACCCGCCAGCTTCTTCCATCTGATCACTGCTAGAGCGGCATTCAGGGCGTTCAGATCCGCAATCTGGATGTTGCGGGAGTAGTCGTTGTCGCCATCACCCTCGGCAAAGGGGATGCGGTGATGATCATGGACGTGGTCACGTTGGGCGGGGGTGCTGGTGGTGGTGCGAACCAGACCGCCGACGGCGCCCTCCTCCTCCAGGACCCCCATTCCAACGTCCACAAACGGGATGCCGAAGTCCTCCAGCTTGGCCACGATCAGGCGCTTGGCCGCGCCCTCATCCAGGGCCAAGAACACGAAGCTCATGCCCCGGAGCTCCTCGACGTTGGACTGATCCACGAAGTAGTCGTGGGGCACGATGTGGCGGTGCATGGCCGCATACAGTGCCGCGAAATGGTTGACCTTCTGCGGCCGCTCTTCGAGCTGGGCTCCAGTTGGGGCACCGGGCGAGCGGAAGGCGTTGTGCTGAAGGAAACGGTCACCATCAAACAGATGGATCGCGGCTACCGGAGTTTTCGCCACTAGATCCAGCACGTAGGCGCCGGTGCCACCCAGCCCCACGATGGCCACAGGTCCAATAGCTTCAAGCCTCTCCGTGATGGCCATGATGCCGGCTCTGGTGGAGGCGGTGTCGATGTAGTTGAACACCGACGAGTCCTCCTCGCTGGGGGTGATCAATGGGAAGGTCATCGCCGTGGCCTCCGGGTCAAGCTCTCGGGCGGGACCAGCCAAGATGCTGATGTAGGTCGTCATCTTGTGGTGGTAGTCCCGGTAGCCATCGCTTGGCTTGCTGGAGAAGGTGTGGTCGATCTCGAGCCCCTCGGCCAGAGCTGCATGGCCGCTCGAATTGATGATCCGGCCGAGCGGCTGCCCAGTGGCATCACAAGGTGTCGAGCCCGCGAACCTGGTCACATGGTCCGCGGGCTTCTGGGTGACGTCGTTGGCCAGCTCCAGGCTCGAGACCAGCATCCCGTAGTCGACCTCCTTCTCAGGAGTGACGTACGGCACGTGGTTGATTACGAGGTGGTTGGCTCTGATCTCGATCTCATAGCCCTCGTCTTGGAGCCGCTTGAGATCATCATTACGACTTATCAGTGACCGTGACATCAAAGATCATGCCCTCCTTGACTTTGACCGACTGGCCCTCATAGAGGGATCCAGCCGGCTTGTCGCCATGACCCCGGCGGTAGGCGACGGTGACCTCAACGTTCGGCCCGCTCGGGACCGGATCAAAGGCCAGGGCGACCACTTGGTCAAACGTCAGCCCGTCTGAGGTGACCGTCTTCTGACGTCCATTGACTGTGATGGTGTAGGTGTGTTCGTGTTCACTCATAGTTGTTCTCCTCTTAGTTGGTCTCGATAGGTGCCGTTGAGGGATTTGACCGCGCCCTCCCAGGAGCACGGTCAGATCCCTCACTTACTAGTAGACGCTCAGCCGGTTTTTGAAGTAAGGCTCAGGCGGCTAGGGCCAGCGCTACGGCCCGGTGCACTGTTGCCAGCCTCTGGCTGACCGCGGGTCCTGACGTACCAACGCTCCTGGCAATGTCCTTGACCGGTAAGTCCTGCTCGTACCGGAGCTCGACCACCTTGCGCTGGCCCGGCTTCAGGGTGTCGATGACCGTGGCCATCTTCCCGCCGCCCCAGGGCGCCAGCCTGTCCTCTACCAGCGCCAGCCCGCCCGAGTCACGCTGGGGCGCCTGTATGCGCTCCACCGCCTCGGTATCGGCCGTCTCCGGCAGGATCCAGCAGCGGTACTCCCGCATAGCTGCACCCCGCATATAGAGCTCAGCATAGGCGGGGAAGCCGTGGCGGCCATCGTGGTGCCGAACCGCTTTGACGAGCCCGATGCGGGCGGCGTTGGCCAGGTCATCGTGCAGGTGATCCGGAGCACGAAGGGCATGGGCGACCCGGTGGGCCAGCCCAGCAAAGCGCCGGATGATCTCGTTCATCTCCCGGCTGTCGTCGTGCTCGGCCGTCTGTGCGGCGTGAATGAGCAGATCAAGATCAACCTGCCCGAGCTTGCTGTACCAGATGTATGTCATAGGAATGCTCCTTCGTTCGTGAAGGGGCCCCATGACGGGGTACAAGCAAAGGCTCATCTCGCCGGTTGGCCCAGGACTGTTGCCCAGGCATCGGACGAACCCCTTCGGTTCGGTTGTACGTGTTGGTAATTCTACCGGAGCGAGCGGCCCCTGGCTAGGGGTTCCGCCCGCTCCGGGTCCAGCTCTAGGCGGCCTCCTCCTCGTTTTCCACCTCGGTTTCGACGACCGAAATCGTGGTCAGCGCTGTCAGGCTGTCGCTCAGGTGGGGGCTCCAGACGCTGCTGCGCTCCCGTTCGTAGAACTTCCGGCGATCGGATTCCGGATCGGCGTCGACCTCCGCGTTACCCAAGGTCCACAGCAGGACCTCAAGGCCGGCCCGAAGGCGTGGGGTCGAGTTCGGCCCCGTGTAGAGCTCAGTGTAAAACGGATGCGCCACATTGATGTAGAGGACCCTCGTCCCACCCTCCTGCACGCAGCGGAAGAATGGGGCTCCCGGCAGGTCCTCGGTATCAACCAGCCGCTCGATCCCTTCGCGCCCTGCAACGAGCTCGCGCTCGATCACTTCAGGAGGCAGACCTGACTTGCCGGCCCGCTTGCGGGCCTCACGATCGAGGTTGTCCTGGGCCTCCTGACGCCGCTCTGCAGTATCACGGGGCTTGGGACTGGTCCGAAAGCGTTCGGCTTCCTCTACTGCCTCGACCGATGCTCGCTTCCCATTCTTGGCGTTCTCGGCCTCAGTCGCGAGCAGCTTCGCCTCCTTCTTGTACTCGCCGCGCATGGCGCCGATTGCCCGGAAGATGTTGGCCTTATCGGTCAGCATGTCCCAGACTCGGTCGTCAGGGGTGACCTGCTGCTTGGACGTCGTGATCGAGAACAGGTCATCAAGCGTGGGATCGAAGTCGACCTCCACGCCCCAGAACCGATCGGTGGTCGCGTTGAAGCTGGCCAGTCTCCTGGGCGGCCTGATCACATCGATCTGTCGCCCGTTGCGCAGGAAAATGATCCCGTTGTTGGCGTCGGCTATCTCCAGTCGCTCGTTCATGTCCTTCCGGCCCGGCTTGTTGGTGTGCTTGAACTCGGGCTTACGGAAGAAGGTGGCCGGCATCCGGGCAAACCGCACCCGCATTGTGCCCACGACCTCGCCTGTCTCCTTGTCCTAGACAGGCACTACAGCCGGGGGCAGCTCGATCGCGCGGTCCTCATCGATGTCGTAGCCCCGGAATCCTTCTGTCAGGAACAGCGGGTCACAAGGCTCAACGTTCACTCCGTCAACCGTCATCGGTGTGTCATTGAGGTAGTTGCGGTAGATGACGCCCAGGTTCGATCACCAAGCGGTTCCGCAGTTCCTCACGACGCTTGGCGTCAATGCGATTGCGGTCGAGCCGGTCCCAAAGCACGACGGTCCCGTGTCCGAAATCATCCCAACGCTTCTGGGTCTTGAGATAGTCGATCACGAACTCCGGCGGATCGATTTGCTCCTCGCTCCGGGGTCTGGATCCGGTTCCCGTGAGTCCACTTACCGTCCTTAATCTCATCGATGTCGAGATAAGCCCGGTACCACTGACCACCGGGGACCTTGGAGTAGACCTCGACCCGGAAGCACTGGCTGACGGATGCGCTCGGCAGTCCGTAGCCGTACTTCCCGAAGCCATCACGGTTTTCAGCCCTGGTGCCAGCGCCCCAGATGAGCGAGGCGCGGACCATCTTGGGCTCCATGCCATGCCCGTTGTCGACGATGGCGATCTTGGTCGGCTTGCTGCCGTCGTCGAACCCGAAAACCACATCGAGCTTGGTGGCGCCAGCTTGGATCGAGTTGTCGACCAACTCCGCCATTGCAAACGCGGTGCTCTTGTAGCCGATGTCGCGCATACCGCGGACAAAGGCGGACCCGATCATCAGGTCCCAGCCGAATTGCTCGGCCTCGAGCTGCTCAATCAGCTGGTGCTGGGCCTTCAGGCCCTCGGGAAGGGTGGTTGTATCCATCATGGTGTGTCTCCTTTCGGTTGGACGAGCCCGGTTGGCCCGCCAGGGTTGACACCAACAAGAGACGCATCCAGCGCCCGCGCGTAAGGCGCGATGAGAATCTTGCTCGGATTTGCAGCGCCCAGCGACAGCGCTGCAACAAAATCCTCTCGGCTCTCGAACATCTTGACCGCCCTGGGGCTGGCCCATGTACGGTCGGACCTTGTGACACCGAGCCCTCTCCTGGCGATCAACCCGACCATTTTGCGGATTTTCTGGCAAGGAAGGCCTCGCATGAGCGTTCCGGAGCCCGATCGTCGTCAGGACCCCCGATTACGATGGCCCCATGGCTCTGTCGGCGGCTCGCTCGGTCACGGATGAGCCCAGCATCGTCTACCGGACAGAGAACGGAGAGGCCTGGCTGGGCGATGCCATTGAGACCCTCCAGTCCCAGGTCCCGGACGAATCCATGGACCTGATCAGTGACCTCGCCGCCGTTCGCCCTGCAACGCCCCAAGGAGTACGGCAACGAGAGCCAGGAGAGCTACAAGAACTGGTTTTTGCCCTTCGCCGATGAGTTCTGGCGGGCGCTGAAGCCCACCGGGAGCCTGGTCATCGACCTGGGCGGCGCCTGGGAGGGCGGCCAGCCCGTCAAGAGCATCTACGCCGTTCGAGCTCTTGGTCAGCCTCTGTCGCCGGCCCAACCGCCAGTTTGTCCTAGCCCAGGACTTCTACTGGTACAACCCCGCCCGACTACCCAGCCCGGCGCAGTGGGTCACGATCGAGCGGGTGCGAGTCAAGGACGCGGTCAACTACGTGTGGTGGCTGGCCAAGACCCCCCACCCAAAGGCGGACAATCGCCGCGTCCTGCGCGAGTACACCGACTCGATGAAGCGCCTGATCGCGAGCGGCAACTACAACCGCGGACGGCGCCCATCGGGACACGTGGTGCGGGAAGGCTTCACGGAGAACCGGGGCGGAGCCATCCCGCCCAACCTGCTGACCATTTCCAACACCGGCAATGACCGGGACTACATCGAGGGCTGCAAGCGGCGAGGGGTACGGGCCCACCCAGCCCGGTTCCCTGCGGAGCTGCCGGAGTTCTTTATCAACCTTTTGACCGAACCCGGCGATTGCGTGGCAGACCCCTTCGCTGGCAGCAATGTGACCGGAGCGGTCGCTGAGTCGCTTGGGCGGCGGTGGCTGGCGATCGACATCGACGAGGACTACCTCACCGGTTCGATGGCCCGCTTCGACGGCCTTCAGCTGAAGATGGTTGAGCAAGCCCGGTCTAGTGATGCCTCCTAGCCGCCAGACCGCTCTCAAACCGATCGCGGCGGAAGACAACTCCACCGGCTCCGGCGGCAGTGTCGCCTTGCGCTACGTGGCCCGGGCGGGGCTACTGCCCGAGCTAAGCCGCCAGACCTACGACAGCTTCCCCAAGGCCATCCGGGAAGCAATTCTCAACGCCCTGGACGCAGAGGCCACCCGGGTCGATATCGACTTCTCGCCCATCACCTCCGAACGGCGGATGATGGTCTCGGATAACGGGCTGGGCATGAGCTTGGCCGACTTCTGCGAGCAGTTCATGAGTCTGGGCGGCTCCTCCAAGTTCGGCGATACCAGCCGCTTCGGGCGAATTGGAATCGGTTCGCTAGCGCTGCTGCAATATGCCGAGGCGGCGGTGATGCAGACCAAGCAGACCGGCGCCACGACTGTCACCGAAGCCAGGATCCAGCACCCCTGGCGGCTGGAGCGAGAAGAGCGCCGCACTCGACTGGGCGAGCTGGCGGCCGGTACCGCCCGCGAGCTGCGCTACGAGGGGCCAGTAGCTGATCACTTCACCCGGATCACCCTCGAGAACGTGGCGCCGGAAGTCTGGGAGATTGGGCAGGACCCAACTGCCTTCTACCGGATGATCGAGTCACTACGCCGGATCCTGCCCTTGCCATGGAGTGATGGCCGGCTATTCGAGACCCTGGCCCAAAGTGCGCCGGAGGTAGTCAACCTGCTGCGGGACCACATCAAGGAGTGGTCCAGCCCGGTCTACGTTCACAGTGAGTGGGAACAGGGCATCGAGCTACGCCGCCGGACGTTTGGTGATGATGGTGCTGGGGTGGAGGATTGGAACGGGCCGCCCGTCGCGATCCTCAAGGACATTCGCGTCCCGGGCACGCCACACCGCAATATCAAGATCGCTGGCTTCCTGCTCAGCCAGAAGAGAGCGATGGCGGATTGGTCCGGGCTGACCGCCCGCGTCCAGAACGTGGCCGTCGAGGAGCACAGCTTCTTTGACGTCACCGCTGACCCTGGCTTCCGTAAGTACATCAGCGGCGAGGTCTGGCTGATGGGCGAGCTCGATCGCGAGCGGCTGATCAACATCGACCGCTCGTCATTCAACCGAGAGTGCCTCGATTACCAGGCGGCGCAGCGGGTTATGGAGCCGCGCCATCGTGGAGTTCAAAGCCCAAGGTGTCCAACGGCCTCAGCGCGAGAAGGTGGCGGTACGCCGGGTGCTGGAGAACCACATCCGTGCCATCAAGGCCATTGAAAAGGTGGCCACTCAGGCCGCCGCGCGCACACCGACGAAAGGTTTGCCCGCGTCGGAGCCCGGCCGGTCGCTGTTGCCGCTATGCACGATCGTGGACGATCTTGAGCACATCGACGTTGAGGTGGTTCTCGATCCGGAGCGAGATCCACGCGACCACAGCTACGAGCTCGACCTCTCCGCTGATGGTCGGAAAGTGAGGGCCAAGATCGGCAACGGCCTGGTGACTCCCACTATCGCCGTCGGCGAGACCACTTACAACGTGCAGTACGCGGCCGCGCGACCGATCGACCCGCCGGTGGTCATTCGGAACCGGCCGCGGCGGATCATCTTCAACACCGCCCATCCCGCGCATCACGTTGCCGACCGCGCCACCAAGTTCGATATGTCCCTGGCGCTCGAGCTGGCGTACCTACTTGACCGTAGTAGCGCTGCCGCTGTCTACGAGACGATGCTCGAGTTCCTAGAAGCGCTTTAGATCAACTGCGGCTAACTCGAGACGTTTCGGCCGCGACTAGATGCCTAGCTTTCTGCCGTAACTGTACGACCGCTCGATGAGGCCAGGGATTCCCGGAGGAACGGTCCACGCGTCCATGCTTTTATTCGCGAAGAAGCCTTCCGTGTTGCCCGCTGGGGGCGAGGCTCAGCGCCCGGAGCCGGAGTACGTTGAGAAGTCATAGGTCCACGGTCCGAGAGCTTCCCGCCGCCGGAACTCCACGCCGACCTCGGCCAGGTAGGCGTCAACTTGCGCTGGTGTCCAGCTGTTGACGCCGGCGAGATGTCGCAGCGCCTGCTCGTAGATCGAGGGATCGCCCTGCTGGGTTGCGACGATCCGGGTCCGGTAGAGATGCTTGACGGCGTGGCAGGCCGGGCACAGGGCGATCAGTCCCAGGAGCCGCTGGCAGGGTGGCGAGCCGCTCTCGTCGTATTCGTAGCGTTCGTGGGCCTCTAGCCGGTGCGCTTTGCCCACCCCACCGCAAACCTCACACCGGTAGCCAGCCGCCTCGTATGTGGCCTTCCGATTCCGCTCCCACCACGCCTTGCCGTTGATGCTCCGCGGATTCTTGCCGTGGAGGCTGGTGGGGATGACCTCAACTGCCAACCTTGGCTTGTCCATTTGTATATCGCGACTGGATCGTCAACCTGAAAGTACGGTGCCCCACCGTAATACTCTCACGGAGCAGCAGGTCTCAATTCCAATACTTTTGACCCGCATAGCTGGTCGGCCTCGGTTAATGCTTCCATATTCCATCGAAGTAGTACTACGCACAAGCATAACCGTCGTGACCGGGCTAGAGCCTTCCGGCCGCAAGCAGCGGCAGAAGCTTTTGAGTCGATAGTAAAAAGGCCACCCCGGTTGCAGATGTTTTCTGCGCCGGAGTGGCCTTGGATTTACTTCCAGAAGATACTCCCGTCCCACACTAGGTTTCTAACGGACCTGAACGGTGTCGAGTAACTCGCTACGCCGAGCTGATATCGACCTAAGGGACCTGATCCAGACCGAACTATGTTGACGTCTCCGCTGAACACGGGACCATTCCCCGGCTGAGGCGAGTCTCCCTTCACCTTCCATCAGACTGCTTGCGCTTCGCGGACACCTATCCCCATTCTCCTCACTGCCGCGAAAACTGGCTAGACCAAACACCAGCGCGTTCTGGTCGATAGCTTTGTGAACCTTATAGACCTCTATGAAGCAATCGTCCCAGTTATTTACGATATCGGCGATAACCGAGGGTGGTCCCAGATGGCCAAGATCAAAAGTGCCAAAGGGCCCATTGACGCCATCCCCGCTATTCACCGAATAGTCGCCTCCAGCGATCGCCGGTAAGACAATCACGCCGACCGCAGTGTTACCTCGAGCGGCAAAATGCTGCCGCAGTGGTTTGGGGTGAAGCTGCAGGGGCCCAGAAGCGTTTACCTCTGGATCAGGGGCGGTCACCACAACCGCGTAGGTCTGAATAGCCTGGAGAGCGGTGTCGGAGCAACAAAGGAGTGAGCTACTGAACCTCACGCGAAAATGCACCGTCACAATCCAGCCTCCTTCCGTCGTCTCGACCGTAGCTGAGCCTCGTACACCCTGACCCCGTGCCGGGACAACGAACTTACTTCTATTCACTGGCGATACATCGAACGCCGTCGATGCATATGTCGGTAGCACCGACGCCCGTTGCGTAACGACCGGTGTAGATGTAGAGGTGTGCTGAGACGGGCTTGATCCGTTATCAGCCAGTACGGCGATCAGAACAATGGCTACAACTACGCCGATGAGAGTGCCAAAGGTCCGTCTGCCAGCAGCGTCAACTGGTCGTCTTGGCTGTGCCTGCGAGGGAGGACCGCGATGCCGCGCGCCCGTGGGATGTGCTGCCGTCTGCCGAGGAGGTGGCTGCCGTGGTGGCGGGGGCGGTGGTGACGCTCGATCCTGTTCGAGCACTACCTCCGGACGGCTGCGGTCTGGGTCTTGGTGCAGGAGGTGTTCTTGGTGGGCTGGCCCTCGGCTGGGTTTGGCCACTCGTACTACGGGGACGCTCTTGTTCGCTCGCTGGCTGGCTTCCACGTGGAGTCGACTTAACGTAGTCGGGCGGTGCCAAGAAGTCGTCGTAGGCCTTTCGCTCGTCTCGATCTCTGAGGACCTGATAAGCCTGAACTACGTCATCAACGCCTCGATCAACACCGTTGTTGTTATCGGGATGAGCCTCCCGGACCCGACGCCGATAGGCCTTCTTGATCTCTTCAAGCGTGGCAGTCTCACTGACGCCAAGCACTTGGTAGTGATTTCGTTCTGTCGTGGGCATGACTCACGCCCTTGTAGGTATCGAGTTGTCAAGGTGAGTCAGTTCTACCAAAATACGAGTTTTGTGGCAACAGTTGACGTATAACATCACCACTCGTAGACCCTTACCAAGAAGGTGCAACCATGTCTGATGCCGAACGGCCACCCAGCAACGAACTGGTCCTGTCTGCTAAGCGTCGGGGGGCCCTGTCAGATGCCTCGGCTGCCGCTCTGAATGATCCGGCGGTAGTTGCCCAGATCGAGCGAGGGCTGGACGAAAGCTACTCAGTCAACAACCCAGGGCCTATCACCCTCGTCACGATAGTGCCGGACGACTCCCGCTCGATCTTCACAGACGACGACAATATCGTCAGGGCCTGGTCCCAGAAGGCCGAGACGATCGCCGAGGGCCATAACGAGTTGCTGTCCGACATGCTGGGCACACTTGAAGGCCGACGAACGATGCTGCACACCCGGTACCTGAACGGCACTGTGCTGAATCCTTTCACCCCGCTCGCGCTGTGCAGGAAGATGGGGAGAGACAATTACCCCTCGGACCCAAGGGGAACCCCGCTATACCGCGAGACCCTAGCAGCGCTGGGCGTTGTCCTCGCGAAGACGGAAGAGCTTCGCGAGAGAGGGGCGTTAGTTACAACGGGAACACTCCTGATGACGGACGGCCAGGCAACCGACCACTCATACGACAGCGAACGCAAGCTCGCCTCAGTCGTGCGTGACATGAGGGAGGCCGGCCACTACATCGCCGGGATGGGCATAGGCAACCCCACGGAATTTCAAGCAACGTTCGAGCGGATGGCGATCGACCCCGACAACATCTATACGGCTCGGAACCTCAAAGACATCCTGGAAAAGTTCCGGATGTTTCGCAAAGAAGTCCGCATGCTCGCACAAGGGACCAGCACCGGCCTGGAGAAGGTCTGAAGACCTGATGGCCCGGCAGTAATGCCGGGCCTTCTTTGGCGCTTTATCCCCTCAGTCGCAGAGAAATGGCGCCTGAGATAACCAATGCGCGGGTTTTCGTGAAGGTTCAGGACGAACCCCTGCCTGGAAGTTGGTAGGGAGGCGGGTGAGGTGCCGCGGTTTGCCGCATCGCGGACACGCGACGCGATCACATTCTGCCTCTTCGCCCTTTGCCCCAAAAGCCTGGCGCTTAGTCGCCATTGCGCAAGATCGTCTCTGCCCACCGCTCATCAGCGAGCGGTGCGGCGTTCAAGTCGTCTCGACGCCGTCTCCAGTCGGACATAAACCCGTCCATGAGCTTGGTAAATCGTTCGCCGTGGTTCCGCTCAAGGTAGTGCGTCATCTCGTGAGCGACGATGTACTCCAAGCAGTCAGGGTGCTTCTTGGCGAGCTCAACGTTGAACCAGAGATCGGTTGCAGGAGCCCCACTTCGTCTTCATACGCCGGATCGTCCACCTAGGCACGGACACCCCGAGCTTTCGCTCCCACTTCTTGATCAACTGCGCACGGAGCTGCTGGCGATACCAACGAATCGAGAAGCTGACGTCGCCGTTCTGCGGTCGCGTCCTCAGGCACGTACAGGAGGAGACGCTCGCCGTCGATCTCGAGGTGCGCCCGGCCGGGGCGTTCCACGACCTTGAGGCGACGCCGGACGCCCCAGACCTAGTGTGATTCGCCGGTAGTCATCTCGCGCTCTGACTGCCGTGGGGTAGCGCGGAGTTGCTCGCGCTGGCGCCCTATCCACGGCAGCCGCTGGATGACTGTGAGTCGGACGTGATCGTCATCGAGCTTGCGAAGCGCAGCGACTCGAACACGACCCATTGGTGGGTAAACCCCTATATGGAGGTTCTTGATGTCCTTGTAAACGACATCGACGTCGATGCCTCGGACTATTAGGTATGCGCTAGCGGTACTCATGGCGCGCCAAATCGGCCCCCTATTCCAAGCCCTCCACTCCGGCGTAGACGCGAGAGCTGGTCCTCGAGCCGAGGGTTCGATAGAAGTCCGCTTAGCTCCATTCTCAGACGCCCGCCTAGGCCAGAACGCCCGCCACCCTAAGGCATGAACTCGGGGACGTCGAAGACCTCCCCGTCGGCGGGCTCGGGAAGCTCGTCGCGCCCTGAGCGGGGTCTCCGCGAGCTCAAGCCCCCGGAGCCGCCCTCGCCGCCCACGTCGTCGAGGTGACGCGACATGCGGCCGTGGATGCGCTGGACATCGGCCAGGAGGAGTTCCGCGTTGGTGCGCAGCGAGCCGCCCATCTCGCGCAGGTTGGCCACGAGCTCGAGCCCCTCGGACCGCACCCCGTCGGCCGTCTCCCGCGCATCCTGGAGCAGGGAACGTGATTGCTCGTCGGCATCCCGCCGCGTCCTGGCCGCGTTCTGGTGGGCGTCGGAGGTGATCCGCTCCGCCGTGTTCTCGGCATCGGCCACCACCGTCAGCGCCTTGCTGGCCGCCTCGGTGTTCAGCCGCTCACCCTCGTCCTTGAGGCGCTGGGCCTCCTCCCGGGCCTCGGCCAGAATCTCCTCCGCCTCCTCCTGGGCGGCCCGGATGCGGTACTGAGCCGCGCGGTCTCCCTCGGCCAGGCGCTCGCGCATCCGCTCGTCAGCCTCCAGACGGATCTGCTCGGCCACCTGCTCCGCCGCGGTGATGATCGCGGCGACCCGATCAGCGGTCTCCTGCGCTGCTGGTGGGCTAGGTTTCCTGGCCACCGGAGGGGATGGTAAAGGCGCGGGTGGCCGGATCGGCCCTGCGCCGCCCCAGCCGCAGCCCGCGAGGCGCAGGAACAGGCGAGCAGGGCGCAAGTACGCTTAGCGGCCTCGTGTCCGACCGGCGCTACGAACCGTCCGAGATTGAGCCCAAATGGCAGGACGTCTGGGCGGGCGAGAGGACCTGGGAGGTCTCAAACGACCAGCTCTCGGAGGGTGCTGAGCTGGCCTACGCGCTGGAGATGCTGCCTTACCCCAGCGGCGAGCCGCACATCGGGCACCTCAAGAACTACGCCGTGGGAGATGCCATAGCGCACTTCCAACGCCGGATCGGCCGCCGTGTCCTGCACCCCATGGGCTATGACGCCTTCGGCCTGCCGGCCGAGAACAACGCCATCAAGACGGGCGTCCATCCCCGTCAGGCCACCGACCAGTCCATCGCCTCCTTTCACAACACCTTTCACCGCTGGGGGCTCTCGATCGACTGGAGCCGGGAGCTGGCCACGCATGACCCCGACTACTACCGCTGGACCCAGTGGATCTTCCTGGAGCTGTGGGAGCGGGGCCTGGCCTACCGCAAGGAGGCCGCGGTCAAGTGGTGCCCGAACGACCAGACCGTCCTGGCCAACGAGCAGGTGATCGACGGCCGGTGTGAGCGGTGCGGCGCCGAGGTCGAGGCCCGCCAGCTCGAGCAGTGGTTCTTCCGGATCACCGACTACGCGGACCGGCTACTGGACGGCCTGGAGGAGATCGACTGGCCCGACCACGTCAAGGCCATGCAGCGCAACTGGATCGGTCGCAGCGAGGGCGCCGAGGTGACCTTCCGGTGCGAGGAGCTGGGGATCGACTATCCGGTCTTCACCACCCGCCCGGACACCCTCTTCGGCGCCACCTTCTTCGTGATGGCGCCCGAGCACCCCGATGTGTTCCGGCTGGCCCAGGGCACCGACCACGAGGCCGAGGTCCACGCCTACGTGAACCGGGCGCTGACCGAATCGCTGGAGGAGCGCGGCGACGCCGAGAAGCCCAAGACCGGCGTGCCCCTGGGCCGGACGGTGACAAACCCGGTCAACGGCGAGCAGATTCCCATGTTCGTGGCCGACTACGTGCTGATGGAGTACGGGACCGGCGCGGTCATGGCCGTGCCCGCGCACGACCAGCGCGACCACGACTTCGCGCGTGTCTTCGACCTGCCGATTCGGCAGGTCGTCGCTCCAGCCGACGACACAGAGATCGCGGAGGGCGAGGCGTTCATCGCCCACTCCGAGTCAGAGGTCCTGGTCAACTCCGGCCAGTTCAGCGGTCTGAACGCCGTGGAGGGCCTCGAGGCCATCGTGGCCTGGCTTGACCGGGAGGGCCGAGGCCACGCGTCGGTCAGCTACAAGCTGCGCGACTGGCTGGTCTCGCGCCAGCGTTACTGGGGCTGCCCCATCCCGATCGTGTACTGCGAGCAGTGCGGGATGGTTCCGGTGCCCCAGGAGGACCTGCCGGTCACCCTCCCGGACGTCGAGGACTACCAGCCCCGAGGACGCTCGCCGCTGGCCGCCGCCGAGGACTGGGTCAACGTGCGCTGCCCGCAGTGCGGCGGGAGGGCCTCGCGCGAGACGGACACGATGGACACCTTCGTGGACTCCAGCTGGTACTTCCTGCGCTACTGCGACGCCCACAACGGCCAGGCCGCCTGGGATCCCCGCGTCCTTCAGATGTGGATGCCTGTCGATCAGTACATCGGAGGGGTGGAGCACGCGATTCTCCACCTCATGTACGCCCGCTTCTTCGTCAAGGCGCTGGCCGATATGGACCTGCTGACCTTTCAGGAGCCCTTCCAGGCCCTGTTCACCCAGGGCATGATCCTGGGACCGGACGGCGAGAAGATGTCGAAGTCGCTCGGGAACGTGGTCAGTCCGGCCCCGATCGTCGAGCGCTACGGCGCCGACGCCGCCCGGACCTACATCCTGTTCATCGGGCCGGCCGACCAGGACGCCGCCTGGGCTGACACCGGGTTGGAGGGCGTCTACCGGTTCCTGGCCCGGCTCTGGCGTCTGGGCGATGACCTGGGCGGGGAGCCAGAGGCCGCCGCCGCGCCCGCCGTCCCGCAGGGCGATGACCTGACGCTGGTGCGCAAGGCCAACTGGGCGATCGACAAGGTGACGGCCGATATCGGCAGCCGGTTTGCCTTCAACACCGCGATCGCGGCCATCATGGAGCTGGTCAACGAGATCTACCGCCATCCCCAGGCTGACCCGGCCGTCCGCCGCTTCGCCACGGCTACCGCCGCGTCCCTGGTCTTCCCGTTCGCCCCCCACCTGGCCTGTGAGGTTTACGCGCGGCTCACCGGTGAGCGCGTCTGGGAGGTGCCCTGGCCGGACGCGGATCCCGAGATGCTCCAGACCGAGACCTTCGAGCTGGTCTGCATGGTGAACGGCAAGGTGCGCGATCGCGTGTCCGCGCCGAGCGGTGCCTCGGAGATTGAGCTCGAGCGCCTGTGTCGGGAGACCCGGGGAGTCAAGGCCCATGTCGACGGCCTGGAGATCGCCAAGGTGATCGTGGTGCCGGACAAGCTGGTCAACCTGGTCGTGAGGTAGTGGCCTCGCGCTACGTGGCGGTGGTGGGCCCCGGTGAGGCCACGCCGGCCGAGGAGGCGACGGCACATGCGGTCGGGCGCCTTCTCGCGGAGCGCGGCGCGATCCTGGTGTGCGGTGGCCTGGGCGGTGTGATGGCCGCGGCGTCCCGTGGGGCCATCGCGGCCGGCGGCACCACGGTGGGGCTGCTTCCCGGAGAGGAGCGCGCCGCCGCCAACCCCTGGGTCTCGGTGGCCATCCCCACGGGACTTGGGGAGCTGCGCAACGGGTTGGTGGTCCGAGCTTCCGACGCGGTGATCGCCGTGGGCGGTGGCTACGGCACGCTGTCCGAGGTGGCGCTGGCCCTGAAGGTGGGCAAGCCGGTGATCGCGCTGGGCGGGTGGGACATCGATGGCGTGCAGGTCGCGGAGGCGCCGCAGGACGCCGTCGCGAGCGCTGTCGCGGCCTGGGCATAGACTCGGGCGCGAGTGCCCACGTTCAAGCCCGCATACCTGATCCATGGCGATGACCATGGGAGGATCGCCGAGCGCCGGGCCCGGCTGCGCTCGCTGGCTGAGGCGAGCAGCGGTAGCCAGGGCGTCGAGCTCTTCGAGGCGGAGAGGTCAGATCCCGAGGCGGTCAGCCAGGCGCTGAACGCGATGACATTCGCCGTGGGCCGGCGCTTCATCATCGTCGACGGGGTGCAGCGGTGGAAGGAGGGAGAGCTCGATCCCGTCGAGGACGCCCTGCGCAACCTGGCCCCCGAGACGACCGTCGCCTTCTTCGCGCGCGAGGAGGGCCGGGTCAAGGCACCGGCCCGGCTGCACGAGGCCGTTCGCGCCGCCGGCGGCGACATCAGCCCGGAGACCAGCGTAAAGCCGTGGGAGCTGCCCAAATGGGTCATGAGCCAGGCGCGCGCAGCAGGACTCCAGCTCGACGCCGAGGGCGCCCGCGCTCTGGTGGCTCTGGTTGGTGACCGTCAGCAACGGCTCCTGCGCGAGCTTGAGAAACTGGCCATCTCCCACAGTCCGCGCGCGCGTCTTGACCGTGCCGACATTGAGGAGCTCGCCGCTCCCTCCGCCGAGCGCCGGGCCTGGACGCTGGCCGACGCACTGGTGAGCGGAGATGCCCCCGGCGCCGCCCAGGCCTACCTGGCCCTGCGGGGTCAGGGGGAGCGGCTCAGCGGCCTGATCTACGCGATGGCCGGGCGGGTGCGGGCCGCGCTGGACGTGGCCCAGGCGCTCGACCGCGGGGAGTCCGCGGCGCAGGTCAAACGGGGCCTGCGCATGCCTTCGCGCGCCGCCGACCGGCTCCTGGCCGACGCCCACAGCACCGGTTCAGACCAGCTCCGCCACGCACTGGAGGAAATCGCCGACCTGGAGCTGGCCTCCCGGGGTGGGGCCAGCGGCAACGCCGGCGAGGACACGGTCACACTGAGCGCGATCGCGCGCATCGCCGGCTGATCATGTGGTGTTCGGGGCGCGCATGCGCGCCCCCGCCGGCGGCGCATGCGCCGCCGGGGCCGCGGTGCATGCACCGCGGCTATTTCTGATGGAGGATCCGCGCCGCGCGCGCCTTCTTGCGTGCGCCTGTGTTGCGGTGGATCGCTCCGCGCTTGACGGCCTTGTCAATCGTCTGCATGAGGACCCGGTGCTCGGCATCGGCCTGACTCGAATCGCTGGCCTGCTCCAGCCGACGGAAGTACGTCCTGATCTTCCCCGTGTAGCGGCGGTTCTCCAGACGCTCGCGCTCGGCCCGGAGGATCCGTTTCTTCTGCGAGGGAATGTTTGCCATGACAGGAAAAAGCGCCGGGGTTCCGGCGCAGTGCGTCCGTACTATAGCGGGCCCCGTGTCCACCGAGACGACCGTCACGGGCGAGCCCCAGCAGCCCTCGCCGCCGCCTCCTCCCCAACCGCCGAGGCGCAGGATCGCAGTCAACACGGCGATCTTCGCCGTGGCCACGGCCGCCTCCCGGGTGGCCGGTCTGGGCCGCGAGATCGCGGGCGCCGCCTTCTTCGGGACCTCCAGGGCGTACTCCGCCTTCACGCTCGCCTCGCAGGTACCCAACCTGTTTTCCAACCTGTTCTCGCAGGCGGCCCTGTCGGCCGCGTTCGTGCCGGTGTTCACCGAGCTTCTGCAGGAGGGGCGTAAGCGTGAGGCGTACAGGCTGGCCGCGACGCTGTTCTGGGTGATCTTGGTGGTACTCGGCGGGCTGACGCTGATCTGGATCGGGATCGCGGGCTTCGTAACGCCGCTGTTCACGGGCAGCGGGATCCCGGCGGGGCTCACGGCCGGGCTGTCCCAGGTGCTGTTCCCGGTCGTGCTGCTGCTCAGCCTGACCGGACTGCTCGTTGGGATCCTCCAGGCCTACGACGAGTTCTCGATCCCGGCGATCGCCCCGGCGGTGTGGAACGTCGTGATCCTCGTGCTGCTGATCGTCCTGCGTGGACAGTTCCACGGGCAGGACAAGGTCTACGCGTATGCCATCGCGTGGCTGGCCGCCACCGTCGTGCAGTTCCTGATGGTCCTCTGGGCGCTGGGCCGGATCGAATTCCGGCTGGCCTTCAGCTTCGACTGGCGAGATCCCCGGGTGCGCCAGGTCCTGATCCTGTTCATCCCCGTGACGCTGAGCATCGGGATCGTCAACCTCGACATCTTCATCAACTCGGGCTTCGGATCGCTCGTCTCGAGCCACGCGCCCGCGGCGATCAACCAGGCCTTCCGGATCTACATGCTGCCCCAGGGGATCTTCAGCGTCGCCGTGGCCACCGTGCTGTTTCCCACGCTCAGCCGCATGGCCACCCGGCGCGATCCGGCCGGGATGCGGCGCGCGCTGGGCAACGGAATGCGCCAGATCAACCTGCTGCTTATCCCGTCCGCCGCGCTTCTGCTGGTTCTGGCCACGCCGATCACCCGGCTGGTCTATCAGCACGGCACCTTTAACTCCTATTCCACCCATCTGGTCTCCACCGCGCTGTTCTGGTTTGCCTTCAGCCTGCCCTTCGCCGGGCTGAACCTGCTCCTCACCCGGACCTTCTTCGCCCTCCAGCGCCCCTGGATCCCGACCAAGCTGGCCGCCATGAACATGGTCGTCGACGTGATCGTGAGTGTCGCCCTGTACAAGCCGTTGGGTATCGCGGGCCTGGTCATCGGGACGGCCGCGGCCAATCTGGTCATGACAGTCCTCCAGCTCTACCGGCTGCGGACCGGGTTCAATGGCCGCCTCGAGGGTGGGCAGACGCTGATGATCACCGTGCGAATCGCGGTGGCCACGGCGATCATGGCTTCGGCCGGTTGGGGGGCGTGGAAGGGCCTGGACAGCCTGCTGGGAACGTCCCTGATCGCCCAGATCTTCTCTCTGGGCATCGCCGGCACGCTGGCCTGCATCCTCTACGCTCGGCTGGTGCTGGCCATGCGTATCCCCGAGGCCAGGCAGATCCAGTTCTTGCTCCGCCAGCGTTTGGGGAAGGCTCAAACGGCGTGACCTTCTACCACCGTCACTTCTCCGATCCCCGCCGCGAGCGGGCGTTTCTCAGCGCCACCGCGTTCACCACCACGTTCGGCGTGACCCGGGGCGTAACCCACGCCATCCGGGCCGGCGTGGGTCCGTTTCAGAACCTCAGCGTCGGTGGCACCCACATCCACCACAGCACCTTTGGGATCTTCGGCCTGCTCGGCGTAGGGTATGTCTGGACCTACCGGTGGGGGATCGGTCATCCCGGCAGCCGCTGGGGCTCTCGCGCCAGCGCGGCCCTGTACGGGGTGTCCTGCGCCCTGACGCTGGATGAGTTCGCGCTCTGGCTGGACCTGCAGGACGACTATTGGGACAAGCAGGGCCGCAAGTCGATCGACGCCGTCGTGTTGTTCGGGGGGCTGCTCGGCATGGGGGTGGCCGGCCGCAGCGCGCTGGACGAGATGGGACTGCTCCCCAAGGCGCTACGGCCCTCCGCCTAGCCCCAAATACCCTTGGGGCCATGGCCGATCAGGCCCACATCCGCAACTTCTCCATCATCGCCCACATCGACCACGGCAAGTCGACCCTGGCCGACCGCATCCTCGAGCTCACCCACACCGTGGATCCGCGCTCGATGCGCGCTCAGGTGCTCGACTCCATGGACCTGGAGCGCGAGCGGGGAATCACCATCAAGGCCCAGGCCGTGCGGGTCTTCTACACCTCACGGCGCGACGGTCAGACCTACCAGCTGCACCTGATCGACACACCCGGCCACGTCGACTTCACCTACGAGGTGTCCCGGTCGCTGGCCGCCTGCGAGGGAGCGCTCCTGGTGGTCGACGCCTCCCAAGGGGTTGAGGCCCAGACCGTGGCCAACACGTACCTGGCCATCGACGCCGGCCTCGAGCTCATTCCCTGCCTGAACAAGGTTGATCTCCCTGGGGCCGAGCCCGACCGGGTGGCCGCCGAGGTGGCCGAACTGCTCGGCGAGTCCGGCGAGAGCGTGCGCCGGATCAGCGCCAAGACGGGGGAGGGGGTGACCGAGCTCCTGGACGAGCTCGTGGCGCGCGTCCCGCCGCCGAGCGGCGATCCCGAGGCCGCCCCCCGCGCTCTGATCTTCGACTCCGAGTTCGATCAGTACCGCGGCGTGATCGCCTACATCCGCGTGGTGGACGGCACGTTCTCCAAGGGTGAGGCGATCCTGGCCATGCAGGCGGGGACCCGGGCCGACATCGATGACATCGGCTTCTTCACGCCGCAGATGACCTCGGCGCAGGCCCTCGGACCGGGCGAGGTCGGATTCCTCATCACTGGGCTGAAGGACGTGACCAGGCTGCGCGTGGGCGACACGCTGACCGCGGCGCGACGCCCGGCCACCCAGCCGCTGCCCGGCTACCGCGAGGTCAAGCCGATGGTGTTCTGCGGCCTCTTCCCGATCGACTCCGACGACTACCCCGATCTGCGCGATGCGCTGGAGAAGCTCTCTTTGAACGACGCCGCGCTGAGCTGGGAGCCCGAGACCTCCGATGCGCTGGGCTTCGGGTTCCGGTGCGGTTTCCTGGGTCTGCTGCACATGGACATCGTGCGCGAGCGGCTGGAGCGGGAGTACGACCTGGAGCTGCTGGCCACGATGCCCAGCGTCGAGTACGAGGTCACCCGGAGCGACGGGACGATCCAGGCGGTCCACAGCCCCAACGACATGCCCGACCCCACCCAGGTGACCGAGGTCCGCGAGCCCTACATCCGGGCTTCGATCCTCACCCCGAAGGAGTTCATCGGGCAGATCATGGAGCTCTGTCAGGAGCGCCGGGGGGATCACGCCGGGATGCACTTTCTCTCGCCCGAGCGGGTGCAGCTGACCTACGACCTTCCCCTGGCCGAGATCGTCCTTGACTTCTTCGACCAGCTCAAATCGCGCAGCCGGGGCTACGCCTCGCTGGACTACGAGCTGATCGGACTGCGCGACTCGGACCTGGTCAAGCTGGACATCCTGCTGGCCGGCGAGCCGATCGACGCCCTGTCCATGCTCGTGCATCGCTCCAAGGCGTATGAGGCGGGACGCACACTGACCGAGAAGCTGCGCGAGAAGATCCCCCGCCAGCAGTACGACGTGCCCATCCAGGCGGCCATCGGCTCGCGGATCGTGGCCCGCGAGACGATCAAGGCGTACCGCAAGGATGTCACCGCCAAGTGCTACGGCGGTGACATCACTCGCAAGCGCAAGCTGCTGGAACAGCAGAAGCGGGGCAAGCAGCGCATGAAGCAGGTGGGCAGGATCGAGGTGCCCCAGGAGGCGTTTCTGGCCGTGCTCGAGTTGGGGGAGAGCCGCTAGGGCGCTCCCGGCGCTACGCGCTGCCTGGCCAGGCCTACGCTCCGCACACCACGCCGATCTGGACGTTTGCCGCGTTGGTGGTCGAGGCGTTGTCGATCCGCGTGTACCAGCCGCCCTTGCTCGGCTCGCTGGACGAGATGTACACCGCCGTCGAGTTGCTGCCGAATAGCCCGGACACCGGGGTGGGATGGCTCGTCGGGCAAGTGATCGTGCCGAAGGTGTAGTGATTGGCGGCCAGCGAGACGACCTTCGACGCCTTGTAGACGTAGTGCGTGCTGGCGCTCCTCGCCGTCGGCGTGGCCCGGAACACGGTCGCTTGCCGGATCAGGGTGCGCGGGGTCGACGGAGCCGAGCTGCTGCTGCCGGCACTGGTCGAGACGAATACCCCGAGTGCAGCCAAGGCCGCCGCGGTTGTTCCGGCCAGCGCGCGGACCCGAGTGGAACGTGACATGTCTGCCCCTCCTTGAGTGGTTCGGCGCGACGGTAGCGGAGGCGAGGCCGCTACGAGGTCTCATGCCCAGGCCCCTTCGGAATCATTCCGGTCCGGCCGGAAACATAAAGGCCCGAGGAGCGTGCCCGGCACCCCACTCACTCTGGGTCCAGGTCGATCCTCACCGTGGTCATCTGGGTGGCGGTCCCGCGCAGGAGCAGGCCGTCCAGCCTGTACCCGAGGCGGCCCCGACCCAGCTCGCGGTGACGCGCCCTGGCGTCGTCGTCGTAGAGAGGCGTGGCCGTACCGGAGTGCCAGCGCACCCCGCCGCTGTGAGCCAGGCCGATCCTCACGCGGGGTTGCGCCAGCAGGTTCTGGAAATAGTGGGCATGGGGACCGTGCGCGGAGATCAGCCAGAACGTGTCGCCCTGCAGCCCGTTGGCCACGGGGGTGCGACGGGTCAAGCCTGTCCGGCGGCCGGTCGTCTCGAGCACCGCGTAGGTCTTGCCGAGCCGGCCGGCGAATACGGCCCGCCGATTGAGCGGGTTGACGAGGCGCCGCTCGAACGCGCGCGAGACGCGCCGCTTGAGGCTAAGCCAGCGTGGCCTCATGGGCTCCCTGCGGCCGGACGCAGTACATCCCCTCCGAGAACCCCTCGCCCTCGATGCCAAGGCTCCAGTTGAAGCGGGAGTAGAGGTTCTCCAGGGCCACAACCATCGTCAGCTCCACGATCTGCCGCTCGTCAAAGCGCTCGCGCAGCTGAGCGAAGAGCTCCTCCGGAACCTCGACGGGGGTCCGCGTCATCCCCTCGGCTAGCTCCAGCACCAGGCGCTCCTGCTCGTCGAAGCGATCGGACTCCCGCCAGGTGGCCAGCTCGCGGAGCTGATCCGGGGACGTGCCGCCCTTCTGGGCCAGGTAGGACCCGAAGTCCAGGCACCACTCGCAGCCGATGAGCTGGGCCGCCCGCAAGCGGGCCAGGTTCTTGAGGTGCTCATCCACGGCGTGCGAGAAGTACTCATCGGCCGCTGACAGCGCTCCCAGTCCGGCCAGGAGCGGGCGGTGGTGGGCCATGATCCGGGTGGGCTCCATCTCCCGCCCGTAGGTGCGCTTGGCGGCGGCGAACGTCAGCCGCCGGATGGGGTCAAGGCCTCGAGGCTCAGCGGGTGCCAGTCTGGGCATGAGATCTTCTCCTTTATTGACGCGGCCGTGGCCGGGGGGCAGACGTTACCGCCGGGCGCGCATAATCCTCAGCCGTGGATCTAGGACTGCGCGAGCGAGCCTGCATCGTCACCGGCGCCTCGCGCGGGATCGGGCGGGCCACGGCGCTCGCTCTTGCCGGCGAGGGGGCCAGCGTCTTGCTGGTCGGTCGCGCACCCCCGCCTCTTTACAAAGCAGCTGAAGAGTGCAACCGGACCGGCGGTCAAGCCGAGCCGCTGAGCCTGGACATCACCGACCCTGACGCCGGGGAACGCCTCCGCGACGAGTGCCTGAGCCGCTTCGGGCGCCTGGACGTGCTGGTCAACAACGCGGGCACCAGCTCGGTGCGGCCGATCGAGGAGCTGAGCGACGACGATTGGCAGGCCCAGTGGGAGCTCCACGTGATGGCGCCCATGCGGGCCATGCGAGCGGCCGCGCCGGTCCTGGCCGAGCAGGGATGGGGCCGGATGGTCAACGTGTCCTCGTCCTCGGGCAAGCGCCCTTCGGGCACGAACATGGCCTACTCGGTGAGCAAGGCGGCGGTCCTGTCACTCTCCCGCGCGTTCGCCGACCTCTATGCCGGCCGCGGGGTCCTGGTCAACGCGGTTACCCCTGGGCCCGTGGGCGACGATCTGTGGCTGGCCCCGGGCGGCATGGCCGACCAGCAGGCCCAGGCTCGTGGCGTCTCCCGCCAGGAGATCCTCGATCAGGTCGCCTCGCGCACGCCGGTGGGGCGCTTGGGGCGGGCGGAGGAAATCGCGGCGGTGATCGTGTTCCTCTGCTCCGAGCTGGCGTCCAACGTGGCCGGCGCAGCCTGGTCGGTGGACGGCGGCACCGTTCCCGTGATCATCTGAGCCGGGCAGCCCCTCCAGCGGCAGTGCGTAGACTGCCGCCCCCATGAGCGACACCGCGATCGGCAAGTCCTACCCGCCCGTCACCTACGCGGTGGGGCGGGAGAAGATCCGCGAGTACGCGTCGGCGGTGGGGGAGACCAACCCGCTGCACTTCGACGTGGAGGCGGCCAGGGCGGCCGGTCACGCCGACGTGGTGGCCCCTCCCATGTTCGCCGTCGTCTACAGCGCCCGGGCCCTCGCGCCGGGGATCTTCGACCCCGAGGTGGGCATCGACTTCGCCCGCATGCTCCACGCCGGGCAGGAGTTCGTGTGGGGACCGCTCGTGGTGGCGGGCGACGAGATCACCACCACAGCCTCGGTCAAGGACATCTCCGAGCGCGGGGGCATGAGCTTCTTCGTGTTCGAGACGGCATCGGTCAACCAGCGCGACGAGACCGTCTCGACGGGTACCTGGACTCAGATCGTAAGGGGGGGATGATGGCTCTAAAACAGGGACAGGCGATCGAGCTGCGGGTCACGCCCGACCCCTTCCTGACCTATCGCTACGCGGGGGCCTCGGGTGATTTCAACCCCATCCACATCGACGAGGAGTTCGCCCGTAACGTGGGCCTGCCCGGGCGGATCCTGCACGGGCTGTGGACCATGGCCCAGGTGGCGAGAGCCCACACCGAGGCGGCCGGCGGACCAGAGACGCTGAAACGCCTCTCCGTGCAGTTCCGGGGGATCGGAAGGCCCGGTGAGGAGATCGTGGTCAGCGGCACGGTGTCCGAGATCCAGGACGGCGTGGCCACCGTCGAGTCCGAGGCAGCGCAGGGCGATCAGCGGATCATCCGAAACGGTGTCGCTGAGGTGACTGGCTAGGTTGCTTTGGCCTGAGGGCGGGGCTAGAGTCGCCGACCATGGGGACGAGGGCGCTTGTCCTGTGTGGGGCCACCGCCCAGAGGCTCTACAGGCGCGTGCGCCCGTAAACGCCGCTCGGGCCCGCCCAGGGCCGACCTACAATCGGCTCCGTGCTCAGTGATCGGCAGGAACTCGTGCTCCGCAAGGTGGTCGAGGAATACCTCGAGGCCGGAGTTCCCGTGGGTTCCAAGCTGCTCTCCAGCGAGGTCAAATGGGGCCCGTCGACCATTCGGAGCGAGCTGGCCAGCCTGGAGGATCTAGGCCTGCTGGCTCACCCGCACACCTCGGCCGGGCGGGTCCCCACGCAGGCCGGCTACCGCTATTTCGTCGATCGGCTGCTGGCCAGCGGCGGCGAGGAGTCCGAACCCCGGCTCTCGCTCTCCCTGATGCGCAGGGAGCTTGACGAGGCCATGCAGGTGACAACGGAAACGCTCTCCCAGGTCACGAACCTCTTGGCCATCGTCACCGCGCCCCCGATCGAGACCTCAACCGTGCGCCATATCGAGGTGTTGCTCCTCCAGCCCCAGGTTCTCATGGTGGTGGTCATCACCTCGTCCGGTGGCGTGAGCAAGCGGCTCTTCACGTTCTCGCGGCCTGTGGACGCGGGGCTGGCCGACTGGGCGGCCAGCTACCTGAACGAGCGTCTGGTGGGACTCGGGCTGGGAGCGCGCATGCTCCATCAGCGCCTGCACGATCCCTCGCTCCCGCCCCTGGAATCAGAGTTCCTGGACGCCCTGGCCCCAGTGTTCACAGACCTCGAGGCGGCCTCGCTCGAGGCGCTGTACGTCGAGGGCGCGTCTCGCCTCCTTCGCGGTGACCGGTTCACTGACGTCACCGAGCTCAACGCATTGATGGACATGCTCGAGCGGCGCGTGACCCTCCTGGGACTCCTTCAGAGCGCGCTCACAGAGCGAGACGTGATCGTCCGGATCGGCGCCGAGAACGGCGTGCCCCAGCTGCGGTCGGTCGCCGTGGTCGCGGCGGGCTACGGTCTACCCCAGCGCCGGCTCGGTGCCGTGTCGGTCATCGGCCCCTTGCGGATGGATTACGGCCGAGCCATCCGCTCGGTCAGGGACGCGGCGGCCCAGCTGTCGAGCTTCGTGGCTGAGGTGTACGACGAGCGATGAGTGCCACCCGGGACTACTACGACGTTCTGGGCGTCGCCCGCGACGCGGACGAGGCGGCGATCAAGAAGTCCTTCCGCCGCCTGGCTCGGGAGCTGCATCCCGACGTCAGCAGCGATCCTGAGGCAGAGGAGAAATTCAAGGAGGCGGCCGAGGCCTACGAGGTGCTCACCGACCCCGAGCGCCGGGCCACATACGACCGCTACGGGCATGAGGGGCTGCGCAGTGGCGGCTACGCCCCCAACTTCGACTCGTTCGGCTCGGTGGCCGACATCTTCAACGCGTTCTTCGGGGGGACCGGCGGGCTCGGGGACCTGTTTGGCGGCGGTGGCGCCACCGCCGGGCCGATGCAGGGCGGGGACGTCGCGGTCACGGCTGACATCGACCTGGTTCAGGCGGCCCGAGGATCCACCGTCGAGATCAGCTACGACGTTGTCTCACCCTGCCCCCATTGCCATGGCAACGGTGCCGAGCCGGGTACCCCGATCGAGACATGCCAGCGGTGTGGGGGAGCGGGCCAGCTGCGCGTGGTATCCCGCACCCCATTCGGCCAGATCGTGCGGGCGACCGTTTGTGACGCCTGCCAGGGAGAGGGCAAGGTGGCGCGGAACCCCTGTCAGGAATGCCGGGGCCGCGGCCGGAAGGTCGAGCGGGCCGAGGTGTCGGTGGACGTGCCGGCGGGGATCGCCGACGGTCAGCGCGTGCGCCTCTCCGGACGAGGCCACGCCGGCGAGCGGGGCGGCCCTCCGGGCGACCTCTACGTGCTCGTCCGGGTTCGGCAGGATGCCCGGTTCATCCGCGATGGCAACGACCTTGTCACTGCGGTGGACGTCCCGGGCCCGCTGGCCGCCCTGGGGACTGTGGTCGAAGTGCCCTCACTGGATGGACCGGTGGAGCTGGAGATCCCGCCGGGAACGCAGCCGCACGACACGCTCAGGATCCGGGGAGCGGGCATGCCCTCTCTCCGGGGCCGCGGCCGGGCCGGAGATCTGCGAGTGGTGATCAACGTGATCGTGCCCCGCCACCTGGACCGGGAGCAGCGCGAGCTCTACGAGCAGCTGGCCAGCTCGATGACCAGCCACAACCTCCACTCCGAGGAGGGCGTGTTCGGGAAGCTCAAGCGGGCGTTCGGCGGGTAGCCGGGACCGGCCGGCGCGATGCTGCGGCTCGCGGTCCGCGTGGCACCCGAGCACGCCGAAGTCGTGCTGGCCGAGCTGCTTGAGCTGGTGCCCAACGGGGTGGAGGAGGTGCAGCTCCCCGACGGCGTGGTCGAGTACGGGGTGTACGGCGCTCCGGGTGAGCTCCCGTTCCTGGCGGCCGTCCGGGCGGTGGCCGGGGGAGCCCTCGTCGAGGTGCACTCCGAGAAGATCGCCGACGATTGGCACGATCGGTGGCGGGAATTCCACCGGCCTCTGGTGCTTGAGGGGCGGCTGACCGTTCGCCCCCCCTGGGAGCCGCCGGGGGCCACGCCGCTTGACATCGTGATCGACCCTGGGCAGGCGTTCGGGACCGGCGCCCACGCCACCACGCGGCTCTGCCTCGAGTTGCTGCTCGAGCTGCCGCCCGAGGGGCCGTTCCTGGACCTGGGGTGCGGCTCAGGCGTCTTGGCCATAGCCGCCGCCCGGCTCGGCTTCGCCCCCGTCCATGCCGTGGACTTTGACCCCGTGGCCGTGGAGACAACTATGAAGAATGCCGCCGTCAACGGGGCGACGGTCCAGGCGTGCGACGGCTCGACCTGCGCAGCGAGCCGGTGCCGGTGGTCCGGACGGTGTGCGCCAACCTGCTCAGCCCGCTTCTGATCGAGTGGGCCTCGCAGCTTGAGCGCGGTGGCGATCAGCGCCCCGATACGTGGTGGCCAGCGGCACCTGACCCATGAAGCCGACCGCGTGGCGGGCGCGTTCGCCCTGGCCGGCCTTAACGAGCGCGAGCGGCGTGCCACCGGGGACTGGACGGCGGTGCTCTCACCGGCTCGGTACCTTGAGCGTCCTTGGCCACGTTCGCCGTCAAGTTCCTGGGCTGCAAGGTTTCGCAGGCTGACGCCATGCAGGCGCGACAGGCGCTGCTGGGCTCCGGTCACCGGGAGGTCCCCGAGGAGGAGGCCGAGCTGCATCTCATCAACACGTGCTGTATCACGAGCGAGGCCGAGGCCAAGTCACGCCATTCGGTCAGGCGCTCGCTGCGGACCGCGCGAGAGGTCCTGGTCAGCGGCTGCGCGTCGAACCTGAACTCCCGCCAATTCGCCGATATCGATCCGAGGGTGAGGGCGCTGACCGGCACGGCCGAGGACGTGGCCGCGCAGCTGGGTGGGTGCGCGGATCTGGAGCACGATGTGCTGGCGCGGGAGCGGTCCCAGAGCCCTGCCGTGGTGCCCTCGCCCTCCCGCACGCGCGGCTTCGTGAAGGTCCAGGACGGGTGCGACTGCCACTGCGCCTACTGCATCATCCCCACCGTGCGCGGGGCCGCGCGCTCGCGGCCGGCCGGGGCGGTGCTGGACGAGGTGCGCCGGCGAGTGGCCCAGGGGCAGCCGGAGATGGTCATGACCGGGATCAGCGTGGGGGATTACCGCGACCCGGAGCGTGGTCTGGAGCTGGGCCAGCTGATGATGGAGGTGGCCCAGGTGCCCGGCGTCCAGCGTGTCCGGCTCTCCAGCGTGGAGGTCATCCACGTCCGGGACTCGCTGCTCGAGGCGCTCCGATCCGAGCCCCGCATCTGCCCGCACCTGCACATTCCGATGCAGTCCGGGGACGATGAGGTTCTGCATGACATGGGCCGGCACTACACCTCGGGCGAGTACCTCTCGATCGTGTCGCGCCTGCGCCACGCCGTGCCCGAGGTGAATATCACCACCGACGTGATCGTCGGCTTTCCCACCGAGTCCGAGGCGGCGTTTGACCGCACGCTGGCCGCCGTCGCGGAGGCGGGCATATCCCGTGTCCACACGTTCTCGTATTCGCCTCGACCGGGCACCGTGGCGGCTGAGCTGGGGGACCGGGTCGCGCCGGAGGAGAAGAAGCGCCGCTCGCAGGTCCTGCGCGGCCGGTCCGAGGTTCTCTCCCGCGTGCGCCGGGCCACCAAGCTGGGAACGGTGCAGCCGGTCCTGGTGGACAAGATGGCCGCGACCCAGTGCTCGGGCTACACGACCGACTACGTCCGCTGCTATCTCCCGGCCGGAGCGGCGGCCCGCGGGGAGATCGTTGAGGTCCTGCTGCCAGGAGCTCCACGCCGATGGCCTACGGTGCGAGCCGGCGGCCTGAGGCTCACTATCCTCGTGACGAAGTGAGCCTGACCGAACAGCTGCGCAGCGACGTCAACACCGCCCTGAAGGCGGGTGACCGGGAGCGGGTCGGGGCATTGCGGATGGTGCTCTCCGAGCTTCAGAAAGCGGCCAAGGAGGGGGGCGATGACGACCTGGCCGTCCTGCGCCGTGAACGCAAGCGGCGCCTGGATGCGGCTGAGCAGTTCCGCCAGGGCGGCCGCGAGGAGCTGGCCGACAAGGAGGAGGCGGAGGCGGGCCTGATCGAGAGCTATCTCCCCTCGGAGCTCGACGACGCCGAACTGCAATCGCTGGTCACCCAGGCAATAGGCGAGACCGGTGCCGAGAGTCCCAAGGACATGGGAGCGGTCATGAAGGTGGTGATGGCTCGCGCCGGCGGCCGGGTGGACGGCAAGCGGGCCTCAGCCCAGGTTCGGGAGGCTCTCGGGGCCGGCTGAATGCGCCGCCAGCTCGAGCTCGACAACGCCGTGGCCAGCGAGCTGGCCGGAAGCGGGGACGCCGTGCTCCGCGCGCTCGAGGCCGATCTGGACTGCGACGTGTTCCTGCGGGGCAACGTTCTGACACTCGATGGCGCCGAGACGGCCGTCGGCACCGCCGAGCAGGTGGTGCGCGAACTCGCCGAGCTGGTCGAGCAGGGCCACGAGATCGCGCCGGGCACGATCGAGGTTGTAACTCGGGCGCTCGACGCCCACGACTCGCCCGCCCAGATCCTCGAGGACGTGGTGTGGCGCCATCGGGCCACCAAGGTGGCGCCCAAGACGATCAACCAGAAGCGCTATGTGGACTCGATCCGCCAGAACACGATCACGTTCGGGATCGGGCCAGCCGGCACGGGCAAGACCTTCCTGGCAGTGGCCCTGGCCGCGGCCGCTCTGAGCCGCCGCGAGGTCAACCGGATTATCCTGACCCGCCCCGCCGTGGAGGCGGGCGAGCGGCTGGGCTTCCTCCCGGGCGACCTGATGGCCAAGGTGGATCCGTACCTGAGGCCGCTGTTCGACGCCCTGCACGACATGCTCGAGCCCGACCGGGTCTCGCAGCACCTGGACCGCGGAGTGATCGAGGTGGCTCCGCTGGCCTACATGCGGGGCCGCACGATTAACGACAGCTTCATCATCCTGGACGAGGCCCAGAACACCAGCCCCGAGCAGATGAAGATGTTCCTCACCCGGCTCGGGTTCAACTCCAAGATGGTGGTCACGGGCGACATCACCCAGATCGATCTTCCTCGGGACCAGGATTCGGGACTGGTGGTGGTGGCCGACATCCTCCAAAAGGTCGAGGGCATCGAGTTCGTCCGCTTTGGCGAGGAGGACGTGGTGCGGCACAAGCTGGTCCGTCGGATCGTGGCCGCCTACAACGAGCACAGCCAGCAGTTGGCCCCCGGGCTGCGGCCGCGCAAGCGGGCCTAGGTCGCCCGCCGGGAGGAACCTGAGGTGCTCGAGGTCGAGGTGATCGGGATCGAGGGCATGGCCCCGGGCGGATCGGAGGGAGACGCGGACGGACCCACCGCGCACGAGGTTGAGGAATTGTGTGCCCTGGCCCTGTCCTCAGCCGGCATCACCGATGGGCACGCTGCCGTGCAGTTCGTCTCTGAGGAGCGCATCCAGGAACTCAACCGCGAGTACCGGGGGCTGGACGAGCCGACCGACGTGCTGGCCTTCGGCGTGGACGAGAATGGTCCGGCGCCCGAGCCTCGCGAGCTGGGCGACATCGTCATATGCCCCGAGCAGACCCTCGACGTCCGGCGAGGCGGTCATCCACGCCGCGCTGCACCTCACCGGGATGGACCACGAGACCGACGAGGGGGAGATGCTGGCTCTCCAGGCGGAGCTCATGCGCTGGATCCAATGAGGCTGCCATGACGCGCTCGGGCTTCATCGCGCTGGCCGGCCGGCCCAACGTGGGCAAATCGACGCTGGCCAACGCGATCGTTGGGGCGCACGTGGCCATCGTTTCCGACAAGCCGCAGACGACTCGGCGCGCGGTTCGAGGCATCGCCACAGGGCCTGACTGGCAGCTGGTACTGGTGGATCTGCCGGGGGTGCAGCGTCCACGCGACGCTCTGACCGACCGGATGCAGCGCCGAGTCGAGCGAGAACTCCAGGACGCCGACGGCTGCCTGCTGGTGGTCAACGCCGAGGAGGGCGTCGGTCCCGGGGACCGATTCATCGCCCGGCTGTTGAAGTCGGCGCCCGTGCCCGTGGTCGTCGCCGTGAACAAAATCGATCGGGCGAATAGGGCACGAACGGTCGCCGCGCTCGAGCAGGCGGCCTCGTTGGAGGTGGGTGAGGAGGTGTTTGCCGTGTCGGCTCGCACCGGATCGGGCCTGCGCCCGCTCACCGACCACCTGGTCAGCCTCCTGCCAGACGGGCCGCTGTACTTCGAGGCAGCACAGCGCTCAGATCAGTCCGAGCAGGTCCGGCTGGCCGAGCTGGTCCGCGAGCAGGTCTTGCAGCGCACCCGGGAGGAGGTCCCTCACGCCGTCGAGGTCCAGGTTGAGTCGATTGAGCGGCAGGACCGGGCGGGCCGGCCGCTGGTGCGGATCGAGGCGGTGGTCCTGGTCGAGACTGAGTCCCAGAAGCGCATTCTCATCGGGGCCGGAGGCGGCATGATCAAGTCGATCGGGATGGCGGCCCGCGAGGCGATCGAGCGCGAGCAGAAGGCGCAGGCCCACCTCGAGCTCCGGGTGCGGGTGCGCCGTCACTGGCGGGCGGACGACCGTCTGCTGGACCGGCTGGGCATCGAGTAGCGCCCATACACTCCTGGCCATGGATGAAGAGCTGCGGTTTGACGAGCGCGGGCTGATCCCGTGCATCGTTCAGGACTGGCGGACTGGCGAGATCCTGACGCTGGCCTACATGAACCACGAGGCGCTTCGCCTCACGCGCCAGACCGGCGAGATGCACTTCTTCAGTCGTTCCCGTCAGGAGCTCTGGCACAAGGGGGCGACCTCCGGAAACGTGCAGGCCGTGAAGGCGCTTCGCCACGACTGCGACGGCGACGCGGTGCTGGCGCTGGTGGAGCCTGCCGGACCCGCCTGTCATACGGGAGAGCGCACCTGCTTTCACCGTGGAGAGCTGGAGCCGGCGGCCCCCCATGAGGCGCTTCCCGAGCTCGAACGCACCATCCTCGAGCGCTCTGAGTCCCGACCCGAGGGGTCGTACACCGTGCGCCTGCTGGACGACCCCGAGCTGATCGGGGCCAAGGTGCGCGAGGAGGCCGAGGAGGTGTCGCGCGCCGCCGGCCTGGAGTCCGATGATCGGGTGGCGGAGGAGGCGGCGGACGTGATCTATCACCTGGCGGTCCTGCTGCGCCAGCGTGGCCTGTCGCTGGCTGACGCCGAGCGAGTCCTCGATGGCCGTCGCCACTGAAGCCGCCCCGGGCGGCCTGCGCTCGCTGGCCGAGGTCCGCGCCCTGGCGCAGACGTACAACCTGATCCCCGTCCAAGAGACGTCCGTCGATGACCTGCTCACGCCGGTATCGGCGTTCCTGAAGCTGCGAACCGACGACCCGGCGTTCCTGCTCGAGTCAGCCGAACAGGGGCGGGTCGGACGGTTCTCCTTCATCGGGATTCGCCCGCGCCAGGTCCTGCGCTGGTCACTCGGGGATCCGGGAGATCCCTACGCGCTGGCCGCCGACGCGCTGAAGCGCTTTCACGCCGCGCCCTTGGCTGCCGAGCTGCCCTTCACCGGCGGCGCCGTTGGCATGTTCGCCTACGACCTGGTGCGTACCGTCGAGCCGCTGGGCCCGCCGAACCCCGACCCGTTGGGGCTTCCTGATCTGGCCCTGATGCTCACCGACGTTCTGGTCATCTTTGACCACCTGCGCCACACGGTGACGATCCTGGCCAATGTGGATGCCGGGGACGACTTGGAGGCCTCCTACCGCCGCGCGGTGGACAACATCCACGAGGTGCGCGCGCGGCTGAGCGGTCCGGTGCCGGGTGGCGCGCCAGGGGGCGATCAGTCCACGCAAGAGACCCGCCCCGACCCCACCCCACAGCAGACCCCACAGTCGGCCAGCCCCACCCCACAGCAGACTCCACAGCCGGCCGCCAGCCCCACCCCACAGCAGACCCCACAGCCGGCCGCCTGGCCCACCCCACAACAGACCCCACAGCCGGCCAGCCCCACCCCACAATTTCGATCGAACATGTCACCCGAGCGGTTTCAGGCCATCGTGGCTCGGATCATCGAGTACATCCGCGCCGGCGACGCCTATCAGGTCGTGCCTTCCCAGCGCTGGTCAGCCCCCGCCCCGGTGGACGCGTTTTCGATCTATCGCGGCCTGCGCGCGGTCAATCCCAGCCCGTATATGTACTTCCTGGACTTTGGCGACTTCGAGATCGCGGGAGCAAGTCCCGAGCCTTTGATCACCGTCAAGGGCGACCTGGTCACCACCCGGCCGATCGCCGGAACCAGACCCCGCGGCGCAAGTCCCGAGGAGGACCGGCGGATGGCGCAGGAGTTGCTTGACGACCCCAAGGAGAGAGCCGAGCACGTGATGCTGGTTGACCTGGGGCGCAACGACCTGGGACGCGTCTGCCGGTTCGGCACGGTCCAGGTGGATGAGCTGATGATGGTCGAGAACTACAGCCATGTCATGCACATCGTCTCCAACGTCACCGGGCGCCTGCGCCCCGAGGTGGGGGCGCTCGATGCGCTGCGCTCGGTGCTCCCGGCGGGGACCCTGTCCGGCGCCCCCAAGGTACGGGCCATGCAGATCATTGACGAGCTCGAGCCGGTCAAGCGCGGGGGGTACGGCGGCGCGATCGGCTGGGTCAGCTACGGCGGCGATCTGGACACGTGCATCCACATCCGGACCGTGGTGGTCAAGGATGGGGTGGCGCACGTCCAGGCCGGGGGCGGGACGGTGGCCGACGCCGTGCCCGAATACGAGCTCCGCGAATCCGAGGCCAAGGCTCAGGCAGTTCTGGACGCCATCGACTTGGCCGTACACCAGCCTGACTGGCCGTAGCCGCGGGCGTTTCTGGAGGGTCGCAACCACGGAAACCCTCACCTTTCTGTTCACGGACGTCGAGGGTTCGACCTCCCTGCTCGAGCGGGTGGGGCACGAGGCCTACGCGGGCATCCTGGCTGATCACCATCGACTGATCAGGACGGGGATTGCCGCGCACGGAGGCCGGGAGATCGACACCCAGGGCGACGGCTTCTTCGTCGTGTTCACCTCGGCCACCCAGTGCGCCTCGGCCGCGATCGCGATTCAGCGCGCCCTGGCCGCCCACGGGTGGCCGGCCGGCGAGCGGGTCAGGGTGCGGATGGGGATCCACGTGGGCGAGGCGTCCGAAACGACCACCGGTCTGGTGGGGTTTGACGTGCATCGCGCGGCCCGGGTGGCCGCGGTGGCGTACGGCGGCCAGATCCTGCTGTCCGAGACGGCTGCGCTGTTGGCTCGGGACGCTCTCCCGGAGGGAACGTCGCTCAGGGATCTCGGTCTTCATCGACTCAAGGATCTCGGCCGCCCGCAGCGACTCTTTCAGCTTAACGCTGATGGCCTGGAGGGAGATTTCGGTCCGCTGCGCTCGCTCGACCATCCGTTGCTGGCCAACAACCTCCCCGCTCAGTCGGCGTCCTTCATCGGACGAGACCGCGAGCTCGAGGAGGCGCGCGCTCTCGTTCACTCCGCGCGGCTGGTGACGTTGACCGGGGCTGGCGGCTGCGGCAAGACCAGGCTCGCGCTGGAGCTTGCGACCGAGTTTCTCGATGGTGCTAGCGATGGCGTTTGGTTGATTGATCTGGCGGCCGTAAGCGACGAGAGCATGGTGGCCTCGACGGCCGCCGGGGCGCTGGGGATCAGAGGCCGGCCCGGCGGCAGCGATCTCGATGCGCTGCTTGACGCCCTGGCTGTGCAGGAGGCCCTGCTCATCCTGGACAACTGCGAGCACCTGATCGCCACCTGCGCCGAGGTGGCCGACGCAATTCTCAGGCGGTGTCCCAAGGTACGGCTGCTGGCCACAAGTCGGGAACCGCTTGGCGTGGGTGGCGAAACCGTCTATCGCGTGCCCTCCCTGTCCTTGCCCTCGCCCGATGACGATCCTGCGTCTCTGAGCAGCTCCGACGCGGTTGTCCTGTTCCTCGAGCGCGCCTGGGCGCAGGGCGCAGAGCTGACGCTAGACGATCAGACTGGTCCGACAATCGCCTCGACCTGTCGGAGGCTGGACGGGATGCCGTTGGCGATCGAGCTCGCCGCCGCCCGCCTGCGCTCGCTGTCGGTATTTGAGTTGCACGACCTCCTGGACGCGCGCTTTCGCCTGTTGACCGGGGGCAGTCGCGGGGCGCTCGAGCGCCAGCAGACGCTGAGGGCAACGGTCAACTGGTCGTACTCCCTCCTGGTTGAGACCGAGCGGTTGCTGCTCGGGCGGCTATCGGTGTTTGTCGGGGGATTCGATCTCGACGCCGCCAGCGCGGTGTGCGCGCTCGGAGAGATCGACCGCTTCGACGTGGCCGACCTGCTAGGTTCGCTCGTCGATAAGAGCCTGGTGGTGGCGGACCCCAGCGCCGGCCGCGTGCGCTACAGGCTGTTGGAGACGATCAGGCAGTTCGCCTCCGAACGTCTGATGGAGACCGCTGCACCGGAGGCGGCTGCGCTGGCCGAGGCGCACGGTCAGTACTTCCTGGCGCTTGCCGAGACCGCCTCGGAGCACCTCAGGGGACCCAACCCCGGACCCTGGTTCGCGCGGCTCGACGCCGACCAGGCCAACCTTCGCCGAGCGATCGAGCGTGCCTCAGAGGATGCCGGCCTGACTGATCAGGCACTGCGTTTTGCGGTGGCCCTGGGCTACTACTGGTTCGCCCGGGCCAGGCGGCGCGAGGCCTTTGGTCTGGTGATGCCGGCTCTGGAGCGCCCCGAGGCCAAGGAGGATCCCGAGCTCTACCTCAGGGCGCTGTGGTTTGCGGCCAGCTTCGCGACCGCCGTCGACCGCAAGACGGCCGACCGCCTCGTCGAGGAAGGGGCCACCGCGACCCTCGAGGTCGACGACGAGGGGCTGCGCATCTGGGCGATGGTGGGGCAGGCGGCAGCGCGGGGGTCTGCCGGCCAGACAGAGGCGGCGCTGGAGTTGGCCGAGGAGGCGCTGGAGCGAGCCAGGGCGATTGATGACGATCAGCTCGTCAGTGAATGTGGCCTGATGGTCTTCGTATTCAGTAGCAGGCTCGACCCGGCCCGCGCCGAGGAGGTTCACAAGGAGAGCATGGGGCGGGCCGAGCGGTCGGGCAACCTCCTGCTCACCCACGACCTTCACACGTTCGCTGGCCAACGCGCTCTGGAGCTGGGCGATCTCTCCGCCGCACGACTGCACCTGACTCGCGCCGCCGAGGTTGGCCGCGTGTTCGGCGCGGCCACCCAGTATGTAGCCGGTCCGATGGCTCTGCTTCTGCGAGCGGAGGGTGCCCACGACGGCGCCATCCTGCTGCTGCGAGACGTGATCCGGACCACCCGTCGTGTTGGCGATCACGGCGGGCTGGGGTTCGCCGTCCTGGGATTGGCCTGTCTGGCCGGGGATCGAGCCGACTGGGAGCTGGCGGCCAAGCTCCACGGCGCTTCGCAGGCGATCACCGATCAGATCAACCAACCGTGGCTCCGGGAGGACTGGGTTCGCGAGAGCAGCATCGAGACGATTCGCTCCAACATTGGCGAGGAAGAGTTCGAGCGTGCCTTCGCCCGTGGGCGCGAGCTCAGCCTGGATGAGGCGATTGAGCTGGTCCTGGGCGTAGAGACAGCCGCGCGCCCCGCGCCTGTGAAGTAAGCGCGTCCTGGCCGGTCTCAAGGTACGCGCCCGCCCAAATCATTGACGCTCGGCGCCCAGGCGACAGGCCCGGCGCGCGTTACCGTTCTCCTTCCAGTGCGCGTCCTGGTTATCGATAACTACGACAGCTTCACCTACAACCTCGTCCAGTACCTGGGGGAATGGGGGCCGCCCAGCCCGGACATCGAGGTGGTGCGCAATGACCACGCCACGGTCGAGGAACTGCTCGTGCGGGGCTACGACCGGGCCATCATCTCCCCGGGCCCGTGCACGCCCGACGAGTCGGGCATCTCTCTCGAGGCGGCTCGCCGCCTGCCCGAGGCCCGCCTGCCCACCCTGGGCGTGTGCCTGGGGCATCAGGCGCTGGTTCAGGCCTGGGGGGGCCGCGTGATCCCGCACGAGCCGGTGCACGGCAAGACGGCCAGTGTCGAGCACGACGGCCGGACGATTTTCCGCGACCTGCGCTCGCCCCTGCGCGTGGGTCGCTACCACTCCCTGGTGGCCGATCCGGCCCTACCCGATTGCCTGGAGTGCAGCGCTCAGGGCAGCGACGTGGTGATGGCGGTACGCCACCGCGAGCTTCCCGCCGAGGGGGTGCAGTTTCATCCCGAGTCCATCCTGACCGAGCAGGGCCGGGAGCTGATCGGCAATTTCCTGACCGGAGCCTGAGTCTCCGAATGGACACGCTCCGGGAGGCAATCGACGCGCTGGCCGGTGGACGCAGTCTGACCCAGGAGGAATCGGCCGCCGTTCTGTCCGAGGTGATGTCGGGCGGGGCGTCGGAAATCCAGATCGCGGCCTTTTTGATCGCGCTGCGGACCAAGGGGGAGACCGTCGAGGAAATCGCTGGCCTGGCCCAGGCCATGCGGGCGTTTGCCACACCGGTGCGCATCTCCCGGGATGATGTGCTGGACACCGCCGGGACGGGGGGCGGGCAGCGGACGTTCAACGTGTCCACCACGGCGGCCCTGATCGCGGCCGGGGCGGGGTGCGCCGTGGCCAAGCACGGCAACCGGTCGGCCACCGGGCTGTCGGGCTCGGCCGACCTGCTGGAGGCGCTGGGAGCCCGCATCGACCTGACGCCGGACGCGGTGGCCACCTGCATCACCGAGGTTGGGTTTGGCTTCATGTTCGCGCCCTCCCACCACCAGGCCACGCGCTACGTGGTGCCGGTCCGCCGCGAGCTGGCCGTGCGCACGATCTTCAACTTCCTGGGCCCGCTCACCAACCCCGCGGGGGCCAGCCGGCAGCTCATCGGGGTCTCCGACCCGGATTATCTGGACACGATGGCCGGCGCCTTGGCGCTGCTCGGGACGCAGCACGCCCTGCTGGTGTCCAGCCAGGACGGACTGGACGAGCTGAGCATCAGCGCGGCGACGCATGTGGTTGAGGTCCGGAACGGCCGGCTGGAGCGCTACGTGGTGGCCCCGGAGGAGGTGGGGCTGTCCCGGTCTGCGCTTGAGCAGATCCCCGGCGGCCATCCCGACCAGAACGCGGCCACGGCGCGGCGGATCTTCTCCGACGAGCCGGGGGCAGCTCGCGACCTGGCCGTCCTGAACGCCGGAGCGGCCATTTACGTGGGCGGTGGCGCGGCCTCCCTGGAAGCGGGGGTCCAGGCCGCTCAGGAGGCCGTGTCCAACGGCGCAGCCCACGACGCGCTGGAGCGCTTCGTGGCCCGGACGCAGGAGCTGGCGCCATGAATCACCTCGAGACCATCGTGGTCCAGACGCGGCGCGCGCTTCGGGAGCGCAAGGAGGAGGTCCCAGAGGAGGGGCTGATCGCGGCCGCGCAGGAGCGCACGGCCGCTGGTCAGATTCGCGACTTCGCCGGGGCGCTCTCCGGGCCCAGGGTCTCGCTGATCGCCGAGCACAAACGCCGCTCCCCCTCGGCTGGGCCGATCCGAGAGGACCTGGACCTGGAGGATGTGGTGCGGGCGTACGAGCGGGGAAACGCCGCCGCGCTGTCGGTCCTGACCGAGGCCCCGAGCTTCGGCGGTTCGCTCGAGGATCTCTGTCGGGCCCGATCGGCCACCGCTCTGCCCATCCTGCGCAAGGACTTCACCGTGGATTCCTACCAGCTCTACGAGGCGCTGGCCACGGGGGCGGACGCCATCCTCCTCATCGTCGCCGCACTCCCGCAGGCCGAGCTCCAGAGCCTGCACGACACGGCGACCGAGCTGGGGCTTGCCGCCCTGGTGGAGTCCCACAACGAGGCCGAGCTCGAGCGTGCGCTTGAACTGGGGGCCACCCTGGTGGGAATCAACAGCCGAGACCTGGCCACGCTCGAGGTGGACCGGAGCCGGACCCTCGAGCTGGTCCACCGCATACCGCAGGGCGTGACGAAGGTGGCCGAATCCGGGTTCAGCACGCAGGGGGAGCTGCGAGAGCTCGAGCGCGCCGGCTTTGACGCCGTCCTGGTCGGAGAGGCGCTCATGCGCTCGGCCGACATCGAGGCGGCCTGCCGCGCCCTGACAGGCACGTGAGCCGCCCTACGATTAGCGGCAGTGGCCACAAGGATCAAGTTCTGCGGGATCACCTCGCTCCAGGACGCCGAGCGCGCTGCCTCGCTGGGCGCCTGGGCCATCGGGCTGATCTTCTGGCCCGGGTCTCCCCGGGCCGTTCGCCCGGATCAGGCGGCTGAGATCGCCGCTGCGCTGAAGCGGCGCGTCGAGGTGGCGGGCGTGTTCTTCAACCAGACGTTGGAGGACGTCGCCGCCACCGCAGATGCGGTGGAGCTCACTATGCTCCAGCTTCACGGCGACGAGGGGCCGGCCTTCTGCGCCGAGGCCGCCCGCCGGACGGGATGCAAGGTGATCAAGGCCGCGCGGGTGCGCAGCGGGGCCGACATCCAGGCCCTGGGGCCATTCCACACCGACTTCCATCTCCTGGACAGCCACACCCCGGGCCAGCCGGGTGGCACGGGCGAGACGTTCGAGTGGGAGTTGGTCCGGTCACATCGCGGCCCCGTGCCGCTCATCCTGAGCGGGGGGCTCACCCCGGAGAACGTGGAAGCGGCCATCATCGCCACTCGGCCCTACGCCGTAGACGTGGCCAGCGGAGTGGAGCGCAGCCCAGGCGTCAAGGATCCTGACCGGCTCAGGGCATTTGCCGACTCGGTCAACGGCGCCGCCGCTGTACCCGTGTCATGAGCGCCCTCGAGCACCGCTTCGGCCGCTACGGCGGGCAGTACGTCCCGGAGACTCTGATGCCCGCCCTGGCCGAGCTCGAGGTGGCCTGGATCCGCTACCGAGACGATGCCGACTTCCGTGATGTCATGACTCGCCTCCTGCGCGACTACGTGGGCCGTCCCTCACCGCTGTACGAAGCGGGCCGATTGAGCGAGCGGGTGGGGCATCCGGTCTTTCTAAAACGCGAGGATCTCAACCACACCGGGGCGCACAAGATCAACAATGCGCTGGGCCAGGCCCTGCTGGCCCAGAGGATGGGGAAGCGGCGGATCATCGCCGAGACCGGAGCGGGCCAGCACGGCGTGGCCACGGCCACGGCCTGCGCGCTCCTTGACCTGGAGTGCGTGGTCTACATGGGCGCCGAGGACATGCGGCGCCAGAGGCCCAATGTGGAACGGATGGAGCTGCTGGGGGCGCGCGTGGAGCCGGTCTCCGCCGGCGCCCAGACGCTGAAGGAGGCGGTGTCGGCCGCCATCCGCGATTGGGTGAGCAACATCCAGAGCACCCACTACATCATCGGGTCGTGCGTCGGCCCCGCTCCCTATCCGGCGCTCGTGCGGGACCTCCAGCGGGTGATCGGGGATGAGGCGCGCTCGCAGATCATCGAGCAGGCAGGCCGGCTCCCGCAGCGCGTTATCGCCTGCGTGGGCGGAGGGTCAAACGCCATCGGAATGTTCGCCGGTTTCCTGGACGACTCGGAGGTGGAGCTGGTGGGAGTCGAGGCGGCGGGCGAGGGTCTGGAGTCCGGGCGCCACGGCGCGCCTCTCACCGCTGGCGGCCTGCCCGGAGTTCTGCACGGCGCCTTCTCTGCTCTCATGCAGGACGAGGACGGCCAGATTCTCGAGGCCCATTCTGTGTCCGCCGGTCTGGACTATCCGGGCAGCGGGCCCGAGCACGCCTGGCTCCGGGATTCCGGGCGAGCCCGGTATGAGGCGGTGAGCGATCGGGAGGCGCTCGAGGCGTTTGCTCTCATGGCCCGGCTCGAGGGCATCATCCCGGCGCTCGAAAGCGCCCACGCCCTGGCCTGGGTGCTCAAGGCTCCCGGGAGCGAGCTTGATCTGATCTGCCTCTCGGGCCGGGGCGATAAGGACCTCGTGGAAGCGCTGGAGCTGCTGAAGCCGTGAGCGCTGCCAAGGTGGCCAGCGGTATCGAACGCATCGCTGAAGCGTTCGCGCGGGCCCAGGCCGACGGCCGGCGCGCGGCGTTCATGCCGTACCTGATGGGTGGCTTCCCGGACCCCGACAGCTCGCGCCGAATCGCGCGCGCGTACGTGGAGGGAGGGGCTGACCTGATCGAGCTTGGTGTGCCGTTCTCGGACCCGCTGGCCGACGGGCGGATCATCCACCAGGCCGCCACGGCGGCACTGCGGGCAGGGGCCACCGTGGACGGGGTCCTGGGGCTGGCGGCGGAGGTGGCGGCCGAGGTGCCGATGGTGGTCATGTGCTACTCCAACCCGATCTTCGCCCGGGGGATCGAGCGCTTCCTGGACGCGCTGGTGTCGGCGTCGATCAGCGGGTTGATCGTGCCTGACCTCCCGGTGGAGGAGGCGGAGGAGTTGCGCGAGCAGTGCGATCGTCTGGGCTTGGCCCTGGTCCCATTGGTGGCGCCGACCACCCCGGAGGACCGCCTCAGGGTTATCGCGACCCGGGCCCGGGGGTTCATCTACGCCGTGTCCGTCACCGGCACGACCGGAGAGCGGCAGAGCCTGGAGAGCCAGCTCCAGGAGATGGTGGACCGGGTAGGCGCCAATGCCGAGGTGCCGGTGGCCGTCGGATTCGGAATCGCCACGCCCGAACAAGCGCACCAAGCCGCCGATGCCGGCGCCAATGGGGTGATCGTGGGGAGCCGGCTGGTCCGGGCCGCCCAGGAGTCCGATGATCCGGCGGGTGCGGTCCGCGATCTCGTACGGTCGTTCGCACAGGCCCTCAGCTAGCATCCCGCGGGTGGGCCTGATCCTCACCGCCACCGCTGGGCTCTGTATCTGGATCGTGCTGTGGAGCATCGATCTGCTCGGCGGGTTTGACTCGATTCTGATCGGTATCGCCATGGTTCTGATCGCGATCGCGGTGTACAGCGTGCTCCCGTACCTGCCCCGCCGGCGCGGGTGATTCCTCCCCGCGGGCGTTGGCCTGGCGCCTGGGCGTGCGCGGGCCTCGTGGCCGTGCTGGCCGGATGCGCCGCCGCTCCGAGCGCGCCCACCGTGAGCGGCAAGAGCCTGGTCGTATATCTGAGCGCCCCGACGGCGCTGCGCGGCAACTCACAGGCCCAGGACGTGATTGATGCCGAGAAGCTCGCGTTCAGCCAGCTCTCGGGCGAGGTCCAGGGCTTCACGCTGAGGCTCAACACCGTCCCGAGCAGAAGCTGTGGTGGGGGGAGCGTTACCCAGAACGCGCGCTGCGCAATCGAGGATTCTGCTGCCGTCGGGTATCTCGGCGAGGTCGTGACGAGCCGTACGGTCAACTCGATCGACTCGCTCGGGATCACGAGCGCCCAGGAGCTCCTCCAGGTCAGCCCGGCGCAGGACGCGGCGGTGCCCACAAAGGACTTCCAGTCCTTCAGCACCTACGGCCGGACGTTCGCCAGCATGTCCCAGGAGAATGACCCGACGGCCCTGCTGGGCCAGCCTGCGGGGAAGACGTTCGTGCGCGAATTCCGCCAGGCCTACGGCCATTCTCCCTCCAGCCAGGCGATTTTTGGCTACGCGGCCACGTCAGCCCTGCTGAAGGCCCTTCACACCGCAGGACCGGCTGCGAACAACCGGGGCACGGTGCGCCGCGACTTCTTCTCCCTCAAAGGCGTCTCGCTTTCCATTGGGTCGGGCGGCCCCACGCTCGCGACGTACACCGTGGGCAACGACGGCACCGTGACGATCACCCCCTCGGGGTGAGATGGCGCCACCGTTTGGGGGAATTCCCTTGCGGCGACTCGTTGCCGTTCCGTTAACGTCCGCTTGCAGGACTTGATCCAGAGGAGCGCGTAACTAGGCTGCGCTACGCCGGGCCGCCAAAGGCCCGGGGGCATTGTCCGGGGCCACCGCCCGGGACAGAGAAAGGAGGAGTATGAGATTTCGGAGCAGAGCCCTGTCGGGATGCCTGGTGGCCGTCAGCGTGGTGGCGCTGGCCGCCTGCGGCAGCAGTTCCAAGACGAGCTCATCCCCGAGCAGCTCAGCGTCGTCCAGCGGCAAGACGATTGACATCTATTCAAGCTTGCCCTTGCTGGGTCCGCTCACCGCAGACACCGTCCCCGCCCTGAACGGCGAGAAGCTGGCCCTGGCTCAGGCGGGAAACAAGGCCGGGCCGTTCAAGGTGAAGTTCACCTCGCTGGATGACGCCACCGCGGCGGCGGCCAACTACACCGTCTCCCAGTGCGCGGCCGACGGCCGCACGGCGGCCGCGGATCCCAACGCCGTCGCCTACATCGGTGAGTTCAACTCGGGATGCACCGAGGCGTCGCTGCCCATCCTGAACAAGGCGGGCGTACCGATGATCAGTCCGGCCAACACCTACGTCGGCCTGACCACGAACGAGCCGGGGAGCGCGCCGGGCGAGCCGCAGAAGTACTACCCCTCCGGGACACGTACCTACCTGCGGATCGTGCCGCGTGACTCGATTCAGGCGGCCTCGGACGCCCTGGCCATGAAGCAGGCGGGCTGCACCCGGGTGGCCCTGGCCAACGACAAGACCCCGTACGGCGCGGGCATCGCCACTCAGATCGAGCTGATCAAGAAGGACTACGGTCTGAACGTGGTGAGCAACACCGGCGTCAACCCGACGGCGCCGAACTTCCGCTCGTATGCGGCCACCATCAAGGGTGAGGGAGCTGACTGCTTCTTCTACGGCGGCCTCACCTCCACCGGCGGTGTCCAGATCACCAAGGACGTGCATTCGGCCATCTCTTCGGCGAAACTGTTCGGACCCGATGGCATGTGCCTGTCCTCCTGGACGGACCCCAAGCAGGGTGGCGTGCCGCTCACACTCGATCCTCTGATGGAGTGCACGGTGGCCACGCTGGACCTGACGGCGTATCCGGGTGGCAAGACGTTCCTGAAGGCCTACCAGGCGAAGTACGGTGGCGGCACTCCCGCCCCGTACGCGATCTACGGCTACGAGGCAATGAAGCTCGTGCTGGACACGATCGACAAGCTCGGTTCCAACGGGGACAACAAGTCGGACGTGTTGCATGCCCTGTTCGCCACCAAGAACCGCAACTCGGTTCTGGGGACGTACTCCTTCGATGCCAACGGCGACACCACGTTGAAGGCCTACGGCCTGTACAAGGTCCATAACGGCCAGCTGGTGTTCTCCAAGACTCTCACGCCTACGCACATCGTCTAGGCGTCTCTCGCGGCAGGTGGGGAGGACGCGCATGCGTCCTCCCCACCGGCTGCATCCTGCCTCCGGCACGGTTTGACGCAACCGGCAGGCCGGCAGCCGGACCGGGGAATATCCTGCGCACACCAGCGCCGGATATGCTGCGCCTGGGTCTGTGACGAAATGATCGGGGACGGATAATGGAGGCCAGATCGCTGTCGGTAAGGACGCCGGTTTTCGCCACCCGCCCGCTGGCCGCCTTGCGTCGCTACCTGGGCCGCTGGGGTCTGATCGCGACCCTGCTCGCGCTTCCGGTGTACTACGCCATCCGCGACCTGACCGGGGGTTACGATGCCGGGTTCGCCCACGGTCATCTGATCATCCATCACGATCTCAGCCACATCGGCTTCAACATCGCGGTAGGGCTGGCCAACGGTTCGGTCTGGGCGCTGATCGCCATCGGCTACACGCTGGTGTACGGAATCATCGAGCTGATCAACTTCGCCCACGGAGACGTCTTCATGATCGGGTCCTTCGTCGCCGTGGGCTTCTCCACGACGACGCTCGGGCTGGGCCTGAGCAGCAGTGTTGTCGGCCTCGTCTTTGGGCTGCTTCTCACCCTGATCGTGGCCTCGCTCGTGTGCGGTTCGCTCAACGTCCTGATCGAGCGAGTGGCCTATCGACCGCTCCGAAACGCCCCCAAACTCGCGCCGCTCATTACGGCAATCGGCTTCTCATTCATCCTCCAGCAGGTCGGGCTGCTCTGGCATGGCGGCGCAGTACAGAGCGTCGCCGACCTCACCAACCAGGGGGCCACGGTTTTCAACATCTCCGGCGTTCCGATCCAGCGCGGCTACCTCCTGGCCATCGGGGCGATGATCCCGCTGGTCATCCTCCTGGCCTGGTTCATCACCAGCACCCGCATGGGCCGGGCCATGCGAGCCACGGCGCAGGATCCCGAGGCGGCACGACTGATGGGCATCAACGTCGACAGGACGATCTCGCTGACGTTCCTGATCGGTGGGATGCTGGCCGGCGCCGCCGGGCTGGTGTACGAGCTCTACCAGACGAACATCGTCTTCAACCAGGGCTTCCAGGCCGGGCTCTACGCCTTCACCGCGGCCGTCATGGGCGGTATCGGGAACGTCCGCGGCGCCGTGCTGGGTGGTCTGATCATCGGCGTGATCCAGTCCTTCGCCGACAGCCGGATGTCCGGAGGTGAGTGGACCGAGGCCGTGGTGTTCGTGTACCTGATCCTGATCATGGTCCTGCGGCCCAGAGGGCTGCTCGGCGAGGAGACGAGGGAGGCCGGGTGAGCACGGTCGAGGGCCCCCCCGGCGCATCGAGCACGGGCGCAGGAGCCGGCGGTCCGCCCGAGCCTCCGCCGAGGCCGCAGGGCGGCTGGGGGGAGCTGCAAGCCCAGCTGCGCGAGTGGCGAGAGGCGATTGACCGGATGCTCCCGCCCTGGTGGGGCCGGGCCCTGGCCGCCACCGGAATCATGATCGGGATCGTCCTTCCGTTCGCCTTCTCGGAGGCCAGCAATTTCATGGATGCGACGATCAAGTCGTTCGCCCTGGCCGTGATGGCGCTGGGCCTCAACATCGTCGTGGGCTTCGCCGGGCTTCTCGATCTGGGCTACGTGGCCTTCTACGCCTTCGGTTCCTACGCGGCGGGCTGGTTCGGGTCCGGGTTCTTCTTCAAGTACCACATCCACCTTGGCGTATCGCATTCGCTCAGCGGCGGCCCTGGCATCCACCTGAACTTCGTCCTGGTCATGATCCTGGCCGCACTGATCTGCGCCGTCGCAGGCATCATCATCGGCCTGCCCACGCTGCGATTGCGGGGGGACTACATCGCGATCGTCACCCTGGCCTTCGGAGAGATCATCGGGGTGGTGGCCGTCAACGGCCAGGACATCCACTTCCCACCTGGCATGACCCTGACCGCCGGGAACTTCGGCATCAGCGCCATCGATTCGCCCTATTTCTTCGGGACATCGTTCGATCAGCTCAACCTCCGACCGTGGTACTGGCTGATATTTGGCGTCCTGCTGATCGTCCTGTTTGTCTGCGTCCGGTTGCGGGACTCGAGGCTCGGCCGCGCCTGGATCGCCCTGCGCGAGGATGAGGTGGCGGCCGTGTCCATGGGCATCCCGGCGGTGAGGACCAAGCTTCTCGCCTACGCGATCGGAGCCATGTTCGGAGGAGCCTCCGGTGCCTTCCTGGGCAGCTACTTCACGGTGGTGAGCGGAGACAACTTCCAATTCGGGTTCTCCGTCCTGATCCTCTCCATGATCATCATGGGCGGGCTGGGCTCGATTTGGGGAGCTGTGGTCGGCGGTCTCCTGCTCGGTTACGTCAACTACTGGTTACTCCCCAATGTGCTTAACAACATCCCCGGTCATCTGGGGCTGAACTTCCAGCTGAGCACGGTCGAGTTCGGGGTCTACGGCTTCCTGCTCGTGCTGGTCATGATCGTCCGGCCCCAGGGCCTGCTCCCGGAGCGAAGACGCCGGCTTGAGTTGACCGCCGAGGTCGCCGCCGAGGATGCCCAACTGGCCGAGGTGTCGGGCTCCGTGGGATCCACACCGTGACCGCCACCTCCGTCCCCGCGGCGACGGCTGCGCTGCTGGCCGATCAGGTGACCAAGGAATTCGGCGGGCTGGTGGCGGTCAACGACGTTTCCCTGGAGGTTCCCAAGGGCTCGATCGTGTCGTTGATCGGGCCCAACGGGGCCGGCAAGACCACGCTGTTCAACATGCTCACCGGCCTGTACAAGCCGACCCGGGGACGGATCGTCCTGGGCGAGCGCGACATCACCAGCTCCCGTCCCGATGTGATCACCGGTTTGGGCGTGGCTCGTACGTTCCAGAACATCCGCCTGTTCGGGGCCATGTCGGCCCTGGAGAACGTCATGATCGGCCGCCATGCCCGGATGCGGGCCGGGGTGGTCGGATCGATTTTCCGCACCCCGTGGGTTAGGAAGGAAGAGAAGCTCGTGCGCGAGCGCGCCCAGGAGCTGCTGGCCTACGTGGGGTTGGGCCGCCAGGCGTTCGAGCAGCTGGCGGTACATCTGTCCTACGGGGACCAGCGGCGAGTGGAGATCGCCCGGGCGCTGGCCTCGGATCCCACGGTCCTGCTGCTGGACGAGCCCACGGCCGGCATGAACCCGCAGGAGTCCAAAGCGCTCACGACCTTCATGCGCAAGCTGCGCGACGAGCTCGAGCTCACGATCCTGCTCATCGAGCACGACATGAAGGTGGTCATGGACGTCTCCGAACGCATCACGGTGCTCGACTACGGGCAGAAGATCGCCGAGGGGCCACCGGACGAGGTGCGCAGCGACGCGCGGGTGATCGAGGCCTACCTGGGGGTCCAGGACTGATGTCCCTGCTGGAACTCTCAGATGTCCACACCCACTATGGCTCGATCGAGGCTCTCCGTGGCGTCTCGCTCAACGTCGAGGAGGGCGAGGTGGTCACGATGATCGGCTCCAACGGCGCGGGCAAGTCGACCACGCTGCGCTCGATCACCGGGCTGTCCCCCGCCAGCTCGGGCAAGATCGCGTTCGACGGCGAGGACATCACCCGCGTCCCGGCCCACGACATCGTGGCCCGGGGGATTGCCCTGGCCCCTGAGGGCCGCCACTGCTTTCCCCGCATGACCGTGCGCGAGAACCTCGATCTCGGGGCCTTCCGGCGGCGTGGCGCTGACGTGGACGAGGACCTGGAGCGGGTGTTCGGCCTGTTCCCACGCCTCAAGGAGCGCGAGCGCCAGAAGGCCGGCACGATGTCGGGCGGCGAGCAGCAGATGCTGGCCATCGGCCGGGCGCTCATGGCGCGTCCCAAGCTGCTGATGCTGGACGAGCCCTCGATGGGTATCGCTCCGAACCTGGTCCAGCGCATCTACGAGACGATCGGAGAGATCAACCGGTCGGGCGTGGCCATCCTGCTCGTGGAGCAGAACGCCAACTACGCCCTCGACGTCTCGCGGCGGGGCTATGTGCTCGAGACCGGGCGCGTGGTGCTGGCCAACAAGTCCTCCGAGCTCCGCAACGATCCGGCGGTTCAGCGGGCGTACCTGGGGGCCTGAGATGACGATCCTGGCCGACATCGGACCCAAGGGCCTCTACCTGCTGTTCGTTTGGCTCCTTTCCGCGGCCATCGCGGGCTGGGTGAGCGAGCGCAAGGGCTACGGAGAGCGGGTTGGCCTGACCTTCGGCCTGGTTCTCACGGTGCTGGGGCTGATCATCGTCCTGCTCCTCCCCGGGCGCCCCGGGTCGAAGTGGCGCATGGAGGGCTGGGTGCCCAAGCGGCGCCGGGCTAAGCGGACCGGCGATCCCTGAGGATCTTCTGTAGTCGGGCGCCTTCGCGGTCTGGCTCACCCTCGTAGCGGTCATAGGTGATTCGGATCGTGGCGACGCCGTGCATGAGCATCGTGGCGTCCCGTTCCCGGTCGGCCTCGAAGCTGTTTCGGTCGTTGTGGTACGGCCAGCCGTCGAGCTCGACCACCAGCTTCTCGGCCTGGAAATAGGCATCGACCTCATAGCCGTGGAGGACGACATTCATCTGCGGGATGGGTAGGCCGTAGCGCTCACAGAAGCCGGGGAAGTCGTCCTCGCCGGTTGAGCGCGTCGGGTTGTGGGGATTTGCCGCCTCGGCCTTCAGGAGCGGCGCGCCAGGGTGGCTGGGGGATCGCTGGGCGACATCGGCCAGCGCATCGAGGGTGAGGATGTGCGCGCGGCGCGCATCGTTGATGATCCTGCGCAGCGATTTCTGTGGGAGCCGCGGCGCCATGTCCAGGAGCGTGCGGGCCGCGCTGGTGACGCGGATCCCGTCCACCGCGGTCACATCGCGGCGCAGCAGGGCGCGGGAGCGGTGGATGCGGATGCCCTCGGGTTTGCGGTCGGAGGCCACCGTCACGTGGAATGGCTCGTCCCAGCGTTTCCAGAAGCCCCACAGGGTCATGGCGGAGCCGTGGGAAAGGGCGGCACGCACCCCGCAGGCCAGCACCGCAGCCGCGGCCCGGTCGACCGGGCGCAGGGGGGCGTGGCCGACCGCGTAGACGCCGCGGTGGACGCGGTGGAGGCGGCCGCGCTTCAGGCGATAGCCGATGCCATCGTCGTCGAGCCCGATGGATAGGAGCTGCTGCCGCGTCACATTGCCGTGCTGCCGGCCGGCAGTGTGAGCGATAACTCGGTCTATGTCCGAGATATCCCGCACACTCTTAAAGAGGCGCGGGCGGCGTGGTTTCCCCCCCTTAGCGGGTCGGCAGCGCCCCGAACTCCTCAGTCTGGCCGTACCCCAACTCGGCTCCGGCCTCCGCCACACCGCTGGAACGGGCGCGTGTGGCCACCGCGGACGCCACGGCCGGAGCCACATCACGGTTGAACACCGAGGGGATGATGTAGTCCTCGCGCAGTTCGTCCTCGGCCACGATCGAGGCGATCGCCTGGGCGGCGGCCATCTTCATCTCCTCTGTGATCTGGGGGGCCCGGACATCCAGGGCGCCGCGGAAGACGCCCGGGAAGCACAGCACGTTGTTGATCTGGTTCGGGTAGTCGGACCGGCCGGTGGCCATGATCCGGGTGTAGGGGGCGGCCTCCTCGGGCGAGACCTCGGGGGTCGGGTTGGCCATGGCGAACACGATCGGGTCCGCGTTCATGCGCTCCAGGACGGTGGCGGGCATGACCCGCGCGCCCGAGAGGCCGATGAACAGGTCTGCCCCCTCGATCACGTCCACCGGGCTACCCATCCGGTGGTCGGGGTTGGTCTCCTCCGCCAGCGCTCGCTTGACGCTGTGCATGGTCCCGTCCTGGTAATCCTCGCGCTCGACGCTCAGGGCACCCCGTGAATCGCAGGCCACGATCTGCCGGGCGCCCGCCGCCATCAGGATCCGGCACACCGCCACGCCGGCGGCTCCTGCGCCCACCACCACGATCGAGAGCTGCTCGAGCAGCCGCCCGGTCAGCTTCAGGGCGTTGAGCAGTGCCGCCAGCACCACGACGGCCGTGCCGTGCTGGTCATCGTGGAACACCGGGATGTCAAGGGCCGCCTTGAGGCGCTCCTCGATCTCGAAGCAGCGGGGGGCGGAGATGTCCTCCAGGTTGATCCCGCCGAAGCCGGGGGCGATGGCCTCCACGACCGAGACGATCTCATCGGGATCCCGGGTGTCCAGGCAGATGGGGAAGGCGTCGACTCCGGCGAACTCCTTGAACAGCATGGCCTTGCCCTCCATCACCGGCATGGCCGCTCGCGGCCCGATGTCCCCCAGGCCCAGCACGGCCGTGCCATCCGAGACGACGGCCACGGTGTTGCGCTTGATCGTGTACTGGAACGCTCGGTCGGCATCCTGCCGGATGATCTCGCACACGCGGGCCACTCCCGGCGTGTAGGCCATCGACAGGTCGTCACGCGTCTTGAGCGGGCTCTTGTTCTGCATCTCGATCTTGCCGCCCACGTGCATCTGGAGGGTGCGGTCGGTGGCGTCGAGCACCCGGGCTCCCTCCAGGGCGTCCACGGCCTCGCGCAATCTGGGCCAGTCGGCGGGGTCGGCCGTCTCGGCCGTGATGTCCCGGACGGTGTGACGCCCGTCCACCTGCACCAGGTCCACCGCACCGATGATGCCACCCGCCGTACCGATGGCGCTCGCGACCTTGCCCAGCATTCCGGGCTGGTGGGCGATCTCCACGCGGAGGGTGAGGCTGTACTGCGCGCTGGGTGTGGACGGCATGGCCGAGATAGCCTGACATGTACGTGCAGAGTGCGCCCAGCCCCCGTGACGAGCTGTTCCTGATCGACGGCAACAGCCTGGCCTACCGGGCCTTCTTCGCCCTGCCCGAGTCGATCGCCACCTCCACCGGCGTACCCACCAACGCCATCTTCGGCTTCGCCTCGATGCTGGTCAAGATCCTGACCGACTACGGTCCCAAGGCCACCGTGGTGGTGTGGGACAAGGGCGATACCGGACGGCGCGAGCTCTACGCCGAGTACAAGGCGCAGCGGACCACCCGGCCCGATCTCCTCAAGGAGCAGTGGCCGGCCTTCGAGCCGCTGGTGGAGGCCTTCGGATACAAGAACCTCTTCATCGAGGGCTACGAGGCCGACGACGTGATCGCCACCATCGTTGAGCATGCCCGCCATGCCGATCCGCCCATCCCGGTAATGGTGGTTACCGGCGACCGGGACGCCTACCAGCTGGTGGACGACGGGCGGGTCAAGATCATGACCACCTCGCGCGGCATCACCGACACGCGGGTGTACGACCGCGATGGAGTGATCGACCGCTACGGGATCCCCCCGGAACTGATCCCCGACTTCATCGGCCTCAAGGGCGATACCAGCGACAACATTCCCGGGGTTCCCGGCATCGGGGACAAGACGGCGGCCGAGCTGCTCCAGCGCTTCGGCTCGCTGGAGCAGGTGCTGGAAAACGTGGATGAGGTCAGCGGTGCCAAGCGCAAGCAGAACCTGATCGACCACGCCGAGGCGGCCCGTACCTCCAAGCTGCTGGCCACGGCAAAGCGCGACATCGCGCTGGACTTCGACCTGCCGTCGTTCGTGGCCGCGGCTCCCGACCGGTCCAAGTTGCGCGAGACCTTCCGGCAGTTCGAGCTGCGCGAGCCGCTGCGCCGGCTGGAGGAGGCGCTGGGTTCGGCCGACGCCGCCGCTCCCGCTCCGGAGGCGGAGGACGCGCTCACCGCCCGGGTGCGGGAGGTGTCGCTGAGGCAGCTGGCTGAGCTCCCCGAGACCGAGGCCGCGCTGGGCCTGCGGGCGCCCCTGGTCCCGGAGGATGCGCTGTTCGCTCCCGAGCAGGCTTACCGCTTCGGCGTCCACGCCAGGGGCTCGCGAACCGTGATGGCGGGCGAAGCCTCGAGCCCTGAGGAGTTGGTCAGAGCCATCGGCGCGCGTCCCGCTGTGGCCCACGACGCCAAATCACTGGGCGAGGTGCCAGCGGTGCTGGCCCACGACACAGAGATCGGGGCGTACCTGCTCGAGCCGGCCCGCCGGGCCTACCCCTTCCGCGAGCTGACCGAAGAGCGGGGCCTGGGCAGCGACGTCGCTGACCCGGCGGCGGCTGACGCGCTTCTCGTGCATGCCCTGGCGGACTGGCAGCGGGAGGAGATCCGAGGCCGCGGGCTGGCAGAGCTGCTCGAGCAGGTCGAACTGCCGCTGGTCCGGGTGCTGCGCGAGATGGAGAAGGCCGGACTGAAGCTGGATACCGAGCGGCTGGCCAGCATCTCCACCCGGGTCAAGAAAGAGGCCGATGAGCTCGAGCGCGACATCTTTGAGCTGTGCGGCGAGGAGTTCACGCTGGGCTCTCCCAAGCAGCTGGAGGAGATTCTCTTTGGCCGCCTGGGCCTGTCCCGCAAGCGGCGAGGCAAGACCGGCTACTCGACCGACGCCCGCGTGCTCCAGGCCATCCGTCACGAGCACCCGGTGATCCCCAAGATCGAGCGTTGGCGGGAGCTGACCAAGCTGGCCCAGACCTATCTGGATGCCCTGCCCGAGCTGATCGCCTCGGACGGTCGCATTCACACCACGTTCAACCAGACCGCGGCCACCACGGGCCGCCTCTCCTCCAACAATCCCAACCTCCAGAACATTCCCATCCGCACCGAGCTGGGGCGGGAGATCCGGGCCTGCTTCGTGGCCGAGCCGGGGCATCTGCTGGTCTCAGCGGACTACTCCCAGGTGGAGCTGCGCCTCCTGGCTCACATTGCTGGCGAGGACGTCCTCAAAGCGATCTTTCGCCAGGGGGAGGATGTCCACACGGCCACAGCGTGCCGGGTGTTCGGCGTGCAGCCGGATCAGATCGATCCGGGCATGCGCTCCAAGGCCAAGATGATCAACTACGGGATCGTGTACGGGCTGTCGGCCTGGGGGATGGCGGACAGGCTGGACATTCCCCAGGAGGAAGCCGATGAGTTCATCCAGCGCTACCTGGCCGGCTTCCCGGCTGTAGCCCGGTTCATAGAGGAAACGATCAAGCAGGGCACCGAAAACGGCTACGTGTCAACCCTGTTCGGCCGGCGCCGCCAGGTGCCCGAGCTGCGCTCACGCCGGTGGGAGATGCGCCGGCAGGGCGAGCGGTTCGCCGTCAACATGGTCATCCAGGGCACCGCAGCGGACATCATGAAGGTGGCCATGGTGCGCTGTGACCAAGCCCTGGAAGCGGCGGGCCTGCGCTCCCGCATGATCCTCCAGATCCACGACGAGCTGCTGTTCGAGGGGCCAGCCAAAGAGGCCCAGGCGGTCCAGCAGCTGGCCTGTCAGCAGATGAGCGAGGCTTTTGAGATGGACCCGCCCCTCGTCGTCGAGGCCGGCGTGGGCCCGGACTGGCTGGCCGCGAAATGAGGCTGGCGGTCGCGCTGGCCGCCGCCCTGAGCATCGGCGCGCTGGCACCGCTGGTGTCGGATGCCTCGCCCCAGCCTGCCCGGCTGCGGGACATCCCCAGGCTGGTTCACACCATCCCGCCAACCACCGACCACGTGTACTACCACGGAGGCCCGATTCTCCGCCGCAATCGCACCCATCAGATCTTCTGGGCGCCCCGCGGCTCGGGGCTTCAGTTCGGGTCTGGCTACGTGCGGGTCATCGAGCGGTTCCTGCGCGATGTGGCGGCGGCGAGCCACAGCCCCGCAAACGTGTTTGGCCTGACCGGCCAGTACACCGACTACGCCGGGAGACCCGCCGCGTACGCCTCCCACTACGGAGGATCGGTGCTCGATACCGACCCGCTGCCGGCCAACGGTTGTCTGGAATCTCCCGGCGGGCCTCCGTGGACGCGCTGCCTCACCGACAGCCAGCTCCAGGCTGAGCTGGAGCGTGTCGTGCGCCGCAATCACCTGCCGCACGGTCCAGATGACGTGTATTTCCTGCTTCTTCCCCGCGGCCTGGCCAGCTGCATGACCTCGGCTCCCGGAAGCAGCTGCACGCTGGGAGGACCCACCAACGGCTACTGCGGTTACCACGGCGTGACCAACGACGGAGTTCTCCTCTACGCCGTGATCCCGTACAACGCCGTCCCCGGTCACTGCCAGTCAGAGAATCCCCGGCCCAATCACAGCCCGGCCGATCCGGCCCTGAGCACCATGAGCCACGAGCTGAGCGAGATGATCATCGATCCCAAGCAAACCGGGTGGTACGACAACTCAGGCTCGGAGATCGGCGACATCTGCCTGACCAGCTACGGCCCGCCCCTGGGGGGCTCAGGCAACGGCCGCTACAACGAGGTGATCGCCGGCGGGCACTACTACCTCCAGGAGGAGTGGAGCAACGCCGATCACGCCTGTCGGCCACGGGCGCGCCCGGACGACGTGGCCTTCTCGGTGGTCAGCCGGCCCGGGCGAGCCATGGGCTTTCAGGCCAAGGCCAGCGACCCAGAGGGGCTGATTCGGTCCTACCACTGGAGCTTCGGGGACGGCGGCTCGGCCCGGGGACGCCGCCAGTCACACAGGTACAGGCGTGCCGGTTCCTACCGTGTGTCGCTGCGTGTGGTCGACTCCTGGGGTAACTACGGCTACGCCCGGGCCACGATCCAGGTCCCGGCTGTGCCGGGCCACGCCTAAACGGCGGCCACCGCCCGCCTCGGCCACACGCCGGCCGTGCGCGGGTGCGCGATTTCCAGGTAGTGGCCGAAGGCCCAGGCGGTGAAGCGTTCGCGTTCGATCGTGCGCAACGCGCTCCCGAGCGCGCGGGGCGGTACCCGTGGTATCAGGCGCTGAACCCGGAGCAGCCAGCGAAACGGCCGGGCATGGCTGGCCGAGAAGGCGTGATAACGGGCCAGCGCCTGCTCTCGGGTCTGGCGGCCGGCCAGCACCCCGGAGAGCTCGCGGCCGCAGGCCAGGCCGAAGTACAGCGCCGTGCGAATGCCCTCGGCGGTCAGAGGCAGGCAGTGACCGGCAGAATCCCCCACGAAGAAGATGCCGTCTTCCGTGGCGTCGCGCAGGGCGTGGGGGATCCAGTTGCCCTGGTAGCGGACCGTCTCGGCCCCCAGATCGGTGGCCAGACGGACCGTCGGCTCGCGGACATGAAAGCGGGGATCAAACGACCCCACCCCGATCCTGACCTCCTCATCCGCGGGGAAGCTCCAGCCATAGCCGGCAGGCACGTAGGAGCGGTCAATCCAGATCTCCATCTCCTCGCCGGATGTCAGCGGGTGGACCTCGAGCCCCCGGGATAGCAATGCGTTAGGTGGCTGGACGTTGGCGCCCGCTCCCAGGACCCGGCGCCAGCCCAGGCCGTCAACGATCAGCGGCGCGGTGATCTCGCCCCGGTCGGTGTGCACGGTGTGCCCGGTCCGGCGCTCTACGGTCGCCGTCTCAAACTCAAAGGGCTGTCCCTGGTCGGCCAGTCGCTCGCACAGCGTGCGGTAATCGAAGGTCGAGAACGTCCACGGGAGCCGGTAGCGGACGGTGGCGTGGGGGGTATGGATCACCAGCTGGTCGAAGCGCTGCTGGTGGGCCTCCATGAGATCAAGAGCCTCCAGCCAGCCGGTGGGAACGCCACACGCGGAGGTCTGGCGCTCGCCGATCTCGTAGCGGTCGACCACCAGCACATCGGCGCCACTGGCGGCCAGCTCCCGCGCCACGGCCAGCCCGGAAAAGCTCGCCCCGCAGATGAGCACGTCACAGTCCCGGCGCAGCGGCGTGCGCTCGGCGCCACGCTTGGTCGCTCGACGGGGCATGCCCACCGGATGATAGGGACGGCTCTTGAGGCCCTCCTTGCCCCACAACGTGGCTATCCTCCGACGAACGCGATGTCGTCCACCAGTACGTTGACGCCGGAGACCGAGCAGCCTGCCGCCAAGGTGGTGGAGGGCTCGGACGGCCTTCTCCTCGAGGTTGACGGGAAGGTCGTCCCCAACTACGACGCCACCATCCACCCCTTCCAGGAGGGCGATGTGGTCACCGGCCGTGTGGTCCGGATCGACAACGACGAGGTCCTGGTGGACATCGGATACAAGTCCGAGGGCGTGATCCCGGCTGGCGAGCTGTCGATTCGCAAGACGGTTGACCCCGGCGACGAGGTCGAGCTCGGTGAGGAGGTCGATGCCCTGGTCCTCACCAAGGAGGATCAGGACGGCCGTCTCATCCTGTCCAAGAAGCGCGCCCGGTTCGAGCGCGCCTGGCGGCGCATCGAGGCAGCCGCCGAGTCCGGAGATCCCGTTTCCGGAACCGTCATCGAGGTGGTCAAGGGCGGACTGATCATCGATCTGGGCGTGCGCGGCTTCCTGCCCGCCTCACTGGTCGACATCCGGCGGGTGCCCAACCTCGACGAGTACCTCGGTCAGGCGATCGAGTGCAAGGTGATCGAGCTCAACCGCTCCCGCAACAACGTCGTGCTCTCGCGCCGCGCCGTGCTCGAGGAGCAGCGCAAGGAGGATCGCGAGCGGATTCTGGACCGGCTCCAGCCCGGCCAGGTGGTGGAGGGCACGATCTCCAACATCGTCGACTTCGGGGCGTTCGTGGACCTGGATGGGATCGATGGCCTGATCCACATCTCCGAGCTTTCCTGGTCTCACGTCAACCATCCCTCGGAGATCCTGGGAATCGGCGACAAGGTCACGGTCAAGGTTCTGGACATCGACCGCGATCGCCAGCGCATCTCGCTTGGTCTCAAGCAGACCCAGGAGGACCCGTGGCAGCGGGTGGTGGACACCTACAACGTGGGCGATGAGCTCGAGGGCACCGTGACCAAGGTCGTCACCTTCGGCGCGTTTGTCGAGATTCTCGACGGGGTCGAGGGCCTGGTTCACATCTCCGAGCTGGCCCAGCACCACGTCGAGAATCCTCGGGAGATCATCCAGCCCGGCGATCACGTGCGCGTCAAGATCCTGGAGATTGAGTCTGAGCGCCGGCGGCTCTCGTTGTCCGTCAAGCGGGTGGAGGGCCAGGAGCTTCCTGTCCGGCCGATCATGCCGCCCAGTGAGTCCGAGGCCGGCGACCTGGACGACCTCCCCGAACTGGGGCTGTCCGAGGATGTTTTTGCCTCCGAGAATCCCGTGGTTGAAGACACGCCCGTACCGGAGGCGGCAGTTGAATCCGTCGAGCCGGAGGCGCCCGCCGAGGCCGCAGAGCCGGAGGCTTCCGTTGAGGCCCCGGAGCCGGAGGCTGTCGAGGCCGCCGAGCCGGAGGCTGTCGTTGAGGCTCCGGAGCCGGAGGCGCCTGCGGAGGCCACCGAGCCAGAGACGCCCGCGGACGAAGGCGTCGAGGAACCCTCAGCCGGGCAGGAGCCGGCAGAGTCAGAGACGCCTGACCAGGCCGGCGAGTCCTCGGAGGACGAGAGCGGCTGAAAGTCCCGTTCGTCGGTCTGACGGGTGGTATCGGGGCAGGGAAGTCCACAGCGCTGGATGCGCTGGCCCGGCTGGGAGCCAAGTCGCTGTCAACTGATCGAGTGGTTCACGAGCTCTACGACGATCCCGAGGTCCGCCAGGCGGTCATCGACCGCTTCGGTCGCGCCGTAGTGCCTGAGGGCCAGGTCGACCGAGGGGCTCTGGCCACCAAAGCATTTGCCACCGCCGAGGACCGAGCCTGGCTGGAGGGGATGCTCTGGCCCCGGGTGGGGGCCCGGATCTTTCAGTGGCGCGAGGAGATCACGGGTTCAGACCAACCGCCGCGGGCGGCCGTGGTGGAGATCCCGCTGCTCTTCGAGTCCGGCATGGAGGGTCAGTTCGATGCCACCATCGCCGTGGTGGCCGACGAGGATGTGCGTGCGCAACGGGCGGGCGCCCGCGGTCACGAGGCGCTCGAGGCCAGGTCGGCCCGCCAGCTCTCCCAGGAGGAAAAAGCCCACCGCGCCACGTATGTGGTGGTCAACGACGGGACGGTCGAGGAGCTTCAGAGCAAGCTGTCAGCCGTTCTTGCCAAGCTTGAGAAGCTTTCCTGACCATGACGCCTCCAGCGGCCAGCGCCACGATGAATCGCCGGGCCCGTTCGCGGCACCGGACGGCCCTGCGCCGCCGCCGGCTGGCGGTGGTTCTGCTCGTGCCCCTGGTGGCGATCGTCGCGCTGCTCACCGCGCCGCTCTTCCGCCGCGCCTACGACGACCTCAGCCTCCCCCTGGCCTACGCAAACGTCATCCGCCAGCAGGCGGCCGACAAGCACCTGGACCCCGCGCTGGTGGCCGCGGTGATCTACGCCGAGACCAAGTTCGACGCCCGACCGTCCTCAGCCGGGGCTGAGGGGCTGATGCAGATCCTGCCCCAGACCGCTGAGTTCCTGGCTCGCCGCTCGGGTGCCACGACGTTCACGGTGGCCGACCTGGGAACCCCAGAGGTGAACATCGCCTACGGCTCGTACTACCTGCGCTACCTGCTCAACGAGTACCGAGGCAGCGAGGTGCTCGCCGTGGCCGCCTACAACGGAGGCGAGACCAACGTGGATAAGTGGGTTGCGGCGGCCCGGCGCGCCGGCCAGCCCTTCACGGTCAGCCAGATCCCATTCCCGGAGACTCAGGCCTACGTCCTCAGGGTGCTCCAGGCGCAGCGGGATTACCGAAGCGCCTACGCCCGCCAGCTGGGCTACGGGTAGACGCTCAGGCGCCCCAGCCCACGTCGTCGTGGGTCTCGAGCTTTTGCCAGACGTTGATCCCGGGTTGTCCCTCAGCGCCTGCCGCCTGCATCAGCGGGCCGATCCGGTCCTGGGTCTCTTCGAAGAATGTGTGGAAGCTGTCAGCGTCGGGCCACTCGTCGATGACCATGATCTGTCCTTCGTTCCCGTAGAAGCGGTGCGCGATCAGGCCGTGCCCCTTGGCGCTCTCGACGATTGACCGCATCTCCTCCTGGTTGCTGGCGGCGTACTCCTCGAGCTTCTTGGGATCGCCTTGCACCCAAATCGTCACCATCACCGACACGTTGGTCTCCTCTCTTTTGTGAGCGTGCCTCCAGTGTCTATTCGAGCACATGCGGCGGTTTGGATCAATGGCGCTGGCCGCCCATACGGCTACGCTCAATCGCAATGCCGCGCTTTGAGCTAGACGCCGCCTACCGGCCCACTGCCGACCAGCCCGAGGCCATCCGGTCGCTGGCCGAGGGCGTCGAGGCAGGCGAGCGCTGTCTCACCCTGCTCGGCGCCACAGGCACGGGCAAGACGATGACGATGGCCGGCGTGGTGGAGGCCGTGCAGAAGCCCGCCCTGGTCATCGCTCACAACAAGACGCTCGCCGCCCAGCTGTGCAATGAGTTCCGCACGTACTTCCCGAACAACGCCGTCGAGTACTTCGTGTCCTACTACGACTACTACCAGCCGGAGGCCTATGTCCCCTCCAAGGACCTGTACATCGAGAAGGACTCGGCCATCAACCAGGAGATAGACCGCCTGCGCCATTCGGCTACGGCAGCGTTGTTCGCCCGGCGGGACGTCCTCATCGTGGCCAGCGTGTCCTGCATCTACGGCCTGGGATCGCCCGAGGTGTACGACGAGAATCTTCAGACCCTGACCAAGGGCGATTTCATCGACCGCGACCGGCTGCTCCGCAAGCTTGTCTCGATCCAGTACACGCGCAATGACACAGCCCTGGCCCGCGGCACGTTTCGCGTCCGCGGCGAGACCCTGGAGATCTTTCCCGCCTACGCCGAGACGGCCTACCGGGTGGTGCTGTTCGGGGACGAGGTCGAGCTGCTTCAGGAGTTCGACCCGCTGACCGGCGAGGTCATTCAGGAGGACATCGAGCACGTGGGAATCTGGCCCGCCTCCCACTACAACGTGCGCGAGGGGATGATCGACGACGCGGTGGCCGAGATCGGGCGCGAGCTGGGCGAGCGCTGCGCCGAGCTTGAGGCGCAGGGCAAGCTGCTCGAGTCCCACCGCCTGCGCCAGCGCACCCAGTACGACATGGAGATGCTGCGTGAGCTGGGGTTCTGCTCGGGCATCGAGAACTACTCGCGGATCCTCGACGGCCGGCGGCCGGGCGAGCGCCCCTACTGCCTGCTCGATTACTTCCCGGATGACTTCGTGTGCTTCATCGACGAATCCCACCAGACGGTCCCGCAGATCGGCGGAATGTACGAGGGGGACCGCTCGCGCAAAACGACCCTGGTGGAGTACGGCTTCCGGCTTCCCAGCGCGCTGGACAACCGCCCCCAGACCTTCCAGGAGTTCCTGTCCATCACACCTCAGATGGTGTTCGTGTCAGCCACTCCCGGCGAGTACGAGCGCTCCCACTCCCCCCGGATCGTGGAGCAGATCGTCCGCCCGACGGGGATCGTGGATCCCGAGGTGGAGGTCCGAGAGACCCGGAACCAGATCGACGATTTGATGAACGAGATCCGGGGCCGGGCCGAGGCAGACGAGCGCACGCTGGTCACCACGCTGACGAAAAAGATGGCTGAGGATCTCACCGATTATCTGCTCGAGATGGGCTTCCGCGTCCGCTACCTGCATTCCGAGATCGACACGCTGGAGCGGATTCAGATCATCAGGGAGCTGCGGCTGGGACAGTTCGACGTCCTGGTGGGAGTCAACCTCCTGCGTGAGGGCCTCGACCTGCCCGAGGTTTCCCTCGTGGCCATCTTGGACGCCGACAAGGAGGGCTTCCTCCGCGGGGAGACCTCGCTCATTCAGACCATCGGCCGGGCGGCCCGCAACGTCAAGGGCAAGGTCCTCATGTATGCCGACAAGGAGACCGCGGCCATGCGGGCGGCGATCGAGGAGACGGATCGCCGGCGTGAGATCCAGCGCCATTACAACGAGGAGCACGGCATCACCCCGGAGACGATCGTCAAGGGGGTCTCCGACATCGCGGAGTTCCTCCAGTCCGACTCCAAGGTCCCGCGCTCACGTCGCCGCCGGCGCCGGCCGAGTGAGCTGTCGGGGATGTCCGCCGAGGAGATCGAGAAGACGATCGTCGAGCTGGAGGAGGAGATGCTTCAGGCGGCCGAGGAGCTGCGCTTCGAATACGCGGCCAAGCTCCGAGACGAGATCCGAGACCTCAAGCGCGAGCTTGACGCGCTGGTGGCCGCTGGGTAGCTTTGGCCGCGGTGCCGGGGGCGAGACGATCTAGCGGTTTCGGATGAGCCGGCGTATCGAGCTTCAGGGTAGGCAGCGACGGCACGCTGACCCAGCTGAGCGGGAAGTTGGGCTGTGCCACCGAATCCGGCAAAGACCAGAACGGCGGCGCCTGCGCAGTGGCACGCGGTGTGGCGCAGGTATACGGCGCCGTCATCTCTCGGAATGGCAGGACGCTTGATGCCTTCGACGATGACAGCGTGGTCGGAGCGGCGGCGGTATTCTCGCTCAAGCGGGCGGTTCACCGGGACTGACCATTTCAGCTTCACGGCCACGGACGGAACCAACGCCTCGGCGCCCACCGTCGCGGCCGTACGGGTGTCCTAGCCACACACAGGAGCCGGGCGCTCAACACGCATTGACTTCCATTGCCGTCTGATCCGGTACGCTGCCGGGGCCTGTGACGCTCAAATAGGGAGGTAGCTGTTCGTGGCTTTGGATCGCCAGAGCATCGAGAAGAAAGACTTTCCCATCGGCCGGAGGGGATACGACCCCGAGGCCGTGGATGCCCACCTGAACTCGATCGCGGAGCAAGTGGATGACCTGAGGTCGAACCTGCGTCGTCGCAACGAGTCTCTGGCCGACACCGCGGCCGAGCAGGTGCGCGCGATCGTGGAGGCTTCGGAGGCGAGCGCCAACCAGATCCGGACCGACGCCGAGAAGGACGCCCGGGAAATCCGGCGCGAGGCCCGCACCGAGGCCAAGCAGACCCGCGAGGAGGCGACCGCTCAGGCCGGGCAGTATGTGTCCAACGTCTCCGCCGCCACCTCCGGCATGGTCGAGCGGCTCGACGCCGTCGAGCAGGAGCTGGGCAGCCTGCTCGAGTCGCTGCGGACGAGCGTGACCAGAGCCAGCTCGGATCTCCAACTGCTGGAGAACCACCTGACCGAGGTCAAGGACGCAGTGTCCCCGCGCCACGAGTTCGAGCCCGAGGAGTCGATGGAAGAGCCCGAGCCGATGGAGCCGGAGCAGCCCTCGGGGCTTGACGACGAGCTCATGTTCCAGGAAGAGGAGTCGACGATCGTCCTCGAGGAGGCCTCCCCCGAGCTTGAGGGCGAGGTAGCCCCCGAGGGCGAGTTCACCGACGACACCGAGGGGGCCCGGCTGATCGCGCTGAACATGGCGCTCAACGGAACCCCCCGCGACGAGGTGGACCGCTACCTGGCAGAGAACTTCGAGCTCTCCGATCGCGCGGCGTTGATCGAGGAGGTCTACTCCTCGGTGGAGGGCTAGCTCCGCCGGTCCCGCTGCTCGCGAATAGCGGGAAACGCTTGGTCGAACGTCTGTTCGACCTTCTAGACTTGTTGTTGTGGATCAGCTGGTCGTCGCGGGCGCGCGGGAACACAACCTAAAGGACATCACGGTGGCCATCCCCCGGGGATCGCTCACCGTCATCACCGGGCTGTCGGGCTCGGGGAAGTCGTCCCTGGCCTTCGACACGATCTACGCCGAGGGCCAGCGCAGGTATGTCGAATCGCTGTCGGCCTACGCCCGGCAGTTCCTGGGTCAGATGGACAAGCCGGACGTGGACTCGATCGAGGGCCTCTCGCCGGCCATCTCCATCGACCAGAAGACCACGTCGCGCAATCCTCGGTCGACCGTGGGGACGGTGACCGAGATCTACGACTACCTCCGCCTGCTCTGGGCGCGCATCGGTCACCCGCACTGCCACATCTGCGGCCGTCCCATCAGCGGGCAATCCACCGAGCAGATCATCGACCAGGTCATGGAGCTGCCCGAGGGGATCCGGTTCATGGTGCTGGCTCCGCTGGTCCGGGGCCGCAAGGGGGAATACGGAAAGCAGCTTGAGGAATTGCGGGCCGAGGGGTTCACGCGGGTCAAGGTGGACGGCGAGCTCCGCCGGCTCGACGAGGAAATCGTGCTGGACAAGAAGTTCAAGCACGACATCGCCGTGGTGGTGGACCGGCTGGTCATGAAGGCCGAGGTCCGCAAGCGGCTGGCCGATTCGATCGAAACCGCGGTGGCGCTGGCCGACGGCCTGGTGGAGATCGAGCTGGTCGATGCCGAGGGAGCCGAGGAGCGCACGCTGACCTTCAGCGAGAAGTTCGCGTGTCCCGTGCACGGCCCGAGCCTGGTCGAGCTCGAGCCGCGGATCTTCAGCTTCAACTCGCCCCACGGAGCCTGTCCCCGCTGCACCGGTCTGGGCTCGCAGATGGAGATCGACCCCGAGCTGGTGGTGCCCGACCCCACGCTGTCGGTGGGGGAGGGTGCGCTCGCTCCCTGGGCAGCCAGCGCGTCGGAGTATTACGACCAGCTCATCCAGGCCATCTCCGAGCGCTACCGGATCGACCTGGACACGCCGTGGGAGGACCTCCCGGAGACCTCGCGGGACTTCTTCCTGCACGGGACCAACGGTGACCGGGTTCAGGTCTCCTACCGCAATCGCTTTGGCCGCCGGCGGTCCTACGCCACCACGTTTGAGGGGATCATCCCCAACCTGGAGCGCCGCTACCGGGACACAGACTCCGAGTTCACCCGGGAGAAGATCGAGGAGTACATGACGCTTCGACCGTGTCCGGAGTGCAAGGGGGCGCGACTGCGCCCCGAGTCGCGCGCTGTGCTGGTGGGGCGCACACCCATCCATGAGTTCACCGGCCTGTCGGCCCGGCGCGCTCTGCAGTGGGTGTCATCCCTTGAGGACTCGATGTCCGATCACGACCGGCGGATCGCCCGTCTGGTGCTGAGGGAGATCCAGGAGAGGCTGCATTTCCTGGACAACGTCGGGGTGGGCTACCTGTCCATGGACCGGGCCACGGCCACCCTGTCCGGCGGGGAGGCTCAGCGGATCCGCCTGGCCACGCAGATCGGATCCTCGCTGGTGGGTGTCCTGTACATCCTGGACGAGCCGTCGATCGGTCTGCACCAGCGCGACAACGCCAAGCTCATCGTCACGCTCGAGCGGCTGCGCGACCTGGGAAACACCGTCCTCGTGGTGGAGCATGACGAGGGCACGATGCGCGCCGCTGACCACCTGGTGGACATGGGCCCGGGCGCCGGCGAGCACGGCGGCTACGTCGTGGCGCAGGGCACCGCCGAGGAGCTCGCCGCCGTGCCGGACTCGCTCACCGGACAGTTCCTGGCCGGAACGCGAGTCATCGAGGTCCCGGCCCGCCGTCGCCGGCCCAGCGGCTACGTGGTGGTGGAGGGTGCCTCTGAACACAACCTGCAGGGGATCACGGTCAAGCTGCCCCTGGGGGTGATGTGCTGCGTCACCGGCGTTTCGGGGTCGGGCAAGTCCACGCTGGTCAACGACGTGATCTACAAGGCGCTGGGCAATCGCCTACACCGGACCCGGGGCACCGCCCGCGCAGCGGGTGGTCGAGCGGGATCCCATCGCCGCATCACCGGCCTGGACCAGCTGGACAAGATCATCTCGGTGGACCAGTCGCCGATCGGGCGCACGCCCCGGTCCAATCCGGCCACCTACATCGGCCTCTTTGACCAGATCCGGGAGCTGTTCTCAAAGACCCAGGAGGCCCGGGCTCGGGGCTACCGGCCGGGACGGTTCTCCTTCAACGTCAAGGGCGGTCGCTGTGAGGTGTGCCGCGGGGATGGCCAGATCAAGATTGAGATGCACTTCCTCCCCGACGTCTACGTCCCCTGCGAGCAGTGCCACGGCAAGCGCTACAACCGGGAGACGCTGGAGGTCCGCTTCAAGGGCAAGACGATCTCCGATGTGCTCGAGATGCCGGTCGAGGATGCGCTCGAGTTCTTCGCCCACATCCCGAAGATCCGGCGGCGGATCCAGACGCTGAACGATGTCGGTCTGGGCTACATGCGGCTCGGTCAGCCCGCCACCACGCTGTCCGGGGGCGAGGCTCAGCGAGTCAAGCTGGCCGCGGAGCTGTGCAAGGTGGCCACCGGGCGCACGCTGTACATCCTGGACGAGCCCACCACGGGCCTTCACTTCGCCGATATCCAGCGCCTGCTGGAGGTGCTTCAGCGCCTGGTCGACGCCGGGAACTCGGTCGTGGTGATCGAGCACAACCTGGACGTGATCAAGGTGGCCGACCGGATCATCGACCTGGGGCCCGAGGGCGGCGAGGAAGGCGGACGCCTGATCGCCACCGGGACTCCGGAGGATGTGGCTGCCGTTGAGGGCTCGTATACCGGGGGGTTCCTGGCTGAGCTGCTTCCGGCCAAGGCCCGCCGGCGCCGGCGGCCCGCGCCCCGAACGCGGCGGCCGCAGACCGCGGTGGCGTGACCCCGCCGGACCCGCGAGGGCTTGAGCTGGCCGCGCTCCGGCTCTGGTTTCAGAAGTGGGTGTGGTACGAGGCCAACTCTCTGCCCTGGAACCGGGTCCGGATCCACCGCGAGTTCATGCGCCGGCAGGCCTTCGTGCGCTGGCCGGTGCACGGAAATGTCCTGGCCGCCTTCCAGGAGGGCCGGCTTGAGGTGGGGGCAAACACGCTGCTTGAGCCCAATGTGTGGCTGACCGCCCCCGGCTCGGCCCGGATCAGGATCGGCTCGGGCACGTTCCTCAATCAGGCCGTGATGGTGGCCTCCAGCGAGTTGGTGGAGATCGGCGACCACTGCATGCTGGCCAACGGCTGCTTTGTCAGCGATGCCGCACACCGCTTCGATGATCCCCACACCCCGGTGCCCTGGCAGGGCTTCACCAGCAAGGGCCCGACCCGGGTGGGAGACAACGTGTGGTGCGGGGCCCACGTGGTCATAACGAGCGGGGTGACCGTGGGCGAGCGATGCGTGATCGGGGCCAACTCCGTCGTCACCGCGGACATCCCCGCGTTCTCGGTCGTGGCGGGAGCACCGGCCCGGGTCCTGCGCAAGATCGAATACGCCTGAGCCGTCCGCGATCGAATACGGCTGAGCCGCCCGGCCCTCACGGGATCCCGTTGCTGGGCGGGACCGCCTCGCCTCGGCCATAGACCGTGATGGGTGCCCCGGGCCGCTCGGTTGTGGTCAGCGGCTGGCCGAACAGCACCAGCTGGCCGTTCTGAATCTGGCCGAGCTGGGCCCCGCGGAACCCCGCGTGGTTGGTCCGCGAGTACTGGAAAGGCACCAGGCCTGGACCCAGCCAGGATGCGCCGTGGCGGTCGATGGCCCGGATCAGGCCACGGCGCGTAAGGCTCGGCCCAGCCGCCCGCAGGGCCTGGACGAATGTGTACGCACTGGCCATTCCGTATTCCACGTTGCCATCGAATGGGGTCTGCGGGTCATACGTCGCGTTGATGCTTCTGAACAGGCGGACCCAGGGGTTGGTCGAGTCGCTGGGGGAGGGGAGGTAGGAATCAGTGATCGCCCCGTTCAGCGGCCAGCCGCCGATGATCTCCCCACCCGAGAAGGTCTTGAGCAGCCGCGAGACGGTGATGGGATCGCTGCCGCTGCTCGACACGAGCAGATGAGGTCGAAAGCCGAGCCTCAGCGCCGTCAGCTGCTCGATGGCGGTGTAGGCGGGGAGGGTGAAATCGACCAGGACGCTCACCCGGGCCGCGCGGAGCGCCTGCACCTGGGGCTGCAGCGTGGTGGCCGACGGCTGATAGGTCTGCTCCGCAACCACGGCTGATTCCGGCAGCTCCTGCTTGACGCCGGCCAGGCCCGCCCGACCGGCCAGATCGTCCTGGAAGAGCACCCCCACCCTCTGACCGCGGAAGTGGTGGGCCGCGTACCAGCCCAGCAGCTTGCCTTCCACCAGCGCGCTGGGCGGCCAACCGTACGTGTATGGGTTGACGCCCGACTCGTTCCAGCAAGGACAGCCCGAGGCCACAAACAGATCCGGGATGGCGTTGTCGTTCAGGAACGAGACCACCTTCCGGTGGGTGCTCGTGCCCAGACCCTCGAAGATGGCGAACACGCTGTCGTAGGTGACGAGCTGGTTGACCACCTGGGCGGTGTTGGTGGGGTCATAGGCGTCGTTCAGCGTCATCAGGTGGATTGAGCGGCCGTACACGCCGCCGTGGGCATTGACGTAATCGAAGAAGGCCTGGGAGGCGGCGGAGATCTCGCGGTAGCCGGGCGCCGCCGGCCCGGTGAGCGGTTGATGGGAGCCGAGGGTGACCGCCCCGGAACTGACGCCGGGAATCGAGGCGGAATGGCTGGACCCGCATCCGGCCAGGGCGGCACACAACCCCAGCACGGCGGCCGGGACGAGGCGGCGGCTGATCAGGCTCCTCATCGAAGCTGCAATGTTGCCGCAGCGCGGCGCCGGGGCGCGACCCGGAGCCAGAGGCGATGCCTACAGGCCCGTCAGGGCCTCCCGGAAGTCGTCCAGCTCGAATTGATCGATGGAGTAGGTGTGCTCCGGTGCGGGGAACTCGTGGCCCCGAACCTCGCTGGCGTACTGCGCGACCGCCGTGACCATCTCACCGCGGAGGTCGTGGTAGCGCTTGGCGAAGCGGGCGGCGTGGCCGTCGTAGATGCCCAGCAGGTCATGGAAGACGAGTACCTGTCCGTCCGTGTCCGGACCGGCCCCGATCCCGATCACCGGAATCTCCATGCGGGTCATCAGCTCGGCGGATACGGCAGCGGGAATCGCCTCGAAGACGATCGAGAAGCAGCCCGCCTCCTGCAGGGCCAGCGCGTCGGTCGCCACCGTGAGCGCCCGATCCGAGGTCCGGGCCTGGGCCCGGTAGCCACCCAGGGAGGTCGCGGTCTGGGGGGTGAGTCCGACGTGTCCCATCACGGGAATGCCGGCTTGCACGATGGCCCGAGCCCGCTGGGCGCTCGTGCCTCCCCGCTCCAGCTTGACCGCATCACATCCGGCCTCCTTGATGAAGCGCTGCGCGGTGGCCACCGCCTGCTCGTCGGACGCCTCATAAGAGCCGAAGGGCAGATCGCCCACCAGCAGCGGCGTGTCGAGCCCGCGCCGGGCGGCCGCGGCCAGCATGAGCATCTCCTCGAGCGACACGGGCACCGTCGAGGGGTAGCCCAGAACGGTCATGGCGCCGGAGTCCCCCACCAGCACCATGTCCACCCCGGCCGCCTGAGCCACCTGTGCGGAGGGATAGTCGTAAGCGGTGACCATCACGATTGGCTCGCCGCCCCGTTTCTTCTCGGCCAGCCGGGGCAGCGTCATGGGCGCCGGGTCCTGCAGGGACTGGGGGACTGGGGTATGAGGCGTGGCAGACATGGATGCTCCTCAGGCAACGGCGCCTTCCAGCGCCGGGTCGGTCAATAGGGTGCTGACCTGGTCATCGGCGGCCAGGATCTGGTTGTCCGCGCCCACGTGGACGACGCGCGGGGAGTAGTTCTCCAGCTCGTCCGGGTCGTAGACGCCGTAGGAAATGACGATGATGGTGTCCCCGCGGTGAACCAGCCGAGCGGCCGCACCGTTCAGCTTCATTTCCCCGGGGCCGCCCGCGATCGTGTACGTCTCAAACCGGGCGCCGTTGTCGACGTCGACGACCGCAACCTGCTCGAACTCGCGGATGTCCGCGGCCTCCAGCAGCTCGCGGTCCACGGTGATCGAGCCGACGTAATGGAGATCACAATCGGTCACCGTGGCCCGGTGAATCTTTGACTTCAGCATGGTTCGCTGCATTCAGCTGCTCCCGTTCTCAGCCGCTCCAGCCGCAACCGGTTGGAGCTCGTTGTCATCACGTGTCTTGCCTGCGGTCCGATCGGCCGCGCGGGGCACGGGCTCGATCATCAAGTTGTCGATCAGGCGGGTGGTCCCGACTCGCCCGGCCACGACCGCCAGCAGTTCCTCAGCCGCCGCGTGGGCCGGCTCGAGTGTGTCCGGGGAGACCACCTCCAGGTAGTCGACCTCGACCCCGGCCCTCGCCAGGATCTCGAGCCCGGGCTGCCGGGCGCTCTGGGGATCGGCGCCCTGCTCGAGAGCTTCGCGTACTGCGCACAGAGCGCCGTGAAGGGCGGCGGCCCGCGCCCGCTCATCCTCGCTCAACCGGACGTTGCGGCTGGACATGGCCAAACCGTTGTCCTCCCGCACGGTGGGGCAGACGGCGATCCGAATTGGAAGGTGCAGATCGCGCACGATCCTGCGTACCACGAGCGCCTGCTGAGCGTCCTTCTGACCGAAGTACGCCACGTCGGGAGCCACGATGTTGAACAGCTTGGACACGACCGTGGCCACTCCGTCGAAATGCCTCGCGCCGCGGTGGGCTCCCTCGAGACGCTCGGTGATTCCACGCACTGAGACCGTCGTGGAAAGACCGTCGGGGTATACCTCGTGGGCTGACGGGGCAAAGAGGAAGTCCGCCCCGTGCTGGGCGGCCAGCTCCGCGTCATGCTGCTCGTTACGGGGGTAGCTCTCGAGGTCACGGGGGTCGTCGAACTGAGTCGGGTTCACGAACAGCGACACGACGACCACGTCGCACTCCGAGCGGGCTCGATCGGTCAGGGACAGGTGCCCGGCGTGAAAGCCGCCCATGGTGGGGACGAGCCCGACGGTGGCTCCCGCCCCTCGCCGCTCAGCCAGGCCTGAGCGCAACTCAGCGATCGTGCGGACGGTCCTCATACCGGCTCCACCTCGCGCCCGGCCAGGACCCGAGTGGCCTGGACCAGGGCGTCGAACAGTTCCAGCACGTCGGGCGCCCGTTCGGCTACCGCGTCCCGCTGGCGGCGCACGGTGTCCTCGTCGCCTCGGACTACCGGCCCGGTGAGAGCGCGCTCGGCCCCCACCGCTGCCCAGTTCTCCACTGAGGCGCGAACGAGCGGAGCCAGAAGCGCTCGCTCGATGCCGGTGCGGGCGGCCAGGCGCTCGGCGGCCGCCTCGAGCGTGACCAGGAAGTTGGAGGCCATTGACGCGGCGGCGTGATACAGCGCACGATCTTCCGGGGCCACTTGAACGGGCCGCAGGCCCAGAGTGCGCGCCAGCTCCTCCGAGAAGGCCAGCGCCCGGGGCGTGCTCCCGTCCACGGCGGCGCCGGCCCCGCTGAAGCCGACCGATCCTCCCGGTGACCGTCATGAGCGGGTGCAGCGAGAACGCCTCGTGGGGGGCCAGCTCCTCAAGTCCAGTCGCCCCCGAGCAGTGACCCGACCAGCCGTCCCGGCGCTAGGCAGGGTGCCGCGGCCGCTATCTCGTGGTCCGGGACGCAGAGCAGGACTGCGTCGGCCTCGTGCCCATCCGCTCCGCGGCCCATCGGGCCCAGGACGTCGAAGCGGCCCGCCTCGTCAAGGGCGCGGACGAGCGCGTGGCCCAACCGTCCGGGGCCCACGACAGCAATCCGCATGGCGGCAGGGGGAGAGAGGGAGGAATCCCGTTCCAGTTCCCGCAAGTGAGATACCGGTCGGCCAGTGAGCGAAGAAGATGTTTCCAAGAGGTCCATCCCATACCGGTGATGGCCTCCCGGCATGATACCCCTGGGGATCCGCTCATAAGCCGGGCCCGTGTGTGAGCCTTGGCACACGGGGGCATGTCTCGCTTTGTGTGGACACGGGATTTGGGTCTCCCCCACCGGGACGAGCGCTGGCGTAGCCCGGTTTGGCGACGTGAATGGCGATTCAGTCAACCCTGTCTTGACTGAATCGCCATTCACTTTCAGCGCCAGCGCCGCGGTATCCACTCAAAGCGACACAAGACACGGGGGCGGGGGGCCGGCTGCGCTTCGCGGCCTCCCCGCGCCGGGCTGCCCCCGCCTCGCGCGACGATAACTTCACAAAGCTCCCGCCCGCCCCGGCGTCCTGTAGCGCCATGGGCCTATGACGACCACAGCGCCACCCAGCGCCGCGCGCCGCACGCGCTTTGTCAAACCACGGACGCGGCGAGGCGCGCCCCCGCGCGACCAGGCCCAAACACCGCCAAACTGCGGCAAATGCGGGCTCCCATGTCCGCTTTCGCCTTTACCATCGGTGCGGATGAGAGGTGACGGGCACCTGCCATGAGCACGGCCGCCGAACGCCGCGCGCACCTCAAGGCTCTCTACGCCCAGGTGCGCAGCTGCACCCAGTGCCCGCTCCACCACACGCGAACCCAGGCGGTGTTCGGGGCTGGTAACGCCGACGCCGAGCTGATGTTCATCGGGGAGGCGCCCGGGGCCAGCGAGGACCGGCTGGGGCTCCCCTTCGTGGGCGCCGCGGGCAAGCTGCTCGACCAGCTGCTCGAGGAGATCGGCCTGGATCGCAAGGACGTGTGGATCGGGAACGTGCTGCGCTGCCGGCCTCCGGATAACCGCGATCCCCAGCCCCGCGAGATCGAGTCCTGCCAGGGCTACCTGTTTGAGCAGGTCAGGCTGATCGAACCGAGCGTGATCTGCACGCTGGGCAACTTCTCCACCAAACTGCTGCGGGGGGACACGACGGGCATCTCTCGACTGCACGGCCAGGAGGAGATCAGGGTGATCGGCTCGCGATCGGTCCGGCTCTACCCGCTGTACCACCCAGCGGCTGCGCTCTACACGCCATCCATGCTGGAAACGCTTCGCACCGATTTTCACCGCATCCCTGAGCTGCTGGCCCTCGGCCCACCGGCCCAGCCTCAGCCCGAGGAGGACGATCTGCCTGACCTGGCCGAGCTCGAGCTTGAAGCGGATCTGGCCGGTGCCGTTACGGGCGACGCGGTCAGGAGCGGCGGTCCGCCGGAGCCAGCGCCTCAGCTCGGGCTGTTTTAGGCCAGCTTCGTCCCATGGGCAGGTCGCGGCTGGTGGCGACATCGCTGGCCGGCGGGTGCTCGCGCCGCAGGGCCAGGACGAAGGCCAGGAGCGCACCGACCGCCTGGACGGCGAGCACGACGACAGCAAAGCCCACTGGCCGGCGCGAGGCCTGGAGCAGAAGCACGGGCTCGGCCGCCGCCACCACGCCCAGGACCAGCAGGAAGCGCGTGCGCTTCAGGGCCAGCATGTACTGGACGGCCAGATAGGTGCAGGCAAGCACGGCAAACGCCGCGCCCAGAGGGAGCAGCGCGTCGGTGGCCAGCGTGCGCTTGGCTCCGAACGCGATCTCAATCAGGGGATGCGCGGCCAGCGCGTAGATGGCCAGCACGGGCACGGCACACACGCCAACGATGGATAGGGCGCGAACCAGGATGATTCGGGTGTCCCTGCCCTCTGCGCGTCGGCGCGAGACCTCGGGAACGAGATAGAAGCCCGCTCCCATGGCCACCCACACGAGGACCTTGGCAGCGACAGCGCTGGCGGCGTATGAGCTGGCCACGTTGACATTCGCGAACCGGTGCTTGGCGGCGATCACGTCGATGTTCTGGAGCACGGCGATGACGATCAACCCGGCGATCGGGGCCCAGGCTCCCCGGACGTGCCTCCACAGTCCCAGGATCGCCCGAGCCGCACCGCCCTCAGGGTCAGTCTCGGACGGGGCGGGGATCCGCCGCCGCAGTGCCCAGCCGCAGTAGAGAGACATCGCGATGAAGGACGCCAGCGACCCCAGATACGCCCCGGTAACCGACAGCCCCGCGGCGGCCAGGAGCGCCCCGATGAGCAGTCGGCTGCCCTGCTCGGCGATCAGGCTCACTCCCACGCTGCGGTAGTCACCGATGCCCTGGAGCGCGCCGCGCAGCAGGGAGAGCTGGAGGTACATGGCGCCGGCGGGCAGACCGGCCGCCGCGCCCCAGACCGGGATCGTGTGGCCCCCCACCAGGCTGGCGATGGGATGACGCAGGAGGATCGAGACGACGGTCAGCACCAGCGTCACCGCGAGCATCGTCCAGGACCACTTCTTCACCGTGGCGATCAGGTCCTCGCCCACTCCCAGGTGCCCCAGCACGCCCTCGCGGGCGGTGGCCACCTGCATCGCCTGTCCGGCCACGCTAAGGATGAGCAGGTAGCTGACCAGCGCGGCCAGCGCACCGTAGTCGTTGACCAGCCGGGCGAAGACGAACGTCGCGGCCAGGGCGATCACGTTGTTGGCGATCATCGCCCCGGCCAGTCCGGCCGCCTTAGCGGTATCCGAGCCCCCGAGAGCGGTCAGTCGGGTCGCTTGGCGCCGGTACAGAGCCGCCAGCCCGCCCTGTGCTGGGGGTGCTCCGGAATCCCTCATGGTCGGGATGACGGTACCGAATACAGTGGCCGTCGATGATGGCCTGGGTGCAGGTTTCGCACACCCCGCAGGAGACCGAGGCGCTGGGCGCCGACCTGGCTGGACGCCTCGGGGCAGGCCAGATCGTCCTGATCGAGGGGGAGTTGGGCGCGGGCAAGACCACGTTCGTCCGCGGCGCCTGCCGCGCGCTCGGCGTGGAGGCGCAGGTGCGCAGCCCGACCTTCACGATCGGGCACCGGTACGCCGCTCGCGTCCCGGTAGCTCACATTGACCTGTACCGGATCCGCGACCTCCGCGGAGAGGATCCGGACCTGCTGGCCGATTACATCCAGCCCGACACCATCGCCTTTGTGGAATGGCCGGGCCAGGATGAGGAGGTGACAGCCCTGGGCCACCTTGCCGCTCGGGTCCAGATTCAGCACGCGGGGGGCGACGAGCGCAGGATCGCCATCGACCTGGGCCCCGGGCCGGGGAGTGGCAGCAGCGAGTGAACATCCTGGCCTTCGACACGGCCACCCCCGCCACCACCGTAGCCCTGGGCAACGGGAACACGGTGGAGGTGCGCGACGACCCCGGCCCGGAAGAGCGCCCGCGCCACGCCACCCGGCTTCTGCCCCTGATTACAGAACTCCTGGACCGGGCCGAGGTCGATTGGGAATCGCTTGACCGGCTCGCCGTCGGGGTCGGGCCAGGCACGTTTACCGGGCTGAGGGTGGGGATCGCCACGGCCAGGGCGCTGGCTCGGGGCGCGGACATTCCCGTGGTGGCCGTCTCCACGCTTCAGGCACTCGCCCTGAACGCCCGCGATGCCCCGGAGAGGCCGTCGGCAGTGGCCGCCGTCCTGGACGCCAGGCGGGGGGAGGTCTTCGCGGCCATCTGGCGCGCAGACGAGAGCGGTGTCCCGGCCGAGCAGTTGCTCAGCCCCCAGGCCATGGCCCCCGAGAGGCTGGCCCGGGCGCTCGAACATGCTGGAGGAGGGGTGTTGGCCATCGGGAACGGAGCGCTAGCATTCAGGGAGGTTGTGGACCGACCGGGGGTGTGTGTTCCGCACGATGCCTCCGAGCTTCACCGGGTGACGGCGGCGCGCCACATCGAACTGGCGCGTCAGCAGCCCGTGATTCCCCTGGATCGTCTTGCTCCCGACTACCGGCGACCCCCCGATGCCCAGCCCCGCTGATCCCATCACCATCCGGGCCCTGCACTTCAGCGATCTGCCGTACGTGATCGCCATCGAGCGGCGGGCGTTCTCGACACCCTGGTCGCCCGCCATGTTCGTCCTCGAATTCTCAAAGCCGTCCACGATCGCCCTGGGCGCTCTTGTGCCCGAGCGTCGCCGAGCGCGGGACCTCACCGGATACGTGGTGTGCTCGCGCTACGCGGACGTGTGGCACGTCATGAACGTGGCCGTGGATCCCCCGCTCCGCCGCCGGGGCATCGGCAGCGCGCTGCTCGAGGCCATGATCGAGCAGGCGGGCGCCGAGGAGCCTTTCACCCTGGAGGTGCGTCCCTCCAACACGAGCGCCATCACCCTGTACGAGCGGTTCGGATTCCGGGCCGCCGGGACGCGGCCCCGCTACTACCACGACACGGGTGAGGATGCCCTGATCATGTGGCGGACCGCCGAGAAGAAGCTCCAACAGACGGCGTCGTGATGATCCTGGCTCTGGAAACCAGCTGCGACGACACCTGTGCCGCGGTCCTCACCCCGGACGGGGAGATCCTGTCCAACGTCATCTCCTCCCAGGGCGTCCACGACCGCTACGGCGGTGTCGTCCCGGAGATCGCCTCGCGGCAGCATCTGACCAATGTCGGGGCCGTGGTGGACGATGCTCTGGCTCAAGCCGGCATCACCCTCGAGCAGGCCGAGCTGATCGCCGTCACCCAGGGTCCCGGGCTGATCGGAGCGCTGCTGGTGGGCGTCGCCACGGCCAAGGGCCTCGCCGCAGTCCATCGCACCCCACTGGTCCCGGTCGACCACCTCCACGGTCACGTGGCGGCGAGCTTCATCGCGCCCGACCCCTTTCACCCCCCCTTTGTCAGCCTGATTGCTTCGGGGGGTCACACATTTCTGGCGTACGTGCGCGACCAGGGACGGGGATTCGACGTTCTCGGCGAGACACTGGATGACGCGGCCGGAGAGGCCTTCGACAAGGGAGCCCGGCTGCTCGGATTGGGCTACCCCGGCGGGCCGGCGCTGGAGCGCCTGGCCCGGGAGGGAGATCCTCAGGCCTTCGAGTTCCCCACGGCGGCTCGGGTGCCGGGCCTGGATTTCTCATTTGCCGGCCTGAAGACCGCACTCCTGTACAAGGTCCGGGCGCTGGGAGAAGTTGAGGCCGAGCGGCGCCGGGCAGATCTTGCCGCCTCCTACCAGCGGGCCATCGTCGAGTCCCTGGTCATTCGGGTCAGGCGGGGCCTGCGCCAGAGCGGTCTGAACCGGCTGGCTCTGGGTGGGGGGGTGGCCGCCAACGGTCCGCTGCGTGCCGCCGTGGCCGGGCTGGGGGTCGAGCTCGACGTGCCACCGCCCCTGCTCTGCACCGACAATGCCGCGATGATCGCCAGCGCCGCCAGGTTCTCCCGGCCCCTCCAGTTCCCGGAATATCTGAGCCTGGACGTGTACCCCTCCGGGGCGATTCGACCGGCGGCCTGAAGAGGAGACGGAAGATGAGGGACGTGGTTCTGTACACGCGGGAGGGCTGTTGTCTGTGCGATCAGGCCCGCGATGTGCTCCTCGCGGTCGGGCGCCGGCACCCGGCGGCCTTTCTGCTGCGGGAGCGGGACATTGAGAGCGACCAGCGCCTGCACGCCGCCTACCTGGAACGCATTCCGGTGGTGGCCATCGACGGGGAGGAGGCGTTCGAGCTGTTCGTCGAGGAGGCCGAGCTGGAGCGGAGGCTCGGTATTGTGGGAACTGGATGAGCTATACGGCGGGACGTGAGCGCTCGCTTTCCGCCGAGGCCGCGGGCGCAGAGAAACCAGGCGAGAAGCTCTCATTGGGGGTGGCCGCCCGCCTGTCGCGCTACCTCCAGGTGCTGACCCAGGCCCGGAAGATGGGCAAGGACACGATCTCATCCCAAGAGCTGGCCGATTACACGCATGTCAACTCCACCCAGATACGCCGCGACCTGTCGGGCTTTGGGAAGTTCGGCAAGCGCGGAGTGGGTTACAACGTCGACTCGCTCGTCAACCAGATTCGCAAGATCCTGCGCACCTCTGGGCAGCACAACATCGCGCTGTTCGGCGCGGGCCATCTGGGCACGGCCATCGCCACATCGGACATCTTCGCCGACCACGGATTCCGCGTGGTGGCCATATTCGACATCGATGAGGAGCGCGTCGGCACGGAGATCGGGAACCTGCCCGTCCGCCACAACTCCGACCTGCGCCAAGTGGTGGAGGACGAGGACATCGTCGTTGCCGTGCTCGCCGTTCCCTCGGCATCGGCCCAGGAGCTGGCCGACGAGCTGGTGGAAGCGGGCGTGAAGATCATCTTCAACTATTCCGAGGCGCTTCTCCACGTGCCGCCCGAGGTCACGGTGCACACCTCGAGCCCCGCTGTCGACCTGCTGTACGCCCTCTACTTCTATCTGACCTGATCAGCCTCGAGCACCGAGACACGTGGTTCTCGACTCCGAAGAAGCCCGGGCGGCATTCGAAACCGCCACCGACCTCACCGTGGGACTCGAGGAGGAGTTCGCCCTCCTCGATCCCGAGCTGGGCCTCACGCCCGCCTTTGAGCGGATGCGGAGCGCCGCCCAGAGCGTCCCGGCACTGGCCGAGTCGATCTCTGGCGAGCTGATCTCCTCGGAGATAGAGATTCGTTCCGGTCGGGGGGCGGACCTGGCCGCGGCCATCGCCACCCAGCGTGATCACCGCCGCCAATTGTTCGAGCTCGCCGCCGGGCTGGGGATCGGTCTGGCCGCCACCGGAACGCACCCCTGGTCCGATTACCGGGAGCAGAAGATCATCGACACCGACCACTACCGCCGGGTCGAGGATGGCCTCAAGTACGTGGCCTGGCGGAACAACACGTTCTCGCTCCACGTCCACGTCGGCATCCGTGGGCCTGATCGCGCCGTCCAGGTGTGCGATCGCCTGCGGCCGGTCCTGCCCCTCCTGCTGGCCATCTCGGCCAGCTCACCCTTTCTGGACGGGCGCGACTCCGGTCTGGCCAGCGCCCGGAGCCAGATCTTCACCAAGAGCTTCCCCCGCTGCGGGGTGCCAGAGCCGTTCGGCAGCTGGGACGCCTTCACCGAGTACGTGAAGTTTCTCGAGCGCACCGGCTCGATCGTTGAGTACACCCAGGTGTGGTGGTCGATCCGGCCCCATCCGGCGTTCGGCACGGTCGAGGTACGGATCTGTGACTGCCAGATCAGCGCCCAGGAATCCGAGGGCCTGGCCGCCCTGATCGTGGCCTGTGTGGCTCAGGCCGCTCGGGAGGTGGACGAGGGAGTTCCCCGCGCCGACCTGCCGGGGCGGATGATCGAGGAGAACTTCTGGCGGGCCATCCGGTACGGCCTGGATGGGCAGCTGATTGACCTGGTGCAGGGAGACACATATCCCGCCGCCTCGGCGCTCGACCGGCTGCTGAGCTGGACCGAGCCCGTGCGGGCCGAGCTCGGCCACGACATCTCGCTGCCCGGTGCCAACGGGGCGCAGCGCCAGCGGCAGATGCTTCAGGGCGGAATGAGTCTGCCCGAGCGTATATGGTGCGATCGTGGCCGAGACCCGGGAGACCTACGCGCCGGCCCTCGAGGCGCAGAGGAGGTAGAGCGGGTGGCCGAGCCGACCGAGGAGCAGCTGCGCGAGGCCTACGAGCAGCAGCTCAAGCAGGTCCGGGTGGAGCAGATCCTGATCGAAGAGGTGGTCACGATCATCAACCTGGGCATGCGCCGGACGGGCCTCGCGCCCGGAACGGAGGACGAACAGGATCCGGACCAGGTCCGGGTGGCCATCGAGGCGGTGCGTGCTCTGCTCCCGCTGGTGGAGCAGATCTCTCCTGAGCATCTGTCTCAGATCCGGGACGCCCTCTCCCAGCTCCAGATGGCCTATGTCAGGATCGGTGGTCAAGCCCCGCCGGCCGGAGAAGGCGGCGCCGGCGGATCTCCGCCTCCAGGAGGTGGGGGGGCCACGGAGCCTCCCCCTCCGCCGGCCAAGCCGGGGGAGCCCGGCCCGGCCCAGCGCAGCGGCCGGCTCTGGGTGCCCGGCCAGTAGGCCGGCACGCCTTCGGAGCGCCGCTCCGGCTAAAATCGCCGCCTGATCCCGGGCCCCGCTCGCCTCTGTGACGGGTGGCGGCCTTTTTGCCGTTATTGGGCGCCGCTCGGCGTCCGTTGATCCAAAGAGCTTTCGGAGGCCCTTCCTTGTCCAGCTTTCTGACGCACAATGGCGTGTGGATTGCGCTCGTGTGCGCCGCCGCCGCCCTCGTTTATGGCGCCGTGACCTCCCGCGCTCTCCTAGCCCTGTCGCCGGGGAACGAGCGCATGCGGACGATCTCCGCCGCCGTCCAGGAAGGAGCCAGGGCCTACCTGAACCGCCAGTACACCATCATCGCCGGGGTGGGGGTCGTCGTGTTCGTGCTGCTCATCCCCCTGCAGAACATCCGGGTGGCCATCGGCTTCGCCATCGGGGGCATCCTCTCGGCCGCCGCGGGCTACATCGGCATGAACGTGTCTGTGCGGGCCAACGCGCGCGTGGCCGAGTCGGCGCGCGGTGGCGTGTCCAAGGCCCTGGCCACCGCCTTCCGCGGTGGCGCGGTGACCGGACTTCTGGTCGTCGGCCTTGCCCTGATGGGTGTCGCCGGCTACTACGGTGTCCTGACCTGGATCGCCGGCTATTCGCAGCGGGAGGCGGTGGACGCGCTGGTTGGGCTCGGCTTCGGCGGGTCGCTGATCTCGATCTTTGCCCGGCTGGGCGGAGGCATCTTCACCAAGGCGGCCGATGTCGGGGCCGATCTCGTGGGCAAGATCGAGGCCGGAATCCCCGAGGATGACCCGCGCAACCCGGCGGTGATCGCCGACAACGTCGGTGACAACGTGGGCGACTGCGCCGGCATGGCGGCCGACCTGTTTGAGACCTATGCCGTCACGGCGGTGGCCGTCATGCTGCTGGGCGTCCTGCTGTTTCGCCAATCGACCAACGTCGCCCTGTACCCGCTCGTGCTGGGCGGGATCTCGATTCTCGCCTCGCTGGTCGGGACATTTGCCGTCCGGTCGCGCTCTGGCAACGTGGAGCGCGCCCTCTATCAGGGCATGGTCGTCTCGGCCGTCCTGGCCGCGCTGGTCTTCATTCCCGCGACGTATTTCATGATGCGAGGGCTCACGCTCAAGGGCGGCGCGGGGGCGGTCATCCTGCCCAGCCTGAAGGCGGCGGCCGGCGCCCCCCACTGGTGGAAGTTCTATCTGTGCGCCCTGATCGGACTGGGGATCACCGGGCTGCTGTTCGTGATCACCGATTACTACACCTCGACCCGCTTCGGGCCGGTCAAGCGGACCGCTCGCGCGTCGGTCACCGGCCACGCCACCAACATCATCCAGGGTCTGGCTTCCGGGATGCAGGCCACGGCCGCTCCGGCCATCGTGATCGCAATGGGCATCCTGGGATCGTGGAAGCTGGCCGGCGGCGGCACGCAGGGGATCTACGGGATCGGGGTCGCCGTGATGGCGCAGCTGTCCCTGATGGGCCTGATCGTCGCCCTTGACGCCTTTGGCCCCATTACCGACAACGCCGGCGGGATCGCCGAGATGGCCGATCTGCCCGAGGATGTCCGCAACGTGACCGACCCGCTGGATGCCGTGGGAAATACGACCAAGGCGGTCACCAAGGGATATGCCATCGGCTCGGCTGCCCTGGCCGCCCTGGTGCTGTTCGACGCCTTCCAGCGTGAGCTCTCCGGTCACCACGTCCTGGCCAACTTCCAGCTGGGCAATCCCCCCGTGCTGATCGGGCTATTGGTGGGCGGTCTGATGGTGTATCTGTTCGCCTCGCTCTCGATGGAGGCGGTGGGGCGCGCGGGCGGCGCCGTGGTTGAGGAGGTCCGTCGCCAGTTCCGGGAGAAGCCCGGGATCATGGAGGGCACCGATACGCCCGAGTACGGGACGGCGGTCGCGCTGGTCACCCGGGCCGCCCAGCGGGAAATGATCCTGCCGGCGCTGATCCCGATCGTGATCACGTTGATCGTGGGCCTGATCAGTGTCGAGGCCCTGGGCGGGCTTCTCATCGGCGTGATCGTCGTCGGGCTGTTCCTGGCCATCGCGATGACGGCGGGCGGCGGGGCCTGGGACAACGCCAAGAAGCTGATCGAGGACGGGGCGTTCGGCGGCAAGGGCTCAGAAGCCCACGCCGCCGCAGTCACCGGTGACACGGTGGGTGACCCCTACAAGGACACCGCCGGCCCGGCCATCAACCCAATGATCAAGGTGGCCAACATCGTGGCCATCCTGATCATCCCCATCATCACCTAGCTCTCGCCCGGCATCCGCGCCAGGCCAGATGCGCCAACCGGTAGGCTGACACTCGGATGTTCATACTGATCGTGGGCTCTGGGCGCGTCGGATCTGCGGTGGCCAAAAAGGCACTGGACGCCGGGCATGAGGTCTCGGTGCTCGACTCAGATCCGCTGTCCCACGAGCGGCTGGACAAGGATCAGACGACCACCTGGGAGGACGCCGGCGGCAGGTTCACCGTCGGCACCGCGCTCGAGATCGACGCGCTGGTCGAGGCGGGTATAGAAGGTGCGGACGTGTTTGTGGCTGCCACCAGCGGAGACAACACGAATCTGGTCATCGCCCAGATCGCCCAGCGGCGCTATCACGTGCCCCGAGTGGTGGTGCGCGTCGCCGATCCGGGCCGCGCCGCCTGGTATGCCGAACAGGGCCTGCACACGGTGAGCCCCACCCAGCAGGCGATAGACCAAGCCTCGGAACTGGTGCTGGCCAGGTGAGGAGGAGCAAGACCGCGTGTACGTGATCATCGCCGGGGCCGGGAAGGTGGGATGGAACCTCGCCCGCGAGCTGATCGGCCGCGACCAGGAGGTGACGGTGATCGAGTCCGACCACGCCCGCTACCGCGTGGTGGCGGAGGAGCTCGAGCATGCCGCCCAGTACGGCGACGCCACCGAGCTCTGGGTCCTGGAGCGCGCCGGCATCCAGCGCGCCGACCTGGTGATAGCCGTGACCGGCGATGACGAGGACAACATCCTGATCTGCCAGGTCGCCAAGGAGAAGTACGGCTGCCAGCGAATCGTCGCCCGGGTCAACAACCCGCGTAACCTTCAGCACTTCCGGCTCCTTGGCATACAGCCCGCGGTGTCCGCCACGGATCTGATCCTTCGCCTGATCGAGCATGAGGTCCCCGAATACGGTCTCGTCCAGCTGCTGGCCCTCGAGGAGGAGCACCTGGAGATCATCGAGGTGGAGGTGAGCGAGGGTGCCCAGGCTGCGGGCAGCAAGGTGGCCGATGTCCCGCTGCCGGTGGGCTCACTGATCATCTCGGTACTTCGCGACGGCACGGGCTTCGTCCCACAGCCTGATTCGGTGATCGAGGCCGGCGATCAGGTTCTCCTGATCCTCGACCCAGGGCTCGAGGCGGAGATCACGCCCCAATTCGCTCCCGTTCCCGCCCGGGCGTCGCGCGGCGGGTAGACGAGGCAACGGCCAGGCGCGAAGCAGGCATGGAACGCCACGTCGACTACGCGCTGATCGGCGGCGGTCTGGCCTGCGGGAACTGTGCGCGATGGCTGCGCGAGGAGGGGGCCGACGGGTCCATCCTCCTCATCGGCCGCGAGCCCGACCTCCCCTACAACCGGCCCGACTGCTCAAAGGACTATCTGCGCGGCGAGAAGCCCCGCCAGGAGGCCCTGTTCCGGCCGCCCGACTGGTATGAGGAGCAGCAGGTTGAGGCGCTCACCCGGGTCAGCGTGACCGGGCTGGAGCCGAGCGAGCGCCGGTTGAAGCTCTCGGGCGGCGACGAGGTCCGGTTCGAGCAGGCCCTGCTGGCCACGGGCGCCAACGTCCGCCGGCTGAACGTTCCCGGCTGCGAGCTGAGCGGGATTCACTACCTGCGCACGCTGGGCAACAGTGACGCCATCCGGGACGACGCGGCGGGCAAACGCGTGGTGCTGATTGGGGGCTCCTACATCGCATGCGAGGTGGCGGCCTCTCTGACCGAGCTGGGGAGCTCCTGCTCACTGGTCATGCTCGAGACGGTGGCGCTCAGCCGGGGCTTCGGCGAGCAGGCGGGGCGTTTCTTTGAGGACCGCCTGCGCGAGCACGGGGTGGAGATCCACGGCGAAGAGTCGCTGGCCCGCTTCGAGGGGGCGGACGGCCGCGTGCAGAAGGTCATCACAGAGAGCGGGCTGGAGCTGGAGGCCGATGCGGTGGTCATCGGGGCCGGGGTCATGCCCGATGTGACACTGGCTCGCGCTGCAGGCCTTCAGATCGCAGAGAGCGGCGGAGTGGAGGTCGACTCATGCCTGCGGACCGCGGTGCCGGGTCTATTCGCGGCCGGTGACATCGCTGATTACGACAGCGTGATCCACGGCCGCCGGCTTCGCATCGAGCATTGGGATGTCGCCTTCAATCATGGGAAGACGGTGGCACTGAACATGCTGGGGCGCGACCAGTCTCACGACGTGATCCCCTACTTCTTCTCGGACCTGTCGAACTGGGCTTCGCTCGAGTACATCGGGCCGGCCAGCAGCTGGGACCAGGAGCTTGTGCGTGGATCGATCGACGACGGCGAGTTCTCGATCTTCTATCTGAGCGAGGACAGGCTGGTGGCCGCGCTGTCGGTCGGCCGCTCGGATGATCTCCAGGCCGCAGAGCGGCTGATCAGGTCAGGCGCCCAGGTGGGGGACCGGGCGAGCGAGCTGGCCGACACCTCCTCCGACCTGGCCTCGATCTGAGGCGCGGCCCGTCCATCAGGCGGTTCTCCGGAGCCTTTCTCGCCGCCCTTGGGCTGATGGCGATCGAGGCGACGGCCGGACGGCCCGCGCTTCTGGGCGGTGCTACCGCGTCATCATCGTCCGGCTCGACGCAGAGCTTTCACTCCGCGCCTGGTCTGCACCCGCCCCGGCTTGGGCTGACCGCTGATCCCGACCATGCGTCCGGGGACATCCTGCTCACCCCGGTGGGTGGCGGCCAGCCCGGCCCGCTGATCGTCACCGGTCAGGGCAGGGTCGTCTGGTTCCATCCCCTGTCCGGGGGACAGGTGGCGATGAACCTGCAGGTTCAGAGCTACAAGGGTCGTCCGGTGCTCACATGGTGGCGCGGGCGGCTCGTGGTGGCCGGGGGGACGATCTACGGTGTTGGGCGCGACGTGATCATGGACGGCTCGTACCGAACGCTGGCCGTGGTGCGGGGCGGAGGCGGCCACGAGGCGGACCTTCACGAGTTCCAGATCACGCCCCAGGGGACGGCGTTGCTGGATGAGTACGTGCCCGTGCAGATGAACCTGACCCGTCTTGGCGGCCCGAGCAGCGCCACGGTCCTGGACTGCGTGATCGAGGAGCTGGACATCGGGACCGGCCACGTTCTCTGGCAATGGCAGGCGCTGGGCCACGTCCCACTGACCGCCTCCCACTGGCCGGTGCCCAAGAGCTCCAGGAGCTACTTCGACTACTTCCACATCAACTCGATCCAGCAGCTTCCCGATCGGAACCTTCTCGTCTCGGCGCGTAATACCTGGTCGATCTACGAGATCAGTCGCACCACCGGCAAGGTGATCTGGACATTGGGCGGAAAGCGTTCTAACTTCACCATGCAGCCGGGGACCAGGTTTGAGTGGCAGCACGATGCCCGGATGCATCCCGGCGGCATCCTCAGTCTGTTCGACGACGCCAGCGCTCCGCAGGAGGAGCCTCAGTCATCGGCCAAGCTGCTGCGGGTCGACACCAAAACCATGACGGTGCGCCTGGTGCACCGCTACACCCACAAGCCGCCGCTGCTGGCCGACCTGGCGGGCAACGCCGAACTCTTGCCCAATCACAACGTCTTCGTTGGTTGGGGCCGGGCGCCCGACTTCTCCGAGTACACGCCCAGCGGCCGCCAGATCTTCAGCGGAAGCTTCGCCCTGGGAGTGCTGTCCTACCGTGCCTTCCGGTTTGACTGGATCGGCCGGCCGCACACGCGGCCCGCGCTGGCCGTCGCCAACCGGCCGCACGGCAGGCTGCGCGTGTACGCCAGCTGGAATGGCGCCACCCAGGTGGTCGCCTGGCGGGTCCTGGGCGGCTCGAATCCCGGAGCGCTCCACGTGCTGGTCCGGGATGCCGGCTCGCGGGGGTTCGAAACCTCGATCGAGGTGGGGGCACGGCCGCGGTTTGTGGCGGTCGAGGCCATGGGCGCGGGTGGGAAGGTGCTCGGGACCTCGCGGACGCTGTCGCGCTGAGGGCGGTTGCGTGAGGGCCGCTTGCAAGCCGCGCGGCCTGCGGTCATGCTTCCCGCTGTGGGTCCGGACATCATCGGCTTCGCCCTGCGGCCGCTCCGGTCGGCGCTGCGTGTGATGGAGAATGACGTTGCCAAGCCGCTGGAGGGGGCCGAGGGGGAGATCCGCGAGGTCGCGGGCGCCGTCCACCGGATGGCCGCTTCGATCGAGCAGCACATCGAGGCCATCGACGAGCTGGCCACCTCGGTCGGTCCGCTGACCGAGTCGGTGGACCGCCTCACCGCCACGATGCGCAACCTCGTCACGCTGTTGGCGCCCATGGCGCGCGCTGAGCACGAGGTGCAGGAGGCCGAGCGTGAAGTGGCCAAGGTCGAGCGCTTTCTAGGGTTCCATCGCCACAGGACCCCGCCGGCAAGCAGCGACTCCTGACCGCGTCGCGGCCTCGCGGCGGGCCGCCCAGCAGACCGCGCATCGCAGCCTGCCCACCAGACCGACGTGTCTGCCTCGTTCCCCTAGACCAAGGTGTAGCTCCTAGCCCGCCGGGGCCGCCGATACAGCGGTTGAGATGGCGGCCCTTCGCTGGGTGCGTTCCGCACGCCTTTCCACGCCCGCGATCGTGGGCCTCCTCACCGTGCTGGCAGCCGTGGCAAGGTTCACGCGGCTGGGCCACCAGAGCTACTGGTATGACGAGGCCCACACCGTCTGGCTGGTCCATTTTTCGTTTGCCCGGATGCTCTCGCTGCTTCCCAGCACCGAGACCTCCCCGCCGCTGTACTTCATCCTGGCCTGGCTGTGGGCGCACCTCTTCGGATTCGGTGAGGTGGCCCTCCGATCGCTCTCGGCGCTCGTCGGCGTGGCCACGGTCCCGGTCGTCTACCTCGCCGCCCGGGAGTATTTCTCGGGGCGCACGGCACTCATCGCGACAGCGCTCGCGGCGTCCAGTCCGATGCTGGTCTGGTATTCGCAGGAGGCGCGGTCCTATTCATTGATGGTCCTGCTCACCACGGTCGCGCTGCTGGCGTTCGGGCACGTCCGCCAGCGGCCGACGAAGGGGTGGGTGATCACGTGGTCGGTCGCGGCCTCGCTGGCCATGCTCACCCACTACTACGCCGCGCTGGTGATCCTCCCGCAGGGGGTCTGGCTATTTGTCCGGTACCGGCCGGTCCGGATGGTGCGGTTCGGCGTCGAGGCGGTGCTCGCCTGCTGCCTGGGCCTGGTCGTGCTCCTGGCGCGCCAGCTGATCTTCCTGGGGCCGGGAACGAACTGGATCAACCAGATCTCGCTGTGGCATAGGCTCGGTCAGGTCCCGCAGACGTTTGCTCTGGGGCCCGAGGCCCCCGTGGGGGGATGGCTGATGGTCGCCTTCGGGGTTCTGTCCATTGTCGCGGTGGGATTGTTGGTGAAGCGCGCCGATCGCGTCGAGCGGGCCCGCGCCACTGCCGTGGGTGCGCTGGCGTTGGCCGGCGGTGCCATCGTGGCCGGCCTGATCGTCGTGGGCTTTGATCAGCTCGACTCCCGAAATGTGATGGCCCTGTGGGTGCCGCTCGTGCTCGTCCTGGCCGGCGGATTTGGCGCCCGGCGCTCCGGCTGGATCGGGCTGGCGGGGGCGGCGGCCTGTTGCGCGATCGGCGTCGTGTGCATCGTGGCGGTGGGGGTGAATGGCCGGCTTGAGCGTCCCAACTGGCGCGGGCTGGCATCGGCTTTGGGAAGCCAGCCCGACCGGGCGATCCTCGCCGTGGATACGTGCAATCTCCTGCCGCTGTCGGTCTACATGCCGGACCTTCACGCCGTGCCGCGAGGTGGCGCGGCCGTCCGCGAGGTCGACGTCCTGGTGGCCCGTCAGTCGAGCGACTGGTACGTCAAGTGCCCGTCACCCTCGCCCTCGGCCGGCGTACCGCGTCAGTTCGCTGGGCTGAGGCAGGTCGGCCAGGCCAGGCTGGTGGATGGGTTCGCTCTGGTCCGGTTCGAGTCCACCCAGCCGCTCCGGCTCACGCCGCGGCTCCTGGCCGACACCGGGTTCCACGGGATAGCCGTGGTCCAGTAGGGGGCGGTCGCCTCGACGAAGCTGGCGCCGATTGGCCCGGCGATCAGGCTGCGGGGCAAGGGCTCGAACCTTGAATTCCAGGGCCAGAACCTGGCGAGTTGCCGATTACTCCACCCCGCAGTAAATCGATCCACAATCTTCTAGTGCACCAGACCGTGGCCGACGGCCAGTATAGCCACGCGTACATGGGGCTCTGGCCTGTGCTCCAAGAGTTATGTCCGGCCCGCGTGCGAACATATGTTCGATGAGCGCATTAGGAAGATGAAGTTCTGGCTCTCCACCAGGAGGCGGCGACCGTCTCGACAACCGGCTGGAGAATCTTGAGCTGCTGTGTCCAAACTGCCACAGCCAGACCGAGAATGTCAGTGGCCGGGCGCAGAACCACCATTTGGATTCATAGCAGGGCCAGAGCCGACCCCTGCGAGTACGACCCCTACGCCGCAATCCCCTCGATGGCCCGCTCGATCACCGCCGCCTGGGCGGGCCAGGCGGACGGCGGGGCGGCGCCGACGGCCACCACGCTGCCCCGGGGTGCTGCGATCAGGCAGGCGATCTCAACGTAGGAGCTTCCGGTGCTTCCGACGTAGGAATCCTTCACACAGCTCCCCTTACCGGCGCGGAAGTGCAGCGCTCCAGCCGCGGCGAGTTCCTTCTCGTGGCGGTCGCCCTCCTCGCGGTTGTGATCGATCCGGAAGGCGCGCCAGTTGGCCAGCGTCTCGGTGCCCTGGCGCGGCGTGAGATTGAGATAGCCCACGTAGCTGCCTTGGTTGGTCCGCAGGGCAACCGTCGCGCTGCCGGGGTCGGTGCGCTGCGAGCGCCAGGAGGGGGGATAGGGCAGCATTGCCCCTGATCGGATCCGTGCTTGCCGCCAACTCTGCGGGGGAGGCTGCGCGGAGAACCATCCAAAGCCCGAGGAGGGGGAGGGCGCGTAGCCGGTGCCAGCAGCTGAGCCACCCCCCTGCGCGGCCTGCACGGTTGCGCTATGCGGGCTACGGCTGGCCTGGCCGTAGCCTGGCGAGCCACAACCGAGGCACACCAGGCTAAGGGCCAGGCCGGCGAGGACCCACCTACAGGTTGCCGTCACCGTCACTCGGGCCGCCATGGTTGTCCGAATCGGCGTCGCCCGCATTCGCCCCCTGGGGGATCCCACTCGAGGAGCCTCCGGAGGAGCTCGTCGATGAGCTCGTGGTCGGGCTCGAGGACGTTGACGAGGTCGATGTGCTGGCGGGAGGAGCCGTGCTGCTATGACTGGGGCTCGACCCGCAGCCGGCGGCGACGAGGGCGAGGATAAGAGCGATGCCGGCGGCGAACCGGCTCACTGCTGGGAAGGGACGGGAGGTCATTCATGCTCCTTTACGGATCTCGTTCTATTAGCAAAGACGCTCTGCGGCAGCGGTTATTCCCGCTCACCCTGCGGCGGGCGACCGCTTTCAGTTCGATCCTTCGCTGCCAGGATCGGTGAACTCGGGTGGCTGCTTGGTCAGACCGGCGGTAACGGCCGCCAGCTGGTTGGGTGAACCGATCATCTGCTGCTGAAGCGAAGCCTCGAGGCGCAGGGTCTCCTGCGCCGACTGGGTCCAGGACTCCTCGAACAGGCGCTTGGCGCCTCGCACCGCGTCCGGCGAGCGGCCCACGATCTGCTCCGCCAGTTCCAGAGCCACGGTCAGGGGGTCATCGGCCAGGTGGGTGACCACCCCCAGCCGCTGCGCCTCCTCACCGTCGAACACCCGCCCGGTGAAGGTCAGTTCCTTGGCCACGTCGATGCCCACCAGGCGAGGCAACGTTCGGGTGATGGACATATCCGGGATCAGCCCCCATTTCACCTCCATCACCGAGAGCCGGGTATCCGGCCGGGCAATCCGGATGTCCGCCCCCAGCGCAATCTGAAGTCCGCCACCCAGGCAGTTGCCGTGCAGGGCGGCGATGACCGGAACCGGGAGGGTGACCCAGTCATAGGCAACACGCTGGTAGCGGTTGGGCACCGCCCCGCGGAGCGCCTCCTGGGCGCCATCCAACCCGCCCGGGGCGGACATCAGGCTGCCGAGGTCCAGCCCCGAGCAAAAGCTCGGACCCTCGCCGTACAGGACGACGGCTCGGACGGCGGGCGTGGAGCGGACCTGCTCGGCGGCGGCGACGATCGCCTCGAACATGGCCAGGTCCAGTGCGTTGTGCTTCTCCGGGCGGGTCAGCGCGATACGGGCCAGGTGGCCCTCGATGTCGACGCGCACCCGCGATTGCGAATCGCTGCCGGCAGATGGTTCGGTGAGACTGGGGGAGGTCATGGCCTGGAGGCTATCCCTCCAGGGTCACCGCGTCTCCCACGCGAACCCGTCCCGGCTCGAGCACCCGACCGTAGACCCCGAAGGCGACGGGCTCGGTCGTCTCCTCGTCTCGCCGATAGCCGCCCAGGATCTTCAGGGTCGGCACATCCACCACTCCGGTCGTGGGGTTCCGCGTGGTGATAGCGCACCTCCCCACATGACCCTCAAACTTCACGGTCGCCTGACCGACCGCGGCCGTGCTTCCCACCCATGTGTCCTCGTCGTGCGCCTCCAGGCCGTCCACCTCGATCAGCATGCGAAAGCGACGGCTGTCGATCTCATCCAGGCCGCCTCTAGAGGCCAGTCGATCCAGCGACGCCCGGGAAATGAGAGACACCGAACCGCCCGTCCCGCGATCCACGGCTCCCTCCACGCCCGCTTCCACCAGCCGCAGCTCCTTCCCCGCCACGTCACTGAGGGCCCGCGACCACGAACCTTCGACGAGTGATGCGGGCAGCTGGTCGGAGTAGAACCGCGTCTGCACGGTGGAGCCGAGACACACCTCGCCCCGCAGGACACGGCCGTCGGGAAACTCGAGACGAAGGGTCCGATCCTGCTCGCAATAGTGTGAGACCACCTGCTGCAACTCGCCCAGCCGAAGGGAGTTGACCATCTGGTCGCTCTCGTCGATCAGGAAGAAGCGGCGGTTCTCGCGCACTCCGGAGGGATCGAGCGAAATCTCCTTGACCGGCTGGACTCGGGTGCCCTTGACGGCGGCGATGGCCAGCGCGGCGACGGTAACCGTCATCTAGCGCCCCGACCCAGAAATTGGACGCCATTCGAGTCGTCCCTGGCGGCGTCTGGCGTCGTTCTCGTCGGCTCGCGCAGCGCGCACCACGGGCTTGGACCGCGGTGCCGGCATCGCCTCCTGCGTCCTCGCCAGCGATCCACCAGTCCCGTCTCGCGGTGGCGCCGAATTTCTGACTCGCGACACTATGCCGCTGCCTGCTCGGCCCAGTCACGGTACAGGCGCCAGTAATGGCCGCCGGCATCAAGCAGCTCCTGATGGGTTCCCTGCTCGACGATCTCACCGTGCTCGAGAACGACGATCCTCGATGCCCGCTGGATGGTGGAGAGCCGGTGCGCGATGACAATCGCTGTACGGCCGGCCACCAGCCGCCGCAGGCCGTGCTCGATCAACGTCTCGGTGTGAACATCCACATTGGAGGTGGCCTCATCGAGCACCAGGATCCTGGGGTCGGCCACCAACGCCCGAGCGAAGGCCAGGAGCTGACGCTGCCCGGCGGACAGCTTCACCCCGCGCTCACCCACCTGGGTGTCGTACCCGTGGTCCAGGGCGGCGATGAAGCTTTCGGCGCCCACCGCTCGGGCCGCGGACTCGATTTCCTCCTGCGAGGCCGAGGGGCGGCCGAATGCGATGTTCTCCCGGATCGTCCCGCTGAACAGGAATCCCTCCTGGGGGACGATCCCCATCTGAGAGCGCAGCGAGTGCATGGTCACGTCGCGCAGGTCATGGCCATCCACCAGAACTCGGCCCTCGCTGGGGTCATAGAACCGGGCGACGAGCTTGGCCAGCGTCGACTTCCCGGCGCCGGTCTCACCGACCAGGGCCACGGTCTGGCCCGGCGGGACCACCAGGTCGATGTCATGCAGGGCCCAGCCGGGATCCGCGTCGACCGCGGGCGCCTGGCCGTAGCGGAACGACACATGGTCGAAGCACAACTCGCCCCGGATCGGAGGCAGCTCGACTGCTCCGGGCGCGTCCACGAGGTCGGGCTGCTCGTCCAGCAGATCGAAGATCTTGTCCAGCGCGGCCATCCCCGATTGGTAGGTCGTGTAGAGCTGGGAAAGTTGTTGGATGGGATCGAAGAAGTTGTTCAGCGCGGCGATAAAGGCGAACACCACGCCGGTCGAGGTGTGTCCAGTCAGCGCCTCGATGCCGCCGATGATCAGGATCTCCACCGTGACCAGGGAGGACAGGAACTCCACCGCGGGGAAGTAGGCGGCGTTCAGCTTGACCGTGGTCATGTTGGCGTCCCGGTTCTCGTCGTTGAGTCCCTCGAACTTGGCGATGTGCCGGGGCTCCTGGCCAAACGCCCTAACCACCCGGATCCCGGACAGCGTCTCCTGGAGGTAGCCGGTGATGGCGGCGATCCTTTCTCGGGTCAGCCGGTAAGCGTCGGCCGAGGCGATTCGGAAAGCCAGTCCTCCCACGGCCAGAATCGGCAGGGCCAGGAAGGTGAGCAGGGCGAGGTGGGCGTCCATGACCAGCAGGATCACCACCACGCCGATCAGGGTCAGCCCGGACTGGAACAGCGTGGCCATGCCGTCCTCCACGAGCTGATCGAGCGCCTCGACGTCGTTGCTGATGCGCGAGATGATCACGCCGGCCCGGTTGCGTGAGTAGAAGCCGATCGACAGCCGCTGAAGGTGCTCCAGCAGGCGCATGCGCAGATCCTGCAGGGCGCGCTGACCCACCCAGCCCACGAGGTAGGTCTGCGCGTAGGACGCCAGTGCGTACAGCACGGCCGAGAGCAGGAAGGCGGCCACCACCAAGTCCAGCGTGCCGGTGTTGTGGCGCTCGATGCCGTTGTCGATCGCCAGCTTGGCCAGCGGGGCGGGGGCCAGCGCCGCTGCGGTGGCCACCACCAGGGAGGCGAACATGGCCAGGACGCGCCAGCGATACGGACTGAGGATCTCGATTAGCCCGCGAAGCTTGCGCCGGCGGCCCGAGGTGGCCTTCAGCCTTCGCCGGACCTCCTGGGTACGGCTTCGTCCGCGACGGTCAGCCGAGCTCACAGGCCTGCCACCTCGGCCTCGAGGGGCTTGCGGGTGATGAACACCTGGTCGGGCATCCCCTTCTCCACGATCTCCCGGTAGAGGGGCGAGGTCTCAAGCAGCTCGTCATGGCTGCCGCGAGCCGCGACGGCACCGTCCTCGAGGACGACGATCTCGTCGGCCAGCGCGATGGTGCTGAGCCGGTGCGCGATCACAAAGGTGGTGCGCCCCGCCATCACCTCACGCAGGGCGAGCTTGATCGCCTGCTCTGTCGAGGCGTCAACCGAGGACGTGGCGTCATCCAGAACCAGGATGCGCGGATCGGCCACAACGGCGCGGGCGATCGCGATGCGCTGCCGCTGGCCGCCCGACAGCGTCAGCCCACGCTCGCCGATCAACGTGTCATAGCCCTGGGGAAGCGCGAGGATGAACTGCTCGGCCTGCGCGGCGCGGGCGGCCTGCTCGACCTCCTCGCGCGTGGCCTCGGGCCGGCCGTAGGCGATGTTCTCGTGAACGCTGGCTGAGAACAGGAACGGGTCATCCGTGACCAGCGCCACCTCACGGCGCAGGCTGGACAGATTCACCTGGTCCACCCGAGCGCCATCGATCCGGATGCGGCCTTCGGTGGCGTCGTAGAGCCGAGGCAGCAGCGAGATGAGCGCCGTCTTGCCTGACCCCATCGCTCCCACCAGGGCCACCGTCTGGCCCGCCGGGATGTCCAAGTCAATGTCCCGCAGCGCCGGCTGGCTGCTTCCGGGGAACGTCAGGCCGACGTGGCTGAAGGAGATGTGTCCCCGGCCCGGGGGCAGGGCAGGCGCGCCCTCGGGGACGGTCATCTCGGGCGCCCGGTCGAGCACCTGGAAGATCCGTGCCCCCGAGGCGGTCGCTCGCTGGGCGGCGCTAAGCATGTAGCCAAGCGTGCGCATGGGGGAGATGAGCATGAGCAGGTATACGTAGAAGGCGGTGAAGGCGCCGATGCTCAGCGTGTGGTTGATGACTGCGCGGCCCCCCACCAGGAGGACGATGGCCAGGCCCAGGCTGGGGAGAAAACTGATCAGAGGCGTGTAGCGCGCCTGGATCCGGGTCGCCGTCATCTGCTGCGCGAAGACGCGTCCCACGGAATTCCGGAAGCGATGCAGCTGCCTGGCCTCCTGGGCAAATGCCTTGATGACCCGGACCCCGGAGATGTTCTCCTCGGCCTCAGCGGTGAGCTCGGCGATCCGCTGCTGGGCCTCCTGGAGAGCGGGCCGGGAATGCTTCCCGTAGCGCCAGGCGATCAGGACGACGAAGGGCACCGGGGCGAGCGAGAGGGCGGCCAGATCTGGTCTCAGGATGAACATCGCGATGGCAGCCAGGACGATCGAGAGGAGCGACTGGCCGATGAAGATCAGGCCGTAGCCGAGAAAGAAGCGCACGGCCTGCAGATCGACCGTGGCCCGCGACATGAGCTGGCCTGTCTGTTGGCGATCGAAGAACGACAGCTCGAGCATTTGAAGATGCTGGTAGAGCCGGTTGCGCAGATCGAGTTCGACCCCGAGGGACACCCGGCCGGCCACCAGCCGTCGCGACGCGCTAAGGGCCAGCCGCAAAACGCCCGCCACGGCCACCACCACCGCCCAGAGGATCAGCGAGTGTCGTTCGTGCCCGCGAATGCTGTTTATGGCCTGGCCGGTCAGATATGGGATCAGGACCGTGGCCCCCATGGCTCCGAAGGCGAGAACGAACGACCAGATCACGCCTTTGCGGTATGGGCGCAGGAACCCGAGAAGCCTGACGAAAATATTCATGCTTCATAAAGTATAGTGCTGGCGGCCTGGCGGCGCGTTGTCCGGAGTGGGCCCCGTCGACGCGCGCTCAATAGCCGCGTTCACCCCCCGCGGTGTGAGCGGTTACGGGAGGATGGGAGGGTGACTGCGTCCCAGGCCACCCTCCTGTCCTGGAACGTGGCTGGGAAGCTGCGCCGGCTGGACGAACAGGCCGAGCGGGTCCTCCAGTCTGATGCGGACCTGATCTGTCTGCACGAGGTGAGGGCGACCAGCGCGCCGCGGTGGACGGCCACGCTGAAAGAGGCCGGATGGTCTCACGTTGCCCTGGCCCAGCCGCTGCCCGAGCCTGTGTCGAGCCGGCCGCTCAGCGTGCTGATCGCCGCACGTCAGCCGCTCGCGGAAATCGGCATCCCTGATCTGCCGTGGCCCGAACGCGCGCTGGCGGTGCGAGTGGGCGGGCTCGAAATCGTGGGCGTCCACTCGCCCATCAGCCCGTCACCGGGGCTGGCCAAAGTCCTCACCCATGAGGCCCTGCACCACTACCTCATCGACGGCAACGGCCCGCGGATCGTGTGCGGCGACCTGAACACTCCGCGCCGAGAGCATCCGGACGGCCGGGTGTGGACGTTCGCCCGTGACCGCTATGGCCGGCTGCGGCCCGAGCGGGGCGAGCGCTGGGATGCGGCGGAGCTCGCGCTGATCAAAGGCCTGGAGCCGTTCGGGTTCCGTGACGCGTTTCGCGAGCTGCACGGGCTTGAAAAGCGCGAGCTGAGCTGGGAGTGGCCGCAATGGGGCGGCGGCTACCGCCTCGACCACCTGATCGTGTCCGCAGAAGTGAGCGTGCAGTCGGTCGCCTACCTGCACGAGTGGCGCAAGGCCGGGCTGTCCGACCACTCGCCGCTGTTCGCGGAAATGCGCTGGAACCGCGCTTCGCCAGAAGCTCGGTAGCCGACACTTTCTGGCCGACGCGCGCATCGCGGGCGGGAGCTCGGCTCAAAAGTGTCGAATTCCGACACTTACGAGCCGACCGCGGCCGATCGGGCAAGACGTCGGCTCAAAAATGTCGCAATCGGGCGGCCTCCGGCGCGACCGACGCTCCACGCACGCCCGCGCGCGCCCACCTCCACCCCCGCCGGTTCCCAGTTGCGGCAGACCAGGCCGCATTCATATGATCCACGGACGATTCCGGCAGGGGCCGGAGACGCATAGAGAGGAGGAGCGGCCAGCAATGGACGCTGTCCTGAGGCTCGGGTTCGAACCGCTCCGCGGCTTCATCGAGACGATCGGCGCCATGGTCGTGCTGCTCCGGCGCACGCTGGTCGCCGCGCTCACGCCCCCCTACGACTACGGCCCCGAGTTCATCGACCAGTTTCTCTTCGCCCTCAAGCTGGGTTGGTTCCCCATGATGGTGGCCTCGCTGGCCTTCACCTACGGGCCGGCGGGGGTCGAGGTGGGAAACTTCCTCAACCTGCTCGGAGCTATGGACCGGCTGGGCGGGATCTTCGTGATCATCGTGATGCGCGAGTTCGCGCCGCTGGTGTGCGCGATCGTGATGGCGGGCGTGGCCGGGACGGCCATGACCGCGGACCTGGGGGCGCGCAAGATGCGGGAGGAGCTCGACGCTCTGGTCGTGCTGGGCATCGACCCCGTCAAGAGTCTGGTCGTTCCGCGGTTTCTTTCCTTGATGGCCCTCACGCCACTGTTCTCCATCTACGCGCTTCTCTTCGGGACGCTCGGCGGGGTGCTGGTCACGCTGACCAACGGCGCGCAGGTCGGCCCGTTCTTCTCCACCTTCTTCGCTCAGGCCAACACGGCCGAGTTCGAGGCCATGCTGGTCAAGTCCACGATCTTCGGGGCGATGATCGCCATCGTCTGCTGTTACAAGGGCCTGACGGTCTCCGGCGGCGCCGAGGGGGTGGGCCGCGCGGTCAACCAGGCCGTGGTGATCGCCTTCATCGGGATCGGGGCGATCGACTACGCGTTCACCCAGACGCTGCTGGCCACGCATCCCGGGCTGAACACGCCGCGATGAGCGCCCTCAGTACCGAAACCCGCCAAAACCGCCGCAATGGCCAAAACGGCCCCCTGGCCGGACTCACCGCCTTCGGGGAAGCGTCCCGCTTCTGCGCCCGCATCATGGCCAACGTCCTGGACGGCCGGGTGCTCCGGTTCGCGGGGGAAACCCTGCGCCAGGCCGGCATCCTGATCGCGGGTTCGTCGCTGATCGTCCTTGGGCTGGTGTTCATCCTGGGACTTCAGTGCGGGATCGAGGGGGCGTATACGGCCAAGACGGTGGGAGCGCCGTCCTCCACCGGCGCGATCACCGCGGTGTGTGACCTGCGCGAGGTCATCCCGTACGCCTTCGGGTACATGATGGCGGCCAAGGTGGGCACCGGCTTCGTGGCCGAGCTGGGATCGATGAGGATCTCCGACGAGATCGACGCGCTGGAGGTGATGGGCCTGGACTCGGTCCTGTACCTGGGGTCCACCCGGCTGCTGGGCACCTGGCTCGTCCTGCCGTTCCTCTACATGCTCTCAGTGGCGGTGGGGTTCGTGGCCTCCTACCTGGCCGACGTGATCGAGCTCGGCCAGGTCTCCAAGGGCGGATACCTCCAGCTCTTCTGGCAGTTCCAATCGCCCACGGACTTTCTGTTCTCCGGCATCAAATCGATGGTCATGGCGACGTTCATCGTGCTGGTGTGCATCTACTACGGCTATCACGTGACCGGTGGGCCGGTCGGCGTGGGACGGGCCACGGCCCGCTCGATGTTCGTGAACATCCTGGGCATCCACCTGATCGGGATGGTGGGGACGCAGCTGTTCTGGGGGGGCAACGCGCGGACGCCGATCGGGGGCTAGGCGATGAGAACCCGTCCGACCCGTCTGGTCGCACCGCTGGCGCTCCTCGTGGCCATCGTCACGGTGGCCCTCCTGCTCATGGGCACGGGCTCCACCTACGTCCTGCACGCGCAGTTCTACGACGCCGGCCAGCTGGTGGGCGGCGACCTGGTGACCGTGGGAGGCCACAAGGTCGGCGCCGTCGGGTCGATCACGCTGACCCGGCACGGGCTGGCCGATGTCGAGCTGGACATCACGGACCCCTCGCTCTCCCCGCTGCGCCAGGGCACCATGGCCACGATCGGCCAGACCAGCCTGACCGGACTGGCCAACCGGTTGGTCACGCTCTCTCCCGGGACGGGTCAGCCCATGCCCAGCGGCTCGACGCTGCCCCCCACGCAGACCCGGGGGATCGTCGACCTGGACACGCTGCTCAATGCGCTCACACCGCGGGTCCGCGCCTCACTTCAGAACCTCCTTCATGCCGGTGCCTACATGGTCTCCGAGCCCACCGCCGGAGAGCTGAACCAGGCCATCGAGTATTCCGAGCCGGCCTTCAGCCAGACGGCTGCTCTCGGAAGCGAGCTGGCGGCAAACCGCGCGGCCCTGAGCCAGGTGGTGGCGGCCACGGCTCGCGTGTCCACCGCGCTGGCCGCGCATGATCAGCAGCTGGGCGGAGCCGTGCACGGGCTAGCTGCCACGCTCCAGGAGATCGCGACGCGGCGCTCGGCCCTGGCCGATGCCATCACTCGGGCCCCCGGCGTGCTGGCCCAGGCGACCCGGGTCCTGGGCCACGTCTCCGCCACGGCCAGGATTCTTGACCCCGTCCTCGTCCACCTGCGCCCCGTGTCCGTCCGCCTGGGACGCTTGCTCACCGCGATCCTGCCCGCCGTGGCCCACGCCATCCCCACCCTCAATGGGTTGCGCGCGCTGATTCCCGGGGCCGAGGCTGCTCTGGAGGGCTTCCCGCCGGTTGAGCGCCAGGCCGTGCCCGCCATACGGTCGCTCACCCGTGCCCTGCACCAGATGCTCCCCTCGCTGGCCAGCCTGCGTCCCTATACGCCGGATGTGGTGGGCGGGTTCTTCAACGGCGTCGGCGGCGCCACCACCGGAGCCTATGACGCCAACGGCCACTACCTGCACGGCGAGGTGACGATTCAGGCCGGGGAAGCTCGCTCACCGGACTGCTGAATCTCCTGGGCAAGCTCACGGGCAAGGTGACCGGCGGCGTCGGCCCGTTCCACGGCGAGCGAGTGCGACTGCTCGCCCCGTGCCCCGGCGGAGGAGGTCCGCCGGCCCGCGACCGGTCCAATCCCTGGATCTCGCCCGACCTGCTCCCGGGCACGCCGTCCATCTGCAAGCCGGTGGACGATCAGCGATGAGACGGCTGGCCGCCCTGGCCCTCGGCCTCGCCCTGGCCATCTCCCTGGCCGCGGCCATGAGCTCCTCGGGGGCCAGCCCGTCCGGAACCGCTCGGTTCGACGTGATCTTTGACGACGCCCGCGGACTGGTGGCCGGCCAGCTGGTCAAGATCGCGGGGGCACGCGCCGGCTCGATCGCGGGGGTTCGTCTCACCTCGGGGTTCAAAGCGCGAATTGAGGCCACCGTTCAGGCCCGGTTCATGCCCTTCCATCGAGACGCCACCTGCACGATCCGGCCGGAGGGCCTGATCGCCGAGAACTTCCTGGAGTGTGACCCGGGCACGCGCGCAAGCCCTCCGCTAAGAGCCACGAAGGGCTTCCCGCCGACGGTTCCTCTGAGCCACACAACCGAACCGGTGGGACTGCTCGACCTCTTCAACACCTTCAACCTGCCCACCCAGGAGCGGCTGACCGTCCTGATCAACGAGCTGGGCGTGGCCACCGCCGGCCGCGGGCAGGACATCAACCAGATCCTTCTGCGGGCCAACCCCACGCTGGCCGTGGCCCGCCAGACGATCGACATCCTGCTCCAGCAGCAGACGCAGCTCAACACGGTCCTTGACTCCACGGCCGTCCTGGCCAGGGAGGGAGCGGCCCACACCGGGGCGCTCCAGCACTTCCTCACCAGCGCGGCCTCACTCTCGACGCTGACCGCCCAGCACCGGAGCCCGCTGGCTCAGAGCATCGGCCGCCTGCCGCGGCTGCTCAGCGCAGCGCGGCCCGCTCTGACCCAGCTCGATGCCGTGGCCACCGGCGGCACGCCGTTGCTCCAGCAGCTCCGTCTGGCCGCCCCGACCCTGGATCAGGTCTCCAGTGATCTCAAGCCGTTCGTGGCCGCGGCGGTTCCCGCCCTGAGCCGGCTGAGCGGGGCTCTGAAGACGTCGATTCCGGCCCTGCACAAGTCGCTGCCCCTGACCAAGACCATCGCCGCGTACGCCCGCCGGTCACTTCCCAGCACCGAGCTGGCGGCCCGGCTCTACGAGAACCTCCAGCGCCACGGATTCGTCGAGGACTTCCTCTCGGTCGTTTACTACGTCGCCGCCTCACTGGCCCGCTTCGACTCGACCTCGCACATGCTGCCGCTGCTGCTCATCGGCCCGCACAACGGCCGGTGCAGCCAGTACGCCACCAAGCCGGTGCCGGGCTGCGGCGCTCACTACGGCAGCCAGCCCGCCTACAAACCCGAGAGCGACCAGACGCTCCAGAGCCTGGCCGGATACCTCCTGAAATGACCGCGCGCAAGGAAACGGTTCTGAGCAGCAAGCTGTTCCTGGGGGTGCTCACGATCCTGATCGTGGTGCTGGCGGTCTATCTGAGCTACATCGCCGAGAACGGGCTGCCCTTCATACCGACCTACCGGGTCAACGTTCAGGTGGCCAATGCCGACGAGCTGGACAAGAACGGGGATGTCCGGATCGGCGGCGCCCGGGTCGGCCAGATCCTCACGATCACACCCGAGCCAGCCTCGCGGGCCTGGCCCCACCCCTATGCCCAGCTGACACTGGCGCTCGAGACCAAGCTTCAGCCGCTACCCCGAGACACCCACTACAGGATCCGCCTTGCTTCGGTCCTCGGCGCCAAGTATCTGGAGCTGATTCCCGGCCATCACCGCTCCGGCGGCGTGCCGGACGGGGGAACGCTGACGCTGAGCACCAGACCGGCGCTCAACCATGAGCTGCCCTTCGTCGACCTGGATCAGGCACTCCAGGTGTTTGCCCCGCGCACCCGGGGGGCGATGCGCACCGTCCTCACCGGAATAGGCGACTCGGTGGCGGGCCGGGGCAGCGATCTGAACGACATCGCCTACTCGCTATCGCGCCTGCTCGGCCCTCTTCAACGAGTTCTGAGCGTGCTGGCCGCGCCAGCCGACCGCCTGGCCTCCCTGATCGGCGGCGCCGCCCGCACCACCGCAGCGCTGGCGGCGGTGGCTCCCGAGATCAGCTCGCTGCTCAGCCACAGCACCACGACGTTCCAAGCGCTCAACCGTCCCGCGCTGGGCCGGGCCATCGATCAGCTGCCGGGGACCGAATCGGTTGCCAGCACCGTGCTGGAGCGTGCGCTGCCCACCCTGACCGACGCCGCGGGCCTGGTGCGCGAGCTGCGGCCGGCCGCCCAGCTCCTGCCCACAGCGGCCCATCACCTCGCGCGCATCATCACAGCGGCCACGCCGGTGTTCGCCCCCGTGCCCAAGCTGGCCGGCGAGCTCAAGACATCACTGGCCGCGGTGAGTGCCCTGGCCAGCGACCCGGCTTCCACCAAGACCTTCCAGGCCCTGGGGAGAAATGACCTGGCGACGCTGGGGGCTTCGGCCTTCGTGGGGCTCGGAGCCATCCTGCGCGCGGTAGCCGGGGCGCAGTTCGCCTGCAATGTGGCCGACCTGTGGCTGCGCAACTTCGCCTCCGGACTGACCGAGGGAGACAGCAGCGGTTCCTGGCTGCGGGTGATGCCGGTGCTCGACAAGAGCCAGAGCACTCAGGTCGCCCGCCCCGCCTCCGACCTGCACGACAACTACTACCCGATCGAGAGCTCGAGCCAGTGCCAGGCGGCCAACGAGCGATACGTGGGCGCGCGGCTCATCGGCAACCCGCCGGCGACATCGACCGTGGTGGACAACACCACGCCTCCGCCCGGCGCCCTCGCCAGAGGGCGAAAGGTGGGACTGGTGCCATGAGGAAGATCGCGCGCCGCAGCTCCAGGTCTCCTCGCCAGCGCCACCGCCTGCATCCCCTGGTCGTGGCTGCCCTCGTCATCCTGGGGACGGCGGCGGTGACGTTCTACGCGTTCAACCAAGGGCTGCCGTTCACCCACCATTTCACCCTCTCGGCCATCGTCCGCAATAGCGTAAACGTGCGAGGCGGAGACCCCGTGAGGATCGACGGCGTTGACGTCGGTGAGGTCCAGGGAGTGAGCGCCCACGGGACGGCGTCGAGGATCACCTTCACGCTCAACCCCTCCGCCCTCCCCATCCACCGGGATGCCACCCTGCGCATCCGAGACCGCCTGTTCCTGGAGGGGAGCTATTACCTGGCGCTTGACCCCGGCACGCCGCAGGCGCCACGGCTGCGGGATGGAGGCACGATCCCGATCGCCCAGACAGAGAGCCCCGTCCAGCTCTACCAGGTGCTCTCGCTGTTCACCGCGCCCGTCCGGCAGAGCCTGGTGGGATCGCTGAATCAGCTGGCGCAGGGTTTCGCCACGCCGATTCGCTCTCTGAACCAAACCGGCGCCGGTGCGATCAAGCAGGCCGCGCCGCAGTTCGCCCCTCTCTTCAAGGACACCGCACTGATAACCGAGGCGATGAGGGGCACCGCCCCGGAGGACCTACCCCGGCTTCTTAGCGCCACAGCCAGCGTCACCGGCACCCTGGCCGGAAGCGCCAGCCAGCTCACCGCGCTCATAAGCGGTGTGAACACGACGGCCCGCGCGCTGGTGGCCTCGGACGGCGCACTTGGCCGCTCGATCACCGGGCTGGATCAGACGCTGGCTGCGGCCCCTCCGGCCTTGCGTGCGGTGGACGCCGCGCTCCCCGCGACCAGGCAGCTGGCCCTGGCGCTCGATCCATCGCTGGTCGTAGCGCCGCCGATCCTCGACCACCTGACGGCCACGGTCGGTCACCTGGCCGCTGTGCTGGCTCCGGCCGAGCGCGGGCCCCTCCTCACCTCCCTCGATGCCACCTTCCGGCAGCTGCCGTCCATCCTGACCCAGCTGGCCCAGGCGTTTCCCATCGGCAAGCAGGTCACTGACTGCCTGAGCACGCATGTCCTGCCGATCCTCAAGCGCCACGTGCCGGACGGGTCGCTGTCCTCCGGGCGGACCGTCCTTCAGGACTTCCTGCACTTCCTTCCCGGGCTGGCCGGCGCGAGCGGAAGCTTCGATGGCGACGGTCCGTACACGCGGTTCGTGGCCGGGCTGGGAACGAACTCGCTGACCGGCAACTTCGGCGGCACGCCGGTGGTGGCGACGGTGCCCCCAGGCGGCAAGGCTCTCCAGGGCGCACGGCCGCGGTGGGTTGGGGACCTTCAGCCCAGCGCCTTCCGGCCTGACGCCCGCTGCGCCGCCCAGAAGGTGCCCAGCCTGGTCTCCAGTACCGCGCCGGTGGACCTGAAAGGCAAGCCATGAGACGGCGGACCCGCGTCCAGATCCGCCGCTACGGCGGGCACCTGGTGATGCTGTTGGCGCTGATGGCCCTGGGCAGCGCGGCCGGATTCGTGATCCTGCTTAACCAGCGGCTCCCCAATCCCTTCCAGCGCTACTACGCGCTCAACGGAGCCTTCACGACCGCCGCTGCCGTTGTCCCGGGGCTGGGCGAGCCGGTCAACGTGGCCGGCGTGCGGGTGGGGCAGATCAACGGCACGTCCCTGCGGGACGGCCAGGCCATCATCCACATGCAGATCGATCCCGGCCAGCTACCCCGGATCTACCGCGACGCCCAAGCCAACCTGGTTCCCAAGACGCCGCTCAAGGACATGGAGGTTGACATCTGGCCCGGGCACCGCTCCGCCGGCGTGCTGCCCTCGGGCGCCACCATCCCGGTGGCCCAGACGCTCTCGCCGGTGGACTCCGACGAGTTGCTGGGGGCGCTCGACGGCGACACCCGAATCTGGCTGGAGAGCCTCATGACCTCGCTCGGGCAGGCCACCGCCGGGCGGGGCGCCGATCTGGCGGCGCTGCTGCGGTCGCTCGGTCCCACGTCGGTTCAGCTGCGTCAGGTGGGCGACCTGCTGGCCGCCCGCCGCCAGGACCTGGCCCAGATCACCCACAACCTGGGATTGGTCATGCACGCCGCCAGCGCCAAGGACGCCCAGCTGGGCGAGCTGCTGCGAGCCGGAGCGCTGACGGTGGGGGCCCTGGCCCAGCAGAACGTGGCCCTGCGCAACTCGGTGACGGCGCTCCCCGGCACGCTTGCGGAGGCCCGCCACACTCTCAGAGACCTGATTCCGTTCGCCGGCGCGCTGGCTCCGGCCGCCCGCGCTCTGATTCCGGTGGCTCGGTCGCTCCCCAGCACGCTGCGCAACGCGCAGACGCTCTTCAGCGGGGCGGCGCTGCTGCCTCTGAACCAGATCAAGCCGTTTGTGGGCGCCGCGCTCCCGCTGGCTCAGGCGCTTCCGCCGCTCGCCGCCAACCTCAAGATCGAGGTGCCCGACCTGATCGACACGTTCAAGGTTCTGGCCTACTCGACCAACGAGCTGGCCTACAACGGCGGTGGGCGCAACCCAGGTTTCCTGTACTGGCTGGCCTGGTTTGCCCACAACGCGGACTCGTTCATCTCGACCTCGGATGCCAACGGCCCGGTGTGGCGCACGGTGCTGGTGTCAAGCTGCTCGGCGCTGAAGAGCACGACGGGTCCTGGGGATCATCAAGCAGATCGCTGGGCAGAAACGTCGGGCTGCTGATGGTCACCCAGGCTCCCCGGCGCGGAACCGTGCTGGCCGCCGTCGCCTTCACGCTCTCCTGCATCGGGCTGATGATCTTCGTGTGGACACAGTTCGGCGGCACGCTTCCCTTCGCCCCGCAGGGCTATCAGGTGAAGGCGCTGTTCAGCGAGACCGGGCTGCTCGTTCCCGGGGCTGACGTGCGCATCTCAGGTGTGAACGTGGGGCGGGTGACGGCGGTTGATCCCCGGGGCGTCGAACTCGCTGGTCTCGATGCAGATCGGCCAGCAGTACGCCCCCATCCCCGCGGACACGCGGGCCATCCTGCGCCAGAAGACCCTGCTGGGGGAGGCCTACGTCGAGCTCTCGGCGGGCAACCGGGGTGGCCGCAGCCTGCCCGACGGCGGCACGCTGCCCAGATCTCACGTGGCCTCGACCCAGCAGCTCGACCAGCTGCTGGGGGCGTTCGGCCAACCCACCCGGCAGGACCTGAACCGCTTCCTGTCCGGCAGTTCGACGGTCCTGGCCGGGCGGGCCGAAGAGCTGAGCGGGGCGCTCGGCAACCTGGATCCGGCGGTGGCCGACCTGGGCGAGGTCACCGCCTCGCTGGATGCCCAGCGCGGGCAGCTGGCGGAGCTGCTGCGGGGAAGCGCCAGCGTCCTGACACACGCTGGGCCAGCGCTCCAGTGACCTTCAGACGCTGATCCGGGCGGGCGATGCGGGTCCTGGCCGCCACCGCTTCCCGCAACGCCGCGCTGCGCGCCACCGTCGATCGCCTGCCGCCGTTCCTCTCGCAGCTGCGCGGCACGCTGCAGCCAGCTCGGGCAGCACCCTCTCGGTGGCCCGCCCCTCCGTTGCCCTGCTGCGCCACGATGCGCCCCTCCTCAGGCCGGCGCTCCAGGACGTCATCACGCTCTCCGGCCCGGCGCTCGCCGTGCTGCACGCCGCCCCTCGCCTGCTGCACGACGCCGTCGTGGCCCTGCCGGCCATCACCCGGTTCACCGATGCCTTCCGCCCGGCGCTGGACGCGCTGCTCCCGGCGGTGCGCCAGATAACCCCGATGATCGACTTCATCGGCATCTACCGCAGGGAGCTGGTCACGGCCATGGCCAACCTGTCGGCCGGGCTGGAGGCCAGCGCCGCCGCCCGGACGAACGGGTGGCCGGACCGCCCCGGGCACGGCCAGCTACCTGCGCGCCGTCTCGGCGGTGGGCAACGAGACGCCCTTCGGCCAGTCGGTGCGCGAGCCCACCAACCGGGACAACCCCAACTTCTCGCCGGGCGAGCTGGCCTACATCACCGAGGGTGGATTGCTCTCGGCCAGCTGCGCAAACGCCAACAACACCTCGCAGTCGCACCTGGGCTTCCAGAACGTCCCGTGCCGGGTGGAGCCGGGCTTTCGCTGGAGTCAGCTGGTCCGCTACTTCCCCCACGTGACAGCGGGATCGACACGGTAGTGCGCACCCGGGCTCGTCTGGCAGGGTTAGCGCGATGAAGTGGGTCTATGACTTCTCGCGAGGGATCCAAGGACATGCGTGACCTGCTGGGCGGCAAGGGCGCGAACGTGGCCGAGATGACCCGGGTGCTGGGGGAAGACATGGTGCCGCCCGGCTTCACGATCACCACCGAGGCCTGCGTGGAGTACATGCGGGCCGGTGGGGAGGAGCCCGAGGGCCTGGCCGAGCAGGTGCAGGACGCACTGCGACGGCTCCAGGAGCGGGCCGGGCGCCGCTTCGGCGATGAACGGGATCCACTGCTGGTGTCAGTGCGCAGTGGGGCCCGGGAATCGATGCCGGGGATGCTCGACACGATCCTCAACCTGGGGCTGAACGAGCGGTCGGTGGCCGGTCTGGCCCAGGCAACGAAGAACGAGCGCTTCGCCTGGGACTCCTACCGACGGCTCGTCCAGATGTTCGGCAACGTGGCCTTCGGTGTGCCCGGCGAGAACGCTTCGAGGATGCTGATTCAGGCGGCCCGCGAGGACGTCCGGCGTGCAGACCGACGCCAGAGCTCCCACCCCATGTCCTGAGAGCGCTGGTCCATCACTTCAAGACGCTTCTACGAGTTCCCCCAGGATCCGCGGGAGCAGCTGCGCCAGGCCGATCCGGGCGGTGTTCGACTCCTGGATGGGCGACCGGGCGGTCCAGTACCGGAGGATCAACCGGATCCCCGATGACTGGGGAACGGCGGTCAACGTGCAGCAGATGGTCTTCGGCAACAAGGGTGAGACCTCGGCCACCGGCGTGGCCTTCAGCCGCGACGAGGTCACGGGCGCCCCCGCGCCCTCCGGCGATTTCCTGATCAATGCCCAGGGCGAGGATGTTGTCTCCGGAGTGAGGACCCCTCGAGACCTGAGCGAGCTGGCCGAGGTCATGCCGGAGGCGCACGGCAGGCTGATGGAGATCCTGCGCACGCTCGAGGTCAACGCCAAGGACATGCAGGACGTGGAGTTCACGGTCGAGGAGGGCCGCCTGTACATGCTCCAGACCCGCAACGCCAAGCGCCCGGCGCAGGCGGCCGTGCGCTTTGCCGTGGACGCGGTGAGCGAGGGTCTCCTCAGCCGCGAGGAGGCGCTGGCCACGATCGGACGCCGCCTCCCTGGAGGCGCTCCTTCATCCCACCTTCGATCGCGGCGAGGGCTACACGGTCCTGGCCCAGGGCGTGGCCGCCTCACCCGGCGCGGCCTCGGGCGAGATCGTGTTCACGGCCACGGAGGCTGTGGCCGCAGCAGCGGAGGGCCGGGACGTCGTGCTGGTGCGGCCCTTCACCGAGGCGGATGACGTGGCGGGGTTTCACGTGGCCAGGGGGATCCTGACCTCCGAGGGGGGCAAGGCCTCGCACGCCGCGCTGGTGGCGCGGGGGATGGGGGTACCCGCCGTGACCGGGGCGGCGGTGGCCATCGACGTCCATGCCGAGGAGCTGCGCATCGACGGGCGGGTGTTCCGCAGCGGCGATGAGATCGGGGTCGACGGCAGCGAGGGCGTCGTGGTCGAGCCTGGCGCCAGGCTGCTCGAGCCCAGCATCGATGAGAACTTCGAGCAGGTGCTGAGGTGGTCCGATGAGGTCCGTCGCCTGCGCGTCCGGGCCAACGCCGATACCCCCCGGGATGCCCGCAGGGCCCGCGAGCTGGGGGCCGAGGGAATCGGCCTGTGCCGCACCGAGCACATGTTCATGGCCAAGGATCGTCAGCCCAAGATGCGGGCCATGATCATGGCCTCCGATTCAGAGGGCCGGCGGGCAGCTCTGGAGGAGCTGCTGCCCCTCCAGGAGCGTGACTTCGTCGGGATCTTCCAGGCCATGCAGGGCCTCCCCGTGACGATCCGCCTGCTCGATCCCCCGCTGCACGAGTTCCTGCCCAACCTGCCAGAGCTGAGCGCCCAGGTCGAGCGGGCTCGGGTGGAGGAGGATCCCGAGCTGCCCGAGCTCGAGCGCCTGCTGACCCGGGTCGAGGAGATCCACGAGGGCAACCCCATGCTGGGAACCCGCGGGTGCCGGCTGGGGATCCTGTATCCCGAGATCTACGAGATGCAGGTCGAGGCGATCATGCGGGCCGCCCGGGCGGTCGATCCCCCGCCACACCCGGAGATCATGATCCCGCTGGTGGCCTACGAGCACGAGCTCGAGATCCTGCGCGAGCTGGTCGTCAAGGTGGGGGCTCGCCACGACCTGAGCGAGCGCCGCGACTACACCGTGGGGACCATGATCGAGCTGCCTCGGGCCTGCTTCGTGGCCGACCGGATCGCCCGCCATGCAGACTTCTTCTCCTTCGGCACCAACGATCTGACTCAGACCGCCATCGGCCTGTCCCGCGACGACGCGGAGTCGAAGTTCGTCCCCACCTACATCGAGGAGAAGATCGTCGACCGCTCACCGTTCGAGACGATCGACAAGCCGGGCGTCGGCTGGCTGGTCCGGCTGGGAGCATGGGTGGGTCGAGAGGCTCGCCCCGATCTCAAGCTCGGGATCTGCGGCGAGCATGGGGGCGATCCGGACTCGATCGCCTTCTTCGACGCGGCCGGCCTGGACTACGTCTCCTGCTCCCCACCGCGCGTCCCGATCGCCCGGGTGGCCGCGGCACAGTCGGCCATCGGGAAATAGGTTTTGGGATCGGCACATGTGCCGATCCCCTCACGGCGTGCATGCACGCCGTGGCGGACCCGCGCATGCGCGGGTCCGTTCATGGGGTGATGAGGGGTGAACCTGCTGCCCCAGTGTCTGGAGGGCTATGGCGTCACGCTGCGGCGCTGGCGTCCGGCTGACGCTGAGCTGCTGCATCAGGCTGTGGTGGAGAGCACCGAGCACCTGCGGCCCTGGATGGAGTGGATCGGCCAGGAGCCTCAGACCGTTCAGCAGCGCCGGAGAATGCTCATCCGCTGGGAGCAGGAATGGCTCGGCGGCGGGGACGCGGGATACGGAGTGCTCGTTGATGGCGGGACGGTGGCCGGAGGATGTGGCCTGCACCATCGCGGAGGAGCCGGGACACTCGAGATCGGCTACTGGCTGCACCCGGCCTTTGTGGGCCGGGGCATCATGACGGCGGCCGCCCGCCTGCTCACCGACGCCGCCTTCCAGATCCCCGGCATCGAGCGTGTGGAGATACACCACGACAAGGCCAACACGGCCAGCCGCGGGGTCCCGCAGCGCCTGGGCTACGAGTTCGCCGGAGAGCGGCCGGACCCGCCCGCGGCCCCGGCCGAGATCGGAGTCGACTGCCTGTGGCGGGTCACCCGCGGTCAGTGGCTTGGCCGCGGGGCGCGGCCCGCGTCCGAAGGCACGTAGCTCGGGATGCCCCGCTCACCTATCTGGAGGCTGAGGAGCGCCATGTTCGAGGTGTTCTGATCCAGGTAGGCCTGGTTGGCGATGATCAGATGGGTCCCGGACCAGGCCAGGCCGGACGGCGTGTCGTAGGGCACCGACGAGTTGTTGGTGCCCGAGTACTGCTGCCCGAAACGGGCCAGCTGGCGGCCCTTGGAGGAGAGCTCCACGATCTGATTGGACACTCCGGCCAGGGCCACGTAAATGTGTCCGGCCCGAGACAGGACGCAGCCATCCGGCGCGTCGGCGGGACCGCTCTGCCACAGCTGCCTGAGCCGCCCGGGACGGCCGCTGCGCCTGATGCGGACCTCGTAGAGCTTGCCCGTGGCCCGGTTCCCGCCCGCGGGCTTTCCGCTCCCCAGCCCTCCATTTGACGCCTGGTCGAACAGGAGGGTGCGGTGATCGGGCATGAGCAGGATGCAGGCGGTGCCGAACATGCCTCCGTCCAGCTTGGGGCTGGCCAGCCAAATCCTGGCCCTCCCCCCACCGGGCGGTATGCGCCAGATCACCGCCTGCTGGTAGTCGGTGACGTAGAGGCTGCCGTCGGGCCCCCAGGCGGCATAGTCCGGCATGGGCGCAAGATTCTGGGTGGCCGGGGAGCAGGGCTTGCCGCGGGGTGCCTGCGTGCATGTGGGCAGGTTCGGCACCCGCGAGTACAGGGTCTGCCGGCCCGTGCCCGGATCCAGGCGGATGATGCGTCCGCTGGTCTTGTCGAGCAGCAGGAGCCGTCCGCGGGAGTCGTTGGCCGCCACCTGCACGCCATGGGGCTGACTCAGGTTCTGTCCGTGCACCTTCCAGGACTTCAGAAGCTTTCCTGACGGCGCTGTAGGCCAGAACTCGAGAGGGCACGTGGTCGCCCGTCGGGTCGTCGTAGGTGCCCTCGAAGATGCGGTGGCCCATGACGTGGGGGAGGGCGGGGAACCCGGGGGCCGGGACCACCGCCAGCACCTTCACGTGTCCCCGGCGGGAGGCTGAACCCCCGGCAGCCGCCAGGGCGGGCGCTCCGGTGGCCACGGCGGCGCTCAGTGCCACCGCCAGCCAACCTCCGGGCCCGCGCAGCCTCATCATTGCGCCAGCCGGTCGGCCAGGTAGGCCCGAAGCATCGCCGCGGTCTCTGCCGAGAACCGTCGGATCCCCCGCGGGGTCAACGCCGAAAGGCCTCGCGGAGCAGCCCGTCCCCGGCCAGCACGACCATGGTCGCGGTCAGGGCCAGCGTCTGGGCCGGGGCCTGCGGCCAGTGGTTGGCCAGGATCTGCTCCACCGAGGAGGCGATGGCCTGACGCGCGCTGCGGGTACGGTCGCGGACGTCCTCGTTGCGCAGCCCGCCGTACCACAGGGCCAGGAACCCGGGACGGGCCCGAAAGCCAGCCGCCAGGACGGAGAGGATCTCCTCCACGGGCTCGAGCAGCGGCTGGAGGGCGTCGGCCTCGGCCACGCCGGCCACCAGGTCGGCGAAGTCGCTCCAGTAACGGATAGCCAGCGCTTCGATGATGGCCTGCTTGTCACCGAAGAACCGGTACACCGAGCCCACGGATACGCCGGCCGCCCGGGCGACCGCGGTGGTGGTGAAGCCGTCCGCTCCCCTCGTCTCCAGGACCTCCTCGGCCCCGTCCAGCACCTGCCCCAGCCGGGCCCGGCTCCGCGCCTGAAGGGGGGTGTTGCGAAGGCTCAGGTTGGGGGGCTGCTCGGTCAGCGCTTACCTCTGTAGCAGACCGTGGCCGTTCGCCGTCGTGGTACCGGCGAACGTGAGCGGTTCTTCATGTTATCGTCGCACAATGGCCAGCGCGATTGGCACCCTGACGGTGCGCGAGCGGGTGGCCGCTGCGGCGCGGAGGCTGTCCGCCGAGGGGCTGGTTCTGGGAACGGCGGGCAACGTGTCAGAGCGGATTGACGACCTGGTTGCGGTCACGCCCACGGGCGCGGTCCTGGCCGAGCTGACGGCCGAACAGGTTGCGGTGGTGGATCTGGATGGAGGCCCGGTCGAAGGCGAGCTCGAGGCCACCTCCGAGCTGGGCCTTCATCTCGGTATCTACCGGGAGTCCGGTGCTGGCGCAGTGGTCCATACCCACGCTCCATTGGCCACGGCGCTGTCCACCGTGCTGGACGAGCTGCCGGTCATTCACTACCACCAGCTCTCGCTGGGGGGAACGGTGCGGGTGGCGCGCTATGAGACGTTCGGCACCGAGGAGTTGGCCCAGGCCACGCTAGAGGCGCTGAGAGATCGGCGCGCCGCGCTGATGGCCAACCACGGTGCGATCGTCTACGGCAGCGATGTCGAGGATGCCGTGGAGCACTCACTCCTGCTGGAGTGGCTGTGCGAGGTGTACTGGCGGGCGGCGGCCCTCGGCCGACCGCAGACCCTCGACGGCGGGCAATGCCAGGCTGTGATCAATCAGGTGATGGAGCGCGGCTATGGCCAGACCAGGACGCGGGAGTCATGACCGGCCCCGGCGAAGGGCAAATGGATGTGGTCACCCTCGGTGTCCATGTCGTCGACGTGCTCGTGCGTCCGGTGGAGGAGATCCCTCAAGGTCAAGGCGGCCAGCTGGTGGAGCAGATCCGAGTCACGCCCGCCGGATCGGCGGGGGGAACCGCCGTCACCCTGGCCAAGCTCGGAGCGCGGGTGCACACGGCGGGGGCGATCGGCCAGGACGAGCTCGGCCGCCTGCTCGTGGAGATGCTGGCGCGCTGGGGGATAGATACCTCGCCCCTCGCCCAGCGTCCCGACGTCCAGACCTCGGCCAGTGTGCTGCCCATCCGCCCCGACGGGTCCCGGCCCGCCTTCCACGTGGTGGGGGCGAACGGGACGTACTCCTCAGCCGACGCCCCGTGGGAGGCGATTGCCCAGGCCGATTTCCTGCACCTTGGGGCGCCTGAGTTCATGGGGGGAGAGGAGGCGGCCAAGATCCTCCGGTTCGCCCGCGAGCACGCCACCATTACCTCGGCCGACCTGCTGGCGCCGGGTGAGCAGGCGGCTGGGATAGTGGACTGGCTGGCGCCCGCCTTTGAACATCTTGACTACCTGCTGCCCAACGAGGAACAGATTCTCGGCCTGACCGCCGCGCAGGACCTCGTCGAGGGGTGCCGTGCGCTGCTCGATCGGGGGGTGGGGTGCGTGGCCGCCACCTGCGGGGCCGATGGCGCGGTGGTGGTGGACAGGAAGGGAGAGGAGCGCGTGCCGGCACCCGCGGTCGATGTCCTCGACACCACGGGCTGCGGCGATGCATTCTCGGCCGGGTTCCTGAGGGGATTGTCCCTGGGCCGCTCGCGCCGCGAGTCCGCGGCGCTGGGCTGCGCCGCCGCGGGGCTGGTGGCGGGCGGGCTGGGATCGGATTACGGTGAGTTTGACCTGGACCAGGCCGACCGCCTGGCCGCGCAGGGAGACACGAAAGGTCGAGAGGAGCTGAAATTAAGATGACACCCAACCGCACTGATCGTGGCCGCCTGACCCGTCGGCGCTTCGTGGCCGGTTCATTGGCCGGGGGCGCAGCCGCCGCTCTGCCGGCGGGCGCCCGGGCGGCGAGCGCGCAGACGAGCCGCAAGCGCTCGGGCCGGGGAACACGGCAGGCTGACGTGGTCGTCGTGGGCGCAGGGTTCGCCGGCCTGACGGCGGCGCGAGAGATTGCTCACCACGGCCACTCGGTCCTCGTGCTCGAGGCGCGCGACCGGGTGGGCGGCCGGGTCTGGAACCACGACCTCGGACACGGCCTGGTCTCCGAGCGCGGTGGCACGTTCGTCGGTCCCACCCAGGACCGGGTGATCGCCCTGGCCAATTCCCTCGGCGTGCACAGGTTCCGGACCTACGACAAGGGGAACGACGTCTTCTACTCGGGCGGCATGCGCACCACCTACAGCGACAAGAGCGCGCTGGGGACCGCGCCGCCCGGAATCTCCACCCCGGAGGTCATCCTCAACATCGAGCGGCTCGACATGATGGCCAGCAAGGTGCCGGTCGAGAAGCCCTGGGAGGCGGCCAACGCCGCGCAGTACGAGACCTACACGCTGGACCGCTGGGCCACCGAGAACAGCACCGAGCCGCAGTTCCGCGAGCTCGTGCACACCGCCACCCGGCCGATCTTCGGCGCCGAGCCCCGCGAGCTCTCGCTGCTGTTCGTGCTCTTCTACATCGCCTCCTCCGGTAACGAGCACCACAAGGGGACGTTCCAGCGCAACTTCGACACCCGCAACGGCGCTCAGCAGTGGCGGTTCGTGGGCGGATCGCAGCTCATCGCCCTGAAGATCGCGCGGGAGCTGGGTTCCCGCGTGGTGCTGAGCTCGCCCGTACGGCGGATCGAGCAAAACGGCCGCGGCGTCACGGTCTACTCCGACCGCGGCACCGTCAAGGCCAAGCGGGTCATCGTGGCGGTGCCACCCACGCTGGCCGGCCGGATCGACTACGCCCCGCTCCTGCCCTTCCAGCGCGACCAGCTGACCCAGCGCTTCGGCCAGGGCACGCTGACCAAGGTGGCTGCCATATATGACCGGCCCTTCTGGCGCGATAAGGGGCTGACCGGCACCGCGATCAGCACCAGCGGGCCGGTGACCGCCACGTTCGATGACTCGCCGCCGGAGGCCTCGTCCAAGCGCGGGCCCGGGATCATCTTCGGGTTTGTGGGCGGGGACAACGCGCGGCACTACGCCACGCTGTCCCCGGCGGCCAAGCGGGCCGCGGTCCTCAAGCAGTACGCCGCGTTCTTCGGCGCTGAGGCCCACAAGGCCAAGGGGTTCTTTGACACGCCCTGGTCAGGGGAGGAGTGGACCCGCGGCTGTCCGGTAGGCATCCCCAGCACCGGCACACTGCTGGCCTACGGTCCGTGGCTCCGCAAGCCGGTCGGCCGGATCCACTGGGCCGGCACCGAGACCTCGGCGTACTGGAACGGCTACATGGACGGCGCCGTGCGCTCGGGGGAGCGGGCGGCGGCCGAGGTGCTGAGCGGACTGTGAGCACTTCGGGCCTGGGGGAGCAGGCCGAGCTCCTGGCCAGCGGCGAGGCCAGCTCACGCGAGCTTGTCGAGCTGGCCCTGGAGCGCATCGAGCGCTCCCAGCCGGCGCTGAACGCCTTCCGCTGCGTGCGGGCCGAGGAGGCCCTGAAGGAGGCCGATGAGGCCGACCGGCGTCTGCGCGCCGGCGAGCGCGCTCCCCTCCTGGGCGTGCCGGTGGCGGTCAAGGACGACACCGACGTGGCTGGCCAGACCACGGCGTTCGGATGTGCCGGGGAGTTTGCCCCCAAGACCGAGGATGCCGAGGCCGTCCGACGGCTGAAAGCCGCGGGGATGCCGATCGTGGGCAAGACCACGACCCCCGAGCTGGGTCAGTGGCCGATCACCGAGAGCCCATCCTTCGGGATCACCCGCAACCCCTGGAGCCTCGAGCACACGCCGGGCGGCTCGTCGGGCGGCTCGGCCGCCGCGGTGGCCGCGGGCGTCGTGGGTGGCGCGCTGGGCTCCGACGGGCTGGGTTCGATCCGAGTGCCCGCGGCCTGGACCCACCTGGTGGGGATCAAGCCCCAGCGCGGCCGGGTCTCCACCTGGCCGTATGTCGATGCCTTCCATGGCCTGGCCTGCCTGGGCCCCCTGGCCCGGACGGTGGAGGACGCAGCCCTGCTCCTGGACGCGGTGGCCGGCAACCATCCCCTGGACCGCGACCGGCCGCCGCCGCCGGTGGAGCCGTTCGGCGCCGCGGCCCGGCGGGCGGATCCCGGGCGACGGCTGCGCGTCGCGCTGTCCTTCAAGATCCCCTACGCGCCCGTACCCCGGCGCCTGGACGCCGAGGTCAGGGCCGCGGTGGAGGGACTGGGGGAGGCGCTGGTCCGTCTCGGACACGAGGTCGAGCACGCCGAGCCGGTCTACGGGATCGTCGGCCTTGGCGTGGTCCCCCGGGCCGTCGGGTGGTCTGAAGCCCTGGATCGAGGCCGCACCTGATCGCGCCGGCCTGGACCCCCGCACCCGAGAGGCCGCTCGGGTGGCTCGCCTGATGTCGGGACCGGTGGTGCGGGTGACGCGCGCCCTGGAGCGTCCAGCGGCGTGGCAGGTCGGAGCGATCTTCCGCCGATTCGACGTCGTGATTACCCCCACCACCGCCCGGGCCGCGATGCGGGAGGGGGCGATCGACGGGCTCTCGAGCTGGAAGACCGACCAGAAGATGACGGGCTACTGCCCCTACACCTGGCCGTGGAACGTGCTGGGCTGGCCCGCCGTGAACATCCCGGCCGGGCTGACCGAGGATGGGCTGCCGATGGGTGCGCAGCTCCTCGGACCGGCCAACTCCGAGCCGCTCTTGATAGCGCTGGCTGCGGCACTGGAGCAGATCGAGAAATGGCCCGAGCGCTGGCCGCCGGTGAGCGCGCACAGCGTGGCGGCCAGCCAATAGGGTCCAGGCAGCATGCCCACCGTCCGTGAGGCCACCTTCGAGCTCCTCCGCGCTCACGGGATAACCACCGTTTTCGGCAACCCGGGCTCGACCGAGCTCCCGATGCTTGCCGGATTTCCTGAGGACTTCACCTACGTGCTCGGGCTCCAGGAGCTGGCCGTGGTGGGCATGGCTGACGGTTTTGCCCAGGCCAGCGGGCGCCCGACCCACGTCAACCTGCACACCGCGCCGGGGGTGGGAAACGCGGTGGGCGGGATCTTCAACGCCCAGGCCAACAAGTCTCCGCTCCTGATCACGGCGGGCCAGCAGGCTCGGCCTCAGATCACCTTCGAGGCTAACCTGACCAACCGCGACGCGGTCTTCGCGCCACGGCCCTACGTCAAGTGGGCGCATGAGCCGCCCCGAGCCCAGGACGTGCCGGCGGCCATCGCGCGGGCCATCCACCACGCCACACTGCCGCCTCGCGGGCCCGTGTTCGTTTCCATTCCCATGGACGATTGGGAGGAGGAGGCCAGCGCGGAGAATCTGGCGGCCGCGCTGAGCCGGACCGTGAACGGTCGTGCCGTGCCCGATCCGGCCGCTCTGGCGCAGCTGGCCAGCCGGCTCGAGCACGCGCAGCGCCCCGCGCTGGTGGCCGGCCCGGAGATCGACTCCGGCGGAGGGTGGGACGCCGCGGTGGCCCTGGCCGAGAAGCAGCGCTTGCCCGTGTGGGCCACGCCCGCCACCGGGGGCAGCCGGATCGGGTTCCCGGAGGGACATCCGCAGTTCATGGGTCTGCTGCCGCCGGCCATCGGGCCGTTGGGCGAGACGCTCAAGGGCCACGACCTCGTACTGGTGGTCGGCTCGTCCGTGTTCCCCTACTACCCGTACATCCCCGGGCCGTTCCTGGCCGAGGGGACGGAGCTCATGGCCATAACCAGTGACCCCGGCGAGGCGGCCCGGGCGCCGATGGGTGACGCCATTGTGGGCGACGTCGCGCTGGCGCTGCAGGAGCTGGTGGAGCTGGTGGGGGAATCAGACCGTCCGGCCCCCGAGCCGCGGGCCGCCCCGGCCGAACCCGACCCGGCCGATCCGATGACCGGAACGGAGGCCATGGCTGCCCTGGCCGATGCCTGGCGTGAGGAGGCGATCGCCGTGGTGGAGTCGCCCTCGAGCACCCTGGCCCTGCGCCACCGCCTGCGGATCTCCGTGCCAGGGAGCTACTACATGTGCGGGAGCGGTGGCCTGGGCTTCGGCATCTCGGCCGCGGTGGGGGTCCAGCTGGCTCAACCATCGCGCCCGGTGGTGTGCGTGATCGGGGAGGGCTCGGCCCAGTATGGGATCACCGCCCTGTGGAGCGCGGTGGCCTACCGCGCTCCCGTGACCTTCCTGGTCCTGCGCAACGACGAGTACATGATCCTTAAGTGGTTCTCCATGCTCGAGGAGGTCGCGGGCGCGCCCGGTCTCGATCTGCCCGGTCTGGACACGGCGGCGCTGGCGCGGGCCTACGGCATGCCGGCCCAGGACGTCACCGGCCGCGAGGAGCTCACCTCGGCTCTGCGTGAGGCCATGGCCCAGGACCAGGGGCCGCGGCTGATCCAGGCCCGGGTGGCCTCGGGGATGTGGCTGGATTAGGGGAAGCTCCGAAGCGCCCGGTGGGCCCGCCGGCCGGGCTGTGCGACTCCTGCGCCCACCAGCAGAAGGTGTACACGACTCGAGGCTCGGTCTTCTCGCTGTGCCGGCGCTCCCGCACCGAGCCCGACCGCTACCCCCGCTACCCGCGTCTGCCCGTCACTGCGTGTGACGGGTGGGAGCGGATCCTGATCGCCTTCGAGAGGACTCGAACCTCTGCGCCCGGGCGTGAACCCGCTGCTCTGCCGCTGAGCTACGAAGGCGCTGGAGAGCTGATCAGCTCTCCAAGTGTGTCTCTGACCATCATTATCGGCACTCGGTTACGAGAGACGGACTCGGTACTCACGTTCCGGGACACGCTGTCCCTGGGAGCGGGCGCGCCGCTCCTCGCGAGCCAGTCGCTCGATCAATTCGTGCCGCTGTGCGTCCCGCCGGCGCCGGGCCTCGACCATGTCCGCGATCCACGACGGACCAGCCTCGGCTCGGAGCAGGGCGGGGCAGGCGACCAGAGATCGCCTGTAGGTTGCCTCTCACGAGGACCTCCTTTGGGTGGTTGTATGGGTGGTGGGGTGCGGCGGCCCCAGTACTCACACACGGTGAATTAGGCCGCAGACCAGTGACACCTGATAATCACCGGCGCTGACACTACTTACATGTAGGTGAGGTCCTTGTCGGCTGTGCGGGGCCGCGAGGGGGTGTGGCTAGTGATCGGTCACGATAGGTATCACCTGGTTTCAGAAGGTCGAAATTGACACAAAAAAAGACGGCCCGTTGGGCCGCCCTCGCTGTCAAGGATATGCGCTGCGGTCTAGCGCATCCACCTCTCAGCGAGGGCAGAAACCCCGCCACGCAGGGCGACCGGTGCGTTAGCGGCCAGGCTAGGCGTGGCCGGCACGCCGGTCTGAGCCGGGGCGGTGTGTGAAGGTGTCGCGAGCGTGGTGAACATAGGTCTGGCTCCTGGAGGAGACTGCAAGGTAACTCAGTTGGCCGACAAATGCAAGGGCGGTGACAAAAAGTTACCCGCGGAACGTCAGCCGTGACGCCCCCGCGGGCGGCGTCATGGGATGATAGGTTGGCGGCACCGCCATGTACCGCCCTCAAGCCGAGAAGTCGCGGATCGACAGGACCCTGCAGGCCTTCGCCAAGAGCCGGCTGGGCGGGTGGTTGTTCTACACCCCCACGAGGGCGGCTTCATCGTGGTCGCCTCCAAGGCGGGGGACGCTCACCACCCCGCCTGGTACGACAACGTCCGTGCGCACCCCGCTGCCGTGGCGGTGGAGGTCGACGGCAAGCGCGTCGCGGTCCGCCCCCTCGTGGCCGAGGAACCTGAACGCAGCGAACTCTGGCAGCGCGTGAACGACAACTACAACGGATACGCCACCTACGCGGAGCGCGCCGGCGACCGTGTCATCCCCGTCGTTCTACTCGAGGCAGTCTGATCGTTGGCCCCTGGGTGGTCGCAGGACGATCTCGCCGGTTCGATTCCGCAGCGTTTTCAGCTGCTGGCTCATCGGCAGCCGGACGTGCCGGCGATCCTCGACGGTGCGCTGTCGCTGAGTTATCAGGAGCTGGGGCACCTGGTGGACCAGTACGCAGCGGCGCTGCCGGGAGCGGACGAGGCGGGGGCTCGGGCGGCGGTGTTGCTGGACCATGGCGCGGCAGTGATGGCCGGGACACTGGCCGCGCTGCGCTCCGGATTCACGGCGGTGGTGCTCAATCCGCGTGACCCGCCTGCGCGGCACGAGCAGATCCGAGCGGCCGCCGAGCCGGCTGTCCTCATCACCGACGTCGAGCGTCTGGACCACGCCGGACGGGCCGGGTTTGAGGAGCGGGAGACCATCGTTTTCTCCGATGAAGCCGTCCCGGACCAAGAGCGGTCGTACCCCGGGCCGGATGAACTGGCGTTTCTGATCAGCACGTCGGGCACCACCGGAGCACCCAAGCTGGCGATGCAGACCCATCGCAACATGCTCCACGCCGCCATGCGGAATGGCCACGCTCTTGACATCGTCCCAGGCGACCGGATCGCGTGGCTGGCGCCGCTGAGCGGTTCGCACGGACTCTCCACCGCGTGGATGGCTCTGCTGGGCGGGGCCACGCTATGCCCGTTCCCGCTCGCGAGTCAGGGCCTGGTCGGGCTGCGCGACCGCCTCGTAACGGGCGGCGTCACCGTGTTCGACGCCTCGCCCTCGGTGCTGCGCAACTTCTCGCGCACGTTAGGTGAGGAGCGGATCCCGGGGATTCGCCTGGTGCGACTCACCTCAGAGCCCGCGCTCCGCGGCGACCTCGAACGCGTCCGGCGCCACTTTCCCGCAGAGTGCGTCCTGGCGCTCACCCTGGGATCGTCGGAAACAGGAACCATCGCAGTGGCTCGGTACAGCCATGACGATGAGCCCGCTGGCGAAACCTTGGGTCTCGGCAGCGAGCCCGAGGGTCTCCAGGTGATCCTGGCCGACGCAGATGGCCAACCCGTGGCTGACGATGGCGTAGGGGAGGTCGTCGTCGTGGGCCGATATCTCTCACCCGGCTACTGGCGCGACGACGAGCTGACCGCCGAGCGCTTCCAGGGCACTGGGGAGACACGGCGATTTCTCACCCATGACGTGGGCCGGCGGTCGGGATCCGACGGGCTCACGCTGCTGGGCAGGATCGATTCCCAGATCAAAATCCGTGGCAATCGGCTCCAGCCCGAGGAGGTCGAGGGGGCGCTGGCGGCGCAACCGGGTGTCGCCGGAGCCGCGGTGGCAGTGCGCGCCTCCTCACGGGGTGACTTGACATTGACCGCATATGTGATGCCGGCTTCGGGCCGGGAGCTCGACCTCGACCAGGTACGGCGCTCGCTCGCCGCGGTCCTTCCCGCCCACGCGGTGCCGACGACGTGGGTGCGCGTCGACGCCCTCCCGGTCACGCCGAATGGCAAGGTCGACCGCGTGCGGCTGGCGGAGCTCGAGGCGCATCCCGTCGCGCCGCTTCCCAGCCGAGAGCCCGTCGGCGGCGTCGAGGCTGCTCTCGTCTCGATTTGGGAGGAGCTGCTCGATCACCGCCCGATCAGGCTGGAGGATGATTTCTTCTCCATCGGAGGCGATTCCCTGGCCGCCATGGAGATGCTGGCCGCCATCGAAGATGAGTTCGGCTGCTCGCTGACGCCCGCCGATCTCCTCGAGGCGCCCACGGTGCGGGAGTTGGCGCACGTGATATCCGGCTCGGTGGTCGCGACCCAGGCCGGACTTGCGGTGGGCGCTCGCCCAGCGCTGTTCCTCGTACCGGGCATTGGGCAGTTCGGTCTCCGCTTCCGCCCCCTCGCGCAGGCGCTTGAGCCGGATTTCCCCGTGCGGACGCTCGAGGTGCCCTGGTGGAACGGGAGGCCTAGCAGCATCCGCACCGCCGAGCGCCTGGCCGCCTTTCACATCAAGCAGATTCGGGAGCACCAGCCCGGCGGCCCGTATCTCATCGGAGGCTCATCCTTTGGTGGCCGGGTCGCGCTTGAGATCGCCCGTCAGCTGTCTGGCGCGGGCGAGGAGATCGCCCTGCTCGTCGCCTTCGACACGTACATCGGGATAAACCCGGAGTGGAACGCGAGCTGGCTGCGATTGATCGGAGCCCGCGCCCTGTGGCGGCTGCGCCAGCGCGGCTTCGGGGCCGTCCCTCAGGCCGATCGAGTTGCCTACGTGGGCCACCGCACGGCGGAGCTCATCCGAGCATCCCGCCCTGCTCCCTACGATGGGCCGGTGGTCCTGTTTCGCTGCCTGGGCAGTCCCTCCCCGGAGGCCGACCGCGGCTGGGGACGAATTGCCCGCGGAGGATTGGAGATCCACGATCTGGCCTGCCGGCACGACGAGCAGTTCACCGAGCCATACGTGGAGGAGTTCGCGTCCAAGCTGGGCGATGTGCTTGGCGCGGCGTACGGCGGCGTGCTGGCCTAGAGCCTCACGCGCGCGGCCGTGGTGCCTGGACTCGACTAGGCTAGGCCGGCGTGAGGGGGTCTGACGCACACCGCGCTGGTTCGATTCCCCAGCGTTTCGCTGACCTCGCCTGGCTGAACCCGGACAGGCTCGCGATTGTTGATGGTGGCCAGTCACTGAGCTACCGGGAGCTGGGACGCCTGGCCGATCGGTACGCGGCGCCCCTGCCTCGGGTCGACACCTGCCGGGATGAGCTGGGTGCCAGGGCTGCTCTGTTGCTGGACCATGGCACGCCGGTGGTGGCCGGCGCCCTGGCGGCGCTGAACTCCGGGTTCACCGTGGTTGTGTTCAACCCGCGCGATCCCCCTGCGCGGCACGCACAGATACGAGCCGCTGTGCAGCCGTCCGTGCTGCTGACTGACGTAGCGCACCTCGAGCACAGTCGCGCGGCTGGGTTCGAGGACCTTGAGACGATCGTCGTGTCCGCAACGTCGCAGGAGAGCACCACGCCCCGGAACCCGTCGTGGCCGGACCCGGACGAGCTGGCTTTCCTGATCAGCACGTCGGGCACCACCGGGCGGCCCAAGGTCGTTATGCAGACGCACCGCAACGTGATTCATACCGCCGTGATGCGGAACGCCAATCGCCTCGGAATCCGTCCAGACGACCGGATCGCGTGGCTCGCGCCTATGAGCGGTGCGCATGGTCTCTTGACGGCCTGGATGGCGTTGATGAACGGAGCCGCGCTGTGTCCCTTTCCAATCGCCAGTCAAGGCCTGATTGGACTGCGTGAACGGCTCGTCGCCGACGGCGTCACGGTGTTCGACTCCTCCCCCTCGGTGCTGCGCAACTTCTCGCGCACGCTGGGCGGCGAAAGGATCGCGGGGATCCGCCTCGTCCGCCTCACCTCTGAGCCGGCGCTGCGCACCGATTTCGACTGCTTCCGCCGGCATTTTCCACGCGACTGCGCGCTCGCGAACACGCTGGGGTCCTCGGAAGCCGGGACCACCTCGATGGCCATCTTCAACCACGAAGACGACCCCCCGGGCGAGGTGCTGAGCGTCGGAACCGAGCCCGAGGGCGTCCAGTTGTTGCTGGTTGATGGGGACCGGGACGGAGGGACCGACGCTGAGATGGGCGAGATCGTCGTCCAAAGCCGGTATCTGTCGCCCGGCTACTGGCGCGATGAGGAGCTGACTGCGGAGCGTTTCCAGGGCAAAGGGGAGACGCGGCGATTTCGCACGCACGATGTGGGTCGGCGGTCGGGCCCGGGCGGGCTGTCGGTCCTGGGGAGGATTGATTCTCAGGTCAAGGTCCGCGGTCACCGGCTCCAGCCTGAGGAGGTCGAGGGTGTCCTGGCAGCTCAGCCGGGCGTGGCCGGTGCGGCGGTGGCGGTGTGTGCGTCCTCACGCGGCGACGCGACGCTGACCGGTTATGTGATGGCTGCCCGCGGGCGGCCGGTGGACCTCGAACGGCTGCGGCGCTCACTGCTGACGGTTCTTCCCGCGCACGCGGTGCCCACCTCTTGGGTGCGGGTTGATGCCCTGCCGGTCACGCCGAATGGCAAGGTCGACCGGGCGCGGCTGGCGGAGGCTCGAGGCGCATCCCGTCGCGCCGTTTCCCAGCCGACAGCCCGTCGGCGGCGTCGAGGCTGCTCTCGTCTCGATCTGGGAGGAGTTGCTCGATCGTCGTCCGATCGGGCTGGAGGAGGATTTCTTCTCCATCGGGGGCGATTCCCTGGCGGCCATGGAGATGCTGGCCGCCATCGAGGACGCGCTTGGCTGCTCGCTGACGCCCGCCGATCTGCTCGAGGCTCCCACCGTGCAGGCGCTCTCTCGTCTGATATCCGATTCGGTGGCTGCGCCCGATGCGGGGCTCGCGGAGGGCGGTCGGCCGCCGCTGTTCCTCGTCCCAGGCGTCGGGCAGTTCGGCCTGCGCTTCCGTCCCTTGGCGCAGGCCCTGGGGCCAGCCTTCCCCCTGCGGACCCTTGAGGTGCCGTGGTGGAACGGAAGACCGAGCAGCATCCGAACCGTCGAGCAGCTCGCGGCATTTCACGTGCAGCAGGTTCAGGAGCACCAGCCGAGCGCCCCGTATCTCATCGGGGGGTCATCTTTTGGCGGTCGGGTCGCGCTTGAGATCGCGCGTCAGCTGTCCGGCGCGGGCGAGGAGATCGCCCTGCTCGTCGTGTTCGACACGTACATCGGGATCAACTCGGAGTGGAACTCGAATCCGGTTCGGTTGCTTGGCGCCCGGGCTCGGTGGCGGCTCCGTCAACGCGGCTTCGGGGCCGTCTCGCCGGCTCATCGAGCCGGCTACGTGGGGCATCGGACGGCCGGGCTCGTTCGGGCCTTCCGTCCTGCCCCCTACGACGGGCGGGTGGTCCTGTTCCGCTGCTTGGGCAGCTCCTCTCCGGCCCCCGACCGCGGCTGGAGTCCCATCGCGCGCGGAGGACTTGAGATCCACGACCTCGCCTGCCAGCACGACGAGCAGTTTGCCGAGCCCTACGTGGAGGAGTTCGCAGCGAAGCTGGCCGGGGTTGTTGACGCGGCCTACGCGCTGGCGTAGCGGTGTACCGTGCCAGGCCTGATGATGGGGGGCAAGCACAGTCATGTCCTAGCCGTCTGCCTTGGGTCAGCGGTGGCCGCGGCCGCGGCGACTCTTCCGGCCCAGGCGAGCCCGCCCACCACCGTGCGCGGGATCCGCTTCTCGATCAAGCTCTCGACGCACCGGCTCAGCTTTGGGGGCGCTCAGGCGCTGCTTTCCATCCGGATGCAGACCGGCGCCCACAGCCAGACCGCGGGCATCGGCCTGGACTCGAGCAACTGGCCGGACCGGAACGTGCTCGGGTCGCCGATCGCTTTTGGCGGCCCGGAGATCTCCGGTGCGGGCAGAATCACCGGAGGCTTCAGCACAGACGGCGGGGGGCGCGGGGGGCGCATTCCATTCTGCTCCAGGGGGCCAGTGAATACCGGCGGCGGAGGGCAGCGGGTCTCGTTGCCGCCCCATAGCGTCACCGTGATCAGCTATCCGCTCCGACTGTCCGCGCCCGCATGGCCTGGGTTGAGGCCGACCGTTGGTGTGTGGGCCTACATCCCGGCCATGGGCCACGGCGCCCGCACGTACGAGCTGGGGTCGCGCCGGTTGAGCACGGTCGGCCAGTCAGGCATCAGGATCTCGCTGTCGGCCTCACGGGGCATCACCCGGGTCAACCGTTCCGGGGATTCTGTGGCCCACCATGGAGCGCGCGTCCTGATCTCCGGCACCACCGACCCGTCAATCGCCGGGGCACGCCTGCTAATCAGCGCGAACATCTTCCGGACGCAGGGTCCCCATGAGACACGGGTCAGGATCGGGTCAGCCGTGAGTGCGAGCGACGGCAGCTTTCACATCTGGTGGCGTGTGCCGCGCGCGGGCCTGTACATGGTCGTAGCCCACCTTCGCCACCCCGGTCCGGACTACCTCCCGGATCGCGGCTGTGACCTGTCGATCCTTGTCCACTGACCGGGCCTGACGCTGGCGTAGCGGGGATCCCTTCGAGCGGTCGGTCCGAAGCCGGTAGCCGTGGCCGCGCGAAAACGAGCCGAAGCGGACGACTAGCGAAGAAGGGATCCGCCCGAAGCCTCTATTGCGGCGACTGCGGCTGGAGCACGATCACGTTGGCTCCGTCCTGGGCCTGCTCGCTGTGCTCAGAGAAGAGCCCGTGGGCGGTGAGGATGCTGACCAGCTCGGCCTCGGGGGCGTTGGGCATCTGGGACACGGTCGGCGGGAGCGCTTCCGGCAGCGTCTGGCGCAGCGGGCGGTCCAGCCACGGCTGAAGCTCCGACTGGTCAAAGGCCACGGCCAGGTTGACCGGGGTGACCTTCTGCGGACTGGTGCTGGCGGGCTTGGGACAGATGCCGACGCAACCCTGCACCTGATGACCAGGCGGCAGGATGGCCACGACGGTGCTGATGCCCGAGAGGTACTTGAAGGTGTAGAGCGCGAGCTCGAGGGCCTCACGGCGCAGAAGCAGGAGCCGCGCGCTGGACGGCTGGCCCGCCCCGATGGCGCAATTGCGGCTGCCCACCCCGCAGAGGTTGTAGACGATGGTGCTGCCCGCGTTGAGGGGCACCAGTCCGCTCGCGCCCGAGGTCCCCGACGACGGGACCACGACGGTGAGCGGATTGTTGGGGTCGGTGAGGTTGACCGCGGTGACAACGGCGAGCTGCTGGGAGGGACTGGCCCGGTAATACGGGGCCACGAAGTCGGCGATCTCCTGGGCACCCGTCAATCCGCCGTCCGGGGGGCTCCAGCTGGACCAGCCCTCGCCGATGGCCGGACTGCGGCCTCCGGTGGAGAGCGCCAGCGCGGCGACCAGAGAGAACAGCCCCAGGACCAGGAGTCCGAGCACCGCCATGCGAAAGCGCCGCCGGGGAAACGCCCTTGTGCGGGGCTGGGTGCGGGCCGTGGCCCGCATCAGATCTCCTGAGGCCCGGACCGGGGGGGATTCGACGGCGCGCTGCTGGCTCATAGCGGGGGCCAGGTCCGCTCTTCCAGCAGGTCGATCTCAGGCCGGACGAGGCCGACGCTGTTGAGCAGCTCGACCACCTCGTCGCCGTGCATCTCCTTACGCTTTATGAGCTCCTCGGCAATGTGCTCCACCCGATCCCGGTTGGCCGCCACCGTGGCATACGCGGTCACGTAGGCCTGCCCAAGCAGGGCGGCCACCGCCTTGCGCTTGTCCCGGTCGTTCAGGGTCCCGCCGATCGGGTCCTCTTCGTAGGGGCCACCGCTGCCGGCCCGGCGCATGATCTGAACACCGATCTCCTCCAAGCGCCCCAGCAGCTTGACCCGCTCCTCGGCTTCGTCCTCGGAGGTGGCGAAGTGGCCGTTCATATCGATCGGGTTGGGCCCCATGGCGCAGTAGCCCACCATCCAGGCGGCGCGGGCCGTGGCGCTCATGACGTCGCCGCCCACGCCGGTGGAGTTCTCGCCGTAGAAGACATGCTCGGCGGCCATTGCCCCCAGCGTCCACACCAGCTTGGCGAACTCGTCGCTTCGCCAGGACGAGAAGCGCTCCTGGGTCTGGATGGCCTGGTGGTGGCCGAGCGATTCGCCCCGCTTGCGGATCGACAGACGGGTGGAAAGGACGTCCTTCATGTAGAGGTGGCCGTTGACGGCGTGGCCGGCCTCGTGGATGGCCACGGCCCGCGTCTCCTCGGGGACGTAGTCGATGGCCACCGCGGTGCCCGCCTCGACGGTGGTCATGGCCTCGACGATGTCGGGCCAGCCGAAGGTGTGCCGGCCATCGGCGTGGGAGTAGGTCAGCGCCAGCGAGCACACCTGCTCGATCATGGCCGGGGAATATCCATTGGTGATCCGGGCCAGCTCGTCGCGGCGCCGTTCGGTGTCCAGGTCGGGCTCGTGGTCGACCTTGGCCAGATAGAGGTTGAAGATGTCCTTGCGGTCCTCGAGCGTGGGGGTGCGGAACCAAACGTGACGCCCCATCCGGCCCGGGCGGATCAGGGCTGGATCGAGGCGGTCGATGGGGACGTTGGTCGCTCCGATGAAGAACACCTGCTCGGTGGCGGGGCCGGGCGCGGGCAGGCGCAGCGACACGCCCCGGACGCGGCGCGGTATCAGATAGAACGCGTCGAGAAGAGTGTTGATGCGGTTGGTGAAGAACCGGCGCATGAACGGCGCCTCCCCGATCCCGTCCATCTGCACCAGCAGCTGGTTCAGGGCCAGGCCGCCCCCGCCGCCGAACATGCCCGGGAACATGATCCGCTGGATCCACTCGGCCGGCTTGGCCAGGAGCGGCGGGAATGCGGGGCCGCGGGGCACCTCGCGTGCGGCGAACAGCTTCTCCCGCCAGGCTCGGGTCTCCAGGATCAGGTCCCCGGTTGGCGTTAGGGCGCCCCAGGGGCCGTAGAAGCAGTAATCCTCAAAGCTCTGGCTCCCGGTGTGGCCGCCCATGCCCCCCGCGGTGGACCCGCCGCCCAGGCTGGCCCGACGCATCCCCACAGCATCGATCTCGTCGATGAACACGATGCACTGCCCGCCCCATTTGCGGGCGAGCTTCTTGGCCTTGCGGATGAGCCACATGACCACGATCACATCGATGCCGATGAAGGTGGCCGCGAATCCCGAGCCGGGAATGGTCACGAAGGGGGAGTTGAAGTTTGTGGCGATCGCCTTGGCCAGCATCGTCTTCCCGGTGCCGGGGGCCCCCAGGAACAGGAGCCCGCGCTCTCGCTTGCCCCCGGCGCGCTCGAACTCCTCGCCGGACTGCCAGAGGCGGACCACTCGCGCCACCTCTTCCTTGGGCTCGGCCTGGCCCCGGACGTCGTCCATGTGCACACCCCAGTTGGCGTCGCCCGGCTCATAGCCCCGGACCTGCCGCAGGTTGGCCAACAGCAGCGGCCCAAACAGGATGAACGTGTTGATGAAGAAGAAGATGATCAGGGTGAAGGCGAGGTTGGGGAGCAGCCCTCCGATCGATCCGATGGCGTGGAAGATCTGGCTCACGCCGCCCCAGAAGCTCCGGTGGTCGGCCAGCGCGATGATCAGCCCGATCACGGCAATCAGGACGGCCAGGAAGAACAGCTTGCGGTAGAGCGATCTCCAGAACCAGGTCCGCCGGCGAGCCACCACGTCCTCCTCGGCCGTGGCGCGGTCCACCCCGTACATGCTGGGCCAGGGCAGGAGTCGCCGCGCGGTCACGTCGACCAGGCCGCGGAAGGCGATCACGCATCCCACGGTGGCCAGGACAGCGGGTAACACCGCCATCCCGACGCGGTTGTACAGGACGACGAAGAACATCGGACTGGTGAAAATCGCCACGGCGGTGGCCGCCTGGCGCAGGCGGCGCCACTCGCCGGCCAGCAGGCGCGAATCGATCCCCGCTCCCAGGCCGGTGCCGCGCTGGGGTAGCTTGGCGGCAGGTAGCCCCGCCCCGGGGGTCCCCGTGCTCTCCTCCAGGTTCGCCATCTGGTGTTGAGGGTACCGCCCGTGGGGGGCCGTGGCGGCAGGAGTTACTTCAAAATCGCGCCCCTGGCGCAGGCGCGATTTCGGTCGCTCAGGCCGCCACGGTCATGGGAACTGCGCCAGCTTCGGCCAGAGCCGCCTTGAGCGTCCGGCGCGCACGGTGGTGCAGGCCGTGAATTGAGTCCTCCGAGCGGCCCAGGCGCTCGGCAATTTCGCTCGGGGAAAGTCCCCCGAGATGCCTCAGCACGACGATCTCGCGCTGGAGCGCCGGAAGGTCGGCCAGCGCGTCACAGAGTGCTCCGCGCAAATGGCCGGCCTCGAACTCGGGCCGCTCTTCCGCCACCACCCTCTCTGGGTCCTCACAGATCGGAGAGCGCCGCCGCAGGTAGTCGATGGCCATGTTGTGAGTGATCCGCAAAAGCCACGCCGAGAACGGCACCGAGCGCTGCTCGTAGTTCTGAATGGCTGTCAGCATGCGGGTGAACACCTGCTGCACCACATCCTCGGCGTCGTGGTCGTTGCGCAGGATCGACCGCGCGTAGCCGTAGACGTTGCCGGCGTACCTCAGATAGAGAAACCGGATCGCTGCCCGGTCTCCCTGCTTGGCCCTGGCAACCGCCCGCGCGACCTCGCCGGGACGTTGCTCTGCCTCGAGCATCCGTTTGCCCTGGAAGCAGGCCTCTGTCATGTCTCGCTCTCCTCGTCCTGAGTTCGTCACGATGGTTGACTGGCTCGGGAGTCCCGGCACCCCCCTCCCCGGGGGCGAAGGCTCTCTTGCCTCATCCCGTGCCGCGGAGTTCCCTGCCTGGTCCTCGGCTGCACGGTGCGGGCAAGGTATGAGGCCCCGGTCGCTGCCCGATTAGAATCCGTGTTAGGCCAGAATTAGTCCGGTTCTGCAGCAAAATTTGGTCCTACAGAGGTCAGTGATGGCACTAGAAGAGAGCGATCCAGCTCCCGATACCGCGCAGGATGTGCAGCCCGCGGCCTACTCTGAAACGAGCAAGGCAGCGCCGCTGGATCCCCACACGGCGGCGGCCATCTACGAGCGCCTTCCCTACGGCCTGGTCGTCGTGGACGGGCAGGGAAACGTGCTGAGCGCCAACCGGGCTGCCGTGGAAATGAGCTGGCGCTCGGGGAATGCGGCCCCGCCCACCGCGTGCCACGAGGTTTACGCCTGCCGCCAGGCGGATGGGCCCTGCCATCACGGTTGCCTGGCTCAGCGCGCGGCCCAGGAGGGGGAGACCCTGCCCGAGATCCGCATCAACACGCTGCCTGGCGGCCCCGTGAGCGCCGTTTGGGTTACGGCCACGCCCCTGGAGATCGGGACCGGTGTCCTGCTTCACCTGCGCCCGGGAGATGCCCGGGACCGGCGCCGGCGCTCGGATCCGCACTGGATCAAGGGCCCCGAGCTCACGATCAAGGCCCTGGGACGGATCAGGGTGGACAGCCGAGAGGGGCCGCTTGGCGGCAACTGGCTTCAGCAGCGCCCCGGCCAGATCCTCAAGTATCTGATCTGTGAGCGCGACCGGGTGGTCCAGGCCGATGAGATCGCCGAGGCGCTCTGGCCCTACGGCGGGCGCCAGGCGCTGTCCAGCGTCCGTCACTTCATCCACGGCCTGCGCGACAAGCTCGAGCCCGGGCGCTCGCGGCGGGACGCCACGCCGTTCATCGTCACCGTCCGAGGCGGCTATGCCATCAACCGGCGTCACGTGCGGATCGACGCCGACGTGTTCACCCAGGCCGCGCGAGATGGCCTGAGCGCCGCCGAGAGGGGGGAGGGGGACAGGGCCTATGAGCTGCTCGAGCTGGCCATGTCTCTCTATAGGGGCGACCTGTTCGAGGACGAGCCCTACTCCGAATGGGTCATGCCTGAACGCGACCGGCTGCGAGCGATGGCCACTGGCGGCCTGCGCGCTCTGGCCAGGATCTCCCTGGCCCGCGGCGAGGAGGCGACCGCGGTCAAGCATCTCGACCGCCTGGCCGAGTTCGAGCCCTTTGACTCAGACGTTCAGCGCGAGCTGATGCGTGTCCTGCTCGACTCGGGCCGGCGCAGTGAGGCCATGCGCCGCTATTCCACCTTCCGGGCCCGGCTGGCCAAGGAGTTCGAGACCGAGCCGGGATTCACCCTGGCCGAGTTGCAGACGAGGTGAGCGACCCTCACGCAGGGTCATATTCGAACGGGAGCTGATCGGCCACGTCGCGAAGCAATGGCGCCGCGGCGTCCCGCTCGGACACGCTCACCGTGAGGCTCGCGGGCCACTGGATGCCCACATCCGGGTCGTCGAACCTGATTCCTCGCTCGTTCTCCGCGGCGTAGTAGCCGCTCTGCTTGTAGATCACGTCCGCCTGCTCGGAGAGGACGCAGAAGCCGTGGGCGAAGCCGATCGGGCAGTAGACGAGGTGCAGGTTCTGGTCGTCCAGCTCAAAGGCCTCCCACTGGCCGAAGGTGGGCGAGCCGCGCCGGATGTCCAGCACCACGTCGAGGATGGCTCCCCGGCCGCAGCGCACGAGCTTGGCCACGCCGCGTCCGATCTGGAAGTGCATCCCGCGGATCACTCCCCGCGACGATCGCGAGTGGTTGTCCTGAACCATGGCCTCGCTCATCCCCAGCTCGGCGAAGGTGCTGACCCGGAAGGTTTCGCAGAAGAACCCTCGCTCGTCCTGGAACACGTCCGGCTCGATCAGCTTGGGTCCCTCAAGGCGGGTGTCGAGGAGGCGCACAGCTCCGCGCAGCGTACGGTTTTTTGGTTTGTCAACGCGCGTCGGATCCGGACGGAAATTAAGCTGCCGGGGCCAGAGAAAGTAAAAGCGCGGCGCCCGTCGAACGTTTGCTATGCATGGTCTCGGTGAACGGGCTCATTCTCGCGGCGACCTTCTCCCCGGAGGACGATCTCGCCTACCGGCTCCAGGGCCGCTCGCGCTACGCCCTCCCCCTGGCCAATCGCGTCCTGGTCCGCTACGCGGCTGAGGCCCTGGTCGCCGTGGGGGTGCAGGACGTCGCTGTGGCCGTGTCCGCCGCCACCGCGGCCGACGTGACCGACCTGATCGGTGACGGCAGTCGCTTCGGAGCCAGATTCACTTATCTGAATCTGGGCGCCGAGGCCACCGTCCTTCAGATGCTTGCTGCCGCCCGCGAGGAGCTCGGAACCAAGCCCTTGATCGTTCATGCCGGGGACGCCCTGGTCAGCTCCGGGCTCCGTCAGGTCCTGGCCGACTTCGAAGCGGAGCGTCCCGACGTGCTCCTGGTCTCCGAGCGCAGCCACTCCTACCTGGAGGCCACCCGAGCCGGCGTGCGCGGCACCGAGCGCAAAGACCCCCAGCTGGGCGGCCTGGATCACGTGGCCCCGGCGGCCATCATCTCGCCAACGGCGTTGCCCGAGCTCGACCACCTGGCCGCGGATACCCCCACGCTGGGCGGGACGGTCGCCGCCCTGGCCGAGGCTGGGGTGGAGATCACCGGGCGCTCGCTGGACGGCTGCTGGTGCTACGCGCCCGACTGCGACCACTTGCTAGAGGCCAACCGCATGCTCCTGGACGAGCTGCCCCATCTCCCTCCGGAGCCCTCGCCGGACACGGTCCGGATCGAGGGGCGAGTGGCCATCCACCCGACGGCCAAGCTCGAGCGAACCACGATCCGCGGGCCGGCCGTGATCGGCGGCGGTGCCGAGGTGCTGGACACGTTCATCGGCCCGTACACCTCGGTGGGCTCCGACGTGCGCCTCGAGGGAGCGGAGATCGAGCACTCGATCATTCTTGAGGGAGCTTGCATCCAGCACGTCGGCCAGCGCATAGAGGCCAGCCTGATCGGCTCAGCCTCCGAGATCACGCGCGACTTCGGCATGCCCACCGCCGTCCGCCTGCGGGTGGGCCGCGGCTCAAGCGTGACCCTGGCCTAGCAGGCTCGCCCGCCGCGCGCTGGAGGTGGTCGGCTTGAGAGGTCCGCCGCTGCCACGGGCACAATCTCGTCTGGGATGAGGGCCTCGCGTACGTTTCTCGGTCTGGTCCTCGCCACGCTGGGCGTGCTCGCGCTCGGTGTCTCCGCGGTGATCGCCGCCAGCCAGGCCTCCCCCTACACGATCTGGACCGTGGCCGGGAGCTCGGCCAGGTGCAGCACGCCGCCGAGCTGCGGGGACGGAGGAGCGGCCACCGCTGCCGAGCTCAGCTTCCCTCAGGCCCTGACCCTTGACCCGCAGGGAGACATGGTTGTTGCCGACTGGGGGGACAGCGAGGTGCGCAGGGTTTCACCCAATGGGGTGGTCGGCGTGGTGGCCGGAGGCGGGACGACCTGCCAGAGCCCACCGGACTGCGGAGATGGGGGGCCGGCCGCGCAGGCGCAACTGACACTCCCCGATGGCGTGGCGGTTGACTCGGCCGGCAATGTGTACATCGCGGACACCGGCGATAACGAGATCCGTCGGGTCACGGCGAAGGGCACGATCTCACGGGTGGCCGGCACCGGCTCCCCCTGCGCCAAGCCACCGGCGTGTGGAGACGGCGGCCCAGGGACATCCGCTGAGCTGAGCAATCCCACCGGGCTGGCGATCGATCGCCGCGGCAACCTCTATATAGCCGACACCGGAGACCAGGAGATCCGCAGACTCTCGCCGAGCGGAACGATCACTCGAATCGCCGGCACCGGTAAGACATGCGCCAAACCGCCCTCATGCGGCGATGACAGCCGGGCCCTGAGTGCCCAGCTCGGCTTCCCCCAGGGACTGGCGCTGGACCATAACGGTGGGGTGTACGTGGCCGACACGGGGGACCAGGAGGTCCGGCGGATCTCCCGGCTGGGCACGATCACGCGGGTGGCGGGAACCGGCACTCCCTGCGCCGCGCCCCCGTCCTGCGGGGACGGGGGTAGCGCCACCTCGGCCCAGCTGAGCTATCCGGCGGCAGTGGCCGTTGACCGTGCCGGCCTCCTGTTCATCGCCGACACGTCAGACAACGAGCTGCGAATGGTGTCCAGCGCCGGCACGATCACCCGGGCGGCCGGGACCGGGTCAGCCTGTGCCAAGCCACCGGCCTGCGGAGACAGCCGGCCGGGCTCCGCCGCGGCCATCAGCTATCCGGAGGGCCTGACCGTGGACCGCGGCGGCAACGTGTATCTGTCCGACACATACGACAACGAGGTGCGCTGGCTCTCCACCGTCCGGGCCGGACGGCTCCTCACCGCCTCGGGACCGGTGGCCGTGGCGGCGTTCGCCACGGTCGTGACCGGGAGCGCAGTGACAGTTCGCTATGTCCTCGGGCAGGCGGCAACCCTCACGCTCGAGGTGAGCCATAGGGGCCATTCCGAGCAGGCGGCCAACGCCCATGGCGCAAGAGGATTCGGAGAGCTGGTCTGGGACCGCCGGTTTGGAGGTGCCCGGGCAGCCAGCGGGCGCTACAAGCTGACGGTGACGGCCACCATCGGCTCGAAACACGCCACGAGCACGATCGGCGTCCGGCTGTAGGGCCACGGTCGGGCCTTCGGTGGTAGAGACCGGGCGTTTCGCGCGTCCGGGTTGGGGGCACGATATGGACGAAAGTTTTCCCGGGCTTCCACGTTATTCCAATAAATGGACCGATCCAGGCGCTTGCCGGCCCGTATCCCGGGCCTCCCGTTTTTCCTCGCCGCCGCGCTGACGGTGGCGCTCGAGGCCGCGCTCGGCGTGGGGGCCTCGCTCGGTCTTGCCTCGGGCCTCCCTTCGGTCACACCTCCCCATCTGCCGCCCGTCACCTCGAGCGTGGGCTCCACCGTGTCGTCGGTCACCTCGGCAGCCGGCTCGACCGTCTCGAGCGCCGCTGGCACGGCGTCCTCGGCTGTCCATAACGTCACCAGCACCGCTTCCACCACGCCCCAGTCGCTGGTCAAGACGGCCAGCAATCTGACCTCCACGGCGACCTCCGCCGCCGGCTCCGCGGGTCAGGCGGTCACCAGCGCGGCCGCGGGATCGTCCGCGCCGGCGGGGACGCCGTCGTCGGGGACTCCGTCGGCCGGGTCCTCGGTCGCCAGCGCCGCTTCCGCTGGGTCCGGTGCGTCCAGGAGCGGCTCGGGGACATCTTCCGGGCAGGCCAGCGCTCACGACGCCTCGAGCTCGGGCAGCGCGTCATCCCGCGTCACCCAGCACCAGTGGTATGTCCGCCGGCTTGTCACCCGGCTGGGCGGGTGCGTGGAGGAGCTTCCGCGCCAGTCTGAGCAGGTGCTCGTTCTGGCCGCCGGGCTTGGCAGCGGCCGGCCGAACAGCGCCAGCCGTGTGGCGCAGATCCTGCACATCAGCGTGTCCCGCGAGCAGCGAGTGGAGAGCTCGGCCGTGGCCTCCCTGCAGCAGGCGGCGCGCAACGGAAGCTGCCAGTCCGCGGGCACAGGGGTGCCGGTCAGCGCCGTCGCTCTAGGCCTGCAGCCGGGTCTGGCCACGATCACCGGGCCGCAGGCGGGCAGCGCGGCCTTCCTCCCGGCCGCCCAGGCTCTGGGCGCCAGCTCAGGCCTGGGGTCAAAGTCGGCGGTCAAGGCTCTTCGTCTCAGGCGCCACCAGTCCGGCGCCGGGACCTCCGGAGGCAGTGGGAGCTCGCGGGTGGAGAAATCGGCGCTTGGCTCGCCGTCCTCGGCCAGTTCGATGGCGTGGCTCTTCGTCCTGCTCGGCCTGGCCGCAGGCGCGGGCTTCCTCATCATCGGGCGCCAGCGGCTCCGGGTGCGCCCCAGCGGCGCGTCCGACGGGGCCGGGCCGGCGGCAGCCGGTGCGATCGCCGCCACCGCCGCGGCCGCTGCTGAGGCACCCACCTCGAGCCCCAGCACGGCTGAGAGCACCGACGCGGCCGCCTGGGACCCGCCTGCGTTTGTTCCCATGTCGGCCGTCGCCGCCGATGCCCCCGCTCCGGTGGCTCCGGACGCATGGACGGCCCCCGAGGCTGCTTCCCCGGCTGGCTCCGAACCGGCTGAACCGGCTGTGACGGCGATTCCCGAGCCGGCGTCCACACCCGCGCCCGCTTCCCCGGTCCAAGGCCGGCCACGCGTTCGGGCCGGACGCAACTGGCTCGGACGCCATCGGCAGGCTGCCGCGATGATGGGTGCTGTGGCCGGGGCGACGCTGGCCATGATGCTGAGCACCGCCGGCCGCTCGGCCCGGCTGATCTCCCGCCGGCGCCGTCGGCGTCGTCGCCGCTGATCCCTCCTAACTGCTGAGCGCTGAGGTGATCTGCCGGTCGGCCGTGGCGGCCACCGTGATGGCGTCCGACAACCCGTAGGTACCCCGCGGCCCGTCGAGCTCGACCAGGCACAGCACGTTCTGCTCGCGGAAGGCGTAGCGGAGGCTGACATCGCCGTGGCCGTAGGCCTGAAGCGACGCCTGCCCCTGCTCACCGGGTGTCCCTGAGCCGGGCTGGTCCGGGTGCCCCAGTCGTGTCCGGGCCAGGAATGTGGAGGTGAGCGACCGCGCGCCGCTCAGCGTCTTGAACACGAACAGCTGGGTGTAGAGCTGGCTTCCCGCCGGGGTGGTGAGGCTGAGCTCCGCCGCGCCGGCGGCCAGCTTGAGCGCTGCCGAGCTGGCTGGACCGAACGAGGCGTTGATCGTGGCACCGTTCAGGATCTGGTCGTAACGGTTGGTCGCGGAGGGACGGTGGAGGATCGACGCCACCTGCCCCGGGTGGGGCAGGAGCGTCACGGGGTCGGCATGGGTCACCCAGCTGGAGGTGCTGGCGCTGCCCGTGGCCGTCCGGTTGCTGGTGCCACATCCCGCGATGGCCGGGCTGGCCGCGGCCACGGCAGCGGCCAGAAGCGCTCTGCGAAATGTCACGCGGCGCGATGCTAGCGGTGCCCCGATTGCCGGCATGTTGGAAAATCCCACACGGGGATGTCCCAGCCCTTGCCCACCAGGTCGGCTCCGCCCCGGCTGGCCGATTACGAGTCCGAGCGGAGCTCGTATCGCACTCATGTGCCCGAGCGGTTCAACGCCGTGATCGACATCGTCGAGCGGTGGGCCGCCGAAGCTCCCGAGGACATGGCTCTGGTTTCCCTGGACGGGCAGGGGGGTGTGGTGGCCGAGCAGACGGTGGAGGATCTGGCCCGCGAATCCCGCCGTGCGGCCCGGGCCCTGATCGGGCTTGGCGTGAGCAAGGGCGACCCCGTGTTCATCATGCTGCCGCGCATCCCGGCCTGGTACGCGGCCGTCCTCGGGGCCGTCCGGATCGGCGCCATCCCGATGCCGGGAACCAACCAGCTGACCTCCCGGGACATCTCCTACCGGCTGCGTAGCGCCGATGCCGTTGCGGTCATCACGGACGCGGCTGGCGTGGCCAAGGTGGACCAGATCGCCGATCCGCCACCCAGCCTGACCCACCGCATCGCGGTGGGCGGTGCTCCGGGCTGGCTCGATCTCGAGACGCTGATGGAGGAGGCCGGCGACGGCGAGCTGCTAGAGGCCCCCACCGGCCGCGATGACCCGATGCTCCTGTACTTCACGAGCGGGACGGTGAGCCATCCCAAGATGGTTCTGCATCCGTCCTCGTATGGCCTTGGGCACGTGTGCACAGCCCGGTTCTGGCACGACCTGCGGCCGGGCGACCGGCATTGGACTGTGACCGACACCGGGTGGGCCAAGGCGGCCTGGGGTGGTCTGTTCGGGCAGTGGCACGAACGCGCCACCGTCGTCCAGGTGGCGCTGGGAAAGCCGGATGCCGGCACCGTCCTGTCGATCATCGAACAGGCGCAGATCACCTCCTTCTGCGCCCCTCCCACCCTCTACCGGCTGCTCGTCCAGGGCGACTTCTCGCGCCACGATCTGAGCGGGCTGCGGCACTGCACCAGTGCCGGGGAGCCCCTCAATCCCGAGGTGATCCGGGTGTGGGAGGAGCGCACGGGCCTGACCGTGTACGACGGCTACGGGCAGACCGAGACCACCTGTCTGGTGGCCAACTACCGCGCGATGCCGGTGCGGCCCGGATCGATGGGCAAGCCGGTACCCGGCTACGTGGTCGATGTCCTGGACGACTCCGGGCAGCGGGCGCCCGATGACACGGTGGGCCACATCGCGGTGGCCTACGAGCCCGAGCGCCCGGTCGGGCTATTTCAGGGATATCACCGCGACCCCGAGGCGACGGCCCGGGCCTTTTTGGACGGCTGGTACTACACGGGTGACAAGGCCTGGCGTGACGGCGACGGCTATCTGTGGTTCGAGGGTCGCGATGACGACGTGATCACATCCTCGGCGTACCGCATCGGGCCGTTTGAGGTGGAGTCGGCGCTCATCGAGCATCCCGCTGTGGCCGAGGCTGCGGTCGTGGGCAAGGATGACCCGCAGCGGACCCAGATCGTCACCGCCTTCTGTGTTCTCACCGCAGGCCATGAGCCGACGCCGGAGCTGGCCAGCGAGCTTCAGGATCACGCCAAGCGGCTCACCGCGCCCTACAAGTACCCCCGGGAAATCCATTTCGTGACCGAGCTGCCCAAGACGGTGAGCGGGAAGATCCGCCGCTCCGAGCTCCGCCAGGCGCTGCGCGACGGCCAGCCGGGCTAAGGCGAGCTACTCGGTCACTCGCTGCTCTCGTAACCCTCGACCGCGACCATCCCGCGCTGCGCCGCTCCCTCGCGCAACCGCTTGGCCTGCCAGTCGCCCTCCAGCACGGCCAGCTCGCCGCCGCGGACGATGAACCACCCGCCGTGGGCGGCCAGGCTGGCGGGCACGGCTGACTTGTAGCGCTCGTACTGCTCTGGGTCGTGGATGTCGGTCTCGACGATGACGTAGGCGGGCATCGCGCTAGACCTCGGCCAGCAGGTCCTCGACCTCGCCCGGCTCGCTCTGGGCCTCGATCTCCGCCAGGCTGCTCCGCCGCGCTCGGGCGATGCGCTCGTAGCGCTTGCGGAACTGGTTGGCGGCGAAGGCGCTGAACTCGTCCACGCGCAGCCCGAATGGGTTCACGCCGTCCTCGTAGGCCTCGTAGCCCGCGCTGATGATCTCCTCGATGAGCGGCCGCAGCTCCTCCATGCGCTGCTCGATCGCCGGCCAGACCGCCTCGTCCTCGGCCACCAGGCGGCTGAGCAGATAGACCCCGTAGGCGATGTGCCGCGACTCGTCGCGCTTGATGTTCACCAGGCCTGCACACAGCCCGGGCATGAGGCCGTTGACCGCCAGCGACTGGTGGTAGTTGTGATAGCCCGTCTCGGCCAGGACGCCCTCGATGACCATGTTGTAAGTCACCGAGGCTCGGGCGACGGCCACGGGTGACTGATCCTCGAGCAGGACGTTCATGGCGCCGGGCAGCTCGACGTCGAACAGCTGGATCGACGCCTCCGGTGCCCTGGGAAGCCGAGGCGAGCCGGCCACCTCGCGCAGCCAGCGGCTGAAGAAGTCCGTGTGCTTGGCCTCCTCGAACAGGAAGGTGGTGAGAAACATTTCCTCCTCGAGCCGGCCCTGACGAGCGATGGCCAGGATCAGCGGCAGGAGGTCGAGCGTCACCGCCTCTTCGCCGCCCAGGAACCGGGCGGTAAGGCGCAGGATCGCCTTGCGGCGCTCCCCCTCCATCTTCTCCCAGTCGGCGCGGTCCTGCGTGAAGTCGATCTCTGCCGGGTTCCACACGCCGAGCCGCTTCGCCTTCTCATACAGCCGCATCGGGAATGAGTCCGGGCGAACGACCGTGGGTTCGGAGTAGTTGTGCGCGACCAGGGCCATGGTCTCTGCCTGCTCAGACTATGGCATGGCGCGATAGGCCTGGCGGGCCGCGCTGTTGCGTCGGGCCACCTCGCGTCGAGTGATGGGCACGCCGCCCAGGCGGATGGCGAGCGCCCGCTTCTCAGCGGTGAGGTCGTAATGGTCGTGCCACGGTCTACCCGGTTTGGTCTGAAGCCAGGCTCGCTTCAGGCCCAGGCGCTCCGCCATCGCGTGCAGCTCCTCGAGCGTGTCGGCCTGCATGTGCCCGCCACCCTGCCAGCGCCCCCAGAGATCGCCCTGGAACGCGTCGTCGACGTAAACGCCCACGCGTTAGAGCTCAACCACGCTGCGGATGCCGTCCTGGCGGTGCATGAGCTCGAAACCCTGGTTGATCTGATCCAGGGTTAGGCGGTGGGAGATGAGGGAGTCCACGTCGATGTCTCCCGCCAGGTAGCGCTCGATGAGTTGCGGTACCTGCTCGCGACCTCTCACCCCTCCGAACGAGGCGCCGAGGACCTGGCGCCCGGTGATCAGGTAGCGGGGAGTGACCTGGAGTGTCTCTCCCTTCCCGGCCACGCCCATCATGCAGGCCCGGCCCCAGCCCATCCTGGCCGCCTCGACCGCTTGGCGCATGACATCCACGTTGCCGGTCGCCTCGAACGTTGAGTCCGCCCCGAACCCCCCGGTTTCCTCGAGCACCCGCTCGACCACATCCGGGCCCCCGACCCACGTGTCGGTTGCGCCGTGATGGCGAGCCAGCTCGAGCCGCTGCTCGGAGAGATCGACCGCGATGATGCGGCCCGCGCCCTGGAGCCGCGCTCCCACCACCGCGCCTAGGCCGACCAGGCCGGCGCCGAAGACCACGACCGTCGCTCCCTCCTCCACGGGAGCCCGGAACATCGCGGCACCCAGCCCGGTGGACAGGCCGCATGCGAACAGGCATGTCGCCTGGGGCGCGGCGTCCCGTGAGACCTTGGCCAGCGCGATCTCGGGCATCACTGTGGCCTGCGCAAACGTGGAGCAGCCCATGAAGTGGCGCAGCGGCTCCCCGCCGCGAGACAGCCGGGTCGTTCCGTCGGGCAGATAGCCGGCGTTCTGCTGCTCGCGAATGGCCACGCAGATGTTGGTCTTGCCACTGCGGCAGTTGAGGCACGCGCCGCACTGCGGGCTGAACAGCGTGACCACGTGGTCGCCCGGCTCCAGCGAGATAACTTCCGGCCCGGTGGCCTCAACGACGCCTGCGCCCTCGTGACCTAGCACGCAGGGGACGTATCCGGACGGGTCGGCCCCCGAGGCGGAGTACATGTCGGTGTGGCAGACGCCGCAGGCCTGTAGACGAACCAGAACTTCAGCCTGCCGCGCTTGCTCCAAATCGACTTCCTGCACGACCAGCGGGTCCCCGAACTGCTCCAGCACCGCCGCACGGATCTTCACGGAGGAAAGCCTCGCAGATCGCCGGCCCGATTCACTCGATCGCCATCACCACGACCGTGGCATCGTCTTCCAGCGGCTCGGACCAACAGCTGGTGACCGCGTCTTGGATGGCCATCGCCGTGGAGGCTGCGGTCGGATTGCTGGCGCGCTCGATCGCGTTCTTTACTCCCTCCACGCCAAACGTGCCTCCGCCGGTCACCTTGCGATCAATGATCCCGTCGGTGAGCAGAATCAGCCGCTCGCCGGAGGTGAACTGCCGTTCGGTGACCTTGAATTTCGCGGAGCTGCCCCTGACCCCGAGCGCCGGGTGGTCCGGGGCCTCAAGCTCGACGAGGTCGCCCTGGAGGCTGACGAGGTAGAGCGGCGGGTTTCCACAGTTGACCCAGCTGAGCGTCGCGGTGGCGGCACGCCAGCGAGCCAGGGCTCCTGTTACGAAGAACTCCTCGTTATCAAGCCGCCGCACGGTCTCGTCGATGGCCACGAGCGCCTCCTGGAGATCCTTTCCACTCCGTCGTGCCGAACGCAGAGCACCGAGCGCGGCCGCCCCCAGTCCGGCTGCCGTCGGCCCCGTCCCAGCAGCGTCGGCGATGGCCAGCCAGGCCCCGTCGCGATTCTCCACGAAGTCAAACCAGTCTCCGCCGACCTCGTAGCTGGGCAGCAGCGCGCCGGCGAGTTGCGCGCCGGCGATCCGCGCGATCCGGGGCGGGAACAGGTGCTGCTGCACCTCGGCCGCTGGCGTGGTCGGCTTCCGCCTCCTGGCCGCCTCGATGTGGTCGGTGTAGTCATTGGCCAGTTCCAGCGCGGCCGCGCCCTGCTTGGCGATGTCGGCCAGGTCGCCCAGAGGCGTTCCCACGCACAGGAGAAGGCCGAGCACACGGCCTCGCAACCAGAGTGGTTGAGCCAGGCATCCGGGGAGCCGGCGCTGGAGGCGGTCGTGAAATTCGGGAAGGCCCTCGGGGACGATCTCCGGTCCCAGAGCGGGCGGCGCTTCCAGCTCCGCGGGGAACTCCTCCGAGCCGGCCAGACGGAAAAGACGCGATCCGTCGATATCGGCGATGTAGAGCGCGACGGCCACGCCCGCGACGCGGCGAGCCTCCGCCACCAGCTGGTCGGCCACGAGGTGGGGCGGCACCTCGTCGAGCACGCGGGTGACTTCCAGGATCAGTGGCGACTCGCGCCCGAGGTGCCCCGGCGAGCGGAACGGCATCGTCGAGACGCGTCCGCTGATCGCAGGCGGCGAGCCGGAGCCCGCCTCACCCAGCTCTGCCAGAGCCTGTTCCAATGCTCGACGGGTCGGGAAGTGGCGATACAGAGTGGACCGCCCCACGTTGGCCGCCGCCGCCAGCTCAGCCATGCTCACCCGCCTGTCCCCCTCCAGCATCGCCGCTGCCCGAAGAATGCGCTGACGGCTGGCCAGGGCGTCTGAACGAAGAGGCGCTGGCGCGCTCTCCTCGCCTTCTGCCCCTCCAGTCGGCGGCGTCAGATCAACCATCGGATCAACCTTCTAGCACCTGTGCTCCCCCGCTGGTGAGCTCCTCCCACATGGGGTAGGAGGCCACGGACGCCGGGTGCCGCCTCTGAGGCCCGGAATCACTGGCCTTTTCTAGATGTCCGAGATAGCGTCCCGCAAATGGGACAACTCGGAGTCCACCACGCGCGGGCGTGGCATGATGCGCTGCATTTTGCCGACGATAACTGTCTCATTTGTCCGGTTTAGGGCTGGGAAGAGCGGGAAACCTCTGATGCAACGTCCTAACTGGAGGAGAACTTATGGCCAACGTAACGGAGACGCGCGGTAGCTCCAGCGGGGAGGCGTCGGTGGCCGAGCTGGTCAAACAGCTATCGGAGCAGGCCAGCCGACTGGCCCAGCAGGAGGTGCAGCTGGCGAAAGCCGAGCTGGCCGTGAAGGGCAAGCGAGCGGGAATTGGCGCCGGGATGTTCGGCGGGGCCGGCGTGTTCGGCTTCTACATGCTGGGCGCGCTGACCGCAGCGGCGATCCTGGGCCTGGCCACGGCCGTCGTCGCATGGCTGGCGGCGTTGATCATCGCCGTCGTGCTTGGCGGCGTCGCGGGGCTCTTGGCGCTTCAGGGCAAGAACAAGGTTCAGCAGGCAACCCCGCCGGTTCCTGAGCAGGCGAGCGAGAGCGTAAAGGAGGATGTCCAGTGGGCGAAGACCAAGGCACAAGCAGCGCGGCAGTGACCGACAGCAACGATCCCGAGCAGATTCGCGAGGACATCGAGTCCACGCGAGAGGAGCTGGGCGACACGGTCGCGGCGCTGTCGGCCAAGACTGACGTCAAGGCTCAGGCCAAGCAGAAGATCGACGAGACGAAGGCCGCCGTCACGGACAAGAAGGACGAGTTGCTGGGCAAGGCCAAGGACGCATCGCCTCAGGGTGCGGCCACGGCCGTCGCCGGAGCGTCTAGCCAGGCACGGCAGAACCCACTCCCGGTGGCTGCCGCCGGAGCTTTCGTCTTCGGGTTCCTGGCCGGCCGGATCACCAAGCGATAGCCGGTTAGGAGGAGCGAGGAGAGACCATGACCACCGAGACTGACGAGCGCGAGCGGCCGCCGAGTTCATCGGCCGAAGGCGCGCCAGAGAAGCCCACCGATGTGAAGGGTCGCTCCTGGGTCGGCGTGCTCAAGCGCACGGTGCGCGAGTTCAAGGCCGACAACGTCACAGACTGGGCGGCTGCGCTGACCTACTACGGCGTGCTGGCCATGTTCCCGGCCATCATCGCGCTGGTATCGATCCTCGGGCTGATCGGGAAATCGGCCACCCAGCCGTTGGTGACGAACATCGGAAAGCTCGCACCCGGATCGGTCCACCAGATCCTCACCAGCGCCATAACGGGTCTGCAGCACAGCCGCGGGGCGGCGGGCGTGCTTGTGTTCGTCGGCATCGCCCTCTCGATCTGGTCCGCGTCGAGCTACATCGCGGCGTTCATGCGAGCGTCGAACGCCATCTACGACATCGAAGAGGGCAGGCCAATCTGGATGACGATCCCGGTCAGGCTGGGCGTCACCATCGTCATGCTGCTCCTCATCGCGATCAGCGCGATCGCGGTGGTCGTCACGGGCGGTCTGGCCGGACAGGTCGGAAAGATCCTGGGAGTGGGCGGGACCGCCGTCCAGATCTGGGACATCGCCAAGTGGCCGGTCCTCCTGCTGATCGTGAGCTTCATGTTCTCGATCCTGTACTGGGCGGCGCCGAACGTGAAGCATCCGGGCTTCAGGTGGCTGAGCCCGGGCGGGATCTTCGCCGTCGTGGTGTGGCTGATCGCCTCGGCTCTGTTCGCCCTCTACGTGGCCAACTTCTCGTCGTACAACAAGACCTACGGCGCACTGGGAGGCGTCGTCATATTCCTGGTCTGGCTGTGGATCTCCAACATCGCGGTGCTGCTGGGTGCCGAATGGAATGCCGAGATCGAGCGGGCCAGGAGATTGGAGGCAGGCGAGCCGGCCGAGCGTGAACCGTTCGTCGAGCCGCGCAAGCCGCCCAAGGACGAGGACAGCTGAATGAGCAAGCTGCTGTTCATCCCATTCAGCGTGGTCGGCGGGATCCTGGCCGGCGCGATCGGCAAGAAGGCTTTCCAGCTCGTCTGGGGCGCCTTCGACGATGAGGAGGCCCCAGATCCTCAGCACCGTGAGATCTCGCTGAAGAAGCTCGTTCCCGCCCTGGTCCTGGAGGGAGCGATCTTCCGTGCTGTACGAGGTCTCCTGGATCATGGAACTCGGCAGGCCTTCCAGAAGTTGACCGGGAGCTGGCCCGGCGAGGAAAAGCCCGAACCCGCGTAAAGCTGCCAAAGCGAGGAGTCAATGGCCAAGAACAACGTCAAGGGAACAGCGACCTACGTTCAGCGCGTTCTTCAGGACGACTTCGTGCAGGAGCAGCTGCGCACGATCCTCAGCGGGTTGCAGTCCTCCTACAAGCGCGCGAGGGAGCAGAAGGGTCGCAGCGTGGAGGACAAGAAGCTCTTCGCGAGCCTTCAGCAGGTGGCGACCTCGACACGAAACGTCATCCGCGCCTTTGCGCGGCCCGAGCCCGAGCCAACTCACCGCGGGCGGAAGCTCACGGTGGTGGTCGTGGCCGTTGCCGCCACCGCTGCGCTCACGGTGAAGATGCAGAAGCTCGAGACCCAGCGCAAGGCCGGGGCGGACGCGCCTACAAGTTGACGGATAGGAGATAGACGGGCCGTCGGTGTGACGTGGGCGCCCCGGCCTTGGGCGCCCAGGTCGCTCTCAGTTCAGGTGACTGTGACCTTCAGCTTCTTCCCGTCGGAGAGCTTGACGGTGATGACATCACCTTTGAATGGCGTGAAGACGCAGATGCCTCTGAGCACCTTGGGCGGAATGCTTCCGTGGCTGGATGGGTACCCGTTTGTTCCCGATATCGCGTACTTCTCCGTCACCTTTTCCTTGTTGGTCATCGTGAACGAGTAGTAGGTGGGGGTGCAGAAACCGCCAGGGTTCAACGTGGCCTTCGCGGTCAACGTCGACGGAATCCAGTGGGCCGGACTTCCCGTGATGTTGCTGTTTGGAACCGTGCTTGACACCGCAAGGCCAGCGGGTGCGAGCGTGAACAAGGTCATGAGGCCCGCGAAGCCCATCGCCGCGAACCTGTAGAACCGCTTCATCGAGTGCCTCCTTACTTCACCGGCCTCCGTGCGAGGCTCGGATGATGACCGGACAACCTTACCCCACGCCGTCCGGGTTGCAAGCCCGCCGCTACGGCGCTCGGGTCCGCCCCGCGACAGCGCCGGGGGCGAGGAGTTGCTCAGTCGCGCCCGACCGTCCTGGCCAGCAGGAACACCATGGCAAGCAGGAGCGCTGGAGCCAGCGTGAGGCTGGGGATGACATCGCCGTGACCGATGCCCGAGGCGCCGATGGCGACGGCCATGGTCACAGCGAGCATCAGGGCCACCGGCGCGACCAGCCGTCTTTAAGACGAGGAGGATGCCACCCGCCATCTCCAGCACGCCAGCGAGGATTTCCAGCGCTGATGGCCAGGGCAGGCCGAATGAGCGGAAGGCATTCAATTCCCATCCGTGAAAGACGAACTTGACCAGGCCGGCGAAAAAGAAGATGACGCCGGTGACGAGCGCGACGTTGGACGTGACTCGATCCTTGCGCATCGCCCCCCGGGTGCCTTAGTGAACGGCACCCGTACGGAACTCCGTGGACGTCGGCGGGGCCCCGAGCGGTTTGCCGCCGTAGATCACGTGGCCCTTGGCGTCCTGGTAGGTGAGCCAGGGGATCGTCTTCTGCTGATCCACCCCAGGCCTTGAGAAGTCGCACACGCCGGAGGGGAACGTCTTCTTGAGCTGTTTCCACTGGGCCGTGGTGAACGTGATCCCGTGGTAGGCGGAGCGGCGCAGCGGTTCCAGCTGACACTTGTTGGCGTCTGTGGTGATGGGGTCTCCGGCCACGGTTCGCGGGGTTCCCGCGACGTTGACAACTCCGGGTGGGCAGAGGCTGCCCGACACCTTGTTCCCGTTGCCGTCCCAGCACTCGTCGCTGAGGCCAGCCGGCTTGTCATGAATGATCTTCTCGGGAAGTGACTTGCTGCTGTGGTCCCCGGCCACCGCGCTGAGCCATTTGTTCATGGCCTTGAAGCTGTTGAGCTCACAGTCCTTGTCGGCCACAAGCGGAACGGGCCCCTCCCAGATCAGCTGGTTGGCGTGAGTCCCGTGCTCGCGGTCGAGCCGGGCGCGGACCGCGAAGGCGCGATATGCGTCGTGGAACAGCCCCGGATTGGGCCCCCGGCAGTCGATGATCGCCACCAGGTTCATGTTGTTGGTCTCATTGATCATCCCGGTGCGGTAGGCCCTGGCCAGCGACGGCGAGCCGCCGTTGTCTCGGTGCCGGACCGGGTTGGCGTCAATGTTGAGGCCGCCGGCCTTGACGTTCAGGTCGACGAAGTCGGCTGGCGTGATCGCGCCACTCTTCAGTGCCGCGAGCCCGTACTGAACGCCCACGTTGTCGATTGGCGGACGGACAAAGCCGTGACCGATCTTCTTTTCGTTAGCGGACCAAAACCGCTTTGGCTCCGGACCAAACTCGTTGATCGCGGCGTCCTGGATGTCGCAGCGCACGCCGCCCGGGTTCGTCTTGGGGTTGTACCGCTGCGAGGCCTTGACTCCCGTGCATGGGTCCGTGGGGACGGCCACGTGGAACTGGGCGCTGTCTGAGACCTGGGCATTTGCGACGCCGTACGTGGGGTCTCCCATGGCGTCATTCATCTGGTTGGGCGTCCAGGCCACGCCAGTGCCCCACTTCGAATGGTTCTTGAAATAGGCCAGTAGGAGGTGGTAGTCCAGAAACTGGGAGGCCGTGCTCCACGCATCGGGGAAGGAGCAGGTCGGCAGGATGCCCTGGTAGATGCCTGGGTACGCGTTGGAGATCCACTGCTGCGCCAGCGACCCGCCGGAGCACCCGGTGCCGATCGTGTAGCGAAGCGTGCCGTAGGACTTGATCACGTGCTCTTTGGCCATGACCAAAGACTCGGCCTCCACCGGGAGCGTGCAGTCGTGGCCCGTGTTGTCAAGCGCGGTAGACATCGTGACGAAGCCCTTGCCCAGCGCGTAGGTGCCGAGCGGCGGATTGCTCGCCGGGTTCGCGCTGCCGGTCGTGTCCGGGGCCGTTCCCGTTTCGTGGTCGATTCCGCACGAGGCCCCATGGAGGATCAGCAGCTTGTGATCGAACTGCCGCTGGGGTGCCACGGCGGTCCAGCGCTTGCCGGGCCGGAACAGCGCCGAGACCTGGTACTGGTCACGGTCCATGTAGCCCGTCTCGATGCGCACGATGAACGGCACCGTCTGTCCGCTGTCGGTCTTCGTCTTCGCCACATCGGACGGAGGATGTTTTGGGTCGTAAGGCTGAAGGCCGCTCTTGCTGGGGTTGGTGGACTTGTACTCATACCGATAGCTCGGTTTCTGGTCGCACTTGCGGTCCTTGGCCCCCTTCTGGCAGACCCACGGTTCGAGCTGGGGCCCTGAGAAAACGGGGCCCCCGATGGGATGGTTGACCAGCGTGATGCGCGTCGCCCAGCCGCTCGGGAGCGTGGCCTGAAGCACGTTCGGTCCAATCTTCAACCCGGTGACCAAGCCCTCGTACCCGCCATCTCGACGGATGGCGAAATCGTGGGTCACATTCCGGCGGCCCAGGGTGACCTTGACCTGCCGCGCGGCAAGGCGCGTCGGCAGGTGGATGGACATCAGCGCCGAGCCGCCACTGACCAGATCCGCCCGGCCCGAGAGAACCGAGATTGACAGCCGAGGCTTCCGGCTCCCAGCGGCCCCCGCCGAGACCGCCGCCAAGCCAAAAATCACCAGGCCGGCAACCGCGATCCAAAGCCCGCCTCTGCGTACAGCGCTGCTGCTGATTCTCATTCTCCCGCCTAACCCTTGACTTGAACTACCGGCCCGGCGCCAATGTTCGCAGAGGAGGGCCCTGCACCGCGCGCCAGCTTTGGTCGAACACGACAGAGCTTCTACCAGCCCATCAGGTAAGTAAAGATCCCGGGGAAGGGCTCGACCTGCGACAGCCGGCAATTGTGGCCCTTGATAATCGCGTGGCACACGACCAGCCGGCGTGTTCGGTTTCGCCGGCCCCTATCGCCTATCCCTCCTACAGGTTCACCGCCACATACTTGGTCTCGAGGTACTCCTCGATGCCCTCGGGACCGCCCTCGCGGCCGAAGCCTGATTGCTTGATTCCGCCGAACGGGGCGGCGGGGTTGGAGACCATGCCTTGATTCAGGCCGACCATGCCGGTCTCCAGGCGCTCCACCACGCGGAGCGCCCGCTTGATGTCACGCGTGAAGACGTACGCGACCAGGCCGAATTCGGTGTCGTTGGCTGCGGCGATGGCCTCGTCCTCGTCGCTGAAGCCCTTGACCGGGGCAACCGGACCGAAGATCTCCTCGCGCAGGAGCTCGGCCTCCCCGGGGATGTCGGTCAGCACTGTGGGGTCGTAGAAGTAGCCGGCGCCGTCCCGGGCCTGGCCGCCCACCAGGACCTTCGCTCCGCGGCTCACGGCCTCATCGACCAGTCCTTGGACCTTTTCGCGCTGGTTCTGGTCGATCAGCGGCCCGACCTCGACACCGTCCTCGGTCCCGCGGCCCACCTTCATGGCTCCCATCTTCTCGGCCAGCTTCTCGGCGAACTGTTCGGCCACCGCATCGGCCACGTGGAACCGGTTGGCCGCCGTGCATGCCTCGCCGATGTTCCGCATCTTGGCGATCAGGGCCCCCTGGACCGCGGCATCCAGATCGGCGTCCTCGAAGACCAGAAACGGCGCGTTTCCGCCCAGCTCCATCGACAGTCGGAGCAGGTTCTGCGACGCCTGCTCCATGAGCTTGCGCCCCACCTCGGTGGAGCCCGTGAAGGACAGCTTGCGCAGTCGGGAATCCTCGATCAGCGGCCCGGTGCTCTCGCCGGCCGAGGAGGCCGTGATCAGGTTGAGCACGCCCGCGGGCAACCCGGCGTCCTCCAGGATCTTGACCAGCATCAACATGGAGAGAGGGGTCTGCTGGGCCGGCTTGACCACCATCGTGCATCCGGCCGCAATCGCGGGCCCGATCTTGCGAGTTCCCATGGCCAGCGGAAAGTTCCACGGAGTGATGAGGAGGCAGGGACCAACCGGCTGCTTCATGGTGAGCAGACGCCCCTGGCCGTTGGGAGCGACGGCGTACCGCCCATCGATGCGCACAGCCTGTTCGGAGAACCAGCGCAGGAACTCCGCGCCGTAGGAGATCTCGGCCTTCGACTCGGCCAGCGGCTTGCCCATCTCGAGCGTCATCAGGAGGGCGAGCTCGTCGGCTCGGTCCGCAATGGCCTCGAAGGCCCGGCGGAGAATTTCGCCGCGCTCGCGGGGCGGATGGCTGGCCCATTCCGGACCGGTCTGGACCGCGGCGTCGAGCGCCGCCATGGCGTCGTCGCTCGAGGCATCGGCCACCTCGCATAGTGCTTCGCCGGTGGCGGGATCCTCCACGGACAGGGTGCCCTTGGATCCATCTCGCCATCGCCCGCCGATGAACAGCTGCTTCGGAACCTCGTCAAGGATGCGTTGCTCTTCTGGGGCGGAGATGGTGGTCATGTCTGTGAACCTATCGCTTCAGCCACCATCTCTCTACAAAGCTCGCTGGCCGCGGCGCGCCGAGGGGACCTGTGGGCGGTATGGCGACCACGCCGCCACGCAGCGCGCGCGGAGAGTGGAGCTTTGTGCAGCGGTGGTGGTCGGCGAGGGCCGCCGAAGCGACCCCCGCTAGGGACGACCCTCGCGTCCGCCTCTACGCCGCCGCGATCTTCTCCGGCTCGAGCGCCACGCCGAGAACCTCGTCAATCGTCATGGCGAAGTGGAAGCTCATGGCCTCCCGCACCTCGTCGGGCACCTCGTCCAGGTCACCTCGGTTGCGCTCGGGCAGAACCACGTCGGTCAGCCCGGCGGCATGGGCGGCGAGCACCTTCTGCTTGACCCCGCCGATGGGCAGAACCCGGCCCTGGAGCGTGACCTCTCCGGTCATCCCCACTGTGTGCCGCACGGCGCGGGCGCTGAGCAGGGAGGCCAGGGCGGTCACCATGGTGACTCCGGCGCTCGGCCCATCCTTGGGGATGGCGCCCGCCGGGACGTGCACGTGGAAGGTGCGCTCGTCGAAGCTGGCCGGGTCGATGCCCAGCTCCTCGGCATGGCCGCGCACGTAGGACAGGGCGATCTGAGCGGACTCCTTCATCACGTCCCCCAGTTGCCCGGTCAGCGTCAGTCCGCCGCTGCCCGACTTACCGGCCATGGCCGTCGCCTCGACGAACAGCACGTCGCCGCCGGCGCCAGTGACGGCCAGCCCGGTGGCCACGCCCGGCACCGCGGTGCGGATGGCCGACTCCTGGAAGTGCCGCTGACGGCCGAGCGCCTTGCGGATGGCGTCAACGTCGATCTTGATCGGGGCTGTCGTCTCCCCTGAGGCGATCCCGGTGGCTGTCTTCCTCAGCAGCGTCCCGAGGTCACGCTCGAGCTGGCGGACGCCCGCTTCGCGCGTGTAGTCGATGGTGATCAACCGGAGCAGGTCGTCCTCGATCTCCACCTCGTCGGGACGGAGCCCATTGCGCTCAAGCTGCCGCGGCCACAGGTAGCCGCGGGCGATGGCCACTTTCTCGGACGTGGTGTAGCCGTCGAAGCGGATCACCTCCATCCGGTCCAGCAGCGGGCCGGGGATCGTGTCGGCCACATTCGCCGTGGCGATGAACAGGACGCCGCTCAGATCGAGCTCGACGTCGAGATAGTGATCCCGGAAGGAATGGTTCTGCGCCGGGTCCAGTACCTCGAGCAGGGCCGCGCTGGGATCACCGCGCCAGTCGGCGCCGACCTTGTCGACCTCATCGAGCATGATCACCGGGTTCATCGTTCCGGCGTCCCGGAGGGCGCGCACCAGGCGCCCCGGAAGCGCGCCGATGTATGTGCGGCGGTGACCGCGGATCTCGGCCTCGTCGCGCACGCCGCCCAGCGACATACGGACGAACTTCCGGCCGGTGGCCCGCGCGATCGACTCACCGATCGAGGTCTTGCCGGTGCCGGGGGGTCCAATCAGCGTCAGGATCGCGCCCTCGCCGCGGCGCCGTGGGGCGGCCTCGGCAACCGCCTCCTCGAGTCCACGCTCCTGGCGCAGCTTCTTGATCGCGATGTACTCGACGATCCGCTCCTTGACGTCCTCCAGGCCGGCATGGTCGGCATCCAGGACCTCGCTGGCGTGCTCAGGATCCAGCCGCTCCTCCGAGCGCTTGCTCCAGGGGACGGCGATCAGCCAGTCCAGGTAGGTGCGGATGACACTCGACTCCGCGCTCTGCTCGCCCAGGCGCTCAAACCGTCCCAGCTCCTTCTCGGCCTGCTCGCGAACGTCCTCGGGCATCCCGGCTTCCTCGATCTTGGACCGGTACTCCTCGGCCACCGAGGCATCGTCCTCGTTCAGCTCCTTGCGGATTGACTCCATCTGCTTGCGCAGGAAGTACTCGCGCTGCTGCTTCTCGGCGCCGGATTCCACGTCCTCGCGGATCCGCTTGCGCACCTGAAGCTCTGCCAGGCGGTCGCGCTGAAGGGACAGCGCCAGCTCGAGGCGCTCGGTCACGTCGATGGTCTGGAGCAGGCGGACCTTCTGCTCGAAGTTCAGGTCGGGGCTGTAGCCGCTGGTGTCAGCCAGGGCGCCCGGCTCGGAGATGCTGCGGACAAATGCGCTCACCCGGCCGTCGTCGCCGCGTAGCTCGAGGATCTCCTCGACCACGGCTCGGTACTCCCGCTCCAGATTCCGCGTGCGGCCGTCCACGGGCGACTCATCGGGCTGCTCCTCCACCTCGACGAACAGCCGTCCGTCGGGCAGCGTGGAGGCGGCACCGGCGGTTCCGCGGTGGAGGCCCTGGAGAACAGCGGCCTGGGCGCCACCCGGAAGGCGCACCTTGTCCGCGACCTCGGCCACGGTCCCGACTGAGGCGAATTCCTGCTCATGCCGGGGAACGAGCAGCACGCGCTGCTCCTCACCGACGTCGACCGCGAGGGTCAGTGACATGCCCGGAAAGACGACAGCGTCGTCCAGCGGGACCAGTTGAAGACGAGTTGGCACTAATTCTTCACTTTCAGTAGTTGCTTACGCACAATAAGGAAGGATACCAGGATCTGGGGAAAGATCTAAGTCGATGTGGCTGAGATCATGTTACTCCGCCTGGCGGCGCGCGTAGGAGGCGTAGCGGATCCGGGTCTGGCATTGGACGGTCGCGAGTCCAGACGCGGACGGCCACACGTTTGGGATCATTTCGGCATGGCCGATGTCTCGCGGAACCCTGAGGAGCCGGCCCACGACATCCTGGCCGCGGAGGCGTTTGCCGTGCCCGCCCCCGACCCGGCGCTCCGGCGCCGGGTGGTGCTTCCCGATGATCCGACGGGGGTGGCCGAGCCGCACGACATCCTGGCCGCCGAGGAGTTCGCCATGCCGGCGCCCGAGCGCCGTGCAACCGGTGCCGGCCGTCCGGGCGCCGCTGATCGCGGGTCATCCCGCTGGGGCTGGGTAGCCGGGGCCTGTCTGGCCTGGCTCTGGGTCAGGCGCCGATCCCGCTGCTAGCGAGGTCCCGGGTGTCGCATAGCGGTGTGATGCGGTCCGGTGCGCGTGGCATCGTCAGCGTGTGAGTTCCACTGCCAAACCAGAACTGGTCGAGCAGTCCTTCCGGTTCGCGCTCGCTCCGGTGCGTGAGCAAGCGCCGACGCTTGATTGCTGGCTGGGCGCGTCGCGCTACTGGTTCAACGCAGGGCTAGCCGGGGTCAAGGACCGGCTCGACCGACGAGCGGCAGGCGAGGAGGATGTGGACCTGCCGTGGTCTTACAAGGGACTTTGCGGTGTGCTGGATGCTGCCTGGCGCAATGGGCAAGCGTCCTGGCAGGCTGAGTTGCCCTGCGGCACGTACATGGCCGGCTTTGACGCGCTCGGCGCGGCGTTGAAGAACTTCAGCGTGGGACGCAAGACTGGACGGCGGGTTGGCTTCCCGGGTTTCAAGCGCAAGGGCCAGTGCTCGGAGTCGGTCTTCTTCCAGCACCCACGTCTCCTGGACGCCCGTCGGGTCGAGTTCGCGCGTGCTCATGGCCCAGTCCGGACGAAGGAGCGCATGACGAAGCTTCTGCGCCTACTGGAACGTGATGAGCGGGCTCGTATCACGCGTGCGACCATCACCCGCCGCGGCCGCCGCTACTACGTGAGCTTCACGGTCAAGCGCTCGCGAGCGTGAAGCTCCGGCGCCCGAAGCAACCGAACCATGTCGTCGGGGCTGATGTCGGGCTCGCTGGCCAGGCGACCCTCTCCACCGGTCAGATGTTCGCGAACCTCCACCCGTTGCAGGCCAATCTCAAGCGATTGCGTCGTCTACAGCGCCATCTGGACCGTCAGCGCCGGGCGAACAACCCCGGCAACTACTTGCCGGACGGCCGCGTCAAGCGCGGCGCGCGTGAGTGGAAGAAGTCCAGGCGGATGCTGGAGACGCAGCGGCTTATCGCCCGCTTGCATGAGCGCATCGCCGAGCAGCGCCGGCATGCCGCGCATCACCTCACGACCTTCCTCACGCGCCGCTACGGCGTCATTGGCGCCGAGACACTGAACGTGAAGGGCATGCTGGCCAACAAGCGGCTGGCCCGCCACATCTCCGATGTCGGCTGGGGGCCCATCCTCAGCCAACTCAAGTACAAGACCGGCTGGTCAGAGGGCAGCATTCTTGCCCTAGCCGACCGGTTCTACCCATCCTCGAAGACCTGCTCAGAGTGCGGGACAGCGAAAACCAAGCTGGACCTCTCAGAGCGCATCTTCACCTGCGACTCCTGTGGGCACGTCCAAGACCGGGACGTGAACGCGGGCGTCAACCTCGCGCACGTAGCCGAGACTGAAGCGAAGGCGCAGGGCCGGACGGGACTCATCATCGTCACACCCACTGCCCGAGTGGGGCGGGGAGCAACCGACCTGGAGAAGCGCCGCTCACGGCGCGGGAGCCAGGCGACCGCTACGAACCGCGCACTGCAGGACTCGCCGGAGAACCGGCGTGCCGCATAGCAGCCATCACACCGCTATGCGACAGGGCGGCGAGGTCGAGTACGTCACCCTCGCGCCCGGCGCGGCGCTACAAGGTCCGTGATGGTCCCCTCGGCCATCTCACCCGCGAACATGATGGTTTCGCTCAGGGTGGGGTGGGGGTGGATGGTGAGGCCGATGTCCTGCGCGTTCGCTCCCATCTCGAGGGCGAGGACCGTCTCGGCGATGAGCTCGCCCGCGCCCACGCCGACGATTCCGGCCCCAAGCAGCCGGCGGGAAGCCGGTTCGAACAGTAGCTTGGTCAGGCCCTCGGACCGGCCCAGGGTCAGCGCCCGTCCCGAGGCGGACCAGGGGAAGGTCGCCTTCTCGTATTCGACGCCCTCCTCCTGGGCCTCGCTCTCGGTGAGGCCCATCCAGGCGATCTCCGGATCGGTGTAGGCCACGCTGGGAACTGCGCGGGGATCCCACACCACATCCTGGCCGGCAATGACCTCCGCGGCCAGCTTGCCCTGGTGCGAGGCCTTGTGGGCCAGAAGTGGAGCGCCAGCCACGTCGCCGATGGCATAGATGTGCTGCACGTTGGTGCGCATCTGGGCATCGACCGGGACAAAGCCACGGCCGTCCACGGCCACGCCGGCCCGCTCTGCGTCCAATGTGCCGCCGAGCGGAGTCCGGCCCACCGCTACCAGGATCCGGTCGAAGACGCTCCTCTCACCGCTTGACAGCGTGACCGTGAGGCCGTCCTTTTTCGCCAGCACCTCCTCGACCTTGGTCTCGACGTGGATGGCGGCATAGCGCTCAGCGATCCGGCGCTGCAGCGGTTTCACCAGATCTGGGTCGCAGCCGGGCACGAGCTGGGGGAGCAGCTCCACCACGGTCACCGACGATCCCAGCGCTGCGTACACACTGGCCATCTCGAGCCCGATGATTCCTCCCCCGATGACCAGGAGCCGCCCCGGAGTGTCGGCTATCTCCAGAGCACCGGTGGAGTCCATGATGCGCTCATCGTCGGGAAGGCCCGGGATGGAGGCAGCCGCGGAACCAACCGCGATGATGCAGCTATCGAACGACACCGTCCTCTCGCCCACCGCCAGGGTGTGCGGGCCGGTCAGCTTGGCCGATCCCTGGAACACCTCCACCTTGCGCTGGCTGGCCAGGCTTCCCAGGCCGCCCGTCAGCCTGCCCACCACGTCGTCCTTCCAGGACCTCAGGGCGCCCAGATCGATCTCCGGCGGCCCGAACCTGAGCCCGCGATCGGCCATCTCCTCGGCCTCTTCCACAACCCGGGCGGCGTGCAGGAGCGCCTTGGAGGGAATGCAGCCCACGTTCAGGCAGACACCGCCCAGGCGGGGGTAGCGCTCGATCAGGATCGTCCTCAGGCCCAGATCGGCGGCTCGAAAGGCCGCCGTGTAGCCGCCGGGGCCTGAGCCGATCACGACCACCTCGGCGTCGTGCTGACCGCCGTCGGTGGGGGAGGGGGGCGGCTCATGCGTGATCTCCGGCTGCTCGGAAGGCGGCAGGGAAGGTGCCGCTCCGTCCGCGTCGAGGGTGAGCAGCACGCTGCCTTCCGACACGCGGTCCCCGATCTTGACCCTGAGCTGCTTGACCGTGCCGGCCGCGGGCGCGGGCACGTCCATGGTGGCCTTGTCGGATTCCAGCGTGACCAGCGGGTCCTCGGGCGAGACCTCATCGCCAGGCGAGACGTGGATCTCGATCACGGGGACGTCGGTGAAGTCCCCAATGTCAGGGACCCGGACCTCGGTGGTCCGGCCTGCGCTCACAGCAGCACCCGCCGCAGATCACTCAGGACGCGGCCCAGGTGGACCGCGAAGCGGGCCGCGGCGGCGCCGTCAATAACCCGATGGTCGTAGGACAGGCTCAGCGGCAGCACGAGCCGGGGCACGAACTCCTGGCCTGTCCACACCGGCCGCATGGTCGAGCGGCTGACGCCGAGGATCGCCACCTCGGGGGCGTTGATGATCGGGGTGAAGGCCGTCCCGCCGATGCCGCCCAGCGAGGAGATCGTGAAGGTGCTCCCCGTCATCTCGGCCGGTCCCAGTTTGCCCTCGCGGGCCCGGGCGGAAAGGTCTGCCAGCTCGGCGGCAATCTCCAGCAGACCTTTCTGGTCGGCGGCGTTGATGACCGGGACGAGCAGCCCGGCCGGGGTGTCGGCCGCGAAGCCGATGTTGTAGTAGCGCTTGAGGATCAGGTCCTCGCCGTCCAGCGACGCGTTGAAGTCCGGGAACGCCTTGAGAGTGGCCACGCAGGCCACCACCAGGAAGGACAGCATCGTCACCTTTGGGGCGCTGTTTGCGTACTCGACGTTCAGCTCCTTGCGCCACGCCTCCAGCTCGGTGATGTCGGTCTCATCGTGCTGGGTGACGTGGGGGATCATGGCCCAGTTGCGGGCCAGGTTCGGCCCGGAGATGCGCTGCACGCGCGAGCGTGGCACGCGCTCCACGGGACCCTGCTTTGAGAAGTCAAGAGAGGGCCAAGGAGCCAGGCCCGGGAGCCCCGCGCCAGGCACGGCAACAGCGGGAGCCGCCCCTGCGCTCGCGGTCTGCACGTCCGCGGGGGTGATGCGGCCCTTGCGCCCCGTGCCCTGGACCTGACTCAGGTCAACCCCGTTTTCGCGGGCCAGGCGGCGGACCGATGGGCTGGCGTAGACAGGGCCGCGGCCGTCGGACGCGGCCCCGGCAGCGGTCTCCTGCGCGGCGGTGGCATCAGCCTCTGGCGCCGCCCCCGCCTCGGCCTCGGCGGCGCTGGCCACCGACTCCGGAGCTCCAGCTTCGGTCTGGGCCCCTTCCGACGCTACCGCGGAGGCCCGGCTCCCGGTGGGGTCTCCACTGCCAGACCGCGCCATACTCAACAGCGGCGTCCCCTGGGACACCCGGTCGCCGACGCTCACGTGGACCTCCTGCACCGTGCCGGCGAAGGGCGCCGGCACGTCCATCGTGGCCTTGTCGGACTCGAGCGTCAGCAGAGGGTCATCGACAGCGACACTGTCGCCCGGCGAGACCAGGATCTCGATCACCGGGACGTCCTGGAAGTCGCCGATGTCGGGCACTTCGACCGAAACCAGATCGGTGGCAGTCATGTGACAGTGAGGCTTATACCGTGGTGGGCATCGGCGCCTCGGGATCGATCTCGTAGCGGTCGATCGCCTCCTGGACCCGAGCGGGCTCCACCAGGCCATCCTCGGCCAGCTCCCGCAGGGCCGCCAAGGCCACGAAATGGCGGTCCACCTCGAAGAAGCGCCGCAGGGCCGCGCGGAAATCGCTGCGCCCGTACCCGTCGGTGCCCAGCACGCGATAGCGCCCGGGAACCCACTGGCGGATCTGGTCCGGGAAGGCGCGGATGTAATCGGTGGAGGCAATCACCGGCCCGGAGCGCTCGGACAGGCAGCGCGTCACGTAGGGCACGTGCGCGGCCCCAAGCGGATGCAGCATGTTCCAGCGTTCGGCCTCGATGCCCTCGCGACGCAGCTCGGTGAAGGAGGTGACACTCCACACATCGGCCGCGACGCCGAAATCGGCCTCGAGCAGCTCCGCAGCGGCCAGGACCTCGTTCAAAATGGTGCCCGATCCGAGCAGTTGAGCGCGCGGCCCCTCCCCCTGACCCGACCGCACCCGGTGCATGCCCCGCAGGATGCCCTCCTCGGCGCCCTCGGGGATGGCCGGATGGTGGTAGTTCTCGTTCATCAGGGTGATGTAGTAGAAGACGTCCTCCTGCTCGGAGAGCATCCGGCGCAGGCCGTCCTGGATGATCACGGCCAGCTCGTAGCTGTAGGTGGGGTCATACGCCCGGCAGTTGGGAACGACGGAGAAGAGGACGTGGCTGTGGCCGTCCTCGTGCTGCAACCCCTCGCCGTTCAGCGTGGTGCGACCCGAGGTCCCCCCGAGGAGAAAGCCCCGCGTCCGGGCGTCGCCGGCCGCCCAGACCAGGTCACCCACGCGCTGGTAGCCGAACATCGAGTAATAGATGTAGAAGGGGACCATGGGCACGCCATGGGCGGAGTACGAAGTGCCCGCCGCAATGAAGGAGGAGATCGAGCCCGCCTCGGTGATCCCCTCCTCCAGGATCTGGCCGTGGGCGTCCTCCTTGTAGAACATGAGCTGCTCAGAGTCCTGGGGCTGATAGAGCTGGCCGGAGGGCGAGTAGATCCCGACCTGCCGGAAAAGGCCCTCCATGCCGAAGGTCCGCGATTCGTCAGGGACCACCGGAACGACGTGAGGTCCCAGCTGCTTGTCGCGGAGCAGCGCGGCCAGGATGCGGACGAATGCCATGGTGGTGGAGATCTCCCGATCGCCGGTGTCCTGGAGCTGGTTGGCGAACAGCTCCAGCGAGGGCGCTGGGAGCGGCTCGGCGCGACGGCGGCGCGCCGGCAGGCTTCCCCCCAGCCTGGCCCGGGACTCGAGCAGGAGCTGCATCTCCGGGGAGTCATCGGGAGGCTTGTAGTACTCCGCGTCCCGCACCTGCTGGTCGGTCAGGGGAAGCTCGAAGCGGTCCCGGAAGGCCAGCAGTGCCGCCTCGGTCATCTTCTTGGCCTGGTGGGTGACCATCTGGCCCTCACCTGAGGCGCCCATGCCGTAGCCCTTGATGGTCTTGGCCAGGATCACGGTGGGCTGGTCGCGGTGGCCTGCCGCCTCGTGATAGGCGGCGTAGACCTTCTGCTGGTCAAGGCCGCCCCGGTTGAGCAGCCAGATCTCATCGTCGCTCATGTCCGCCACCCGCTCCAGCAGCACCGGGTCCTTGCCGAAGAAGTGCTCGCGCACATACGCGCCGTCGCGTGACTTGTAGGTCTGGTACTCGCCGTCCACCGACTCCTCCATCACGCGGACCAGGCGGCCATCGCTGTCCTGGGCCAGCAGCGGATCCCAGCGTGAGCCCCAGATCACCTTGATCACGTTCCAGCCGGCGCCGCGGAAGTCCGATTCCAGCTCCTGGATGATCTTGCCGTTGCCCCGCACCGGTCCGTCCAGGCGCTGGAGGTTGCAGTTGACCACCCAGATCAGGTTGTCCAGGTGCTCGCGGCCGGCCAACCCGATCGAGCCCATCGTCTCGGGCTCGTCCACCTCGCCGTCGCCGATAAAGGCCCACACCTTGCGCCCGTGGGTCTGGACCATCCCGCGAGCCTCCAGGTACTTCATAAAGCGCGCCTGGTAGATCGAGAGGATCGCCCCCAGGCCCAGTGACACGGTGGTGAACTGCCAGAAGTCGGGCATCAGCCAGGGGTGGGGATAGGAGCTGAGACCTCCGGGCCGGGACACCTCCTGCCGGAAGGCGTCCAACTGCTCACCGCTCAGCCTGCCCTCCAGGTACGCGCGCGCGTAGTTGCCGGGGGAGGAATGGCCCTGGAAATACACGAGGTCCGGTCCGTCCGGATGATCCGGGCCACGCCAGAAGTGGTTAAAGCCGACCTCATACAGCGTGGCCATGGACTGGTAGCTGGCGATGTGCCCACCCAGCTCCGAGGAGTTCTTGTTTGCCCTCACCACCATGGCCATCGCGTTCCAGCGGATGATCGAGCGCAGCCGCCGCTCGACGGCCGGATCGCCGGGCAGCGTGGCCTCGCGCTCGGCGGGGATCGTGTTCACGTACGGCGTGTTGAGCGTGGCGATCATGCCCGTGCCGGCATGCTGGGCCCGCTCCACCACCTGGCGCAGGATCTGGCGGGCCCGCTCGGGACCGTCGTGCTCGACCACCGCGTCGAGCGCCTCGATCCACTCGGACGTCTCGGTGGCGTCGATGTCCGCTCCGGCACCGTTCGCACCAGAGGCTTGCGGGCTCTTGAGGCGTCCCGGCGGAGTGCTCATGTATCTGCGATGGTACGCGCGTGGCCACAGCAGCTGAAGACCTCGCTTTCGCCGGCCCGGGAGCTCTGGCTGAGCTGGTTCGCACGCGCCAGGTCAAGCCGCGTGAGCTGGTGGAGCTCTACCTGGGACGGATCGAAGCGCTGAACCCGCGCCTGAACGCCTTCCGGGTCACCCTGGCCGAGGAGGCGCTGTCAGCGGCCGACAGCGCGGCGGAGTCCGAAGGTCCGCTGGCGGGCGTGCCGATCGCCGTCAAGGACGACACGCCACTGGCCGGTCAGGTCACCACCAAGGGCTCGCGCAGCGTGGGTCCGCCCGCGGCGGCGGACTCCGAGGTGGTGCGCCGCCTGCGGGCCGCCGGCGCCATCCCCATTGGGGTCACGAACGTGCCCGAGTTGACCATCTGGCCCTGGACGGCCAGTGCCGCCAACGGCGTGACTCGGAACCCGTGGGACCCCAGCCGCACCCCGGGCGGATCCTCGGGGGGCTCGGCGGCCGCGATCGCGTCGGGCATGGTCCCGTGTGCCACGGGCTCCGACGGCGGCGGTTCCATCCGCATCCCGGCGGCATGCTGCGCGCTGGTGGGGATGAAACCCACCCGGGGCCGGGTCTCCATGCGGCCCGCGGAGGAGGGGTGGCTGGGCCTGAGCACCTTTGGCCCGCTGGCCCGGACGGTGGCCGACAGCGCGCTCCTGCTGGATGTCATGCACGGCACGGTGCCCGGTGAGAAATACGTTGCCCCCGAGTTCACAGGCAGCTACGCCGAGGCGGCCGCGGCCGCTCCCGGGAGGCTCCGCATAGCCATCTCGAGGAAGGTGCCGCCCGGCCTGATCGCGCCCATCTCAAGTGACCAGCGCCAGGCTTGGGAGCAGACGGCCCAGCTCCTCACTGAGCTCGGGCACGACGTCACGGAGGCGCATCCGGCCTATGGAATGGCGTCGCTGCAGTTCACGCAGACCTGGGTCCGGGGCATCTACGTGGACTCCCAGACGATTCCCGACCCGACCAAGCTGGAGCGGCTCAGCCGGCGAATGGCCGGAGCCGGCCGGGTCCTGGTCCCCGGCTGGCGGGCCGAGCAACTCCGGCGCAAGCGCCAGGCCACGGCCGCTCGGATCATGGGCCTGTGGGATCGGTTCGATGTCCTCCTGACCCCGGGGCTGGCCCGCACCGCGATCGCCGCCGAGGGCGGCTATGGCAAGACCGCACCGATTGCCTTCAACATGGCCGCGACCTTCACGCCCTGGACCCCGGTGTTCAACCTGACGGGACAGCCCGCCGTGAGCGTCCCGGCGGGCACGGGCTCAGATGGGCTCCCGCTCAGCGTGCAGCTGGTGGGACGGACCGGGGCGGAGGACACGCTGTACTCGCTGGCCGGGCAGATCGAGAACGCCCGGCCATGGGCCGATCAGCGGCCCGGCGTGGCGTAGATGGCTCTGATCACCGTCTCAGCCGAGCGGGTGATCGAAGCGCCCGCCGAGATCGTCTACGGCTACATAGCCGACATGCGGCAGCACGAGCAGTTCCTGCCACCCGCGTTTTCGGAGTTCGAGGTCGAGACGGGAGGCGTGGGCGCCGGGACCGTCACGCGGTTCCGGGTCACCACGGGCGGGCGCTCGCGCCAGTACCGCATGCAGGTGGCTGAGCCCGAGCCGGGCCGGGTGCTCACCGAGTCGGACACGAACTCCTCTCTGGTCACCACCTTCGCCGTGGAGCCACGCGAAGAGCGCTCGCTGGTCAAGATCAGCACGGGCTGGCAGGGAGCACGTGGCGTGGGTGGATTCTTCGAGCGATTGTTCGCCCCGCGTGTCATGCGCCGGATCTACGCTGACGAGCTCGAGCGCCTGAGCGATTACGTGCGCGAGCGGGCAGCCTGAGGCCAGTCACTCGAGAGGCGGCGGCGCGGTCGGCTCACTGGGCGGCGCGCCCGGCTGGCGCCGCACGCGCGCTCGCGCGGTGGCGAACCACGACTCGAGTTGCTGGTGGGCGATCCACGCCGGCGTCGCGGCCAGGAGAAAGTTGAACACCCGGTAGGCCACCACGGCGGCCAGCGCCGGGGCGAGCGGCTCGCGCACCCAGTAGAGCGAGTACGTCATGAGCACCTCGGTCACTCCGGCGCCGCCCAGGGGCAGAGATCGGCGCGTGGCGGCGTAGCCGGTGGCATAGGCGATAATCACCTTCCCCGCTCCCGGATCGAGCCCGAAGGTCCGCAGTCCGCCGTAGAAGGCCGCGATGTCGGCCGCCCAGTACAGCGCGGTACCCACCCAGGCACCGGCGTATGTCCTGGGGCTGCGCAGGAGGTCATGCAGGACTCCCACCCCCTCGAGCAGGCGGGAGACGGGCTCAAGCCGCCGGCCGCGAAAACGACTCAGGCGCTCGGCTCTCTCGGGCGTGCTGGCCCAGAGCGCGGCGGCGAAGCCGAGGGGGACGGCCACGGCCCACGGCCAGAGCAGCGAGGGCAGGATGTTGGCGCCCGTGGCCAGCAGGATGATCGAAACGATCGATGCGGTGGGGGCCAGGACCGCCCACTCAAGGACGCCCAGGGCCAGCACACGAACGCGGGCACTCCGCTCGTCCTCGTGAAACGCCTCCAGCACCCGCTTGTCCAGACCGAATCCGCCGCCCACCGAGAACGGGCCGAAGCCGGCCACCACGACCCGGGTGACCAGCGGCAGTGACAGGGGCGCGCTACCCGGGACTCGAGCTATCACCCGGTAGGCCAGGATGTAGGCCGGATAGGCGATCAGCTCGCCGGCCGCGATCAGCCCGATCCAGCGGGGATCAAAGTCCTCGAAGACCCTGCCATACACGTCGATATTCGTGACGTAGGCGAGCACCAGCACCGCGACAGCCGCGATGCCCGTGGCCAGCACGCCCACGAACACCGGCCGCATGCGGAGGTGGTTGCGCACCCCGGCGCACGTTACCTGCGCGCTGTGCCCGGCGGGGCGCCCCCTCCTAAGAGAAGCCACTGAATTCACCACGGGGGAGCGCGGGCCGGGAGAATGGGGTAGCCAGCTCTCCTGGGTCTGATGACATGATCGCCGCCTTCTTCGCCTCACACACGCTCGACCACCTGCTCGGCCAGTACGGCTACGCCGCCGTGTTTGCGTTCGTGATGGTGGAGAGCCTGGGCGTCCCGTTCCCGGGCGAGACGATGGTCATCGCCGCGGCCGTGTACGCCGGCGCCACCCACCACCTCACGGTCTGGCTGATCTGGCTCACGGCCTCCGCCGGCGCAATCATCGGCGACAACATCGGCTTCGCCATCGGGCACTGGGGCGGATACGCGCTGCTCAAGCGCTACGGATCCAAGATCAGGCTGGATGAGGCCAAGCTCAAGGTGGGCCGGCTCATCTTCGATCGTCACGGCGGGAAGGTCGTCTTCTTCGGCCGGTTCGTCTCGATCCTGCGCACCTATGCGGCCTTCCTGGCAGGAACGAACCGGATGCGCTACCCGCGCTTCCTGGCCTTCAACGCGGCGGGAGGCGTCGTGTGGTCGGCCATCTACGCCTTCGGCTTCTACTACCTGGGCTCCAAGCTCAGCAAGGCACGCGGTCCGGTCGACTATGCCCTGGGAGGGGCGGCGGCCGTGGTTGTGATCGCCTTCATCGTGTGGATCCGCCGCCACGAAAAGCGCCTGGAGGCCGAGGCCGAACGCGCCTATCCCGGCCCGTTGGACGCGCCGGGGTCGCCCCGCAGTTCAGATAAGGCCGGTGAGGACGAGCAGCCCGATCAGCACGAGCACGAGGGCGGTGAGCCCATTGCCCCACCGCTCAAGCCACCGGCCCCGAACCTCGTACCCGCCGCGCGCCGCAACCAGCGTCAGACCGACGATCGTCCCGACGGTGACCACGGCGAAGACAACCAGTGAGGCCATCGCCGTAGCCGCGCCGACCGTGGCGGCGGCCAGAAAGACAGGGAGGATCGTCAGGTCCGGGGAAGCGGCCGCGCCGAAGGGCACCATGACCGCCGCTACTAGGCCCCGCAGGTGATTCGGAGAACCGGGCGGATGAGCGTGCTCGTGCCGGTGACGCCCGGCGCCCCGTAGCTCGAGGAGCAGAAAGCCCGCCCCGGTGGTGATGAGCAGCGCGCCAACGATGACGTCCTGGGCGCTCTGGACGGCGGAGCGGAACCGTAGTCCGACGACGATGATGAGCCCGCCGAGCAGGATCGAGACAGCAACGTGGGCCAGGCCCGCCAGCCCGGCCAGGCGAGCGATGCGGGCGACCGGGTAGCGGCGGGTGCGGCCCAGCAGGGCCAGCGGCACCCAGTGGTCCGGGAGAACCGCATGTCCGAAGCCCACGCCGGCGGCAGCGGCGATGAGAGCCGGTCCGCTGGCCGTCATTGGTCCGGAGATCCCATCGGCCTCGCTAATTTGGCAGACCCGCCGGAGGCTTGGCTAGCGTCCCCGCGATGCGGCGAAGGATGGTCAGGACGCTGCTGGTGGCCGTACCGATCGGGCTTGTCCTGCTCGGAGCCGGCGCCTACCTGGCCGTGGCCCTGAGCCACGAGGTGCCTGCTCTCCGATTCCGGGCGGCGAGCCTGCCCGTGGCGCTCGCCGCCGGGCCACTGAGGCTGCCCTGGCCGCCGGTCGGGGAGGCCGCGGTCGACATACCCGGCATCGGCGCGCTGGGGACGAGCGGCGCGCAGCGCCCGGTCCCCATCGCCAGCGTGGCCAAGGTGATGACCGCGCTCCTCGTCCTGAGCGATCACCCGCTGCCCCGCGGATCGCAGGGGCCGGAGATCCCCGTCACGGGCTCGGATGTGGCTGTTTACCGGGCCGATCGGGCCGCGGGAGAGTCGGCGGTCCGGGTGAGGAGCGGAGAGCTGCTGACCGAGCGTCAGGCGCTGGAGGCCCTGCTCGTGCCGTCCGCGAACAACATTGCCTCGCTCCTGGCCGATTGGGACGCCGGAAGCCAGGCGGGGTTTGTCGCCAAGATGAACGCCGAGGCCAGGGCGCTCGGTCTCACCGCCACCCGGTATGCCGATGCCAGCGGCTATGACTCGAGCACCGTGAGCACAGCGAGAGATCAGGCGCGGCTGGCCGTGGCGGCGCTGGCACGACCAAGCTTCCCCCAGATCGTGGCCATGCCGGAGGTCCAGCTGCCGGTGGCCGGCCTCGCGCCGAACCGGGACGTTCTGCTGGGAAGAATGGGAATCACGGGGATCAAGACGGGGAACATGATGGCCGCCGGAGGCTGCTTCGTGTTTGCCAGCCGGCAGCTCGTCGGCCAGCGGCGGCTCACCGTTGTCGGCGCGGTCCTGGACCAGCCGCTCACCCCGAATGCGCCGACGCCCCTGGACGGCGCATTCGGTGCCACGACCTCGCTCCTGCGCGCCGTGCCCCACGTTCTGCACACCATCAGCTTCTTGGCCAACCGACGCCCCCTGGGATGGATCACCGCGCCTTGGGGCCGTCGGGTCCCCGTCCGGCCCGCCGCCTCCCGGTGGCTGGTGGGCTGGCGCGGGCTGGCCGTGCACGTGCGCCTCTTCCCGGCCGGTCATCTGCGGGCTCCCCTCAGTGCCGGACAGGACGTCGGCTGGGTGGTCGTGCGGGCCGGCCGGCAGCGGGTCAGCCTGCCGCTGGCCGTCTCGAGCGCCCTGCCCGCGCCCTCCCTGGGCTGGCGGCTCACGCACCCGTGACCTGCCTGCTGCGCCGGGCCTAGCCGGACGAGGATTGCCAGCGCTGCTCGATTCGGCCCCAGCGCCAGACCACGAACGCCACAAGCCAGGTGGCGGCGAACAGCCCGACGATCGCGTAGCCCAGGGTCCCGAAGTCGAGTCCCTCGAGCCACGACCAGAAACCACCCGTCAGGGACAGCCGGCTTGCCGCCACCTGGGTCAGCTCGATGGTGCCGATGAGGAGCGCCACCGTCACGGACAGTCCGGTGACGGTCAGGTTGTAGAAGAGCTTGCGGGCCGGACTGGCGAAGGCCCAGGAGTACGCCTTGCACATGAAGACGCCGTCGGCCGTGTCCATCAGTGACATCCCGGAGGCAAAGAGAATCGGGAGGGCCAGGATGGCGGCGGGCGGGATGCTCCCGCTCGCCGCTCCGGCTGTGATGGCCAGCAGCCCCACCTCTGTCGCCGTGTCGAACCCCAGCCCAAAGAGGACCCCCAGCGGATACATCTGCTGGCTCGAGCGCACGAGGGCCATGGGGCGTCGCAGGAACCGGCCCATGAGGCCGCGATCCTGCAGACGCCGCTCCAGCGCCGGCTCGTCCAGGTGACCGCGGCGCAGCTCCCGCCGCATCTCCAGAACCCCCAGCAGGACCACCAGGTTCAGGAGACCAATTGTCCACAGGACCACTCCGGACACCACGGCGCCGGCTATGCCGCCGTAGAGCTGAAGGGTGGGCAGGGCTGAGTGCACAGCCCCCACGGCCACGGCCAGCCCGATGGACAGGGCGAACACCACCGTGGAGTGACCCAGCGAGAAGAAGAAGCCCACTCCAAGAGGGCGCCTCCCGTCCGCCATGAGCTTGCGGGTGGTGTTGTCGATGGCCGAGATGTGGTCGGCGTCAAAGGCGTGGCGAAGCCCAAACGTGTAGGCCAGGACCGCGAGTCCGGCCAGCACCGGATGGGCGGGGGAGTAGACCGCAATCAATCCCCAGCCCACCAGGTGCAGCAGGGCCACAGCCCCGCCGAAGCCGGCCAGACGCCGGCGCTCGGCTCGGTCAAAGGAGGCGGCTATCCGGGCCGGGGCACGCATCACGCTGCAACCCGGTCTGACACCGGCCACTCGTGCTGCGTGATCTCGCCCGCGCGCACCAGGACATCCCGCACTCTTGGCTCACCCCCGGCCCAGAGCGTGTAGCGCCCGGCCGGGAGCTGGTCGAAGACCAGCGTGTGGACCGAGCGGTCGCCCGTGAACCGCTCGAGGACCTGCTTGTGTGTGCGGTGCGAGTCATCCCCGGCTGGGCTGATCTCCACCTCGACGCCGTGCATGTCAGCGCCAGTGTGGACGACCAGTGCACCGAGGTCGTCCCCGATCTCGAGCACGACGAACTCGGGGTGCGAACGGGCGGCGTAGTGATCATGTGCCATGGCGTCCGCCTCAGCCCTTCGGCTCGCTCGGAACGTCGAACCCGCTGAGCGGTGTACCCAGGTACGGAAACGTGCTCAGGTAGCGGTGCGACTGAGGCATCAGCCCCTCGGTGAGCTTCCCGGCCGCCGCGTCGGGCTTGTAGCTCTTGTCGACCAGGGGGACCGTCACGCCGGCCACGGCCCGGAGCTCGATGCTGACGATGTCATCGAACACCCGCCGGCCGTTGGGGAACCCCGCGGCGTCGCCGGCCAGCAGCCCGTAGATGCTTGGCTTGTGCTTGGTCGGCGGGATCGCCACGTTCAGCCGCAGCTGATCCGCCTGCACGGGACCCGTGTAGTTCTGGAAGCCGGAGACGATTCCGGGCGGAATCCCGGTGAGCAGAATGGCCTCCAGGTCAGCCCGCGGTTTCTTCAGCTTGGCCAGATGCGGGAACACCTTCGGGTAGAGGACGGGCAGCAGCGCGCCCAGCTCCGGATGGGCCACGTACTTGGCGAACTGCTTGTCGTTCACCGGGTAGAGCGAGTTCCATCTGTCCTTGTCTCCGAGGGGAACGATCACCTCGTTGAACAGCGGATTGCCCAGACGGGATACCTGGGTCCACGGGCCAGATTCAGCCTGCTTGCCGTTGCCGTCGATCATCCGCACCTTGCGCCGGCTCGCCGCGCTCCACACGCCGATCGTCGCGTGCTTGCTCATGGGGTCGCTGGACTTGTGCCCGCCCTTGACCAGATCCGTAATTGGGATCTGAATCGCGATCGTGTGAATGTTGAGCGTGGCGGTGGCATCAACTCCCTTCGCGGCGGGGGTGGGGATCAGATGCAGGTTCTGGAACGGCCGCAGGTCACCCAGGTCGAAGATCGCTCCGAGGTCGACGTAGAAGCCGTCCTGCCGCTGCCCCGCAAACACCTTGCCTCCACCGGGCAGCGAACGCACCGCGGCCTTGCCCAGCGTCTCGTAGTTGGGCGTGGACCGTGGCCCGATGTTGCAGGGCGGGCAGGGAAGGTCCTTGGCCAGGACCTTCGCCTTGAGATGGTGAGCGCGGGCGGTTCCGTACGCCGTCGTGTCCGTTCCCTCGACCCGTGTCACCGTGTAGAACTGGCGCTTGTTCCAGGTCTTGCTGTCCAGCGAGGTGATCGGGCCTGTGTTGTACAGGAACGTGTTCGGATCACGAAGCTTCGTCGTGAACCTGAAGACGTACGAGATGTTCGGCCTCCCGTCACCGTCGTTGTCGACGTTGATCGAGTACAGGACATCGTCGCCGAACTCGTAGAAGTTCGGACCGCCGTCCGGACCCTGGAGCGGCACGAAGTTGCTCAGCAGCGTGACCGTGTCTGGGCGGTCGGGGCTGACGAACGCGTACACGTCAGCGTTGTCGGCCACGGGGTCCTTGCTGATTTCAGGAGCTTCACGGTGCGAGGACATCGATGCCACCTCCGTTCGCAGTTGATTCAGGCGCGGCGGCCAGGAGCCGCTTGACCAGTGCGCGGTCGCGGTAGGTCGCCTCGCTCGTCCCCGACATCACGGTGACCTCGCCCCGCCGTGCGTCACGGACGTAGGCCATCACCGGCTCGGAAGGGTTGGGCGAGGAGGGTTCGGTGACCGCTCCCGGCTTGTCTTTGGCCAGCGCGGCGGTCACTGGTACGCCTATCGCGGCGGCGCCCGCCGCTGCCGCCGCCGAGGTCTTCAGGAAGGACAGGCGGGTAAGCCCACTCTCCCCGTTGCTCTCATCACTCATGCCTGCTCCTCTCCGTCGGCGAACGTGCCGATCAGTTGAGAATTGCTCAATGCCACGTTTACGCAGGTCGGCCCTCGCTGGATCAGTGAGGTGCGCGGATGCACCGGTCACTCGGCGCCGGCTGGCGCGAAGATGGGGTCTGGACCGGATTTAGAAGTCCTCCCCGCGGTCGATGAACCCATATGAACTCGAACCGCGACGCCAAGGTCCAGCAAATACTCGAACTGTTCAATGCTGGGGAATACCGAGTTGATCCCTCAGCGGTTGCTGGTTCGGTGGTACGGCGGATGTCAATTCCCCGGAGAACCGGCTCGGGCTCGTGGCGGCCGGCCGGTTCGGGCAGCGAGGACCGCAGGATTCGCGGAGTCGTGTCCGTGGAGCGCGGCCGCGCTCGCGTCGTTGCGTTCTGATCAGACCCGTCGTTGCGTTCTGATCAGACCCGTCGCGGCGTTCTGATCAGACCCTCACCCGGATGAAGGGCGGCGTGGTCGGGGCACGACTCCCCCGACCTGGCTCAACCGTCACCAGGACCACCGCGCCGCGCGTGACCGGGCGCTCGACATCGACCGCTCCGGAGCGGACGACAAACGTCCCTGCCGGCTGCGGCGGCCTGCCTCCCCGCTGCACCCAGAGCTCGTCCACATGTCCGGGGCCGGGGAGAGGCAGCCTGGTGAGCACCAGCTGTGCCCGCTGATCTCTGACCACCAGCGCGGCGCGGGTGCCAGCCAGCCCCGCGCCCATAACGCGGGCCGAGATCGTTCGGGTGCTCGGGCCTGTGCCGGTGAAAGCGAGCACCAACCCCAGGGCGAGCAGGCCGGCTGCGCCGAGGGCCAACCCAGCCCGGAGCCAGCCCGCCAGCAACCAGTCCCAGCGCCGAGGTGGCCGGCGGGACGACGGCCGATCGGCCGCCTCGCCGGCAGCTCGCAACAGCTCGGCCTCGGCCTGGACCGTTCGCATGATCCGGCCCTTGAGCGCGGCAGGGGGCTTGACCGGGGGCACGGAAGCCGGCAGCGCATCGGCCGCCACCCGCAGCCATTCGAACTCGGCCCGGCACTCGCGGCACTCGTCCAAGTGGTGGCGGACGCGAGCGCTCTCCTCTTCGCGCAGCGCGCCGAGGGCGTAAGCCGCCAGGGAGTCCGCATACTCGCGGTGCTCGATCTCAGAGTTCACAGCAGCGCCTCGCTCGGTTGGATCGTGGCACGCATCTTCTCCAGGGCCAGTCGCATTCTCCCCTTCACCGTACCCAGCGGCAGCTCCAGCATCTGAGCTATCTGCTCGTGAGTGAAGCCGCCGAAGTAGGCCAGGTCAATCACCCGGCGCTGCTCCTGGGGCAGCTCATCGAGCAGCGCGCGCACCGAGCGGGCCTCCTCGCGCCGAGCCACCTCGACGTCGGTGCGCTCCGGAGCTTCCAGGCGCTCCGCGGCGTGCTCATCGGCGCTCTGGCGACGCTCGTGCGAGGTGGTGCGCCGCAGAGAGTCGATGGCCCGGTTGTGCACCACGCCGAGCAGCCAGGTGCGCACGCTGCCCCGCGTCCGGTCATAGCGGGATCCACTGCGCCAGATGGCCAGGAACGCCTCCTGGGCGATCTCCTCGGCAGCCGCCTGGACGCCGCAGATCCGGTAGGCCAGAGAGAAGGCCGCCGTGGCGTGGCGCTCGTACACGACCTCGAAGGCCTGCGCGTCTCCTCCGGCGATCAACTGCATGAGATCCTCGTCGGCGAGCCGGTGCAACGGAGCGTCGCCCGATCGCGATCTCGTCTTCTCCTCGGTGGCCATACCGCACCAACACTACGCACCCCGGGGAGGTACAGATCAGTTTTGGCGGGCGGCGGTGATCACACGGGAAAGGGACCCGCCATATTGAGTCCGCAGGGGGATCGCTGCACAATGCGGCGCAATGCGGGCAGGTTTGCGGTGCGACCTATGTGGTGGGGCTCAGGCGGAAGAGGTTCTCCGCTCTCCGCGTCTGGCTGGACCAATGGTGAGATGTCTGGGCTGTGGCCTCTACTACGTGGTGCGCGGGGACACTGATCTCAAGGCCGGAGCCGGCGATGAGCCGAGGGCAACCCAGCACGTGAATCGCGCGCTTGAGCTCGACATCGTTCGGCCGGAGGTGGAGGAAGCCGAAAGCGCCTGGCGGATGCGCACCGAGTATGCGCGGCTCGAGCAGGTGCGCAAGCACATCACGACCGGCCGGCTCCTGGACGTGGGCTGCGCAACCGGGTCATTTCTCCGCGCGGCGAGCGGAGGTTTCGACGCGGAGGGAGTGGAGCCCGATCCCTACACCAGCCGTGTGGCCCGCGAGGAGGGACTGCGCGTGCAGACCGGCACGATCGCGGACGTACAGGGATGGTCCGGCCGGTTTGACGCGGTGACGATGTTCCACGTCATCGAGCACCTCGAATCTCCCCGAGACGGGCTCAGACAGGCGCGCTCGATGGTTCGCCGGGGCGGTGTTCTAATCGTGGAAACCCCCACGGTGGACAGCCTGTGGTTCAGGCTTGCCAAGCGGAGATGGCGTCAGCTGCTTCCTGACCACTACTTTTTCTTTTCGCGCGCCACGCTGACCACACTGCTTCACGAATGCGACTTTCAACCGGTGGAGTACGGAAAGGTCGGCCGCCGGGTCAGCCTGCGCTTTGCCGCGGATCGCGCGAGGCGTGCCGGCATGCCTCTGGCCGACCAACTCGGGGCCGCCGTGCGAACGCTTAGGCTGGGCGATACGACCGTATATCTGAGGCCGGGAGACATCATGACCATGGCCGCGATCGCCCGATGAGCGAGTCCCGTGGCTAGCGCGCGCGTGGAGAGACAGGCGCCGGCGCGGCCGGAGGAGGTGGCGCCGCTGCGAACCGCCATCTGGCGCCACGCCCTTGCGCTCGGCGCGCGCGCCGAGCTAGCCCAGGCGGTCCGTCTTGCCGTGGGAGAAGCGCTGACCAATGTCGTGATGCACGCCTACGTCGGGATGGAGCCCGGGCACATGAAGGCCGAGGCCTGGGTGGACGAGGAAAACCATTTTGCCGTGCTGGTGACCGATGAAGGGCACGGCCTGATTCCCCGCGCCGACAGTCCCGGTCTCGGACTCGGCCTGGGACTGATGGCTCAGATGGCTGACGACTTCCGGGTGGCCAATCGCGAGGGAACGGCGGGGACCAGGGTGTGGCTGCGCTTCGCGCTTTCGCGTCGCGTCCGGGGAGGCTGTGAAGGAGCTCCGGCGTGACCGTCCCGTGGGGGGTCACGTGATGGGGCGTCACGCCTGGCCTCGGGTACGGGCGCGAATCACGCTGCTGGTGTTGCTGGCCGCGCTGCTGGTCGCGGCCGGCGTGGCGCTGCTTCTGACCAACACCATCGCGCTTCGGAGTAGCGCCCAGTCAACAACGCATGCCGATGTCTACCTCATGCGGGTGGTCAACGTGGAGCGACTGGTCGTCGATTCCGAGACCGGTCTCAGGGGCCAGGTGATCACCGGCCGGAGCTTGTTCCTGCAACCGCTGCACCGGGCCCAGGCCAGGCTCCCGGTTGCGATTGGCGCGCTGGAGCGGTCGGCCGCGCGTGACCACGCCTACCAGCCGCAGACGCGCACGCTGATAGCTGCGGTGTATGCCTACATGTCGCGATACGTCCCGCGGGTGGTGGCGCTCGCCACCTACGACCTTCCGCTGGCGCGCTCTCTGGCAGTGACGCTCCGGGGCAAGCGGTTGGTGGATGGGATCCGTCTGCGCTCCGCCCACCTCGTGCAACAGCTCCTCGACAGCCAGGCGGCCCGCCAGCGCACAGCTCACGACACGGCGGACCGCTCGATCGGCGAGGCGATATCCGTACTGGTTCTGCTCACCCTTCTCACCGCGGCCCTTGGTGCCTATCTGGGGCATCTGGTGGTGAGCCGCGAACGGGCGCGCCGACGCAGCGAAGACACAGCCCGAACGCTCCAGGAGAGCATCCTGCCATCAGGGATCCCCACACTTCCGGGCTGCGAGCTTGCCGTCCGGTTCGTTCCCGGCGTTGGCCCAGTGAGCGGTGACTTCTACGACGTCCTGATGGTCGAGCCGAAGACGTGGGCGGTCGTCATCGGAGATGTGTGCGGGAAGGGCACGACCGCGGCCGCCGCGACCGCGATGGCGCGCTGGACACTGCGTGGTGCTCTTACCCGGGGCGCCACCTCTGCTGAAGCGCTGCAGGCCCTCAACGAGGTAACCCTGGGCAGCCACCCCGAGGACCGTTTCATCACCGCGGCGTGCCTCAGGCTGACGCTCGAGCCCGAGCGGGTGCTCGTCGACATCGCCTGTGCCGGCCATCCTGCTCCGGTCCTCGTCCCGGCGCAGGGAACTCCGTCCGCGGTCGCGGCGCGAGGCGACCTGCTCGGTGTCCTCGAGGATGTTCGACTCCAGACCGCTGAGTTGGAGCTTCACCCCGGGGACAGCCTGGTGGCGTACACCGACGGCGTTACCGACCAGGGCCCCGAGGTACGACGAAGTCCCGAGGAGGCGCTGGGCGAACGCAGCGAGGGAGCTGATGCTCAGGAGCTGGCGAACATCCTTCATAACCTGGCCCTGCAACCCGTCGGTCGGCACCGGGACGACATTGCCATCCTGGCCCTGCGCTTTCTGGGCCTGCAGGCCGACCCCGCGGCCTCGTCCACAGAGGCCGGCGTCGCGGCAGCGTCCTAGGCTCGCCCCTCGGGCCAGAACACCGCATCGAGCCCCAGGACCTCGAATACCTGCTGCACCTGCCAGGAGATCCGCGGCGCAACCTCGACGCGCCGCTTGTCCGTGTCCGCATCGCGGACGCTGCGCAGGATGGTCCGAACGCCACCGCTGTCGATGAATTCCAGCCCAGAGAGGTCCAGACGAACCGATTCACCGGCGCTCTTCAGCTCATCCAGGCAGTTCACGAGGACGCCCGAGCTGGCGTGATCCAGTTCGCCTACGAGAGACACGCGGGCGTAGCCGTCAGGATCGACGCTTCGCCTCACGTCCAGTCCGCCCTCGTCCACGCTCGGGCGATATTCGCAGACCGGGATCCGTTACGTGACGGAGGGGGGCGGTAGACGCCGGCCGTCGCCGCTCCGGGGACGCTACGCTCGACGCCTCAAGCGCCCACGGCCGCGGCGTGGCTGCTCCGCCGCGAACGCGATCATCTCGCTCGGGGCCGACGAGACGCCCGACAGGACGAGTTGGGAGAGACGCGACCGACGGTCGAGGAGGCTCTTCCAATCACCGGCGAGGCGACACTGACACGCGGCCGGTGTTGTGATGGACGTTGGTCGGATCGCGAGCTGCGATGGCGGGGTTTCCGCGGCCTGAGCAGCGTTCAGAAGGAATGCTCCCTCTAGACTCCCCTTTGAGCGGGCCTCGGGTGGGCCCGTGTAACCTGCGATTTGGGGCGCATTGAAGGCGGCAACCAAACAGCAGCACCCGCTGGTCCGGTATCTGCCGAGGATCCTGTTGCGGCGTCTGGTGGAGGCTCCGGACCAGCTGGCCCAGATGGTCGAGGGGACCGTCGTGTTCGCCGACGTGTCTGGGTTCACGCGCCTCTCCGAGCGCCTCGCCCGGCGCGGCACCGAAGGTGCAGAGCACCTGGTCGACGTCATCAATTCCTGCTTCTCGACTCTCCTCGCCGATGCCTACGCCAACGGCGGTTCGCTGCTGAAGTTCGGCGGGGACGCACTGCTGCTGTGGTTCGAAGGAGAGCATCACGCGTCGTGGGCGTGCGAGAGCGCATACGCGATGCGCCAGACGCTGCGCCGCGTCGGTCGCATCCGCGCCGGGCGGGCCGAGGTCGCTGTGCGGATGTCGGTGGGAGTTCACAGCGGCACCTTCGCGTTCTTTCTTGTCGGCGGCTCGCACCGTGAGCTCCTCATCGGCGGCCCCTCGGCCGAGACCGTCGTCGCGATGGAGGCACGGGCGACGGCCGGCCAGATCCTGCTGAGCCCGCGAACGGCGGAGCTTGTGCCGCGTGGCTGCCTCGGGGCCCCGAACGGCCCGGGCGTGTTGCTCGCCCGCGCGCCCGCTGGGCCATCGTGGGTGCCGGACAAGGACACCCGCCAGCCGTCGGACGACGTGATGCAGCACTGCCTGTCGACCGCACTGCGCGCGCACGTTCTGGCCGCTCCCGTCGCGCCCGAGCATCGCGTGGTCACGGTCGGCTTCGTCCAGATCGGGATGCTCGACCGCTTGATCGAACAGCGCGGCCCCGAGGCGGCAGCAGGCGCGCTGGACGAGCTCGTGCGAGTCGCCCAGGACGGATCCGACCGCTATGAGATCTGTTTCCTGGGCTCCGACATCGCTGCCGATGGCGGGAAGTTGCTCTTCTCGTCGGGAGCCCCTCGATCGCTCGGCGATCACGAGGAGCGCATGCTGCTAGCCCTTCGCCACATGTTAGATGCCTCGCTCGAGTTGCCGGTGCGGGCCGGCGTCAACCGCGGCAACGCGTTCACCGGTGAGGTCGGGCCATCGTACCGGCGGACGTACGTCGTGATGGGCGACGTGACCAACCTCGCGGCCCGGCTGACGGCAAAGGCGCCGTATGGCCACATGTACGCGACACCGGGGGTGCTGCACCGATCCCGTATGAGCTTCCGCGTCGCTGCGCTGGAGCCGTTCGCGGTGAAGGGCAAGGCGCGTGCCGTTCAGGCTGTCGATGTCGGTCTCGCGATCAGAGCCGCCGCGCCTCCTTCGGTCCGCCGCCTGTCGTTGATCGGACGCGACCGCGAGCGAGCCACGCTCAGCTCGGCACTCGTTGCCGCCAGGCACGGCTCGGGCAGCATCGTCGAGCTCGTTGGCGAGACCGGCAGCGGCAAGTCTCGGCTCCTGAGCGAGGCACGCGAGCTGGCGGAGGGCATGCGCTTCGTCCAGTGCACCTGCGAGGGATACTCACGCGAGATGCCCTACGCCGCCTGGCGCGATCTGCTGCGCCAGCTAATCGGCGTCGGCTGGGACGATCCGGCCAATGTGGTCATCGCGCGGCTGCGCGAGCTGCTCGAGCGCGAGGATCCCGAGCTTCTGTGCTGGCTGCCGCTGCTGGCGATCGTGCTCGATGTCGACGTTCCCCCCACGCGCGAGGTCAGGGAGCTCGCCCCCGACGTGCGTGCCGCCAAGCTGCACGAGGTGGTCCTTCGGTTCCTCTCGCACGCCCTTGTGGTGCCCACACTGGTGGCGGTCGAGCACGTCCACCTGATGGATGCTGCCTCGGCTGGACTGTGCGAAGCGCTCGCGCGCGAGCTCGGCAGCTCGGCCTGGCTCATCGTCGTCACCCGCCGCGAAGGGTACGGAGGCCTGGTGCTCGACGGGGTCCCACACGAGCGCATCGTCCTCGAGCTCATGTCGCCGGCCGAGCTCGACGCGCTCGCGCACGTCGCGGGCGAGTCCGCGGAGCTCCCGCCGCACGTCGTCCAGCTGGCCGTGCAGCGGGCGGGCGGAAGCCCCGGGTTCCTGCTCGACCTGTTGGCCGTGGCTGCGGCCGGGAGTCCCGACGCGCTACCCGAGAGTATCCAGGTGGCGGCAACGGCGCGGATCGACGCGCTCGATCCGCGCGATCGACTCGTCGTGGCTCGCGCCTCGGTCCTCGGCCTCAGCTTCGACCCCCAGCGACTGAGCGATGTGCTTCCGCCCGACGGCTCCGACTCCGGCGCGGAGCTCTGGGACCGGCTGTCCGCGGTGTTCGCGCTCGACCCCGATGGACGGGTGCGCTTCCGGCGCCCGGCACTCCAAGAGGCAGCCTATGCGAGTATGCCGTTCAAGCTCCGGCGCACCCTGCACGCAGCGATTGCGTCGCGACTGATGGCTGCACGTGAGGATGACCCTGACGCCGACCCGGCCGCACTCTCGCTGCACTTCATGTTCGCCGACGACTACGCCCGTGCGCTCGAGTTCGCGGTGCTCGCCGCGGAGCGGGCGACCGAGCGCTTCTCCCACTCCGACGCGGCACGGCTGTATCGCCGGGCGATCAGCGCCGCGCGAGCAGCGGGAATGGCGAAGGACCCCATGCGACGCGAGGCCCTGGGGCCGATCTGGGAGGCACTCGGCAACGCGCTGCGCTGCACGGGCGAGTCGGACGCCGCGCGGCAGGCGCTCGCGGAGGCCGGACGGCTGCTTGCCGGCGATCCGAACGCGATCGCACGCCTGTGCCACCGGCAAGCCGAGGTCGTGCAGCGGAGCGAGTCGCCAACCGCGGGCGTGCGCTGGTTGATGCGCGGATTGCGCGCGATCGACGACGACGCCAGCATCGACGCCGCGATCTGGCGAGCGCGACTCCATTCCTACCTTGCCGGCATGCGAGCGCTCCAGGGTCGGTGGGCGGAAGCCGAACGCCTGTGCCATCAGGCAATCGAGGAGGCAGAGCAAGTGGGGGAGGCCGAGGCGCTGGCGCGCGCTTGCTATCTGCTGGATTGGGCGCTGGTCCAGCTCGGTCGCGCCACGGAGGCGACCTATTCCGCGCGAGCGCTGGAGATCTACGAGTTGCTGTGCAAGCCGGAGGAGCAGGCGACGGTGCTCAACAACCTCGGTGGGTTCGCCTACCTCGACGGCCGTTGGGAAGACGCTGTCGACCTGTACCGGCGAGCCGGCGAGTGCAGCGAGCGCGCCGGCAAGCCAGGCGATGCCGCGTACACCGACTACAACATCGGTGAGATCCGCTCCGACCAAGGGCATCTCGCGGAGGCCGCTGGCCACCTCGAGCGCGCGCGACGCGTCTGGACCGCTACCAAGGAGCGCCAGGGCGTCGCGTTCGTTGACATGCTGCTGGGTCGTCTCGCCATGCGAGACGGGCGAGGCGAAGAGGCGCTCGTGCTGCTCGACTCCGCGCTCGCAGAGATGCGCCGGCTGAAGCTCGACGCTGACGCGGACTACGCCCAGGCGCTCGTCGGCGAGGTCGAGGCATTTGTCGGCGACCCCTCGCGGGCGCTCACGATTGCGCGCGAGCATCTCGAGGTCGACGACCGCGATCAGCCACTTCTACACCGAATCGAGGGTATCGCGCTGGCCCGCCTCGGCCAGGCACACGCGGCCGGCGAGGCGCTGGTGAAAGTCCTGGACGTGGCGCGTGCACGTGGCGCGTCGTATGACATTGCGGCAACGATCGACATCCTCGACCAGCTAGGGGTCGCCGCCGATGAGGATCTGCTGGAGCGTGATCTGATCGTCCGCCGGCTGCAGATCGAGCGGCTGCATCATCCGGACCTCGCGGGGCAGGGTGTTCCCGCGGGCGCCAGGCGTTTGACCGTCGCCTCGACTTGACATTGGCGGGCGTCGCGAGCGCTAGCAGCGGAATCTCGGGTCGCCGCGCAGCCCGGCGGGAATCTTGACCGTGATCACGGTGTCGAATCGCTTCGGGGCTTTTGAGTCAGGCACCGCCCGTCGGGAGCTGATGCAGGGTCCCGGCGTGCTCCGCTTGCAAACCGGGAGCAGGCCGTCGAATTCGGTGACGTGGTTGGCGAGCGTCCGTTTTTGCGCGTTGCCCCCGGTCTTGGTCTTGAACTGGTAGGGCGCGCCGAAGCACAGCTGGATCTTGCTCGCCTGTCGCCCCGTGTTCCGGAGCCTGTACACGATCGACTTCGCGCGGTCCCTCGCCGTCTCGAATGCCCCGTACCAGTTGGGGTCGTGGGCGGTGTAACCGGTGCAGTGGAGTGCGCTGCCGGGGTCCGGGGTCTCCTTCAGCGTGCCTGCCGCACCGGGGCCGGCGGTCACCATGGCACGGCTGACCGATGTCGTGAGCATCGTCGAGCAGGCCTTGCCCGCCTTGCACGTTGCCGTATCGGTGCCGCCGCCGCTGATCTGTATCTCACTGACCGTACCGACGCCGTGGTTCGCGACCCAGACGTGGGTGCCATCCGACGACACCCCCCAGGGCTCGCTGCCGACCGGGATCGTGTTGAGGACCGTGCCGGTCGACGCATCGATCTCGCTGACCGTACGGGGTCCGAAGTAGTTCGCGACCCAGACGTGGGTGCCATCCGACGACACCCCGTAGGGGCCGCTGCCGACGGTGATCGTTTTGAGGACCGTGCCGGTCGACGCATCGATCTCACTGACCGTACCGTCGCTGAAGTTCGCGACCCAGACGTGGGTGCCATCCGACGACACCCCAACGGGCTCGCTGCCGACGGGGATCGTGTTGAGGACCGTGCCGGTCGACGGATCGATCTCGCTGACCGTATCGCCGCCGCTGTTCGCGACCCAGACGTGGGTGCCATCCGACGACACCGCATAGGGCTTGCTGCCGACCGGGATGGTGTTGAGGACCGTGCCGGTCGACGCGTCGATCTCGCTGACCGTGCCGCCGCCGTAGTTCGCGACCCAGACGTGGGTGCCATCCGACGACACCCCAATCGGGCTGCTGCCGACGGTGATCGTTTTTAGGACCGTGCCGGTCGACGCGTCGATCTCGCTGACCGTGCCGCCGCCGGTGTTCGCGACCCAGACGTGGGTGCCATCCGACGACACCCACCAGGGGTCGCTTCCAACGGTGATCGTTTTGAGGACCCTGCCGGTCGACGCGTCGATCTCGCTGACCGTGCCGCCGCCGCTGTTCGCAACCCAGACGTGGGTGCCATCCGACGACACCCCGATGGGGCTGCTGCCGACGGGGATCGTGTTGACGACCGCCGCCGCTGACGCCGAAGACGCTACGACCGCAATGCAGATGCAAGCCATCGCAGCCGCGGCTGCGACCGATCGCATACCTCTCATCACCACCGGCCTCCGTGATCTCGACGACGCCCGGGCCGCGGCATCCGCTTTCAACCCCGCGGCTGATCCGCAAGATCCGTTCGACAGGTTCTCCCCAGTGCTCAAATCGGCCTCCTCCAAGGGGGCCGCTCGGCACCTGGCGAGTCCCACGGTGTGCGAACAGTCCACTTTGAGCACCGACACTACACCCGGGGTGCGTGTCGTCTATGGCTCGTTCGAGCCGAATGGGGGGCCAGGTCGGGCTGGGGGGTCCCCGACCAGGCTACCCCTCCGGCGGGTGGTTCCCTGCGGCACCAGGCGTTTGACCGCCGCCTCGACTTGACATTGGCCGATTGCCAGACCCGGAGGGTCGCATCGCCGGGGCGCTCGTTGGACAGTTCGTTGGACGGTTTTGTCAGCCAACGAGCGGTTTATGGCGGTTCATAGCGGTCGGGCTGCATCGGCGTCAAGAGCCTCAAATCGCCCGTCACTGCTGAAGATCCGCGCATTCACCGCGATGCCGGAGGAGGTGCCGGAGGAGGTGTCGGGGTTCAGGACATATGTCTCAGGTGATAGGTCTCTCGTGAGTCGGGACATGGGTCTCACCTGGCTGTGGGGTGTTGCCGGCGGTCGTTGCGGCGGCACGGCCCGTAGGGCTGTGCCGGAGCAGCGATCGCCGGGTGCTGTCCGGGGGTGGGCGAACAGTCGCGGGCATGTCCCGAACTCATGTCGCCGTACTTCAAATCGTTTCCAAGCAGCTGTCGGTGACGGCGGCTGCGGCCGAGTACGGGATCTCCCGCCGGCATCTGCACCGCCTGCTTGCCCGCTACCGCGAGGGCGGCCTGGAGGCGCTTGAGCCTCGCTCTCGACGTCCGAGGTCTAACCGGGCGGCGACGCCAGATCGGGTGCGTGAGCGGGTGATCGAGTTGCGTGGCCAGCTGACCGCTGACGGGCTGGACGCTGGGCCGGTCACGATCGGCTGGCATCTGGAGCGCGACGGGCTGCCGGCGCTCTCGACATCAACGATCCGCCGGATCCTGCACGCGGCCGGGTTGATCACCCCGGAGCCCAAAAAGCGGCCTCGCTCGTCCTATGTGCGCTTCGAGATGGCCCAGCCGAACGAGATGTGGCAATCGGACTTCATCCACTGGCGGCTGGCCGACGAGACCGACGTGGAGATCCTCAACTGGCTCGATGATCACTCCCGCTACCTGCTCTCCTGCACCGCGCACGAGCCCGTCAGCGGCGATGACGTTGTGGCCGTATTCCTAGGCCTGGTCGAGGAATACGGGCCGCCAGCCTCGACGCTGACTGATAACGGCAGCGTCTACACCAGCCGGTTCACCGGCGGACGGAACGCGTTCGAGTACGTCCTGCCGCTGCTCGGTGTCCGGCAAAAGAACGGGTCCCCGGGGCACCCCCAAACCCAGGGCAAGACCGAACGGTTTCACCAAACCTTGCAGCGCTGGTTAAGAGCCCGACCGCCGGCCACCTGCACCACCCAGCTACAAGCCCAGCTCAACGAGTTCCGCGAGCACTACAACCAACAGCGCCCCCACCGCGCCCTCAACCGTCGAACACCGAGCGAGGCCTACCGCGCCACCCCCAAAGCACTCCCCGCGACCAACGGGCACGCCCGAGGGCACTACCGGCTGCGCTACGACCGGCTCGACACCAAAGGCCGGATGACGCTCCGCCGCGCAGGCCGCATGCACCACCTCGGAATCGGCACCACCCACGCCCGCAAACGCGTCCTCGCCTTCGCCGACGACCACCACATCACAGTCGCCGAGCTCACCACCGGCGAAATCCTCTCCACCCACCTAATCGAGCCCACCAAGAGCTACTGGCGCAACCAAATGAGAGAGCCCGGCCGCTGGCCGAGCTCCTCGAAACGAGACCCATGACCCGACTCACCTGAGACACATGTCCCGACTCATCACAGAGGTGCCGGAGGAGGGACTCGAACCCCCGACACGCGGATTATGATTCCGCTGCTCTAACCGACTGAGCTACTCCGGCGGGGTACCCAGGCTGGCAAGGCTACTAGGCGGTTGGCTACCTGCTGGCGGTGTAGCTGCCCTTCGGACAGGCCCCCGCGCTGAAGGCGTTGCCCTTCACCTTCTTCCCCTTGTCGAAGAAGGTCCCGGTGACCGTCACGTGGATGGACTTGGAGCGGTTGCTGGCGCTCGCCGGGCCTGAGTACTTGAACGAGAGGTTCTTGACCTTGGGCGCGGCTCCGGTGGCGGCGACCGTGGTGGCCCCTCGGCCGCACGCGATGTTGATGCCATGGACGTGCGCGCCGGTGACCTGGAACCCGATCGTGAAGGCGGCACCGGACCCGGTGTAGTTCCCCTTGATGGCGGCCAGGCTGGCGGCCGCGCCAGCCAGCAGAACCGCGGTGGCGCACGCGGCTCCGCCGACGCGCAAAGTCCATCTCCTTACCATGGCGCGAGCTCCCCTCGTTGGTGGTCTACCCAAGACCCTCCATATGATCCGCCAAACATGGCAGACCTGGCGCAGGCCGTTAGCGTGGTGATTGACCGCTGCCTGGGGGTGCGCGCGGGCGAGAACGTCCTGGTCGTGACCGACCCTGATGCGCCCTCCGTGGCGCAGGCGCTTCGGGACGGCGCGCGCCAGGCAGGAGCGGACGCGGTGCTGGCGCTCATGGACGCGCGCGCCACGGACGGCACCGAGCCGCCGCCGCCGATCGCGGCCGCGCTCCGGGCCGCGGACGTCTTCATCGCTCCCACCAGCCGGTCACTCAGCCACACCGTGGCCCGGAAGGAGGCGTCTGAGGCCGGCGTCCGTGGGGCGACCATGCCGGGGGTGACGGCGGACATGCTCGCCCGGGTGATGGCGCTCGACTTCGACACGATGGTCACTCGCTCCCGGGCGCTCGCCGCGTTGCTGGATCGGGCCAGCGTGGCGCACGTTACCTGCCCCCGCGGGACGGACCTTGACCTTGACCTCACCGGTCGGACGGGTCAGGTGGACGACGGGCACCTGACCGAACCGGGTGCCTTCGGCAACCTGCCCTGCGGGGAGGGCTTCATCGCGCCGGCCGGGGGGGAGGGGCGGATGGTGGCTGCCAGCCTGGCCTCGCTGGGCCTCACCGACGAACCCGCAGTTCTCACCGTGAGCGAGGGTCACATCGTCCAGGCCGAGGGTGGCCTCGGTCCAGCCTTCCTGGAGCGGCTCCAGGCCCACGGCCAGGCGGGCACGAACCTGGCCGAGCTTGGAGTTGGCACGAACGATTGCGCGCGGCTGGGCGGCAACGTGCTGGAGGACGAGAAGATCCTGGGGACGGTCCACGTGGCCTTCGGCGCCAGCGCGGCCATTGGCGGCACCGTCTCGGTCCCCATCCATCTGGATGCCGTAATCCTGGAGGCCTCGCTGGTGGTTGACGGCGTCGCCGTCCTCGAGGACGGCCGGTACGTGCTGGACGAGGTTTGACCGAGACCACGCTGCTCGCGGTTCCCAACGTTTCAGAAGGCCGCGACGCGGCGGCCGTCGAGAGGATCGCGCAGACCTTCCTCGCCGGGCCAGGCGTCCGCCTGTTGGATGTCCACAGCGACGCCGACCACCATCGCAGCGTGTTCACGCTGGCCGGAGAGCCCGGGTGCCTCTCCCAGGCGGTACTGGGAGGGGCGCGAGAGGCGGTCGCGAGCATCGACCTCGCCCAGCACCGGGGAGCTCATCCCCGCGTGGGGGCGATCGACATCGCACCGATCGTCTACCTGCGGGACGCGGATGCTGGGGCGGCTTGTGCGGAGGCCCTCGTACTGGCCGACCTACTCGGCAACGAGGCGGAGCTGCCGGTCTTCCTGTACGGCGTGCTGGGTGACGGCCGCACCCGCGCGGAGCTTCGCCGCGGCGGCCTGCCCGCTCTCACGGAGCGCATGGCGGCGGGCGAGTTGCGGCCCGATTTCGGACCCGACCGCCCGCACCCCACCGCGGGCGCGGTCTTGGTCGGCGCGCGAGCTCCGCTGGTTGCCTTTAACGTTGAGCTGGCCCCGCCGGCCACGCTCGAGGACGCCCGAACCATCGCGGGGCTCATCCGCGAAGGCGGACCCGAAGGCCTGGCCGGTCTCCGCGCCATCGGCGTTTGGCTCGATCAGCGCGGGGTGGCCCAGGTCTCGATGAACGTGGAGGACCACCAGGCCACTCCACTGGCCAGCGTGGTCAGGGCGATCGAGCGCCACGCCCGGCCCGCCCAGGCGGAGCTCGTGGGCCTGGCGCCGCGGGCCGCCCTCGAGGGGCTCCCGGAGCGCGTCTCGCTGCGGAGGGCCGCCACCATCGAGGACGCGCTGGACCGCGCCCGCAGTCGGGACGCGGAGAACGACTAAGCTCCTCAAGGATGGCCCAAACCAGGCGCAAGCGCCGCACAAAGCACCGCGGAACGCCCGCCGGCACGATCCAGGCTCGGGGCCGGACCGGGCGCCCGCCCACGCCGCAGGAGCGCAAGAAGCAGGACCGCATGACCGCGCGGGAGAAGCGGCTCAACACCCCGCCCACCTGGAAGTCGTCCGCCACGCGAGCCCTGCTCGCGGCGGGAATCGTGTTCGTCTTCATCCTGCTCGAGACCAAGAAGAACAGGCTCGCATCGGCGCTGGAGTTCTCGGTCGTGGCATTGCTGTTCTACATCCCGGCGGGCTACTACCTCGAGCTAACGCTGTACCGGCGCCGCCAGCGCAAACAGCTGGCGAACAAGGGAGGTGGCCGGTGATCGACGCCCGCATGTTCACCGTCGGCCCGGTCCAGGAGAACTGCTTCATCGTGCGCGAACCCGAGGCCAGCCGGGCCGTGATCATCGACCCCGGTGATGAGCCCGACCGTCTCCTGAGCGCTGCGAGAGACCTGGGCATCGAGAGCGTGGAGGCCATCCTGGTCACCCACACGCACTTCGACCACATCGGAGCGGTTGCTCCGGTGGCCCGGGCCACGGGTGCTCCGGTCTATTGCCCTGAGATCGAGACGCAGGTCCTGGCCAACATCATGGACTACGTCCCCTGGGAGGGCTTTGGTCCGTTTGAGAGCTACGAGGCCGATCACACCGTGACCGGCGGCGAACGGCTCGAGCTGGCCGGGATGAGTATCTCCGTGCTCTTCACTCCGGGCCACAGCCCCGGGCACGTGACCTACGCGATCGACTCGGCCGGCGCCCTGTTCTCCGGCGACGTGCTCTTCCAGGGCTCGGTGGGAAGGGTGGATCTGCCCGGAGGTGACTGGCCCACGCTGCTGCAATCGATTGAGACGCTGATGGATGCATTCCCGCCGGAGGCCGTCGTGTATCCGGGGCACATGGGCGTCACCACGCTGGGGCGGGAGCGGGCCACCAACCCCTTCCTGAGCGAACTCCCCATCCGCCCTTGAGCGACGTCATACAGGCCCCCCGCGGCACCAGGGACGTGCTCGGAGAGGACGCTGCCCGGCGCGATGCGCTCGAGGCCCAGGTGCGCCGGGTTCTGGGCGCGGCCGGATACCAGCGGATCGAGACCCCCGCCTTCGAGTCGACGGATCTGTTCGTCCGGACGGTGGGGGAGGGCACCGACATCGTCCAGAAGGAGATGTACACCTTTCTCGATGCGGGAGGGCGTTCACTCACCCTCCGGCCGGAGGGAACCGCGCCAGCCTGCCGGGCGTACGTCGAGCACGGCATGCACAAGCTTCCGCAACCGGTGAAGCTGTGGTACCTCTCGAGCTTCTTCCGCGCCGAGACACCGCAGAAGGGCCGCTACCGCCAGTTCTGGCAGGTGGGGGCGGAGAACATCGGCGCGGCCTCGCCCGAGGTGGATGCCGAGCTGATCCTGCTCCTGGCCGAGCTGCTTGAGGCTCTGGGGGCCAGAGACGTCGAGCTCCACCTCTCCAGTCTGGGCAACCCGGAGACCCGGGCGGAGTACCGCGAGACGCTGGTCAACTACCTGCGTGCCCACAGCTATGAGGTCTCGCCCGAGGTGCGCAGCCGGATCGAGCTCAACCCGCTGCGCGCGTTTGACGCCAAGGACCCGCAGACCATCCAGACCATGCGAGAGGCTCCCAAGCTGATCGATCACCTGAGCGACGAGGACACAGAGCATTTCGCCGCCGTCCGCGGCCTCCTGGACGAGGCGGGGATCGTCTACCGCATCGACCCCACCCTGGTGCGGGGACTCGATTACTACACACGGACGGTGTTCGAGTTCAAGAGCCCTGCCCTGGGAGCCCAGTCCACCGTCGGAGCGGGCGGCCGCTACGACGGTCTGATCAAACAGATCGGCGGGCCGGACACCCCGGGTTGCGGGTGGGCCGCCGGGGTGGAACGCATGCTTCTGGTCAGCGGTGAGCTGCCGGTTGCCCCGCTGTTGGTTGACCTGTATGTCGCCCTGGCCGACGAGCGGGCGGCGGGCCGAGCCTTCCTGCTGGCGCGGGAGGCCCGGCGGGCCGGACTGAGCGCCCAGCTCGAGCTCTCGGGCCGAGCGCTCCGGCGCCAGCTGACCCAGGCCGACCGCCTGGGGGCGCGGTACGTGGCCATCGTGGGTGAAGCGGACCCCACATCGCTCAAGGAGATGGCCAGCAGCGAGCAGCAGGAGCTCGAGCTGGCCAGCGTGATTCCCACCATCCTGCGCCGGAGCAGGCTGTCGTGAAGCGCTCGCCTCGCCCCAACGACTATCGCGACGCGTGGTGCGGCGAGCTGACCGCCGAGCGATCCGACACCGCGGCGCGGGTGGCAGGATGGGTGCACCGCCGGCGGGACCACGGCGGCCTCATCTTCATAGACCTGAGAGATCGCTCGGGGATCGTCCAGCTCGTCTTTCACCCTGAGAACGCTCCCGAGGCCCATCGCGCCGCCCGCGACCTGCGGGCCGAGGACGTCATCAGCGCAGCCGGCACCGTGACCAGGCGCGACCCGGCCAACGTCAACCCCAACCTGAAGACGGGCGAGATCGAGCTGGCGGTGAGCGAGATCGAACAGCTGGCCGACGCCGAGACACCGCCCTTCCCGCTGAACGAGGGCGACGACGTGGAGGAGGGACTGCGGCTCCGCCACCGCGCTCTGGATCTGCGCCGGGCGCCCATGCAGGAAGCGATGGCTCTGCGTCACCGGGTGATCGCCACGATGAGGGAGGTCCTCAACGACCGGGACTTCCTGGAGATCGAGACCCCCAACCTGACCCGCTCCACGCCGGAGGGTGCCCGCGATTATCTGGTGCCGGCCCGCGTCTCGCCCGGGTCGTTCTACGCCCTGCCCCAGTCACCCCAGCTCTTCAAGCAGCTGCTGATGGTCGCCGGGTTCGAGCGCTACTACCAGATCGCCCGCTGCTTCCGCGACGAGGACACCCGGGCCGACCGGCAGCCCGAGTTCACCCAGCTCGACATCGAGATGGCGTTCGTGCAGGAGGACGACGTGATCGAATGCATGGAGGCCGTGATGGCCGCGGTCTTCGAGCGCGAGGCGTTTGCAGTGGCGCCGCCCCCGTGGCCGCGGATGACCTTCGCCGAGGCGGTCTCGAGATACGGGATCGACCGACCGGACACTCGTTTTGGCCTGGAGCTGCAAGACCTGGGCGATGCGGTGACCGGCACGGAGTTCAAGGTCTTCGCCGACACGCTGTCCGCCGCGGGCGTGGTCCGCGGAATCAACGCCGGGCCCCGCGAGCTGGCCCGTTCGGATCTGGACAGCCTGACCGACCTGGCCAAGCAGCACGGGGCCAAGGGGCTGGTGTGGGCCTTCGTCCAGCCGGAGGAGGAAGGATGGCGCTCCCCGGTCGCCAAGTTCCTCAGCCAGTCCGAGGTCGCCGCGGTGACCGCTCGGCTTGAGGGCCAGCCGGGCGACCTCCTGCTGATCGTGGCCGACGAGGTGACGACCGCTGGCCAGGCGCTCAGCGCGCTGCGGACGGAGATCGCCAACCGGTTCGACCTGATTGACCGCTCGCGACACGACATCCTGTGGGTGGTTGAGTTCCCCGCCTTCTTCTGGGATCCCGATGCCCAGCGCTGGGATGCGGCGCACCACCCGTTCACCGCGCCGCAGGGATCACTGGATGATCCGGGCAGCCTGCTCTCGCGGTCCTACGACCTCGTGCTCGATGGCAGCGAGATCGGTGGGGGCTCGATCAGAATCCATCGCGGGGATGTTCAGCAGCGCGTGTTTGAGCTTCTGGGCATCAGCGCCGAGGAGGCGGAGGCCCGCTTTGGCTTCCTGCTCGACGCGCTGCGCTACGGCGCCCCGCCGCACGGAGGCATCGCGATGGGGCTTGACCGTGTCGTGGCAGCGCTGGCCGGCCGAGACTCGATCCGGGAGGTGATCGCCTTCCCCAAGTCGGCGAGCGGCGCCGATCCGCTGACCGGCGCGCCCGCCCCGGTTGACCCAGCCCAGCTGCGAGAGCTGGGATTGCGGGTGTTGTAGCCTCGGCTAGACGGACGTCGGGGGCACGCGCCTCGGGCTCATGTTGCACCCGACCGGTGTCGATTGGGGCCACGTGGCGTCTGTTCCGCGTCCCCTGATTGCGCTGCTCATTGGCACGGTGGTGTTCTTCGCCCTGTGGATGACGGCCCTGAAACCGTCTCGGGTCCAGTCACGCCGGGCCTTGGGCAGTATCAGTCCGCCATCAACAAGGCCTGCTCCGTCCCGGGGCTGTCCCACGCGGAAGGCTGCCCGTCCGGAGGCTCACGCTCCCTCGTCCGGAGGCACGATGCCCCCCAGCAGCGGCGGAAGCACGGCCGCACCGTCAAGCAGCGCGCGTACCGGTTCGGCCGCGGCCGGGACCGCGGCCACCAGTCCCCCGCACAGTCGAGCGACCCGTGAAGCCCGGAAGCCACGCGGTGCCGAGCCGGGCTCCGCCGGTGCCCGGACCGGCTTCGCCGCCGTCCGAGGCCGGGCTCCGCGAACACAAGGTCCTGGCCCTCCTTTTCTACAACCCCGCGGCCGCCGATGACCGCGCGGTGCATCAGGAGCTGGCCTCGGTTCCCACCCACAAGGGCGCGTGGTCAAGCTCGCCGTCCCGCTCCAGGATCTCTCCAGCTATTCGACGCTCCTGAACGAGGTGCCGGTGAACTTCTCGCCCACTCTGGTGCTGATCAACCGGGCGCGCCAGGCGGACGAGATCGTGGGCTTCGCGGACGCATTCGAGATCGACCAGCGCGTGGCCGACGCGCTGGCCGGCCGCTAAGGCCCGCGGCGACCGTCGCAACAAGCAAACCGTCGACAAAGTGGGCCGAGCTCCCGCTGCTGCGTAAGCCTTTAGTCGCTATTGACTAAGGCCGCACATAACGCCACGGCTCGGGATCGATTTGTGGTGCTTTGGCGGCAAGAACCACGCCCGCGACTATCCTCGCCGGGCATGGACCTGCTCGCCTTTGAGCATCATCTGCTCTCGCCCCAGGGTGAGGGCCAGCTGCCCCCGGGTGCCCGCCCGGTTACGGTCGGCGGGGCGCGAGTGCTGCGACGAGATCCGCATGGGCATCCGCCTGGACGGCGACCGAGTCGCCCAGGCGGGGTTTGAAGCACTGGGTTGCGGAGCGGCGAGCGCCGCCGGCAGCGCCGCGGTGGCCCTGGTCCGCGGGACGGCCCGTGCTCGAGGCGGCCCGGATCGGGGCCGAGGAGATCGCCGAGCGAGCTGGGCGGACTCAGCCCGGCCAAGAGGCACGCCGCTGAGCTGGCGGCCGACGCGCTGGCGCGCGCCCTGGGCGCCGCCGCCCGCGACAGGCGGCGGCGCTGAGCGCCCCAGCCGGCGGCCGCACGCTGGTGGCCATGAGCGGCGGCGTCGACAGCGCCGTGGCGGCGCTCTCCTGCGCCCAAGGCGGTGAGACGGTTGCCGTCACGCTCGAGCTGTGGGCAGACGCGGAGAACGATGGCCAGCGCAGCTGCTGCTCAGCCTCGGCCGTGGCCCAGGCCCGGGCCATGGCGCACTCGATGGGGCTTCCCCACTTCACGCTCGACCTGCGCGACGAGTTCCGGGAAGGAGTCGTGAAGCCATTCATCGCGGGTTATGCCTCGGGTGAGACGCCCAATCCCTGCGTGGGCTGCAACGGCCACGTTCGCCTCGACGCCATGCTCGAGCTGGCCGACCGTCTGGGGTGCCGGCGACTGGCCACAGGCCACTACGCGCGCGTGGCCGAAGCCGGACAGCGACGACGGCCCGCTTCTGCGGGTGGCGGCCGACCCGGCCAAGGACCAGTCATACATGCTGGCCGCCCTCTCGCCCGGCTCGCTGGCCCGCATGCGCTTTCCGCTCGGAGAGCTGACCAAGCCCGAGGTGCGGAGGATGGCCGCGGCGGCGGGGCTCGCCGTGGCCAACAAGGCTGACTCGCAGGACCTGTGCTTCCTGGCCGGGACCGACCGGGGCCGCTTTCTGGCCCGTCACGGAGGCCTCGGCGACCAGCCCGGCGACATCGTCGACCTCCGGGGCACGGTTCTGGGCCGCCACCGCGGGCCAGCACCACTTCACGGTGGGTCAGCGGAGGGGGATCGGCGTGAGTGGGCCCGACCCGCTGTACGTGCTCGACAAGGACGCCGCGCACAGGCGAGTGCTCGTGGGCCCACAGCATGAGCTGCAAACCCGGACGGTCGCCCTGCGCGGGGTGCGCCTGCATCGTCCCGGCACTCGCGTCGAGCGCGTCAAGCTGCGCTACCGCTCAAGACCGCTGCGGGCCCGTCTCCCCCAGGAGCTCGACGCCGGCCGCCATGCCCGGGCGGTGCTGGAGCTGGACGAGGCCGCGCTCGGACCCGCTCCCGGACAGCTCGCCTGTCTCATGGAGGGGGATCTGATCCTCGGCTGGGGCACGATCGCCCGGGCCTGAGGCTCGGCCAGACACACCATCGTCCGGGCCTGAGGCTCTGCCAGACTGAGGTCCGCAATGACCTCAGACGAGATCCGCCGCATCTACCTGGATTTCTTCCAGGACCGCGACCACCGGCGTCTGCCCTCAGCCCCGCTCATACCCGCCGAATTCGACCCATCGGCGCTCTTCACCGTGGCCGGAATGCATCCGCTCAAGCCCTACTTCCTGGGTATCGAGCGGCCGCCCCATCCTCGTGTGACCACGTGCCAGAAGACGTTCCGCACGGTCGACATCGACATCGTGGGCACGACCACGCGCCACCTCACGTTCTTCGAGATGCTGGGGAACTTCTCGTTCGGGGACTACTTCAAGCGCGAGGCCGCGACGCTATGCATGGGAGCTCTCCACTGAGGGCTTCGGCTTCCGCCGCACAGGACATCTGGATCAGCGTGTTCGCCGGCGACGACGAGTTGGGCGTAGGTCCAGACGAGGAGGCGATCGAGGCCTGGCTTGAGATCGGCGTTCCCCGCGAGCGGATCGTTGAGCTGCCGCGCTCTGAGAACTTCTGGCAGGCTGGGCCGACCGGTCCGTGCGGACCCTGCTCGGAGCTCTACCTGGACCGGGGGCTGGAGTTCGGCCGGCCCGACGACCTGCCCGGCGGAGAGAACGAGCGCTTCCTGGAGTACTGGAACCTGGTGTTCATGCAGTTCGACCAGAATCCGGCCGGCACCGCTCACCCCCCTGCCCGCCCGGAACATCGACACGGGCATGGGGCTCAACCGGATGGCGGCGGTCCTCCAGGACAAGCCATCGGTGTTCGAGACCGACCAGTTCGCTCCGCTGATCGCGCTGGGCGAGGAGCTCTCCGGCCAGTCCTACGGGCAGGACTATCCCGCTCGACCGGGCTCTGCGCATCCTGGCCGACCATGGGCGGGCCATGACGTTCCTGATCGCCGACGGCGTGGTGCCCTCAAACGAGGACCGCGGGTATGTCCTGCGCCGGATCATGCGCCGGGCCATCCAGCAGGGCCGGGCGCTCGACCTGGACCCGGGCTTTCTGGAGCGCTACGCGCACATCGTGCGGGAGCTGATGGGCAGCGAGTATCCCGAGCTGCACGAGCAGCGGGAGACCATCGACCGCTGGCTGCGCGCCGAGGAGGAGGGCTTCTCCCGGACGCTCGACCAGGGAACCAGTCGCCTGCTCGAGCAGCTGCTCGAGCGCGCCCTCACACGAGGGGCGAGGGGATCTCCGCGGATGACGCGTTCATGCTCCATGACACCTACGGCTTCCCGATCGAGATGACCCGGGAGCTGGCGGCCGAGCGCGGGCCTGGGCGTGGACGAGGAGGGTTTCGAGGCGCTGATGAACGAGCAGCGCGAGCGCGCCCGCGCCGCGCCGGGCGCACCCAGGCGGGCGAGCAGCTGCGGGAGCAGGCCCGCACGCTGGCCAACCAGGCCGGTTTCCAGACCGACTTCGTTGGCTACCGGACCACCGAGCAGGACACCACGATCGGCGCGGTCACGCGTACAGGACGGGCGGGTCCTGGCCAAGCTGGTCGAGTCGCCCTTCTACGCCACGGGCGGTGGCCAGGTGGCCGACACCGGCTACGTGCGCTGCGCCGAGGGCGACTGCCTGGCCCGGGTCGATGACGTGCTCCGGATCGGGGAGGACCAGGTCGTCGCGCTCGTTCCCGAGCGAGGCGAGTCCAGGCTGGGGAGCGCGTGCACGCCGCAGGTCGACCGAGCCGCCCGCCACGCCACGGAGTGCAACCACACGGCCACGCACCTCCTGCACGCCGCCCTGCGCGAGCGCCTGGGCAGCCACGTTCGCCAGGCGGGCTCCTATGTCGGGCCAGACAAGCTGCGCTTCGATTTCACGCACGGCCAGGCACTGACCGAGGAGGAGCTCGACGAGGTGGAGAATGCGGTCAACGACTGGATCCTGGCCGACCAGCCCGTGCACGCCCTGACCACGACGCTGCCGGAGGCGCGGCGGCTGGGCGCGATGGCGCTGTTCGGCGAGAAGTACGGTGACGTCGTGCGGATGGTCGAGGTGGGCGACGGCTCCTTCTCCCGCGAGCTGTGCGGCGGCACCCACGTGCGCTTCACGGCCGAGATCGGCCTGTTCAAGATCCTCAATGAGACCTCGAGCGCGGCCAACGTCAGACGGATCGAGGCGGTCACCGGGCCGGCGGCGTCGAGCATGCTGCGCCGCCATGACCGCAGCCTGACCGCGGCCGCCCAGGTTCTCCGCACCGCCCCCGAGCGCGTGGCCGAGGAGGTGGCGGAGCTGCGCCAGCGCGTGCACCAGCTGGAGCGCCAGGGAGGCCGTGCCCCCCAGCGCTGAGGTTGATCTGGACGGGCTGGTGGCGGCGGCGCAGGAGCAAGACGGCGCCACCGTCCTGGTCAGCGCCGTGAGCGCGCCCGATGGCAAGGCGCTGCTTGATCTGGCCGACCGGCTCAAGGGTCGACTGGGCGACGCGGCGATCGTTCTGGGCAGCGCCGGAGAAGGACCGCGTCGACCTGCATCGCCAGTGTGGCTCCCGCGCTGGTGAAGCGCGGGGTGCGGGCCAACGAGATCGTGACCACGGCGGCCCGGCTCGTCGGCGGGGGCGGGGGCGGCCGCGACACGCTGGCCCGCGCCGGCGGGAAGGACGCAGACGAGGCTGCCCGAGGCGCTGGCCGCGGCGCAGGAGGCCATCACGGCGTCGCTGCGCCAGAATCACTAACGTCCTTGCGAGTGCTCGCCCTCGACCACGGCCAGGCCCGTTGCGGTTGCGCTGTGAGCGATCCGACCGGGACGCTGGCCACTCCGCTGGAGCCTGTGGAGGCTCCCGAATCCCGCCGCGGCCTGGCCCGGCTGCGCGCGCTGGTGGACGAGCTGGGGGCCGAGCGCGTGGTCGTGGGGCTGCCGCTGTCGCTGTCCGGCTCGGACTCCGCCCAGACGGCCCAGGCCCGCGCGTTCGCCGATCGCCTGGCCGCCAGGCTGCCCGTACCGGTGGAGCTCTACGACGAGCGCCTGACCACGAGGCTGGCCGCTCGCACGGGAGGCCAGGCCAGTGAGGACTCGCGGGCAGCGGCTCACCTGCTGGAGAGCTGGCTGTCCGCACAGCGGCCCATCGCTGCACCCGAGGCCACGGATCCGGCGGAGAGCGATGGCTGAGTTCGGGCGCAGTCAGCGAGGATCGAGAGCAGGCTCGCCTGGAGCGCCAGCGCCGCAGAACGGGGCAGGGAGCCGACGTTGCCGACGCGCCCGAAGGGCAGATCGATGGGGACGGGCTGGCGCCAGCCAGCCGAGCCGGTCCCGCCAGCCGCCCAACGCCCAGGCCGGACGTCTCTCCCCAGCCGGACTCCTGGCCCCGCCGGCGCGCGCCGGCTGGCCAGAGCCTCCCAGACCGGGCGGCCCCGCGCGAGCATTCCCGGGCCGGTCGCGCGCTGGCGCTGGTGGCGCTGCTCCTGGTTGCGCTCGTGCTGTGGTTCCTTGTGGAGCTGTTTCAGCCCTTCTCAGGGTCTGGCCACGGCCACGTCACCGTGACCATCCCGCATCAGGCGAGCACCAGCCAGGTGGCGGACATCCTCGATCGCGCCGGCGTCATCTCGTGCTCGTTCCCATCGTGCACCTTCCTGTTCGAGCTCCGGGCCAAGCTCGACGGCGCCAACATTCTGGCCGGCACCTATCACCTCCAGCAGGGCATGAGCTTCAGCGCGGCGCTGAGCGCCCTGACCGTGCCCCCTCCCGGCGGCCAAGGTGACCAATCTGACGGTCATCCCCGGCGAGACCCGGACGCATGTGGCCGAGCTCTTGCACCACCAGGGTGTGGCCGGGACCTATCTGGCTGCCACGCGCCACTCGTCAGCTGCTCAATCCGGCGAGCTACGGTGCGCCGGCCAGCACCCCTGACCTGGAGGGTTTCCTCTTCCCGGACACCTATCCAGCTCCGAGTCCCGGTGAGCATGAGCACGCTGGTGGCCGACCAGCTGACGGACTTCAAGCGCCGGTTCGCCGCAGTCAACCTGTCCTACGCCCGGGCGCACCACCTGACCGCCTACGACGTTCTGATCGTGGCCTCTCTGATCCAGGCCGAGGCGCAGACCTCGCATGACTTCCCGCTCGTGGCCTCGACGATCTACAACCGTCTGCGCATCAACATGCCGCTCGAGCTCGACTCCACCACCCGCTACGCCACCGGCAACTACAACCATCCCCTGACCGTCTCCCAGCTTCACTCGAGCTCGCCCTGGAACACGCACACCCATCCGGGGCTGCCGCCCACGCCGATCGACAACCCGGGGCTCGGCGGCGATCCAGGCCGCCGCGCATCCGGCCCAGACCAACTACCTGTACTTCGTGAGCAAGCCCTGCCGCAGCGGCGCCCTGGCCTTCTCCTCCAGCTACTCGGTCTTTCTGGCCAACGTCCAGAAGCTTCAGGCGGCCCACGGCCACTTCGCCCGCGGCTGCTGAGCCTTGCCCGAGCGCACCCGCCTGGGAGTCGCGGGCTGGCCGGTCCGGCACAGCCGCTCGCCCGCAGATGCACAACGCGGCGCTGGCAGCCGTGGGCTGACCGGCTGGCGCTACCAGCTTCTCGCCATTCCCCCGGAGGTATTCACCGACACGGTGCTCGGCGCTTCCCGATGCCGGGTTCCGCGGGGTCAACGTCACGATCCCGCACAAGGAGGCTGCCCTGGCCCTGGCCGACAACGCCAGCCCGCGGGCGCCAGGCCATCGGCGCGGCCAACCTTCTCCTCTTCGAGGACGACGGCACGATCAGCGCGGACAACACCGACGCTCCGGCCATCGCCCAGGCGCGCTCCCGGACTCCGGCCGCAGGGGGCCGCGCGCTGGTCCTGGGCGCGGGCGGAAGCGCGCGGGCCGCGGTGTGGGCGCTCAGGCAGGCGGAGGCGGAGGTGTTCGATCTGGAATCGCACGCCCCGAGCGAGCCCGGGAACTGGCCGGGCAGCTGGGCGCCGTCGCCGTGGAGGAGGCGGAACCGGCCGACCTGCTCGTGAACTGCACGCCGGTAGGTCTAGACGCTCAGGACGAGGAGCTAAAGCAGCTGCCCGGTGGGGGCCGATGGGATCGCGATGTACGGGTACGTGATCGATCTCGTGTACTCGCCCTCCGAAACCGCTCTCATCCGGGCCGCCAGGCGGGCGGGCAAGCCGTGCTGTGGACGGGCTGGACCTGCTCGTGGCCCAGGGAGCGCTCAGCTTCGAGCGCTTCACCGGCATCGCTGCCGCCCGTGCAGAGCATGGCGGCAGCGGCGCGCGCTGGATGACCAGGCGGGGTCCGCGATGAGCGACGGCAAGCCGTATCTGCGGGCGGTCAGCGCTGCGAGCGAGGCTCAGGAGCACGATGACTCGCCGCATGCCACACGGGGTCACGCCGCCCACGCCGGCGCGGCGGCTCGGGCCGCTTCCTGACCGACGTCGATCGTCGAGCTTGGCTTCTGCGATCAGGAGCGGGTCCAGCAGGCCATCGAGGAATCGCGCACCGCCGGGATGGCGCCCGAGCGGCTCCTGGTCGATCAGAAGGCCATCACCTCCGACCAGCTCTCCCGGGCCATCGCTGAGCGCTACGGGCTCGATCACCTCGATCTGGGCGTGTTCAAGGTCGACATGGCGGCGGCCAACCTGCTGACGGCCTCGGCGGCCAAGCGCTACGGCGCGGTGCCCGTCTCCTACATCGACGACCACACGGTCCTGCTGGCCATGGCGGATCCGGCCAACGTGATCGCGGTGGACGACATCGCGCTGATCACCCGGATGGACGTCCGCCCGGCCGTGGCCTCGCAGGAGGACATCGCCGCGCTGATCGGCCGCATGAACCGCTTCGAGGACGCGGTCCAGGAGGCGGTGGAGGAGAACGACGAATCGGCCAGCCCGCTGGAGATCGTCGACCTGCGCGAGTCGGCCGAGGACGCGCCGGTGATCAAGCTCGTGCACTCGATCATCGCCCAGGCGGCCGAGCGGGGCGCATCGGACATCCATCTGGAGCCCAACGTGGACGAGCGCACGGGCAACTCCGACGAGCTGCGGGTGCGCATGCGCATCGACGGCGTCCTGTCCGACGAGGCCTCGGTACCCAAGCGGATGGTGTCCGGCGTGATCTCCCGGATCAAGATCATGAGTGACCTGGACATCTCCGAGCGCCGGATCCCCCAGGACGGCCGCGTCGGGCTGACCATCGAGGGGCGCCACGTGGATGTCCGCGTGGTCACGCTGCCCAGCGTCCACGGCGAGTCGGTGGTGCTGCGCATCCTGGACAAGGACAACGTCCGGCTGGATCTGGAGAAGCTGGGGATGCAGGAGCAGGAGCTCGACCGCTTCCGCCGAGCCTTCCGGCGGGCCCACGGCGCCGTCCTGGTCACCGGGCCCACCGGCTCGGGAAAGTCGACCTCGCTCTACGCCGCCCTCAACGAGCTCAACACGCCGGAGAAGAGCATCATCACGATCGAGGACCCGGTCGAGTACCAGCTCGACGGCGATCACCCAGCTGCAGATCAACCCCAAGGCCGGACTGACGCTTCGCCACCGGGCTGCGCTCGATGATGCGCGCCGACCCGGACATCCTGATGGTGGGCGAGATCCGCGACCGGGAGACCGCGCAGATCGCCATCGAAGGTGCCCTGACCGGCCACATGGTGCTCTCCACGCTGCACACCAATGACGCCCCGGCGGCCATCACCCGCCTGATCGAGATGGGGATCGAGCCCTTCCTGATCGCCTCGGCCATCGACTGCGTGGTGGCCCAGCGGCTGGCCCGGACGCTGTGCGCCCACTGCAAGCGACGGACGATGCTGCCCGCGGAGGTGGTCCAGGACCACGGCTTCCAGGCCAGCTTTGACATCGAGGCCTACGAGCCGGTGGGCTGCTCGCGCTGCGGCGGATTCGGGCTACCGCGGTCGGATCGGGGTCTTCGAGGTGATGGCGATGTCCGAGGAGATCCGCACCCTCACCCTGGCCCGGGCGGCCTCCGAGCAGATCGCCACCGTGGCCGTCCGCGAGGGCATGCGCCGGCTGCGCGAGGACGGCCTGGACAAGGTCAAGTCCGGCCTGACCTCGATCGCCGAGGTGGCCAGGGTCACCGGCAGCGGCTGAGACAGCCGGTCCAGCCGACCGGGCTGGCCAGACTCAGAAGAACGCCCCCCTGCCGATAGTGGCGATGGAGATCGATTTCGCTGCCCTGCTCCTGGAGGTGGCCGATCGGCGGGCCTCAGACCTTCACCTGGCCGCCGGGGCTCCCGCCGATGGTCCGCGTGCGCGGCCGGCTGACCCCGGTCGAGGGCTACCCGGTCCTCACGCCCACCGACACGCGGGAGATCATCTACTCGATCCTCACCGGCGCCCAGCGCCAGAAGCTCGAGAACAACTGGCAGCTCGACTTCGCCTACCAGATCCCGGGCAGGAGCCGGTTCCGCGTCAACGCCTACTTTCAGCGCTCGGCCCTGGGCGCCGCCTTCCGCCTGATCCCGTTTGAGGTGGTGCCGCTGGAGACGCTGGGCTGCCTCCGGTGGTGGCCGAGTTCGCCAACAGGCCCCGAGGGCTGGTGCTGGTCACCGGCCCCACCGGCTCGGGGAAGTCGACCACGCTGGCCTCGCTGATCGACGTCGATCAACTCCACCCGCGAGGAGCACATCATGACGATCGAGGACCCGATCGAGTTCCTGCACCAGCACAAGAAGTGCATCGTCAACCAGCGCGAGCTCGGCTCCGACGCCACCAGCTTCGCCGACGCGCTCAAGGCCGCCCTGCGCCAGGACCCCGACGTGATCCTCGTGGGCGAGATGCGCGACCTCGAGACGATCTCGACCGCCATCACCGCGGCGGAGACCGGCCACCTGGTGTTCGCCACCCTGCACACCCAGGACACGCCGCAGACCATCGACCGCATCGTGGACGTCTTCCCCTCGGCCCAGCAGGGCCAGATCCGGGCCCAGCTGTCGGTCGCCCTCCAGGGCATCATGACCCAGACGCTGCTGCCCACGGCCGACGGGTCGGGTCGCTGCGTGGCCGCCGAGGTACTGGTGCCCACGGCGGCGGTGCGCAACCTGATCCGGGAGGCCAAGAGCCACCAGATCTACTCGGTGCTCCAGACCGGCGGCTCCCACGGGATGCAGACCATGGATGCCTCGCTGGCCGGGCTGGTCCGAGCGGGCAAGATCACCCGCCAGCTGGCCGAGTCGCGGGCCCACTGCGCCCGAGGAGCTGCGCCGCCTGCTCGGGTCCCGGCTGCGCCGCAGGCCGCTCGCCGCGTAGGAGGCTCAGGCGTTGCCCACGTTCGTCTTCAAGGCCATGGACCTGGCCGGGGTGCCGGCCCGGGGCGAGGTCGACGCCGTCTCCAAGCAGGCGGTGGCCGACCAGCTCAAGGAGCGCGGGCTGGTCGTCCTGGACATCGCCGAGCAAGTACCGCTCCCGGGAGCTCAACATCGAGATCTTCTCCCGGGTCAAGGCGACCGAGCTGGCCGTGGCCACCCGCCAGCTCTCGACCATGGTCTCCTCGGGCGTGACCATCCTTCGGGCCGCTGCACGTCCTGGAGAGCCAGACCAAGTCCAAGCTGCTCCAGAGCACGCTGGCGGCGGTCCGCCAGGACGTCGAGGCCGGCCTGCTGCTCTCAGGCGCGCTGGAGCGTCACCCCAAGGTGTTCAACGCACCTGTACGTGGCCATGGTGAAGGCCGGCGAGGCGGGCGGCGTGCTGGAGAACTCGCTGATGCGGGTGGCCGACCAGCTGGAGAAGGACGCCTCGCTGCGGCGCCAGGTGCGCTCGGCCATGATCTACCCGACGCTGGTCATCAGCTTCGCGGTGATCGTGCTGCTGGCCCTGGTGGCCTTCCTGATCCCCGTGTTCGAGAGCGTGTTCAAGCAGTTCGGCGGCCACCTGCCCACGCTGACGCAGTTCATGGTCGGCCTCTCAAACCTGATCAACAACCAGTGGTACCTGCTGCTCCTCGTCCCTCATCGGGTCGGTGGCGGGGTTCATCTTCTGGAAGCGCTCCGACGCGCGGCCAGGCCCAATGGGACGCCTTCAAGCTGCGGATCCCGCTGAAGATCGGCGACGTGGTCCAGAAGGTGGCCATCGCCCGGTGGTCGCGCACCCTGTCCTCCCTGACCTCGGCCGGCGTTCCGATCATGCAGGCGCTGGAGATCACCGGCCGCACCTCGGGCAACAAGGTCGATCGAGGCCGCCATGGGATCGGTCATCGACTCGGTCAAGTCCGGCGGCACGATCAACGAGCCGCTGCGGCCTGGCCAAGGCCTTCCCGCCGATGGTCGCCCACATGGTGGGAGTGGGGGAGGAGACCGGCGCGCTGGACACGATGCTGTCCAAGCTGGCCGACTTCTACGAGGACGAGGTGGCGGCCGCCGATCAAGGCCCTGACCTCGATCCTGGAGCCGGCCATGATCATCCTCGTGGGCGGGATCGTCGGCGTGATCGTGATCTCGATGTACCTGCCGCTGTTCGACGTGTACAACCAGATTCACTAGGCGCGTCGGGGGCCGCTTGCAGGGCCGGTCGGCGTCGACCCGAATCGAGCCGAGCCCATATTCGAGCGCTGGCGCGTCCGCTTTGAACAGGCTGGACGGCTGTCGTTCGTAGCCCGTTCCGACGGCGAGCAATGAGGGTGAATGGCGATTCAGTCACGAGGGGTGTGACGAGATCGCCATTGAGTGTTGGAAGTAAGCCCAGAGCGGAAGCAGACGCCACGTCTGCCACCGCGTGCGCGCTTCGTCCTGAGCGCAACTCGGCCGAGGACCATTTCTTCGACGCCACCAGGCACCAGTGTTCAGAGAGTTCCGCTCAGACTGTGGATACGAGCGGGCCAGCAACTAGCCGCCCGCGCTAATCCTCCTCGTATTTTTTCCACCGCAGGTTGGACGATCGATATAACTAGCGCCGTGCCAGCGTTGGAGCCCGTGGATGAGGGCTACTTTGATGTCGCTCCTCAACGTTTTTCGCGCAGTTGGTCGATCGCCAGGGCCACTGATGCGGTGTGGGCGGAGCTGGTGAGCGAGCAACCGCTGCACTGGATTCCTGGCCTGCGCATCTCCTGGACCTCCCCGCGGCCATTTGGAGTTGGGACCACGCGTCGGGCGAAGACGATGGGCGGGTTGGCAGTCGGAGACGCGTACTACTTCGTCTGGGAGGAGGGGCGACGCCAGGCGTTCTACTTCACCCGATACAACCTCCCTCTTTTCACCAGCTTTGCCGAGGACTACATCGTGGAGCCAGAAGGGATCGACCGCTGCCGCTTCACTTGGCGGATCGCGCTGACACCGCGCCCGCTAGGCCGCGGCCCGCTCAACAAGCTTTCATTCAATTACGGCTTCCGCGTGACGGAGCGGTATTTCAACGCTGAGTGACGGCGAGCCAGTGCGCGCCTGCGCAGCGGCCTAGCATCAGCTCTCCGGTAAATCTCCGCCAGCTGCGGACAGGACCCCGGATCGTGCCTCGCGCTGAAGTCGCGTGGCAGGCTGCTGTCGAATCCGACAACCGGAAGCGACACCCGTGGCCTGGTCGGGTAGCACTGGCTCCAGGATTTACCGGAGCGGGGAAGGCGCCTAAGGCTTGTCCTCAAGCTGCTGCTTGAGGCGCCTCATGTTCTCTGGCATCTCGCGGGCGGCCTGGCGACGGACGACAAGCGGAACCAGCAGCTTTCCGATCCCGTGACCGGTGAAGTCCAATGCGATCGTCACCCGCGACCGTGACCCATCAGCGACAGGCTCGACCGTGACGGCGACGATGGCACGGATCGGTCCGCTGATGCCCCGGTCGGCCCAGCGCCGTGGAGGGTCGTACTCAGTGATCTCGGTGACCACCTCGCGCTCACGGCCTCCGATCCTCCGAACCGTTGCCACAAACCGAGGCCTTCCGGAGTAGCCCCTGCCTTGGCGTCCGCCTGCGCTCTAGCTCTTGCGCTGCGGTCAGAGGTCGCTCTCGCCTCAGCCGGGGCTCCGAGCAGCACTCGATGTTTGTGTCTTCTCGCGGCATCCGAGGGGGGGACCCGCGACAGTCGCACCGGGGCGGGAGCCGGGAATGCACGATCTGAGCGCAGGAGAAACCACAGGCGGATCCCGGCCTCTTGCTGCGCGCGGAACCGTCCGGCAGTATCGTGCCCGCGCGACATGCCCAACGGCGCTCAGGCACTGATCCGTACGCTCGTCACCTCGGGGGTGAAGACGTGCTTCACCAACCCGGGGACCTCCGAGATGCACTTCGTGGCCGCGCTGGACTCGGTGCCGGAGATGCGGGCTGTGCTTGCCCTGTTCGAGGGCGTGGCCACTGGCGCGGCCGACGGCTATGGCCGGATGGCGGATGCGCCCGGGGCGACGCTGCTGCACCTGGGCCCCGGGCTGGGCAACGGCCTGGCCAACCTCCACAACGCCCGCCGCGCCAAGACCCCGGTGGTCAACATCGTGGGCGATCACGCCACCTACCACACCCAGTACGACGCCCAGCTTCAGTCCGACATCGAGACCGTGGCCCGCAACGTATCCACGATGGGTCCGCACCACCCAGAGCCCATCAGAGGTGGCTCGGGACGCGGCGGAGGCGGTGGCCGCCGCCCTCGGGCCGCCGGGACAGGTGGCCACGCTCATCCTCCCGGCCGACGTCTCCTGGAGCGACGGGGCGCAGGACGCTGAGCCAGCTCGCGCCGGCGTCTCCGCGCCCCGGTCGCTCCGATGAACGTTGCAGGCCGTGGCGCAGGCACTGCGCGGGCGGGGGAGGAGCGCCTTTCTGCTCGGGGGAAGAGCGCTGCGTGAGCCGGGGCTGATGGCCGCCGCGCGGATCGCCGCGGCCACCGGGGCGAAGCTGTTTGCCGAGACATTCCCGGCCCGCCTGGAGCGCGGAGCCGGACTGCCGGCGCTGGAGCGGATCGCCTATGTCCCGAGCTGGCCGCGGTCCAGCTCGACGGCCTCAAGCACCTGATCCTGGTCGACGCCAAGGCGCCGGTCTCATTCTTCGCCTATCCGGACAAGAAGAGCTACCTGGTGCCCGATGGCTGCCAGGTACACGAGCTGGCGCCGCCCGGAGGCAGACGTCGTGGGCAGCCTCGAAGCCCTGGTCGAGGCGCTCGGCGCCACCGGCGCCGACGTCGCCCTTCAGGAGCCGGCGCGGCCCTCGCCCGCCGACGGGACCGCTCACCGCCGAGGGGGCATGCCAGACCATCGGCGCCGTCGCTGCCCGAGGGAGCGATCGTGTCCGACGAGTCGGTCACCTCCGGGGACCACCCTGCCCGTGCAGACGGCGGGCGCGCCGCGGCACGACTGGCTCACGTTGACCGGCGGGGCGATCGGCCAGGGGCTGCCCGTGGCCGTGGGCGCGGCCGTGGCCTGTCCCGACCGTCCGGTGCTGGCCCTTCAGGCCGACGGCTCCGCCATGTACACGATCCAGGCGCTGTGGACGATGGCGCGCGAGCAGCTCGACGTCACGGTGGTCATCTTCAACAACCGCAGCTACTCGATCCTCAACGTGGAGCTGGCCCGCGTCCGGCGCCAATGGCGGCGGGCCCAAGGCCAGCGCCCAGCTCGACCTCAGCGGTCCGGACATGGACTTCACCCGATCGGCCACCGGCATGGGAGTGCCGGCGCTGTCGCGTGGACACCGGCGAGGAGCTGGCGCAGGCCATCCAGCGAGGCCGTGGCCGACCCGGGGCCGCACCTGATCGAGGTGGTCGTCTCCCCGGTGTTCAGCGCCCGCCAGCTGCGGGCCATGCCCTACGCCCTGCGGGCGCTGGGATTTCTGCCCCGCGCCCGCTGGCCACGGCCATCCAGCGCCGCCTGAATCCGTGAGCTGGAGCGCCGGACACGCGCCACAGCGGGGACGGCGGGCTATGGTGCAGTTCGATGATCGTCACTGACGCCGTCATCCGGTACCTGAGCGACCTGCGCGCCGCGCCTGACGCCGGTCCTGCAGGAGATGGAGGCCCAGGGCGCGCGGGAGGGCATCCCGATCGTGGTTGCCGCAGACCGGGCAGCTGCTGCACGTGCTGGCCCTGGCCTGCCGGGCGCAGCGCGTGCTGGAGGTGGGGACCGCGATCGGCGTCTCGACCCTCTACCTGGCCCGGGCCCTGCCCGCCGTCGGGCACGGTCGTGTCCTTCGAGATCGACGAGGAGCGCCAACGGGCCGCCCGGGACTACCTCGAGCGTGCGGGTGTGCTCGATCGGGTGGATCTCCGGCTGCAGGACGCCCGGGAGGGGCTTCAGTCCCTGACCGAGGAGTTTGACCTGGCGTTCGTCGACGGGGTCAAGGCGCAGTACGGCGAGTACTTCGACGGGGTTCTCCCGCGGCTGCGCTCCGGCGGCGTGCTGGCCGTGGACAACGTCCTGATGAGCGGCACGGTGGCCGAGAACCGCGGCGACGGGCACTGGACCGAGGAGCAGATCGCGCGGGCCCGGGAGTTCAACCGCCGGCTGCTCGAGGACCCGAGCTCGTGGGCACGGTGACCCCGGTGGGGGACGGCGTCCTGGTGGCGGTGAAGCGGTGAGGGCCGGCTCGGAGGAGGAGGAGGACGCCGGCAGGAAGGGACAATCGAGCGCGACGGACCAGCGCACCACCTGCACGCCGTGCCGCGGCACGCGGCCGCCTCTCTCCAACCTGGGCGGCGAGGCGCACGAGGTCACCTGTCCGTGGTGCGGGGGCAGCGGCCAGTTCGTCTCCGGCCGGGACGCGCAGGAGCATCCGGCCGAGCGCGGCTGAGTCCGGCTGGGCGCAGAGCTAAATCGCCCCGGCTGAGCCCGCCTACGAACAACGTCCAATTTCTCTTGCAGTATCCAGGGCGGCGGCGCGGATGCCGATACCCACTGCTGCCAGAGCCAGAGGTGCCAAAGGCAAACCGCCCGCGAGGGCGGGACGCAAAGCCACGGGTCTCCGAATCGGAGGAAGCCGGGCTGCCACCCAAAGCTCGCAGTAGAGCCGCGATGGCAAGGACCAATGGGATCTGGCAGGCCCAACCAAACGATCCAGGAGGATCCATGCTTCATCAGCTCCGCAGTCGTGCGAAGGACGAGAAGGGTTTCACCCTGATCGAGCTCTTGGTCGTCATTCTGATCATCGGCATCCTGGCCGCGATTGCGATCCCCGCGTTCCTCAACCAGCGCAACAAGGCCTATGACGCCGCCGCCAAGTCGAACATGAAGACGGCGCAGACGGCCGAGGAGACGTACGCCACCGACCAGAACGGCAGCTACGCCTCTGACACGCTCAGCGCGAGCGACACTGGCTCCCTGGCCACGATCGAGCCGGCGCTGAAGAACGCGCCGTTCGTCACGGCCACCGGCAACGGCACGACCGGCTACACGCTGGTCGCCACCGCGGCCGGCTCGGGCTCCAGCCCTGACGTGTTCACGCTCACCGAGACCAACGGCACCGTCATCCCGCACCTGCTCCGGCATCGGGCGGCGGCTGCGTCGGCGGCAGCTGGTAGTTCAAGCAACTCGAGACACAAGTCTCGTGTGCGGAGGGCGGGGCCTGGTGCCCCGCCCTCCGTCGTTTACGTACAGGCGCGTTGCTGCCGATATGCCCCCCATGCGCCTCCGGCTGACCCTCGCTCCTCGCTCGCCTGCGCGTGCCGGCGCTGGCGGCAGCCCGAGCCTTCGCCACCGCGGCTGCTCCGTCGAGCAAGCTCCTGATCGTTCCAGCAGGGCTCCGCGATGGCCCTCGTCCTGTCCAACCGCGAGGTCCCGCTTCACTTCACCGTCAGCGCCGGTCAGGCCATCGCGTCGCCGAGCACAGCCCGACGCTGAGTCGCTCTGCACCGGCGCGTTCACCCGCTGCAGGTGCTGCCCTACGTGTGGCGCGGCACCCATCCCTACTGGTACGTCGTGTTTCACCTACCGCGGCAAGATCGTGGCCGACGCCGATGTCAGCCCGGCCGGCAAGGTCATCGGCGTCTACACCGGCCCGGAGGCGCTGGCCCCGTACACGCACGGTCACCTGGCTTCCGATCCTGGACAGCTGGCTGGTCCTCGTGCCCTCGGCGCTGCTGTTCCTGCTCCCGTTCTTTGACCCGCGCCGTCTGCGCCGGCTGGCTCACCTGGATGCGCTGGCCGTGGTGGCCTTCCTGGCCTCCTACGTGCTCCTGGCCCAGGGCGACCTGACCCCGGCGGTGTGGCTGGCCTACCCGCCGCTGCTCTACCTCCTGGCCCGGCTGCTCAGGCTGGGCTTTCGGGGACGGCGCGAGCGGCGGCAGGCTCGCACCGCTGCTCAGCACGCGCACGCTGGTCGTCGGCCTCGGCCTGATGCTGGTGGCGCCGGATCGTCGCTCTCACTCATCGGCCACCAGGAGATCGACGTGGGCTACGAGTCGGTGATCGGAGCCTTCCGGATCCTCCACCACCTGCCGATCTACTGGCACGACCCCAATCACGGCGACACGTACGGCCCGATCACCTACCTGGCCTACGTCCCGTTCGACCTCATCTTTCCCTGGACGGGCAGCCTGAGCAATCTCCACGCCGCGGACGCCGCGGCGATCTTCTTCGATCTGGCCACGGTGGGCGCGCTCTGTCCTCCTGGGCCGGCGCGCTGCGCTCGGGCGCCGAGGGGACGCGCCTGGGCCTGATCCTGGCCTGGGCGTGGGCGGCCTGTCCCTTCACGGTGATCGGCCTGATCGTGCACACCAACGACGGGCTCATCTCCCTGCTCAGCGTGCTCGTCCTCCTGACGCTGACCTCGCCGGCGGCCAGCGGCGCGCTGCTCGGCCTGGCCGCGGCGGCCAAGTTCTCGCCCGCCGGGCTTCTGCCGCTCCTGGCCGCGCCGCGCCAGCGCGGACGCCGGGGCGCGCTGGTCTGCGTCGTGGTCGTTCGCGCGCCGTGGTCGGCATTGGCCATCTTCGCCTGGCTTCCCGCCGCAGGGCCTGGGCTACTTCTGGCAGCGCACGATCGGCTTCCAGATGACCCGGGCCGACGTGTTCTCACCCTGGGCCCTGTCATCCCGGCCTGCATCCGCTCCAGCGTTGCGCTCGAGGTGGCGGCGCGTGCTGCTGGCCGCCGCGGTGGCCTTCGCTGCCCCGCGAGCGCTCGCTCGTCCGTACGTGCGCGCTGGCCGGCGCGGTGACGATCGCCATCCAGCTCCCGGCGCTCCACTGGTTCTACTACTACATCCTGTGGTTCCTGCCGTTCGCGCTGGTGGCGCTGCTCGTCCCGGCGGCGAGCCCCCGCGCAGGTCCCCGCCGATGCACGCCGAAGCTGGTGGAATCGTCGTGTCGCCGATCGCCGGGCAGACACCGAGCCCGTGCCGGTGGGGGTGTGAGATGCCGCTAGCTCTGGCCACGATCCTGGGCGCCGTCGTCGGGCTCGTTCCTGAACGTGGTGGCCTACCGGCTGCCCCGGCGGGAGTCCCTGGTCCATCCCGGCTCGCACTGCCCGCGCTGCCAGACGCCGATCAGGCCCTACGACAACATCCCCGTGCTGGGCTGGCTGCTGCTGCGCGGACGCTGCCGGAGGTGCGGTGAGCCGATATCGGCGCGCTACCCGATCGTCGAGGCGCTGACCGCGGTGCTCGCCGTGGCCGTGGTCCTGACCGAGCACTCGCGCGCACGACCTGATCCTCGGCCTGGTGCTGGTCGTCGTGCTCGTCCCCGTGGCGCTGATCGACCTGGACCACCGCATCATCCCCAACCGGATCACCGGCCCGGCGGCGGTGCTTGCCGTCGCCATCGGCGCTGGCCACCGGCGCCTCACGGGTAGCGGAGCAGCTGATCGCCGGCGCGGCGGCCGGCGGGTTCCTGCTCGTGTTCGCCGCTCCTCTACCCGGCCGGGATGGGCATGGGTGACGTGAAGCTGGCCGGTGTGCTCGGCCTGTTCCTGGGCCGCTCGGTCGGCGTGGCCATCCTGGTGGCCGTGCTGGCCGGGAGCGTGGCCGGAGTGGCTCGTCATGGCCCGCCGTGGGTGTCGAGGAAGGGCGCAAGACCGGCATTCCGTTCGGGCCGTTCCTGGCCCTGGGTGGCGTGGTGGCGCTCCTGGTCGGGCCTGCAGATCGTCCACTGGTACCTGCACGCCGGGCTGTAGCGATGCGCCGCGGCGATCAGGCGCAGGCCGGCGCTGGTCGCAGCCGTGGCGGTGTTCGTGATCGCGCGCTGGGACGCTTGGCTTGACCCAGCATGATCCCGCCGCTGCCGCTGGCGCGAGGCTCAGGCGATACAGCGCCGCGCTGCACAGCCCGCTGACCCTCCGGTCCTGGCTGGCCTGCGCTGGAACACGCGTCACGGTCACGCCGCTGGACTCGGACTTCGACCGGGTGAGCTTCTTCGACGGCGGGCAGATCGTGGCCCAGGTGGCCGTCCGGCGGGACGGGGTGGTCACTCACGGTGAAGCCTTCACCGCCCGATCGTGTCCCGTACGGCGACTGGATCGCCTACCAGCCGGCCGTCCTGATCGGCCTGGCCGGCGCTGTTTCTGCTTCATCGCCGGGGTTGCTCCCCTGGCGCCGCATGCGCAACCTGGACGTGGCCGCCGCGCTGTCGCTGCTCGCGCCGGTGGTCCTGCTCCAGAAACGCTACGTCGATGCCAGCGTGCTGGCCGCCGTCCCAGGGTTGGGCTATCTCCTGATGGTCCGCTGCGCTCTGAAGGGCGTTGGTCCTGCCTCGCGCCCGCCGCCCTGCACCCCGCTGCTCGACGTGCTCACGCCGCGCTGGGACGCGCAGCGTCGGGTCCGCCTGCTCCGGCTCGTCCTGTTCGCCCTGGCGCTGGTCTTCGTGATGGTCACGGTCAGCTCCCGCGAAGCCGTCGACGTGGCCTACGCCGTCATGGAGGGGGCCACAAAGCTGGTCGGCGGAGTGCTGCCCTACGGGCACATGCCGGGCGACGTGATCCACGGCGACACCTACCCGCTGCTCAGCTACGCGCTCTACACGCCTCTGGCCTGGATCTCACCCGTGCGCTCGACCTGGGACTCGGTCGACCTGGCTCTGGCCGCGAGCGCGGCGGCCGTCCTGGGCGTCGCCTGGGCTCCTCTTCAGCTCAGCGGTCCGGGGCCGGCGTGTCGCGCGGCGTCCGACGCGCGCCCGGAGCAAGAGCTGGCCGGACTGCGCGCCGCCCTGACCTGGCTGGCGTTTCCGCCTCTGCTGGCCACCGCCTCAACCGGCACCACCGACGTCGTCCTGGCCGGCATGCTGGTCCTGGCCGTGTTGCTCTGGCGCCGCCCCGGCGCGGCCGCGGGGCTCCTGGCCGTGGGAGCCTGGTTCAAGCTCGCTCCCGCTGGCCCTGCTCGCCGGTCCGCCTGGCCCCGCTCCGGGGCCGCCCGCTGGCCCGGGCCATTGCTGGCCGTCGCGATCGTGTCGGGGCCGATGCTGGCGCTCCTCCTGGCCTCGGCGGCTCGGGCGGCCCGGCCGCGATGGTGCACGCGATGTCCTACCAGCTCTCCCGCGGGTCTCCCCAGTCCCTCTGGTCGGCCCTGGGCATCGCGCCGGGGCAGCCGATTGCCGAGGCGGCCGCGCTGGCGCTGATCGCCGGCGCGGCGGTGCGGCTGTGCCGCCCGTCCTGAGTGGTACCGGGATCGGGCCCGGATGGCTGCGCTGGCCGCGGCCATCCTGATCGCGCTCCAGCTGGCGGCCAACTACTGGGCCTTCCTGTACCTAGTCTGGGTCGTGCCGCTGGTCAGCCTGTCGCTGCTGAGCGACGCCGTGCCGGTTCGGGCGGGCGCGGCCGTCCCATCGCCGTGTCCCGACGGCCTCTCGGCGGACCCGAGCCAGAGCTGGCAGGTCTGCGATGAGCGTGCTGGCTCACGAGCCTGTCGCAGCTCCGCCGAACGTCGCGTTCGGGCGCCGGGGCCGGCGGATGGTCCAGCTCGGCGACTCGGTCGGCGTGCACCGGGCCATCTCGATCGTCGCCGTGCTGGGGCTGTTCTACCCACTGCTCAATGCCTGGGGTGAGGTCGTTGCCGTGCCCTCCACCGGCCTGGCCGCCGTGGCCATGGCCGCGGGCGGGCTCTGGCTGGCTCGTCGCCCTGGCCACGGCCTCCAGCGGGGAGGAGCTGGCCCGGCTGGACCGCTGGCTGCTCGGCCTCGGTCTGCTGGTGCTGGCCGCCTGGACAGCGTCGCGGCTCAACGCCAGCCCGGGCTACGCCACCGACGAGGCCTCGTTCGAGCAGGGCGCGGCCAGCCTCCTGCTGCACGGACACGATCCCTACGGCGCGAACCTGACCAGCGCCCTGGCCGCGTTCAGCACGCCCAGCAAGTACCTGACCTACACGATGATCGGGTGGGATCGTCACCACGTTCGGCTATCCGGCCCTGCCGCTGCTCGTGGTCGCTCCCGTTCGTCGCGCTGACGGGTGGGGGACAGGCCGTGCCGATCGCCGACACGCTTCGTGCTGATGCTGGCGACGGTGATCGTGTTCAGAGCAGCTGCCCGCAGCCTGGCGGGGTCTCTCCGTCGTGGTGTGCGTCGGGCTTCCCAACGCTGGCCGGCTTCGCCCTCACCGGGCGTCAACCTGATCATCGCCACGACGGCCCTGGTCGTGGCCGCTCACCGCTGGACCAGCGGGCGGGATGCGGCAGGCTCGACGCGCCGCGAGCAGCTCGCAAGCGGTGGCCTTCGGCCTGGCCCTCGCCTGCAACCAGCTGGCCTGGTTCATCGCCCCGTTCCTGCTCACCGGGATCTTCCTGATTCGCCGCTGCGAGCTCGGCAGGCGGCGACGCCGTCAAGGTGACGCTCGGTATCTGGGGATCGCGGTGGGCACGTTCGCGGCTCTCAATGCGCCCTTCTTCGTATGGGGGCCTGGCGCCTGGCTGCACGGCGTGACGGCGCCTCTGACCCAGCACGCCATCCCCTACGGCCAGGGTCTCGTCGGGCTCACGCTGTTCCTCCGGCTGGGCGGGGGGCGCTGGATGCGTACAACTACGCCGCCGCGCTCTCTATACCTGGCCCTGCTGGTCCTGTACGTGATCCGCTTCAGGCACATGGGCCGTGCCTGCTTCATCCTGCCGCTGCTGGCCCTGTTCGTGTCCGGGCGCTCGCTGGCCGAGTACTGGATGACCACCGTGGCCGTGGTCCTGGTCGGAGTGGTGAGCGCCGATCCACGGGCCATCAGGTCCGTCCCAGCCCGTGGAGATCCTGGGACGAGCTTCCCCGCGCGTCCAGCGAGGGGCCGTGGTCGCCCTGTTCCTGCCCGCCGTGATCTGGCTCGCCGTCGCCTTGGGCACCCCGCAGCCGCTGGGCATGCGCATCGTGAGCGCGTACAGCAGTCCCAGCCTGCACAGCGTCCGCCGGATTGCCGTGCTGGCGCGCAACGCCTCTGATACTCCGCTTGTCCCCAGATTTCGCGGTCAATGTGACCGGCCAGGCCGTCGTCTGGCAAACCAAGAGCGGGCCTATCAGCCTGGCGCCCGGGGCGAGCGCGGTCTACGACCTGGTGGCTCCGGACGCAAGCTCGATGCCGGCCAACGGAACCCCGTTTGTCGTCGAGGCGATGACCGCCGCTCCGCGGACGATCAGCTCCACGCCGTCATTCGCCCAGAGCAGGCCAGGTTCCCGGCTTCTGGTAGAGGCGAGGCCGGGCTCGGCTGGACAGGATCCGGGCCCTTCAGAAAGCGTCCAGATCGGATCTGGACGCTTCTCAACTCCACCAGAACGTCCGCCGACACAGAGCCTGATGAGGCACGCCAGCAGGAACGTGGTGGGCCTGGACATCGAGCCAGGCTACGTGGCCGCCGTGCAGGGCAGTTCTGGACGCGTGGCGGTGGAAAAAGCCGCCTGCGCGCCGCTGGCCCCTGGGGCCATGCACGACGGCGAGGTCGCTCGATGTGGACGTCCTGGCCGAGGCACTTCGTGAGCTGTTCGCCCAGCACAAGCTGCCCAAGAAGGTGCGCCTGGGGGTGGCCAACCAGCGCATCGTTATGCGGGCCATAGACCTCCCACCGCTGACCGACTGCCAAACAGATTGCCTCGGCGGTTCGCTTCCAGGCTCAGGATCACATCGCCATGCCGCTGGAGCAGGCCGTGCTCGAGCACCAGGTGCTCGGCCCGGTGGAGACACCGGACGGCACCCGGACCCGCGTGGTCGTGGTGGCCGCGCGGCGGGACATGATCGAGCGGCTGCTCGAGGCGGTCAAGCGCGCGGGCCTCTCCCCCAGGGCATCGACCTTTCGGCCTTCGCCATGATCCGGGCGCTCCACCGTCCCGGGACAAGCGGTCCGGTGGTGTACGTCAACGTGGGGGGAATCACCAACCTGGCCGTGGCCGAGGGCTCCACGTGCACCTTCACCCGTGTCGATCCCCTACGGCATCGAGTCGATGGCCGGCGAGCTGGCCGAGCGTCGCGGACTGACGCTTGACCACGCCCACGGCTGGCTCTCGCATGTGGGATTGCGCGACCCGGTCGAGACCATCGACGGCGACGAGTTGATCGTGGCCGAGGCCCGCACCGTGCTGGCCGAAGGCGCTCGTCGGGTGGGGGACGAGGTGCGCAACTCTCTCGATTTCCACAGCGCTCGCGAGGGCTCGGGCGCGCTCGAGCGCGTGGTGCTGACCGGACCGGCGGTGGCCATTCCCGGCTTCGCCGATGAGGTGGCGTCCCAGATCGGGCTGCCCTCCGAGGTCGGGCTGGTGGCCGAGGCCAAGCCCGGGGGCTTCGGCGGGGTGGATGCCGGGCGTTTGGCCGTGGCGGCCGGGCTCACCGTGACGGAGGTGGCGGCGTGAGGGCCGTCAACCTCATCCCCGCTGACACCCGTAAGGGAAGCGCTGACTTCCGGGCCCTGCGGGGGCCCGGTGCTGCCGTCGTGGGAGTCCTCGGTGCGGCGCTCATCCTGGTCACCCTGTACGTCCTCGCCTCCAACAGCGTGAGCTCCAAGCAGACGCAGCTGGCCAGCCTGCGCCAGCAGCTCAGCCAGACCCAGGCGCTGGCCGCCAACCTGAGCGGGTACACCAAGTTCGCCAAGCTGGCTCAGGCGCGTGTCCAGACTGTGCGGGAGATCGCCACCTCGCGCTTTGACTGGCAGCAGGTCCTCTCCGATCTCTCCAAGGTGGTGCCCTGCGAACACCACCCTGTCCCAGCTCTCGGCCACGGTGTCACCGGCCGCCAGCGCGGGTGGAGCGGGCGCGGGCGGCAGCCTGCGGGGCGACATTTCGGTTCCGGCCTTCGAGCTCCAGGGCTGCACCGCCACCCAGGACGACGTGGCGCGCCTGATGTCCCGGCTGCGGCTGATCAGCGGAGTGACCCGGGTGACGCTTGCCTCGGCCGTGAAGGCCGGCTCCAACGTGGCCGGTGCCTCGGTGGCCACCGGCTCCTCGGGGTCAGCCGGTTGCAAGAGCGGTGCATCCAACTTCGATCTCGTCGTGTTCTTCACGGCGCCCGGTGGCGCGACGCCGACCAGCGCGACCGGCACGACCCCGGCCGCTGCCCCCGGCAGCTCGACCACGCCCGCCCCGGCAGCCACCTCCACCGCGGCGACCACCTCGACAACCACCAGCACCACCCCGGTCGCCGGAGGTGCCCAGTGACCGGTCGTGACCGCACCGTGCTGATCGTGGTGGTCGTCGTGGCCGCGATAGCCGCCGCCTGGCTCCTGGTCATCTCACCCAAGCGTGACCAGGCGGCCAAGCTGGCCAGCCAGATACAGAGCACGCAGTCGAGCCTCAACTCCGCCCGGAGTGAGCTCTCTCAGGCCCAGGCTGCCCGCTCCACCTTCCGGGGCAGCTACACCACGCTTGTCCGCCTGGGAGAGGCCGTGCCCACCGACGATGACGTTCCCTCGCTGATCTACCAGATCCAATCGGCCGCCCAGGCGACAGGAGTGAGCTTCGGTGGCCTGACGGTGAATCCCGATGGGGCATCCGCCAGCACGCCATCAGCCCCGCCGGCAGGAAGCGCGACGGCAACAGCGACTCCGCCTCCGGCCACCCCGGCCGCAGGGGCGACCGCGGCACCTGTGCTCCCCCCGGGGGTGGTGGTGGGTCCTGCCGGCTTCCCCGTGGAGCCCTTCAACTTCACCTTCCAGGGGAACTTCTTCCACCTGGCCAACTTCTTCGGCCGGCTCGAGCGCTTCGTCCAGGCCACCAATGACCGGATCTCGGTCAGCGGGCGGCTCGTCAGCTCGGAGGCCATCAACCTGACGCCGAGCTCGGCCGGGTTTCCCCAGATCCAGGCCACCGTGTCGGCCACGACCTACCTGCTCCCGGCCGCGCAGGGGCTGGTGGAGGGGGCCACCCCGGCCGGACCGGTTCAGACCTCTGCCGCCCCGGCCGCCTCCTCCTCCGGCTCGCAGCCCAGCACGGGCAGTGCCCCGCCGGCTGCGGTGGTGACCCGATGATCGAGCGCGTAACAGAATTGATCGGGCCCGTCTGGCAGGACCTCAAGGCCAAGAAGCTCTGGCCGGTGGCCCTCGGGCTGCTCGTCGCCATCATCGCCGTGCCGGTCGTGCTCAGCACGTCCTCGGGCGCCCCTTCGGCCGGTTCGGCCACCACGCCGGCGGCGGGTCTGCCGACCAGCGGGTTGCCCGCCGTGAGCCAGGGCACCGGCGGGGGAGCAGCCGGGCTGGGCGGATCGGCCCACAATCCGTTCGCTCCGCAGCCGGGAAGCGGTACGAGCACCACCACCGCCGGCACGCCGATCACATCCACCTCGCCGTCGGCCGCGTCCAGCACCGGCAGCGGCACGGGCAGCGGCGGATCCTCGAGTCAGTCCTCCACAGGCGGCTCATCGGGCACCACGACCACGCCATCCGGGTCGCCCCCGCCCAAGATCCCCACGCCCAAGCCCAAGCCGACGATCCCCTCCCTGAAGCCCACCCAGTCCTACGCGGTCACCCTGGCCATCACCAACTCGCACGGCGGCATCAACACCATCAACTCGCTGGAGCGCCTCAGCCCACTGCCCAGCCAGCAGCTGCCGCTGCTCGTCGAGCTGGGTGTGCTCAGGGGTGGCAGCCGGGTTCTCTTCGCCGTCCAACAGGGCACGTTCGTCAGCGGCCCCGGGACCTGCGTCCCCGGGCCGATCGACTGCCAGATCCTGGCGCTGAGCCAGGGTCAGACCGAGCTCCTGGGCATCCAGACCACGAGAGGCCGGGTGGCCGAGGCGATCTTTGCCGTCACGGCCATCAACGCGGTGGGCCACGGTTCGGCCTCCGCCGCGATGAAGGCTCGCCAGACCGCGTCATCGGCCGGCCGGAGCATCCTGAACCACTCCTCGCTGAGCGCTCTTTCTCTCTTCCAGTACGAGCCGAACCTCGGGGCCGTCGTCGACCTGCGCAACCTGACTGTCGGAGGTAGCTGATGCGCCGCTTGGTGTTGATCGTCCTGTCGTTCCTGGCCTGCCTGGCCATCACCGCGAGCAGCGCCCAGGCGGTCGTCGTGGACATGAACGCGCTCGGCCAGACGTCGGTCCAGTTCAATAACGCGGCCCGGAGCGGCTATTACGGGGTCGCGCTCGTCCCCGGGACGCGGACCGCTCCGAACACCACTGACGCTGCCCTCGGGGCGGCCGATGTGCCCTACGTGGTGAGCGGCGGCAAGTGCGACGATCCCGCGCTGACGCCGGATCTCACCCTTCCCGATACCGGCATCTGCTACCACGGCGGCTCGGTTATGCACGACAGCGAGATGTTTACCGTCACGTGGGATCCGCTCCGCCGTTACTGGTCCGGGACGCGGGACTACGTGGAGCAGTTCCTCCGGGACGTGGCCGACGGCAGTGGGACTCTGACCTCGCCCTACGCCGTGACAACGCAGTACCGCAACGCCGCGGGCGCCTCGGCGGGCAAGGCGTACAAGTACGGCGGCGGTTGCATCGACTACGGGAACCCCAACCACATCAGCAACCGGAACACCACCTGCTGGTTCCCCACCTCGACCCAGACGGGTCCGGGAGACAACTATCCCGCTCTGGCCAGCGAATGCCCCCGCACCGGCCAGTCCTACACCTTCTCCTCGCCTGACGGCAGCGGGTTCACGGCCAACGATCAGTGCGTCACCGACGCGCAGATCCGCTCCGAGGTGAGCGCGATCGTGAGCCAGATGCACCTCGGCTCGCACACCCAGCCTGGCTATCAGCCCGAGGTCGTCCTGCCCCTGCCCCCGCAAATTGAGGTGTGCCTGAACGCGGTCGGAGTCCTGTGCTCCGCCAACGGCAGCCTGACGCCGCCGCTTCCCAAGGTCACCACGAGTCCCGTGCAGGTCGGCGGTGTTCCCCCCGGCACGTACCGACTGGAGATCGCCTACGCCACGCCGAGCGGCCAGTCTCTGGCCAGCGCTCCGGTCAACGTGACCCTGAGCCAGAGCTCGGACATCATGATCTCCCCGCCGCCTTCTCCCCAGGGCGGCACGGTGACCGGCTGGTACGTGTATCTGACCCAGGCGGGCGGGTCGACGTATTCCCTTCAGCAGCCGGCGAATACCCCGGTGGGAATAAACACGAACTACACCGTGACCGGGGCTCCGAGCAGCACGGGCGCTGCGCCACCGCCCCTGCCGTACTTCTGCTCCTACCACTCGCAGATTGACATCGGCGGCACCACTTGGGCCTATGTCGTGCAGCCCTGGACCGTCATGACCCAGTGCGACGAGCCGGATTCGCCCCCCATCCCGCCGAATCCGCCCCCGGCCGTCCTGTCCAAGGATGCCGGCATCCGCCTGGTCAGCCCGCTGAGCCAGGCGCAGATGGGGGCCACCGTGAACCCGCAGCTCAACGGCTGGTTCAACGGCCTCACCGGCTCGGAAATCAACGACAACGGCGGTTGCGTTCCGGTGACCGACAACCTCGACAGCGCCACGGTGGGCCACAGCAGCCAGAATCCCTACCTGCTCCAGCACGAGTTCAACAACGCCGGAGTGATGGAGAGCGACCCGTTCAGCTACTTCGGTTGCGCCCCGGACGTGGTTCTCTCACCGAGCTTCGTGGTTCCCAGCCCAATCGACCAGGGCGAGGTCGTCAGCTTCGACGGATCGACCACCGCCTCCACGCTCATCGTCCCCAACATCGAGTATCACTGGAGCTTCGGTGATGGCTCCTCAGCCACGGGACCGAGCGTCGTGCACCGCTTCGCCAAGGCTGGCTATTACCACGTCAAGCTGATGGTTGTTGACCGGGGCGGCAACGTCCGGAGCCTCACGCAGACCGTCGAGGTTCTCCAGAGCGATGGTCAGCCTCCCTCGAGCGGAGGCGGTACAGGCGGTCACCATGGCTCCTCGAAGTTCAAGGTGTCCCTCCAGCTCATGCCCCAAAGCCTCAAGGAGGTCCTGGACAGCGGGCTACAGGTCGCCGTCAGGTCAAACCAGGACGCAGACGGCTTCGCCACCCTCACGATCCCTCAATCGGAGGCGAAGAAGGCCGGTATCCACGGCGACCGGACCTCCTTCGGCGTGGTCGTGGGCCGGGGCACGGTCTCGGGCATCAAGAACGGCACCGCGATCCTGCGGGTGCGGATCTCCTCCTCAACCGCGTCGCGCCTGGCTCATCTGAGCTACCTGAGCCTGACGCTCCGCCTCGCCCTGGTGGGCACGAGCGGCGCGCACGCGACCTCACAGGTCACCGGGCACTACTGAGCCGGCCCAGGTCCGCCGTCCCGGTCCGGACGGTCCCCGGGCCGGGCGATTGGCAGCCCGCCCGTTACATTCCGGCGGGCATGGCGCTGCGCCTGATCACCGCTGGAGAGTCACATGGGCCCGGACTGACCTGCCTGGTCGAGGGGATGCCGGCGGGACTTCAGCTCGACCGGGACGCGCTGAACCGGGACCTGGCCAGAAGGCAGCTCGGCCACGGGCGGGGTGGGCGGATGAAGATTGAACGCGATCAGGTTGAGGTCACTGGCGGGGTGCGCCACGGGCGCACGCTGGGCGGTCCGATCGCGCTCCAGGTGGCCAACCGGGACTACGCCAACTGGGAGGAGCGGATGAACCCGTGGCCGGTGGAGAATCCCCCACCCGAGGTTCATTTGCCCAGGCCCGGCCACGCCGACCTCGTGGGGACCCAGAAGTACGGCCTGAGCGATGTGCGCGACATCCTGGAGCGGGCCAGTGCCCGGGAGACGGCGGCTCGGGTGGCCGGTGGAGCGGTGGCCAAGGCTCTTCTGGCCGAGCTCGGTGTGCAGATTCGCTCGCACGTGATCCAGATCGCCTCCGTCACCGCGCCCCGCCCACCAGAGTTGCTCCTGGAGGACTTTGAGGCGGTGGACGAATCACCCGTGCGCTGCCTCGATGCCGACGCGGCCGCCGCCATGGTGGCCGAGATCGACCGGTTGCGCAAGGCCAACGAATCGTTGGGCGGAGTGTTTGAGGTGCGGGCCTTCGGCCTGGTCCCCGGACTGGGGTCGCATGTCTCCTGGGAGGAGCGGCTGGACGGGCGTCTGGCCCAGGCGATGCTCTCGATCCAGGCCATCAAGGGCGCGGCCGTGGGAGACGGCATCGAGGTCGCCTGGCTGCCTGGCTCCCAGGCGCATGACGAGATCTTCTGGGATGAGGCGCGCGGTTACCACCGCACGACCAACCGCTCCGGAGGGCTGGAGGGGGGGATGACCACCGGTGACACGGTTGTCGTCCGGGGCTGGATGAAGCCATTGCCCACGCTGACCAAGCCCCTGCGCTCGGTGGATATCCACACCCACGAACCCGCTGAGGCCCTGCGCGAGCGGACCGATTCATGCACGGTGCCGGCGGCCGGCGTCGTGGGGGAGGCCATGGTCGCCTTCGTGCTGGCCGACGCCTACCGGCAGAAACTGGGGGGCGACCACATCGATGACGTCCGATCGGGCCTGGAGGCCTACCGGCGGCGAATCGGTTGGTCAGCCAACCACGGGTGACGGGCATGCCCGAAGAACCCAAGCTGGTGTTCATCGGGTTCATGGGGGCGGGCAAGACCACGGCCGCCCGCCTGGCCGCTCGGGCCCTTCACCGCCCCCTGGCCGACCTCGACGATCTGATCGAGGAGCGCCTGGGCAAGCCAATCAGCCGCGTATTTGCCGAGGATGGAGAGCCGGCCTTCCGCCAGGCCGAGGAGGCGCTCGCTCTGGAGCTCTTGCAGGACCCCTCGCCGGCTGTGGTCGCTCTCGGCGGCGGGACCGTGCTGCACGCTTCCGTGCGAGCGGCGCTGGCCGCCCACCGCGTGCTCTGGCTGGACGTCGCTTCCGACGTGGCTTGGGAACGGGCCCACGGTCCGGGGCGGCCGCTGGCTCAGGACCGGGCCGCCTTCCAGCGGCTGTGGGATGAGCGCCAGCGCGTGTACGGCGGCGTGGCCGACGCGATTGTCCCGGCCAACCGGGGGCGCGATCTTGGACCGGTCCTGGATGCCCTGGCCACCCTGCCCGCCGGAGGCCGGTTGATCTGGGCGGCCAGCCCGTCTGGTGACTATCCGGTGTTCCTTGGCTCGGGCCTGCTGGGCCGCGGGTTCTGGCCGCCCACGCTTGCCGGCCGGCGCTTCCTGGTCACCGACACCACGGTGGGCGGGCTTTATGGCCAGCTTTTGGAGCCCGTGCACGGCAGGGTCGAGATTCCCCCGGGCGAGGCCTCAAAGACGCTGGCCCAGGCCGAGCGAACCTGGCGGGAGCTGGCTCAGGCCGGCGTGACCCGCGCGGACCTGGTGCTGGCCCTGGGCGGGGGTGTCGTGGGTGACCTCGCGGGCTTCTGCGCGGCCACTTACCAACGGGGCATCCGCCACGTGCAGGTGCCCACGACATTGGTGGCCCAGGTGGACTCGGCCTACGGTGGCAAAACGGGGGTGGATCTGCCCGAGGCAAAGAACTACGTTGGGGCCTACCACCAACCCAGCGTGGTGATGGTGGACCCGGACGCGCTGGCCTCGCTGCCCACGGCCGAGCTGGCTGCCGGCTACGCCGAGGTGGTCAAGACCGCGCTGATCGCCGGCCGTGAACTGTGGGAGCAGGTGCGCGCCGGAGCGGACCCGACCGGGCCCGAGATCATCCTGGGCTGTGTCCTGACCAAGCTCCGGATCGTCGAGCGGGACGAGCGCGACGGGGGACTGCGGCAGGTGCTGAACCTCGGGCACACCGTCGGTCATGCCATCGAAGCGGCCACCGACTACGCGCGCTACCGCCACGGTGAGGCAGTGGCGTTGGGTCTGCTGGCGGCCCTGCGCCTGGCCGAGCAGGCCGAGTTGCGCGAGGAGGTGGCGGGGCTGCTGAGCGCGCGGGGACTGCCCACGAGCCTGAACGGAGTCGACCCGGAGGCGATCGTCCGCGCCACGGCCTCGGACAAGAAGCGGCTGGGGGAGGAGGCCGTCCCGTTCGTGCTCCTCGACGCTCCGGGAGAGCCCCGGCCCGGTCAGCCGGTGCCGCCCGACGCGGTGCTTGCCGCGGTGCAAGAGTTGGTGGCTCGATGAGCGTGCGCAACCGGATCGAGGTCATGCACGGGGTCAACCTGGACCAGCTCGGACGTCGCGACCCGGTCCATTACGGCACGCTGACCCTGGACGAGCTCGAGGTGCTGATCAAGTCCAGGGCGGAGGAGCTGGGCCTGCAGGCCCGTTTCTTTCGCACCAATCACGAGGGTGAGTTCGTGGAGCGGCTCCACCGGGTGGAGGGGCTGGCCGACGGGCTGGTCCTCAACCCCGGGTCCTGGACGCACTACTCCTACGCCATCCGCGATGCCCTAGAGCTGGCCGGGCTGCCCGCGGTCGAGGTGCACCTGTCCGACGTCCAGAACCGTGAGCCGTGGCGGCGGAACTCGGTGATCTCCGAGCTGTGCATTGCCACCATCTCCGGGCAGGGCCCGGCGGGATACGAGGAGGCGCTGGCCCGGCTCCGCGACCAGCTGGGAGTAGCTGAGAACCCCCGGGGCTGACCTGAGTGAAGAACCCCCAGGGCTGACCTCAGCCTGTGGGGGCGGCCGACGGGCGTGCGCGGGCCCGTGGCCCGCGCACGCGTCGCGACTCGGTCAGCCGCCGCAGCCGACCCAGGCACCAGCCCCCTGGTTGGCGTAGATCGTCTGGGCACACGCATCCTGTCCGGCTGGCGTGCTCAGGTTGCAGCCGTAGGCTGCCGCCGTCCCGGGGGTGATCTGGTAGCGCCCGGTCGCGCCCGAAGACGCGTTGGTGTTCGAGGGGCCGGTTGAGTAGTTCGTACCGGACTCAGACGCGCAGGCCGGGACTCCGCCCGCCCCCGCGGTGGCCGGAGCCGTCGAGCTCACGGCGGCGGGACCCGCCGCCGGGGTGCTCTGCGTCGTGGCGCTCGACACCCGGCCAAGCATGCGATCGAGCACCGCGGTTGAGGCCACCACCTCGGCATCGGTCAGCGAGTGATGACCCGGAACCCCGTCCCGGACGATGTTCCGGCCCGGGGCGCGGCGGCCGAGTCGCTTCACGACCTGGTGGTAGGCACGCTCATACGCGCGCACGTGGGCGGCGGTCGGCGACTTGCTGACAGCGCCCGGGCCCACTGCCGCAGCCGCGACGCCCGGCGTAACAGCAGCCAGGGCAGCGCCCGCAGGCAATATCAACCGTTTCACGTTGGTTTCTCCTTTAGTCGGTTTCACGCTCCAGCACGTGTCCCGGCACTCCGAGCAACGCCACGCGGGCGTGAACACACGCCCTGGCAGCAAGTGCTGGTAGCACCGCACCTCCCGGGAAACGGGAGTCGCGATGCACTCCAAAACGATCGCTAAGCGATCGCCCGGCCGCAGTCCTGTAACGGACGCAGCCCAATGACCCGTGCGAGTGTCGCGATCGGGTCGGGGCCAACCGTACACAGAACGACCCCGATTACTGTGCGGGGCGTCACAGATGCTGGGCTGGGAAGAAACTTTCGTCTTGCGAAAGAAATCGCCGTCGCTGGCCCCGGATACATACGAATTCCTTAGGGAGTTCTCACTCGGAGGTGAGAACTTCGGGTCATGCGCACGCGAACCATCGCCGTTTCCCTTTCCGTCCTGGCCGCCGGCGGTTTGGCCGGGGGCGCCTTTGCCGCCGACCAGTCGAGCTCCAATCCCCGGCAGGCCTTCCTCAACGACGCCGCCCACCGCCTGCATGTCAGCCCGGCCCGGCTGAGCGCTGCACTCAAGCAGGCTTTCATCGATCGGATCAACGCCGCCGTTTCCGCCGGCCGCCTGACCCCGGCTCAGGCCCGGGCGATCAAGCAACACATCGCGCAGGGGCTTGCGCTGCCCGGCCCGGGTGGTCCTGGCTTCCAGATCGAAGTCCCGAGCACGTTCGGACCGCCCGCGATTCTGATGAGCGCGGCCTCCTACCTTGGCATGACCGGTGGGCAGCTCCTGCAGCAGCTCCGCTCGGGCAAATCCCTGGCTCAGATCGCCTCGGCGCGCGGCAAGAGCAAGAGTGGCCTGGAAAAGTCGATTACCGGGGCGGTCAGGTCGCGTCTCGCGCAGGCGGTGAAGGCAGGGCGGCTTCCGCGGCCGCTCGCGCAACGGCTGCTGGCGGCGCTGACCCAGCATGTCCAGGACCTCGTGAACGGCGGACCGGGCGGGTTTCGGTTCGGAATCGGCCCTCCCGGGCCACCGCCTCGGGAACTGCGGATTGCGCCCGGTGGGCCACCGCCCGCCGGCGCGTGGATCGGCCCCGGTGGGCTGCCACCGGGCGGCGCCAGCCTTCCCATCCCGCCCCAGGTTCTCCGCGGCCTGACCTAGCCGGTCTGTTGCCGGGGGTGGACCCGGCGTTTGGGGTTTGGGTGAACCCCCTGTGCGGTGAATCGCCGTTCACCCGGCTTGGTGAGCGCCCGGCGGCCATGGGCCGCCTCGCTACCCTGAGCCTTCGTGATCTCGACCAACCAGTTCCGCAACGGCACCCATATCGAGGTTGAGGGAACGATCTACAAGATCCTCGAGTTCCAGCACGTCAAGCCCGGAAAGGGAGGGGCGTTCGTGCGGACCCGGCTGCGCAGAGCCAGCGACGGCGCGGTCATCGACCGGACCTTCAGAGCGGGTGAGAAGTTCCGCCCGGTGCGCACCGAGACCCGGCGCATGCAGTTCCTCTACCAGGACGGGTCAGAGGCGCATTTCATGGATTCCGAGTCCTACGAGCAGCTGACGATCCCCACCGGTTCAGTGGCCGATGCCCTGCGGTGGATGAAGGAGTCCGCGGAGGTGGACGTCCTCTACATCGACAACCGCCCGGCGGACATCCAGCTTCCCAGCGCGACTGACCTGGCCGTGGCCGAGACCGAACCCGGACTGCGTGGGGACACCGCCTCGGGTGGCGGGACCAAGCCGGCGGTCCTCGAGACCGGAGCCAGGATCCAGGTGCCCCTATTCATCGAAGTCGGGGACCAGGTGCGGGTGGACACGCGCTCGGGCGAGTACGTCTCGCGGGCCTGACGGTCTGAATTCAGCATGCGCCGGACCGATCAGCGCCGAGCGGCGATCTGGGCTCTGTACCAGAGTGACCTGCTCGGCCAACCACTGGAGCAGAGCGTTCCTCGCGACACGCATGCGTTCACCCGCACACTGGCCGAGCTGGTGCAGGCCCATCGCTCGGAGCTGGACGAGCTGATCACGACCCACGCCACAGGTTGGACGCTCGAGCGGATCGCTCCCCTGGAGCGGGCGATCCTGCGCGTGGGCCTGGCCGAGCTGCTGTATCCCGAGGCCCTTCCGGGGGAGCGTGAGATTCCCCCGGAAGGCGCGATCGACGAGGCGGTGAAGACGGCCAAGCGCTTTTGCGGAGCTCAGACGCCCGCCTTCGTGAACGGGATCCTGGCCGGGGTCCTGCGCGAGCGAGAGACGGATAGGGTGGCCTCACGCGGCCCATCTTCGACGGACACAACGACGCCCTAACCCGCGAGGACCACTCGCTCTTCACCGCCGGTCGCCCCAGCGGGCACCTCGACCTGCCGCGCATGCGCGAGGCCGGGCTGCGCGGGGCGATCTTCGCCATCTTCACCCCGTCTGAGCCGGACATCCATGAGCCGTTGCCCCGCTCGGACGGCGTGATCGAGTTCCCGTACGCGCCGCCGTTAGATCAAGCCCAGGCGGCGGCGCACGCCAGCGCCGCCGCCGGCCGACTGCTCGCTCTGGAGCGCTCAGGACACCTCCGTGTGGCCCGCACCGCCGCTGATCTGGACCAGGCGGCGGCCGACGACGGCCCCCCGGCCGCGGTCCTTCACCTCGAAGGCGCGGAGGCAATCGATCCCTCGCTGGAGGCTCTCGAGCTCTGGCACTCGGCTGGGCTCCGCTCGCTCGGACCCGTGTGGAGCCGGGCCAATGGGTTTGCCCACGGCGTCCCTTTCATATCTCCCTCCTCTCCGGACCTCGGTCCGGGCCTGACGCCGGCGGGGGGAGGCCTGGTCCGGCGCTGTGCGGAGCTGGGGATCCTGGTTGACCTCAGCCATCTCAACGCGGCCGGATTCTGGGACGTTGCCCGCCTCGATGTGGGGCCGTTGGTGGCCAGTCACTCGGGGGCCCATGCCCTGTGTGGTGCTTCCCGCAACCTCACCGACGACCAGCTCGACGCCATCGCCCGGTCGGGGGGCATCGTGGGCATCGTGTTCGCGTGCCCGTTTCTGCGCCCGGACTTCGCCGATGACCCGGAGACGCCCCCGAAGTTGATAGCCGAACATGCCCGGTACGTGGCTGACCGGATCGGGCCTGAGCATGTGGGCCTGGGCTCGGACTTCGACGGGGCAACCATTCCCCACGAAGTGGGAGGCGCCCAGGGCCTGCCACAGGTGCTCGAGGAACTGGTCCGGACCGGGTTCACCGAGGCGGAGCTTGACGCGATTGCCTGGGGAAACTGGCGCCGGGTCGTGGGCGCCTGGTGGAGAGGCTCCTAGGGCGTGGTCCCGCGGACCAGCGTGGTCTTGCTGGACGAGCCCGAACCACCGATTGCTGTCCACGTCGTGGCCGAGCTCATGGCCACAGCCCGGAAGCCGCCGCCGCTGACAAGTTGTGGCATGGAAAAACTCTGGGGGTGGCCCGGGTGCCCGTGGAGGAACGGGATCACAACGGTCCCGCTCCCTGAGCTCGAGTCACCCGCTCCCGTGCAGTGGGCCAGCGTGAAGCAGGCGAGACGGTAGAGCGTGCCGTTGTAGGTCGACACGTGGGTCAGGCTGGCCCCGCCGATCCGCACCGAATACAGGGCGTTCGTCGAGAACCCCTGGTTCATGCCCGTGAGGTAGCAGGTGTGCTGACGCGGCGGGCAGGCCAGGCCGACCCCGCTCACGGTGTTGAACACTGAACCGAAGTGGGGGTGGCCGGGTTTGGCGCCTGCGCCCACCGACTCGAAGTAATCGTGAGGTCCTGATGACGGTTCCGTCTCAACGATCAGCTCGCAGGCCGACGCCGATGCACACGACAGGGCCTCCACGCTGATCCCCGAGGCCGATGCGGCAAACGCGTGCTTGTGCTCAGCCTTCACCTTCGTGCCTGAGACCAGCGCCACCTCAACGGCCGACACGTGGCGGGCGCTCCCCGCGATCAGGCAGCGATCGACAGCGGGGCAGGCGACGAACTCGGGAATCCACGGCAGCACTGCCGTCTGCCCGACCGTGCCGTCCCGAACCTCTACGAGAACTCCATGGTCGGACGTGGTGGTCCCGGCAGCCAGGCAGAAGTGCTGGTTGGCGCAGCTGACGTTGTACAGGTACCGGGCCTTTGTCACAGGCTGGCGCCGGCTCTCCTTGTGGCCCTTCAGGGTGATCACCGCCGCCTGAGAGCTCGAGTTGTCCAGCGTGTAGCAGAGCGTCCTGGTGGGGCAGGCCAGTCCATAGTCGCTCCCCGAGATCCGGGTGCTCGTCGTCGTGGCCTCGGCGATGGTGGTCAGGACAAGGGCCAGCACGGCACAGGACGCGAGTGTGGCCAGACCAATCCTCATGACGGTGGCAGTCTCGCAGTCCTGCTACGCGCAGTGAACCCCAATTCACCTTCGCATGGCGTCAGTGAATCGCCATTCACCGTCGCGCGGGGGCCACGGGGCGGCCTCCGGCCGGGCCGCGCGCGAGCCACCGCACGCGAGCCACCGCACGCGAGCCGCCGCACGCGAGCCGCCGCACGCGAGCCGCCGCACGCGACCAGCGGCCCGCTCCCGGCCGCCCCCGCTACCGCCGGACGTGCCGGGTCAGCTCGACCACCTGCTGGAAGGTCGGCCGGTTCTGGTAGGGGAAGGGGGGGATGGTGATCGCGGAGACCTGCGTCCAGCGATTCTCATCGGAGCAGGCTGGCTCAGGATCGCTCGGGCACGCTCCGCCGTAGAGCTGCTTCGGCTTGACCTTGAGCGCGGCGGCCAGCGAGGAGACCAGTGCGGCCCGGCAGCGCCGGCGCAGCGCGGAGGCCGAGAGGTGATGGCGAGGGAGGTTGCCGCAGTAGGCCTGGCTGTAGCGCCCCCGCTCCCGGCCGAGGCCGAAGACTCGGCGCAGGTCCTTGGAGACGTAGCCGAACCAGCCCTCAGCGAAGTCTGTACCTCCGAAGCCGATGATCTGCTGGATGGCGTTGAAGGCGCGCGGTCCCAGCATCGGCTTGAACTCCGCGGCCAGAAGCTTCGGCCACCAGGCATCCATCAGCTCTATTGCCCGCGTGTACAGGTCATTCTTGGCGTTCGCCGACTTCCGCCGGCGGTGGCCGCCGGCCGCCCGCCACTGTCGGAGCTCGGCCAGGGCATGTTCCAGCGCCTTGCCGTGGGGATGCCCCACGGCTTTGAAGATGATGGGCAGCAGGAGCACCGCCCGCAGATCCTCGGTGGCCGGCTCCTCCATCGACTGGACGAGCTGAGCGATGTTGATGCGGTGGCCGTGGGCGATGTCCGCCCTGATGCGGTTGGCGATCAACTGCTGGCGAAAGACCGGACCGTAGCCCCACTGGTCATCGGCAGCCGCCCATCCCGGCGCCTGCTTATTGTTCCAGGAGGCCTGGTACGCCTGATCGGTGACGTGGGGATGCTTGGCGAAGGGCAGCCAATCCGCGGTGTGGCTGGCAGGGGAATAGCCTTTCCAGTCGTACTGCCCTGTGCCCAGGATGGGGAAGTCGGGGGAGGTGCCGGGCGCCCGCTGGGGCATCCATCCCGACATGTAGTAGGAGGTGTGGCTGGCGTCAACGTAAGCCCAGTTGAACAGGAAGTTGATCTTGGCCGCGGCGCGTTGGAAGCTGGCCGGCCCCCGGACGTAGCCCGGGTCGTTGAGCTCGGAGAACCCGATGGCGGAGTCGGCCTCGTGGAAGTAGGTCGAGCGGGCGTGCACGAAGGCCACCAGCTTGCCGTGCACCCGTCCTCGTGCGTAGACGATGCCGTGCACCGTCCGGTAGGCGGTCAGGGTCTCGGAGCCCGGCGGCGTGTGGTCGTCGGCGTTGGGGGTCCAGGAGTTGGTCTGGGTCAGCTTCTCCATGGCCCGGCAATGCCCCCGGTACATGTAGTGGTAGGCGTCGCGGCACAGGACCTCGGCGAACGTGTCCACGTTGTCTGAGGTCGCCGTCGTCGCGCTCCAGGCGTAGTCCTCCCCGTGCCCCAGCTCCACATACAGGTTGACCCCCGGGAAGGCCGCTCCTCGCGCATCGATGGCCGGTCCCGCCTTGGAAGCCGGCGCGTGCAGATCCTCCTCCATGAGGATCTCCGGCACGTAGTAGCCCACCTGCGGCCCCATCACGGCGTAGGGATGGTGGTCGACCGTGTGCGCCGCGGACACCAGCTCCCAGTTGGAGGCGTGCATAGGGTCGCGCAGCAGAGGCAGCAGCTCGGCTCCCAGGTTGGCCATCCACCCCGACGGGGCAGACCCAGCCGACGGGGCGGACCCAGCCGACGGGGCAGACGACCCGGACGCAGCAGACCGATCGGCCGCCCCGCCCGTCACCTTGCCCGGAGGCGGGAAGGTCACCGAACCGGGGTCGGGCAACGCCAGTCCCCGCGGGGAGAAGGCGCTTGTGGTCTCGTACGGAAACGACTTGCTCAGGATGGTGGTCGGAGCCTCCGGGTCGTTGGCCTCTCGGAAGTCCGACCAGGCCCGCCGGCCCTCGCGCTGGCCAAAGCGCCGCTCCAGCGCCTGAAGGGCCATGGCCGACCGGACCTCCGAGCCACCGCCCTTGCCGAAGATGCCGCCGATCAGGGACGCCTCGGCAATCACGTCGGTGGGCTTCCAGGGCTGGGGCGGCTTGCCGATGGCCGCGTATTCGGCGGGCAGGAGCGAGGGATCCGTCGTCGTGGCCTTCCGGATGTATGCGTTGATGCCGTCGACGAAGTTGTGCAGGTCGGATTTCAGGGTCGTGGCCAGTCGCCCGCACTGGCTGGCCGGGAACCCCACCGGGGGCGCCTCAAGCTGGCAGTTGTGTTTGGCATGGGTGATCTGCCACTGAAGGTCCGCCTGCCGGTATGGCGCGATCTGCCATTGCCCCTCATCCATCGCCCGGTTGGAGGGCGAGCCGCCGACGAACGAGCTGAGCTTCGCCTCAGCCGCGTGACGCAGCACGTCGATCAGAAACAGGCGGTCCGCGGCCGCGGCGTAGCCCGCGCCAAACTCGGTCTGGGCACGGGTGCGCCCGTAGATGTGCGGGACGTCCCACTGATCGCGGACGATGGTCAGCCCCGCCTCGGGATGCGTCACCGATCTCACGTTCCGAGGCTTGACGCCGAACGTGGCGTCCTTGAAGAACCTGGGAATCTGGCCCGGTGTGAGCTTGGGGTCGGCGTAGATGAGGTTCGCGTACAGGGGCAGCTGGTCGGCGAAGTGCGGCGGGATCTTGCCCGTTGCCTCGAACTGCGCAAACTGCGCGGCATTGTCCACGCCCGCCTCGCCGGCGGGGAGGACGTTGAAGAACCCCCCCGCGTCGTGCAGGCCGTAGGGGGCCGGGGAGGCGGAGCGCCCGCTGGCCACCGCGCTCATAACGAGGGCGAGCAGGCTGATGAACCCCGCCCAGGAGAGAACTCGCTTCAGCATCGCCACCCGCATGGCGCGGGAAGCCTAACCGGGCCGGCGCGAGCGCGCGCCGTTACCCGGTCGTGCGCGCCGCCACCCATAGCGCGCGCCGCTACCCGGTCGCGCTGGCCGGGACCGCCTCGGATGCTGCCGCCCGCTCAGAACCGGTGATCGAGCGGGCCGCCATCCGGCCGCTGAACACGCACCCGCCCAGGAAGGTTCCCTCCAGCGAGCGGCGCCCGTGCATACCGCCCCCGCCAAAGCCGGCCGTCTCACCCGCGGCGTACAAACCCCCGATGACGCTTCCGTCCGGCCGCAGCACCCTGGACTGCAGGTCTGTCTGAATCCCGCCCAGGCTCTTGCGGGCCATGACGGTCATGCGGATGGCGATCAGCGGGCCCGCGTCGGGATCTTCGATGGCCTGGAACGCGCACGTGCGTAGGCGGTCTCCTCGCCATCTGCGCAACTGGTCGATCCGCCGGAGCTGATCGTCGTTGAACAGCGGGCGGCCCCGCGCCACCGTGGCGTCGTACTGGCGTACCTCACGCTTCATCTGCTCGACGTCCAGAGCCTCATCGTCCATCACGCCCTGCATACGGACACCAAGCTCATCGAGCGACTCCGCCGTCACGAAGTCAGGACAGTGCTCCACGAAGTGGCGCACCAGGCTGGGCTTACCGAGCAGCACTGAGAGCAGGAAGCGGATCAGCCGCTTCTCCCGGATCTGGGGGTTGTGCTCTGAACCGGAGACGTCGAGCTCGCGGCGGGCGATCTTCCAGTTGCACACCATCCAGTAGTAGCCCCGGGGGTCCTCGCACATCCGCTCGAGCGCGTAGTGGGCGTCGAAGGTGGGGATGAGGGGAATTGGCCCGTAGCGCCGGCCGGTGGGGTCGAGCACCAGGCCCGAACGCGGCGGTATGAGCTTGAGGCCGTGCCGGGGGCGCCGCGGGAAGGGATGCCGGACGGCGTCGGCGTAGTTCCACATCCGGGAAATGTGGGTCACGTTGGCGCCGACGCGTCGGGCCTCCTCGTGCATGGCGCCGTCGGCGTAGTAGTGAGAGCCCATCAGGATCTCCGGTGGCGGCGGCCCCAGCTCGGAGGGCCACTCCCTCCGGACGATGTCGAGGTTCCCGCCCACACCACCGGCGGTGATCACCACGCGCTCGGCCCGGACCTCGCTCGGCTCGGCCTCGGGCTCATCCTCGCCCACAACGCGACAGCCCGCCGCCACATCGCCCTCGATGAGGAGCTCGGTCACCCTGGTCCGGAAGCGCACGTCCAGCTTGGCGCGCCGGGGATGGCGCTGGATCGCCTCCCACAGCGCGTCCACCAGCGCCTTGCCGCAGCCCCAGGTCAGGTGAAACCGCGGGCACGGAGTTGCCGTCTCCGTACACACCGCGCTCGGCCCAGTTGACCACCGGGAAGAAGCGCACCCCGTAGCGTTTCAGCCATTCGCCCACCTCGTCGCGGGCGCGCGAGACGTATGCCTCAGCCCACTGCCGTGGCCACTCGTCCTCGGCCGTGAAATCCGCCACCCGGTTCCAATCCTCCAGAGCCAGCTCGACGCTGTCATGGATCCCAGATCGCCGCTGCTCGCGCGTGTCCACCATGAACATTCCTCCGAACGCCTCCCGGGCCAGGCCGCCCACCTCGTGGGGCTGGCAGCGGTCGAGGAGCACCAGGCGCTCGTGGTCCCCGTTCTCCGAGGAGCTCGAGCGTGACCACCAGGCCGGCGATGCCCGCCCCGATCACCACCACGTCGAAGTCGCCCGACTGGTTCACGCGCTGCACGCTACCGGTACGCTTCCCCCACGTGCTTGGGTCTGCCTGATTCCGTGCGCGCCTGTTTATTTGACCTGGATGGGGTGCTGACCCAGACGGCGAAGATCCACGCCGCCGCCTGGAAGGAGATGTTTGACGACTACCTGCGCCAGCGGGCCGAGAAGGGAGGCGAGGAGTTCGTTCCCTTCGACGAGACGGACGACTACGACGAGTACGTGGATGGCAAGCCCCGCTACGACGGCGTGCGCTCGTTCCTGGAAGCCCGTGGGATCGAGCTGCCCGAGGGAGACCCGTCCGATTCGCCTGGCACGGAGACGGTGACGGGACTGGGCAACCGCAAGAACGAGCTGGTGCTCGAGATGATCCGGGAGCGGGGTGTGGAGGTGTACGAGGGCTCGGTCCGCTATGTCCGGGCGGCCCGGGAGGCTGGCCTGAGGAGAGCGGTGGTGTCCTCGAGCGCCAACACGCGCGATGTTCTGAACGCGGCGAAAATCGCCGACCTCTTCGAGGAGATCGTGGACGGCAACACGTCGCGCAGGACGGCTTGAAGGGCAAGCCGGCGCCGGACACCTTCCTGGCCGGGGCGAGAGCGCTGGGCGCGACCCCCGAACAGGCGGCCGTGTTCGAGGACGCGCTGGCCGGGGTTCAGGCAGGCCGGGCCGGGGGCTTCGGCCTGGTGGTGGGTGTGGACCGCGCCGGCCAGGCTGACGGGCTGCGCGAGCACGGGGCGGACGTGGTGGTGGACGACCTGGCTGAGCTCCTCGACAGGTGATCGAGCAGGGAACCTTCACCACCGAGCCGTGGGCGATCCACGAGACTCGGCTCGACCTTGCGTCGCTGGCCCAGACGGAGTCCATCTTCGCGCTGGCCAACGGGCATCTGGGGTTGCGGGGCAACCTCGATGAAGGCGAGCCGTTTGGGTGCCCCGGCACCTATCTCGGCGGCTTCTACGAGCTGCGGGAGCTCCCGTACGCGGAAGCGGGCTTCGGGTATCCCGAGGCTGGTCAGACGGTGGTCAACGTCACCAACGGCAAGATCATCCGGCTGCTGGTGGAGGACGAGCCGTTTGACATCCGCTACGGCCGGCTGCTGAGCCACGAGCGGGTGCTCGATTTCCGCGCCGGCCTGCTACGGCGGACCGTCGAGTGGGAGTCGCCCACCGGGCGGCGGGTCAGGGTCCGCTCCACCCGGCTTGTGTCCTTCACCCAGCGCGCCGTGGCGGCGATTCTCTACGAGGTCGAGCCGCTTGAGGACGGGATCCCGCTCGTGGTGCAGTCAGAGCTCGTGGCCAATGAGGCGCTGCCCGAGGTCCGGGGCGATCCCCGGGCCGCCACCGTGTTCGGGCCACCGCTCGCATCCTGCATCCACAATGCTCTGAACGAGCGAGCGATTCTCGTCCACAAGACCAGATCGAGCGAGCTCACCGTGGCGGCGGCCATGGATCACATCGTGGACGGGCCCGACGGCACGGAGACCACGTCGGAGACCTTCGATGACGTGGCCCGGGTGATGGTGAGCGCCGACGTGGCGGCAGGGAGCACTCTGCGGGTGATCAAGTTCCTGGCCTACGGATGGTCGGCTCAGCGCTCGGTCCCCGCCCTCCAGGACCAGGTCGCCGCTGCCCTGGTGGGGGCCAAGCACACCGGCTGGGATGGGTTGAAGGCCGAGCAGCGCGCCTACCTGGACGATTTTTGGGAGCGCGCCGACGTGGAGGTGGATGGCGACAGCGGTCTCCAGCAGGCGGTGCGCTTCGGGCTCTTTCACACGCTCCAGGCGGGGGCGCGCGGCGAGCAGCGCGCTATCGCCGCCAAGGGCCTGACCGGTCCGGGCTACGACGGCCATACGTTCTGGGACAGCGAGACCTTCGTCCTGCCGGTTCTCACCTACACGGCGCCGCGGGCCGCGGCAGACGCCCTGCGCTGGCGGCATCGCACCCTCCCGCTGGCCAAGGACAGGGCCAAGGTCCTGGGCCTGGAGGGAGCGTCCTTCCCCTGGCGAACGATCGCCGGTGAGGAGTGCTCGAGCTATTGGCCCGCCGGCACGGCGGCCTTTCACATCAACGCGGACATCGCGTTTGCTGTCCTGCGCTATGTCGAGCTGTGTGCGGATGAGGACTTCGAGCGGGATGTCGCGCTGGAGCTCCTGGTGGAGACCGCCCGGCTGTGGCGGTCACTGGGTCACCATGACTCGGCCGGAAGGTTCCGGGTCGATGGCGTGACCGGCCCGGATGAGTACAGCGCCGTGGCCGACAACAACGTCTACACGAACCTGATGGCCCAGAGAAACCTGCGGGGGGCGGTGTTCGTGGCAGAGCGCCACAGGAAGAAGGCGCAGGCGCTGGGGGTGGACGACGAGGAGCTGGCCAGCTGGCGTGACGCGGCGCAGGACATGCTGATCCCCTACGACAAGGCGCGCGGGGTCCATCCTCAGGCCGAAGGGTTCACCGAGCACCAGGAGTGGGATTTCGCCGCCACGCCGCCGGAGGACTACCCCCTCCTGCTGCACTACCCGTACTTCGACCTGTACCGAAAGCAGGTGGTCAAGCAGGCTGATCTCGTGCTGGCCATGGTCCTGTGTGGGGAGGCCTTCACGGCCAAGGAGAAGGCGCGCAACTTCGCCTACTACGAGCGGATCACCGTTCGCGACTCATCGCTTTCCGCGTGCATCCAGGCGGTGATCGCCGCGGAGGTGGGGCATCTGGAGCTCGCCTACGACTATTTCGCCGAGGCCGCCCTGCTGGACCTCGAGGACCGTGAACACAACACCCGGGACGGAGTGCACATCGCGGCGGTGGCGGGAGCCTGGATCGCGGCCGTGGCCGGCTTCGGCGGGATGCGTGATTACCAGGGCAAGCTGAGCTTCGCCCCGCGCCTGCCCAGCGCGCTCAGCCGGCTGGCTTTTCGCGTCTCAGCCGCAGGCCGGCGCCTGCTCGTCGAGGTGCGATCCAAGGAGGCGACGTACTCGCTGCTGGCCGGCGGGGAGCTCAAGATCAGCCACCACGGCGACGACCTCACCCTCACCGAGGGCGAGCCCGTGAACAAGGCGATCCCTGCGATCAAGGCCGGAGAAGCCCCGGCTCAGCCGCCTGGACGCGAGCCTGCCCGCAGGCGGCCGCGTCGGTGATTACCTGTCCTCCCGGCGGATCCGGTTAGCCGGCCGGCCCAGCGCCACGGTCTCGACGGGTCACTGGTGGCTGCCGATCAGGGTCCACGGCACTGACTCGTTGCTGCCCTTGGGACAGGAACTCTTGTCGATACCCCCGGTGTTCAGCACCTGGCCGGTGTCACGGTAGAGCTTGGTCCCGGATGCGGTGGTGATTGCCACCCGCGGGATCACACCGGACTGGTGACAGTCCCCATTCCACCTTCTGCCGTTGGGGCCTACGTCCGAGGTGTCGAAACCGCCGTTCGGGCAGCCGTGGGCCCCATGATGCCCCTCGTTGCTGAGAATGATCTGCTTGCCCGGGGCGATCTTGAGGTTGTGCGGCCAGGAGTCAAAAGTGCACGTGCTCAGCTTCACCACAACCGACTTGAGCCGTAGCGGCCCGCTGCCCTTGTTGACCAGGCGGATCGCACCGTTGTCACAGTGGTGCTTGGCGCAGGTATTGCCGTACACCGTGACGGCTGGGGCCCAGGGGCTTGGGAACCGCGCGGACTTCGCGCGCAGCGTGTCGGCATATCCGACGAACACCCGTAGGTGCCCGACCGCCCGCTTGCGAGCTGCCTCGTGGCAGGTCCTGGCCCCTGACTCGATGCTGGGTCCCGCCATCTGGTTGGCGACCCGCAGGTGGTCGAGCTTCGCCTTGGGGTTGTGGTCGTCGGCGTAGGCAATATGGCCGCAGCCGGTGGTCGGATCGACGGTCTCCGAGATGAAGTCCAGCAGGTTGCGGTTGGAGAGCCCGGGCGTGCAGAAGATGCCAAGGTTGCAGATATCACCCACGTGCATCGGAGTCCGAGTCGCCCGCGTGATCTTGAATTTCGCCCTGTGCGGCGGCTTGCGGAGATTGAGCGACTGTGCGGCATACAGGTTCCATTTGCACCGCGGCGGATAGAACGAAGGGGCGCCGGGAGTGTTCGGTCCGGCGCACCCGCCCGGATCAAATTTCCCGAGCGGGTCCGTGGGCTCGATCTCGTTGGTGCCCAGCCAGGCGACATCCACCTTGCCGGGATCTCCCGCCGCGATCGCGGGAAACACGTCCGTCTGCGGCCGGCGAGACGGGTCGACCTCGTAGGCGGTCTTTGCGCTCCCCGATATCGCCCCGCCGCCACCGTCCCATGTCTTGCCACCGTTCTTGGACCAGACCACCCACATGTGGTAGGCGCAGTTCTTGTCCTTCTGAACCTTTCCCGCGGTGGACTGCTGGGCGCAGGTGGCCGGGTTGTCGCTGGGAGCCGGGGTGGCGAAGGCCATGTAGGGGTTGCCCCTGTTGTCGATGGTGAACGCCGTAAAGGGGGTCGAGGCGTCGTGGCCGATACCAGCGTCGTAGGCCAGCGCGATCGTCCAGGACTTCCCCTTGTCGTCCGACCAGGCGACGAACAGATTGTGGAAGGACTGCACCATCGTCACGTTGCAGCCGGTCCCGGCGCTTTCCGGATCGGACGCGATCCAGGCGACATAGATGCGCCCGGGATGGGGCCCTGACTTCTCAATCCTCGCGCCGGCCGGGACCGTGTTGCAGGCAGAGTCGGCAAGCGCGACGGCCGCCGTGGGGCCATTCTGCGGCGTGGTGTGGGCGAAGATGTCGGTGGACGGTCCGAACGTCTTCCCACCGTCGGTGGAGATGTTGAACCAGATCGAGCTCGGTCCGTAAAAGTCGTGATAGGCCAGAACGACCAGGGCCTGCTTGGTCGTCTTGCCCTTGGGTATGTACGCGTCCTCCCATTGCCGGTCCACGCCGAACGGGTTGCAGCTCGTCCCGCAGATGTTCGCCCCTCCGGGATTGATCGGGTTATTGCCGTACATCCACGTCCGGCCCTCGTTCAGCGACTTCCAGGAGTCGGCCTCGAGCGGGTGAGCCGACTTGCTCCCGGCCAGGTTGCACTCGTAGACCGCGCCTGACTGGTCCGTCGTCACGCAGTCGTCTCCGCTGGCCTTGTCTGCGGTCGTGGCCTTGGTCCAGGACTCACCGTGGTTTGTCGATCGATAGAGGATCGTGCCCCCGCTCGGGGTGGTGTCATAGAGCACGCCCGTGGGGCTGGAGGCGATCGTCGGCTCGCCGCCAAACTTCCCCACCGTGACCAGGGCGTAGCTCGGACTGTCGGTCCGGGCCCCCGCCGTGGCCGCGAACACACCTAGTACGGCGCCAAAGGCCAGCAGAACGCTCGCCACCGCGCGGAAAAACATCCTCATTCGTGCCTCCCTTGGGCCAGGTGGGCCATCTACTGCAATCAACGCTCGAACGGCATCAATCCTTTCGCGCTTCCGGGTACCCAGGCCCTACTGGCCAGACTGCCCGGGCCAAGGCGCTAGTTTGCCTGGCAGTGGTCGACGAGATCTCTGCCGAGGGCAACGACAAGGGTGCTCTGGAGCCACTCGATTCCGAGGTCGACCACATCCGCGGTAGCGGTCGCACGATTCTCGAATACGGGGACTACGAATGTCCCTACTCGCGCCGGGCGTATCGAGCGATCCAGCGCGTGGAACGGAGGCTGAAGGGGCAGGTGCGGGTGGTCTTCCGGCACTTTCCACTCACCGAGATTCATCCCCACGCCCTGGCCGCCGCCGCGGCCGCCGAGGCGGCGGGGGCACAGGGCCGGTTCTGGGTCATGCACGATTCCCTGTTTCATCACCAGGACGGCCTGGAGGACCGCGACCTCAGGCACTACGCGGCCGCGCTGGGGCTGGACCTGCAGCAGTTTGACGAGGACCGCAATCACCCCACGGTTCTTCGGCGGGTGGGCCGCGACGTGCAGAGCGGGCTGGCATCCGGCCGGGTGAGCGCCACGCCCACCTTGTTCATCGACGGCGCCGTGCATCACGGGGCCTACGACACGGACACGTTGATCGCGCTCCTCACCGATTCCTCTCCGCCGGCATGACCCAGAGCGGATACGACGTCGTGATCCTCGGGTCGGGCCCGGCGGGGCGCGGCTGCGCCACGCGGCTCAACGAGGCGGGGTTGCGGGTGGCGATGGTGGAGGGCGAGCTGGTGGGAGGAGAGTGCCCATTCTGGGCCTGTATTCCCAGCAAGACCCTGCTGCGCCCGGCTGAGGTACTCAGCGAGGCTGAACACGTGGCGGGTGTGTCCCGTCCGTCCTGGCGCTGGGGCGAGATCAGCCGATACCGCGACTACATGAACTCGAGCCTGGACGACAGCGAGAAGTTCGCCAGGTACTCCGACGAGGGGATTGAGATCGTGCGCGGCTGGGGCCGGATCGTGGAGGCGGAGAAGGTCGAGGTGAGCGGGCGGATTCTGACCACCGAGCGCATCATCATCGCCACCGGCTCGACGGCAATGATCCCGGACATCCCGGGACTGCGCGAGGTTGAGTTCTGGACCAACCGCCAGGGCACCACGTTCACCGAGGTGCCGGCCAGCACCGTGATTTTGGGTGGCGGGCCCGTCGGCTTGGAGCTGGGCCAGCTGCTGAATCGCTATGGAAGCCGGGTGACGATCATCGAGTCATCCGACCGGGTGCTGGCCCGGGAGGATCGGCGGGTGGGGGAGTGGATGCAGAAGCTGCTGTCCGCGGAGGGGGTCGAGCTCAGGGTGGGCACGAGCGCCGAGCGGGTGGAGAGCCACGGCGCCGGAGCACGCATTCATCTGGACGGCGGGGAGAGCGTGGAAGCCGAGCGAGTGCTGGTGGCCACGGGCCGCCAGCCCCGGGTGCAGGACATCGGGCTCGAGGCGGTGGGGGTGGAACCCGACCAGGCCGGCATCAGGATCGATTCTCGGTGCCGGGCGGCGCCCGCGGTCTGGGCCGCCGGCGACGTCACGGGCGTCGCGCCCTTCACCCACCTCGCCGCGTATCAGGCCAGGCTGGTGGTGGGAGACATCCTGGGACGGTCGGTCAAGGCTGACTACCGGGCGATTCCGCGAGTGGTATTCACTGACCCTGAGGTGGCCGCGGTGGGCCTCACGGCCGCACAAGCCACGGAAAAGGGCATCCAGGTCAGCGAGGTCGTCATCGATCTGAGCGAGGTCGGCCGCACCCCCATGTACGGCAGGGATCTCGAGGGAGCACTCGGGCTGGTTGCAGACGCGGACCGGGAGGTCTTGGTGGGAGCCTGGGCCATCGGTCCCCTGGCCAGCGAGTGGATCCACGCCGCGGTCCTGGCCATCCGGGCGGAGGTGCCGCTGGACGTGCTCCGCGACACGATCATCCAGTTCCCGACGTTCAGCGAGGCGCTCCAGATGGGCGCCGCGCGCCTATGACGTAGCCCGCGCGCGCAGGATCGCCTCCCGCTCAGCCAGCCGGTTGTCGCGGCGCACCTGCGCTTCGTGCTCGCGCCGATGCTCCTCAGGCGTCTGCGGAACCAGCGGCGGAACGCTCGTGGGGTGACCGTGCTCATCCAGGGCGACCATCGTCAGGTATGCCGTGGAGGTGTGGGCGACCTGTCTGGTGGCCACCTGCTCGGACTGCACTCGCACGCCCACCTCCATCGACGTGTGCCAGGCCGCGTTTACCGTGGCCAGGACGGTGACCAGCTGGCCGACATGCACGGGATCGATGAACGTCATCCGGTCCATCCCCGCCGTGACCACTCGCTTACCGCAGTGCCGGATGGCCGCGATGCCGGCCACCTCGTCGCACAGACGCATGATCACCCCGCCGTGGACGTAGCCCGCCGTGTTGGCGTCCTGGATCCCCATCCAGACCGTGAGGACAGACGCTGACTGGGAGGGGCGGCGCGGATCCATCGGCCGGACTCTACGCCGCCGGCCGGGCCACCCACTCGCAAAGTCCAGACGATTCTCGTCGGCGGGAACTGAAGCGATCGCCTCCACCTGCCGATGTAGCGGCATGGGGTACGTGCACCAGGAGGTGGAGATCAGCGATGCGGCGATTCGCGCCTACGCCGGGCTGCTGCGCGCCCTGCCCGGCAGGATCAGCACGCATGCTTCACGCGACGGCGGGCTCATCTGCGAGATGCGCCCCCGGCGGGCCCGTCCGATCCTGTGGCGAATCCTGGCCGACGGGACGCTCCGGCCCGATAACCGGTACAGCTTCGTGCGCAAGGGGTTCATCACGACCCAACTCCCGCAGGCGAAGTAGAGACCGGGCCAGCGGCCGCGGGCCGTCCCGCCGGGCTGGTGGCATGTTCCGGCGCGCCCACGAGCTGCCCACCCGGGCAGCCCTCGGCTCGCAGCCGGCGCCTGGGATTGACGATCCCGAAGAGTCCCACCAGCCCGCCCGCCCCCACGAGCGCGGCGACGATCACGACGGCATGATGAAACGCCGTCACCGAGGACGCGTCGCGGCGGAACGTATCGCCCGCCAGGCCGCTTGACACGGCCACGCCGATGACCGACACCCCAAGCAAGCCCGCCACGCGAGCAATGGCATTGTTGATCCCCGAGGCAATGCCCGCATCCCGCTCATCCGCGTCGGCCAGCACGGTGGCGGTCAACGGCGCCACGGTCATCGACAGCCCCAGGCCAAACAGAATGAGCGCGGGCAGCAGGTCGGCGATGTAGGAGGTCCGCACCCCGGTCCTCAGGAGCAGGAGGATCCCGAGCGCCGCGACGAGAGGCCCACCAGCCATGAAGAATCGCGGCCCGTGGCGGTCGGCCAGCGCTCCAAAGCGCCGGGAGAGCAGAAACATGAGGATGGTCACCGGCAGCGTCGTCATTCCGGCGGCGATGGCACGGAAACCCGCCACCTGCTGAAGGAAGATGATCAGGAAGAAGAACAGCACCGAGAGTCCGGCGTACATCGTCAGGGTCTGGAGGTTGCCGGCGGCGAAGTTGCGGCGGCGAAACAGCGCCAGCTCGAGCATGGGGTCGCTCGTGCGACGCTCGTAGGCCAGAAACGCGGCCAGGGCCAGCACCCCAATGATGAGCGAGATCAAGATCTCGGGGCTGGACCAGCCGTGGCGGGGCTCCTCGACGAGCGCGAATACGAGACCGGCCAGCCCGAGGATGCACATGGCGGCGCCGGCGACGTCCACCCGGCGCCGGCCCGCCCCCGCGCTGGCGGGTATGGCGGCCGAAACGAGCGCCAGCGTGGCCAGCACCAGCGGGACGTTGATGGCAAATATCCACCGCCACGACGCGTTGTCCACGATCAGGCCGCCGGCCAGGGGCCCGATCACCGCGGCGCTCGCTCCCCAGGCGGTCCACGCTCCGATCGCTGCGCCGCGCTCGCGCGCCCCGAAGGCGGCCACGATCACGGCCAGCGAACTGGGGGTGAGGAGCGCCCCCGCGACACCCTGGAGGGCGCGGGCGATCACCAGGACTCCGATCGTAGGGGCCACAGCGCAGGCCAGGGAGAACACGCCAAAACCTGCGACTCCGAGGGCGAAGATCCGGCGCTCACCGTATATGTCTCCCAGCGAGCCGCCGATCAGGATGAACGAGCCCAGGGTGAGCAGGTAGGCGTTGGAGATCCATTGCTGAGCCACCAGCCCGCCCCCCAGCTGATGTTCGATGGCTGGGAGCGCGACGTTGACGATCGAGCCGTCGATCGTGGCCACGCCCGAGCCCACGATTGCCGCCAGGAGCGTGAGCCGCTGGCGGTGGGTCATCGCCGGTCACGGACCCCGGTCATGAAGCGAGCCTACCGGCGTCACTACGATCGGCTCATGTCGCGCTCGGCGCCGACCAAGGGCTGGGCGCTGCGGCGGATCGGCCAGGTAATCGCCGCCGACGTGCGCGAGCGCGTGGGGCGTCGTCGTGCGGCCGGTCCAGTAGAGGTGCCTCGTTCGCTGCCGGCCATATGCGCGAGGTGGCTGACCGCAGCCCTGTGCCCCGAGGACTCCGGGGCCGAGGTCGTCTCTGTCCGACCGCTTGGCGCAAGCGCAGGGACCACCACCCGCATCCGCATCGAGGTGGGCTACAACGAGGCGGGCACCACGGCCGGCCTTCCCACGCGCGTGTTCGTCAAGTGCACGACTAGGCTGGCGCAGAGGGTGATGCTGGGGCTGGGTGGCTTCATCCAGGGTGAGCCCGGCTTCTACACGGAGGTCCGGCCCGGGCTGGAGATCGAGGCCCCCCGGGGGTACTTCGCGACGGCGGACGTTCAGTCCTGGCGCTCGGTGGTGGTCATGGAGGATGTCCTGAGCACGCGGCGGGCCACCTTCTGGCAGCCCGGCGTGAGAACGACTCGCCAGCAGATCGAGGGCCTGCTGTCCGCCGCGGCCACCTGGCACGGTGCTCTGTGGGATGACCGCCGGCTGGCGGGGTGGAGCTGGCTGAGAACGCCGGCCGATCACATGGCGCTCATTGACGGGTTGATCGGGCTGGCCGACCGCACCCGGGCCGGCACCGCCCGGGCGTCTGGAGTCATCCCTGCGGCGCTGCACGGTCGCCAGGCCGACGTGTTTGCCGCCATGCGCCGCTCGATGGGCCTGGCCACGGTCGGGCCCCGGACGTTTCTCCACGGCGACCTGCATATCGCCAACACGTATCTGACGGGCGAGGGAATCCCGGGTGTGTGCGACTGGCAGACCGCCCTGCAAGGTTCCTGGGCCTTTGACTACGCCTATCTGGTGACCACGGCCCTGGACACCGAGGATCGCCGAGCCTGGGAGAGCGAGCTTCTGGACTTCTACCTGGAGCACCTGGCCGCGGCGGGTGGGGCACGCGTGCCCCGGGCGCGGGGCTGGGAGGCGTATCGCCGCTGCACCCTGTACCCCTATTTCGCGTGGCTGTACACAGTGGGGCGCTCCCGTCTCCAGCCCTCATTCCAGCCATCCCGGACGGGTCTGCTCATGATCCAGCGCATCGCGACCGCCATAGACGATCTGGGCACGCTGGCCGCCCTGGGCTGGTGAGAGCTACCGCGGGATCGTGGCCGAAGCGCCCAGGGCGACGCCGGATTTCGACAGCGCCTCGACCGCCAGATAGGGCTCCGCGGTGCTGGTTCTGATGGCCGTCTCGAACCCCTGGCTGCGGGTGATGCTCACCCGTGAGAGGCTGCCCGGGCTGGGCCCCGCCAGGAGCTCCCACGAGGCGACGTCGGTGGCGCCGTTCCAACTCACGTACACGGTGAGCTGGTGATTTGGTCCCGTCTTGACTGTGGCCGCCGGCGGGGTGGAGGGTTGAGCGCTCCACACGAACCGATAGGCCCGGTATGTGTTGACCGGGTTCTGGAAGGCGAGGTTGAAGATCTGGCGCCCGTGGCTTGAGTACTCCGAGAAGTCGGGATCGGCGCCCCAGCCCACGAACACGTTGCCGTCCGGCAGCGGCTGCATGTTGCCCTGGCTGCCGGAGAGCACGCCCGGCGAGTGGGAGTAGCTGCGCACCAGCGACGCCGTGCGCGTCCGGTTGTCCAGGCGCAGCACGATCGCCCGGGAGTACTTCTCCTCCTGGGGAGAGTCGGCGTCATCGAACACCGTGAGTAGCCCGTTGTGCAGCTCGGCGTCATGCTCCCATGAGAACTGGGCGCCTGGTCCGAGCTTGTAATCGGAGCTCTTGCCGCCCAGCTGCCAGACGATCTGCCCGGTGGCCCGGTCGATCTCATACACGCCCCAGGTGTTGCGAGCTGCCACCAGCAGGTTCCCGTTGGGCAGCTGCTGGATGGAATTGAGATGGAAGTAGTCATACGGCTGGCCCGGCGTCGGAGTGCCCATGTAGGAGTCGCTGATGGGCACGTGCCCGAGGGAATGCCACTCCCACAGCACCTGGCCGGTGGGGACGTAGACCTCCTGGATGACGACGTCGAACACGCTCTGTCCCTGAGGCTTGCCTCCCACCGAGGTGAGGTTCGCTTTGACCGCGTTGAAGGATGTGACGAACGCGGTCCCCTGGGGGGTGACCTTGAACTCGTGCAGGTCGGCCGAGTACCCGTCGCCGGCGTGCACCACCGCGACGGTGTGGTAGTGCTGATCCAGGATCACGTCCTCGCCCACGCCGTGACCTTCCACCACCTCGCCCTGCCACCAGGTCAGGACGGGCTTGCCGTGGTAGTCCTGGACGGCCAGGTTGCTCGCCTCCTGGCCGGTCTTCAGGGGACGGAACCACACCAGCTGCCCCTGGCCGTTGAGGATCATCGGCCCAACCTGCTGACCGTTGTTCGGGGTGACAAAGATCTTCCCGGCCCTCGGATCTGGGACCCGGCCCGACGCCTTGACCTTGGGGGGGCGCAGGCTGGGCACGGAGTTCAGCTTCTGGCCGGGCGGAGGCTTCGAAATGGTCGTCGTGGTGTTCGAGCCAGGTGTCGTCGCGGTGGGATTGGCGCTCGAAGGTCCCACATTCCCGTTGACCTGGGCCCCGACCGTGAAGCCGAACGAGATGTGGGTGGCGTTCGGCGCCCCCACGGCCGTCCCCGCGGCAGGCGAGCTGAGCCGGGCCTTCACCGTGACCTGCTCCCCACCTTCAAACCGTGTGGTGGGAACGAATGCGGTACCCCGGTGCAGCGGCAGCACCATGAGGTGACCGCCGTGAGTGCCACTGACCGCGCCGGTGACCGAAACCGAGCGCAGCTGTCGCGGCGCCAGCGACGAGAACACAATCTCCGTCTGCGGCGATGCGGCCAGGGTGCCGGGGAAGGGCATCACGTGCAGCCCGCGGGCGGCGCGGATCACCGGCAGGCTACGGACGGAGCGATTCGACAGGCTGAGGGGAATGATTACAGCGGCCGCGATAACCACCACCGCCCCAGTAGCGGTGGCGGCGATCGTGAGCCGGTGACGGAGTCGGGAAGTGGTTGTCAAACCGTGGTTAGCGAGCTGGGCTTTGCCTGGGAGCAGGAGGATTGCTCCGCCTCGAGGCGGCACGCCGGGAGACTATCCGTGAAAGGAATCATTCCCTCCTCCGAAGGGCCTCATTCCCGCCCAGACGCAGACGACTTCTCGGCGGTCAGACCGACTGAATAGCGACACTGCCTAAGCACAAGCTTAGGAAAACGAGAGGATAGCGTGTCAGAACTGCGCGCAATCGGCTCCATTCTCCCGATGCGGAGTGGGGGGTCTTAGCGCACGATCGAGTTCACCGCATCGTTTGAGAACGCGATCCCCAGGAGGACATCCCCATGAACAGCAGCCTCAGTCAGGCCGTTCCTGAAGTGGAGCCGCGCGTCACCCGGGCCACGCATCGCTCGGTGGTGTCTCTCAGCGCTCGCCCGGAGCCGTTCTTCTCGAGCGTGGTCATTCGATTGGCCACCGCGGCCGATCAGCCGCGACTCGAGCGGTTGGCCCAGCTCGATTCGACTCGGGCACCGACGGGTCAGACGCTGATCGGAGAGGTGCAGGGACAGACCGTCGCCGCGGTGTCGCTGGCCGACGGAAGGTCGATGGCCGATCCGTTCGTGGCCGCCCGGCCGGTCCTCGAGCTCGTCCAGCTGCGGGCTCGACAGCTCGGTAAGGCCAGCTGAGCGACGAGCTAAGGCCCCAGGCAGGAAAACCGGCTCCTTTCGCCCGATGTGCGGCGGCCGTTCGCAGCTCATGCTGGTCTGGTCGTGAAGCACCAAAGTCACAGGAGGACGACATGCATCCCAGCCTCATCGCCGCCCTGGCGGCAGAACGAACAGAAGACCTGGTTCGACGGGCCGGCGCAGCTCATCCGCTCGACCGGTTTGACCCCGCAACTCCACGCCGCACCTCGCGCATCCACATCCTGGCAATCTGGCGATACTTCGGTCGTGGCTCGGCGGTTGACCAGCGACCACTTCGTCGGGCGCACGGAGGAGCTGCGAGAGCTCGGGTTGGCGGTCGACGCCTCCGTGGCGCGGCAACCTGCCCTGGTCCTGCTCGGCGGTGACTCGGGCGTTGGCAAGACACGCCTCATCGGAGAGTTCGAGCGGATACTCGCCTCGCGCGACACCCTCGTGCTGCGGGGCGAGGCCATCGAGCAGGAGGACGGTGAGCTTCCCTACGCGCCTATCACCAGCGCGCTCCGGCCACTGGGACGCTCAGGTGATCCGGCGTTCGCCGAGCTGGGGCGGGGAAGCCGGGTCCAGCTGGCCGCGCTCGTGCCGGGTCTGGATGAGCCGGGAGCCCCGGCCGGCCCGCTCGATCCATCGGCCCAGCTGAGGCTGTTTGAAGCGCTGCTCGAGCTGCTCGACGTCCTGAGTGAGCGCCAGCCCGTCGCGCTCGTCCTGGAGGACATGCACTGGGCCGATCGCTCCACTCGCACGTTCGTGTCGTTCTTGGCTCGCAGCCTGCGCCAGGAGCGGCTGCTCGTGGTGCTCACCTACCGCTCAGATGAACTTCACCGCCGTCACCCACTGCGTCCGTTCCTTAGCGAGCTCGCTCGCCTCGAGCTGGTGAGGCGGATCGATCTGCCGCCGTTCAGCCGGGCCGAGGTGACCGAGATTCTGGCGGACATTCTCGGCGCGGAGCCGGACCACGCCCTGGTGGACCGGCTCTACGAGCGCAGCGAGGGCAACCCCCTGTACGCCGAGGAGCTGCTGGCCGCGGGGCGTGAGGGAAAGGGTGCCCTTCCGGAAACCCTGCGCGATGCGTTCATGCTTCGCATCGAGCGACTGTCTGCAGATGCCCAGCTGGCGGCGCGGGCGATTGCCGTCGGACGGCGGCTCGACGAGGACGTGATAGCCGAGATAACCGGCGTCGAGACGGGTGGGCTTGAGACGGCATTGAGAGAGGCCGTGGCCGAGCACGTGCTGGTCATGGGTGACGATGGCCGGCTTCGCTTCCGCCATGCGCTTCTGCGAGAGGTTCTCTACGAGGACCTGCTCCCCGGCGAACGCGGGGACCTGCACCTTGCCCTGGCTCAGGCTCTCGAGCAGCGGATGGGGCCGGGCGTGGAGCAGGAGGCCGAGTTGGCGGCGGCCGTGGCCGGGCATTACGCGGCGGCAGGTGATCAGCCGGCCGCCCTGCGCGCCGCCGTTCATGCCGCCCTGGCCGCTCGGGACACGCACGCCTACGGGGAGGCCGCAGAGCTGGCCGAGCGCGCGCTTGACCTCTGGCCTCGGGTGGCCAACCCCGAGAGCCGGATCCCGCTCAGTCGCGTGGACCTCCTGCGGCTGGCCGCCTCGGCCCACAGCATTGCCGGCGACCGAGGACGGGCCGAGGTGCTTTTGACACGTGCCCTAGAGAAGGCCCAACCCAGCGGCGACGTCGCCCTCCAGGCCGGATTGCTGGCCGAGCTGTCGAGGATTCAGTGGTCGCTGAACCGTGGCATCGAGGCGGTTGACACCGCCCAGCAGGCCCTCGGCATGCTGGGCGAGGACGAAGCCAGCCAGGAGCGGGCCACGTTGATGGCCTGGATGGCGCGGACACGCTTTCTCCGCGGCCGGTTCCGCGATGCGGTGGCCGACGGGGAGCGGGCGCTGGCCGCCGCGATCCACGTCGGCGACCCCCACACCGAAGGCGAGGTGCTGAACACGCTGGGGATGGCCCGGATCGCTCTCGGCCAGGTGGATGACGGGGTGGCACTGCTCGAGCGCTCGATCCAGCTGGCCCGGGAGACGGACGATCTCGACAACCTCGGCTACGCGTACTCGAATCTCGCGGACAGCCTCACCCTGGCCGGGCGCACCCGCGAAGGGCTGGCCAGGGCGCAGGAGGGGCTGGCGGCAATTCCCCAGCGGGTGGCCAGGCTGCACGATTGGCTGACGATGACCGTCGCGCAGGTGGCCTTCGAGGCCGGTGAGTGGGAGGTGATGCAGGCGCATCTTCGCCCGGCGGTCGCCCCGATTGATCGGTTGTCCATCTTCCCCCTGCTGGTCGAGGCCGAGGCCGCGCTGGGGCTGGGCGATGAGGAGCAGGTGGACTCGCTGCTGCGCCAGGCCGAGCCTCTGGTGGCCGACTCGACCGAGCCTCAGTTCATCGGTTGGTTCGGTGCCCTGGATAGCGAGCTGCGCCGCCGTCGCCGTGACCTCCCGGGGGCGCGGGCGGTGATCGAGCACGCCCTCGGTCGCCTGGAGGTCTGCACAGATGACGTGATGCGCATTGCCCGTGCCAGCGCTGTTGGTGCCCGAGTGGAAGCCGACATAGCCCGGCGGGCCCGGGACCTCCAGGAGCGGACGCAGGAACGCGATGCTCTGACGCGGCTGCGGATCCATCTGAGCCGACTCGACGCCGCGGCTCAGGAGGGCGGGCTGGTGGAGGCAGCCTGGCTCGCCACCGGGCAGGCTGAAATGGGCTCATGCCGGGGACGGAACAAGCCGGGCCCCTGGCGCGAGGCGGTCGCTCATTGGGAGGGCATCGACCGTCCGTACTACGCCGCCATCATGCGCTGGCGGGAGGCCGAGGCCGCGGTTGAGGCGGGCGGGCGCGACCAGGCCATCGATCCGGCCAGGGCCTCGCTTCAGAGCGCGCGTCGATTGGGCGCGCGGTGGCTGGCAGGCGAGGTCGAGGGGCTCGTCCGCCGGGCCCGGCTCTCGCTGGAAGATGTCGAGCCAACCCCGGCCCCGGACGGGGCCACCCGAACCGGTGACCAGGACACACCCTTTGGCCTGACCGCGCGCGAGCTTCAGGTGCTTGCCCTGGTGGCCGAGGGAGCGACCAATCGGCAGATCGGGGCCGCGCTGTTCATGGCGGAGAAGACGGCCAGCGTCCATGTCTCGCGCATCCTGGTCAAGCTGGGGGTACGCAGCCGCACGCAGGCCGCTGCCGTGGCGCACCGCCATCACCTCACGTAGGCGAATTGCCCTAACGCCCTGGCGCTCTTCTGCCGATGTTTCGTCGATGCTTGAGCCCGCTGAGGTGAGCACCCCAGCGTCGACTCTCGCCAGGCGTCCTGTCCGGCTGAGGTCGATCGCTTCGGGGACCCGGTCAGCAGCCAGCCGCTCCGGGGTGCGTTTCGCGCTGGGATCGGCGGTGGGAACGCGGCTGCTGGTGTGGGGGGCGGCGCTCGCCGTGATCGCCCTTCTGGGAGAGAACGCCGTGGCTCGCCAGGTGCTCGACCCGGCCGGAATCACGCCGGCCGTTCATGCCAGCGTCGTCAGCCAGCTCCTGGCTCCGGCCGCCCGCTGGGACAGCGTCTGGTATCTGCAAATAGCCGCCCACGGGTACTTCAGTCCCGCCTCGACGAACTTCTTTCCGCTGTACCCGCTGCTGGTGCACCTGCTCACGCCGCTGTTCGGCGACGCCACCGTGGCCGGCCTCGTCATCTCGCTGGGATGCCTGGCGACCGGGCTGGTGCTGCTGTACCGCCTGGCACTGCTCGACGTAGGCCAGCCCGCCGCCCGGATGACCGTCGTCCTGGTGGCTGCCTTTCCCACCTCGCTGTTCCTCTCCGCCGTCTATCCGACGTCGCTCTTCTTCATGCTGCAGCTGGCCGCCGTGTACTCGGCGCGGAGAGAGCAGTGGGCGTTGGCTGGTCTATGCGGCGGGCTGGCCGCTGCCACCCGGTCAAACGGAGTCCTGCTGGTGGTCATCCTGGCCCTCGTCTATCTGTATGGCCCGCGCGGCCGGTCGCCCCTGTCTCTCCCTGCGCGGGCCTGGTGGAGGCCCCGCTTCGGGGTGGAGCGAGACTTCGCCTGGCTGGTGCTGGTACCCGTGGGACTCGCGGCCTATCTCGGCTACCTGTGGATCGCCCACGATGCTCCGCTTGAGCCATTCCGCGCCGCCAACCTGTTCTGGAATCACCGCTTTGGACCACCGCTGGGCGGCATCCTCTACGCGCTGGGTCAGATGCCTGGCGATGTGGGGGCGGTTCTGTCCGGCCAGTTCACTCCGCTGGGATTCGGTGACCCGATCGGCTGGCAGGCCCGGAACCTGATCGACCTCGCGTTCCTCGCCCTGGCCGTAGGCTCTCTGGTCGTTTCCTGGAAGAGGGTGCCGCGGATCTACGTGATCTACGCGATGATCGTGTTGGCGCAGGTCACGAGCTTCCCCGCCCCGCACGAGCCGATGATCGGCCTCGGGCGCTACATGCTCCTGATGTTCGGGGGATTCATGGGCGCGGGGGCATATCTGGCTGAGCATCGCCGCACCGCTCGGGTCGCCGTTCTGGTGTCCGGCACGCTGCTCGTGGTGCTCAGCGGCCTGTGGGGCAGCTGGTCGCTCGTGCCCTGAGGGGCGTGCGCGGGTGGCGCGCGCTCCGGGCGCGGAGCCGCCCCCTCCGGGCGCGGAGCCGCCCCCCGCGGCGCGGAGCCGCCCCCCGCGGCGCGGAGCGCGCGCCCCCCGCGCGAGCAAATCTCTACAAAGCTCGCAGCGCCCGCGCCGCTCTGTCAGACCAAGGTTGCATTGCAGCCATAGGTCGACAAATCGCGCGGCAGGCCGGGCGATTTGTGAAGCCGTGGTGGTTCAGCCGGGCGGCCCGCCCGAGGACCTTTATGAAGCTGGCCTGCCGGGTAGCACCAAGGGAGCAAGCAAGCGAAAGATTGGAGGGACAGGAAGATGCCGCCTAAACCGATCCGCCAAGTAGGCATGACCGCGATGAAGCGCGTAGCTGGGCTGAGGCCCGGAGTCGTCCCCGCCGTGGCGGCCGCGGCAACAGCCGGCACCGTGGTCGCAGTCGTCACCTACCGACTGCTCCGCAGCCACTGAGCTGATCGCCGCCTGGGGAGCCGCTGGCTCGCCCGTCCGGACCTCGCCCCCGCGCCGCGGGGCGGCGAAATAAACCCGTAAGGTGCGCGGCCGATCACATGGACGTCAGCCTTCTGCCCCGCACCGAGGACCTCGACACCACCGGGGTGGTGGCCGAAGCCGCTGCCCGCGCGGGGGAGACCCTCGAGCTGGCCGCTCGCCACCTCGATGGGTCGCTGGTCGAGGTCCTGCGCATTCTCGGCTTCGATCACGATTATCGATCGGCCAGAGGCTCCTACTTGTACGACGCCGCCGGCCAGGCCCACCTCGACTTCCACACCGGCGAGGGCTTTGCCAGCCTGGGTCATAACCATCCTGACGTGCGCGACACGTTGCTGGCGGCGCTGTTTGCCGACCTGGTAGACGGCGTCCAGCTTCACTACTCGGTTCTCGCCGGGATGCTGGCCGAGGAGCTCTCGGAGCGTCTGCCGCCCGGGCTGGACGCCATGTTCTTCGCCAACAGCGGGGCCGAGGCCGTCGACTCGGCGATGAAGTTCGCGCGCGCCGCCACGGGCCGGCCCCGCCTGCTCTCGTGTGACTCAGGGTTTCACGGGGTCACCCTGGGGCCCCTGTCCCTTGTCGGGGACGATTTCTTCCAGGAAGGTTTTGGCCCGCTCCTCCCGGGCTGCGGGCGCGTTCCCTTCGGAGATCTGTCGCGCCTCGAGGCAGAGCTTCGCTCAAGAGACGTGGCGGCTTTCATCGTGGAGCCCATCCAGGGGCGGGCCGTCACCTTGCCGCCCGCTGGATACCTCGAGTCTGTCTCGGCGCTGTGCCGGCAGTACGGCACCCTCCTGGTCCTCGACGAGGTCCAGACCGGACTTGGCCGCACTGGGGCCTGGTTTGCCTCAGAGCACTGGAAGCTCGAGCCCGACTTCGTCCTCGTCGGGAAGGCTCTGAGCGGCGGCTACATGCCGGTGGCCGCCATGGCGACACGACGTGAGCTTCATGACAAGGCGGTGGGCACGCTCGAGCGCTCCTACGTTCATCAGTCCACCTTTGGCCGCAACCGCCTATCGATGGCCGCCGGGCTGGCCACTCTGCGGATCATCGAGCGCGATGGCCTCGTAGAGCAGGCGGCCAGCATCGGACACCTCCTGAGCGAAGGACTCCGTGAGCTCCAGGGACGGTACGAGATGATCGGCGAGGTACGGGGCAAGGGGCTCATGCTCGCGATCGAGCTCTGCGCGCCCAAATCGCGCGCCGGTCGCCTGAGCTGGCGCCTGGCCCACATGGCCAGCGAGGGGCTCTTTCCCCAGCTTGTCGTGATCCCCCTGCAGCGCGACCACCGCGTGATCACCATGGCCTCTGGGAAGAACGACGTGATCAAGCTGCTTCCGCCTCTGACCCTCACGGAGTCCGAGGCCGAGAGCTTCCTCACGGCCCTGGACGCGGTCATGGAGGACTGTCACCGCTCGGCCAGCAAGAACTGGGGGACGGTGCGCGACATCGCCACCGCCACGCTGCGCCGCCGGTCCGTCTCGGAGGAGCGCTCCGCGCCCAGACATCCCCCCAACGGCCGCCATCGCGCTCCGGTCACCGGCGAGCACTGCCTGGTAACCGGGGCCACGGGGTTCATCGGTGGTCATCTGGCTGAACGGCTGGCCCAGGAGGGTCTCCCGGTGCGTTGTCTGGTCCGCTCCACTAGTGACACGTCGCTGCTCGAGACCCTGGACGTCGAGCTCGCTGTGGCCGACCTCACGGATGGACGCGCCGTGGCGCGCGCCGTCCAGGGCTGCCGGTACGTGTTCCATTGCGGTGCGCTGGTCTCCGACTGGGCCACCGCCGCCGAGATCGAGCGGGTCAACGTCGGCGCCACTCGCAGCCTGCTGGACGCCTGCGTCTCGGCGTCCGTCGAGCGGCTCATCCACTTCAGCACCACCGACGTGTACGGGTATCCCGGCGCGCGCGGGGTCGATGAGACCTACTCCACACCCCGTTTTTGCAACTGGTACGCGCAGACGAAACTCGCCGCTGAGACCGAGGTGCGCCGGACCGAGCGGGCGCACGGGCTGAGGGCCGTGATCCTGCGTCCAGCCACGGTGTACGGGCCGCGCTCCAGGGAGGTGGTGGGGGAGATAGGCCAGGCCATCCGCGCTGGGAACATGGTCCTGATCGATCACGGACGAGCCATCGCCGGCCTCTGCTACGTGGGGAACCTGGTTGACGCGGCGCTCCTGGCGCTCCGCCGTGATGAGGCGGTGGGCCAGGCCTTCAACGTCACCGACGGACTCGACACCACGTGGTTTGATTTCACCGCTGGGCTGGCTGACGGGCTTGGCTGCCCGCCGGTGCGCTGGAGCATGCCGTATTGGCTTGCCTCTGGCCTCGGCTTCTCTTTCGAGCAGGGCTATCGCCTCCTGCGCCAGAGCACCCGCATTTCGTTGCCCCCGCTGCTCTCCCGGCAGGCGGTGCACGTAATGGGCCGCAGCCAGGACTTCAGCAACGCCAAGGCGCGCGAGCTGCTGGGCTGGCAGCCGGCGGTGGCGTACGACCAGGGCCTTGAACAGACCCTCTCCTGGCTGAGAGATCTCCAGCCGGACGGAGCTTGAAGCGCAGTTCTCCCTGACCAGCCTCGTGCCACGTCGCGGAGAGGTTGCGCGCTCTCGGGCGGGGGCCTACGATCCAGCTCCAGCAGTGGTGCCCTCTCGTCTCATCCAGCGACTGGCGCTGGCAGCGATGCTGCTCGTGCTTGGCGCGGGTGCGGCCTCGGCGTTCGCGGCGAGCGCCGGCGGCTCAACCCGGGCGCATATCTACCGGGCCTTCACGGCGAGCGGCGCTCCGGCCATCAAGGTCAAGAAGACCGTCAACGGATCCTGCTTCTCGGGATCGAGCGCGATCAACCGCAACGACGCGTGGCGCTGCATGAGCGGGAACTTCCTGTATGACCCCTGCTTCAGCTCCGGCAAGGCGCACGGCTTCGTGCTCTGTCCGGCCGCGGCCTGGAAACGGTCTGGGATCAAGCTCAAGCTGACTAAGTCACTGCCGAACAAGCTCCGCGACAAGAACAAGCCATCGACCTCGGGGATGCCCTGGGCGATCCTGACCACGTCAGGCCTGCGGTGCGCCATCGACACTGGTGCCACGGGAACCTTCCACCACCTCCGGGCCAATTACAGCTGCCGGGGTGGTAAGTGGCTGTACGGCAGCCCCGATCGCAAGCACGAGCCGTGGACGATCCAGGCGGGGTCTGCCCACCCGAAGAAGCTGCAAAAGCTCGCGATCAAGACCGCCTGGTTCTAGCCCCGATCCGCCCGCGAGAGGATGACGGTGGACCAGGCAAAGCAAACAACCGAGGAGACATCGTGCCGATCTTCGAACTGACCTATCCCCAGGGCGCGCTCGAGCCTGAGGCTCGGGAGCGCTTGATGGATGACCTGACGACCGCGCTCCTGCACGCCGAGCGCGCGCCTGACACGGAGTTCTTCCGCAGCGTGACCTGGGTCTACGTACATGAGCTGCCGGAGGGCAGCGTGCACGCCGGCGGTCGGCCGGTCTCAGAGCCGACCTTCAAGCTCGATGTGACTACGCCGGAAGGCGCCCTGTCGGACCGCCGGCGGGGCGAGCTTGTCGAGGACGCGACTCGCCTGATCAGGCAGGCCGCAGGTATCCCGGAGGAGGAGGCGCTCCGCGTCTGGGTGCTCTGCCACGAAGTCGCCGAGGGCAGCTGGGGCGCAGGCGGCAACGTCGTCAGGTTCCAGCAGCTCCGCGCGATGGCCGACGCCGAACGCACAAGGTCCCCGGCACCAACGGCTTGAGCCCGAAACCCTTCTAGGCGGACCTGGATTCCCGCCATGGAGCTGCATCCCTTGGCCAGCCAGTTCGCGTCGGTGGCTGACGCGTACGAGCGGGGCCGTCCGGAGTACGGGCCGGGAGTGATCGGTGCGGCTGCCGCCGAGCTGGGGATCGGGCGGGGGGATACCGTTCTGGATCTCGGCGCCGGGACGGGAAAGCTGACCACGGCGCTGGCTGGGTTTGGGTTTGACGTGCTGGCAGTCGAGCCCCAGGAGCCACTGCGGCGCGTGCTGATCGAGAAGATTGGGCCGGCCCGGGTTCGCGATGGCCTGGCCGAGCGGATCCCGCTGGCGGATGGGTCGGTGGCGGCGGTGATGGTCGCCGCCGCCTTTCACTGGTTTGACCGTCCGCGGGCGCTGGCGGAGATCCGCCGCGTCCTGGCCCCCGGGGGTGGGCTGGCCCTGTTCGACGCCGCACCGGACTGGACCGGAGCGACGTGGGCCCATGAGCTGGGGACTCTGGTGGCTGACACGCGGCCCGAGCACCCGAACTTCGATGGCCGGTCATGGCAGGAGTTCGTGCGCGAGGCCGACGGTTTCGAAGAGCCCTGGCAGGTACGAGTGACCACCTACGGCCCAGCCGACACCGAGGGCGTGCTGGCTCACATGGCCTCCATAAGCTGGATCGCGGGCCGGCCCGAGCGCCAGCGAGCGGACGTACTGGACCGCATGCGGGCCATCGTCGAGGGCGGAGAGACCCCGGAGCGCTTCGCGATCCACGTCGACATCGGCCTGAGCCGACGGCTGCCCTGACCCAACGACGGACCGTTTCACCTTTCGGTTAACCGATTAGTGCACTGACCGGGAAGGAACCCGGCCCGAGTGGCGTCCAGACGCTCGACGGCATTAATTGACAGATCAGGATCGGAGAGGGAAACGGTGAGTAACTCAAGTCAGTCCACCAGGTCACACAGGTCAGGTTCCGGCGAGTCCGCGAGCCACGGCGCCCTCAGCAGTGAACGCTCGGGCGGCGCCGATCGCCTAACCAGCCGCCGTGCCTTCATTGGTGGCGCGGGCGCGGGGGCACTGGGAATGAGCCTGCTGGCCAGCCTTCCGGCCGCGGCGGCTGGTGGCTCCCTGACCAGGGGAGACGAGGCGATCCTCCGCTTCCTCGCCGCGCTGGAAACGATCGAAACCGATCTCTGGCAGCAGTACAACGAGCTCGCCGGCATTCAGGACAAGGAGGTGCCGGGAGGGAGTGGCAGCCCTCTTTACGCGAAGGCTGTCAGCAGGCTCGACACTGACATGAGCCAGTACATCCACGACAACACCGAGGACGAGTTCACTCATTTCACTTTCCTCAACGCCTATCTGAAGGCGCGCGGAGGAAAGGCGGTCAGTCTGGATCCATTCCGGACGCTCAAGGGCAGTCAGGCATCAGGCGCCGACAAGAGCAGAAAGCGTCTCACCAACCTGATGCAGCTGACAGTGGACACCACCTGGTGGACGCGTTACCGGAGCCGGACGATGAATCCCGATCTCGGTGACACGTTTCCGCCCGCAATACCCGGGCTTCTCAAAGGGCAGTTTCCCGCCATCCCGAGGACGGATGCCGACCTTACCCCGGGGAAGCATCTGCAGGCGATCGCGAACACGGCGGGCTTCCACTTCGCGACGATCGAGCAGGGCGGCAGCAGCCTCTATCCGTCGCTTGCACAGAGGGTCCATGACCCTGAGGTACTTCGGGTGCTACTGAGCATCGGACCCACCGAGACGATGCACTTCCAGACCTGGAGTGACAAGGCGGGCAATGCCCCCGCCCTTACCGATCCGACGAATGGCCTGGTCTTCCCCGACCTCAACAAGCCCCCGCTGGGTGGTGAGAACTACCAGACCAACCTCATCATGCCCGAGCCGACGATCTTCCTTAACCGTAGGTATCCAAGGGTGTCGATCATTCGGCCCACCAAGACGGCCGGCGCTGCCATGGGCGCAGTGAAGTTCCTCACCGCCGACGGACTGTTCCGGGGTCAATCGAAGGAGTTCCTCTCCTTCATGACCAAGCTGGCAAAGGCAGCGGACACGGCGACCAGGTAGAGCTACCGTCGTGGCTCCTCATTGCCACAGCGCCACGGCGCCCGTAGGCTTTGCCGTGAGATGGAGCTAGGTGGCGCGGCACCGTGGCCAGGAGTCCTTTCCGCACCCCCCTTTGCGCTCGCGGGCGGGTGGTGGATCTTCCTCATCTTCATATTCGTGTTCCTGTTCGCGGTGATCTTTGGCTACTACACGGTCAGGGGGAGCGGCGTCAACCTCAGGCCCTACCGCCGGGCCGGAGGGCCCTCTGAATCGCCCCCTCAGGTCGGCCACGACATCACCACCGACGTCAGGAACTGGGAACGTGGCACCGCGGGGCACCATCGCCGCTACCGACCAAAGGTCGAGCGCCCACCGCTCGACCCGGAGGTCGCGGAGGCGCTGAATCAGTGGAAGAGCTCTGAGCGGCCGCCTGGGCTCGATCCTCCCATTGGCCCCGGTGACCACGTTCGTGGCCCTGAGGGAGGGCAGACGGTAACGCTTTACCTCGATCTGTCGGCTGAGCCCTGCCGGGGGGCAATCAGGCTGGTGGAAGAGCTCAGCCAGACGCGCCCGGTACGGATGGCGATCCGGCACCTTCCTCTAGCTGATGTTCATGCCCTCGCCCTGCCTGCCGCCGAGGCGCTCGAAGCCGCGGGCGCTCAGGACCGGTTTTTTCAGGCTCTCGACGCGCTGGCGCAGGCCCCGTTCGATGATGAAGAAGAGCTGCTCGCGCGGATGGACAAAGTCGTTCCGGATCCGGACCGTCTCCGCGGCGAGGTGAGCGGCGGGCATTTCCGCGCCACCATCGTTGAGCACATCCGGCGCGCCACCGCGAGCGGTGTGCGCGGGGTGCCCGACGTCTTCATAGACGGAAACCATTACGACAGCGTGCTCACGCGCGATTCACTCCAGGCGGCGCTCGAGGGTCGCGAGTGGCGGCCCGGTGCGCGGGCCCCGAAGTCAGAGCGCTGAGCGTGTCCGGAGTGGGCCAGACCTAGCTCACCGGCAACGCGTAGTAGTCCTCCGTGATGACCGGTGTGAACCCGACGGAGGTGTATAGGCCGAGGGCGCGGTCGTTATCGACGGCCACCTCCAAACCGATCCGGCGCGCGCCGGCGCCGCATAGCTCCTGGCAGGCTCGGCGCAACGCCGCGCGGCCGATTCCCCTGCCCTGGTGCGCAGGGTCTACGGCAAAACCATAGATCCGGCCCTCATCGCCGTCGTGGGTGAGCAGCAGCGTGCCGACCGGCGCTCCTTCGGCCTCGATCACCATCGTCTGTTGCTGCGGGGCGCCGAGGCGGTCGGCGAGGTTGGCGGGCGCGGGCGCCCCGAACGCCTCGGCAAGCACCCCCGAGACGATAGGAATATCGGCCAGGGTCGCAGGGCGAAGACTGACCGCTCGGTCAGCAGGACCACCGGCCGGGTCGCCGGGCAGCACCATGGCGTGCTCTGAGTGATCGAGAGTCGCGCCCCTGCGCAGGGCCAGGTGCTTGCCGGCCTCAGACGCACGCGGCACTATCAGAAGCGCCTGGATGATCCCTCGCTCCGAGCACAGCCGCGCCGCGGCATCCAGCAGCGCCGTGCCAATTCCCCGCCCCCGAGCGGCCGGGTCAACCATCCCGGCCAGCTCCAGGGAGGAGCCGAACACATAGAGCCCAAGGAAGCCAAGCAGTTGCTCGGCTTCCCACCACAACAGGTCCTGGACCCGATCTGCGGAGCGAGCCCGGAGCGTTCCCCACTCCAGCTTTAGGCGGCCACCATCGGCCGCCGTCACGCGCCGCTCAAGATCCGCGATCGCGTCGAGAGCACTCAAGGACAGACCAGCGGCTTGCTCAAGCACAGCCGGAGCAAATCAGACCCGGACGGTCGGCTTACGCCGGCCTAAAGCGAAGCTCACCGCGCGGAGGCCACCTCCGCGAAGCGCTCGAGGTTCCAGCCGTTCGGAGATCCGACGGCGTCACGCATCCCTTCCCAGCCTTCGCCATGACGGTCAAGGTGGCGGTGCTCGAGCTCGACCAGCGTGCGGTCCGGCCCCTCGGCCGTGAAGCGGACCTCGATCTCGCTCGTCTTGTCGTGGTCGGTTTCAAGCTGCCACTTCGCGTCGATGTCCCAGCTGAACACGAGGCGCTCCGGCGGCTCATAGGCGAGCACGCGCGACCAGCGGCACTCGCTGCCGTCGACCCCGCGGTCATACACGTTCCCCCCACGAACGGCTCGAACACCATCTCCTCGAGTTCCCCCTGGAGGAGGTGATGGTTGGGGTCCCACCAGCTCCCGATCCCTTCGGTGAACACCTGGAAGGTGTGCTCGATGGGCGCCTCGACCATGATCTCCGTGCGTACCGACGTCTCCAGCACCTGTGGCGCGGTCATGTGACCTCCTCTGCGGGTTGCTCGGCGGCCCGCTTGAAGGCCGCCAGGGATTGGTTCCAGAACCGGTCGAGATAGGCGCGCAACGCTCCGATCCCGTCCGGATTCATCTGATAGAGGCGGCGATTCCCAGACGGCCGGTCGGTCACCAGTCCCGCCTGCTTGAGCACCTTCAGGTGCTGGGACACCGCCGGACGGCTGACCGGGAGCCCAAGCGAGAGCTCGCTGACCGATCGGGGACCGTCGGCCAAGCGTTCGAAGATCGCACGCCTGGTGGGATCACCTAGTGCCGCCCATTCATCCACTCGGTAAGCTGTCACTTACGGTAAGTCTAGGCTTACGTACACCTGGTGTCAAGCCTGTCAAGCCTCGCGGTGCCCCTCCGACGCGCCGGTTGCTGGGCCGGGCGTATATCGTCCGCGCGATGCTGCATGTCATTCATCGGGAGCATGCCGGGCGCCCGAGAAGGGTTCTCTGGATGCTTGAGGAGATCGGAGAGCCCTACGAGTTGACCATCATGGACTGGGAGGAGGGCAGCGGTGAGGCCCACCGCGCTCGCCACCCGCTTGGACGGGTGCCCGTCGTGGAGTTCGATGGTGGCTACGTGTTCGAGTCTGCTGCGATCTGCCTGCAGCTTGCCGACCTGCATCTGGACGCCGGGTTGATCGGGGCGCTGGGGACACAGGAGAGGGCGCTGGACTATCAGTGGTCGATTTTCGCCCCCTCGGAGCTCGAGCCGCCCCTCATTGAGGGAGCGATTTTCCGCGAGGCCGACCCAGGACGCTCCGAGAAGGCACGGGGCCGCTTCTTCAAGGCGGCCGATGCCGTGGCCCAGCGCCTGGACGGCGAGGACTATCTCGTCGATGGACGGTTTGGAGTGGCCGACGTTATGGTCAGCACGGCGCTCTCGTTTGCCAAGCGCGCCCGATTCCCCGAGCCGCTCCCGCCGGTGCTCGAGGACTACCTCAACCGGCTCTTCGAGCGGCCGGCCTATGAGCGCGCCGTCGAGCGCTCATCCGCTGCCCCGGGCTCGTCGTAGCGGGCTTCACGCCGGCTGAAGTGCGAGCGGGCCGGGCACGACCCATCGGGCCCGGAATCTCTTCTGCACCGGCCTTTCGAGGAGGCGCCAGGAAAGCTCCGCCGCCAGGAAGCTCGCGGCGAACCTCGCCACCGCGACCAGCAGGACGGGACCCGGGGGCCACCACCAGGCATTCATGAAAACGTAGTGCCACAGGTAGATTCCGTATGAGCGGGAGCCAGCCCATTGCAGCGGTCGGGATTCGAGCAAGCGCCTGAGTGGATCACTTTCGCTGCTGGTCAGAACGTGTGCGATCAGGACCGCGGAGCACAGGGTTCCGATGCCTGTGAGGAGCGCCAGCGACTGCTCGGTGGCGTTATGCCAGCGCATCGTGACCAGGACCGTGGCGAGCGCGATCGGTGCGAGCCAGGGCAGGAGTCTCGGCCGCCGCGCGGATGGCGCGCGGTAGGAGAACCAAAACGCCAGCGCGCAGCCGGCCAGCAATCCATGTGCGTGTGTGTCGGGGGCGAAATAAGCGCGCGATCCACCGTAGACAGCGGTGGCGTGGTACATCCAGACGAGGTCGCCAATCGCGAGCAGGGCCAGGAGCGGAGCGGCCCTGCCGCGGACTGTTGGTGAGCATCGCCATACGAGCAGCAGAAGGGCGGGCCAGACCAGGTAGAACTGCTCCTCGATTCCCAGTGACCATGTGTGGCTGAAGATCGAGAGGTCCGGGGTCTGGCCGGGGCGTATCAGGGCGAGACGGAAGTCCTCGGTGAATGTCGCGGCGAAGCGGAAATCCGCCAGGTGATGTCCCGTCAGGACCGCAAGGGCACCCACGATCACCAGGAGGCCGCCGAGCGCAGGCGCGAGGCGGAGAACTCGCCGCATCCAGAACGCCTGCAGCCGTATCGATCCGTGACCCTCGTGTTCCCGGATCAGCAGGAAGGTGATGACGAATCCGGAGATGACAAAGAAGACATCAACTCCCAGCCGTCCGTTCCAGAGCCACGCGCGGTTGTAGTGGCTGACCATCACGGTGAGGACCGCGATGGCGCGAAGGCCGTCGATAGCTCGGAACCGCACTTTCACGTCAGTGGCCAGTGAGTGGTCGTTGGGAACTGGGCGCGGTCCCGAGCCCTGCGCCCGAGCAGCGTCACCAAGCTGTATCGGCAGTGAGGTCAGCGTGTCTTGAGCCACCGCCCTGCTTGTGGACGAGGGCAACACGTGGGCCGGCGCACCGCCCACAAATCTCTCAGCGCGTCAAGGCTTTCTCAAGTTCCTTACGTCGGCGAGCCCAAACCTCCCGATCGCAGCCTCGGGAGGCTCGCCCGACAGGCGGCGCCTCGAAAACAACCATGGATCAACAAAGCTCGCGCGCGCGGCGGAAGATCGTGTTGCTATGGGCGTAATAGGACCATGGCTTTACGCGGCATACGGCGTGCCGCGAGCTTTGTGAGACTGTGACGGCTGATCGCGCGCCCGCACGATGCCGGCCGGGAGCTGCGCTGCCAAGTCGATCGCTTATTTTTTTCCGGCCGCGAAGAAGCGCAGCAGTGCTTCGTGCGCCTGTTTTGGGCGCTCGAGCTGGGGCACGTGCCCGCAGTCGAGCTCGAGGTGCTCGGCCTGCTGCACCGCCTCGCGGACGTGTCGGGCGAACCTGATCGGGACGACCGGGTCCTTGCGGCCCCAGACGAACAGGCTTGGCGGCTCCAAGTCCGGCAGCCGCGTCCAAAACCCGTCCGGCCCATGCGGCTCCTCGAGGTAGATGTTCCGGGCCGCGGCGTAGAACGCGGCCCGGCCCCGCGGGGTCAGGTAGGAACGCAGGAACTCGTCGATCCCCGCGGCGGTCCATTCCTCGTCGGCGCCAGGGATCAGGCGACGGACGATCCCGTTGACGATCGCCCGCGGGGCTGGCTGGATCAGCCCGAGCTGCGGTGGCACCCACCGCAGGTAGGGCGCCCATGGCCGGTCTCGCAGCCAGGCGAGCGAGGGCGCCAGCAGGGCAATTCGCCGCACGCGCTCAGGCGCGCGCAGCCCAACCTCGATCGCGACTCGGCCACCCATGCTGTTGCCCACGAAGTCAGCGCGGTCGAGCTCGAGCGCGTCCAGCAGCGCACTCATCGTGTCGGCGAAGTAGGGCGCGTCGTACGGAGCCTGGATCGGCTTGTCAGAGTCACCGAACCCAGGTAGGTCGACGGCGATCGCGCGGTGGTGGGGTGCGAGGGCGGCCAGCGTCGGCAGGAACGAGACCTTCGTGGCGCCGAGGCCGTGGATCATCACCACCGCAGGACCGACGCCGGCCTCGGAGATCGAGATCCTGCCTTTCGCGGTGGGGATCGTGCGCAGCCGCAGGCCTCCGTCCTGAGCGTCTGCGGTGGCGGCGAGGAAGCCGATCCCGAGATGTAGGTCATGCCGCACTCGCAGCCGTCCGCGGCGGAACGCGTCCATCCCTCCGCGCAGATCCTGCGCGATGCTCCGCCAGGTGTCGGGATCGGCGCGCAGCGTCGCGTCCGGACGCTCGCCCCAGTCGGCCGGAACCAGCTTTGCCGTCCTGCTGTCGAGCAGCACGTCAAATGGTTGCGAGTCCGCACCGTCCAGGCGTATCCGCGCGTGGGGGCGCTCGAGCTGGAAGACCTCCGGGTTGTAGCGCTCCACGAGCTTGCGCAGCGCCGGCGGCGCGGCTGCGGCAGTCCGGGTGCTCATCGGTCCGTCCTCACCGGATCCATATTCCCGGAATCCCTCGGTTGATCACCAGCCGCCAACGTGGTCGCACGGCAGGCAGGACCGAAGTCGTGCCTACGCGGAAGAAGCCCCTGGATGGGGGTATGCTCTACAAGCTATATAATAAATAAGCTATTCTAGCCTTGCAATGTCAGCATCTGCGTTTCTCCGAGAAGCCCGCCGCTCGGCGGGTCTGACGCAAACTCAGCTGGCTGACCGCATGGCCGTGTCTCAGCCGGTCATAGCCCGGCTTGAGAGTCCAGATTCCAACCCGACTTGGGACACGCTCGTCCGCGCGCTTCAAGCCACCGGTCACACCATTTCCGTTCAGCGCCGTCAGACACCGCCTCTCGGGCTCGATCTCTCGCAGCTGCGCCGCCGGCTAGCGCTGACACCGGCAGAGCGCCTCCAGGTCTTTCAGACCTCCCAGCGAGAGCTGACCCGGCTGCGCTCAAGTGCGACGCATGGCCGTGCTTGATCGCCGGCACACGACTGAGCTCCGAGCCGACGAGATCCTCCGGAGATTGACGGCACGGGGCGTCGATTTCGTCGTCATAGGAGGGATCGCGGCTGTCCTGCACGGATCGCCGAGCACGACATACGACCTGGATGTCTGTTACGCGACCGACCCAGGCAACCTTGCCGCGCTGGGTGAGGTCCTGAGCGAGCTGGACGTGCACCTGAGAGGCATTGACGACGAGGTTCCGTTCTCCCCGGACGGCGAGATGTTGCGTCGCGTCGAGCTGCTGACGCTGGTGACGAAGTTCGGCGAGCTTGACCTGCTTTCGAATCCGGTTGGGAGCCCCGGCTATGAGCGGCTGCGCCGGGGGGCGGAGCGGCTCGACCTCGGAGGCTTCTCCGTCCTCGTGGCGTCGATCGACGACCTGATCGCGATGAAGCTTGCCGCCGGACGGACCAAGGACCTTGCCGCGGCCGAGGAGCTGGAAGCGATCAAAGAGCTGCGGGCGATGAATTCTGCTCAGAGACCGGGTCTCAGGAACAAACGAGCAGAGATTCCAGGGGAGGAGACCTGATGTCCGGGACGGTTGCCCAACAAGAAACCCCGCCTGGGCCGGGGCTTCATCGGAAAGCGGCTGAAGGGGCTCAAACCCTCGATCTTGCGCATGGTACCCTCCCTGAGCTCATTTGTGAGCATCATGATGTGGTATGATGATGCACATGGGACGCACCACCGTGGACGTAGATGATGACGCCCTGGCTGCGGCACAGTCTGCGCTCGGCACGAGTGGTCTCAGCGCCACGGTGAACACGGCGCTGCGTGAGGTCGCGCGCCGGTCTGCGCTCGCCGACTTCGACGTGGTGCGGGACGTCGACGGAACTCCGACCGACGTGCGGTCCGGCCGCGAGAGTCGTGGCGCGGCGAAAGCCGACTAGGCCAGAGCCGACGGCGCTGACGCGCCCGTCGCTGGTGGACACCGCGGTGTGGACGTGGGCCCGGGACCGGCGGTACCCAGCACTGGCCGAGTGGTTCAACGCCGAGGTACGGTCCGGGCAGGTACTCGTGTGCGACCTCATCGTCATGGAGCTGGTCCGACTGGCCCCCAACGAGACGCGAGCCCGCGAGCTGGCTGAGCGCCTCTCCGCGTTCGAGGCGCTACGAATGCCCGAGTCGTTGTGGCTGCGAGCACGCGAGGTGCAGCTCGCTATGGCCGCCAGCGGTGACCATCGGCGCGTTCCAGCAGCCGACCTGATTATCGCGGTCACCGCAGAGCTGGCGGATGTGCCGCTCGTCCACTACGACCGCGATTACGAGCGAATCGCCACGGTCACGAAGCAACAACACTTGTGGTTCGTCCCGGACGGGACGCTTGCCGAGATCGTCTGAGCTTGAGGCCGGACGCGAGACAGGCGAGCGCTACCCGACGCAAACCCGGTCCTCGACCATCAAAAAGCCCCGCATTAGCGGGGCTTTTGAGAGCGGCTGAAGGTGTCGGGGTTCAGGACATATGTCTCAGGTGATAGGTCTCTCGTGAGTCGGGACATGGGTCTCACCTGGCTGTGGGGTGTTGCCGGCGGTCGTTGCGGCGGCACGGCCCGTAGGGCTGTGCCGGAGCAGCGATCGCCGGGTGCTGTCCGGGGGTGGGCGAACAGTCGCGGGCATGTCCCGAACTCATGTCGCCGTACTTCAAATCGTTTCCAAGCAGCTGTCGGTGACGGCGGCTGCGGCCGAGTACGGGATCTCCCGCCGGCATCTGCACCGCCTGCTTGCCCGCTACCGCGAGGGCGGCCTGGAGGCGCTTGAGCCTCGCTCTCGACGTCCGAGGTCTAACCGGGCGGCGACGCCAGATCGGGTGCGTGAGCGGGTGATCGAGTTGCGTGGCCAGCTGACCGCTGACGGGCTGGACGCTGGGCCGGTCACGATCGGCTGGCATCTGGAGCGCGACGGGCTGCCGGCGCTCTCGACATCAACGATCCGCCGGATCCTGCACGCGGCCGGGTTGATCACCCCGGAGCCCAAAAAGCGGCCTCGCTCGTCCTATGTGCGCTTCGAGATGGCCCAGCCGAACGAGATGTGGCAATCGGACTTCATCCACTGGCGGCTGGCCGACGAGACCGACGTGGAGATCCTCAACTGGCTCGATGATCACTCCCGCTACCTGCTCTCCTGCACCGCGCACGAGCCCGTCAGCGGCGATGACGTTGTGGCCGTATTCCTAGGCCTGGTCGAGGAATACGGGCCGCCAGCCTCGACGCTGACTGATAACGGCAGCGTCTACACCAGCCGGTTCACCGGCGGACGGAACGCGTTCGAGTACGTCCTGCCGCTGCTCGGTGTCCGGCAAAAGAACGGGTCCCCGGGGCACCCCCAAACCCAGGGCAAGACCGAACGGTTTCACCAAACCTTGCAGCGCTGGTTAAGAGCCCGACCGCCGGCCACCTGCACCACCCAGCTACAAGCCCAGCTCAACGAGTTCCGCGAGCACTACAACCAACAGCGCCCCCACCGCGCCCTCAACCGTCGAACACCGAGCGAGGCCTACCGCGCCACCCCCAAAGCACTCCCCGCGACCAACGGGCACGCCCGAGGGCACTACCGGCTGCGCTACGACCGGCTCGACACCAAAGGCCGGATGACGCTCCGCCGCGCAGGCCGCATGCACCACCTCGGAATCGGCACCACCCACGCCCGCAAACGCGTCCTCGCCTTCGCCGACGACCACCACATCACAGTCGCCGAGCTCACCACCGGCGAAATCCTCTCCACCCACCTAATCGAGCCCACCAAGAGCTACTGGCGCAACCAAATGAGAGAGCCCGGCCGCTGGCCGAGCTCCTCGAAACGAGACCCATGACCCGACTCACCTGAGACACATGTCCCGACTCATCACAGAGAGCGGCTGAAGGGGCTCGAACCCTCGACCTTCTGCATGGCAAGCAGAATCAGGGGGTCTGGTTCCCGTATTTACGGGCGGTTCTGGGACTCTGAAAGGCTGATTGTATGGGAGTTATGGCCGTTACGGTTGCCCGCGACGGTTGCCCGAAGGCAGGGTTGCCCGCATGGTTGCCCGGACGCCGGTGGGCGATGTAGCGTGATCGGAGCATCGTGTCTGGAGCTTCCAAATCGGCCCCTACGACCAACTCGCGACCCTTTCTTCGCCAGCGGGCGAGTGGGCCGTATTGGTATGGGAAGTGGTACCGCGACGGACGGCCGGTGATCCGGGCTCTCGGCCGGGCGTGGGTCGAGAGCAACGGCCACCGGGCGTGGCGCGCTCGCCGCGGGCGAGCGCCCCACGGGACGCTGACCGAGGCGCAGGCGGCCCAGCGGATGCTCGTGCTGGTGCGCCAGCATCACGACGCCCAGACGCAGCTCGAGGCGGACACGGAGGCGAGGCGCCGTCGCGGGGTCACATTTCGGGAGCTCGCGCACGAGTACCTGCAGTGGGTTGAGGAAGTGCGAGGCGCCAAGCCGTCCACGATCCGGGGCTACCGCTCCCAGTTGGCCGAGCCTGGACAGGCCTACCGAAGAGGCCCGGGGCGGTGCAAGGGGCAGATCATGGCCGCGCTGGGGGATCTGCCGGCCCGAGAGATCACCACGCGCCAGGTGGAGCAGCTGTTGCGGGCAGTGGGGGCAGCCGGTGTGGGCCCGAGGAGCGTGAACAGCGCGCGGCAGCTGGTGAGCGCGATCTTCAACTACGGCATGCGCGAGAGCACGTATGGGTTGGAGGTCAATCCCGCGGCCCGGGCAGAGCGCCGCACGGAGCCGGACCGCAGCACCTTGGCCTTCTATTCATCGGAGGAGATCGAGGCGCTGGCCCGCTCGCTGGCCGCCGGTAGCCACCGGTGGGCCGGTGCGGCGCCAGTGGAGGAGACCGAAGCCACCGCCCGGGCGATCGAAGATGCCCAGGACGCGGAGCTCGTCCGGATCGCCGCTTACACGGGCCTGCGCCGGGGAGAGCTGATCGCGCTGAAGTGGCGGGACGTCGACTTCCCCGGACACAAGCTGACGGTCCGGCGGGCGGTCTCGGCTGAGGTTGAGCTCAACTCCACCAAGAGCCGCCGCGCCCGGGAGGTGCCGCTCCCGGACCAGGCCGCTGCGGCACTTGACCGCCTCAGCCGGCGAGACGACTTCATCTCTCCGGATGACTATGTGTTCGTAAACCGGTTCGGCCGCCGGATCGATGGGTCCGCGCTGCGCCGGCGGTTCGAGCGCGCGCGAGGCGCGACAGGGCTCGAGCGGCTGCGCTTTCACGACCTGCGCCACACATACGGCTCGCTACTCGTGGCCGGGGGCGTCGACCTGGCCAGCGTCAAACAGGCCATGGGGCACTCCCGCATCTCGACCACCGAGCGATACCTGCACGCACGCCCGGCGCGAGAGCTAGCCGATCGGTTCACGAAGGCGTTGGCGAGCGGGGTGGCCGAGGGGGCTCGCGACAGACCCCGGGCGCGGCCCCGGGGATGAATGCGTCTCAGGCTATTGTACCGTCTAGTCGGTATATTAATGTATCGGCTGATTGGTACAAAACGGTACCATGTTACTGGTACAGCTATACGACATGGCCCTAGCCCTCAATCCGTTCATCTGGGATCGCCCCGTAGACGACCCGTCCAAGATCGTCGGAATGGAGGCGTTCGCGCATCACGTGGCCCTGGCGCTCAAGGGCCAAACGAACGTTTCGCTGTTTGGACCTCGAGATACAGGCAAGACCACCTTCACCAACCAGCTGGCCCTTGAGCTGGCGAAGACGCACGGTCCCGACGCGCCGCCATTCGATGTGGTGAAAGTCAATCTGCAGCGCGTGGTGAGCATGTCAGGCTTCATCGGCTGCGTTCACGACGCGATGATCGCTCACCCCGTCACGCGCCTTCGGCGAGCGGCACGGCGTCGGGTGGCTGCCCTGGAGAAGGAGGTCGGGTTCGACATCAAAGTCATTAGAGGCAATGTCAGGCAGGCCGCGATCACTCCCGCGCAGGACGCCGAGGCACTGCACGCCCAGCTGCTCGTCCTGCGCTCGCTCTCGGAGCACCTGGTGGTCGTCTTCGATGAGTTCCAGCGCCTCCGCCATTGCCCAGGCGAGCCGCTGTCGATCATCCGCTCGGCCCTCATGAGCTCGGGAGCCAACCACGTCTCACTGCTGTTCACGGGGTCGATCCGCAACGCGCTGCAGATGATGCTCGAGAGCTCGGATCAGCCCATCTTCGGAGAGGCAAAGGAAATGCAGCTTCCAGTGATCACACACGCCGAGTTTGTCGAGTACTTGGACTACCAGTTTGAAGCCACTAGAAAGCCGGCCGACGAGGAGGGGCTCAACTACCTGGTGAACGTCACGCGGGCACATCCGCGAAGCACCCAGCAGCTGGCCTGGGAATGCTGGCAAGAGACGCCCGCCGGCGGACCCGTAACCCTTCAGACCGTCATGAACGCCCACGACCGGCTCGTCCAGACCATCGAGCGTTCGGAGTTTGCCTCCGTCCTCAACGTCCTGATGAGCGGCGATGAAGGGGAGATCAACGAGGTCCGCGCTCTTCAGCTTCTGGCAGACCGCGGTGGAGACAACGTCACAAGCCGGCCGATCGCAACCCGCTATGGGTTCTCGAGCCATTCTCGCGTGCCTACTTCCCTGGAGCGACTCCAGCGGCGTGGTCTAGTTGACCGGCGCCAGGGGTCCTGGTACATCGTGGACCCCCTCTTTGCTGAATGGCTGCGAAGGGCGTCACCATTGGCGGATCCGGACATTTCACACTTATCAAGCGATGCCTAAGCTGTACCGTGATATCGGTACAAATTTGTACCTGCTAGCCGGTACCTCTCCAGATAAAGATGCCCGATGCGTCGCTTCCGCCGCTCAGTACCTCGGCTGGTTCAACACCGCCCGGCTTCACTTCCTCGCTCGGCTACCGAACCCCGGACGAGATCGAAGCCGAGTGGGCCGAACACGATCCCGCTAAGACCACGAGCTACGAAAGGACCTGGCGGCTAGCCGAAGGCTTGGCGTGTTGCAGGCCGCGCGTTGGCGGCTTGTTTTGTTGGCGGGAACGGTGGCACTGGCGGGTGGGACCGCTGGCGCGGCTGCGCGGTCAGGGGGGTCCACCGCCGCCGTCCACTTCTACTGGACTGACAACGGCGCCGGCCTGGTCGTCGAGGCCAACCTGAACGGCACGGGCGCCAAGTTCATCGCCAAACACCAGAGCGGGCCGGTCGGCGTGGCGGTCAGCGGCAGCCACCTCTACTGGGCCGACTTCGACGCCGGCACGGTCGTCGAGGCCAACTTGAACGGCACGGGCGCCAAGACCATCGCCAGAGACCAGGGCTACACGGAGGGCATGGCGGTCAGCAGCAGCCACCTCTACGCGAGGAGGGAGGCTATGAGTCGCGCGCGGCTGCACACGAGGGCCGCACTCGAGGGCAGGAGGAGCAGTTCAGCATGCAGCCAGCGGCCGACCTCCGTCGCGATCGCGGTTCCTTCTGCGAATGTGACAGCAGGATCGACAGCAATAGAGACCACAACCGCCGATCTTCCCGCCCCGACGATGCCAGTCTGCCGCACGCCGTACTGGCCATCCTCCAGAGGCCCCCATCCGCCCTTGAATTCGGGCGACCGAAACCCGGCCTCTCCGAGTCCCCAGCGCTCTGACGGCTCGATGCCCCTCATCAGAGCCAAGATGTACGCAGTGTCCGCACGCGGCAGCAGGCATCCCAACGCGAGGAACCGATAGAACCTGACTTCAGCACTCGGCGACCACCTAGTCTGGCCGAACGTAGTCGCATAACCGCGTGGGGGCGGTGCCGTGGTGACATTCGTATGCAGGTCCCCCGCCTCGCGTAGCAGCCGCGTCATGTAAACACTTGCCGGTCCAAGGCCGCCGCGATCGCGCTCAAGTACAGAAAAGAGATCGAGAATGGCCTGATTGTCCGACTGAGTGATGGCCTCCCGCGCCAGCGTTTTATCCGTCGGCGCCAGCCCGGTTAACCCGCCTCGGTCGCGGAGTAAGGCTGCCAGGACGAGAACTTTCGTTGTGCTCATCCCCTGCATGTTCGGGTCGCCCCCGAGGACAACGACAGGTCCTCTCCCAAGCGGTTGGATACTCACCGACACTCGTCCGAGCTTGCGAATCCGTCGTTCGAGCGTCGAGAAAGAAGCTGCGGCGCTCCACCGCAAAGGAGACATAGGTCTCGTTGGGCTTGCTCGTCGCGTAATGCGGCTTCTGGCGGAGACGCTGCGTCCTCGAGCGCGGTCCGAGTGCCTTGGTCCTGTAGCTTGCTTGGTGGCACCTGCGCTACAAGCGGCGATCGTTCCGGCGAGCAGGGCAGTCAAAGCGAGGCGGGCCAGCCTACGGACCTGACGTCGCATCGCGATGAGAGCCTTTGAGCCCGCATGCGCTCCTTGGTGACACGGTGAGGGAATGACTGCAGCGTGTGACCGAACCAAACCGTTATCGCAGCGAGGGATGCGGATGTCGAGATCTATCTGGCACGCAGAGGCTCACAATTACCCCGGCTGGTAGACCGCAGCGGCCCGATAGGGAAACTCGATTAGGTCGGACCCGTGACTGCACACGACTAGCTGGTTCGAGGCAGTGTATTTACAGCTGTCGTTGTAATCCAGCTTCGTTGTGGGACTATAGGCAGTTACCCCGAAAGAGCCTGGCGCGCCGATCCTCTGGACTCGCATCGCGTACTGATAGAAGATGTTGTACGCGAACGGGCAGCTCGTGTAAGCGTTGGCATCGATGTTCTGGTAGCACGGCTTCAATGGGGTAGAAGGCGTCGGTGGAGGCTGGGATGTGGTCGTCGACGAGAATACGTCAGACCGTGCGCCGGGGCCTTTGCCGGTCTTGTGTACGGAGCTTGCTGGAATGGAGGTCGCAGGCGTTCTTTGGCGTGCTCCAGCGACCTGTGTGATGGTCGCACGCTGTTTTGGGCTTCGCTGTGTGAGAATTACGGCTGCTGCTACACCGCCGCCACCGATCGCTGCAGCAGCTACGACAATGGCCGCGGCCATCGCTGCACCACTTCTCCTTTCCTCAGCGCGATGCAGTTGAGGCGAAGGCGGAGGGTGCGGAGTCAGAACCGGCTGAGGTGACGTCGAGCTCCGCGCGTTAGCTCCTAGGTCCGGCTGCAACACATTCAACGGCTCAGCGGCGGGATACGTGGCGTGAGCGCTATCGCGGCCGCCTGCACAGGCGGTGACCGCGCAGCCGCGATTGTCCGTCCAACATTCCTCGTGGTGCGCGGCATGGCATACGCCGCATACGGTGATCACGCCGGCCTCCTTGATCGGAAAGCGACAGTACGGACATGTACGTCCCGCCTCACCGCGGCTTGCGGTCCTGGTCTGCGCCCCTGTCATGGCCCTCCCCCCTTGCCCTTCTCGCTCCGTTTGCAATTGGGAAGAAGTCTAACTGCGTTGCCGGAGTTGGGTGTCCCCGGCAGATCGAGCTACGACGGTCAGCCGGCAAGGACACGGCGATCGAGCGTAGCGTGGGACCTGCCCGCCACAGGACGTGCGCCGGTCGATGTGCCCGTGCCGAGCCGAGCACTTCCGCGGCGTCTCTACGGGCGGATCACGGCGGCCCAGGACGCGGGTGGCGTGGGTGTGGCTGGCGCCTCTGACGGTACACTTCCAGATCGCATCTCAAGTTAGCTAGGAGAGGGGCCAAGGGGGCTTCAGAACGATGACTGAGGCGCAGAGGCTGGCTGACCATTCCCACGCGGGACGGACGTGTCCCTACTGTCGCTTTCTGATCAAGGAGGCCGGCGAAATCGTCGTTTGCGGCGCTTGCCATGCCGTCCACCATGCGGAGTGCTGGGGGGACAACGGTGGTTGTGCACTGACCGGATGCGTAGGACCGCATGGCAGTGCCAGGATGCGCTACTCCGCCGCACAGCCACTAACCAAAGAGCTAGGGTTGGTCACACCTCCACCCGTCCTTATCCCGAAGAATCAGCAGCCGGCTCCGCCTCAGTCGGCGCCCGGGTGGCGCGCGAAGAGGAGTCGGCATGTCGGTGGCCGTTCTCGTAGCGGCAGCGGCCATCGTAGGAGCCGGCATAACACTCGTCCTCACACAGGACGGTTCAGAGAGTCGCGCGACGCTTAGGCAAGCGGCGGGGAGTACGCAGGTGGCGGGATCACACCGTGGAACTCGCGGAACCTCGACCGCATCGTCCATCGGCCCTGCGGGTGCGTTGGCCACGAGCGCCAGCGGAGCGAAGGCTAAGGTGCCGGTTGTGCTGTGGTTCCCAGCGGGGGGTGACAACACACCTTGGAACTTGTATGAGGCGAGACCGCCATACATCAGCGAACGATGGGCCGGAGGAGAGTTCGCAGGTTCAAAATGGCGGGGTACAAAGTGGCCGCACGGGAGGCTGAAATGGACATCCTGGACCACCTCAGCCGCCACAGCTTATGGCTATCTTTACCTGACAAATGGCCGATACGCGGTTGCCCTTACGCTGTCAAGGCCACAGACGGTGCACGACACCGGGAACACGCCGGACGGACAGCGAGAACTCGCCTACTGGGCCTTCACGCGCATCAAAGTTGTCTTCGAATCCGCCATCCCTGCACACTGGCCTAACGAAACCTTCAGACTGGTTCGTGGCTCGCCGGGCGGGATGCAGGGGTTCAACTTCCCAACAAACAGCTACTGATAGCGGAGCGGCGAGCCGACTAGCAACTAGCCAGGTGGTCCTCCGAACGGAACACCCACGCCCAGCACGACAGATCCATCTGAGAGGAACGCCTCCCGATGAGGACAAATTTGCCACTGGAAGGCAAGCTCGTCCGAGTGTAAGACGTTCGAGTCGATAACCCCTGGGGGCCAGACATATTCGAAATCGCTTGTCTTAGGTTTCCGACACATGCTTAGGGGGTCCGGTAGCTGGAGCTGAAGATGGGCCGTCCTGCTGGGCTTTAGCACCAGGTGCCTGCCACGCCTAGAGCCTGGCGTAACCTGGCCCAACTGGACAAACCCGTTGCCAGCCGCCTTCTCCGCCTGGATCTTGGGGCTACCTGAAATAACGCAACTACGGCGCCCAACGTTGCTGAACTCCAATGGGTAATAAGAACTGCCTGCGGTCGCAGCTCTACCGCCTAGGCCTATCCAAGCCACGAGGTCCTTGCTAGTACATCTCGTGGGACCGCCGGCATTGCCGCTTGCAGACGAAATCGCTACGGCTGCAATGGCAAGGGCACCCAATCCGATTCCGACCATCGCTTGAAGTCGATGTGTGGTCAGGAGTGCTCTACCGAACATGGCCGCATCTGAAGTGTGCCACATGCCGCCGGCCGGCAGATCCTTGCAGCTGGTACCTGAGCACCGTCCAGCTGGAGTCCCTGTACCAAGATGCGGTGAAGGACGTCGCGTCTGATGCGTACCCGCCGGCCGATCTTCAAGGCCGGAAGAGCGCCGGCTTGTATCCAATTGCGGATGGTCTGCTCGTTGAGCTTGAGGATCGCTGCCACCTCACTGACGGTGAACAACTCATCAGATAGTGAGGATGGTGCCTCGTTGCCGCTCGGCTTGTCCATGCTATGGCCAGCTTAGCGCGGGCGGGAGTCGGCAGCTAGGTTTCCGGTGTGGAGATAGAGCTGGCTGGTTTGGCCGAGGTCGCAGACATGCTGGGCGTCACAAAGCGGACAGCCGTCCGCTACGCAAAACGCCCCGGATTCCCACGCCCGGTCGCGACACTGGCCGCGACTCCTGTCTGGCGCGGAGAAGATATCGCCCGATGGAAGGAAGCGAACCTTCCCTTTCGACAGGATCCACGGCCTCGGAGTGCGCGCTAGGTCAACGTTTCGCACCTCGCCATCGATGGCTCCATCAGGGGAGTGTCACCCGTCCCGGACGGGCGTCCCGGACCCGTCCTCTGTCACGGCCCGTCGCTGGCCTACGTTGGGGAAGACAAAGTGGATGACGGCTTGACAGACCGGCTCGCTCGATGCGGTGAGCAGGGCGTTGGTCTGCCTTGCGTCGTCGCGACGATGCATCCAGTCGCTCGTTATCCGGCCGGAGACCTCTGCATCTGCTCGCGGTCACCGGATTGTCTCCTCCTTGCGTTCGCTAGCCAGCTGGATCAAAGAAAGACGAAGTGTCGACCCTCCCTGCGCCTGAACCAGCGGTCGCCCAAGCGGCTCTGGCCTCGACACGGCGAACTACAGCCAGCTTTGTGTGGGTTGCCGCAGAGTCATTGGTCGGGCAGATACGCCCACGGCGGGCGCCAACTCAAGAGCTGCCTCGTAGGAAGTTGAACCCTTGCACCGCGCCGTCCGAGGCACGGACCAGCTTGAAAGTCTCGCGACGGCGCCAGCGGGCCGGGACAGCCCGTTTGAAGAAGACCTTGATCCGTGTGAAGGCCCAGTAGACCACTGCGCCTTGTCCGTCCGGCGTCGCCCCGATGCAGCATGCGGACGGGCAAGTCCTGCGACGACGGTTCGTCAGCAGAAGAGGATGCCGACCGCATTCCTCCTCGCCTCAAGTTCCAACATGGCAACGGTCCCCGTGTCTATTATCGTGCTGCCCGGGTTTGACTGGCCGCCGGTGTTCAGGAGGACCAAATCTGCGGTTGGCGTGGGTTCGTAGATCCCTGGCATGCAGCCTATCGTCGCAGTTTGACCTTCGAGTTCACTTGCAACCGACTGAGACATTCCCGGATGAGTTCCCGCTCGTGTGTGAATCCTGGGGTCGGCGCTCCGGAAGGCCGCTAAGCGCAGTGTTCGATCGTTGATGTAGAAGACGTCTGCGCAGCCGGTCGTTATGCCGTTGGCTGTCGTGACGGAGACTGTGCCCGGGGAGGTGCTCGACCCGCCTGTGGTTGAGCAGGTGTAACCCAAAACCAATCCTGAGTCGAAGCTGGGCCCCGGACTATTCCAGGTCCCTCGGAAATTGGGCTCTCCCCATATCCCGACAACTTCTGCTTCTGTTGCACGGTTCAGAACGAGATTTCCTATGGCTCCCGCCGCGCTCGCTAGGTAGCGACCCACCGTCGGAGTAGCTGAGCGCGTCGGAGGGGAGGTCGCCGGGCGCGAGCTAATTGGTGCGGCTGTCGTGGTTGCCGCAGCGGTTGAATGTGACTGAGTGCCACCGCCCGTTGACCGCTGAGCTCGTGCGTTGGTGACATGCGTGGCCTTGCGCCTCGGCGACCCCCCAGAAGACAATGCCATCACAGCGGCCACACCAGCGAATCCGACTGCGGCGCACAGAACCAGTATTGGTAGAACGGGTACCCTCCGCCGACGTTGTCGCGGGGGAGGATTCGGTGGCGGAGAAGGATCGGGCGCGGCGAAGACGAGTGCGCTACGCCTCTCGACAGGCGGAAGCCCGACCGACGTCGGAACCCTCTCGATCGGCATGTTGAGTGTGGTGTCGTTCGCGTCTGGGGCTGGTGAGCGGGCGGCCGCCGGACAGCCAGGCAGTCCACAGCCCTGAGCATCGTTCCAGCAATCTCTGTGGTACCTCGAACGGCACTCCGGGCATTGAATGACTGGAGTTTCCGCCGACAAGGAAAAGCGGCAGTACCTGCAGGTGGGTTCCATCTTTGAGATCGGCGAGCGATGATCCGACCCTGCCGAGCTCACTTGCGGAGCGGAGATCCGCGGCCCGGGAACTGCGACACAGGCGCGTTGACCCTGCCAGGCGCTTGAACCTCCCCCTCGAGCATCGGACCAGTCCCGGCGGGCACCTGCACCAGAGTCGCTTGTCCCGGCACCACGAGATAACCACGTCCTGGCCGCATTTCGACATTCTGTCTTCTCGGCAGCGCTACCCCGAGGATGTCACCATCAGCCTGGGCCTGGGGCATGAGGAGAATCCCCTGCCCATCCTTACGAAGTTCCCTCAGCCAAGTGTTGGTGAGCATTCGCGCGGCTGAGGTTTCTGCGGCCGCTACGACTCGCACGCCCCGATCGCGACCCAGTCGGACGATTTGCTCAAGCGCCAGCCATGTGGAGGCGTCTTGAAGCTCTCCGGCATCGTCCACTATCACCGCAAGCCGAACTAGGTCGGAATCCGCAAGCTGCGCGGTCCGGTCCGCGAGAAGCTTGCTCATTTCTTGGCAAGCCTCTGACCCACGGCTGGCCGCTTCCCACACATCCAACTCAAGGAGTGGCGTCCGGCGCGGAGCGAGAAGGTGTAGCTCCTCCACTTCCGGAAGGCTGGTGAGCTGCCTGGTGATCACACCGAGGGTCGTTGAGCGGCCGCTGCGATAGGGGCCAGCGATCAAACAGTGCCGGTCTGCGATGTTCAACGCTCGCGGCTCGAGATCGATCACATCAAATGCGACTGGCACTTCTACTGCGGCTAATTTGCTTCCGGGTAGGTTCGTAAACGGCAGCCGTTCAGGCAGTCTCGCTACAGGTGGCGCGGTGAGCTCAGGCCAAACCTTCTGGAGGTGTGCGCCCAGTGCCTCATACCCCGTCACGAGGTCGTCTTCGCTGCTCGGTGAGGGGAGGGCGAGCTGAACTATTTTGCCATCCGGTGTGAACCCGCGTCCTGGTGAAAGGTGTACGCGGTCCGCAAGTCGAGTGGGAACCCCCAGGGCGACCAGGTCATCCGATGTTGCCCCCTGGAGAACCACGCGCTGAGTGACGTGTGTGCCTAGGCTTGACCGAATGGCGTTTCGGCGATCGGCTGTAAGGATGACGTGGACACCCAGTGTACGACCTGCAGCAACGATGGCAAGCAGACGCTCGAAGAGCGAACCGGGGCGAGCATCATCGTATGCCGTCGCAAAGCTCCCAAGATCGTCAATCAACAACACAATTCGGGCCGGTGCGTCCGCGTGACCGACTCGTTCCTCGTATTCGGTAAGCGAACCTGCACCCGTTCGCACGATGCTTTGTGTTCGGTTCCTGATCTCTCGCTCAAGCCGGGCGAGGAGTCTCTCGATGCGCTCCGAGTCGCCAGCGCTCACGACCGCGCCAACGTGCGGGAGTGGTGTGATGATGCTCAACGCCCCCGAACCCGCGTCAATTCCATAAATGTGCAGCCGCGCTGGAGAGAGATCCCACGCGAGCGATGCCGCAATTGTTTGAAGCACAGTCGTCTTGCCAGAACCGCCGATCCCGAAGAAGGCAACATGGCCTCTGTCCAAGTCGAGGACAAGCGGCATTTGGCGTTGAGACTGGGGATCATCGACCAGTCCCACCGCGCATCGGCCTGAAGCGGCGCTGGTGTCGCACTGGACTTGCGCTCTGGAAAGCTGGCGGGGCAACGGGGGCATCCAGGCCGGCCGCGGAGCCCCCAATCCAAGCAACTGGCTGGCGCGTCGCGCTGAACCGGCAAGAACAGCAAGGTCAGTCTCGTCGCTCTCGGGCGGCAAGTCGCCGGTGTCGCCACGTCGTCCTGATGACCGCAGCGGCGTCGAGAACCCGAAGGGTCGTGCGAGCGCCTCTGCTCCCGTCGGGTCGGAATATCGGCCACTCACATGTGCGGTCTGGAACTCAATTAACTGTTCATGACCGATGCGTACAAATGCACGTCCACGGTGCGTGTCGCCGCTGGGGATACGGGCGGCCTCCGGAGCATCAAGTACGTCCTGGCTCTCGGTCTCGCTGGTAACGCGGAGAGCAATTCTGAGATTCGTATTCGCCCTAACAGCAGGAGTAAATGCGGTCCGTAGCGATTGCGCTGCAAGGACCATGTGGATACCGAGGGTCCGCCCCCGCTGCGCGACGTCGACAACTCCATCTATGAACTCCGGAACCTCGTCACGAAGCTTGGCGAACTCGTCCACCATGATCACCAGATTCGGAGGTGCCTGGTCCAGGGCGCGTCTTTCCAAATCGATGAGATTGTCTGCGCGGAGTTCAGCGAGCAACCTTTCTCGCCGCTTCATCTCGGCATCAAGGGAGATGAGCGCTCGTTCGCCGAGCTCAGCATCAAGGTCACTGACGACGTCAAGGACGTGAGGGAATGCCGCGCAGGGCGCAAACGCCGCCCCTCCTTTATAGTCAACGAGTATGAAGTTGAGGCGCGACGGCGGGTATTGGGCCGCTAACGCAGCCACAAGCGTTCTCAGCAGCTCGCTCTTGCCCGCACCGGTTGTCCCGGCGACGAGGGCGTGTGGACCGTCACTACGTAGGTCGACCGCTAGCGCCGCCCTAGCTCCAGCCCCAATAGTCGCGCGCAAGCCCCTGCGATGCGTATGCCACACAGCACAAAGGCGTTCCCCTGACGGCGCTTCCAATCCGAGTAGGTCGAGCAACCTGACGCGCGAAGGGATGCTCGCCGAGGAATCGGCCGAGGATGCGTCGCGAATCGGAGCGAGCGAACGAGCAATCACCTCGGCTGTGGAAGCACTGGCGGTGTCCAGTCTGATGGGGCCGCGCTCGATACCGCCGTCAAGCTCCACGACTCGGGCTGTTCGGTCGGCTGCGGTATCCACGATTAGCCCACACTGACCCGGGAGCCCGCGGGGATCGCTGCCGATCCAAATCACAGATGTCCGCGCCTCGACCGCAGTGTCCAGGATTTCAGCGACTATGGAACGGTCGGGCTGTAGCCCCTCATCAATGATCAGGAGCAGGGCACTTTGGCTGTTTTCACCAGTACGAGGAGCCCTTCTGGCGAGCTCCCTCGCGCGTGCGCTGCAGGGATGCCTGAACACGCCTCAGGACTTCCAGGCCCTCGAGACCCGGTTCCGAGCGCCGGGCCTTGCAACAACCCAACTCCGGCCCTGGAATGAGGCAGCCACTTCAGCCATTCCCATCCCTGCTCGGCGCCCCGCGGCAAAGCAGCGCCGACCGCGAGATTCGCTGGGCTGTGCCGCAATACCGCCTGCAGAACGAGCGCTCGCGCCGCATCGGCACTGGTGGCTCGGTCACCCGCGAAGCCGAGAGCGGAGAGTCCTGACAAGCCGATAACGTAAGGCAGGTCGTCGAGCTCCTTGTACTGTGCGACTAGCTGCGTGACCCGCGGGTCGAGGTCCACCCGATCTGCGTCAGTCCGCGCTTCGGTCATGGCGGGTAACCGACCCCAGCCCAGCGGGAGCTGGAGAAAGTCTGCATCCCAGGGCCGGCGCTCCCACAGGCGGTCGTCGAGATCTGCACCGAATCGAGCAATCGTTGCTAGCTGTGGGAACTGAGCATGGCGCTCCCGCATCTCGACTCGTATCGCCTCGTAAAGGGCTTCGGAGGCCGCGCTGAGTTCAGTTTCGAACCTCGATTTGGCCTCGCGTGCCTCGCGTCTGCCCGAGCGTCGGTCGGCGACGTAGGTGCTGATCGCCATCAGTGGCGAGAGAGCGATGAAGGCGAGAAGTACCACCTGCTTGAGGAGGAGGAACATCACGATCCCGGCAACGAGTGGGACAAGCGCGGCAGCCAGGGGAAGTCGGACCCGCCGCTGAGCAGACGGCGGGCGCGGGAGAGCGAGCACGGCTGGTCGCCACGGGGAGCTACGGCGAGGTGGTCGGTTGAACGCAATCTCCCCGGCGGACCCAAGGTGTAGTGACTTCCTCCTCGCCGTCTCCTCGCCAAGGACCAGTCGTTTTGGTCTGTCCTCCGGTCCGGAACTAGGATCGTTGAGCCTGAGAACGAGTTCCGCCGAGCCCGCCCGGATCCTGCACCCAGAGGGTGTTAAGTGCCATCCCGTAGAAACGAGCGTCCCCTCGACGCTGATCGGCTCGCCATCATCAACTGCTCGAACGCGAAGAGAGCTTCCTTCCACCCAAAGCTCAAAGGCGACAGGGGGGAGTCCCTCAAGACCAAAGTTCACATCGGCCATGGCACTAGACCCCACCGTTTGTCTGCCCTCCGCGATGTCGACAGCGGCGTCCGGGGCAATCAGCTGAGCCAGCGGTCGGATCGGGGACGATGGGCGCCCGCTCCGGAGGCGGACATCATTGTCCTCGACGGCAGGACGCGGCTTTAGGGCCACATCTATCGGCGGCGTGACGCTGCGCATGTGAAGTTGAACCACGTCGCCTGAGCGAAGATCGCAATCGGCAGCTGGAGCATCTTCATTCAGCAATTCACCTGTCCTGAGGACGCGTATGTTGGCGTGAAGCGTCGCCTGATCGAAGGCATCGGCGATGGCGCGACCTAGAGATCCGACTGTGGCCCCGGCGGGAAGCTCAGCAACGACGTCGTGCGTGGCGCCCGAGAGCTCGACTGTCAAGGCGATCACGGCTAAGCCGCCCGCGGTCCTAAAATCCTCCCCCATTAGTGGGGAGAGTACCCGGATCGCGCTCCAGGGTCGATTGACTCCACCGGTGCATGGGGGGTAAGGTACGGTCGGCAATCATCCGACGGAAGAGGAGGGGCAATGAGCTTCATAAAGGTCACGGCCGAGGAGCTACATCAGGTGGCTGCGCAGCTGAATTCGACGGCCGGAAGCATCACCGGCGAGAACGCTCGGGCGTTGGGGCTTGTCAACGGTCTCGTGGGGCAGGGCTGGGAAGGAGCAGCGTCGGCCCAGTTCGACGCGCTATTCACGCAGTGGAAGACGAGCGCCGACAAGCTGATTGAGTCTCTCACCGGCATTGGCACGCTGCTCAACAACGCCGGTACGGCTTACTCGGACACCGAGGCAAGCATCACGCGCTCCATGTCGGGTTAGCCACGTCTTATTGAGGGGCGTGGAGAGCCAGTGATGACGGCTAGCTAGTTATGGCGTCGAGCTTCACAGTTGACGTCGATGAGCTCCGCCGAATGGCCATCCAGGTATACAACCTGTACTACGAGCTCGATGGCCAACAGCTGCCGACAAACGGACTCGCAGGCATCGCCGGGTCAAGCGACGTGGAGGATGCCTATGGCAGCTTTGTTGGCAACTGGTCGGATGGCCTGTTCTATGCCCGCGAGCATCTAAGCAAGCTCGCGGACAATCTGAGCACAGCTGCCGACATGTACGGCCACACCGACCACACCATCCAGCAGGCCGCAGCTCCTCAGCCAGGACGTTGACGCAGATCGCCGACATTCTTGGCTCCGAGGCGGCAGCCGGCGATCCTAATGCGATCCGCCAAGTTGGGACACAGCTCGGCGACATCTCAACAACAGCGAGCTCGATTCGGACGAATCTGAATGCGCTCAACAACGCCCGCTGGACCGGCGCTGCCGCCGATCAGTATCGAGAGAAGTTAGATACTGCGATCCCGACTGAGCTCTCGAAGATTGCTGACTCATTTGGCATCGCTTCCATGGCTCTCAACACGTACGCGTCCGAGCTCGATGGCGTTCTGAACCAAGCGGCAGGGCTGGCACAGCAGCAAGATGCTGCTGATTCGAGCCTCAATGCGGCGCAGAGCCGAGAGAACGCGGCTGCGACCAACCTCAGGTCAGCTAGAGATGCTGTCTGGGCCGCTACCGATCCAGCAACGAGGGCCCAGGCGGAATACTGGGTTTCCGGTGCAGCTACCGCACTAGCGGCGGCAACGGCGAGCCGGGAGTCCGCGGCGGCGACCGTCACGCAGCTCCAAAACCAAGCGCAGGGACTCCGGGGTGAACTCCAGGGTTACGCCAGCAGATGTGCCTCGCAGCTTCAGGACGCGTCTTCCGCCGGGATCCAGAACAGCATTTTCTCCTGGGCCGATCGGAACATCGTCGACGGGGTGCCGGGCGTCATTGTCGGGGACGTCGCTGGGACGATTGGGAACTTCGCAGCAAAGAGCTGGGGGGTCATGGAAGCGGCCGTACAGTTCGAGTTGTCTCCAACGCTCGGAAACCTAGACCACCTTGCAAAGGCTTATTCCGAGTGGGTAGATGCGGCGAAGCCGATCCTGACGGCCCTGGCAGTTATCGCGGTCGCTGTTCTGCTCGTGGTTCCGGGAGCGGATATCGCAGTAGCCGCTGCTGGGTTTCTGGCATTGGCGCCGTGGCTTTCTAAGGGCCTCGACGCCTCAAAGCTGGGTGACGATACTTACCTCTACTTCAGAGGTGAGGGAAGTGGCAAATCCCTAGTCAACGATTCGATCGACCTCGGCACTGACTTCCTTCCAGGACCTAGCGCACACGCGGAGGAAAGCAACCTTGCCTCTTCTCTGGACACGTACAGCAGGACTGGCACGAGTCAGGCGCGCGGATGGATCACCCAAAGGATCGAGGCGCTGGCACCCGCCGAATCTGTGGCGACGGGGTTTGGCATTGTCGTGGGAGCGGGCGCAAATGTAGTCAAAGCAGTCTGTCCTGCGGTAGTCCGTGACGTTCACGCTCTCCTGGGACAGGTAATTGTCCCTGCCCCGTCGCCGATCTCCGGTCCTTTCCCGTCAATTACCCAGGGCCCAACTGCACGCGTCCGGACGACGGTGGCGCGGAGGGCCGCACCAGTCGGGGCCGCGGCATGACTTCACCGGAGGGCGGCGGGCCGGGCGGAGCGGTCGTGCCAGCGTTCAGCATCGGGGTGCCGGGGGACTGGATCATCCTGGACCTCGAGCTCACAGAAGATCCTGACCTGGTTCAGGAAATCGTTGACCGTAGAGTTGCGCAAGGAATCCTCGAGGAAGAGTCCCGCGACGCCGCCGTCGCGCTTGTGACGCGAGTTGCTCATGAGGCCACCGAGAGGGGGGTGCGGTTTGCTGCCGTTCTGATCGTGCAGGAGGCGGCGGGGCCTACGGTGGCGTCGTTTACGGCGATGACCGCGCTTCTCGCGTCGCCTAAACCGGTGGGCGACGTGGCAGCATCGGAAGACGGCCCAAGCCTGGGCGAGTCCGAGGGGGCAAGCTCTACGACGACCCTGACCGAGGAGGAAGTGTCGCTTCCGGCTGGTCAAGCGCTTCGGATCGAGCGGGTGGTGGCTTATCCGTTGAACGATGGGATCGACCAAGAGGTCTACGCCGTCCAGTACGTCATCCCGGTTGGGCCCGACGGAGCAGCGATCGTCCTCGGTGGAGTGTCTCCGGCGATTCGCCGCCAGGAGGACCTGGCTCGGCTCTTTCAGGAAATCGCCGAGACGCTAAGGGTTGAGTGACACAGCCACACGGCCTCTGGGGACGACCATTTCTTAGCTCGCTGAGCAGACTTGCGGCGCCGCCCCCCCCGAAAGTAGGTTGTTCCGCAGCCAGACTGAGCCGCTGCTAAGCATTGACTCACCTGTCCTCAGCCACTTTGCGCCGCCGGTGGGTCTTGCGATCATGGACACGCCAATATCGGTGCCATCTAGGTTTACGAATGCATCCTGACGAACGAAGTATCCGGTCGAGTTTTGCCCCCAGCCATCGGCTAGCGCTACCGGTTTTGTGAAGCTGGCTGAGTCCATTCCCCATCCTTCGCCGCGATCGACGGCGTTCATGAGCTCGGCCACCTGTTGCGCATCGCGCGCAGACAGCAGGCATCCGCGCACTAGAAGGCCAAAGAATCCCGCCGACTGGCCCGCAGACCATTCAATCCGTTCAAGGTCAGCTCCGGTCGGCCCGTTCTGTGATGACCTCACGGCAATTCCGGTGTTCAGCATGCCAGCTAAGGCCTGAAGTGCCCGCATCGTCCCACCCGTTTGTGCGCTTAGCTTCGTGAACAGCGGCGAGACGGAGGCTCGTTCCGGATTAGCGATGACCCTCGCCGCCAGGCTTCTCTCGGTCATATCGACGGCAGCGCCGCGAATGGCGTCCTGTCTAAGCAACGAGCTTAGGAGTGGAACGGCGATCGTTCCGCCCGCTGGTGCCGGCTCGTCGCCGCCTAGGACGATGGGCGACCCACCAGACGCCGGCTCAAGCGCGATAGTCAGGTGTCCTTGGGCCCTAAGCTGGGCCTGTAGTCCCTGGAATGAGGCATAAGCAGTCGAGGCGAGGAACGCCGGCGGCGGCTCGTTTGGGCCGAGGACATGGGCCCGCGGCACGAGCGTCGACACGGCCACGGCCGACGGTGCCTTGACAACGCTCGGCGTAGATCGGCTGCTGCCAAGAGCCGAGGCCAGGAACAGCCCAATTGAAAAGCTGCCAAGCAAGAGCGCTGCCTTTTGTAGCCGAACGCGATCTCTCAATCCGGTAATGAGTCGCGGCGTGTCTTTCACCCCTCAATGCCTCTTGTGTCGCCCCGAGTCACTCGGGCGAAATGGTAGTGGCTCAACCGTTTGTCGCCTACAATGGAGCTAAGTGGGCGCTGGAACTCGGCAGATCTCGGGAGGACACACGGAGCGCGGCCCAGTCAAGGCGTGCCCTCGGAGGCGATGATGGGCACGACAACAGCCCCCGGCCAGTGGAGTCCTCGCCATCGACGTCTCTTTGCTGACCTTGATCAGATGAACGAGCTGGCGGATCGCGTTTCTACGGTTAGTTTCCGTGCGGAGGGAAACCCACCCGAGACATATCACGTCTTGCTGAACGCTCCCGGGATTGCCCGGGGCGATGACGACTTCCTGAGGATCAGGAGTATCCATCGATGTGTTGTCTATCTTCACTCGGAATACCCGCGCCGGCCACCCGTGATCACGTGGTTGACACCGATCGTACATCCAAACATCCTTCCACCTGACCGAAATGGAGGGGTTTGTCTTGGGTCATGGAGTGCCAGTGAGAGCCTTGCGGACGTGATACGACGTCTTATTGATCTGGTTAGTTACAGGGCATTCAACGTGGAGGATCCGTTGGATAACGCAGCAGCCGCCTGGGTACGGGAGATGGGGCTGCGGCCCGGATCTTCTCTAGATGCGGCCATCGGTCACACCACATCGTCGGGAACGGGGGAAGTGGCCGTTTCGCTCTTAGGAGCGGTGGATTAACCATGAGGGGACTCCGAAGGACCGAATCGAAAGGCCCAGAAATTCCCGGTCTTCAGGAGGTTCTCGAGAGAGTTGTTTATGAGCACTCTTTCAGCGCGACGGACCGTGAAGTTGGCGGCGTGCTCCTAGGCCGAATCGAGCCCAATCGCTCGCCTACAGTGGAAGCGGCGATCTGGGCTCTTCAGGCTTCGGAGCGAGCTGCTCAACTGACGTTTACACAAGACGCATGGGAGCACATTCACCGCGTACTTGAGCAGCAGCATCCGTCACTCGAAATCGTGGGCTGGTACCACACCCATCCCGGGTATGGCGTTTTCCTATCAGAGCAGGACCTGTTCATACACCGGAATTTCTTCCAAAACCATGGCCAAATCGCGCTAGTCATCGACCCCATCGCGGCAGAGGAAGCTGTTTTTGCCTGGAAAGGCGATGAGATTACTGAGTATTACCGTAGGAAGGTACCTCGACGTGCGGCAGGCGAAAGGGGAGGACGGGCGGCTGGTTTGGAGCCAGGTCAGATCAGCGAGGCGCGGTTCGCACATCCACAGCAGGTCGGGCTCGAGATTGCCAATGCCTTGCCAGCCGGCTTTGGTCGACCACACAACTTCTCTTTCACCACCGCCATCTATTTGGTCATTATTGGACTTTCGGCCGGCGCGACATTCTGGGAGCTCTTTCTCAGGTAGCGCCACACGAGCACGCGTTGGCAAACACCGTCGGATTCCTGAGGGCGGACATAGGGCACCAATACGCATATAGTGACCTGAGTCGTTGATCCGTTGGCAGTAGCGGGCGAGGCTGTCGAGGATCTCATCGGCGGTCTTGTGCCAGACGTAGGGCTTGGGGTCTTCGTTCCAGTTGGTGATCCAGGTTCGTAGTGAGGCGACGAGGTCGCGGACGGAGCGGTGGGCTGAGCGTTTGATCCGCCGCCAACACGATCCTGCAGCGCAACGCCAAAGCCTGCGAGCTCTTCGGACGCCGAGCCCAACGCTCAAGCACATCCCGCTCCTCACCACCAAGCACGACCTCAACCCGAGCACCCATAACCGCCTCCAATCGTCGTCGAAACCGACGACGCATTCGAGGCAACAACCATCCCTCCTCCGAACTAACGACTTGGACACTAGTGCGACGCGAGCATGCGACAACTTCGGGACTCCAGGCACCGGCAGCACTAGCGGTTCGGCCTCAGCGTGTCCCGGGCACGCGCCGATCAAACGCGAAGCGCCACGGCTATCTGCGGTGCTCACTGCTCCCGCGACTCTCGACGACGCCCGCGTCTTAATTCCGGAGATTCCGAACTGGTTTCGGGCAACGGCACTTCGCAAGGAAGACGACTTAGTCGCGGACACGAGCACCGGGGCGAGCGTAGCGGTGCTTAGCAGGCTCCCTCGTACGAGTATCGAGCCCTCGCCGCTGGCTTGAGGACAGCCCGCCGCCCGCTAACAATCAGCTGAGCAATCCTTGCCTAGCGGGGGGTGACTTGGCGCGGGGTCTGGGGGCGATAGAATCCGGCGGCGTTCCCGGAGGCGAGGGCTGCCGGCATGTGTCGAGGATCAAGCCAGGAGGGGCGCATATGACGAGTGGTGGGCCGAACCGATCAATCGCCGGAGTCGATGTCGCCGGCCGAACATGTCCGTACTGCCGCTTTCCCATCAAGGAGGGTGGCGAGATCTTCGTGTGTGGCGTGTGCCGTGCTCCGCATCACGTTGATTGCTGGTCTGATAACGGAGGCTGCGCGGTCGTCGCCTGCGTAGGGGGTCCCGGAAGCGGTGGCGTCACTGAGCCGCCGGACGCGCGTCCCTTCCCTCCCACCGTGAAGCGAGGTGCCTCTCCGCTGGCGCTGACGCCCGAGATTCCGCAGCCACCCCCGCCGACTCAGGCGCGGTCGGAAGCATCAACCATGCGGCGACCGAGTATGGCGCTGATGATCGTGTCCGTGGCCGTGGTGGTGGCCTGCGTGGCTGCGGTCGCCCTGGTTCTCTCCCATGGGAACTCGGGCTCAAAGCCGCCTGTGGCATCGGTGGCCGCCAATGCAGGCACCGGTCACGAGTACCACCACCAGGGAAGCACGCCGGCGGTCACCACGGTGACCGCGCCGGCAACGACCATCACAACTGCGATCGAGCCGTCACCCGGCGTCACCCAGCAGCCAGCCGGTTCGCGTCCTACGGGTCCCCCCAGCAGCTGCAACAACTGTGGGGTGCGGAACTTGCCACACCAATGCGGCGGCAACATCGCGACGACTGCTGGTGTCCACTGCAGTTACGCCAAAAACGCCTTCTATGAGTATTGGCAGGCGTCCGGCGCACAACCGTCCTTGCTCGAGTCGATCTCAGTGTGGAGCTCAACGTATACGACGTATATCCCGCTAACCTGCACGCCCGGGGACGGCGTGGTCGATTGCCTGGGTCCCAGAGGTATCGACGTCCGGTTCACCCAGGCTGACGTGACCGAGTACACGCAGGGGCTCGCGCAGGCATACGCCTCATCAGGTCAGCTTGGTCCGAACGGCTAGTGACCTGAGTCGTTGATCCGTTGGCAGTAGTGGGCGAGGCTGTCGAGGATGTCATCGGCGGTCTTGTGCCAGACGTAGGGCTTGGGTCTTCGTTCCAGTTGGTGATCCAGGTGCGCAGCGAGGCGACGAGGTCTTTGACGGAGCGGTGGGCTGAGCGTTTGATCCACTTGGTGGTCAGTTCGGCGAACCAGCGCTCGACGAGGTTCAGCCACGAGCTGTAGGTCGGGGTGAAATGCAGAGTGAATCGAGGATGGCGGACCAGCCACCGCTGGATCGATGGGGTCTTGTGCGTCGAGGAGTTGTCCAGCACGACGTGGACCTGGAGGTGCGCCGGCACCGCCGCGTCCATCAGGTTCAGGAAGCGGCGGAACTCCTCGGCGCGATGATGAGGACTCATGTCGGCGATCACTTGCCCGGAGGCGACATCGAGCGCGGCATACAGGTTGGTGGTTCCGTTGCGAACGTAGTCGTGGGTGCGCCGTTCGGGCACCCCGGGCATCAGCGGCAGGATCGGTGCCGAGCGATCCAGCGCCTGGATCTGGGAGTTTTGGTCGGTCCGGGGCGCGGTTCCGGCCTTTCGGTCGGTCCGTTTCCCCGAGCCGCCGACCGAACCGGACGTGCACGTTCCCGCGCATCCGGCTCTCCACAGGCTGCCGGCGGGGTTCATTCGATGATCAGTTGTCGTTGCAGGCGATCGATGGAGAGGCCGGGTTCTGTTTGGAACAGGTATCCGGACTCCCACGGCGTCGGGATGCGGTTGCCTCGGTAGCGGGAGCGGGTAGTGCTAACGCTGCCGGGGTTGAGCAGCACCGTCTTGCCGTCTGTGGGCCACCACCTGGGGAGGTAGCGGCGCCGCAGCCAGTGCCAGTTCGTCTTGGGGTGTTTGCGTCGCAGCCATCTGACGACCCGCTGCCAGACATAGGCGCGCAGGTAGTTGAAGGTCTCCGCGGATACTCCCGTTCGGAAGCGGAAACATAGCGGTGCTCACCGAGGCGCCTGCTGACGAATATCAAGGCTTGCGACGGAGTTCAGGATAATCCGCCGATCATTGGCGATTACCTGAGAGTTGTGGAGTCGTCGGCGATCCCGAAGGCGCTGTCCGGGCCAAAGCTAGACCTGAATGGCGGCCGAGCCCTCCCAAGGCCGGCGTCGCACGCAACATAAGACAGACGGCGCTATACTAACCCCCGCGCCGGGGGCGCACACAACTTAAGGGCAAAAAGAAGGGGCAAAAGGGGCGCTATGACGACGATCAGCGGACCGCAGACATTCATCGCCGGGGGCGACGTCGCTGGGCGGACGTGCCCGTACTGCCGCTTTCCAATTAAGGAAGGCGGAGAGGTCGTGGGCTGCGGGGCGTGCCACGCCCCGCACCACGTCGATTGCTGGGCGGATAATCACGGCTGCGCCGTAATTGCATGCGCCGGGGGACCGCCGAAGGGCGAAGGTTCATATGCCGCGACCGAGCGTATGCCTGTCTCCCCGGAGGCGCAGACGGTCAAGCAACCGGCTGCCCCGCCTGGTCCGCCAGTACTCACTCCCCAGGTCCCGCAGCCCGCGCCGCCGCAGGTACAGCAAGACGGAGGGAACCGGAGGGGCCCAACCATGCCTGTGGCGATCGTGCTCCTGGCCCTTGCTATTGGCGGTGTGGGCGCTGCACTCGCACTCACCAGTCGAAGCTCAAGCCCATCTCAGACCATTACGGAGGTCACGCACCACGGGACGCAAAAGCGCTCAGCGCCGGTGCACAAGACGCAGGCTCATCTCGCCGCGCAATCTCATAACTCCAACCCGGCAGCCTCGCTTCCGAATACGCCGCCGCCGACGGCTCCTCCTACTGCGTCTACGGGTGTTTCTAGTCCGACTGCGAGCGGTCCTGTTGGCGCTCTTCGGTCATATTGGACATTGATCAAAGACGGGCAGTACAAAGCGGCCTATAAGATGCAATCACCGGGCCTACAATCCGCAAACACCTCCTGGGTAAGTGACCACTACACCGCGAGGCCGATTGTAAATATCGTTTCGGTCGGGCCCGCCAGCGGCAGCAGCGGGACCGTCAACGTGGGCATAGACCTGTGGACACGCGATCGACATCCATCGCGAGAGAGCGACACTGATTGCCGCAACTGGAATGGAGACGCCACGATGGTCCAGAACAGCGATGGAAGTTGGTCGCTGGAGGCCTTCCCTATCCAGCCCACGGTTTACTCCTCGTACTCGTCCATCCCGAACTGCTTCTGACGTGAACAGTTACGCAGGTGCGGCTTGGCCTTAGCGCCTTAGTTGCGTCGCTCGAAGTCAGCTCGACCATCCGGCTCGTCCTTGCGTACACTGACCAGTCACGTTTTCCAGACGTTTGCGCAGGCCTGGTCGGCTGTCCAGCAACCGGACCATCGACTTCCACTGCTAGCCGCCGGAAGCGTGGCTGCGGCAGTACTGGTCATCGTCCTATCGTCAGGATCGACGACCTTATCAGCGCGGCAAACGGTCACGACCATCGCCGTCAGCAGCCGGCACTCAGGCGGTCTTAGCCCAGCTACAAGTCGTAATTCGCCGCACCGGGTCCATCAGCCGAAAGGGCGCTCGGCGGCCAGCTCGGTTCGACGACCATCGAGCTCAGCGCATGAACAAGTCTCGCGCATGATCGGACAGTTGCTCGTCGGTCGCTTCGCGGGCACGTCCCCGACGCCGTCGTTTTTGGCCGCGATCACAGCCGGACATATCGGCAGCGTCATCCTATTTAGCGACAACACGGCTGGGGGCATCGTCGCGACTAAAGCTTTGGTCGACCAACTGCAAGCGGCAGCAGCACGGGGCAGAAACCCACCGCTCCTGATCATGACCGATCAAGAGGGTGGCCAGGTGCGCCGTCTTCCGGGGCCTCCGCAGCCCTCAGCGAGTGCAATGGGGAATCCGGCTGTGGCGGGTCAGCAGGGCAGCGCTGCGGCGCAGCTTCTGCGGGCTGCTGGCGTCAACGTGGATCTGGCCCCAGTGGCTGATGTGTCGAGGACCAACGGATTCATGACGACGGAGCAACGAACCTTCGGTGACAAACCATCAGTGGTAGCGCACGCCGCTTGTGCGTTCGCGCGTGGCCTCGCCGCGGGGGGCGTCGCATACACGTTGAAGCATTTCCCTGGCCTCGGTGATGCCACCTCGAGTACCGATTACGGTCCCGTAACAGTCACGGAACCGTCGTGGGAACTGCACGCCGACGGTGCGACGTATCGAATGTGTGGCGCGAACCCGCTGGCACTCGTGATGGTGAGCAGCGCGAGCTATTCCAATCTCACGGGCTCGGTGCCAGCCGTTTTGGCCCCGATCACGTATCAGCAGGTGATGCCGGCAGACGGCATCCAGGCGGTCACCATCAGTGATGACTTTCAGGCCCCGGCATTGGCTAGTCAGACGTCACCCGCTTTGGAAGGCATAAATGCCGGGCTCGACCTGGTGATGTATGCCCAGACGGAGGCAGCATCAGAAGCTGCGTACCAGGGTCTGTATCAAGACTATCGGAGCGGATCGCTGACTGCCTCCCGGATCTCGGCCGCGGCCGGAAGGGTGTTGGCTCTCAAACGTGCGCTGGGTCTTACGTGAACCTGACGGCACGTTGGCAATCGTCCGGTGCAGGAGCCCGCCTGTGGAGTGAGCGCGCCCTCTACGGAGCGCTCGGCATTGGGATCGGCATTGCTTTATGGATCGGAGTTCTTCAGCCGGTCAGCCCAGGGCGAATCCCGGGCAGGCCGCGCACCTCATCTGGGGGAACCGTGCAGCGGTCCAAACGGCTGAGACATCCGATCGTGCTTCAGCCGACGGCGGGCGCGGAGGCGACGGTTACATACCCGAGTATCCAGGGGCCATGATGTGAGTCAGCAAGACTATCCCGCTACGAGCGGGATCGCGGGACGCACGTGTCCATACTGCCGCTTTCCGGTCAAGGAAGGTGGTCTGGTCACTGAATGTGCACACTGTCACGCCGTACATCACCGCGAGTGCTTTGCCGAAAATCAGGGCTGTGCGGTATCGGGCTGTCTCGGAGGTCAGTCTTATCAAGCAGGGCAGCCCGCGGGCGCGGGATCGAACCCGAGGGGAATGGCGTCGTCTCAACCTATGCCCCGGGTCGAGCGGCGCCCGGCTGTCCCGGTGCCACCTGCTCCGCCGGGGATGGAGTCGGCGGACGGCGCCCGGCGGCCCTTGGCTCCGAGTCTCGTGATCGCGCTTGCCGTGCTCGTCTTCGTAGGGGGCGGAAGCGCCGCGTACCTCATCAGTCGCGAGAATCGGCCATCGGCTGCTGCCCGTAACACGGCTTCGTCTGGGCCAGACCCCGCTTCCGTCAACGCACCTGGCAATACCGCTCTGACCACCACGACGACGCAGTCCGGCCCAGTAACCGCGCCCGCTGGTCAAATTCCCCCCGGGATCCCCGTGACGGGCACTGATGCAAGCGGTTTCAACATCGGCAACGGATGTTCCGACAATCAAAGAAGCCCGCTGCCCGGATGCAGTGACGCCCCATCTGCTCCCTCGGGGGTGGAGGGTAAGTGCCCGGGGTGGGAAACGATTGATCTCACCGTTGATACCTACTCGACCACGTGCGGGTTAGCCGAAAATGTGTATTCGCGTTACCACGCTGATGGTCGAGTGCTGGCGCTGAGTCCGAAAACGCATGAGTACTACATCTTCACGTGTCGCACCTCTCCGGTTCCCGGGACGACCGGCTACACCATATGCGAAAGCCAGGACGGCAGCACTACTCTATACGTGCGCTGGCGCCACCGCTGACTGGTCTCTTATAAGTACGCCGTGAGAACGGAGTCAGGCCCAGCGGACCCGCTGCTCATGTAATGCTCGAGCGCGCCTCGCTTGTTCTCGAAGTAGTAGTTGAGAAAGGCGATGGTAATGCGCTGCACCTCGCCTAGCTCCAGCCCCGGCACTGTATAAGGGGGCTGGTGGCTAGCCCCGATGAGCTTCAAGAGAAATTTCGGCGGCGAGGCCGCGTCGAAGAACGAATAGGTGCTGGCCGGGGGGTTGACGTTATCGGCTGTTCCCTGGACGGCCAATAGAGGTGGTCCGGTAGGAGGCATCGCAAAAGGGGGCGCGAATGGGTCTTCGGCCCCGGAAAGAATCATGGCGGCTCTAACACGGCGATCACGGACCGAGGGGTCGTAGGCTGTCGCCAGGGCCGTGTCACCGCCGTCGGATTGGCCCGCTACAGCAATCCGACTGGGGTCAACCTGGCTACGGAGCGGATCTGATGGTGAGTCAAGCGCGTCAATTACGAGACTCATGTCTCGTGGCTGATTGACGAGGTCATGCTCTGTCGGACCACCGGGAGCATTCGCGTTTTCAAGCGGAAAGATCGGAGCGGCCACGATGTATCCAGCCTTGACCCAGGCTCGGAGCAGCGGCATATAGGGATAGGGGGTGACGGCGAAGCCGTGACCGAAAACGATGACGGGGCGCGGCCCGGAAGGCATCGTCGCTCGGCTCGAGCTGCCGGCGGGTGAGCGGTAGAGCAATAGAACCTTGAAGCTTCGCCTGAGTGTCTGGCCGGTAGCGAGAGTCATTAGTCGTGAGGGATCCGTCACCGTGATGAAACCGTCGCTGACCTGCACGGGCAACACACTGGTCTTCTTTGCTTGCGTCCGGTATACGCGCTGAGGGCTACGTGTACGGGGCCGGTGAGGGGGGAGGCGTCTTGATGCAATCTGAGGCCGCGGGGGGGTTGAGGCGCTGCTTGTACCGAGCAGGCTCGCGGCGATGAGTGTCAGTGAAGCTGTACAAGCCGCTATGGCGATACCGTGAGGCGGAGACACATGGCGGCGCCTACCGGATGGCTGGGTTCCGTCCGAGAAGAAAGGCAGTTCCGATTTCTCTCGGTTACGCGCGGTCATCCTGAAAGTGCCGGAAATGGGGGAAGCACGTGACTCGTATCCGATTTAAGCAGGCCGGCGGCGAGAGAGATGGCGATATAGCATTCCGGCGGCGAGCGCGGAAATGCTGAGTAGAACGAGGAGCGACACCGCGGCGGGGAGTGCGAAAAAGCTGTGACCATAGCGACTTACAGTTCGGAACACGGCGTCATCGCGGATGCGCGTGTTCATATGAACAGCGTTTCCCACCGCGGCGAATGCCCATTGGGCGGCAGCGACTTTCGACAGAAGCTTGAGGGGCAGAGCCATCTGATGAACCGGCATCACTGAGCCGCCGAAGAGCAACTGCGGAATAAGAAGCAGTGGAATAAAGCTCATAGCCTGATCTTCTGTGCTGACGCTCGCGGACACCAACAAGCTCATGGCAACCGCGACCCAGGAGGTCACCACGAGGATGCCGACGACGAGTAGCTCAGTCGACGCCGAGTCATGGAGAGGACGTAGTGTGAAAACGATCAAGGCAACTGCGATAGTTTGGGCGCCCGTGAGGGAACACAGGACGATGCTCTTAGAAAGCAGATAGGCGGGGATTCTTAGCCCGACCGCGAGCTCGCGATCTACCACAGCTCGCTCCTTCACGATTTCGCGAGCTGACGCCAGGCAACCAAACCATAGAGCGACCGTTATAACGAGGAAGAGAAGCTGTGCAGTCAAGCCGGCAAACATCGGCTGCCCTGGGGTGTCGGCAAACACGTGGGTTGTGAAAAGCACTGCCAAGAGCAGGCCGAAGATGGGCACCTGTATTCCTAGGATCCACAGATTGCGCGTATCCCGGGACAGTGTGGTGACGCGTCGGCGCACTAACGTCGATATCTGAGGCAAGATCGGACGGAGCGGCTGGGCCCGGCGCGGAGTATCGGGTGGGACGATGACGTCGAGGCGGCGACGCGTGGTTTCACCAAACTTGTCGGACCATGTCTTGCCTTGAGCGCCGTCGAGGGCCATGTATAGATCGTCAAAATGCTCCACACCGAAAAACGCGAGGGCGTCGTCCGGCGAGCCGGCGAAGGATAGATAGCCACCTTCCGCCATCACGATCACCTTGTCGCAAAGCCGTAAGCTCCGGGTTGCGTGTGTCGCCACCAGAACGGACCGTCCGGCGTGGGCTAGGCTCTGGAAGAGCAGCATTAACCGCTGCTCAAGCCCGGGATCCAAGCCTGTCGTCGGCTCATCCAGGACGAGGAGCCCTGGCTGGCTGATCAGCTCGGTCGCAACCCCGGCACGTTTGCGCTGACCTCCCGACAGGTCGGCAATCCGGGTATCTGCGTGCGGGGTTAGCCCGACCTCCTCCATAACCCTGCTAACCGCGACAGTGCGGTCGTCCGCACTCGTGTCAAGCGGGAGGCGGAGCTCGGCCGCGTAGTCGAGCGCCTCGCGCACGGTCAATAGCGGATGCACGATTTCGTCCTGGGGGACGTACCCGATGTCGGCAGTCCGCGAGCGCACAGGCTCGCCATCGAGCGTAATACGCCCCGAAGTAGGCAAATTGACCCCACAGAGAAGTTTGAGCAGAGTGCTTTTGCCCGCGCCGCTCGGGCCGATGATGGCTGCCAGCTCGCCCTGCACGATGGCCAACGAAGTTGGCTGCAGGATTGTCTTCGCTCCCACGTCGAAGGTGATGCGCTCGGCATCCAGTCGCAGGCCCCGGTCCGGGGTTCGCTGCTGCAGAAGCTCGCCGTCGAAGACCAGGCGAAAAGGCCCGATGGCAATTTCGTCTCCGGTGGCCAGAAAGCTCCGCGACACAAGGCGCCCGTTGATCCGAAGACCTGTTCCTCCGTGTGAGAGGTTCTTTATCCATGCCCCGCCCTCCCCGGCCACGATCTCAGCATGGAACGCAGAGACGGTCGGATGGTCAAGAACGACGTCGTTTGCTGCGTCTCGTCCGAGACGGAGCTCCGCCCGGTCCATCCGCAGCTGCGAATGCGGCATCGGCACTTCAATTGGCGGAAGAGCGTCGCCCTGTGTCGTTACGAAGTACAGGACCTCGTCGCCGATAGCGATGCTGTCGCCACCGCGCAACGGCCGGGCTGTGTTGAGAAAGTGCTCGCCGTTGACGTAGGTGCCGGTTTTGGATCCCAGGTCGGTCACTGTCGCGCGGGCTCCATCGATGCGAATGCGCGCGTGCTTCGCCGCAACGAGTCCGCTAACTAGCTGTAAGTCGCACTTGGCGTCCCGGCCAATCAAGAGTCCCGCTGGTGGGACAGCTACGCGGCGATCGCCGGAGAGGATCGCAGCCCGTCGGAGCTGGATCTGGTCCTCGTCACGACGGAGCCGGACAGCATCGTCGCCGCGCTGCCGTAGGCTGATTTCGAGCTCGTCGCGCACCTCAACTGCCCCTCAATCTTTGCGTGTACGCTTTGATCGCTGTGCCCGCCCAACCGCGGACGCTTGATTATCCACGATGCAGGTCGCGCACGCTATGCTCTCGCCACAGAGGGCTGCTGCTGTGGGGGTGATCGATATCAATCGGACGGGTGCTGCGTGAGCGCTCCGCGCTTACGGCGGCTTGCCGCCGACTTCGAATCGATCAGGGCGGAGTTTTCCGGGCATCCCCATGTGCACGTTGCACCGCTCGGGCCAAATCGGCCGCCGGAGGCGTACCGAGTCACGTACCGCGTTCGAGGCTTGCGACTCGAGGGTGATCAACCTGTCGCGGCTGATCATCATGTGGTGGAAATCCGACTCCCGCTCGATTACCCACGCGAGAAGCCGCTGTGCCTGCCTCTGACGCCCATTTTCCACCCGAACATCAAGGACTACTACTGCATTCAGGATTATTGGGCGGCTGGTCAGCCCTTAGTCGACACGATCGCGAAGATGGCGGACATGATCCAGTTCAGGGTGTACAACCCTGCGAGCCCTCTCGACGCGCTGGCCGCGCGCTGGGCTCAACAGCATCCGGACGTGTTTCCCATCGGAAGCGTCGCTCTGACGGCGCCCGAAGTGGATGTGCTGTTAGGCGGACGTAGAAACTCGGATTCGGCGCCCGATGGCGGTGAACCGCCCACTGACCGACGACGTCCCTTACCTGTCGTGCTGGAAGACGATCTTCCCGAGCACGCGCCAGAGGAAGAGTTCGCGGTCAGCTTGCGAAGGAGCGGATGAGATGCCGGAGGGCAGCCGCAAGAGGCTCGTCATTTCGGAAGATGATCTCAAAGAGCCTGCCCCTCCAGGGGCGCCAGCATCAGCTGATGCACCTATGAACGCGGCTCAGAGTCAAGCGGCACAAAGCTTCCCAACAGTCGAAGGCATCGGTGCGACTCCGCGGTCGGTTTCACCGTCTAGTAGAGCGCCCGCGGGTTCGGCGCAATTTCTACAGACCGTTCAGGGTCGAAATCTCGTCGCCGCGGTCTGTGGCATCGCGGTCGGCTGGGCTATCTGCGAGATAACCGGTTTTGGACTTTGGAGCGCCACGAGCTCGTTCGGACAGGATGTCGCTGCCGGTGCGTACACGGGCGGGGTGGGGCTTTTCTTTGCCTTGGTCTATTCCGGCTGGGAACATATCCTGAGCCGGAACTGGCAGGGGGTGCGCATAGCAGCTCGCCGAGCCGCTCCATGGGGTTTTGGTTTGGCATTTGCTGCCGGTTTCGTCGCTCAGATCGTCTACCGACACTTCGTCTTGCAGATTCTTCGTGGTCTAAATACCTTCACGGACCTCGAACACATCTCGTCGAACACGAAGCTCTACCTTACGCGCGCGCTGGCGTGGGGTCTCTTTGGACTAGGCATGGGCGTCGCGGTTGCCGGCGGCATTAAAGGGCGTGAGAAGCTAATCAATGGCCTCATTGGCGGTGGTATCGGAGGGGCGCTCGGGGGCCTGGTCTTTCACTGGGCAAGCTTCAACATTTCGTCCGATACGTGGGCCCGGTTTGTGGGTCTGATCGTCATCGGCATAGCGATTGGAGCAGCAATCGGTTTCGTCGAGACGGCTCGGCGCGACGCATGGATGCAAATTACGGGAGGCCCGATGGCAGGCAAGGAGTTCATCCTGTACGGGAATGAGTACACGCTTGGGAGCTCGCCCAAGTGCGATATGACGTTGATCAAGGATTCGACAATTCAGCCATTTCATGCCGCTGTACGAACCGTGACGGAAGGCAGGCGTCAGAGCCGAATTCTCCAGGCTTATGACAACTGCGCAATCGCTGTGAACGGGGCACCAGTCGCCCATCATCGGCTGCGCTCGGGGGACACCATCAGTCTCGGACAGATGGCGATTCTATATTCCGAACGTTCGGTTACTTCTTGATCGTGCCGCGCCGGTAACAAACTCTCTGAGGAGGTTAGGTATTCGTGGACATCGTTGTTGTTGACGCCACCGGCAATAAGACCGAAGAGGCCTCGGTGCCTGCTTCCGTCGCGAGCGGGCGCATCATCGCCCGTCTGGTCGAGCTGATGGAACTTCCTTCCGTAGGACCGGACGGTCAGCCCCTGTCCTACAAGTTCCATCACAAGCAGACCGGCCGCCAGATAGCCGACGATGAAACACTACAAGCGGCGGGAGTCAGTGACGGAGACGTCTTGCGCTTGGTCGCCGAGATCACAGCCGGGTAGGAAGGCGAGTGAGCCAGCCTCGTCTCCGCCTCGAAGTTCCGGCCGACGACGGGCGATACCACCGGCAAGAACTCATTTCCTGGTGGGAGCAGGCGCGGCTCGCCCAGGCACGAGTCTTAGTCATTGGGGCAGGGGCTCTCGGAAACGAGCTCCTCAAGAACCTTGTCCTGCTGGGCGTGGGCAACGTCTTAGTCGTCGACATGGACCGGGTGGAGAACTCCAACCTTTCGCGTTGCGTCCTCTTTCGGGAGGAGGATGAAGGCCTCCCGAAGGCGTCTGTCGCTGCAACTCGAGCCCGCAAGTTGAACGGGGACGTAAAGGTCGCGGCGCTGGTTGGGGATGTACGCGTTGACATCGGCCTGAACGTATTCGCCGCGGCGGACCTCGTTCTCGGTGGACTTGACAACCGGGAGGCCCGTCTTCACATCAACCAATGTTGTTGGAAGACCGGTACTCCCTGGATCGATGGTGCGATCGAGGGTCTACTCGGAACCGTGCGAGTGTTCGTCCCGCCGACTAGTGCCTGCTACGAGTGCACGATGAACCGCCGCGACCACGAGCTGCTAGCGGCGCGGAAGTCGTGTGCTCTTCTCACCCGGCAACAGATGCTGGAGGGGAGGGTTCCAACTACCGTAACTACCGCAAGCGTTGTCGCAGGGATGCAGGCACAGGAGGCAATCAAACTGCTACATCGAGACCGGCTAGCTGCAACCTTCGCAGGGCACGGCTTCGCGTACAACGGGCTGACGCACGATTCGTACGTCGTCCGTTATCCGGTGCGGGACGACTGTCTGAGCCATGACAGCTATGACCTAGAGCACGCTATCCCGGTGGATCCCGATGCGACTTTTCGAGATCTCCTGGCGGAAGCTCAGCGAGGTCTTGCCGATCCGGTGCTCGATCTTGAGAGGGAAATTGTGGTGCGTTTCGATTGCTCAGCTTGCGAGAGCACTGAAGTCGTGCATAAAGCTCTGGACCGGCTCCATGTGGGGGACGTGGCGTGCAGCGTATGCGGGGCTGACCGATCGCCCCAACTCACCCACAGCATCTCCGCCGTCGACGATGAGCTGCTCGCTCTAACGCCGTACGCGCTCGACCTCCCTCGGTTCGATGTCGTGACGGCGCGCGTAGGCCTTACTCGGCACCACTTCGTTGTCGAGGGTGCCCTAGATCCGTTCGCGGCCTTGATGAACGGCCAGAGCCAATGAGCGTTCCGGGCCTGAGTAGCCAGGTGCGAAAGGCGATCTACGCTCACGTGTTCGAGAACGATGATCGCGAGGTAGGGGGAGTACTGATCGGGCGCTTGGGCGATTCTGCGTTGCCGGTCGTGACGGGCTCAATTGCCGCGCTTGAGGCCGATGGACAAAGGGCGAGTGTCACGTTTACTCACGATGCGTGGGCGAGCATCCATCACACACTCGAGCGAGATTTTCCCGAACAGCAGATCGTTGGGTGGTATCACAGTCATCCTGGGTTTGGAATCTTTCTGTCGGAATATGACCGGTTCATTCACGGGAACTTCTTTGCCGACAGGCGCCAGATCGCCTACGTCATTGATCCTCATGCCGGCACCGAGGGCGTGTTTCGCTGGCAAGGCGATGAGCTAGTACTGCTTGCGCAGACAGGCTCGGGAAGGCGTGTGGCCGGGGTTGGTGGACATGGGCGCCATACCGCCACACACAGGGGTCGAGGTTCGCCGCGCCCAGGGTGGATCGGATATGCCGCGGCGGTCGGCGTGCTTGCGGCGCTAGCGGTCGTGGCCATCCTCCTGGTAAGCACGGCCCCCCCGGCTCGACACGCCCTGCATCGAGTTGCTGGTCCGGCACTAGCCAGCACAAACGGCGTGGTCCCGGGCGGAGTCGCAGCCACGACGCGCGCAGGAGCTCCAGCGTATTGCAAGAAGCTCGTCGGTGACAAGTCGCTCACCGGCATGAGCAGCGCGCTCACCGCGCTGGCCAAGAACCCGCAAGACGCGAGCGCTCAGGCTGCATTACGTTCTGCCGCTGCATCACTGCGGAGCCTGTCAGCACAAATGCCGGCGCGAGACCGCCCAGCCATTACGAGCGCGGCGAACGCCATCGACGCGGTAGCGGCCGTTGGCCTCTCCAAAGCCACCAAGCTTCAGAACGCGCTCACGCGCGTCGGGCGAACCCTCCAGCGCGCATGCGGGTTCCCGATCGGCTGACCCTGCTCCTCGCGGTGTCCGCTCTCGCGTTCTCCGCGTCCGCGTGCAACGCGCAGGCTGGCGTCGATCCTACCCTGTGCCACTCGACGACCGCTCGGGCCAACATCCCGGCCAACTTCGCCGTGAACGCCTGCTTCGACGGCTCACACCTGACGCTCGAAGACTCGACCAACTACGTGCTCGAAGTAGCGACGGCTGGCGATGTGGGCAGGCCCCAGCGCAAGGAGATCGACTACGGTCTCGCGGCCGACGCCGAGCGTCTGCACGCGAGTGGCAACCCGGGAATCTTCCTACCTGGTGACACTCTCATTTTTCCGGTGGGGTCTGGTGCCGGAACGGTCGCCCTGACCCATGCGCCAGACAACGGCTTCTACGCGATCGCGACGACCATCGCAGGGTTCTTCCCCGGCAAGCCAGCGGCGGTCGTTGGCGCCTTCACGGGTCTTGTCGCCGAACTCGATGATGACTACTTCGAGTACGCGAAGTGCGTGGTCGGCAAAAACTGGCTCGGGCAGCTCGGTTGCCAAGCCCAGCGGAGCTGGAACGTGACCTACGCAGTGGGACGTGCCGTCGTCAATGGCACCGCCAGCGGCATCGTCGCAGCCGTCCTTGCGCCAAGCGAATGGGCGAAGTGGTTCCAAGCCACGGTCGAACAAGCGAGCCCGCTGATCTCAGCAGCGAAGGTCATCACGATCGCTGCTGCCCTCCCTAACGGGCAACCTCCGTCCGCCCCAACGAGTAGGACGTCACGGGGAGCGACGACCACCAGTTCATCGGTGCCTGCGCTGACGTCGGGCGTACCCACCTGCACCCACTGGCTGCAACTACCGAGGCCCACTAGGCTCGCGGCTGTTGCACGCATGCAAGCCGCCCACCACGATCGGTACCCGCTCCTCGTGGCGTACGGGTCGGTACGACTGTTCTGCGCCGTATATCCCGACCACACGATCGACGGTGTCTACGACGGGAATCTTTAGGCGAAGTGGGGTATCCCCTTCAGTACCCCGATTTCCGGCTGCGCCTGAGGCTGCGGAGTTTCACCTGGTGACGGTGGTTGGCGCCGCGTCGCGCGCCGCGCGGACACCAGTGACGAGGTCTGCGTATGGCTTCGGGGTCGTGGCCACGACTCCTTCCATCAGCCGGTAGAAGAGCAGACCGCGGTAGCGGGAATGCCGGCGGTTGAAGCGGAAGGTGAACTCGTCCATGTAGTAGTCGAGCTGCTGCCAGGCGATGCCACCCTGGTGAGTCCCGAGCAGCCAGCGCTTGAACAGCGAGGCGACCCGATGGACGTGCGGCATCGAGACGTGTGCAGGCTCGCCGGAGGTCGAGAGGTTGGTGACGGTGTGCGAGTAGGCGCGCATCCGGTCGAGTTCGTTGTAGCCGCCCCAGGCGTCGGTCTGGACCTCCGACCCCGGCTGGACGAAGTCCTCAACCACTGGCGTCAGCGACCTCTGGCTGGTGTCGTTGACGCGGCGCATGCGGACTCGGCCGGGTCCGTTGTCACGCGCCTCCACGGCGATGGCCACGATGGCCTTGCCGCCAGTCGCTCGCCCCCGGGCGCCGCTCTTCACGCCGCCGACGAACGTCTCGTCAACCTCGACTGGTCCGGCGAGCAGGTCGCGGCCGGGGACGACCATCGCTCGGCGAAGCTTGTGCATCCACGCCCAGGCCGTCTTGTAGGAGCCAAAGCCCAGCACGCGCTGCAATCCCAAGGCGCTTACGCCGTTCTTCTGGGCGACCACGTACCAGGTGACGTGGAACCAGGTCTGGAGCGGGTAGCGCGTCCCCTGGAGGATGGTGCCCGACGTGACCGAGCACTCCTTGCGGCAGAGCGCGCAGCGCCGCCACCCGTCGCGCATGCGCCAGTAGCCGCCGTCGACCACGCCACAATGCGGGCACACGAAGCCGTCGCCCCACCGGAGCTGCTCCAAGTACGCGACGCAGGCCGCCTCCGTCGAGAAGCGGTCCAGGAACTCGGGGAAGTTGCGCGGGTAGTCGCGGCCGCCGCGCAACAGCCGAGCTTCAGTGGGCGCCCTCACCGCATCTCACTCCCACTTGGCGACGCCAGCCCAACTGAGGATGAGCAGCGTCACGAAGCCCAGGACAGGCCACGACAGCACCATGGCCGCGAACGAGAACGCGGCCACCTCGGAAGGCCGCAGCGCCCTTGCCCGCGCGTACAGCGCCGCCGCTGCCACCGTGAATACCGCGGCTCCAAGCACCACCCACCCGAGCGGCCGAGCACCAACGATTAGCAGCAGTGTCGCCAGCAGCCAGCCGAGCACCGCAGCAACCGCTGCCACAAGCCACGAACGGAAGCCGAAGACCTTGTTTTCAACGCCGCCCCACACATGTCAAAGGATACCGCTCAGGGGTAGCGAAGGGGATACCCCACTAGGCGAATAACCGCGTGGGTCCTATCGCCCTGCAAGGAGGCGAATGAGGTGAGGCTGTTGGCCGCGCCGCCCCCCTGCGACGCGACCGCGGGCAACGGTCTTGGGCGCCGCCCCGTCGTGTTTCAGGTCTTTGCCGGGACCGGCCTTCTGCTGCATACTATGGCCCTAGCGTCGGGGATGCGGTCTCAGAGAGCCACCGTGATGGGCAGCATTTCAGACCGAGTTCATGCGACAGCAGGGCCGCGTGCGTCGTGGTCGTCGCCGGGCGTGTGTTCCGGGAAGCGCAATGGCTGACCACAGCCGGCGGCTGATCATTACAGCCGAGGACCTTCCGCCGTCCCGACTGTCAGCTGGGCGGCCTGAGGGCGCGATGGATCCCAGCCGCACGGACAGCGGGGACGAGAGGTGGCATGTAAGTTGGCGGGCCGCTGTTCCGTTCAGCGCGTGGCTTGCAGCACCCTCGCTCCGGCGGCGAAGCACCCTCGTGTTCGTCATCATCGTGACTGCGCCGGCGGTCATCTTCGCTTATGTCTCCGGCCTCCCAGCGACCCCTCACTCCCCTTCGTATGACTTCAAGGCTCTCGGGTGGGCGTTCGCTGCGTACATCGGGGCAGCATGGTTGATCGTCCTCTGGTTGATCATTCGACCTCGGTTGGTCGCTTGGCATGCGGCGCTCATCGTCGGGCTGGCGCTGATGAGCCAGGTTCCGCTAGCGATCTGGCTTGAGAACAGACTCCATGGCAACATCACGAGCGTAGTTCCGGCCATCGTGACTGTCGCTCTCCCGGAAGAAGTTGCAAAGCTCGTTCCTCTGCTGGGCGCGCTCGCCATCACGTATTTCGTCGCACGCGACCGACTCCGGACTTGGCTGGATCTTTCTCCCCGGTCATACCTCTTCCTCGGCGCGATTTCTGGCCTGGCTTTCGGCTGCGCTGAGCAGGCCCATTATCTGGTGAGCGTTTACGTCCCTCAACTGCTCAACAGCCCCAATTCGCTAGATAGCGCCTACAGCTATACGGTGCAGATCACCTGGCGGTTAATCTCTGATCCCATCAGTCACGCGTGTTGGGCCGGTGTGACGGGCTATTTCATCGGCATCGCAGTCCAGAGGCTCAGGTTTATCCCGCCGGCTCAGCGTCGCTACCCGCGCGAAATCGAGATCGCTCTCATCGGGTTGGCCATCGCCGCGATCCTCCACGGACTCAACGATGCTGTAGCAGCCGCAAACGATCAGTTACTGTGGATTCTGGTCACGACGCTGAGCACAATCTTGTTCATCGCCTATGCCACCGCCGGCGAGGTCGTAGAAAAGGCATTCGCCGGCATTGCTCGCTCTGCCTGGATCTTTCGTACGGGAGACCGAGTTCGTTTGCCAGCCGATCCGCCGTGGGGCTTCCAGAATAGGTTCCAGCAGGCACGCTGGCACCAGGAGATGGCCAGTTATCTCGGAAGTGCCGCAGTCGTCACCGCGCTGCAAGAGGACCGGACCGCGCGGCTGGACGTCGATCGCGGGATGAATTTGTGGGCGCTCGATTGGCTACGACCCCTCCTGAGGGTCGGCGACAGCGTGCGCCTACCGCGCGATCCGCAGCCAGTGTTCGACGCGGGAGGATATGTGGTGTCCTGGCAGCCCGACATGACTTTCCTCTGCGGGCGATCCGGCACGGTGACGGCCGTCCTCAGCTCGGGAACCGTCCATTTGGATATCGGACGACCTGAGCAGGAGTGGCCGATTGAATGGCTTGAGCGCCTGACCAGCGAGCAGGTGCCGCCGTGACCTGGCCAGGATGATGTTCACATACCGCTCAGGTAAGCAATCAGGGATTGGCGTGCGAGGCACGCGTTCCGACTTTTAAGTTTCGCCTGGGCCCACGACGGATCACACGTAGTGCCCGGCCACAGTTAGCCTGTACGTACCGCCCCTCCCCGCCACGGCTACGCCGTCAACCCAGACAATTGGGCTATGGAACAGCGTGATGTCGATCGAGTCCAACAGGCTCGCTATCCCGGACTCGAGGGGGTGCAAAACGATATTTCCGTGCTCCGCTACGACACCGGCCGTGGCATTGATCTGCTGACCGAGAACGCGGATATGTGCGCGCACCACGAGTCCGCCCGAGCCAGACTCGGGATCGGCGATGTTGAGGTTCACCGGCAATACGGCGGCAATCGCCGACCCCGTTACGCCGGCCGAGGCAGTGATGGCCTGGCCGTGCTTCTGCAACACGACGTCCTTGAGTACAAGCCCGTGGGCGTCCAGCATCCCTACGCGCGCCGTAAGATCATCGACGTTGGCTGCGCGAGCCAGAAGTGTGCCTACATGGTGCCGACTCGCTCGAAGACTTCCAATCGACACATGGACAGAGTCAGCCTCGCCCAACAGAAGTTCAACCGCGGGGAAGGCAGAAACAGATACATGAACGTTGGTTCCGTTACGAGCAAGCGACCGTCCCAAATCCCGCGCAGCAATTGATGGGAGCACCATCTGCGAGACCAGGAACAGCCCAGCCAGTACGGCGACGAGCGCCGCCAGCGCTTTCCAGACGACCGGCCGCATGCGGGCCCGGGTGACTGATACAACGCGTGGAGCGCGGTGAGCCGCCACAGTGCTCCTACGTCATCTCACTGAGAGTTGAAGTTCGCAATGCTTTTGCGCCCCGGCTTCGCAGCCAGCATGCGACTGGGCAAAGTTGTCGCGTGGCTCATTAGCCCCGGATGGCTCTGTTGAAGACGAAGTTCGGGTCGCTGACCTGCCCGCTCGACACCATTTCCGTCGACTGCAGCGCGGGGGAATCGTAGAAGTGACTCGGACCGTCTCCACTTGGCCCCGTTGGTATTCGTCTCATATAACGTGCGCCTCGCCCCGTTGATTGCCCTCGCTGCCCCGCCCGAGAGCTTACGGGCAGGGGATGGCGAAAGCAACGTTCCAAGCCAAAATCCTGGGGTGCTTCAATAGGGCGAACGCGTGAAGGTGGCGGTTGCCCCCGACTAAATCACCATGGTTTGTGTCAGCTCCGAGTGCGGTTCGGCAACGAAAGCGCAGGTAGCCGCGGTCCGGCGACGCAGGGTCCCCTGCTTGGAAGTTGCGGCCAGCGCAAGGGCTGGGTTGGCGGCCGGCGCGGGGTTGGCGGCGCCACAGCGGCCGGGGTGCCGCAGCGCGGCTACCGCTTCACACAGGTGAGCTTCAGATCTCTCTGCACCCGGCGCGGGCTATGGCCGGGGATCGGGCAGGAGAACGAGCTACCCGCGGTCACGAAGCGCCACCGGCCATGCCTCCGGTGCACGATGGCGACCCCATTGGCGTCTTGTTTCTCGCACCCATGAACATAGATGAACTGCATCGTCGCCCAGCTGGGGTTCACCGTGGAGACATACACGCGCACGCAGGAGGCTTTCTGGGAGAGCCCGATCTCGTGCGCGCGCCGGATGGCGGCGACAATGGCTCTCTTCTCACTGCCGCGCGCAAGTTGCGGGCGGGACGATCGCCAGCGCCGGAAACAGCAGAGCATCAAACCTGTGAGCGCAGCGATCCGTCGGAAGGCAGCTGAACCGATTCGCGCCGCACATCGGCTCAAGCAGTGGCCCCTTGACTTGCTAGATCAGACCGCCACAACGGGACGATCTGGATCCACGCGGGGGATATTCGTGAGGCGGGCTCGCGGCGGCAAGCTCGATGAAGTGTGAGATGCCTCTTCGGCTTCCCGCGCCCATCTGGAGCCTACGGACTCCGCGCGGCACGCTTTGCGCAGAACCAGCCGGAACTCCGACACTCACTCTCACGGTGGGCATCGCAAATGGCCTAATCTGACGTCTCGCGCAGTCCGCCCATCCCGGCTTGACACGAACCACAACCCCGGTCGGTGCCCGTTCGGACGAGCGCTTTGTGGCCGAAGTAATTGCCGGCGTGTCTCCTGGGAGGCGGGATCCACGGACCCTGACTATTCAGCTGCGCGCCACGGGGCGGGATTATTGGCCTGAGGCGTTCTCGTCGTGCCCTGGTCGAGCGGTAACCCACCCATCAAGCGAGGTCGTCGCGAAGCTGGTGCAGCTGAGCTTCCAACTCGCTGACCCTGATTCCGAGGTCGCGGGTTTCATAGGCGAGCTGCGCAAGTGTTGGGATATCGACTCGACCCGCCGGACCAGCTTCGAACAGCTGCCCCACCGCATTCGCGAATTCCTCGTTCGTGGCCAGCTCGGCTGCGCTCTTGGTCGGGCGACCGCGGCTGCGTAGAGCTGGTCGAAACAGAGCATCGGCCAGCAGCTCGGCCGCCTCCGGTCGGCTCTCGTCCGCAAACAATGGATCATCCCACCACTCAACGCACGGATCTGCTCGATATTCAGGCCAGCCGCCGAAGTTCCGGTGACGACGCTCGAATCGCGCCTGATGAAGTGCTGCGCGAATCGAGCTCGCAGGTGATTTGAGATGCCTACATAGCTGCGTACTCCGACGCGTCCACGCCGCCGTAGAGCACGTAGAGGCCGGGTCCACGAGGAGCATCGCGGAGGTCGCTGGTTTCCACTGACATTCCGCAGCGAGTAAACCGCCTCGACCGGACTCACGCACCGTGATGTCGCGAAAGCGCAAGTAGCTGGCTTGCCGATTTGGGACGACCGCTTCGTCGCGAGGCCGTCGGAAAATGCGGAGAGAGCGGAAAGCGCGGCTGGCCGGCGGCTCAGCGGAACGGTTCACGGTCTGAGTGACTTTCCGCCTTCGTTAGGCGGTGTTGGCGATCCAGTGGCTGTGGAGCTTGAGGAGATTGTGGGTGGCTGCCACCAGCCGCCATTCTGACTGCGCGGAGGCTCTGCCTCTTCGCATGAACCGGTCGATCCGCCTGTTGTATTTGATCTGCCCGTAGACGGGTTCGACGGTGATCTTTCGTTGTGCGTAGAGCTTGCGGCCGCGCTCACTGGTGAGCTTTGAGCGCATCGCCTCGTAGAAGCCGTGCTCCCAGCCGGGGCGTTGGCCCTCGCGCATCGTGCCGTCGGGCGGGATCAGCACCTCGATCCCGCGGTCGGTGACCTGCTGGATCTGTCGGTTGTGCCAATAGCCGGCGTCAGCGAGCACCGCCCCGGGCTGCTCGCCGACCCCGTGGCGCTCCAGGTGCGAGAGCGTGGTGTCGAGCATTGGTTCCAGGTGCCCGAAGTCGCCCGCGTCGATCGTGATCTCGGCGGCCAGGATGATCTGTTTGTCGTTGACCGCGGTCTGCGCGTTGTAGGCCTGCCTGGGCGGAGTGCCCTGGGTGCGCATCACCCTGGAGTCCGGATCGGAGAGATTGATCTTCCCGTCGGGCAGCTCCGGCGGCACATACGGCTTGCTGTTGCCGCGCAGCACGCGTCCCTTCGTGTCACGGGCGGTCGCCCGCCAGTGCTCGTAGGCCTCGTTGGCGGCCAGGTCGACCCGGTGGTTCTCCTCCAACCGACCGAGCGCCTGGAACAGGCGGTCCTCGCGACCTTGCGGGATTGGCCGCGCCTCGCGCTCCCGCTGGTTTTCGAGCTCGCGGCGGGCAACCCGAGGCCACTCGCGGCGCCCCCCACGACGCTTGTCCCGACCGAACACCAACTCTGGATCCACCTTCACCTCAGCACCGGTCTGCTCCTCGCTGATCGCGCGCCCCTTGCGCTCCTCGATCCGCCGCTTGGCCTCCTCCAGCGCGGCCCGGCGGCCCTCGGGGGTGCGTAGCTGCCCGGGCAACTCGTCGCCGCGCGCCTCGCCATAGAGCTCGTCCTCGCGCCGGTCGATGTCCTCCGCCTCGCGCAGAATCTCGGTGACGATCTCGCGATACGAGCGGTTCTGGTCCATCGACGCGTTCGCCTTGATCTTCGTCCCATCGATCGTGATCACCCCCACCGACACCAGCCCAGCCTCCCGGCAGAGCCCGAGCACGTCGTCGAACAGCTCCTCGATCTCAGACTGGTGCCGGCGGCGGAACTCCGCGATCGTCGAATGATCCGGAGTGCGCATGCCCGTGATCACCTTGTAAGCGACGTCCTCCCAACACGAGCGCTCGATCCCCCGCGACGACCGGTTCCCGCGCGCATACGCGTACATCAAAAGCGCCACCATCACCGCCGGGTCATACGGAGCGCGACCAGCAGCACCAAGCCGATACGCCTCGTTGAAACGGTTCAAGTCCATCTGCTCGACCGCCCCCAAGATCGTCCACACCAAGTGATTCTCCGGCAGCCACTCCGTCAACGACGGCGGCATCAACAACAACTGACCACGATCACAACCAACGAAATTAAGAGCCATCCCGGAAGTGTCTTAAACCGGCCAGACGGCACCGATTTTCCGACAGCCTCTCGCCGGAGCAACGGCGATGGGTCGAGACTTGGCTGTCAGCCGCCCACTCTCCGCCAGTGTTCTCGTACAGCATGGAGAGCCTGCTAGCTGCGTGTGACAGCGTCTCGCGGGAGTGGCACCCGGGGGGCACTCCGAGGCTTGAACAGCGGATGTAGGGGCTGACCAAACCGTGTGAGGACCTGGCCCTTGACTTCCAGGCATTGGGGGTCCCGGAGCATCCGCACTACCGCCGCGGCGCGCGCGCGCCGCCAAGACTTTTCTCCGTCGCCCCAAGCCGCGACCGTGAGCCCGCAGGCCGCAGTCAGTGCGCGGATGACCACATCATTCTCGGGCCCGATCGCGGTCTCGCGCTTCAGCTCATCGGGATCGCGGGTTCGGTAGGCGAACAGGTTGACGATCACAAGCCCGCTGTATCCCCAGCGCCGGGTGCGGTCCAGGCAGTACTCGAGGACCGGCCGTGGCCGGCCATCCGTATCGCCGGGTGCAGGGTTCAGTAGCACCCAGGCAGCCAGCTCTTGGACCAGCTGTGATCGCCACCATTGCACGAACGCGTACCGGTAGAGCGGCTTCCGCTCCTCGGAGTAGAGCCCGATGGTTTGGTCGCCTGCCCGCACGTCCGGGCGGACGCGCAGCCTGTGCTCCCTTGCGAGGTCGTGGATGAGGGCATCGACGGTCGTGCCGGGAGGAACGGAGGCCGTGTCCATGCGAGACCCTGTAGCCATCGGCGTTGGTTTTGGTGCCTCGTCGCGCTCGGACACAACCTTGCGTCGCGCTCGCCGCTCGCTGGGTCGCGTTGGTGCTGTCCGTCCGCCTGCCTCGTTCGCGGGTAGTGCGATCCTCTCGATCCACGGCTCGAAGACAGACCTAAAACGCTTTGCGCTTCTCCCCAGCCATGCATAGGCCCCAGGCCAGTCGCGAGGGTCGTCGAGTGCGGCTCTGCCGTACCGGTAGATCCGGGTTGCGGTTGGCACTCCCCAGTCGAGATCGCCGAACCCCAGTTCGGCCTCGATCTCCGAACGATTCCGAGCCAGGTGAGCGCGGATCACGTCTGCGTTGCGTGAGGGCTCGACCGCCAGCTTGCAGCCCAGTCGGCCGTCCCGCATGTCGATCGTAAGCACGATCTTCGCCAGGCTGGTGCCGATCGGAAGGTAGTACCAGTTCTTCGCCGCCGGCTTGCGGCGAGGAAAGCCATAGCCGGACACGACGTCGTCGGCAAAGCCCGTCCAAAAGGCCAACTGCACCTGCGAGAGCCTGCCCGACGAACGCACCGTCCCAGACGGTACCCAACGAGCGTGCTGACGTGCCACGTCCCGCCACTCGGGATAGTCAGTCCCCTCAGTGGGCTTACGATCGAGTTGGCGACCGCCGCGTGTGTCGCGCATTCACGCGCGAAAGCACTCGTCTCACAGGTGCCCGTCCCGACGGCTCGTTTGTCGCGACGGGGGCCGTCCCGGACGTGCCGATCTGGCAACTCCTTTCTGCGCATTCCGGGAGGCAGCGCCGTGAGCCTACGCCTTCTGGTCATCGATCATTCCGGGCGTCACCCCGGAGCGGTGTTCGCTTGCGCCTTGGGGCGGCTACCCGCTAGCTCGACGGGGACTGCGTCCAGCACCGAGCCGGACGGCGACCGTCGAGGCCCTCACCCGGTCGCTGCCCTGCTGGTGGCGACGAGCGGGCTCTGCCGGACGTCCCGTCCAAGACCTCCATACATGAAATCGCGCTCCTTGCGGTGGTCAGCCCCGACGCGTCGAGGATCAACCGGTTCGCGGCGGCTCTGCCAATAAGACGGCGCTGTCACGAACAACGCCAATCCGAAGGAATGGCGTCGTCGGCGCCGGCTAGGTAGCGACGCGGGTTCGTTGGTCCGGCATACAAATTCGCGAGCCGGCGGCGATCGCGTACTCGCGAGGTTCCCTGCAGCGCGGCGCGAGAGTGCTGCGGTTGGCCCAAAGCGAGAGCCACACTGCGGTGTTCGGGCCGGGTGCGCATCGCCATTGCCTTTGCCGTCGTCCTTGTGTTGCGCCGACCGTCTGGGGCCGCAATACTGAATGCGATGTCATGGGCTAGTGCGGACACCATGCGGGCGCGAGAGTTGTGCGTTCGCTGGAGCGCACCGTGAGACGACTTGCCCTCGATCTCGCTGCGCTACTCGGCACGCTTGCACTGGTCGGCGCGACGGCTGTCGCCGCCACACTCCGATGGCACGTTCAGAAGACTCCGAACCGGTCCGGGCGCGACTACCTTCGCGGTCTCTCCTGCTCGTCTGCGAGCCGGTGTACGGCGGTTGGTTTCAACGACCGCGGTAACGGCAAGACGCTTGCGATGGCCTGGAACGGACGGACCTGGCGACTTCAATCGACCCCGACCCCATCGGAGGGCGACAATCTCGCGAGCGTGTCCTGCTGGTCGGCGCGCGGATGCTTTGCTGTCGGCGAGAGCTGGACCGGCCGGATCGGTGAGGTGTGGAACGGCCGGTCATGGACGGTCGATCGAGCGCTAACCCGACCTGGCGGGGGGCTCGGGGGCGTGTGGTGCTGGTCAAAGCGCCGGTGTGTGGTCGCCGGTTCGAACACGAACGGCGCGACCGCCGAGATTTGGAACGGCCGCTCGTGGACCAATAGCTTGAGCGTGCGAGATGCCGGCTTAGAGGGGGTGTCGTGCTGGTCGTCTACGCGCTGTGTCGCATGGGGCACAGCTGGGACTCGTGGCCACCTGCTCGTGGAGTTCCTTGACGGCGGTGCCTGGACGGCTCAGAAGATCCCAATCCCGGCCTCCGGCGCCGGGATAGGCGGTTTCTCTTCGATCTCGTGTTGGGCGACCCGCCGCTGCATCGGGGTCGGTTCGATCGGCGGGACCGAGAACACGCCCGTGCAGCCGCTCGCAGAAATGTGGAACGGACAATCGTGGAAGCGCCAGAAGGTCCCATCGTCGGTTGACTCCCTAAACGGCGTGTGGTGCTGGACAGACGGCCGATGTTTAGCGGTCGGTTCGGCGTCGCAGACAACAGGTGCGATTTGGTGGGATGGCCGGTCATGGGCACGCCAGGCCACTCCGAACGTGCGGTTCGGCAACGAATTCGACAGCATCTCGTGTGCGTCACGCAGACGATGTGTCGCCGTTGGCGAGCGGAATGCCGCACGGACGCTCGCGGAGCGTTGGACCGGATGACCACGCGCTGCAGCGCATGGGCGCTTCCATGGTTCACCAGAGACCCGCCGCCGGCGGGGCGCTCGATCGGCGAACGAGCGCGTGTAAGCGGTTAGACGCGGGAGCACTTGCCTTGCGGGTGTCCGTACGGACGGCTGCTTTGTTCGCCATTCCAATCGTCCCGCTCCGAACCTGGCGCTCAGAGAAAGCAGTCGCCCGACAGCCGACCCCTACGGCGTCTGCCTCCACGCGGGAGGAGCCGTCCTTGCGTCAGTCGAACCGGCTGCTGCTGCTCCACGTGGATCCGGCCGCTGGCTATGCCGGCGGAAATAGACGTCCTAGATCGGCCCAGATCGTGTCGATTTCGTCAGGGGCCAACTCTCCGGGGCGGGCGGCGAGTCTCGCGATCGACTTCGGGCCGTCAATGACGATGTCCCGAACGGACAACTGACGTAGCAGCGGCAGCCCCTCGGGATTCGCGAAACAGAGGGCGCCCCGGATCTCCGGAAGATGCGGGCAAGCGAGCCCGGCGCGGACGAACTCGATCTGACGCTCGACCCCGTCGACCAGCCTCGTCCTGTCACGACCTTCGATGAGAAGTGCCGATCGGCGCGGCGAGAACAGTCCGCCCACCCGCTCCACGCGGATGCGGCCGCGATGCATCTTGCTGTCAATCACGGTTATGCCGCCCGGGCCGACCGCGACATGGTCGATGTTCGCCCGGCGGTGGCCCGGGATCCGTCGGTCATGAAGAAGCCTGACGCCACTGCCAGCCAGATGCTTCGCCAGTCTCGCCGCAGTCCGCACCTCGCCCGATGCCCCTTGGCGCCACACCTTCGTGCTCGAGGGCTCATCGATCACGCGTGAGAGGAGGACGCCCAAGCCGCCCAGCACCTCCCTCGCATGGTCTTCCCGGCGCTGATGACGCCGCTCGTATTCGCGAAGTGCGCTGGACCCCGGGTCCCCGTCACCGGCGGGGATCATCCTCTTGTCGCACGTGATGCACGTCACCGTCCGCGTGTCGCGATGCCACAGTGCCACCTGACCAACAGCCAACTCAGCAGAGCAGACGCCGCAGCGATCCGCTCTCCGAAGCCGTAGCCGCTTGCCTTGCACAAACTCCCCCATGAGACGCTAAATCGGCATGGACCAGCCCGAGGTCAAGGAACGTCGGGTCTTTCTAATCGCGCCACATGCCGGCGGCCGGTTCCACCGCGCTGAAAAGGGGAACCATGCGGCGGAGTTTGGCACCCCGCTGGTACCCAGCCGACTCACGTTCCCAGCCGCTGGTAACAAAACCCCATGATTTGCGGGTCTTTTGGTCCATCGCAGGGGGCCCGATTGGTCCAGAAGAGCGACGCCCGGATTACCGAGGAATACGGGGTTCCGAAGCTCAGCCATAACTGGGCGCGTGGGAACCGGTAGGCCTAATGCGCAGGCTGTGCTGTCTCGCTCTGCCGTGCCGCGGCCCGCACGCGGAAGCGACGGCCCCGTGCCGGAGCGAGGGGACGGCTGCTTCGATGATGAGCACAGCTGGCGAATGCGTTACGGATCGCGTGAGAGGAATCAATGGCGTGACGGCGCTCGCACGACATTCGCGATCTGGCCGGACTGAACGCGATACTTGTGCTGGAATGCCGGTGCTGCGGAGGAACTGACGGCGGTGACAGAGCAACCCGCCAACGCGGGCGAGCCGGTCCCAGTGGGATCGAGCAACTGGCGTTCCGCAGTCCTGCGTCAGGCAGACCGGCTCGCCGATGAGCTAGAAGCGTTGGACGCCGCTGATGTAAAGGGGGCAACGCCGGCGGTAGTCGCGCAGGTGCGAAGCCACATTGGCAACGCGCGCGCGATCGCGCTCGGGAAGCCATACTTGCTAAGAGCGGTCCGCGACTGGTGGACCGGCAACGGGGTCGAGACCGCGTGGAATCATCTCCAGACCGCACGCGAGGACCTGTTCCTCGTGGAACCAGCCCCGCAAATCGGTGCGCAGTTACCCGGGCTGCGGCGAAGGCTCGCGGCCGTCTCGCCCGACCCGGCGCACGATCCGCAGCTCGAGGAAATCAAGAAGGTCGCAGCCAGAGCCGGGGACCTGTCGTCAGAGGAAAGACGGCAGATCAAGAGCGCCCACGAGCACGTGCGAATCTCCGAAGACGATCATAGCGAGGCGCGATCATTCCGCAACAACCTGATCCTCCTCACGGAGCGGCCTGGCCGTCATTGCCCGGTACTTGCGGCCATCACGTCGAGCGGCTTCAAGTTCATGCTCGTCGGTGCGGGCTGCGGCCTCCTCACGACCGCGCTGACGTGGCGCAATCTCACCCACCTCACCGCGCCGTTCGCCGTAAACACAGCCCAGGCAGCACTCAAGGTTCCCGCCGGGGCCGTATCTGCAGTCCTCGGCGTCATCCTGGTGCGGTCCGGGATCATCAGCGGGCTCAAGGTGAATTCCGACGTGGCATACGGCTATGCGGTGGTCTTCGGCCTCTCGCAGCAAGCTCTGACCAAAGTGGTCGACAACGCGGCAAAGAAGATCGGAAGCTGATCCGTGTTTCGACCCTGGTTCGACACCTAGACCACGCAACGCAAATACGTCGCGGAGAACAGGGATTTCATCTGCACCTGGACCAGTTCCTCCAGAGTGTTGTTCAGCAGCCGGTTATGGCTGCGGTGCCAGTCGGCCAACGTGGTGGCCGCGGGTCCGCCGCGGCTGCGATGATCCGTCACATGGTTGAACCACGTCCGATGGACCACCCTCCCGCATCACTGCCTGATGACGGGGATGTTGACGTTCTCATCCTCCCACGAGAGGTCGTTGACGGGCATGCTCTCTGGCGTCGGGCCCGTGCGCATAGTCTGCGGAGGTGCCGGCGGCGCGCAGCTTGACTATTTCCGAATCCTCGCCTAAGCTTAGGTACTGATTCGCGGACTGTGCGCGGTTCGTGCTCGGGGCGATTGTGGGCACTCATAAATCTTTAGCGGGCGTATGACAAGTTGAAGAAAGGCCTTCCCTCCCTCACGGTGCGTGCGCTTCCCGCGGTTGCAGGACTTTTGGCTGTGGTTCCATCTTCCGCGCGGGCCGCATTTTCCACCCCAGTTGGCGCCGATACCAGTACCCCTCCGTGCGGAACGCAGTACAACCCGTATATCTACTCAGCCACCGCACTAGCTGCATGCGGCTTCCAGACGGCGCCACTCGTAGAGCAAACACCGCTTGCCGGTGGCGGCTCCGCTTACATCTACGATCTTGGATCGGCCGGGGCCCTAGCCATCAAGGTGCCCCCCCCGGGGTTTGACATCACTACGGCAACCGCAGCCCAGCTTAACGAGTTTGGGTTACCTACCCGGCCACCTAACGCTCAGGATGTAGCGCTTTGGGCCAAGCTTTCAATGGCGACACCTCCTCCCTTCCTACTGGGCGCACCTGTCGCGAACGCAGGGGGGAATTTATCTACCGATGATGTTAGTCGTCATTGGGCGGGGTACACAGTAAGTGGCCCCGCCGGTCACTTTACATCGAGTACCGCAGTCTGGACATCACCAGATTATCCACCGAACGACGGCCTGACCGCATGCAACTCTTCCGCCGACGCAAGTATCTGGACAGGGATCGGCGGGGACACATCCAACCCTCCCTACATTGGTCAAGACGGGACGAGCCACGGGGATTTTCCCGCGGCTCAGGAGGCATGGGAGGAGGTTGTTCCCGGGCAGAGCAGTGCGTACGACCTCAATATGGGCATGGCCCACGGCGACGTGGCGCAGGCCTATGTACAGTACAACCCGCCGTCGGGCGGGTTTGCGGATTACTACTCGGGTTGGGTAAAAGACGTCACCAAAGAGCAAGCCGGCGCTACGCCAAATTACGTAAGTTGGCAGTATCCGTGGCAAGGACAGGAGGGTGGGAACGATCCAGGTAAGATTTACACTGGGAACAGCGCAGAGACGGTTGTCGAACGATCGGTAATAGGGGCTTCCGGACTCATGGAGTCACTGCAGAGGTTCAGCCCGATTACGTTTACGCGGACCGCTGCTAACGGAGTAACGCTTGACCAATACCAAGATCAGTTCAACGATCCCCAAGACGGCATTGCACGGCACAACGTGACAATGTTCGATTACTTCAATGCGAACAGTCCGTATGATTCTTTTCCGTATTTTGGCCCTTGGTCTTGGTCCGGTGGAGCTACCGCTGCTGGGGCAAAGTTGGCAGATTCCCCTGGAGACGTGGGCACGAACGGAAGCTTTACGGTAAATCACGATGCCTGCGGGAACGGGTAGGTCAGGGTGCCGCGGGCGGGCCCGCGTACCGGTAGCCACTTACGATGCCAACCTGGCGCCGGCTGGCATAGGCGGCTGGCAACCGCCGTTGGCGTGTCTTCGGCGACCAGATGAGGAGGGGGAGGTGAGGATTCACCATGGGCAGCCTGGAACTTCTGGTGGCAGGACAGGGCTAGTTGGCTTGCCAGTCCGGATGGTCTTCCGTTGGCGGTCGAACCAGAGCGCCCCGGCGACGCCGCCGGGCGGGCGCGGGCTCCGGTGTCGAGGGATATTGCCGATCACCGAAATGCGGCGGCGCGCGAGGATGGCGGTGGGTGCAGGGCCAGGCCGGAGAGCCATGTCGCTTTCCGCTCTCGTCTCGCTAATGCTGGCAGCGCTCCTCTTCGCGGGCGCGTCGCTCGCTGCCGGGAGCGGCGCGACGGTTATTCGCACCCACCACACGCATTTTGGTCGGATGGTCGCGAACTCTCACGGGCTCAGCCTGTACGTGTACTGCGTGTACACCGGGCGAAGCGGACGTACCGGGCCGATCTACAACTGCGACGGAAAAGGTGTCCGGCTCCAGGGCTTTCCGCCGTTGTTCGCTGGTTCTCGGGTCGTCGCGGCCGCGCATTCCGGGATCCGATCAGCCCATTTAGGAACCAGACGACTAGCTAATGGTAAGCATCAGGTCGCGTATTACGGCCAACGCTTGTTTCGATATACCGGGGACAAGCGGCCAGGCCAGACAAACGGGCTTGGGGGAAATTGGGAGTTGATCGACCCCGCAGGGAACTGGGTTGGGCCGATGATGGGGGGCTAGGTGTAAGTCCCGAGTAGGTTGGTTCGCTCGCTGAGGCGGGCGATCGGGGGTTGGTGGCCGAGCGCTGAGTGTTTTCGTTGATGGTTGTAGTACCAGAGCCAGCCGTCAAGGGCGGCGTTGCGTTCGCGGCTATTGCGGTAGAGGGCACCGTAGGCCCAGCCGCCGAGCAGGGTGCGGATGAACCGCTCTGCCTTGCCGTTGGTCTGGGGGCGGTGGGGGCGCGTGCGGAGGTGGCGGATCGCGAGGGTGCGGCAGGCGATTGCGTGAACGAGCGAGCGATATCCGCTGCCGTTGTCTGTGAGCAGCTGCTCCACGGTGATCCCGTGGCGGCCGAAGAAAGCAACGGCTCGTCTGAGGAATGCCACGACAGTGACTGCCTTCTCGTCGCCCAGGACCTCGGCGTAGGCCAAGCGGGTGCAGTCATCGATCGCGATGTGGACGTACTCCCAGCCGGCGTCTCCGATCCGGCGTCCGTCAGGCGTATACGTCGTAGCGCTCTGCTTGCGCTTGCCGGTGAGCGATGGCCAGGCTGGATGATCCGCCCGAGCTTCTTGACGTCGATGTGGATCAGCTCGCCAGGACGAGCTCGCTCATAGCGCACAGCGGGCTCAAGGCCGAGCCGACCGAGCTTGCCCATCCCGATCGTGGTCAGGACCCCTGACACCGACGAGAGCGCCATTCCCAAGCACTCGGCGATCTCTGGGCCGGTGAAACGCAACCGCCTGAGCAGCGCGATCGCCTGGATCCGCTGCTCGCTGGTGCGATGAGGAATCGACCACGGCGCCGAAGAACGATCAAGCAGTCCGGGCTCGCCTTCGGCCCGATCGCGACCTACCCACTTGCGGGCACAGCGGACGCTGATCTCGGCGGCCTCGGCCGCCTCGCTCGACGTCCGCTCCCCCTCCACCACGCGACGGCACAACTCCCGACGGCCTTTCAGACTGAGAGCAGCGTTAGCGTGAAGCTTCATCCGGTGTCCTCCTTGGACTGAGTGGCTTGGCAGCTCTCAGCCTCCAAGGGGGCCCGGATGGACCAACCTACTCAGGAACTACAGCTAGACCGCTGGTGACCCCGGCGGGGGGCACCAGCGTCGTCAACTGCGGTCGAGCGCTATCAGCCGGCACCGGTGGCGCTGCAGCTTGCCGGAGGGCGTCTTCGGGAGTGCCCCTCTTTCGAGCAAAATGCACCGATCGATATGGACACCTGCGGCGGCCCTGGCGCGGCTGCGAACCTCGCGTGTAATGGCCGATCTGGAAACGCTTTGGTCTGCGCGCTCAACGAGCACTACCAGCCGGCCATCCACGTCGACAACAGCGATCCCGCCTCGGCGAACGCCAGCCGTCCCGGTAAGTGAACCCTCAATGTCACGCGCGTATACATTCCGGCCCCCAATCGACATGAGGTCGTCCATGCGGCCAGTGACAAAAAGCTGGCCGCGATGGATGAATCCCAGGTCTCCAGTGTGAATGCCCTCTGGGCCAAACCGGGCCGCCGTAGCGACAGGATCGTCGAGGTAGCCGACAGATTGGCTGCCGCTGCGGACAATGATTTCCCCGACGTCCGTGCTTCCTTGTATGTAGAGGCGCGTGCCGGGTACCGGTACACCTACCGAGACAACGTCCACTCCCGCTTCGCTATCTGCGTCGTCGGACTTGGGCAACACTTGCCCGTTACTTAGCGAGCTTCGGTCGACGGTAAGGATCTGTAGGTCAGCGTTCAGGGGTCGCATGGTAACTGCGAGAACGGCTTCGGCGAGTCCGTAGGCTGGCACGAGCGAAGCAAAGCCAAATCCCAATCCGCCGAGTTGTTGAACAGTAGTGTTCAGGGTGCGAGCCGGAACGTGATCCCCTCCTATGACCATGGCGCGCATCGGGAACGACTCCAGGCCGTGGGGGCGCGTGAGACGCGCCACTAGTTCCAGCGCGAAGGCAGGGGTCGCACTCATCGTGGCTTGGTAGTGCGCGCAATCCTGCAGCCAGGTGGCAGGCGCCGTGAGAAAACGTTCAGGCGTGCCGATCACAACTGAGTGCCCCGCCCAGTAGGCATAAAGTAAACAGCCGAATAGGCCCATGTCATGGGACAGGGGAAGCCAAATTACGCTGGTATCAGCCTCAGGATCAGGACAAAGGGACTGGGTGAGAGCTCTGAGCTGCCCCGCGATCGCCCCCGCGGTAAGCATGCAGCCACGGGGCTCGCTAGTGGTGCCCGAGGAAAACTGAACGAAGACGACATCGGCGTCGGCGGCAAGCTCCGGTGAGTCGAAGCAGGTCGTCGGGATGTCCTCATATGCGAAGCATCGAGCGTCCAAATCCGAAACCATTGAGCGAAGTCGACCGCCGCAGAGAACCATTGAGGGCTCCGTCCTACGAATGATCCTTTGAAGGAGCGCGCGGTAGTTCTCGATGCGCCATTCCTCTGGCTGGCATGGGCAAAGAAAGAATGACCGCGCCCGCGAACCAACTACCGAGAATCGCGACACAACAGCCCGGTGAGTTGTCAAACAAACAGGCAACGCGGTCGCCTCGGTTAATACCAAGCTTTTGGAGTCCGCCGGCAAAGGAAAATGCGGTGGCTCGCCACCGTGCCCATGAAAACTCTTCATATCGCCCGCCGTCCCACGCTCGCAAGATCGGCCGAGGAGCTGAGTCTCGCCAGAGAGGCTCCCACAATCCGCGGCCGTCATCTAACCCGGGGCAGGCGACCGCCAACGAAGGGTCCACCTCGGCTCCTGATTGATGCATGCGTCGTAGAGCGCCCCCACGGAGACGGTTGTCCAATCTGCCTCCCAGAGCTCGTCAGGTAAGAATTCCACGCCCAAATCAACGAGAAGGAAAACAATCAATTCAAGTAGTGCCAGGGAGTCCAAACCCAGATCCTGGACCAATTTCGTTTCGCGTCCGATGCCCTCAATGGATACTTCAGAGAGCTCACCGAGGATTTGGATGAACGCAGCCCAGCCGTCCGCGTCCGGTTGAGGATCAGCACCGTCCGGCACCAAAAACCCTCATGACCGTGATTTGACTTGGACGACGGCCGTGCGACGAGATGGCGTCATCGCGGCTTGCAGAATTCGTTTCGATTGGGCCTCCCACGTGGTGCGGTACAGGGCGAGAATCACCTTGTCCCAGAACCTACCGTCGTAGTAGAGGTGTTCTCGCAAGCGCCCCTCCTCAACAAAGAGGCGATTAACACCACGGGAGAACTGGGCTAAATTGAACTCAGGAAGCTCGAAGTACAATTTGCGGAAGCTCCACCCTCGAAACACATACTCCAGGAACAGCGCTGCGCCGAACATAAGTAACGGCGAGCGCGACTTCAAACCGAGGGAGGTGACACCAACATAAGCGTGCTGATCTTGAAAGCTTTGCTGGTACGCAGCGACGAACCCGAGCACTTGGTTTTTCGAAGTCGAGAGGACAAGGAATTCGGCGAGTGTGCCTTGGTTAGCTTGCGCCCATTGCTCAAGAGTAGGTGTCGCGCCTCGGAAGCGCCAACGTACGCCCAGCTGTGGGCTTAGGTCGGCCATCCGTAACGCCCCGTAATCTTCGGGTGTTACCGGACGTAGGTATACCTGGGCACCACGCGTTATGAGAGGGGAAAACTGCACGCCTTTGGCTTGTGGAGTTGCTAAGTCGGACAACGGCGACAGATGTCTGCGGCTGTAAGGTACTCGTCGAGGGACCGGAGTGTCAATGTGCAGCCCGCCGAGTCAGTCATGGCCCTTGGCGTGAGTCCAGTCTGCCCTGCTCGACCATAGTGCCGCCGGGGTCGACCCAGCACGAGCCTGCGGTTCACGATCGGTCAGCCTTTGGCGGGGGCCCTCGCGTCGCGTCCCAATCAGATTGGCCTCGGACAACCATCCGCGCCCGCCGTTGCTCCAATTCAGGTGCTCTGCTGAGTGCCGCCTCAAAGCGAAAGTGCTGGCGTTTCGGAGACCTCTTCGCCGCCCGCGCCGGACAGGCGGGCCTGACGATCTCGGCACGCGGGGGAACTGGTGCCGTAGCCGGCCTGGTAAGGGGGTTGTTAGGTGACCGCGCTCGACTCCTGCCGAGTGCGTCGCCCCACACGCTAGGGCCAGCGCCAACACCACGCCGAGTCGCGCGGCTCAGAACCATCGCCCTGATGATTACCCCCCCGCCAAGCTCCGGCAGCCATTGCGCGCCTGTGAGAAGGCTCGGACCCGAAACGCTGCCCTCAAGTCGCTTCGGAGGTCTCCGCACAACCCAAGCCATAATCCAGGTCACATGGCACATGACGACTGTCGCCTTCCTCGTCGTCGGCGGACAGGCTCGCGCTGGCAGGAACAGCGCTTCACGGCGATTCGCGTCGTGCCCTCGGGATGGCGGCCGCGATCGCGTGCACCGCCTTCGCGGCGCTTACGGTCGCGCTCGGAGCAGCGCGCGCCCAGTCGCCGCGTTCGCTGATCCATCATCCCGCTCCCGTGCTCCTTACGGCAACCGCGGCATTGGCATGGTGGGGAGCCCTGGCGTAGCGGACAACCTGGCGATAACGGACACGCACGCCGTGCCGCCAGCAGCGAAACGTAGGAGGCGAGCGGACACTCGCCCCATCCAGCCGTTATCGGAAACATACCCACATCGCTACCGCCGGACCGGGCATAAACGAAAGTGCCCGCCCACGATCCGTGGCCGGGCGTTACGAGCACGGTGCCCACCACGCGGAAAGAGCCGCCCTGAGCAGACCGCTTATTAGCTCGTCTCTGCGGAAGCAGCCGCCCGCTCAGTGGAGCACCGCTCCTCTCGCGTGAACTGGGCCGTGGGTCGTGTGCTTTGTCGAGGGGTGGGTTTTCTTTTCGGCCGTGGTTGTGGGCTCGTCCGGCTGGTTTGTTTCGCGTCGCGGTTGTGGTGTTTGGTTGCCTCGGTGTCGGACGCCGCGACGCGAGTACTCGCGGTTAAGAGCGGCGTCCGTGCCGTGCTTAACCGCGAGTCTCTTGCTCTGAAGGGGGAGGGCATGGCACTGGGCTTGATGGGGATCTTGGAGGCGGGGGCCATCTTGCCGCCTGGCCGGAGCGGTTCAAGGTCGGCTTGGTGTTGCTTTGGATGGGAGGTTGGTGAATGCGGGGTGTTGGTGGTGGGGGAGGGTGGGGAGAAGCGACCAGCGGGGCCCGATCATTACGAGGGCTTGGCCTCGGGGAAGCTGGGCGATTTGGTCGGGGGGGAGGCGGCGTTCGCGTCGTGTGGTCCAGCTTTGGCTGGTGCTGGCTGGGGAGCGGCTGGTGTTGAGGAGGGTGTTGGGTTGTTGGTGGGTGATGGTTTGGATGGGGCGGTCCCAGTCTCCGCAGAGCAGGGAGAGCTGTTGGAGGGTTTTTGTGTCTGCGATCCCTGAGAGGATGACGCGGGCGCCGAAGAGGGAGAGCATCCCGTCGGCTTCTTGGGGCCAGCGTCGGCGGGCCTGGCTCATGTCTTGGAGCACTACCACGGTTTGGAGGCCTTGGCCGCCGGCTTCTGAGAGCATGGCTGGGAGGTCGGGGATGGGGGCGATGTTGGCGCACTCATCGAGCATGAAAAGGACAGGCGCCTGGGGCGGACCGTGTCTGGCGGTGTGGCGGTAGGTGGCTTGGCGGATCTCGGCTAGCGCGCCGACCACGATCGGGGCGAGGAGCGCCTGGTGCTGGGCGGGCGCTGCGATGTAGATCGTGTCGCGGGAGGCAACGAACCGCTCTGCGTCGAAGTTGGGGTCCTCCGTGGCCGCCAGGGCGACCTCTGAGCGATAGGCGCGTAGGACGCGAGCGGCGGTTGAGAAGATCCCTGAGCGCTCTCGGTCGGCGGTGTGCTTGATCCCAAGTAGGACGTCTGAGGCGAGTGCTTGGGGTGCTAGCTCGGCTAGGGGGGAGTCGGTGTCGTGGCGAAGGATCCAGCCTGTGAGCTCTCGCATCCCCTGGTGGGAGAGGGCGGCGGCGTGAAGGCAGCAGGCGATCAGTGCGCTGGCGCGCTCTGACCAGTGCGCCCCGTCGGCGTCGATGGTACTGGCGCCGGTCATGGCCTCGGCCAGGAGCTGGGCTTGCTGCCAGTCGGCGGCGCGGGTGACCGGGGACCAGCGCAGCTGCTGGGTGCCGGGCGGCGCGCCGTGGCCGTCGAGATCGAAGAACCAGACGGCTCCCAGAGTGCGTCGGGACTGGAGGGTGGCGTCGAGGACCTCGGTCTTAGTGGATGTGGCCACGGCGGGGCCGGGGTGGGCGCTCAGCGCGGGGATCACCACGCAGGAGGTCTTTCCGGCTCGTGGCCCGGCCAGAACGAGGACGGCTGAGCTGGCTGGGGCGAAGTACCAGTGGCCGCGGTGGTCGCCGGCGAGGTAGCAGCCGCCGCCCGCAGTGAGCGCGAGGCTCCGCAGCTCTTGTGCCGAAAGCGGCGCCGGAGGAGGCTCTGAGGCTGTGCCAGCCCGGAGAGACTCGACGGCTGCTGAGAGCAGGCTGGGTCGCCAGAAGCACAGGCAGATGAGCGCCATCAGCCCGAATACGATCCCGCCCGCCACCTGCCCGATGTCAAGGAGCATCAGGGTGAAGACGGAGAGGATGAGCGCGAGCTTCCCGACCATCGCGCCGGTGGGGTCAGGATCTCCTCCGGGCAGCTGGGCGGGCTTTAGGTGCTTGGCCATGGCTATCGCCCCAGGTAGACGGCGGTGATCTGCTCGCGCTCATGCCCCAGCTCCCGGCTTATCTGAAGTCGGGCGCGACGGTCGTGTTCGCGCTGGTCGGCGCTCAGCCGGTCTGAGCCGGGTCCGCCGCACGCAGGTGCGCTCCAGCCGGTCAGCTGCTCATACCGGGTCTGGGCGTAGGCGTGGCGCAGCCCGTGCAGCTTGGACAGCCCGGCCCGGGCGGCGTGGCGCTCATACACACGCCGCTGCTGGATGTAGGTGCGCTCGGGCGGGATCAACGAGCCGGTCCCGACCAGCTGATGGCACTCGGACAGAACCTCGCGCTGCTCGGCTGTGCGGATAGGTATCTGCCGGGCGCGGCCGCCCTTGCACCACGACGCCTTGAGCACCACCTCATCGCCGCGGTCGGCGTAGGCGGGCTGGAACTTGATCGCCTCCTCGCGCCGCAGCCCGAACGCCGCCTGCAGCCGCAACGACATCCGCACGTGACGATCACCAACCTGTTCAAGGCGATCATGCGGCAGCTCGCGAGCCTTCGAGCTCTGGGAGACGAATAGGCGCTCGCTGACTGCGTAGCGGGCGTTGTCGTGAGCCAGCACCGCCGGCTTGCCCACCTTCTCAGCCCACCAGCGCAGATCGGCCAGGCGGTTCTTGATCGTCCCTGCCGAGAGGCCGTTGCCCTGCCAGTGCTGGACTAGAGCCTCGACGTGCCTGGGCTTCAGGGAGCGGGCGTGCAGGTTTCGGTAACCCAGGCCGTTGAGCTCGCGGGCGATGAGCCGCAGCCGTTGCCCACGCTGGGCCTGGGTCATCCGCGACCCGTCCCGGTTTCGCCGGCAGATCACCTTGAGCTCGTACTCCAAATCAAGCATCACACCTCCGGCAGCCCCAGCGCCTGGCGATCCTGTGGCTCAAGCTCGACCAACCCGACATCCAGGCCGAAACGCTCGGCCTGAGAGAGCGCCTCCTGCGCTCGATCGCGGCGAGCGGCCAGCCTCACGGCCGCCCACTCGCCCGCCCGGCCCGAGCCCTGCGCCGCGCGCAGCAGCTCCGCCGCGCCGCCGGCCAGCTGGGCCAGCTCGCGCCGCAGCGAGTACCCGAGCGCGAGGCGCTCGCGCTCGTGGCGCATGGCCTGGGTCTCGGCCCGCCGACGCCGCGCCCGGGCAGCCACCCGCCGGCGGTAGGCCGCCCTGGCCGCCTCGGCACGATCGCTGGAACGCTGCTTGGGCTCTAAAGACACTCCTATCTTTAAAGAGGCGTCAGCGACCCACTTTTCCCCCCTCTGGGTGAGTGTTCTTGCCATCGACGGGCCGGCGGGGGAGGCCGGCGAGCGATCCACCCGAACCCGAAGGCTCAGACGGTAGGGCAGGGTCGGGTCAGTGCCTCGATCGCTATGAGGCGCCGCGGCGATCCTCGCCGAGGATCACGATCGCGGTGATGGTGGTCGACTCACTCGCGCCCAATTCAGCATGACCCGCATGCTGAAAGGACGGAGCGCACCAGAACGGCAACGCATCGCATAACGCGTAGCTCTCCAGGCAAAGCCCGGGATTCCCTGAAGTCCGATAGGACCTCGAACGCGAAAGCGATGCGCGCCGGAAGAAGGTCAGGAACCGAGACAGACGTCTACAAGACCGACGATACACCCCGACGCAAGCTGCCCATCACTCGGGCAGAACCCGCGCCACAGCGCGGTTCCTGCCCGCCCCAACTGACCTCCCGCGCCGCGTCACTGCCCTCACTGCGCTCGACCAGTGACGCGCCGCGCGTGTCCGCGGGACGTCCGACCAGCGCGCGGAAGCCCGCGACAAGCCTCGGTCCCACGCCGAGCTGCTCCCGGCCGGCATGCGGCCGGGAACAGCCTGGACACGAGAAAGAAAAAATGGGGGCCGAGGGGGGGAAAAGAGCCGCCCACCAGCCTCTTAACCAAAGAGGGCTAATAACGACTGAGAGGAGGCCCGCGATGATGCCCCAAGCTTTCCAGAGCACCCGAAGCAAGGGGTTTCTCTTGGTGGCGGCGCTTGCGATAGTCGCTTCCGTGCCCACGTGGGTCACGGTCATGCTGTTCGTCCTCGCCTTCGCGATCAAACTGCGACACAACCAAGTTCGCGCCGACAGCCGTGAACCCGACGAGTCCGGTCACCCGAATCAGGATCTCGATGCTCGTTGAGGTCAAGCGGCCGGCGGGGGACCCGGGAGGTCCGGCACGCCCACTTGCTCCCAAACCCCTAACTCGCAACGAGATCATGACGGCCAAAGAGGTGGCCGACTTACTCCGTCTACCACTCTCGACTGTCTATGAGCTGGCGCGCCGCGGCGAGCTTCCAGCACACCGGTTCGGTCGGAGCTGGCGCTTCCTCCGCTCTCGGATTGAAGAGCTGCTCGCAACCTGATCTGCGGCCGCGTTGACCACAGATGGGCCCTCGCCCTAGACGCCCCGTCTCCTGAATGCTGAGGCGCGGCCGTCCACGGTTGCCCGACGCGGTTGCCCGCTCGGATGCTGGCAGTCAGCAGCGCCTTTGGAGCATCAAAAAACCCTCCGATTTGGAGGGCTTTTGGGGAAAGCGGCTGAAGGGGCTCGAACCCTCGACCTTCTGCATGGCAAGCAGACGCTCTAGCCAACTGAGCTACAGCCGCATGTGGAGCCCCATTATAGGTGCCGGGTCGCGGGCCGGATGGTCGTTTTCGACCTCGCTCACGGCCCGAGGACGAGGCTCGTCGTGTAGCTCCGATCTCCAAGTCCGCACAAAAATCGTGGCTCGGCGGCGCTAGCTTTGCCTCTTTCCTAAGCAACCAACTGTGGACGTTGCCAGCGGCCCCGCCCCGTGGAGTAGCCTGAGCGTCACATTTGGCCACGCGCCGGCCAGAGCCAGCGCGGGCCCGGGCACTCCCATCAGCTCCAGGAGGCAACGTGCAAGCAAGCGGCAAACCGCGCTCCCACAACCTGACCCGCCGTCAGCTCCTCACCCGGGCCGGAGCCGCGGGCGCCGCTGCGCTCGCGGCCGAGACGATGGCGGGCGCGCCGGCAACCTGGGCCAGGGTGGCTCGTCTGGCTGCTCAGGCCAAGCCTGCCGGCTCTGACCTGGACGCCATCGACCATTTCGTCTTCCTGATGATGGAGAACCGCTCCTACGACTCGTACTTCGGCGCATATCCCCGCGGGCGCGGCTTTGACGATCACCCCAAGGACTCCCTGGGCGTCTTTGCTCAGGACTATCCCGGTGGCGCACATGTCTTCCCCAAGCACAAGCTGCTCCCGTTCAAGTTTGGCCAGCAGTGCCAGAACGACCCCACCCACGACTGGGGGCCGATGCACCTGTGCTGGGACGACGGGAAGATGGACGCCTGGGTTAAGGTGCATACCTCCTCCAAGTACGAGGGGGCAAGCGGCACGACGGTGATGGGTTACTACGGGCGGCGCCAGCTGGCCTTCTACTACGCGCTGGCCGACAACTTCACCCTGTGTGACGGCTACCACTGCTCGGTGCTCGGGCCGACCCATCCCAACCGCCTGATGCAGATCAGCGGGACGATCGATCCCGGGGGCGGCAAGGGAGGCCCCATCACCGACACCAACGTCAACCCTGCCCTGCGCTGGACCTGCACCTGGCCCACGATGCCCGAGGTGCTGGAGCACGCCGGGGTGAGCTGGAAGGTCTACCACCCCAGTAATGAGGGAGTCTCGGGCAAGTACAGCTCGCTCAAGCAAGAACCGACGTGGTCCCCGCAGAACTACAACCCGACGGCCAACCCCGAGGTGATGGCGACCACCGACCACATCCTGCCCTACTTCAAGGCGTTCGAGAGCCCGCTGTCGCCCCTGTACAAGAAGGCGTTCAACCCCACCTACCCCAACGAGTTCCTCTCGGACGTCAAGTCGGGCCACCTCCCCAGGGTCTCCTGGATCATCCCACCGACGGGGTTTGACGAGCATCCGTCCGGGTCGCCGGCCCGAGGCATGTTCGTCACCAAGCTCGTGCTCGAGGCTTTGCTGGCCAACCCGCACGTGTGGCGCAAGACGGCCCTGTTCGTGATGTACGACGAGAACGGCGGCTTCTTTGACCACGTCTCGCCACCCACGCCCCCCCGGGGCACGCACGGGGAATACCTCACCGCCAAGCCGAAGGGGGGAAACCCCAAGCCCGACACGCTGGGCATCAAGGGCCCGATCGGGCTGGGCGTCCGCGTCCCGATGCTCGTGGTCTCGCCGTTCAGCCGGGGTGGCCACATCGCCTCGCAGGTGTTTGACCACACCTCCCAGCTCAAGCTCATCGCCGAGCGGTTCGACGTCGAGGTGCCCAATGTCTCTCGTTGGAGGCGGGAGACCGTCGGTGACCTGACCTCGACCCTGTTCCGCAGCGCTCCCAACGCCAGGGTGCCCAAGCTCCCGAACATTCACATACCAACCGGTGGCGCCTGTAACCCCTTCGAGCAGGACGCCGAGCAGGGCGGCAAGGCGACCCCCGTCCCCAAGCATCAGCGCATGCCCAGGCAGGGTGGGGGCAGCACTCCGGCCAGCCGTTACTTCAAGCCGTAGACAGAGCTAGGCGGGCGCGCCGTGCCTGCCGGCGAGCAGGTCGCGGAGCTCGCGGAAGTGGCGCTCCCGGGCCTCCTCGCTGTACGCGGGGGTATCGGCCATGGTGTAGCCGTGCTGGGCGCCCGGGTAGACCTCGGCCCGGTAGTGCACCCCGGCCTCGTCGAGGGCCTGGCGGAGCGCGTCGATCTGCTCGGCGGTCATGCTCGGGTCCTGGTCGGCAAAGCCGAAGTACAGCTCAGCCCGAAGCTCCGCTGCCGAAAGATGCGGGCTGTCCGGCGCGTCCGTGACAAGTCCGCCGGCGTGAAAGCCCGCCAGCGCGGCCACCTGCTCGGGGTGGGCGGTGGCGATCCGCCAGCCCACGCGGGCCCCCATGCAGTAGCCGGTGAGCGTGGCCGGGCCGGCGGCTCCGGCCTGCGCCAGATAGTCCAGGTAGGTCGCGCCGTCGGCCGCCAGCCGCTCCGGCGTCAGCTCTTCCATCAACGGGCGCAGGGTCTGGAAGAAGCTGGTTCGCTGCTCGGGGTCGCTGAAGTCCGGGAGCTCGAAGACGGGGGTGCGGCCCGCGCGATAGAAGACGTTGGGGGCCAGCACAATGTAGCCGTCCTGCGCGATGCGGTCGGCCATCTCATAGATCGTGGGCCGCAGCCCGTAGGCATCCATGATGAACAGGACCCCACCGCGAGGCTCGCTCTCCGGCCCCACCAGGTAGGCATCGGCCATGCCGTCGGGGGCGGGGACATCCACGATCGTGCCTTTCATCGCGGGCGGCATCGTTGCACGAACCACCGCCGGACCACGCCACCTCCACCGTGGGGTATGTTCCGCGCGTGCCCAGCGTGCTTATCACCGGAGCGGCTCGTGGCATTGGACAAGCCACCGCACTCCGGCTGGCTGACCGCGGCTGGGAGGTCATCGCCGGCGTGCGGCGAGCCGAAGACGGTCAGCCCTTGAGCGAGGCCAAGCCGGGTCAGATCACGCTCGTGACATTGGACATAACCGCTCCGGAGCAGGTGGCGGCCCTGGATGGCGCCCTGCCCCCGCGGCTCGACGCGGTGGTCAACAACGCCGGCGTCGTCGTGGGGGGACCGGTCGAGGCCATCTCGCCGGCCGAGCTGCGCCGCCAGCTCGAGGTCAACATCGTGGGCCAGGTGGCCGTGACCCAGGCCGTGATGCCCCGGCTCCGTGCTTCTCGCGGCCGGGTGGTGTTCGTCTCATCGGTCAGCGGTCGGGTGTCCACCCCGATGACCGGGGCCTACAACGCGTCCAAGTTCGGCCTCGAGGCACTGGCTGACGCGCTGCGCATGGAGGTGGCGCCGTGGGGGATAAGGGTCGTGCTGATAGAGCCGGCTCAGACTGACACGGACATCTGGCGCGGGGCCGACGACGCCCTGAACGATTCGGTGGCCGAGCTGTCGGCCGCGCACCGCGAGTTGTACGCCAAGCACATCAGCGGTTTTCGTAAGAGCATTCCCCGGTCTCAGCGGATGGCCGCCCCGGCCGAGGGCGTGGCGGCGACGATCGAGACGGCTCTGACCGCCCGCCGGCCGCGGGCACGCTACGTCGTGGGCGCCAGTGCCCGGCTTCAGGCGCTTCTGGCTGCGCTTACCCCGACGCCGGTGCTCGACGCGGCTCTACGGGCGGGAACCGGCGTCCCCCGCCGGCCCTGAGGAGATGGGGCGGCCGATGAACCGGTCCCGAATGGACGCCTATCTACTAGTAGGTAAGCCGGTCCCCAGCAGAAGCTCGAGGCCTACGCGGCTCTATACGCCGAAGTGCTGCGAGGTAAGCGGATGTGCATGTGCGGGATCCTCGCCGCCGAATATCCCACCCTGCCCAAGCCGATGCGGGGTGCCGTGACGCGGTCCTTCGATGAGAACGAACATTGGCTGGCCGGCGTGCTGCGCCAGGGTGAGGAAGATCAGACCCTGAGCTTCGTCGGGGCCCCGGATGAGATCGCCCAGGAGATCCTCAGCACTCTGGAAGGGGCCATGCTGGTCAGCCGGCCCTACGGCGACCTCCAGCGGTTTGACGCCGCCGTGCGCCAGCTCCTCGGCGGCCTGACGGCAGCCAGGTAGCAACCCGGTGAGCGTGTTCACGGAAGCCGAGCTGGCTTACCTGACAGGCGGGCGCAAGCTTGGACGGCTGGCCACCGTGGGCTCCGACGGGGCGCCCCATGTGGTGCCCGTAGGATGGATCTACAACGCGGCCCGCGACGCCATCGACATCGGCGGCCACGAGCTCGAGCGCTCCAAGAAGTTCCGCGATGTGGCTCACTCGGGCCGCGCGGCGATCGTGATCGATGACCTGGAGAGCACCGACCCGTGGCGACCCAGGGCGATCGAGGTGCGGGGGCGAGCCGAGGCCATCCCGATGCCGACGCCGCTCATCCGGATCCATCCCGAGCGAATCATCAGCTGGGGGCTGGGACACGGCCGCAGTGCTCGGACGGTGGGCGGGTAGGCGGTGGCTCACGGCACGCACGACTTCGAGGACGATCCGCGCAACGAGCACATCCGCGTCTGGGTCAACGGGGAATTGGTGCCGCGAGACCGCGCCGTCGTCTCGGTGTTCGACGCCGGGTTCGTCCTGGGCGACGGCGTCTGGGAGGGGCTGAGGGTTCGCTCCGGCCATCCCGCGTTCCTGGAGCGGCATCTCGATCGCCTCCTCGAGGGTGCGAAGGCCCTCATGCTGGACATCGGACGGGACCGCGACGAGCTGACCGAGGCGATCTACGCCACGCTCCGGGCCAATGAGATGTCCGACGGGGTGCACGTGCGCCTGATGGTCACCCGCGGCGTCAAGCGCACTCCTTATCAGGACCCTCGGGTGACCGTGGGCCCGGCCACGGTGGTGATCATCGCCGAGCACAAGGAGCCCCTGCCGGCCACGGTGAGAGACGGGATCACGCTGTTCACCACCCACGTCCGCCGCGCCGGGCCCGACACGCTCGACCCCAAGCTCAACACGCACTCCAAGCTCAATGACATCACGGCCTGCATCCAGGCCTACACCGCAGGCGCAGACGAGGCTCTCATGCTCGATCCGCACGGCTTCGTGGCCACTTGTAACTCCACCCACTTCTTCATCGTCACCGGTCCCGATGGCGCGCCGGAGGTGCTGACCTCAGACGGGCGCTACTGCCTGGCTGGCATCACCCGGGCCAACGTGCTTGAGATCTGCCGGGCCAACGGGATCGCCGCCCGCGAGACCACGTTCAGCCTCACCGACGTCTACGCCGCCCGCGAGGCGTTCGTGACCGGCACGTTTGCCGGCGTCGTTCCCGTCCGCTCGGTGGACGGGCGCAGAATCGGAGTCGGGTCTCGCGGTCCGCTTGTCGAGCGCCTGCAGTCGCTCTACCGCGATCTTCTGGAGGCCGATGTGGCGGCGCGCGCCGCGCCATGACCGACGTCGTGCGGGTGGCCATGTGGTCCGGCCCCCGGAACATCTCCACCGCGATGATGCGCGCCTTTGAGAACCGGCCGGACACGGTGGTTGTCGATGAGCCGCTGTATGCCTCCTATCTGGCCCGGACCGGGATCGATCATCCGGGCCGCGAGGAGGTCATGTCCGCGCAGTCCACGGACGTAAAGCAGGCTGTGGCCGAGCTCTTCTCGCCACTGCCGCCCGGCCGCCGGGTGCACTACGCCAAGCACATGGCGCACCACGTCTCACCCGATCTGAACCTGGACTGGACGCTGCGCCTGCGCAACGTGCTGCTCATCCGCGACCCCGCCGAGGTCGTGGCGTCTTACGTGCGCGCGCGTGAAACGTGCGAGCCCGAGGACATCGGGGTGCCTCAGCAGGCCTGGCTGCTCGAGCGCTGGGATGGGCAGGGCCTCGAGGTGCCGATCCTGGATGCGCATGACTTCCTGCTTGACCCCGAGGCACACCTGCGCTGGCTGTGCGATTGGCTGGGCATCCCGTTCACCGCCCAGATGCTCTCCTGGCCGCCTGGGCCTCGGCCCTCCGACGGGGTGTGGGCGCCCCACTGGTACGCCGCCGTATGGGCGTCCATCGGGTTCGCGCCCTGGGTACGCCGCGAGACGACTCTGTCGGCCCATGACGCCGCGGTGGCCGAGGCCTGCCGTCCGACCTACGAGGCGCTGGCGGCCCGGCGGCTACGGGTGTAGCTCGCCTACTGGAAGCGGGGGCGGTCGATCTGGTCGAAGTCGCCGTAGCTGTTGCGGACCCCGCCGCCGCCAGACCATTGCCACATCAGCGCGTGGGGGCTGGACGACCCGACACCACCGAAGAACTGGGCGCAGCCACCACCCTTCAGGCACCATCCTGAGGGCGCCTGACTCAGGTCGGCGGTCTCAGGCTCATAGGTCCACTCATCGGTGTTGGCGATCTGGCTGGCGCTTCCTGAGCCGAAGATACGGCTCCACACCGCCGGGGCCGAGTACACGGCCGGGCGGTAGGAGGAGTGGGCGAAGATGTAATCCCAGAAGCCGTTGAACTCCGCCCGGTCCAGCGCCGCGGGCACGGAGGACTGCTTGACCTGCCCGCTGCAGGGAGAGGTGTAGACCGAATCCCACCCGTTGTCGGGCGCCGGCGCGATGCCGGGCAGCTCGATGTCCATGAACACGTCCTTGACCGTGATCCGCTGACCCTGCGGGCGGCCGTTGACGTCCGCCAGCGCCCGCGCGGCCTGGCCGGCTCCCCAGGACTGGGCCTCCTGGGAGGTCCCGTTGTAGTGAGGGTCGACACCCGGCCCGCCCATGAACCAGTAGGCCGCCGTCCCGATTCCGTCCTGCCACTTGGCCAGGTTGGTGTCAGCCTGGGAGGCGTTGGTGCTCGACCAGGCCATGAACGCCTGCCGGCATCCCAGCCACCATTCCCAGCTGCCCACCATCCCGACATAGCCCCCGTAACTGCCGCCCAGTGCCGGCTCGCTGTATGGGCCGCTGCCGCCCACGCCCATCGGCCAGCTGTCCGTCCCGTACCAGAAGCCCCGGGGGCCGTCGCCCGCCCGGGCGGTAGCGGCCGCCAGCCCCAGGCCGGCCGCCACCAGGACGCCGAGAAGCACCACGCGGAAAAGCGGGCGCGCCCGACGGCGACGAGTGATCGAGATCATCTGAGCGTTGGGTCAGACTGACGCTTGCCAGCCTAGAGGGAGGGGCGGACGGCGCCGCGTCCAGTGGTCCGCCTTAACCCAGATGCGGGCTGGGTGCCGGGGTGAGCTTTCCCAGCAGGCGCCGGCGCCGAGGGGCCGGAGTTCCGACCCGCCTGAGGTGCTCCCTGAGCAAGTCGAGCACCGCGGCGCTCGGGAAGAACGGGTCAGCGATGGCTCGCCGGTTCCTGAGCGAAACGGCCACCCGGAGCTGCCCGTCGACCTCGGCCACCAGCAGCGGCTCCTCAGGGACCGTGGTGCTGTCGAGTTGGGCGAGGCGCCTCAGGCCGGCCACATCGCTGGGAAAGGCGGGGCGAATGGTGGTGGAAACATCGCGGGATGGGGTCACGCCAGGAAGAATTGCGCAGCGCCGCTATAACTGCAAATAGAATTTGTCGCGGTCTGATATAACGTCTGGTTATGCTTGATACCAGGCGCCTGCGAGTGCTTTACGAGGTGGGGAGGAGGGGGTCGTTCTCGGCCGCGGCCGATGCGCTGGGATACACCCAGCCGGCCATCTCCCGCCAGGTGGCACTCCTGGAGCGTGAGACCGGCACCACCCTGCTCGAGCGGCGGCCGGACGGTGCCCGGCTGACCGATGCCGGGGAGCTTCTCGTCCGTCACGCCGAGGCGCTGCTGGCCCGGCTCAAGGATGCGGAGGAGGAGCTGGGCGACCTTTTGGGGATGCAGTCGGGCCGCCTGCGCATGTCGACGCTGACCTCGGCTGCCTCGACGATCGTGCCGCCGGCCATTCTGGAGTTCCGCCGGCGCCTGCCCGGCGTCGAGCTGTCGGTGTCGATGCTGGACCCAGCCGGCGTCCTGACCGCGCTGCGGGCCGGCGAGGTCGACCTGGCCGTGAGCAACGACGAGAGCCACTTCGACCTCCCGGAGATCGAGGCCGTGCACCTGTTTGACGAGCCGCTGCTGATCGCCCTGCCCCAGGACCATCCCCTCACCGCGCGCCGGAGACTCCGCCTGTCAGACCTGGCCGGCGAGCGCTGGATGCTCGGGACGACCGAGTCCTGCCCGGACGCCAGCAGGTTTATCCACGCCTGTCATAGCGCTGGGTTCGATCCCGAGATCGCCTTTCACAACGACGACTACACGGCCATCCTCGGCTTCGTGGCGGCCGGCGTCGGGGTGGCGCCGGTGCCCGAGATGGTGGCACGCCATGCCCCGCGAAACGCCGCCGTTCGCCCCCTGCATCCTGCGCCGCTCACGCGTCCGATCGTGGCATCCGGCCCGGCCGGCTACAGACCAGGACCGGCGCGGGCGATGCTCGAGATCCTCACCGAGGTCAGTCAGCGCTGGGTGGCCAAGCGGCCGGTCGCCGCGCTCGCCGCCTGACCCAGCCCGGTTCTGGGTAGTCAACGATCAGACAACCCAGATGGGAGGATTAGATGGGCGACCGTACGCAGCGCGCGAAGGGCAAGATCGAGGAAGTCAAGGGCCGGGCCAAGCGAGAGGCGGGAATCGCCTCCGGGCGCCCCGGGACCGAGGTCCGGGGAGCTGGAGAAGAGCTCAAGGGCAAGGCTCGCAACACCGTGGGGCGGGCCCGGAGCAAAGCCAAGAAGACCACCCGGTAGGCGAACCCCAAGCAGCCCGGCCTCCTCAGGTCGGGGCGCCCTCCTCGGCCAGGTGGCCCACCGCGTAGCGCCGGCGGATCCCCGCCAGGAGCGGCGGCGAGTACCAGGCGGGCGCCTCGCCGTCCATGAAGCGCTCGAGCTCCGGGGTCTGGGGCCGAGCCCGACCGAGCACGTACAGGAGGACAGCCAGCAGTGCGCCTCCGATGGCAAGCCCAAAGCCGATCCAGAGCGCGATGCCCGTACCGGCCTGAGGGCTGCCGCCCACGGTCAGCGCGAAGTGCGCGAAGACCGGCGCGATCATGAACGCTGCCACGGCGCGGAGCAGCTCGACAATGGCAAACACGCGCTGCAGGTTGGCCGAGGGCAGCGAAAACCCGGCCACGAACAGCGCTGGCGCGACCGTGGCTCCCAGTCCGACCCCGACCAGTCCCGATCCCACGAGCGTCAGCGTCTGGCTGGGTGGGATCTGGACCTGAAAGACGACGATTCCGGCGGCCAGCAGAGCCATCCCGGCTAGCGGTAGGTAGTGAATCGAGCGCTTGTTGAAGACCAGGCCAAGGACTCCGGCGGTCAGGACCGCGCCGCCGAACTCAGGGAGGTAGAGCAGCCCCACATGCAGGGGGTTGAAGCGCTGAGCCAGCGACGCTGCGGTCAGCTCGCTAGCCGATACCGACGCCGCGGCCGCGCAGAGCGCTACCACGATGCCGGCCACCGGCATGGTGCTGACAAGCATGCTGCGGATCGTCAGGAGGGGACTGCGCTTCATCGACTGATTGACCACGAGCAGGATGATCAGGGCCAGGCCGCCGATGAGCGGGCCGAGCGCGGTCGGGTCCAGAAAGCGGTGGGTCAAGAGCTCGGAGGCGCCGAAGAACGCGGCCGCCGATCCGGCCGCGGCCAGGCCGATGGCCACAGGGTCTCGCGGCGCAGTGGGGTCCGCGGGCGGGGCGTCCTCGAACGTCAGGATGGAGAGCACGAGCGCGACCCCGGCGATGCCCGCCACGGCCCAGAACAGGGGCCGCCAGGAGCCGGAGTGCGCCTGGAGCCCGCCGATGAACGGACCCAGCGCCACGGCACCGAAGATGCACATGTTCATGATCATGGCCGTGGAGCGCATCCGGCTGACCGGGTAGCCGATGACCAGCGGCGGCACGGCCGCGATGAGCAGCAAGCTGGTGCACAAGCCTTGGAGTACATGGCCGGCGATGTACATCCCTGCGCCCTGAGCGGAGGCGGTCAGGGTGGAGCCGATCACCAGCAGGGCGGCGTAGATCACCATCATCCGGCGCTGGGGTTGGTGCTGGGCGAACTGAACCGCCAGCACGGTGCCCACCGCATACGCGGCATTGGCCATGCCCGAGCTCAGGCTCATCTCCTGCAGGCTCATGTGCAGGCTGTGGGCGATTACCGGCGTGAGCGGCTGGAGCGCGGCTGACAGCGCGAGGTAGGGAATCAGCGCGGCGATCACCATCGTGGCCGACGCGGGGTATCGGCCGGCGAGGGGACCGTGTCGCATCCCTATGACATATAGCGGGAATTCTCAGGCGGGATGTGTGGCTACCCACTCACTGACGAGCGCCCGGCGGAGGTCGGCGACCAGATCGGCAGGGTCCTCGATGCCACAGCTCAGGCGGACCAGGTCGGGGGGCACGGCAGCAGCCGAGTCCTCAACCGACTGGTGGGTCATCGCCTGGGGCACCTCGATCAGCGACTCGACGCCGCCCAGCGACTCGGCCAGGGTGAAGAGACGTGTCCGGGCGGCCAGCTCGGTCGCTGCCGGGTGGCGGAAGCTGACCATTCCGCTGTAGCCCGGCCACTGGACATCGTAAACGTCGGGCACGGTCCGCAGAAACACGACCACGGCAGCCGCACTGCGGGCATGGGCCTCCATCCGCAAATGCAGCGTGCGCAACCCCCGGTGGACCAGGAAGCAATCAAGCGGCCCTGGGACCGCGCCGACCGCGTTCTGGACGAAGCGCAGGCGCTCGTACCAGTCCGGATCGCGGGTGATGACCACGCCGCCGACGACGTCAGAGTGCCCACCCAGGTACTTCGTCGTCGAGTGCACGACGAAGTCCGCCCCAAGCTCGAGCGGCCGTTGGTTAACGGGAGTGGCGAAGGTGTTGTCGACGGCCACCAGCGCGCCGCCACGGCGCTGCACCACGCCCTCGATGTCCACCACACCCAGGAGCGGGTTCGTGGGGCTCTCGACCCACACCAGCCGGGTCTCGGCTCGGATCGCCCCCTCCAGCGCGGTCAGGTCCGACTGGTCCACCAGGTCGTGGGTGAGCCCCCACCGGCTCAGCACCTTGTCGACCAGGCGGAAGGTCCCCCCGTACAGGTCGCCCGGGAGCACGACGTGCGCGCCGGCATCGCACACCACAGTGATCAAGGCGTGCTCGGCGGCGAGCCCGGAGGCGAAGGCCACCGCCAGCCCGCCCTCGAGCTCTCCCAGAGCCTGCTCCAGGGCGGCGCGAGTGGGGTTGGCCGACCGCGCATAGTCGAAGTCCTCGACGAACTCGCCGGGCCGCCGCTGCGCGTAGGTGGAGGTCTGATGAATGGCCGGGATGACCGAGCCGTAGGTCGGGTCGGGCGTCAGGCCCGCATGTACCGCCCGGGTGGCGAAGGCATGGCCGCGCCGCTCGGGGTCGCTCACGAGGCCAGGGCTTCCAGCAGGTCGGCGCGGGTGACGATGCCCGCCGGCTGACCGTGGCGCATCACCATCAGCGCCTGCTGGTCACCCACCAGGAGCTCGACCGCCTCGCGCACGGGGTCATCTCTGGACACGGCTGGGAAGGGCGGCTCCATCACCTCGACGATCTCAGCGGCCAGCCGCGAGGGGTCCTCGGCAGCGCGCTTGAGCAGGCCGCGCTCGCTGATGGCGCCCACCACCGTGGATGGGTCATGGGGGCTGACCACGGGGAGCTGCGAGACCCGATGCTCATGCAGCAGCGAAACGGCATCCCGCACCCGGTGATGGGTCTCCACCGTGACGAGCGGAGGGATCTCGCCCGCTTCACGCTTGTGCCGCAGGACGTCGCCCACAGTCAGCTCGGGCTCCCTCTCCAGGAACCCGTACTGGCGCATCCAGCTGTCGGCATAGACCTTTGAGAGGTAGGAGCGACCCCCGTCGGGGAGGATCACCACGATCATCGCTCTGGGATCGTCCAGCTCAGCGGCCACGGTGAGGGCGGCGTGCACCGCCATTCCGCCCGATCCCCCCGCCAGGATCCCCTCCACGGCGGCCAGCCGCCGCGTGGTGAGGAAGGCGTCACGATCGGACACGGTGATCCACCGATCGACCATCGAGGGATCAAACGTCCGCGGCCAGAAGTCCTCGCCCACGCCCTCGACGAGGTAGGGCCGCACGTTCTCCTCACCCCCTGAGTAGATCGACCCCTCGGGATCGGCGCCGATCACCTCCAGATCGGGCGCGCGCTCGCGGAGATAACGGACCGTGCCCGTCACGGTGCCACCCGTCCCCACCCCGCAGACGAGGTGCGTGATCCGCCCCGCCGTCTGTTCCCACAGCTCAGGCCCGGTGGACTGATAGTGAGCCTGGGGGTTGGCCGGGTTGGAGTACTGGTTGGGCTGGAAGGCCCCCGGTATCTCCCGAGTGAGCCGGTCAGCTACGCGGTAATAAGACTGAGGGGAGTCCGGGGGTACGTCGGTCGGAGCCACCACCACCTCGGCGCCGTAGGCGCGGAGCAGGTCGATCTTCTCCATGGACATCTTGTCGGGCATCACCGCGATGACCCGGTAGCCCTTGAGCCGGGCGGCAATGGCCAGGCCGGTGCCGGTGTTCCCTGACGTGGGCTCGATGATGGTCCCGCCCGGCCTCAGCCTTCCCTCCCGCTCAGCGGCCTCGATCAGGGCCGGCGCAATGCGGTCCTTGATCGAACCACCGGGGTTGAACATCTCGAGCTTGGCCAGGACCGGCGGCCGCAGCCCGGCGGCCAGGCGAGCAAGCCTGACCAGGGGCGTGTCACCGATCGTCTCGAGGATTGAGTCCTTGATCGTTGGGGCGATGACTGTCTCACGCATGATCTCTCAGTCTGATGATTCTGCGCTCCAATCGCAAGTGGACGAAGAATCGCACCTTAACACGGGTTCTGTCCGAATCTTCTTCGCTTGGATGAGGTAGGATCCCGGTCTTGCCGAAGCATCCTCAGACGGCGGTGGACGCCATCGATCGGGCCATCCTCGAGCTGGTCGCCGCTGACGCCCGGATCACCAACCAGCGGCTGGCCGAGCGCGTGGGGGTTGCTCCCTCCACCGCGCTGGCTCGGCTCCGGTCCCTGCGGGACCGCGGGGTGGTGCGGGGATATCACGCCGAGGTGGATCTGGCCGTGCTGGGGCGGCCCCTGCAGGCGTTGATCGCGGTTCGCCTGGCGGTCCACGCGCGCGAGCAGATCGACGCGTTCACCTCGGCGGTCCGCGGGCTCCCCGGCGTGTTGATGGTGTTCCACCTGACCGGGGTCACCGATTACCTGGTCTGGGTGGCCGCCGCCGACGCCCAGGATCTGCGGGAGTTCGTGGTGGACCATCTGGCCACTCACCCCTCGGTGGCCCACGCCGAGACCTCGTTGATCTACGAGCACCAGCGGGGCCCGGGCATCTGGGGCGCAGCGGACGCAGCGTAGGCTCCCACTTCATGTCGCGCCCCGCCGCCGTGAACGCCGTTACGGTCGTGGGTGGCGGCATCTCCGGCCTGTGCGTCGCGTACTTCCTCAGTAGGGCGGGGCGGCCCGTGCGCGTACTCGAGGCGCGGCAGGTGGGCAGCGGGGCCTCCCGGGGCAACGCCGGCTGGGTAACGCCGGCCCAGGCGGGGCCGCTCCCCGAGCCAGGAGTCCTCTCCTACGGTGTCCGGTCATTGCTCGATCGCGAGTCCGCGCTCTATTTCCAGCCGCGGCAGCTGATCCGGATGCTCCCCTGGTTGGTCCGGTTTGCCGCGCGCTGCAACCGGGCCGACTACCGGACCGGCCGCATCGCTCTGGGGGCGCTGGCCGAGCGCTCCATCCCACTGCTCGAGGAGATGGGGGCCGATGGGATCGCGATCGAGCTCCAGCGCAAGCCGCTGCTGGTGGCGGCCAGTCAGCCGGGACCAGCGCAGCGCTTCCTGGCCCAGCTTGAGCCCATCGTGGCCTTGGGCTTCAACGTCCCCGATCGCCTCATGGCACGGGATGAGCTCCTGGCCGTGGAGCCCGCCCTGAGTGAGGCTGTCAACACCGGGTTTGTCATCGAGCCCCACTGCACGGTGAACCCCGGGAGCGTGGTCGACGGACTGAAGGAGAAGCTGCGCGAGCTGGAGGTGGAGATACACGAGGGAGTCGAGCTGCAGGACGCCGATCTGGATGGCTCGCGGGTCATTGGCCTGCGCACCTCGGATCGCTCTTACCCATGCGAATCGGTCGTGCTGGCGGCTGGGGCGTGGCTCGAACCGGTCAGCCGGCTGTTTGGGTGGCGGCTGCCGATCCAGGCCGGCAAGGGCTACAGCTTCGCCGTCCGGCCTCGGAAGATGCCTCGGCACGCCCTGCTGCTGCCCGAGCCCCACGTCGGCTGCTCCCCGTTTGGCGACTGGCTGCGCATAGCCGGCACGATGGAGTTCAGTGGCATCAACTCGCGCATCGACCGCCGGCGTGTGGAGTCGATCATGCACGGGGCGAAGCGGATGCTCGGGCCCTGGCGTGATCTGGATGCGGACAGCATCTGGTCCGGGTTGCGGCCCATCGCTCCCGACGGCCTGCCCATCATCGATTGTCACCCGCGGCTGAGCAATGTCTATTTCGCGGGTGCCTACTCGATGCTCGGGATGACGCTCGCCGCACCGGCCGCCGAGGCGCTGGCCAGCTTCGTTCAGACGGGCCGGCGACCAGCCGTACTCTCGCCCTTTCAGGCAACGCGATTCTGAGGTGACAGTGCTACCCACCCCCACCGAATGGCTGCCCGGGCCACGGCGACACGAGTACCTGGTGCTCGACGTGTTCACTCCCCACCCGCTGGAGGGCAATCAGCTCGGGGTGTTTCTGGACGGACGCGCCTTCAGCCCGGCGGACATGCTCCGGCTGGCCCGCGAGATGAACTTCGCAGAGACCGTCTTTTTGCTTCCGCCGACCGGGACCGGCGACGTGGCCGTGCGGATCTTCACTCCGGGCGGCGAGCTCCCGTTTGCGGGCCATCCCGTCCTGGGCACCGCCTTCGCCGCCGCCACCGCGCTCGGGGCCGATTCGGTGGTGCTCGAGACCGGTGCCGGCCTGGTTCCGGTTGTCCTCGAGCGCGCTGACGGGGGTATCACTTTCGGCCGGATGCAGCAACCGATTCCCACCTGGGAGGCGTTCGAGCAGCGGTCAGACCTGCTGGCCGCCCTCGGTGTCGAGTCCTCGACCCTGCCCGTCGAGGTTTACCGCAGCGGTCCCGGCCATGTCTACGTGGGGCTCGCCGACGAGCAGTCGGTGGCCGACCTGCGGCCCGACATGGCGGCCCTGGCCGGTCTGTCCGTGGGGATCAACTGCTTCGCCGGGCAGGGGCGTAGCTGGAAGAACCGGATGTTCTTCCCCGCCGGCGGCGTGCCCGAGGATGCGGCCACGGGATCGGCCGCCGGGCCGCTGGCCGTCCACCTGGCCAGGCATGGTCAGATTGCGTTCGGTCAGGAGATCGAGATCCGCCAGGGCGCCGAAATCAACCGGCCGTCCGTTCTGTACGCCACGGCGGCGGGAACATCGGAGCGAATCGACTCGATCGAGGTGGGGGGGAGCGCGCAGATCGTGGCCCACGGCCATTTTCAGATCGCATAGTCCCCGCCGGTTTCCGGGCAGTGTTGCCGGGTACCCCGGGGGCATGACGGTTATCGAAGCGATTCTCGCCTTCTTCCTCCCACCCGTCGCGGTGGCGTTGAAGAAGGGCTGGTTCAGCCGGGCGTTCTGGGTCGATTTGGTGCTCACCCTGCTGGGTCATGTCCCCGGCGTTATCTACGCCCTGGTCATCACCACCACGGAGTAGCTGGGTGAAGTACGCGCCGGGCCGCGTACGGATAAGGGCGCGGGCCGGGCGTATCTTGGGCGCGTGCGCCGATGGCCACCGCGGCGTCATCGCCCCTTCTCGCCCCGGGTCTCCGGTACGGCCCAGACCGGCCCCTCGAGCAGGGGCTGGGTGACCAGGTCGCCTTGCGGGAGAGTTCTGATATCGCCTGAGGCCTCCACGCCGTGCTTGACTAGCGCGACCGTATGACGGACGCCCAACCGGATCACGAGGTCGCGATCATCGGTGCCGGCCTGGGAGGGATCGGCATGGCGATAGCACTTCGCCGCGCCGGCATTGATGACTTTGTCCTCCTGGAGCGCGCGTCCGACATAGGCGGCACCTGGAGGGACAACCGGTATCCGGGGCTGACGGTGGACATACCGGCCCAGGCGTATCAGTTCTCCTATGAGCTCAAGCCGGACTGGTCTCGCGTGTTTGCCACCGGTGCCGAGGTCAAGTCCTACATCGAGCAGTGCGCTGACCGCTACGACCTCAGGGGGCGCATCCGTCTGCGCAGCGAGGTTCGCTCTCGTACGTGGGACGAGGACGCCCAGCTGTGGCGTCTGGAGCTGCCCGATGAGAGCCTGAGCGCGCGGTTCGTCATCAGCGCGATCGGCGCCTTCGTCAACCCCAGGCAGCCCGCCATCGAGGGGCTCGACTCGTTCGCCGGATCGGTTTTGCGCTCCGCGGCGTGGGACGCTTCGGTGCCACTCGAGGGCAAGCGCATCGCCGTGGTTGGTACCGGCGCCAGCGCCATTCAGATCGTGCCAGAGATCGCGCCGGGCGCGGCGCAGCTGTATGTCTTTCAACGAACGCCGATCTGGGTGGGTCCAAAGCTCGACTGGCGCAGCCCACGGCTTGTGCACCGGCTATTCCGTCGCTTCCCGGCGCTGCAGCAGGCCGTCCGGGCCACGCTGACCCGCGTTGTCGAAGCGGGTCTGGTGGGACTGGTCGTGGACCATGACCGGTTCGGCTGGATCACCCGCCTGGGTGGATGGCTGGGGCGTCACGTGTGGTACCGGCTACAGATTCGCGACCGCGAGGTCCGGCGCAGGCTGATCCCGGACTACGAGATCGGCTGCAAGCGACCGTCGGTGTCGAACACCTACCTGAGAACGTTCAACCGGCCCAACGTCGAACTGGTCACGGATGCCATTGAGCGGGTTACCCCAACCTCCATCCGGACTGCCGATGGAGGCGAGCGCGAGATCGACGCGCTCGTGCTGGCCACGGGCTTCCGCATGGCCACCGATCCCGAGAACTATCGTGAGAACCCGGTCCGGGGTCGCGACGGCTTTGACCTGGCCACCTTCTACGCCGAGAACCGGGTCCGCTCCTATGAGAGCGTGAGCCTGCCCGGGCTGCCGAACCATTTCATGATCTTCGGCCCCTACGGGTGGACCGGCGGCACCTGGCACGTCCTTGTGGAGACGGCGTCGCACCACATCGTCCGCGTGATCCAGGAGGCGCAGCGTCGCGGAGCAAGGGTGGTTGAGGTCAACGAGGAGGCGGCCGACCAGTGGACGCAGTTCGCGGTGAAGCGCCTATCACGCTCGCTGTGGCAGGCCGGCTCGTGCGCCACAGCTCACAGCTATTACTTCGACCAGCACGGCGACACGCCGTTCCTTCGCCCGACGAGTTCCAAGCAGGCGTGGCGGGCGGCTCGTACCTTCCCGCTCGACGACTACTCGTTCGCGGAATGAGACGCCTGGGGCGGTTGGGGCGATTGGCAGCGAGTGCTGCGGCCCTACTTCTGGTGGGCGTCGCGGGCCTATCGGTTCGGTCGGCGTCCGCTTTGCCGAGCTCTCAGAGCAGTGCCTACGCGAGGAGCGCCGCGAAGGCCTACCGGTTCCTGGACCGGATGATGGACAGGTACGCCTCAGGCTCAACGCGGCGCTTGGTCCAGAGCTATGCGGGCGGTTACCTTGGGCGCCAGCATTTCACGGACTCCTTCACCTACGACGACGCGCTGATCATCGATGCCCTGCTCGCCCGGGGCCGGCAGGGCGACATCGCCCGGGCCGAGGTTCTTGGTGACTCCCTGCTCTACGTCCAGGGACACGACCCGGCAGACGACGGCCGGATTCGCGCCGCCTACGCCCCGACGCCGCTGAGGACTCCGCCGCAGATCCACGCCACCGACGCCACGAGCGACGTGGGGAACATGGCCTGGGTGGGTCAGGCGCTGGTGCAGCTCTATCTCCATACGAATCGCCGGCGATACCTGGACGGGGCGGTCAGGATCGGGAACTGGATCCAGGCTCACGCCTACGACACCCGCGGCGCCGGTGGCTACACGGGAGGTCAGTTCGCCAGCGGATCGCGGATCATGTGGAAATCGACCGAGCACAACATCGACCTCGTGAGTCTGTTTTCGCTCCTGGCGGCGGCCACTCACAACTCGGTCTGGCCGGTCCGGCGCGCCCACGCACGTGGTTTTGTCACCGCCATGTGGAATCCCAGCCAGCAGTACTTCTACGTTGGCACCGGGAACGACGGGGCCACGATCAACAAGGGCTTTCTGCCCGAGGACGTCAACAGCTGGTCATACCTGGCCCTGCGGAGTCAGAGCTACGCCTCCTCGATCGATTGGGATGTGCACCACCTGGCGGTCAGCGCGAATGGCTTTTCTGGAGTCAGCTTCTGCGCCGGGGATAGGAGCGGCGTCTGGTTCGAGGGGACAGCACACCTGGCCGCTGCCCTGGAGTTGCGCTCCGGCCCTGGGGACAAGAAGCAGGCTGCGGCGTACCTCGCCGATGTCGCTCGAGCCCAGGCGCGGGGACCCAACACGGATGGCCAGGGGATCATCGCGGCCTCGAAAAACGGCCTGCGCGACTGCGACGGTGACCGTTACTACGCCTCGCTGCACACGGGGGCGACCTCCTGGTACCTGCTCGCCCTCCGGGCTGCCGACCCGTTCTTCGCGCTCAGGTAGACAGGTCCCGGCTGAGCGGGCGGAACAGCAGCACGTATAGCTCGGGGTAGAGCTCCAGGGGCGCTTCTTCGGGATCCACGAAATGCTGGATCGCCAACCCGATGTCCAGCGCAATCAGCGCGGTGGCGATTGCTTGAGCGCGATCCTTGTGGTGGGGGAGAGTGGTCTCGATCAGCTGGGCGATTCGTTCGCGGTTGCCCCGCCAGAACGTGGCGGCAAGCTCGCGCAGCTCTTCGTCCCGCCCGGCCTGGGCCAGGCACTCGAACCAGAGTCGCCATAACCAGCGGCCCTCGGGTCTGGCCTGGATCGCGGCCAGCGTCTCACCCGTCTGCCGCAGCGTCGGGGGACGGCCGCGCAAGCCCTCCTGACTCATCTCCGTGTAGCGCGTGTAGACACGGTCGTGAAGCAACTCGACGAAGAGCTCGTTCTTCGAGCGGAAGTTGGAGTAGAACGCTCCGCGCGTGTAGCCCGCCTCGGCGCTTATCTCCTCCACCGAGGAACCGGTGAACCCGCGTTTGACGAACACGCGGGCGGCGGCATCAAGAAGCTCCCGCCGCGTCTGGGCCTGGCGTTCAGCACGAGTTAGCCGCTGCCGTTGCACTCAGCCGAAGCACGCTGCCGTGGGGCATTTGGCAAAGAAAAAGAACCACACCTCAAAGCCAAAGCCCACGATCAGGACGGCCGTGAGAACGATCTCCTCGAAGGTGGTCGTGTACCTGGCTCGCTCCCGGATCTCCCTGCGGCTTCGCGTCCAGGCCATGCGCTGCGGCTCCGCGTCGGGGCGCTGGCTGAACCGGAAGCGGCCCACGAACCACACCAGGGCGAAATAGGTGGCCAGCGGGCCGAGGATCACCACGGCCACGGCCAGCATGCCCACGCCCTGATTCGATGCGTTCTGTATCTGGGAGGCCAGCCACACCCAGAACAGCGGAACGCCGACCCCGAACACAACAGCGCAGGCGGCCGCGGCGATGACAACCCAGATGGCTTTCAGCGCACGGCTCACATACAGAAGCGTATCTGAATACAGCCATGGATGTGTCGCCGCTTACTCGGTTTCGTCGGAGCGCCACGCCGGCTGGGGAGGCGCTGAAATGGCGGCACGACGAAGCAGCGCGAGGAGCTGATCGCGCTCGACGGCGCTGAGGCCCCCGAGGACCTCGTCCTCCACCTGCCCGGCCAGTCGTTTGGCCCGCTGAAGGGCGCGGCGCCCCTTGGGTGTGATCACGACCTCCCAGGCGCGGCGGTCGTTGGGACGCCGGCGGCGTTCTGCCAAGCCCCCGCCCTCCAGCTCGTCGATCAGGTTGACCATCGCGCTGGGATCGATGCCCATGTCCGTGCTCAGCTGCTGCTGAATTGCTCCGTCGCGGGCGCCGAGGACGTTGAGGACGCCGAAGGTCGCGGTGGTGAGGCCGAGGGTCTTAAGGGCATCGGCGGTGCGGGTGTGAGACGCGCGCCAGAGCCGGAAGAAGAGCTGGCCGGCGAACTCGGCCACCTCGACATCGGAGGAGAGGGGGGAGGCCATAGTTGGAAGCATACCACGGTTATTTGACAAGATCATTGTGAGAACCTATGATGGCAAAACACCATCATCTTCGACCAGGAGGCACCATGAGCACCAAGAGCGCCGAGGGATTTACGGCCGAGGAGCGAGCCGCGATGAAGGAGCGCACCAGAGAGATCAAGCGCAGCAAGGCGGGGAAGGCCGACGGCGAGAGCGAGCTCCTGGCCAAGGTTGCCGAGATGTCAGCGCACGATCGCGCGATGGCCCGGCGGATCCATGAGGTCGTCACGGCCACCGCGCCTGAGCTCGCACCCAGAACCTGGTACGGAATGCCCGCCTATGAGAAGGACGGCAAGGTCCTGTGCTTCTTCCGAAGCGCGGCGAAGTTCAAGACCAGGTACGCCACGTTCGGCTTCAGCGACAAGGCCAATCTCGACGACGGTGACATGTGGCCCACCGACTTCGCTCTGAACGACATGACCGCGGAGGTCGAGGCGCGGGTCGCCGCGCTGGTGAAACAAGCGGTGAGCTGAAGCCGCGCCGTTCAGGCGGCGTACTCCTCATCGGTCACGTGCTCACCCCACGTGACCGGGCTTCCGTGGTCGTCCACCTCGTGAATGGCGATGTGGACCATGAAGCGAGTGGAAGCGGCGCCGTGCCAGTGGTTCTCCTCCGGCTCGAAGTAGACGCGGTCGCCGGGGCGAAGTTCCTCGATCGGGCCTCCCTCCCGCTGGCACAGGCCCACGCCCTCGGTCACGAAGATGGTCTGGCCATGGGGGTGGGTGTGCCAGGCGGTGCGGGCACCGGGGGTGAAATGCACAAGGGCCCCGGCGGCACGAGCGGAGGCTTCGGGGGCCGCGATTGTGTCGATGTAGACATCGCCGGTGAACCAATCCGGCGGTCCCTTGGCGGTGTCGGCGCTCGAGCGGGTGAGTTTCATGGCGCTCCTCTCGGTGGCAGGACTGAAGTGTGCCGTCGAGCTGTTCCTGCCCTGGCGGCCGACCTAGGGTACGGTTCAACGGTGGCTACGCTCCAGCGATTGAAGCTGGGTGGCAAGCATTACTCACTTGACCGCCTGATCGAGGAGGCGAAAGGGCGGATCACCAGGCTTGACGCTTCCGAGGCTTTCTCGGCCGCTCAAGCTGGCGGGGTCATCATCGACATCCGGTCCCAGGATGCTCGGGAGCTTCGCGGCGTCATACCAGGGAGCGTGCACATCCCAAGGACGGTGCTCGAGTGGCGGGTCGCCGTGGACAGCCCACAGCGCAACCCGCACCTGGGTGGTCTGGACCAGCACCTAATCGTCATTTGCGATCACGGCTACTCGTCGATTCTTGCCGCCAGCACCCTCGTCCAGCTTGGCTTCTCCCGAGCCGGTGACGTCATCGGCGGTTTCGAGGCTTGGAAAGCGGAGCGTCTCCCCGTCGCCCCGTGCCCGATGAGGGGCGCGCCGGCCGGGGGGCTGCCGGGCAGCGGGCCGCCCGAGTAGTTCTCAGCTTGGCTGCGCGCGGTGCGTCAGGGCCTGTAGCGCCCAGCCGTTCCCGTCAGGGTCCTGGAAGAGCACGAAGCTGCCCCAGGGAAATACCTGGACCTCGCTCACGTCCACGCCACGTTCTGCGAGCTCCCTGCGCGCGGCCTCGGCGTCGTCAACCACCATCTGCAGCCCCTCGATCGAGCCTGGTGCCATCTGGTGGGCACCGGAGGTGAGGGCAATCGAGCAGGCCGAGCCAGGGGGGGTTAGCTGGACGAACCGGAGCTCGTCGGTCACCTGGTGGTCGTGATCCGCGCTGAAGCCCACCTTCTCAACGTAGAAGGCCTTGGCGCGGTCGACGTCGGACACCGGGACCTGGATCAGTTCGAGACGCATCTCGCTTGCCATCTGGATCTCCTTTCGCACTATCCGGCTGTGCTAGCGTGTGTTTTAGCTCCTAAACATTTTAGCAGCTAAATGATATGGCAGGCGGCTCGTCGCGAAGATCTAAGAGGGAACTGGTTGAGGAGCTCATCCGCGAGTTCAGGGTGAGCGGCAACCAGGACGACGCCTTCGACAGTCTCGCCGCCGAAAGACTCGGGGTAAGTGAGACAGATCTTCGTTGCCTGAACATCATCGAGAACAGCGGCGGGCTCAGCGCGGGGGACGTGGCCGCTCAGGCGGGGCTAACTGGAGGTGCGGTTACTGGAGTTCTCGACCGGCTCGAGAAGGCCGGCTACGCCCGGCGCGTTCCGGACGGCGCCGATCGTCGACGGGTCAGGGTGGAGGTAACGCCCACGTTCTATCGGGCGGCCGAGCGCATCTGGGGGCCGGTGGCCATGAGCTGGCACACGACGCTCTCCAAACGATTCACGACGCCCGAGCTCGAGCAGATCATCGAGTTCTTGCAGGTGACCAACGACCTGGGGCGCCGGCATATCGACAGGCTCCGTCGCGGCTAGGTCGCCGGTCTCCTTACGGAACTCACAAACGAGCATCAGGGCCGGCTTACACCCCTGTGCAAAGGTCAGCAAGCCATGAGAGACCGCACCTTTCAGCGTCCGGCCGGCCGAGGCCTGCGGGCGCGTTTAGCGCCGGCATCCGCAGTCCTAGCGAGCGCATGCGCGCTGGGGGCGTTTCTGGTGCTCCCCCCAATCGCGGCGGCACAAAGGCCAGGCCGACGGGGCGCGGCGCCTCACCGGGTGGCGCTGCACCTGGCTGCGATCAGCGCGCACGCGCTGGACACGTCCGGATCCCATGCAGCTGATCTGATCGCGTTTTGGACGAGGACAGAGTTCCCGCTTACGACGCTCACCGCGGCCGCGGTCAGTCACCCGCGCGAGCGCCTCACGCCCGCAGCCTTAGCTCGCGGGCCGCCTGACGCAGGCGACGTTTCCTGACTCATCCGGCGGGGCGGCTCTTGCCGCCCCGCCTCCATGAGTAGGCCGGGACCGGCGATCACGCGCCAGCATCTAGCGTTCTCGGTGTGGAGTTCAGCCGTGAGCTGCGAAACGACGTCCTGGCCGGAGACATCACGCTCTCGGTCCGGCTGTGGAAGCGGCTGCAGGTCAAGGAAGGCGGGCGCTACCGGGTCGGTCTCGGCGAGATCGAGGTCGACGCGATCGAACTCGTTCCGTTCGCAGCGATCACGGATGAGGATGTCCGACGTGCCGGGGAGGATGACCGCGAGGCACTGCGTCAGCGCGCCGCACACGCCGGGCCGATAGAAGAGGACACCCTCGTCTACCGAATCGAATTCCATGCGGTCAGCCCCGGCGATTGATAACAAGCCGGGGGTTTCCGCCGTGGCACAGGGAGAATGTCCGAAGTGATGGACGAACCGGCTCCGAGTGCCATCCGGCTCGCGAGCTATGCGTCAGCTAGCTGCGGGAATGTCGGCGTAGCTCTCGACATTGGGCGCTGGCGCGGCTGCGCTGACAATGTCGGTCGGCTCGGGCTCGGTCTGGGCCGTGGGGGGCTGGGCCGGGAGCAGCCAAGCAGCCATCACGGCGCCGGCAGCGGCCACGCCACCGGCCACCAGGCACCCGACGCTAAGCCCGTGGATGAAGGCCAGCGAGGCGACGTGGTGCACCGTGAGCGCGGCCTGTTCGTGTCCGGCCGCGGCCAGCCGGCCGACGACCGCGTAGGCGCCGCCCACAGATTGGTGCGCCGCGTGGGCCAGGGTGGCGGGCAGCCCAGCCGGGAGGCCGCTGGTGAGCCGGTTGCCGTAGACCGAGGCGAACACGCTGCCGATCACAGCCACTCCGAGCGTTCCGCCCAGGAGTCGGGTCGTGTCGTTGACTGCCGAGCTGACGCCCGCCTGCTCCTTTGAAACCGCGCCGATGATCGACTCCGTGGCGGGGGCGCTGGTGAAGCCCATTCCCAGGCCATACAGGACCATCTGGGTGGCGATCACCCCGTAGCCAGTGTTACCGGCGATCACTGACACCCAGCCGTAGAAGGCGGCCACCGCGAGCAAGCCTGCGGCCACCACCAGCTTCGTCCCGAGCTTGACCGCCAACCGGGTGCCGAGCACCGACCCGACCACCACCGAGCTGGCCACCGGCAGCAGGTGCACGCCGGTCGACAGAGGGCCGTAGCCACGGATGAACTGGAAGTACTGGGTCATCAGGAAGATGAATCCGAACAGTGAGAAGAAGGCGACCGTGACCGAGCCGCTGGCGGCGGTGAAGCGCGGGTTGCGGAACAGACGGACGTCGAGCATCGGGGCGACCGTGCGCCGCTCCCAGCTCACGAACAGGACCAGCAGGATCAGAGCGGCCGCGAAGCCGCCCACGGTGCGGGCGCCGCTCCAACCGTGCGTCGGCGCCTCGATGATCGTGAACACGAGCGCGGCCATGGCCGCGGTCGAGAGCGTGAATCCCGGGAGGTCAATCCTGGCCGCGCGTGGGTCACTGGAGGTGGGGACGCTGAGTACCACCAGTGCCGCAGCCGCCGCGGCGACGGGCGCCATCGCGAAGAAGATGCTCGACCACGCGAAATGCTCGAGAAGCCATCCGCCGACGATCGGGCCCAGCGCGATGGCCAGGCCGGAGTTGGCTCCCCACAGTCCGATGGCCCGCGCCCGCTCGCCTCGCTCGGTGAATACGTTGGCGATGATCGACAGCGTGGCCGGGAAGATGAAGGCCGCGCCGAGGCCCATTACCGCCCGCGCCGCGATCAACTGCCCGGGTGTCGTGGTGAGGCCGCCGATCAGGCTGGACAGCCCGAACACAGCCAGTCCGCCCAGCAGCATGCCCCGACGACCGAAGCGGTCAGACAGCGATCCCGCGGTGAGCAGGAGGGCCGCGAACACCAGGTTGTAGGCATCGACCACCCACTGAAGCTGGCTGTTCGTTGCGTGCAGCTCGCGCACCAGCGTGGGCAGCGCCACATTGACGATCGTCGTGTCGAGGTTGATCACGAATGCCGCCAGCAGGAGCGAGGTCAGGATCATCGGCTTTGAGCGCATGCCGCCGTTATATCACCTCACTTGAGAAAGTCAAGCACAAAGAGTTGAAACTCAAGCTTGACGCTAGTAGGATCCAACGAGTGCGTTCCTACGGCCAATACTGCGCGGTCGCCAAGGCGCTCGACGTCATCGGCGACCGCTGGACACTCTTGATCGTCCGCGAGCTCCTGCTCCGCGGGGCGTGCCGTTACACCGACCTGCAGGACGGGCTCCCAGGGATCGCCACCAACCTCCTGGCCGACCGCCTGCGCGAGCTCGAGGAAGCGGGCGTGATCCGCCGCGAAGCCGCACCTCCGCCCGTCGCCACAACCCTGTTCCAGTTGACCAGCGAGGGCGCGGAGCTCGAGCCCGTGATCCGCGCCCTTGGCCGCTGGGGCGCGCGCTTCATGCCCGAACCAAGCGGCGATGAGCAGTTCCGAAGCCACTGGCTGGCGTTCCCGATCTCGGAATACCTGCACGACACCGATCCACACGGTCCACCCGTCACGATCGAGCTCCAAGCCGGCGATCAGCCGGTCACGATCGAAGCGCAGGCGGGCAAGATCTCAACCACACTCGGGTCCGCGTCCTCACCGGACCTGGTGCTGAGCGGGCCGCCACTCCCGATCCTCGGCGTACTCACGGGCAAGTTGACCGTCGCCGAGGCCAAGAAGCGAGCGCTCCGCCTCGAAGGAGACACGCAGGCGCTCGCGCGCCTCCTGCCGGGGGACCGGGCAGGAGCCGGCCGCTGACCGGCCCAGTTTCGACTGAACGGGCGGTCTGCTGTGGTGGCCTCACGGCACCGGCTCCTTCAGCCACTCCTCCTCGGTCAAACCCGCATAGGCCGCCCGCTGCCGATCATCCCTCCATCCACCAGCAGACATTCCGCCGCCTCAATGTGAGCGCCCTGGACTGTGCGCGCGAGCCTTGACACCCGCCGATTCATCTGAAAGCGTTGCGAGATTGGCGCTTGACCGGGAGCGCTTTATCGGAAGGAGGCTCGATGTCGAACAGAGAGGCGATCGACGCGTACGTGGGCGGGCGGATAAGCCGGCGCACCCTGGTGCGAAGGCTCGTCACGGGCGGAGTCTCGTTCGGTGCCGCAGCCGCCTACGCGGAGGCCCTTGATCCGGCCCGGGCGATCGCGGGCACGGGCAGCCGTTTCGGGCCGTCGGCCTACCACGTCTCCGCGAGCACCAAGATCATCGAGGACCCCCTCGGGGAGGTCATCAAGAAGGGGCGGGTCCGCGTCGAGGTCCAATCCCACCAACACATTTCCAGCGCGGGTTCCAATCAGGGGATCTTCGTGCGCCTGCTCCGACCCTCGTCCAAGTGGCCCGATGCGATAATTGGACATGCGGAGTTCACCTTAAACGGCGGTAGCAAGACGTACGGCGTGCCGATCGACTACCACCCGCCGTACAGCCTCGACGCGCTCCGGAAGGAGAAGCATCGCGCGCATCTGTCCGTCTCGGTGATCGGCATGAGCGGACAGAAATGGGCCGAAATGTCGGACGAGGCGATCCTCAAGCGCTGAGCGAGTGCTGGCTCGGCGCGCTGAGTTCCGCACGATCTGCCCCGTGATAGCTCCACGATCCCGCCCTCCGCGAGCCTCGTAGCCGCGGCGCGGGGGCAAGACTGGGTGCGGGCGCCGCCCCGGGGCGCATCACCTCCAGCATCGCGCCGAGGCACGCCGCCCTAATGGCGAGACGGACGAGGCCGCGCGATCGCCGATACTCGGCCTCGAGCGAGCCGCCCCATCGCAGCACTCGCCCATCCGTGTCCGCCAGCCGTTGCCGCGGGTAGCGCATCAGGTAACGGACGCTCCCAATCCGGTTGGGCCGCTCGGTCGCTGGCGAGGAGAGCATGATCGATCCGAGCGCCCGACCGCGCTGGAAGTGATGGCGGAGCAGCCGCCAGACGGAACGGCAGCGGCTCCGGTGAATCAGTCGCACGTCGCGGGCGCGATAGGCGAGGCGCCCCCGCTCCCACAACCGCATGTTGGCGACCGTGTCCTCACCGGCTCGCATCCCCTCGGGGAACCCGCCGACCTCGAGCAGGAACTCGCGGACGTAGGAGCAATGCGCCGGCGCCTCCTCGAGCTCGCCGGAGGGACGCTCCGGCAGGCATGCCGCGTGATCGAGGAAGTACGAGGCCCAGCCGGAACGCGTCGTGGTCCCGTTCAGGATCGTCCCGGTGACCATCGCGTACCCAAGCTCGTGAGCGCGGATACGGGCCTCCAAGCTCCCCGGTGGCAGCTCGACGTGGGAGCCGGGGAACGAGACGTAGTCGCCCCGCGCCACGGCGAGCCCCGCGTTGCGTGCCATCCCGGGAAGGCCTGGTTCAGGGACGGAGACGAGCCGAACGCTGGGAAACGCCGAACGAACGATCTCGGCCGTCCGGTCGCTGCCGCTGACGGCGGCGATGACCTCGAACGGATAATCGGATTCCTGCTCGACGACGGAGCGAAGTGAGCGCTCGATTGTCGCCTCGTCATCCCTCGCGATCACGATGGCCGAAAGCATCGGCGCATCGAGGTCCAGCTCGACCAGGTCCACGCCGCCATCGTGTCCGGCGTGAATTGGGAACCCGGGGGGCCGCCGATGCCAGCGATAGGCCGCGTGCGGAGCCTCGACGAGCGACCGGTAGTCCCGCTGCCACACTCGGCCTGGATCAGCCTCGTCGTACTTGCGCAGCCTGGCGGTGCGACGCGCCTCGTCGAGACCCGCGAGATGCTTGATCCGGATGGTGGTCCTGACCCAGTCCGAGCGGGGAATCTCCTCTGGCACGGGAACGAGGTGGAGCTTTGAGGCCGGCAACGTGCGCCGGTCCTCAGCGGGAGCAAAGAGCCGGTAGACCCAGAGCTCGGCGCGGTCGTAGTGGTCGGTGTCGCCCACCATCCGAAAGCACCGCAATCCGTATGCACAGCTCCTGTTGGCCTGTGTGTCGACGAACGTCCGGAGCGCGGCGCCATCGGATTCGTCGATGCGCTCATCTGCGTCGAGAAACAGCGCCCAATCCACACCTAGCTCCACGGCCGCGTCCAGCAGGCGTTGGCGGTTCGTTGCGTCGTCCCAGCCGACGTACGAGTCCCGCCTCGGGCTCCGGAGCAGCCGTTTCACCTGAGGGGACGCCTGAAGGAGGGCCGAGGTCTCGTCCGTGCTGCCGTCATCAAGGGCGATGACGAAGTCGGCAAATCGTCCTACCGATTCGAGGTAGCCGGGAAGATCGGCGACACAGTTCCGCGCCGGAAGCAGGCACGCGAGTGAGACGTGGCGCCTCTCGCGCTGGCGAAAGCACCCAGGATCGGTTCCTCCCGCCGTGAGGACTGGGAGCCCGCTTGGGCGAGCCTGCCAAGCCTGTATCGGACCACTCGGGTGCGAGAGAAGAACCGACTGCCCTCGCTCGAACTCTCGCTTCGGGTCGGCCTCGAAATACTTCCGACGCCGCTCGACGAGGCGCCCTGGCGAGTCCAGGTGCACGACACGGATCGATGTCTGCAGCCATGCCTCGTCCGGAATCGAGACTGGAATCGGGTTGAAATGAAGGCGCTGCTTTGGAAGCTGCTGTCCCCGGCGTGGCGCGAACAACCGATACAGATACGTCGAGGTCGCGGCTACCCCGCCCTTCCATTGGCGGAAGAGCTGGAGCCCGTACGCACATCCCACAACGGCGTCCGAGTGGACGAATTCGCGAAGGATCCTGGCGTCGTCCTCGGGGATTCGCTCATCGGCGTCGAGAAACAGCGCCCAGCTCGCGCCCGCTTCGATCGCCGCATCCAGCAGGCGTTGGCGGTTGAGGTCGTCGCGCCAGCCGGAATAGTCTCCCCGTAGGGGGTTCCGAAGCAGCGTCGTTACGAGCGGTGAGTCCTCGAGGAGGGCGCTAGTCCCGTCACGACTGCCGTCATCGATCGCGATGACGCAGTCCGTGAAGGTCTGCACGGATTCCAAGTAGCCCGGGAGGTCGGCCTGGCCGTCGCGTATCGGGAGCAGACAGGCCAGGCCAATCTGGGTGGCCGACGCATCTTCCGGCTGCTCCCGGCACTCCCTGATGAGCCGATCGACATCGAGATTTCCCGGGCAGTCTTTCTCCGCAAAGAGCTCGTGATGGCCAATCACGTGCTCACGATCGGTTGGAATGCCCCACCGCATGGCGATTTCCGCAACCAGCCTGGCTCCAGCGGCGTACTGGGCATCCGGCCTCAGGACGTTGCTGGCATCCCCGCCGTCCTCGAACTCAATTCCGATCGTGTAGGTATTTGGATCGCCTCCTCGCTCCCGGACCAACCGCGCGGTCGGTCGGAAGACCCGACCGGCGTGCCGCGCCGTGTCGGACTCATCGACAAAGGCCGCGATCCGACCGTCTAGGCCAACAACGTAATGGGAGCTAACTCCGCTCCTTGGATCTCCGAACCAAGCAGCGGTCCCCTCGTATGTACCGGCCGTCGTATGGAGGACGATCCCGCGCGGGCGCTCGCCGCGCCGCCCGGGGTCGAAGTTCGGGGTCGGAAGACGCTCCAAGTGGACCCGCCGGGCTAGACCATATGGCGTGAGTCGATCGTTGCAGGGTTGACCTGTCGGGGTTGTAGGCCGGACGCTCCTCGCGGGGGTTTGTCTGGCCGGAGAGTGGCTCCGGCTGACCCCAAGATGAGTTGAGGAGGTCCAGCCATGCCGGGAACGATGACCTATGTCGGGTTCGATGTCCATGCTCGGTCGGCGTGTGCCGCGGCGATCGATGTGATGAGCGGGGAGCTGTCTCGGGTGCGGTTTGGCCCGGGGATCGAGACGCCGGTCGCCTGGCTGCGGACGCTCGCGGGGCCGGTGCGAGCGTGCTATGAGGCCGGGCCGGCGGGGTATGGGCTGTATCGGGCGGCGGTGGCGGCAGGGATCGAGATGCAGGTGATCGCGCCGGGGTTGACGCCACGGGGACGCGGCGACCGGGTCAAGACTGATCGCAAGGACGCCGAGCTTTTGGCGCGGTGTCGTGTGGCCGGCGGATGTGATGGCTCCGGGGAGGTGGCGGCGGCCGGTGGGCGCGGCCATGTTGCGCTCGTGTGGTTCCGCCATCACAACCTGTATGCGGTGCTTGGCGGGCCCCACGGGTTTGTCTCAAGGCGCGTGGTGGCGCGTGGTGGGAGCCCGCGTGGGGAGTCGATGGTCGCGTGGTCGCAGCGGTCCAGCGGATCCTCTGCTGAGCAGCCGGTGTTCGCCGACGTCTATCAGCTCTCACATTCGTGAGCTGATCGCGAGACCCGCGCGCCCGCCTGGTGTCCGTGAGCGGCGGCTGGTCAGGACCCGGAGGGGCCGGGGCCGCCGTAGAGCAAGCCGAGGTCTTGGTTGCTTGTGTCGGGCTTGGTCATGTCCGGCGGGGTGGTGCTGCACGTGTAGGCGCTGGTGTTGATGAGGCTCATGTTGGCCTGCTGCTCGGGGTGAGGGTCCGGGCCAGTGCTGACATGGAAGTAGCCCACGCTTAGCTCTGTCCCCGAGGGTATCTGCGCGGGGTCGATGGTGATCGTCGGTTGCGGGCCGGATCCCTCCCGCCCCGAACCCTGTCCAGTGGGCCCAGATACGACCTGCGAGAAGCCGGCCGGCGCAGGATCCGAGGTGCAGTAGCTGCCGCTGGTGACCCTGGCCGGGATGCCGTACTGGGCGAAGTCGCTCTGGAGCTCGGAGGGGTTGAGCAGCTCGAGCGGGTTGAGGGTCAGCGTGTCGGTGCCGTTTGCGTTGTGGCGCAGCGTGTACGCCGCCGTGCGGATCGTGCCCAGCTTCGCCGCTGGTGTGAACGTGCCGCTCATACCGAGCGCGAGGACGGTAGCGGCAGCCAGGCCGCCCACCGACATCCGGGCGATGTTGGTCAGCCGCCGTCTGCGGAGGGTACGCCCGCGGGCGATGATCGGCTCAACCGGCGGCCGCCTGGAGGTCGGTACGCGCGCGAGCGCATCACGAAGTTCGCGTAGCTCGAAGCTGTCGCTCAAGTCGGTGTCGTACATAGATCTGCCTCCACGGTTTTGGCTTGGTGAAGTTCGTCGCGTAGAGTCGTGACCGCCCGCGAGAGGTGGGCGCGGACCGTTCCCGGCGCGATCCCCAGCGCTTTCGCGGTGGTGTCGATATCCAGGTCCAGGAGTACGCGGAGCACGAGCACCTCGCGCTGGCGCGCCGGCAGGCGCCGCAGCGCCGTCAGCAGGACGGCGTCCAAGCTGGTTTCGACACGGCCGGGGGTCGCGATTTCGTGATTGATCAGCGGCAGCTCGCGGCTACGCCGGCGCCAGCGCGACACCCCAGCATTCAGCGCGGTGCGCACCACCCACGCCCTCGGAGCTGGGTGACGGCTGACTTTCCGCCAGGACGCCCAGGCCCGGGTGAACGCGTCTGCAAGGTGCTCCTCGGCGAGCTCCATATCACCGGTGCTAGCGGCAACCGCCTTTAGGCACGGCCCCCAGCTCTCTTGGAAGAACTCGACGAACGCTTTCTCGTCCCCGCTCACAACCCGTTAACGCCGCACAGAACCGAAACGCTTACATCAATCGCAAGTAGCGAGAGGGTTGCTTTGCCTGGAACCCAGAGGCGAGCCGACTCTCGGACTGCCCGAGCGCCGTTGCCGAGGCGTTAGCCTCCCGGCGTGGAGGATTCGCCCGCTCCGCCTGAGGGCACGATCGCGCTGCTGTTTACGGATCTCGAGGGCTCGACGCGGCTGGCGGCGAAGCTGGGTCCGGCGTGGCCAGAGGTTCTTGGTGTCCATCACGCGCTGATCAGCGAGGCGATCCTGGGGGAGGGGCATTTGTGGACGCCACGGAGGGCGATGCGGGAGCGGCGGCGGCTTGTGAGCCTGCGGCGAGGGCTCGTTTGCCAGAAAGCAGCCGCCTGCGCAAGACCCGCTTATGGCGGAATTCGGGGTTTCTTGCCACGTTGGAGTCCTACCTTCACGTTTACACGGGCGTCCGCCCCCAGGTACCGCGTGGCTGCTTGCGCCGGGCGCTGACTGTTCAGTCGATCCGGAACGTTAGGCCGCCGGCGGTGAAGCGACTGAGGTTCACCGTCCCCAGCGCCAGCGATGGCGGCAGGCAGCCGGCCCCAGGCGGCGTTGCGCCGTCTTCTGAGAGGAGCAAACCGGCTTCGCCGAGCATTCGCGCGGTGGCCAGGTACCCGACGTGGCCGGAACCGCTGACAACTCCTTCGACGGTGTTGCCGCCGGTCGTTCGTGCATGGACGGTCATCGACCACGTATAGCCCTCGAGGCGTTCCGGTCGCGGGCCGAACCCAGATGCTGGCATCACCGCACCCATCATGCGCGCATACCGCCGCCGTGCTGCGGGCGAGGCGCGGACCGAGCGTCGCTGAAGCGCCTGGATGCCGCCGAGAATGCCCGCCAACATCAGGCTGGATACGCGTCTCGCACCCGCGCTGCGCAGAGCGGTCCCCTCTCGATAGCGCAATAGAGGCTCTCCCGACAGCTCGGCCGAGCGCTGGATCACCGCCGGATTGATGAATGCGACGGGGATCATCGGCGCGATCACGCTGCCGTCGGTGCCTCGTCGCGGCCTGACCTTGATCGGACTCAGCCTACGGATGTCCTCCGCGCGGGCCGGGTCGGCGGTCAGGGCGGCGGGATCGACGGCCACCGCGGCATCATCGTCGAGCAGTGCGGCAACCAGCGTCTGTGACGTGCCGCCGGACATCCCGTCACTCGGCCGCGGCAGCCCAGGGAGGCGGTTCTGTATCCGCGCCTCCAGCTCCACCTCGGCGAGCGGCTCCGCGAAGCGCTCCTTCGCCCGCTCGGCCACCGCCCTGATCAGGAGATCTGGTGGCAGCGATTCGAAACCCGCCGGCTGAACCACCTTCACGCCGGTGCTGCGCGCTGCCTCGTCGAACTCCGTGATCACCCGACGGATGAATTGCATCTCGCCGGAGATGTCAACGTAGTGCGTGCCCGCCTCCACGCACGCCGCGACGGCCTCCCTCCCCGCCGGCGCATACGGTCCGACCAAGTTGAGCACGACCCTGGCGCGCTCAGCCAATGCCTTGAGCGACTCCGGGCGGGCAATATCGACGGCGAGGACCTCGGCCTCGTGCACTCCTTCGTCTGCCAGCACCCGGCGCACCTTGTCCGGGTCACGACCAGCCGCCACCCACCGCGACCCAGTCTTATGCGCGCGAGAGGCGAGATATGCAGCCACGCGGCGCCCGGTCACCCCCGTCGCCCCCAGCACCGCCACATCGACATCTCGTTCCACGTCGAGAACCTACTGCATCGCTGATCGAACCACCCGCCTTTGCACGCGTGGCCCGCTGCCGCTCCAAACGCCACCAGCAGAGAACCACCCGGCGCGCCGACCAGCCCAGCCCTACACCTTGGCACAGAGCATCTCAAAAGGCCAACAGCAGTTGCGCGGGTCCGGGCGACCGAATGCACGCGATAGCAGTGGCGCGGCCTCGGCGCTGCTGACTGCTGCTCGCTCGGCAGGGCCGGCTTAGGGATGACCGCTGCTTGGCGTCGCAGAGCAACGGTGCCGCTCGACCTCGCGCTCCGTCCTGCCGTCGGCTTCTGAATCCCCAGGCGGATCCAGGGTCAGGCTCATCTCGGCGTCGTTGCTGGTAGCCCGAAGGAGCAACGAAGCCAGCGACGACGACGGTTGTTGCTTGCTCAGGGGAAGCAGGCGCGTCCTGCCTGCCGTGTCGTCCGGGTCTCGGGTCGAGGAGGGTTCGTCCCGGTTACCTGGCGGGAATGGCGATCCGGCGCAGAACTCCGGAGCTGCTTGTTGCCCAGATCGCGTCGGGGGTGACTGTAATGAGGGTCCTCCCGAGCCCTCGAACCCGACGAAGGGGATGGATTCGGTACGCCGGGTCGATGCGCAAGAGCTGGCCGTTGCGGTCGTCGGCCATGAAAAGTGCTCCGTCTCCGTACGCGATCGCGTAGGGCCCGGCGGGGAGAGATAGTTGGTGAACGATCCTTCCAGTCCGCCGATCGAGCGTGACAAGACGCGCCGTGTTGGTCAACGTCCCGCTTCCGTTGTTGGAAGCGCCCGTGGCGATCTCGCCGTAGGCCCACACCAGCCCGCCGCCGAGCGCAAGCTGGTCGATCGCCAGCTGCCCCGATCCGGCCTGGATCGGCAACAGCTTCAGGCGCGAAGCGCCCGGTCGCACGATGCCCACCCCCAATGAGGATTCGGCCACCCAGGTCTCGTGCGATCCGACGATCTGCCCGGTGGCGTCGAAGGGGGCGTGCAGCATCGAGACGATTTGTCCTGAGCTGGGGTCGATCTCAGCGAGCCGGCCACGGGCCGAAGCGACCCACACAGCCCCGGGTTCAGCGGTGATGCTCTCGGGAAGAAACCGCCGACCGTCTTGAGCAAGACGGTTGAGCGGCGGCAACGAGATGTTTTGAGCCGTGCGTCCAGTACGGGGATCGATTCGCGTCACCTGGCCCCGGTAGAAATGGGCTAACCAGAGCGACCCGTCGCCGATCGCGAATGCCTGTGGATCGGTCACGTTGATCCGCTGAACGATCTGACCGGTGCGAGAGTTGACCCTGAGCAGCGTCCCCGAGCTAATGCTTGGGGGATTGGGGCAAGGCCGCTCGCAGGTCAAGACCCAAACCGAGCCCAGCCCGCTCGCCGTCTGGATCGGCGTGCCGCTGAGCACGCCAGCGGTCAAGACAGCCGGGAGACTCGACGGCCGCGAGCCTGACGAGTGCCGGCCCGGCCCCCCGCCGGCAAGGACATAACCGCCCGCGGCCGCAGCGATCGCCAGCGCCACAACGCTCAGCAGCGCGCGGCGCCGACGCTGGCGATGACGCCGCCTGGCCTCCTCGATCAGCGCCTCGACGTCGGCCTCGGGCACGGGGTGTGGGGGACGCTGAAGCGTTTGCATGATCCCTAGGAGGCTTCCTCGATGATCCGCGAAAGCTCCTCCGGCCGGTAGCCGAGCTCGCGCGCCAGCGCCACCAGCTCGTGCGCCTTCTCGACGAGCGCGCTTCGGTGCGGCGCCTCGCCGCTGACAGTCACGCCCCGGCCGCGGCGGAACTCCAACACCCCCTCGTCGCGCAAGGTGCGCAACCCGCGCAGCACCGTGTTCGCATTCACACCCAGCACCGCCGCCAGGTCCGTGGCCGGCGGCAGCCGGTCGCCGGGCCCGGCCTCGCCGTCGGCGAGCGCGCGGCGGATCGCCGCCGCCACCTGCTCGTGCAACGGCACCGGACTCGAGGGATCGAGCTTCACGGTCGGCGCGCTGTGGCTCCTAGTCGCCATCAACCCCATCTCGGCGCTGGCGCCGCCGAGCATCCTCTATCACCCTCGCCAGCACTCGCTCGGAAGGCCCAGATCCACCCAACGCTGCCGCCCCTAAATAGTTCACTGGATGCTAGTGTGCCTAGCACCAGCCACGCTGTCAAGCTTGCGGAGAGCAACACACGACGTCTTCTCCGTGACCGAGCGGGAGCCGTCGCTGCTTCGATCGAGCAGCAACAGCGCCGCCGTTACCGCGATCATGTACCGGCAGTAGCGATATGGCCATGGACAACGAGAACGAGACCGTCTGCCCGCGCTGCGGAGGATGACCCGGACCGTGGCCGGGCTCTGTCCGAACTGTGGCGGGGTGGCGATCGTCTCGCAACGGGCGGACAGCAGGGCCGCTCCTGCTGCGCGACACCGACGGCCCTCAACCCAGTAGCACGCGACCAGCTCCCTGCTGTCCACAACTGCTCCAGCCCAAGCTTTGGTGTAGACGGCTTTTTGCGCCGTTTCGCACTGGCTGACCGCCAAATCGCCCGCAAGCTCAAGGCGACCAAGCCGTCGGCGCGGTGCCGTTTGGGGACCATTTGGGGCCCCTTGACGGTGAAACAGCACTTGCTCCCGCAACAACCCACCATTTGCAGGTAGAAAAGAGGCGACGACCGGAATCGAACCGGTGTAGACGGCTTTGCAGAGCGGCCCGGAGTGCTCTCCTGGGTTAGAAGGTCCGTGTGTCTGCCGCTTTCAGTTCTGCCGAGTGGCGCTGAGTACTGGCGGAACTCGTGGGTTTGGGGAGACTTTTGGGGAGAATTTTTTGCTCATTGCGGTGGGCACGAATGACGGGGGGTTGGTTCCTACGCCCAGCCCAAACCCTAGTATCGCCACATGGCAGAGCACCAGATTGATCTCGCGGCGTCCTCCCTGCGGGCCGATGCCTCAGACTCCCGGGCGCTGGCCGAAGCGCTGGCAGCAAAGTTGACCGAGGCGCTTCCAGATCAGACGAGGACCATCCGCCAGGGAGGGCGGTTCCTACCCAGAGAGAAGCGCCTGGAGCGGCTCGAGGTCCAACTCGGTGACGAGACGTTCGTGCTTTCCCTGTCGGGGCAAAGAGCGGAGACGATCCTGGCCATGACCGTACGAGGAGTCGTCATCAAGCGCCAGGAGCTGCCGCTCGATGCATGGCTTGACGCCTTGAGTGAGGCGCTCAGTATTGAAGCCGAGCGATCGGAGACAGCGCGCCTCTCGCTGGAACGACTTCTCAGCTGACCCTTTAGTCGTTGATGTCCAGGACCGGGGTGATGTCCGGCAGCTGCTGGTCCGGCTCGGCGTGCTCGTTGGGCACCACCGCGGTGCCGATGGCGAAGAACTCGATGGTGTGGCTGCCCCAGCCATGGTTGTTCTGGTGGAGCTTGACCTCCACGATCCCCAGAACGCCCCCTCCGATCGCTTCGGCCTCCTTCTGCATGCGCTCCATGGCCAGCTCGCGCGCATCGTAAAGAGCCTGGGTGTACTGCTCGAGCTCGACGTTCTGACCCGTTTGCCGGAGTGACTGCATCATCCCGCGATGCGCCACGTGGTAGACGCAGTTGCCCATGACCATCCCCACCGGCCGCTTGCCGGTCTGCATGAGGGTCCAGAACGCCTGACCGCTCAGATCGGACGTAAATGGGCGCCCGTTGGGCGCGCGGTGGACCTTGCCGCCTTTGTGCTTCACGGCGGTGCCGATGGCAATGAACTCCGCCATGTCTGCGCCCCACTCGTAGCGGCCAATGTCCAGGCGAACGCCGACGATGCCGTCCGCCCCCAGCTGGTCGGCCTCCTCCTCCATCCGTGTCATGGCCAGCTCGCGAGCCGCATACATCGCCTGGGTGAGGACGGTCAACTCCTGGCTGGCCTTCCAGTTGGCCATCTGAAAACCGATGTGGTAGATGCTTGAGCCCACCACGAGACCCACGGGCTCAAAGCCGGCCTTCTCAACGCACAGGTACTCGTTCACTGAGAGGTCGGAGGTGAACAGGCCTCGGGCGTTCATCGCCAGACGCTCGCCGGCGTGTTCGGCGAGGCCTTCGGTACTTGTCGGGTCATATGTCGACATCAGGACTCTCCTGAACGTTTGTGGACCAGCGTCACTTGGCGCCGAGGTTGATTGACATCATTGGCACTCCGAGAGGGGCGGGATGAGGGTCGTGGGCGCCCAGGCGGATCGCGGTGCCCAGCACGTGCATGGAGACAATGAAGAAGTGCTGGGCGAAACCGGGGCGCTCGTACTCGTGGTGATCGACGTTGTGGGTGAGCGTCGAGATGACCATGTTGTTGGCCCCAGCCAGCCGCGCTTGTCGGGAGACCTCCTCCATCGCCAGATGGCGCGCCGCGTACACGCCTTGAGTGACCTCGGTCATCTCCTGGTTGCCCCACCAAGAGCGCATCATCTGGTTGGCCATCATGCTCAGAGCCACCATCACCACTGACGTATGGCCGATTACCGCCACCGTCTCGGCCCCGATGCGACGCAGCTTGTCCACGTCCTGCGCACTAAGTGTGCACAGTCGGGGACCGGAGCGGCTGCTGCGAGTCGACAGCGAGTCGCGGACGGCCGTGCCAAAGACGACGTACTCCACTGTCCCCGGCTCACCGAGAAAGCTATTGACGGTCAGCTGGATGCCGATCACAGCGTCCGCCCCGGCAAACTGCGCCTCCTGGCGCAGGCGATCAAAGGAGCGCTCACGCGAGAGGTTCCATGGCGTGGCGAGGGACGGCACTTCACTGATCCCTCCTCCGTAGGTACCCCATCCGTAGTTCTGCCAGCCATGCTGGACGACCGATGAGCCCATAATCTGGGCGATCGGCTCCAAACCAGAGCTGAGGGCGATCGCGTACTCCTTGGTGCTCAGATCGCTGCTGAAGACCGGCGAGCTCGTGGCGGCGATGGTCTTCAGTCGCTGTTCCGCTCCCAGCGGAATTCCCCCACGCTGGATGCGCTCAAGATCGATCGCGGCGGCTTCAAGCTCGCTCTCGCTCGGCGGTATCGGACGTTTCCGAAATGCAGGCAACACCTGATGTTCCCACATCGGGCATGTGTTCAACTGAAACGAGAGCCCCTCGCCGGTGTGTGATTTGCAGGCGAGAAAGAGGCGACGACCGGAATCGAACCGGTGTAGAGCTTTGGAGAACGGCAGGCGGATGTTTGGTGGGTTGGAAGTCCCGTGGGCTCTCAGTTCTTCTCCGTCCTCCTGGGTGCTGCCGGAATCCGCGTGTTTGGGGAGACTTTCGAGAGCTGCGGCCGCTCCTGCGCCCGCTCCAAAGGGGCCGGCACTACCAGCTCTGGCCGCTCAACTGCAGGTTGAAGCGTCGACGCTGATCCGGCGAATGGTCGAACGGTGGGCGTCGAACATCCACAGGTCGCCGAAGCCGTGCGCCAGGGTGGTCGAATCGCCTCCCACAGGCCTGGTGCACAGGAGCGCCCCGGTGGAAGCCCGGTAGGCGCGCAAGACCGCGTTGTGGCCCTGGAACGTGTTGGGATTGAAGTGCTGATCGGCCGCGACCCAGACAACGTTTCCCAGAACGCTCATGCTTCCCACGCCGCCTTGGGTGCCGCCGTAGCTGATCGTCTGGCGGATCTGGCCGCTCTTGTCGAGGCGGTAAACAGAGTCGGTGCAGTTGACGTCATCGCTCCATATCGACCCGTCGGAGTAGTCGAGCTCTGCGCAGAACTGATCGGGTAGCGGCGGTCCAGCTGGCGTGAACGTCCGGTTGGAGGCTGGGCTGATCCGCTGGAGCTTCAAAAGATCCGAGCTCCCCACGTAGAGGTGGTGACCGTCGTCGGTCATCTGCTGCGGCCCGTCCCGGAACTGGTGCCCGCCAGCCGACGCCGTGGCGATGACCCGGTTGGTGCGCGGATCGATCCGGGTGAGCGAGCGACTGTGGTGGTTAGACACCCAGACCGATCCAAAGGCCAGATGAATGCTCTGCGGCTGGAGCCCTGTGGGGATTCGAGCCTGCACCGTGCCCGACGGGGATATGCGGTACGCGGCATCGCCGTAATAATCGGACGCCCACAGGCTGTGGTAGCCAAACGCCACCCCGCCGGCCGGGAAGTACAGCTTGGCCACGCGCTTAATCGCGTTGGTTTTGGGATTGACGCGGTAGATCAGAGTTGCGTTCGCGTCGTCGTCTCGCACGAGCCACATCGACCCCAATCCCTCAACGGCGTCGTAGTAAAAGCCGGGGGGGAGCCTGAACGTCTTGACCACACGGACCGTCGCGTCCGCCAGGCCCGCTCCTAACCCCAAGAACGCAAGCGCCATGACCACCACGATCGACACTGAGACTCCACGCCGGAGCAATTTCAACCCCTCCTCATCAGAATGGCCTCACCCTGCGCAGCAGTCCGCTCTGGAGATCCGACAGCCAGATCCAACCTTTGGCAAACCAGGGCAGGAGGGCAGCGCTCGGCAGCGTCCGTTGGGAAAGCTCGTGACCGTTGTTGATGTCCCGCTTCACCAGATAGCCGGTGTGGTATCCGGTGGAGTCGCATGCCGCCTCGCCGGTGTAAAGGCTCCGCCTGACGATCGCGCCACCGTAGGCGCAACGGCTCACCGCGAGCGTGGCAGTGATCCGTCGCCGGGAAGCGCTCCAGCGGAAATAGTCGTTGGAGCATTCGGTGTCATCCAGCCAATACCCTCCGCGGACAGGGAGGACGGTTGAGCAGGCCATCGCCGGCCGCACGTCGTCATAGCGCACGCGCAGCGTCATCGCGTCGATCTCCGCCACGCGCCGGGTGCTGGGAAGTGTGGCGAAGATGCGACGGCCGTTCGTGGAGAGCTGGTAAGGCCCGTCCGTGGTGCTGTTCTGGTGTCCCACCGGAACCCTTCCCAGTAGGCGCCCGGTCGCCGGATTGACACGCTCCACGCCCCGGCCGTATTGCAGCGCCACCCAAAGGACGCCGTCGGCGGCCACTACGCTGCTCGGCGAGCGCACCAGCGAGATCCTCTTGGTGATCCGCATACGGCTCGGGTCGATCCCCACCAGCTGGCTGCGCCAGTACAGCGTGATCCAGGCCATCCCATGGTCGATCACCACGTTGTGCAGGTTGGGTCCGAGCGGACCCGCCGCTGGACCAAACGGCAGCGGAAGGCGGGCCACGATCCGGTTGCTGGCTGGGTCGATCTTCAGAAGCTGTGCCCGGTTGTCGTGCGGGAAGGACTCCTGGTTGAGCACCAGGACAAAGCGACCCCATCCCACCTCCGGGCCGCTTGTGGCATAGGGAACGTGGATCGGTGCAGGCGCGCCCCGGGCATCGGCCGCAGGTAGGGCAGCCGACGTCATCAGGGCCAAGGCGAACGCCAGCACCAGCTTCGGCCTCCAGCGGGTTCGTGTGAGACGCTGCGAAGACATCGTCAGTAGGACCTGATCGGCTCGCGCCAGACACTGTCGTTGAACGCGTTTTCAACCCACAGCGACCCAAATGCCGCGGCGAGACCGCCTCCGCCACCGATCGGGTCCGCTGGGTAGGTGGCGATCAACCTCCCTGTGGCCGGGTCGATACGGGCGAGTTTGGCGTCCGCTGTCCGCAACCAGACGGATCCCAAGCCGCTTACGACTGGGATGTCACCCCACTGGCTGAAGGGGTGCATGCGCAGGGGAATCAGCCTGGCGTGGTTCGTGCGGGCATCGATGTCAAATAGTCCAGCCGGGTTGCCGTACCACGCCTTCCCACCTGCGAACGCCATCTCGGCACCGTTGATGAAGCCGCTGCCGTTGGGGAAGGCGTCATCCTGGGTCTTCGCGCCGGTGAGCGGGATGACCGCGGTCACCTTGTCGGTGGCCGTGGAGATCCTGGTCACGGTCTTGTCGGTATCGGAGGCCAGCCATGCCGATCCGAATCCAACACCCGCGAGCGTTAGCGTGCCTCCGCCCGGCTGCTGGTCAGAGCCGGTGGGGACACTGGCCAGCACGACCCCCGTACGCGGATCCACCCGCCGAATGTGTTTTCCGGTGTCGTCTAGAACCCACAGGCTCCCGTCCCCGAAGACGGGATACACGCCATGCACTTGCAGCGCGACCCGGTTTGACTTCGTGTCGATTCCGTACACCAGGCCGGTCAAGCCCTCGCCTGGACCGCAGTTGGAGAACCAGACCTTTCCGCCGCCCGCGGCGGCCGAAGTGCACGAAACGTCCGGGGTCGTGACCGCTTCCACGATCCGGTCGCTGGTCGGATCGATCCGGTAGGCGTAGTTGTCCCGGTGGAGGAATACCCAGACCGATCCGGCGGCAGGCACGATCATCGCTGGAAACCCTGGGGTGCTGATCCCCCTGATTCCCGGCGGGGTGTGCACCGGCGCGGTGGGGAGCGGCACGGTCGTCGAAGGAGGAGGTGAACCGGTCCTCGCCGCAGCCGATCTCGAGGTGCTTGAAGTGCTGGAGCTGGAGTTCCCACAGCCTGAGAGGACTGGAGCCGCGGCCAGGAGCGCAGCCAGTGACGCGGTGAAGGACTTGACCGTCACGCGATATGCGTGCTGTGTCTGGCTCTCGTTCATGGTCGCGACGATCGCAGCTGGCGCGAAACGCTCCGTATACGCAGCGTAAATGGCGGCCCGTTCGGAGGTTAGAGTTGCCGCGTGGGCAGCGTGATAGAGGTCCGAGTCCTCGGCCCGGTCGAGCTGATGATCGACGATCGGCAGGTCGAGCTCGGCGGGGGCCACGAGCGGGCCCTGATTGGATACCTGGCTCTGCATCCGGGCAAGCCGGTGGCCACGGACGAGATCGTCGAGGCCTTGTGGGGTGAGCGGCCACCGCCGACTGCGCCCGAGATGGTGCGCACATATGTTGCCCGCGCCCGCAAACGGCTGGGTGAGCGGTTGCAGAGGCGACCCGGGGGCTACGTCCTCGAGATCCCGCACGACTCTGTGGATGCCTTCCGGTTCGAACGGCTCTACCAGGACGGCCTGCGGCGGCGCGAAGCCGGCGAGTACGCCCGAGCGTCGGAGACCCTGCGCCAGGCCCTTGACCTATGGCGCGACATGCCACTACCCGAGCTGCAGTTCCAGCCGGGGGGAAGCGCGGAGGCGGCGCGGCTGGAGGAGCTGCGGCTTTCCGCGATCGAAGCCCGAGCCGGTGTCGAACTGTCGCTCGGGCGCGCGGGGGAGTTGGTGTCCGAACTCGAAGGCCTCGTCCGGAAGTACCCCTACCGGGAGCGACTCCGGCGCGACCTGATGCTCGCGCTATACCGGTGCGGTCGCCAGACCGATGCGCTGGAGCGCTACCTGGAAGGCCGTCGCCTGCTGGTCGAGGAGGTGGGGATCGAGCCCAGCCGAGAGTTGCAGGAGCTCCAGGCGGCCATCCTGCGCCAGGACCCGGCCCTTGACCTCCCGAGAGCGGCTGCTCCATCGCCGGGCCTGATCGAGCCACCCGCTCGCCGGGCCCGCGGGCCACGCCGGAGACAAGCTGTGATCGCCGCGCTGTGCGCTCTTGCTGTGGGGGCAGGCGTGGCGGGCGCGGTGGTCGCGGAACCGCCGGCGCGCCAGCAAACGCTGGGTCGGGATGCTGTGGGTGCAATCGATCCTGCCTCGGGCGCCGTCACGTTCGCCCGCACGATCACAGGCGCTCCGGGGCCGATCGCACTGGGCGCAAGCACGATCTGGGTAGCCGCAAGGGATCAAAGGGAGGTCCTCGCCCTCTCGTTGAACACCCTGCGCGTGCGAGGGAGCGCGAGGCTGGCGACATTTCCCGAGCAGCTGGCCACCAATGGCTCCACGGCATGGGTCGGCGATGGCTTTGACGGCACGTTAATCCGGGTCGATCATTCCGGGGGGACGGGCGCGTCTTTTCGACCGGAACCCCGATCGACCGGCCGGCTCGCCTTGGCCTACGGTGCGGGCTCTCTGTGGGTGGGCTCACAGGACGGCGCACTCACCGAGCTCGCCGGGAGCACCGACAGGGCGCTCGCGGTGATCCATGGAATAGGCAAGCCCGAGGCGCTCGTCGTCAAAGCCGGAACGGTTTGGATCGCTGAAGCGACCAGCAACCGTTTGCTCCGTGTTTCGGCGGGCCGGCACCGCGTCATCGGATCGGTCCCAATCGGCGGCCCGGCCACGGATCTAGTGGCTGGCGGCGGGTCGGTCTGGGCCCTGACGCCTGACCAGCGGCGGGTGTGGCGAGTCGATGTGAGAACCGGTGCTGTGAGCGCCTCGATCACGGTTGGCCCCGATCCGTCGTCGATGGCCTTCATCAATGGGGAGGTGTGGGTCGCCTCCCCTCTTGGAACGGTCCAACAAGTGGATCCCGCGGAGGATGAAGTCGCTCGCACGGTGCACTTCGACGGCCCGATCGGTGGAATCGCCGTCGGTCACGGCCGGCTCTGGGTCAGCGTGCGGTAACCCGTCCTGGCCTTTGGTACTTGCCCGCCAACAAACGCCTACTTTCCAGGCCCTAGGTGACGTGCCTCGGGAGCTTTCGAACGTGAGGTAATGCTGTCCGGGCTGAGACGGAGAGTTGTGGTCCTTCCACAGATCACGTCTCTTAAAGGAGTCTCAGCCCGGATGCAGAGCAAGCGTAAGTGGCTGCCCGGTTGGCAGCGAGAAGAGCTGGTTCGGTTGTGCCTGGAGCAGGGGTCAGCGTGTCCACGGTGCAGTACTGGGTCGGGCGGTATCGATTCGCGTCGGAGGTCGAGCGGGTCAGCGGTGCGTGGGCGGCCGATCGGCCTTCCATACCGCACCGTCAGCCGGCACTCTCATCGGCCCGGACGCATGATCGGGTGTGCGAGACCCGCCGTCGAACGGGCTGGGGACCGCGGCTGATCGCGTCCGAGCTGAGGATGGCGCACGCCACCGTCAGCCGATGCCTGGCGCGTCGTGGCCTGTCCAGGATGCCGGCGGTCGAGCGTGAGCCGGTCAGGCGGTTCGAATGGCCCTGCCCAGGAGACCTGCTGCAAATGGACACCAAGCGTTTGGCGCGGTTCTCCCGAGCAGGTCATCGCGTGACCGGGGATCAGAGGCTGTCCGGTCTTCTGTGTATGAGGCCGGGTTGGTTGGTTGGTGTTAGTCGGGGATTCGGTCTCCGAAGTGGATCTTGAGGGCTCGTAGTGCTGCTGTCCAGTGCATCACCTTCTTCCATTTGACTTCGGCTCGCATCAGCGCGAGGTAGATGAGCTTGGTGGCGGCTTGCTCGTCGGGGAAGTGCCCGCGGGTCTTGATTGCCTTGCGGACCTGGCGGTTGAGCCCCTCGATCGCGTTGGTGGTGTACACGATCCGGCGCAGATCGGCGGGTAGCGACATGAATGGGATCACGTATTCCCAGCGGGCCCGCCAGGCCTGGGCGATCATCGGGTACTTCTCACCCCACTTCTGGTCGAAGAGCTCAAGCTGCCGTTCGGCTTCCCCGGCGTTGGCGGCGCTGTAGACCTGGCGCAGGTCACGGACGAGCGTCTTGCGGTCGAGCCAGGTGACGTAGCGGATGCTCGAGCGGATCATGTGCACGATGCAGGTTTGAACCCAGGTCTCGGGGTAGACCGCGGCGATCGCGCCGGACGAGCACTGCGCCGCGGCATCGGTCCAGGTCGCTCTCCAGGAGAGCGAGCGCTTCGCTGATCCGCAGGCCGGCGCGCCAGAGCAACACGATCAGCGCGCGCAGCGGAGTCCGTTGGCACGGTCGCCGACGGCGCTCATCATGGCGACGATCTCTTCAGACCGTCGGCGGGTCGGCCGGGTACTGCTCGTCCTTGTTGCGCGGTGGGCGCCCTCGGTGATAGCCGGGCATAGTCGCGGGCGAGCGGCGGTGGCCGGCGGCGTCCAGCAGCACAGGTTCCATGACTCCTCCTTTGGCGGAGGGGTTGACGGTGCCCGCTATCCGAACCGACCGTCGCTGCTCAGGGGCGCGGTCCGAGGCGGGCGGCCGATGGACCCCAGGCGAATACGCGTACGCAATAGGGTACACTTTCGCGCATGGCGAAGATCGTTCCGGTTCGCGAGTTCAGAACAAAGCTCAGCGAGCTGCTAAGCGATGTCGCCGACCGCCGGGATCACGTGCTAGTGACCCGCAACGGCAAGCCGGCCGCGGCGCTCGTCCCGATCGACGAGTACGAAGCGCTCGAGGAGACCGCAGAGATCCTCTCGGACTCGGCGACGCTCGCTGCCATCGAAGCTGGCCTCGCCGAGCTCGCACGGGGCGACAGCGTCACGCTCGAAGATCTTCGCCACGAAACCGCCAAGCTCCGGGCCGCCCGCTGACGCGTGGCCAAAGTTGTCCTCGCGCGGCTTGCTCGGCAACAGCTGTTCGACCTCGACTGGCCCTTGATCGACGCCGTCGAGGACGCGCTCGGAGTGCTCGAGCGCGACCCCCACATCGGACACGCCCTACGCGGTCGGCTGCACGGCCTGCGCTCGTTGCGCGTCGGCACATATCGCATCATCTACCAACTGGCCGACAACGACCGGACCGTTCGCGTCGCCGCGATCCGCCACCGCTCGATCGCCTACCGCACCGACCCCCGCTGATGCCGGGCCCGGCCCCCAAGCGGCTATCGATGGATTCCCGGATGCCGCGCATTTCGGGACTGGGGAGTGTCCCTGCTGGTGCGAAGATCCTCGTGCGACAGCAAAGGCGGGTCTCAGGCCGAGGCCGTGACCAGCGCTGGGGAGGACCTGTCTGCATTGGTCCCGTCTGCGCTGCTGCCGCTGGCGGCAAAAAGGGGAGTTTGAGCGAGACTGCCAGTCGGGCGACGGAGCAGCGGGCGAGCAGGCCATGTCCGGCGAGGAAAGGTGTCGTTCGGAGCGGGGCCGGCTGCCCAATGCAGGGTTCGTGGGCGTTCGGGAGCCCTGCGGGGCTAGTTCAGCCTCTCGATGTCGGGAAGCCGCCAGACCTTCTTGAACAACGCCTTCTCGGGGGCCGTAGAAGCGGAACAGCACCTCGAAGTCGCCGTCGCGGTTGGTGGGCACGGTGTTGGCCTCGTTTCCGTTCAGGGCTTGCGGCGCGAAGTAGACCTCGACGGACCCGTCGTCGTTGTGCCGCAGGCCCGGAGATTGCGAGGAGATGCTCGACCGTTTCGCGTTCCTGATCAGCGCGTGCGTGGCGCGGTCGTAGATCGTCGCCGACCAGCACTGGGAGACGGGTACGTCGGTCGGGACGGTCAGCCGGTAGATGCCGGCGCCTTCGAGGGGCAGCCCGCCCTTGCCTTTGATCGCCATCAGGTAGAACGAGCCCGCGCCGGTGTGCTTGGGGCAGAAGAACGCGATGCTGTATGCCACACCGCGGTCGTCGACGAGATACGAGTCGGGGTCGGCGTAGAAGGTCTGCTGTTCGCCGATCGTGTCAAGCGACGCTGGTAGTGCCCAGTGGGTGCCCTCGTAGAAGGCGGATGAGAACAGCGTCTCGAACTTGGCATCGAGCCAGGCGTGCGCGTCGGCGGCGGCTTCGTCGAGCGTCGCCTGGAGCTTCGGGTCGGGCTCGAAGGGCTTGCCCTTCTCGATCTCGATCGATTTGACAAGGTCGATCATCGCCTTGTCGCGGGTCAGCCACGGCGCGTCAAACACGACGTCGATCGCGTCGACGAACACGGTCTGCGGCGGCTCGCTCGCCTCCGACAGCGGGTACAGCCGGATCCGCTGTCCGTAGGCGATCGCTTGCGCAACGTCGTTGTCGCTGGCGCTGCGCAGGATCGACCGCTACAACGCGTAGACCGAATAGGTGTCCGAGGGCATCGCGATGTACCCCTCCGACAGCGCGTCCGTGTACCCCGGAGGGAGGATCACGTACTTGCCTCCCGCGCCCTTGTCAACGCCGGCCGGCCCGACGTCCTCGATCGGACACTGCCAGCAATCCATGACCGTCCCGGTAATTGAGCCGTCGTCTGCCGGCGGGATCTCGAGCACCACCGGCCCCTCCTTGGTGTCGATGAACGGCATCAGGTAGATCGAGTCCGGATTCGGGGTGAGCGTCTGGTTCTTCCAATCCGGCAGCCCGGACCAGTACACGATCTGATTGAACGCGCCCCCCGTCTCCCGCACCATCGCCTCGTACATCAGATCGAAATTGACCGCCGCCATCCCCCACACCACCGACTCAAACGCGCGAGCACGCACCAACCGCTCCGCCACCGCTTCCCGTCCCCGTGGCTGAGAGGCGCTCACGTAGCGATCGTCTCCGCCACGCGGTTACACATCCACGCCCGCACGACAGCCGGCAACGGCACGTGATATCGCGACTTCGCCGGCCTGGGCACGAGCCGGGCCAGCGATCTCGCAAGGGCGGTCTCGTCGCCAGCGGGCAGTAGCACCTGCATCTCGCCAACCGAAGGTGGTTGGTCGGATCGGCCGACGGGCGCCGGCCGACCCGACGCTTGTTGCTCTACCGCCCAGCCTGCAGGCCAGCGGTGGTGGAGATAGTGGGTGACGGCCGTCCGTGGACGGTGCTGATGATCTCGCTGCTGTCGATGCCCTGCAGGTAGACGCTGGTGATGCCGAGGTTGGCGTGCCCGAGCTGGCGCTGGATGACCACGAGCGGGACGCCTGCGTGCACCATCTCGACGGCGGTGGGCATGCCGGAGCTGGTGCGGTGCGAAGCGACGTCGCACATTCGCCGCGGCGGCCGCGTGATGCAACTGCTTGCGCACCGCCGAGGCCTCCCAGCGGCGCCCTGCAGTCGGTCCATGGATCACGCAGAGGACTGCGCCGATTGGAAGCGTGCGGCGGATCTCGAGCCATGGTTCGAGCTGCTCCCACGCCCATCGGTCCATGCCGACTTCGCGTCGCTTGCCACCCTTGCCGCGCCGCACGAGCACGACGCCGCGACCGCTGTCAAGATCGCTCTCCTGGAGGGCGAGCGCCTCACTGATCCGCAGTCCCGCGCGCCAGTGCAGCACGATCAGCGCGCGCAGGCGGTGGCCGTCCGCGCGATGGCCAGCTGTCCGCATCACTGCGACCATCTCCTCGCCGTCGGCGGGTCGGCCGGGTACTACTCGCCCTTGTTGCGTGGCGGGCGGCCTCGGTGGTAGCCGAGCATGGTCGCCGGCGAGCGGCGATGGCCGGCGGCGTCCAGCAGCATGGATTCCATGAATCCTCCCTTGATGGATGGGAACGTGCGCTCCTATTCGAACCCAACCGCCGCCATTACGCTGGCTCGTCCGAGCAGTGCGGCAGGCTGCGCTGAATGGCGACCGACGATTCTCGTACTGCAACCGTCACCGATCCGGATGGCAACGAGGTCGTGCTCCTCGCCCGAATCTGGGAAGACAAGGTCGCTCGCGATCATCCCGAACTCGCGGATCATGTCGATGCCGCAATTGAGACAGTCGCAAAGCCCGATCACGTCGAGCCGGACGCGCTGCCCGACCGTACGCGGTTCTACCGGCGCGGTGTCGGCCCCAGCCGTTGGCTGATGGGTGGCTATCGAATCTGTCGCTCTTGTTCACTATCTCTGTGCGACACCGAAGGCGAGTGGCCGACTTATTGCTATGGCGTGCGCCACGTCCGCGGCGCGCCGTTGGTGTCCTGGAGGGTCATGCTCGTGAACTGCTTGGATGTCTTCGCGATGTAGACGTTGTGCGAAATGCGCACGACCTCCGATGATCCGTCGGCCAGGGCCAGCCCCACGGCCGGGCTGCCGTTGGACGCAAGGCCGATCAGGATCTCGCTCTTGGCGCAAATAGGTGCCCGCAACCACGGCGCTTTCATGGCGCCACGCATGGAGGACTGTCAAGCTCGGGGCGGACCAGCCCCATCTTTGGCATGTGAGAACATCGATGGATGGGCGTTCGAGCGGTGGGGCGTGTACGAGTAGTGCGGTTCTGGCGCGGGTAGTGCGCTCGCTGCCGTTGACAGCGGGGCGTGCGTGACCGCGCGGGGTGGCTTGCTTTTGCGGGGGATGCGGTGGCGACTGAGCGCTTCGCTGCTGACGGTGCTGACTGCGGGGATTGCTGTGGCGACCGCGGTGCTCGGACCCATGTATCTGCACACCGCGGGCGACTCAGTGCTGCGCCAGACGGTGGCTTCGGCCGCGGTGGAGGACCGCGGCGTGACGGTGGTGCCGAACTCGGATGTGACACATCCGCTCGCTGCTGTGCAGCGGGCTGAGCGGATCGTGAAGAGCGCCGGGGGCGCGCGAGGCTGGTACGGCGCTCCGATCACGACGGTGGAGAGCGGTGTGACCGTGCCCAACGGCGATAAATCAAAGTTGTTTTGGCGGACCGGGATCTGTCATGTGTTGCGGTTCCAGCGGGGTGGCTGTGACTTGGGGAGCGGCGATGTTGTGATGACGGCGCGGGGCGCCAGGCAGATCGGGGCGTCGCTCGGCACGACGGTGTCCGTCCAGGTCACTGGGCGCAGCGCGCCGCTGCGTCTGAAGGTGACAGGGATCACCTTCACGCCTGATCTAGGTCTGCCCTATTGGTGGGGCGATGGGATTGAGGACTTTCCGGTGGGACACAGCTTTGGGGGGCCGGGCGAGCCCGCTGCGACTGACCCGCTGATCGCATCACCCGCGACGGCTCTCGCGGTGCCCGCGTTGGACGTCCCGGCGGCGACCGGCCAAGTGCCGCTTCGCGCTGGTGCGGTCAGCGTGGGCGACGAGAGCGCCGTGAAGCAAGCACTCAGCAGGACCGGTGCGATTCTCGGCCGGCAGGGCATGCGAGCCGGAACTCAGCTGCCGTCGCTGCTGGCAGACGCTGACCATCAGCGGGATGCGATGGCGACGATCGTCGCGATCGCCGCCACGCAACTGGTCCTGCTGGCTGTCTGGGTGCTCGGGAGCGTGGTGGTGCGCAGCAGCGACGCTCGCCGCTCTGAGGCGCGGGTCGCCCGGCTGCGTGGCTTTCCTGGAGTCAGCATGTTGTGGGTGACCGCGGCTGAGCCGGGTCTGCTGTGCTTGTTCGGGGTCGTTTTGGGTGTGGCCGCGGCCTGGCTGGCGATCGTGGCCGCGCGGGGAGCGCTGCTCGTGCCGTCGGCCGCGATCGCGTTTGATGGGTCGACTTTCGCCGCCTTGGGACTGACGGTGGCCGCGATCGCCGGGGCGCTCGGCGTCGGGACGGTGCGACTGTTGCGCTCGGACGACGGTGCCGTGCGGGTGACGCGGCCGAGCGGCGCTTTGGGTATGAGTCGTGTTGCCGACGTCGTGTTGGTCGTGTTGGCGATCGTGGCCCTGGTGGCGCTCGCGACGACCGGGGCTTTGAATGGGCACGCCGATCCGTTGGCCTCCGCAGCCCCGGGACTGATCGCCCTCGGGATCGCGGTCCTGGCCGTTCAGCTCATCCTGTTTGCGTGCCGGCTCGCGATTCCGCTGACCGCAGACTCGGGGCGGCTGGGATCGTTCTTGGCGCTGCGCCAGACGGTGCGCCGGCCCGGCGTGCTGCGCCAGGCCCGGGTGCTGATCATCGCGCTGTGTCTTGCCTGCTTTGCCGCGGCGGCGTGGTCGGTGGCCCGGAGCAACCGGGCGACGGCATCGCAGTTTCAGGTCGGATCTCGGACCGTCGTCACCGTCGCCCCGCAGAGCGCCACGAACCTCGAGCGCGCGGTCAAGCGCATGGACCCGCGCGGGCGGTTCGCGATGGCCACGATCGACGTGCATACGCCGAGCATGCGGCTTTTGGCCGTCGACGCCCCGCGGTTGTCGACTGCGGTGTCGTGGCCCGCCGGCATCTCGTCCGCCGGGCTTGCGAGCATCATCCGCAGACTTGATCCTCCGACCGTCCCGGCGGTGCAGCTGCCTGGCGGCTTGCTGCGCGTCTCCGCACAGACCACGCTCACGGCCGCGCGGGCAGACCTCGACCTGGGGATGTGGGTGTTCAGCGGTAGCGGAGGGACCACGACGATCGACCTGGGACGGCTGCAGGAGGGGGAGCGGACCTATCGCGGTGACCTGGCCGGCGTGTGCCCGGGTGGCTGCCGCCTCGCGGGCCTCGGCATCCTTCCGGCAGCCGGCCGCCCGCCGCCAACGACCGGGAACGTGAAGCTCAGCATCGGGCAAGTTTGGTCTCAGTTGCCAGCGGGGGCATCGCGGACGGTGCCGGCCGACCTGATCCCGGGCGGCTGGCGGTCCACCGCCACCGGAGTGCGCGTGCAGCCACGGGCCGACGGTCTCACGCTCACGGCGACCGCTGCCGCGATCGACGCGGAGGCGGGCGCGACCGGGCTCTTCAGCCCGCCGATGGCCTCCCCCGCCGACCACCCTCTCGTACTTCCCGCGGTCGCGACCTCCGAGTTTGAGTCGATCAACGCCGGGCAGGTGGGACCCGAGTCATTGCAGGGGCTCGATGGCAACTCGGTCAGCGTGCGGGCGGCGGTGAGCGCATCGGCGCTACCCCGGGTCGGCGCCAACGCGCTGATGGTAGATCTTGGTCTGCTCTCCCACATGCAGGTCGGCCCGACGATTGCGGGAGCCACCGACGAGGTCTGGCTCGGCCCTCGTGCGCCGGTCGATGCGCTGGTTAGGTTGCGCGATACGGGCCTGAAGCCGATCGCGGTCGAGCGCTCGTCGGCCGTTTTGAAACAGTTGCAGCGCTCGGGCCCAGCGCTGGCGGATGACTTCCTGCTGCTGGCCATGATCGCGGCGCTGGCCGTCGCTGCAGCGAGCACGCTGGGGGCGTTCGGCGCCGCGACCCGCGAGCGTGCGACCGAACTCGCCTCGTGGGAGGTGGCGGGTGTCCCCCGCCCCGCTCTAGCCCGCTCGCTCGGCCTGGAGTCCTCGATCCTGATCCTCACCGCGTTGTGCGGAGCCGGCGCCGGAGCGCTGGCTGCCGTGATGGCGCTCCCGTCATTGCCCGAGATGGCATCCGCGTCGCTTGCCCCACTGAGCTACGGACTGCCGTGGGGGGTACTGGCGGCTGTCACCCTGGCTGTCCTCGCCGCGGTGGCGCTGGCCGCCGCCATCGTCAGCACCATTCTCTTGCACCGCGCCTCGCCCGCGCTGCTTCGAACCGTCCCCGATGACCTCTCAGCCTGAGGCCACAATGAGCACCCCCGGCGTCGAAGTGGTCTGCGCTGGGCTGGTCCACATTTATCCCGGCGAGGACACGCCGATCGTCGCGCTTCGCAACGTCGACTTGCACGCGCGGGCCGGAGAGATGCTGGCGGTGATCGGACCGTCGGGCTCGGGCAAGTCGACGCTGCTGGCTCTGCTCGGAGGCCTGCTGCGCGCCACCGCCGGCGCGGTCCTCGTCGGCGATCACGACCTGGCCCGTCTCGACGGACGAGGACTGGCTCGCCTGCGCGCCACCGAGCTGGCGCTCCTGCTCCAAGACCCGTTGCAGAACCTGCTCCCCTATGCCACGGCGTTGGAGAACCTGGCCTTCGCCCAGCGGGGCGCCCGCCGTCGCCGCTGGCCGCTGCGCTGGTCTCCCGAGGAGCTCATCGAGGCTTTCGGGCTCGGCTCCATTGCCCGGCGGCCGGTGCACCAGATCTCGGGAGGTGAGCAGCAGCGGGTGGCGATCGCCAGCGCAATGGCAAGCTCCCCCCGGGTGCTCCTAGCCGACGAGCCGACGGCCCGCCTGGACCCGGCCGGACGCGACGCGGTGATCGAGAATCTGCGCCGCGCGCACGAGCTCAGCGGTGCCACCGTGATCATCGTCACTCACGACACCGCGGTGGCCGAGGCCCTGCCGCGGACTCTCGGGATCTCCCATGGGGTAGTCGGATCGGAGCGTCGGGCCGAACGGCGGTTCGTCGTGGCCAGCCGTGACGGGAGCGTGCAGCTGCCCCTGGACATCACCGGGCAGTTCCCACCGGGCACAGTGTTCGCGGTGACTGTCAAGGACGACGTCGTCGTACTGCGGCCGGAACCGGCATTCCATGCTGTTACCGAGGATCGCGCAGGTGCCTCGCCAGGCGCGGGCAGAGCGGAAGGCGACCAATGAGCGTGGAGGAGATCCGCGGCGAGGATCTCTCGGTCCTGGGCGGTGGCACAATCGTCCTGCGCGGGCTGACCGTCCACGCCCGCGCCGGCGAGATGCTCGGACTTGGTGGACCGTCTACCTCAGGCAAGACGAGCCTGCTCTATGCGCTCGCCGGCCTTACCCCTCTCGCTGGCGGGCGACTGCTGATCGACGGCCGCCCCGCTGTTGCCTGGCGGGATGCCGTCACCGGGATCATCTTCCAAAACCTCTGCCTGGTGCCAACGCTCAGCGCCGAGGAGACCGTCGCGCTTCCGCTCCAGGCCCGCGCCGTCCCCCGAAGCGATGTCGCCCGCCGCGCGACCGCGGCGCTAGATCATCTCGGCCTCGCCGATCACACCGCACAGCTCGTTGGCACCCTCTCAGGCGGACAGCGCCAGCGCGTCGCCGTCGCCCGCGCCCTCGCGGCCGAGCCCGATCTAATCCTTGCTGACGAGCCGACCTCCGCGCTGGACGAACACTGGCGTCAGGTCGTCCTCGACCAGTTCGTCGCACACGCCCGACGCGGCGCCATCGTCATCGTCGCCTCCGGCGACCCCGAGGTCACCTCAGCCTGCGACCAAGTGCTCTCGCTGACGCAAGCGAACGCCGGCCAGAGGTCCGAATCAACCGGCCGCTAAGGCGCGCTTGCCGCGCGTTGGGGGTGCTCGTTGCGGGTCGCCGAGGCGCCCGTGCGGCGAGAGGAGCAGGTCTCGGGGGAGGCGGTTGTGGGTGGCGCCGATCGGCGCTATCCCCACGGCACTGGTAGGCGTCATGCCGCCCGATTTATCCTGTGCTGGTGGGCTTTGTGATCCACGAGTTCGATCCTGTACCGGCGCTGGGTGGCGTTGTCCAACGCGCGGTGGATTTCCATGAGCGGTCTGCGCCGCTTCGGCGGCTCGAGGGCCCGCTGGTCGGCGTGGTGTTGGTCGTCTGCTTGGGCCCAGACATGGAGATCGACGGCCGCACTGTTGGCTCGTTCTGGCAGGGGTATGGGACCGTCCCACGGTCACTGGCCATTACGGTGAGCAGGCCGGCTACCAGCTCTACCTGGATGTGCTCGGAACGCGGCGTCTTCTCGGGGTTGCTGCGGGCGAGCTGGCCAACCGGCTGGTCGCTCTCGAGGACGTCGTTGGGAAGTTCGCGGGCGAATTGGGGGAGCGTTTGGCGGATGCACCATGCGCGCAGGAGCGCCATGCCACTGCGCAGCGGCTGCTCGCCGCCCGCCTGTCTGGCGACCATGCGCCGCCGTGGGAGGTGTCCTACGTGCTAGAGCGCCTGCGGTCTACGCGCGGCGCGGCTCGCGTCGAGACGCTGGCTGGGGAGGTTGGTTGGAGCAGGCGGCATCTCGCCGCCCGCTTCCGCGAGGCGGTCGGACTACCTCCGAAGGCAGTCGGGCGCCTGCTCCGCGTGGAGCATGCGGCTCAGCGGGTGCGCGCTGGCGACGACCTGGCCGACATCGCCTACGGAGCCGGGTATGCCGACCAGGCCCATTTCAGCCGCGAGTTCCGTGCGCTGGTTGGCTGCCCGCCATCGCAGTTCCCATTCGTTCAAGACAACCTTCTTGCTGCTTGAGAAACTGCGGTCATGAAGCTCTATCCATCGCTCCGTTACAAGGACGCCAAGGCCGCCCATCAGTGGCTCCAGGAGGCCTTCGGCTTCGAGCCTGTCGCCCTCTACGAGGACGACACCGGCAATGTTGCCCATGCCGAGATGCGTTGGGGCAGCGACCTGATCATGTTCGGCACCGCGCGCGAGGATCACTATGGCGATCGTGTCGGACAGGGCTGGGTGTACGCCACCTGCGATGACCCCGACGCGCTGTACGCGCGCGCCAAGGCGGCCGGGGCAAAGATCGCCATGGAGCTGACCGACCAGGGATACGGTTCCCGCGACTTCGCGGTACGCGACCTCGAGGGCAACCGGTGGAACTTCGGCACCTACGAGCCCACGTAGCTCGCTCCGATTTCACCGGGCGACAGCGCAGGGCCCGGCCAGAGTCGTCCGTCCTGCTCGCCGCGCGTTGCAGGCGATCGCCGCAGGCGCTGCGATACCCGTCGCCACCTGAAAGCAGGCCTCGCACCGCGCTGTTGGTTCAGCGGTTCGCTGAACGCGGCTCCGTGGGCTGCTGGCAGCTCCCGTCGACCACTCGGAGGCAGCCAACTCCCGGCTTCGCCCTGAGACCCACCGTCGGAGAAGGGGAGAAATGGCTGCGGCGGCCCGTCGAGGGTTATCCCGGTGCTTCCGCGACACTTCCGACTGGCTGGTCTTGCTGGGGCGCGGGTCCTGGGTCTGCGTGAGCTTGACCTATGTCTGCGTGGGTCTTAGAGTCGCCTCGGGACCAGGGTTGTAACGGGGTTAGAGCTTCTAGCCCGACTTCGGTGCGTGGTGGCTGGGCGCAGACCACCAAAAAGGGGGTGTTGGCATGGGAGTAACGGTGACTGATCAAGCTCGGGGTGAGCAACCGGCGAGTGCGAGGCTTCCGACGCCTGGCGAGAAGAGGGCAGCGTCTTGGGCTGGATGGTTCATGGCGGTCACATTCGTGACGTCGATCGCGGCGCTGCTCATCTACCACCCGATCCTGCATGACCACAACTACATCCTCGGGCCGGGTCACGACACGCGCATCGAGTTTGCTGCTCTTCTTGAGGTCTTCTTGGCGATCTCGGGCATCGGCGTGGCGGTCGTGATGTTCCCGATCCTCCGCCGCGAGAGTGAGCGCCTCGCGCTGGGTTACGTTGCCTCGCGGATCGTCGAATCGACGATGATCTGCGTGGGGATCATCAGCCTCCTATCAGTCCTGACGCTGCGTGGCGACTTGGCGGCGTCCATTGGCGGCAACAGCGGATCGCTCGTGATCGCCGGTCGAACGCTCGTCGCTATTCATAACTGGACCTTCCTGATGGGACCGGGATTCTGTGTCGGCGTCAACGACGTCCTGCTGGGCTACCTGATGTACAGCACGGGTTTGATGCCACCGCGCCTGGCGCTGTTCGGCCTGATCGGAGGCCCGCTGATCTTCGCTTCGAAGATCCTTGTGGTGTTCGGTGTCTGGGACATCTACAGCTCAACGGCAGGAATCTTCGCGATTCCGGTGTTCATCTTCGAGGCGTCGTTTGCGATCTACCTGATCGTCAAGGGGTTCAGGCCATCCCGAGTGCTCTCGGGAGAACCAGCAACCTAGGCCAGGACTCTACGGCGGACCAACACTGAGAGGAGGATCTGATGTCAATGTCCGAAGGACCAGCCGAAGGTAATGCCGCGCCTCCACCGCCACCGTCCGTCCCGGAATCCCAGTATCCGATCCAGTATGTGGTCGACTATCCCGACCGGCCGCTGAACCGCCTCACGACCGCTCTGCGGATCTTTACCGCCATCCCGATTCTGATCGTCGCCGCGGCGGTCGGGGGCGGCAGCTACGCCTCCGGAGGCGTCCTGTTCCTCGGGCCGCTGCTGCTAATCCTCTTCCGGCAGAAGTACCCGCGGTGGTGGTTTGTCTGGAACCAGGAACTCCTGCGCTTCCAGAACCGGGTCGGTATCTACCTCGCGTTGATGGACGACCGCTACCCGTCCACCGACGAGTACCAGGCCGTTCACCTCGACTTCGAACAGCCCGACGCCACCCGCGATCTGAACCGGTGGCTGCCGCTCGTCAAATGGCTGCTCGCCATTCCCCACTACATCGCGCTGGCGTTTCTCTACGTCGGCGCAGTCTTCGCGGTGATAGGGGCTTGGTTCGCGATCCTGTTCACCGGCCGCTACCCCCGCGGCCTGTTCGACTACCTCGTCGGAGTGGGGCGCTGGCAGAACCGTGTCATCGGATACGCCTTCCTGCTGGTCACCGACCAATACCCACCCTTCAGCCTGCAGGCCTAACGCCCGCCGGCACCAAGCGTCCAAAGCTCTGGAGCCGTCGTCTGGATGCTCCTCTCACGATGAGCCATATGGCGACCGACGGTTCCCAGAGGAACTATGGGACTGTTGCGAGGCCCGACCAGCTGGGCGTTTACGGGTGGCCCCGAGCGCGGACAGCGCCACGACAGAGTCCGCGCGATTGCGTGACCAGGACGGAGATGCGAGCACGCAAGCGCGAGCCTGTGACACTCGGGCGACACGATCGGTCCGGCTGGAGTGACCGGCCTAACGTTCTGGTTCGTCGTCCTGGGCGTTGTGCTGATCGTGCCCTTGTATGCATTTGGTGTGCGCGCTGCCTGGCCTGCGCCTCTCGCCGCTGCGCGCGTTGATCGGCGGGATCGTCGCGCGGGTCAGTGTTCGACGGCTGGAATGGCGACGGGTGGAACGGTCTTCGGTGCGATGGGCGGAACGGTCTCCGGCCGCTCGCCGGTTTGTGCGACGTCGAGGGCGATCAGGCCGAGGTTCGTGCCGGCGGCTGCTCCGATGATCGTGGTGATGACCGCCATGATCCCGGTTGTTGCGTTGAATCCCAGCAGCGCGCCGATGAGGGCGCCTGTCAGCGCGACGCAGATGCCGATCCTCGTGGCCCTGGCGGGCCGGTCGCGGTTGACCCATGCCAAGTAGGTGCCGAGGCCGATCGGCGTGCCGATGGAGAGAACGGCCATGAGTTCGCTGTTGAGGGGGACTGTCGGCAAGGCCACCAGCACGATGATCAGGCCGATGAACCATCCGCCGAGGCCGAGCACTAGCAGGTAAACCGAGCGCAGTATCGCGCTCGCCTTGCGCCCGAAGCCGCCGCGCTTGCGCGCCCGGCGCCACATCAGTAGCAGTGAGAGGATCGTGAGGAGTCCTAAGCCCATCATCGCGCCGGCGATGGCTTTGGCGATTGTGGTCTGTTTGGAGCCGGGCGTGAGGTAAACCGTTTGAGGTTTGTACAGCGAGTCGTCGACCTTGCCTGTGTCGAAGTAGGTGTTGATCAGGTGATTGCTCGCCTTGGTCTGCTCGGTCCAGAAGGAGGTTGTGTGGCCGAAGCGGGGGAGGATGACCTGGTGGCCGTTGGGCAGGTAGGGGAGGAGCTCCTTGGTCGCAACCTCGGGCGGGGTGGCGAAGTCGAGACTGCCGCCGATCAGGAGCGTCTGCACCTTCGATGTCTGGACATGGGTGTACTCGTTGTCGGCCGGGTTGGCTGGCCATGCGTGCAGGAGGCCTCCGCCGCCGAAGAGGAACTCCGTTCCGGGGTTGCCGATAATCGAGCCGCGGTCGGGTTCGCTTGACGAGAAGTAACGCTCGCCAGCTTGGTTGTCAGCCATTGCGACAGCTGCGAGGTCGCCCCAGACAAACGCCGTCGGGAAAGCGATCTGGGCGAGGAGCGATTCGAACCACAGCCCGCTCGAGTCACCGTGGGCGGCCGAGAGCCAGGCGTCCAGGGTCATCGGTCCGTCGAGCGGCGAGGCATTCGCCGTCGTCTCCTGGAGTCCGAAGAAGCTGGCGATCCGTGCGTTGCCCTTCTTGATCGGAAAGAACAACCAGCTGCTCGGCATGTGCGCGACGGTCCGCTTCAGCGACGCGGCGAGATCGCCGGTGCGCTTGTGGCACGTCGCGTCTTGCGCACAGAGGCGGGCGTAGCGGCCGATCTGCTCGTCCGTCGTCTTCGGGTCCCAGAGGAAGTTGCCGGGTGGGTTGACGCCGATCATCACCGAACGGTGGATGGCGGTCGGGTAGCGCCAGGAGTAGATCATTGCGGTGCGGGTGCCCGCGCTCTCGCTCAACAGGTCGATCTGGTGGTAGCCGAGGGCTTTCCGTGCCGCCTCGAGGTCGTCGACCCGTTCGGGGAGTGTGTAGCCGGCGAGATCGACGCCGCTTGCCTCGAGCCGCTTCGCGCACGAGCGGAACGCGTTCGAGTAAGCAGCGAGGGACGCCTGGCCGAGGAAGTCGGCGGAGTGCTCAAGCGCCGACGAGACTTCCGGGCAATCGAGCCGGACGGAGCCGTCGACGCCGCGGTAGCCGACCAGGACGACGTCGTGGTTGGCGGTGAACCGACTGGCCTTTGGGAAGAACATGTTCGAGACGCCGGGGCCGCCTTGCAGGCGGAAGATCGGGTCGCCCGGGTGCGCCGAACGCGCACGGATCCGGATGACCGGCAGCGCGATCAGCCGCGAGTGCGGGTCGGCGCGGTTCTCGGGCACCACGAGCGTTCCGCAGTCGGCGGCGTAGGCGCCCTTTTCGGTGTTGTAGGTACAGCTCTTGAGCGTCAACTGGCCTGCATGCGCGCCGGCAGGCACGGAGACCGCCGTAGAACTGCCGGCGAAGTGGAGGTAGACGAGCCCGAGCGCCAGGACCGCGATCAGGGTCAGGCCGGTGATCCGGCCGCGACTGAAGCGTCTGGTCGCGGTTCGTTCTTTCCCGTTGGTCGTCACGGAGTGCTCCGCTCGGTGCTTGGTCGCCCCCATGGCTGCTCCTTTCGTTGACCTTCGAGCAACCTGGCGGTCGGCGACAGCCGAGCCTCGGAGATGTCGTTTGGAAGCTACTCCGAGGCCATTACGTCTGTAAATGGCCCGATCGGACCTCGTTGGGGGGCCCGGTCGGGCCCCTTTGAGGGCTGGAACGGACTGGAGGGCGCGAGCGAACCACTCGCTGCTCGCCGTCCAATGGCGTTTATCGGGGCTTACAGACGATCCCTAATGCTTTGGTCCAGGTGCCGACCCGGCAGGACTCCGCAACGGAGCGCCGGCGGCCGATTACGGTCGTCGTAGTCGACGACGAGCAGATGATCCGTGGCGCCCTGGCCCGGTCGCTGGCAGAAGGCGGGGTCGACCTCGTCGGCGAAGCCGCCAACGCGCAAGACGCCCTAAGGCTGGTCATCGACGTGCGCCCCGATGTCGTGCTGATGGACCTCCGGCTTCCCGACAGCTCAGGCGTGCACACCATCGAGCAGCTCGGCCTACTCGCCCCAGCCTCGCGCGTACTGATCCTCACCCGTACCGAGCAAAACCGCGTGGTCGAGGCGATCGTCGCCGGCGCCACCGGCTACATCCTCAAGACCGCACCGCCAAAGGCGATCATCGCGGCCGTCAAGGCAACAGCCGCCGGAGAATCGGTCATCTCCTCCCAGATCGCCGGGAAACTCCTGCAGCGCATCCGCGAACGCGACATACCCGTCACCACCACCAGCGAGAACGCAGCGATCGCGATCCGCGCCGCCCTGACCGAACGCGAACTAGAAATCTTCGAACAGCTCGCCAGCGGTAAGAACAATCACGACATCGCGGACGAGCTCTCGCTCAGCACCAACACCGTCCACAACCACATCGCCAGCATCCTCGCCAAACTCCACCTCGACAACCGCATCCAGGCAGCCGTCCAAGCCGTGCGCAGCGGCATCTCCTGACCCGGGATCATCGGGCCGAGCATCGAGCGTCGGTGGCGGCCTTTGCGCCATTGCGCAATGACGAGAGACAGCCATGCGGGCCCTCGTCGCGCCCCCGCGGCTCCGAGTGCGTAACGAGCACGCCAAACCTGGCCAGTCGGCGCCGCGCCGCGTACGCCGGTTGATCCAAGAGCAGGGCCGCGACCCCTGCGAGGTTGCGTCTCTTAACCGCTGTAAATTCGCTGCGGCTTTGAGGTTCCCGGGGGTGAGTCTAGGCGGCGGTGACCTCCTCGTCGAGGGTGTCTGGGTCGGCTTGTCGGTATTTGATTCGGTAGAGGTGTTGGCGGTCGAGCTCGGTGAACGTCGCGCCGTTTGAGGCGTGCGCGATGAACAGGTCGAGGACGGCGAAGACGAGTGAGAGGCAGCTGCTCTCGCCGGGGAAGCGGCCCATCACTTTGGTGCGTCGGCGGACCTCCCCGAGCGAGCGCTCCAGCAGGTTGGTCGACCGCCACCGTTCTCGGTGCCTGAGCGGGTAGCGGAGGTGCACGACCAAGGCGTCGAGGTCCTCGGCCAGGCACCGGGCGGCGGCCTCATAGCCGCGGTGCTCGAGCTCGCTGATCAGGACTTGGAGGCGGAGCTTGCCGTCGTTGACTGATGTGGCGTCGGTGAGCGCCGACCAGTAGTTGAAGCGGACGCGGTCATGCTCTGGCTTGGGGAGCTTCGCGACCAGATTGCGCAGGCGATGAACGCAGCAGTGCTGACGGTCAGCACGTGGCCAGAGCTCACCGACGGCGCTGATCAGCCCCGGGGCGCCATCGGCGACAACCAGGCGTGGTGCGCCTAGCCCGCGGGCCGTGAGATCACGCCCGAGCTCGAGCCAGTCTTCCTTTGACTCGCGTGATCCCAACTGCACGGAAACCAGTTGCCTGCGGCCGTTCTTATCGATTCCCCAGGCGCAGATCACACCCTCCTTCGGGCCGCTGGGGCGGACCGCGAGATAGATCGCGTCGAGGAACAGCACGACGAGATCGGTGTCATAGAGCGAGCGGCGTTTGAACGCTTCGAAGCGCTCGTGCAGCTCCGCGCAGATCCTCGCGACCGTCGAGCGCGACAGCTTCCCGAGCCCGGCCTCTTCGCACAACGACTCGATGTCACGCATCGACAAGCCGCGGACGAACCCGCCGATCACCAACGTCTTCAAAGGATCGGTCCGGAACAGCCGTTTGCAATGCCACTTCGGGAACAGCTTGGACACGAACGGCACAGTGGTGTGGCGCGCCTGCGGGATCTGGATCTCAAGCTCGCCCTCGCCGGTCTGCAGATGCCGGGGGCGGAACCCGTTGCGCAGCCCCGCCTCGTAGTTCTTCAGGCCGCGCTCGCGCTCGGGGCGACGCTCGTAGCGAGCGCGACCCAGCCAGCCATCGAACTCCTCCTCGACCGCCCGCTGAATGATCAACCGGGCACCGAGCCTCGCGAGGTCCCCGAGCATCTTCTGCGGGTCATCGACCATGCCCCTCCCAAGCAACCTGTCGATCTCGGCTTGTATCTCCGCCGACGGCGGTACGGTGCGTCTCACGGCGTAGGCCTCCTTCATCGTCTTGCAGGACTTGAGGGAACCTACGCCGTCGCTCTGACAGCACCCAGCGCGTATCTACAGCAGTTGTGGGACGCAACCCCTGCGACTGGTTGTACCTGCTCGTCGCCAATAGCAAGGGCCCGCGCCCGCTTCCCCGTAGAGCAGCGAAGGCCACGGCCAAGCCGCGAGCGCCGCACGTGTGTCGGCGGCTTTTTCGGCCGTTACGACCCCTGGCGGGTCAGCACGACTCCTGTGAAATCAGGCGATTGCACCCCGGGCGAGGCTCCGTTCGAGCATCGCTTGGGGAGACTTTGGGGAGACAGACGGTGAGAGAACCGCTCGCCCGCGCAACAACCTTCGCTTTGCAGGACTTTCCAAGGCGACGACCGGAATCGAACCGGTGTAGACGGCTTTGCAGGCCGCTGCGTAGCCACTCCGCCACGTCGCCGCGAGGGCAAGGCTAGCGCCGACGCTGGCCGGCTTCTCAGGCCGCGTGCAGGAGAACGCCGTTGCCGGACGGGTCGCGGACCAGTGTGCCTCCGCCGGTCTGGGGCTCCCCATCAAGTCCCGCCTCACGCACCCGGCTCAGGACCTCGTCAAGCGCTTCAGACGTTGGGAGGACGGCCTCGAAGCTGCGCAATCCGAGTGCTCCTGGCGCGGCAACAGATGCGCCCGCGCTGTGCCAGGTGTTCAGGCCGATGTGATGGTGGTATCCGCCGGCCGAAACGAACAGGGCCCCGGGATAGCCGCGGACCGTGACCTCGAAGCCAAGGACGCCGCAGTAGAACTCCTCGGCCGGTTGCAGGTCGGCCACCTGGAGGTGCACGTGCCCCATGCGTGTGCCGGCCGGCGCCACTTCCTCGATCCTCGGGGCGTCGCCCAGCTCCGCCACGACGTCTTGGATGTCCAGCGGAAGCGTGGCCATGGCCAGGGTGCCGTCCTCCTGCGGCCACTCCCGCCGGGGACGGTCACGGTAGATCTCGATCCCGTTCCCCTCGGGATCTGACAGGTAGAGGGCCTCGCTGACCAGGTGGTCTGACGCTCCGTCCAGCGGCCAGCGAGTCCTCGCCAACCGCCCCAGCGCCCTGGCCAACTCGATGCGGTCGGGCATGAGCAGGGCCAGGTGAAAGAGCCCGGCGGAGCGAGGGTTGCGGGGCTCTGCCGAAGCATCCGCGACCAACTCGATCAGCAGCTGTCCGTCCTGGGTGCCCAGATGAGCGCGCCCATCGTCCCCGACCAAACGCCGAAGGCCGAGGGTTCGCTCGTAGAACTCAGCGCTGCGACTGAGGTCCGCCACCGTGAGGCTGACCATGCCGATTGTCGTGGCCGGATCGATCGTGGCCGCGGCCGGGATGGCGGACGAGGCAGGGGAACTGGCTAGCGCGCGGTGCATGACGTACCTCCCCGGGTACCAGGTAGCCGGCTCAGCAGATCGGCGAGCTGGGCGAGCTCGTCCGCGCTGAAATGCTCCAGGAACAGCCGCCGGATGCTGCCCACGTGCGAGCAGCCTGCCTGGCGGAGCTTCTGGTAACCGCCATCGGTGAGCTGGGCATAGGACACGCGCGCGTCCTCGGTGCAGGCAACCCGCTCGACGAAGCCCTCTGCCACCAGACCGTCGACGAGCCGGGTGATCCCGGAGCGGGTCAGCATCGTCCCGGTGGCGAGCGAGGTCATGGGTAGGCGGCGGTCCGGGGCATGGGACAGGTGGAGCAGCACCTCGTAATCGCGGGTGGTGATGCGCTGCTCGGCCAAAAGCTCAGCGTCGAGCGTCCGGAGGATTGAGGCGTGGCTCTGGAGATAGGCCCTCCAAGCATCCAGAGAGATGCCCTCGAGCTGGCTTTCTGATATCGCAGTCATAGACATATGATAGTTGATGGGTCAAGTAAGCCGGGCAGCTACGCTCCGCCTGATGGAGGAAATCGCCCCCGCTCTGTGGCACTGGACGACTCGTCATCCCCACATCGGCGTCGACGTGAGCTCGTACTACCTCGCCGCCGAGCGCGTGCTGATCGATCCCGTGATCCCGGTCGAGGGAATCGAGTGGCTCCAGGAGCACGGCCCGCCCGAGCACATCCTCCTGAGCAACCGCCACCACGATCGCGATTCCTGGCGGATCCACGAGGCGTTCGGAAGCACAGTGCATTGTGTGCGCGACGGGGTCCATGAGCTCGACGGCCGCGGGCCGGTGGAGCCCTTCGACTTCGGCGACGAGCTGCCCGGCGGCGTGACGGCGCATGAGATCGGCGCCATCTGTCCCGACGAGACGGCGCTGCACATACCTGAGCATCGGGCGCTGGTCTGCGCCGACGGGCTGGTCCACTATGGCGACGAGCTCGGCTTCGTCCCCGAGCAATACATAGAGGACCCGGAGACCACCAAGCCGCGGCTGCGCGAGGCCTACCGTGGCGTGCTGGAGCTGGACTTCGACATGCTGCTCCCGGCCCACGGGAGACCGCTCCTGACCGGTGGCAAAGAGGCGCTTCGGCGGTTCGCCGAGGCGGAATGAGCTGACCTCGGCAGCCCGATAGCGCATGCGGGTCGCCGTCGCCGGCGCCACGGGACTCATCGGCCGCGCGCTGACCGCAGCCCTCAGCGCGCGGGGCGATCAGGTCGTGGCGCTTACGCGCAGTCCCGAGTCGGCCGAACCCCTCAGCGGCCAGGTGGTCGATATTCAACGCTGGCCCGAGCCCCAGCGCGCCCCGCCTCCACCGGCCGCCCTGGCCGGGGCCGACGCGGTGGTCAACCTTCTTGGCGCTCCGGTGGCGCAGCGGTGGACCAAGGCGGCCAAGGAGGAGATTCGCGAGTCCCGAATCGGGTCAACCCGCTCGCTGGTAACCGGTCTGCGCGCTCTGCCCGAGGCAGAACGGCCCAAGACGCTGATGAGTGCTTCGGCAATCGGCCATTACGGCTCGCGGGTCGACGAGCCGCTGGATGAGAGCGCACCGCCCGGCGATGACTTCCTGGCTCAGGTGACGGTCGGCTGGGAGGCCGAGGCCCGGGCGGCATCGGAGCTCCCTGGAATGCGCGTCGTGGTCCTCCGCAGCGGCGTCGTACTCGCTCCGCGCGGCGGGGCGCTGGCCACGATGCTGACGCCGTTCCGGCTCGGTGTAGGGGGGCCGGTGGCGGGCGGTCACCAGTATGTGCCCTGGATCCACATCGACGACGAGGTCGGCGCCATCCTCCATTGCGTGGACGATCCGCGCTGCTCCGGCCCCATGAACCTAGTTGCTCCCAAACCGGTCACGAATGCCGAGCTGTCCAAGACGCTCGGCCGCGTCCTCCGGCGTCCGGCGGTCATGCCCGTCCCCGCCGCGGCTCTGAAGCTCCTGTACGGCGAGATGGCGTCGGTGGTGATCGGTGGGCAGCGGGCCCTTCCCAAGGCTCTTGAGGAGGTGGGCTACCGCTTTGCCTTCCCGGAGCTCGAGCCGGCGTTGCGCGACGTCCTATCTGCCCGGAGCTGATGACCCCCGGCCAGCGTCTGGAGCTTCGCCAGGCGTCCATGCACGTCGTGGAGGGACATTCGCTGGTCATCCCGCTCATCATCGAGGGGTTGCCGGCCGAGATCGAGGTCCTCGGTCGGCGCTGGGTCCGCAAGCGGGAATTTCACCTCACGGTCCTCGCCGCCCGGGTGATCGACGGGCTCGGCGCGTCGTGGGACGCGGTCGTCGAGGTGGCCTCGGGGCGCGGGCTGGGGCCAGTGCAGGCGCTTGACGAGGCGCGGCGCGCGACGCACCCCGAGAAGCCCGAGCTTCAGACCCTGATCATCATGGCGCTCTGCCCCGGCCTGAAAGAGCTCTACGACGACCTGGCCAGACGCTTCCGGGCTCCCCTCGCACCGCCTCCCACGCACGTCACGTTGTATTCCACAGATGCGGCGGAGGGGATCGGCATGGTGGACGAGCGGGAACTCGCCAGCAGAGCACCTCCGCTGGCGGCGGACGAGGAGGCGGCCGTGCGGCGAGCCATGCGCTTTCCCTGAACCGAACCGACGCACAGCGGGAGGAGATGTGCGAGAGTCCTGCGCCGATGTCCTCGCGACGGGCTGAGCACGGTGCGCCTTTCACCGCCCCCCTGGCGGTGCTGATCGCCATCCTCCTGGCATTGCTGGCGCCAGCTGCTGCCACCGCCAGCACGCATCACGCCAAGTGGAGCGCCCACGGCAGCGCCGACCAGGTGTACGTCCTGGGGCTCGCCTCAGGTGCCCGCGCCTCGCTCATCTCACCCAACGGGAAGACGGTTGCCACCCAGCGTGCGGATTCACTGGGCGGGGTTCTCTTCCGCAACGTGAAGCCGGGCCGGGGCTACCGGGTGCGCCTGGACTCAAGCGGCGCCAAGTCCGCTCCCATCACCGTGCACTCGGGTGCCCCCAAGCCATGGGATCCAAAGATCTACAAGCAGAAGATCCAGGACCACGGCTACCAGTATCTGACCACGCGGGATGGCACCAAGCTGGCCATCTACGTCCATCCCCCCACCGACGTTTCAACCCTCCTGCCCCATGGGGTCACCTTTCCGGCCACCCCGCCGGGCCCACGGCCCACGTTGATCGAGTACTCCGGCTACGGATATGCCCGCCCACCCGCCGAGGGAGGAGCGCAGAACAGCATCGAGCTGCTGGCCAACGTGATGGGGTTCACCGTGGTAGACGTAAACATGCGCGGGACCGGATGCTCGGGCGGGGCGTTTGACTTCTTCGAGCGCCTCCAGGACCTCGACGGCTATGACGTGATCGAGACCATCGCCCACCAGTCGTGGGTACTCGATCACAAGGTCGGGATGATGGGCATCTCCTACGGCGGGATCAGCCAGCTGTTCACCGCGCAGCTCCGCCCCCCCAGCCTGGAGGCGATAGCCCCGCTGTCGGTGATCGACGCCACCGCAACCACGCTCTACCCCGGAGGAATCCTCAACACCGGCTTCGCCGTCCACTGGGCCGACCAGCGGGTCCAGAACGGCGAGCCCGCCGGGCCACACAGCGGGCAGTCGTGGGCGTATACCCAGATCAAGAAGGGCGACAAGACGTGCAAGTCCAACCAGGACCTGCACGGGGAGGCGGCCAACCTCCCGGCCAAGATCAGGAGCAACGACCACTACAAGCCAAGGGTGGCCGACCCTCTCGACCCGGTCAGCTTCGTGCACAACATCAGGGTGCCGGTGTTCATGGCCTGCCAGTGGACGGACGAGCAGACCGGCGGGCATTGCCCCGATCTGGTCGAGCACATGACCGGCGCCAAGCTCAAGTGGTTCAACTTCACCAACGGCGCTCACATCGACTCGCTGGATCCGTACACCTATGACCACTGGTACGACTTCCTGGAGCTGTTCGTGGCCCACCAGGCGCCAGGGGCGAACCCGTACTACCCCGCCGTCAAGGGCAGCGCGCCGGCGGTCTACATGGCTGCGATGGGCACCAACGACTACCAGCACTACATGTTCCCGTCAGACCCGATCCAGTCCAAGCCGACTTACTCCTCGGCCCTCGCAGCGTTCAAGAAGGTGCCGGAGATCCGGATCCTGTTCGACAACGGCGGTGGCAAGTCACCTGACCAAGGCTCCCAGCCAGGCGACGCGTATCCCATGTTCATCCGGACCTTCCGCACGCTCCCCATCCCCGGCACCAAGGCCGAGTTCTGGTACCTCGCGCCTGGCGGCAAGCTGGCGAGCACGCGCTCCAAGCACGGGGGCGCCAACTCATACACGCCGAACCCCCATGCCCTGCCGATGACCGACTACAAGGGCGGCACCGGGGGTGGCGGGCTGTGGGGGAACGCCTCGCAGTGGGCCTGGAACTGGAAGCAGAACCCGGCCGGCACGGCAGTGTCCTACGTCTCGGCGCCGCTCAAGAAGAACACGGTCGTCATCGGCGCCGGCGCCGTGCACCTGTGGGTGAAGTCATCCACCTCGGATGTGGATCTTCAGGCCACGGTCAGCGAGGTCCGCCCCGACGGCAAGGAGACCTTCGTCCAGGACGGCTGGATCCGGGCCAACGAACGCAAGCTCGCCCCGACCGCGAACAACATCCTCAAGATAAAGAGCACGCTGCTCGCTCCGGTCCCGCTCATGACCGCGGCCGCCGTCCAGCCGATGCCCAAGAACCGGTTCGTCGAGGTCGTGGTCCCTCTCTATTACGAGGGACATGCCTACCGGAAGGGCTCGCGCATCAGGGTGACGATCGCGGCGCCCAACGGCCAGCAACCGATCTGGGCCTTCAAGTACACGGCGCCTACTGGCACGGGCAAGGTCTCGATCGCCTTCTCCAAGAGCAAGCCCTCGAGCCTCATCCTTCCGGTCGTTCCTGGTGTGAAGGTGCCTGCCGCGTATCCGCCCTGTCCGGGCCTGCGCAACGAGCCCTGCCGCAAGTACAAGCCGTTCAAGAACCAGGCGGCCTGAGCTCCGCTGGCGCCGCCCGCGGCGCGGCCATGCCGGGCGTCGCCGGCCGCTCCACCACGCCGAGCAGCTCGGCCATCGCCCGCTCCACACCTTCGGTCAGGATGTGGATGTCACGCGAGCTGTCGTAGTCGCCCGTGACCCCGAAGTAGAGACCGCCGTCGTAGGAAAAGATGGCGATCGAGATCCGGACGTTGCCGATCAGCGGAACGAACGGGAACGATTCCAGCAGCCTGCGATCGAGCGTGCGAAGAGGTTGCTGGGGGCCTGGAACATTGGTCACGCCCGTCTGCAGACCGAGCGAGGGAGAGCGCGCGGCCACGCGGCCGGCCAGCGCCAGGAGCAGTGGTGGGGCGAATCCGGACAGCGAGGTCAACACTTCCCCCGCCACTGCCTGCTTTGACTGCTTGAGGCCGTCCATCTGCAACCGGATCCCCCTGAGGCGTTGCACGGGGTCAACGACCCCCACCGGCAATGCCGCGAACATCGCGGAAACGCGGTTGTTGTAGACGCCCCGCTCGCCGGGACGCCGGACAGAGACCGGAACCAGAGCCCGCACCGTACGCCCAGCCACCTGCTCCCCGCGCGCCTCCAGGAGCTCCCGCAGACCTCCCGACACGAGCGTGAGCACCACGTCGTTGACAGTCCCCTCGAGGTTCGCTCTCACGGTCTTGACGTCGGTGAGGCGAACGTGGGCCGTGCTCCAGACGCGGTGAGGACTGATTGAGCCGGTAAGCGAGGAACGCTCGAGCGGTCGGAGCAGCCCGGCCGTCGAGGCCATGCCCCGGAGGAGGTCCCGAGCCTCGGTGACGGCCGCCCGCGGCCGTCGCACGCCGGCCCTGAGGACCCGAATCCCCTCCGACGGGTTGAGCGCCGGTCGCGTCATGGAGCGGAGCATCAGCTCGACGCCGGTCGGCTCGGGAGCGGGGGCCCACTGATGCTCGGCCGGCGCTGCCGAAGCCTCATCGAACATGACGGTCATCAGATCGGTGGCGGACACGCCGTCGACCATGCAGTGGTGCACCTTGGAGAGGAGCGCCCAGCGGTTCTCCTCCAGGCCCTCGATCATCCAGATCTCCCAGAGCGGCTTGTTGCGATCCAGATGCTGAGCGAAGATCCGCGCGGCGGTCCCGCGAAGAACCTCCTCGCTGCCGGGCGTCGGCAGGGCCGTGTGACGCAGGTGGTAGGCCAGGTTGAAATGTGGGTCCTCAACCCACACTGGTCGCCCCAGCCCGAGCGGCACGAAGCGGACCTTCTGGCGGTACCGCGGGACGGCGCCAAGCTTGCCGCGCACCATCTCCTCGAGCCGCTCGAACGGAGGCGCCGGGCCTTCGAAGATGCTCACGCCGCCGATGTGCATCGGGTTGTTGGGACCCTCGATGTGCAGGAAGGAGGCGTCCATTGGGCTCATCCAGTCCATCGCCGCTCCTCGTCTTCGAGGATCTCGGCCAGCACGCGGTAGACAGCGATGTTGACCGACATGCCGCTGTGACTCGACTCAACCTCTATGTGCTGCGCCCACGGATCGAGGCAAGCCTGCCACGAGACGACGCCGTCGCGCCGGGAGTAGACGGCCACGCCCCGCAGGCCGGCGGGTAGCGGCGCCTGGAGGTCCTCCCGGTACCGGGCGCAGCACTCGCCGCCTCCGCACGCGCTGGAGAACACCCCGGGCAGGCCGAGGTCCCCCAGCCGAGCCACCGACCGCACCAGCCGCAGCACGCCCGGTCCCACGCTGAGCGGATGAAGCACGGGTGAGCCGAGCATGATCAGGGTGCCCACGACATCGGGGTTGCGCACCGCCACCACCCGGGCCAGCTCGCCTCCGCGACTCTGTCCTATCAGCACCAGCGGCCGCTCGCTCCGCGCCGCCAGCCGGCGCAGGCGCCCTTCGAGGGTTTCCGCTGTCCGCTCGCCGCAGTCGACATTGAGGCGAATCCCGGCGGCCTCCGTCTGCGACCCCCGACGGCGCAGCCAGCCCCTGAGGGCGCCGAGGGACTGGTCGCCTGCCATGAACCCCGGCACGAGCAGAACCGGCGGCGGGTTCGCCTGGCGCCTGGGGCGGAGGAACTCAGGGTCGGCGCACAATCGGGCCAGCTCGAAGCCGTAGCGCAGCTCCCCCGGCCAGGGGACCTCCACGGTGTCGCCCGTGAGAGGGGCGGCCGCGCTCTGGACGCTATCCAGCATCGGGAGTGGGCGATACTGGGCTCGAACCAGTGACCTCCGCCTTGTCGAGGCGGCGCTCTCCCAGCTGAGCTAATCGCCCGGGAGTGGTTGGAAATCTAGCGTCACGAGCCGGTGGACGGCTCTGCCCTTTCCCCGGCATCCACCCCGGCGTACACTCAGGAGAACCATGAGGCGGACGTTAGTGGGCTGGTGGGCGCTCGCAATATGCGCGCTGGTGGCGTCCGGCGTGATCGCTTCTCCGGCCGGGGCTCAATCCGCCGCCCAGCACGGAGTGACCGTGAAGCCGTCGGTGGGGTATCCCGGCACATGGATCCGGGTCCATTTTCGTGCCCCCGACAGCGCGGGTCAGGTCAACGGCATGTGGCGCTACTACGTCGTTTCGGCCCGCGGAGCGGCGGGCGGCGGCGCCTGCGCGAGTCAGGCCTCACAGGTCATTCGCGACGCCCAGGCCGGAGCGCGGGTGCGGACCACGCTCACGCCGGGCAGCAACGGCTGGTGTCTGGGCCGCTACCACGGGACCGTTACCGAGGAGGAGCAGCCGGTCTGCCCATTCCGTGAGGTCTGCCCGAACTACGTGGTCGTTGTGCGGACCGTGGGGCGGTTTAGCTTCCAGGTCGCTGCTCAGCCTCCCGGTGGCGACGTCACGCCCCCGGTGTTCGCCGGCCTCCAGAGCGCCGTGGGCTGCACGCCGGGTCCTCAACGGCCGGGGGAGACGATCTCCTATCACCTCTCCTGGAAGGCCGCACACGACGCGGTGACCCCGCGGTCACAACTCGTCTACGACGTCTTCATGTCGGGCACCCCAGGGGGTGAGAACTTCTCAAGCCCCAGTTGGACCAGTGCGCGGGGGGCGAAGACCTTCTCCACCCCGCCGTTGCCTGTGGCGGAGACGGTGTATTTCGTCGTGAGGGCGCGCGATCAGGCTGGCAACGAGGACCAGAACCGCGTCGAGCGCCGGGGTGTGGATCCCTGCGTCTAGCCGGGCCCGTCTGAGCGGGACGCGACGACGATGGCTTAACAAAGCGCGCCGCGGTCGACGCGCCGAGGCACACGGTGGCTGCTATGCGGCTCTGGCCTTACATGGCGCGGCGCGCTGGCCGAGCTTTGTGAAGGCAGGGCGGCGGAGCTAGCGGCCCCGAGGATTCAACCCGAGCCTCGAACTAGCATCCTGAGGCCATGGACTACGAGCTTCCTGACGGCAGGATCCTCACGCTTCCCGGCGGGGCCAGCGGCGCGGACGCGGCCGCCGCTATCGGGCCCGGGCTGGCCCGGGCGGCGCTGGCGGTGAAGGTGGACGGCGAGCTGCGTGACCTGAACCGCGGACTCCCGGCGTCCGACGGCTCGCCCGGCAAGCTTGAGATCGTCACCGACCGCAGCGGGGACGACGCGCTCTGGCTGATACGTCACGACGCCGCGCACGTGCTGGCCACCGCCGTCATGGAGCTCCATCCGGGGGTGAAGATCTCGATCGGCCCGCCGATCGAGGACGGCTTCTATTACGACTTCGACTTTCCGGAGGGGACGAAGCTCAGCGAGTCGGACTTCGAGGCCATCGAGGCCCGGATGAAGGAGCACATCCACGCCAATGAGCCGTTCGAGCGGCAGGACATCCCTGTCGGTGAGGCCCTTGAGCGCTTCAACCAAGAGGGCCAGGACTACAAGGTGATGCTGATCGAGGATCTGGTTCGTAACGCCGATCCCGCCCAGCCGCTGGAAACGGTGAGCCTGTACACCAACGGCCCGTTCACGGACCTGTGCCGCGGTCCGCACGCCCCCAGCACCAAGCGGATCAGCGCTTTCAAGCTCCAGTCGGTGGCCGGCGCCTACTGGCGTGGGGATTCCACCCAGCCCATGCTCACGCGCGTGTATGGAACGGCGTTCTTCTCGCGCAAGGAACTCGATGAGTATCTGGAGAGGCTCGAGCAGGCCCGGGCCCGTGATCACCGCAAGCTGGGCCGCGAGCTTGATCTCTTCAGCTTCTCTGACCTCAGCCCTGGGTCACCGTTCTGGCATCCCGCCGGCCAGTCGATCTGGAACGCGCTGTCCGAGCTCTGGCGGGAGCAGAACAGCGCGCGCGGCTACCAGGAGGTGCACACGCCGATCCTCTACGACGTCGAGCTGTGGAAGCAATCGGGGCACTGGGACAAGTTCCGCGACCACATGTACTTCACCGAGGTGGAGGGGCGTCAGATGGGCCTCAAGCCGATGAACTGCCCGGCCCACATCCAGATCTACAACACCGCCCGGCGCTCCTACCGGGACCTGCCGATTCGCTTTGCCGAGCAGGGGCTGGTGCACCGCCATGAGCCGAGCGGGACGCTGCACGGCTTACTGCGCGTCCGCCACATAACCCAGGACGACGCCCACATCTTCTGCCGGGAGGACCAGATCGAGGACGAGGTGATTGGGTGCCTGGATTTCGGCTTCTATCTATATGACCTGTTCGGCTTCGAACCCCGGCTGGAGCTCTCCACGCGGCCGGATAACCGGATCGGCACGGATGAGATGTGGGATCGGGCTGAGGGAGCTCTGAGCGGGGCGTTGGAGCGCCAGGGCCTGGCCTACGACATCAACGAGGGCGACGGCGCCTTCTACGGACCCAAGATCGACCTGCACATGACCGACTCGATCGGTCGCTCCTGGCAACTGGGGACGATCCAGTTGGACTACGGCATGCCCGACCGCTTCGGCATCACGTACACGGGCGCGGATAACTCAGAACACCCGCCGGTCATGATCCACCGGGCGCTGTTTGGCTCCTTTGAGCGCTTCATCGGGATCCTGATCGAGCACTACGCGGGTGAGTTTCCTCTCTGGCTGGCCCCGGTCCAGGCCATCGTGCTCCCGATCTCCGACCGGCACGTCGGATACGCCCAGTCCGTCCGGGAGCGCATGGGCCACGCCGGGCTGCGGGTTGAGGTGGACGACCGCGGGGAGTCAATCGCTCGGAAGATCCGGGACGCGGAGCTGCGGAAGATCCCCAACCTGCTCGTGGTGGGGGACCGCGAGCAGGAATCCGGTCAGGTGGCGGTCCGTGAGCACCGCCACGGCGATCAGGGCTCGAGCGAGCTTCAGGAGCTCATCGAGCGCCTGGCTGAGCGGGTGAAAAGTCGTCAGGCCGGGTAGATCCGCCGCTATACTCGCCGCCGTTGATCCAAGACTCTCAGAACACCCGGCCCGGCGCCGCTTGAACTCAGAACGCCACCGCAGCTAGTGCCGGTCCCCAAGAAGTTCGACCGGCGCCCCCCGGAGCGGGATCTCACTCGGACCAACGACCGCATTCGCGTGCCCGAGGTCCGGCTGGTGGGGGAGGACGGCAAGCAAATCGGGGTCGTGAAGACCGAGGAGGCGCTGGAGTACGCGCGCCAGCGTGATCTTGACCTGGTCGAGGTCGCGCCCGAGGCCCGTCCTCCGGTGTGCCGCGTGCTCGACTACTCCAAGTACAAGTACGAGCAGGCGCAGAAGCTCAAGGCGGCCCGCAAGCACCAGCAGCAGATCACCATCCGGGAGATCAAGTTTCGGCCCAAGATCGCCCAGAACGACTACGACACCAAGAAGGGCCACGTGCGGCGCTTCCTGACGGGCAAGGACAAGGTCAAGATCACGATCATGTTCCGGGGACGCGAGGTCACCCACCCCGAACGCGGTACCGCGCTGTTGGACCGCCTGGCCGAGGAACTGGCCGATGTCGGCGTGATCGAGCAGTCTCCGCTCCAGGACGGGCGCAACATGACCATGCTGCTGGCTCCCTCAAAGGCGGTCCTGGCGGCCGAGAAGGAGAAGCCCGGGGATGCGCCGGCCGAGGCGGGGACAGATGCGCCGGCCGAGCCGACTGCGGACGCTCCGGAGCAGTCCGCCAGCCAGGCCAACGGGCAGTCGCCCGACGGCCCTGAGGACGAGACTCCGTCCCCCGCGGTTAGCGAGCAGCCCACGGCCGCGTCCACTGACGCCGCCGCCTGAGGCCACAGACCTTCTGCTTTACTGGTCGCGGTTATGCCGAAGATGAAGACCCATTCCGGAGCCAAGAAGCGCTTCCGTGTGACTGCCCGGGGCAAGGTGAGAGGCCGCACCGCGTTCTCCACTCACATCCTGGAGAAGAAGTCGCCCAAGCGTAAGCGCGGCATGGCGGCTCCGGCCGTGATCGCCAAGTCCGACGAGCGGAGGGTCAAGATGCTGCTCGGGGCCAAGACGCGGAGCGGGGTGCGATGACCAGGGTCAAGCGCTCGGTCCACGCTCGCAAGAAGCGGCGGGCCACGCTCGAGCTGGCCAAGGGCTACCGCGGCGACGCCAGCCGGCACTACCGGGTGGCCAAGGAGGCCGTGCTCAGGGCCGATCAGTACCGCTACCGCGATCGCCGCAACCGCAAGCGGGACTTCCGCCGGCTGTGGATAACCCGCATCAACGCTGCCGCCCGTCAGAGCGGCATGTCCTACTCGCAGTTCATGCACGGCCTGGCCCTGGCGGGTGTGGAGCTGGACCGCAAGGTCCTGGCCGACATCGCCGTGCGTGACGCCGACACCTTTCGACGGTTTGCCGACCGCGCCCGGGAGGCGCTGGCGGCCGGCTGAGCGACCAGTCAAGCCACCAGCACCACCAGGGCGCCGCTCCTAGACAAGGAGAGGCGCCTTTTTTTGTCACCAAACATGAGCATCACAAGTCCCCACAATCGAAGGCTCAAGGAGATCCGCAAGCTCCGTCAGCGGCGGCGCTGGCGTGAGCGCTCGGGCCTGTTCGTGGCCGAGGGTGAGGATCTGCTGGCGGCCGCCGACGCGGCGGGCTGGGAGGCCGTGGAGCGCTACTGCCAGACGGGCTCGAACCTGCCGGGAACCGAGGTCGATCCCGGGGTGCTGGCCTCGGCCTCCGGATTGGCCTCCGGGACGCGCACTCTGGCGGTCTACCGCGAGCGGTTCTCAGAGCACCCAGTTGGGACCCTCTGTGTCTACCTGCACGCGCTTCAGGACCCGGGCAACGTCGGCACGGTGCTGAGGAGCGCCGAGGCCTTCGGTGCCGCCAGCGTCGTGCTGGGCGAGGGATGCGCGGATCCGTTCAGCCCCAGGGCGGTCAGGGCGAGCATGGGCGCGGTCTTCACGGTGCCCCTGGTACAGAGCGACCTCGGAGCTCTCCCGGGCGTCAAGATCGCCCTGGTGCCTGGGCAGGGCGTCCCGCTGGGAGAACTTTGGCGAGACGAGCCGCCGGCGCAAGAGGTCAGCCTGCTCCTTGGCGCGGAGCGGTCCGGGCTGCCGGAGGACATCGTGGCGCAGGCCGACCTGACGGCCCATATCCCCACCGCCAACGACTCGCTCAACGTAGCGATGGCGGCGACCGTGGCCCTGTATGAGCTCGCCACTAGGATGGCGCGGCCATGAGCGCGACCGAGCGAATCGCCGAGATCAGGACCGAGGCCGAGGCGGCGATCGCGTCCGCCACCACGAGCTCCGAGCTGGATGACGTTCGCATCCGCTACCTCGGGCGCAAGGCCGAGCTGCCCAATCTCCTGCGCACGGTCGCCGCCCTTCCAGCCGAGGAAAGGGCCGCGAACGGTAAGGCGGCCAACCAGGCCCGTCAGGCGCTTGAGGCCCTTGTCGACCAGCGCCAAGGAGAGCTGGCCGCGGCCGAGCTGCACGAGCGGCTCACCCAGGACCGGGTGGACGTAACGCTCCCCGGAGATCCCGCCGCCCGCTTGGGTGCGCTGCATCTGATCACCCAGACCTGGCGTGAGCTGGAGGACGTGTTCATCGGCCTGGGGTTCAACGTGGCCGAGGGCCCCCAGGTGGAGACCGTCTACTACAACTTCGACTCGCTCAACCACGCCGTCACGCATCCATCCCGGCTGATGACCGACACGTTCTACATCCGGCCGGTGGAGGATCTCTTCGATCCTGATGCGCTGCTCCTGCGGGTCCACACCTCGCCCGTGCAGATCCGCGCCATGGAGCGCCAGCCGCCTCCCATCTACGCCGTCATGCCGGGACGGACGTATCGCCCCGACTCGGACGCCACCCATTCACCCCAGTTTCACCAGATGGAGGGACTGGCCATCGACACCGACGTGACTCTGGCCGACCTTCAGGGCACCTTGCTGGCCTTTGCCCGAGGGATCTTCGGCGACGAGCGAGAGGTCCGGATGCGCCCGCACTTCTTCCCCTTCACCGAGCCGAGCGTGGAGGTGGACGTGTCCTGCTTTAACTGCACCGACGGGATCGCCGCCGACGGAGAGCGCTGCCGGCTGTGCAAGGGCGAGTCGTGGATCGAGATCCTGGGTGCGGGGATGGTCGACCCCAACGTCCTGGAGTACGTGCGCGAGTACGGCTATGACCCCGAGCAGTACCAGGGCTTTGCCTTCGGGATGGGGATCGAGCGGATCGCCATGCTCAAACACGGCCTCCCGGACCTGCGGATGCTCTTCGAGAACGACGTGCGGTTCCTGGAGCAGTTCAGATGAGGGTTCCGCTGCTCTGGCTACGGCAGTACTGCTCGCCCGACCTCGACACCGTCCGCGTGGCCGATCGTCTGACCATGACCGGGACCAAGGTCGAAGCCATCCACCGCCACGGTGTGGGCGCCGTGGAGCACTTCGTGATCGGCCGCGTTCTCAGTGTGGAGAAGCATCCCGAGGCGGACCGGCTCAGCGTCTGCGCGGTCGAGTCCGGCGAGGGCGCGCCCCGCCAGATCGTATGCGGCGCTCCCAACGTGGCCGCCGGCCAAACCGTGGCCGTGGCCCGGCCCGGTGCCGTCATGCCGGATGGGAGCACACTGGGAAAGGCCCGGCTGCGGGGGGTCGAGTCCGACGGCATGATCCTGGCCGAGGATGAGCTGGCCATCGGGACCGAGCACGCCGGCATCCTCGAGCTCGACCTCGACGGGGCGGCCCCGGGCATGCCGCTGGCCGATGTGATCGAGATCGCCACCGATGTCGTGGAGTTGGAGATCACCTCCAATCGGCCGGACTGCCTGAGCATCTTCGGCGTGGCCCGCGAGCTCCACGCCGCCACAGGAGCGCCCCTGTCCGCTCCGCCCTGGAACGAGGACTCCGGAACCGATGGCCCGGTGAACGGCGTGAGAGTGGAGGTGCTGGCCCCCGACCTCTGCCCCCGCTTCACCGCCCGAGTGTTCGAGGACGTGACGATTGCACCCAGCCCGCCCTGGCTCAAGGCCCGGCTGATGGCGGCCGGGCAGAGGCCGATCTCCAACGTGGTGGACATCACCAACTACGCCATGCTGCTGACCGGGCAGCCGCTTCACGCCTTCGACCTTGACCGGGTGGCCGGTCAGCGCCTGGTGGTGCGCCGGGCCCGGGAGACAGAGCGGATCGAGACCCTGGACGGGCAGAGCAGAACGCTCACCGCGGACATGCTGGTCATCGAGGACGGGGATGGCCCCACGTCCCTCGCCGGGGTCATGGGCGGCGCCAGGTCAGAGGTCGACGAGACAACGACCCGGGTGCTGATGGAGGCGGCCAACTGGGACGGTGCCAACGTCCACCGCACGTCCCTCACGCTCGGCCTGCGCACCGAGGCCTCGGCCCGGTTTGAGAAGCACCTCCAGCCCGAGCAGACCCTGGAGGCCCAGGCCGTGGCCACTCGGCTGATGACCGAGCTGTGCGGCGCCCGGGTCCTGCCGGGCACGATCGACATTGGCGGTCCCGGCCCGGAGCCGGTGACCATCCGCCTCCGGGATGCCCGGGTTACCGGGCTGCTCGGCATGAGCGTGCCGGCCGATCGTCAGCGCGAGATCCTCGAGGCGCTCGAGTTCCGCACGACCGAGGCGCAGGACGGGCTCGACGTCGAGCCCCCGGCGTTCCGCCGCGCCGACGTGACTCGCGAGGCCGACGTGATCGAGGAGGTGGCCCGGATCTACGGGCTCGAGAAGCTGCCCTCGACACTGCCCTCGCGCCACGGGGCGCAGGGCCGCCTCACTCCACGCCAGCGGCTGCGCCGGCGGGCCGCCGACGTCCTGGTGGGCCAGGGTCTCACCGAGGTGGTGGGGTGGAGCTTCTACGGACCCGACGTCAGCGGCAGGCTGCGGCTCGCGCCGGAGCTCACCGAGGTGGAGATCGAGAACGCCATGTCCAGCGAGCAGTCCCGGCTGCGCCGCACGCTGCTGGCCTCGCTGCTCGCCGTGGCCGCGGCCAACCGGGCGCGAGGAGTGGCCGCGCTGCGGCTGTTTGAGACCGGCGCCGTGTTCCTGCCTCGTGAGGACCGGCGACTGCCCGACGAACCCGACCACCTGGGCGTGCTCCTGTCCGGTCCGGTCAGGCCCGGCACGTGGCGCGAGCCGCAGCCGCCCGCCGCCGACTTCTACGCGGCCAAGGGAGTTCTCGAGGCCCTCCTGGCGGCGCTGCGCGCGGACTGGACGCTCGAGCGCTCCAGCGACCCGTTCCTGCACCCCGGCAAGCGGGCCACGGTCGCCATCGGCGGTCGGGCCGCCGGCTGGCTGGGGGAGATTCACCCACTGGTGGCGGCGGACTGGGAGCTTGACTGCACCGTGGCCGGATTCGAGCTCAACCTCGACCTTGTGCCCGAACCACCGCCTCCTGTCTACCTGGAGCGGCCGAGCTTCCCTGACGTCCGCGAGGATCTGGCCGTGGTGGTGAGTGAGGACGTGGCCGCCGGTCAGGTGATCGAGGTCATCCGTCGCAGCGGTGATCCGCTGCTGGCCGAGGTTGAGGTGTTCGACGTGTACCGCGACCGCGACCGGCTGGGGGAGGGCAACGTCTCGCTGGCCCTGCGGCTGAGCTTCCGGGCCAGCGACCGGACCCTGACCGATCAGGAGGTGGCTGCGCAGCGCGAGCGGATCGTCGCGGCCCTAGGCCAGGAGCTATCGGGACGAGTCCGTGACTCCTAGAGTCGCGGTCTTCGGTGCCAGCGGTTTCACCGGGGCTCTGGCGGCCCGGCTGCTCGCGCAGCACCCGACCTTCGAACTGACCGCCATCACCGCGCGCTCAGAGGTGGGACGCCGGCTGGACGAGCTCTATCCGTATCACCGGGTCCGCCTCGCTCTGGAGGAGCTCGACCTGGACCGCCACGGCGACCTCGACGCTGCGGTGGTGGCGTATCCGCACGGGTCGGCTGCCGAGCTGGTCAGCGAGCTTCGCCAGCGCGGCATGAAGATCGTCGACTTGTCAGCTGACTTCCGGCTGCGGGACTCCGCGCTCTACGCGGAGTGGTATCGCGAGCATCCGGCGCCCGAGCTGCTGGAAGGAGCCGTGTACGGATTGCCCGAGCTCGGCTACCGCGAGGCAATCCGTGGGGCGGACCTGGTGGCCAACCCGGGCTGCTACCCCACGGCGACGCTGCTGGCGCTCAAGCCGCTGGCCTGCGAGGGCCTGATCGAGGACGTGGTCATCGACGCCAAATCGGGGGTGTCCGGGGCTGGACGGGCGGCCAGCGAGAAGACGCACTTCGTGACCGTGGATGAGAACGTCTCGCCCTACGGGGTAACGCAGCACCGCCACACGCCGGAGATCGAGCAGGAGCTGGCGGCGCTCGGCGCCGATGTGCGGATCACCTTCACACCGCACCTGCTTCCGCTCGACCAGGGCGAGCTGGTGTCCTGCTACGTGACGCTGCCCGGGGCGGACGGCCTCGAGCTCGAGGACCTCTACCGCGAGCACTACGCCAAGGAGCCGTTCATCGAGCTGAGCGGCGCCCCGCCCGGTGTCCGCGACGTGCGCGAGACAAACTTGTGCCGGATCTCCGTGCACCGCGACGGCCGGACCGGCCGCGCGATCGTGTTTGCCGCCATCGACAACCTGTGGAAGGGCGCCGCCTCCCAGGCGGTCCAGAACCTCAACCTGATGTTCGGTCTTCCCGAGGGGGAGGGCATCGAGTGAGCTCGTTCTTCCGCTCCCGTTGGGTGGAGGCCCCTGAACACGTCCGAGAGGCGTCCGAAGGTGGCCTGCCGGACGGCTTCAGGGCCGCTGGGGTGGCCTGCGGCATCAAGGCCTCGGGCCTGCCCGACGTGGGGATGGTCGTCTCCGACGCTCCCCAGACCACGAGCGCGGCGCGCTTCACATCCTCGGGCACGCAGTCCGCGCCAGTCCTACTCTGTCTGGAGCGCTGCCTCCTGAGCGGCATCCGGGCCGTGGTGGTCAACTCAGGCAACGCCAATGCCGCCACCGGAGGCCCCGGCCTGTATGACGCCACCCGGATGCAGGGCGCGGCCGCCATGGCGACCGGCGTACGCGACGAATCGACGGTGGCCGTGGCGTCGACCGGCGTCATCGGCGTCCCCCTGCCCATGGAGGCCGTGACGGCGGGCATTGCCTGCGCCTCGCGGACCCTGCGCCCCGACGGGGATGAGGAATTCGCCCAGGCCATCCGCACGACTGACGCAAGCGCCAAGTGGGCCAGGTTGCAGGTGGAGCTGCCCTCAGGAACGGTGCGGCTGTGCGCCCAGGCCAAGGGGGCGGGCATGATCTCCCCCGCATTTGCCACCCTGTTGTGCTTCGTTCAGACCGACGCCGAGCTCTTGCCCGAGACTGCGGATCTGCTGCTAGGCGTGACGGTCAAGCGCTCGTTTGAGCGCATCAGCGTGGACGGGCAGCTGTCCACCAGTGACACGGTGATCATGCAGTGCTCGGGGGCTTCCGGCATCAGGGTCGAGCCGGAGAGCGAGGACGAGCTTCGCCTGGGGGAGGCCCTGGACAGCCTCGTGCGCCAACTCGCCCTGGACATCGTGGGCGACGGCGAGGGCGCGGGGCGGGTGGGCCGCGTCGTCGTCCGGGGCGGAGACCCGGATGCGGTGGATCGCGTCGCCCGCCACGTGGCGGACTCTCCACTCGTGAAGACGGCGCTTCACGGCGGTGACCCCAACTGGGGACGGATCGTCCAGGCGGCCGGCATGGCACTGCCGGGAACCGCACCCCTGGACCTGGAGGTGAGCATCGAGGGAATCCAGGTGTGCGCCCGAGGGGGTCACGTACCCCACGATCCCGCCGCGGTGGCGGCGGCCGTCCAGCGCGACGAGGTGGAGTACGAGATCGGCCTGCCGGGGACCGGCGCTGAGACCGAGCGCTTCTTCTCCGATCTCGGCCACGCCTACGTGACCCTCAACGCGGAGTACACGACGTGAGGGACGTCGGAACCCTTCTTGAGGCGCTCCCCTACATCCGGGAGTTCCATGGCCGCACGGTGGTGATCAAGTACGGGGGTGCGGCCATGTCCGACCCTGGCCTCAAGGAGGAGTTCGCTCGTGACGTGGTCCTCCTCAAGTACGTGGGCATGAACCCGGTGGTGGTGCACGGCGGCGGGCCCGACATCACCGCCTACATGGAGCGACTGAACCTTCCAGTGCAGTTCGTGGAAGGTCTGCGGGTGTCGGACGCCCAGACGGTGGAGGTGGCCAAGATGGTCCTGGTGGGCAAGGTCAACAAGGACATCGTCCTGCTCATCAACCGCCACGGGCAGCCCGCGGTGGGAATATGCGGTGACGACGGCCTGCTCTTCCGCGTCAACCGCCAGGCTTCCCCCAGCGGCCAGGACATCGGCTTCGTGGGGCGGATCGAGCGGGTGGACGTTGACGTGCTGAATCACCTGGCCAGGGACTACATTCCCGTGGTGGCCAGCGTCGGCGCCGACCGTCAGGGCAATTCCTACAACATCAACGCCGACGAAGCGGCCGGAGCTGTGGCCCGGGCCCTGCGAGCCCACAAGCTGATCTTCCTGACCGACGTACCGGGGTGGCTGCGGGACCCCCAGGACGCCGAGAGCGTCATCTCCGAGGCGGGCGCCCGAGAGGTGGAGCTCGCCCTGGGGAGCGTCGAGGGCGGCATGCGTCCCAAGCTCCAGGCCTGCCTCGAGGCCATCCATGGCGGCGTGGACGCCGCCCACATCGTGGACGGCCGGGTACCTCATTCACTCCTGCTCGAGCTCTTCACCAACGCCGGCTTGGGCACGAAGATCGGCTCGGCCGGGTGACCGCGACGACCTCCCCCGGGGCCACGCTGGGCGAGCTCCAGGAGCTCGAGCAGCGCTACGCCCTGCCCACGTACCTGCGCAACCCGGTCCAGTTCGTCCGAGGTCACGGCGCCAAGCTCTGGGACGAGGCTGGGGTTGAGTATCTGGACTTCCTCGCCGGCATCTCCGTACTCAACGTGGGCCACTGTCATCCGCGCATCGTCGAGGTCGTGCGCTCACAGGTGCAGGAGCTGACCCATGTCACCAACCTGTACTACACCGAGCCGGCGCTGCGCCTCTGTGCCGCCCTGTCCGTCAGCTCGCTCCAGGGCAAGGTTTTTCTCACCAACTCGGGGGCAGAGGCCGTCGAGGCGGCGATCAAGCTCGTCCGGCGCGCCCGACCGGGCGGCAGCATCGTGGTCCTCGACGGGGCCTTTCACGGCCGGACCTACGGCGCTCTCTCGGCCACGCCGCAGGAGTCCAAGCAGGCCCCGTTTGCGCCGCTCGTGCCCGGGTTCGTGGCGGTTCCTCGGGACGCCGCTGCCCTGGAGCAGGCGGTGGATGACCGCACGGCGGCGGTACTCCTCGAGCCCATACAGGGCGAGAGCGGGATCCACGTCCTCTCCGATGAGCTCCTGGAGGCGGCTCGCGCCGCGTGCGATCGCACCGGGGCGGCCCTGGTGTTCGACGAGATCCAGTGTGGGATGGGCCGCACGGGGACGCTGTGGTGCTATGAGCAGACCGACGTGGTGCCGGACGCGCTGCTCAGTGCCAAGGCCCTCGGGGGAGGCCTGCCCATCGGAGCTCTCATCACCGGTGAGCGGCTGGCCGACGGCTTCCAGCCCGGTGACCACGGCTCGACCTTTGCCGGTGGGCCCGTGATCGCCTCAGCGGCCCTGGTCGCGCTTGAGATCTGCTCGGAGGCGGAGCTGCTTGCCCGGGTCAGGGACCTGGGCAAGCGGCTGGCCACCGGGCTGGCCGGGCTGCCGTACGTGACCGAGGTCAGAGGACGCGGGCTGATGCTCGGCGCTGACATCGCCGGCTCCTCGGAGGATGCACCGGCGCTGGTCCGCCGGGCGCTCTCCGAGCAGCATCTCGTCATCAATGCCACCGGACCGGCCACGCTGCGGATGGAGCCGCCGCTGGTCGTCTCCGAAGCGGAGATAGACCAGGCGCTCGTCCGCCTGGAGCGGCTCGCCCCATGACGGCCCGGCCGTCGACCCGAGTGAAGATCCCGCTCGAGCCCGCGTACCGGGCCGACCGGGCGGTGGCTGCCGTGCTGCGCGGGCTGCTCGAGGTCATCGAGACCAACCTCGAGGGGGCGATAGACGGTGCTGATCCGGAGGCACTGCACGATCTCCGGGTCTCGGTGCGGCGCTCGCGGGCCGTCCAGCGAGAGTTCAAGCAGGTCTTCCCGGCCCGGGAGCTGCGGGCATTCCGCAAGGGGTTCCGCTGGCTTCAGCGGGTCAGCGGCCAGGCCCGCGACCTGGACGTCCAGGTGGAGGAGCTGGCCGCCCTGTCGGCAGCCGTCCCGGCGGCGCTTCATCCCGAGTTGGAGCGGCTGGGCGACGCACTCGAAATCAGGCGGCAGGCCGCCCGAGCGGAGATGGGCCGCGCGCTGCGCTCGGACCGCGCGATCAGCCTGCTCGACCACTGGCGCGCGTTCCTGGATGACCTGAGCGAATCGTCGCTGGCCGGCCATCCCGACGGGAAGCGCGCGATCGGCCGGCTGGCCAGCCGGCGGATCCTGAAGGTCTACCGCCGGATGGTCAAGCGGGGAGGGCGGATAGGGCCGGGGAGCCCGTCTGAGCCCTATCACGAGCTGCGCAAGCAGGGTAAGGAGCTCCGCTACCTGCTGGAGCTCTTCGGAACTCCCCTGTATCCCGAGGAGACCGTCAAGCCGATGGTCAAGTCACTCAAGGCCCTCCAGGACGTTCTGGGCCGCCATCAGGACCGCGAGACCCAGATCGAGATGCTCAATCGCGTTAACGGGGACCGTGCTGCGCGGGTTGATCCCGAGCTGATCCAGCTTTTGGTCGAGCAGCTGGTGGCCGAGAAGCTCACCGCACGCCGGGCCTTCGGCCCGCAGTTTGCGGCCTTCGCCCGACCCGAGCAGGTTCAGGCCGTCAAGCGGGTGTTCCGATGACCCCGCAGGTCCCCAGCCCCGTCTCCTACGAGGTCGATCCCGACGAGGTCGATCGCGTGCTGCTGCTCTACAGCGGTGGCCTGGACACCAGTGTGATGCTCAAGTGGATCCAGGATCAGTACCAGGCCGAGGTGGTGGCGCTGACCGTGGATCTGGGCCAGCCCGGAGAGGACTTCGAAACCGTCCGGGCCAAGGCTCTGCAGCTGGGGGCGATCGACTGCCGGGTGGTGGACGCCCGCGAGGAGTTCGTGCGGGAATACGTCTGTCCCGCCATCCAGGCCAACGCCATCTACGGCCTGGGATATCCGCTCTTCACAGCTCTGGGCCGGCCGCTGATCGCCAAATTGGCCGTCCAGCACGCACGTGAGGCCGGGTGCGACACGGTGGCTCACGGCTGCACCGGCAAGGGCAACGATCAGGTCCGGATCGAGTCCACGATCGCCACGCTGGGCCCGGAGCTGAAGGTGATCGCCCCGGTCCGCTCCTGGAAGATGGGCCGGGAGGAAGAGGTCCGCTATGCCCGCGAGCACGGCATCCCCGTCAAGGGCGGCAGCGAGACCCCGCCCTACTCGATCGACGACAACCTGTGGGGCCGCTCCAGCGAAGGGCGGTGGATCGAGGAGCTCGAGCATCCCCCCGAGGACGATGTCTTCCAGCTCGTCACGCGGCCCGAAGACGCCCCCGATGAGGCGGAGATCGTCACGGTGGAGTTCGAGCGCGGCGTGCCGGTGGCTTTGAATGACGAGCGCCTGCCGCTGGTGGCCTTGCTCGAGCGCGCGGCGGAGATCGGCGCCCGCCACGGCGTGGGCATCGTCGACCACATCGAGGACCGGATCGTCGGGCTGAAGGTGCGCGATATCTACGAGGTGCCGGCGGCGGCCATCCTGCTCACCGCCCACCGCGAGCTCGAGAAGCTGGTCGGCACCATCCACCAGAACCAGCTTAAGCCGCTGCTGGACCAACGGTGGGCCTACCTGGTCTACGCCGGCCTGTGGTGGGAGCCGTTGCGCGAGGATCTGGACGCCTACATGCGGGCGGCCAACGCCCAGGTCACCGGCAGGATCGGGCTCAAGCTCTACAAGGGCTCGGTGCGGGTGGTCAGCCGCTCCTCACCCCACGCGGTGTACGACGCCCAGCTGGCTACGTTCGCGGAATCCGGCGGCCTCTTCTCGCAGGAGGCCGCCCCCGGATTCATCGAGCTCCACTCCCTTCAGTCGCGCATGGCCTGGCGGCTGCGGCATGGGGGAGGGGAGTAGGGGGCGGCGGCGGGCCGCCCCGCTGGAGAATTTTCCGCCCGGCTTGCGGTGAATGCCAATTCACCGCACCCCCTGTGCGCTGAATTGGCATTCACATCGCGTTTGACCCGCAGATGGCGCGTGGAGGCCTCCCGACCGCGGCCCCAGCCGCGGGCAAGAATTTTCCGCCTGTTGGGAGTTATGCCCCGGTGGGTGTCCGCCCGCGAGCCTATGCTCGCTCACACGGCCGATGAGCAACGCGTGCGTCCACCTCCACGTCCACTCCGAGTACTCCCTGCTCGACGGGGCGTGCAAGATCGAGCAGCTGGCCGCCCGGGCCGCGGCCTTTGGGCAGCCGGCGCTCGCCCTGACCGATCACGGCGTCATGAACGGGGCCGTCGAGCTGTTCACCGCCTGCCGCAAGCACGATGTCAAGCCCATCTTCGGCTGCGAGGTCTACCTGGTCGATGAGCAGGCCCGGCCGCGTGGTTGGGCCGGCGGCCGCGGCCGGCCCGAGCGCAACCATCTGACCCTTCTGGCCTCCACCCCCGCTGGGTACCGCAACCTGGTCAAGCTCTCCTCGGCCGGGTTCACCAACGGCTTTCAGAGCGGAAAGCCGACGGTCACCCTGGAGCAGATCGCCACCCGGGCCGAGGGGCTGATCGCCCTGACCGGCTGCCTGCAGTCCCGCTTCTGCCAGCACCTTCTGGAGGGTCGCCACAGCCAGGCCCGGGACCACGCGGGCGAGATGCTTGAGGTGTTCGGGCCCGAGAACGTCTATTTCGAGATCCAGAAGAACGGCCTGACCGCTCAGGAGCAGGCCAACGAGGGAATCGTGAAAATCGCCTCCGCGCTCGGTCGCCCACTCGTGGGCACCGGCGATGTCCACTACCTGCGCCGAGAGGACTACCAGCTGCACGCCGCCCTGCTGTGCGTTCAGACCAAGTCCACGCTGGCCGAGCCCAAGCTGACCTTTGACACCAACGAGTTCTACCTCCGCTCCAACGAGGAGATGGCCAGCGCGTTTGCTCCCTGGCCGGAAGCGCTGGCCTCGACATTGGAGATCGCCGAGCGCTGCGATGTGGAACTTGAGCTCCACCGGCAGCTGATCCCGCGCTATCCCGTCCCGGGTGGGGGAGAGGAGGGCGAGTACCTCCGGACCCTGGTCCACGAAGGGATGCGTCAGCGCTACGGCGACCCGGCGCCGGCCGAGGCGCTCGAGCGGGCCGAGTACGAGCTCTCGGTGATCGAGCGCATGGGTTTCAGCGGCTACTTCCTGATCGTGTGGGACTTCGTCAAGTACGCTAAGGACTCCGGCATAGCCGTCGGGCCGGGCCGTGGCTCGGCGGCGGGATCGATCGTTGCCTACGCCCTGCAGATCACCGACGTGGATCCGCTGCGCTACGACCTGCTGTTCGAGCGCTTCCTCAACCCCGAGAGAGTGTCGATGCCGGACATCGACATCGACTTCTCGGTGCGGGGCCGCGAGCAGGTGATCCGCTACGTCACGGACAAGTACGGCCGGGAATCGGTCGCCCAGATCGTGACCTTCGGCAAGATGTTCCCGCGCGCGGCCACGCGCGATGCCGCTCGCGTGCTGGGCCACGACTACGGCGCGGGTGACCGGCTGGCCAAGCTGATCCCCGACCCCGTGATGGGCCGGCCCCCGAGCTTTCAGGACTGCCTGAAGCCCGGCCAGCCGCTGCGGGCCGAGATCGACCGGGACGGGACGGCCAAGCAGATCGTCGACGTCGCCCAGGGCCTCGAGGGGATCGTCCGCAACTCCTCGATCCATGCCGCGGCGGTGGTGATCGCCGACCGCCCCCTGACCGACATCGTCCCCCTCCAGATCGCCGAGGCCGGGATCGACGATCAGGGCGAGAAGGTCTTCCGCACGGTCACCCAGTTCACGATGAAGCCGATCGAGGAGATGGGGCTGCTCAAGATGGACTTCCTGGGGCTGCGCAACCTCGATGTGATCGAGGACGCGCTGGACATCATCGAGCGCTCCACCGGCGAGCGGCCCGACATGGCGACGCTGCCGCTGGATGACGCCAGAACGTACGAGATGATGGCCCAGGGCGACTCCGTCGGCGTGTTCCAATTCGAGTCCGAGGGGATGCGGGAGACGCTTAAGCGCGTCAAACCATCCGAGCTCGAGCACCTGATCGCCCTGAACGCGCTCTATCGCCCCGGCCCCATGGAGCAGATCCCGGCCTACACGCGGGGAAAGCACAACCCCGAGATGGTCACTTACCTCGACGAGCGCCTGCGGCCGATTCTCGAGTCAACCCACGGCGTGGTCGTCTACCAGGAGCAGGCCATGCAGATCGCCAAGGAGATCGCCGGCTTCAGCGGAGCCAAGGCGGACGACCTGCGCAAGGCGATCGGCAAGAAGAACCGGGAGGCGATGGCCAAGCTCAAGCCCGAGTTCATCGCCGGCTGCCGCGCCTCGGGCACCTCCGAGACGGTGATCGAGCAGCTCTGGACAACAAACGAGCGCAGCGCTGACTACTCCTTTAACAAGTCGCACTCTGCCTGCTACGCGTTGATCGCCTATCGCACCGCGTGGCTCAAGGCCAACTATCCCGCCGAGTACATGGCGGCCCTGATCTCCTCCGTGATGGACACGAAGGACAAGGTGCCCTTCTTCGTGGCCCAGGCGGAGCAGATGGGAATCGCGATCCTGCCTCCCGACGTGAATCTCTCAGACCACGAATTCGTGGTCGTGGAGGGGAACATCCGCTTCGGTCTGGACGCGGTCAAGGGCGTGGGGTATGCCGCTGTTGAGGCGATAAAGAAGGCGCGCGCCGAGGGCGGCCCGTTCCGGGACCTGTGGGACTTCTGCGCCCGGGTGGATGGCCGGGCGGTCAACAAGAAGTCCATCGAGGCGCTCGTCAAGTGCGGCGCGTTCGGCTCGACGGGAGACTCACGAAAGGGCATGCTCTCCGTCCTCGAGCAGGCCCAGGCCGCTGGCCAGAAGGCCCAGCACGACGCGCTGCTCGGGCAGGGATCCATCTTCGATCTCGGCGACGGCGGGGGAGGGGCGGGCGGTGAGAGCGGGAAGGAATCGGTCAGCGTCAGCCACGCTCCCATCCCGGCCATGGAGTTCGACCAGGCCGAGCTCCTGGCCGCTGAGAAGGAGTCGCTCGGCCTGTTCATCTCCGAGCACCCTCTCAAGCGGGTGCGCTCGGCTCTGCGGGTTCGAGTTGACTGCGCGCTGTCCGAGCTGGCCACCCGGCGGGATGGGGATTGGGTCACCCTGGGGGGCATGATCACCCAGGCCAAGAAGATCAGGACCAAGCGGGGGGATCCGATGATGTTCCTCACGCTGGACGACCTCGAGGGGTCCGTCGAGGTGCTCGTCTTTGGAAAGGCCCTGTCGGCCAGTGAGGACGCCGTGGCTCCAGATTCGGTCGTCCTCGTCCGCGGGAAGGTGGATCACAAGGACCGCGAGAAGACGTGTGTGGTGGCTCAGCAGATCGAGCTCTTTGAGCCCACCGCTGAGGAGCTTCTCCAGGCCACGGAGATCGAGGCCAAGCGGATGGCCAAGCCCAGCCTGCTCCGTGTGCGTCTGGCGGCCACTGCGCTGCGGGAAGGTGTCCTGGGGGAACTGCGCGAGCTGCTGTCCGGCTTCCCGGGTGAATCCGAGGTTGTGATCGAACTCACAACCGCGAGTGGGCGGCGGCGGCTACGCCTCGGCCCGGAGTTCCGGGTGGCCCGCGGCGCTGCCCTGCACGCCGAACTGGTTGAGCTCCTGGGTCAGGCGATGCTGAGCGACGAGCAGCCTGCGGACGCGCCCGAAGGCGCGGAACCGGCCATCCCGGAGGCGCCGGCCTCACCCGTAGTCGCCGCGTCAGCCTGAGCGGCGAACCGCTCGCGGCGACGATTTACACCGGGTGGGCTTGACCAACCGCCGCGTTCCGGATATGTTGCCGGTGCTCCGGGGCCGCGGGGGTTCGGGGCAGGGACCACTGGGGTAGACATGCAAAACCAAGGAGGGCGGTGTAGGTGATCGAGTCCATCGTTCGCGCTGCGCTGCGCTTCAAGGCGCTGCTCGCAGCCTTGGCCGTTGCGCTGCTGGTCGTCGGGACTCTTTCCCTGCGACAGATGCCGGCTGACGCGACGCCGGAGCTCGCGCAGGCGCCGGTGCTCGAGGTGCAGACCGAAGCACTCGGGCTTTCCGCTCCGGAGGTCGAGCAGTACGTCACGGATGCGCTGGAAAACAACCTGCTCGGCGGAATCATGGGCGTGTGGGATATCCGTTCGCAGTCTGTCGCGGGCCTGTCAGATATCAACCTCTACTTCGAGCCGGGGACGGACCTCTACAACGACCGCCTGCTGGTGGAGGAGCGGCTGACCAACGCGTTCTCGCTGCCCAACATCTCGACGCCGCCGGTCCTGATCCAGCCAACCTCGACCAACAGCAGAGTGCTGATGATCGGGCTGAGCTCGTCCTCCCAGAGCCCACTCGGGCTGTCCTATCTGGCTCGCTGGATCGTGAAGCCAAAGCTCTCCGGGGTGCCCGGCGTGTCCGACGTGGCGATTTTTGGGGAGCGTGACCGCCAGATCCAGGTCCAGGTTGACCCTGCGCGTCTGGCGGCAAATCACGTCACGCTCAGCGAGGTCATCAGCAAGGCCGGTAACGCACAGCTGGTCTCGCCGCTGACCTTCCTCCAGGGGTCGACCCCGGGGACCGGTGGCTTTCTCGACGGCCCAAACCAGCGCCTTGAGATCCGGCCCGTGCTCCCCCTCGGAAATCCAAAGAACGTGGGCGCGATACCCATTGGCGGCAAGCACCTGGGCCAGGTTGCCAACGTGGTTCTCGGGCACCAGCCGCTGATCGGCGATGCCGTGGTCACCAACCAGCGCGGCCAGGCGGTGAGCAATGGTCACGCGGTGGTGCTCGAGGTTGAAATGCTCCCCGGCGCCAGCACCCTTGGTGTGACGAAAGGTCTCGAGCGGGCACTGGGCCAGCTCCGTCTCGCCGCCCAACGCGTCACGGTTGACACGTCGTTCTTCAGGCGAGCGAGCTACGTCCAAACGGGCATCGACAACCTGACGCTCGGCCTCCTGATTGCCGCGGCGCTCGGTCTCCTCGCCCTCGGCGCCGTGCTCCTGGCGCTGCGCGCGGTCGTGGTCGCCGCAATCTCGGTCGCCGTCTCAATGATGGCCGGGCTGGTGCTGTTGCAGTTGTTCGGCTACACGTTCAACGAGCTCGTCCTCCTGGGACTCATGGTCGCCAGCGCGATCGTGGTCGACGATGCCGTCGTGGCCACCCACGAGGTGACGAAGCTGGCTCGTGAGCACCCACCGAACGAGCCGTTTCACCCCTTGGTCGCCGAACTCTACGGCCGGCTGAGAGCGACGCTCGGGTACGCCGGACTGACCGTGCTGCTCTGCCTCGCGCCGCTGTTCGTCTCAAAGGGCCTGGCCGCGACATTCGTGCATCCGATGGTGCTGTCGGTGGGCCTCATCGTCATCGCCTCGATGCTCGTCTCGCTGACGGTCGCGCCGGCCCTGTCGCTGCTGCTGCTCTCCCGGGGGATCGCTCGGCGAGCAAGCCCGCTCGCCCTCAGACGGGTCAGGGGTGGGTACGAGCGTGTGGTGCATGCGGCCCTCCAGATCCCCCGCGGGGCACTGCTGGCGGCGTGCCTCGTCGGGCTCGGTGCCGTGATCGTCTTCCCGTTCCTCCACGAGCCCGCGGCGCCCACGTTCAAGGACCGCAATCTGATCGTCGCCTGGCAGGGCCCGAGTGGCGCGTCGCTGACGAAGATGGACCGGGTCACAAGCCGGGTGCTTACCGAGCTGCGCTCGTTGCCCGCGGTGGATGACGCTGCGGCCATTCTCGGTCGCGCCGTCAGCGGCGATCGCATAGTGGATCCAAGCTCGGGTCAGATCTTCGTTTCACTCAAGAGCGGCGTTGACTACAACAGCGGCGTCAGCGCGGTGCGGTCGATCGTCCAGCGCACCCCTGGCATGCAGGCCTCGGTCCAAACTTTCGAGGGCCTGACCGACGCCGGAGTGTTTACGCCGCCCCGTCACGAGGTCACCGTGCGGGTCTACGGGGCTGAACTTCCCACGCTTGCCCGGCTGGCGCGCGGGATCAAGCTGGTGATGTCTCACACCGCGGGACTGGCCGCGCCACGGGTGGAGCTTCCGGCGCAGCAGCCGGACATCGAGGTCGCGGTCAACAACGCGAAGGCCGCGCAGCACGGGGTGCTCCCAGGTGATGCCCGGCGAGCAGCGTCGACGCTCGTCGAGGGGCTCGTCGTTGGCAACTTCTTCCAGAGCAATGCCGTATTCGATGTGACCGTGATGGGTGTCCCGCGGATCCGGCAGAGCATTCAGGACGTTCGCAACCTCCTGATCGACACATCCAATGGCGGCCATGTGCGGCTGGGACAGATCGCGCAGATAACGCTTTCCCACGAGCCAACGGACATCCGGCATCAGGCGTACTCGCCCTACGTGGACGTGGTTGCTTCGGTCAGGAGCGGTCAGGAGGCTGCGGTGCAAGCGCAGATCGCCAGGAAGATTCAGAGCCTCAGGTACCCGTTGGCCTACCACGCTGAGGTCCTCGGCGGGACCCCGGTGGACGCCACCAGTGGCACGACGTTCATCTTCTACGTGCTGGCGGCCGCGCTCGGGATCGTCCTCCTGCTCCAGGCGGCGCTGAGCTCCTGGCGGCTGGCCGCGCTCGTGTTCGTCACGGCTCCGCTCGCCTTGGCCGGAGGACTGCTGGTGGGGGTCGCGACGGGCAGCGCGGAGTCGCTGGGAGCCGACGCCGGCCTGTTGGCCATCTATCTGTTCACCCTTCGCCAGGCGATTGCTCAGGTCGTCCACATTCGCCGGTTCCAGGCGCTGGATGGAGGTCCGCTGACGCCGGGAACCGTCGTGAGGGCTCTGGCCAGCCGGCTGGCGCCTCAGCTCGGAGCTGTGATCGTGATCGCCGTCATGCTGATCCCGTTCGTGGCGATCGGCGACGTCGCCGGCAACGAGATAACCCACACCGCCGCGGCCGTGATGCTCGGCGGCCTTCTGACCAGCACGCTGCTCGTCGCTTTCCTGCTGCCGGCGATCTGTCTCCGCCTCGGGCCGACCGAGCCATTCGTGCTGTTCGACCCGCTGGAGGGGATCGACCATCGCGTCCCGGACACGGCGGATCTCACGCCTGTGAGCGGGAGCGAGTAGTGACACGGCCCAGGGGCTCGCTCCTCCTCCTCGCCACGGCAGCGATGGTTGGCTGCGCCGGCTGTGGAGGATCCACCGCACCGCGGATCACGCCCTCATATTCGGTCAAGCACGCCCCCGGGACCAACCAACCGCAGATCGTCCTGACTCCCGTAAGTGCCAATTCGCTCGGGCTCCAGACAGCACGCGCGGCGGCCATGAAGGGCAGGCGAGGCACGACCGCAACGATCCCGTACTCCGCCATCGTCTACGCCCCAGACGGAGCGAGCTTTGCCTTCATCAACCGGGGGCCGCTTACCTACCGTGAGGTGCCGATCCGCGTTCGGACGATTATCGGAACAACGGCCTTCCTGGCCAGCGGTCCGCGCCCTGGCGCCGAGGTGGTGACCGTTGGAGCGGAGGAGCTCTTCGGCGCCGTGACCGGCGTCCTTCAGCAGACATGAGCGAAAGGTAATCCGCCCACCGTGCGCTTCATCGTCTCACGCAGCCTGCGGTTCCGCTACCTGGTCGTCGCCGCGGCCGCAGTCCTCATGTTCTTTGGGTTCCAGACGCTCGGCCACCAGAAGGTCGATGTCTTTCCCGAGTTCGCGCCGGTGACGGTTGAGATCCAGACAGAGTGCCTCGGGCTGTCGCCGAGCGAGGTGCGCGATCTGGTCACGGTGCCGCTTGAGAACGCGCTCCAGGGTGTGCCCGGGGTGAACGAGGTGACCTCCGAGTCCGTCCCGCAGCTGTCGGCGATCTTCCTGTACTTCAACAAGGGGACAGACGTATTGCGGGCTCGCCAGCTCGTCCAGGAGAGGCTCGCCGCGGCGGCGCCGACCCTGCCCTCATGGGCCAGCCCGCCGTCCCTCTACCCAATCGTCTCCGCCACCAGCCGGGTTATGCAGATCGGCGTCACCTCCAGCGCGCTCAGTCGAATCGCGCTCTCGACGGTGGCGCAATACACGATCAGACAGCGGCTGTTGAGCGTTCCAGGTGTGGCCAACGTTGCCATCTGGGGCGAGCAGCGCAAGGAGATCGTCGTTCACGCAGACCCCTCGCGGCTCCAGGCCCGGCGGGTGACCTTGGACGCCCTGCTCAGCGCCACCTCCGACGCCGTCGATGCCGGGCTACTGACCTACACGAGCGGCTCCTCGATTGGGTCGGGCGGCTGGCTCGAGGGTTCAAGCCGCCGCTTGGATATCAATAACCGTCTGGTCATCACCACGCCCGAGCAGCTGGCTCGGGCGCCGCTGGCCCGGCGCGGCTCCCAGACGCTCACGATCGGCGATGTGGCCAACGTGTACTACGACCACCCGCCGCTGATCGGGAACGCCGTGGTCAATGGCCACGGCGGACTCATGATGGTCATCGAGAAGTTCCCCGGCGCCAACACGCTGGACGTCACCAACGGCATCGACCACGCGCTGGCCGTTCTCGCTCCAGGCCTTCCCGGGATCCACTTCGACACCCACATCTTCCGCCAGGCGAGCTTCATCCACACGGCCGTCAGCAACCTGAGCTTTGCCGTCGTGCTCGGCTGCATCCTGGTCGTGTTTGTCCTGATCGCGTTCCTCTTCGAGTGGCGCGCCGCTCTGGTCAGCCTGATCGCCATCCCGATCTCGCTGGCCGCGGCGGCGATCGTGTTCGACACCACGGGGACGACGATCAACACGATGATCCTGGCCGGGTTCGGCGTCGCCGTGGGAGTGGTCGTCGACGACGCGATCATCGACATCGAGAACATCGTCCGCCGGCTGCGGCAATGGCGGGCGCAAGGCAAACGGACCACGCCCCTGGCGCTGCTCCTGGCCGCGTCACTCGAGGTCCGCACCGCGATCCTCTACGCCACGCTCATCAACATCGTCTCGGTGCTGCCCGTGGTCTTCGTGGGCGGGCTCACGGGCTCGTTTTTCCAGCCCCTGGCGCTGGCCTACGGCCTCGCCGTCCTGGCCTCGATGCTCGTCGCGCTCACGGTAACCCCGGCGCTGGCCATGATCCTGATGCCAAGTGCCACGATCGAGCCCCGCGACCCGCCGCTCATCGGGTTGTGCAAGCGCGGCTACAAGGCCCTGCTCGAGCGTGTGCTCCTCCGGCCAAGGCTCGCGCTCGGCACCGTGGTGGCGGCGATCATCGCCGGCGCCCTGGTCCTGCCGAATCTCGGGCAGGACCTGTTCCCGACGTTCCGGGAACCCGATCTCCTGATGCATTTCGACACCAAGCCCGGAACATCTCTACAGGAGATGACCCGGCTTGTCGGCCGCCTCCAGAGGCGGCTGCTCCGGGTTCCCGGCGTGACCCACGTCGGTTCGCATATCGGTCAGGCGCTCCTCGGGGAGGAGATCTCGGGGCCCGAATTCTCAGAGCAGTGGATCACGCTCGCCCCCAGCGTCAACCTGCAGAGGACCGAGAACGCGGTACGCACGGTCGCCGCGACATTCCCTGGAACGTTCTCCGACGTCACGACTTACCTGCACGAGCGGGTTGACGAGACGCTCACGCAGACCAATGCGGACCTCGTCGTGCGCATCTTTGGTCCGAGCTTTGGCGAGCTTCAGAAGCTCGCCGGGAAAGTGACCGGCGCACTCCGTGGGACACCGAATCTAATCGACCTCCACCCTCAATCCCAAGGCTTCATTCCGCAGATCCAGGAGACCATCAAGGCGACGGTCGCGGCTCGCTATGGGCTCGATCCGGGCACCGTCCGGCGCGAGGCGGCAGAGTATTTGGGCGAAGCCGAAGCCGGCGAGATCGACATCGGCGGGGTGGCCGTCGGGGTCACCCTGGTCGGCGTGAACTCCGTGCGCCAGAGTCTCTCTGACGTGGAGAGGCTTCCGATCGATACGCCGGGCGGCGGTCATGTTCCGCTGGGGAAGGTGGCCAGTCTTCAGATCGTTTCCACCCCGAGCGACATCAACCGGGTCGACGGCTCCAACAAGATGGACGTGCTGGCGAACATCAGCGGCTCGGACCTGGGATCGGTTACCTCCGCTGTACAGGCAAGGTTGGCCAAGGTCAGGCTACCGGCGGGATACCACTACGAGCTCACGGGCGAAGCCGCCGAGCGCGCGGCCGCTCAGAACAGGCTGGTGCTGCTGGGAGTCATCGCCGCCGCGCTGATCCTCCTGCTCCTGCATGCGGCGTTTGGCACCGTTCGGCTAGCCGTCATCATGTTTGGCACGCTGCCCGTCGCGCTGGTGGGCGGTGTGTTGGCGGCCTGGGTCGCGATCGGGAACATATCCCTGGGCGCGCTGGTCGGGTTCTTCGCCGTGCTCGGGATTGCGGCGCGAAACGGCATCCTGTTGATCAGCCATTTCCAGCACCTGGAGGAGGTGGAGGGGGTCAGGTTCGATGCTGCCATGGTGGTGCGCGGCGCCACCGAGCGGCTCTCTCCCATTCTGATGACCGCGCTCGCCACGGCGCTGGCTCTCTTACCGCTTGTCGTTCTCGGCGCCCGTCCGGGCCAGGAGATCGAGAATCCGATGGCCATTGTGATTCTGGGCGGCCTGGCCACGTCGACGATCATGAACCTGTTCGTCATCCCGACCCTCTACCTCCGATTCGGGCGGCGCACCACGGGCAGGCCGCACTGGCCGGTCGTGCCCTGGCCGAGCCGTCGTCAGGCGGCCTCGAAGGAGAGGGAGGCGCTCCGCGAACCGGTCACCGTGATCCAGGAGAAGCCCGCCAGCGCGTAACTAAGGCCTCCGCCCGGCGCCGGCCGACCGGCGCTTGCGCGAGGCCATGCCGCGCTTGTACAGCGTCCGGGCGCCGGTGACGTCCTCGGCCGAGGGGGCTCCGCCCTCACGCCCTGTCTCGAGCACGCAGGGGAGCTTCTGGAAGCGAGGCTCGGACAGGAACGTGGCACAACCCGCGGGTCCAAGCTCGCCCTCGCCGAGGATGGCGTGCCGGTCACGATTTGACCCCAGCGTGACCATGGAGTCGTTGAGGTGAAGCGAACGTAGGCGGTCCCGCCCCACCGCCTTCTCGTAGCCGTCGAGCGTCTCGGTCAGCCCGGCGGGCTGCTTGATGTCATAGCCCGAGGCATACAGGTGGCAGGAATCAAGGCAAACGCCCAATCGCGAGTCGCTGCCAGCGGCCTCGAGCAGCGCCGCCAGCTCCTCGAAGGACCGGCCCAGCGTGCCGCCGGCGCCCGCGGTGTTCTCCAGGTGAAGGTCGCAGCCGTTCGTCTCCTGGAGCGCCTCCTGGATGACCTTGCCGGCTCGGGCTATGGCCTTGGCCACGTCGCCCTGCTTGGCCGAACCAGCGTGCAGCACCACCCCCACGGCGCCGATTGCGGCGCCTACCTGCAATGACTGGATCAGCGAGGTGAGCGACTTCTGGCGGATCTCGCGGTCCTCCGACGCGCAGTTCAGGAGATACACGGCGTGGATCAGCACTGCCTCGATCCCGGCCGCCTGCTGGGCCCGGCGGAAGGCGGCAAGGTCCTCGTCGTCGTACGCCGTGGGCCGCCACATGCGCGGCGACTGGTTGAAGACCTGGATGGCGCTGGCGCCGCGCTCCTGCCCCCGCTCCACGGCTTTCTCCAACCCACCAGCGGTCGATACGTGGGCGCCGATTAGCATGCGGGGCGGTATCTCATGCGGGTTCGCTTTGCTCCCTCTCCCACCGGCGCGCTGCACATCGGCGGCGCCCGGACGGCTCTGTACAACTGGCTGCTGGCACACGGACCCGGAAACAACGGGCAGCGACGTGCCACGTTCGTGCTGCGGATCGAAGATACCGACCGCGAGCGCTCGACCCCCGAAAACGTGGAGCAGATCCTCGACGCCCTGCGCTGGCTGAATCTGGACTGGGATGAGGGGCCGATCTTCCAGTCAGAGCGCGCCGGCCGGCACGCCGAGGTCTTGAGCCAGCTTCTGGCGAGCGGGCATGCCTACCGCTCCAGCGCGACCGCGCAGGATGTGCAGGCCTACAAGGAGCACCACGGCTCCGAGCGAGGTTTTCGCGGCCAGCCCGAGGATGCGGGAGCGGTCAGGCTCCGGGTCCCCGACGAGGGGGAGACGGTGGTGGATGACGTTATCCGCGGCCGGGCGGCCTTCCCGAACAAGAGCATGGATGACCCCGTCATCGCCCGCGCGGACGGCTCGGCCCTCTACAACTTCGCGGTGGCGGTGGATGACCTCGACGCGAAGATCACCGATGTGGTCCGGGGCGAGGATCATCTCTCGAACACTCCCAAGCAGCTGCTCGTCTTCGCGGCGCTGGCAGCCGCCCCGCCCCGCTACGCCCATCTCCCTCTGCTCCTGGGGCCAGACGGCAAGAAGCTGTCCAAGCGGCACGGCGCGGCCTCTGTACAGGAGCTGCGCGACGCCGGCTACCTGCCCGAGGCGGTGGACAACTACATCGCTCTTCTGGGTGCGGGCTTCGCTTCCGACGAGGAGCATTTCAGCCTGCCGGAGCTGGCTGACCGCTTCCGGCTGGAGCGGGTGTCCAAGAACCCGGCCGTGTTTGACGAGCGCAAGCTCCGGCACATGAACGGCACGTGGCTGCGTGAGCTCGGGATCGACGAGCTCACGCGGCGTCTGGAGGAACGGACCGGACGCACCGGGCTGCGCCCAGCGGTGGAGATCTCGGCCGAGAAGATCCAGACCCTCAAGGAGTTCTGGCCCCTTGTGTCATTCCTGTTCGAGGAGCCCGAGTCGGATCCCGCGGCCTTTGACCGGGTGATCGTCTCCGACGGCGGAGTGGAGAACCTCAGGGCGGCTCGACAGGCGCTGGCCTCGGCCGAGCCCTTTACGCCGAGCACCGTGGAGGCTGCGCTGCGCGATGTCGTGGAGGGACGCTCCACCAGCCCGGGCGCGGTGTTCCAGCCCGTCCGCGTGGCCATCTCGGGCGGCACTGTGTCCCCCGGGATCTTTGAAAGCGTGGCCTTACTGGGCCGCGAGAAGACGCTGGCCCGGATCGACCGGGCTCTCGAGCGTGCGGCTCAGCCCGGTCAGTCCGACGCCTGAGTTCTGGCCCTCCCATTTCCCGACCCGCCGCCACAAGGTCCGGGGTAGGAAACCTTACCAATGAGTCAAACTAAGGTTTTGAACGCGGACATCCAGCCCGCGACAACCCTAAACCGAGGCCAAAACCGTGCCGATAGGTGATCATGCTTCGGGAAGCGCCGATTTGGCTGTGTCCACTCATCCTGATCCCCCTGGGCGGCCCATGCGCCAGCTAGCGGCCGTCAAGGCCGTACCGGCCGAGCAGGGCACCAGCCGGGGGGAGCGGCACCACAATGAAGGCCATGGCCGGCGACTGACCGCCGCCTTTGAGGCCCTTGAGGCCTTTCCGGCGCTGGCCGAGTCCCGCAACCACGTGCTGCGGCTGTTCGAGCAGGGCCAGCCTTCGACCGCCGAGCTCGTCGAGGCCATCGAGGGCGATGTGGCGCTGGCCGTCACCGTTCTGCGCCTGGCCAACCAGGTCGACGCCCGGACCCGCGGCCGCGTCGAGAGCGTGGTCAAGGCGGTCGAGGTGCTCTCACCCGAGGGTGTGCACGCCATTGCCAACCGCGCTCGCACATTTGACTTCTTCCAGCGCAGCACGCTGTGGAAGGGCATGCCCGAGCGCTTCCGGCTCCATGCCATCGCCACCCAGCGGGCGGCCGACCGTCTGGCTCGTGAGCTGTCCTACGGCGCGCGCGACCGCCTGATGGTCACCACTCTTCTGCACGACATCGGAAAGCTCGTCCTCGTGCACGCCTATCCGGGATATCCCCAGCAGGTCCATGGTGAGGCCCGCACCCCCGAGGAGCGGGTGGCCGCCGAGCGGCGTGAGCTCGGTGTCGACCACGCCCTGGTGGGAGGCGTCCTGGCCCGGCGCTGGAACTTGCCCAAGATGGTGGCCAGCGTGATCGAGCGCCACCACGCCGATGACTGCCAGGGGGAGACCGCGCTGGTCCGCCTGGCCGACATGCTGGCCCATTATTCACTCGGCTCGGCGGTCTCACCGGGGGAGCTGCTCAAGGTCGGGCGGTTGGTAGGCGTGACGCCCGGCCAGCTGCGCACCGTGCTCTACGACCTTCCGCTCTCGGGGGCGGGGCAGCGCCCCCGGGCGGTGGATCCGTGTCCGATGTCCAGCCGCGAGCTCGAGGTGGTCCGGCGGCTGGCTCGGGGAATGGTCTACAAGCAGATCGCCGGCGAGCTCAACCTCTCCACCAGCACCATCCGGACCCACCTGCACAACATCTACGGCAAGCTGGGCGCCCGTGACCGGGCCCAGGCCGTTCTGATCGCCACCGAACGCGGCTGGATCTAGGCGCCTGGCGGGCGCTCTGCCCGCTGGCTGAGCCTATGATCGCGTGAGTGATCTCGATCACGTCAAAGTCGCCCTACGCCCTTTCGGCGCTGGTGGAGCTTCACCGCTTCGGCAACCGGGCCCCGGTGCCTCTGGCGGAACTGGCCCGCCGGCGTGGCATCCCGTCCCAGTTTCTCGAGCAGCTGTTCGCCGTGCTCCGCCGGGCCGGCCTGTTGCGCTCGCAGCGCGGCGTCAAGGGCGGCTACTCCTTCGCCCGGCCCCCGGAGGACATCACTGTCCTCGAGCTGGTCGAGCTGCTTGACGGGCCGCTCGGCTACGGGTCGACCGGCGTCTTTGAGGAAGCCGCGGCCGCGGCCCGCTCGGTTCTGGGCTCGACCACCGTGGTCGATGTGGCCGAAGCCGAGGCCCGGGCCGCCACGGCCCCGATGTACCACATCTGAACAAAAACCCACGCGGCCTGCCCGGGGTGCTAGGGTCCTGGGAAACGCCAGTGCGGGTAGGCTTCCCGTCCACGGCGACGCTGGGTCGCGGGCCTCGGACCCAGCTCAACCGGCCAGGCCCTCCTTTCTGGCGAAGAATCGTCTCCAGGGCGGCGCTTAGCCCCCCAACAGGAGGAGGAATTATGTCTGGGACAATCGTCCGCAGATATCTCTCGGCGTCAGCGTGCGTCCTGCTCGTCACTCTGAGCGCTGTCTTTGTGACAGCGGCAGGCGCCTCGACACCCAAGGTGTACTTCGGCTCAAGCCTCGATCACAGCCCGGCCAATGCGGGGAGCACATGCGCGCAGAACGGTGTGAGCGGAGGGGCGCTCTGTACGCACGTCGGCTCGTACTACCCGGGATTCTCCGGCCACGCGAAGGCCCCGTCGAACGGCACGGTGACCGCCATCAGGGTTCGCGCCCAGGGTCCGACGAAGCTGCACATCCTGATCGTGGCGGTGCGTAATGTGAGCTCGGACCACAAATCTGGGCAGGCCAAAGTGGTGGTCAAGGGCCCGACGGTTGACCCGGTGGGCAGTGGAGCGATCGAGACGTTCCCCGTCCACCTCGCCGTCACTAAGGGCGACGAGCTGGCGGTGAACACGACCAGCAACACGGCCGAGTACTGCTCGGACGGGACTCCGGGTCAGCTTCTCTTTGATCCGCCGCTGGGCACCAGCTTCAGCAGCTCAAAGGGGGTCGACGGCTGCCTGATGCTGGTCCAGGCCGTGATGAAGTCCTAGCGGCCTGGCCGTCGGCGTTCCGTGACGGACCCCCGAATGGGGGGTCCGTCACGGCAAGCGCCGGTGAGGGCATCGCCGGGGGCCAGGGGTGCCGAAATGGCGCCCGTTAACGTCAAGGGCCAGGTCGCATGGCCTGGCCCTCCACGTGCGGTCCTGGATCACCACTGAACTACCAGGACTTATTGAGTGTCTGCCTCGGTGGCGTGACACTCCCGAGCTCCGGGACTGGCCGCCCCGCCAGGGGGCGGGGCAGCGCCCCCGGGCGGTGGATCCGTGTCCGATGTCCAGCCGCGAGCTCGAGGTGGTCCGGCGGCTGGCTCGGGGAATGGTCTACAAGCAGATCGCCGGCGAGCTCAACCTCTCCACCAGCACCATCCGGACCCACCTGCACAACATCTACGGCAAGCTGGGCGCCCGTGACCGGGCCCAGGCCGTTCTGATCGCCACCGAACGCGGCTGGATCTAGGCGCCTGGCGGGCGCTCTGCCCGCTGGCTGAGCCTATGATCGCGTGAGTGATCTCGATCACGTCAAAGTCGCCCTACGCCCTTTCGGCGCTGGTGGAGCTTCACCGCTTCGGCAACCGGGCCCCGGTGCCTCTGGCGGAACTGGCCCGCCGGCGTGGCATCCCGTCCCAGTTCCTCTGGTCGAGCTGCTTGAGGGGCCGCTCGGCTACGGGTCGACCGGCGTCTTTGAGGAAGCCGCGGCCGCGGCCCGCTCGGTTCTGGGCTCGACCACCGTGGTCGATGTGGCCGAAGCCGAAGCCCGGGCCGCCACGGCCCCGATGTACCACATCTGAGACAGGCACATAGTTTGACTGGGGGAACTGTCTGAGGTAATCTCGCCCTTGGGCTACCGGGAGACCCGGGACCATGAAAGGGGCGGGCATGCTCGGATGGGCAGAGGCGCGTTGTGGTCGGGCAGTGCTGTCCCGCAGGCAACGAAAGGGGTAGGAGATGAAGAGAATTGCGCTCGGCGTCGTCCTCACGGCGGCGCTCGCACTGGCACCCGCCTCGCTGGCGTCCGGAAGCCTGGTGGGCAAGTTCAAGTCCGTCCAGTCGACCGGGACCTGGGTCCTACAGTTCAAGACCGGTTCCTACAAGGCGTACGACAACGGCAGCCTGAGGGCATCCGGCGCCGATGCGGTTAGCGGGGACCATGTGACCCTCTATGGCTGCCTCCATGCACCTGGCAAGTACAAGTTCAAGCTGACGGCGACCACGCTGACATTCACAGAGATCAGCGACACCTGCGACAGCGGCAACCGCGCCAAGGTGCTTCTCCACACGTGGAAGAAGATCAGCTGAACTGGACCGATGTGCCATTCGACTGAGGTCCGTAACGTCAAGGGCCAGGTCGCATTGCCTGGCCCTCCACGTGCGGTCCTGGATCACCACTGAACTACTACGTCCCAGGACTTATTGAGTGTCTGCCTGGGTGGCGTGACACTCCCGACCTCCGGGACTGGCCGCCCCGCCAGGGGGGCGCGTGGCGCCGGTGAGCCATGCGGCTCGCGGTCGAGTGGGCGATCCGCCGCACCGGTCAGGGTAGCGACGGTGCGGCTCTCACTCCAAACTGACCCACTACCCCCTCGGCACCGTGGGGGCCGGTGGTACCCTGAGCCGGATGGCCTGAGGGGGAGCTTTCGGAGGGTCTCGCGCCTCAAGTGACGTATGCCGATATGCAAGACATGAGCACAAGCTCGCGGATCCGATTGCTGGCTTTGGCCATCGTTGCGCTCGTGGCGGTGGCCTGGCCCGGCGGCGCCCAGGCGCGCACCGTGGCGATGTCCTATGGCACCGGGGAGTACTCGGGGGCGATCGTCCAGGTTGTGCCCAAGCCCTACGCGGGCACGATCGCATTCGTGGTCAGCCAGGGCAAAGTCACCGGCCTGGCGGACACCTTCGGAGTCGCCTGCCAGGGGATCGGATGGGTGCGTGACCGTGATGTCATTCCCACTCTCGCGATCCACGTCGGACCTAGCGGAGGTTTCTCGTACGTGGGAAAGATCGGTCGTCGCAGCCTCCGGCTTAGCGGGGTCCTGATAGGGGACAAGGCCATGGGGTCGTTCTTTCAGACCTTCTGGTTCGGGCACAGCTTCTGCACGATGAATCGCCCGGCTCAGTACACGGCGCTCGGCTGAGCGCCCCGCTGGCCATCCCAGCGCAGGCACCGATCCGCTGAGCGCCCGGGCGCGGCCACACATCCCATTCTCGTAGGGTTGGACCCCGAAGCATGGCCAGCATTCCCAGCAATATCGCCGACTACGTGGGCGGGACCCCTCTGCTGCGGCTGACCCGGATGGTCCCCGAGGGGGTGGAGCTGTACGCCAAGCTCGAAGCGTTCAACCCCGGCGGGAGCGTCAAGGACCGCATCGGGGTGGCCATGATCGAGCGGGCCGAGAGCGAGGGTCGCATCGCCCCGGGTGAGACGACGATCGTGGAGGCCACCAGCGGAAACACCGGGATCGCGCTGGCCTTCGTTTGTGCGGCCAAGGGGTACCGCCTGGTGCTGACTCTGCCCGAGGGGATGAGCCGCGAGCGCGAAGGCTTGCTTCGCCTCTACGGGGCGGAGGTCCACCTCACGCACTCGATGGGGGGGATGACCGAGGCGGTCGACGCGGCCAGGGCGCTGGCCTCCAGCGATGAGTTCTTCCTGCCCGACCAGTTCTCCAACCCCGCCAACCCGGAGATTCATCGCCGCACCACCGGTCCCGAGATCATCGAGGCGCTCGACGGGCGGGTGGACGTCTTCGTGGCAGGAGTGGGCACAGGGGGGACCATCACCGGCGCCGGTGAGGTGCTCAAGGCGCACAACCCCGGGTGCCGCCTGGTGGCCGTGGAACCGGCCTCCTCGAGCGTCCTCTCGGGCCGTCCCGCGGGACCACACAAGATTCAGGGAATCGGCGCCGGCTTCGTTCCCGAGGTCCTGAGGACCGACCTCCTCGACGAGGTGATCCCGGTCGAGGACGAGGACGCCATCCGGACCGCTCGAGAGCTTGCCAGGGTGGAGGGCGCGCTGGCCGGGATATCCGGCGGCGCCGCCACATGGGCAGCGTTACGTGTGGCCGCCCGTCCGGAGTGCCGGGGGGCTCGGATCGTGACGATCCTGCCTGACTCAGGCGAGCGCTATGTCTCGACGCCGTTCTTTGCGCCGTGAAGCGTCGCTTCTCTACGCTTGGTCAATGTCAGGGGCGCCACCAGTGATTACCCGCATCCTCTCCGAGATTCGGCGGGACACCGCAGCCGCCCGGGCCCGGGACCCGGCCGCCGCCGGCGTGAGCACGCTCGAGTTGGTGGCCACCTGGCCGGGGCTCCATGCTCTGCTGGCTTACCGCATCGCCCATGCGCTGCGGGAGGCTGGAGTTCCCGTGCTGCCGCGGTTGATCGCCGCGCTGGCCCGGTCTGTTACCGGGATCGAGATCCATCCCGCGGCGCACATCGGGCCGGGACTGTTCATCGACCACGGCATGGGGGTGGTGATTGGAGAGACGGCGGACATCGGAGCGGACGTCACCCTGTATCAGGGAGTGACGCTGGGCGGTACGGGATTCATGACCGGTAAGCGGCATCCCACCGTGCAGGACAACGTCACAATCGGAGCTGGAGCCACCCTGCTGGGGCCGATCACCGTGGGCCACGGTTCCAAGATCGGAGCGGGCAGCGTGGTCATCCATGATGTTCCGCCTCACTCCACCGTGGTGGGCAACCCTGGCCACCCGGTGCGCGTGGAGGGGCGCCGCCCCGAGGGGCCAGATGCCGACTGGGTCCATTTGCCCGACCCGATCGCCGACGCAATCAAGGGTCTGTCGGTCCGGATCTCCGCCCTGGAGAACGATCGAGCCAGCGGGGAGGAAGGCCGGCCCCAGGACGACGCAGCCGCGGACCGGGCGAGGTCCGTCGGTCCAAATCCGGCCGGAGGCTAGGCTAGGCCAGCTCAGGTCAGGCCGGGAGCGCGCCGCGGCGCGACTCTACGGGCGGCTGAGACGGGTCCGGCAACTCGTCCTCGTTCATGTTCAACCTGGCCTTGACCAGGTAAAGCGGCCGGCCCTTGACCTCGTCATAGATCCGGCCCACGTACTCGCCGATGATCCCGATGGCGATCAGCTGGATGCCACCTAGCAACAGGACGGCGATCGTGATGGTCCCAAAGCCCGGCAGATATGACCCCGCCAGCCTGAGGATGATGACCACGGGGATGGCCAGGAAGGCCAGAGTCGAGATGACGAAGCCGAGCAGGGTGGCCAGCTGAAGGGGGCGCTGGGAGAACGAGAAGATCGCATCCAGGGAGAACCGCACCATCTTGGCCAGGGTGTACTTGGTCTCGCCGGCGTAACGGGGGTCACGGCGGTAGGGCACGGCAGCCTGCCGGTACCCCACCCACACCGTCATCCCGCGGAGGAACCGGCTCCGCTCACGCATGGATCGCAGCGAGTCAAGCGGTCGCCGATCCAGAAGCCGGAAGTCTCCGGAGTTGGGCTCGAGATCCACCTGAGCGAGCTTGGAGAACAGCGTGTAGAACCAGCGCGCCGTGGTCAACTTGAACTGCGATTCGCCCTCGCGTTCTTGGCGCACGGCATAGACGACGTCGCAGCCGCCGCGCCAGTGGTCGAGCATGCGGGGAATGAGCTCGGGGGGATCCTGGAGGTCGGCGTCGAGCATCACCGTGGCGCTGCCCGTGGCGTGATCCAACCCCGCCGTGAGCGCCGTCTGGTGGCCGAAGTTTCGAGCCAGAGAGACCACGCGCACCCGGTGGTCTTCTCCAGCGAGCCGACTGAGAATGGTCGGGGTCGTGTCGGTCGAGCCGTCGTCCACCAGCACGAGCTCGAACGGGATTCCCTCCAGGGCCCGGCACACGCGCGTGTAGAACTCGATCAGCGTGCCCTCCTCGTTGTACACGGGCGCCACCACGCTGAGGAGCTCGAGCCGGCGGTCGACCCGGGGCAGTGGCTCGCCGTTGTCAATCAGAGTGGGCGGCTCGCCGCTGGCGGGCTGCTGATCAACCTTCATCTTCCAGTCCTGAACGTCGCTCATCCGATGATCCAGTGGGTGAAGGCGGGAATGTAGCCACCCAGCTGCAGCGTCAGGATGAACCCCGTGAATACCAGGGCAAAACGCCACAGCCGGCGATCCTTGACCAGGGCGGCGAAGGGCATCAGCCATGCCACGTACCACGGGAGCAGCGAGCTGGTGGTGACCAATACGGCCGCCGTCATCCAGCCCGTCGCCCTGAGCCAATCCAGCTCGCCCTCCCAGACCTGACGGGCCAGCCAGAGCACGATCAGGACAAAGGCCAGGGCCAGCAGCACGGTGAACACGACGCTGGCCGTGGGGAAGCCAAGCGCGCTGAGCAGGCCCGGCACGCTGTGCCAGTCACCCTCGCGCTGGACCTGAACGAGCGTCACCGGGAGGTGCAGCGAGCCGGCACCGAACATGGCAAAGGTCAGGATGGCCACGCCCACGGTGGCCACCGCACCGCCCATGATCACGCCGCGCCGGACCCTTTCCTTGCGCTGACCGTGGCCACTGATGATCGCGAAGCCCATCGGGAGGATCGCGCTCAGCTTGACCGCCGCCGCCGCCACCATCAGGGCCCCCGACGAGCGCTCTCGGCCCAGCATCAGCAGGTAGACGCCGGCCATGAGGAGCAGCAGCATGAGCAGGTCGTTGTGGCCGCCGCCCACGCCGTAGATGACCGTGAGGGGGTTCAGGCCGACCAGGGCCACCGCCCTCACCGGATTTACCTGCCGCAGCCGCGCGGCGTTCCACACCAGAGCCACCGTCCCCAGGCTGGAGATGGCGGCGATGGACTTGTAGGCCAGCGCTGATGCGGCGATCGAGAGCGGCGCGAAGATGTAGCTCAAGATCGTGAACAGCGGGCCGTACACCGTCGGGGTGTAGGACCACTTTGCGCCGACGAACGAGAAAACCGGGTCGAGCATCAACCCGTGCGGGCCGGCGAGATAGGGGTTGAAGCCGTACAGCGCCCCGATGCGGCCATACATCTGGTAACTGAAGATGTCGGTGGAGAAAAGAGGCGGGGCCAGGAGCACGAGGACGTTGACCGCCCCGATGCAGAGCAGCATGGCCCGGGCGGAAATGCGTTCAGCGCTCCGTACGGCAAGGACGTAACACGCGAACATCACCGCGATGTCGGCGATCACCCCGCCGCTGCGGATGTTGAAGGACAGGGCACTGAATGGGCCAGCCAGCCAGCTCGGCACCGAGGACACGGACTGAGGCAGCAGGAGCGGGGTCCCGGCGGCCGCCACCGTGACCACGAGGGTGGTGACGGCGACCCCAGTCAGCGCCAGCAGACCCAGGCGGCTGCTGCGGACATCGGCACGCGTACCGACGCGCAGCGCATCGGCGCTGATGCCGACGGTCCCGCTATCGGTCGCGCCGAGAGGCTGCTGTGCGCTCATCTGGAGGAAGGATGCCTGCCTGGATGTTGGCGTTACGTTAGGAGACCTGGTCGCCTGCCGGGTCTGCCACTGTGGATTGGTTACCCGCGGGGATGGGGGTGGAGACACCCGCTGGTGTGTCCGGAGTGTTAGGGATCTCGCCCTCCGTCCCGGGCCCGGGGAGAGCGGCTGCGGCGTGACGGCGGAGCGTGGGAACGGACACCATTGCCTCCAGGGCTATCCGGCTGGACATCTTGCTCGAGCCACTCGTCCGATCGCGGAACACGATCGGCACCTCCACCACCCGGAAACCGGCCCGGATGGCTCGGTAGGTCACCTCGATCTGAAAGACGTAGCCCTCGGCGCGCACACTCTCGAGGTCGATCGACTCGAGCACGCGGCGGTGTATGCACTTGAACCCTCCCGTCAGATCGTGCACGTCAACCCCGAGGATGAGCCTGGCGTAGATCCCCCCTCCCCGGCTGATCAGCCGGCGGATGAGCCCCCAGTTCTCCACCCCTCCTCCGGGTACATAGCGCGACCCGAGAACCAGGTCCGCCTTCTGCGCCGCAGCGAGGAGATCTCCCAGGTAGCGCGGGTCGTGCGAGAAATCTGCGTCCATCTCGATGAGCAGCTCGGCTCCCTCGCCCAGCGCGTGGGCAAATCCGGCCAGGTAGGCGTGACCCAGGCCCGTCTTGGACGTCCTGTGCAGGACCTGCACGGCGGGCAGCTCACGAGAGAGCGCGTCGGCGATTTCCCCGGTGCCATCGGGCGAGGAGTCATCCACGACCAGGAGGGCGTGATCCTCCGGAGCGATCCGCTCCAGCTCCGCGACCGTCGCCCGGACAATGGCGTCGACGTTGGCCGCCTCGTTATAGGTGGGCATCACGACCCACACCCTCGCTCGCATGACCTCGGGAGAGTAGAGCCGCGCTCCGACGAGCGGCTTTATGGAAGTGGGGGAGAGGGTGGGGGGACGCGGCGGGGGCGCCGCGCCACGCGTCTAGCGGCTCCTAGCGCTTGGCGTAGGAGCGTCTAGCGCCGTACGTATGCCACGCGATTCCAGCTCGGCTCCGGCGCCAGGCGAATCGGCTCGCCGCCCCGGTCGGGCTGGATGTAGACGAAGGAGTGGGTCTCATCGTCAAACCACACGTCGAGCTCGCCCTCCTTGACGCGCTGATCGAGCCAGGCGCTGCGAAAGATCAGTCGGCGCAGCCAGTGCACCAGCGAGCGCTCGGACGGGCCGACCAGCTCGGGCCAGCAGTCATTGACGTGCTCGCCCAGCCCCGAGGCCGGGTCGGAGACCTCGCCGTTGACCACCAGATTGATCAGATCCTCCGCCTCGTCGGGAGCGACCACGCCCTCGATGAAACCGAGCTTCCGCGCCGCCTGCTCACAGCGCTCCTGAAAATCGCGCTCGTTGAACGTGAACCGCAGCTCGCCGTACTCGAGCACGAAATCCTCTCCAGAGCTGTAGTTACCACGCGTATACATCGACGGCGTCGCCATCATATGCGGGAATCCTTCTCGGCCGCACCAGCTGAAATCGATGTTGCAGGGGGAGGGGGAAAACGACCCCTCTCGCGCCTCTTTAACAGTATGGAAGGCCTTATGCCGACGATCCTGGTGGTGGAGGACGACTCCCTCACGCGGACGTTTCTGGCCGACAACCTGACGGCCGACGGCTACAACCTCCTCGAGGCTGGCTCGCTTTCCGAAGCCGCCCGGCTGGTCCAGAGCGCATATCCCGATGTGGCGATCGTGGACCTCGGGCTGCCTGACGGCGACGGACTCGAGCTCCTCCGGTTCGTGCGCGAGGCCGACCGCGCCGTCGGGCGCATCGACCCGGAGCTCCCGATGCTCGTGCTGTCCGGTCGGACCTCAGAGCTCGACCGGCTGCGGGGTTTTGAGCGCGGCTGCGATGACTACCTGCTGAAGCCGTTCAGCTATCAGGAGCTGCGGGCCCGGATCGCCGCCCTGCTCCGGCGCACCCGGCACCGGCCTGGGCTCGGCCGGCTCAAGGTCGGCTCGCTCGAGATCGATCCGCTGTCCCGCCGGGCGTGGCTCCGAGGGGAGCCGCTGTCCCTGTCCAAGAAGGAGTTCGCGCTTCTGCGCGCCCTGGCCTCCGAGCCCACCAAGGTGTTCACGCGCGAGGACCTTCTCCGCGGTGTCTGGGGATTCCGGACGCTGGGCGCCACGAGAACCCTTGACTCCCACGCCTACCGTCTCCGCCGCAAGGTCAACACCGGCGGGGATCGTTACATCATCAACGTGTGGGGGGTGGGTTATCGGCTGATCGATGGGCCGCTGGAGTAGGGATGGGACTCGTGGCGAGCGTGGGAGGGTGGGTGGCCTTCGCCGGGGCGGTGACCGCGGGGCTGCTCCTGCGACAGACCCTGGCCGCCCGGGCCGAGGATGTGGCCCGGGCCTGCCACGAGTTGCGGGGTCCGCTGGCCGCAGCCCGGCTGGGCCTGGAGCTGAGCGTCGCGCGTCCGGCGGCCTCAGAGGCCCGCCTGCGGGCGATTGAGCTGGAGCTCGACCGGGCGGCCGTGGCTCTGGATGACCTTCAGGGCGTCACCCGGCCGCGGGTGGGGCCCGAACTCGTGGATGTGGAGTCGTGGCTGAGGGCCTCGGTTGAGGCCTGGAGGCCTGTAGCGGCGCGGCGCGGGGCGCGCCTGAGCCTGAGCTCCCAGGGCCGCCTCGGTCGGGTGGAGGGAGAGCGCGCCAGGCTGGCCCAGGCGACGGGCAACCTGATTGCCAACGCCATCGAACACGGGGCGGGCGCCGTCGAGGTTCAGGCCACCTCGTATGCCCACCAGGTGCTCATCGCCGTGCGCGACCAGGGGCCGGGCCTGAGCCCTGAGGTCCGGCAGTGGCTCGAGCGCGGCCGGGCTCGGCGGCTCCCGGGGGCTGCGCCGGGACGAGGGCGCGGTCTGGCCATCGTCCGGGCGGTGGCGGCTGCTCACGGTGGGCATCTCACGGCCGGGCCGAGCGAGTGCGGAGCGAGCATTGTGCTGGAGCTGCCGCTCACTAGCGGGGAGCGCGGGTTTGGGCCACGCCCTGCCGCCATAGCCTGACAAAGCGCGCGCCACGCCCGGCGCCGGGTGAAGCCGTGGTGGCTATACGACCACAGCCCGACACAGCGGCGGCGCCGCCGGGCGCTTTGTGCACCCGTGGTGGTTGAGAACTCGGGCGCAATCGGCGTTGCAGAAGAAAAAGCTGCATAACGGCTCTCAGCTGACCGGGCCCCCCGAACGACCCCAATGGGACCCCCCGATCACCGACGGCCCCTGGCTTTTGGCCCCCTCGGAGGACGTCGGAACGGTGGAGTGGGACAAAAAATGCACGTGGGGTTGCATTGTGGGGGAGAGTGGGATACAGTGGGGCCCGCATGCGATATGGAACCCGGGTGGCAGGGCTCCTCCCACCCGGCCACCCGGGTTCGAATTCGCCCCCCGCGCACAGAAAACCTGGCCCGCGATGACCGCCCTCCGCCCGCTCACCCCCGCCGGCCCGCGGCCCGCCCTCCGCTCGCGACCCGCCCGAGCCTCGCGACCCGCCCTCCGCTCGCGGCCCGCCCGAGCCCCGCGACCCGCCCGAGCCTCGCGACCCGCCGGCCCACGCCCCGCCCGACCCGCGATCGCATCATCCCCGGATGAGACAGCTTGACAGGCTTCCGCGGAACCTTCGAGCACGCGCTCGACGCCAAGCACCGGTTGACCATCCCGGCCAAGTTCCGGGCGACCCTGGCCGGTGGGGCGGTGCTGGCCGCCTCGCACGAGACGGACGCGGAGAGCCCGCGAGCGATCGGCGTCTGGCTTCCGGAGGCGTACGAGGCCTACACCGCTGCCGCGCTGGCCGGGATCAGTCCGCTATCGCCGCAGGCTCGGGACCTGAACCGTTTCTTCTACGCCTTCTCGCATGACAGCGAGCTTGACGCCGCCAACCGCGTGATGATCCCCCCGAACCTCATGCAGTACGCCGGACTGACCAAGGATGTAGTGATCACCGGCTCAGGCCATTGCCTGGAGGTGTTCGACCGCGCCGCCTACTACGCCTACAGCGAGGGCGTCCTCACTCGTGTCCCCGACATCGCAGCGAACCTTGGCAACACTCATTGACATGACCACCACCCACATCCCGGTCCTGGCCGGCGAGCTGATCGAGGTTCTCGATCCGCAGCCCGCCGAGGTGGCGGTGGATTGCACGTTCGGAGGAGGCGGGCACGCGCGGCTCCTGGCCGAGCGTCTGGGCCCGGGCGGCACGCTGATCGGCATCGATCGTGATCCCGCGGCCGAGGAGCGCTTCCACGAGCTCGCGGCCGAGGTTCCCTGCCAGACCCGCTTCATCCGGGCGGACTTCGTGAGCGGCCTGAAGCAGCTCCAGGCCGAGGGGGTCGAGGCCGACATGGTGTACCTCGACCTCGGGATGTCCTCTCTCCAGGTCGACACGCGGGAACGGGGCTTCTCCTACGCGTACGACGCCCCGCTCGACATGCGCATGGACCCCGAGCAGGAGCTGACCGCCCAGGAGATTCTCAACAGCTGGGACGAAGGTCGCCTGAGCCGGCTCCTGCGCGAGTACGGCGAGGAGCGCTACTCCTCGCAGATCGCCCGCGCCATCGGCCGAGCCCGCCGTCACCACGAGCTCACCTCCACGCACGAGCTTGTCGACGTCATCAAAGGGGCGGTTCCGGTCCACGCGCCATTCGCCAGCGGCCATCCCGCCCGGCGAACCTTCCAGGCGCTGCGCATCGTGGTCAACGATGAGCTCGTCCAGCTTGAGGCGGCGCTGCCCCTGGCCTGGGAGCTGCTGACCAAGGGCGGGCGCCTGGCCGCAATCTCATTCCATTCTCTGGAGGATCGGATGGTCAAGCGCTTTCTCGCGGCCCGGAGCCGGGGATGCGTGTGCCCCCCGGAGCTCCCCATCTGCGTGTGCGGCCATGAGCCCGAGGCGGAGCTCGTCAGCCGCCGGGCCATCGCGCCCACGGCGGGCGAGGTGGCGGCAAATCCCCGCTCTCGTTCGGCCCATCTGCGGGCGGCCCGCAAGCTGGAGGACGCCGGATCATGACGCCCGCCTCCAGCCAACGAGCCGTCACGCCTCGGCCGGTCCGAGCCGGTGGGCCGTCGCATCGCTCCCGCACTCCTGTGACCCCCCGGCGGGTGAGTGGTCCGGTCAAGCGCCCTCAGAACCGTCCACTCACCCGCCACCCCGGTCGCTTCCTCACCCGCCCGTCGGTTCGCGACCAACCGCTCCGGACCCGGGCCGCTGCCGCGGCTGCCGCGTTCGTCCGGTCTCTGCCCGATCATCGCTGGCTCGATCGTCTGGTTCGCGGCCGCGCCTGGATCCCGTTCCTGGGCGTGCTGCTGGCCGGGATAGTGGCCACTCAGGTGGAGGTGCTCAAGCTGGGAGCAAGCATGGGACGCTGGGTCTCTCGAACCGCAGCGCTGACCAGCCACAACCAGGCATTGCAGGCGAGCGTGGCCACGCTGTCCAATGGCCAGAGGATCGAGCGACTGGCCACCCAGATGGGCATGGTGATGCCGGCCCCGACGGACGTGAACTTCGTCACACTTCACCCGGCCGGCGGCACGAGGGGGGCCATCGGTCGCATTCACGTACCTGATCCCTCCCTGTTCCTGGCCAACCTGTCGGCCGACGAGGCGGCCGCCCTGGCGCAGGCCACCCCTGCCGTGCCGGCTCAGACCAGCACGGCAGTCGCTCCTGCGACTCAGACGGGTCTGGCCACGGTTGGCGCCACATCCGCAGGCGCGGCGCCCAGCACCACCGCCCCCGCAACGACCACGGCGCCGGTCGCGCCCGCCGCGGCCCCCACCACGACCGTCACGTCGCCGGCTCCGGCATCCACCGTCACACCCACCTCGCCGTCGGGCGGGGTCTCACAAACGGGCGGTTAGCTTCCGTGGCCCTGGTGGACCGCCGGATCGGGTTTCTGTTTCTGGCGTTCCTTGGTTTGCTGGGCATTGCCGTGGCTCGCGCCACCTATTTGGGGGCGCTCCAGTCCGGCTCCCTCAAGCAGGCCGCGGCCACCCAGCAGGTCGTTCAGGAGGTCGTCCCGGCCCCGCGCGGCACGATCACCGACTCCTCCGGGGTGCAGCTGGCCATCAGCGAGTCGGCCGACGACATCGTGGGGGACCCGTATCTGGTCAAGAACCCGGGGGCGCTGGCCGCCCGGCTGGCGCCGCTGCTGGGCAGGCCCGTCTCAGCCCTGCAGGCCGACCTGGCCAAGCCCCATACCGGGTTCGTCTACCTCGCTCACCAGGTGCCCGTCGGCGTGGCCAACCACATCGAGCAGATGCGGATCAACGGCCTGAACTTCATCCCCACCGTGCGGCGCTTCTATCCGCTGCCCTGGGAGGCCTCACAGGTCCTGGGCTACGTGGGAGCCGAGGATCAGGGCCTGGGCGGCCTCGAATACCTCTACAACAAGGAGCTTCGCGGCCATGACGGGGTGCGGCGAGTGGTCAACGACGCGATCGGTCAACCGATCTCGGTTCAGAACCTCCGGCCGGTGGTGCCCGGAGTCAGTCTGCGGCTCACGATCAGCTCCCCTCTGCAGGCGGAGGTGGAGCAGGTCCTGGCCGGAGTGGGGGCCCAGTACCAGCCCAAGGGCGCTACGGCGATCGTGATGAACCCCAACACCGGGGCGATCCTGGCCCTGGCCAACTGGCCCCAGGTCAACTCCAACGACCCGTTCAGCGCGCCCCAATCGGCCTGGGAGGACCAGGCGGTGGGTTTCAGCTACGAACCTGGTTCGACGTTCAAAGCCATGACCGTTGCGGGAGCCCTCCAGGACGGGCTGATCACCCCCAGCACGAATGTCAACATCCCGGGGATCCTGCAGGTGGCCGACCGCCAGATCCACGACGCCGAGGCCCATGGCGACGAGACGCTGACCGTGGCCCAGATCCTCAAGGTGTCAAGCAACATCGGGGCCGACGAGATCGGGATGCGCCTGGGCGCCCGCCGGTTTGATTATTGGGTACGCAAGTTCGGGTTCGGGCAGCCCACGGGCGTTGACCTGCCGGGCGAGCAGCCGGGGATCATCCTGCACTGGTGGCAATACTCGGGCGCGTCGATGGGGAACCTGCCCTTCGGACAGGGCGAGTCGGTCACCCCCATGCAGTTGATCACCGCCTACGCGGCGATCGCCAACGGCGGCGTTCTCCGGCCGCCACACATCGTGTCCGCCGTGGGAGGCAAGCCCACAAAGATCCCCGCAGGTCAGCGCATCCTCTCGAGCCAGGCCGCCGCCCAGCTCCGCAACATGCTGGTGGGCGTGTACGCCGACGGTGGTACCGCCTCGGGGGCCGGCATCCCCGGCTACGTGATGGCGGGGAAGACCGGCACGGCCAACATCGCTGTGAACGGGCACTACTCCGATAGCGCCTACGTTGCCTCATTCGTGGGCATGGTCCCCGCGTCGCACCCGCAGCTACTCGGCCTTGTGGTGGTCGATCAGCCGCACGGATCGATCTCCGGCGGCTCGGTGGCCGCCCCGGCGTTCCAGAAGATCGTCGGTTGGGCCGTGCCGTACCTCGGGATCTCGCCGAAGTAGGCGGGACAGACGCGCCCCGGCAAATAGCGGCGTCAGCGGCCTGTCGTGCCGAAGGCCTTGGCCAGGGCGGCCAGGCGCTCGTCCCATTGCGCGCCGACCTCGGTCATCCAACCGACGGCGTCGGAGAGGGGCTCGGGGATCAGGCGATAGTGCACCTCCCGGCCGGTGCGCTCGCGGGTCAGAAGGCCGGCCTCGGCCAATGCCCCCAGATGCTTGACCACGGCCTGACGGGAGATGGGGAGCCCCTCGGCCAACTGGGTGGCCGTGGCCGGTGCTCCCGCGACCGAGGCGAGCAGACGCCGCCGGGTGGGGTCAGCCAGGGCCGAGAACACCGCATCCCCGCCGCCCGACAGCGAGGCCGAGGTGCTCACGCGGCCACGAGCAGCGACGGTCCGTAGCCCCCGCCGCCCGACTCGGGGAGCGGGACTCCCACCAGATCGAGCACTTCCAGGGGACGGGTTTCGGTCAGGCTGAGGTGGGTGTCGTCCTGTCCCACCGGTTCCAGCCGGAGCTCGACGCGTGAGGCCGGCTCACCGTCATCTGACCACCAGAACACGAGTTGGGCCTCCTCGCCCTCGCCGGCGTCCTCGGGCGACCGGACCTCCTCAACCCAGCCGGTGCGAACAGAATCCCGGTCGCTGAACCGTGCCTCACCGCCGGGCACCAAATCGAGCTCGACCTGGTCGGCCAGCCATCCGTCTCCGGTGACGAGCTGCCAGACCTCCTGCGGTGAGGCGGGGACCATCATCTCGCGGTCGATCCGGTCGGTCATCTGGTGTACCTCCTGAAATTTGCGCAACCATAGAGTTGCACATCTGCTAGGGTGAGCGCAACCATGTGGTTGCACTATACCCCGAGGAGGATGAAATGACCCTGGTGCCGATGGTGGTCGAGCAGACGGCGCGCGGAGAGCGCTCGTTTGACATCTACTCGCGACTGCTCAACGACCGTGTCGTCTTCCTGGGCGGCCAGGTGGACGAGGAGACCGCGAATCTGATCGTGGCCCAGCTCGTACATCTGGAGTCCGACGATCCCGACAAGGACATCCACCTCTACATCAACTCCCCCGGCGGCTCGATTTACGCCGGGCTGGCCATCTACGACGCGATGCAGTTCATCCGGCCCGACGTCCAGACGATCTGTTACGGGATAGCCATGTCCATGGGCTCGCTTCTGCTGGCCGGTGGCGCCGCCGGGAAGCGGATGGCGCTTCCGAACAGCCGCATCCTCATCCACCAACCGTCGGGAGGCTTTGAGGGTCCCTCGAGCGACATCGAGATCCACGCGCGCGAGGTTCTGGCCCTGCGCTCCCGGCTTGATGAGATCTACGCCAAGCACACCGGTCAGTCGATCGAGCGCGTGCATGCCGACATGGAGCGCGACCGGTACTTCACGGGTGAGGAGGCACTGGCCTATGGCATGGTCGACCGGGTAATCGAGCGCGGGAGCCTCCCGATCCCGCGGCCCGCGGCTTCAGCGGCTGACGGCGGCATGACCATAGCCCTGAGCCGCCCGCCGGGGCGGTGGGAGGCTCGAACCAGAGGCCGGCGAGCCTCCTCCGGGCCAACTCCTACACTCGGGCCCCGATGCGCCTCCACGAGGTGATCACGGGCGTCCCTGCGCCCGCCCGGGATCTCGAGGTCACGCGTCTGGCCTATGACGATCGCGACGTGATCCCCGGGACGCTCTTCTTCTGTGTCGCCGGGTTCACGCGGGACGGGCACGACTTCGCCTCCGAGGCGGTGGAGCGGGGAGCGGTGGCCCTGGTGGTGGAACGCCCGCTCGAGGTGCCGGTGCCCCAGATCCAGGTGCCGAATTGCCGGCAGGCCATGGCTCCCGCCGCCGCCCGCTTCTATGGCGATCCGACCGCGGCCCTTGAGGTGGTCGGGATCACCGGGACCAACGGCAAGACCACCACGGCGTTCCTGACCCGGGCGCTGCTCGAGGCGAGCGGGCCGGTCCACCGGACTGCTCGGCACGGTCAAGAGCGTCATCGGCGGTGTCGAGCACGAGGTGGTCCGCACCACCCCGGAGGCGATCGACCTCCAGCGGACGTTCAGGGCGATGCTGGACGCGCGGCGACGTGGCATGCTCGATGGAGGTCTCCTCCCATGCGCTCGAGCTGCATCGGGCCGACGCCATCCATTTCGCCGCGGCCGTCTTCACCAACCTGACCCAGGACCACCTGGACTTCCACCCCACCATGGAGGACTACTTCGCCGCCAAGCGGCGGCTGTTCTGCGAGCTTGGCGCCGCGAGCACAGCGTGATCAACGTGGACGACGCCTACGGACAGCGACTGGCCGCCGAGCTGACCGACCCGATCACGTTCGCGCTGGATCAGGAGGCCTCCTACCGGGCATTCGAGCGTGCACACCGGCATCTGGACGGCTCTGACTTCTCGGTGCGCACGCCCGGAGGAAGAGGTCGTTCAGCTGCGCTCCCCCCTGCGAGGGCGGTTCAACGTCTACAACGTCCTGGGGGCGTTCGCCACGGCGCGGGCCCTGGGCGTTCCCACCGAGATGGCGGCGGAGGCCATCCAGACCGCCGACCAGGTGCCGGGCCGGCTTCAGCCGGTGGAGGAGGGCCAGGAGTTCGCCGTCCTGGTGGACTATGCCCACACCCCGGACTCTCTGGAGAACGTCCTGGAGGCGGCCCGGGGTCTGACCGAGGGCCAGCTCCACGTGGTGTTTGGCTGCGGCGGGGATCGCGACCGGGGCAAGCGCCCGCACATGGGCCAATCGCTCGCCGGCTGGCCGACCGGGTGATCGTGACCTCGGACAACCCGCGCTCGGAGGACCCCGAGGCCATCATCGAGGAGATCCTGGCCGGAACCGGGCCCGGCGGTTGAGCACAACGCCGATCGCCGGGAGGCCATCGCCCAGGCCATCGCCGGAGGCGGGTCCGGGCGACGTGGTCCTCATCGCCGGCAAGGGGCACGAGCAGGGCCAGGAGTTCGAGGCTGGCCGCAAGATCCCCTTCGATGACGTCACCGTGGCCCGGGAGGCGCTGCGAGGCGTGGCCCTGAGCCGATGAGGGGCTGGGGCCCGGAAAAGATCGCCCAGGCGGCCGGGGCGCGGCTGGCGAGCAGAGCCGATCGGCAGCCCGGACCGGAGCGGGCGACGATCGACTCGCGCGACGCCGGTCCCGGCGCGCTGTTCGTGGGACTGCCCGGGTCGCAACTTGGACGGGGGCAGTTTCGCGGGCCAGGCTCTGGCCGCGGGAGCCTGGGGCGTGCTGGTCGGCCCGGAGCATGTCGCGGCCGCGCAATCAGGCTGGGTCGGACACGGCGGTGATCCTGTCGCGCCGAGGACCCACTGGCCGCCCTGCAGAGCCTGGCCGCGGCCTGGCGGGACGAGCTGGGCGCGACGGTCATCGGAGTCACGGGGTCCACAGGAAAGACCTCGACCAAGGACCTGCTGCTGGCGCTGCTGGCGCCGCACCGCCGCACTGTGGCCTCGCGGGCCAACCTGAACACCGAGATCGGCCTGCCGCTGGAGATCCTGAGCGCACCGCGAGCAGACCGAGGTGCTGGTCCTGGAGATGGCCATGCGCGGAGCAGGCCAGATCGCCGAGCTGGCCCAGATCGCCCGGCCCGAGGTCGGGCGTGATCGTCAGCGTGGGGCCCGTCCACCTGGAGCTGCTGGGGAGCATCGAGGCCATCGCCGCGGCCAAGGCCGAGCTGATCGCCGAGTTGCCGCCCGGAGGCACCGCCATCATCCCGGCGGGGGAGAAGCTTCTGGCCGGCCATCTGCGACGACGACCTGCGGACCGTGACCTTCGGCGAGGAGGGCGACGTGAGCCTGCGCAGCGCCACGGGCCGGCTTGCTGGAGATCGAGGCCCAGGATGAGCTGGTCCGGCTCGAGGTGTCCTTTGACCAGGCGCACCTGCGGCGCAACCTGCTGGCGGCGGTGGCGGCGGCCCGGGCCTGCGGGGTCACTCCGGAGGGGCCGGGTTGAGCTGGCGCTGTCTCCGGGACGGGGCCAGCGGCGGATCGCTGGACGGCGGCGTGATCCTGATCGACGATTGCTACAACGCCAACCCGATGTCGATGAAGGCGGCCCTCGAGGATCTGGCGCTGCACGGCCGAGCGCGAGCAACATGCCCGGCGCGTGGCGGTGCTGGGCGACATGCTCGAGCTCGGCCCGACAGAGCTCGACGCTGCATGCCCAGCTCGGCGGGCCAGGTCCGGGCCAGCGGCGTCGACCTCCTGGTCACCGTGGGCCCCCGGGCCCGGACATCGCGGCCGAATTTCCCGGGCGAGGCCCGGTCGGTGGCCGATGCCGCCGAGGCGGCCACCCTGGTCCCCGGCCTGCTTCGCCCGGGCGACGTCGTCCTGGTCAAGGGGTCCCGGGCGGTCGGGCTCGAGCTGGTCTGCCGGGCGCTCGAGGCCGTGAACGGCGAGCCCAGCCGCGGCTGATGCGCCGCGGCTTCACTTCCTCGGGCGGGTGCTCATTGCCGGCACGGCCTCGTTGTTCATATGCCTGTTCCTAAGCCCGCGGTTCATCGCCTTCGTGCGCCGCCGCGAATTCGGTCAGAACATCCGGGAGGAAGGACCGGCGGGTCACAAGACAAAGGCCGGCACTCCCACCCTGGGGGGCATCGTGATCCTGATCGCGTTCGCCGTTCCGTTCCTGATCCTGTCCACGCACGAATGGGAGTCCATGGGCGTCTTCGCCACCGCCTGCGCCTGTGCCGCGGTGGGGTTTGCCGACGACTACATGAAGATCGCCCGGCGCCGCTCGCTGGGACTGCGGGCGCGGACAAAGCTCGTGGCCACGATCGCGATCTCGCTCGGGCTGTGGGCCGTGGCCAAGTACGGTGTCGGCCTTCAGCCCACCGTGCGGATCAGGTTCATCGACGGCGACGATCGACCTGGGGCCGCTGTACCCGGTGTTCATCTATCTCGTGGTGGCGGGTACGACCAGCGCCGTCAATCTGACCGATGGCCTGGATGGCCTGGCCGCCGGCTGCGTGGCCATCGTGCTGCTCGCCTACATCGGAATCACGTTCATCACCTTCGGCGAGCGTGACCTGGCGCTCCTGGCGGGCTGCCTGGTCGGGGCGTGCATCGGCTTTCTGTGGTTCAACAGCTTCCCGGCGAGCATCTTCATGGGGGATACCGGGTCCCTCTTCCTGGGGGGCGCCATCGCCGGCCTGGCCGTGATGACCAAGACCGAGGTGTTGCTGATCCTGCTCGGCGGCATCTTCGTGATCGAGGCCCTCTCAGTGGTCATCCAAGTGTTCTCGTTTCAGAGCTTTCGCAAGCGCGTCTTCCTGATGGCGCCCATCCATCACCACTTTGAGCTCCGGGCTTGGTCGGAGACCAAGATCATCCTGCGCTTCTGGATCGTCGCCGCGGCTCTGGCCGCGGTTGGCTTCGTCGTCTATCAGCTCTCGATACGGGCCTAGTGCCTGGTCCGCGCCGGCCGCCGCTGCCATCCGGGCCCTACGTCGTGGTCGGCCTGGCCCGGTCAGGGGTGGCAGCGGCGCTGGCGCTGCGCGCCCGCGGAGAGGAGGTGATCGGTTGCGACGCGGGCACCGGTCAGGATCCCGTCCTGGCCGAGGCGGCGCGAAGGCTTTCCACCGAGGGCGTCGAAGTTCACCTGGATGCGTCAGGCGACGTTCTTGCCGCCCGCGCCGGGACGCTCATCAGGAGTCCCGGCGTACCTCAAGGAGAGCCCACGGTCGTGGCTGCCCGGCGCCGGGGAATCCCGGTGCTGGGGGAGCTCGAACTGGGGTGGCGGCTCCTGCATGCGGCCCTTCGTAGCGGTGACGGGCACCAACGGCAAGACCACGACCACCGAGTGGATCGGACACATCCATCGCGAGGCGGGGCTTCCGGTCCAGGTGGTGGGCAACGTGGGCACCGCCGTGTCCTCGCTGGCCGAGGAGGACGTCGATCCGGCGAGCACGATCGTGTGTGAGGCCTCCTCGTTCCAGCTCGAGGACACCGAGGCCTTCGCTCCTGAGGGAGCCGTGCTCCTCAACCTCTCTCCCGACCACCTCGACCGCCACGCCACCTACGAGGACTACGTGGCGGCCAAGCTCAGGATCTTTGCCCACCAGCGGGCCGAGGATCTGGCCGTCCTGCCCGCTGGCTTGGAGGTGGAAATCGGTGGGCAGGCCCGGCAGGTCCGCTACGGGTCAGGGCCTGAGCTCGAGCTGGCGCAGGAGATCGCGGCTGCCGGGGGAACACAACCGCCAGAACGGGCTTGCGGCGGCGGCGCTGTGCCTGGCCCGGGGGCTCCCCGAGGAGGCCGTGGCCCGGGGTTTGCGGACCTTTCAGGGCGTGCCTCACCGTCTGGAGCTGGTCAGGACGCTCGACGGCGTGAGCTGGATCAACGACTCCAAAGCCACCAACGTGGGCAGCACGATCGTGGCGCTGCGGGCGCTGCCCGGCGGAGTTCATCTCATCGCCGGGGGGCGGGGAAAGGGTCAGGACTTCGCTCCTCTGACCCCGCTCGTGGCCGAGCGCTGCCGGGCTCTCTACCTGATCGGTGAAGCCGCCGACGAGCTCGAGCGCGTCCTGCGCCCCGCAGGCGTCCCGGTCCAGCAGGTCGGCGAGCTGGCCGCCGCCGTTGAGCGCCGCCCGCGATGCTGCCCGCCAGGGCGAGACCGTCCTGCTCTCTCCCGCCTGCGCCAGCTACGACCAGTACCGGAACTTCGAGATGCGGGGCGATCACTTCCGCGCCCTGGTGGCGGCGCTGTGAGCGCGACCGGCGCTGCTCCGGGCCGCCGTGCCCGCGCCGGCTCGCGCCGCGGCGGCAGGCCGGCCTCACCTCCGCCGCTGGAGCATCGGATGCTCATGACGGCCACCCTGTGTCTGCTCGCCTTTGGCGCGGTGATGGTGTACAGCGCCTCCTCGCCGCTGGGCGTCCTTAGCGGTCGTGGAGGCAGCGGGACGAGTGAGTTCGTCCGCTACCTGGTGTTCGCCGGCATCGGACTCGTGGCGATGCACATCATGGCCCGGCGTGGGCTGTCGCTGCTCTCCTCCCGGGTAGTGACCATGCTCCTGCTCGCCTCATTCGCCCTCGTGCTCCTGGTCCTGGTGCCTGGGTTCGGGGTGAAGGTGAACGGGGCACGCCGCTGGTTTGCCGCCGGCCCGATCCAGTTCCAGCCCTCCGAGCTGCTCAAGCTCACCCTCATCCTCTATCTGGCGCGCTTCCTGGCCGACCACCCCAAGCGCATGCGGAGCTTTCGACAGTCGGTGGCGCCGGTCGCAGTGGCGGCCGGCCCGGCCTGCCTGCTGGTGGTGATCGAGCCCGACCTGGGCACCACGCTGGTCATCGCCCTGACCGTCGGTGCCCTGCTGCTGGCCGCCGGCATGCCCGGGCGCCACCTGCTCATCCTGGCCGGGGTGGCGGCGGGCCTGGTCGTGATGCTGGCCCTGGCCCAGCCATATGAGCGCGCCCGCCTGACCTCGTTTCTTCATCCCTGGGCGGCGGCCACCAAGGCCGGAGCCGGCTATCAGGCGGTCCAGGGACAGATCGCACTGGGCTCGGGCGGCCTGTTCGGAGTCGGCCTCGGTCGATCCGTGCAGAAGGCGTTCTATCTCCCCGAGGCCCAGACTGACTTCATCCTCGCCGTGATCGGCGAGGAGCTCGGCGTGATGGGGATCTGCGGGGTGGTGTTCCTGTACGGGATGATCGCCTACGCCGGCCTGCGCACGGCACGGCGGGCGGTAGGGCGGTATGCCAAGCTGCTGGCCACTGGGCTCACGTCTCTGATCCTGTGCCAGGGCATCCTCAACATCTTCGTCGTGCTGGGCCTGGCGCCGCTGACCGGGGTCCCGCTGCCCTTCATCTCCTACGCCCCGAGCAACCTCTGCATCATGCTGGTGGCCGTGGGTCTCTTGCTGAACGTGGGTTCAGCCTCCCGCGGGCTGCGGGTGGTGGGAGACCGCAGCGGGCGCGGAGCGTCGGGTGAGCGCGCCGGGAAGGCCGCGGATAGTGATCGGGGCCGGCGGGACAGCCGGTCACGTGGTGCCGGCGCTGGCCGTGGCCGACGCGCTGCGAGCTGAGGGCGCCGAGGTCATATTGGTGGGCGGCGAGCGGCTCGAGCGCCAGCTCGTGCCTGAGGCCGGATATGAGCTGCGTGTCCTGCGAGTCGTGCCGATGCCCCGGCACAGGACGGTGGCGATGGCTCGCGCCGCCGCCATCGACCTCGCCTCGCTTCCCCGGGCCGCCGGACTGCTGGGGGAGCTGCGACCCGACGCCGTGCTCGGGGCCGGGGGCTACGTGGCCGCTCCCACCGGACTCGCAGCCGTGCTCCGCCGCATCCCGCTGGTGTTGATGGAGGCCGACAGCCATCCCGGCCTGACCACACGAATGCTGGCCCGGTTCGCCCGCCGCGTCTGCCTGGCCTTCCCGATCGCCGGGTGGGAGGGTGGCCGGTATCTCGTTACGGGCCGTCCGGTCCCCCCGCCGGCCAGCGATCGGACGGCGGCGCGAGCCCGGTTCGGACTCGCGCCGGGGGAGACCTGCGTTCTGGTCTTCGGCGGCTCGCAGGGCGCCCGCTCGATCAATCAAGCGGCGGTGGAAGCGTTTGCCGGCGCCCAGTTCCGAGTGCTCCATGCCGCCGGGGAGCGCGACCTGCCGAGCCTTCAGGCCCCCGGGCCGCATTACGACCTGCGCGGCTACATATCGCCTCTGGGCGAGGCTCTCCTGGCCAGCGATCTCGTGGTGGCCAGGGCCGGCGGCTCGATCTTTGAGATCGCCGCTCACGGGCGCCCGGCCATCCTCATCCCCTACCCGTACGCCACGGCCGACCACCAGTCGGCCAACGCCCGGTTCATGGAGCGAGCCGGCGCGGCCGTGATTGTGCCCGACGGCGAGCTGACGCCGGCCCGCCTGGCCCAGGAGGTGGGGCGCCTGCTGGCCGATCCCAACCAGCTGGCCGCGATGGCGCGGGCGTCCGCCGAGCTGGCCCGGCCGCAAGCCGCCCGCCAGGTGGCCCGAGAGCTGCTCGAGGCGGCGGGGATACGGTAGGAGGGGCTTGCCGACGCCCCCAACAAGTCGCAGCAGCGCCGAGGACTGGTCGGGCCGGCGCCTGCACTTCATAGGGATTGGCGGCGCCGGCATGAGCGGTCTGGCCCTGGTGGCGCAGGCGCTGGGCGCGGCGGTCACCGGCTCGGACCGGGCGGAGTCCAGCTACACCGCTCGGCTGCGCCAGCACGGGATCCACCCTCACCTGGGCCACGACGCGGCCAACGTCCCAGACGGCGCGGAGGTGGTGTACTCGACCGCCGTCCCGCCGGAGAATCCCGAGCGCCGGGTGGCCCGCGGGCGGGAGCTTCACCGGGCCGACCTGCTGGCCGAGATGGCGGCGCTCAAGAGGTGCCTCGCCGTCACCGGGACCCACGGCAAGACGACCACCGCGGCCATGGCGGTGCACGCCCTGAGGGGCTGCGGACTCGATCCCTCCTACCTGCTGGGGGGCGAGCTCCAGAGCACCGGGTCCAACGCGGGCTGGGGGACGGGGGAGTGGGTGGTGGTGGAGGCGGACGAGTCCGACCGCTCGCTGCTCAAGCTGTGGCCCACCGTCGCCGTGCTGACCAATGCGGAGCTCGACCACCACAGCACGTATTCCTCGCGTCTGGAGCTGGATGAGACGTTCCGAACCTTCATGGCCCGGGCCGAGCGGGCGGTGGCATGGGCGCAGCCGGAACTGCTGGCCCTATGTCCCGAGGAGGCAATCCCCTACGACGCACACGACCCGGAGCTCTGGCCGGGCGGATCGCGGTTTCGCTGGCGCGAGGTGGACGTTGAGCTCTCGGTGCCGGGGAAGCACAACGCGGTCAACGCCGCCGGGGCCCTGACCGCCGTCGCGCTGGCCGGCGCGGATCCGGTCCAGGCGGCGGCCGCGCTGCTGAGCTTCACCGGGGCACGCCGGCGCCTGGAGCGGGTGGGCGAGGCCCCTCGGGGGGTGCCGGTCTACGACGATTACGCCCACCATCCCACCGAGGTGGCGGCGGCCATCGCCGGGGCGCGGACGCTTGAGCCGGAGCGGCTCATCGCCGTCTTTCAGCCCCATCTGTACTCGCGGACGCGCGCCCTGGCCCAACCGTTCGGAGAGGCCCTGGCGCAGGCCGACGTCGTGGTGGTCCTGGACGTCTATCCGGCCCGGGAGCGCGCTGAGGATTTCCCAGGAGTCAGCGGCAGGCTCATCGCCAGCGCGGCCGCGGATGCCGCCTCCGGGCGGACTGTGGCCTGGTTGCCGGGGTTTCCGGAAGCCCGGCGGTTCTTGAGCGGCCTGCTCGGGCCGGGCGACCTGTGCCTGATCATGGGAGCGGGCAACGTGGATGAGCTGGCCCGCAGCCTTCTCGTAGCCGGCCCGGTGCCGCCGGATGCCTGACTAGCCGGAGCCCATCTGCACAAGGAAGTAGGGGTTGGCCCCCTCGGGTCGAAAGTGGACCCGTAAGTGGGAAGGAGCTCATGAAGCAGACGTCGGAGCTGGTCAGGAGCTGGCGCATGGGGATGCCGGTGGCGCTGCCCTGGGCACAAAGGTCCGGACGCCGGAGGCATCGGTCGCGTCGAGGGAGGGGCAGGGTCAATCCGGCCCAGATTCTCAGCTCCAAGCGCGTGCGGCTCTCCCTGCTGGGCCTCGTCGTGGCCGCGGCACTGGCGGGCGGGGGGTGGCTGTGGTTCCAGGACTCATCGTTTGTCGCCGTGGAGCACGTGATGGTGACGGGGCAGAGCGGACCGGACGCGGGGGCCATCCAGGCGGCGCTGGTCTCCGCGGCGCGGAGCATGAGCACCCTCGACGTCCAGCCGGCCAGGCTCTACGGCGCCGTGTCGGCCTTTCCCGTGGTGAAGCGGCTCGAGGTGCGCACGCAATTCCCCCACACCATGCGCATCGCCGTGATCGAGCGACTGCCGGTGGCGGTGGTGTCGGCCGGCGGTAGCAGCGTGGGCGTGTCAGCCGACGGGACCATTCTCCGTGACCTGGCCAGACTCCCTGCGCTGCCCCGGATCAGGCTCCCCGTCCCTCCCGGGGGTCCACGGGTAACCCAACCCTCCGTTCTCAGCTCGCTGGCAGCGGCCAGCGCCGCGCCGCGCGCGCTGCTGTTCCGGATCAGCTCGATCTCCACCAGCGCCCTGCATGGCCTCATGGCACAGCTCCGCGGCGGGCCGGTGGTCTACCTCGGCACGCCCACCAACCTGGCCGCGAAATGGAGCGCTCTGCTTGCCGTGCTGGCCAATCCGGGTTCGGACGGAGCCTCCTACATCGATGTGACCGACCCGGGCCGGCCGGCCGCCGGGGCGAGCGGCAGCGGTGCCTCCGCCGCCATAGGAACCTCCACCACGGGGGGCGCCACGGGGGGCTAAAGCTCTGGTTGAGGGTTAGCCCTCTCCGAGGCCAACACTCGGGTGTCTGGTGGAGGGTTGGTCGTTTTGCAACGAAAGTTGCCGCCACCCTCGGATCGTTGACTCAACGCATTGTCAGCGCCTAACGTGCAAAATGCGGCGTTCAGCGCACGAGTCCCCCAAACTATCAACCATAACTAGAGACTCGGACGGTCACTAAATGGAAAGCGGCAGCTATCTGGCAGTCATCAAGGTCGTCGGCGTGGGCGGCGGCGGCACCAACGCGGTCAACCGGATGGTCGACGCAGGCCTTCGGGGCGTCGAGTTCATCGCAGCCAACACCGACGCTCAGGCGCTCGCCATGTGCGATGCCGACATCAAGCTCAACATTGGGCACGAGTTGACCAAGGGACTCGGGGCGGGAGCCAACCCCGAGATCGGGCAGGGCGCTGCCGCGGAGTCGCGGGACGAGATCAAGGAGGCTCTCAAGGGAGCCGACATGGTGTTCGTGACCGCCGGCGAGGGCGGTGGCACCGGCACCGGGGCCGCCCCGGTGATCGCCGAGATAGCCAAGAACGAGATCGGGGCGCTCACCGTGGGTTGCGTCACCAGGCCGTTCGTCTTCGAGGGCACCCAGCGCGCTCGCCAGGCGGAGGATGGCATCCAGCGTCTGCGGGACAACGTGGACACGTTGATCGTGATCCCCAACGAAAAGCTTCTGGCCATCGTGGAGCGACGGACCACCATCCTGGATGCTTTCCGCGAGGCCGACAACGTGCTACGTCAGGGCGTCCAGGGGATCACTGACCTGATCACAATCCCGGGCCTGATCAACCTGGACTTCGCCGACGTGCGCACGATCATGCGTGACGCCGGCACGGCCCTGATGGGAATCGGGTCGGCCAACGGGGAGAACCGGGCCGCCGAGGCGGCCAAGGTCGCCATCTCCTCGCCGCTGCTGGAAGAGTCGGTAGAGGGAGCCACGGGCATCCTGCTCAACATCACCGGCGGCCACGACCTGGGGCTGTTCGAGGTCAACGAGGCGGCGGAGATCGTGCAGAGCGCGGCCGATTCCGACTCGAACATCATCTTCGGTGCGGTGATCGACGACTCCATGGGCGATGACGTGCGCGTCACCGTCATCGCCACAGGGTTTGACCACGGCGGCCCGCGGCGCCGGGGGAGCGCCCGCCCGCCGCGGCGCGAGCGCGACGTCACGATCGACGATGTGCGCCGCTCCTCGCTGGAGATTCGCGACGACGAGATCGACATCCCGTCGTTCCTGAAGGACCGCTGAGCAGCGCAGCACCGTCAATGGGAGCGCGGCTGGGTGTAATAGCCTGGTCTGAGTGTCTTCTATCGCCGGCCTGCGTCGCACCCCGTTGCATGAGCAGCACGTGCAGGCGAGCGCCCGGCTCGTGCCGTTCGCCGGCTGGGAGATGCCCGTCCAGTACGAGGGAATCCGCCAGGAGCATCTGGCCGTGCGGCGGGAGGCCGGCGTGTTCGACGTCTCACACATGGGCCAGGTCAAGACCTGCGGGCCGCAGGCGCTCGAGTTCCTGCAGCGGATGCTCTCAGGCGACGTGCGCCAGATTCCCGAGGGGGGAGCGCAATACGGGGTGATGTGCCGGGAGGACGGCGGGATCCTGGACGACCTCATCACCTACCGCCTGGCCGAGAGCGTCTTCCTCACCGTCACCAACGCGGCCAACCACGAGAAGGACCTTGTCTGGTTTCAGTCACACGCGGAGGCCTTTGACATCGATGTGGTGGACGTGGCCGACCGCTTCGCCATGCTGGCCGTGCAGGGCCCGCGTGCCCGGGCCGTGGTGGAGCACCTCTCCGACGGCCGGCTCCCACCGCGCATGCACTGCGTCGAGCGCCAGGTGGCCGGCGCGGCTGCCCTGGTGTGCGGCACGGGCTACACCGGCGAGGACGGGGTCGAGCTCCTCCTGGCTCCGGACCAGGCGCCGGCGGTATGGGACGCCCTGCTCGAGAATGGCGTCCATCCCGCGGGCCTGGGGGCGCGCGACACGCTGCGCCTGGAAGCCTGTTTTCACCTGTACGGCAACGACATGACCGAGGAGCGCAACCCGATCGAGGCCGGGCTGGAGTGGTGCTGCCAGGAGGCGACAGGTTTCCTAGGGGCCGAGGCCGTGGCGGCGGCGCGCGAGGCGGGGAGCAGCGAGAAGCTGGTGCCGTTCACGATCGAGGGGTCGGGCATTGCCCGGCCCGGCAACCCGGTGATCGATGGTGGAGTGGTGACCAGCGGGACGTTCTCTCCCTGCCTGGAGCGGGGGATCGGGATGGCCTACGTGTCGATCGAGCGAGCCCAGCCGGGCACCGGCTTTGAGATCGACGTGAGAGGGACAATCCGCCCGGCCGTGGTCCACCGCAAGCCCCTCTACCGAAAGGAACACTGATGGCAGAGGCCACCTATCCGGACGAGCTGCGCTATCACCCGGAGCACGACTGGGCCCGGGTGGAGGGAGAAACCGCCACGTTCGGCATCACCTGGTACGCCCAGGATGCCCTGGGCGAGGTCGTCTTCTTCGACCCGCCCGAGGTGGGCGGGACGGTGACCAAGGACGAGCCGTATACCGAGATCGAGTCGGTCAAGGCGGTTTCCGACGTGGTGGCTCCCATGTCAGGGGAGATCGTGGCCGTCAACGATCAGCTGGCCGACCGAGCCGAGCTGGTCAATCAGGACCCCTACGGCGAGGGATGGCTGGTCCAGGTGCGCCTGAGCGATCCGGGCCAGGCGGACGAGCTGCTGGATGCCTCCGACTATCAGGCCGGTCTCGCCTGAGGCAGACCCCGCCGCAACGCCATGACCCGGTACACCTCAGCCACCGACCAGGACCGGAGCGAGATGCTCGAGGCGATCGGCGTCGCCTCGGTGGAGGAGCTCTTCCGAGACATCCCTGAGTCGTTGCGTCTCGTCCGGCCGCTGGACCTGGGCGCGGGTCTCTCCGAGCAGGAGGTCTTCGAGGAGCTGCGGGCGCTGGCTGCCTTAAACGTCTCCTGCGAGGACGAGGTGTCCTTCCTGGGCGCCGGGATGTACGACCACTACGTGCCGGCGCTCGTCGATTCGATCATCGAGCGCTCGGAGTTCCTCACTCCGTACACCCCCTATCAACCCGAGATCTCTCAGGGCGGGCTCCAGGCCATGTTCGAGTACCAAACGGCCATCTCGGAGCTGACCGGGCTGCCCGTCTCCAACGCCTCGGTCTACGAGGGGCCAAGCGCCGTGGGCGCGGCCGGATACCTGGCCAAGCTGAGCAACGGGCGAGGCCGATTCGTCGTCTCTCGCGGTGTCCACCCGCACTCCCGCCGGACCCTGGCCACGATGGCGCACGGGTGGGGGATGGAGGTGGAGGAGGCTCCGCTGGCTGACGGCGCGACCGAGCTCCCGGAGCTGGACGAAGGGGTCGGCGCTGTGATCGTCCAGCAGCCGAACTTCCTCGGCGTGGTCGAGGACCTGGAACAGCTTGCCGGCCAGGCCCACGACGCCGGAGCGCTGGCCATAGCCGCCTGCGATCCCCTTCCGCTGGCGTTGCTGCGCTCCCCCGGCGAGTGCCAGATCGACATCGCGGTGGGGGAGGGGCAGAGCCTGGGCAACCGCCTGGACTTCGGTGGTCCCTCCTTTGGCTTCTTCGCCACCACCGAGGCGCTCATGCGCCGTGTCCCCGGCCGGATCGCGGGGGAGACCCGCGACGTGGACGGCCGCCGGGGTTATGTCCTCACGCTCCAGACCCGCGAACAGCACATCCGCCGGGAGCGGGCCACGTCCAACATCTGCACGGCTCAGGCTCTGAACGCGCTGGCCGGGGTGATCTACCTGAGCTGGCTCGGGCGCCAGGGGATCGTCGATCTGGCCGAGCTGATGCTCCAGCGCACGGCCTACGCCCGAGACAGGCTGGCGGCCGTTGAGGGCATCAGCCTGATCCATCGCGGTCCCGTGGTCAGGGAGTTCGCCATCGCCCTGGACGCCCCGCTCGAATCGGTGCTGGCCGCCTGCCAGCGCCGCGGCATCAACCCCGGATATCCGCTGGCCGGCGACTATCCGGAACTGGGACAGGCGCTGCTGGTGGCCATCACCGAGCGCCGCACGCGGGCCGACATCGACGGGCTGGCTGAGGCCCTAGCCCAGGGCGTCGCCTCCGCGCGGACCGCCCCCATGGGAGCCACAGCATGAACCGGGATACCGAGGCCACGATCTACGAGCTTTCCAAGCCGGGGCGGCGCGCCTTCGTGCCCCCCGACCTCGACGTACCCGAGCGGCCCCTGGATGACCTGCTTCCCGCGTCAGTGCGGCGAGACGAGCCGCCGCGCCTTCCCGAGGTCTCAGAGCCGGAGATCGTGCGCCACTTCAACCGGCTGTCCAAGCGCAACTTCGACCTGGACACTGGCTTCTACCCGCTGGGCTCGTGCACGATGAAGCACAACCCCAAGCTGCACGAGCGGGTGGCGGCCCTGCCCGGGCACGCCCGTCTGCATCCGCTTCAGGATCCCACTCGGGCGCAGGGGGCGCTCGAGCTGATGTGGCGCCTCCAGGAGGCGCTGTCCGAGATATCGGGCCTGCCCCACGTCTCGCTCCAGCCCTCCGCGGGCTCACATGGCGAGCTGGCCGGTGTCCTTCTCACCCGCGCCTACCACGAGGACCGGGGTCAGACCCGAACCAAGGTGCTCACTCCGGACACCGCCCACGGCACCAACCCGGCCACGGTGACCATGGCCGGCTACGAGGTGGTCAAGGTGGGCACCGACGGCCAGGGCAACGTCGATCTGGACGATCTGCGCGCCAAGGCCGACGATGACGTGGCCTGCCTGATGCTGACCAACCCCTCCACGCTTGGCCTGTTCGAGACCGGGATCGAGGAGATCGCCCGGATCGTGCATGACGTGGGCGCCACCCTGTACTACGACGGGGCCAACCTGAACGCCATCATGGGCATCTGCCGGCCGGGCGACATGGGGTTCGACATCGTGCACTTCAACCTGCACAAGTCGTTCACGCAGCCGCACGGGGGCGGCGGCCCCGGCTCGGGTCCGATCGCGGTGAGCGACCGCATCGAGCCCTACCTGCCCATCCCCCGCGTGATCCAGCGCTTCTCTGAGAACAACGGCAGCGAGCCCTTCTACGCGCTCGAGGAGGAGCGGCCCAAGACGATCGGCCGGCTGCGGGGCTTCCAGGGAAACTACGGCGTGTTCGTCCGCTCCTACGCCTACATCCGCTCTCTCGGTGCGGCCGGGCTGCGCGACGTGTCCGAGGTGGCGGTGCTGAACGCCAATTACCTTCTGGCCCGGTTGCGGGCCGAGGGCGTGCTCGACCTTCTCCCGGCCTCCCACGAGCGGCTGTGCATGCACGAGTTCGTCCTCTCGGGAGCGCCCATGAAGCGAGAGCTGGGCATCCGCACGCTTGACCTGGCCAAGCGGCTGCTCGACTTCGGGGTCCACCCGCCCACGGTGTACTTCCCGCTGATCGTGGACGAGGCGGTGCTGGTGGAGCCCACTGAGACCGAGACAAAGGAGACGCTGGACGAGTTCGCCGCGACCGTGGCCGGCATCCTGCGCGAGGCGGCTGAGGATCCGGAGATCGCCCGGAACGCCCCTTACACCACGCCGGTCAGGCGCCTGGATGAGGCGCAGGCGGCCCGCCGGCCGGTGGTGCGGAAGGCCTTCTGAGGCTGGGCGCCGCGGCCCCGGCGTCCGGGGGGTTTCGCGCCCAAAGAACGTCTCCGCCCGCCGCAAGGGCCCACCCACCCTTGTCACATCTAAATCTGGGGCGCTAAACTACCGGAAAGCAGTTTTGCGGTGACACGCGGTCGTTCAAGGAAGGAACGGCGAAGGCGATGACAGGATGTCAGCAACCAGCGTTGCTCCAGCGCTGACGCTCAAAGAAACGCCCTCGGAATGGGGGCGTCCGTGAGGACGGGGTGGCAGCGGCTCGCCGCGCACCTGGCGCTCGACCCCGAGGAGCGGGTCCTGGCCGGACGGGTCAGCGGCGCGCTGTACGCGATGGGTGGCCTCACCCTGTGGTCCTTCTCGGTGCTCCCCGCGGTCAGCCACGCCCACCCCGGGTGGATCATCGGCATCTCGGTGCTGGCCGCTCTCTGGGGGCTTTGCTCGCTGGTGATCATCAACTGGCAGGGCGCGGGCTCAGGGCTGATCCACGCCTCAACGCTGGCCGGGCTGGTGCTGATAGGCGTGGCGGTGGCGTCGTCGGGGGGCTCACGTTCCCCCGGCTGGGCCTACCTGTTCCTCGTCGCCGTCTTCGCCGCCTACTTCTACCGGCCTGGCGTGGCCGGCGTGTACGCCGTCGGCTGCCTCATCACGTTGGTCCTGCCTCTGGCCTACGAGCCGAGCCGGAGCCACGGCCCGCTTGTCTCCGAGCTGCTCGTCGGCGGGCCCTCGTTCATCGTGCTCACCGGCGCCATCGTCGCGGGGCGCCGGCTCGCGCGCCGGTCGCACACCCGGGCGCAGCAGGCCGCCGCCGAGCAGGCGGCCCTGCGCCGGGTGGCCGCGGCGGTCATCGCGGGGCAGCCCTCAGGCGCCATCTTCGAGCTTGTGGCCCGCGAGGCAGCCGATCTGCTCCAGGGCGGGGCCGCGGCGATCCTCCGCCTTGACTCACCGCGGCGGGCCACGGTGATGGGCGCCTGGGCTGACCGGCGTGGGGGCCACTACAGCTCTGGGACCACGGTCACCGTCCTGCCCGGCAGCGATGTGGCCCAGGCCGCGGCCACGGGTCTGGCCATGCGGAGCCAGGTCCTTGCCCCGGACAGCCCTCTCGGGCTCCTGGGGTACCACTCGAGCATCGCCGCCCCGGTACGGGTGGGCGAGGAGACATGGGGGGCTATCTCCGTGGCCGCGCAGCGGCCCGCCCAGCTCACCTCCGACGACGAGGAGAAACTGGTGCGGCTGGGCGATCTGCTGGCCAGCGCCATCGCCAGCATCGACGATCGAGCCCGGCTGGCCGCCCAGGCCTCCACCGACCCGCTCACCGCCCTGGCCAACCGGCGCTCCCTGCACGAACGGCTGGCCGTGGAGGTGGCGCGCACGCAACGGCACGCCCACACCCTTTCGGTGGCCCTCCTGGACATCGACCACTTCAAGCAGGTCAACGACTTCGGTGGCCACGAGGCCGGGGACGAGGTCCTCGTCGCGGTGGCCCGAGCCCTGGGCGAACAGGCCCGAGCCGAGGACATCCTGGGGCGTTTCGGCGGGGACGAATTCGCCTGGGTCATGCCGGAGACGACGCGCGAGCAGGCCCTGGTGGCCGTCGAGCGGGCGCGCCAGAGGATCGCGCTGAGCACCCCACCGCCCTACCGCATCACCCTGTCGGCAGGCATCTGCGACACGGGAGTGAGCTCGCACCCCGCCCAGCTGCTCAACTACGCCGACACCGCGCTCTACTGGAGCAAGGTCCACGGGCGCAATCGCGCCTGGATCTACGACCCGGACGTGACCGAGGAGCTTCCCCCGGGCGACGAGCTCGACAACGCCGAGCGCTCGCAGGCCCTGCTTGGGCTGCGGGCCCTCTCCCGGGCCATCGACGCCAAGGATCCGGCCACCACCGGGCACTCCGAGCGCGTCGCCGCCCTGGTGGCCAAATTGGCGCATGTGGCCGGCTGGGCACCGGACCGCGGGCTTCTCCTGCGCGAGGCCGCGCTGGTGCACGACGTGGGAAAGGTCGGGCTGCCCGAGCGGCTGCTGGCCAAGCCCGACCTCCTGACCGATGCCGAGCGCGAGCTGGTAACCGAACACGTGGAGCTGGCCGTGAGGATTGTGGAGGGCGTGCTCACGCCGGAGCAGGTGGATTGGATCCGCTCCCATCACGAGCGGCCCGACGGCAAGGGCTACCCCCAGGGGCTGGGCGAGGACGAGATTTCCACGGGCGCCGCGCTCCTGGCCGTGGCCGACGCCTGGGAGGCCATGCGCACGGGCCGGCCGTACCGACCCGGCAAGAGACCCGACGCGGCGCTGGCCGAGTGTGCCCGCCTGATGGGGACGCAGTTCACCCGAGAGGCGGTGGGCGCGCTCATGCAGCTGCACTCCACCGGAGAGCTCGACGACGAGGCTGAGCGCCTGCTTACGGGATCATCCGATCCCCGTGGATGAATTCGTCAAGCTGGCCGCCTCCGCCATCGCCGGCCGTGCGGAGCGAGAACTCGAAGCGCTGGTCGGCGTGTCCTCGCCGTCGGGAGACGTCCCGGCCGCGGAGGAGGCCGTCGCGGTGTGCGTGGCCCTCCTTCCCGAGCAGGCAGGGATTGAACGGCTGCCCTGCTCGACGCCGGGTAGCGCGCCCGACCTGCTGGCCGTTCTGCCGGGAGCTGGGGCCCGGCGCCTGCTTCTTCTCGGCCATCTGGACACCGTGGTGGCCCATCAGGCCCACCTGCCTCTGCGTCGCGAGGGCGACCGGCTCTACGGGCCGGGCACAGCCGACATGAAGGGGGGCGTGGTACTCAGCATCGGGATCATGCGCGCCCTGGCCGAGCATCCGGACCGCTTCGCCGAGCTGGCCCTCCTGCTCGTCACCGACGAGGAATGGCGCACCCGGCCCTTCGGGCACGCCGAACGTTTCCGTGGCTATGACGCCTGTCTGTGCTTCGAGGCCGGTGAGCGCGGGCCCGGAGGCGAGGAGGGAGTGGTGGTGAACCGCAAGGCCGCCGGCACGCTCCGGGTCAAGGCCACCGGGCGCTCTGCCCATTCCGGGAGCGCCCCGGACCGGGGGGCCAATTCACTGCTGGCGCTGGCTCAGGTCGCCAGCAGCGCCGCCGGGTGGCATGCGCCGGCTGGGCCGGACGGGCTGAGCGTCGTGCCGACGATCCTGCGCTCCGGTGAGGCGTTCAACGTGGTTCCTGCCCACGGCGAGCTCATCTTCGACCTCCGGGCCAAGAGCAGCAAGGCGTTTGGCCCGGTGCTGGAGGCCATTCCAGAAATGCTCGACGAGGTGAGCATCGAGGCGGTGATGGAGCGGGTGTGGCCGGGAATGGATACCCGTGCCGCCACGGCTGAGCTCCTCCGCGAGGCCTCCACCCTCCTGGGGCGTCCGATCGTCGGCGTGCCCCGGGGGGGAGCCAGCGACGCCAGCCATCTGGCGCTTCAGATCCCTCTGACCGTGGACGGACTCGGGCCGCGCGGCGGTGGCGCCCATACGCCTGAGGAGTTCGTGCTGGCCACCTCACTGCAGCAGCGAGCCGAGGTTGGCCTGGCCGTGGCCGCGGCGGTACTCGCCTGATGGGGTGCGGGGGTCGGGCCTGCCATGCTTAAACCGTGAGCACCATCGCCTCTCAGCCCGACAGAGCCCTGAAACCTTCCAGCCGCTGGCAGACCCAGCGGGAAGGGATCGCCGTGCTCGTGGGCATCGTCGCCCTGATGTGGGTGGTCGAGGTGGTCAACAGCATCGACGCCTATCGCCTGGACAACGACGGGATCTACGGTCGCAACCTCTCACGGCTGTGGGGCATCGTGACCTCGCCCTTCATCCATGCCAACTTCGTGCCCCACCTGCTGGACAACACGGTTCCGCTCCTGTTCCTCGGGCTGATCATCGCCCTGCGGGGAGCCCGCCGGCTGGCCGCAGTGACCATCACGGTCATTCTTCTTGGCGGGCTGGGCACGTGGCTGATCGGCCCTGCGGGACAGTCGACGATCGGGGCCAGTGGGCTGGTGTTCGGCTACGCCACCTACCTGCTGGCTCGCGGCTTCTTTGATCGCAGCCTGCTCGAGCTGCTCACCGCCCTGATCGTGGTCGTGGTGTGGGGCGGCACTCTGCTCTCCAGCCTGGTCCCCCACTCGCACGTCTCATGGCAGGCTCATCTGTGCGGCGGGATCGCCGGCGTCGTGGCCGCTTGGTGGCTGGCCGGGCGGGACGGCAAGCGTCAGGGCCGGAGGGCCCTGCGCCGCTCCCCAGCCGCGGTGGCCCCGAGGTAGTGGGCGCTCCGGCGCCCACCAACCTGCGGCCAGGCGTGCGCATCTTCTCCGGTATCCAGCCCACCGGACGCAAGCACCTGGGCAACTACATCGGGGCGATCACCCAATGGGTGGCAGGGCAGGATCCTGGCCCGGCGGTCTATTGCCTGGTGGATCTGCATGCCATCACCGTGCCCTACGAGCCGGCAGGGCTGCGCGAGTCGGTGTACGACACCGCCGCCATCCTCCTGGCCGCCGGACTCGACCCAGACCGGTGCATCTTCTTTCGCCAGAGCGACGTGCCCGAGCACATGGAGCTGTGCTGGCTCCTCACCACCGTCACCGCCTTCGGCGATCTGAACCGCATGCACCAGTTCAAGGAGAAGTCCGGCTCCCAGCGCGACCTGGTCTCCGCCGGGATCTTCTTCTACCCCGTGCTCATGGCAGCCGACGTGCTGGCCTACCGGGCAAGCGAGGTCCCGGTGGGCGATGATCAGCGCCAGCACGTCGAGCTGATGCGCGACGTGGCCGAGCGCTTCAACGCCCGCTTCGGGGAGATCCTGGTCGTGCCGGAGGTGCGCACGCCGGCGGTCGGGGCTCGAATCATGGACCTCCAGCACCCCGACCGGAAGATGTCCACCACCGGGGGAAGCGAGCAGGGGACGGTGTACGTCCTCGACGAGCCCGAGGCCATCGTCAAGAAGTTCCGCTCGGCCGTCACCGATTCGGGCTCGGAGGTACAGCGCGGAGAGGGCAAGGAGGGGATCTCGAACCTGATCGAGATTCTGGCCGCCGTCCGCACGTCGACCCCTGGGGAGATCGAGCGCGAGTTCCACGGCGGCGGCTACGGCGCGTTCAAGCAGGCCGTGGCCGAGGCCGTGGTCGATTACCTGGCTCCGATCCGCGAGCGCTACCGCGAGCTGCGCGGGGACGAGGCCGGGCTCGAGCAGATCCTGGCTGACGGGGCCGACAAGGCCCGGATGATCGCTTCGCAGACCCTGGCTGAGGTGCGCGGCGCCATGGGAGTCGGTCCGGTCCGCGGGCGCGGGTAGCCTGCGCGACGATGCCCATCCTGGATCTCGAGCTCGACCTCGACGTATTCACGGGGCCGTTTGACCTCCTGCTCACGCTCATCCTGAGGGAGGAGATTGATCTGCTCGAGGTGGATCTGGCCGACGTGGTGATCAGCTATATCGATCGCCTGGAGCGTCAGGGGGACCTGGACCTGGAGGCCGCCACCGAGTTCCTGGTGCTGATAGCCGCGCTGCTGGAGATCAAGTCTCGGCTTCTTCTGCCCGGCGAGGAGGAGGAGCTCATCGAGCTCGATCCCGGCGAGGCGGCCGAGGAGCTGCTGGCGCGGCTCCTGGATGCCCATCGCTACCGGTCGGTGGCCACCTACCTGGAAGAGCGTCTGGCCGCCGAGGAGGGCCACCGCTTTCGCTCCGCTCCTCCGCCGCCGTGGCTGCGCCGGGCCTCCCTGGCGGATGCTCAGGCTGTGTACGACCCCGACCGTCTTGCCCAGGCCGTGGGGGAACTCCTCAGACACCCGCCCCCCGTGGATATCCGCCACATGGCGGCACCCAAGGTCTCGGTGGCCGAGCGCCTGGCTCACCTGCGCCAGCTCCTGCGCCGGGGAAGCTTCAGCTTCGAGGATGCGGTGTCCGGCGCGGACCGGGTGACCGTGGCGGTGACGCTCTTTGCCGTGCTCGAGCTCTACAAGCAGGGCGAGCTGACCTGGAGCCAGAGCGAGCCCTTTGGCGACATCGTGATCGGAGCAGGGGCGGCACCGTCGCGCCGCGAGGTGACCGCGGGAGCGTCGGCGTGACCCTCCCGCTCGAGGCCACGGTAGAAGCGCTGCTCTTTCTCAGCCCTGAGCCCGCGCCCGCGCAGGATCTGGCCGATGCCAACGGGTGTGAGCTGCACGAGGTCGTCACGGCGCTTGAGCGCCTGCGCGAGCACTACGAGTTTGAGCGGCGCGGTCTGGTCGTCCGTGAGCTGGCCGGGGGATGGGTCCTCTCCACCCATCCCGATGTGGAGCCCGCCGCCCGGCGTCTCCTGGCCCGGCCCAGGACGCCGCCGCTGACGCCGGCCCAGGCGGAAACGCTGGCCATCGTCGCCTACCTGGAGCCGGTCTCGCGACCGGAGATCGCCCGCATCCGGGGAGTGGGGGCGGAATCGGCGGTGGGCACCCTGCTCGAGCGCGGGATGATCGAGGAATACGGGCGCTCGCAATTCGGGGCCGTGCTGTACCGGACGACCGACCTCTTCCTGCGCCTGTTCGGGCTTGAGTCGCTGAAGGCACTGCCCGATCCGACCCAGTTCGATCCGAGCCCCGAGCTGGCCGGCGAGCTGCGCGACCGGCTCATGCGGGCCGGCGAGGCCCGGGCCGGCTCCGCGGTCTGAGCTGAGCTCTCCGCGACTCTTTGGCGCTGAAGTTCGCCATGGGCTAACACCGTTGCCATTGCTCGCCCGCGCGATCCGCGGAGCGACCCGCAACGCGTCCCCCGGCGCCGTCTGATAAACGACCGAGCAGTGGACCTCACCTTCACCGCCGAGGAGACCGCCTTCCGGGATGAGCTGCGGGGCTGGCTGGCCGAGAACCAGCCGGGTGAGCCGCCCAGCGGGGAGGGAGAGGATGCCTCGTACGAGTGGCGCCGGGACTTTCAGCGCCGCCTGGCCGACGGAGGTTGGGCGGCCGTCCACTGGCCGCCGGAGTACGGGGGACGCGGCGTAACGCTGACCAAGTCGGCCATCTTCTTCGAGGAGCTGGCCCGAGCGCGCGCCCCGCTGCCGGCCAACGTCCTCGGTCTGCTCCTGGCCGGCCCCACGATCATGATCTGGGGCACCCCGGAGCAGAAGGAGCGCTACCTGGCGCCGATCGTCACCGCCGAGGAGATCTGGTGCCAGGGGTTCTCAGAGCCTGAGGCGGGGTCCGATCTGGCCTCCCTCAAGACGCGAGCGGTGAAGGAGAACGGGGGGTGGCGGATCACCGGACAGAAGGTGTGGACCAGCGGGGCCCAGCACTCCAAGTGGTGCATGCTCGTGGCTCGGACCGATACCAATGCTCCCAAGCACAAGGGCCTGACCTACTTCCTGCTCGACATGGAGCAGGAGGAGGTGCAGGTCAGGCCGCTGCGCCAGATCACCGGCGAGGCGGAGTTCAACGAGCTGTTCATCGAGGATGCCAGGGCGAGCGATGAGCAGGTCCTGGGCGGGGTGGGCAACGGCTGGAAGGTGGCGCTGACCACGCTGATGAATGAGCGGGCCGGCCTGGCCTTCTTCCTCCAGGTCAGGCTGCGGCAGATGCTCGATGAGGTGATGAGCGAGGCCAGCGCCCGCGGCCTCCTGGAGGATCCGGTGCTGGCCGACCGGCTGGGCGAGCTACACCTCAAGGCCGAGGTGCTGCGGCTGACCGCCTACCGCGGGCTGACCCAGACCGAGCGCTACGGACAGCCAGGTCCCGAGGGCTCGCTGACCAAGTGGATGTGGTCTGAGACCAACCAGCAGCTCACCCAGCTGGCGGCCGATCTTCTCGGCCCCGAGGCCGTGCAGGCGGGGACGCGCTGGAGCTACGAGCTGCTGCGGGCGCGGGGCAACACCATCGAGGGGGGGACGACCGAGATCCTCAAGAACATCGTGGCCGAGCGGGTGCTCGGCCTGCCCAGGGCGGCGCGGTAGCAGCCGTGGACTTCGACCTGAACGACGAACAGAAGGAGATCAAGCGGGTGGCGCACGACCTGCTGGCCGCTCGCTCACCCTTTGCCAAGGTGCGCGAATCTGCCGAGGCGGGGCGCTCTGACAGCGCGCTGTGGCAGGAGCTGGTCGACCTGGGCTGGCCCGGAATCGCCGTGTCGGCCGAGCATTCCGGCCAGGGCCTGGGCGCCGTTGAGCTGGCCGTGCTCTTGGAGGAGCTGGGATACGCCTGTGCGCCCACACCGTTTCTCGGGACCGCCACGGCGGCTTCGGTCATTCAGGCGACTGGCACCCCCGAGCAGCAGGAGCGCTGGCTCCCTGCGCTGGCCTCCGGGGAGGCGAGCGCCGGAATCGGACCGCGCTCGCTGGTGTGCGATGCGGCGCAGGCGGCGGTGCTGATCGTCCTCGACGACGCCGAGGCCACCCTGCTCGAGGCAGAGCAGGCCGATGTGGAGGTCATTCAGTCCGTCGACCCCACCCGCACCTTCGCGCGAGTGAGCGGTGAGGGGGAGGCGCTCGGGCCGGGTGCGGCCGAGCGCGTGTGGTCAGCCATCGCCGCCGAGGTGCTGGGGGTGTGCCAGCGAGCGCTGGACATGACGCTCGAGTACGTCAAGGAGCGCAAGCAGTTCGGAGTGCCCGTGGGCGCGTTCCAGGCGGTCAGCCACCGCTGCGCCCAGATGCTGCTCCTCACCGAGAGCATCCGCTCCGCGTCCTACTTCGCCGCGTGGGCGGCGGAGGCGGACCCCGAGCGGCTGAGCGAGGCGGCGGCGCTGGCCGGTGCGAGCGCGGCAGACGGCGGCCGGGAGGTCACGGGGAGTGCCATTCAGGCCCACGGGGGCATCGGATTCACCTGGGAGGCCAACGTGCATTGGCTGTTCAAGCGAGCGCAGCTCGATGCGCTGCTGCTCGGAGGCTCCCGCCACCACCGGGCGACCCTGGCCCGGCTGGCGGCTCGGCGAGTGACCGCCGCCGCGGCGAGCTAGCAGCTAGCCGCACCACCGCGACAGATTCACCACTCCTCCCGCGTTCGGTTAATGATGGGACTCGGCCGGGTGACACGTCGGGAGGTTCTTTCTAATGCCGGCAGGGCGGGTGCCGCGGGCGCCGTGGTCCTCGCCGTCCCGCCCCCGCTTTTCCGCCCGCAACGCTCTGTCCTCACCTCGTCTCAGCGCAGAACTCTTCGGGCCGCCGTGGCCCGCATAGTTCCGGCCACCGGACCGGGTGACTGGTCGGCAGCGGATGTGGGAGCCGACCACTACATCGGGGCGCTGTTGAGCGGGATCGGCCAGATCTACGCCGGGGGTCCCTACCGCTCACGCTTCGCCCGCTTCCAGCGGCTGTCCCGGGTCAAGCGGATCGGCTGGAGCCGGGAGGTCCGCCGGCTGCGCGGCGTCTATACCCGCGGTCTGGCCGAGCTCGACCGGCTGGCCGGGGGCGATTTCGCCGCCGCTCCGGCGCCCGTCCAGGACGCCATTCTCACCCGGATGGACGATGCCGGGAGTGCCTTCTTCACGGCGCTCTACAACCACACGCTGGAGGGGGTCTACTCCCACCCCGTATACGGCGGCAACCGCGACTACACCGCTTGGCGGGCGTTCGGCTACGCCGGAGACGTACACGGCGTGCACTTCCCGCATATCGGCCCCGCCAATGCCCCCTGGAACGTCTACGGCGGCTATGCGCCGGAGGAGATGATCCGGCCCGGTAAGGCGAGGAGCAGGCCGTGATCGGCCTCGTTGCAGCGGTCTTGGCGTTGCTCGGTTCCGGGTCGGTCTCGGGAGCGTCGACTCCTTTTCACTACGACGCGCTGGGTGCCATCCGCGACGTGACCGCCCAATGGCAGCGCTACCAGCCCGCGGACGTCTTCTGCGTCAGGCCCGAGCAGACCGAGTACACGCCTGGCGGTGTCGGGCCAACGGTGACCGGTGCCGATCCAGCCTGCCGTCATTCGGGCTTTCCGCGTACAGCCAGGGGTCTGGTGGTCATTCGGGTGCGCACGCCCACGCTCTGCTCGGGCTGCCGGCGTCTGTTCATCGACTTCTCGGGAATTTCGACGGTCGATAGGCCGCCCGACTACTCCCCCCGAGGCCACGTCTTCTACCGGCTCGTCTCACCCAACTTCACCTACACCGTCGACCCGATTGACCACAGCCCGAACACCAAGAACTTCACCAACGACAAGCTCCTGGCGCCGAACGGCTCGCCCCAGGATCGGGTGATCGGAGCATTCGACCTCCACCAGGCCTTCGGCTACACGACCGATGTGCGGAACTTCGTCCACACCAAGATCCAGGGTCCGTACTACGCGGGACCTTGGTACCTCAACCGGGCCGGACGGCGGATCCGAGGCGTCTACTTCGACGTCGACGTGGCCGACGCGAGCCAGTTCCCTGGAGGTGCCCAGGCCAACGACATCGCCTATGCGGCCGGATTCAACGCCGCCCGTGTCTGCCCGGGGGACCAGGACTCCTTCTACGGTGGCTGCGTCGACTGGTGGGCCTACAGCACGTCGCGGGTCAACCCGTTCGCTCCCATCAGATGATCGGGCGCTCCTCAGAGCAGTTCGACGTGGTCATCGTGGGCTCCGGCGCAGGCGGAGGCATCGCCTCCTACGTGCTGAGCAAGGCCGGCGCGCGGGTTTGCGTGCTGGAGAAGGGCCCCTGGCTGCGTCCCTCCGATTACGGCGACGACGAGCTGCGCTTTGGGGATCGGAACTTCATCGAGCAGGACCCGCTGATCGAGCCGCGCACCTTCCGCAACCGGCCCGAGGATGGCGAGCACCTCTACGTGGGCCGAGTGCTCGGCCTCAGCCGGTGCGTGGGGGGCGGCACGGTGCACTACGGCGCTGTGTCCTTCCGCCTGCGCCCCGAGGACTTCAACGCCCTGTCCTACTGGGGTTCCCTGCCCGGAGCGGACATCGTCAACTGGCCATTTGGCTACGAGGAGCTGAGGCCGTACTACAACAAGGTCGAGCAGCTGATCGGCGTGGCCGGGGGCCAGATGCGAGGAGCCGCTCATCCGGGGGCGCCGGTACCCGGCGCCGAATGGCGCCACGACCACTACCCGATGCCCGGCCACCCGCCCAACTATGGGGCGAAGCTGTTCGAGGACGCGGCGCACCGGTTGGGGCTGCATCCCTACCCGACGCCCGTGGCCATCAACAACCTCGAGCGCGACGGACGGGCCGGCTGCTCCTACTGCGGATTCTGCTCCAGCCACGGCTGCCCGATCGAGGCCAAGAACGACATGCGCGTGACCGCCCTGCGCAAGGCGATGGCCACCGGAAGGCTGGAGCTACGCCCCGACTCCTACGCCTACCGGGTCGTGCTGGGACGCGACCGCCAGGCCAAGGAGGTCGAGTACATCGATGGCAGTGGGCGCCGGCGCTCGGTCAGCGGCAAGGTGATCGTGCTCTCGTGCTCCACCGTGGACACCCCGCGCCTCGTCCTCCTGTCCGAGCTGCCTCGGGACCTGGTCAACTTCGACGTGGCGGGGCGCCACCTGATGGTCCACCACTATCCGGGAGGAATCGGCTTCTTCGGCGAGCGGATCGACTACTACCGCGGCTTCTGGAGCATGCGCTGCCTGGATGACTTCTACCTCGGCCCCGAGCCCGGCACGCCGGCCTTCGGCTACGGGAACATCCAGACCGTTGGCCCCTCGTCCGGCTACCCCCTGGGAGCCGGGGGGATGATCTCCACCGCCAAGTTCGCGGGCTGGGGCGCCAACCACAAGTCGGTCATGGACGCGACCTTCGGGCACGTCCAGTGGCTGGACATGAACGGGCAGGATCCGCCGGTACCGGGCAACATGGTTGACCTGGACCCCACGGTGAGCGATGTGTATGGCTTCCCGGTGGCCCGCATCACCTACGACCACCACCCCAACGACTACGCCGTGGCGGCTCGGATGATTCCCCGCATCGCCGAGATCCTGACCGAGATGGGCGCGGAAAAGGTCCAGTCCGTGTTCCCGTTCGCGGCCACGACCTCGATCCCCCAGCCGGGGCCGGGCGGGAGCGGAAACCGCGGCCCGGGTCGATCTGCGCCCGACCCGATTGGAGGCCTCGTCAACCACCAGATGGGAACGATGAGGATGGGGTCCAACCCGGACACCAGCGTGGTCGACGCCGACCAGCGCTTCCACGGGATCCCCAATCTGTACGTGATCGACGGTTCGGTGTTCCCCACCGCCAGCGGTTACAACCCCACGCTGACGATCGAGGCCCTGGCCTGGCGGGCGGCCGACCGGCTGGCCCGGCGCCTCAGGAGAGAGCTGCCGCAGCGGATAGGCGCGGCTTCGCGGCCAGCTGGCCGCAGGCCGCAGCGATCTCCCGTCCCCGGGTGAGCCGGACGGTCACGCCCAGCCCGCGCTGCTCGAGCGTATGCCGGAAGGCCTCGATGGCCTTGGGCGAGGAGCCGGCGAAGTCCGTGCCCGTCGGGTTGTAGGGGATCAGGTTGACCTTGTAGATCCTGGCGTCGAGCAGGTCGGCCAGTTGCCGGGCCTGAGCCACCGAGTCGTTGATCCCGGCGAGCATCACGTACTCCACGGACACCCTCCGGCGCTTGACCGCCCAGTAGGCCGCGCACGCCGCCAGTACCTGATCCAGCGGGTAGCGATCGTTGACCGGCATCAGCTCGGAGCGGAGCGCCGGATCGGCGGCATGCAGCGACAGGGCCAGGCGAATCGGCTGCGGATGGCGGGCCAGCCGGTCGATCCCCGGAACCCACCCCACGGTCGAGATCGCCGTCCGCCGGGGCGTGATCCCGATGTCGGGCAGGCGCTGGCAGGCCGCCAAAACCTCGTCCAGGTTGAGCATCGGCTCGCCCATCCCCATGAACACGGCGTGGTCAACCGGGCCGATCCTCCGGAAATGCAGCGCCTGGTCGAGGATCTCCGAGGCCGTGAGGTTGCGGCCAAAGCGCATCTGCCCGGTGGCGCAGAAGGTGCAGGTCAGCGGGCAGCCCGACTGGGAGGACAGGCACAGCGATCGGCGACCGTCCCGATAACGCATGAGCACGGCCTCGACCGGGCGGCCGTCGACGGTTCCGAACAGGATCTTTACCGTCCCGTCGCGAGCCCGGGCCTCATCGTGGACGGTGAGCGTGGAGAACGGGACCGCCTCGGCCAGTTGACGGCGAAGGCCCAGCGGCAGGTTCGTCATCTCCTCATAGGAGGCGGCGCCTCCAGAGGCCCAGCGCCACACCTGGTCGGCCCGAAAGCTGGGCTGGTCCAGGTCAGACAGCTTGGCGGCGAGGAGCGGGAGGTCCATTGCTAAGAGGGTAGGAGCGGATCGTCCCGGCCATATCCTCGCCTCAACATGCGCCTGGCCAAGTTCCTAGCCAACTCGGGGGTAGCCTCCCGCCGGGCCTCGGAAGAGATCATCCGTGACGGGCGGGTGACCATCGGGGGCGTGGCGGTCACCGATCCGGCCCGCGACGTGGGATCCGATGATCGCGTGGTCGTGGACGGGCGGCCGGTCTCCCCGCCACGTGAGCGCGTGGTGTACATGCTCAACAAGCCGGCCGGCATCGTCTCGACGGCGCGCGACACGCACGGGCGGCCGACGGTCGTCGCGCTCGTGCCTGTGCAGCGGCGTCTATATCCGGTTGGCCGGCTGGACCGCGACAGCACAGGGTTGATCCTGCTCACCGACGACGGCGAGTTGGCCCACGGCCTGACCCACCCCCGATTCGAGGTGCCCAAGACGTATCGGGCCGTGGTCGACGGTGGCCCGGTAACGCCTGCGGCTCTGAAGGCTCTCCGGACGGGGGTGCAGCTCGATGACGGCCTGACGGCCCCCGCTCGCGTCCGCCGGATCGCGCCGGACACGCTCGAGCTCACGATCAGCGAGGGCCGCAATCGCCAGGTCAGGCGGATGTGCCGGGCCGTGGGTTATCGGGTGCGCTCGCTCGAGCGCGTGCGCTTCGGGCCGCTAGACCTCGGGGGCCTCAAGCCAGGCGCCTACCGGCAACTGACCGCGCAGGAAATACGTACGCTGGCGGCGCTCAGCGCTGGACGAGCAGCTCGTTCCCGTTCACCAGGCGGGGGCTCTTCCCCAGGCGCGGCCGGACGCCGAGCTCGAACCAGGCCTGTGAGGCGGTGATCGTGGCGTGGCCGGACACCGCCACCATGCGCTCCACCGTGAACGGGTACACGCTGCGCCGCCACAGCACGCGGAAGCCCTTGATCGGATAGCTGCTGCGCAGCGTCGACGGCGTGAGGTTGCACGTAGCCCCCCACCAGCACAGGTCGACCCGGGGGGCCCGCATGGCCACGATGTCGAACTCACTCACGCTCGCCGACCCATGACGCAGGCCCGGCGGGACCTTCTGCCCCTGATGGATGGCGAGCCCGGGCAGCCACTTCAGCCCGGGTAGGTACAGGGACAGCGGCAGGAGGGTGCGGTAGCGCTGGACCAGGAGCACGCGCCCACCGGGAGGCGGGTTCTGCCCCAGCAGTTGTGCCAGCTTGCGCCAGTCAGGGCGCTGCAGGGTCCGGTCAAAGGCCACCGCCGCGGTCGTCGTCACGCCGATGGCGCACAGGACCACGGTCAGCACCGCGCCGACCCAGCGAGCGCGGATTGCGGCCAGCCCACCGGCCACGGCCAGCGCGGCCGGCAGCCACAGCACGATGACGTTGCGCGTTATCAGGTCGTCGACACCGCCCGCCACCAGCATCAGCACGAGTATCAACCCGACCAGCGCCAGCCCACCGGCCAGGAGCGCCCCGGACCGCTCGCGGGCGTCACTGCGGGTTACGAGCAGGACCAGGGCGGCGAGCGCCGCCGCCTCAGCTATGCGCTGGAGCACGGCCAGCGCGGGCCCGCCGTACCCGACCAGGAACTGCGGGACGATCTGCCCCACGCGTGGCCCCAGCGGGATCGGGGCTATCCAGCTGGCGTGACCGGTGGCGTTCTGGCTGATGGCGAACCAGAGCAGCGGCGCGCTCCACACCGCCAGGACGGCCAGGCTTATCCACACCGCGCGCCGGCGGCGGTGGTAAAGATGAAGCAGCCAGACAGCCTCAGGTAGCACCAGCAGCACCGCGTAGTACTCCGTGGCCAGCGCAAGCGCGCATGACCCCGTCCAGGCGGCCATCACCCAGGGCGAGGGATTGTTCCGGGCGTGGGCGAAGGCCAGAAGCGTTGCGCCGGCGAGCAGCACGACCAGCGAGTAGGCGCGCGCCTCCTGGGAGTACCAGATCAGATATGGGTTGAAGGCGATCAGCGCCGCGGCGATCAGGCCCGCTCGGCGGGAGATGAGGGTCCGAGCGGCGGCGTATCCCACGGGCACGGTCAGCACGCCGAACAGCGCCGACAGGGAGCGCAGCCCCAGCCTCCGTGTCGCCGAAGATGCGCGACCACACCCAGACCACTGAGTAATAGAGCGGCGGGGTTGACTCGTAGTGCTTGAGCAGCGTGACCATCTCGCCCGGCGTGAACCGGACCTCCAACGCGGTGTTGCCCTCGTCAAACCAGAACCCCTGATGCCCCAGCCGGTAGAAGCGCAGGATGGCGGCGAGCAGCACGAACGCCCCCAGGAGGAGCATCTCGCGGTCCAAACTCCACCGCCGCGACTCACTCCCGGTGGAGTGCGGGGAGGGACCGGCCTGGGGAATCAGGGTGCCAACGCTCATGTTCTGCTTTCAGACGTCCGTCCGCCACCGGTTTACGATGCTCAGGCTCATCGCGATCATGTTAAGTGGGGAGCCGTCAGGAGCCTCCGCCTACAGTTCACCCCGCAGCCCGTCCCCGGCACGTCCCGGCCCGATGCCTTAATCCGATCTCAACCGGCGGATTCGGGCAACAGACGGCAATATCTTGTCCTGAGCCCCGTGTATTCCTCCACTTCTCAACACCCCGATGAGACAGGGCTGATGCGCGCCAACAGCGCGGCCCGGTCAGACGGAACGTTCGCTCTGCCCTCGCCGCTGTCGATGGGCGGCCGCTTCTCGCTCGCGCTGCCCCGCAGCGCCCGGGGCCCGCTGCCCGCTCGGGTCGCGCTCGGGTCGATCGTGTTGTGCGCGCTGGTGCTCGTAGCGTCCTCCACGTCCGCGCCCGGTCCCCTGGTCACCCACAGCTACGAGATCTTCCCCGCCTGGGAGTCAGGCCCCCTGCACTACGTCTTCAGCGGGTTTGTCCTCAGCAAGTGGGGGGTCGAGGTCATGTTCAGCATCCTCATGCTGGCCATGCTGGCGGCATACGGCGTAGTGCTTTACGGCGTTCGGATGCTCTCGCTGCGCGTGGTCGTCGCCACGATCGTGGCTCTGCACGTGATCCTGTTCCTCGGGCCCCCCACACCGCTGAACGACGTGTTCAACTACCTGGGCTACGCCCGGCTGGGGGGCCTGCACGGTCTCAACCCGTACACCCACTTCATCTACGACGAGTCCTGGGACCCGGTGTACCTGTTCAGCAGCTGGCGCCACCTCTTCAGCCCCTACGGCACGCTGTTCAGTGCCATCACCTACCCGCTCGGGCTCCTACCTCTGGCCGTGGCCTACTGGGTCTGGAAGGTCATCGCCGTGATGGGCAGCCTGGGCCTCCTCTGGCTGGTCTACAAGATCGCGCTCGCGCTGGGGCGCGATCCGCGGTCGGCCCTGGTCTACCTGGCCCTGAACCCGCTGTACCTGGTCTTCGCCGTGGGCGGGTTCCACAACGACTTCGTGATGCTCATCCCCTCGATGGCGGCGGTCCTGCTCGTGCTCAAGGGACGTGACCGGGCGGGGGGTGCTGTCCTCATGCTCTCGGTGGCCATCAAATACACCACCGTGATTTTGCTGCCGTTCCTGCTTGTGGCGGGCAGACCGGACGGCCATACGGCGGAGGATCGTCGGGCCTGGATCCGGCGTGGCACGAACGTGCTCATCGGCGCGGTTCTGGGCGCGATTCCCCTGATCGCGATCAGCGTCGCTCTGTTCGGATTCTCGCTGCCTAGCGTCGCCAATCAGGCCAGGCTGCTGACCCCAGAGAGCGTCCCCAACCTCATCGGGCTCGCGATCGGCGTCGGCGGCGGGGCCAAGTGGATTCTCGACCTGGCCGACCTGCTCCTGGTGGCGGCCGTCCTGGCGTTGGTTTTCAAGCTCAAGGGAGACTGGATCTCCCGGGCCGGATGGGGTGTGCTGGCCCTGCTCGTCAGCCTGGGCTGGCTGATGCCCTGGTATGTCATCTGGGCCGCGCCGCTGGCCGCCCTGGGCACGAGCAACCGGCTGCGCAAGGCCACGCTGGCCTTCACGGTGTTCCTGGTCATCACGTTCATTCCGATCACGAACATCTTCCTGAACCAGCACGGAATCTGGTTCACGAACACCAACGTGGGCCGGGCTGCCCAGGCCCTGACCAATCAGCTCGAGCAGTAGCTGACTTGCGTCTCTACGCACTCCGGGGCGCCAACACGGTGCAGGAGAACCGCCGTGAGGCCATCCTGGCCGCCACGGAAGAGCTCATGCGCGAGCTGCTGGAGCGCAACTCGCTCTCCCCGGATGCCCTGGTCAGCTGCCTCTTCACCCTCACCGAGGATTTGGACGCCGAGTTTCCCGCCGTGGCCGCTCGGAGCATGGGCCTCCATCACGTGCCCCTCCTGTGCGCGCGGGAGATACCGGTCCGGGGTTCCATGCCCAGGGTGATCCGCGTCCTGGTCCATTACCACGCCGAGGATGACCACCGGCCGGTGCACGTCTACCTCGGCAACACGCGTGCCCTGCGCGCCGACCTCGACTCGGCACAATAGGGTCGTGGCGATCGAGTTCGCGCAACGGATCCAGCGCATCCCCGTCTATCCGGTGGCCGGCGCCTACCAGCTCGGCGGTGAGGTGGCCATGCTGGCCTCCAACGAGTCGTGCTTTGGCCCGCTCCCGGAGGTGGTTGAGGCCGCTCAGGCGGTGCTCGCCGGGGCCAATCGCTATCCCGATCCCTCCTACGCGGCGCTCCGGGGAGCTCTGTCCAAGCGCTACGGCGTGCCACCGGCCCGGGTCGCTCTGGGCCACGGGTCCTGCGACATCCTCCTGGCCGCCGGTGAGGCGCTCCTTGAGCCGGGGAGCGAGATGGTTCATGCCTGGCCTTCGTTCTCCGTCTATCCCCACCTGGCCGCGGCGTCGGGTGCCCGGGCCATCGAGGTCCCGCTGGATGACCATGAGCGCCACGACCTCGAGGCGATGGCCCGCGAGGTCACGGTGGCGACTCGGCTGGTCCTGGTTTGCAACCCCAACAATCCCACCTCCACCGCCGTGGACCTGGCCCGGGTGGAGGCTCTGCTCGAGACCGTGCCGCGGCACGTTTGCGTGATCCTGGACGAGGCCTACATCGAGTTCTCCCTCGCCGTGGGCGATCCCGAGGCCTCGGTCGAGCTGCTCTCACGCCACCCCAATCTGGTGCTGCTGAGAACCTTCTCCAAGGTGTACGGGCTGGCCGGCCTGCGCGTGGGCTACGCCCTATGCGGCTCGGAGTCGTTCCGCACGGCCGTGGACCAGGTGCGTCAGCCCTTCTACCTGGGAGCAGCCGCTCAGGCCGCCGCGGTGGAGGCCCTGGCCCACCAGGACGAGGTGGAGCGCCGGGTGACGCGCACGATCTCGGCTCGGCTGTCGCTGGAGGAGGGCGCCCGCGCCCTGGGGCTCGGGGTGGCCGAGTCGGACGCGAACTTCATCTGGGTGGCGCTCCCGAAGGAAGGCGACGAGGCCGGGGTGGTAGCCCAGCTGGCCGAGCGCGGGGTGATCGTGCGGGCCGGAGCCGCCCTCGGACGCGAGCACCGACTCCGGGTGACCGTGGGCACCGAGACGGAGAACGAACGCTTCCTCGCTGCGCTTGGCGAGGTCCTGAGCTGAGTCGCGCCCAGCCATGACCGTCCCCTCCCGTGCTGTTGACCTGGTCCGCGACCGGCGGATCGATCGCCTCGAGCCGCTGGCCTCTCCTCAGGACCTTCTGGACGATCTGCCCCTGGGTGAGGAGCGAACGCACACGGTGGTGGACGCACGGCGCCAGACGCACGCCATCATCCACGGCCAGGACGACCGCCTGGTGGTGGTGGTCGGACCATGCAGCGTCCACGACCCGGAGGCGACCCTGGACTACGCCCGGCGCCTGAGCCAGCACGCGACGCGGCTCCAGAAGGACCTGCTTCTGACCATGCGGGTCTACTTCGAGAAACCTCGTACGACCACAGGCTGGAAGGGACTCATCAACGATCCCCACCTGGACGACTCCGGGGACGTGAACGGCGGTCTGCACGTGGCGCGCCAGGTGCTGCTCGGGGTGTTGAGCGCGGGTCTTCCCGCCGGATGCGAGTTCCTTGACCCCTTCATCCCGCAGTACATCTCCGATGCCGTCTCGTGGGGGGCGATCGGCGCGCGCACGGTCGAGAGCCAGACCCACCGACAGCTGGGATCCGGCCTGTCCATGCCGGTGGGCTTCAAGAACCGGACGGATGGAAATGTCCAGGTGGCAGCGGATGCGCTGCGGGCCGCCTCCGTTCCGCAGGCGTTCGCCGGCATCAGTCCTGACGGCGTTCCGGCTGTCATGTACACGCGGGGCAATCCCGACTGCCATCTCATCCTCCGGGGGGGACACGAAGGCCCGAACTACGGGCAGGCGGAGGTGGCCGCGGCGTTGGGTGTGCTGCGGGCCAGCGGCTTGCCCGAACGGGTGATGATCGACTGCAGTCACGACAACTCGGGCAAGGACGCCGAACGCCAGCCGGCGGTGGCCAGTGACGTGGCCCGGCAGGTTGCCGCGGGCAACCGCGCAGTCATCGGCGTGATGCTCGAATCGTTCCTGGTGGGCGGTCGCCAGAGCCTGGGAGGCGGGCCGCTCACCTACGGCCAGTCGATCACCGACGCCTGTCTGGACTGGGATGGCACCGTGGAGGTGCTGGAGGAACTGGCGCGGGCGGTCGGGGCCCGGCGATGCGCATCGCCGTCGTAGGCGTCGGACTGATCGGAGGATCGGTCGGGCTGGCGGCGCGCCAGCGGCTGGGGGCCACGGTGGCGGGCTATGACCCCAATGCCTCGGCGCTGAAAGGAGCCTCGGATCGGGGGGCGCTGGACGAGGCCGCGTCCGACCTGACCGCCGCCGTCGCCGGGGCGGAGGCGGTTTTCGTGGCTGCACCGGTGGGAGCACTCCCGGAGACGGTCGCCGCCGTCCTGCAGGCCACCGGGCCCGAGTGCCTGGTAACCGATGTCGGATCGACCAAGCGGGGCATCGTCTCGCGGGTGCAGGATCCTCGTTTCGTGGGGGGCCACCCCCTGGCCGGAGCGGCCAGCTCCGGCCCCGAGCACGCGCGAGCGGACCTGTTCGAGGGGGCCACCTGGTATCTGACGCCGGTGGGCACCACCTCCGGGATCCTCTACGAGCGGTTGCATCGCCTGCTGCGGGGAATCGGGGCACGACCGACCGCGATCGATCCCGAGACGCATGACGTGTTGCTGGCCGCGGTTTCCCACCTGCCCCACGTCCTGGCCAACACGCTGGTCGAGCAGGCCACCCAGGCGCTGGCCGCAGGGCCAGAGCGGCTACCAGCCACCGGGCCCTCCTTTCGAGATGCCACCCGCGTGGCCGGAGCCTCCAGCACGATCTGGACCGACATCTACCTGGCCAACGCCGACGCGCTGGCCAGACAGATCGACGCCGCCGTGAGCCGGTTGGAGGAGGTCAGTCAGGCTCTGCGTCAGGGCGACGCTGAGTGGATCGTCGCGTGGAACGAGCGGGCCGCGGGACAGCGAGCCCGCCTGATGGAGGATCAGCTGCGAGCGGGTCGGTTGCGCGAGGTCCGGGCGTGGGTCCCCAACCGTCCCGGCGTGGTGGCCCAGGTCGCGCTCGAGCTGGGCCGAGCCGGGGTGAACATCGTCGACATGACGCTGCACCCGGCCCCGGACATGAGCGAGGGCGTGATCGCCCTGTGGGTGTCCGGGGACGGATCCGCCGGGAGAGCGGTTGAGCTCGTGCAGGGACTCGGCTACGCCGCAATGGCGCCATGAACTCCCGCTTCTCGCCCTCGGCTGGCCTGCGGGGCCGCCTGCGCGTCCCAGCTGACAAGTCGATTTCGCATCGCAGTGCGCTGATCGCGGCGATGGCCTCCGATCCGGTCCGCATCCGCCGCTACCTGGACGCCGCCGACACTCGCGCCACGTTGCGCGCCGTCCGTGATCTGGGGGCGATCGTCCAGGGCCAGCCCGAGGACCTGGTCATCCGCGGCGTGGGGCTGCGGCACGCCCAGCTGCCCTCGCACGCCATCGACGTGGGCAACGCGGGAACGCTGATGCGGCTCCTCCCCGGGTGGCTGTCCTTTCAGCAGGGTCAGTCCTTCAAGCTGGATGGCGATGACTCCATCCGCCGCCGTCCGGTCGACCGGATAGCCGAGCCGTTGGAGCTGATGGGGGCGCGAATCGAGGCCCATGAGGACCGGTTTCCCCCCTTCACGGTCCACGGAGCGGAGCTTCACGGCATCGAGTACCCACTCCCCGTGGCCAGCGCCCAGGTCAAGTCGTGCGTGCTTCTGGCCGGGCTGTTGACCGATCGGACGACGGTGGTAGAGCCCATCCCCACCCGGGACCACACTGAGCGCCTGCTCCTCGCCGCCGGAGCGCCACTGGAGCGGGAGGGCGACCCGGAAGCGGGCTATCGCATCACCGTGTGCAACACGGATGAGCTCGAGCTGGACTCGGTCGATGTCCCCGGCGATATGTCCTCGGCCGCCTTCCTGATCGCCGCCGGGGTGCTGGTCAAGCGCTCGCGGCTGGTACTCGAAGGGGTGGGGGTGAACTGGTCCCGCACCGGCTTTCTGCGGATCCTTGAGAGGATGGGGGCGATCGTTCTGTGCGAGGCCGAGCCGGTGGGGGAGTTCGCGGCTCAGGAACCGGTTTGCGACATTGATGTCTCGCACGGGCCGATCGAGGGGACCACCGTCGAGCCCGAAGAGGTTCCGCTGGCCATCGACGAGCTGCCCCTCGTGGCCCTGATGGGGTGCTTTGCCGAGGGTGAGACGCTGGTTCGCGGAGCGGGCGAGCTCAGGTTCAAGGAATCGGACCGAATCGCCACCGTCGTCCAGGGCCTACGGGGCCTGGGGGCTGACATCGAGGCCACTCCGGACGGCTTCCTGGTCAGGGGAAAGGGCGGCCTGCGAGGCGGACGGCTGGCCGCCCACGGCGATCATCGGCTGGCCCTTCTCGGGGCGGTGGCTGGCCTGGCCTCAGAGGAGGGCGTCACGGTGATGGGGATGGACGCCGCCGAGGTTTCCTACCCGGGCTTCGAGCGCGATCTGGAGGCGCTGGCCGCGTGACGGCGATCGGCGCGTCACCGTGACGGTGGTGGCCATCGATGGCCCGGCCGGGGCGGGCAAGTCCACCGTGGCCCGCGCCGTGGCCGAGCGCCTGGGATTTACGTATCTGGATTCCGGGTCGATGTATCGGTCGGTGGCCCTGGCAGCGCGCCGCCTGGGCCGTCCTGCGGCTGCCGTGGCCGACGGGCTGAGCATCGAGCTCGGTGACGGGGTACGTCTGGATGGGGAAGACGTGACCGCGGCGATCCGGGCCCCCGAGATTCTCTGAGGCGGCGTCCCAGGCCGCAGCGGATCCGCGGGTTCGGGAGGCGATGGTGGCGCAGCAGCGCCGTCTCCTCACCCGGGGCGATTGGGTGGCCGAGGGGCGTGACATCGGCACCGTGGTGGCCCCGCGGGCTGACGTCAAGGTGTTTCTGGATGCCGACCCGGCCGAGCGGGCCCGCCGGCGGGCGGCCGAGCTGGGCGCGGATCCCGAGCAGGTGGCCGTGGAGATGGCCAGGCGCGACGCGCGCGATCGGGGCCGCGCCGTGTCTCCCCTGACCGCGGCGCCCGACGCCGTGGTCCTGGACAGCACGGGGCTAGGCCTGGATGAGGTGGTGGAGCGGCTCGTCGAGCTGGTCAAGGCGCATCGTCGCGCGGGCCCGTAGGGCGGCGCGGCGGGCGCCCCCGGCAACCACCATGGTTTGCCAAAGCCGCCAGTTCTCCAATCGCTGCGTCAAGCCGAGGTCGTAATACAACCGCAGCGTGACTGAGCGAACGGGACGCTGCGCGATTTGTCAAACCGTGGTGGTTCTGGCGGCCGTTCCCCGCGGGCCCATGCCCGGGTGCATCCACAGGGTGAAAGTTCTCGCCCTCCCGATCCGTTCATTGGGCGATGGGGGCTGCACCCCATCGCGACAAGGCTTTCGACCCAGGTTCTTAAGCCCCCATTCCACGGGACAGGCAGGGCGCGACCTCCCAGGCTCATGGGCCGGGGAGGTCGCGGTGTTTAAGCGGGTTCTCACCTGAGCAGCCAAACCCTGGGGTGCTTCCCTGGTGCGAAGGAGAGGCACGCTCCGTCATGCTGGTAGGTGCAAACGGAACACGGGGCTTGGGGGCGCACCGGCGTGCCTGCGAGTTCCACTTGCGCCACGGCCAGGGGGTGTCCGGCATCCAGTCTGGCTGTAACGGCGCTGAAACGATCGCCTGTGAGGTTCCAGACCCGAACCGAGCAGGCACAAACGCCAGAAAAACGGACACAAAGGAACGAGGAAGCTCTATGACGACGAAGAGGTGGGCCTCCGGGCTGACCGCTGCGCTGGTGACTGTCACCGGATTGGTGGCCACGGCCTATGCGGCCACGCCCAAGAACGCACTCAAGGTAACCGGCCCGTATGCGGTGGCGTACAAGGCCCCGTACCAGATCACGACCTCGGGCTATGCCATCGCCCCGGCCAACGAGGTCGTTGCCTGGCGGACGAAGGCGGCATGCGCGACCAGCTACAGCGGTGAGCTTAAGGCGGAGGGCACGACCGCCCCCGCTTGGCAGAGCGCGGTGAGCGGGAAGTTCAGCCATAAGCAGTCCTATGTCGGCGCGACCAAGACCGGACAGACCGTCTACTACTGGTGCGCGTACCTGATCAACAAGAGCACGAAGAGCACGGTCAAGTTCAAGTACTGGAAGTGGTCAGAGCTCGGATCGGGCGGCGGTCCGGGCGGCCCGTGAGGTGACTCCTCGGGCCGTTTAGCGGTCCGAAGCTCAGTGGTCAGAGCCCGGGTTTGCTCCAGCGAGCCGGGGCTCTGCCTCGTATCCGCGCAGTAGCCTCAGCCCCATGAAGGTCGCGGTCGTCGGGTACCCCAACGTGGGAAAGTCCTCGCTGGTCAATCGCCTGACGCAGTCCAGGGAGGCGGTGGTGCATGAGCAGCCTGGCGTGACGCGTGATCGCAAGGAGCTCCACACCGAGTGGAATGGCCGGGCGCTGACGCTGATCGACACCGGTGGCGTGGATCTGGCCGACCGCCAGGAGATGGCTGCGCTCATTCGGGACCAGGCCCGGGTGGCGGTGGCGGAAGCGGACGCCGCTGTGCTGGTGGTCGACGCCCGAGCCGGGCTGCGGCCCGGTGATCAGGAGATGGCGGGCATCCTGCGCCAGGCCCGGTTGCCCGTAGTCGTGGCTGCCAACAAGATCGACACGGTGGGTGACATCCCGCTTGCCTCCGAGTTTCACGCCTTGGGACTGGGCCAGCCGATCCCCGTATCAGCCGCGCAGGGCCTGGGTACGGGGGACCTCCTGGACACTCTGGCCGAGCTCGCCCCCAGCGAGAGCCCGCTCGCCCAGGAGGAGACCGGGGTGGTCAGGTTGGCCGTCATCGGGCGGCCCAACGTCGGCAAGTCCTCGCTGGTGAACCGGTTTGTCGGCTCCGAGCGGGTGATCGTCTCACCTCTGGCCGGGACCACCCGCGACGCCATCGACCTCCGTCTGCGCTGGAACGGGCGCGAGCTGATCCTGATCGATACCGCCGGTCTGCGCCGAGGAGCCAAGGTGACCGAGCCCGTTGAGTACTACACGACGCTCCGCTCCCGGCGGGCAGCCGAGCGAGCCGACGTCGCGCTGGTGGTATGTGATGCCACCGACGGGATCACCTCCCAGGATCTGCGGATAGCTGAACTGGCCATGACCAGTGGCTGCGCCACCATCCTCGCGCTCAACAAGTGGGACCTGGTGGAAGGTCTGGACCTGGACGGTGAGCGCGCCCGCGCTCACCGCAAGCTCCGCCTGCGTCCCTCCGTCCTCACGGCCAGCGCCCACACCGGCCGGCACGTCGAGAGGCTCCTCGTCGAGGCGGTGGCTCTGGCCGACCGCGCCTCCAACCGGATCCCCACGCCGCAGCTCAATCGCTTCCTGGCTGAGGTCGTCGCGGCCAGGCAGCCGCCGGCCGCCCGCGGGAGCAACCGCGTGGCCCGGCGACTCAAGCTCCTGTTCATGGTCCAGACGGGACGCGCCCTCCCCGGTTCTCCATCCAGGTCAACTCCCGGGGCCTGATCGGCCGTGACTACGCCTACTACATCGAGAATCGGCTGCGCGACCGGTACGGCCTGGCCGGCATTCCCCTGATCATCGACTTCGTCACCCGCGCCGAGCGCCGCGGTACCAATGCGCTGTCGCGCCCGGCTTGATGCTCAGCACCGTGGACCGCCGTCTCCGTCTGATGCTCGCCGTGGGCGCTGTGCTCGTGGTGGGGGCGGTGGTCGGCGGGGTGCTGGCCAGCATGACCGGGAACGGCCCGGCCACCGGGGCCGCGCAGCTCGTGCCGGCCAACGCCCTTCTCTATGTCCACCTCTCCACGGATCGGTCGCGCCCCGCGGTCAAACAGGCCGTGGACGTGACCGGTCGGCTGCCCGGCTATCCGGCAATGGCCGCCGGTGTCGAGGCGAGGCTGGGTGCGCTGGTGGGGGACTCGACGGGTGGATGGGGCGAGATCCGGCCCTGGCTGGGGCGGGAGATTGCCTTCGCCGCGCTGAACACGACCAGCACGACCGCCGGGTCGCTGATCGTGCTCGACGTGAGCCACCCGGGCCTGGCCCGCCATTTTCTCTTTGGGGCCGGAGCGGCGCCGTCCGGTCAGTACCGCCGCGTCACACTGCTCCGCTACCCGTCAGGGACGGTTCTGGCCTTTGTGCAGCACTACCTCGTGCTGGGTCAGGCGGCCAGCGTTCGGGCCGCCATCGACACGGCCGCGGGCCGCACGGCAGCGCTCTCGGGTTCCGGCGCCTATGAGCAGGCCGCCGGAGACGAGCCGGACGATCGCGTGCTCGACGCTGTACCTGTCGAGCGCGGGCGTCCGGCGCGTGCTGGATCCGCGCCCCGGGCTGCTGTCCGCCCTGGGCGTGCTCCTCGACCGCGCCGATCTCACCGGGAGCGCCATCTCGGTCTCCGCTGTCCCATCTGGACTGCGCGTCCGGGTGCACGAGGCGCTCAATCCAAGGCTGACCCCGGTCAACACCTCGCCGGCACCTCCTTTCACGCCCACTCTGGCCCAGGCCGTGCCCTCGGGCACCCAGCTGCTGCTGGATGTGGGGAACCTGACCGCCGCCGCACCAGGGGTCCTGCGTGCCCTGGCCGCGGCCGGTGTGGGCGGGCGCGTAGCGCCCTTGTTGTCGCGGCTGGGGGGCGCGCTCGGCTCCCAGGGCGTCGATCTGTCCCAGGTGCTCTCGATCTTCTCCCGCGAGAGCGCCGTGGCCGTGACCGCCCCCCAGAACGGTGCCACCCGCCCGGGGCTCCTGATCCTGACCCGCACGGCCGATCCGCAGAGCGCTCGGGTGGCCCTGGCCAATCTTGAAGCGCCGCTGGCCCAGCTCTTCCCTCCGCCGTCGTCCGGTCCCGGACAGGCACCGGAGTGGATCGACCTGCACGTGGACGGCATCACGATCCATCAGCTCGCCGTGGCCAGCGGGCTCGACCTCGATTACTCCGTGTTTGGCCACCTCGTGGCTGTCTCGACCAGCCTGGAGTCGATCACCGCTCTGGCCCGCCATTCGCGGGCCCTCGCCCAGGACAGAACCTACCGCAGTGTGCTGAGCGGCCTCTCCGGTGACGTTAGCTCGCTACTCTTTCTCGACTTCAGCCACATCCTTGGCCTCGGGCAGCAGACGGGTCTGATCAGTGGTGCGAGATACCGTCAGCTCCGCCCAGACCTAGCGAAGATCCGCGCGGTTGGGCTGCACTCGATGCGCCGGGGATCACGACACGACTGCGGAGCTGCTTCTCAACATCCCATGACCATCTCTTCTGACAACGAATTCCTGTTCACCTCCGAGTCGGTTACCGAGGGACACCCGGACAAGGTGGCTGATCAGATCTCTGACGGGGTGCTGGACGCCGTCCTCACCGATGATCCCTCCGGCCGAGTGGCCTGCGAGACGCTGGTCAACACCGGGCTGGTGGTGGTGTCTGGAGAGATAACCACCAAGACGTATGTGGATATTCAGGATGTGGCCCGCTCGACCATCAAGCGGATCGGCTACACCGATGCCGAGTTCGGCTTTGACTACAACACGTGCGCGGTCATCAACGCTATCGACAAGCAGTCACCTGACATTGCCCAGGGCGTGGATGTGGCGTGGGAGGCGCGCACCGACCCCTCCGACGAGGATGAATTCGATCTGGCCGGAGCCGGTGACCAGGGAATGATGTTCGGCTACGCGACCCGAGAGACCGATGAGCTCATGCCGCTGCCGATTTCGCTCGCCCACAAGCTGGCGCGGCGGCTGGCCGACGTCCGGCGGGCGGAGATCGTTCCCTACCTGCGTCCGGACGGGAAGACCCAGGTCACGGTCCGCTATGTGGACGGGCGCCCGGCCGAGGTGGTGCGCCTCCTGATCTCCAGCCAGCACCGTGACGGCGCCGAGTCCCTGATCAAGGACGACCTCTGGGAGCACGTGGTCAGGCCCGTTCTGGCCGAGTCCTGCGATGGGATGTACGAGGGCCGGGCGCTGTATAAGAGCTTCCTGGTCAACCCCACAGGCCGTTTCGTGATCGGCGGTCCCATGGGCGACGCCGGGCTGACCGGCCGCAAGATCATCGTTGACACCTACGGCGGGATGGCCCGGCATGGCGGCGGGGCCTTTTCGGGCAAGGACCCCTCGAAGGTCGATCGCTCTGCCGCCTACGCCGCCCGCTACGTGGCCAAGAACGTCGTCGCGGCGGGGCTGGCCGATCGGGCCGAGGTCCAGGTGGCCTACGCCATCGGCGTGGCCCACCCCGTGTCACTGATGGTGGAGTGCTTTGGCACCGAGAAGATCGGCCGCGCTCAGATCCTCGATCTGATCAGAGAGCATTTTGATCTGCGGCCAGCGGCCATCCGCCGTGACCTCAAGCTGCACCGCCCGATCTACCAAAAGACGGCCGCCTACGGCCACTTTGGTCGGGAGGACCACGACTTCACCTGGGAGCGAACCGACAAGGCCGCCGAGCTGCGGCAAGCGGCCGGGTTGGGAGTTGCTGCGGTCGAGGCCTAAGGGCGGGGCGGCGCTGGTTGCGTCGCGGCGCGGTCGCGCATGTCGCGGCCACCATGGCTTTACAAAGCGCGCGGCTTCCCGCACGACGCGTCACCTCCTGGTCGTAATGCGACCTTGACCTGACGCAGCGCGCGGGGAGCTGGGCGCTTTGGAGGCTATGGTCGGCGCTCGAGCCGCTAGCGCTCACGGCAACGGTCCGCGCAGCGCCAGGTCGACCGTGCGGACGATCGTCTCAGGGTGATCCACGCCCCGGAAGGCGAAGTCAAAGCCAGCGCCGCCCGCCGTGTCGAAGTCCACGGTGCCGATTCCCAGCAAGCGGTCGAACATCGACTGTCGCGAGGCGACGTTCTGAACCCGATCCAAACGGGTCTCGTGCAGCTCCCGGGAGAGCAGGCCGAGCTGGACCGTCAGGCGATGCGAGGTGATCGTGTACGTCGTGGCTTGGCGGCGGACGAATCCCACCAGCAGCGCCAGAGCCAGGACCGCGAGTACGGCCACGACCACCCATCCCACCTGGGCGTGGCTGCTGGCCAGCGCCGAGACGATCCCCGCCAGCACTCCGGCCAGGATCGCCGCCAGGAACGCCTTGAGGTGAAAGTCGAGCATCGAGAGCCACGACGGATGTCCGTGGAAGAACACCTGCTCGCCGGGCTCGGGAACCACCGACGCCCAGAGTAGCGTGGGGGGAGTGACCCGCTCCCGGCCTGCCATCGCCCGCGTCGAGCCGCTGACCCGCACCCGCGCGGTGCGGGGACCCTTCGACTACCGCCTGGGTGCAGATCAGGACGAGGTCGAGGTGGGCTCGGTTCTCCGGGTCCCGTTCGGTGGTCGAAGCATGCTTGGCGTGGTCATCGGGCTGGCCGAGGAGTCTGAGCTTGAACCCGATCGGCTGGCCGAGCCCGAGGGGACGCTCCCGGCTGTGCTGCCGGCCGACCTGGTGGAGCTGGCCATGTGGATGGCGCAGGAGTACTGCAGCACCCCGTCCCGGGCCCTGACCCTGATGATCCCGCCCGGCCTGCCCCGGGGCACCCGGCGAACCCGCCGCGTCAAGGCGATCGCGACGCCACCCGCAGGACTTCCCGCTGCGGGGACTGCGCCGCCGCTCAACTCCGACCAGCAGAAGGCGCTCGAAGAGATCCTGCCGGCGCTGGAGCGAGGCCAGGGCCGTTTCCTGCTGCACGGAGTCACCGGCTCGGGCAAGACGGAGGTCTACCTCCGGGCGGTGGAGGCCACGCTGCAGCGAGGTCGAGACGCCATCGTGCTCGTGCCCGAGATAGCGCTCACCCCCCAGGTGCTGGGCCGCTTCCAGGCCCGTTTCGGTGAGCTGGTGGCCATCCTGCACTCCGCCCTGACCCCGGCTGCCCGGCGCGAGGAGTGGCGGCGACTGCGCAGCGGGCAGGCTCGGGTCTGCGTCGGACCCCGCTCAGCCGTGTTCGCGCCGCTGGCCGACCTGGGCCTGCTCATCGTGGACGAGGAGCACGATGGCTCCTACAAGAACGAGGGGGATCCTCGCTACGACGCCCGCCGGGTGGCCGAGTGGCGGGCCGAGCATCACGGGGCCGGGCTGATCTGCGGGAGCGCCACCCCGCGGCCGGAGAGCGTGTCCGAGCTGACCAGGCTCCGCCTCCCCACCCGGATCGATTCGCGGCCGCTTCCGCCGGTGGAGATCCTGGACATGAGAGGCCAGCATCATCCTCTGCATCCCCGCACGCGCCTGGCGCTGGCGGACGTTCGGCGGGCCGCGGGAAAGGCGATCATCCTGCTCAACCGCCGTGGGTGGTCGAACTTTCTCTCCTGCCGGGCCTGCGGCGAGGTGTGGAGCTGTCCCAACTGCGAGGTGGCCCTCGTCCTGCATCGCGGCGGCGGGGCCGGGGGATTCGTGGCCTGCCACCACTGCGGTCATCGCCAGCGGGTCCCCGAGCGCTGCCTCACCTGCGGCTCTGCCGCCCTGGCCCGCCACGGGGCCGGGACCCAGCGCCTCGAGCACGAACTGGCGGAGGCCCTGGGGGAGGGGGGAGCTTTTCCGGTTTGGAGGCTGGACGCCGACGTGGCGGCGGGGCGGGACCGCGCTGCCCTCACCCTGGCCGAATTCGCGGCAGCTCCTGCCGGTGTTCTGGTTGGGACACAGATGGTGGCCAAGGGACATGACTTCCCCGACGTCACCCTGGGGGTGGTTCTCGATGCCGACCAGACGCTGCGCTTCCCTGACTTCAGGGCCGAGGAGCGCACGTTTGCCCTCGTCACCCAGCTGGCCGGTCGGGCGGGGCGCGGAGAGGGGGGAGGGGCCGTGCTGGTCCAGACGCTGGCGCCGGAGGCTCGGGCAATTCAGTACGCCGCGCGGCACGACGCGGACGGGTTTCTGGCCGGAGAGCTCGAGCGCCGCCGCGCCCTGCGCTACCCGCCCTTCGGCACTCTCATCCGGATCGTGTGCGCGGCCACCGACGATGCTCAGGCCGCCGAGGTGGCTCAGGGGTTGCATGGACGGCTGAGCATTCCCGGAGCGACTGTTCTCGGACCCGCCCCTCTGTTCCGGCTGCGGGGCCGAGCCAGGAGCCAGCTCGTGGTCAAGGCCTCGCAGCGGACGGAGGCCATCGCCGCTGTCGACGGGGCGGTCGGGGAGCTGGCCGGGACAGCCGTCCGGCGCCGGGTCAGCATCAGCGTAGATGTCGACCCGCAGTGAGCGGCGACCCGCAGTGAGCGGCGACCCGACACGTAAACTCAACGCGTGCCCGATCACGACATCGTCCCCGAGGAGCCATTCGAGGTCGAGCCGGCGGACGAGGACGAGGAGGAGGAACTCAGGCTCGACCCCGAGGCGGCGGCTCGACGTGCGGCGGCACTCGCTCAGGTGCGCAAGTTCGGCGATCCGGTGCTCCGGACGCGGGCTCGACCAGTCGACCGCTTCGACGATGCGCTGAGCACGGAGGTGGAGCACATGGGGCGCCTAATGGGTGACGCCATGGGCGTGGGCCTGGCGGCCACACAGGTGGGCGTACTCCACCGCGTGCTGGTCTACCGGGTGGGGCCTCACGGGCCGATTGCGGCACTGGTGAACCCGGAGATCGAGTGGAGGGGACGGGAGACAGAGGCGATGGAAGAGGGCTGTCTCAGCCTGCCCGGCGTGCTCCTGGATGTGGACCGGACGATCCACGTGCGCGTCCGGGGGCGGGATGAGCGGGGCGAGCCGCTCACCGTGGAGGCCTCCGGGCTGGAGGCACGCGTGATACAGCACGAGATCGATCACCTGGATGGCGTGCTGATCCTGGATCGAGCCACGCGGGAGGCGCGTAAGGAGGCCATGCGGGCGCTGCGCGAGGCGATGCAGGCGGGCGAGGCCGCGTAGCCACGCCGTCTGGCGTCTCCTCACCAGTGTCTTGGGCTGGGCGGGTCCGGTGAGGACGGTCTTTCTCGGCACCTCCGAGTTCGCGGTGGCCGTTCTGCGCCGGCTGGTGGCATCCGAGCACCGTCCTGTGCTCGTGGTGACCAGGCCCGACCGTCCGCAGGGACGCGGGCGCCGGGTCAGCCCTCCACCGGTCGCCCTGGCGGCTGGTGAGCTGGGCCTCGACGTCGACCAGCCCGCCTCGGTGAACGACGAGGCCGCCCGGGCTCGCATCGAGTTGGCCCAACCCGAGGTTGTCTGTGTGTGCGCCTACGGAGGCCTGATCCGCGAGCCGTTGCTCTCCGCCCGTCGCATGCTCAACGTCCATCCGTCGCTGCTGCCGCGCTGGCGCGGTGCCTCGCCCGTGGAGCGGGCGATCATGGCGGGCGACGAGACGACGGGCGTGTCGATCATGCAGGTCACGGCCGGGCTGGACAGCGGTCCTGTCTGCCTCCAGGCCACCGAGCCGATCCAGCCCCAGGACACATACGGCACGCTGGCGGCCCGGCTGGCTGGGCTGGGGGGCGACCTCCTCGTGCGGGCTCTGTCGGACGATCCCCCCTGCCGGGAGCAGGACGAGTCGATGGTGGCCTATGCCGAGAAGATCAGCCCGGAGGACCGGCGGCTGGACGCCGGTCGCGCCGCGGCTGAACTCGAGCGGGTGGTGCGCGCGCTGACGCCCCACGTGGGGGCCTACGTTGAGCTCGAGGACGGGACGCGCCTGGGGGTCACCGAGGCGCGGGTCCTGGAGGGTGGTGGCCAGGGCGTGTCCCAGGGTGGGCTCGACACCTCGGGCGGCGTTCCTGTCCTGGTCTGTGCCGCCGGGAGGCTCGAGCTCGAGACAGTCAAACCGCCGGGAAGGCGGGACATGCCGGGGCGGGACTGGCTGCGCGGGCTGCGCCCGTGACCGCCGGGCTGCGCCCGTGACCAGCCCCCGCGTCAAGCCGGGCGCCCGGGTGACGCCCGCCCGGGCCAGCGCGTTCACCGTCTTGCGGCGCGTGTTCGAACACGGCGCCTACGCCGATCGGGCCTTTCAGGCCGAGGCGGCAGCACTCAGCCACCGCGACCGCTCGCTGGCCATGCAGATCGCCTACGGCACCACCCAGCGCCGGGCCACGATTGACCACGTGGCCGGTGGGCTGGTCAGGGGCGGGCTGGGGGACCTGGAGCCAGCCGTGCTGGCCGCGCTACGCATGGGACTGTTTCAGCTCATCTACCTCGACGGCGTTCCCGACCACGCGGCTGTGGGGGAGAGCGTCGAGCTGGTCAAAGGCGCCAGTCCGGGGGGAGCGCAGCTGGTCAACGCCGTGCTCCGGCGGGCGGCCCGGGAGCGGGAGAACCTGCTGGCCGGTCTGCGCGACGACGATCCCGGCGCGGCCGCGGTCAAGCACTCGGTCCCGCGGTGGCTGGCCGAGATGTGGTGGAGCGAGCTGGGTGAAGCCCGCGCCCGGAGCCTGCTGCGAACGGTGAACGAGCCGGCGGAGGCCGCGCTGCGCGTCAACCAACTGGTTGCCACGGTCGCCGAGGTCAGCGCCGCCCTGCCGGTGGAGCACCGCCTGGCTCCGAGATTGCCGGAGGGGATCATCCTGGGCGGTCCGTTTGATGCTCACGGCTCACCCCTCTGGGGCCGCGGCGCGATCATGCCCCAGTCCCGAGCCTCGATGCTGGTCGCGCGGGTGCTGGCTTCGGCTGAGGATGAGAGAGTGCTCGATCTGTGCGCCGCGCCAGGTGGCAAGACCACCCACCTGGCGGCCCTCCAGGGTGGCCGGGGGAGCGTCCTGGCGATTGAGCGCCATCCCGGGCGGGCTTCTGCGCTGGAGCGAACGTGCCGGCGGATGCAGGCCGGGACCGTGGCGGTGCAGGTGGCCGATGCCGCGCACCTTCACGACCGGCGCACCGACCTGCTGGACGCGTTTGACCGCGTGCTGGTGGATCCTCCGTGCAGCGGGCTGGGTACGTTGCGCTCCCGGCCCGATCTGCGCTGGAGGGCCCGTCCGGAGCGGATCGCTGAGCTGACCGAGCTCCAGGGCCAGATCCTGGCCGCCGGAGCGGCGGCCCTTCGTCCCGGCGGCTGCCTGGTGTATTCCGTGTGCACCATCTCACGGGCTGAGGGAATCGAGGTCGTCGAGGCATTTCTTCGCTCGCAGCCGGAGTTCGCCGCCGAGCGGCTGAGCGACGAATATCCCGAGTGGGCCCAGGAGGGCGACCCGAGATACCTCCAGCTGCTACCTGACCGGGACACCACCGAGGGGTTCTTCATCGCCCGCCTGCACCGACGCGGATGAAGCGGCGTGAGACGGAAGCGCCACGGTCCGCACGGTGCCGCCCGGCTACTCTTCGCTCGTGGCCAACGCGCCGACCAACCTCGGTCTGGAGTGCCCGAACTGCGGTGAGCCCTGGCTACGCCCCAGCGCCGTTCCCGGCCGCTACCGGTGCGTGTACTGCCTGCACCGCTACGAGCTGGTCTCGGTTTGCCCCAACTGCGGCGAGCACTCGACCATCGTGCGCATGTCCAGCACCGCGATCGTGGCCTGCAACCACTGCAAAGGCAGCATGCTGCGCGCGGTATAGACGCGTGCCGCGCCGGGTAAGCAATCGCGGTGAATGACGCCACGCTGATTCGCCAGCGTCGGATCGCTCCCTCGATCCTGTCGGCAGACTTCGCCCGTCTGGGCCAGGCGCTCGACGAGGTGATGGCAGCCGGCGCCAGGGTCATTCACGTGGACGTGATGGACGGGCATTTCGTGCCGCCTATCACATTCGGCGTGCCGGTGGTCGCCGCTCTGGCCGATCAGGTACACGACGCCGGTGGCGTGATCGACGTCCATCTGATGATCGAGCGGCCCGAGCGCCACATCCGGGACTTCGCCGAGGCGGGTGCGGACAGCGTCACCATCCACATCGAAGCGACGCCCCACGTGCACTACACGCTGGGATTGATCCGCGAGGCGGGCTGTACGGCCGGGGCGGCGCTCTGTCCCGCCACCCCTCCATCGGCGCTTGAGGAGGTGGCTGCGGACACGCTTGACCTGGCGCTGTGCATGAGCGTCAACCCGGGTTGGAGCGGGCAGAAGTTCATCGCCGGCTCGGTGGACAAGCTCTCCCGAATGCGGGCGGAGCTGCCCGACCACGTGGCGCTCCAGGTGGACGGAGGAATCCACAAGGAGACGGCGGTTCCCTGCGTGGAGGCGGGAGCCAACCTGCTCGTGGCGGCCTCGGCCGTGTTCGATTCCGATGACCCGGCCGCCGCCTACGCCGCTCTGGCTGCCCAGGTCGAGGCACAGTAGGCGCGGCCCGCCGCAGGCGGGTCCATCACCCCTTCAGCTTCAGCGCGATGGTGTGCGCGTTGCCGCCGGAGTTCGACCCCCAGCCAACGGCCACGCAGCTGCCGTCCTTCGCGCAGCCAACGGCATCGAGGTGATCCATGTCGTAAGGGTTGTCGTTGCTGCTCTTGGTGAACTTGGTGCCATTCCAGCTCGCGGTCACCGCTGGGGCCTGCTGCATGTCGGTGAACGTGCTGCCGACCGCCCAGCAGGAGCTCCGCCCGGTGCAGTACGCGTCGCTCAGCTGGTTGACCTCGCCGCCGCTTGACGGTCCGGCCAGGTTGGGCATGATCAGCGACCACTTCTGCCCGTTCCAGTGCCAGGCCACGGCCTCGCCGGGATCCAACCCCTGGTCGGGCCAGTAATACGCCGAGCCCGTGGCGAGACAGTCGTTGAGGGCGGGACACGATAGGCCGTTCACCGACGTGTCGTTATTCGGGGACTTCGGGCTCGGCATGGGAACGGACTCCCATTGCAGGACGGTGCGGTGCTTGACGCGATGCGGTGCCTGAACCTCAGCGACCACGTGGGGCGCGCTCTTGGATGTGGCCGACTCGTCGCCGACCGCGATGCACTTCGACGGACAGTCAATCCCCACCATCTCCGAGAAGGTCTGACCGGCCAGGGCGGCGTGCGAGGCGAGCTGCCAGCGCTTGCCATTCCAGAACTCAATCAGGGTGCGTGCGCCGGTATCACTTCGGGTCCAGCCGACCGCGTAGCAGTTGGTGGCTGACCGACACGACACATCGGCGAGCTCGTCATCGGGGGCGCTGCCCGGATTGGGCGGATGCACCGCCGACCACTTCGAGCCGTTGTAGTGGTCAAGCAGCGGGACGAAGTGACCCACCTGTCCAAACGTGCTGGACGGGGTTCCCTCGCCCCCCGCGACCCAGCAGTCGCTCGACGAGGCACAGGCCGTCCCCTGAAGGAAGGACTTGGACACGGGCGAGGCCACGAGCTTGAAGGCGCTTCCGTCCCAGCGTTCGAGGAACGGGACGTCCCCGCCGGACTTGTCGGCTCCGGTTCCGGCCGTCCAGCAGTCGGCGGCGGTTACGCATACGAGGTTCCCGAACAGAGCGTTGTTGTAGTTGGCCGTCGCGAGCCCGTTCGGGTCCGCGATCCCCACCGTCGTCCAGCGGTTACCTGCCGCGCCGGCAGGAGAGGGTGCGATGAGCATCCCGACCAGGAGCCACAGCAGCGCCCCGCGTCGTAGCAAACCAAACCGATGAACCACCGTATCCCCCTTCAGATCCTGGGAGCCCCAACAGCCCTCAGGCGCGCCACCTTAGCCCGTTGGGGAAGATTCGGCAACCCCGGTTCCTGAAGTCGCCGCCCGGCTGGCGTCGGCGCTGCGGCGGTAGATCGCCCAGAGCAGGCCGGAGAGCAGCAGGGTGGCGCCGCAGTAGCCCACCTCTACCCGGGTGACCTCGCTGCTGATGGTGGGCGTAGCCACGAAGACGACAAACAGCGCCGCAGCCAGGAGCCACGCGGCCGCGGCCAGGCCGGCGCGGCCCCGGGCCAGCGCGGCCTGGTTGAGCGTCCCGGAGACGAGGTGGAAGCCCATGCCCACCCCCACCACGGCCAGGCCGACGCGACCGTAGGTGAATCCCTTGTTGCCCAGCAGCGCGGTCATCACGGGCGGTCCCACCACGAGCAGCCCCAGGGCCACGGTCCCGGCGAAGGCGGCGATGACCAGCAGGGTGACCCGCACCGCCCGCCCAAACTCTGCGCCGCTCTCACGGGCCTCCAGCCCGGCCAGGTGGGGAAGGATGGCCGTCTGGAGGGCCTGGAAGAGCTGGAGCGGAGCCCTCACGATCAGCAGCACGTTGAACACGAAGCCGGTCAGTCCCGAAGCGATCGAGCCACCGCTGCTGGCAGCGATGATGAGCACGCCGGCGTTCATCAGCGTCTGCTCGGAGAGCATGATGCCCACCACCGAGACGGCGAATCTCGTGCCGTGGGTGAGGGTGAGATCGGCCGCTGCCGACTCCACCTCGGCGTGGGCCGGGCCCTCGCCCGCGGCATCCACCGCGGGCACGATCTCGGCGGCGGCATCCCCCGGAATCGTGGCCGGCGCGCTGTGGCGAATCCGCGAGAAGGCGAACGGGATCACGGTGAGCGAGACGAACGGAGCCGCCGCCATGCCGAGGCCGACGACCCCCTGGCCGCTCCCGATGCCCACGGCCACCGCCAGTGCGAACAGGAAGCGCGAGGTCGCCTCCAGGAACACCAGGCCGCCGTAGAGCTCAAAGCGCTGATGGCCGCCCAGCCAGCCCCGGGCGAAGTAGCTGGCCGCGTAGGCCAGGACGCCGACGACCAGGATCCAGTAGAGGGCCTGCGAGCCGTCGAACATGCCCTGGGCGATCTGATGGTGCAACAACAGCGCGGCCACCAGGAACAGTCCGGCGAAGCTGAGCTGGATGAGCGCGGGAATGCGCAGGGGATGGCCGTGGAGGCCACGCGCCCGCCGGTCGGCGATGGTGCGGGACAGCAGCTGCTCGATCGGCCGATAGATGACCGACATGAGCACGTACATGATCGCCCAGCACAGAGAGATCCGGGCGTAGGAGGCTTTGTCGAGCACGTGGCTGGAGAAGGCCAGGTACAGAAACGTGAAGATCCCGGTGGAGGCGATTCCAACGGTCAGGATCCGGGCGCTCGAGGCGTAGCTCGCCCCGCCGGCAGGCCGAGGGGGCTCCGGCTGAGTGCCGGGGTTTTCCCCGCGCCGTCCGGTTGAGGTGGCCGTACCCATCAGCTTGCGCGGACCAGGGCCATCGTCCAGGGGAGGGGGGATCGCACGGCGACCACCTCTCCGCGGCGGGACAGCAGGCGGGTCAGCTCGCCGCGCGACCAGTGGTTGAGGTGGCCCGGTGTGTTCCCCAGGGAGCCCAGATATGCGCCGCGGACGACGTTCAGCCACCGCCAGAGCGGCTCGCGGGGCGCGGATACCAGGAGGTGCCGTCCGCTGACGCGCGACATCTCGGCCAGTGCCCGATCGGGATCGGGGACATGTTCGAGTGACTCGATCGCCGCCACGAGATCAAACTCTCCGTCCCGGAAGGGCAGAGCCTCCGCCCGTGCCGCCATGAACCGCAGGTTGGCGCCGCGTCGCCGCTGCCACGCCGCCTCGAGCCGAGCGTCTGTGAGATCCACGCCCACCACCGGCGCCGGCCTGAGCGCCTGAGCCCAGCTCTGGGTAAGAACTCCCTCGCCGCACCCGACATCGAGGATCGAGGTTGGGGCGGCCAGGCGGAGAAGGTCGGCCAGGGCATTCTGGAAGCTCGCCACCAGACGGCGGACCAGAGGGTTCTCCGAGCCGTACTTATCGAACGTGTTGCCTGTGGGGACGGTGACGGGCGCTTGCGCTGGCGAGGCGCTCATACTTCGAGCGCCTCGCGCTCAGGCGCGCCACCGTTCTCGCTGCGCGCGGGGACCTTGGGGCTTCCGAGTCCAGGCTCATAGTGCGAGGGCTCGATGCCCAGCTGGAGCTCGATGCGACGCACCCGCTCGAACGTGCGCTGGGAGATCGTCCGCTGGGCGTCCAGGAGGTCACCTATGACGCCCAGCGCCCCCAGGAGCATCGCCCCGATGAAGAGCACGGCGCCGGCGATGAGCGACTGGACGTGGCCCCGTCCGGCCGTGGAGGGATTCAGGATGAAGATGACCAGGAAGCGGATGAACAGCGCAAATGCACCCAGCCCCATGATCAGCGCCCCGCCCCAGAACACCTTGAGCGGCTGGTATTGGGAATAGATCCGGAACATCGACAGGGCATTGCGGCGGATGTAGGCGGCGCTGGACGGAAACAGGCGGGACTCACGGGTCCGCGGGTTGGTCCGCACCGGCACGTGCTCCATGGCCACCAGCAGCTTGCCGGCCTGGATTGTCGTCTCCAGCGTGTAGGTGAACCTGGACACCGCCTGGACCTGGAGGGCCGCCTCGCGGTTGTAGGCCCGGAACCCGGAGGAGGCGTCCGGCAGATGAGTCGCGGAGGCCTGACGAACCACCCACGAGCCCAGCCGCTGAAGCACCCGCTTGCCGGGTGAGAACTGCTCCACTCCCTGCCCCTGGCGATCCCCCACCACCATGTCGGCCGCGCCGTGCAGTATCGGCGCCACCAGGCGGCGTACGTCCGCCCCCTCGTACTGGTTGTCGGCGTCGGTGTTGACGATCACATCCGCTCCGAGCTTCAGTCCGGCGTCCAGCCCCGCCTGGAAGGCCGCGGCCAGACCCTTGTGGTTGGTCAGCCGCACGACGTGGTCGATCCCGTGGTCCCGCGCCACCTCGAGCGTTCGGTCAGTGGAGCCGTCGTCGATGATGAGCCACTCCACCTCGTCAAAGCCATCCACGTGCCGGGGCAGCCCATGGAGCGTAAGCGGCAGCTGGCCCTCTTCGTTGAAGCAGGGAATCTGGATGATGAGCTTCATGTCCTCGAAGCGGCGCGGGTAGAACGGCCTGAAGCCGCGGGACTTTCAGTTCACAAGGTACCGGGAAGCACGCTTCATCCTGCCCCCTGCCCCGCGGCCAGGGTGAGAAAACGCTCAACCGAGCGAACCATCTGGCTCAGGGCCTCCAGCGATGCTGACGGCTGCCCGGGAGCCTGGAGCGCGTGATCCACTCCGTCGATCTCGAGGACCTCGAGCATCGGGTTGCTGGGGATGGCCGCGGCGTCCCACACGCTGTCGGCGGTTCCACCCACCAGAAGGTTGGGTCGCGCGGCCCGGGCCAGTCCCCGAGTCACCACAGGCTCGGTGAGCACCGGAGTGAGCCACACCGCCGGCAGGTCACGGTCGTTGACCAGGTCGCTCAGGAAGCTGGCCAGTGACTTGCCGATGAGAACCACTGCAGCCTCGCCGGCATGGGCCAGGGCCCGTTCGGCCCGCTCCCGCTCCCAATCGAGCGGATCGGGCTGAAGCCCGGGCTCACCCAGAACCTCGATCGCGCTCCAGCCTTGGGCCACCGCTGCCTCACGGGCAAACCACAGCGTCGGTGCCCGGGTGGGGTATTCGCGCCCGGGCAGCAGGACGACGCAGCGTCCCGGATCTCCGTCGTGGTGCAGGGCCTGGCCGGGTCCGAGATCAACGCGCTGGGGCACGCGGGGAGGTTAACGTCCGCCCGGTGAGCCTGACCACCCTGACCACCGGTTCGCCGCCGCGGCAGGTCCCAGAAGCCCCTGCGCCCAAGCGCCGGCGGGGGCCGCGGAAGTGGCGCCCAGGCCCTCCTCGGCTCGCGCCCCACCACGTGGCCCTGGGAGTACTTCTGGCGGGCTGTGTGGGCCTCCGGCTGTGGGGGGTGAAACAGGGTCTGCCCTTCAGCTACAACAGTGATGAGGACTTCCACTTCGTTCCCAAGGCCGTCGGCTTCTTCGACCACGGTCTGAATCCTCACTACTTCCTCAACCCTCCGGGCTACAGCTACCTTCTGTACGCCGTCTTTGACCTGTGGTTTGGCGGGGCGGCCGCCGTACGCCACGCCTATACCGCGGACCCCACCTCGGTCTTCGTGGTGGCCCGGGTGGTTGCGGCGGCGCTGGGAACGGTGGCCGTCTGGCTCACGTACATGGCCGGGGCACGGCTCTTCAGGCGTGCCGCCGGGCTCCTGGCCGCGGCCATCCTGGGCGTGGCCTTCCTGCCGGTCTTCTACAGCCACCTCGCGCTCAACGACGTGCCCGCCCTGGCTCCCGTGGTCCTTGCCCTGGGGGGTGTGGCCGGGGTGGTGCAGCGGGGTGGCAAGCTCGGGTACGCCCTGGCCGGCATCGGGATCGGCCTGGCCGCGGCCACCAAGTACACCGACGGGATCGTGCTGCTCTGCCTGCCCGGAGCCGTGGTCTGCGACGCCGCTCGCAGCTCCTGGCGAGCGGCGGGTGGGCGGCTGGCTCTGGCCCTGGCCCTCGCCCTCGGCGCCTTTCTCGCGGCCAACCCGTACGCCGTCCTTGACCATCATGCGTTCTTCTCCGGGCTCTCGCAACAGTCGGCTCTGGCCGCCGGACAGGCTGAGCCGTTCAAACTGGGAATGCGACCGGGCAGCGGAATCGTCTACTACCTCTGGACGTTCACCTGGGGCCTGGGTTGGGCCCCCTCGCTGGCTGGCCTGGCCGGGGCCGGGTTGCTCCTGGCCAGGCGATCCTGGATCAGGGCGCTGGTCCTGCTGCCCGCGCCCCTGGTCTTCCTCGTGCTCACGGGGACCCAGCAGCGCTTCTTTGGGCGCTGGCTCATGCCCATCTTCCCGATCGTTGCTCTCCTGGCTGGTTATGTCGTGGTGGAAGCGGTGGAATGGGCGGGCCGGCACCGGCGGCTCCGCCTCGTGGCGCTGGGAGCAGCGGCCGTGGGTCTGCTGCTCGCCCAGAGCGTCGTGGCCGATGTGCACGACGACTCCGTGCTCTCGCGGCCGGACACGCGCAACCTGGCCCGGGCCTGGATGGTGGGCCACATTCCGGCCGGCTCCAAGGTGGTCATCGAGCCCGCCGTTCCCCCCGAGTGGATCGACGGTCCCCGGGGGCGCGCGCTGTGGCGGGCCTACCCGACATCGTTCAGCCATCTGGATCGAGCCGGACGGCCGCTGGCCCATCCGGTGTTCGTGCCACTGGACGAGTACGAGCGCTTCCTGTACCCCTCGCTGCTGGAGAGGTATCGGAGGCAGGGCTACTGCTGGGTGGTGACCGCATCCCTCCAGGCCGGGCGGCCCTTCGTCACGCCGGCAGCCGCTCCCGGGGCGCTCGCCTACTACCGGGCGCTGCGGCGAGAGGGCCGCCTCGTCCACTCGTTCAGCCCGTACGCGCCGGGTGCGCGGCCGGTCCCGTTCAGCTTCGATTTCTCGATCGATTACTACCCGCAGCAGTACCGGCTGCCGGGCCCCGTGATCCGCATCTACCGGCTGGCTGGTGATGGTTGTCCGGCGCGATAGCGCTGGTTGAGCGCTCGCAGTTGGCGCCGTGGACGCGGCGTATGCTGGCAGCGTGAACGGAGACGTGGCGATTGACCGCCTGCACCTGACGCGGGCCATCGAGCTGGCCGAGCGCGGGCGCGGATCCGTGAGTCCCAATCCACTGGTGGGGGCGGTGCTGGGCCGCCGCGAGCACGTGATCGGCCAGGGCTTCCATGGCGCGGTTGGCGGCCCGCATGCCGAGGTGGAGGCGATCAGAGACGCCGCGGGAGCCGATCTCACCGAGGCCACTCTTTACGTGTCGCTCGAGCCCTGCTGCCACCAGGGGCGGACCCCTCCCTGTACCGAGGCCATCCTTCAGGCGGGCATCCACCGGGTCGTGGTGGCGGCCGATGACCCCAGCGAGCACGCCTCCGGCCGGGGGCTCGGCATCCTGCGCGACGAGGGGGTAGAGGTCGTGGTGGCGGACGGCGAGGTGGCCGAGCGAGCCCGGCTTCAGAACCAGCCCTTCCGCAAGCACGCCCGGACCGGCCGGCCCCTGGTGGTGTTCAAATCGGCCATGACCATCGACGGCAAGGTGGCCACCCGGACCGGAGACTCGAAATGGATCTCAGGGGAGGGCAGCCGGGAGCTGGTCCATCGCTGGCGGGCGCAGTGCGACGCCGTGGCCGTGGGCATCGGGACCGTGCTGGCCGACGACCCCCAGCTCACGGCCCGGATCCCTGAGGCCAACCGTCAGCCCTGCCGGATCGTCTTTGACTCCATGGCCCGGCTCCCCCTGGACTCCCAGCTCGTCCGTGACGCCCGCCGGCACCGGCTCATCGCGGTGGTGTCCCGGGCCGCTCCCCGCACCGCCACGGACGCTCTGCGCGTTCATGGGGCGGAGGTTGTGGTGGCCACCGGAGAGCACGAGCCGGCCCGGGTCCGCTCGGCCCTCGATCAGCTGGGGTCCTCCGCGATCACCTCGCTGCTGCTCGAGGGAGGCCCGCACCTGGCGGGGGGATTCTTCGACGCCGAGGAGATCGACGAGATCCGTCTCTTCCTGGCGCCCCTGGTGGTCGGAGGCAAATCCGCTCGCACCCCTGTGGAGGGAGAGGGCACCGAGGCAATCGGCGAAGCCATGCGCGCGCACGGGTTGGAGTGCGAGCGGATCGACGACGACCTCCTCGTACGGGCCCGGATAAGGGAGTGGTGAGGTGTTCACCGGGCTCGTCCAGGAGGTGGGGAGGGTGGAAGAGGTGTCCCGGACCGCGGGTGGAGCCCGCCTGACCGTTTCGGCCGGACTGACCGGGGAGCTCCGAGATGGGGACTCGGTGGCCGTCAACGGCACATGCCTGACGGCCGCGAGCGTCCAGGACGGGCGGTTCTCGGCCGACGTCATGAACGAGACGCTTGAGCGGACCTCTCTGGCCGCGGTCGTGCCCGGGGCCCAGGTGAACCTTGAGCTGCCGCTGCGAGCCGGTGAGCCGCTGGGCGGCCACCTCGTGCAGGGGCACGTGGACGGGCTGGGGCGGGTCCTCGAGGTGGTGGATGATGGCTTTGCGCGGCGGCTGAGGTTCGAGACCGAACCGGATGTCCTGCGCTACGTGGTGGTGAAGGGCTCGATCACGGTTGACGGCGTCTCTCTGACCGTGGCCGAAGTTGACGAGGGATCCTTTACCGTTTCCCTCATACCGGAGACGCTTCAGCGAACGACCCTGGCCAGCGCCCAGGCTGGCACGAGCGTCAACCTGGAGGTGGATGTGCTGGCCAAGTACGTTGAGAAGCTGCTGGTGAGCCAAAGATGAGCAGTCGCGCGCCGGCATCGTTCGCCACGATCGAGGAGGCCCTGGACGACATTCGCCAGGGCAAGATGGTGGTGGTCGTCGACGACGAGAACCGGGAGAACGAGGGTGACCTGACCATGGCCGCCCAGTTCATCACCCCCGAGGCCATCAACTTCATGGCCAAGGAGGGGCGTGGACTCATTTGCCTGGCCCTCACCGCGGAGCGTTGCGACGAGCTGGGCCTGGACCTCATGGCGGCCAAGAACGAGTCGGCGTACAAGACCGCGTTCACCGTCTCGATCGAGGCCCGCACCGGGGTGAGCACCGGGATCTCAGCCGCCGACCGGGCGCGGACCATGCAGGTGGCCATCGATCCCTCCGCGAGTCCGCGCGAGCTGGTCCAGCCCGGCCATGTGTTCCCGCTGAAGGCCCGCGACGGCGGCGTGCTGGAGCGCGTTGGCCAGACGGAGGCGGCCGTTGACCTGGCCCGACTGGCCGGGCTGATCCCGGCCGGTGTCATCTGCGAGGTCATGAACGACGACGGCACCATGGCCCGGGTCAGGGACCTCGAGCCGTATTGCCGGCGCCACGGCCTGAAGATGATCACGGTGGCCGATCTGGTGGCCTATCGGCGCGAGACGGAGAAGCTCGTCGAGCGCGTGGTGTGTACCGGACTTCCCACCGCCTTTGGCGAGTTTGTGGCCTACGGCTACCGCTCGCTGGTGGACAACAAGCACCACGTGGCCCTGGTCAAGGGCGAGGTCGACGGCGCCGGGGACGTCCTCGTCCGGGTGCACTCCGAGTGCCTGACTGGCGACGTGTTCCACTCGCTGCGCTGTGACTGCGGCGAGCAGCTGGAGTCGGCCTTGAGCATGATCGAGCGCGAGGGCCGCGGCGTGCTGCTCTATCTGAGCCAGGAGGGGCGCGGGATCGGTCTCCTCAACAAGCTCCGGGCCTACAAGCTGCAGGAGGAGGGGCTCGACACCGTGGACGCGAACCTGAGGCTGGGCCTGCCCGCCGACCTGCGCGACTACGGCATCGGGGCCCAGATCCTGTCTGACCTGGGGCTGACGTCGATTCGGATCCTCACCAACAACCCGAAGAAGATCTCGGGGCTGGCCGGCTACGGCCTATCGGTCACCGACCAGATCCCCATCCAACACGTGGCCAACCCGCACAACGAGGCCTACCTGCGAGCCAAGCGGGACCGCCTGGGGCACATCCTGCACCACCAGGGGCTTGGCCTGGATGAGGAGATGCTGCACGAGGAGCAGCAGCACGATCGAGGCTCCGACGAGCCGTCGTGACCGAGCCGCCGCCTGATCGCGACGGGCGCCGGGTGGCGCTCTGTGTGGCGGCGTTCTATCCCGAGCTGGCGCAGCGGCTCGAGGAAGGAGCTCGTGAAGCGCTCCTTCAGGCCGGGGTGGAGGAGGTCGACCGGTTCGAGGTGCCGGGAGCGTTCGAGCTGCCCGTGGTGGCCAAGTACGCCGCTCTGAGCGGGCGCTACGCCGCCGTTGTCTGCCTGGGAGCGGTGATCCGGGGTGAGACCGACCACTACGACTACGTTTGCGGCGAGGCCGCCCGAGGCATCCAGCAGGTTCAGCTGGACACGGGCGTGCCGTGCGGGTTTGGGGTTCTGACCGTGGACACCATGGAGCAGGCGCTCGAGCGGGTGCGCGGCGGCTCAAAGCGGGACACCGGAGCGCACGCCGTGCAGGCTGCGCTCGCCGCCGCCGAGGTCAAGCAGCAGCTGGCGGCCCGGCCCCGGGCGGCCGGATTCCACGTGTGAGGCGGGGCGCGGGCGCATGGCCCCGGACCGGCCACGCCCATAGGCCCCGGATATACTCGCCCGCGATGTCAAAGGTCTGTCACGTGTGCGGCAAGAGGCCGGCCTTCGGTCACAGCCGAAGCCATTCCATGGTCGCCACCAAGCGGCGGTTTGAACCAAACCTTCAGCGTGTCCGGATCAACGATCAGGGCACGCCTCGCCGCGTGTATGTCTGCACGCGCTGCCTCAAGGCCGGCAAGGTAACCAAGGCGCCGTAGGGCGCCCGTGTCCGACCCCAGTCTCGTTCGCTTCCGGGCCGTCGTGCAGGCGGCGCTGGCTGCCCTGGAGGCGCGGCGGGAGGAGGTCAACGAGCTCAATGTGTTCCCGGTGGCGGACGGGGACACGGGAGACAACATGGTGCTGACCCTACGCGCCGTCCTCCAGGAACTCGATCGCCTCAGCGAAGCTTCCGAGACCCGCAGCGTCAACGACATCAACCGTGACGAGATCGTGAACTCGGTGGCGCGGGCCGCGCTGCTGGGGGCCCGGGGCAACTCGGGGGTCATCCTGTCCCAGCTGATCCGGGGGGCGGCCGAGGAGCTGGCCAGCCGTCCCGGCGAGCTGGTCGATCCCGTTCTCATCGGCGCGGCCCTGGCCCGGGCGGCCGACCAGGCTTACGGTTCTGTCCGCGAGCCGGCCGAGGGCACGATCCTCACCGTCGTGCGAGAGATGGCCGCGCGGGTTGCCTCGGAGGTGGCCCACATGCCGGAGGCCCGGCTGGCCCCCGCCGCCGGCACCGACGAGCAGGACGCGCTGATCGCAGACATCATCGAGCGCGCCCTCGAGGCAGGCCAGGAGTCGGTGCGGCGCGGACCGGATCTCCTCCCGGTCCTCCGCGAGGCAGGCGTGGTCGATGCCGGCGGTCACGCCATCACCGTCCTGCTGGCCGGGATCGTCGGCGCGCTGCGAGGCAGCGAGCCACCGGCCGTGGAGCATCAGGCGGCGGCCCGGGTCACACATCCCGAGCATTCGTCGACGACCTTCCGTTACTGCACGAACTTCGCCGTGACCGGGACCGACCTCGATCCTCGGCGCTACAGCCGCGAGCTCGAGTCGCTGGGTGACTCGGTCCTGGTGGTGGGAGACCAGACCACGCTCAAGGTGCATGTGCATACCGACGAGCCGGACGCGGCGACCGCGCTGTTCGAAGGCACGGGGGTGGTGTCACACCTCGATGTGGCCGACATGCGGGAACAGGTCCGGGCGCGCGATGCGCGTCTGACCGCGATGGAGGACGCCCTGAGCGGCGCTCTGGCCGTGACCAGCGGATCGGGCATGCGCCGGCTCTTCGAGGGCCTGGGGGTACGGACTCTCGACGTCGGGCCCAAGGTGAACCCTTCCACCTACGACCTGCTGGCGGCCATCCATGCCATCCCCGCCGAGGAAGTGGTCGTGCTGCCCAACAACGCAAACGTGGTCATGGCGGCGGAGCGGGCGGCCGCGCTGGCCGATCGCGCTGTGAGGGTGGTGGCATCGCGGTCTCCGCAGGCCGGGCTGGCCGCCGCGGTGAGCTTCGATCCCTCCCGCGGGGTGGAGGAGAACGCGGTTGTGATGACCGAGGCGATCGAGCGCGTGCGAACCGGGGCGGTCGCGCCGGCGGCTCGCGACGACGTCCGCGGGCGGTTCCATCAGGGTGACGCCATCGGATTCGTCGAGGAGGAGATGGTCGTGTGGGGAGATGCGCGCGAGGCGCTCCAGGGAGTTCTGAGGAGGCTGGGCCCGGGGGCCGAGCTGATCACCCTGCTGCGGGGCGTGGACGCTCCCCTGGACGACGAGGCGGTGTACGCGCTGTCCGGAGACGGAGCGCGGCTGGAGCTATCCGAGGGCGGCCAGCCCAACTACTGGTGGCTGCTCAGCGCTGAGTAGCACCGCGACCGCGCCGGGGTTCATCATCCTCGCGCAGTGAACCCGCTCGGCTTCGCTTCGACCCGCGAGCTTGGCGCCAATGAGCTTGCTGGGGCGCCCATCCGTTACCCCCGCCCGTCGCGCCTGGACGGGGCACTGGAGCTGCCCGGCGCCAGATCCACGCACGCGGCGCACGCGCTTGGCCTGCACACCGTGGCTGACCTCCTGGAACACCTGCCCCGCGACCAGCGCGAGGCCCGCCCGGTGGCCGAGCTGGTCCCGGGGGAGAGCGCCACCGTTCTGGTGGAGGTCCGGAGCATCTCCTCGCGCTCGGTGCGCCGCCGGGGCATGCGTCCGATCGTCGAGGCCCAGGTGGAGGACGCAACCGGCTCGGTCAAGGCCACGTTCTTCAACCAGCCCTGGCTGGCCAAGGCCTACGGCCCGGGAACTCGCCTGGTGCTGCACGGCCGCTGCCAGGGCCGTCGCCGGTTCAGCGTCCAGGCCCACGCCCGAACATCCGAGGCTCCCATGGCAGCTGCGGGGGATGCCGTTCAGGACAGTCGTAGCGGTGAGGCCGGGGCCGTGGCTCACTATCCGGCGACCCAGGGACTGACCTCGACCCAGATCCTGGCCCTGGTTCGGGCGCACCGAGCCGCTCTGGCTGACGTGCCGGAACCACTGCCCGCCCGCCTGCGCGCCACCGAGCGACTGGCCGGCCGGTCGGCCGCGCTTACGGCGGCCCACTTCCCGGGCAACCAATCAGACACCGAGGAGGCGCGACGCCGTCTGGCCTTTGAGGAGCTGCTGCTGGCTCAGCTCGTCCTGCGCCGTCGGCGGCGGCTGCGCGAGCAGGCCAGTAGCGCGCCCGTCCTGGCCGGCGAGCCGAGTCTGAGCGCCCGGTGGCTGGCCGACGAGTTGCCGTTCCAGCTGACCGGCGACCAGCGGCGGGCACTGGAGGAGATCGATCGCGATCTGGCCCGGCCCAAGCCCATGCAGCGGCTCCTGATGGGTGAGGTGGGATCCGGGAAGACGGTGATCGCTCTTTACGCGCTGCTCCGGGCCATCGAGCAGGGCTGGCAGGGCGCCCTCATGGCTCCGACTGAGACGCTGGCCGAGCAGCATTTCGCCACCGTCCAGCGGCTCCTGGGCGGCCAGGCCCTGGCCATGGGCCTGCTCACCGGTGCCACCCCGGGCCGCCGGGCGGCCGATTTGCGGGCCAGGCTGGCGAGCGGAGAGCTGGCGCTGGTGGTGGGCACCCATGCCCTGATCGAGGACACCGTCCGCTTCGACCGCCTGGGGGTGGCCGTGGTGGACGAACAGCACCGCTTTGGGGTGGCGCAGCGAGCCGCCCTGGATGACAAGGGGGCGTTGGGAACCTCGCCGCACGTCCTCCACATGACGGCCACGCCAATTCCCCGCACCCTTGCCCTGGCCGGATATGGCGATCTCGAGTTCACGATGCTTCGGGAGCTGCCCAAGGGCCGGCAGCCGGTGAGGACGTTTGTGTGCTCCACCGAACGGCAGCGCGCCCGGGCCTATGAGCGGCTCCGGGAGGAGCTGCGGCAGGGCCGCCAGGCGTTTGTGGTTTGTCCGCTGGTGGAGGAGTCAGAGCTCCTCCAGGCCCGGGCCGCCACCAGTGAGTTCGAACGGCTGCGCGACGGTGAGTTACGGGACTTCCGGCTCGTCCTTATGCACGGACAGCTCCGGCCTGCGGCCAAGCAGGCCGCGATGGCCGCCTTCGCGGCCGGGAAAGCCGATGTCCTGGTGGCCACCTCGGTGATCGAGGTGGGGATAGACGTGCCGGGCGCCTCGGTCATGCTCGTGGAGGACGCCGACCGTTACGGCATCTCCCAGCTGCACCAGCTACGGGGGCGGATCGGTCGCGGCCCGCATCCCTCCGTGTGCTTTCTCTTTGGACCGCAGGACTCCGCCCGGTTGCGCGCCGTGGCCGGCCACACCGACGGCTTCAAGCTGGCCGAGGTCGATCTTCGGCTCCGGGGCGAAGGCGAGCTGGCCGGGACTCGCCAGCACGGCACGACAGCGTTCCGCGTGGCCGAGCTTCCTGGCGACGCGCCCCTCCTGGAGCGCGCGGCGGCCTGGGGCCGCGCGATCGTGAACGACGATTCAGGCCTCGAGATGCCCGAGCACGCCCTTCTGGCGGACGCGCTGAGCCGAGCCCTGGGCGAAGAGGCGGCCGCGCCGATACGGGCGTGAGGATCGTCAGCGGCCGCTTCGGAGGGCGCACCCTGGTTGCGCCCCGCGGACGCGCCACGCGCCCCACGCCCGAGCGCGTGCGCGAGGCCGTCTTCGCGATCCTGGCCGACGTGAGCGGCGCCACGGTTCTCGACCTGTTCGCTGGCTCGGGGGCCCTGGGTTTCGAGGCGCTGTCACGAGGGGCGGCGCACGCCACGTTCGTCGACTCCTCGCCGGCCGCCATCGCCGCCATCCGGGCCAACCAGGCCGCACTCGGAGTGGGCGCCGAGGTCCTGCAAATGCCCGTGCTGCCCTTTCTCCGTAATGCACAGACCTACGGACGTGAATACGATCTGTTGTTCCTAGACCCCCCATATCGCCAAGCGACTGCGCTTGGTCGGGAGCTTTCTCCAACGCTGCCGCCCGTGCTGGTGCCCGGCGCGCGCGTGGTGGTCGAAAGCGACCGGCGAGAGCCCATGGAGCTCAGACTGCCCACAGAGCCGGACGAGCGACGCTACGGCGACACCCTTATCCACATCTACCGCCTGCCCGCATGACACGCCCCATCCGAGAGGAAGATCCGCTTGGCCCCGGATAACCGGATAGCCGTCTGCCCGGGCACGTTTGACCCGGTGACCCACGGCCACCTGGATGTCATCGGGCGAGCCTCGACGATGTACGACCAGGTGATCGTCGGCGTGGTCAACCTGCCCTGGCGCAAGGGCAAGACCGTCTTCAGCACCGAGGAGCGCATGCGCTTTGTGGAGAACGCGACGCGCGATCTGCCCAACATCTCGATCGAGCCATTTAGCAACCTGTTGGTGGAGTTCGCCCGGTCGCGCGGCGCCATGAGCATCGTCAAGGGACTGCGCGCCATCTCGGACTTTGAGTACGAGCTGGAGATGAACCAGCTCAACCACATGCAGGCCCCGGAGATTGAAAGCGTTTACCTGATGGCCTCGGCCAAGTACAGTTTCCTAAGCTCCAGCGGTGTCAAGGAGTTGGCCACCTTCGGCGGTGATATTGATGAGCTGGTCCCGGCCGAGGTGGCGCAGGCATTGAAGGAACGACTTGGCCGCTGACGAAGAGAACGGAGCGCCTCATGGACGTCCTGGTACTGATTGACAAGCTCGACGATCTGGTTCACAACGCCAAGCCGGTCCCACTGACCGACCAGGTGCGCGTGGATAAGGATGAGATCTACGACATCCTCGACCAGATGCGCGCCACGATCCCCGAGGAGATCAAGCAGGCGCGCTGGATCGTCAAGGAGCGCCAGGAGATGCTGGCCGAGGCCAAGCGTGAGGCCGAGCGCATCATGCAGGAGGCGCGTGACCGCCAGGACCGGATGATCTCCCAGGAGGAGATCACCAAGCAGGCCGAGCGCGCTGCCGAGGACATCATCGAGGAAGCCCGGGCGCGCGAGCGCGAGATCCGCCTGGGAGCCGAGGATTACGCCGACGAGATCCTCAACACGCTCGAGGTCAACCTTTCGAAGTTCATCGCCGCCGTGCGCCGCGGCCGCGAGCGCCTGGCCGGCAAGGAAGAGCCGGCCGAGGTCGGGTAGGGCGGGTCCCGCGGTCCTCCGCGGGTCCTCCCGACGGTGAATGCCAATTCACCGCACCCCCTGTGCGGGAAAACGCCAATGACCTCGATCGAGGTCCTCGACGCCGACATCACCACCCTGGACGTGGACGCGATCGCCAACGCCGCCAACACGCGGCTGCTGCACGGCGGGGGCGTGGCGGGGGCGATCGCCCGGGCGGGTGGCGCGGTGTTTCAGCAGGAGAGCGCGGAGCGGGCGCCGATCGGTCTGGGCGAGGCCGTGGCGACCGGTGGCGGTGAGATGCCCTGCCGCTGGGTGATCCATGCGGCCACGATGGAGCTCGGCGGTCCGACATCGGCGGAGATCATCCGCCGGGCCACGCGGTCAACCTTGAAGTGCGCCGATGAGCTCGGGGCGCGGTCACTGGCCCTGGTCGCCTTCGGCACCGGCGTTGGTGGCTTCCCGCTGGACGAGGCGGCGCGGATCGAGGTTGAGGAGGTGCGGCGGCACCTGACGGCGGGCAGCGGACTGGAGCGCGTGGTGTTCGCGGTCCGCGGCGCGTCTGCTGCGCGGTCCTTCGAGGCCGCGCTGGCCGGTTAGCGCACCTCGAAGCCTGCCAACCCTTCGGGCGACTCCTCACGTACCTCCACGCGTTCGACCTCCGCCTGCGGCGGCCCGGTCTCCAGGAGCCGCGGCACGCGCTTGATGGCCTCGGCCGCCACCGGATCTGACCGCTCATGGCCTCGTCCTGCCCTTCCATGCACCGATTCTTGCAACTTCGCCCTTTCCGTCCGGCGGGCGCGCGAAGCTGGTCGGCCCATGACTGCCCTCTCTCTCCTGCTCGGGATCATCCTCGGTGCGCTGGCCGTGGCACTGGCCGTGCGCCCCCGAATGCGCACTCTGGACGGTGAGGCGCTCCGCGCCTCTGAGCTGGACCGGGAGGTGGTGCGGCTTGGCGCCGAGCTGGAACACGAGCGTGAGCTCTCGGCCGAGCGGCTCAACACCTTCAAGGACGCGCAGGGCCAGCTCTCCACCTCCTTCAAGGCGCTGAGCGCGGAGGCGCTCCAGGCCAGCATGGCCCAGCTCACCGAGATGGCGCGCGCCCAGCTCAAGACGGCGCAGACCGAGGCGCACGGGGACCTCGAGAAGCGTCAGGCAGCGGTGGAGCAACTGGTGGCGCCCCTCAAGGAGCAGCTCGGTCGTGTCGACCAACAACTCCTGCGCCTGGACCAGGAGCGGCGCGAGTCGCGAGGCCGCCTGGAGGCGCAGATCCGAACTCTGGCCGAGACCGGAGAGCGGCTGCGCACGGAGACCGGGGCATTGGTCACCGCGCTGCGCAAGCCCAACACGCGCGGCCAGTGGGGGCAGATGCAGCTGCGCAACGTGGTCGAGCTGGCCGGGATGATGCGGCACTGCGACTTTGTCGAGCAGTCACAGCTCGTCGGTGACTCCTCGGTCCTCCGGCCCGATCTGATCGTCCGGATGCCGGGAGGCAAGCAGGTTGTCGTCGACGCCAAGGCGCCTCTCCAGGGCGTCCTCGACGCGTACGAGGCGCGGGATGAGCAGGAACGCGAGCAGCATCTCCAGGCCCATGCCCGCCTGCTGCGCAAGCACGTCAAGGGGCTGGCTGAGAAGGCGTACTGGGACCAGCTCGACTCAGCCCCGGATTTCGTCGTCATGTTCCTGCCCGGCGAGCACCTGTACGGCACAGCGCTAGAAGCCGACCCGACACTGTTTGAAGACGCCATGGCGCAGCGGGTCCTGATCACCACGCCGACCACGCTGCTGGCCACCCTGTGGGCTGTGGCCTACGGCTGGCAGCAGGAGCGCGTGGCCGAGTCGGCCCAGGCGGTTTCCTCGCTGGGGCGCGAGCTCCATACGCGCCTGGTGAAGCTCTCGGAGCTCTTGAGCCGGCTCGGTACCCGACTCAACAGCACGGTCAACGCGTACAACGAAGCGATTGGCTCCTACGAGCGCCGGATCCTGCCCGCAGCCCGTCGCTTCGCTGACCACGGCGCGGTGGCCGCTGACAGCGAGCTTCCCCAGATCGATCAGGTGACGAGCAGCGCCCGCACGGTGGGACGGCCGGAGCTCGAGCCGGGCGACGGCGGCGAGGACCTGCCGCGCATCGAGCCGCGGGCTGCCTGACACAGCGCGCTGAGGCTCAATCGGTGCGACCGCGCACCACTAACCTGACGGCATGCCGCCGCGGAGCGATACGTTCGAGCTCTCCGGCCTACGCCTCTCCTCTGGCGAGGGCCGTCGCCTGGAGCTGGGCGTGGGCATCGCGCCCTTCCAGCTGGGGGGCGAGCGCTATGCCGCGGAGCCGAAGGTCGTGCCCGTGGTCCTGGACATCTCCAGAACCACCGGGGGCGGATACGCCCTCAGGCTCCGCTTCCAGGCCACGCTGGCCGGCCCGTGCATGCGCTGCCTCGGCCCCGCCTCGCCAACGTTCGAAGTCGACGCACGGGAGGTCTCCCAGCCCGGCGAGGGGGAGGAGCTGACGTCCCCCTACCTGAAACGCGAGGAGCTCGATCTGGGGTCCTGGGCACGCGACGCGCTGGCTCTCACCCTGCCGAATGCTGTCCTGTGCCGGGAGGATTGCGCCGGGCTCTGTCCCGTGTGTGGAGTGAAGCTCGACGACGTCGGGCCCGATCACGCCCACGAAAGCGGGCCAGATCCTCGCTGGGCCAAGCTGTCTGAGCTGCGCTTCGACTGAGCCTCCGCCGAGAGTGCGCGTTGGCTGGTTACACTGGCCCCGATGGCTGTCCCCAAGCAGAAGCAGGCCCACGCCCGCACGGCCAAGCGCCGGTCTCAGCATAAGCTCCAGGCAGCTGCCTACAACCTCTGTCCGCAGTGCCACAGCCCGCGGCTGCCGCATCGCGTATGCCCGGTGTGCGGAAGCTATAAGGGTCGAGAGGTGATCTCGCCAGAGGCCAGCGGCCAAAGCTGAGTCAATGACGACGGTCGCAGTCGATGCCGGCGGGGCCGATCGGGGACCCCGCGAGGTAGCGCTGGGCGCAACGCGGGCGGCTGAGCAGGGGATCGGGGTGCTGTTGTTCGGGCCTGGCGAGGCCATGGGCGAGGTCGGCCCCGGGGTCGAGGTGGTTGATGCTCCCGTGTCCATCGCCAAGGCGCCGGATCCCGCCTTCGCGGTCCGCACCACGCCAGAGGCATCGATTGTCCAGGCCGCGCGGGCGGTGGCCGACGGCCGCGCCCAGGCGCTGGTCTCCGGTGGCTCCACGGGATCGGCTCTGGCCGCTGCGCTGTTCAACCTGCGCCGCGATCGCGGCATCTACCGGCCCGCCCTGGCTCTCCCGCTGCCCCTCCCGGGCCAGGGCCCCGTGCTCCTCTTGGACGTGGGGGCGAACGTGACCTGCCGGCCAGAGCACATGATCCAGTTCGCGCACATGGGCTCGGCCTTTGCCCAGGCTGTGATGGGCATTCCCTCCCCCCGCGTTGCCCTGCTCTCGAACGGGGAGGAGCCGGCCAAGGGCACCCCAGATCTGGTCAGCCTGCATGAGCAGCTGGCCGGGCCCGCGGGTGCCGGGCTCAACTTCATCGGCAACATAGAGGGCACCCAGATGCCGGAGGGCGTCGCCGACGTGCTGGTCATGGACGGCTTCACGGGCAACATCACGCTCAAGCTCACCGAGGGCGTTTCCATGGTCATGCTGCGGTCCATCCGCAACGCCGCCATGAGCTCCTGGCGCGGGCGGTTGGGCGGCTGGCTGCTCTCCAGCTCCGTCCGGGGCCTCCGGGACCACATCGACCCTGAGGCCCAGGGGGGCGCGTACATGCTCGGGCTGCGCCACGTCGGCGTGGTGGCCCACGGGCGGTTCTCGCAGCGCGGATTCGCCCGGGCCATCGAGGTGGCGGCGCGTGCGGTCTCGGAGGACGTGATCGGCCGGACCAGAACGGCGCTCTCGGAAGCCGGCGCACTGCGGTCCGAGCTCGCCGGTACCGTGTCCGGGGAATGAATCGGGAGCAAGTCTTCTCGCTCATCCGCAGCCATCTGGTCGACGAGCTGGAGGTCGATCCGGACACGATCAGCGAAGCCACCCGCTTCCGGGAAGATCTGGAGGCGGACTCGCTAGACCTCTACACCCTGGTCCAGGAGCTGGAGGACTCCTATGGGATCCGCATCTCCGACGAGGAGGCGGCCAGGATCCTCACGGTCGGCCAGGCGGTGGATTTCGTACTGGCCCAGAAGACGGTCGACCCCGCGGCCGCGACCCAGGCCCCGGAAGCTGAGTGACCCAGCACCCCGACCTGCGAGAGCTGCTCGACCAGCTCCCTGAGGAGGTCGCGGCCCAGGTGTTCACTCACTCGTCCTGGACCGAGCGGCGCTCGGAGTCATATGAGCGCCTGGCCTTCCTGGGCGACAGCGTGCTGGCCCTGGCCGTCAGCGCACACCTCTATCCCCGTCTGGACCCCCGCCGCTACGGGGCTGGACGGCTGACAAAGATCCGGGCTCAGGCGGTGTCGGGCCGCTCCTGCCGCGCCGTGGCCGAGCGGCTGCGAGTCCCTGAGCGGTTGCTGGCCGCCGCGCCATCCCACGCGGCGGGAGGCGCCGAGGCGCTTGTCGGGGCCGAGCGCGTGCTGGCGTCGGTGATCGAAGCCGTGATCGGAGCATGCTTTCTGGAGTTCGGATACGAGACCACGGCGGCCGCCGTCGTCGAGGCCTTCGAGCCCGAGATCGAGGGGTCCCTGGTCCACTCGGTCGATTTCAAGTCCGCCCTTCAGGAGCTGCTGGCCCGCCGGGGCACGCTGGTGGTCTACGACGTGATCGACGAGGAGGGACCACCGCACGACCGCGTGTTCTCGGTCAGCGCCAGGGTGGGCGGGGAGGAGATCGCCCAAGGGCGGGGCCGGAGCAAGAAGGACGCCGAGCAGGAGGCGGCCCAGGCCGCGCTCCTGGCCCTGGAGACCTGATGCACCTGCGGTCCATCACGCTGAAGGGCTTCAAGTCTTTTCCCGAGCGCACGCGCCTGGAGTTCGGTCCCGGCGTCAGCGTGATCGTGGGGCCGAACGGCTCGGGCAAGTCCAACGTGACCGACGCCGTCCTGTGGGCGCTGGGCGAACAGTCGCCAGCGGCGGTACGGGGTCAGGCCATGCAGGATGTGATCTTCGCCGGGGCCCCCGGGCGTCAGGCCAGCCGCAGCGCGGAGGTGGAACTCGTCCTGGACGACGGCGAGGGGATCCTCGGCCTGGGCCCCGAGGTCTCGATCGTCCGCCGGCTCGACCGGGCCGGGGAGGGTGAGTACCGGCTGGCCGGGGCGCGCTGCCGGCTCGTGGACGTGATCGAGCTCCTGTCGGACACCGGCCTGGGTAAGGAGATGCATTCGATCATCTCCCAGGGGCGCGTGGAGTCGATCATCAGCTCAAAACCCCGGGATCGCCGGCTGTTGATCGAGGAGGCGGCCGGCCTGGGCAAGTACCGCAAGCGCAGGCGGCGCGCCCAGCTCAAGCTGGAGCGCACCCAGGAGAACCTCGACCGCGCGCTCGACGTGGAGCGCGAGGCACGGACGCGCCTGCGTCCTCTGAAGCGGCAGGCCGAGGCAGCCGAGCTGCACGAACGCCTGGAGCGGCAGGCGCTCCAGGTGCGGTGGGAGCTGGCCCGTGATGACCTGCGCTCCCAGCTTGAGGTCCTGGAGCTGGCCGAGGGCCGGGCCACCGCCGCGCGGGCCCGGCGCGAGCAGGTGGAACGCGAGCTGGAGGAGGTGGCCACGCGCCGCGAGGCGGCCGAGGAGGCATTGGCCGGCCGCAGCGCTCAGCGTGAGGAGCTCTCCCGGCGCTACTTCGTCGCCCAGTCAGCCGGTGAGCGCATGTCCTATCGCGCCGAGGTGATCCGCGCTGCGGCCGAATCAGTTCGCGGCCGGGTGGGTCGGTGCCAGGAGCAGCTGCGTTCCCTGACCTCTCTCGAGGCCGACGACGCTCCCGATCCCCAGGCGCTCCAGCGCATCGCCGCGCTGAGGGCAGAGCTCGAAGCGCTGGAGCGCGATCGGGAACGCGAACGTGAGCGAGCGCTCGAGGAGCTCGAGGGCCAGCGCATGAAAGCCCACGACCGGGTGGAGGCGCACGATCGCCTCGTCGCCGCCGCGCTGACTGAACGGGAGACGGCGGTGGGCGAGGCGGAAACGGCACGTGAGGCGGTTGACAAGGCCCAGCGCGAGGTCGATCAGGCCAGGCTCGAAGCGGCCCGGATCGGCGGTGAGCTGGCCGCCGTCAACCAGTTCCTGCGCAGCCACGCGGGCGCGCCCGGCGGGGTGCCTCTGCTCTCCGACCAGCTGGACGTCGACTCGGGATACGAGCTGGCCGTCGCGGCGGCGCTCGACGGTCGGCTGACCGCAGCCCTTGTGTCCGATCGGAACGCGGCTCAGGGCGTGCTTGACCGCGCCGGCCCGGAGGGCGGTCGAGCCCTGATGGCCGACGCCCACAGCGGCGTGGAGGCCGCGGCGGCCATTGCCTCCCAGGATCCACCCGCGCCGGGGGCGGAGCGCCTGGCCGGCCATATCCGGGGCGAGGATCCGCCGGCCGTCCTGGCTCGCAGCCTGCTGAACGGAGCGTGGCTGGTCAGCTCCCTGGACGTCTTGAGCGAGGCGTTCCGGGGCACCGCGGTGACCCCACAGGGCCGCGTTCTCTCCACCCTGACCGCCGAGCTTCGCCAGGCGCCGGCGGTGGGGGAGGAGCGAGTCCTGTCGGAGCGGAACCTGCGCCAGCGCCTGATCGCTCAGACCGAGGAAGCAGCTGGGGTGCAGCAGCGCGCGATCGCCCAGCTGGAGCAGGCCAGCTCGGCGCACGAGGCCGCTGGCTCGCGTCTCCAGGAGGCCATCGACGCTCATCGCCAGACGGTGACCGAGCGCGACGAGGCCGCCGAGGAGGAGCGGCGAGTGAATGCGTTGATCGAGCGTCGCCGCGCCGCTCCGCAGGATGGACCCGGCGAGGAGCGCCGGCGGGCACTGGCCGCGGAGCTCCGGGCCGAGGAGGATGCCGCCGCTCGGGCCGCCGGGGAGCGGGAGCGCCGCCAGGCCCACATCGAGCAGCTCAACGCGATGCAGACCGCGGGCCAGGCCCTCATGCCAGAGATCGACAGCCTGGTGGATGCCCTCCAGAACGCCGGGCGGGCCATCGAGCTCCAGCGCGTCCGGTTCGAGCAGGCGCTGGCCGAGGATCGCCAGGCTGGGGAACAGGTGGCAGCCGATCTCCGGGCGTGCGCGCAGGAGGAGGCTGCGCTCCAGGCGCAGCTGCACCGAGTGGGGGAGGAGCTCACAGAGAGCGAGGTGACCCTGCACCGGGCCCGAGACCGGGCCCAGGAGCAGCAGCATGAGCTGGTGGAGCTGGCCGGCCAGCTGGAGCTGGAGGCCACGGCGGGCGCCGAGGCGCTCTCCGACGAGGACCGCCAGGCGCTGCACTCACGCCTTGACCGGCTGGCCCGGCGAGGCGAGCAGATCGGGCCGGTCAACCCCCTCGCCGGTCAGGAGTACGCCGACGCCGTGGCGCACGTCGAGGAGCTCGAGCACCAACGCCAGGATCTGGAGAACGCGCTGCGCGAGCTGGAGAAGCTGATCGCAGATACCGACCGGCAGATCCGAGAGACCTTCGAGGAAACCTTCCGGGCCGCCGCCGCGAACTTCGAACAGGTGGCCGGCGAGCTCTTCCCGGGAGGCAAGGCCCGCCTCAGATTGGTGGCCGAGAAGGAGGGATTGACGCCTGTCCTGGGAGGTCAGGTTCCCGCGGGTGCGGGGGACGACGTCCACTCCGAGGACGACGACGCGGCTCCCGCCCAGGCTGAGGAGGACCTGCTCGGGGTCGAGATCGAGATTAATCCCGCCGGCAAGGAGATGAAGCGGCTGTCGCTCCTGTCCGGTGGGGAGAAGGCGCTCACCGCGCTGGCCTTCCTGTTCGCGGTATTCCTGGCCCGGCCCTGCCCGTTCTACATCCTGGATGAGGTCGAGGCGGCCCTTGACGACCTCAACATCGATCGCTTTCTGGCCCTACTGCGCGCTTACTCGGGGCGGGCGCAGTTCATCGTGGTCACCCACCAGCGGCGCACGATGGAAGCCGCCGACTTTCTCTACGGCGTCTCGATGGGTGCCGACGGCGTGTCGAAGGTCATCTCGCGCCGGCTGGGCTCCGGGGCGCCGGAAGAATCCTCAGCCTCCGAGGTAGCCGCGGCCTGAGGCGGGGCGCAGGGCTCGCCGTAAACGAACGCGGCGATAGCGGCCAGATAGTCCTCCCAGGTCCACACTGCGGCTCGCAACCAGGCGGCCCGCGCCAATTCCTCCTGGCGGGCCGAGTCGGTGAGGAGCGCGTTGATGGCCTGGCGGAGGGCGATCGCGTCACCCGGCGGGACGATCAGAGCCGTCCGGTCCGGCTCGAGATAGCCCTCAAGGCTTCGCGTCCTCGACACGACCACTGGGGTTCCGGCGTTCACGCAGTCGCATAGCCGTGTGTGGCCCTGGCTGATGCCGCTGTCGTACATGGTGACCGCGCTGAGGGAGGCCTGACCGATGAGCGTCCGAGTCCGGTCAGCCGACAGCTCGGAGAAGACTGTGGCCCGAGGCGGCGTGTTCAGGCGGGCAATCTCGGGTCGGTCCCCCGCCCGGCATACCACCGTGAGCGGCCAATCCTCCCCACGCGCGGCCGCGAAGAGCGTGGTCCAGTCACAGAAAGACCGGCCTGCCGCGATCACGCCCTCACGCTCGGCGGCCGGGCGGAAGTCGGGGCGGGCATCAGCCGGCGGGTAGCGCCAGGCATAGGGCACGAAGCGAAACCGGTCGAGCTCCACTCCGAAGCGCCCGGCATAGAGCGTGGGCTCGCAGGCGGAGAAGACCTGAGCCCGCAGCACCGCGCGCCGGATCGCCCAGCGTTCGATCGGCCGCCACACCCTGTCCACGATCGCCTCCGAGCCCTCGGGGCGTGGGGGATGGTCGATGAAGTGGACCACCACCAGCTTGCGAGGGCCCGGCATCAGCGCACTGAACACGAGCAGCGACCGCCAGCCTCGCTGCTCACGGAGCACCGAGACGATCTCGTAGCGCAGCCCCACGATGAGCAGCGCGAGCGCTCGCAGCGGCCCCACCCGGGCCAGAAGCCGTCGCAGCCAGGTCGGCCACCGATCGATGATCTCGTCCATCGGTCGCCACGACTCGATCTCCCGGCCGTAGGGGTCATCCGAAAGCACCCGACGAGCACGCTGGGCGGGGCTTGCCGAGACCCGGGCCACGGTGCGTAGCGTAACCGCGCCGGCGCGCTGCTAGCTTCGCGCGCCATGGCGCGCGACTGGCAGGATCTCTTCATCCTGGACGGCGCAGAAGGGCGCCCCGGGGGCGAGGGGGGGCAGGCCAGGGGATCGAGAGGCGACCCGGGTGAGCTGCGAACCGGCCGCCTGCGCCGCCTGCGTGAGAACCTGCGCCGCACCCGCCAGGCGCTCACGACGGAGATCCAATCCACCCTGTTCGAGGACACGCTGAGCGAGGAGACCTGGGAGCGCCTGGAGGAGGCTCTGATCTTCGCCGACGTGGGGGCGACCACCACGGCCAGGGTCGTGCAGGCGCTCGAGCAGGAGGCGACGAGCGGAGGCCTGAGCGGCGGAGAGGCATTGACGGCTCGGCTCACCGAGCTTCTGGCCGCGCTGGCCCGCACGGGCGAGGACAGGATCGATCTGCGGCCGGAGCCTACGGTCATCCTGGTGGCCGGCGTGAACGGAACGGGCAAGACCACCAGCGCGGGCAAGCTGGCCTGGCATCTCGGGCAGGAGAGTGGCCGGTCGGTGGTCCTGGCGGCCGCGGACACCTTTCGGGCCGCCGGGGTCGAGCAGCTCGAGATCTGGGCGAAGCGGGCGGGCGCGCGGTTCGTGCAGGGCCCGCCCGGCGCCGACCCCGGATCGGTGGCCTATGACGCGATCGCCACCGCGCGGCGGGAGGAGGCGGACGTGGTTGTCATCGACACCGCTGGGCGGTTGCACACCCAGGAGAACCTCATGGCCGAGCTGGAGAAGGTCAGGCGCGTGATCGAAAAGCAGATCCCGGACGCTCCCCACGAGACACTCCTGACCGTGGATGCCACCACGGGACAGAACGGCCTGCGCCAGGCGCGCATGTTCTCCGAGGCCATCGGCGTCGATGGGCTCATCCTGACCAAGCTGGACGGCACGGCCAAGGGCGGTATCGCACTGGCCATCGCCTCCGAGCTGGGCATACCGGTGAAGCTGATCGGAATCGGGGAGCAGCTCGAGGACCTCCGTCCCTTTGACCCGGAGGAGTACGTCCAGGCGCTCGTGGGCTGAGCCGTGGGCACCGAACAACGGCGGCAGTAACCTCGGCAGCGATGTTCGATTCGCTGGCTGAGAAGCTTCAGGTCACGTTGGAGGCGGTCCGGGCCCGCGGCACTCTGACCGAGGAGGATGTCGCGGCCACCATGCGCGAGATCCGCCTGGCGCTGCTGGAGGCCGACGTCAACTTCCAGGTGGTCAAGAGCTTCACGGGAGCGCTCAGGGAGCGGGCGCTGGGCGCCGAGGTGGTGGGGAAGCTCAATCCCGGCCAGCAGGTGGTCAAGATCGTCTCCGAGGAGCTCACCGAGCTCATGGGAGGCTCGGCCCGGGACATCGCGTTCTCCTCGCGTCCCCCGACGATCATTCTCATGGCCGGCCTGCAGGGGTCGGGGAAGACGACGGCCACCGCCAAGCTGGCCCGTCTCCTCGGGGAACAGGACTCATCGGTGGCTGTGGCCGCCTGCGACGTCTACCGCCCGGCCGCCGTGGAGCAGCTGGTCAAGCTCGCGGCCCATGCCCGGGTCGACGTCTACGAGCAGGGAACGGATCGGGATCCCGTGCGGATCGCCGCCTGGGCCCGGGACCGGGCGGAGGCCGAGGGCAAGGACGTGCTCATCATCGACACCAGCGGCCGCCTTCATGTCGACCAGGAGCTCATGAAGGAGCTGGCGGACATCAAGACGGCGGTGCGGCCCCACGAGATCCTGCTCGTGGTGGATGCCATGACCGGCCAGGACGCGGTCAACGTGGCCGAGCAGTTCGGCCAGGCGGTCGACTTCGACGGAGTGGTCATGACCAAGCTCGACGGCGACGCCCGGGGTGGCGCAGCCCTGTCGGTCAAGGCCGTGACCGGCAAGCCGATCCTGTTTGCCTCCACCGGCGAGAAGCTCGACCAGTTCGAGCGCTTCTACCCGGACCGGATGGCCCAGCGGATCCTGGGCATGGGCGATGTCATGACCCTGATCGAGAAGGCCGAGAGCGCCTACGACGAGGATCAGGCGGCTGAGCTCGAGCGCAAGCTGCGCAAGCAGGAGTTCGGGCTGGATGACTTCTTAGACCAGTTGCGCCAGGTCAGGCGGATGGGACCGCTGCAATCGCTGATCGGGATGATCCCCGGGCTGGGCAAGGAGCTCCAGGGGGTGAAGGTCGACGAGCGGGAGTTCGACCGGATCCAGGCCATCATCCTGTCCATGACCCCCGAGGAGCGCCGGCACCCGGAGCTCATCAAGGGCTCACGCCGGCTGCGGATCGCCCGCGGCGCCGGGGTCAACGTGCAGGCCGTCAAGGCGCTGATCAAGCAGTTCGAGCAGATGCGCAAGCTGATGCGCCAGCTCTCCCAGGGGCGGATGCCCGACCTGGGCGCACTCATGCGGCAGGGGCGTTAGCTCCAACCTCGCTAACCTCGTGCCCCTATGGCCGTAAGACTGCGCCTGACACGCATCGGTTCACACAAGAATCCCATCTGGCGGGTGGTGGTGGCTGACCAGCGCTCCAAGCGCGATGGGCGTGTGATCGAGACGGTGGGCCACTACAACGCTCAGACCAACCCGTCCACGATCGTGCTGGACGAGGAGCGCATCAGGAGCTGGCTGGCCCGCGGCGCGCAGCCATCGGGCACGGTGCGCAAGCTGCTGCACACCCAGGGCATCTCGGTTTCCCGCCGCGGATGAAGGAGCTGCTCGAGTACCTGGCCCGAGGCCTGGTCGAGCGTCCAGACGAGGTCAGCGTGAGCGAGGTGACCGAGGACGACGCGACCGTCCTCGAGCTCTCGGTGGGAGAGGACGATTACGGCAACGTGATCGGCCGCGGCGGCCGGACGGCGGCGGCGCTGCGCAACGTCATAAAGAGTGGGGGCGCCCGGCAGGGCAAGAGGGTCTTCCTGGACATCGTCGACAGTTGATGACCCCTGACAGCTGGCTGCGGGCCGGCCGCGTGGGCCGTCCCCATGGCCTGGATGGGAGCTTCTATGTCCTGGAGCCCAGGCCGCAATTGCTCGACCTGGGGGCGACGCTGCTGCTCGACTCCCAGGAGCGCCGGATCACCAGGCGGGCCGGCGACGATAGGCGACCGATCATTTCCGTGGAGGGGTGCGAGGGGCGCTCCGCCGCCCAGGCGCTGGGGGGGAAGCGAGCTGCTTGCCGCTCGCCTCGAGGCTCCCGCGCTCGAGCAGGACGAGTGGTGGGCGGAAGACCTCGAGGGATGTCGCGTCCGGGATGGGGATCGGGTGATCGGGACGGTCGTCGGGCTGACCGCGCTGCCCTCCGTCGATGTTCTCGAGGTGGTGCGCAGCGAGGGCGATGACCTGCTCGTCCCGCTCGTGGGCGACGCGGTGCGGACCGTGGATGTGGAGCGCAAGGAGATCGACATCGACCTGCGCTTCTTGGGTGAGGATTAGGAGAGCGGCCTTGGACATCGACGTCTTCACGCTTTTTCCCCAGGCCTTTGACTGGTTCCGGACACAGCGGCATGTGGCCAGCGCGCTGGCGCTGGGACACGGGTTGAGCGCTCTGAGCTACCGCGACCACACCCCTCTTAAGGCCGGACAGGTTGACGACGCGCCGTTTGGCGGAGGGGCCGGGATGGTGCTGCGTGTCGACGTCGTCGAGGCAGCCCTGCGAGCCCGCTACGGCGAGGACCCGGTGGCCGCGCGGGATCATCGCCGGATCATTGCCCTGACCCCGGCCGGACGTGCCCTCGACGACGCGCTGGTCGATGAGCTGGCCCACCAGGAGTCGTTCACGCTGCTCGCCGGGCGCTACGAAGGCTTCGACCAGCGGGTGATCGATCATTTCGCCACCGAGCAGATCTCGATAGGCCGCTACATCCTCGCCGGCGGCGAGCTGCCGGCCATGGTGGTGTGCGACGCCGTGCTGCGCAAGCTCCCGGGGGTGCTCGGAGACGAGAGCTCTGCGGTCGAGGAGTCCTTCAGCCCTGCCCTGGCCGGCGCCCCCGAGTATCCCCACTACACCCGGCCGGCGGAGTATCGCGGCTGGCGCGTCCCTGAGGTTCTCCTCTCCGGACACCACGCCCGCATCCGGGAGTGGCGGCTGGAGCAGAGCCGATCGCAGGTGGAGGAGCGGCGGCCTCCGCGGGTGGAGGAGCGGCGGCCTCCGCGGGTGGAGGAGCGGCGGCCTCCGCGGGAGGAGCGGCGGCCTCCGCTACCATGAGCACCTCTCGCGGGCCGGGCGTTCCGAGTCTGCCCGAGTCCTAGACACCGTCGCGCGCAGAGCCGGCGGCCCCAGCCCTATGAGCAGCCTGATCGAAAGCCTTGAGAGCGCCCAACTTCGCCGCGCGCCGTCGTTTGACGCCGGGGATCGGGTGCGTGTCCATTTCCAGGTGGTCGAGGGCACGAGACGCCGCACCCAGGTCTATGAGGGTGTGGTGATCAAGCGCCAGGGTCACGGCGCTCGAGAGACGTTTACCGTGCGCAAGCAGTCGTTCGGGGTGGGGGTGGAGAGGACCTTCCCCCTGCACTCGCCCAAGATCGAGCGGATCGAGGTGGCCGCGCGAGGCGACGTCAGGCGGGCCAAGCTCTACTACCTGCGTGGCCGGGTGGGCAAGCGGGCCCGCGTTCGCGAGCGCCGGGACGTGGCGCCGGAGCAGCTCGTGGAGCGCGGCCTCGTCAACGCGCCATCCGAAACGCCCCCGGAGCCGGCGGAGCTCGAGGCGGAGGAGGCTGGCGCGATGCCCGCGCCGGAGGAGTGGGAGGAGGCCGCCGCCGAGGAGAGCGCTGCAGTGGCCGAAGCCGAGGTCGCGGTGGAGGAGGAAACGGTCCCGGAGGCTGCGTCGGAGGAGGAGGCCCCCGGAGCCGCGACGGCGGCGGAGACCCCGGCCGAGACGCCAGAGGAGGCCCCCGAAGCCGCGGCGGCGGAGACCCCCGCCGAGGCTGATGCCACGGACGACGTGCAGGCGGAGGACCCTTCCGAGGATGAGGAGCCGGTCGCGTCAGGCGACTCCCCACCCGACGCCCAGTGATCAAATCCCGGCGGTCGGGCGTCCGGGGACTCGCTGAGCTTGTTCTTGTCGCCGCCCTGGCCCTGGGGCTGGCTCAGGCGGTAGAGGCATTTGTCGTCAAGCCCTACCGGATCCCCAGCGGATCGATGCTGCCCACCCTGGCGATCGGCCAGCGGATCCTGGTGGATCGGATCGGCAATGACTTCTCCGCTCCCCACGTGGGCGACATCGTGGTGTTTCACCCGCCTCAGAACTGGCAGCAGGGGTGCGCCGATCCCAACCAGGGCGAGCCCGCGGCAGGCGCGCCCGCGTCCCAGGCGTGTGACGTGGCGCAGCGGAAGGCCGCCTCGGTGAGCTTCGTAAAGAGAGTCGTGGCCGGACCCGGGGACACCATCCGGATCATCAGTGGCCACGTGTACCGCGACGGCATCCGCGAGAAGGACTCCTACACCCTGCCGTGCGGCGGCGGTGCGGCCTGCACCCTGCCCAGGCCGATCAAGATCCCGCGCGGCGACTACTTCATGATGGGCGACAACCGGGGCGCCTCCGATGACAGCCGTTTCTGGGGCCCGGTCCCCAAAGCCTGGGTCATCGGCAAGGCGTTCTTTACCTACTGGCCGCCCGACCGCGTCGGCTTTCTCTAGCCTGGCGCGGTGGCCGAACTGGCGGCAGCTCGGCGGTGGATGGCAACGAGTCTGGGTTGCTCTAGCCTCCTGACGGTGGTGAGCACCTCGAATAGTCGTGGGCGGGACGCGTGAGCCTGAAGTCCGGCACTCCAAGTCAGCCCAAGTCTGCGATCAAATCGATCCTCGAGCTTCTAGTCACGGTGGGTGTCGCCGTCGGGCTGGCCCTGCTGATCCAGGCCTTCATCGTCAAGCCGTACAAGATCCCCAGCCCATCGATGGTCCCCACCCTGGAGGTTGGCCAGCGGATCCTGGCCAACCGCCTGATCAATCACCCCAGCGTGGGCGACATCGTGGTGTTCCACCCTCCGGTGGGCGCGAATTCCGCCACCCCCCAATGCGGCGACAGCAACCAGGGAGCTGGCCATACGCAGGCGTGTGACATGCCGACGTCCCGCGCCTCCAGCCAGACCTTCATCAAGCGGGTGGTGGGTGGTCCGGGCGACACCATCCGGATCATCGACGGCCACGTGTATCGCAACGGTGTGCCCGAGAAGGACCCCTACATACTGTCGTGCGGCGGGGGAGCTTCTTGCAATTTCCCCACTCCGATCAAGATTCCGCCCGGGGACTACTTCATGATGGGCGATAACCGTGGAGCCTCCGATGACAGCCGTTTCTGGGGACCGGTGCCGGACAAATGGATCATCGGTGTCGCCTTCTTCACCTATTGGCCCCCAGATCGAATCGGATTCCTCTGAGGACGAGGTAGCTCCGCGCCGGCTTCGGGCCAGGACCAAGTCCAGGCGCCGGGCAAGGCCGGCGACCCGGCTGTTCAAGTTCGATCGTACCCTGGGCGTCCGGTACGTCGCCGGGGCCGATGAGGCAGGCCGGGGGTCGCTGGCCGGACCTCTGGTGGCAGCGGCCGTGCTGTTCGATTTGGACCGCATCGGGACCCGAGAGGTCCGGATCCTTGGCGCCCTCAATGACTCCAAGCAGCAGACCCACGAGCAGAGGGCTGAGCTGTTTCCCCTGATCCTGCGGCTGGCCTGCCGCGTGGCCATCGTCTCTCGCTGCGCCCCGGGCATCGATGCCCGTGGACTCCACGTGACCAACCTGGCCGCGCTCCATGACGCTCTAAGGAAGGTCGCCTGTCCCGATTGCATCTGCCTGAGTGATGGCTTTCCGCTCCCCGGTCTCGAGCATGCAAAGCGGGCGGTGGTCGGCGGAGACGCCACGAGCGCAGCGATCGCCGCGGCGTCGGTCATCGCCAAGGAGACGCGCGATCGCTACATGCGCCGGGCTGACGTGGCCCATCCGGGATGGGAGTTCGCGAGCCATGTCGGCTACGCCACGCCCGAGCACCGTCAGGCCATCGAGCGCCTCGGCGTCTCCCCGCTGCATCGCCTGTCCTTCCAATCGGCCGCCTACCAGCAGCTGGCGCTCGGCTGAGCCGGGGCTGCCGGCCGCGGCGCGTACACAAAGCGCGCAGAAGCTGGCGCGCCGAGTGAAGCTTTGGCGGTATGGCGTCCATAGCTCCACGCGGCGCTCGGAGAAGAAGTCGAATTGTGGAGTTGCAGTGGTGTGATCCGCGCGCCCGCCGCCCGCCCACCGCCGCCTCACGCCCGCCCGCCGCACGCCCGCGCAGACGCCCACGCCCGCGCGCCCGCCCACCGCCGCCGCGCCCGCCCGCGCCCGCCGCCCACCGCCGCCGCACGCCCACGCAGACGCCCACGCCCGCGCGCCCGCCCACCGCCGCCGCACGCCCCCCGCGCGCCCGCCCACCGCCGCCGCACGCCCGCCCACCCCTCACCACGCGCCCTCCAGATGCTCCAGGCTGACCAGCCGGTCGGCACGGTCACACGTGATCCCGATGGCGTCGAAGCGCAGCGTGGCCGCGTACGGATGGTCGGGGTGATCGCGCAGCCAGGAACCCGCCATCCGGCGCACCCGCGCCTGCTTGCGCGGGCCCACGGCCTCGAGCGGCGACACCAAGCCCAGCGGGGTCGCGCCGCCGCGCGCCCCGCCCTCGCGCGCCGCCCCCTCGCGGGGCCTCCCCTCGCGTCGCGTCTTCACCTCACAGAAGACGATTGCTCGCCCGTCGAAGGCCACGAGGTCGAGCTCGCCCCAACGGGTCCGGTAGTTGCGATCCAGGATCGTGAAGCCACGGCGTTCCAGATGCTCGGCGGCCAGCGCCTCGCCCAGCCGGCCCAGGCGCTGGCGGCGGTCGCTACCTGGGGCCAGATGGCCGTGGCCATTCATGTCCGCCACGCTAGGAGCCATCGCGTGACAGGTGTGTCACGCGCCGTGACAAGTCTGCGCAACCGACCCGAGTGGGCTTGCGCAGTTTTGAGGCGCGGCGTAACCCACGCGTCAGGCGCAGACGGCGTAGCGTCAGCTGGTGTGCTGGCGCGACTGGCCACGTTTGCCATTGACGGCGTGGAGCCCCGGCAGGTCTGGGTCGAGGTGGACATCCAGTCCGGTCTGCCCACGTTCACCATCGTCGGTTTGGGCGACATCGCGGTGCGCGAGTCCCGGGATCGCATCCGGGCCGCGGTGCTCAACTCGGGCTTCAGATTTCCCCAGCTGCGGATCACGGCCAATCTGGCGCCGGCCTTCCTGCGCAAGGCCGGTCCCGGGATTCGACGCTGCACTCGCCCTGGGGGTCCTGGCCGCCAGCGAGCAGATCTCGATCCCCGAGCTGGGGCGCTATGCCGTGTTCGGAGAGCTCTCGCTGAGTGGTGAGCTGCGCGACTCGCCGGGAGCGCTGGCCGTGGCCGAGGGGGCAGGACGAGCGGGGCTGGCTCGCCTCATCGTGCCCGTGGAGCGCGCGGAGGAGGCAGCCCTCGTGCCTGGCTTGGAAGTCGTGGCTGTCAAGACGCTGCGCGAGGCCGCCGACGTGGTGATGGGTGCCGCTCCCAGGCCGCTGCGCATCGGGCCGGTCCGGCAGGCCACCGCCGGAGGCGAACCTGACCTGGCCGACGTGCGGGGCCATCGCACGCCTCTGCTGGCGCTCAAGATCGCCGCCGCCGGCGGCCACAACCTCCTACTGGAGGGCCCTCCCGGAACGGGCAAGACAATGCTCGCCCGTCGCCTCCCATCGATCCTCCCGCCCATGAGCCGGGACGAGGCGGTGGAGGTGACAAGGATCCACAGCATCGCCGGCCTGCACAGCGCCGGTCTGATCACCCAGCGGCCTTTTCGGGCGCCCCACCACACCATCTCCGCCCCCGGTCTGGTGGGCGGAGGCTCCCCACCCCGGCCGGGAGAGGCCACCCTGGCCAATCACGGCGTCCTCTTCCTTGACGAGCTATCGGAGTTCCAGCGTCCCAGCCTGGAGGCTCTACGCCAGCCCCTGGAGGACGGTCAGGTGACGATCGTGCGCCGCCAGCAGGCGCTCGTCTTTCCCACCAGGTTCATCCTCGTGGCTGCCACCAATCCCTGTCCCTGCGGATTCGCGGGGGTGGGGGACCGCTGCCGCTGCGGGGAGGCCGACCTCAGACGACACCGGCGCCGTCTGAGCGGTCCGCTGCTTGACCGGATGGACCTGCTCGTGACCGTGGAGCGCCCGTCGGAGGCGGACCTGACGAACGCCCCCTTGACGAGCTCACCGGCGGAGCGGGACCACGTGGCGCTGGCTCGGGAGCGCCAGCGAGCCCGGCTTCAGGGCACGGGTCTGCGCTGCAACGGCGAGGTCGGCCCCAATCTGCTGGCCAGCCACGTCAGGCTCGACGCCGGCGCCGCGCAGGCCCTGGCCCGGGCCTACGCCGTCGGTGCGCTCAGCGCTCGCGGTCGTCACCGAGTGCTGCGCGTGGCCCGCACGGTCGCCGACCTCGAGGGACGCGACGGGGTGAACGCCGAGGATGTCTTCACCGCGCTCAGCCTGCGGCAACGTGCGGCGACGCAGGAGCCGATCGCCGCATGAGTGCCGATGCTCTCCCCACGGCGTGCGACATCTGCCTGCGCCGCCCCTGGCTTCTCTGCGTCCTGGCCGGGCATCTGAATCGCGCCGGCCGCAGGGTGGACGACCTGCTCGCGCTCGAAGACGCCGAGCTGATCGCTTCGGTGGCAGGACGGCGCCAGGCCCGGGTCGAGGAGCAGCTTGGGCGCTTTGACGCCCGGAAAGCCCGCAGCAAGCGCTCGGGAGGCAGGGCTCGACCTGATCTGCCGCTGCCATCCCTCGTATCCCAGCCGGTTGTGGGCGCTGCCCAGCCCACCGGCGGTGTTGCACGTCGCCGGCGGCATCGACCGTTTCCGTGCGCATGGCCGGGAGCGATCCGGTGGCCGTCGTGGGGACACGACGCCCCTCCGCGTACGGGCTGGACGTGGCCCGCGCTCTGGGTCGCGGTCTGGCCGCAGCCGGCCTGACGGTGGTGAGCGGGATGGCCCATGGCATCGATGCCGCCGCCCACGAGGGCGCGCTGGCCGCGGGCGGCTCCACCGTGGCCGTTCTGGCCGGGAGCGCCGAGCCGGTCCTATCCCGCCTCGAACCGTTGGCTTCACGCGCCGGATCGTGGCCAGCGGAGCCGTGCTGTCCGAGCTGCCGCCCCGGCACTTCCGTGTGGCGGTGGATGTTTCCGGCTCGCAATCGGATCATCGCCGCCCTTGCGACGATGATCGTTGTCGTGGAGGCGGGCGAGCGGTCGGGCGCCCTGCTCACCGCCGTCCTGGGCCAGCCGCCTGGGGGTCGCGGTGGGCGCCGTGCCCGGCCGCATCACCTCATCCCAGGCGATTGGGCCACATCGGCTCCTGAAGGAAGGAGCCCGCCTTATCCAGGGCGCGCAGGACGTGCTCGATGCCCTCTACGGCGCCGGAGCGCTCGCACATCAGCGCCGACGTCCGAACTCCCCTCGATCCCGAGCTCCAGCGCTGGCTGGACGCCATCGCCTCGGGCCACGACACGCCGGCCTCGCTGACCCAGATCGGGCTCCCGGCGGATCGAGCCCTTCAGATCCTCTCTCGAGCTGGAGCTCGAGGGATACGTTCGGCGGGCGGCGGGTGGGAGGTTCGCGGTCCTCCCGTGAGGACGGCACCGTCGGCCCTGCTTACCTATGAACCATGCCTGCGCCGGTACCCCATGTGCTCTCGATCGCCGGCTCGGATTCTGGCGGAGGAGCCGGGTATCCAGGCCGACCTGAAGGCGTTTGCCGCCTGCCGCGTCCACGGCATGACGGCGGTGACGGCCATCACGGCCCAGAACACGATGGGAGTCACGGCGGTTCACGGCATTCCCCCAGACGTGATCGTGGCGCAGGTCCAAGCTGTCCAGGACGACATCGGCGTGGACGCCGCCAAGATCGGCATGCTCGGCGACCTCGAGACCATCCGTGCCGTGGCCGAGCCCTGGACCTCCTGGCACCCGGCACGCCGGTGGTGCTCGACCCCGTTCTGGTGGCGGAGTCCGGTGCCGAGCTGCTGGTGCCCTCGGCGCGCCGCGGGCTGATCGATTCGCTCATGCCCCGAGCCACGGTGGCGACGCCCAACCTGCCCGAGGCCCGAGCGCTGCTGGCCGCGGTCCGGCGCCCAGCCGCCCGCGCGAGGCGAGCGCCGAGCAGCTCGTGCGGGCGGTCCATGCTCTCGGCCCGCGGATCGTCGTTCTCACGGGGGGCCATCGCGAGCAGCCGGTCGACCTGTTCTTCGACGGCCATCGGCTTCGTCGAGATTCCGGGGCCCCGGCACGCCGGACGGCGCGGCCCACGGCTCGGGCTGCACGCACTCGGCCGTGCTGGCGGCGCGGCTGGCCTGGGGCGATGATCCGCTGACTGCCGCGCGCACGGCCAAGGAGATGGCCGGCGGCGCCGTCCGCGATGGCCTGCGGGACATCGGCCAGGGTTCCGGCCCGGTCGACGTCCTTGGCCTATCCGGCGAGCGGCCACAGGCTCGAGTCCGGCGGTGCTCAGCGAGGCTGAGCACCGCCAACCACGCAGGTCGTTTGACATAATCGGGGAGGTGCGGTTCTTGCGCATGAAGCCGGGCCATGGAGAGGTCCTGATCGCAGAGGGTGACCCTGAAGTGCTGGCTCGATCAGGAACGCCTGGTGGAGGAGTTCCGGCGCCAGCTCGACGAGGGACTGTGGGCCGCTGTGCCGGTGTCGGTGGACGTCGGTCGGCGTCGAGTCGCTGATGGTCCGCCGCTTTGAGGACATCCCGGCCGACGCCGACCGGGTGATCTTCTTCCCGCGGGCGGCCGGCGGCCGCTAGGACGGGCAACCGTTGCTGCTGGCACTCGCGGCAGCGGCGGTGATCCTGTTCGTGCTCGTGGCCGACCTGTGCGCGCCTCGGGTGGCGGCCCGCTGGCATAGCCGACGGCTTCGGGCGCGCGCCCGTCTCCAGGACTGGCCGGCTATGACCCGGGGCGCGAGCGGCGCGCCGAGCAGCGGGCGCAGGGCTCTGCTTCGCTCCTGCGTCAACCAGGAGGAATGGGAGATGTACCGTGACCTCGGCTTCATCCGAGTGTGGAGCTCCGCCGCGCCGGCCCGCGGTCGGGGCCGCGCCGAGGACCGGTGCGCCTACCTCCTCTACCCACACCGCCCGATAATCGCCTACCTGCCCAAGACGCGCCGTCTGCTCGGCGAGTACTGCGTCACCTTCGAGGACCAGAGCCGACCTTATGGCAGCGGGCGGCTACCCGAAGCCGACGAGGTTCTGGCCAAGTGGATGGCCCTGACCGGTGATGAGCAGCGGGTGATCGGGGTGGCCAACATGCATCTTCCGGGCCGGCAGCTCGAGCCCGAACAGGTCAGGCGCGACCTCCTGCGCCTCGAGCAGTGGGAGCGCGCCCGGATGCCCGCGCCGCCGCGACTCCTTGCCTGAGCGGCCCGGGCAGTCTCCGGCGACGTTTTTCCGCACACATCTGGCGCCGGCATGCCCGCGCTCGACCCCAAGCACCGCAGTCGTGCTCTGACGGATGGTCCCCAGCGGGCCGCCGCCCGGGCCTACCTGAAAGGGATCGGCTACGACGACGAGGCGCTGGCAAAGCCTCTGGTGGCGGTGGCCAACACCTGGATCGAGACCATGCCGTGCAATTTCCACCTTCGCGCGCTGGCCGCCAAGGTCAAGGAGGGCATCCGCGCCGCCGGGGGGACCCCGATGGAGCTGAACACCATCGCGATCTCGGATGGCATCACGATGGGCACTCCCGGCATGCGGGCTTCCCTGCCCAGCCGCGAGGTGATCGCCGACTCGATCGAGCTCGTGGTCGGCGCCCACATGTTCGATGCGGTGGTGGCCATCAGCGGGTGTGACAAGACGATCCCGGCCACCGTGATGGCCCTGTGCCGCCTGAACCTGCCAAGCCTGATGCTGTACGGCGGATCGATCATGCCCGGCAACTTTCAGGGCGAGCGCGTGACGATCCAGGAGGTCTTCGAGGCTGTGGGTGCGCATGCGGCTGGCAGGATGACCGACCAGGAGCTGGCCGAGCTCGAGGCGGCCGCTTCGCCCGGGGCTGGCGCCTGCGGCGGGCAGTTCACCGCCAACACCATGGCCATGGCGTTCGAGGTTCTGGGCATCAGCCCGGCGGGTTTCTCGATGGTGCCGGCGGAGAATCCCCGGAAGGCCGATGTGGCCCGTCGGACCGGGGCCCTCATCATGGACGTTCTGAGGCGGGGTCAGCGGCCCAGTGACGTCGTCACGCGCGAGAGTCTCGAGAACGCGATCGCGGCGATTGCCTGCAGCGGCGGCTCGACCAACGGCGTACTGCACCTCCTGGCCGTGGCCCGTGAGGCGGGCGTGACGCTCAGCATTGACGACTTCGACCGCATCAGCGAGCGGACTCCGCTGCTCTGTGATCTCAAGCCCGGGGGGCAATATGTCGCCCCGGACCTGTACGAGGCCGGTGGGGTGCCGCTGGTGCTCAAGCGGCTCAAGGAAGCGGGATGCCTGCATGAGGGCGCCGACACGGTCACCGGTCAGACGGTGGGCGAGATTGCGCAGGAGGCCAGCGAGACCGAGGGCCAGAGGGTTGTGCGCAGCCTCGATGATCCGATCAAGCCCACCGGGGGTCTGGTCATCCTGCGCGGCAATCTGGCGCCGGAGGGCTGCGTGGTCAAGGTGGCCGGGCACGAGCGCCTTCGACACACCGGTCCGGCCCGCGTCTTCGAGGGCGAGGAGGCGGCCATGCAGGCCGTCACCGAGCAGATAATCCAGTCCGGGGACGTGCTGGTAATCCGCAACGAGGGACCCGCCGGAGGTCCGGGAATGCGGGAGATGCTGGCCGTTACCGCGGCCCTGGTGGGCGAGGGCCTGGGGGAGGAGGTGGCGCTCCTCACCGACGGTCGCTTCTCCGGGGCCACCCGCGGGCTGATGGCGGGCCACGTTTCCCCCGAGGCGGTGCGCGGCGGCCCGATCGGTCTCGTGCAGGACGGTGACGAGATCACCCTGGACGTCATCAACCGTCGCCTTGACGTGTCGCTCTCCGAGGAGGAGCTGGCCGCACGAGCCGGTGGCTATGTGCCTCCGGAGAAGTCCTATCCGGGGCCAGCCCTGGCCAAGTACGCGCGGCTGGTCTCAAGCGCCTCGGACGGAGCAGTCACCATTTAGGGCCCCCGGGCACTCTAAGAGGGCCCTCATCCCAAATTGCAAGGGCGCCCGGTAGAGGCTGTACCTTTTTTGCACAAGTGGCAATCGTCTCTCAGCGACCATCAAGCCGCGGCGGCTTCATCGGCGCAGAGCCACCCCGGTACTACCGCCGCCGGCGACGGCGGGCCCCGTTTGTTGTGCTCGGGCTCCTCGTCGCCGTCCTGCTCGCAGTGGCTGCCGGCTTCGCAGTCGTGGCGAGTTCGTCAGCGAGCCTGGTGAGCGACCCGGGGGCTCTGGCCAAGGTCAACATGCCGCTGGGGGGCGGGAAGGTCCAGAGCGTGGTTGCGGTCACCGGCCCCCACAGCCAGCGGGTTCCGGTCGTTCTCCGCGGGAACAGGATCTGGCCCCGGGAACGGATCCGGGCCGGAGAGACAATCTCGATCCAGGTCGTGGTCCGGCGTCCCGGCTGGATCCGCTGGCTGACCGGCGCGCCTCAGCGCCTCGCAGCTGACCGTGCACACGCCGGTGGCCCACCTGACCCAGAGCTACCTCACGCTCAAGGGCGGGATCCCTCTGCGTGTGCACTTCAGTCGACCGGTCAGCGCGATCGCATATGGCCCGGCCGCCAATCGGCTGGTCAAGCATGTTCTGGCCGCTCCCACCAGCGTTGTCACGCTGGATCGCACGGGCGTGGCGGGCTCGATCTGGATTGCCGGGATTCCGCTTGCCTGGGAGACCGCGCCGGCCCAGATTGTCAGCTGGTTCCCGGCCGGGGCGGCCACCGCCGCTGTGGCCAGCCCGGCGCCTGGGACGACCATCCATCCGCACACGCAGATCGCGCTCACCTTCTCCAAGCCGGTCAGCGCCGCGCTCGGCCGGTCGCGCCCGCCGGTCCTTCCGGCCACCCAGGGCACCTGGCAGCAGGTGGGAAGCCACACGATCGTCTTCAAGCCTCAGGGATATGGCTACGGCCTGGGGGCGGATGTGCGGGTACCGCTGCCCGCCGGGGTCAGAATCGTGGGCAGCGAGCGAGTCGACCGCCAGCTGGACCGTCCCGGCAGGAAAAACGCTGCGGCTCCAGCAGCTCCTGGCCAGTCTCGGTTATCTGCCTCTCAGCTTCAACGGACCGTCCGTGGCACCCAACCTGTGGGCCCAGGAGCACGCGGCGATCAATCCGCCGTCAGGCAGCTTCTCCTGGCGCTACGGCAACGTGCCGGCGCCGCTGCGCAACGAGTGGTCACCGGGCGCGTCCGGGACCATGACGCAGGGAGCGGTGATGGCGTTCGAGGGCGACCACGGACTGGCCACGGTCGGACTCAGCAACCCGCTGCTCTGGCACTACCTGATCAACGCAGCGGTCGGGCACCAGGCCTCCACGTTCGGCTACACCTACGTCATGGTCAGCGAGGGCAGCCCTGAGTCGCTGACTCTGTGGCACAACGGGCACAGCGTGCTCACTGTGCCGGTGAACACGGGAATCCCGCAGGCACCGACCGCCCAGGGCACCTTCCCGGTGTACGAGCACCTGCGGGTCACGACGATGAGCGGGACCAACCCGGACGGCAGCCACTACAGCGATCCCGGGATCCCCTACGTGAGCTACTTCAACGGGGGTGACGCCCTGCACGGCTTCCTGCGTGCCCAGTACGGCTCTCCGCAGAGCCTGGGCTGCGTGGAGATGAGCTACGCCGACGCCAGTCGCGTGTGGCCCTACACCCCCGTCGGCACCCTGGTCAACGTCGCCTAGACCGGCCGCATACCGTGGCCAAGGGCAGGGCAAGCGGCCTGGGGCGGCGAATAGGCGTCCCACCATGTTCGCACCGGCCTGGAGCGATGCCCTCCGTGCCTTCGATCAGGACCTCCTGCGCCGTGCAGTCGCGCCGCGCACGCGCCAGGCCTATGCCCTCGACGCCGGCCAGTTCGCGGATTGGGCCAGTCAGCACGGGCTGGAGCCGGGTGGCGTCTCCGTGCGCGACCTGCGCCGCTACCTCGCCGTGCTGGCGCAGCGCGGCAACAGCCCGACGACAGTGGCCCGCAAGCTGGCCGCTCTCCGGGGCATGTTCCGCGTGCAGGTTCAGCTGGCAGGCCGCCAGGACAACCCGGCTGAGTTGCTGCACTCTCCCAAGCGCCCGCGGCGCCTGCCTCGGGTCCTGAAGCCGGACGAGGTGGCCGCGCTGCTCGACCGCATTCCGGCCGCAGACCCGCTGGCGCTCCGCGATCGGGCGATGTTCGAGCTGGCCTACGGATCGGGTCTCAGAGCCCAGGAGCTCGTGTCGCTGCGGCTGGACGCGCTGGACTTCGACTCCGAGACCGTGCGCGTCCAGGGCAAGGGCGACAAGACCCGGCTGGTCCCGGTGGGCGAGCACGCCCGCGGAGCGCTGGAGCGCTATCTGGCCAAGGGCCGTCCCGGCCTGGCCGGGCCAGACGCCCCGGACAGGACATTGTTCGTCTCAAAGTCTGGCCGGCCGCTCTCCACCTCCGATGTCCGGCGCCGCCTGCACAGCTGGGCTCGCGCCGCGGCGGCCCATTCGCCGGCCGTGATCGACGCGCATCCCCACGCCCTGCGCCACTCGTTCGCCACCCACCTGCTCGAGGGCGGGGCCGATCTGCGCTCCATCCAGGAACTGCTTGGCCACGCAAGCATCTCGACTACCCAGGTCTACACTCGGGTAGAGTCGGGCCGCTTGAAATCAGCGTACGCGCGCGCTCATCCTCGGGCATAGAAAGACTGGCGGGGGAAACTGTGGAGACAAACGTCAAGGCGATCGAGCTTCAGGAGCTCTGGCGGCGTTACAAGGCGACCGCCGATGAGCGTGCTCGCGAACGGCTGGTCGTGGCCTACTCGCCGCTGGTCAAGTACGTGGCCGGCCGCATGAGCTCGGGGCTGCCGGGGCACGTGGAGGAAGCCGACCTGATCTCTTACGGGCTCGGCGGTCTCATCTCTGCGATCGAGCGCTTTGACCTCTCAAGAGAGATCAAGTTCGAAACCTATGCCATCACCCGGATTCGGGGAGCGATCATCGATGAGCTGCGCAACCTGGACTGGGTTCCCCGCTCTGTTCGGGCCCGCGCCCGGGAGATCGAGCGGGCCAACATGAAGCTCGAGGCCCGCCTCCAGCGCGCTCCCACCGACGAGGAGATGGCCGATGAGCTTGGCGTGGCGGTGGATGAGTTCCAGGAAACGCTGCTTCAGATCTCCAACTCCACGATCGTCGCCCTGGACGAGCTCTGGAACGTCCAAGATTCGACGGGCGACCAGGTCTCGCTCCTGGACACGCTGCCCGACCGGGATGCCCCCGACCCCCAGCAGCTGGTCGACCAGTCAGAGCTGCGCGACCGCATCGCCGACGCCATCGCCGCGCTGCCGGAGCGTGAGAAGCTGGTCGTGGCGCTCTACTACTACGAGAACCTGACGCTGAGGGAAATCGGCGAGGTCCTCGGCGTGACCGAGTCGCGCGTGTCGCAGCTGCACACCAAGGCGGTGCTGCGACTGCGCTCAAAGCTCCAGGGCGAGCTGGACTAGAGATAACGGGCGATGTCGGCGGCCACCGCGGCCGGCGTCTGGACCAGCTGACGCCACGTGTAACGCAGAATCACGTAGCCGGCGGCCCGTAGCTCCAGGTCGCGCTGGTGGTCGGTGTCGAGCTGGGCCTGGCTTCGGTGCCCGCGCCAACCATCAACCTCCACCACCACCCTTCGGTCCGGCCAGCAGGCATCGACCAGCCAGCCCCGGACGTAGACGTTGACCTGCGGGATCGGAAGGTCCTCGGACTGGCAGACGGTGAGCAGAAGGCCCTCGAGCTCGCTCCGGGTCCGCGCCAGCTCCGGGAGATGGATGCGTAGCGCCTCCCGGAGCGCCGGAGCGCCGGCAATGGCCCGCACCTCGGACAGCGCGGCCTGGTCCAGGACGTCGTTGTAGTCGGCGTTGGCCAGCACGAACCGGAGCAGGTCCGGCGGACCGGTGGCGGCGAAGTCGATGATCGTCCGGGACGGGTCGGTGACCGGCAGCCCGTTGTGCCAGATCCGCTGGACGTCGCGCCGGCCGTGGACCACGATGTTTTCTCGGTCAGAGACGCGTCGCGGGGTGCTGACGACGATCTGTCTGGGCGCGTACTTCAACAGGCCCAGCCACCAGGCTGCGGTGGCATGGCTCAGCATCGCGCCCGGGCCTGCGTACAGCACCGCCGCCGCGAGGTCCGATTCCGTCGAGCGTCCAGGGTGGCCGACCGCGTAGACGCGCGGAAGCTCGGGGTGCATGTAGCCATTCGCGCACCAACGCCGAATCGTCTCGCGGCTGACGTCGATCTGGTCTACGCGAAGGCGTCCGAACTGGCTAGCGGCTCGTTGCGCCACCCGGCGTTTGGCGTTTGCGTCACCCCTTCCGTGACTGAATCGCCATTCACCGGCATCGGGGGGGTCGAGCGGCGGCATCCACGCAGCATGGGCCCCGAACGAGTCACAGAACAAGACCTATTCGTGACAAGTCTGTTCATTTGACCCGCGGCACATGTGCCGCGGGTCCGGGGGCGCGCATGCGCGCCCCCCGCGGGCCGGTGTATGCACCGGCCGAACACCGTTTAGGTCACTGGCCCGCCACGAAGCTGATGCCGTCAAGCGAGGCGAAGTGGCTCACGTTCGAGTTAGCACCACCACCAGGCGCCCCAGCGCCGACAGCGCAGGGCCCCTTGGAATACAACGGACTTACACCGAGGATGTCCTCGGTGAAGCTGTAGGAGTAGATCGGGGGGGTCAGCTCGTGAGTTGGACAGAATGCGTTGGGTAGGTCGAATGCGGGGTGGCCGCTGCTGCCACCCGCCACCGAACCGCGCAGATGGACAATGCCGAGAGAGTCGATCGCATAGCCCGGCTGAGCCGTGCCGGAGCCGCCGTACTTCCAGCCGTTTTCGAGCGTTGCGTTGGTGAACTTGACCTTTGGGCTGCTGCCCGCGACGAAACTGACGCCGTCCAGCGAGGCATAGCTGCCCGCCTCAGGACCGGTCGGGATGACCTGGCCGCCGCTGGAGATCACGAGGCTTCCCTCGCTGTTTCCGCCCGTGTAGATCGGAAGCCACAGCTTGTGGCTTGGCCGGAGTGCTGGCGGCAGGATGAGCGCTTCATCGCCGCTGGTGCCGCTGGCCAGCCCGCCACGGAGGTGGACGATGCCCAGGGAATCGATCGCGTAGCCCGGCCGAGCGTTGCCGAAGCCAGCGGCCGTCCAGCCGTTTAGGAGCGCCGCGTTCTTAAACTTGATGTGGGCGCTGCTCTGCGCGACGAAGCTGATGGCGTCGATTGAGTAGACGCAGCATGGGTGCACATAAGGGCCGCTCAAGGTGACCTCGCCGTTACTTGCGATCACGAGGCTGTTTTCGTTGTAGATCGGGAGGTACATGTTGTAGCCCGGCCTGAGCGCCTTGGGCAGCAGGAAGGCTTCTGAGCCGCTGCTGCCGTTGGTCAGCCCACCGCGAAGGTGGACGACGCCGAGCGAGTCGATCGCATAGCCGGGGCGCGCGTAGCCGCCGCTGCTGCCGTACTTCCAGCCATGTAGCAGCGTTGCGTTGGTGAAGGTGATCTTGGCGTAGGCGGGAGCTGCGAGCGCCCCTAACAGCGCGGCGCAGGCAATGATCATCGCGGCGCCAGGCCGACGTAGCTTCCTTATCCCGATCACTTTTGGCTCCTCTCGCCCCTGTGTGCGCCCGGATCAACTTCGTGCGTGATCCAGGGCCATCCTACTCTCCAGGGGCGCCCGTGACAATCCGGACGCTGCCGCTGCTAGTCAAGCTCGCGCGCGAGCTGGACTAGAGGAAACGCCTGATGTCGGCGGCCACCGCGGCCGGCGTCTCGAGCAGCTGCCGCTCGGTGTAGCGCAGCACCACGTAACCCGCCGCGCGGAGCTCCAGGTCGCGCTGGTGGTCGGCGTAGAACAGGCTGAGAAGCAACCGCTCGCCTCGGCTGCGGGCGCGCGCCATCTCGGGCAGATGGATCGCCAGCGCGTCGTTCAGCGCCGCCGATCCCGCGATGCCCCGGCCCATCATGCTCAAGAGCCTCTTCACATCCAGGACCTCGTTGTAATCGGCGTTGGCCAGCACGAAGCGCAGGAGGTCCGCCGAGCCGGTGGCCGCGAAGTCGAGGATCGTCTGGGACGGATTGGTGACGGGTAAGCCGTTGTGGAGCATGCAGTCGAGGTTGCGGCACCAAATACGCGAACGTTGCCCTGTCTTCGACATTTCTGGACGTGCTGACACAGATCTGCTTCGGCGGATATTTGAGGAGGCCTTGCACCAGGCTGCGGTTGCGTGGCTGAGCATGGCGCGGGGGCCTGCGTACAGAACGACCTCAGCGAGGCCGGCCTCAGTCGACGCGGCGCCGTGTCCGACGGCGTATGCCCGCGGAAGCTTTGGCTGGACGTAGCCGCCGGACTGCCAGCGGTGAATCGTGGTCTCGCTGACGCCCAGCGCTCGCAGCTGGGTGTAGCGAACCAGTCCGAACTGCCGTCCAGCCAGGTCGGCCACCTCGTCCAGAGGAAGTTTGCGGTTTGACCGGCACCTGTTGGAGGTGAATCCGCATTCATCGTCTGGGTGCCGCGGCATGTCAGCAGCATGCGCCCGGGCCGCGTGACAGAACAAGACCGATTCGCGTGACAGAACAAGACCGATTCGCAACAGTCTGTTCCGGTTTAGGGCCGGCGCACATGTGCGCCGGCCGCCGCGCGTGCATGCACGCGCGGCCCCCCGGGCCGCATGCGGCCCGGCCCAGGTCGGCGCATGCGCCGACCTGAACACCTCCGGTATCGTCGCGGTTTCGGACCCAGAGAGAGGAGAGTTGGCATGCACAAGCCCGCGGATCGGATTCGCAACGTGGCGCTGGTCGGCCACCGGGGTAGTGGTAAGACCTCACTGCACGAGGCGTTGCTGTTCGGAGCCGGGGCGGTCAATCGGCTGGGCTCGGTCCTCGACGGCACCACCGTCTCTGACTCCGACGCGGATGAGAAGGCGCGGCAGATGTCGATCGCCGCGACGCTATCCAGCTTCGAATGGCAGGACCGCAAGGTCAACCTGATCGATACGCCGGGGGATTCGAGCTTTGTCGCTGACGCGCTGTCGGCGCTCCGGGTGTGCGAGTCCGCCGTGTTCGTGGTCAACGCGGTTATGGGGGTAGAGGTCCACACCAACCGGATGTGGCAGCGGGCCGCCGAGCTGGATTTGGCCCGGCTCGTCTTCGTCAACATGCTCGACCGCGAGCGGGCTGACTTCTTCCGGGCGCTGGAGTCGCTCAAGGCCACCTTCGGCCAGCACGTGGTGGCCACCGAGATCCCGATTGGGTCAGAGCACGAGGTGTCCGGTCTGATCGACCTGGTGGACATGAAGGCCTACCAATACGACGGGGCCGCCAATGACAACTGCCAGGAGATCCCCATTCCGGATGACATGGCCGACCAGGCCCAGGAGCACCGCGAGAAGCTGATGGACGAGGTCTCTGAATCCTCGGATGCGCTGATGGAGCGCTACCTGGAGGGCGAGGAGATCTCGCACGAGGAGATCGTGGCCGCGCTCAAGGAGGGCACCAATCACGGGGCGCTGTTCCCGGTGACCTGCGGGGTGGCCACGCGCAACCTGGGCACCAACCGTCTGCTCGATGCGATCGTGGAGGACCTGCCCTCCCCGGTCAAGCACGGCGGCCTTGAGATGGGCGAGGTGACGCTCGAGCCCGTCGAGGACAAGGAGCTCTTCGCCTACGTCTTCAAGACCCGGGCCGACCCGTTCGCGGGACGGATCAACCTGTTCCGGGTCTACCAGGGCGTGATGAAGCAGGACTCGCAGGTGCTGAACACGCGCAGCCACACCAAGGAGCGCATCGGGCAGCTGGTCACCTTCGAGGGAGGCCAGACCGGGCACGCCACCGAGTTCGGACCGGGTGACATCGGCGCCGTGGCCAAGCTCAAGGAGACAAAAGCCGGCGACTGGCTGGCCGCTCGGGACGAGCCGATCGACATGCCGCAGATCAAGCTGCCGGCGCCGGTAATGGCCTTCGCCGTGACCCCCAAGAGCAAGGGTGACGAGGACAAGGTCTTCTCGTCGCTGCGCCGCCTGCAGGAGGAGGATCCGACGATCGACCTGCACCGGGATTCCCAGACCGGGGAGCAGATCGTGGCGGGCCTCTCTCAGGTCCACGTCGAGGTGATCGTTGAGCGGCTCAAGAGCCGGTTCGGCGCCGAGGTGACGCTCAAGCCCCCGCGCGTCCCCTATCAGGAGACGATTCGCAAGCCGGCCAAGGCCCACGGCCGGCACAAGAAGCAGACCGGCGGCCGGGGCCAGTTCGGCGACTGCCACATCGAGATCGAGCCGCTCGAGCCTGGCGAGGGGTTTGAGTTCGTAAACGCGATCAAGGGCGGGGTGATTCCCTCAGGGTTCATCCCGGCGGTGGAAAAGGGTGTCGTGGAGGCCATGCAGGAGGGGGTGGTGGCCGGCTATCCCGTCAAGGACGTGCGCGTGCGCGTGTATGACGGCTCCTACCACACGGTCGACTCCTCCGAGATGGCGTTCAAGGTCGCCGGCTCGCAGGCGATGAAGGACGCCATGGCGCAGGCCGGTCCGGTTCTGCTCGAGCCGATCATGACCGTGACGGTCAGCGCCCCGGAGGACACCGTGGGTGACGTCATCGGCGACCTGAACTCTCGCCGGGGCCGGCCGCTGGGCATGGAGCCGGCCGGGGCCGGGATCACCGAGATAAAGGCCGAGGTCCCGATGGCTGAGATGCTCTCCTACGCTCCCGATCTGCGGGCCATCACGGGCGGACAGGGCGAGTTCACCATGGAGTTTCTCCGCTACGAGGAGGTTCCCGGCCATCTGGCCAGCAAGGTGGTGGACGAGTCTCGGGCGGATAAGGAGGCGGTCAAGGCTTAAGCCTGTCCTGTACCTTGACCCCGGTGTCCACCAAGAACATTCGGACCCCAGCCGCCGACCTCCACCTCGCGTGCGACGTGTGTGGGCGGACCCTGCTCCGGGGTGAGCGCTCGCACCCCTACCTCGAGGGAACCGAGCGGCGCACCGTATGCGAGCTGTGCACTAGCCGGGCCCAGCACGAGGGTTGGCTACCGGAGGGCACGGTGCCCCGCTACGAGGGGCGCGACGCATCCTCGCATCGACGCCGCCCGCTCTTTTCCCGCCTCCGCCGGCGCCCGGCCCCGGCCCCGGCCCCGGCCGGCGAGCCTCCCGCCAGTGCCGTGGAGGAGCCGGTCCTACCGACTCGCCGCGTTGTGTTCGAGCGGCCCCGCTCTCCGGCCAGCGAGCCGCGGCATGTCCGGGCCATCCCGGCCAGCCTGGAGCAGCGCATGGCCACGGCGGTGGAGGCGTTCAACTCCTCCGAGCACGCCCGGACGATCGCCGGGATCGCCCGTTCCCTCGGATTGCCCGTGGCCTCGGTCCACCCGGTCGACTCATCGCCCGGGGCGGTGCGGATCGTGCTGGCCTGGGAGCTGTGCTGGTACCGCTACGAGGTCGATCTGCGTGACGATCCGGGCGCAGTCCGGCTGAACGCGCAGGGTAGCGAGCTGCACGAGCTCGACCCGGCCGAGCTCGACGCGAACGCTACAGCCGACGAAAGCGGCATACTCAGCCTCGACTGATGGGCTGGACGAAGGTTCGATGGCGCCTGGAGGGCGGCCTTGAATAGCATCCGGACGGAGCGATGATCTACTGCGTGGTTCCCGAGCCGCTGGCCGATGAGCTGCTGGACAAGCTCACCGCCTACTACGCGGACGATCCGAACGTGACCGTGATCGTGGACCGCCGCAAGGCCTCACGCCGGGAGCGGGGATCAACCGCCGGGGGCAACCGGGAGCTGCGCGACCGCCGCCGGCACCGGGTACCCGGCGAGCTGCCGCCGCTGGCGGCCGAGTAGCCACCCACGCCTTGAAGCTGGTCCTGCACGTCGACGGTGGCGCGCGGGGCAACCCCGGGCCGGCGGCCATTGGGATGGTCATCTCCACCCCAGAGGGCGAGGTGCTCGAGGAGGCGGCGCAAAGGATCGGTCAGGCGACCAACAACGTGGCCGAGTACCGAGCTGTGCTCTACGGACTGGAGCGCGCCCGGGCCCGGGGGGCGAGCGAGGTGGAGATAGTGGGTGACTCGGAGCTTGTGGCGCGGCAGCTCACCGGGGCCTACAGGGTCAAGCACCCGGCCATGAAGCCGCTTCACCAGCGGGCGCTGGCCCAGCTGGAGGGGTTCGCCAGCTGGAGCGTGCGGACCGTCCCGCGGGCCCAGAACGCCCGGGCCGACGCTCTGGTCAACCAGGCTCTGGACGCGGTTTCGTAACCTCCGCTCAACACGCCGGAGGCGGAAAACCAGGCCCCCGCTGTACCCTCTTTAAGTCGTGACGCCGAGCGACGTGCTGATGGAGCTCAGGCTGCGCCTGGAGGAAGCCAGTGCGCGGCTGCGCTCAGGAGAACTCGAGCCTGAGGCGGCACTGGCCCTGATCGAGGAGTGCGCACGGCTGGCCGCCGAGGCCAGCGCGCAGGTGGAGGAGCGCTCGCGCGCGGCGCTTGAGCCACTGCCCGATCTTCCTGGACAGCTGCCGCTTCCTGCCTCCTAGTGCCCTCCGCGGCTACCCCGCGGGTACCGCCGGACGCGCCGGCCTACCCGGATCACCTCCGGCTCGAGGTCGATCGCTATCTGGAGGGGCTGCGCTTCACCGCCGACCCTTCGGTGGTGGGCCTGGAGGAGGCAATGCGCTATTCGCTGCTCGCCGGGGGCAAGCGCATCCGCCCCGTCCTGACGCTGGCCACCGCCATCGCGATCGGCCGCGACCCGACGCAGCTGCTGCCGCTGGCCGCCGCGATCGAGCTGATCCACACGTACTCTCTCATCCACGACGACCTGCCGGCCATGGACGATGATGACCTGCGCCGGGGCCAGCCGTCCTGTCACAAGGTGTACGGCGAGGACGTGGCCATTCTGGCCGGTGACGCGCTCTACGCCGAGGCCATCCGGCTGCTCCTTTCCGAGCAGGCCGGCCAGGCCGAGAACCTGTTGGCGGTGGCCCGCCAGCTGGCCGGCGCCACCGGCGTGGACGGAATGGTGGGCGGCCAGTACATCGACGTGGCGGAGACCGCCCCGGCGGGCCCCGAGGGGCTCCGGCGGCTGCACGAACTCAAGACGGGCCGGCTGATCGCGGCCAGCGTCGAATGCGTTCTGGCCCTCGACGGTCAGGGCGAACCTGCCACAATCGAAGCATTCAGCGCATTTGCCACCGAGCTTGGGCTGCTGTTCCAGATCGTGGACGACATTCTCGACGTGACTGGATCACAGGATGCGCTGGGCAAGCGACAGGGAAGCGACGAGCGACTGGGGAAACGGACCTACGTGACCGAGTTCGGCCTGGACGGAGCCCAGGAGCTGGCCGCTGATAGCCGGGACCGAGCCCTGACTGCGCTCCGCTGCGCGGCGCCAGACACGGGCAGTGAGCTTGAACAGATAACTGACTTCATCGCCACCAGGACCCACTAGATGCCACCGATACTGAAGACCATCGACAAGCCTCAGGACCTCCACGGCCTGACCGACGAGCAGCTCCAGGATGTGGCTCAGGAGCTGCGGGAACACATCATCAACACCGTGGGGGAGATAGGCGGCCACTTCGGCGCGAACCTGGGCACGTGCGAGATCGCCGTCGCGCTCCACTCGCTGCTCGACTCCCCTCAGGACAAGATTCTCTGGGACGTGGGCCACCAGGCCTACCCGCACAAGGTGCTGACGGGCCGGCGCGACCAGCTCGACACCATCCGCCAGTACGGCGGCCTGGCGCCGTTCTGCGCCATTCACGAGTCCGAGCACGACATCATGGGCGCCGGGCACGCCTCCACCGCGATCGGCTACGCGGTCGGGATAAAGGAGGCCATGCGTCATGGCCAGGGTCCGGACGGCCAGGTGGTGGCAGTGGTGGGCGATGGGGCCATGACCGGGGGCGTGGCGTTCGAGGCAGTGGCACAGGCGGGAGGACTGGGCACGCCGATCGTCGTTCTTCTAAACGACAACGGCATGTCGATTGCCCCCAACGTCGGAGCCCTGTCGCGGTACTTCAACCGCATGCGCCTAAATCCCAAGCTGTGGCATGCCCGGGAGGACATCGAAGGGGGGCTGACCAAGCTTCCGGTTGGGATCGGCGCAGCCTTTGAGCGACTCGGTCCCCATGTCAAGGAGTCGATCAAGGCCTTCTGGGCTCCCGGATTGTGGTGGGAGGAACTCGACTTCGCGTACATCGGGGTCATCGACGGGCACGACGTCCGCGCGGTGCGCCGCGCCCTGCGCGATGCGCTGGCCGCCGAGCGGCCCGTGGTGGTGCACTGCGCCACCGTCAAGGGCAAGGGGTTCGCCGCGGCCGAGGAGGGCGGCCTGGAGGGCATGGAGAAATGGCACGCCGCCAAGCCCGGGTCGATCTCCAACGGCGCGCCGGCCAAGAGCTCGAACGGGTCCAAGCCCTCCAAGCCGGCGCCGCCCGCCTACACGGAGGTGTTCGGTAACGCGCTGGTGGGTGAGTGCCGGCGGGACGAGCGGATCCTCGGCATCACCGCCGCGATGAACTCGGGCACGGGCCTGAACATCCTCCAGCGTGAGCTGCCGGAGCGCTACTTCGACGTGGGCATCGCCGAGCAGCAGGCCGTCCTGTTCGCCGCGGGGCTGGCGCTCCAGGGGGCAAAGCCGGTCGCCGCGATCTACTCCACCTTCCTGCAGCGGGCCTACGACCAGATCGTGCACGACGTCTGCCTCCAGAAGCTGAATGTGGTGTTTCGCCATGGATCGGGCCGGGCTTGTGGGCGACGACGGTCCCACCCACCACGGAGCATTTGACATCGCCTATCTGCGCTGCCTGCCCAACATCGTGCTGATGGCTCCGCGAGACGAGGCCATGCTTGTCCACATGCTCCGCACCGCGGTCAGCTATGACGGCGGGCCGATCGCTCTGCGCTACCCGCGCGGCTCGGGCCTCGGGCGTGCCGCTGCCCTCCGCAGCCGGAGGCGATTGAGATCGGTACCGGGGAGATCCTGCGCGAGGGGGACCGTGTGGCCCTGCTTGGGTTATGGCACCGGGGTGGCCAAGGCGCTCGAGGCGGCGGACATCCTGGCCGCCCAGGGCGTCTCGGCCACCGTGGCCGATGCCCGCTTCGCCAAGCCGCTCGATGCCGGTCTGGCCGCCCAGCTGGCGGCCGAGCACGAGCTCCTGGTCACCGTGGAGGAGGGCGTCCTGGCCGGCGGCTTCGGCTCCGCCGTCTGGGAGACGCTCTCCGAGCGCGGGGCTGGGCGGATCGCGGATCATGCGCGTGGGCCTGCCCGACCGCTACGTCACTCACGGTGCCCCCAAGCTTCTGCACGAGGAGGTCGGCTTCACCGGCCAGCGGATCGCCGAGCGGGTCCTGGCCGCGGTGGAGGGTGGACGCTCCGGACTCCGCGAGGCGAGGGAGGATCGCACTGGGCGAGCGGATCACCGCGCTGGAGCGGCCGCACACGGGCGCGCGGCCCGGGGCCTTAAGCGAAACGGCCCGCCGGGGGCGGGCCGTCTCAGGGAGGGAGGAGAGATGTGTGTCTCTTTTGGGGAGCCCGTCCTGGGCTCCAGTCATCATGATTGCCGCTCGCCGGGCCGTCTGAATGTGATCTAGCTCACGGAAGGCCGGAGCCGGTGACTCCTGATCCGTTTCACGTACCGTTGCAGCGGCGTGAAACGCGTCCGGATCGACTCTCTGCTGTCTGAGCGCGGCATCTTCCCCTCACGGGCCCGGGCAGCCGCCTCCGTCCTGGCCGGCGATGTGCTGCCTGGGTCGGGGGCGAGAGCCGGCCCGCAAGCCGGGCCAGCTCGTCCCGCCGAGACATCCAGCTGCGAGGTGGCCCGGCCGCCGGAGTTCGTCTCGCGCGGGGGAATCAAGCTGGCCAATGCTCTGGATGCGCTGGACCGGTCCCGGTGCCGGATCGCGCTGGCGCTGGACGTCGGCGCCTCGACGGGCGGCTTCACCGACTGCCTGCTTGCAGCGGGGAGCGCGGCACGTGGTGGCGGTGGACGTGGCCTACGGAGAGCTGAACTGGCGCGCTGCGCACGGATGAGCGGGTGACGGTTATCGAGCGCAAGAACGCCCGGGCGCTCGACCCCGCGGATCTTCCCTACGCCCCCGACCTGATCGTGATCGACGTCTCCTTCATCTCGCTGCGCAAGGTCCTCGGGCCGGTGCTGACGTGCGCAGCTCAGCCGCTTCGACTGCCTGGCCCTGATCAAGCCGCAGTTCGAGGTCGGCCGCGGACAGGTCGGCAAGGGCGGCGTGGTCCGGGAGCGCGGCGCTCCGCCGCTCGGCCCTGCTCGAGCGTGGGCCAGGCGGCCGAGGCGCTCGGAGCCGCCGTCATGGGTTACGCCAGCTCCGGGCTGCCCGGCCCCAAGGGCAATCTGGAGACGTTCGTCTGGCTGGCCGAGAGATCGCGTGGCGGGATCGACGATCTCGAGGCGGCGGCCCGGGAGGTCGAGCCGTGAACGCCGGTGCGCACCGCCACCGTGATGACCCACCGGCGCCCGGCCGAGACCGGCCGCCGCGCTGGCCAGCGCTGAGGAGCGCGGCGTCCCGAGGCCGGCGTCACGCTCCGGTTCGACGCCGAGGAGACCCGCAAGCACGAGCTCACGCCGCGCACCGGGACTCGAGCTCGACGCCGAGATGAAGCTGGACGTCGATATCTGCTTCGCCATCGGCGGCGACGGGACCATCCTGACCGCCCTGCGGACCTACGCCGGGACCGGGGTGCCGGTGTTCGCGGTGAACTTCGGCGAGATCGGCTTCCTGGCCACGGTCGAGCGCGACCAGGCGCAGGCTGGAGTTCGAGCGGGCGTTCGCGGGAGATTTCGACGTGCTGGCCCTGCCCGGAATCGAATTCTCGGGGCGCAGTGGGCGCTGGCTGGGCATCAACGATGTCTCGATGCATCGCCAGCCCGGCAAGCGCGTGGCCGACCTCATGTACTCGGTCGGATGGCGACGAGATCGGCCGTGTGCGGTGCGACGGGCTGGCCGTGGCCACCCCGGCCGGATCCACGGGGTACAACCTGGCCAACGGCGGCCCGGTGATGGCCTGGGGGGTGGAGGGCTTCGTGGTCTCGTTCATCGCTCCCCACTCGCTGACCGCCCGGGCGCTGGTGGTGGCTCCCCACGATGTGCTCAGCGTGAGCAACTGCTCCCGCGAGGAGCCGGTGGATGTGGTGGTCGACGGTCGCCCGGTGTGCGTGCTCTCACCCGATGAGCGCATCGAGATCCGCTTCGTGCCCGGGCAGGGCCATCTGGCCCAGCTGCCCGGGTCGAGCTTCTACCACCGGCTGCGGGAAAAGTTCGGGCGGCTGGCCAGCGTTCCGTAGCGCCGCGGCTCGACTCCCGGGATCTGATTCGCTCGCGGGTGCTCGCCCGGATCCGTCCCCGGCGGGTGGTAGACAGGCGCGCGTGCTCTACGAGCTGCGCGTCGAGAACCTCCTGCTCGTCGAGCGGGCCGAGCTGCGGCTCGCCCCGGGCCTGAATGTGATCACCGGCGAGACCGGCGCGGGCAAGACCATGCTGGCCCGGGCGCTCGACCTGCTGCTGGGCGGGCGGGCGGGAAGCGGGATCGTCCGGGCCGGCGCTTCGGAGGCGTACGTGGAGGGGGTGTTCGCCCGGCCGGTGGCGCTGGAGCACCCCGTGCTCGATCGCATCCCGGATGACGCCGATGAGCTCGTCCTGGGTCGCCGGGTCTGGCCGGACGGCCGCACCCGGGCTTATCTCTGCGGCCGGTCGGTGGGCGTGGCGGACCTGCGCGACCTGGGCGAGCAGTCTGCTCTCCTTCTATGGCCAGCACGAGCACCGCAAGCTGATGCTCGGCGCGGCCCAGCTGGACATCCTGGACCGCCACTGCGGCCCGGGAGCGCGTCTCGCTGCGCGACCAGGTGGGCGAGTTGTACGCCGCGCGTGCGCGAGCTGGAGGGCGAGAGGGAGTCGCTCGGCGAGCTCGCCGGGGCGCGCGACCGCGAGCTTGACCTGCTCAACTTTGAGTTGCGGGGAGATCGAGGCGGCGGATCCGGCCACGCGCGAGTGGGACGAGCTGACCCGGGAGCGCGGCCGCCTGCGGCACCTCGATTCGCTCCGGGCGGCGGCCGGCGCGGGGGTGGAGGCGCTGGACGGCGAGGGCGGCGGCCGGCGAGGCCCTGGCCCGCGCCCAGCCCGCTCTAGAGGGCGCTGCCGCCATCGATCCCAGCGCTTGAGCCGCTGCTCGCCCGGGTCCGAGTCGCTCCGCTATGAGGCCGAGGACTCGCGGCGGAGCTGCGCCGCTACGGCTCGGACATCGAGCGGCGCCCGGGCCGGCTGGAGGAGGTGGAGGAGCGCCTGGCGCTGCTCTCTCGGCTGATGCGCAAGTACGGCGGGTCGGTGGAGGCCGTCCTGGCTCACGCCGAGCGATGCCGCGAGCGGCGGGACGAGCTCGATCGCGCCGAGGTTCGAGATCGAGGAGGTCGAGGCGCGCTCGGGCCGGTCCAGGTCCGAGCTGGACGAGCTGGCCGCGGCGCTGACCGAGCCGCGCAGTCGGCGGCGCGCCCGGCTGGCCAGCGCGGTGCGGGGCCGGCTGGCCGAGCTGGCCATGGCAGAGGCCGAGTTCGAGGTTCAGGTCCAGCCCCGGGAAGACGGCTGCGGCCCCCGGGGTGCCGATGCGGTCGAGATGGTGATCGCGCCCAACCCGGGGATGCCGGCCGGGTCCGCTGCGGGAGATCGCCTCCGGCGGCGAGCTCTCCCGGGTCATGCTGGCGCTGCTTAGCGTGGCCCACGGCGGGGACGCGACGGATGAGGCGGGCAGGCGGGCCCCGGCCGGCGGGCGAGAGCAGGCCCCACTGCTTGTGTTCGACGAGATCGACAGCGGGGTGGGCGGTCACACCGCCCGCGCGGTGGGCGAGCACCTGCGCCAGCTGGGCCAGGGGCGCCAGATCCTGTGCATCACCCACCTTCCTCAGGTGGCCGCGCTCGGCGAGCGGCATTTCACGATCGTCAAGGAGGGCTCCGCCCTGCCGGCGCGGGCCACCGTCTGCCAGCTGGACGGGGACGCGGTGGTGGCCGAGGTCGTGCGGATGCTCGGCGCCAGCCAGGACGATCGGGCGGCCGGTCGCCACGCCCGCCAGCTGCTGCGCCAGGCGGCCTGAGCGCCCAAGGCGATCGGCGAGAGGCGGCGACGCAGCCCGTCCGGTACGGCGCGCTACCGTTGGCGCTACTAGACTCCGAGCAAAGGAAAGCCCTATGCCCGCAGGCGAGACCCGTTTCATCTTCATCACCGGCGGGGTCGTCTCCTCCCTTGGGAAGGGCATAGCAGCCGCTTCGATCGGCCGTCTGCTGGTCGCCCGGGGGCTCGACGTCCAGCTCCAGAAGTTCGACCCGTACATCAACGTCGACCCGGGGACGATGTCCCCTTACCAGCACGGCGAGGTGTTCGTGACCGAGGACGGGGCGGAGACCGATCTCGACCTGGGCCATTACGAGCGTTTCACCGACGCGAACACCAGCCGCGCCTCCAACGTGACGGCCGGCGGGATCTACAACACGGTCATCCGGCGCGAGCGCCGCGGGCGACTACCTCGGGGCGACCGTCCAAGTCGTGCCCCACATCACGGATGAGATCAAGCACCGCATCCGGCTGATGGCGGAGTCCTCGCGATGTCGATTTCGTCATCACCGAGATCGGCGGGACCGTCGGAGACATCGAATCGCTGCCCTTCCTGGAGGCCATCCGGCAGTTCCCGGTTGATGTCGGCCGCCGGCGGTGCATGTTCATCCATCTCACCCTCGTCCCCTACATCGGCCACGCCGGGGAGCTCAAGACCAAGCCCACCCAGCACTCGGTCAACGAGCTGCGGCGGATCGGAATCGCGCCGGACATGGTGGTGTGCCGCTCGGAGTCAGCGCTCTCGCACGACATCCGCAAGAAGATCGCGCTGTTCGCCAGCCTCCCGGTGGAGGCGGTCGTCTCGGCCCGCGACGTGCCTGACATCTACCAGGTGCCCCTTGTCTTCCAGGCCGAGGGCGTGGATGACTTCATCCTGCGCGAGCACTTCGGTCTGGACGCGCCCTCCGCCCGACCTGAGCAGGTGGGAGGACATCACGCGCCGGGCCAGCGAGGCGGAGGAGCCGGTGAGGATCGCGCTGGTGGGCAAGTACGTCCAGCTGGAGGACGCCTATCTGTCGGTGGTGGAGGCCCTCAAGCATGCCGGGACTCACCACGGCGCCAAGGTCGAGATCGACTGGGTGGACTCCGAGGCGGTGGGAGACCCGGCGGTCACCCGCCGACTGGAGCAGGCCGGGGGCATCCTCATTCCGGGCGGGTTCGGCGGGCGGGGGATCGAGGGCAAGATTCGCGCCGCGCAGGTCGCCCGAGAGCACGGTATCCCTTACCTGGGGATCTGCCTGGGCATGCAGATCGCCGTGGCGGAGTTCGCTCGCCACATGGCCGGCATGGAGGGGGCCAACTCGACCGAGTTCGATCCCGAGACGCCGTTCCCGGTGATCGACCTGCTGCCCGAGCAGAAGGAGATGGCGGACATGGGCGGGACGATGCGTCTGGGCGCCGACCCCATCAAGCTGCACGACGACACTCGCATCCGCGAGCTCTACGGCGAGGCCGTGGTCTACGAGCGCCACCGTCATCGCTACGAGGTCAACAACCACCTTCGGCGCAAGCTGCGAGTCGGCTGGGCTTGCGCTGCTCGGGCACCTCTCCCGACGACCGGCTGGTCGAGGCGATCGAGCTGGATACCTCCGAGCATCCCTTCTTCGTGGCCTCGCAGTACCACCCCGAGTTCAAGTCCCGCCCCGAACGTCCCGCGCCGCTGTTCGACGCCTTCGTGGGAGCTGCGCTGGCCCACTCCCGGCGTGAGGAGCCGGTGTCCGACATCTGCCGGTGAGACGGAGGTTCTGCGGCGCCCGAGGTGCGGGCGCCCGCACCCACCTCGTGAGGCGCACCACCGAGGCAGAGCGCAGCCGGCTGGGCGAGACGTTCGCCACGCTCTGCCGGATCGAGAGCCCGTCGGGTCAGGAGAGGCCCTGCACCGACTGGGTCAAGGCCGAGCTCGAGGCCCTGGGGCTGGCCGTCGAGGAGGACGACGCGGGAGCCGAGGCTGGGATCCAGACGCGGGCAACCTGCTGGCCCGGGTTCCCGGCCAGGACGGCCACTCGGTCCTCATCTGCGCTCACCTGGACACGGTGCCGCTGACCGCCCCGATCGAGCCGGTGGTGGTCAACGGCGGCTGGGAGAACGCCAACGAGGGATTCTGGGAGCCGACAACAAGGCGGCGGTGGCCGTGGCTCTCGAGCTGGCCCGCCGCCTCGCCCATGGTGACGCGCCACCCCAGGTCGGGCTGGAGCTTCTCTTCACCGTCTGCGAGGAGGTGGCTCTACGGGGCGCCAAGGCCTTTGACGCCGGCCGGCTGCACAGCCCGTTCGGCTATGTGTTCGATCACGCCTCCGCCATCGGGGAAATCGTTCTCGCCTCACCCACCTACTACCGGATCGTGGCCCATGTCCGGGGTCGTGCCGCCCACGCCGGAATCAGGCCCGAGGAGGGCCGCAGCGCGATCGCGGCGGCGGCGCGAGCCATCGCGGCGATGCCGCTTGGGCCGGCTCGACCCTGAGACCACCGCCAACGTGGGGACGATCAGAGGAGGCACGAATGCCAACGTGGTGGCCGAGCACTGCCATCTGGAGGCCGAGGTGCGGAGCCTGGCCGAGGGCCGCGCCGAGGAGCTGGCCACCGAGCTCGTTGACCATCTCCAGGAGGCGGCCAACGCGGGCGAGTGTGACCTGGATGTGACCGTGGAGCGGATGTTCGAGGGTTACCGAACCCGTGCATCGAGAGCCGCAGGTCATCCTGGCCGAGCAGGCGCTGCGGGCCTGCGGGTTTGAGCCCCGGCAGATCGTCACCGGGGGAGGGTCGGACGCCAACGCGCTGATCAGCTCGGGTTTCCTCGCCACCAACCTGGCCAACGGCACCGAGCGCAACCACGAGCCGGGGGAGAGGGTGAGCGTTGACGCGCTGGAGAGCATGCTCGAGGTGGCCATTGCTTTGCTCGAGGAAGCTCCTGCGGTGATCGGTCAGTGAACGATCAGCCTGAGGGCCCGCGCTCGGATGACCCGCGGCTGGAATCCCTGGGCCGCCGGATCGAATGGGAGGGCAAGCTCTTCCGCGCAGGCAGCGAGCGGTTCCGTCACCCCGACGGCACCGAGGTCAAGCGGGAGAAGGCCTGGCACTCCGGCGCGGTGGGCATCCTCCCGCTCCAGGACGACCTCGTCTGGCTGACCCGACAGCCACGGGAGGTGGTGGACACGCCGGCCTCTCTCGAGATACCGGCCGGCAAGCTCGACGTGGAGGGCGAGTCCCCGCTCGAGACCGCGCAGCGCGAGCTGGCCGAGGAGGTCGGGCAGCAGGCGGCCCGGTGGACCGAGCTGCTGGTCTTCTATTCCAGCCCGGGCTTCACGGACGAGCGCGTGTGGCTCTACCTGGCTGAGGACCTCAGCCCGGCTCCCGAGACCGCCGCCGACGAGGACGAACGGATCGAGGTCGTTCGCTGGCCGCTTGACCGGCTCGAGGACGCGATCGCCGAGTGCCAGGACGCCAAGTCCTTGATTGCCCTGCTCTGGCTTACCGCGCGCTCGGCATCCGGCCTCGCCTGATGCGCGGCGCCAGAGTCATCCGGCTGGCTTACCGCGCGCCAGCAGGACCGCTGACTCGCCGCCGCCTCTGACCTGCCACCGCGGGGCAGGACCGCTGAGGCCCAGGCCGAAATACCTTGCATGGCGATTGCCACCGCCCCGGCCCGGCTCACGGATCTCATGCTCGACTTCCTGGGTCACCTTGAGCTCGAGCGTGGGCTCTCCCGCAACACGCTCGACGCCTACCGCTCAGACCTTCAGCAGTTCGGGGAGTTCCTGGATCGCCACGAGCTATCCGCGCTCGACCTGACTCCCGCCGAGCTGGCCCAGTTCGTCTCCGAGCTGGCCCAGGGGCGCAACGGCCGCACCGGGTCGGCTCCGGCCACCATCCAGCGCAAGGTGGCGTGTCTGCGGTCCTTCTACCGGCACCTCCGCCGCGAGCAGCTGATCGATCACGACCCGACCCGAGACCTGCGTGCCCCGCGGACGCGCTCTCGGCTGCCCCAGGTGCTCAGCCGGGACGAGGTTCTCCGGCTGCTCGAACAGCCGCGGGGGCAAAGTCCGGCCGCGCTGCGGGACCGGGCACTGCTCGAGACCATGTACGCCTGCGGCCTGAGAGCCTCGGAGGCGGTGGCGCTGGAGCTGGCAGACCTCGACCTCGAGTTGGGGGTGCTCCGGACCCGTGGCAAGGGTTCCAAGGAGCGCCTGGTCCCGGTCGGGGCCAAGGCGATCGACAGCCTCCGCACCTATCTCGAGCGTGGCGCGGCCCCGCCTGCTCGGTCTGCGCGAGGAGAGCCGGGTTTTCATCAACCAGCGCGGGGCCGCCCTGTCCCGCCAGGGGCTCTACAAGATCGTCCAGCGGCACGCCCGCAGTGCCGGGCTCGAGCATCGCATGAGCCCGCACACGCTGCGCCACACGTTCGCCACGCATCTGCTGGCCGGCGGCTGCGATCTGCGCTCGCTGCAGGAGATGCTCGGCCATGCCGACATCGCCACCACCCAGATCTACACCCATCTCTCCGCCGAGCGCCTGCGCGACGTGTACTTCGACGCCCATCCGCGGGCCCAGATGAGCCGCCGGGCACAGGCGCCCGACACCTCCCAGCCGGTCTAGAGCCCTAGCATCCCCGAGCGTGGGCATCACGCACTTCGACGACGCGCCCGCGCGCGATTACGCCGTCGGGCATATTCGCGGGCGGTGGGCGGGTCTGGGCCAGGCGGCTGGAGCACTCGGCGTGGGCCTGCGGCGTATCCAGATACCGGCGGGCGGATGGTCCACGCCGGCACATGAGCACGGCGCGGAGGAGGAGCTCTTCTACGTGCTGGCCGGTCACGGGCTCTCGTGGCAAAAGGGAAGGACGGCCGAGATCGGCCCCGGCGACTGCATTCTGTATCTGCCCGGCCGGGGTGCCCACAGCGTCCATGCCCGCCAGGATCTGGACGTTCTCGCCTTCGGCCCGCGGCTCGAGGAAGAGATCGTCGGATTCCCTCGGCTGGGCCTGTCGCTGATCGGCAACCGCTTCGCTCAGTCAGAGCCCGGGGCGATTGACGGGATCCCGCTCCAGTTCGTGCGCGAGGGCGAGGTCGGACCGCCAGAGCTTCCCGACCCGGGGGATAGGCCGCCCACGATTGTCAATCTTTCCGACGTTGAGGCATTCCCCTGGGGCCACGGGCGGATCGCTTCGACGCGCCGCGATCTGGGCGGCGCCGTGGGCTCCGTGGCCACAGGCCTCGGTCACGTCGTGGTGCCGGCGGGCAAGCAGTCCACGCCACGGCACTGCCACTCGGTTGAGGAGGAGATGTTCGTCATCCTGGAGGGGGAGGGGACACTGCTGCTGGGCGACGAGGAGCATCCGGTGCGGGCGGGGACCGTGGTGGCCCGTCCGCCGGCCACGAGGGTGGCTCACGCCTTCAGGGCGGGAGCGGGCGGTCTGACCTATCTGGCCTACGGCAGCCGTGACCCGAGTGACATGTGCTACTACCCGGACTCGGACAAGATCTCCTTCAGGGGGTTGGGCGTGATCGGCCGAATCGAGCCTCTGGACTACTGGGAGGGCGAGGGCTGAAGCGCGCCGGCGTCTCCTCTTGGGCGGTCCCCGTGGTTCTGGCACTCGTTCTGGCGGGCTGCGGGCAGCGGCCGCCCGCGGTGCCCGGGCTGTCAGCGCCGGCCGCCCCACAGGGCTTTCACCAGATCACCTCCGGTGGGGTCCGCCTGGCGCTGCCGCGAAGCTGGATCACCACGCCAGAGAACCCACCTCTGGTCACGGTGGTCAGCTCGGACAGCGCGGTGATCTCGCTATGGCGCTATCCCGGCCGCTTCCCCGCCACGTACGCGCGAATACAGCATGCCTACAAGCGGCTGATCGCCGACGCCCTGCATCGTCAGCCCAAGCTCCACGTCCTCAGCGCGGCGCGGCTCACCGTCGACGGACATCCCGCCGTCCAGCTCGACGCCACCGCACCGATCGGGACGGCCCAGGAGCGTGTGCGTTCGCTGCACATCTTCACCCACTTCGCTGAGTTGGTCCTGGAGGAGTATGCGCCGCCCCGGATGTTCGACCGCGTCGACCGCCAAGTGTTCGGCCCTGTGCGACGCTCGCTCGCCGTGCTGGGCTCCTGACGCGGCTCTCTCTAGAGGACGGGCCGTCGCCTCCCCAGGGACGGGCCGTTGCACCCGGGGCCGCGAGTACGCTGGACCTCGTGCCCGAGCTGCCCGAGGTCGAGACAATCCGCCGCCAGCTGGCGCCCCACCTGGAGGGGCGGACCATCCGCCGCGTGAGGATCCTGGATCGCCCGCTGGACGCGGCCGGATGACCCGGACGTGGTGGCCGGGCAGCTGTCGGAGGTAGGCATCGAGCATGTGAGACGCGCGGGTAAGTACCTGCACCTGGCGCTGTCCGGTGACCGCCACCTGCTCATGCACCTGCGGATGACCGGCTCGCTGCTGTTCGACCCTGACCTTGAGCCTGGGCATGCCAGGGTCCACTTCCATCTCGACGGCGGCCATCGCCTCGTGTACGTGGATCCCCGCCGCTTCGGGACCGGCCACCTGCTGGTTGGCGCGAGCGCCAGCGAGGCGTATCTGAATGCCCGTCTGGGGCCAGAGCCGTTCACGCCGGCGTTCACGGTGGACTATCTGCGGAGCGCGGCCCGCGGCCGCAGGGCCCCGGTGAAGGCCTTCCTGCTCGACCAGCGGCGGATCGCTGGGGTGGGCAACATCTATGCCGACGAGGCGCTCTTCCAGGCCCGGATCCACCCCCTACGGGCTGCGGGCGAGCTCACGCGGCCGGACTGGGAACGGCTACACCCGGCCATCGAGGAGGTCCTGCGGGCCGGAATAGACGCTGAGGGAGCCACGATTGACGACTTCCGCCACGTGGACGGAGCTCGCGGGTCCTTCCAGGATCTCTTCCTTGTCCATCGCCGGGCCGGGGAGCCCTGTCCCGTGTGCGCTCATCCGGTACGCAAGATCGTGGCCGCGGGCCGCGGCACCTACGTCTGTGAGCGCTGCCAGCGCAGGCCGAGCGCCCGCGCCGGGGGATCCGGTCAGGCGGCCAGAAGCTCGCCCAGGCGCCCCGCGCGGTCGGCGGCCAGGAGCTCGGTGAAGCCGCCGATCGTCTCGCCGTCGATGACGATCTGAGGAAAGGAGAACATGCCGGTCAGCTGCTGTAGCGCTGCCCGGCCGTCCGGATCGCGTGCCAGATTGACTTCTTCGTAGCCGATCCCGCGCCGGTCGAGCAGCGTCTTGGCGCTCGTGCAGAGCGAGCAGTGATCGGTTGTATAAACGGTGACTGTTTTCATCACTTCAGAAAGTATAGCGCCGAAATCGGGACCCTGGAGGGGCCCTCACAGGGACAATCATGCCCCGCCCGCTGAGAACTGAAGCCATCGTGCTGCGGTCCATCCGCTACGGCGAGGCCGATCGGATCCTCCATCTATACACGCCCGACCACGGCCGGCTCGCGGCCATCGCTCGCGGCGCCCGCCGACCGAAGAGCCGCTTCGGCGCCCGGCTCGAGCCATTTCTGTACATCCGGGTGGTCCTGCAGCAGGGGCGCGGCGAGCTCCATACCGTGACCAGCGCGGACACGGTGGCGGCGCATCGCCCCCTGCGCGATCACGCCAAGACGCTCGATGCCGCCGCCCGCGCCTGTGACGCGGTGGGGCGGTTGTTTGATAGCTCCGAGCCCCACCCCGAGGTGTTCACCCTGCTGGCCAACGAGCTGGCACTGCTGTCCTGCGCCCCCGCTCACGCTCACGCTGCCCAGGGCCTGGCCTTCCGCCTCAAGCTACTGCTGGCCGCCGGCATCATGCCCCAGCTGGCGAGCTGTGCCGGCTGCGGCGAGACGGAGAACCTGCGCGGGTTCTCGGCTTCGGCAGGCGGAATGGTCTGTGAATCCTGCCAGGCGTCCGGCTTCCCCCTGGGCGAGGAGTCCTACCGCTTCCTGGTGCGCGCCGTGGGCCGGCCGCTGGCCGAGGCCCCGGAGGCCTCCGAGCTTGCCCTGCGGCAGGCCGAGCGTGCCATCGCCGAAACGGCCGAGCACCACGCCCATGTTCGGCTGAGGCCGCTGCTCGGAACGAGCTGACTCGACATCGTGACAACCCCAGCTGCCAACGGATGCGGCTGTCAGAATCGCAGCGTGGCGGACCAGCTTCTCAACGCCGGATACGAGCATCCCAGGGGGGAGGTGGCCGCCCGCTTCCCCGATTGGATCAGCGAGCGTGAGGAGCGCGATCTCTCGCCGCTGGCCACCCGCTCCTATCCCGCCGATCGCCAGACACCTGAGCCGGACTGCGGTCTGCGCACGCCGTTCCAGCGCGACCGAGACCGCATCGTGCACTCCAAGGCCTTCCGGCGGCTCAAGGACAAGACGCAGGTGTTCGTGGCCCCGTTGGGCGACCACTTCCGCACCCGGCTCACCCACACCCTCGAGGTCACGCAGATCTCGCGCACTGTCGCCCGGGCGCTGCGCCTGAACGAGGATCTGGTGGAGGCCATCGGGCTGGGGCACGATCTCGGCCATCCTCCGTTCGGGCACATCGGGGAGGAGGTCCTGGACAATTGCCTGCGCGAGCGCTTCGGCTCCTCGTTCAAGCATCACGAGCAGTCGCTGCGGGTGGTCGACACGCTCGAGCGAGAGGGGCGCGGCCTGAACCTGAACCGGGCAGTACGGGACGGGATCCTCAGCCACTCCGGCCGAGCCCCCGAGCCCTCCACCCTGGAGGGAAAGATCGTCCGGCTGATGGACCGTGTGGCCTACATCAACCATGACATCGACGACGCGCTCCGGGCCGGCGTGATCTCCGCCGACGCGCTCCCCGGGCGTCCGATCGCGGTGCTGGGCGACACCGGGCCACAGCGGATAGACACGCTGGTGCACGATCTCGTGGAGCACTCCCACCCGGCGGGAGAGGTTCGTCCAGGGCTCGGTGGTGGGACCGGCCATGGCCGAGCTGCGCTCGTTCATGTTCGACCGGGTCTACCTGGGTCCGGAGGCCCGGCGCGAGCACGCCAAGATCCACCTTGTGGTGCGCACGCTGTTTGACCACTACTGCCAGCATCCGGGGGACATTCCCGACTCGATTCCGTCCGGGCCGCTCGAGCGTCGCGTGACCGACTACCTGGCCGGCATGACCGACAGGTTCTCCCTGCGCGTCTTCGAAGACTTGAGCACTCCGGCGGCCCTCGCCCCGTGACCCGCTACACCGCTGACTCGCGGGATCGGGTGCGAGACGCCGTGGACATGGTCGCGCTGGTCTCCGCCCGCACCGAGCTGCGGCGCTCGGGCGGCAGCGAGTGGCTCGGCCTGTGTCCCTTCCATGACGAGCGCACCCCGTCCTTCGGGGTGAACGCGGACGAGAAGGTCTACCACTGCTTCGGGTGCCAGGCCTCGGGCGACGTCTTCAGTTTCTTGATGGAGACCGAGGGTCTTGACTTCACCAGCGCGCTGGAGACGCTCGCCGACCGACTCGGCGTGCAGCTCCAGACCGAGGCGGAGGATCCCATGGCGGCCGCCCGCCGCCAGCGCCGCGAGCGGCTCTACACGCTGCTCTCGCGTACGGCCGCCTATTACGCCCGATACCTGTGGGATTCGAGCGAGGCCGGGGCGGCCCGTGAGTACCTCCTGGGTCGGGGCCTTGAGGAGCAGACGCTCCGCGCCTTTCGGGTCGGATACGCGCCCAGTGCGTGGGATCGCGTCCTGACCGCGTCCCGGCGAGCGGGCTTCAGCGAGGAGGAGCTGCTGGCGGCCGGCCTGGTCCAGCGCTCCCACTCGGTGCAGGGGCGCGTCTTTGATCGGTTCCGCGAGCGGATCATGTTTCCCGCCGCAGACGCCCGTGGCCGGGTGCTGGGCTTCGGCGCCCGGGCCATGCGGGACAACCAGCCACCCAAGTACCTGAACACGGCTGACGGCGAGCTGTATCACAAGCGCCGCGTGCTCTTCGGGATCGACCGGGCCCGGGCACAGGCGGCCAAGCTGGGGCGGATCGTGCTGGTGGAGGGGTACACGGACGTGCTGGCCCTGCACCAGGCGGAGCTGACCAACGCGGTGGGGATCATGGGAACCTCGTTCACCGAGGAGCAGCTCGCCGAGCTCGAGCGGGTGGTGGGGAGTGGGGGAGTGCTTGAGCTGTGCCTGGACTCCGACCAGGCCGGCGCCCAGGCGATGCTGCGAGCCGGCGAGCTGGCCAGGGCTCGGCGCCTCGAGTTGCGCGTGGTTCCGCTGCCCGAGGGCCAGGACCCGGCCGAGCTAATCGAGCGGCAGGGTGCCGATGCGCTGCGCGACCGAGTCGGGCGGTCGACGCTACTTTGTCGAGTTCGCGGTCGAGCAGATCCTGGAGCGCGCCGACGTGTCGAGCGCTGAGGGCCGCGACCGCGCGGTGGCTGAGCTCGCACCCGTGCTCGAGATACCGGCCAGCTCCGGCAGCCTTCGCGAGGAGTTGCCCCGCCGGATAGCCAACCGTCTTGCCCTGTCTGAGGGGAGGCTCAAGGCGCCTCTCGACGCTGCGCCCGGGGTGTCATCGCGAAGCGTCGCGGTCCCGTCCCGAGGCACCCGGCCCACCGACCCCGCCGTCCGCGCCGAGCGAGCCTTTCTCGTTCTCTGCATCGCCCTGCCCCAGGCCGGCCGGCGCGTGCTCCAGGCGATCGATCCTGAGGAGCACCTGACCAGCAAGCGCCTTCGCCGGGCCGCCCGCCACCTGGCGGGGCAGACCGAGATGCCTCTGAGCGGGCTGGCCGAAGAGGACGAGGAGCTGGCCCACCTGATGGCCGAGCTCGTGGCCCAGGCCGGTCGCATCGGTGAGGTCACCGTCGAGCAGCTCGAGCAGCAGCGGCTCCTGCTGGAGCGCGCGCGGCTGGAGCGGGCCATCCGCCGCGCCCGCGAGCAGCGGACGCCGGGGATCGGCGACCTGGCCCGCGAGCGCGAGCAGGTCATGGGGGAGATCCGGGCCCTGGATGCTCGGATTGAGCGGGCGGTGTGAGCTTCGTCTTAGCGGGCCCGCGAATTGAACATCTCGGCGCCTGTCAGGCGTATGAGGCTGGCGTAGAAAACGAAGCCAGCTGCGCTTTCTAGGCCAGCCTCGCTCGTCGGCGCTGCTCGCCCTGCCACGCTCGAGGGTTCGCCCGGGCTTCCCGCTAGAGTTGGGCGGTGGCAAGGGCCCACATTGCCCGAGACACCATAATCTGGGGTAGCTCAATCGGCAGAGCAAACGGCTGTTAACCGTTAGGTTGTGGGTTCGAGTCCCACCCCCAGAGCTATCCCGACCAGGCCGGGAGGTCCACATGAAGCTCTACGTCTGCTACGGCACCTGGAAACCAGCGCCCCGGCCGGGCGGCCATCCCTGCGGCACGGCCTACCACGCTCTCAAGGACGCCGGCTATGACCCCGAGGTCAAGCTGCCTACGGGCTCGGGATCCTGCCCGGGTTTCTGAACAACGTGGCTCCCGGACGCCGGGAGGTCAAGCGGCTGACCGGCAACTACTGGGTGCCGGCGCTGGTCATGGACGATGGCACGCGTGATTCAGGGCTCGCGAGAGATCGCCGAGTGGGCGCAGGCCAACCCAGCCTGCGACGTCCGGCGCCGCCGCCAACCGACCGCCTGATGCCTCGCCCGGCCACGATCCGGGAGCTCGAGGACTGGACGCTCAACGGCGCGACCTGGGAGCCGGTCGAGCTCTCACAAGACCGCGCGGTGGTCGAGCTGTGCACCTGCCACGGCGAGCGGGTGGACGTGGTCGAGTCCGGGGACCCGGAGTTCATCGCGTTCGTGCGCTCGCACCGGGGCGACTGACGCCGCGGCTGCGCAGTCCCAGCTGCTCCACCAGCTCGGCCGCTCGCATCGCCCCATCGTGACCCGCCGCCCAATCGGCCATCTCTCGAGCCGCGCGCCCGAAGCCCCGATCCTCCAGGGCCCGCCGCACGGCCAGCCGCAGGGTCCGCGGGCCCAGCAGCCGCCAGGGCAGCCGCACGCCAACGCCCGCCCAGTCGGCCCGCGCGGCGTTCTCGGCCATGTCCCCCGAATGCGGGACGCACAGGACCGGCGCCCCGCTGGCCAGCGCCCGCACCAGCGTCCCGTGGCCGCCGTGGCAGATCACCAGTGCGCTTCCGGGCATGCGTGCGCGAGTAGGAGATCCACTCCACCAGCCGCGCGTTGGCGGGCGACGCGCACCGTGACCGGCGGCGGCCGGCGGTTCCACGTGGCCAGCACCCGCACCGGCTCACCGGCCAGGCCCTCCAGCGCGGCCAGGAGCAGGCGCTGCTGGGAATCCTGGGCCGTGGAGGGCGCCACCACCACCAGCGGTGCGCTGCCCCACGGCGGCTCCACCTCGTGGTAGGGCGGCTCCCAGAGCAGCGGGCCCACCACGTGCACCGCGTCCGGCCACCGACGCGGATACTCGAGCTGGCGGGAACGTCCCGACGAGGCACAGCTGCTGACTCAGTCCACCGTAGCAGCCTGTCCACCGGCGCCAGTCCGAGCTGGCCGCGCGCCTGGTTGAGCTCCTCGCGCCCGCGGCGCAGCCCGCCCTGGACCGGCCGGATCCAGCAGCCGCCAGAGCCTCTCGCCCGGCCCAGGTCCGGGGCAGCCGGGCACCCAGGGCATACGGGCGCAAGCCCGGGCCAGCCCACCGGGTAGACGTGCGGGATCAGCGTGGCTACCGGCAAGCCCTCGAGCTCGGCAGCCAGGGCCGGAGCCAGCGTGAGGATGTCGTGCACGACCACATCGGGGCGGCGCTCCTGCGAGGCTGCGGCGCGTCTGCCCCGTGGCGGCCGACCACCGCCTCGTAGGGCTTGAGCGGCCGCTCGCGCGTGGGGAACACCGGGTACTCGGGCGCGGGCACGAAGCGCAGGCCCGCCGCCTGCACGTGCTCGCGCCAGCGCTGCCAGGTCTCGAAGGTGACCTCGTGCCCCCGGGCGGCCAGACGCTCGCCCAGGGCCAGCATGGGGAATGCGTGCCCGGGATCGCCGAAGGCGCCCAGGAAGATCGCGCAAGCTGCGACTCAATCGGCGGCCAGCTCAGCCACCGCCCGCAGCTGCGCGATCCGCTCCTCGCGCCGTGAACGCCATCGGGCGTGACCATCAGCGTCCCCACGCCCGCGTCACGGAACGCAGCCAGGCGGTCGCGCACCGCGTCGCGCGGCCCGCACAGAGAGACCATGTCGATCAGCTCGACCGGAATCGCCGCCGCCGCCTCCTCCTTCTTGCCCTCCAGGTACAGATCCTGGATCTGGACCGCCGGACCCTCGAAGCCGTAGCGCTGGACGAGGTTGTTGTAGAAGTTCTGCTTGCGAGAGCCCATGCCGCCGATGTACAGCGCCAAGCACCGGGCGCATGAGGTTGCGCGCCTGCTCGACGTCATCGGACACGTACGCGTTCACCGTGGGGGCGATGTCGAAGCCCTCCAGCGACCGCCCGGCGCGACCAGCGCCCTCCTCCAGCAGCGCCCGGAAGTCCGCCACGTACTCGGGTGAGAAGAACGTGGGGATCCACCCGTCGGCGATCTCGCCGGCCAGGGAGGTGTTCTTGGGCCCGATCGCCGCCAGGTAGATCGGCATGCGCTCCTGCACCGGCGCGATCATGAGCTTGAGCGGCTTTCCCGGGCCGTCGGGCAGCGGCAGCTCGATCGTCTCCCCGTGAAACTCCACCCGCTCGCGGGCCAGCGCCGTGCCGGACCACCGCCACATACTCGCGGGTGCGCTGGAGCTGCCGGGCGAACCGCCTGACCGTGCCATCCCTCGGCCACCTGGGGCCCGGATGAGCCGATGCCCAGCAGCATCCGGCCGTCCGGACAGCTGGTCGAGCGTGGCCGCGGTCATGGCCGTCATGGCCGGGCTGCGGCCGGGCATCTGGAAGATGGCCGAGCCGAGCCTGATCTGGCTGGTCTGGGCGGCCAGCCAGGCGAGCACGGTGGCGGCGTCCGAGCCGTAGGCCTCGGCTGACCACACCGAGTCGTAGCCCAGCCGCTCGGCCTCCTGGACCACCGCCAGCTGATCCTCGGCGCCCATCCCCAATCCCCAATAGCCGACGTGTACGCCGAGCTTCATGTGCAAGTTTCCTTTCGTAGCCAGGAGTTCAGTTGTCGGAGCCGACGGGCGTGGCTACAGTCGCGCTTCTGCCGGCGGTAGGCGGAGAAACCCTATGCGAACCAGGCGCCGAGCGACGATCGAGGATCTGCGGACCGCCGTCCAGGCGCTCCCGCGACGAACCCGAATCGCCATGCTCGAGGGCATCCGCGACGAGCCGATCATCGTCGGCGCCTACACACGCCGCGACGGAATCTGTCCGATGCTGGCCGCTCACCGGCGCGGCGGGCGGACGAACCTGATCTCGTTTGCCCGGGCCTGGGATCGCTTCGCCTACGCCGGGTGCCCGAGTGACCAGGCCACGCCCGGCCACGGCCCGCGAGCTCTTGGTTCTGCGAACGCAGCTGGAAGCGAGCCTGCTCGAGGAGGAGATACCGCAGCAGCGACCTGGCCGCCGCCATCGCCGAGCACCAGCGAGCTGGTGAGCCGCCGACCGAGCGCGACCGAGCGCCCCCAGCGCGACCGGCAACGTCCGGGCGATCGCAGACCGGACCGCAGGAGCTGCGCGCCCAGCCCGGCTGGGCCTGGCTGCGTCCGGTGCGCCGCTACGACGAGTACCAGTGGGCGCTCGAGCAGGTGCAGCGATTGCGGAGCGCGCGGAGCACTCCGCGAGCTGACTGGGCGCGCGCCAACGAGCACCCCTCAGCTGACAGGATGGCCGGCGATGAGCCTCGGCGCCGGACCTCCAACTCCTCGGTCCGATGGAAGCGGGCTTTGAGGACCGTCCTCACCCCGGAGGCGCTCGAGTTCCTGGCCGAGCTGGAGCGGCAATTCGGCGGACGCCGGCGGGACCTGCTCGACGCCCGGCGCGAAGCGGCGCGAGAGGCTCCGTGAAGGTGGAACGCTCGATTTCCTGCCTGACACCGCCGAGATCCGGTCCGGCGAGTGGAGCGTGGCCGAAGCTCCTGTGGACCTTCGCCAGCGCTGGGTGGAGATCACCGGCCCGACCGACCGCAAGATGATGATCAACGCTCTGAACTCGGGCGCCGACGGCTTCATGGCTGACCTGGAGGACGCCAACGCCCCCACCTGGCGCAACATGGTCACCGGGCAGATCAATCTCCGCGACGCGGTGGACGGGACGATCACCTACCACGGCTCGGACGGCCGTCACTACGAGCTGGGCCCGGACCCGGCGACGCTCCTGGTCCGTCCCCGGGGCTGGCACCTCCCCGAGCGTCACCTCCTGGTCGACGTCCGAGCCCATCTCGGGTGCCCTGTTCGACTTCGGCCTGTACTTCTTTCACTGCGCCCGGGCACTCCTGGAGCGCGGCGCCGGTCCCTACCTCTATCTGCCCAAGATGGAGTCACACCTCGAGGCCCGGCTCTGGAACGACGTCTTCTGCTTCGCCCAGGACGCGGCCGGCATACCGCGCGGGACGATCAAGGCCACCGTGCTGATCGAGACCCTGCCCGCCGCCTTCGAGATGGACGAGATCCTGTACGAGCTGCGCGAGCACTCGGCGGGACTGAACGCGGGCCGCTGGGACTACATCTTCTCCTCGATCAAGTGCTTCGCCGACCGTCCCGAGATGGTGCTGCCCGACCGCTCGGACGTGACCATGACCGTGCCGTTCATGCGGGCCTACACCGAGCTGCTGGCCGCCACCTGCCACCGCCGGGGCGCCCACGCCATGGGCGGGATGGCCGCCCTCATCCCTTCGCGTCGTGACCCCGAGGCCAACGAGCAGGCCCTTGCCGGGGTGCGGGCAGACAAGGAACGCGAGGTCTCCCAGGGCTACGACGGCACCTGGGTGGCGCATCCCGACCTGGTCCCGGTCGCCCGCGAGGTGTTCGAGCGCGGACTGGATGGCCGGCCCAACCAGCTCGAGCGCCGGCGCGAGGACGTCGCGCGTCAGCGCCTCAGATCTCCTGGACCTGGCCTCCACCCCTGGCCAGATCACCGAGGCGGGCCTGCAGAGCCAATGTCAACGTCGGCTTTCAGTACCTGTCCTTCTGGCTCACCGGCGCGGGGCGCCGCGGCCATCAACTCGCTGATGGAGGATGCGGCCACGGCCGAGATCTCGCGGACGCAGATCTGGCAGTGGGTGCACCATGGCGTCCGGCTCGAGGAGGGTCAGGAGGTGACGGTCGAGCTGGTGCGGCGCGTGATCGACGAGGAGACGGACAAGATCCGGCAGCGAGGTGGGGGAGGAGGTCTGGCAGGCCGGGCCGTCCGGCGGAGACCCGGGAGCTCTTTGATCGGGTGGCGCTGTCGGAGGAGCTGATCGAGTTCCTCACGCTCCCGGCCTACGAATATCTCGACTGAGTAGCCTGGGTCTGGGTGACCGCGATCGGCGAACACAACCTGGCTGCCACGGCCGAGCGCTCGTTCGAGCGCAAGGGCGACTACCAGTCACTCCTGTTCGAGGGGCGCTGGTACGCGCAGCGGTGAGCTGTTCGATCGGGCGTCGCGGCTGGCCACCGGGCTGGCGCAGCTGGGAGTCGAACCCGGCGAGCGGGTTGTGGTCACGATGGCCAACTCGCCCGAGGTGGGCGTCGTCTACCAGGCGCTCTGGCGGGCGGGGCAGTGGTCACGCCGGCCATATTCCTGCTCTCCGGCGGAGGAGCTCCGGCACATCCTGCGCGACTCAGAGGCCTGCGCGGTCATCACCGATTCACCGATTCGCCGAGAAGGTCCAGGAGGCGGCCGCCGGGGCTGGACAGCGTCCGCTACCTGATCTCTCGCGATGAGGTCGAAGGATTCACCACGCTAGCGGCGCTGGAGGCAGCGGAGCCCGGGCCAATCGTGCCCCGCGGCGACGACGAGCTGGCCGCTCTGCTCTACACCGGTGGGACCACCGGCCGGTCCAAGGGCGTGATGCTGACCCATTCCAACCTTCACTACACGGGGCAGGCGGGGCACCAATCGGCGTACGTGCCCGGGCGTCAACCGCGTCGCTGATCCCGCTCCCGCTCTCCCACGCCTACGGATTGCTGGTGACGATCACCGGGATGCACTCTCCGGAGCAGGGTGTGGCGGTGCTCATGCGCTGGTTTGAGCCCCAGGCGTTCCTGGAGCTGATCGCCGAGCACCGGCTTCAGATCGCGGCGGTGGTTCCCTCGATGCTCCAGATTCTGCTCTCCCAGCCGCTTGAGGACTACGACCTCAGCTCGTTGTCGCTATGTGACCTCGGGCGGGGCGCCGCTGGCCCCGGACGTGGCCGAGCAGTTCATCCGTCGCGTACCGTCGGTGTCGATCCGCCAGGGCTACGGACTGACCGAGACCGCTGCGCTGATCTCCAGCAATCCGGTGGGGCGTGAGCGCTCGGGCTCGGTCGGGCTGCCGGTTCCGGGAACCGAGGTGAGGATCCTGGACGATCAGGGCCAGCAGGTGCCAGCCGGAGAGGTGGGGCAGATCTGCGCCCGCTCCCCGGCGGTGATGCGGGGCTACTGGCGCGTCTGCCGGACACGACGGCCGAGGCCCTCCGGGACGGCTGGCTGTCACACCGGAGACATGGGCTACCAGGACGAGGACGGCTATCTCTACATCGTTGACCGCAAGAAGGACCTGATCATCCGGGGCGGCTTCAACGTGTATCCCCGGGACATCGAGGACGCCCTCGTCGAGCATCCCGCCGTTCAGGCCGCCGGAGTGGTGGGCCGACCCGACCCTGTCCACGGCGAAGAGGTCGTGGCCTTCGTGTCGCTTCATCCGGGCGCCGAGCTGAGTGGTCCTGAGCTCGTGCAGTGGGCCCGGGAGCGAATCGGCGGCTACAAGTACCCACGCGAGGTCTCGATCGTCGACGCCATTCCGCTCACCCCGGTGGGAAAAATCGATCGCAAGGCGCTGCGAGCCACGTTGCTCGAGCAGGTGGCATGAGCGGGACGGGCCGATCCGGGGTAGTTATGAGGCCAAATGGACTCAGACCCTGGTCGCCTGGACGCGGCCGGAAACCGGACCGGTGCCGAGCAGGCCGAGGATCCGGGCCACTCCAACGGACATCACGCTTGCGGCCCCGAGCCGGGACGCGGCGAGGTCCCTGCCTCTAAGGCCGGGGACGGCACCACCGCCTCGAACGGCCACGAGGGCGCCAGCTCGTCGGGCTCGGATGAGGACCCGGCCGCTGACCGCGAGCTGCTTCTCGACCGGGAAGCCCGCATTGACGCCGTGGATGGAGAGGGCGAGTTTGGGCAGCTGGGCCCTCGGTTCAACCGCCGCTCGCCGTTCTGGATCGGGCTCATGGGCGGGCTGGGCGTTGGCGCCGCCTTCGTCATCGGCTGGAGCCTCGTCAACGCCAGGCAGATCCTGGAGTTGATCGCGCTCGCGCTGTTCATCGCGATAGGTCTGGAGCCCGTCGTCGCGCTTCTGCACCGCCACCGCGTGCCCCGACCCCTGGCCGTGCTGCTCGTATCGCTGGCCGCTCTGGGCGCGTTCGCAGGGCTGCTGGCCGTGGCCATCCCGCCCCTGGTGGATGAGGTGGACAAGCTAGTCAAAGAGGCACCCCACTATCTCCAGGATCTGAATAACCGCAGCTCGTTCCTGGGTCACCTCAACCGGCAGTACCACATCGTGAGCCATGTCAAGAAGGCGTTGTCGGACGGGGGTGCCAGCTCTATCGCCTCCGGGGTGGTCGGTGCCGGGACGCTGGTCGTGGGGGCGATCACAGCGGTTCTCATCGTGGTCATCCTGACCATCTATTTCCTGGCCGATCTTCCCCGCGTCACCAAGGCCATGTATCGGCTGGCCCCGCACAGCCGCCGGGCCCGGGCCGGCCTGCTGATCGATGAGATGTTCGCGCGCGTCGGGCGGCTACATGCTGGGCAACGTCATCACTTCGGTGATCGCGGCGGTCGGCACCCTGATCTGGCTGGAGATCTTCAGCGTGCCCTATCCGCTGCTGTTGTCGGTGTTCGTCGGCTTCATGGACCTGATCCCGATCGTGGGTTCCACCGTGGCCGGGATCATCGTGTCGCTGGTGGCGCTGACCGTCTCCTGGCCGGTGGCCGTGGGCACCGCTGTGTTCTACATCGTTTACCGCAACCTCGAGGACTACCTGATCACCCCCAAGGTGATGAACCGGACCGTCAAGGTCTCCGGTCTGATCACGGTCGTCGCGGTGCTGATCGGAGGCGCCCTGCTCGGCATCATCGGGGCACTCATTGCCATCCCCGATCGCCGCCAGCATCAAGCTCCTGGTGGAAGAGGTCAGCTATCCCAGGTTGGACGTCAGTTAGAGCCCCCGCGCGCCGCGGCTCAGCAGCCTGAGCCGCCTGCCGTGCCCGCTCGCTCGTCGACCCGGCGCTGGATGGTGTAGAAGCTGGGGCGGCGCCTGAACCAGAATCCCGGCGTCAGCGCGCGAGCGGAGGCGAGCACTCCCTCAGAGGCGTATGGCCCGACCCCCGAATCGCGCAGGGTCACGAACACCCGGGCCGCGCCCGCCCTAAGTAGGGTCGGGATGACACTGGCTAGCCAGCGGGCCTGGGCCGGGACGCCGCTTTGATAACCAGAATCATTCTGCTGCGCCGGATCGGCGGGATAACCCGTCTCGGTGACCCAGAGCGGGCCGCGGAATCCCTTCTTCGCAAAGTAGGTCCTCCACGAGCAGACCACGCCGCCGGCCTGTGATGGCGGGACTCGCACGTGGATGTTGGCCATGTCAAATCTGTGTATGGCGTCCGCCCCGGGGGTGGCCAGGACCGCATCCATCCAGCGACGGCCCCATGCTCCGACATGGCCGAGCCCGCCCAGCGCCACCCGGGCGGCTGGATCGGCGGCGTGGATCGCGCGGTAGGCCGAGGAGAGCACGGCGGCGTACTGCTGGGCGGTCCCGAGAAACGACCATCTGGCATCCGGCTCGTTGATGATCTCGAAGTTGTCGATCAGCCCCCGAGCGTGGGCGGCGATCGCACCGGCCTCTCGGGCCCATGCGGCCGGATCACGGGGCGGGCAGCGGTACCACTGGGTGGGGGGCATCGGCCGGGGGCACTGAGCCATGTAGTTGGGGGTTGAGGTGAGGTCAGCCAGTACCCGGAGGTGGTACCGCCGCGCCAGGTTCATGTATTGATTGACACCGGACCAGTCGGCCGGTGGGAGCCCGCTGCCGCTCAGTCGCCCCAGCTGCCCCTGCAAATGCCCGGGGAACACGCCTGAGAGCTCTATGTCCAGCCGGATATCCGACGCGCCGAGCGCAGCCGCCTGGGAGAACAGAGCGGTTTTCACGCTCAGGGGTGTGTCGAGGTAGAGCATCGAGTGAGCCCCCAGATAGGGAGCTCGGCGTGTTGCCGCAGGCCCCGCGGAGCTTCCCCCGCACCCCGCACCAATCGTGGCGACCAACACCCCGGCCAGCGCGATGAACCCCCGCCCGATAGCGCTCTGGAATTGTCTGGGCCGCCGGTGCACGATGCCTCCCTGGGCTCGTGAGCATCGTAGGTCAGCCGTGCCCCCCCGCCAAACAGGAACCGTCCGGCTGCCCGGTTTGTATCTCGCTCAGGGGGTAGGCAAAAAAGGTGGTGGAAACCGGTATGGAGGTGAGCGATGCAGCCCAACGTTCAGGATCGGCGAAAACATGCGGACCAGGCTGAGCGCGCGGCCAAGGAGGCGCGGGAGGTGGCCGCCCGTCGGCGCCGCGAGCGCCAGGGGGGAGCTTCGGGCTGGGTTGCCAACAGGGCAGCGCAGTGGTCTCTGGACGGGCCGGATTGGAGCTTTCTGGAGCGTCAGAAGTACCTGTGGAACCCGCTGATCGATTACTGGTTCCGGATGGAGATGGATGGTTGGGAGAAGCTCCCCGAGCCGCCGGCGCTTCTGGTGGGCATCCACTCAGGGGCTCCGCTCGTCTGGGACGCCTGGACGGTCGGCGTGCAGTGGTGGCGGCACTTCGGCCAGGAGCGGCCTCTGCACGGAACGGCTCACGACGCCCTGATGGCCTTCCCGGTGTTTGGGAGCTACTTCCGCCGAATGGGAGTCATTCCGGCTGCGGCGGACAGCATCACGGCCGCTCTGGCAGCCGGGCATGACGTTGCCCTCTGGCCGGGAGGCGAGCGTGACTCACTTCGGCCATGGACCAAACGGGACGAGGCGGTTCTCGCGGGCCGGACCGGGTTCATCCGCCTGGCGCTTCGCAGCGGTGTGCCCATCGTCCCGATCGCCACCGTGGGCGGCCCGGACTCGATGCCGGTGCTGGCCACCGGCCAGCGAATAGCCCGGGGTCTGCGCCTGGACCGGCTGGCCCGCTTGAAGATGTTCCCGATCGCGTTGCAGGTGCCGTGGGGCGTTTCACCGGCGCTGTTGCCGGAGGTGCCGCTGCCCACCAAGATCCGCACGGCGTTCCAGGACCCCGTGGAGCTCGACGCGGACCCGGCTCGGGCTGACGATGAGGCGTACGTAAAGGCCAAGTACAAAGAGGTTCAGGGCGCGATCCAACAGGGCATGGACGCGCTGGCGCGCAGGCGCCGCCTGCCCCTGTTTGGCTGACGCGGGTCACCCGCGATAATTGACCGCGATGGTCTCGCGGTCGGTGATGATTGCGCTGGCTACGGCGGCGCTGACAATGGTCTGGGCCGCCGAGGCGCTCGGAGCGCCCCGCCTGTTCTGGGCCAACTCCGCCCTGAACGCAATCGGCCGGGCCAGCCTGGAAGGGACCGCTGTCAGTCAGAGCTTCATCGCCGGGGCGAACACGCCCTACGGGGTGGCGGTCTACGGCTCGCACATCTACTGGGCCAACTCCGGTTCGGACACGATCGGCGAGGCGAACCTGAACGGCACGGGGGTCCGCCAGCGGTTCATCACCGGCGCCCGCAAACCCACGGGGGTCGCCGTGTACGGCACGTATATCTATTGGGCCAATCTCGGGACGGACACGATCGGCCGGGCCAAACTGAACGGAGCAGGCGTCAGGCAGCGCTTCATCGCCAATGCGGGCGACCCGTACGGACTGGCGGTATCCGCCTCCGGCGTCTACTGGAGCGACCTGGCTATGAACGCGCTGGGGAAAGCCCGCCTGAACGGCACCGGGGTCATCCAGGTCTTCATTAGCGGTGCCAGCGCGCCCTTCGGCGTGGCCGTCTCGGGCTCGCACATCTACTGGGCCAACCTCGGATCGAACACGCTCGGTGAGGCAACCCTGGCCGGTCGGCGCGTCCGGCAGCGATTTATCACCGGAGCCCACGAACCCGCGGGGATCGCCGTGCATGGTCAGCGCATCTACTGGGCCAACTCCCACGCCCTGGCCGAAGCTCACCTGGACGGAACCGGGATCAGGCAGGGCTTCATCAAGGCGAAGCAGCCGTATGGACTTGCCGTGTCCTGAGGGCTGTCGGGGAGCGGCCACAAACTGGGACTGGGCTGGACCTTCCAGGAGGGGCCGTTCCAATGCTCGATCAGCGTGTGCTGAGATCCGCCGGCGCCCCTGGTGTAACCCACCGCCCAAGCGTTCTTGGGCGACGTTGCATTGACGGCCAGGAGGACGCCGTGCAGCTGAGAGAGATTTGGCGGTCACGGCCGTGAACAGCTCATTTCCGCTGGGATAAGTGGCCCTGCCAGGATTCGAACCTGGGCGCGACGGATTATGAGTCCGCTGCTCTACCAACTGAGCTACAGGGCCATCCGCGGGCGAAGCTAGCACCGCGTGCCCCCTCGGGCCGCGGCCTGAGGTACGCTCCTATCGCCTCAGATGGTCATCTTCGGGTTATCACCTGCGCTGGGCCAGACGCTCGCGCTGATCGCCACCTTCGGGGGCATCGGCATCATCGTCAACCTGTTGATCCTGTACATCGTGGTGCAGGTCCTGGCCGAGCACAAGCAGAACCAGGAGCGCGAACCGCCCGCCGTCTGACCGCGGCGGGCCAACCCGCCGCCCAGTTCCAAGCCCACGTCCCAGGAGCGTCGGAAGGAAGCGCGGCGGGGCATGTCGAATGACAGGTCTGCCCATGAGCAAGACCGTTCCCACAGCCTCCTCATCCGTCTCGCCCCCCCACCAGGTCCTGTCCACCTATATCCAGTCGCGCTTCGACGAGTTCTCGCGCTCCCAGAAGGACGTCGCCCAGTACATCGTCGACCATCTGGACGAGGCCGCCTTTCAGACCGCCGAAGAGCTGGCCAAGCGAGCCAGCACCTCCTCGTCCACGGTGGTCAGGTTCTCCCAGGCCCTGGGCTTTGAGGGCTTCCCGGAGCTTCAGCAGGCGGCGCGCGATGAATATCGCCGCCGTGGCCCCTCAGGGGGAGCCACCGCGAGCGCCGCGCCGCTCTTCTCTCTGGACCAGACGCAGTTCGAGGCGGCGCTGGCCGCGGACCACGTGAACGTCGAGGACACGGCCCACAAGCTCTCGCGGTCGCAGGTCGAGGCCGCCATCGACGCCATTGTGTCCTCCGAGAAGGTGCTGATCGCCGGTACCGACCAGATGGCCTTTTTCGCCAGCTATCTGCGCCACCTGCTGATGCTCCTCGACCTCCGGGCCGAGATCGTGGCCAGCCCCTCCCAGGAGGCCCTGGGCCGGCTGAGTCGCATCGACGAGCAGACGCTGGTCATCGGCCTGTCGGCCGGGCGCCCCCATCCGCTCATAACCCGCACCATGAAGCTGGCCCGCCACCGCAAGGCACTCACGCTGGCGATCACCGACGCGACGCTTTCTGAGGTGGCCCGCTTGGCCAGGATCCGGCTCTACTACTCCTCCAACACCCCGGCATTTGTCCGCTCCCACACGGCACTGCTGGCTCTGATTCAGGCCCTGGCCTACGGCGTGTATGCCCGGGACGCCCAGCAGTACGCCGACCGGATCAAGGCCTTCCGGTTGAAGTAAGCGCCTACCGCTCGGCCAGGCCGGCTCCAAGCGCCTACCGCTCGGCCACCAGGAGCGACTGAACGGCCCGGCCCACGCGTCCGGTGCGGTCGAACAGCACGCTCTCCGCCGCCGCCACGCCCTCGGGCGCAAGCAGAGTCCGCGCCTCGAGTGCGACCCACTCACCCACCGGAGGCCGCTCCACGTACACGGTCAGGTCCGGGTTGATGAAGAGCCAGTTCTCCCAGGGCAGCACGGAACTGATGCCATTGCCGAAGTCGGCCGCGGCGGCCAGGCGCTGAAGGGCTGAGGGCTCCTCGCCCTCGACGAGCGGGACCCGGAGGCGAAACCAAGCGGTGGCCGGACCCGGCTGCGCGAAGGCACCGGCCACGAACCGAATGTCCATGGCGTCGCTTCCAAAGAACGGCATGTTGTCTCTGAGGGGTGGAGCGTCGGTGACGCCCTCCTCGGGGCCGCGCGCGGGCGGCTCAGCGTCGGCACCGGCACTGGCGACCGAGGTGCTGGAGGGCTGAACCAGCAGAGCACGGGCCCGGACAACCTCGGTGCCCTGGGCGTCGAGGAGCGAGCCGTCCAGCAGCTGCACCCGGCGGCCCGCTCGCGCCACCGACGCCTGCAGGGAAAGCTCGCCGAGCGGGGCCGGGCGCATGAACTCATATGTGACCCGCGCGATCTGGAGAGCGTCGTCGGTGGACAGAGCTTCGAAGGCCCGCATGAGCAGGGCGGCCGGGGCGCCCCCGTGCTGGGCACCCGGGTCCCAGGGCCCGCGCGCCAGCTCGGTGGCCACGAATCGGCCGTTCTCGCCTGTGAGGAATACCCCTGCTGGAGCCATCAGGCACACCGTACCCTGGGGCTACACTCAGCCGCATGAGCGCACACGACGGGACTCCACGCGACGAGGCGACTTTCACGGTCAAAGCGGGCCTGGCTGAGATGCTCAGGGGTGGGGTGATCATGGACGTCGTCACGCCCGAGCAGGCGAAGATCGCGGAGGACGCCGGGGCCGCCGCGGTGATGGCTCTGGAGCGCGTGCCGGCCGACATCCGTCGCGATGGCGGTGTGGCTCGCATGTCCGATCCCGAGATGATTCGGGGCATCCAGGAGGCGGTGACCATCCCGGTCATGGCCAAGGCCCGGATCGGGCACTTTGCCGAAGCGCAGGTGCTCGAAGCGCTCGAGGTCGACTACATCGATGAGTCCGAGGTGCTGACTCCGGCCGATGAGTCCAACCACATCGACAAATGGGCGTTCAAGATCCCGTTCGTGTGTGGGGCCACCAATCTGGGCGAGGCGCTGCGCCGCATCGGCGAGGGCGCGGCCATGATCCGCTCCAAGGGCGAGGCGGGCACGGGCGACATCGTGGAGGCGGTCAGGCATCTCAGGCTGATCCGCTCCGAGCTTCGCCGGCTGGCTCACCTCGACGAGGACGAGCTCGCCACGGCCGCCAAGGAGCTTCAGGCCCCCCTGCATCTGGTCCGGCAGGTCGCGGCGGACGCACGGCTGCCGGTGGTGCTCTTCTGCGCCGGCGGGATCGCCACCCCGGCCGACGCCTCGCTGGTCATGCAGCTCGGCGCCGAGGGGGTCTTCGTGGGCTCGGGGATCTTCAAGTCCGAGGATCCTGAGCAGCGGGCCCAGGCCATCGTCGAGGCGACCACGCACTACGCCGATCCCGCTCGAGTGGCCGCCGCCTCCACCGGGCTCGGCCAGCCCATGGTCAGCCTGGAGACCTCAAAGCTCGAGTCAGAGCAGCTCCTGGCGCCCCGCGGCTGGTAGGCCGTGGAGGACCGTCACGGGAAGGCGGGCGGCCGGCTCGTCGGAATACTGGCGCTCCAGGGCGACTTCGAAGCTCACGCCAAGATCGTGACCGCGCTCGGGGCTTGGCCCCAAGAGGTCAGGGTGCCGGCGGACCTCGAGGGGCTGGATGCGCTGATCATCCCGGGCGGGGAGTCAACCGTGATGACCCTGGGGATCGAACGCGAGCGCCTGACAGAGCCGCTGCGGGCGCTCGTCCGCCGCGTTCCCGTGCTGGGGACGTGCGCCGGGATGATCATGCTCGACCGCGATCACCTCGGCGTCCTTGACATCAGGACCTCCCGCAACGCCTTCGGGCGGCAGCTGCACTCGTTTGAGAGCGACGTGGACATAGACGGCGTCGAGGGAGGCGCCATTCACGCCGTGTTCATCCGCGCCCCGTGGGTGGCCGAGCACGGTCCCGAGGTGGAGGTGCTTGGGAGGGTGGACGGGCACCCGGTGGCCGTCCGGCAGGACAACGTCCTAGCGGTCTCCTTCCATCCAGAGCTGAGCGGGGAAACTCGGCTACATCGGCTCCTGGTGGACCGCAACGGCCGCCCCGCGGCGCACTAGCTATCGAGCCGCTCGGCGGCGCAGTGGCTATCCGGTGGCTACGGGCGGCCGGTCGTGCCGGCGGCTGTAGTCGCGGAACTGGCGCTCGAAGGCGACCCAGTCAAAGCCCGGGCTGGGCTCGCCGGGCGGCGGGGGGCCCTTGTGGGCGCTGCCACCCCCGCCCGGGCCGGCCGAGTCACTCCCCCGCGAGAGCCAGGCGGCAAAGGCGGATACCCCGATCCCGCACGAGTAGACCGAGGCGGCCACGACGGCGTGATCAGTCAGGGCCGCACCCAGCCCCACCGCATAGAGGACCAGCGCCGAGAACACCATCGCCCGCAGGTCTCCGATCGGGAACTTTCGCTTGGGAGCCCGGGCACAGGCCGAGATGAAGATCACGGCGATCAACCCGAGCGCCAGACCCAACTTCCAAATGAGTGCCGGTTGCATCAGCCCACCGTCTCCCCTTACATGATCGGCAGATCACGACCGGGATTCAAGCCCCGGTACGGAGATAAGGAAACACTCAGAGACTGCCCCGTCTCCGCGGTGCAAAGCCTAGCCCTTCGGGCGGAGAGCAGGGTAAAAATCCGTCGGGCGGACCGATATGGAAGCGCACAGCGGTCCCATGAACGCGAAAGTGTGCGCGATATCTCGGACATGGACCGAGGAATCCCGCCCACTTCAGCCCGCCACGCCACAAAAACCGCCCGCGCCTCACACCACCAGGCCATGCCTCACGGTGTTCTCCGTCACGGCCCTGGGCTCGACGAAATGCAGCAGGTAGTCAGGGCCCCCGGCCTTTGTGCCGTTGCCTGAGAACCGGTTGCCACCGAAGGGCTGGCGCCCCACCTTGGCCCCCGTGGTGCCGCGGTTGATGTACAGGTTGCCCACGGGGCTGCGTTCCCGGACGTAGCGGATGGTTGCCGGGTCGCGAGCGAACAGGGCTCCGGTGAGGGCCACCGGGAGGCCATCGACGATCTCGCATGCCTCCTCGATGCCCGAGACCCGTTCCACGGTGAGGACCGGACCGAAGATCTCATCGTGCAGCAAGGGCGAATCCGGGGCGAGATCGGTCACAACGGTGGGCGGACAGAACCAGCCCGCCTCGGGCACGTCGGCAACCTGGGCGACGATCCTGCCTTGCCGCTCGCCCAGCTCGACGTAGCGCCGCACGCGCGCCTGCGCCGCGCCCTCGATCACCGGCGGGACCTCGGTGCCCAGATCGGCCGCCTGGCCCACCACGAGAACGCTTGTGGCGCCGGCCAGCCGGTCGATCAGCCTGTCAGCCACCGCCTCGTGGACGAGCACCCGGGCCGCCGCCGAGCATTTCTGTCCGGCGTAGTGGAAGGCCGAGGCCGCGATGCCCGGCACGGCGTCGTCCAGGTCGGCATCGGAGTCGACGATCACGCAGTTCTTGCCCCCGAGCTCGGCGATCACTCGCTTGATGTGCAGCTGACCGGGAGCCACCTCGGCGGCGGTGCGCATCAAATCCACGCCCACCGCTTGCGATCCGGTGAAGGCGATCGTCTGCACCGCGGGATGACGCACCAGCGCCGCCCCCACATTGCCTTCTCCGGGCAGCAGCGAGATGGCCGCCTCGGGGACACCGCCCGCCCGCAGAGCCTGGACGAGCCGCAGGGCACAGGCGGGGGATTGCTCGGCCGGCTTGAGCACGACGGCGTTGCCCGTGGCCAGGGCGGCGGTGGTCATGCCGCAGGGGATGGCCAGCGGGAAGTTCCACGGGGAGATCACCGCGGTCACGCCCCGCGGGAAGTAGTGCATGTCGTTGCGCTCACCCGGCACCTGGATCAGATCCCGCCCCGTTTCGAGCTCGATCGCGCCGCGGGCGTAGTACTCGATGAAGTCAATGGCCTCGCACACGTCGGCGTCGGCCTCGGGCCAGGGTTTGGCGCACTCCCGGACCTCCAGTGCGGCCAGCTCCAGGCGGCGCTCGCGCAGCCAGGCCGCCGCTCGCAGCAATGCCTGCGCCCGCTCCTGAGCCCTCACCGCACTCCAGGTCCCGAACCCCTGGGCAGCCGTGCGAACCGCCTCTTTCACCTCCGCCTCCCGGGCGGCCGCCGCCTGCGCGACCACGTGCTCGGGCTTTCCGGGGTCGGTGGAGGTGAAGTCCGCATCCCCCCGCTGCTCGGAGCCGACCATGACCGGAACGGTCAAGGGCAGCTGGCCGTCGAGCGCCTCAAGCGCGCCGGCCAGCCGCCCACGCACCTCTGAACGACGCAGCTCAAGGATGGGCTCGTTGGCAAACGGGGGAAGGACGGTCACGCGCGTCTCACCGGATTACGTATAGCGTCAGCGACCGGGCCGGGTACTCGGCATCGATCGCGCCGGCCTGAATCGGGGTGGCGGCGGCGTGAGTGATCCCACCGCTTCCGTTCCACGTCCACGTGCTCGCTTCCCCCGGTGCTCTCCACCCGCGCAAGGCGAGATGGCCACTCAGAGCCACCGGCGCCTTGTTGATGATCAGGATCGTGTACGCCCCGTCGCTCGAGCGCCGCGCTGCGTACACCGCGAGTCTGCTCTGATCGCTCGAGGTCGAGCTGATCCAGGTGTCGCCGAATTTGGAGTGATGGCCGTCGTAGTCGCGGTAGATGCGGAACGCGTAGCCGATCAGGCCGCCATCGTTCGAGAGCGGCCAACGGGTGGCCAGATCCAGCCCTTCCCGCGCGAAGATCCCCAGAGTGTCCGCCTGGATCAGGGCATTGAGAACGGCGTTGTGAGTGACCGACAGGTTGTATTCGCTCAGCGAGATCCTGGTTCCCGGGTAGTACCGCGCCACCCAGCGCTTCATCCGAGGGATGAGCTCGATCCGCTCATGGATCCAGCTGGGGTCGATGTAGGTGGGATCCCAGAGGGACCGCGTGACATCCAGATTGCTGCCGCCCGCCGCGTAGTAGTGAAGGTCGAGGTAGTTCAGGTGACGGATTCCGGTCCGGCGGTCGTAGCGGGCAAACTGCCGCAGGAACCACGCGGCCATCGGCATGTGCGCGTGGTTGGCGCAGTCCGGGGAGACGGTGCAGCCCGTGGGGCCGCAGCCCGCGCCGAATGTGTCCGCCGCGGAGCAGAAATACCCGATCCACCCCCACTCGGAGAACCCGAGTACCTGGGCGCTCGGGTCGGCCTGTTTGACCAGCGTGGCCAGGCGCGCGGACTTGCTCCAGAGCTCCCGCGCCGTCTCCGGGTGCGGGTGCATGTCCCGGTGGGTGGAGTTCCACAGCGACGGCTCGTTGCCCAGCTCGTAGAAGTGCACCCCGCCGTGGCCAGCGGTGCCGTAACGCGCCTCCAAATCGCGCAGCCAGCCGCGGTAGTACGCAGCGCCGATGGCCATGCCGTCTCGAGCCGGGTCCGGGGTTAGCGGGTGGCCGGATGGGGACATGCCGTTGCCGCAGTTGGTGTCGTACGGGTCGACCGACTGCTGCGGTCCGTAGACGGAGACCGGGAACCCGCACGTCACCGGATGCCGGCGTGGCGCGTTCTTCGCCACCCGCCCCATCATCGGCAGCGTGAGCAGGGTCTCGGCTCCCCGAGCGCGATCGGCCGCGATGAACTTCCGGTAGGCCGGGGTGCAGGGGCCGGGCTTCAGGAAGCAGTCCGAGAGGTTCTCGAAGTAGTAGTCCAGACCCGTGTTGTTGCTTGCCAGCCGCCAGTTGTAGGTATCGGTCTCGTTGCCGCCCCACCGGTTCACGGGAAGCTGGATTGCCTGCGCCAGGCCGCGCGGCGCAAAGTTCAGGCCATAGATGTCCGGGCTGATCGGATGCCTGCCCCTCTGAGCGTTGACCGTCATGCGGATGGTGCCCGGGGCAGCGGGGCTCGGAGCTCCCGAGAACAGGACCGCCACCGCGGCGCCCAGCGCCAGGACGAGCAGCCGGGTGGGCACCGCCCGACGGCTCACGGCGCGGCCAGCAGCTCGTCCAGCGATCGCCCGCTGGCCTGCTCATGCAGAAAGCTCTCATTGGAGGTGTTCTCCAGCAGACGCCGGACCAGATAGGCCATGCCTGCCACCAAGTCGCCCACCGGGCAGTACGTGCGCACGCGGAATCCCTTGGCGGCCAGCGCATCCTGAAGCTCGTCGCCCAGGCCGCGCAGCACCTGGATCTCCAGATCGCGGTCCTGACCACCGGACAGGCGGTTGTAGGCGATGGCGTGTGCGACCGAGCGCAGGTTGTGGGAGGCCACGGCCACCCGGACGGTGGGGCGGGCATCCAGCAGGACCCTCGTCAGCTCCTCGAAGTTGCGGTCACAGTCCGCCTTGCGCTCGAACACCGGTGTCGCCCAGCCCTGCTGGCGAGCCTCGACCAGCTCGTGGTCCCAATAGGCCCCCTTGACCAGCCTGATCTGGAGCGGTGGCCTGCGATTGGTCGAGCGAGCCCAGGACAGAACCGACTCGAGCTGCGCCGGTGAATCGCGAAGGTAGGCCTGCAGCACAATCCCGACGGAGGGGCTCTGGGCGAACTCCTGGCTGGACAGGAGCTCCAGGATCAGCTCAAGGACGGCCTCGCGGGAATCGAGCGACTCCATGTCGACGTGGATATGCGCCCCCTGCTCCTGCCCGGTCCGGAGCAGGGGAACCAGGCGGGCCGCCGCGTCACGCTCCCCCAGGGCAGGCGCGTCTGGGCGCAGCAGCGGCGTAAGTGCCGAGATCTTGACCGAGACGTTGGTCCTGGCCAGGGGCCCGACGCTGTCCTGCTCCAGGACAGGCCGCTCGGGCCAGCTCTCAGATTGGGCGTGTATGTCGCGCAGCGCCTCGTCGCAGCGCGCCGCGTACACGACGGCTTCCTCGCGAGTGACCGTGGCCTCACCCAGGAGGTCAACCGAGCTGGCCACGGCCCGCTCCCAGAGGCCGCGCAGCACGCGGGTGGCCGCGGCCGGGTTCTCTCCCACGATGAATCGATGGGCCATGTGCTTCACGCCCGCTGCCGCCGCCGCCCCCAACGCCGGCCGGGCCGCCCGGATGTCGGCGATGCGCATGGCAGCACTCACGCTGGGCGGAGTCTGGGGAAGCTCGGCCAGGAAGTCGCGCAGATGCCGGGCCACGTCCTCCGGCGAGCGGCAGGCGGGCACCACGTCCACGAACCGGAACAGGGCTGCCCGCAGCTCCCGGTCGCTGGAGGCCAGCTCCATGGCGCGGGCATCGAGGGCCTTGACGGGATTGCGCGTGCCGGAAGGCATGGCTCCGGCCAGCTCGTGGCCGATACGGTGGATCTCGGCTTCCAGGCCGGCCCCGTCCACCGTGATCGCCGGAGACTCGCTCAACCGTTCAGGATGTTGACCGCTCGGGCCACCACCAGCCCGACGGTGACCAGTGAGGTCAGAGCCTGAGCGCTCATCAGGGCCTTGGCGGTGGCCGTCAGCGGCATGGTGTCGGTGGGGCTGAATGCGGTGGCGTTGGTGAACGACAGGTAGAGGTAGTCCACCAGGCCCGGCTTCCATCCCTCCGGGGTGAACGGTTGAGCGTCGCCCATCTGGACAAACTGGAAATCGGGATAGCGCTCGACCCCCGCCTCGCGGTCGGCCGGACCACCCCGATCGAGCTCCCAGTACCACAGGCCGAACAGGAGCATGTTGGTGATCCACAGGGCGGCCCCCGAGGCGATCAGGATGCGCGCGTCGCCCCCGCCGTGGCCGTTGATCAGATGGTCACACAGCCGCACCAGCGAGAAGATGTTCACGGCGCTGACCAGCCCGATCAGGCCGATGGCGAGCTGGCGCCGGCGAGGGTGATGGCGGATCGTGGGGTGCGGCGAGACGCCGGCCAGCCCGATCAGGAGGGCTCCCTCGACGCTGGGCAGAAGCCAGGACGGGCCGAGTGTGAGCTCCCTGGGCAGGATCAGATCCATCAGGATGGCCACGAGCACGACGAGCTGAGGCCCCCAGTACGGGGAGAGCTTGTCGAGCCTCCTGAGCAGCCGGGGCCGTGTTCGAGCCCGCGGGGCGGTCCTCAGGTGGTGCTGATGGTGCCCAGGCGGGGGGGTTTCGGGGACGGCCGGGCGGGGCGGGGACGGATCGGAGGGAGGAAGGGTTGACATGAGCGGTGTGGCCGGCAGGAGCCCCGACCGTGGCCGCGAACTGGTGAAGAGGTGAAACGGTACCTCCCCCTCCTGCTGGTACTCGCGTTCCCCGGGTGCGGTTCGAGCGGATCGAAGGCGGCGACCCACTCCGCGACGACTTCCACCGCGGGCCAGTCAAGCGTGAGGACCACGGTCACGGCGGTTGCTTCCGCAACGGCCACCGACAGCATGAGCTCCACCACCTCCGCATCCGGGGGCGCCCCCATCAGCGCGCCCTGCCGTGCCGCTGACCTGAGCCTCTCCTATGCCGGGGAGAACGATGCCGCGGGCCACGGCCTGCTCGGCTTCGCCCTGAAGAACATCAGCTCGGCACCCTGCCAGACCTACGGCTTCCCCGGCGTGCAGTTCCTGGATGTCCACGGGCAGGCTCTGGCCACCATCCCGCACCACGTCACGAGCGACTATTTCGGCCAGGCGCCGGAGGGCCAGGTCACGATCGCTCCCGGCCAGAGCGCCTCGTTCCGGATCGGTGTTACCCACGGCGCGATACCGGGCTCGGTGTGCACGACGGCCTACGGGCTACAGGTGATCCCGCCCAACGACACGGCCACTCTGCACACCTCATTCACCAGCGGGGCGTACGAGTGCCGGGACGCCGACGTCTCGCCGATCGAGCCCGGCTCCGCGGCCTACGGGCATTAGGCCCGGAAGTCGACGGCGCCGGTGAGCTCGAAGCGGGCCGTGCCGTCTTCCTGGAGCTCTCGCACCCCGCCCTCCTGCACAAGCAAATCCAGGTGACCCAACACCTCTGACAGGGTCAGGTAGGCCTGCGTCAGGGCGACGTTTCCCCACATGGCCAGGGCGATCTCGTACGCGCTGAGCGGACCCGGCTCGAGCATCCGGGCGATCTTCTGAGCGCGCCGCTGGTGCAGCCGCAGCCGCTCGTCGATCAGTGAAACGTGGTCCAGGATGGGCTCTCCGTGCCCGGGGAGGACCATCCTGATCGGCATTCCGTGCGTGGCCCTCAGCGAGTCCAGGTACTGGAGGAGCGACTTGGGGCGCTCGGCGGCCGGATCGGCGCCCGGCGACGGGTCCCCGGCCACGGGGGCCAGCGGCCGGGCGATCAGAGGGTTGGAGGAGATCCGGGCCAGGAGGTGATCTCCCCCGATGAGGATGGCTCGGCGCTCGTCCCACAGGACCGTGTCAGAGGGGCTGTGGCCGGGACGGTGCAAGACGAGAAACTCGCGGTCCCGGAGGCTCAGGCGCTCGCCGTCGTGCAGGCCGACGTCAACCTGGCCGCCGGAGCCGAAGGCTCGGAAGGCGGCACCCACCGCGGCCAGCACGGTGACCATCTCGCTGGGAATCCCGTGCCGGCGCATCACGGCCTGGGAGAAGTCGTCATCGGCGCTGGCGCTGGCGCTGAAGTTGGCCAGGTAGGCCCCGAGCAGGTGCAGAGCGGCCACCCGGGCACCCGACCGGCGGACCAGGACCTCGAGCAGCCCGAGGTGGTCCATGTGCTGGTGGGTGAGGATGATCAGCTCCAGATCCTCAACGCGGCGGCCGTGCCCATCCAGGGCTCGTTCCAGTTCGTCCAGCGACTTGCCCGAGTTGGGCCCGGTGTCCACCAGCGTCAGTGGCTCATCCTCGATCAGGTAGCAGTTGATCCGTCCCACCGCAAACGGCGTGGGTACCGACAGGCGGTGGATGCCGGCCTGAGCGGCCTGCTCCCAGGTCTTGGTCTCCTCGGGACTCAAGAACGGATCACGGCCAGCACCTCATCCCGGCGCTGCTCCATGTCCTCGTGCGAGCGCAGCGATTCCAGGCACAGCCTGAGCAACGGCTCGGTGTTGGATGGCCGCACGTTGAAGTGCCAGTCCTCATAGTCCACCGACAGGCCATCCAGCCAGTGCTGGCGGCCGTCGGAGTAGCGCTCGGCCAGCTCGCGGAGCTTCTCGTCCTGGTCGGCCACCTCGGAGTTGATCTCCCCCGAGATGAAATATGAGGATCGGAAGGGCTCGAGCAGCTCGGACATCGAGGCCTCACGCTGGGAGAGAAGCTCCAGGATGAGCAGCGCCGGGATGGTCCCCGAGTCCGCGCAGTAAAAGTCCCGGAAGTAGTAGTGGCCGGATACCTCGCCGCCAAAGGTCGCCTCCTCCTCACGCATCCGGGTCTTGAAGTAGGCATGGCCCACTCGGTTCATCAGCGCCCGGCCGCCGCCCCGCTCGACGGTGTCGGCCACGGCCCGGCTGGCCCGCACGTCGTAGAGGATTGTGGCCCCTGGGTTCTTGGCCAGCATCGATTCGGCCAGCAGGGCGGTGAGGAAGTCACCGTCCACGAACCGCCCCGTCTCGTCGATGAAGAAGCAGCGGTCGGCGTCTCCGTCCCAGGCGATGCCCAGATCGGCCCCCTGCTCAACCACCGCCTGCATGATGAAGCGGCGGTTCTCCGGCAGGAGGGGGTTGGGCTCGTGGTCGGGAAAGTGCCCGTTGGGCTCCCAGTAGGTCTCCACCAGGTCGAGTCCGAGCCGGCGCAGGAGCGGGCCCACCATCGGGCCGGCCATGCCGTTGCCCCCGTCCACCACGAGGCGCAGGGGACGGACCTGGGAGGGGTCGATCAAGCGCAGCGCTGCTTGGCGGAACTCGTCATCGATCGAGACCTCCTGCACCGCACCGCCACCGGGAGCTGGACCAAGCCCGGCCTCGATGTCGGCACGGATCTCGTCGATCCCGCCCTTGCCCGACAGGGCAATGGCGCCGCGGCGGACCAGCTTGGCCCCCGTGTACGGCTTGGGATTGTGGGAGGCGGTGCACATGATCCCGCCATCCAGGTCACGCGACCCGACCAGGTAATAGAGCATTTCGGTCCCCACCTGGCCGGCGTCCAGGACCGTGGCTCCCTGACTGCACATGCCGGTGCGGTAGGCCGCGGCCATCTCGGGAGCGGTGAGACGCATGTCGCGGCCCAGCCCCAGCGTGAGCTCCGAAGCCGCTCGGCCCTCCAGCCGGCTGATCACCCGGGCGAAGGCCCGGCCGATCAGGACCGCGTCCTGCGCGGAGAGCTGGCTGCCATGCAGGCCTCGGATGTCGTAGGCCTTGAAGATGGCGGGGTCGGCCACGGTGCTCATCCCCGTCGATCCTACCCACGGCGCAGTCGGGCGGGGTGCGGCGATAATCCCGCCGTGAAGCCGACCGTGGCCATTCTCTGCGGCGGGCGGGGGACCCGCCTGCAGGAGCATGCCAGGGAACTGGCCAAGCCTCTGGTGGAAATCGGGGGACGCCCGATTCTCTGGCACGTGATCCAGATCTATGCCGCTCAGGGGTTTGCCGACTTCATTCTTCTCACAGGGCACCTGAGCGAACGCATTGAGGCCTTCGTGGCCGCGGAGAGCTGGCCGCCGGGCGTGCGCGTGCGCTGCCGCTACACCGGTCAGGACACTCCCACCGGGGGCCGGGTGGCACTGGCCGCGGATGCGCTGGGCTCAGGCACGTTCTGCCTCACCTACGCCGACGGGCTGGCCGACGTGGATCTCGGGAGCCTGCTCCGCTATCACCGAGACCATGGTGCGCCAGCCACGATGACGATCGTCCGGCCGCGCCTTCCCTTCGGCGTGGCCCAGTTGAACGGCGACGGCGTGGTGCAGGGCTTCCTCGAGAAGCCGGTGAGCGAGCACTGGGTGAACGGCGGGTTCCTCTGCCTGGAGCCCGCCGTGCTCGACCATCTGACCCCGGACAGCATCCTGGAGCGCGGGCCGCTGGCCGGACTGGCCGCGGCCGGCCAGCTCATGGCCTACCGGCACACCGGCTTCTGGGCCTGCATGGACACGTACAAGGACGCGCTCGAGCTTCAGGATCTGTGGGATTCGGGGGACGCCCCCTGGAAGACATGGTCCTGGTAACCGGCGGTCACGGACTGGTCGGCTCCTGGCTCATCAGCGCACTGCTCGACGCCGGTGAGGAGGTTGTGACGATCCGCCGCGATGAGCCGGTGCACTCCTCCTTGGAGCTCCTCGGGCTGGCCGGCCGCGTGGCCACCGTGCGCGGTGACATCTGCGCCGAGGGGCTGGTGGGACGCGTGCTGGCCGAGTACGAGGTTCAGGACGTGTTCCACCTGGCGGCACAGACGATCGTGCCGACGGCAAATCGCTCACCCGCGTCCACGTTTGAGTCCAACATCCGGGGAACCTGGCTGTTGCTTGAGGCCTGCCGGTCCCAGGGGGTGGAAAGGGTGGTCGTGGCCTCCTCGGATAAGGCCTATGGAGCACAGGAGCAGTTGCCCTACACGGAGGCTCACCCGCTCGCCGCCGTCTATCCCTATGACGTCTCCAAGGCGGCCTGTGACCTGCTGGCCCGGTCCTACTGGCCGTCGTTCGGGCTGCCCGTGGCCGTGACCCGGCTGGCCAACGTCTACGGCGGGGCGGACACTCACGCCACGCGTCTGGTTCCCGAGGCGGTGTGTGCCGCGCTGGCGGGCAGGGCGCCGGTGGTGCGCTCAGACGGTTCGCCCGAGCGGGACTTCCTGTATGTCGAGGACGCGGCGAGGGCGTACCTGGCGGTACGGGACGCCCTGGGACGCGAGCAGGGGAGGGGAGAGGCATTCAACGCCGGAGGGGGGACTCCTCACCGCGTGGGGGACGTCGTGGCCCTGATCTGCCGGCTGGCTGGCGCGGAGGTGGAGCCCGAGGTGCGCGGAGCCGGCACACCGCCCGGAGAAATCGATCGCCAGTGGGTGGACTCCGGCAAGCTGCATGAGCTCACCGGCTGGGAGCCCCGGGTGACCCTGGAGGAGGGGCTTGGCCGGACGATCGAGTGGTATCGCCGGCATCCGGAGCTCTGGCGGCCGGAGCACCGGAACTAGACTTCTCCTGGTATGTCCGGTCATTCCAAGTGGCATTCGATCAAGCACAAGAAGGCGGTGGTGGACGCCCGCCGCGGCCAGCAGTTCACCAAGCTGGCCCGCGCCATAACCGTGGCCGCCCGCGAGGGGGGAGGCGACCCGGACGGCAATCCTGCTCTGGCTCTGGCCATCCAGAAGGCGCGGGATGCCTCCATGCCCAAGGACAACATCGAGCGGGCCATTGGCAAGGGCACGGGCGAGGGCGCCGACGCCGACCGGATTGAAACCGTCCTGTACGAGGGCTACGGCCCGGGGGGCGTAGCTCTCCTCATCGAGGCGCTGACCGACAACCGCAACCGTACGGGCGCTGACGTTCGGCACGTGCTGACCAAGAACGGGGGCAGCCTGGGCGAGCCCGGCTCGGTTTCCTACCTGTTCGACAAGCAGGGCGTGATCACCGTGGACGCCCAGCGCTACGGCGAGGAGGACCTGATGCCGGCCATCGACGCGGGAGCGCTCGACATCTCGCTGGACGAGGACCTCCTCGAGGTGGTCACCGAGCCGGCCGATCTGGTGACGGTTCGTGAGGCGCTCGAACGGGCGGGAGTCGAGGTGGAGAGCGCCGATCTGAGCCAGCGTCCAAGGGCCCGGGTCCCCGTCCAGGAGGCCGAAGCTCAGCGCCTGATGCGGCTGATCGACGACCTGGAGGAGTCAGACGACGTCACCGCGGTTCACGCCAACTTCGACGTGGACACCGCGGTGCTGGAGCGAATCGCCTCCTAGAGGATGAAAACGGGGGTGGGGACGCCCGGCCGTTGTCCTCGCTAGCCTGCCCCCGATGAGGAAGTGGTCGTTGACCATCGCGTCTGTCTGCGCCCTGGGGGCGGGCCTGGCCGCGTGCGGAAGCTCCAAGGCCCCGGGGGTCCAGACCGCGCCGTCGGGAGGACCCACCCAAGCGTCCACGGCCACAACCCCGAAGATCCCCTCTGACCTTTCAACCAAGCCGGTTGTCACCGTGCCCCACGGTCCACCGCCCACGCATCTGGTGACCAAGGACTTGATCACCGGAACCGGCAAGACGGCCCAGGCCGGGAGCACGGTCACGGTCAATTACGTCGGGGTGCTTTACAAGGGTGGCAAGGAGTTCGATTCCTCGTGGTCGCGCAACCAGCCCTTCACCACCGCGCTTAAGTCCGGCGTAGGCGGCGTGATCGAGGGTTGGGTGCAGGGCATCGCCGGGATGAAGGTGGGGGGCCGGCGCGAGCTGATCATCCCTCCGAGCCTCGGCTACAAGGCCGCCGGGAGCCCGCCAACGATCCCGGGGAACGCGACGCTCATCTTCGTCGTCGATCTGCTTTCCGTTTCCTGAGCTCCGTGCTCGGAGCCGTCCTCGTCGGTTTTGTGCTGGCGGGCCCGATGCAGCGGTACGGCGTCGCCGATTCCCTTCAGGCGGTGACGTCCGGCGAATGACCAGTCGAAGTCCGGGGCGAGATCTCGGACCTCCTGGGTGCACAGCACGCTTCCTGGGCGAGCGACCCCCGTCACCCGGCTGGCCAGGTTGACAGCGTGCCCGTAGAGATCGCCCGAGCGGGGGATGGCCAGGCCGCAGGCGACTCCGGCCCGGACCGTGGGTAGATCCGCCGCCTGGACCTCGTCGAGCAGTCTGAGCGCCGCCGCCACCAGCGCTCCGGACTCGCGGCTGCCCAGCAGCGCGGCGTCGCCGATCGTCTTGACCAGCCGTACGGGCGGCTCGGCCACCGAGGCGGCGACCTCGCCGAAGCGCCTGACCACGTCGCCCAGCTCCCGCGTCTCCAGCTCGCTGCCCAGATGTGTGAACCCGACCAGGTCGGCGAAGCAGACGGCCAGCACCTGCTCGCCCGCCAGCTGGCCGCTGGCCAGCTCCGTCCCGCTGATCATCGTGCGGCGCACATTGTCCAGCACATGGGCTCGGAAGGCGGCAGCCAGCACCGGCTCGAACGCGTCGGTGAGAGTCTCGGCCATCCGGGCGAAGCGCGAGGCCGTCTCGTCCTCGCTGTCCCCCGCCCTGAGGAACGTCTCCCCGAACGCCGCCCCGGCCGTGGCGCTCACGCGGGCCATGCCCTCTCCCAGCACCCGGCTGATGTCGGCAATCGCCTCTTCGTCGAAGCCGGCCTCGATGAACGTGCGTATCGAGCGAGCCGCATCGACGTCGGCCGGGCAGAAGATCCGTTGTCCGGGGGTGCCCTCGGGCAGACCGAGGGAACGCCTGATTCTGAGCAGGGTGGCGGCGGAAACCCCGGTCTTCTCCTCCACCTCCTCGGCGGTGTACTGCCCGGCCAGGATCTGCTCCACCGGGAGAAGGACGAGCCGATCCTCGGCTCACGGCGTCCTTGAGCTCCTCCAGGCTCACGCCCTGATCCAGCAAGCTCTTCAGGAGACGCTCCCGGGCCGCGCGCTGGTCGGGCTCGAGGCCCTCCAGCAAGCCCTCGGCCGCAAAGTCCATGGCTGGATGATGGCCCAATCGGCGCTGGCTCGCGGCCTCGGCGCGGTGGCCTGACACACTGCGCGGCCGATGCTCTCGATCCTCATGCCGGTCTACAACGAGCGCGAGCGGGTGCAGGCCGCCATCGAGGAGGTCCTCAGAACCGAGCTTCCCGCCGACTTCGAGCTGATCGTCGTGGATGACGGCTCGACCGATGGCACCCTGGACATCCTCCGGGGTGGAGATTGGGATGAGCGGGTTCGCCTGCTCGAGCATCCTGTGAACCGCGGAAAGGGCGCGGCGGTCCGTACGGCTCTGGCGGAGGCCCGAGGAGAGCTCGCGGCCATCTTTGACGCCGATCTGGAGTACGACCCTCAGGACCTGGCGGTTCTGATGCCCCCTCTGCTCGACGGCCGGACCAACGCGTGCTTCGGGGTCCGGGCCTTCGACGGATATACCAGCCACTCGTTCCTGTACGTATTGGGGAACAAGTCGGTCACGCTGGCCTGCAACCTGCTCTTCAACGTGTACCTGCACGACATCATGACCTGCCAGAAGATGCTGCGGACAGAGCTGTTCCGCAGCCTGCCCCTCCGCGAGCCGGGCTTCGCCATCGAGCCTGAGATCACCGCGCGTCTGGTCCAGCACGGTGAGCGAATCTTCGAGGTGCCGATCACCTATCGTGCCCGGGCCACCGAGGAGGGCAAGAAACTGACGGCCCTGGACGGCTTCAGGGTCCTGGCCACCCTCCTGCGGTGCCGGTTCTCGGCCGCAGGAGTGAGTGACTAGCGCTCAGCTGGCAGCCGCGACCGCGCCAGACTGGCGCTGGCCGTACAGATAGCCGATCAGCGCTCCGGTCACGGCCGGGTCGAACTGCGTCCCGGAGCAGCGTGTCAGCTCCTCGATCGCCTCACGGTGCGATCGGGCCACTCGGTAGGGCCGGTCCGAAGTGATGGCGTGATAGGTGTCGGCGGCGATGATGATCCGGGAGCCGATCGGGATCTCCTCGCCGGCCAGCCCGTCCGGGTAGCCGTCGCCGTCCCAGCGCTCGTGCTCGTGGCGCACGATCCGGGCCACCGGGCCCATTCCCGGGAGCACGCGGAGGATCCGCTCGCCGATCACCGGGTGCTGCTTCATCAACAGCCACTCCTCGTCGGTCAGCGGCCCAGGCTTGTGGAGGATCTCATCCGGGATGGCCACCTTTCCGATGTCGTGCAGAAGGGCGGCTGAGCGAATCCACTGGATCTCGGTCTCGCGCAGGCCGAGCGTCCGGGCCACGCCGGCCGACATCTCGATCACCGCCTCGGAGTGCTCCCCGGTGTACCGGTCACGCTCCATGAGGGTCACCGCCAGCGCCTCGACCGCGTCCTGCTGCGGGAGACTTGCTGTAGCTCATGGCCACGATCTCGCCCTGATCAAAGGCATCGGAAGGGTCCTGGCCGGCCACGAACGTCTGGCCCCCGCCGGCGCGCTGCGCCTGGGTGGCCGCCTCGCGGGCTGCCGCCATGAGGCCCTCGGGGCTGTCGACCGGCCGCCATTCGGCCACGCCGGCCGAGGCGTGGGCGGCGCTCATGGCGCCGGTTCCCGCGTGCTCGAGCTCGGACAGAATGCGGTCCACCACCACCCGGGCCGGCTCCGCCCCCGTTTCGGGGAGGAGGATCCCGAACTCGTTGGCTCCCGTCCGCCCGACCACGTCGTGGCGGCGCAGTGACTCCACGATGCGGCGCGCCGTGGTGGTGAGGAGCTCATCGCCGCTGGCGAAACCATGGGCAGCCTCGATCGCCGTGAAGTCGTCGATGGCCAGGACAGCGAGGGTGAGAGGCCGGTGAGACCGGCGCGTGCGGCTGAACTCATCCACCAGCCGGCTGCGGAACGCCTTGAGGTTGAGGGCGCCCGTCAGCTCGTCGGTCCCGCTCAGCCGCGTGCGCTCGGATTCCAGCTCGGCCACACGGCGGCGGAGTCGTTCAAGCTCCGCGAGCAGCTCACCTTGCGGTCCCTTCCCGAACATGGCTGACGATTTATCGGCAGGAGGGCGCGAAGTCCTAAGGAATGGACGTTTGCGGGCGGGGCGGGTACTCCGCCCCTCGCGCGCGGGCTGCCACGCGCCACCCTCGCGCGCGGGCTGCCGCGCCACCATGACTTCACAAAGCTCGCAGTCCGCCCACCGTTGCGTTACGCCAGGGTCGTCATACAGCCATAAACCCACTTTTTGATCGGCCACCCGAGCGCTTTGTAAAGCGGTGGTGACTCGAGAAAGCAGCGACCCGCAGTCGGGCAGCCCCGCCCCAGGAAGGCGTCCGCCCCCCGGCGCAGAATGGTCACCTATGGTCGTCCTGGGCATCGATCCCGGCACCGCCGACACAGGCTATGGCGTCGTCCGAAGCGCCGGTTCGCGCCTGTTCGTGCTGGCCCAAGGAGTCATCCAGACCCGCCCCGGCGTGGCGCTCGAGCGGCGCCTGACGGACATTCACGCCGAGGTGGTCGGACTCCTGGACGAGCACTCGCCGGATGCCATGGCCATCGAGGAGCTCTACTTCGGGGCCAACGCCCGCACGGCTTTCGCGGTTGGACAGGCCCGCGGGGTCGTCATGCTGGCCGCTGGACAGCGGGGGATTCCCGCGTTCTCATACACCCCGCAGCAGGTCAAGGGGGCAGTGTGCGGCCACGGTCGGGCTGACAAGGAGCAGGTGGGACGGATGGTGACTCGCCTGCTCAGCCTGCCCGGCCCGCCGGAGGCAGATCATGCCGGCGACGCGCTGGCCGTGGCCGTCTGCCATCTCAATCGGGCTCCGCTCGCCCAGGCGGTGGCCCGGGCATGATCGCCCTCATCTCGGGAACGGTGGCCGTGCGGCGCACCGACCATGTGGTCGTGGACTGCGGCGGGGTGGGGTACCGCCTGGCTGTGTCGGCCGAGACGCTCAGGCACGTGCCCGCAGTGGGCAATCCGGTCACGCTCCACGCTCATCTGGTGGTCCGGGATGACGCGCTGGCGCTCTACGGCTTCTTCAGCGAGGAGGAACGGGAGCTCTTCCTCATGCTCCTGGGAGTTCAGTCGGTGGGACCCAAGGTTGCGCTGGCCGTTCTTTCCGGTGGCCCGCCCCGCGAGCTCCTGGCGGCCCTGGCCGCTGGAGACACCGCCCGCCTTCAGGCGGTCCCGGGGATAGGCAAGCGCACGGCCGAGCGGATCGTGGTTGAGCTGCGCGAGAAGGTGGGAGCGACCGAGGTGGCGCCATCGATCAGGATCACCCGCAGCGATGACCCGCGCGTGCTGGCCCGGTCCGGGCTGCTTGAGCTGGGCTACAGCCCCCAGGAGGCCGATGGGCTCCTGGACGGGGTGGAGGGGGAGAGGGCCGAGGATCTGATCGCCGCTGCGCTGAGGACGGCTCGGCGATGAGCACCGCCGACACCCGCCTGCACGCTCCTCACGAACTGGCCGACGATGAACTCGATCGGTCGTTGCGCCCGCGGCGTTTGGGCGACTTCATAGGCCAGGAGGCGGTCAAGGATCAGCTGGCTGTTTCCATCCAGGCGGCGGCCTCTCGGGGGGAGGCGCTTGATCATGTCCTGCTGGCCGGACCGCCGGGACTGGGCAAGACGTCCCTGGCCCAGATCGTCGCCGCCGAACTGGGGGTGGCGTTCGTGTCCACGGCCGGCCCGGCGCTCGAGCGCAAGGGCGACGTGGCCGCGTTCCTGACCGCGCTGGAGCCTCGAGCGGTGTTCTTCGTGGACGAGATACACCGGCTGCCCAGGGCGCTGGAGGAGACGTTCTATCCGGCGATGGAGGACCGCTGCCTGCCCATCACGGTCGGCCAGGGCGCAGGCGCGCGGGTGGTCACGATCGATCTGCCGCCGTTCACCCTCATCGGGGCCACGACCCGAGCCGGACTCCTCACCACCCCCCTGTGGGACCGCTTCGGGATCCAGCACCGCCTCGACCACTATGGAGCCGATGATCTGGCCCTGATCGTCCTTCGCTCGGCCCGGCTGCTCGACGTCGAGATCGACCAGGAAGGTGCCCGGGCCATCGCGGAGCGCAGTCGGGGCACGCCGCGGGTGGCCAACCGGCTGCTCAAGCGGGTACGTGACTACGTCGAGGTTCGCGGAGACGGCGTGATCACCGCTGCCGCTGCGGCGGCGGCACTCGAGCGGCTCGAGGTGGACCATCAGGGCCTGGACCGCCTGGACCGAGAGATTCTCCGGGCCATCTGTGAGCGCTTCGGTGGCGGTCCCGTCGGCCTCTCCACCCTGGCCGTGGCGGTGGGGGAGGAGAAGGACACGATCGAGGACGTCTACGAGCCCTACCTGCTCCAGCAGGGCCTCATCGAGCGCACCCCCCGCGGACGCGCCGCCACCCGCCGCGCCTTTGAGCATCTCGGTCTCGACCCCCCCGGCGCCCCGCGATTGCTGTAACGAAGAGCATCCGAAGAGGCGCGGAGAAGCCGGATACCCCACAGCTATCCTCAGGGCGTCCCCAATCCTTCGGCTGTCTCATGTCCAAAGAGCACTACTTCATCTGCCCGCACTGCGGCCACCGCTCGATGGCCACCGAGCGCAACGTCCCCTTCAGGCGGGACGAGACCCGGGGCTGTGAGAAGTGCGGTTTCGCCTACCTCTTCGAGCTCCTGGACGACTATTACCCGGCGCCCACCGCCGCCTTCTTCGCCTGTGACGCCGACGGGCGTGTAGTGGACTGCGGCAAGGGCGCATTCGAGCTCACCGGACTGACAACCGAGAGGGCCATCGGCCGTCCCCTGGCCGACGTCGTCGGGCTGAGCTTCGACGACGGCAGCGACCATGTTCAGACGGCCTTGGAGTGGGAGGTCAGGGTCCAGGGCAAGACCGCCGAGCTGCGGACGAACGGAGGACCCACGCGGGCGGTGGCCGACATCTTCCCCGCCTACGACGATGATGAAGGCGGTGTGCTGGTCGTGCTGACGCCCGCCAACGGTCGCTGACGGAAAGGCCCTAGCATCCCAGGCCGATGAGCGACCGCCAGCGCAACGTATTCATCCTGGTGCTCGTGATCGGGCTGATCGCGGCTTCGGCCGTGGTCATCGGGACCAAGTCAACCAACCTGGGACTGGATCTGAAGGGCGGGATCCAGCTCGTCTACCAGGGCGAGCCGACGCCTCAGACACCCCATGTCACGCCCGCGGCTCTGGCGCGGGCGGTCGACGTGATGCGCCAGCGGACCAACCAGCTGGGCGTCTCGGAGACCCAGATCCAGACCTCGGGCGGCAACCAGATCACCGTGGGGCTGCCCGACGTGCAGAACACAGCACGCGCCGAGGCCCTGGTCGGTTCGACGGCCCAGTTGGAGTTCTATGACTGGGAGGCGAATGTCCTGACTCCGAGCGGCAAGCCGGTGGCCGGCCTGTTGCAGACCCAGGACCAGAACGCTCTGCTCATTAGCCAGGGCAGCGGGAGTGTCCAGCCGGGGTCCTCCAGCGCGGGAGGGATGTCGCTCTACCAGGCCGCGAAGCTCGCCTCCCAGCAGCCCCAGCAGATCTCCGCTCAGAATTCGCGAAAGGGCTCACAGGCGTTCCTGTTCGGGAAGCCCGGCAGCCCGGCCTGCACGGTCGCGGCCCACTACTACCACGTCACGCCTCTGGTGGGGCAGCACTGCTACCTGGCCGGTCCGGCCACCCCGGCCTCCACGCTGAGTGCGAGCCTCCCTACGGGGATCTCCCTCTCGCAGGGTCAAGAGCTTGTCGTTCCCCAGGGTTGGGTGATTCTCCAGGCGGTTCCGGCCAGCTACAGCCATGAGCCCGGCTGGTTTGACCCAAATCCTGCCTTCTTCGTTCTGCGTGATCAGGTGGCGCTGCGGGGCACGGATATCACCAACCCGCAGCAGAGCACAGATTCGACCGGCGCTCCCGATGTGTCGTTCGGGTTTACCTCCAAGGGCGCCAACCAGTTCCAGACCGTCACGGGGCAGATTGCCAAGCGCGGGCAGCTGGTCAGTGGCCTGGGCCAGGAGCTCTTCCAACACTTCGCGGTCGCGCTCGGCACCCAGCTCATCACCGTCCCCTACATCAACTACAAGACCGACCCGTACGGGATCCCGGGCAACAACGGGGCGATCATCCAGGGCGGCTTCACGATCAACAGTGCGCAGAACCTGGCCCAGCAGCTTCGACTGGGCGCGCTGCCCATCGGGCTGAAGCGGATCGCGTCATCCCAGGTCTCGGCCACGCTGGGCAAGCAGGCGCTGAACAAGGGGCTTCTGGCCGGGTTGATCGGCTTCATCGCCGTCATCATCTTCCTGCTCAGCTTCTACCGGGTCCTGGGGTTGATCGCCACGGCCGGGCTGTTCGTGTACGGCCTGTACTTCTTCGCCCTGATCAAGCTCATCCCGATCGTCCTCACCCTGCCGGGAATCGCCGGCCTCATCCTCACAATCGGAGTGGCCGCCGACGCCAACGTCGTGATCTTCGAGCGGGTCAAGGAGGAAATCCGGTCCGGCCGCTCGATTCGTCAGGGCATCATCACCGGGTACCGAAAGGGCCTGACTGCGATCATCGACGCCAACGTGGTCACGATCATGACCGCGTTCATCCTCTTCGTGCTGGCCACCTCCGAGGTTCAGGGCTTCGCGCTCACCCTGGGCATCGGCACCTTCGTCTCCCTCTTCACCGCAGTCATGGCCACCCAGGCCATCCTGACCACGATGGGCAACTCGCGGCTGATCTCGCGGCCCTCCGCGCTGGGGGCGGGCGGGAAGAAGCGGGTCTGGCGCTTCGACTTCATGGGCGCCTCGCGTTACTTCTTCTCCATGTCAGGCGTCATTCTCCTGGTTGGCGCTCTGGCCATAGGCGGGCGCGGGCTGAACCTGGGGATTGACTTCACGGGCGGCACCCGTATCACCGCCGCACTTGAGCACAGCGCCACCCAGCCTCAGGTCAGCTCGGTGGTTGCCGCCGCAGGCGCGGCCAATCCCACCGTCCAGAAGATCAGCAACAAGGGCCTGGGCAACAACGTCTTCCAGATCTCCTCAAAGCAGCTGGGACCCCACGGACTGACCAACGTCCAGAGCGCGCTGCAGAACCATTTCGGCATCCACAGCTTCAACTACACCTCGATCGGGTCCACCTTCGGGACCACGGTGGCCAACAGCGCGGTGATAGCCATCATCGCCTCGCTGATCGTCATCTCGGCCTATGTGGCCCTGCGCTTCGAGTGGAAGTTCGCCGTTCCGGTGCTGATCGCTCTGGCCCACGACCTCCTGATCACCAGCGGTGTCTACGCCCTGACCGGCCGGGAGGTGACGACAGCGACCGTGGCCGCGCTGCTGACCATCTTGGGCTACTCGCTGTACGACACGATCATCGTGTTTGACCGGGTGCGGGAGAACATCCCGCGCATGCCTCGGGCGGCCTTCTCGCAGATCGTCAACCGGTCCATGTCCGAGGTGCTCACCCGCTCGCTGGCCACGACCTTCTGCACGCTGATGCCGATCCTCGCCCTGCTCTTGTTCGGAGGCGTGGCCGGGTCAACAGAGCTTCAGGACTTCGCCTTCGCCCTGCTCATCGGGGTGGCCTCGGGCGCCTACTCCTCGATCTTCATCGCCTCGCCGGTGCTCACGCACTGGAAAGAGCGCGAGCCCCAATACCGCTCCCGCCGCCGTCGCATCGAGGCCGAGCAGGGATTTGTACCCGCCTACGCCGCGGTCGGGGCCGATATCGAGCCCGAGCGAGCGCGAGGCGGCCGCCAGGGTCGCCTGACCGCGCCCGAGCCGGACACGGTCTCGGCGGCCGAATTCGAGCAGATGAAGCGGGATCTGGACATCGAGCAGGAGCAGCTCGGCCGCCATACCTCGACGCTGACCAAGCGCCTGGCCCACACGGCGCCCGAAGCCGCGCCGGCTTCCCAGCGCAAGTCACGGGGCGCCGAGCGTAAGGCGCGCGGAGACGGCGCCGCCGCTGCGCCGGCCGAGCCACAGGTGGCCCAGCCCGAGGCCGGCCCCGCTGGCCAGGACGCTCTGGCCCCCGATGGCCGGGACGCCCCCCACATCCCCGCGCCCGACATTGCCGAGAACGAGGGCGTCGCCGCGGCGCCCAAGCCTCGCCGTCCGGCCAAGCCGCGCAATCGCCGTCACGGGAGGCGTCGCTGATGGGTGTCCTCGCCTGGGTGGTGATGGGGTTGGCCCTGTGGCACTTCTCGATCTGGCTGCCCGACCGTTTTTATGGCGGCATCGTTGGCGCGTTGGTGGGCGCGATCGTCGGAGCGTTCGTGTCCGGCGTTCTCATCGCCGGCTTCTCCCTGCCGGGTCGCCATGAGACGCACCTGAGCACTCCGCTGGAGGCGATCCCCGGAGCGATCGTGGGCATGGCCCTCATCTGGGTCCTCGGGGCCAGACGCGAGCGCACGAGCAGCCTTCCGTCGGCTCCGTAGGAGGCCTGGCGCGGCGCGGCGCTGACGCTGCGGGGTGCGAATGGGGCGGCGGCTCCCGCCGCTGCGGGGTGCGAATGGGGCGGCGGCTCCCGCCGCTGCGGGGTGCGAACCCGCATAGTTTTCACAAAGCGATCCGCCGCCAGGGCAAAACGTGGAGCTATCTGCGCTATACGCCCATAGCCGCACCCAGCGGACGGGGTCCGGCGAGCTTTGTAAAGGTACGGGGGTGTTGCGAGCGTGACAGCTGCCGCGCGCCTGACAGCCGCCCGCGCCGGGCGGACTTTCTCGCATAAGCGTGACAACTGGCTACAGATCGGTGACAAACCAAGCTCGAGCCTGATCGATCCGTCGGGGGCGACGCTTAGCCTGCGTTCGTGGCTGAACCGGCGCTGCTTCCCGAACCCTCTCTCGCTCCAGAGCGCGTCCCGCTTGCCCTGGCCGAGCCGCCGCGCGTGCGCCGGCGCCCGCGGCTCGAGCTGCCGCCCTATGACTTCGACGCCGCCATGGTCCTGGAGCGCGAGCTGGGAATCGGCCACGTTCTGGCCCAGATCCTGGTCCGCCGGGGATTGGGCGAGCCCGCTGCTGCCCGTCACTTCCTGGAGGCGGGCGAAGAGCATCCGCCCAGTGCGTTCGCCGGCCTATCTGCGGCGCTGGACACCATCACAGCTCACCTGAGGGCCGGCAATCTGATCACCGTGCACGGTGACTACGACGTGGATGGTGTGTGCGCCACGGCGATCATGGTGGTGGCGCTGCGCTCCCTGGGAGGGCGCGTGGACTGGTACCTGCCGGGCCGGATCGAGGACGGCTATGGGCTGAGCGCTGGCACGGTGCAGCGGCTGGCTGCTCGCGGAACGCGCCTGCTCGTCACCGTGGACTGCGCCATCACGGCCGCCGAAGAGGTGGCGGGTGCCCGGGCGGCCGGAATGGACGTGGTGGTGTGTGACCATCACCACCCGCGGGCGGACGGCCTGCTCCCCGACTGCCCGATTGTCCATCCGGCGATCTGCGGCTACCCCTGCCCCGAGCTGTGCGGGACGGGAGTCGCCTACAAGCTGGCCCAGGCGCTGGGAGCGAGCGTGGAGGACGAGCTGGAGCTGGTGGCCCTGGCTGCCGTGGCCGACCTGATGCCGCTGCGGGGGGAGAACCGGAGACTTGTCCGGGAGGGCCTGGCCCGGATGGCCAACACGGCCCGGCCCGGGCTTCAGGCGCTCATGGGGGTGGCTCGCGTCGATCCGAGCGCACTGAACGCGCGGGACCTGGGCTTCCGGCTGGCCCCCCGAATCAACGCCAGCGGGCGGATCAGCCGGGCTGACGCGGCCCTGGAGCTCCTGCTCACCACAGACCCCCGGCGGGCGGAGGAGATCGCCGTCGAGCTGGACCGCCTGAACGCCGAGCGCCGCGCCATCGAGGACCGGATCACCTGGGAGGCCGAGGCCCAGGTGGCCAGCGCCGGGGACCGGCCCATCTACCTGCTGGCGGGCGAGGACTGGCATCCCGGGGTGGTGGGGATCGTGGCCTCGCGGATCGCCGAGCGTCACCACCGTCCGGCCGTTCTGGTCGCGCTGGATGGGGTGGGCGGTACGGGATCGGCCCGGAGCATTTCCGGCTTTGACATCCTCGCTGCGCTGCGGGCCTGCTCGGAGCATCTCGAGCGCTACGGCGGCCACCGGGCGGCTGCTGGACTGAGCGTGGGCCGCGACTGTGTGGAGCCGTTGCGCCAGGCGATCGAAGCGCACGCCGCAGCGGTGCTCACCCCGGAGCTGCTCGAGGGGACCGAGCGGGTTGACGCCGTCGTGTCCGGACCCCAGCTCGGGCTGCCGCTGATCGAGGAGCTCGAGCTGCTCGAGCCCACCGGACAGGGCAACCCACGTCCCCGGCTGCTCGTGGCCGGGGCCCGCCTGGCTGACGTGCGGCCGATGGGGGAGGGGCGGCATGCCCGTTTCAAGGTCATCGCCGGCGGAGCCTGTACTCCCGCCGTGGCCTTCGGCTGTGATGGGGGGCTGCGCAATCAGGTCGGGGACCCGCTGGACGCCAGCTTCAGCCTGGAGCGCAACTGCTGGAACGGGATGGTCGAGCCGCGCCTGGTGCTTCGGGAGACCTGGCCGTGTGCCCCCGCGCCGATCGAGGTGCTGGGGGAGGGCGGCTATCTGGCCGCGGCCTGGCAGGAGCTGGACCGTCCCATCGATGCGCTCCTCGGTCCCACCGTTTCGGCGCCTCCCTCAGGCCCCCGGACCGTGGTTGACCGTCGCGGTGACGGACCCCTGGCGACCCTGACCGACACCCTGGCCGCGTCGGAGCACGTTCTGGCCGTGTGCCTGGACGTTCCCCGCCGCCTGGACGGCCTCCAGCGGCGGGTCGGTGGGCTCTCACTCGTCTCCTTCCACGCCCTCGAGTGCGATCCGGTGCTCGGCGCCCGATTCGAGCATCTGGTGGCTCTCGACCCGCCAACCTGCCCGGCCCAGGAGCAGCTCCTGGTCTGGGGGAATGGTTTCACCCACCTGGCCTGGGGAGACGCTGAGCTACGCTTTGCCCGGCAGATGCATGAGTTCGAGTACGGCCTGCGCACTTCGCTTGTGGCTCTCTACCGCAGCCTCCGGGCCAGCCCGAGGGTGGCGGGTGAGGAGCTCGAGCGCCTGCTTCGCGGAGACAGATCGCCGGGACGGCCGGCTCGGCTGGCGGGAAGGCTGATCCGGGTACTGGCGGAGCTTGAGCTTGTCTCGTTCGACCGCGATCTGCCGGCCCTGGCGCTGGCGGGCGGCGCGCCCACGTCGCTCGATCGTTCGCCGGCCTACCGGGCCTACACCCAGCGACACGAGGACGGGCGGCGATTTCTGAGCAGCGCAAACCTCCAGCGTCCAAACGGCTGAAACGGTCGGCGGGCGAGCCCTCCGCCGCTGGTCACCCGCGGAGCGGCTCTTCGCGCCGTCGATCGGGACGCCGGGGTGCGTCGGCCACGCTGATCCCGCCTGAGCGAGATCAGATCGATCACGTCAGCGCGACGTCGACTCGCGCCACCGTCGAGCGCGCCGAGCTCACCCCGCTGGAGCGCAGGCTCCTGGGGGACCTGTTCGCCATCGTGGAGGAGCACGCGGACCAGGCGGCGGTGACCGTGGACCGGGAGCGGGTCGAGGAGGCGTTCGTGTACGCCTGCCTGCACCACGCCGACCAGCGCCGGAAATCTGGTGAGGACTTCATCATCCATCCCGTCGGAGTGGCGAAGATCTGCGCCGGCATGCGGCTCGACACCGAGACGCTGTGCGCCGCGCTGCTGCACGACACGGTCGAGGACACCTCCGCTTCTCTGGAGGAGGTGGACGAGGCCTTCGGTCCCGAAATCGCCGGCCTGGTGGATGGGGTCACCAAGCTCACCGGACTGGCCTTCTCCTCGCGCGACGAGGCCCAGGCCGAGAACTACCGCAAGATGATGGTGGCGATGGCGACGGACATCCGCGTCATCCTGATCAAGCTGGCCGACCGCCTGCACAACATGCGCACGATCGAGGCCCTGGCCAAGCAGAAGCAGATCGAGAAGGCGCGCGAGACGCTTGACATCTACGCCCCGATCGCGCACCGCCTCGGCATCCACGCCATCAAGTGGGAGCTCGAGGACCTGAGCTTCCAGACGCTCCATCCCCGCAAGTACAACGACATCAAGGGCCTGGTGGCCCAACAGCGTCCCGAGCGCGAGCGCTACGTCAACCAGGCGGGCGAATACCTCGACAAGGAGCTCGCCGAGCTGGGCATCCAGGCGGAGATCTCCGGACGGGCCAAGCACTTCTACTCGATCTATTCCAAGATGACCAAGAAGGGGCGGGAGTTCAACGAGATCTACGACCTCACCGCGATGCGGGTGATCGTGGACTCCGTCAAGGACTGCTACGGCGCCGTGGGCGTGATCCATTCGCTCTGGAAGCCGCTGCCCGGACGCTTCAAGGACTTCATCGCCATGCCCAAGGCGAACATGTACCAGTCACTCCACACCACCGTGATCGGGCCCGAGGGCCGGCCCCTGGAGATCCAGATCCGCACGCGCGAGATGCACGACCTGGCCGAGTTCGGAATCGCTGCCCACTGGATGTACAAGGAGTCGGCCAGCCGCGCCGACGGCCGGGTGCCGGGAACCGACGACGAAGGCCGGCTCAAGTGGCTGCGCTCACTCCTGGACTGGCAGCAGGACGAGGCCGATCCCCGGGAGTTCATGGAGACGCTGAAGGTCGACCTGTTCGAGGACGAGGTGTTCGTCTTCACGCCCAAGGGCGAGGTCAAGTCGCTCGCCGCAGGCTCGACACCGCTTGACTTCGCCTATGAGATCCACACCGACGTGGGTCACCGCTGCGTGGGCGCCAAGGTGGGCGGCAAGATCGTCCCGCTCTCCTACCAGCTCCGCTCGGGCGACATCGTCGAGGTCCTGACCTCCAACCGAGACCGGGGGCCCTCACGCGACTGGCTGGCCCTGGTCAAGACCACCCGAGCCCGCAACAAGATCAAGGCCTGGTTCAAGGCCGAATCGCGCCGCGATACCGAGCACTCGGGTCGCGAGCAGCTCCAGGAGCACCTGCGCCGTCAGGGACTGCCCGCTCAGAAGATCGTTGGATCTTCCCTGCTGGCCGACGTGATCCGCGAGATGGGGTTCCGCAAGGCCGAGGAGTTCTACATCGCCCTGGGCGGAGCCAAGATCTCCTCCAAGGTCGTGGTCAACAAGGTGCTGCAGCGCCTGAAACAGGGCGAGGCGGCCGAGTCCGAGCCCACCGCGGCGGACGATCTGCTCGAGACGCGCCGGCGCCGATCGCGCCCGACCACGTCCTCCTCGCGCTACGGTATCCAGGTGGAGGGGATCGACGAGGTCATGCTCCGCCTGGCCAAGTGCTGCCGGCCCGTGCCGGGCGATCCGATCGTGGGCTACATCTCGCTCGGCCGCGGCATCACGATCCATCGCGAGGACTGCCCCAACGTCGCCGTGCTCCGGCGCGATCCCGAGCGGTTCACCAAGGTCAGCTGGGACGGGGATGCCGACACGTCCTTCCGGGTGGAGATCCAGGTAGACGGATGGGACCGCCACCGCCTGCTCGAGGACATGTCGCGAACGCTGGCCGAGGCCGGCATCAACATCCTGGAGGCCCGCTGCACGGTCACTCATCCCATGGTCAAGAACCGCTTCGTGGTCGAGGTGGGGGACACCCGTATCCTCGATCAGACGATCAACCGCCTGCGCAACATCGACGCGGTCTTTGATGCCTACCGCGTCACTCCCGGCGCCGGGTGAGGGTGACGATTCGCCTCGCGTCCGCCGCGGCGCTGGTGGCCGTGCTCGCCGGCTGTGGGACCACCGCGACCAGGACGGTCCTCAGGACGTCCTCCACGACCACGCCGAGCACCACTGTCGCGGCATCCACCACCACGTCCAGCACCACCACGACGGCACCCGTGTATTTCCAGGGCGTGGCAGGACCCCCGGCGCAGAGGCCGACTGCTCTTGAGCTCACCGGGGATGGCACCCTCGAGGTCGAGCACGTCCAGTGGACAGCGTGGGGGGGAGCGGAGGCGACAGGTACGGGGAACGCCATCTACCACGGCTGTAATCCCAACTGCGCCTCGGCGCTGGTGCATACCGCGGTGGTCTCCGTGCGCCTGTCCGACCCTCGCGTGTGCCGTGGCCGCCAGTACTACTCGGGCCTGACCCTCACTCTGAGCTCAGGGGCACTGCTGGACAAGCAGTTCGTCCAGCGCAGCTGGAGCCCCTGCTAGGTCGCGGGCGGTCCCCTAGGCGGCCTACCGGACGGAGCTGGCCCGGGGCCTGGGTGAGCTGGGGTTCGGGATCCGGCGGGGCACGGGCCGCGCGGGGCGCTACTTCGAGGTCTCGGGCGTCCCGGAAGCGCTGCTGGAGCACTGGTCAAGCCGCCACCATCAGGTCCGCCGAGCGATCCAGGACCGGCTGGCGGACAAGCGCCTGGCTCTGGAGGCCGTGATCGCAGGTGGGGACATCGATGCTGGGGAGGCGCGCCGGGAACTGGCCGAGCTGGAGTCATCGGTGCAGCTGGCTCCGAAGCTCGATCGGTTTCTCACCACGGCGCCGCGGACGGCCAAGGGCGGTGTTCGTACCCGGGCTGACCTGGACGCGTACTGGCGGAGAACCGCCCGGGATTATCGCTTTGACGGCGGGACGGTCAACAGGCTGCGCAGCGCACCGCGCGGGCTGGTGGCCGCGCAGGCGGACGAGCTGCTCGTCCGTCTGACCGAGTTCGACGCGACGTTTGCCGACCGGGAAGCTCGTGCGGTGGCGCTTGAGGCCTCCACCGGCGTCCCGATCGAGCAGGCTGTCGACCGCCTCGAGCACCTGCGGCTGCAAGGTGAGCTGCTTTCTCTGGCCGATGGGAGCAACACGACCGGGGTGCACCGCGCGGCCGAGCAGCAAACCGTGGTGCTGACCCGACGGCTGACGGCCGCACGGGTGAAGGAGATCCCCCAGGAGCTGACCCGGCGCGAGGCGCGTGATCTGGACACGGTCCTCCGGGCGACGGGCGGGAGGCTGTCGGGCCAGCAGCGTGAGGCGATCGAGCTGGGCTGCTCAGACCATCAGCTCGTTCTGATCGTGGGGCACGCCGGCACGGGCAAGAGCACCACGTTGGCCGCGATCGCCCGGGCTCACCAGGCTGCTGGACGGGACATCGTGGTGACCAGCACGGGTGGGCTGGCCGCTGAGCGCCTCGGCCGCGAGCTCGACGCGGTCGGGGTGAGCACGCTGGCGTACTCCTCGGCCGCGCTGAAGGCCGGCCTGGAGACGGGCTCGCTCGAGCTCACGGCCGGCACCACAGTCATCCATGACGAGGCCGCACTCGCGTCCACCCGCGAGCAGCAGCATCTGCTCCAGGCGATCGAGGCGTCTGGGGCCAGGCTGATCGAGGTCGGCGATCCCAGGCAGTCCCAGCCGGTCGGCGCCGGCGGCCTATGGGCCAGAATCGAGACAGCCACTAAAGAGAACCAAGCGCGGGTCGAGCTGACCCGCAACGTCCGGGCGCTCGACCCCGACGATCGGCGCGACCAACGGCTGTTCCGAGACCAGGAAGCTGAAGCGTCGCTGCTGGGATACGCGGAGCGAGAACGCGTGCACCTCACCAAGGAGCCGCGAGTGGCCGAGGACCTGGCGCTGGACGCCGCGCAGGCAGACCGCGCGCAGGGCAAGCGGACGGTCGTGATCGCTCAGACGACCAACGAGCATCTCGATGAGCTCAACGCCCGCGCCCAAGCGATTCGCCATCAAGCCGGCGAGCTCGGCCACGAGGGCGTCGAGCTGCCCGGCCGGCCCTACCAGCTCTATCCAGGTGACGACGTGCAGATCCGCCACACCGTCCATCACGACGAGCTCGGAGCGCTGCGCAACGGCACCACTGGACGTGTCGCCGGCGTCGACCGTGCGGGCGAGGGAACGCTGCGACTCTCGGACGGTCGCGAGGTGCAGCTCGACCGCGGGCGGATCGACCAGGCGGACATCCGCCTGGCCTACGTTCAGCATCCCGTCCCGGCGCAGGGGCAGACCACCGACACCGCGCACGTGATCGTGGCCGAACACGCCTCCCAGGAGGGCTCCTACGTGGCACTCACCCGAGCCCGGGAACGCAGCGACATCTACGCCGCCCTCGACGAGCCGGACCTAGAGAACAACCGGGACCGGCTGGCCACACTCTCAGAACACATGAGCCGCACCGAGCCAGAAGTCCCCTCGATCGACCTGCCATCAGCCCACGAAGCAGCACTCGAAGCCGAGCACGACGCGGAACTCACCGAGCGGCGCGAACCCGTCACCGAGCTAGAAGCAGAGCACGACCTGGGCTTCGAGCTATGAGCGCCAGCGAGGCTGCGTAACAGCCGCAGCTCGTCCTCCAGATCAGGGGGACCATGCCAGTACAGGCAGTGCATCCGATCCTCAAGGGAGTCTCTGACCATCTCCAAGAGAAGGGCAGGCACCGAGAGCAAACTCTCGGCCTCGACGTGATTCACCTCCCGGGCTACGAGCTGATCAGCGATCCACTGGGCCTCGATGGCGAGCCGGCACAGGCGGGCGGACAAGACCTGGGGTGTGGGGCGGGTGGTTGGCATGGCCGCGACACGGCGCGCCGCCGCCGCACCTGTCAAGCCGAGGCATCTCGAATCCCGGCCAGGGGACCGCTGGCCGCCTCGGCTTGACAGAACGGCAAGGCAAGCCAAAATCGCGGACAGGCAAACCACCCGCCCCACACCGCTCCGCGCGAAAAGGAGAAGCGAGCAGGTTCGAGCGGCTTGATCTACGTTTGCCAGACGGTCGTCAGGGAAACCAATGCCGACCGGCGGTCGGGCGACAATTGGCGTTCTATAACCAGCACCGAGACGCGGCGATGGCATTGACTACGAAGCGTCGTCCCTGAACGCCGCGGAACCGCGACGGCTCCTTTCGCAGGCCAGGCAACTGTCAGCACAGCTGTGCGGCAGCGTGCGGTGCCAGAGGAGACTCCAAGGACGAAGTTAGCAGCGTCAATCTGATCGGCGTCTTTGGCGGGCTCGTGCTCGGTCAGGTCGCAGGGGGCGCCATCGCTCAGCATTGGGCGTTGCGGCCCCCTATTGGTTTGCGTTCGTCAACTCCGGCCTCACACTGCTGGTCGTCTGGCGCCGGCTCGGGGAGATCGCGCACGCCGGATCATAAATTGGTAGCCCCCGTCCACGGGTTTGCACAATCCAGAGCCTCTGATCAGCTCAGTGCAGCTTGCCAACGCGCAATAGCAGGCCGTGCACCGGTGTCGGATCCCGCTAGGAATGCACCGAGTCACGTTTGTCGGAGCAGGGCCTGCTTCTCCCTGCTCGCGGTGGTGATCGGCTTAGTTGCGACGAAGCCGTGGCACTTCGGCGGTGTCGGCTTCGTGCCGTTGGACTGGGGCGTAAGCGGGCGGTGCTGAAACCATCGTCCAAAAGGCGCACGAGGTTCGCGGACCTGTTGTATCGCTGCCGATAACGGCGTGTGCCGGGGGTGGCTTGTTAGGCGTCGGTACGCGTGAAGGGAAGCGACTGTGATTGGTTCTGGGCACGTTGAAGTGGCAGGGGGCGTTCTGTCGGGCTTGCGTCTTGCGCTGCTCGGGAGGCAATGGCGGCACTGGACGTGCCGGATGCTTGGAGTCCTTGTCCTAGGGTGGGGAGCGCAGCCGGCGTTGGGGGCGACGTTGAGCGGTAAGATCACGTCCGGTGGCGGGGCTGTCGCTGGGGCGTTTGTTTCCGCCACCGGGCCGAATGGTGCCGCGGCGGGCGTGGCCTCCTCTGATGGATCATTCACGCTCTCAGTGCCCGACGGGACATACCGCGTGGCTGCTGACGCTCCTGACTTCACAGCTTCCGTGGCGGCTGGAGTTCCCGTCACCGGGCCGACGACGCAGGATTTAGCTCTCGTGCCGTCTGGTGCGGCGCTGCGGCAGGCTCCCATTTTCGGCGGAGCGACGACGGTCGTGGCCGATGGGACGCCCGGGGTGTTCTACGCCTCCGGGGGAACGGTCGGGGGGTTGTATCGCACTACCGATTACGGGGGTACGTGGACGCAGGTGAACGTCGGCCGTGACGATCCGGCGAACGGCCTTACCGATGCCCAAGCGCCGCTTCAGGTTGTGAGCAGCGGATATCCAGGCGAGGTCGCGGTCTCCACGCTCGACGGCCCCGTGTCCTTCTCCACCGATTACGGCGCCACCTGGCAGCAGATCGCGGATTCACCTGCGATAAGCAACGACCTGATGTGGGGGCATACGGGCGACCGGAGCGTCCTTCTGGACGTAGGCTCGGACGCCAACGGCAACAACGTGATGTCCGTCGCCGACATGACGTCCTCTGCGCCTTCTTTTATCAAGATGACCAGCCCCTACGGGCGGTTGGGGGGCAATCCCGTGTGGCGGACTGTAGGCGACGGGGTCGATCGGCCATGGCTGGCGACCCTCGACGGCGCGACGGGGAAAGCACAGGTGTATCCACTCGTCGCCAGCGCTAGTGCTCCCGCACCCGTACTCACGGTCTCGGGCTTTCCCAAAGATGACGTCGGCCTGGCGTTCGGAGGCAAGAGCTCGCCTGGCTCCCCACCATCGGTTCTGATGGCCGGGGGGAACAACGAATTCGGAATATCAGTCAAAGACCCGACCGCGCAGAGCTATCCCGCCCCAGCCGTGATCACGTCCACTACTTGCTCTGGCTGGGAGAACTTTGGGGCGTCAATCGCGCCGGATAGCGGTGGCCGTTATGCCGCGGGCTGGGCGCTGGGCTGCTTCATCCAGGATGTCAACGGGACGATCTCCTATAGGGGCGGCTATCCGCTCGGCGCGGTCTTTGATGCGGGGTACAACGCCACAGACACTTCCGATGGCACCGACGCAGTGCTCATGCTGGGGCCCTCACAGCAGACGGCTACCAACGGGCTTCCCAACATCGCAAAGGTCGCCACAGTCAGCGGTGGGTGGCCCGCCATCCCGAGCGATCCGAGCGCGGTCGCTGCACCCGGGACCGTGCCGGGCAGTGATGGCCAGATCCTCAACGGGATAACCGCCGCCACCGTTCACCAAACGATGTACGCGCCCGACAGCGCCAACGAGATCGTCGCGGCTTCCGACGCGGGCGGCGCGGTGTCCACCGATGGGGGCGCGACATTCCACCGCGCCAGCTTTGGTGACGCCTGGGCTGTCGCGGCGTGGAAGGGCGCGAGCGGGAACTGGCTCCTCTTCGGTCAAAACACTCTCGGCTCAAACTCTGAGCTCCTCGCTGGGTTCTTGAACTGGACCCCGTCCGCGTCACCGGCAGCTGGGGGGAATGTGGCTGGGAGCTCATCGGCGGACCTCACCGATCCCGGCGGGACGGGCGATAGCCAGCAGTACGTAGAAGCCATCGCCGGCGTTCCTGGACAGGACACTGCGTTTCTAGGATTGGCGCCGCAACCGGGGGTGGGGACCCTGGGGGAGACCGGGGTCATACGCGTGTCAGTCAACCCGGGTCCCTCACTGTCAAACGAGTCTCGGATCGCCGATGGCAAGATCATCCAACCCGGCCCGCTCGCCTACTGTCCCAGCGCAGGGTCAGCCAGCTCGCTCCAAGACGTGCTGCTGGTCATCGACCAAGGCCGCACAAACCCATTCGCGCCACGAGCGCTCTACCGAATCACCGACGCTACCGGAGACAACCCGGTAGTAACCAAGATTCTCGACCTACCGGCCCCTGGCACGCTGGCGCAGGGCGTTGGCGGCGGGCTCCCAGCGCTAAAGGTGGACTGCGCCTCAGGCACCGTCTGGGCTGCCTCCGGCGCCATGGGCGCGGGATTGCTCCACTCGACAGACGGCGGACAATCATTCACCACAGTCCCAGTCGACGATCCGTCTGGGCAAGGAAGCGAAATGATCCGGGCGATCGCCATCACCCCCGGGAATCCCCAGTCACTCATGGTGGGAGACGCCAACGGCTACATCCAGACATCAACCGACGGAGGACAAACCTGGACCCTCGTCAACGACCCAACCACTGACATCAATCTCAGACTCCAACGCCAACCTCGCAGGTGGTATCTGGGACCTGGCCCTACCGCCCGCCTCCCCCGCCGCAGCAAGTATCGCCAGCAATCCGCTGACCTTCCGTCGAAAGCAAGATCTGATCGCGGGCGCCGGGGAATACCTCGGGGTACCCAAGACCGGAGCCATCCCACGCATCAGCCACTTCAACCTCACGCACCACCGCTTCGTAAATGCCGCGCACACTCCAATAAGGATGGCCGCCAGGCCACGCAAAGGCACCACCTTCAGCTACCGGCTCTCACTCCCCGCCACGGCATCCATCGTGATCTACCGCAGAACACGCGCCAAGACCCGCTTCTGCCCCCGCACCAGCCAGAACAACCCCCTCAACCGACACTGCATACGCATCGGCACTCTCACCCACTGGTCAAGAACTGGCAACAACAAACTCACCTTCACAGGCAAGCTCAAGAATCATTGGCTGAAACCAGGCTCCTACATCGCCACAATCACCGCCCACATAGGAACCGGACGCGAATCCACCGCCCGCATCGTCGACTTCACCATCCTTATGACCTGACACCCAGCTCGCGCTCATTCACCCGACCTGGTCGCTAGCGACACACTCAGCCCAGCTCCGGCGATCAGCCAGCGATAATCCAGCGCTCACCTTCCGCTTCGCGACAAACGCACAAGCACCGGCGACAAGGTTCATCTGCCGAGCTACAAGCTGATCGGTGAGCCCATTGGGCCTCGAAAGTGAGGCGGCAAAGGCGGGCGGAAAGGACTTGGGGTGCGGGGCGGGTGGTTGGCATGGCCGCGAACCGGCGTGCTGCCACCGGGCAGTCAAGCCGACACACGACCAGCCCCGGGGGTCCGGCAAGGCGAGCCCGCGTCGGCTTGACAGTCCGGCAAGGCGAGCAAAATTGCGGGCAGACCAACCACCCGCGCCGCACCGGTGCGCTTGACAGGATGTGAGCTTCGGCTCTACGCTGCGGTGGCTCTTCCTGAGTGGTGGAGACGGGTGCCGCGAGGGATCACAAAGGGTCCTCAGTGGAGGATCTGGTAGGACTGCTGTCGCCGGATGAGGGGATGTGATGAGGAGGTGCTGAGCTAGTTGACCGAGGGGGGTCCCAGTCTCGGGGTGGCGAGATTGTCGGCTAGGGAGCTGGAGGTGTTGCGCTTGTCGAGCTATGGGAACTCGGCCAAGGAGGTTGCCTTCCATCTGCGTATCAGTCATGCCACGGTCACGACTCTGCTCGGCAGGGCTGGTCACAAGCTCGGTGCAAGGGATAAGACGCACGCGGTTGCTCTGGCGATCAGAGGTGGGTTGATTTGATGTGCTGTGGGCTTGAACTTGGCCGAGCGTGATGTCGCCCAGTGATTCAATGCCGGAGGGAGGGGTGGAGGGGTTGACGTCTGATTTTCAGCTCGCGCCGCTGCGGGGCCGGAATGTTTTCCTGCGTCCGGTGTCTCCTGAGGATTACCGGATGCTGCGTGCTGCCGATCACGGTGGGGAACTCGCGGTGCGGTGGCGAATGCGGGGCTCGACTGCAAGCCCGGAGCAATGGGCGCAGAACTTGTGGCGGTCAGTCCTGGTGCAGTACTTGGTGGTCGGGCTTGCTGATCCTTCGCCGCTTGGCCTTGTCGTCGTTTACAAACCGAACTTCCAGGACGGATATGGGTATCTGGCGGTTGAGCGGCTTGGTCCGCCAAGGCACGTGCCGGCCCTGATGCTGGGGGTGGCACTGTTTGTCGATTACGTCTTCACATGCTGGAATTTCCACAAGCTCTACATCGAGACTGCGGAGTACAACGTGTCTCAGTTTGGGAGTGGGATCGGCCGGTTCTTGGACCTTGAGGCCAGGCTTCGTGGTCATCTCTGGTATGCCGGCCGGAGGTGGGATCAGTTGATCTTGGCTCTGCACCGCGAGACATGGGATCGCGAAGCCGGTCGCTTACGGTCCGCGGCCCGCTCGCCGGTGGAGGATCGCGTCCATATCCGCTTGCCGGAGATGCCTGGAGGCTGACATGGCTCAGGATCAGGTCTTGGAATGGGAGCGGTTTCGAGCGGCCATCGCCGAGGTCGCTGATGCGCCGCCCGATGCGGTGACGCTGAAGAGTCGGCTAATCGAGGACCTCGGAGTCGACTCCTTCGGCCTGGCTGAACTCGTCGCCGTCTTGTTGGTCGACTTGGCCATGAGCAGCCTCGAGAGCGACCTGGTGGACCGTGAATGGGAGCGTCTGACCGTGGGCGAATTATTTGAGGAGTACCTCGGGCAAGAGCGCCCCGCTGGCGGGCCCGAGTTCGTGATGCGCAGGCGCCGCTCGGTTTGAGCGCCACCCGTTCTCTGTGGGATCCGTTGTTTGAAGCGAGGCCCCGGCGGGCCCGGCTGACCGCATGGGAGGCGGGGCGCTGGACGAACTGGTCGTGGGATGACTGGCGGCGCCGTGCGAGTCAGGTGGCCGGTGGTATCCGGATGCTCGGAGTGCGACCAGGGGAGAGGGTGGCTTGCCTGCTCTCCAACACCCCAGCGTCGTGCGCGGCACTAATCGGAAGCTGGATGGCGGGCGGGTGCGTTGTTTCGCTGCCGGGGATGGCCCGAGGCATGGCCTGGGAGGCTTACCTGGCGCAGCTGGACAAGATCATCGTTCAGGCCGATCCGGCCCTGTTGTTCGTGAGCCGGGAGTACGTGCCTTTGCTGGGCGAGCGATGGCCGTCGGTCCAAGTGGTGGCCTTGCGGGACGTGGATGGACCGGCGCTGAGCGACTGGATGCTGCCAGGCCCGGAGGAGCAGGTCTTCGTGCAGTATTCATCTGGCACCACCTCCGAACCGCGCGGCGCGGTGCTCTCGGCTGGCGCCATAGCCAACCAGCTGAGCATGCTCGAAGTGGCCTTACGAACTGATCCTGAAGCGGATGTGTGCGTGGGGTGGGTGCCGATTTCCCATGACATGGGGCTGTTTGGCTGCGTGTTGTTGATGGGCTACTGGGTGGGCGCGCGGCTGGTGCTGAGCCCGCCGGAGCGGTTCGTGTCAGCCCCCCAGTCGTGGTTTGCTGACTGTGCACGCTTCGGTGCCACGATCACGTGCGCCCCGAATTTCGGGCTTCACATGGCCGCACGGCTGGCGTCGCTGCTTCCACCTACCGCGATCCCCATGCGGCGGCTGGTGCTAGGAGGGGAGCGAGTCGATCCGATGACGATGAACCGAGCATGCGCAGTTCTCGGCCCGGCCCGCCTACCAAGAAGGGCGCTGCTGCCGGCCTATGGCCTAGCGGAGGTCGTCCTGGCGGCAAGTCTCACGCCATTCGAAGCTGGGCCGACGGTCCTCTCGCTGGATCGGGGCGCGCTTTCGCGGGGATCCGTGCGGCTGCTCGAATCCTGTGCCGACGCGAGCGATACTTCCACTCTGGTCGCCTCGGTGGGGGTGCCCCTCGAGGGAGTCGAGGTGGACATCCTCGGCCGTAAGGACGTTGGAGAGGTAAGGGTCCGCAGCCCGAGCCTCTCGGACGGCTATCTGAACGCGCCTAAGGCAACGGCCGAGCGATTCACGCCGGATGGATTGCTCACTGGGGATCTTGGATTCCTGTACGACGGGAGCCTTTACATCACCGGTCGAAAGTCCGACTTGCTCGTCGTTGGCGGACGGAACGTTTACGCCAGAGACCTTGAAGCCGCCATCATGGCGCTCGGTGATATTCGTTGGGGGAGCTGCGCGGTCGTCGTGGTGAATGAGGGCGTTGAGCCACGGCTCGTAGCCGTAGTTGAGCCGATCAAAAATCACCCAGCGTTCTCGATGTTGGCCGGGCGCATGGCCACTGCTGTTCGATCCGCCGCGGGGGTTCGCCTCAGCGAGTGCGTGTTCCTCGGGGAGGGGCGCTTTCCAAAAACCCCCTCGGGCAAGCCACAACGTTTCCGCTGTCAGGAGATAGCTGCAGACCGGGCATTCTCGGCTGCTCACCGCTCCGTGCCCGGCAAGACGATGACCTGACCACGACCCATACCGGCGCCCGACAGCCAGCGCTGGGAGCATCCGGTCGGCGCGCAGGGCATGTCCTCAAAAATGGGGACAGACACCACACGATGATTCTGGGATGTTTTGCCGTGGTCTAAGGGGCGCTCGCCACGAGGGCGGGAGCGGGACGCTGTCACGGGAAAGGTATGAGCGCCTTGCGCCGGGTGTCTGCGATCTGGAGAGGTTGGCTGGTGGCGGCGGTGTGCCTGTGCGCCTGGGCGCGGCCGAACGGACGGCGGAGGATCCCCGGTCGTGGCCGCCGGCCAACTCCGGCGGCGCGTTGGCGGCTCGCGCGCGCTCGGCGGTGGCTTCGGGTTGCGGTGCTGGCGATCGTGCCCCTCGCGTTGCTTGCTCGCTCGGCGTCCGGTGATGCGGCGCATCGCTCTCACCCGTCCACTAGTCCTGATCCCGGCTCTGCCAACCAGCCTGAGCACCAATATGAGCAATGGCTAGCTTGGCTTCGTGCTCCGGCCCAGGTTTCGGCACGTGTTCACTCGCGGACGGCCTATGCCAACGAGCCAGCGGCTCAGGCACGTGTCACCGACGATCATGCTTTCCCGGGTCAGGTCGGCGCCGCCGGATACCAGAGCTTGCCGGCAAGCGGGGGCCGGGTTCTCGATCGGTTCAGCCCGAGCGACGCGCTTGTGCAGAGACCCGGCGGTGCGCGGGCAATCCTCGAAAGCCTCCTCCCACTCGACGGCAAGACCGCAGAGGGGTCCCTCGCGCCTCTGAATCTCAACCTGCACCCCCACGACGGCTCGTTCGTGCCGGAGAGCTCCCTAGTGCCTGTCTCCATCCCTACCGCCTCACACGGGCAAGTTGCCTTCCCGGATGCACGCTTCGGCGTAAGAGTCGCTGGGGGTGCTCCAGCCGCGGGCGAGCAGTCCGGCGGCAGCGTCCTTTACCCGAACGTCGGGGGCCGTTCCCATGATACTGATGCCCTCGTGCGCGCGGTGCCCACCGGGGCGGACGTGTCATTCCTGCTGCGCTCGCACAAAAGCCCCCAGTCCCGAACGATGTCCTTCGACTTGCCACTGGGCTGGCGACTACACGACGCTCGTGACCCCGCCGGATCAGTCGACGTCGTATCGGGGTCCGGGAAGGTCATGGGCAGGGTCCTGGCCCCGCTGGCCGTCGACGCCCAAGGGCAAACCGTCCGGGCTCGCTATCACATCCTCGGGCGTGATCAGCTGAAACTGACGGTCTTCCACAACGCCGGCGACTATGCCTACCCAATTCTCGTCGATCCGGTCATCAGCACCGACTATCAGACGACGTCGATGTATTCAAACTGGGAGCAGGCGTCAAACGACAGTGCCAATTTCACGGCCTCCGATCCGAGCGGATATTCGAGTTGGAAGATGGGCCAGGAAACGACGTACAGCGCAGGACAATACGGCGAGTACGTCTACACGCCGCCTGCTGGCGCCTATGTGTACGAGCTCACGGAATCGGGAGTAGAGCACAACCCCGATAAGAGCGAGGAGTACGGAGGAATCTGGGCGAGCGGCGGAGGCTGGGAATCCGGCACATGGCAGAACCTCACCAACGGAAACAATGGGAGCACGGCCGAACGCACCACAACGGGATCCCTCAGCGGCGATGACTACGAGTACTGCGCGCATGGCGGAGGCCCTGGGGTGACGTGTCCAGCGCAGCCTTCCTCGCCCATCACCGCCAACAACCTCGCGGTGTTCGGATTGGAAGCCACGGGTGGTAACGAAGGAAGTAACAATGGCGCGGATGAGCTGAGCGACGCCACCGTGTATCTCTCCGATACCGTCAGCCCAGGGCTGACCGTATCGCACTCCAACTATCAGCAGGGTCACTGGATAGGAAGCGGAGGTGATTACTTTGACACCGTGACGGCGACTGGCAGCGAAACGTCCGGATTGGGAATGAGCGAGCTGGCCATTTCCGGCCCGTCAGGCTTCACGGCAACGCCGCACCCAAGCAAGACCTGGCAGTGCAGCACGACCGTGCCGAACGTGTCCAGCGGTAAACCCGCACCGATGCCATGCCCAGGCTCCGTTAATACGAGCTTCACCTACAGCACAAGCTCGCTCCCAGAAGGACAAAACGCGCTCACGGTCACCGCGACCAGTGCTGCTGGTAACACAGCCACGAAAACCTGGAACATTCTGATTGACAGAACGCCGCCGACAGCGAGCGTCGCCTGTAACCAGGGAACCAGCGCATGGTCAAACGCCGGCTCATCGACGTGCACGGTTACGGGATCGGATCCTAACAATGCTTCTAACGGATCGAGCGGCTCCGGTCTGCAGACGCTTGAGTACCGGACGGAGCTGAACGGCGGGTCGTGGTCGGGATGGACTACCGTGTCCAGTGGGGCTCAGTTCTCGGTCAGTGCCGAAGGGACCACCAACGTGCAGGCCCAAGCGATCGACAACGCCGGCAATATCTACACCACCCCGTCCACCACAGTGGAGCTGGACCGAACCGCGCCTAACGCGTCGCTCAGCTGTCCTGGTTCTGGGGCCTGGGCGAACACGGCTGTCACGTGTACCGTGACAGGGTCGGACCCCGTGAACTCGTCCAACGGCAGCAGCGGCTCCGGGCTGCAGACGCTTGAGTACCGGACGCAGCTGAACGGCGGGTCGTGGTCGGGATGGACGACCGTGTCCAGTGGGGCCCAATTCTCGGTCAGTGCCGAAGGAACCACGAACGTGCAGGCCCAAGCGATCGACGGCGCGGGGAACAATTACACCACCCCCACCACCACCGTCGAGATAGACGGAACGCCGCCGAGCGTATCGGTGAGCTGCCCCGGCTCCGGGACCTGGTCAAACGCCGGCTCATCGACGTGCACGGTTACGGGATCGGATCCTAACAATGCTTCTAACGGATCGAGCGGCTCCGGTCTGCAGACGCTTGAGTACCGGACGGAGCTGAACGGCGGGTCGTGGTCGGGATGGACTACCGTGTCCAGTGGGGCTCAGTTCTCGGTCAGTGCCGAAGGGACCACCAACGTGCAGGCCCAAGCGATCGACAACGCCGGCAATATCTACACCACCCCGTCCACCACAGTGGAGCTGGACCGAACCGCGCCTAACGCGTCGCTCAGCTGTCCTGGTTCTGGGGCCTGGGCGAACACGGCTGTCACGTGTACCGTGACAGGGTCGGACCCCGTGAACTCGTCCAACGGCAGCAGCGGCTCCGGGCTGCAGACGCTTGAGTACCGGACGCAGCTGAACGGCGGGTCGTGGTCGGGATGGACGACCGTGTCCAGTGGGGCCCAATTCTCGGTCAGTGCCGAAGGAACCACGAACGTGCAGGCCCAAGCGATCGACGGCGCGGGGAACAATTACACCACCCCCACCACCACCGTCGAGATAGACGGAACGCCGCCGAGCGTATCGGTGAGCTGCCCCGGCTCCGGGACCTGGTCAAACGCCGGCTCATCGACGTGCACGGTTACGGGATCGGATCCTAACAATGCTTCTAACGGATCGAGCGGCTCCGGTCTGCAGACGCTTGAGTACCGGACGGAGCTGAACGGCGGGTCGTGGTCGGGATGGACTACCGTGTCCAGTGGGGCTCAGTTCTCGGTCAGTGCCGAAGGGACCACCAACGTGCAGGCCCAAGCGATCGACAACGCCGGCAATATCTACACCACCCCGTCCACCACAGTGGAGCTGGACCGAACCGCGCCGACGCTGACCCTGTCTGGGACGCTAGCCAATGACAACGGCCAGGCCGTCGGTCCTGGCCAGTACCCACTCGACTTCACCGTCCAAGACGGCACAGGCAGCACCCCGAGCGCGGGAGCGGCCACGGTAACCGTGACGGTCGACGATGCTAACCAGACCGGCGTCTCGTTCACACCCTGCAACCCCGGCCCGTGCCAGGGCTCGGGATCGTGGACCCTTGACACCACCAACATGTCAGTTGGGCCGCACACCATCGCAGTGACCGCCACCGACGGAGCAGGGAATACCACCACCCAGAACCTATCGATCACCATTCCGCCCGCTGGGTCGGGCACGCAGGTGTCGTCGAACATAAACGCCGATACCACCTGGACGGCGGCAGGAAGTCCGTATGTTTTGGACGCGAACGTTCACGTCGATGGAGGCGTGACGCTGACGATCGCTCCAGGCGTAACGGTGGAGTTCAACAACGGTCAGACCGCAACGTTTACGGTGGATGGGACGCTTGATTCGGATGGGGCATCTGGCAATCCGGTGACGTTCATCTCGAGCCAGGTAGCCTCGGGTTCGGGCGCGCCGGGCCAGTACATGGGCATCAGCGTTACGTCCGGGAGCTCGCAATTCTCTTATACGAACTTCTACTACGGGGGCTATGGTTCGTCGTACAATTCCTATGGCGAGCTGACAGTTAGTGGTGGGTCAGTCTCGATCGACCACAGCACCTTTCAGGACAATCAGGACTCCGGCTTAGATGTGAGCGGCGGGGCGGCGACCGTCTCCTACTCGAAGTTTGAGAACAATGGTGATGGAATCTCGGGAGTCGGCGGCGCGCCGGGTCCGCTCTATTTGAGTCACAGCACGGTCGCTAACAACGCCAGCGTGGGCGTGTTCCTCAACATCACTTCGAACAGCACGACGTCTTCATCACTGTTGTATGACACGGTCACCGGTAACAGCAGCAGTGGCGTCGAGTTGCAGGAGCCCTGCTCGAACTCCCCTAGCTCCTTCCCGCATGGCGAGTGGAACAACATCTATGCCAATAACACCGGCTCGGGCGAGATCGCAAACCAGCTGGCAACGCTCAATGACTGCCGTGCCCTCCCGGTCGATTGGCGCAACAACTACTGGGGCCCGGACGTCTACTATTACTACAACAATTCTAGCTGCGCGACTACGAGCGACTCGTTTCGCGGCTTCCTCGCCTATAGGTGGAGCCAGCCGGCGCAGTACGAGGTGCCGAGCGGGCCGGCGGGCGAGAATTCCTCGGGCCTCTACGGCACCTATCCCAACTACTTCAGCTGTGGGTGGAATAGCTTCGACATCGGGCCGGGACAGTTTCAGACCTCGCCCATCCCTGACGCCGGGGCGGCACCGGGCAGCGGAGTGCCCGCCCCGACTGGAGGATGGCAGCTTGGCGGCTTTCCGTCATGGGGGTCGTTCCCGAAGCAGTATTGCGGTGATCCGGTCGATTGCGCGACCGGCAACCTGTATGAGACCCACACCGATCTGAACATCCCCGGCTTGAACGGCGGGTTGACACTGACGCGCAACTACAACAGCCAGGCCGCCGCGAACCAGACGCAGCCCGGCGCGCTGGGGTACGGGTGGACGTTTGAGTTCGGCGAGAGCCTGAGCCTTGATCCGAGCGGGCAGGACGCGACGGTGACCAACGCTGACGGCAGCGAGGTGACGTTCACCGAGAATGCGGACGGCTCATACTCTGCGCCGCCGTGGGTCCAGGCGACGCTAATCAAGAATCAGGACGGCAGCTACAGCTACACGCTGCCTGACCAGCACGTGTACACGTTTGATGCCACCGGAGAACTTGAGGACATCGTCGATCGCAACGGGAATACGACTAGCCTGGCCTACAACGGGTCGGGTGAGCTCCAGACGGTCACCGATGCCTCGGGCCGCCAGCTGACCTTCTCGTACAACAGCTCGGGACAGATCCAGCAGATCACCGACCCGGCCAACCGCACAGTCCAGTATGGCTACGACTCGGCTGGAAACCTGACGTCGGTGACCGATGCCGGCGGCGGTACCTGGACCTACGGCTATGACGGGCTGCACGAGCTGACCTCGATCACCGACCCGTGCGGCGGCGTGGTGAGCAACACGTACAACGCGAACCAACAGGTCATCTCCCAGACAGATGCGATGACCCGCAAGATGACCTGGGTGTATAGCTCGGGGGACACGCAGATCACCGATGCCGCGGGGAACGTAACCGACGAGCAGTTCACAGGCGACCTGCCGACCCAGATCACACGAGGCTACGGAACCTCGAGCGCCGCCACGACCAAGATCGCCTACGACGCAAACGACAACGTGTCGACCGTGACCGACCCGAACGGGCACAAGTGGAGCTACGGCTACGACTCGGCAGGCAACCAGACCAGCGTCACCGACCCGCTTTCCCACACGACCACGAGGACATACGACTCTCAGCGTGATCTGACCTCGGTCACGCTTCCCTCAGGTCTTGAGACCTCCTACGGATACGACGGTCACGACAACCTCACCAGCGTGACCGTGAACGCGGGGAGTCTGCAGGAGCAGACGACTATGAGCTATGGCTCTAAGGGATTGCTGACCGGAGTGACCGATCCGCTGAATCGGAGCTACAGCTACGGTTATGACGCCTACGGGGATCGCACGAGCGTGACCTCACCCAGCGGGCATGAGACGACAGCCACCTATGACAACGTTGGGCGGCTCTCTTCGGTAACGACGGCCCGGGGCAACGAGTCTGGCGCGAACGCATCCGACTACACGACGACGATCAGCACAGACGCGTTCGGTGACCCGCTGAAGGTCACCGATCCGAACGGCAACCAGACCACCTACACCTACAACCAGGACCAGATCCTGACCGGCGTTACCGACCGTGACGGGCGCACCACCCAGTACACCTACGACCTCGCGAACGAGCTGACGAAGATCACTCGGGGTGATGGGTCCGCCCTCTCCTACAGCTATGACCCCGACGGGCAGCTTGAGAGCCAGACTGACGGGCTGGGGCACACGACCACCTACGGGCGCGACCCCCTCGAGCGGATCACCTCGATCACCGACCCGCTCAACCGCCGGACAACCATCGGCTACGACTCGGTCGGCAACCAGACCTCGCTCACCGACCCCTCCAGCCGCACCACAACCTACACCTACAACAATGCGAATGAGCTGACCGGGATCAGCTACTCCAGCGCCAACCCCCAGGCCATCGGCTTCTCCTACAGCAGCGACGGGCTGCCGACCCAGATGACCGACGAGAGCGGCAGCACCAGCTACAGCTACGACCCACTCGACCGGCTCGAGAGCCAGACCAGCGGCGCCGGACAGACAACCACCTACGGCTACAACCTCGACAATGAACTCACCAGCATCGGCTACCCCGACGCGCTCACACCACTGAACATCGGCGGGAACGGCAACCAGCAGCAGATTGCCGAGGGAACCGTGAAGCGGACCTACAACGAAGACGGGAACCTCGCCTCCGTCGCTGATTGGTTGGGAAACACCACCACCTTCGGCTACGACGCCGAAGGCAACCTAACCAGCGTCAACCGGCCCAACGGAACACAAGCCAGCTACAGCTACGACACAAACGACGCGATGACCGCTCTGAGTGACCTCGGGGTGCAGCTCAGCTACGGCCGCAGCAATGAAGGGCTGCTCAGCTCAACCAGCGGAGGCGGCCAGGGCACGACCAACTATGGCTACGACGGCGCGCAGCGGCTCACCAGCGTCGGGTCTGAGAACTACACCTACGACGCTGCCGACAACCTCACTCAGACCAACACCCCCGCCGGGCAACCCGTTACCCAATCCTTTGACAATGCCAACGAGCTCGCCTCGGCAACCCAGGGACAAAACAGCACCACGTACAGCTACGACACCGACGGCAACCGCGTCACCGCCACCCCAACAACCGGAACCACAACTACCTACAGCTACAACCAAGCCAATCAGCTGATCAGCTACAACGGCCCCGACCACACCAGCACCACCGGAGCGACCGTCTCAGACCAATACAGCTACGACGGCAACGGCCTACGGCAAACGAAGACCACTAACAACATCCTCACCAACGAGGCCTACGACCTCTCCGAACCGCTACCCCTGATGATCGAGGACGGGCCCACCGCATACATCTACGGGCCCGACGGACTCCCGATCGAGCAGATCGACCAGAACGGCACGCCCCTTTACTACAGCCACGATCAACTCGGATCAACCACCGCTCTCACGAACCAAACAGGCAACACCACCGCCACCTACACCTACGACGCATACGGCAACCCCACCAGCCCACCCCCAACAGGAATCACCACCCCATTCGGCTACGCCGGGCAATACACCGACCCAGAAACGGGACTCCAATACGATCGAGCCCGATACTACGACCCCAGCACCGGCCAACTCCTCACGAGGGACCCAGCCGCATCAATCACACAGGAGCCGTATAGCTACGCGTTCGATGGCCCGGTTGATGTGTCGGATCCGAGTGGGCTGTGTGGCGCGGGATCCGTCGGGGACTTTCTCAATAGCTTCAACCCGTTCTCCTCGCAGAACTGCGCCTACCAAGCCGCACAAGACATCGCGGGTGCCGCTGGAGACGCTGCGGGGGTTGTTGTCAGGAACGCGCGGCCGATCGCAGAAGCGGCTGCCGCCGTGCTTGCGTGCGCGACTCCGTATCTCAACATTGTTTCCTGCCCAGAGGTGATCGTCGGGACCGCTGCGCTCAACATTGGCATCAACGACGTCAACGAGTACACGGCCGTAACGCGGGGATGCAGCGCCAGCCCATACCTGGAGGGTGATCTCGTCGAGCTCACGACCGCAGGACTCGGACTCACGGTCGCTAAGACGGTCTCAGTGGGAAACAGCGCTTTGGACGCTATCCGCGGGCCTTCCACCACCGCGGCGCGCCGCGCGCTCGGTTATCTCAATGGGCTGGCGACTGGGACTATTCTCGCGATCGGGGCGGTGGAAACCCCGCCAGGCCCGGCGAGTTGCAGCTGCGGGGGATAGTCCTATCGGACTGGAGCTGATCGATGGTCGCCACCAGGCACTACAGGATTACGCCTTGGCCGGTGCGGGTGCTCGTCCCGTTCATTGCGTTTGTGGTCGTACTCGCGGTGATAGCTGACCGGACCGCTCCGGCGGTGGTGGTCCCAATCGTGGTGGTGCTCGCCGGGGCGTACATCTATGCGGCAGAGCGCAGCGGGCTGTATGTCACGGACCGGGGGATCGAGAGCAGGATGACGCGTCGTGGCGACTCATTTCGATTCTCGTGGGCAGATGTCGATCACTTCGAGCTTCTGGAAGGGACGGCGCAGCTGGCGATAGTTGTGTATCTCGCGGATGGCAAACGGGTGATCCTGCCATCGACGAAAGCTTGGATGTATGACCGAAGGAGCGTCGAACAGATCTACGACCAGCTGACTCGCGACCTCGCCGCCGCACGACACGGACGTACTCGTGGTGATTGACCGTGGAGCGTCCAGGCGGGGATATATCGAGAGGCGACGCTTCCGATGCGGGGACAATCCCTTCGTGCGTCCTCACCGCGTTGTTAGTCGTCGGCGTCGTGCACGTCTCGTCTTCATCACTGCGTAGTGGGCGATGGGCGGCTATCCGCATATTGCCCGTTGTTTCGGAGCGGTGTCTCGCGATGGCGTCTGAAGGTTGTGCTGCGTCCAAGGCGCTGAATTCTGGCCGACAAGAAGGGTGGCCAATTGATGGGCGAAATCCGATTGTCACGGTGACAACGGATTGCGGTGCCCGATGGACGTGCCGAACGGGCCGCGACGGTCCAGCCGGAGGGAAGGTGGGCGACCGTAGTCCATGACTCGTCGCCGGGCACTGTTGACCGCCGTCATTTTCGCGGCTGTCCTCGCGCTCGCCGGCTGCGGGGGTCGACAGCGCCAGCTGAGAGCAAGTGCGCCTCCGAGCCCTCCGCATCCCACGGCTCGAGTTGACAGGCCTCCCGCCCCGGATCGTACATCGTCAGCACGACGCAATCGCCACACCGGCACGACTGGACTCCAAGCTAGGCACACGATCGCCGTAGTCGACCGAGAAGTCAGGTCTGCAATACGGAACTTTCGCGCCGCGCCACGGAGTCCTAGTGGAGTGGTGATTGCGATCCGGTTACTTGATCGTGCGCAGTTATTAGTCCGACGAATACCTGCGCTCGGCACACTTGTCATCAGCCTGGACGGAGTCGCCAGACGCTTGAAGCTACTTGCTTCTGCTTTGGCAGCCGGGCACGTATCACGGCTGGCAACCACCGACTTGGCACTCGCACTTGAAGCACTTCAACAGCAAGCCGATGCGCTGCAGCCGCCGGACTACTCGCATCCGAGTCGGAGTTAACTTAGAGGCGGACCCCTGGGCGACGCGCCGCGAGCGCACGGATCATTCATCCTGGCTCGTAACCCCCCGCTCGGGCGGAGGCGAGTTCAGCATTCAGAACGACAACGAAGAACGAGCAGGGATACGTCGTGTTGCTGCGATCGGTGCCGAATCGCCTACATCCGGCCGAGTCGTCCCATTCACTACGATGACGTCCTACTTGTGGGAGAGGCGCAGGGTCCACTGCAAGTACGCTCAGGGTGTCGCAGTCTGCTCGGCTGACCCCGCTTGGCCAGGGGAACGCGTAGGCGGTGGTCCATTTCACTGATGCGACGCGACCTCAGGCGGCCCCGGCCGGAAGTTTCCGAGCTGCACGGCGGGCAGCGCCACAGCAGTGAATTCGCGGTGGTGTCAAGGGGCATCGAATAGTGCGCCGTTTTCGGGCGTCGAAAAGTGCACCACTTGGAGCCGGTTGAGAAGTGACCCCCCCGTCGTTCAGCCGGAGTCGCGTAGCGACGTAGGCTGAGCAAGCAGGACGGCGCCGAGGTGCAGGAGCACCTCGCGAAGCTGCTCGAGGCGGGGGGGCTACCTCCAGGACCGCCCAGGCTCGAGCTCCCGGTGCGGCGCGAACGCTAGGTCCACTTCAGCAGATCGAAGCCCAGGAGGGCGGCTCAGGCTGGGGTCACTGGCGCGATGAGCGATTTGCATCAGCCGCCGGCCCGCCCGTCCGGCTCCTGATCGCTCCGTCTACGACGGAGGGGCGCCGGGCGACCACGGCCGACGCGATCACGTTCGTCACCCAGCGGATGTCGCCGGCTGAACGCCGCTCGGCACTGCTGATCACCAGCGCGATCTACGCGCCGTACCAGTTCTTCTCCTCGGCCCCGCTACTGCTCGATAACGGGACCCGACATGTCGAACTCATCGGAACACCGACCGCCACCAACCGCGATCGTCAGCGACTAGCTCAGCGACTGGCTCAAGAGACGCACGCCGCGATAGTCGCGGCCTGCACGGTGATCGAGCAGTCCGAGAGCTCCAGCTAGTCAAGACCCGCGCCGATAGTGAGCTGCCTCTGCGATGCGCCCCGGCGTATCGCGCCCGAAGCTGGCGACCGCCGTTGCCGCCATGGCCTTCCCCTGGCGCCTCGCTCGAGGATGGAACGACGCGCCCGAAGTCCAATACTGAGTGCGGACCGTTTCGTACCCAGTGGCCAAATGCGGCATCGCTCCCGCGGCGCATTCGGACGAAGCAGTCATCCTCGGGATCGAGCTCGGACCCCCGCGGCCCCTGGCACCTCAGTCACTCGTCCGACGCTCAGCGGGGAGCCTGCGGAGCATCTAGCTTGGGCGCCGCCTCGCCTGGTGCGAGGCGTTAGGCTTTGCGAGATGGCTCGCGGTAGGAAGAAGTTCACGCTCCGCGGTCGCGATGCCGGGACCGGCCGCTTCATCAAGCTGGCGACGGCGCGCCGGCGCAAGCGCACGGCAGTCGTTGAGCGCATGCCGATCGGCAAGAGGCGCCGGAAGAAGTAGCGAGCGGGGTTCGACGGCGGCACAGGGACGTGACCGCCCCGAGCGGCTGATTTCGACGAAAGCGCTCAAGGTGATCTGCCCCGGCTCGTGGTGCCCTCGAAAACCGGGGGCACTCCAAACACGCCAACGGAGGCCGCCAGCGCCGCCGCCAAGGCTGCCGGGCGAACGGGGCAAGACATCGCGAACTGCGCGTAGCCCGGCGTCCCGGCCGGACGACAGGACGGGCGAGGAAAAGACTAGGGCCGCTCCCTGGGGCGAGGACGGATGCTCGGCTGCGAGGATGCGCCCCGATGAGACGCGTGAGGGATCCAGTCACGGCCTCTGCTGGCTATTGTCGTCAGCACGGCCCATTGAACGTCTGCGCAGGGACACTTCAAGCTCTTTACCCCCGAGCCCGCAGATAGGCGACTGAGATGGGTGACACGGGTGGCCCAGGAAATGGCCGGCCCATACATGTAGCTCTCATCAATGCCCTCGGCTACGTAGTTGCCGCAATAATGGGCGCGGTAGCCGCGGCACTTGCGACATATTTTCTTCATCCCGGTAGTTCGGCAACGACTACGACCACCGTAACCATGACCACCACGTCGATAACAACCGCGTCGTCCACAACACGGTCGGCCACAACCTCTCCCAAGATTGCATCCACGAGGTGCAGCCTCACCCCAAAACATCCCAGGCCCGGCACGACGGTCCTGCTTACCTACCACGTCGATGCCTCCACCACCGGCGAAGCGGGATTAGGGGCAGGTCTATACGATGCGGCGGGGAACCCTCACGAGAATGGCGATTATGACGTCCCTGATGCCACCATTGAGAAGGGACGACACAGCCTGTCAAGACGAGTGGTCATTCCAACCCATCTTCATCCGAGCCTATATGAACTCGATGCGGAGATCTGGCCTGCCAACGAGGTAGGCGTGAACGGCTTTAACACACTTCACCATGGAGAGGCAACGTGTGCCTACCTCACGGTCCGCTAGCCGCTTCCGTCCGACCCAACGTACCCCACGGTAGTTACGCCACCTGACCTGAAGGCCACTGCGACACCCGCGCTCGCCACAATGATGCCTTCGATCTACGCCCCCCACATCCGCTCAGCCCGATCACCGTCGCCGTCACGGTCACCGACGCAGTTCGTCGCCTCCACGAGCCGCAAGTAGTGATCACCCTCGTGCCAGTCGAGCCGGGACGATACGGCGCGCGAGCATCAGACGCGCTCCAGTTTGAGCGGCTCCGACTGATCACCTACGCCTAGCCCTTCCCAAAGATCGATTCGCCCGCTCGCCACCCTGGGGCATCCCACGCTCGGAATCGACACAGAAAGCAGCCGTCCCCCCTCCGCTTGTGGTGGAGCGAGGGCGCTGCGAGAGGGGGTGGCTCGCTGGCACGGAGGCCGGCGAAACCGGCCAAGGAAGGCCAAGCGCCTCCGCTGCTGGAAGACTCCCTATGTCAACCTCCGGCTGCGATGAGGCGTTGCAGGGCTGTGTGTTGCAACGGGTCGTAGGTGTTGTGGTCTTGTCAGAATCGCCAAATGACGTGGCTCCAGGCGAGGTCCGAGGATGCGGGTGGCGTGGAGGGCTGGGCGCGATTGTCGCTTGCCGAGCAGCGTCGATCTCCGGCCACGAGGCCCGGCTGGTGATGTGGCTGATCGTGGGCCCGCGCTAGCGCCGAGTACCTGACCACCGGCATCATAAGCGGGAGAATATGGATCGTGTTTGATCGCTTTAGCGACGAAGCGCGCCGCGTGGTCGCCGCCGCTCAGTCGGAATCACGCTCGTTGAACCACAACTACCTGGGGACAGAGCACCTGCTGCTCGGGCTTGCGGCCGAACCTGCTGGCGTCGTAGCGCAAGCTCTTAAATCCCTTCGGATTGACCTGAATGATGTCCGCGAGGGAGTACTGAGGGTTGTTGGACGCGGCGCGGAGCGCCCGCATGAGGATGCGCCACCATTTACGCCACAAGCGAGACAGCTGTTCGTCAATGCCCTCCGAGAGGCGCTGGCATTAGCTCATAGGTGTATCAGGCCAGAGCATCTATTACTTGCCATAAGCCGGCTGCCGCGTTGCAAAGCATCACACGTCCTTCTGGACCTCGGCCTGGACTTGAATGCGGTCCGAGGGGCCATGGTCCTAGCACTCCCCGCCGCGGAGGGGACGATCATTGCCGATCAAGTTGAAGTGGCGCCAATCGAGCCTGTCTGGTTCTCGGGCGCCGGACCGCTGTTGACCAGCTTGGCCGACGAAATCCGGCTTTGCCATCACCGCGATCCTGATGTGGGAGATTTGTTGCTTGTGCTGGCATCGTTGCGACATTCACTCGTCGCCGACCTTCTAGATGAAGTTGGACTAGACATGGCCGCATTACGCGCTGCTATCGAGCGCGTTCGAAGCGCGACGACAGCTTCGGAAGATAAGGTCTATGAGGAGATCACGGCCCTGCGCCGCGCGAGCAAGCGGGCACTCGAGGCGGACCAGTTCGATCGCGCCGCCAAGCTTCAAAATCGGGAGTACGAACTGCTGAGGGCGAGGGCTGGCCCCGCTGCAGGTGATCTCATCAGAATCCGAGACTCGCTGGGCCTCCCGTTGCGAAGCTAACGTACTTCCCGCGGAAAACTCTTGAGATACGAAACGGCTGCGCGGAGGCCCGTGCGCGGGCGTTGCGTAGTGAGTGGGTCGCTCTTGTCGAAGGAGCGATTGGGGGATGTTTCGCCGCGTCGGGACGGCGAGCGTGTCGGCGTTGTAGCTCAGGATCGTCCACTCGGTCCAGATCTGCTGGCCCCCTCGTCGCCTTCCAGCCGGCGTTTGGTGTGTCTGGAGGCTCGTTCCTGGCGGTGCGCCCGACGGTCCACTCTGGGGCCCCCTGACGGTTCCCGCTTGACCGATACTGATACGTACGCGTACCCTATTGGTCTTAGGTTGAAGACGCGGCGGCGCGCCGGGAGCGTGCCGCTGCATGATGCGGCGGGAGATCAGATGCGAAAAGGCCTTGCGGGACTCGTGTTGGCGGCGGCGGTGCTCGGACTCATCACCACCGGGCAGGCCAAGAACTATTCCACCGCGCACTTCAGGGAGAGCGTGAACCGCTATGCCTACGGTCAGGCGCCCGTGTTCATGCCTGACGGCAAGCGGGTCGTGTTCGGCAAGGACTTCAAGAAAGGCCAGGGCAATCAGGTCTACATCGCCGACTGGCCCACCGGTCATCACCTCCAATGTCTCACCTGCCACGGACCTGACACCAGCGTCAACAACGTCAACGGCGTACCGGCCGTCCGGCCGCACGGGGGCTGGATTCTCTTCCACTCCTGGCGCGGGCACCACTTCACCTTTGGGTCGCCCGGCTATGGCGGCTTCGGCACCGCGCTATGGATCATGCGGCCCGATGGCTCGCATCAGACGCAGCTCACCGAGCTGCCCGGGACCAACAAGGGTCCAGGGGCCAGCGAGGAGGGCTACGACGACTACCACGCCTACTGGTCGCCCGATGGCACTCACGTCGAGTGGGCCCACTTCGACGGCAACATCCCCACGGGCGGAATCGGGAAGTGGGATATCGAGGTGGGTCGGTTCGTCGTCCGGCATGGCAAGCCGATGCTCGTCGACATCCACGTGGTCCGGCCCGCCAACGGCCACTGGTACGAGACCCAGTGGTGGGCACCGAACGGCACCGGCTTCCTCTATACCGAGACCCATGGGTCGATGGACAACCCGGAGCTGTTCTTCTGCCGTCTGATCCACCATGACAGTGCTTGCCGGGTCAGGCAGCTGACCCACAACCCGGCCTGGGATGAGCAGGCGCTGTTCACCCCAGACATGAAGGACGTGATCTTCATGTCAAGCCGCGATCAGCCGGGATTGTTCAACACGTGGTCAGAGACGGCCCAGACGCTCGGTCTGCCGACGAACTTCGACTGGGTAGGGATCCTGCCGCTGTTCGAAGCCGGGTTCCTGCAGCCCGTCGGACAGGAGTACACCGACCTCTATGAGCTCGACCTGGCCACCGGGTCGGTCAGGCGGCTCACGTTTGACGGCCGCCACGGGTGGATCACTCCCGAGTTCAGCTGGGATCCCAAACACCGGTTCCTGATGTGGACGGAGAACCGCGTCGCCAACGGCTACCGCTACCCGTTCCCCCCGTCGGTCCCGGAGTACGTGCGCGCGCTCAAGGCGCTGGCCAAGCACACGTACATCCCCGGCACCGACGTGACCCCAAGCGGGGTAGGTGTGGCTCCCTTGCCGCTTCAGCAACGGACGGTCATCGGACGGTTCGGGTCCGGAAACTGAGAGCACGCGCACATGCCCCAGAGCCGAGCAGCCCGCCAGGAGGTGGCCAACTCCAGCCGCTCCTACGGCGGCAAGGCTCTCGACGTGCGCCGAGCCGAGCAGCGAGAGCGGTTGCTCCTGGCTGCTCGGGACGTTTTCGCCGCCCGCGGTTACGCCGGAGCGGGTATCGAGGAGATCGTTGGTCGAGCCCGCGTCTCGCGAACCACGTTCTACGTCTTCTTCCAGAACAAGGAGGAATGCCTTCTGGCCGTGTTCGCGCACGGCTTTCAGTGCGTGGGGGCGGAGGTTCTGCAGGCGGTGGCCGAGTCCTCTGCTCACCAGGTTGAGCCCGCTGAGCGCGTCCGGGTACAGGTCCGGGCAGTCGCGGGCGCCCTCGCCGCCGATCCCGCGATGAGCCGGGTTCTCTTGATCGAAGTTGTGGGGGCCACTCCGGCGGCGGAGCAGGCTCGGGCTCAAGCCCGTCACGCGGCGGCCAGGGTGATCGAGCGCCAGCTCGCGGACTATGCCCACTGGGGCGAGCGCTCACCGGGAGAGCGGCACATCGCCTCACTCGCCGCCATGGCTGCCATCGGGGAAGCCATCAGCGAGCTGGTCGCCGCGGGTCGGCTGGAGCATTGGGAGGAGCTGGTCGACCCTCTGAGCGAGTTCGTGGCCCGGGGGCTTGGGGCCTAGGTCGAGGACAGGGCCCTACGATGCCCGAGCATGCGGGCCTCTCTCGTTGCCGTCTGGCTGGTCCTGTTCACCGCGGCGTGCGGGAGTGCCACCTCCCGGTCTCACGCCCCGACTCGTGTGCCCAGCAGGAGCACGGCCGGCCGTAACTCCTTTCAGGGCACGGTGATCTCAGCCACCGGGGCCTACGCCGGCGAGGGTGGCCGGGCCGAGGTAACGGTGCAGACGCGCGGCGGGGGAACCAGACGTCCGGTCAAGCTGGCCTTCCGCAGTCTGCCCTGTCAAGGCTCGCCGCAATGCGTGCAGCTCGACGGGACGCTCGCGGGCACGATTGAGGCACGCGCGCGTGGTGTGCCCGACACCGGTCGGGTCCTCACCGTCAGCGCCACCGGGCGACTGACCACACTGGGAGCGGTGACGGCCGCCGGAACCGCTCACGGAACGGGCTTCATTGCCCGCGGGCACGAACTCCTGGACCTCACGCTGATCAACCGGTCCGGGCGCATCACGCTGCGCGGCATCAGCCGGTCGGTGGGTGGATTCAGTTCGCCCTGAGGTGGGCGGGACCTGCGGGCGCGGGGCAATCCAGTGACCCCCTGAGCCCAGGGGGTCACGTCACGTAGCGGACCAGCCTAAAACTCATCCAAGCTCACGTCCCGGCCGCGCGCCCAAGGCCCGTGAGCGCTTCCCGGGAGCACGCGCTGCAGAGCGTCCCGGCCGACCGGCTGGCCAGACCCGTAGGGTCTGCGGGCGCTCGGCCCGAAGCTTGGAGATCAGGACCGCGTCTCCTGTCCCCAGCGACTTGATCTCGTTGGGATGGACGACGAATTGCTCGGTCTGGCGCCGCGTGCCGCGGCCCACGGGACTTCCGGTGAGCATCGGGCCACCGATCCGCTGTGTCTCCTCCCAGACCTTCTCCGTGCCGGCCAGCTGAGCGATCATCTGCGCGGACGCCGGCACCTCCTGCCGGTGGGCCAGCTTGACTGCCGTGTTGCCCAGGATCTGGTCGCGAAGTCCAGGGGCGGCCCGCTCGAAGTCCGTCAGCTCCTGGGTGGCGGCCACCACGCCCAGCCCGGCCTCCCGACCGCGGGCGAACAGAGCCAGCACATGGTCGCCTCCCAGGATCGAGACCTCGTCGATGATCACGAATCCCTGTGGGGCCTGCGCCGCGCCGGCCAGGCGGTGCCCGGCGGCACACACCAGATCCTGCACCGCCAGCGTGCCCAGCTGGGAGGCGAGCTTTCCGTAGGTGGCCGAGTTGAGACTGAAGAGCACCACCTCGTCACCGCTGAGTGCCGTCCTCAGGTCCACGCCCTGGTTGCCGCGGCCTGGCTCGAGATAGCGGCCGGTGTGCGACTCGGTCAGGATGGCCAGGCGCGTCTGAAGCCCGCGCACTGCGCTGAGCTGGTCCGGAGTCAGGGCTCCGAGATAGTCCTGGACCCGCACGCGTAGGGGCGGCGAGACATCCCGGAGAGCGCCACGCAGCCGGTGCGGATCCATCATCTCCACCACGCGGGACAGCGTGGCTGGGCCGTCTCCTCCCAGCTCGTGGAGGACCTGCAGGACGGCCTGGACGTAGCGCTCGGCCGCTCGCTGATAGTGGGGCTCGGTGAAGCGCTCGGTGGCGATCAGCTTGTCCTTGAGCTCGGTGGCGTTGCCGTGCTGAAGCGGGTTCCATCGTCCCGGTCCATCCGGCGTCCAGAGGCGGAAGGGCCGCCCGCCCTCTTCGGCTGCCGCGGCCAGGGAGCGGGCGAGTTGGGGGGAACCCTTGAGGTCGATGGCCACGATCGGCCGCCCACGAGCTATCAGCTCAGACACGATGCGCAGCAGGCTGGTCGTCTTGCCGGCGCCACTGGCCCCGACGACCAGCCCGTGGGCTGAGAGCTCGCGCTCGGACACCCACACGGTTTGTCCACGCGCATCCGATCCCAGCGTGAGGGCGTCCTCGGGGATCCCGCGGCGGCCAGGGCCGGGCCTGGCTGCCGCCCTCACTGCCCGCACCGCAACCGCTGCCAGCCCGAGTCCCACCACGGCCGGGATCAGCCAGGGGACGGGCGCAAGGTACAGCCCGGCGAACAGCACGACCATCCACACGGCGCCGCCTGGTCGCCGAGTCATGGGCGGGTGGCCCCGCTCGTGCGGGCATTGCTGCGAGCAGCCGCCAGCGCACCGTCAACCGGGAGAGTCGTGTTGTGGCGAACCCACTGGACGTGGACGTGATGGGAGATTCCCAGCCGGCGGGCCGAGGCCCGGATGCTCGCGGCCAGGGCTGGGCGCTCGACGAGGTAGAGAACGGCCTCGATCCGCGGGTCCGATCCGTAGCCGGCCAGGATCCGATCGCGGCGGGCACGTGACTTGGCCGTGAGCTCGAGTTCGACCGCGACCCTGCCTCCGGCCGGGGTGATCAGGAGGAGGTCGGGGTAGCGCAGGCGATCGCGGCCGCCGTGTCCCGCGCCTCCAAGGCGAACCCCGAGCGGGTCCCCGGCCCCCTCGGGACGGTCGGGCCGGGGAATCCCGTCCCTCGAGCGCATCGTCCGCTCGCTCACCACCTCGCGCATGGGACCGAATGCTCCGTCCCGAGCCGCCAGCCATACCCAGGCCAAACCGACGTCGTGGGCGTAGCCGCGCAGGTCGATTCGCGGCCGGGGAAGGGGACTGCCGACGACGTCCAAGCCACTGCGGCTGATCTGGTAGCACGCGGGCTGACCGGCGAAGAGACGGGTGGCGGTGACGTATCCGCCGTTGCACAACGCGCGCAGACGCGTTGCCGCTGCTGAGGCAGTTGCGCCCATGAGGGCCGCCGCGTGGGTGGCGAGAATCAGGCGGTGCTCAGCCGCCAGTTCGAGGATGAGTCGGTCTCGCGGGGTGAGGCGCACCCGCCGGCCGCGGCGCGTCGATTGAGAGCTCATACCTATAAGAGGCGCGAGCGACCCGAATTTCCCCCCCCAAGCCGAGCAAAGTTCCTAGGATCAGCTCATGCCCGCGCGCCTCTACTACACCGATTCAGACGAGGCCAATGCGCTGATCGCCTCGGACCCGATGGCTCTGCTCATTGGCTTTGCGCTCGATCAGCAGGTGCCGGTGCAGAAAGCGTTCATGGGGCCACTCGTGTTGCGCGAGCGGTTGGGCTCGATCGATCCCCGCGCGTTGGCCGGTGCCGATCTTGAGCCGGTCTTCCGAGAGCGACCGGCCGTGCACCGGTTTCCCGCCGCGATGGCCCGCCGGGTGCACGATCTGGCCACTCATATCCTCGAGCACTACGACGGTGATGCCGACGCGGTTTGGTCCCAGGCCGAGAATCCGGCGCGACTCCGGGCCAACCTGGCGGCCCTCCCCGGGTTCGGCGAGATGAAGGTCAAGGCGCTGGCTGCCGTACTGGCCAAGCGATTCGACGTAGCGATGGCGGCCGAACTCGTGCCGGCGCATCCGACGCTCGGAGATGTCGATTCAAGGCAGGCGCTGGCCGACTACCAGGCGGCCAAGCGGGCGCACAAGGCGGAGTGGATGGCCAGCCGCGGTCGCTTCTAGCCGAGTCGTGATCCTCGACCTCCTTGATCCCATGCCGACGGCGAGCTGCCACGCGGTGGGCTACTCGGCTACCGGGTAGCCGCGAAGCCCGGGTCTCTCAGGCCTGTGCCGGGCGCTCGCCATCGACGAGCGCCGTCCGATTGCCGCCGGCGAGCGGAGGTCCGTCGGCCTCGACGAACCGATCAAGGTGCACGAGCCTGAAGACGCTGGCCACGGGCGCTGACAGGTCACGGTCGATCTGAAACTGCCACCCCTTGATCCGGGCGTCGCCCACGGATTGAACAATGAGACGGATCCCGGTGCTGTCGATGAAGTCCAGCCGAGAGAGGTCAAGCCGGACGGGCCTCTTCACCACGCGAAGGCTGGCCAGCCGGCCCTCAAGGATGGGAGCGGAGGCACGGTCAAGCTCGCCGGTCAGGCTGAGCCGCACGACGCCGCTCGTTTCGCTTTCTCGAATCTCAAATGGTTGTCGGGGTCCCGTCATCCGTGCGGTCGCCGGCAGGGCGCTCCGCGAACCCTACTCCTCCGCAAATAGCGGGGCGCGGAGGTCGGCAAGAGAGTTGCCAAGCAACCCCACTCACACCACCAGCGCCAGCCCCTGCGGGATCACCCCGAACTCCACCTCCTGCACCTCGCCGATGTAATCCCCGTCCACCTGGAGGGGGAGTGACCGCTCATCGCGCGAACGCACCCGGAGCTCCCTCAGGTTGGCCACAACCTCCATCTGGCGATGGCGATCGAGGCGGGCCCGGCGGGATAACGCGCGCCAGGCGATGGTGGGCAGATCAATCGGATTGGCCCGCTTCAGGATGGCCGCACACACGTCGCCGCTGTCCAGTCGGGCTCCGTCGCCAATCATGATGGCCCGGTCCCCGAAGTAGGTGTAAGCGGGGCCGTTTTGCACGAACGCACTGACGCCCTCGAGGTGCTCGCCGTCGGCCTCGGCCTCCAGGCGCGCGGGATGGATGATGTAGCGGCGGTGGAACATACGCAGGGCGATCGCCGTGTAGTACCACTCGCCCAGCCGCGTCTTGAGGCCGGGGTGGCTGTCCACCCGCTCCACCACGCTGGCATCGAGTCCCACGCCAGCCGAGAAGAGAAACTTGCGGCTGCCCGCGTATCCCAGGTCCACGAGGCGGGGGTGCCAGTCGTCCGCCAGCCGCAGCAGCTGCTCGGTGGCGTCCACGAGATCGACGGGGATGCCCACCACCCGGCAATAGACGTTCGTTCGGCCTCCGGGCAGGCAGGTGAGCGCCGTGGCTGAGCCGGCCAATCCGTTGGCGGCCTCGTTGACCGTGCCGTCGCCGCCGAAGGCCACCACCGCGTCGTAGCCCTCGCGAGCGGCCTCCCGACACAGCTCGGTGGCGTGACCTCGCGCTTGGGTGTCGATGGCCGTCACGTCGTAGGTCCCACGTAGCGCGTAGACGACCAGCTTCTTCAGCCGGTCGGACACGGTCGAGGCGTACGGGTTGACGATGATGAGCACGCGCTTGCGCGGTCCCGGTGTACCGAGTCCCAGGAGCGCTTCCAGACGCTCCTCCGCTGAGGGGGCGACGCTGGCCATGGCCGTGATCGGAACACCGCCCGCCCATGCTGGTTACGCCGAAGAGGAGCCTGGCGGGTCGGTTCCGTAGGTAGGTATACTGCCTCGCTACATAGCAGTACGCATCAAGAGGGGTGGAGGGACATGGCCCTGTGAAACCCCGGCAACCTCCCGCAAGGGAACGGTGCTAATTCCATCAGGCTCCAATTACGACAGCCTGGGAGATGTGGAATAGGCGGTTTCCGAACCTCCGACCACAGACCCCGGCGGAGGTTTTTTCACATATGCCGCCAGAGTCTCTTCGTTGCAAGGAATGTCAGACCAGCTATCCGCTGGAGGCGCTCTTCGTATGTGACCGCTGTTTCGGTCCGCTGGAGGTGAGCTATCCCGCTCGCCAGGACGCGGACGTGGACGAGCTCAGACGGCGGATACAGACGGGACCTCACTCGCTGTGGCGCTACAGCGACTTTCTCCCCGTCAGCCCGCCCCGGGATGGTTTGCTGCCCGCCGGGTTCACCCCGCTGCTCAAGGTGGATCGCCTGGCCGAGCGCCTGGGGTTGAAGGAGGTGTGGATCAAGAATGACGCCGCCAACCCGACGCATTCCTTCAAGGACCGGGTGGTCTCGGTGGCCCTGGCCCGGGCCCGGGAGCTCGGCTTCACGACGGTGGCCTGTGCCTCGACGGGGAACCTGGCCAACGCCGTCGCCGCGCACGCCGCCGCGGCGGGTCTTGAGTCGTTCGTGTTCGTGCCGTCGGACCTGGAGGAACAGAAGGTCCTGGCCACCGGGGTGTACGGGACGAACCTGGTCTCGGTGCGCGGCACCTACGACGACGTCAACCGCCTGTGTACCGAGCTCTCGGCCGAGCACGAGTGGGCTTTCGTCAACATCAACCTTCGTCCTTACTACTCGCAGGGGTCTAAGACGCTGGCCTTCGAGACGGCAGAGCAGCTCGGGTTCAGCCTGCCCAACCGGGTGGTGTGCCCGATCGCGTCGGGATCGCTGTTCACGAAGATCGCCCGCGGCTTTGAGGAGTGGCTCGAGATCGGGCTGGTGACCGGCTCTCTGCCCGCCTTCAACGGCGCCCAGGCCGCCGGTTGCTCCCCGGTGGCCACGGCGTTCGAGCACGGGCGTGACTTCTGCCAGCCGGTCAAGCCCGAGACGATCGCCAAGTCACTGGCCATCGGCAACCCGGCCGACGGCCCGTATGCGCTCGATCTGGCTCGCCGGACCGGCGGCTCGGTTGAGGCGGTGACCGACCAGGAGATCAGGCAGGCCATCCGACTCCTGGCTGAGACCACCGGCATCTTCACGGAGGCGGCCGGCGGGGTCACCATCGCCGTCCTGGCCAAGCTGGCCGAGCGGGGCGAGATCGGTCCTGCCGAGCGGGTGGTGGCCTACATCACCGGTGAGGGTCTCAAGACGCTCGACTGCGCGCGAGGCACATTCGAGGCCTGGGAGATCGAGCCCACTCTGGACTCCTTCGAGCACGCGCGGGAGCGCGTCGTGGCGCTGGCCTGAGCGTCAAGTCGCGTCACGACGATCCCGCCCGCCCCGGGATTACACTGCCGCCCGATGAGCGTCACGATCAAGATCCCCACCCAGCTTCGGGAGGCCACCGATGGCGACGCCACGGTCGAGGTCGACGGCGGCACCGTGGGGGAGGTGCTGGACGCGCTGTATGACCGCTACGGCGAGCTGCGTAGCCGGATCGCCGAGGACGGCGGCCTGCGCCGGTTCGTCAACGTGTACGTGGGCGGCGAGGACATCCGCTTCCTGGATGGCCTCGAGACGGGCGTCTCCGAAGGCGACGAGGTGATGATCCTCCCCGCTGTGGCCGGCGGCTGAGGCGCCTCGGGGCCCGACGCCAGCTGCACTCCGCCGTTCGCGGGTGCGCCCGGTACGGAGCCGGTGGACAGGATTGTCGCGAGGCGGGAGAATCAGCCTGTGCTCCGAGCTGGTTGGTCCCGCAGGCGAATCGCGCGGAGACTCAATGCGGCGTATGCCGGTGGTCTTCTGAGCGATGACACGTTCACCGCTCGCATCGAGGATGTGCTCAGGGCTCGCCTATTGGATCCGGTCGCCCTGGTTGGCGACCTGACGCTCCGCCGGCCTGCGCAAACCCGTCCTGGGCTGAGTACCCGCTGTCGCGCGCTCTGGGCGCGATTGCGGCAGGTGTCCCCCGTGGATGCCCCCAGCCAGATTGTCTTAGGACTCGATTGGAGCGGCGGCCAAACCCAGCTCCTGATCGGACGCCACGACACTTGCGATGTTGTTCTCGAGGACCCGACTGTCTCCCGAATGCACGCTCGCCTGTTTTTCCGTGACGGCAAATGGATCGTTCGGGATCTGGAGTCCAAGAACGGAACGCTGGTGAACGGGGTGGCCATCGGCCGGTGCGAGATCCGTCCCGGTGATGACCTGCTCCTCGGCGAGCAATACCTGAAGGTCGATTAGCAATGGTTGACCGTGGAGCGTCCTGCCGCTTTGTCACAGCGGAGCCAGCGAACGTGACTGGGTACCCCTTCTAGACTGATCTGTGGAGGCTCAACAGGGCCTACCCCGGACGAGAGGCTGCGCCGTACCCGGAACGCACGACGGCGCAGGTTGGAGGTAGCCATGCTCGTCGCCCTGCAGGTCATTGGTGCACTGCTGATCCTCGGGCCGTTCACCGCTCAGCAGCTCGGCAAGCTCGAGCCCGAAGCACCCGCATACCTATGGCCGAACCTCCTCGGCTCTGGAGCGCTTGCCGCTCTTGCGGTCCTCAACAGCCAGTGGGGCTTCGTACTGCTCGAAAGCGTATGGGCAGCCGTCACGGCCCGGAGCCTTGCCAGGACCACTCGCGTGTCGTAACGCTCCCGTTTGCGGATCGATTCGGGCTGAGGCTGCTGAGACGCGGCATCACGACGCCTGGTCGCGCACGCCCTGCGCGGGCGACCAGCATCCCGCCGGGGTCCAACCATCGCCACAAAACCCAACCTGCCTGCGAACTGACGACTCAGGTCACTAGGCTCCGACGCCCTCGCGGCGGGGCCTGACATTGAGCACGATCGTGAGGGCATGGCCAGCAAGCCTGGCCCTGAGTTGCCAGCATCCCGGACGCCCGAATGCGATCCCGCTCACGGTGAATCCAGTCCGCCCATACTCTGCGGTGGTCCCGAGCTGAGCGGAGGAAGGTGATGGTGGCCCGCCGAGCGGCCTTGCAGCGATCGTGACCTGCCCGGGACGGGCGCGGAACCAGCCCATCTTGATTCCGAGCGTGCCGGTGTGTGGGTCGCGCACGGGGGGTGGCGGCGGTAGCTGGGTCCAGAGCGCGCCGTTGCCATACCAGTCCGGGTCCGACGGGCTGGCGATTGGGTTGCCGAAGTTCAGCAGCGCGAACCGGGGGGGTCGCGGTCCGCCAGCCTTTGTCGTCGGGCATGACGCTTGATGGATGATCTGTGAGCTTCCGCAGCCGACGGCCGCGACCGCGATTGCTGCGGTGGTTGCGGCTGCCAGAGGTCGCGAAAGCTTGCTCCAGAATCGCCTCGACAGGACCCTGACGGACGCGCTTGGGAGCGCCATGCAAAGGAGTGTGGCGCGACTCCCCCACGATGGCAACCCCCGTGGGCGCGAACGCTGGGTGTAGGGTGCTGGCGTCATCTGAGAGCTCGATGTCGATCCATCCGAATTCAGAACAGTTGCGGGAACTCGCGGAATCGGAGGACACCGCTCCAATCGTGATGCTCAACCTATTGCGGTTCAAGCAGCGGGCTGACGGCATCGACGACGGAGCAACAGGCGCTGGGGCATACGCTCGCTACAGCGCTGCGGTGGAGCCGTTCCTGCGGGCGGTCGGAGGGCGGCTTCGAGCCGCACTGAGGCCGGAGCACTGCGTCATTGGCCCGACGGAAGGCGAATGGGACCTCGTTTTACTGGTGGAGTACCCCTCGCGGCAGAAGTTCCTCGAGATGGCGGCGAACCCGCGCTACCAGGAGATTCACGCCCATCGTGAGGCAGCGCTAGCGGACTCAAGGTTAATAGCCTGCTCCGATCTGCCTGATTCGTCGGTTCGCGACCTGGGCTGATTCGAGCCAGCGCTGGGCTGAGTAGGCCGCAACGGGGCGTGGATGTGGGATCTGAGTGCGATCTCGCCGCATGGGTAGGAACGAACCTGTCCACAACGCGAGGAGGAGAGATGGCCCAGGCGAAAGCTGACCGGTCTGCCGCGGCGAAGAAGGCAGCAGCGACACGAGAGCGCAACCAGAAGAAGGCGCGGTCAAAGACCGCGGGCACCAAGGCGGCAGCCACTCGCCAGGGCAAGGCAGCCGGGCAGGCGGCAGGGCAGGCGAAGCGAGCCGCGGGCAGCATGGTCAAGGCGACCAAGAAGGTCGCGGGTGCCGCAGGCGAGGCCGCCAAACAAGCCGGGAAGTCAGCCGCGACAAGGTCGCGGGCCTCAGGCGGGTCTGGCAAGAAGAAGAAGTAGTCCAACAGCCGAATCCCTTGAAGGCGTCACGGGATCCGGTTGATTGCCACGGTCTCCAGCTGCCCTGAGAGGAAATTTCCGATGAGCAGCACGTGGTGGGCGGGGTCTACGGCCATTTCTCGCGGAAATAGGCCTGCGCGAATGACTCCGGTGATGGCGGGCCGGCCGGACAGGGCGTTTGACGCGTTGACGATCGTCAGGCCGGCGCTCGCGTTGGGCTGGTCGAAACGGTTCGAATCAGCCACGACGATTTCGCGGCCCCGGTCGATCGCTGCCACCCCGACCGGGGCCGCGCCGACCCGAACACTGGCGAGGAGCGCGTGGGCGGGGTCAGTGATGAGCCGTGAGGCCGAGAAGGCCAGCAGCTGGTCGCTTTCTCTGGCGGTGACCCATACGATCCGGCCGCCTTCGGAGACGACGTCGCGGACCGGTCCGCAGTGGGCGTCGACGGTCGCGAGCACTGAGTGCGCCGCGTCGTGCTCAGCCTTTGCCAGGCTGATTACGCTGAGTGTTCCGTGATTGGGCTGGATGCCGGGTCCGGATCCGATCTCGCTGGTGACATATAGCCATCTGCCGTTAGGCGACGTGGCCATTCCGACCACCGCCTGTCCCAGTGGGATCGATCCCACGTAGGAAGAGCTACGGAAGTGATCGGCCAGGGCCTTGTTTAAGTCATAGACCCCCACCTGATCGCCGTACTCAATGGACACGAATGCAAACCGACCGTCTGGCGAGACAGTCACCTCGATCGCACCAGCACCGGATGAATGCCCGGGCTGCGCAAGCTTTCCGAGGACCGCACCCCGAGATCCCGTCTCTGCGCGCGCCACGCTCACCACGATCGCCCCATCCCCGCCGTCCGCGATCAGCAGGTACTTGCCGTCGGGTGTAAGGGCGTTCCCGAGCGCCTGTGAGAAGGCTCCCTGAGCTTGACCTGGCGGCGCGAGCCAGTGCACCAAATGGGGCGCGAGCCCGCCGTTCATGTAGACCCCCACGCCGCGTCCGGGCACATCAACGAAGGACCAACGGCCATCTGGCGTAACCGCGATCCCGAACGGATGGCCGCCAGCTGATTGAAAGTCAACCGGAACGGATCCGAGCTTGCGCTGGGGAGCCACCGCGATGCTGCAACCAGCCGCTGCCACGCCTCGAGCCCGCGCTGGACCCGGCCCGGGGCCCGACGCCCTCAAAAGATGCACGCACGAGCTGACCGCGGACCTGAACGCCGGTGACCGGCTCCGAATCAGTCCAGACCTGACCAGTGGCGCGATGTGAAAACCACCGTCCTGACCTGGATTAGGGAAATCCGTTACGCCATGAGAGCGCATGCACTCCGCAAAGCCCACACGAGAATCGCTCGCTCGAGGCTTGCTCACCGAACCACCGCATGCCACCAGCATGGGCACGGAGACAGCCAGGGCCACGAGCGCCCTCATGACCGCAGGATCGTACCCGGCCCATCACGCGCTCAGAGCGCGTGATGGCTTGCCTTGGTCGAGCGTAGTCTCAGAGGCAGAGGAGCCATATGCGAAGAGTCCTCCCCCGGCTGATCTGTTCCCTTTCCGTGATCACGGCTGGCGCGTGCGGGGGCGCCAGCAACATCGGGCGTGTCGTGGACCACGCGCCCCGGGTGTACAGGGACCCGGCTGGGTGGAGCGTCACGGCGCCGTCCGGATGGCACCTCGTCAGGTTCCACGATTCGGTGCCCGGAATCGCCTCAGCGGGCGTCCAAATCTCAAATGTTCGACTCCCGCCGCCCCCGATCAACCCGCAGTATCCGATGCAGGTCTATGACCGAATGCTGACACCTCGCGGCGTTGGCCTGATCATCGCCACGGACACTGATCCAACACTCACACATGCCCCGGTGGAACTACCGCCCCTGGCCCCGCCTGGACCGAGATGGGACGTGGGAAGCGCGCTCGCGGGCTCGCCGACCATGGAGCTGTTGTGGTTTCGGGTCAATCACCGGCTATTCCTTGCCGACGCAAAGGTGGGCGCAGACGCCAGTCGAGCAGGACTTGCCACGCTTGCCTGGATCATTCACTCGGTCCGTTTGGACGGGCAACAGCCCTCAGTCGCATCTGCTGCGGGCGCTCGCCGCTCACCTTCCCCGGCCTGGGCCCAGAAGTGCTTGCCACAGGGCTCCGAGCGTGTCGGTCCGGCACAGGGGTACGTTGGCCTCACCGCCGCGGCGGCTGCGCGGCGCGACCACGGTGGCAACGATCTGGAGTTCGCCGGCGGCGGAGGACGGTGCTCAAACACGAGCGATGCCGTGCTCCGCGTGCATCCGATCGCGGTGGTCTACAACACGCCTCACGTCCAGTTGACGCGTTCACGAATCATCGCCGCCGCGCGGGCAGCGCCTGGATGGCAGCCGGCCACTCACTAGATACGCTGGCGCACGATTGGGTCCTTCTGGACGCACTGCCCTGTGAGATGCGCGCCGGCTTGACCTGCGCACTCGTGGGAGCCATCCTTGCCCCATGAACGCTCTCGCCGGAATCACGTCCGGGGTCGGCAACCACTCCCGGGCGATCCGCCGACGCAGGCGGTCCGTGGGCGTGGTGGTTGCTCTCGCTGCCCTCGCGGTGGTGGTTCTCTACAGCGCCGCGGGCGGGCCTCGGCAGCCGACGGGCGGCCCGGTCCCTGGTTCGCCGAGCACGACTTTGTCTCGCACTGCGACGCTCCGTCTGCCACCCGGCCTCGTTACCAAGACATTCGCGATTGCGGCACCCGCCGGACTGGCTTACGACGTGAGGATTACGGCACCTGCACATTCGGGGGTTGGGATGGCGATGCGTATCGCTCCGGAGACAGGCTGGACGCTCGGGACCAGCGATCGGGCGGCTTGCCATGCCTCATCTGGGCGGACGGCGTGTCTCTGGCATTTCGCCGCTGGTGGCAATCCGGGCGGGACGTGGACCGCGGTCATCAGGAAGGACACCAAGCCTCCCGCGATCGTCCAGATCAGCATCGCGTTCCTGAAAGCGCACACAGCGGAGCACGAACCCAGGTAGCTCAGCAGCGAGCTGTGTTTCGAACAGACGGGGAGCCGGACTACTAGGCCGGGCGGAGCTCAAAGCCGAGCTGTCGTAGGCGCGTCAGGTTGTCCTCTACAGCGATGAACTCGGTCAGCTTCCCGTCGCGGACACGAAAGATGTAGATCTCATCGATGTCCTGAAAGTGCTTGCCGGTTGACGGGATGCCGTTCCACTCACCACGGTGCGTGCCCGAGCACCGGAAGTGTCCGACCACGCGGTCGCCCTCGGCGATGAGGTCAACAATCTCCATGGTGAAATCCGGAAAAGACGCCCGAAATGGACCAATCCATCTCTTCGCCGCAACCGCCAACTCGCCGTCCGCCAGCTCATCCACAGCATCGAGGTTCCGCGCATTGATCGCGTCCTCGATCAGGCGCCGAACCAACGCCTTGTTTTCGCCACTGCTCACGGCGGGTCGAGTCTCTTCGATCAGACCCCGCCGAGGCAACCCACCTCGCCCCGAGTCTCACACGGCAGCCGCCGGGCTCCACGCTCGATCGCCGTGCGGCGATCGAGCGGCCGCTGACTGTGGTCGGCTCTTGGCCGTGGCTCGGAAGCCCTCCCGTCAGGGCGTACTTAGGGCAGCCTTGAGCAGACCACCGGTTTACTCGCATACCCAGCCGCTCTCCACGCCGTGTCCGCGATGCGCTTCGTTCACGCTGTGGCAGGTCACGTCGCGGGCGATGAGTGACGACTGGTGGGCCAGCTGATACGTCTGCTTGATGGCCTGGGCTCGGGTCAGTGCCGGCACGTTCGTCCCAAACGAAAAGTGCTTGGTGCGAGTGAAGGTCGTGCCTGAACACGTCTCTCCCCCCGACCAGGAACGGTCCAACATGAGAATGGTGTGACGTCCTGGAACTGAAGCCGACCTGGCTTTGGCAGGCGCCTTCGCGCCGGGGTGGAACTGGCCCCGCCTCCGCTCAGAACGCTCAGCGACACGGCGGCGATAGCGACAAGAGGCCACGTTCTCAGCATCGGCATTCCTCCGGGCCCAGGCGGCGGAGTCCAGTTGTTCGCAACGCGCGGTTTCCGACGCTCGCTGAACCGTGGAGCGGCGGCTAACTCGGCGGCACCCTCTCCGACGCCTACGCCGAGGCGGCGGGAGATTCCGTGGACGCCGGGACGGCCACGCCCACCGGGCAGCTCACGCCCGTCCCACCCAGGCCGCAGTAACCAAACGGGTTCTTATGGAGATACTGCTGGTGGTAGGCCTCGGCGTAGAAGAACGGCCCGGCGGCAGCGATCTCGGTCGTGACGTCCGGATAGCCGGCGACCTGTAGCCGTGTGGCAAAGGCGTCCCGGGAGGCTTCGGCCAGGGCGTGCTGGTCCTCATTGGTCCAGTAGATGGCCGAGCGGTACTGCGTTCCCACGTCGTTGCCCTGACGCATGCCCTGTGTCGGATCGTGGTTTTCCCAGAACAGGCGGAGGATCTCCTCGTAGGAGGTCTGGCTCGGATCGAAGACCACCAGCACCGCCTCGGTGTGGCCGGTCCGTCCGCTGCACACCTCCTCGTAGGTGGGGTTGGGGGTGACCCCGCCGGCGTAGCCGACGGCGGTCGTGTACACGCCGGGGGCCTGCCAGAACACCCGCTCGGCGCCCCAGAAGCAGCCCATGCCTACGATCGCCTGCTCGAGTCCGTCGGGAAAGGGCGGTGCAAGCGGGGTGTGAAGGACGGCGTGACGTCCGGGCACGGGAATCGGACGGTCCCGTCCCGGTAGCGCGCGCGAGGGGTCGACGAGCGTGGTCTTGTCGCGGAAACCGAGCATGCCTCAAGGATAGTCGCGGCTTCAGCAATGTCCGCCCGAGCGAATGGCATTTCCGTAACCCCCCTCGTTACGCAAACGCCAATCGTTCTGCGCCGGCCTCGACGAGCCGACCGCCACGCCTCGCCGCCGCTCCCCCAGCCGTTTTGCCCAGCAATCCCCGGGTAGCCCCAACCTGATCCGACGATAAGAAGGAGTTGCTGAGATGGCAGATGAACTCAAAGGGAAGCGAGTGGCCTTTCTCTTCGCCGAGGGGGCCGAGCAGGCCGAGGTGGAGAAGCCGCTGGAGGCGGTCAAGGACGCGGGCGCGGACGTCGACATCGTCTCGCTGGAGACGGGTGAGGTCGAGATGTGGCAGCACTTCGACAAGGGGGACACGATCAAGGCCGATCGCGCGGTGTCAGAGGTGAGTTCCTCCGATTACGACGCGCTTGTGCTGCCCGGCGGCGTGGCCAACCCGGACCAGCTGCGGGCCGATCCGGATGCGGTGAAGTTCGTCCGAGGGTTCTTCGAGGAGGGTAAGCCGGTGGGTGTCATCTGCCACGGCCCCTGGATTCTGGTTGAGGCCGATGTCGTCCAGGGGCGCAAGGTGACCTCGTGGCCGAGCCTGCAGACCGACCTGCGCAACGCCGGTGCGGACTGGGTGGATGAGGAGGTCGTGGTGGACAACGGGCTGGTGAGTAGCCGTAAGCCCGATGACCTGCCCGCCTTCTGCGCCAAGATCATCGAGGAGTTCGCCGAGGGCCGCCACGACGGACAGAAGGCGGCGTAGGGCCGCCCCGGCTACCACGGCCACGAGCCGCCACGCTCGGCAAAACAGACCGCTACGTGAGAGCGCCTGCCGGCCGGCGGTGGGCGCCCCTCTGCTTTTCCCCCAGCGCCCGAAGGACCGGCAGGGACGACAGGGTCACCGGCGTGAACAGCCACAGGCTGACCACGCCGTGAGCAACCACACCGGCGGTGGCCACCGCGAACGGGACCCCTCCCACGTACCACAGCGTCGGTACCAGGGCGCAGATCAGCACGCCGGCCCCACCCAGCGGCGCAATGCGCGGCGTGACCAGGTAGGCCGTGCCGTAACAGATGATCAGGGTGCCGGCGCTCATGTCCAGGCCGAACGTGGCCACCGCCGCCCACAGGGAAAACATGTCCGCTCCCCAGAACACGAGCATTCCGATCACGGCCCCGCTGTAGCCCAGCGGATGGCGGAACAGCGTCCACAGGTAGTGGACCCCGTCGAAGACGACCGCCAGCCTGCCGCGCCAGCCCCGCTTTCCACGCAGGCGGTCGCGCCAGCGCTCGGCGGCCCAGATCCCGAGGGCAAAGCCGAAGGGCGGAATGACCGCCCAGGGAACGACGAAGCTCTGGTTGGGCCGCGTGACTCCGATGACCCACAGCGCGATCGCCGTGGGACACACGATCCAGGGCAGCGATCCGTGCTCAAAGCCGCCCAGCGCGGCGACGCGAGCGCTGGCCTCACGGCCGCTCGTCCCAGCGGCCTTCATGGCGTAGCGATCGAGCGCCCCGCCGCGGGCCAGAAGCCCACCAAACCCTGAGGCCACCACGCCGAAGAGGGCCTGGTGCGGCAGGTCCGGTCCGCGCTCCACCTTGCCTATTCCGCGGTACCCGATCCCGTATCCGACAAAGGACACGATCTGGGCCGCGGCCGAGGCGATGAGCCAGCCCCAATGAGGCTGCTTCAGGATCTGCCAGACGGCAGAAACGCCTGCGATATTCGCCATCCCCGCCGCTGCGGCCAAGAACAGGAGCGCCGCGAGAAGGATGATCCCGCACAGCTGCCAACCGTTGCTGTCCAGGTGGTGCCCGGCGAACAGCCGGCGGAGATACGACACGGCTCCTCTGGAGTACCCCCGCTCTGGGCCCGGTAAGCGCCGTTAAGCGGCCACCTCACGCGGGTAGGAGATGCCCGATACGGCCTGGGCGTCTCGGTGTCGAGCGCGCCCGACGCATCGCACACCGTCGCCATGAGAAGGCTCTGGATCCTGACACTCGGGCTGCTGCTCGGCGGCGGGTTCTACCTGCTGCTGATCGACGTCACCCTCCTGCCCGAGGTGTACCTGATGATCGGTGTGGCCATCGTCTGCGCGGCGGCCTTCTGGCTCTCCCGAGAGCAGGGTTTTACCGAGGCCAGAATCCGCCCCTGGTGGCTTCTCGGGGGATGGCGGGTGTTCGTTCAAGATCTTCCTGGACATCGCGCTGCTCTGCCGCGAGGCAGTTACCCAGCTCCTGGCCCCGCGTGACGCGCGCGGGTCCTTCCGGGCGGTGAAGTTTCAGGCGTCTGCGGAAACGCCGCAGGACACCGGCCGCCGCGCCTTGACCGAGTGGCTGGGCTCCCTGGCGCCAAACACGATCGTGGTCGGCGTGGACGCCGAACGTCAGCTCCTACTCGTACATCAGCTGCGTCGCCAGGGCGGCGCCGAGAAGATCGATCCGCTGGGGCTCGGCAAATGAACGAGTGGGAGATCGCCGCAGCGGTCCTGGGGGCGGCGATCGTGCCCTGCCTGGCCGTGTGCACGTTCACGGGCGCGATGCGAGCCCTGGCCAGCCTGGAGCTGGCCGGCACGCTTCTCTCGAGTGCGCTGATGGCCCTGTGTGAAGGATTTCACCGCCAGCCATTCATGGATCTGGCGCTGGCCTTCGCCTTCCTGTCAATGCTGGGCGCCCTGGTCTTCGCCCGCCTCATGGAGCAGGATCTGTGAGCCACACCATCGCCACCGTGATGCTCATTGGTGGGGTAGGGCTTGAGCTGTTCGCCGTGCTCGGGATGGTGGTGATGCGCGACGCGTTTGATCGCCTGCACTACGTAGGGTTGGCGGGGTACGGCGCGCTGCTCATCGCCATTGCCATCCTGGTCAGCGAGTCGTGGTCGCTCATCGGCGACAAGGCGCTGGCCACGGCGGCCGTGCTGCTCGTGATCGGGCCCGATGCTCGTGCACACCACCGCCCGCAGCTTCCGCACCCGCAGGCACGGTGACTGGCGCAAGGGCATCGAGAAGAACGTGGAGTCCGAGTGATCTCTCACGCGCCGGAGCTCGGGCCGTGACCGTGCTCCAGATAGTGGCTCTGGTTGCGGTGGCCCTGGCCGGCCCTGCGGTCGTGATCACCGGCGAGCCGCTGCGCCAGACCATGGTGCTGGGGATCTATGGCATCACGCTCACGTTCCTCTTCTTCACGTTCCAGGCTCCCGACGTGGCGCTCTCGGAGATCGTGGTAACTGGCATCGGCCTGCCCCTGATCATCCTGGCCGCGCTGCGCAAGATCCGCCAGCACGCCAACCGCCGCGAGCAGGAGGAGGAGTGAGCCGTCGGGCCCGACTGGGCCTGTTCGCTCTCGCGGGCTGTGGACTGGCCGCAGTGCTCGTCATCGGCTTCACCGGCCTGCCCGACTTCGGTCATGCCCACGAGGTCTACGGCCTGCTCGTTGCCTACACCGAGCCCAAGCTGCGCGCGGCCACCGACGTTGTCACCGCCCTCAACTTCGACATCCGGGCGTTCGACACGCTCGGGGAGGAGTTCATCCTGTTCACCTCGGTGGCCGGGGTCTCGCTCCTTCTCCGCCACCTGCGCGACGAGGATGAGGCCGAACGGCAGACGCCCGGGCATCGAGGAGCACGGCTTCGCGGGAGCCAGCGACGGCCTGAGGCTTGCCTCCCTGGTCATGATCCCGCTGCTGCGTCGCCCTGGGGCCTACCTGGTCTTCCACGGCCAGCTGACGCCGGGTGGCGGCTTTCAGGGCGGCGTGGTCCTGGCCGCCGGGCCGGTGGCCATCCTGCTGGCCGGGGCGCTACCTCTCGATGAAGCTCGTCGCGCCCAAGCGCCTGAGCGAGGCCGCGGACTCGATCGGGGCGGCGGGCTACGCGTTGGTGGGACTCGGCGGACTCATCTTCGTCGGCACGTATCCTGAAGAACCCGCTGCCGCTCGGCACCCCGGGGATGCTCCTCTCAGCCGGGATGATGCCCGCTGAACAGCATGGCGGTGGGGCTCGAGGTGACCGGGGCGTTCCTGGTCGATCTGGACCGAGTTCCTCGACCAGACGATGTTCGGTCCTCCCAGCGGCCAGTCGTGAGATGAGCTTCCTGCCCTTTGCCGTCGCTGCCTGGCTGTTCGTGATTGGGCTGTGGGGTGTGGTCTCAAGCCGCAACCTCGTGCGCACCGTCCTGTGCCTGACCATCGTTCAGATCCTCCACCTACGTGCTACTGCTCGGCGTGGGCTACCGCTCCGGGGGCAAGGCCCCGATCGTGGCGGACATCCCGCTCACCTCGCGGCTGGTCGACCCGGTCGTGCAGGTGCTGGTGCTCACCGACATCGTGATCGAGGCCACCGTCACCGCCCTGCTGCTTGCCCTGGTGGTCCAGGCCCATAAGCGCTTCGGGAGCGTCGACCCCGAGGATCTGCGTCCGCTGCGCGACTGACCGGATGCACTCGCTCTCCTCACTGCCCGTCCTGATCCCGTTCCTGGCCGGACCGGTGCTCGTGGCCGTGGGCTTCTTCGCCCCTCGCTGGTTCAACGACAGCCTGGGCGCCCTATCCGCGGTCGCGGTGACGGCGATCTGTGCCCTGCTCGCCGTCAACGCCGCGTCCCATCCGTTGCGTACTGGATGGGGGGGTGGGTGCCCCAGCACGGTGTGACCATCGGCATCTCCCTTTCGATCGACACCCTGGGCGCAGGCCTGGCCACGTTCTCCGCTCTCCTGGTCACGGCCGCGCTGGTCTACTCGCTGCATTACTTCGAGGAGGTCGAGGGGCTGTTCAACGGTCTGATGCTCCTGTTCATGGCGGGGATGGTGGGCTTCTGCCTCACCGGGGACCTCTTCAACCTGATCGTCTTCTTCGAGGTGATGAGCGCCGCCGCGTATGCGCTCACCGCCTACCGGGTGGAGGAGCGGGCGCCCATCCAGGGAGCGATCAACTTCGCCATCACCAACAGCATCGCCGGCTACACGATGTTCATCGCCGTGGCCCTGCTCTACGCCCGCACCGGGGCCCTGAACCTGGCTCAGATCGGCGCCACGCTGGGCCATCACCATGCCGACCCCCTGGTGATCGTGGCCATGGTCCTGCTGTTCCTGGGATTCCTGACCAAGGCGGCCGCGGTCCCGCTGCACTTCTGGCTGGCCGACGCCCATGCCGTCGCGCCGGTCCCGGTCTGCGTTCTGTTCTCGGGTGTGATGGTGGAACTCGGCGTGTACGCCGTGGCCAGGCTTTACTGGGTGGTGTTCGCGGGACCGCTGGGGGTGCACGCGGTGGCGGTGAGAGCGATCCTGGTGGCTCTGGGCACCACGACGGCCTTGGTGGGCGCGACCATGTGCATTCTCCAGCGGCACATCAAACGGCTGCTGGCCTTCTCCACCATCAGCCACATGGGGATGTTCATCTGCGGTGTCGCGCTGATCACCGGCAAGGGGATCGCCGGCGTGGCCGTGTACTTGGTGGGGCATGGGCTGACCAAAGCCGCGCTCTTCATGTGTGCTGGGATACTGCTGCACCGGTTCGGCACGGTGGATGAGTACGACCTCCACGGCCGCGGCCGCCGGGTCCTCCCGGCCGGGGTGATGATGGCGGCGGGGGCCCTGTTCCTGGCCGCGCTACCGCCCTTCACCACTTTCATGGGCAAGTCGCTGCTCGAGGAGGGTGTCTCGGGTGTGGGTTACAACTGGCTGATCGTCCTGTTCATCATCGTCTCGGCCGCCACCGGAGGAGCTGTGCTGCGAGTGGTGGGCCGCGTGTTCCTGGGATGGGGTCCCACCGCGGGTCCGCATAAAGAGCAGGCGGGTGCGGCTGAGGAGGGGCCCGAGACCGGAGGCGGACACGACCGCACCCCGCCGCTGATGATCCTGGTCCCTGCAGTCCTGCTGGTCGTGGTGCTCGTCCTCGGTCTCATCCCAGGCGCGGTGCCCGGCGTGGAGCGCTTTGCCGCCCAGTTCACCAGCCATCACTTCTATGCCGCATGGGTCCTGCACGGCGTGCATGTTTCCCTGCCGGTCCTACCCCCCAGCCACCTCAGCGCCGATGACTATGGCTACGCCATCCTGTCCACGGTCGGGGCGCTGGCCGTGGCGGCGGGGGGATTGTTCGGGCGCGGGCTTTTGAAACGAGTGCCCGCGGCGGTACTGCGTCCCGGACACGTGGCCCTGGAGGGGCTGCGCGGGCTGCACTCCGGCCACATCGGGGACTACATCGCCTGGTGGAGCGCGGGGGTCAGCCTGATCGGTGGCGTCTGTCTGGTGGCGCTGCGATGAGGCGAGCGGCGGCGCTGGCGGCGGCGGCGGTTCTGCTCGCCGCCTGCAGCCAACCGGGCACGCAGGTTCCGTTCGGTCAGGCTGCCCGGATCGGGGTGGGCACCCAGAGGATCGCCGTGGCCTGCGGCTATGCGGATCAAATGCGCGCCTTCGGGGGTGCGCACCCGCACGGTCTCGGGCCCGTGGGCGCGATCGCGGTATCCGGGGCGCGCAAGCTGGCCGGGGTCTACGCCCAGGACCAGAGCGACCTGTACCAGGGCGAGAGCGTGGGAGCGGTGATGCACGACAGCATCTCTCTCCTGAATGGCTGCGGACTGCCCGCGGCCCAGCATGTCCTCACCCAGGCGCTGCTAAAGCGCCGCTGAGCTCACCCCAGCGGGCTCTCCTCCAGGCGCTGGCAGAGCTCGGCCACCGACTGAAACACGGCCACGGCGCCCGACTCGGTCAGCTCCTCGACGGCAAACCCGCCGGTGAGCACGGCGAGCGTGTCCACTCCGGCCTGGCGCGCCGCGTGCACGTCCCACGGGGTATCGCCCACCATGACCGCGTCATCCGATGATTCATCCGCCTTGTCCAGCGCGGCCTTGACTAGGTCCGGCTCGGGCTTGGTTGCCTCGACGTCTCCTGAGGTGGTCCAGCCGTCGGCCAGCTCCCTGGCGTCCAGGAGGTCGAGGTAGTGCTCCACCTCGTCCGGCTTGGCCGATGAGGCCAGGATCACCTTGTGGCCACGCTCGCGGAGCTGCTCGATCAGCTCGCGGGCCCTTTCCATTGGCTCGACCTCGCCGATCAGCTCGAGGTAGAGATCCTTCTCGGCATCGCGGACCTCGTCCCCGAGCTTGTCCTCGGTGTCCTCGTCGGTCAGCGCGGCGACGAGCTGGTCGCCTCCCATCCCGATGTGGCGATGGATGCGCCACACCGGCAGGATGATGTGGTGGCGGCGGAATGCCCGGTACCAGGCCAGCGCGTGCTGGTAGTTGGTGTCCACCAGCGTCCCGTCGATATCCAGGATCGCGGTGCTCATAAAAAACGAGCGCCCGGGCGCGCTTCTCAGCGCGGCCCGGGCGCGGCGATTGCGCCTCCTATGAGGTCTCGCGCTCGAGGTTGGCCACTTCCTCGGCCTTGCGGTCGGCCTTCTCCTCGCTGCGGGCCAGCTCATCCTTGGCCTCGCCCTTGCGCTCCTCCTGCCGGCCTTCGCGCCGCAGGCTGGGATCGTCCGCCAGATCGCCCGCAGCCTTCTTCAGCCGTCCCGTCACCTTGTCCTGAATGCTCACGATTAGCTCCTCTTGAGTAGTGCTAGATCCGAGGGCTACGCGCGCGTTTACCGATGCCCACACCGGGGATCTCGAGCTTCATGACCCCTAAGACATTGGAAGAACAACTAGTCAAGTACCTGACCGACGCGCACTCGATCGAGCGCCAAGCGCTGGTCCAGATGAAGCTGGCGCCGAGGATCGCCGGTGATCCGGTGCTGTCGGACGTGTTCGCGGCGCACCTCACCGAGACCGAGGAGCACGAGCGCATGGTCCGCGGAGCACTCGAGCGCCGGGACGCCAGCCCCTCGATCGTCAAGGACGCGGCCGGGGTGCTTACCGGCGCCGGCTTCGGAGCCTTCGCCGCCGTGCAGCCCGACACGCCCGGGAAGCTGCTGGCCCATGCCGTGTCCTATGAGCACATGGAGGAGGCGGCCTATCAGCTGCTCAGCCTGCTGGCCGAGCGCCTGGAGGATCAGGATGCGTTACTCACCGCTCAGGCCATCGAGGCCCAGGAGCGTGGCATGGCGCAGCGGCTGGAAGGGCTCTATGACCAGGCGCTGAGCGCCTCCCTTGAGGACCAGGATCCCGACGATCTGGATGACCAGCTCAACAAATACCTGGCCGATGTCCACGCCATCGAGCAGCAGGCGGAGGGGCTGCTCAGCAAGGGATCGGACCTGGCCGGCGACAGCGAGCTGTCCGCCGCATACGAGAGCCATCTCACTGAGACGCGCGGCCATATCAAGACGATCGAGGATCGGCTGAGCGCCCGCGGAGGCTCGAACTCCAAGCTCAAGGACGCTGCCATGAAGGCCGGCGCCCTGAATTGGGGGGCGTTCTTCGCGGCCCAGCCCGACACGCCGGCCAAGCTGTGCGCGTTTGCCTACGCCTTCGAGCACCTCGAGATCGCCTCCTACGAGCTGCTGCGGCGTCTGGCCGACCGGGCGGGTGATCAGGAAACCTCTCAGGCGGCAACGACCATCCTGGCGCAGGAGCGCGGGGCGGCCCGGCGGTTGAACTCGCTGTTCGGCCGGGCGCTCGACGCCTCTTTGAGCGACCAGAGCCTGCCGGTCCGATGAAGGCGGTCACCTACCACGGCAAGCGGGACGTGCGCGTGGACACCGTGCCCGATCCAACCATCGAGGAGCCCACCGACGCCATCATCCGCGTGACCAGCAGCGGCATCTGCGGCTCTGACCTGCACCTTTACGAGGTGCTTGGGCCGTTCATGGGGGAGGGCGACATCCTCGGCCATGAACCGATGGGGATCGTCGAGGCGGTCGGCCCCGAGGTGAGCCACATCAAGCCAGGCGACCGCGTGGTCGTGCCGTTCAACATCTCCTGCGGCGGCTGCTTCATGTGCAATCAGGGCCTGTTCTCCCAGTGCGAGACCACGCAGGTTGTCGCGCAGGGCAAGGGCGCCGCTCTGTTTGGCTACACCAAGCTCTACGGTGAGGTGCCCGGCGGCCAGGCCGAGCTTCTGCGCGTGCCCCAGGCTCATTTCGGGCCGATCAAGGTGCCCGAGGGGCCGCCCGATGAGCGCTTCGTCTATCTCTCGGACGTGCTGCCCACCGCGTGGCAGGCCGTCGAGTACGCGGCGGTGCCCGAGGGTGGAACCGTGGCCGTGTTCGGCCTGGGGCCGATCGGGCAAATGTGCTGCCGGATCGCGCTGCACCGGGGGGCGGGGACGGTGTTCGGGCTCGACCTCGTGCCCGAGCGTCTGGAGATGGCGGCGCGCCACGGTACGACCACGGTTGACGTGCGCGAGCACGACGACGTGGCCGAAGCGCTTCACTCGATGACCGAGGGGCGGGGCCCGGACTCGGTGATCGACGCCGTGGGGATGGAGGCGCACGGGGCGCCGCTGGGCAAGCTGGCTCACCAGCTGGCGGGCCTGCTGCCCGACTCCCTGGCGGCGATGATGATCGAGAAGGGCGGCGTGGACCGCCTGTCCGTGGTCCGTACGGCCATCGATGCGGTGCGGCGGGGCGGGACCATCTCGCTCAGCGGCGTGTACGGGGGCGCGGTCGATCCGATGCCCATGATGGACCTGTTCGACAAGCAGATCCAGCTCCGGATGGGTCAGGCAAACGTCAAGCGATGGATCGATGATCTGCTCCCGCTTGTCCAGGCCGAGGACGACCCGCTGGGCGTCGAGGATCTGGCCACCCACAACCTCCCCCTGGACGAGGCACCGCACGCCTACGAGATCTTTCAGAAGAAGGAGGACGGCGCGATCAAGATCCTGCTCCAGCCGTAGGCCGAGAGGGCGGACGTAGCGGGGGCGCGAGCGGAGCCGCGCGACTACAGACCCTGGCGCGCCCCCACGCCCGTCAGCAGCTCCCTGATCCGCAACGGACCGCTGGTGCCCCGGGCCAGGGGCGGGGTCTCATCATCCGAGCCGTGGCGCAGGCCGTCCAGGAGCTCGCGGAAGGTGTCGGTGGCCGAATGCTGGGGCGAGCAGCCCAGCTCGGCGCGGGCTCGGGACTGTCGATCAGGGGAACAGCCAGGCCCATGTCCAGCCAGCCTGGCTCGGTGGGCTGAAGGCGCAGCCTGAAGGTGGCTGCGGCGGCCGCTCGCAGCGCGCCGGTCGGCACGCGGACGGCCCGGGCCTGGAGGATCTCGGCCAGCTCGGGCGGGCCGATCGGCGGCTCGGCGGCCACGTTGAAGGGACCCCGGGCCTCGGAGAGCAGCGCGCGCCGGTAGGCGTCGCCCACGTCCAGGGAATGTACGGCCTGAAACCGCAGGCGCGGGAGGGCGGGCACGAAAGGGATCAAACCGGGGCGGAGCAGCGCACCGGGCAGCAGCGGCCCGGCGAACAGACGGCGGATCTCCGTGGCGGCGTCGGCGCTTGAAGATGAGGGCGGGCCGAAGCCGAGCCACCCGCAGTCCGGGCGCTTCGCGCTCCAGCCGGTCCAGCAGGCGCTCCACCGCCACCTTGTGACGCGAGTAAAACGACGTGGGGATGCCCTCGGTGGCCCAGGACTCGTCCACGAGCCGATCCTTGGGGCCGGGGGAGTAGGCCCCGATCGAGGAGGCGTAGATCAGCGAGGGCACGTTGCGCCTGAACCACCGCCCGCATGACCCGCTCGCTGCCGGCCACGTTGACGGCGTGGGTGAGCCCCTCGTCCCGTCCGGGCTGGATCAGCCAGGCCAGGTGAACGACAGCCTGGGCCCCCCGCACGATCGGAACGAGATCTGAGCTGGCCACGTCGGCCTGGACGAACTCGGTGCGCGGATACGACGCCTGCGGCTGCGCGGCGGGCCACGGCCACAACCTCCTCGACCTGGCCCTCGTCAGAGAGCGCCTCGAGCAGACTGGTTCCGACGTTTCCGGTGGCTCCGAAGATCACGACGCGCACAGGCCCCTGCTACCCGCCGGCGCGGGCGCGAACCCTGCTTACCCCGGGTGCCACCGGGTAGCCCGAGCGCGCGGCGACTCTCACCTGGCCGAGTTCTTCCGCCGGCCCGCCGCTCAAGCGATCGCCACCACCGCGATCACGAAGGCCGCGTAGGCGGCGGTGATCAAAATGCCATGCCCGCGCCGCAGCCCGGTCGACGCGTAGGCGCAGGCCAGGACGAACACGGTCAGCCCGAGATACCAGGTGGCTGCCAGGTCGCCGGCGGGAGACGAGGTGGCGAGGCCGACGGCCGCCCCCGGAATCATCAGCCCACCCAGGACGTTCAGAGCGTTGCTGTTCATGGCGGTGCTCAGCGTGGCCGTTCCCCGGCCTCGACGGCCAGATAGATGGCCGCGACGGCGTTGGGCACGCTGGTAACCGCAGCCAGGATCAGGCCTCCCACCACCACCTGGGGAATGGCGTGGCGGGCGCCCAGGTGGGTGGCGGCCTGCTCCATGCCGACGCTGGCTCCCACGACCACGAGCAGGGCCACCCCGGCGACCAGCGCATCGACCGGGCGGCCACGCCGAGGATGGATCGCCGGCTCGAGCTCGAGCTCCTCTTCATGAACCGCCCGGCCAATCCACTCCACCCAAGGGCGGGGGAGACCCAGCCGCCGGAGGGCGGGCGGGCGCAGCCCGAGAATGACCATATACAGGAGGAGCACCGCGCCGACCAAGACCAGGCCGGCCCCGGGCGGTAGCGCACCGATCACCGCGGCCACGGCCGCGCCCGCGATGGGCAGCGCCACCAGCGCCTCGAGCACGATCACCCGGCGATGCAGCGCGATCCGCCCCGCCACCAGAGCCCCCAGCCCCAGCAGGGCGGCCAGGTTGAACACGTTGGAACCGACCACGACGCCCGCGCCGATCCGCGCCTGGTGCTCCGCCATTGCGGTGACCGCAGCGGTGATCTCCGGGGCGTCGGCCGCCAGCGCGGCCACCAGGCCCAGAAGCGCCTCGGACAGGCCCAGGCGCGCTCCGAGCCGCTCCAACCGCGAGACCAGCACCCAGCTCGTGGCCAGGCTCACGCCGGCCGCGAGAAGAACAGCGCTACCAGGAGGGGGTCAGCGATCATCTGGTCCCCAGTTTGCCCACGAGCCACCCGGGAAGGATCGAGGGGTGGGAGAAGCAGACAAGCCGCCCACCGGGTTTCCGGAGCCGCCGGGTCGTGATCCCGAGAACCACTCGGCCGACCGTGACCCCCATCACGCGCTGAACAATCCGGTCGGGGAGCCCGATCCCACCGAGTGGCCCGACCCCTACGACCAGCGGCCCGACCCGCGCGATCCGCACGAGCCAGGCGCCGATCCGCTCGGCTCAGACAATCGGGCCTTTCCGGGCAGCGTTTCCACCAGCGAGCCCAACCCCAAGCAGGACCCCGAAGCGCAGCCCTGGGCCGAAGGACCAAAGCGCGACAAGATCGACCGCTAGGTTTCCGTCGGTAATCTTTGGTCGAGTCTGACCGGGGATATCCCTCGCCCGCCCGTGGTGAGGAAGGTTGCAGGCAGGTTTGGTGTCGTTTCGGTCAGGCCCGCGTGGGGAACCGAATACCTATGGCCAACGGCATCGAAGACGCCCCGCAGACGCTCCTCAGCCCCGCCGTGCGGGAGCTTGGCCGAGCAGCTGATCTCTCGGGCCGAGTCCCAGTCCAGAGACTGCCTGGATCTGTCCGAGGTGAGCGAGGTGGCCCAGGAGGCCGATCTGACCGAGGAAGAGCTCCAAGGCCTGGAAGATCTGCTCGAGGAGCGCGGGCTGGACCTGCGGGATGACTGTGGCCGGCCGGATGCCGAACCGGTCACCTACCTGCCCGAGGCGTTGGCCAGCCAGACCACCGACGCCATGTCCCTGTTTCTCCAGGAGGTGCGCCGCCATCCCCTGCTCACGCGCGAGGAGGAGGTTGAGCTGGCCAAGCGGATCGAGCGCGGCGATCTCGAGGCCAAGGATCGTCTGGTCAACTCCAACCTCCGTCTGGTCATCGCCAACGCCCGCAAGTTCCAGGGGCACGAGCTGCCGCTGCTCGATCTCATCCAGGAGGGCATCCTGGGGCTGATCCGGGCCGCCGAGAAGTTCGACTGGCGCAAGGGGTACAAGTTCTCCACCTACGCCACGTTCTGGATTCGCCAGGCTCTGCAGCGGGCGCTGGACAACCGCTCCCGCACCATTCGCATCCCGGTGCACCTGGGCCAGCGCGAGCGCAAGATCGCCCGTGTGCAGCGCGAGCTGGCCACTGCGCTGGGCCGGGAGCCCGGCGACGCGGAGATCGCCCGGGCGGCCGAGCTGACCGTGCAGGAGGTGGAGGACGCGCGGGAGACGGCCCGCGTCGTCACCAGCCTCGACCGTCCGGTGGGCGAGGAGGAGGACACGCCCCTGGGCGCGCTCCTGGCCAGCGGCGAGCGCACCCCCGAGGAGGAGGTGGAGATCTCCCTGCGCGAGGATGCCCTGTACCGGGCGCTCGAGCGACTGCCCGACCGCGAGCGCGAGGTGGTCAAGCTTCGCTACGGCGTGGGCGGGGACGATCCCACGCCACTCAGTGAGACCGGGCGGCGGCTCGGGCTTTCCCAGGACGCGGTGCGCAAGCTCGAGCGCAGGGCGCTCTCAGAACTGGCTCAGAGCCGCGAGCTGGAAGCGCTGAGTCCCGCCGCCTGACCCGCTGCTCCCAGACTCACCGGCGAGCGGTTGCTCATCCCGCGCTTCCGCGCGATGATCGCGGAATGACTCAGTGTCGGTGACCGGTGACCGACACCGCTTGGTAGAACGTGCCCCGGTTGTCAAACGGCTGGGGTGGGATGGAGATCGCTCCTGCGGTGGTGGGGACGATCTGATCGCAGCGCGCGGGGACGGTCACGCGGCAGGTCACGGGCAATACCCATCGGCGGAGCGCCGCGCCGTAGCGATGGCGCAGCGTAGCTGCCGCGCTGAGCAGGGTCCGGATCACCAGCTCGCGACAGCGACGCAGCGAACCACCACCGCAGTACGTGCGCGAGAAGCGCCCGGCCACCTGCTGATGGAGAACCTGCCGGAGGTCCTTCTGGACATCCATCTCCCAGCCCTCAAAGAAACCGTTGCCGGTGCCGTCCCGGATGCCGTCGGGCTGGATGAGGTCGAACTGCTGATTGATCAGGTTCATGAGCGGCCGGCCCAGGGTGGGCTGGAACTCCGCCCGGACGAGCATCGGCCACCACTGGTCCATCAGGAGCACGGCCGGACTGTCCCTGACCACGTTGTGTCGGCGCTGGCCTCTGCGCTGTGAGCCGGCTCGGGCCCATCCGGCCAGCAGGCTGACCAGCCGGCGGACCTGCGGGTTACTCGTCCGGCCGATAACCCGACGGATCCAGGGCCACACCGCCATTCCCCGCAGGTCGGCGGTGAGCGAGGGGGCGGTGACAGCTCCCGTTATCCCTGCGAGCGTCAGGTGATGACGGTGAAGGGCGTGATGGAGGAGGTCAAGGAGGATGGTGGCGCGGGTCACCGGGCCGTTCTCCCAGTCGCCCGCGGCCACCCGCCAGCCATGGCTGATCGCGTTGTTCCAGTTGACCAGGAAGCCCTGCGGCGGATCGATCGAGCGCGGGTTGGCGCTGGCCGGCAGAGCGCGATAGCTGTAATTCGATGAGCGAAAGCCCTCCCAGTCCCACTGCCCGGTGCCCCAGATCGGGAGGTCTGGGTTGCTGCCTCTGGCGTGCACCGGAAACAGCCCGGACTGGATAACGGCTATGTGCTTCTCATCCACGTAGAACCAGTTCTCGCTACCTGTGAACGCGCGCATGGTCGAGATGAAGCTGGCCGGGCCGGTTGGCCTGTTCTCAGCCAGGCGCATGAACGCGACGTAGCTGGGTGCCTCGTGGCGATGCGTGGCCGGGGCGGTGGCCAGGGCCACCGGCATGCCATGTACCGTGGCGAACCGTCCGATCGGCCCGTGCACGGAATCCAACGTATGCAGCGTGATGGTCTGCGACGGCTTTGGGCTGGTGGGAGCAACCGGGGTGCGCTCGACCACCGTGCGCGACGCGAACCGTATGCACCGGCCGCGATACAGGTAGTGCTTTGACGCAAACGACGGCCTGGACCCGTCCGGGTTGCACAGCCGCTCCGCGAACACGTCCTCGTTGCCCGAGTAGGCGGACGTGCCGGTCCAGGCGAAGTCGATCCCGTGCCCGATCAGGGGATACGGGCTGGCGCCGGGGAAGGACACGCCGGTGACGTCGATGCCGGGGCCGTGCAGCTCGTACTCCAGGAAGACCTCGGGGGTGTAATAGCCCACCTGGGGGCCCATCACGGCCAGCGAGCGACCGATCCCACTTCGCTTGGCGTCGACCAGCACGGCGTTGGACTCCAGGTGGGGTAGTCGGAGCCCCCGGGTGGCCAGCTCCCTGGCCCAGGCGGGGAGCTTGGGGTCCACCGGCAGGTTGGCCCGGCGCTCGGGCTTGCCGGTTTGGGCGTTGCGCGCCTCGAGCGAGCCGGGGTCGATCATGGCCACCGACCGCGGGTTCACCGGTCCCGGGTTGTCCGAGCGGAAGGTCTGCGGGAGCGTGACCACGGCCGAGGGGTCGGCGCCCAGCCGCAGGTCCCGGTACACGGCGGCCCCTCGCCGCTGTCCCAGCCGCCGCTGTGCCATGCCCAGCGCCTCAGCCTGCTGGGGCTGGGCTCCGCCAAACACGGTGAACTGGCCAATCAGGTACACGCCAAGTGCCGCCGAGTCGGCCAGTGTCCAGGGTTTGGGAGTGATGCCCAGCGCGGGATACTCCGCCGGCAGCCGGGCCGGATCTCGCTTGGCCTGCGCGATGAAGGCGTTGATGCCGGCCACGTAGTGCTCGACGTCTGCCAGCGCCCGAGCGCCCTCGGCTCCGTTGGTCCGCGGCAGTGAGCGCATTTGCGCGGTCAGTTCGGCGGGCGAGTCGTCCTGCACCCCCAGCTCGGCGCTGTCGGTGGCCACGGCGCTGCGCCCCAGCAGGTCAGCCTCGGTGCCCTCGGCGACGTGACGGAGGACGTCCATGAAGAACAGCCGGTCCTCCGCGGTGGCGTAGCCGGCGCCCCACATGACCTCGGCCCGGGTCGTCCCGTAGATCCGGGGCACGCGGAAGCGCGGATCGCGCACGATGAGCAGGCCCGGCCTGGGCCGCTCGACGGCGGGGGGCGATCCATTGGCACCGGAGTTGCCCTGGCTTTGTAGCTGTTTCAGCATGCTGGCCGAGGGCCGGGCGCGCAGGTCAGAGTTCTTGTAGTAACGGCTGAGATCGGCGGCGGTGAACCCGGGCCAGGCCTGCTCGAGTCCCTCGTACTGGCTGTCCTGGTTCAGATCGGCCGCTGGGGGTTGCCCGGTCGCCTCAAACCTGGCCAGGGCCTGGTCCGAGGTGCTCTGGCCCTCGCCGAAGGCCAGCACGGAGTAGAAGCCGCCAAAGACGGGAGGTGGGTGGGCGGCCGCGTCCGGGCTGAGAGCACCCAAGACAACGACGCAGAGCAGAAGGACCAGACGTGCCCGCACGCGGGCAAGCCTAGGGACGGCGCCGCCGGCGCGCGCCGTCAGATCTACTGGTTGCGCAACAGCACGGTGGCGCCGGCCGCTGCGGCGGCCGCGCCGACCCCGGCCAGGATCTTGCCCCGGTGCTTGGCCAGCTCGTACTGCGGGCTGACCGAATGAGCTTGGTCGTCGAAGGGCCCGTGCGCGCCTCGGTCCTCGTCCACAGGCTCGAACAGGTTGTCGTGGCCACGGGGGTCGAGGTCGTGGTCGGTCATCTGCGAGTCAAAGCACGTCTTGGCCAGGTACCGGTCAAGGAGCCACGGGGCCGTGCGCTCGCCCAGGATGTTCAGTACGGTGGGGATCCCCACGTAAATCTGGCGGCGCTTGTGGTGGGCCGCGTAATGGACCGCGTCGGCCGCGATCTCCGGCTGGTAGATCGGCGGCACGGGCATCGTCTGCTTGGGCAGCTTGGTCCGGCCCCAGGTGAACTGGGTGGTATTGAGCCCCGGGAGCTGGATCATGGAGACCCGCACCTTCGATTTGTGATGGATCAGCTCGGTCAGGATGCTCTCGGTGAAGTTCTTGCACGCCGCCTTGGCGCCGCAATAGGGGGACTGAAGGGGGATGCCCCGGTAGGACATGGCCGAGCAAACCTGCACTATCGACCCCCGGTCGCGCGGAATCATGCGCTTGAGCGCAGCCCGGGTTCCCCACACCATCCCGTGGTAGGTCACGTCGGTGGCGCGCCTGAACTCGTCGGGCTCGATGTCCAGGAACTCGGCGTACACCGTGACCATGGCGTCGTTGATCCACACGTCGATGGGGCCGAACGTCTCCTCCACCGAGGCGGCCGCCGCTTCAACCTGGTCGTGCTCGGCCACGTCCACGGGAAGCACCAAGGCCTGCCCGCCAGCCTCCTCCACCTCGCGAGCCGCCGCCCCGAGCCCACGGCGTCCTCGGGCAATCAGCCCGATCCTGGCGCCTTCGCTGGCGAACCGCCGCGCCGTGGCACGGCCGACTCCCCCGGATGCGCCCGTGATGACCACGACCTCCTGCTGTCTTTTTCTTGGCATGGTCCCGTCCTACCCAGCGCAGGCACGCCGGACGCGCTCGGTCCGGCAACTGACAGTTCGCGCCAGCCGATCGGCTACCGGGTAGGCAACGCTTATGACATCCGTCAGCGCCTTGGGACCCCGCCTGGTGCGCGCGGCCTGGGGCGCGCTGTTGCTGGCCGCCCCTCGGAGCCTCCTGGCGCTGTGTCACGGCGACCGCAGCCGGCCCGTCGTGGTCGCTGTGCGGATTCTGGGGGCCCGCCATGTCGCCGAATCGGTCGTGATGACCGCCGAGCACGACCGCAGTCCGCCGCCGTGGATGGTCGCGGTCGATGCTGCGCACGCGGGCAGCATGCTGCTCCTGGCCGCGGCGTCACCCCGTCTGCGGCGCGCTGCCCTGGCCAGCGCGGCCTCGGCCTCGGTGCTCCTCGGTCTGTCCTTCCGTGAGCGAGCCCGGTCGGGCTGATCAGTCCGGCGGAGCGGCGGGGACATCGACGGCATACTCCTTCAGCACGTCGAGCGGCACGATGTCCAGGGCGGCCTCATGGGTGGCGGCCAGGACCACGTAGGCAGCCACGCCGTCCTCGTGGGCCCGGAGCCAGTTGCGGGCGGTGACACACCATCGGTCTCCTGGTTGCAGGCCGGGGAAGCCGTAGTGGGGGAGAGGAGTGCTGAGATCGTTGCCGATTCGCTGCTGGTACTCGAGGAACTCCGTGCTGACCACGGCGCAGATCGTGTGACTTCCCGAATCCTCGGGCCCGGTCCGGCAGCACCCGTCGCGGTAGAACCCGGTCAGCGGGTCGCTGCCGCAGCTCTCAAGCGGCCCGCCAAGCACGTTTCGCTCCATGTCTCTGGAGTATTCCTGGTCTGGCCCGGTGGGAGAAAAGACTTTCCCGGTGCCTTGAGTGTTGATCTACCTCGGCCAAGATCACCAACGGCACGATCAGCGCGTACTACAAGGTCCTCAGCCACGCGAGGGCAAGCGTTGGCAGTGAGAGCAGGGCCAGCCGGGCTCGCTCCTCATGGCTCAGCTTGCGCTGGGAGGCTTGGGACACCTGCGCGCGAGCTCAGTCCGCCAGCGGCACCTGGTAGCGCCGTGCCTCCTCGCGCTTGAGCTCGAGCCCCAGGCCGAGCCGCGATCGATCCGGCGTGAGGAGCCCCTTCTCGGGGTCGAGCGTGCCCTCGAACAGCATGCCTTCAATGCGATAGTGGTCGTAGAAGTACTCGATGTGGCGCACGGTCTCCATGGCACAGCAGGCGTGGGCGGAGATGGACGGTGCGCAGTGAGCCGAGAAGGGCAGGCACCGGGCCTTGCACAGTCCGTCCACCCGGAGCAGGTTGGTTATCCCACCGCACCGGGTGACGTCGGCCTGGAGGATGTGGACCGCTCCAGCGTCCAGCATCCGCTGGAAGTAGGGGAGGTTCCAGCCGTACTCGCCTGCCGCCACCGCCAGGCCCGGCGGCGCGTGGTCCCGGACGTAGGCCAGGCCTGCCAGGTCATCCGAGGAGACCGGCTCTTCGAAATAGGTGACGCCGAAATCGTCGCGATAGCGGTGGGCCCACAGGACCGCCTCGACCGCCGTGTTGGCGCCGTTGGCGTCCACCATCACCTCCACTTCGGGTCCCGCTACCGAGCGGACCAGCGCCACGCGCTCCGGGTCGGCGTCCGAGTCGCGGCCCACCTTGATCTTGATGCTTCGGAAGCCTTTCTCGACCCAGCCCTGGACCTGTTCTCCCAGCTCATCGGACGTGTAGTTGCAGAAGCCGCCTGACCCGTAGACGGGCACGCTGTCGCGGTAGCGGGGCAGGGCGTCGGCCAGGCATACGCCGAGGAGCTTGGCCTTGAGATCCCACAGGGCCACATCCACGGCCGACATCGCCATCGGGGCGATCCCGTCGTTGCCAAGCTGCCGGCTCGCCATCTGCATCTCCGACCACGTCTTCTGCGGCATGAGGGGATCGGCTCCCGCGAGCACGCTGGACAGCTTGGACTCGATCACAGCTCCGGCGGAGGGATCGCAGTACGTGTAGCCCAGACCGGTGTGCTCACCCGAGCGGACCTCCACCACAACGATCGTGGTCGAGTTCCAGATCAGTGTTCCGTCGGACTCCTCGTCGGTGGCTGTCGGCACCTCATAGGCGCTGACCGTGACGTCCTCGATCCGGCTGTCCGTCAGCTCCGCGGCGCTGGTCATCTCAGATCCGCCGGGGTCACCGGGTGACGAACTCCTCCAGCTTGCCCTTGACCGACTCCTTGATGATCCGGCCGCGGTGGGGGTCGCCCGGCAGGGCGTGAGCCAGCTTCTTGGCCTGCTCGAACTGGATGTGAGGCGGTAGCGGCGGTACCTCCGGATCGGTGATGGCCTCGTAGATAACCGGGCCTTCGGTGTGGGCCAGGGCCTCGTCCCAGGCCGGCCCGACGTCCTCGGGCCGCTCGACCCGAATCCCCTTCAGGCCCAGGAGCTCCGCGTAGCGTGCGTACGGAAAGTCCGGCAGCACCTGTGAGACCTCGAGCTTCGGATCCCCCTCCATCACCCGCTGCTCCCAGGTGACTTGGTTGAGGTCGTCGTTGTGGAGCACGAGCACGATGCACTGCTTGTTCGTCCAGCGCTCGGAGTACCGGGCGAGGTCGATCATGGCGTTGACGCCCAGCATCTGGAAGGCGCCGTCGCCGATCGTGGCGATCACCGGGCGGTCGGGATAGGCGAACTTGGCCGCCAGGGCGTAGGGCACCGACGGGCACATCGTGGCCAGCGTTCCCGACAGCGCGGCCTTCATGCCCTGGCGTATCCGCAGGTGGCGGGCCCACCAGTTGGTACCCGAGCCGGAGTCGGAGGTGAGGATGCAGTTGTCAGGCAGCCGCGGGCTGAGCTCCGAGAACACGAGCTCCGGGTTGATGGGCTGGGCGTCCAGCTCGGCTCGCCTGTCCATGAGCTTCCACCAGCGCTCGATCTCCTCCTCGAGGTTCTCGCGCCAGGAACGCTCCTCCTTGCGGTCAAGCAGCGGGATCAGGGCCTGCAGGGTGTCCTTGGCGTCACCCACCAGGTTGCACTCGGTCGGGTAGCGCATCCCCAAGAGCTTTCCGTCGATGTCGATCTGGATGCCCCGCGCCTGGCCCTGTTCCGGTAGGAACTCCGCATACGGGAAGCTCGTGCCGATCATCAGCAGCGTGTCGCAGCCTTCCATCATGTCGTAGCTCGGCTTGCTTCCCAGAAGTCCGATGGGCCCGGTCACGAAGGGAAGATCGTCGGGCAGGGCGGCCCGGCCATTGAGCGCCTTGGCCACTCCCGCACCCATGAGCTCCGCCACCTGCACAACCTCGTCGGCGGCGCCGGTCGCCCCGTGGCCGATCAGCATGGCCACCTTCTCTCCCTGGTTGAGGATCGCTGCCGCGCGCTGAAGGTCCTCGTCCCGAGGGCGGATCAGCGGCTTTGAGTACCCGACCGAGGAGTAGACCGCCCCGTGGATCCGGGGCGGATCGGAGTAGTCGAGATCGCCGATGTCGTTGGGCACGATCACGGCCGTGGGCTGGCGCGAGTCAATCGCGATCCGCACCGCCCGGTCAATCACATGGCGGGCCTGAGTCGGCTCCATGATCGTCGTCACGTACTGGCTGGCCACATCCTTGTAGAGGACGCCCAGATCGATCTCCTGCTGGTAGTTGGCGCCGATCGCCATGCGGGGCTGCTGGCCGATGATGGCCACCACCGGCTGGTGGTCGAGCTTGGCGTCGTAGAGACCGTTCAAGAGATGAACTGCGCCCGGCCCGGAGGTCGCCATGCACACGCCGACCTGCCCGGTGAACTTGGCATGAGCGCAGGCAGCGAACGAGGCGATCTCCTCGTGACGGCACTGGATGAACTCAGGCTTATTGTCGGTTTTGTGGAACGCGCCCAGCAGGCTGTTGATCCCGTCTCCCGGATAGGCATAAATCCGCTCGATGCCCCACTCGGTGAGGCGGTTCAGGATGAACTCGGCGGTGCTGGGCATGGTGCTCCTCTCGCGGTTGGGCTCCAATACGACCTACCCGTGGGCTGATGGGAGCAACCTCCGCCGCCTGGCCGCGGTTAGCGCTCTAACACGATCAGCGCGCGAGCGAGGCAACCAGCTCGTGCTGGAGTCCGAGTGTCCTGAGGCCTTCCTCTGGTTGCTGGCGAAGAAGCCAGCGATGCCGTCCGGTGACCTCAATCAGACCGCTGTCGCTAAGCCGCTTCATGGCGCTGGTCACCGATGGGCGTCGGGCCGCCACCACCTCGGCCAGGAGGCTGTGGGTTACGCGGGGCAGGGTGACCACGGCTCCGCTGGGAGAGACTCGCCCGAAGCGGTCGGCCAGCTGCCACAAGGCCAGCCACAACCGCTCCTCCACCCGCGGAGATTGATGGAGGGCCAGGGCAAGGCTGCTCACACGCAGTCGCGCCGTCAGCGTCTCCAGGAGTGCTCGTCCCAGCGCGGGCCAGCGCAGGCAACTCGCCAGCAGCCGATGGTCGACGGCAATCAACTCGGCGTTGGTCAGGGCAAGCACGCCGCGCGCGTCGGGCATCGAACCCTGGGGCCCCTGAAGGTCACAGGCGCAGACCATGTCGCCGGACCCCAGGATCGCGGTGGTGGCGTAGCCGGAGACCTGGAGCCGAGCCGCCAAATGTCCATCGGTGATCACGAGGCCGAGAAGGTCTGAGGGAATCGTGGGCAGTTTGCGGTCCGCGGGGACGCTGAGCCCCGGGACGAACACGCTCCCACTCGCCTCACGCCACTCGTCTGGGGTCAGCTCCGAGCCCAGCCAGGGAGCGGTCACGAGAAGCGGGAGGCGCGCCGGCGCCCCCGGCCATCCATTGTGCACCTCGGGCTTCATGCTGGGTCTTTACCCGCCAGGTGCACGCCGGACGCTGGCCCGCCCGTCGCCGTTTTGAGAGGGGCCTGCCGTGGGGTAGGTGGGGGACATGCACGATGAGGAACCCGAGAAGCTGGCGGACGAGCTAGAACGTACAGCGGCGGAGATGGAGGACCGCACTGAACGCCTGGGCCACGAGACGGAGTCCGCCCGCACCGACTGGGAGCGCAAGAAGGCGGATCCTCAGGTTCCCGGCGCGCCCCAGCCGAGGGGAGAGGACGAGCCCGGAGGCGAGGACGAGCCAGGGGAAGACGGCGACCCTGAAGAAGAGGACGAATCACGGGGAGAGGACGAGCCGCCGCGCGAGGTGGGTTCTCCCGGGCAGTGAGCGTCAGCCGCCGAGAACCTTGAGCTTGGTCAGGACCTGGCGCAGCTTGCTCTGAGGTGCCTGGCGGGGGATGGCCGCGTCTGAGTGCTCGGCCGCGGCGTTCTGGCGTTCGGTGATCCACTCCCCGCTGGAAGTGCGGCGGATCGCACCGACGCGAGCGCCGGTTTCGTCGTGCAACCCGCCACCGTCATCCACGGTCAGGTCGGGCTCACCACCCAGGGTCTCGGTGACGATTTCCTGTACCCGGCTGGCGTCAAACCCGTCCAGGTCCTGGTCGTTCAGCGTCGCGGTCAGTGCGTGCAGCGCCCGCTCTATCTCGACCTCTGTGGCCATGCTCGGGCCCTACCCTCTCGCCGCGCCCGGAAACGACCGGGTATTACCTCAAACCGGCAGGGCGGGACCGAGGGTTATCCGAGTCGTGCAGTGGTTATATAGGCCTCGACGATGCCCCGCCTGATCGCGCCGCTGCTACGCCAGCTGGGAGGAGATCCGCTGGGCCTGGGCCGGGCCGCCCAGTCCAAGCGCTCGGCGACGCTCACGCCTCGCACCCAGACCGCGGACAGGGTCGTGCAGTCGGTGTGCCCCTACTGCGCCGTGGGCTGCGGCCAGAAGGTTTATGTCAAGGACGAGAAGGTGGTCCAGATCGAGGGTGACCCGGATTCCCCCATCTCGCGGGGTCGGCTGTGCCCAAAGGGGGCTGCGTCAGAGAAGCTGGTCAATTCCCCGATGAGAGAAACCCGGGTCAAGTACCGCCGTCCGGGTGCCGAGGAGTGGGAGTACCTGAGCCTCGACCAGGCGACGGAAATGATCGCCGATCGCGTGCTCGCCACCCGCGAGAGCACCTGGGAAGAGGAGACCGATGACGGTGAGCCTCTCAAGCGCACCCTGGGCATGCACTTCCTGGGCGGGGCCACCCTGGACTCAGAGGAGAACTACCTGATCAAGAAGTTCTTCACGGCCATGGGCGCGCTGTCCATCGAGAACCAGGCCCGGATATGACATAGCTCCACCGTCCCCGGTCTGGGGGCGTCGTTCGGCCGTGGTGGCGCCACCACCTTCCAGCAGGACCTCCAGAACTCCGACTGCATCCTGATCATGGGGTCGAACATGGCCGAGCAGCACCCGGTGGGCTTCCAGTGGGTGGTGGAGGCCAAGGAGCGGGGCGCCAAGGTAATCCACGTGGATCCGCGGTTCACGCGCACGAGTGCGATGGCCGACCTTCACGTTCCCATCCGCCCTGGCACCGACATCGCCTTCCTGGGCGGGGTCGTCAACTACGTCTTTGAGCACGACGCATGGTTCCGGGAGTACGTCCAGCACTTCACAAACGCCCCCGTGATCATCAAGGCCGACTTCCAGGACACCGAGGACGCCAGCGGCTTCTTCTCCGGCTGGAACCCCGAGCACAGCGCCTACGGCATCGACACGTGGGGCTATAACAAGTCATCAGGCGAGGCGACGGCCGGCAAGACCGAGCAGCAGGCCGACGTCTCCGGCGAGCAGTCCCACGGGGCCCACGGGATGGATCTGAAGAAGGGCGATCCCCCCGATGTCGACAACTCGATGCAGGACGAACGCTGCATCCTGCAGATCGTCCGCCGCCACTTCTCCCGCTACACGCCCGAGGCGGTATCAGAAATCTGCGGCTGCTCGCCGGGCGATGTCATCAAGGTCGCTGAGGCGCTGTGCGAGAACTCCGGGCGGGAGCGAACCTCGGCGGTCGTTTACTCGGTGGGCTGGACGCAGCACACGGTGGGCGTTCAGAACATCCGGACAGCGTCAATCGTCCAGCTTCTCCTGGGGAACATAGGCCGCACCGGCGGTGGGATTCTGGCTCTGCGGGGGCACGCCAACATCCAGGGATCCACGGACATCCCCACCCTCTACAACATTCTCCCCGGGTACATCCCGATGCCCCACCCGCAATCGCATCCCTCGCTGAAGAAGTTCGTGGAGCTGAATGGGCCGACCAGTGGGGCGTGGGGGAACCTGGGCAGCTACATGACCTCGCTGCTCAAGGCGTGGTGGGGCGACGCGGCGACGGAGGAGAACGACTTCTGCTTCAACTATCTGCCGCGGATCAACGGCGACCACTCGCACTACGCGATGATGCTCAAGATGCTCGACGGGGGGGTGAAGGGGATGTTCTGCGTGGGGCAGAACCCGACCGTCGGCTCGGCCAACTCAAAGCTGATGCGCCTGGCCCTGGCCAAGCTCGACTGGCTGGTGGTGCGGGACTTCCAGCCCACCGAGTCGGCCACGTTCTGGAAGGACTCGCCCGAGCACGAATCCGGCGAGGTCAGGGCCCAGGACATCCAGACTGAGGTCTTCTTCCTGCCGTGCGCCGCCCACACCGAGAAGGACGGCAACTTCACCAACACCCAGCGCCTCCTGCAGTGGCACTGGAAGGCGTGCGAGCCACCCGGTGATTGCCGGTCGGAGCTGCACTGGATCTACCACCTGGGCAAGACCATCCGGGAGAAGCTCGCCGGATCCGAGGATCCCAAGGATCGTCCGATCCTGGATCTCGTCTGGGCTTACCCACTCCAGGGCCCCCACGACGAGCCCGATGCCGAGCACGTCCTGCAGGAGATCTCTGGCCGTAGGGCCGACGGCTCCTTCCTGGACAGCTACGACGACCTCAAGGACGATGGCTCGACCACCACCGGCTCGTGGATTCACTGCGGCATCTACAAGGACGGCGTCAATCAGTCGGCGCGCAGGAAGCCCCACACCGAACAGAACTGGGTGGCCCACGAGTGGGGATGGGCCTGGCCCAAGGACACGCGGATCCTCTACAACCGCTGCTCGGCCGATGCGGAGGGCAAGCCGTGGTCCGAGCGCAAGCGCTACGTGTGGTGGGACGCGGAAGAGGAGGAGTGGACCAGCCTGGGTGACTCACCGGATTTCCCGCCCACCAAGGAGCCGGGCTATGAGCCGCCCCGCCACGCCAGGGCGCTCGAGGCCATCTCCGGGGACAAGCCGTTCATCCTGCATCCAGACGGAAGGGGCTGGCTGTACGCCCCCACCGGGCTGGTGGACGGCCCGCTGCCCGCGCACTACGAGCCTCAGGAGTCGCCCTTCACCAATCCGCTCTACGCCCAGCAGCAGAACCCCACCCGCCAGGTCTTCCACCGGCCGGAGAACCCCTACCACCCGTCCGGCAAGGAGGAGGGATCAGAGGTCTTCCCGTTCGTGCTCACCACGTACCGGCTGACCGAGCATCACACCGCCGGAGGGATGTCGCGGACCGTTCCCTACCTGGCCGAGCTCCAGCCGGAGTTCTTTGTCGAGGTCTCCCCGGAGCTGGCCCGGGAGCGCCGGCTCGAGCACGGCGGATGGGCCACGGTGATCACGGCACGCCAGGCAGTCGAGGCCAGGGTGATGGTGACCGAGCGGATCAGGCCGCTGGAGATCGAGGGACGCAAGATGCACCTGGTTGGCGCGCCGTACCACTGGGGCGGCGTGGGCATCGTGACCGGGGACTCGGCCAACGAGCTGCTCTCCGTGGTCCTGGACAACAACGTGCACATCACCGAGTACAAGGTCGCCACCTGCGACATCCGACCCGGGCGGCGTCCCCGTGGCCCGGCCCGCCTCGAGCTGGTGCAGGAGTATCGGGCCCGAGCCGGGGTGAAGGACTAGATGGCCCTTCAGACGCACGCCTGGCCGGCGACGTACGGCGGCGAGGCCAAGCCGCGGATGGGGTTCTTCACCGACACCTCGGTGTGCATCGGCTGCAAGGCCTGCGAGGTGGCCTGCAAGGAGTGGAACCAGATACCGATGTCGATCCAGGGCTTCACCGGGAAGTCCTACGACAACACGATCGATCTGGGAGCCGACACGTGGCGGCACGTGGCGTTCGTGGAGCAGAGGGTCGCTGCCGACGCGCGCGAGAACGGTGGCGACCTGGTGCGCGCCGCCAACGCGGCCGCGGTCATCGACTCCGGGGTGCAGACCTACCAGGAGGGAGATGGGCTGCGCTGGCTGATGGCCTCAGACGTGTGCAAGCACTGCACGCATGCGGCCTGCCTCGAGGTATGTCCCACCGGCTCGCTGTTCAGGACCGAGTTCGGCACGGTGGTGGTGCAGGAGGACATCTGCAACGGCTGCGGTTACTGCGTGCCGGCATGTCCGTTCGGTGTACTCGACCAGCGCGAGGAGGACGGACGGGTATGGAAATGCACCCTCTGCTACGACCGCCTGAAGGATGACAAGGAGCCTGCCTGCGCCCAGGCCTGCCCCACCAACTCAATCCAGTTCGGCGAGCTCGACGAACTGCGCTCCCGAGCCGAGCACCGTCTCGCCACGCTGCAGGAAGCCGGCCAGGAGAAGGCCCAGCTCTACCTGGCCGACGAGGAGGATGGCATTGGCGGCGCCGGGGCATTCTTCCTGTTGCTGGACGAGCCTGAGGTATACGGCCTGCCGCCAGACCCCGTGGACACTCGGCGTGACCTGCCCGAGATCTGGGCCGCCACCGGCCTGGCCGCGGGTGCATTGGGGCTGGGCCTGCTGGCCGCGGTGCTGGGAGGGCGGGCGTGAACGCGAATGGCTCTGGGCGGCCGGGCGAGTCGGGGCGCGACTTCGGCGTCGAGGTCCGCTCCTACCACGGGCAGCCGGTCATCAAGCAGCCGGTTTGGACCTGGGAGATCCCCTGCTACTTCTATACCGGCGGACTGACCGGAGCGTCCGCCGGGTTGAGCTTCCTGGCCGGGCTGCGGGGCAACGACGTCCTGGCCCGACGGGCCTCGGCGGCATCCTTCGCAGCTGCTGCTGCCAGTCCGGTGCTGCTGATCTCGGATCTGGGCAAGCCCACGCGCTTCTTGAACATGCTGCGGATGTTCAAGGTGACCTCGCCCATGAGCGTGGGCTCGTGGATTCTGGCCGCCAACGGCGCCACCGCGGCGCTGGCGGCGGCTCACAACTGGTTGGGCCTGTTCCCGCGCGCTGGCCGTCTCGCCAAGCCGCTGGGCGCGCTGCTGGGGATGCCTCTTTCCACGTACACGGCCGCCCTGGTGTCAGATACCGCGGTGCCGGTTTGGCACGAGGCGCGGCGCGAGCTGCCGTTCGTATTCGCATCCGGGGCAGGGCTGAGCGCTGGTGCCGTCGCGCTGATCACCACCCCGGTCCGGCACGCGGCACCGGCTCGGCGCCTGGCGGTGGGCGCCGCGGTGGCGGAGTTCGCCAGCCGGGAGGTGATGAAGCGGCGGCTGGGCGAGCTCGGCCAGCCCTACGACGAAGGGCCCGCCGGGCGGTTCGGAAACCTGGCCCGCGGGCTGATTGCCACGGGGGCGGCGCTGGTGGCCTGGCGGGCAGGTCAGTCGCGCCGGGCCGCGGTCGTCGGCGGAGCGCTCCTGGCCGCCGGCGCGCTGAGCGCGCGCTGGAGCGTCTTCAAGGCAGGTTTTCAGTCGGCGGCTGACCCTCGCTACGTCGTCGGACCGCAGCGGGCCGGGATCGAGCACGGGCGGCGACCCGGGGCGGCCCGCACCGAGGCCCGGGTGGATCAGGCCGACGCCGCTCTGGGATCCCCGGCGCTGAACGTGGGCGGCGAGTAGGTCGGCCCGGCGGCGGCGAGGGGTAGCGCGCCCCAGCGCGCCACCGTAACCTCACAAAGCTCGCAAACGCCCGGCCGCTGCGTCAAGTCAAGGTCGTAGTACAACCACGGCGCCACGCGTCGGCCCACGCCCCGCGCGAATTGTCAAGCCCTGGTGGCGCCGGAGCCTTACCCGCCGCGACCGCGCGCGCTCGAACCGCGGGCTCCGCCCGTGCCCTCAGCCGGCGTGGCAGTAGAACTTCTCCGGCAGCCTCTGGATCGCGCCGGACCGGACGGCCTGCGCCAGGGCACGCTCAAAGCTGCACTCATGTCAGCGGCGGGCGCGGGCCACCTCCGCCTTTCTTCCCAGCGCCCATGCGGCCGTTCGCAGACGAACGTGCCTTTTCACCACCGAGCGGCGTGGGTAGAAGATGCTCGAGTTGCGCGCGCTCGTCCCGGTTCCTCCTCGCCTCCGATCCGGACGATGACCAGCGCTCCCTCCTCTCTGCTCGCCGCGCTGGTCAGTACGCGCCAGCAGTACGACCACCTCTTCAACATCTACGTCCCCATCGGCCTGGGGGTGTTCGCGCTCGTGGTTCTGCTCACGGTGTTCGCCGTGCTGCGCTACCGCAGGCGGCCCCCAGAGAAGGCGGCGCGCTGGCACGAGCATCATCCGATCGAGGGGACCTACGCGTTGGTGCTCACCGCCATCGTGGCCTTCCTGCTCTGGGAGACATTCACCACCGAACACAAGGTGGACACGGTGGCCAACCACGAGCGCGGGGGCGTGACCATCGACGTGATCGCCTCCCGCTGGGAGTGGACCTTCTACTACCCGGCGTACCACATCAGGGTCCAGAGCGGGGTCACCGGAGACGGCACCTTCGTCGTCCCGACCAATGAGCCGATCCATTTCCGGCTGACCAGCATCGATGTGATCCACGCCTTCTGGGTCCCGGCCCTGCGCTACAAGCACGACAACTTCCCGGGAACCACGATGGAGGCCACGCTGACGTTCACCCAGCCTGGAACGTTCCCGGGCCAGTGCGCTGAGTTCTGCGGCCTGGACCACTCCGAGATGGTGTTCAACGCCCGGGCCGTGAGCGGCGCGCGCTTCGAGGCCTGGGCGGCCTCGGGCGGGAGGCGGCCGGCGTGAGCGCGGGAGGCGAGTCGTGACGGTGACCACGGGCACTCTGACCTCGCGCGCCCGCCTGCCCGGCTTCATCGGCGGGCTGACCAGCACCGATCACAAACGAATGGGGGCGAACCTGTTCATCGCCTCCTTCGTGTTCTTCCTGGGAGGCGGCGTCATAGCGCTGCTCATGCGTTCGCAGCTGGCTCAGCCCAACGTCGGCTTCCTGGGCAACGCCACCTACAACGAGCTGTTCACGATGCACGGGTCGACCATGATCTACCTGTTCGTGACGCCGATGGCGCTGGCCCTGGGGCTCTACCTGGTGCCACTGCAGATCGGCGCCGCAGGTCTGAGCGCCCCCCGGCTCGCGCTGATCGGCTTCTGGACCTGGCTGTGTGGCGGATTGGTCATGCAGTCGGGATGGTTTGCCGCCGGCGGGGCGGGCAGCGACGGCTGGTTTGACTACGCACCGCTGAACAACGCCACGTTCACCCCCGGAACCGGGCAGACGATGTGGAACATCGGCGTGATACTGGCCGCGGCCGGCTTGGTCGCCATCGCCTTCTCAGTGCTGCTCACCACCACCCGCAGACGCGCACCGGGAATGTCCCTGCTGCGCTGCTCGATGTTCACCTGGACCGAGCTGGTCAGTGCGTTGATGGTGATCGGTGCGTTTCCGGTGCTGATCGTGGCCATGGCCCTGGTGCTGGTGGACCGCAGCGGAGGACACGTGTTCACCGGCTACTGGGGTGCCATCAACTACCAGAACCTGTTCTGGTTCTTCGGACATCCCGTGGTGTACGTGATGTTCTTTCCCTACCTGGGCGCGGCCGCTGAGGTCGTGGCGGTCAACTCGCGCAAGAGATGGTTCGGCTACAGCGCGTTCATCCTGGCCATTCCCGCCTTCGCCGCGCTGTCCATGGCGGTTTGGGCCCACCACATGTTCACCACGGGCGGGATCACTAACGAGTACTTCGCGTTCACCTCGACCATGCTGATCGTCCCGGCGGGGATCGAGTACTTCGATTTCATCGCCACCCTGATCGGCGGCTCGATCGTGCTCCGGACCTCGATGCTGTTCGCCATCTTCTTCTTCATTCAGTTCCTGATCGGGGGGTTGAGCGGGATCTTCATCGGGTCGCCCCCGCTCGACTACCACGCCGAGGACTCCTACATCATCGTGGGCCACTTTCACTACACGCTGTTCGCCGGGAGCGTGTTCGGGTTCTTCGCCGGCGTCTACCACTGGTTTCCCAAGGTCACCGGGGCCAAGCTGCGCGAGGGGATTGGAAAGCTCCATTGCGCCCTGCTAGTCATAGGCACGAACATGACGTTCGGCCCAATGTTCTTCCTGGGGCAGGAGGGAATGCCCAGGCGGATCGCTCGCTACCCCCAGGAGCCCGGATGGGGGACCCTGAACCTGATCGAGTCGATCGGAGCAGGCATCATCGCGCTGGCCATCCTCGTCTTCCTGGTCAACGTGTTCGTCTCACTGCGCAGGAGGGACGTGGCGGGCGATGATCCGTGGGGCGGCCACTCCCTGGAGTGGTGGACGCCATCGCCGCCTCCCCGCCATAACTTCGAGCGGCCGCTGCCCGCCATTCGCTCCTACGCGCCGCTGCTCGATCTCCGGCTCGAGGCCGAGGATCGGCGCCGGGAGCAGGAGGAGGCGAGGACGTGAGAGGCGGGGCGATCCCGGTGTTTCTCTGGGGGACCGTGCTGCTGGTCCTGATGGCCATCAATGTCATCTGGACGGGTGACCGGGTCCAGGCGGCCACCTTCGGCTTTGCCGTGCTGGTGGTCTACGCGACGTCGCTCGGGCTGGTGCTGGCCAATCGCGACGCCCGCCGCACCGGCCCCCCGGTTCGCATCACCCATCCCGAGGCGGCGCCCCAGAACAGCCTGGCCGCGCTGGCCCTGGGGGTGTCGATCGGGGCGATGATGTTCGGCGTCGTCTTCGGGAAGTTTCTGGTCTTCATCGGTGCTGGGGTGTGGGTCCTGGCCGCGGGCCGTCTCGTCGCTGAGGTGAGGGCCCAGCGGCGCAGCATCCACTTGGAGCGGGAGAAATGAGGCTTGTGGAGCGATCGGCGTGAGCGTCCCATCCATCCCGCAGCTGGTCGTCTCCCATTGGGACCTCACGCCCGGGCTGGCGGTGTCGTGCGCCGCGGTCGCCGCGATCTACCTCTGGGGGAGCACCCGGGTGCGGAGCCGCTGGCCCGTCCGCCGCACCCTGGCCTTCCTGGCCGGTGTGGGCGCGATCCTGGTGGCGCTTCAGTCCGGCCTCGAGCGCTACGACGATCTGCTCCTGTCAGCCCACATGGTCCAGCATCTGATCCTGCTGCTGGTGGCGCCGATGCTGCTGCTCTGGGGCCGCCCGGTCGTGCTCGCCCTTCGGGCTCTGCCCTCCGGCGTACGGCGGCCGCTGGCCGCCGCCACAGCCCGGATCACGCCACTCACCCACTGGGCCGTCGGGCTGTTCGTGTTCTATCTCGTCGTGCTGGGAACCAACCTCCCCGGGGTTGTGGACGCCACGCTGCGCCACCCCTGGCTACACGACCTCGAGCACATCGCCTATCTCGGCGCCGGGATCATTTTCTTGTGGCCGCTCTACGGCCATCCCGCCTCGAGTCGATCGCTCGGGTCGCTGGGCAGCCTGTGCTACGTCATCGCCTCGATGCCCTCGTGCGCTCTGGTGGGCGCATACCTGGACCGCTACACCGCTGTGCTGTACGGGCCCTACGTTCCGGTCGACCGGGCGCTGGGGATCTCGGCCCTGGCTCAGCAGCAGCAGGCCGGGGCAATCATGTGGGTCGGCGCTCACCTGATCCTCACGGCGGTGGCGCTGTGGGTGCTGGGGGCCAAGCTGATGGCCGAGGAGCGCCGCCAGCAGATGCGTGACGCGATCGAGAGCCGGAGCCCGCTGGCCTCCGGACCCGGCCACGGATCGGCGCTGTCATGAGGATGCTGAGGCGCTGGCTGCGGCACCGCTCGCGGGTTCCCCGGTGGCTGCGGGCGGGCCTGGCCCTGATCATGGGTGCGCTGGCCCTGTCCGGTCTGGCTGCGCCGACCGGGGGGGCGGCCACCTCCTCGCCGGCCTCGAGCTCTCTGCGGCCCAGCCAGAACGGTCCGGAGAAGCCGCCGTTCGGACCCGGGCCGGGCGACCCGTACCAGACCTTCCCTAGCTCACCTGCGCTCAGGGCCGAGGGTCATGTGCTCTACGACCAGGCCTGCTCCTCCTGTCACGCGCTCAACCTGCGTGGCCTGCCAGGACGGGGGCCCGCCCTGATCGGAGTGGGAGCGGGGCCGGTCGACTTCTTCCTGAGCACGGGCGGCATGCCGATGCCCGATCCCCACCAGCAGCCCGACATTCCCCGGCCCCCGGCCTTCGACCGGCAGCAGATCGTGGCGCTGGTGAACTACATCAGCTCGTTCGGTGGCCCACCCGCCCCCACGGCCATTCCCTCCAGTGGCGACGTCGGGCTCGGCTACCGCCAGTTCACGCTCAACTGCGCGGGCTGTCATCAGGTCATGGCCCGCGGCGGGATGTTCGTCGAGGCCTATGTCCCCGACCTCCTGCATGCCAACGCCAACCAGATCGCCGAGGCCGTCCGGATGGGGCCCTACCTGATGCCCCGATACGACTACCACCAGATCGATCAGCATCGGCTGAATTCGATCGCCCGCTACGTCCTCTATGCCCAGCATCCGGCGAATCTGGGCGGATGGGGCATCTACAACATCGGGCCGATCCCCGAGGGGATGGTGGCCTGGTTGCTGGGGCTGGCGGCGCTGGTGATCGTGGCTCGCCTGATCGGCGAACGCAACGACGAGGCGCTCGACGCGCCTCCCCGGCTTCCCGCCCGGATCCCCCCGCCGCGTCAGTCCACCTCAGGCCCGGACCCGAAAGCAGGCCCTGATGCCAAGGCCTGATCGCTCTCCGGCTCGCCGCGTGGGCAAGGCTCTCGGCGTCGTGGTGGCGGTGCGCACAGCGTGGCGGGCCGTCTGGTCCAGGTCGCCCGATGAGACGCTCCCCCCGATGCCGCCCGAGTCCGACTACGACCCCAGCCGGCGCGATGTGCCCGCCAATCCGGGGGCGGAGCGCCTGGTGGGCGTCCTCCTGCTCCTGGCCGCCCTGTGCGGATTCGGGTTCACCGCCGTTTACATCGTCAATCCGGCAAACCAGACGCAATGGCTCGGGCTGGCCATCGGGCTCGCTCTCGCCGCCCTGGCGGCGGCGTGCATCGTGGCGGGAAAGTCGGTCGTCCCCCAGGAGACGAAAGTGCAGGAGCGGGACGCGCTGCTCGAGGAAGAGGTGGTCACTGAGGTGGTGGACCAGGTCGAATCCGCCGCCGAGGGCGTCTCCCGGCGGGGGCTGCTCATCGGCGCGGGGGGCGTGGCGGGAGCGGGACTGGTGGTGGCGTTGGCCACTCCGCTGGCCTCCCTGGGACCCAATCTCGACGGCATTCATTACACCCCGTGGCGGCGCGGGGTGCGGATGGTGGATGAGGAGGGTCAGCTGTACCTGGCCTCCCAGATCCAGCTCGGCTCCTGGTACACGGCCCTGCCCGAGATCGGCAATCCGGAGGCCCTGGGTGCCGGCCTGATCGTCCTCAGGCTGCCGCCGCGGTACCTGCACCTGCCCGCCTCGCGAAGGAGCTGGGCGCCCCAGGGCATCTTGGCCTTCTCCAAGATCTGCCCCCACGCCGGTTGTGCGGTGTCCGAGTACCGCTACCCGCTCTACCAGAACGCCCCCCAGCAGGAGCCGGCCCTGACCTGCCCCTGCCACTACTCGACGTTCCTGCCCGGTTACGGCGGCAAGCTGATCTTCGGGCCGGCCGGACGCGAGCTGCCCCAGCTGCCGGTGATGATCGACTCAGACGGGTACCTGGCTGCCGCTGGGCCCTTCCAGGAGGACGTCGGCCCGTCCTGGTGGAACGTGCACCGCAACAACAATCCGGGGCAGGACTGATGGGCCTGGTCGAGCGCTGGGCGCGCCGCCGATTCGTTCGGGCCTCCCGGCAGGCCGAGCAACGGCTCGGGGCAGGCAAGGGCCTCCGCTGGCTGCTCAGCTACGTGTTCCCCGACCACTGGTCCTTCCTGCTGGGGGAGATCGCCCTCTACTCATTCGTGGTGCTGGTGGGGACCGGCATCTTTCTCACCCTCTATTACATCCCGGATTCCGCCCAGACGGTCTACCACGGGCCGTTTGCCGCCATGGACGGGGAGAAGATGTCGGTGGCCTTCAAGTCAGTGCTCAATCTGTCCACCGTGGTCCCGGCCGGGCTCCTCTTCCGCCAGGCCCACCACTGGGCGGCCGACATCTTCGTCGCGGCCATCGTGCTCCACCTGGTGAGGATCATGTTCACCGGCGCCTACCGCAAGCCACGCGACTTCAACTACTACATCGGGCTGACCATGCTCATGCTGGCCATCCTCGAGGGGTTCGCTGGCTACTCGCTGGTCGACGATCTCCTCTCGGGCATGGGCCTGGTGATCGCCTATGGCGTAGCGCTGTCCGTCCCTGGCATCGGCGCCCAGCTGGCCTATTTCGTGTGGGGCGGCGCCTACCCGGGCAAGCCCGAGTTCTGGCCGAGGCTGGAGATAATCCACGTCCTGCTGATTCCCCTGGCTCTGATCGGCCTGATCACGATGCACCTCGTGATGATCATGCGCCAGCACCATTCCCAATTCCCCGGGCCGGGGCGCCGGGAGCGCAACGTGGTGGGCACGCCCCTGTGGCCGGCCTACGCCCTGCGCTCGATCGGACTGCTCCTGGCCGTGGCCTCGGTGATCTTCCTGCTGGGTGGCCTGGTCCAGGTCAATCCCATATACCAGTGGGGCCCCTACCACACCTACCTGTCCGAGAACGGGGCCCAGCCGGACTGGTACATCGGCTGGTTGATCGGCGCGCTGCGGCTGATGCCGAACTTCGAGCCTGCCATCGGCAACATCACCCCGGTTCCCAACCCGTTCTGGGGAGGCGCGTTCTTCCCGCTCGTCGTGTTCGGGATCCTGTTTGCCTGGCCGGCAGTGGAGCGCAGAATCACTCGCGACTATCGCCGCCACGACCTCCTGGACCGGCCGCGTGACCGTCCCATCAGGTCCGGTCTGATCGCCGGGTTCCTGGCCTGGGTGTGGACGATCTTTGCCATCGGAGTTGCCGACCGCGTGTACTACCGCCTGCACATCTCCTACACGGTGATGATCGAGTACTGGCGAGCGGCCAGCTGGCTGGTTCCTGCGATCGCCTTCCTGGTCACCTGGCGCATCTGCCGCTCGCTGCAGAAGAGCGGCTCGCATCCGCTGCGCTCCTGGCAGGGCGACGTGGTGCGGCGGCGCGAGGACGGTGGGATCGAGGTGGTGGGGGAGAGCCCTGACCGGGTGGAGGCCGCGCCCAGCGAGGCCCCGGTGGGAACCATTCCTGGACGGGAGGGCTAGTCGGGGTGTCTGCTGCGGAGCGGGTGGTCGTGGTGGGCGGCGGCTTTGGCGGCCTTCAGGCGGCCAAGGCGCTGGCCCGGGCCGGGACGCAGGTGACGCTGGTCGACCGTCACAACTACCACCTGTTCCAGCCCCTGACCTATCAGGTGGCCACCGGCGGCCTGGCCCCTGGCGATATCGCCGTCCCGCTGCGCCACATCCTCCGTTCCTATCCCAACGCCGAGGTCCTGCTGGCCGAGATGACCGACCTCGACCCGGTCAAGCGGGAGATCGTCATCACGGCTCCTCCGCATCTGATGCGCAAGGGCGATCAGGCGACGCAGGACGGAGAGCGTCGCCTGGCCTACGACGCCCTGATCGTGGCCGGCGGCGCGGATTACTCATATTTCGGTCACGAGGACTGGCGCTCCCGGGCCCTCGAGGTCAAATCGCTGGACGGCGCGCTCCAGGTCCGTGGCCGCATTCTCACCGCGTTTGAGTCGGCCGAGGAGAGCCCCGAGGATCAGGCGGGCTGGCTGACATTCGTCGTGGTGGGCGCGGGTCCCACCGGTGTGGAGATTGCCGGCCAGATCGCCGAGCTCGCCCGGCAGACTTTGGGCCGGGAGTTCCGGAAGATCAATCCCGCCACCGCCCGCGTGCTGCTGGTGGAGACTGCCGACCGGGTCCTGGGCGGCTTCGCCGACCCGCTGCCGGCCCGGGCCGCCCGCTCGCTGGAGCGCCTCGGCGTGACCCTCCTGCTGGAGCACACGGTGGTCGAGGTCCACGAGGACGCGGTCGAGCTGGCCCAGCCGGGCGAACAGCGCCAGACCGTTCCCACCCGGACGGTCGTCTGGGCGGCCGGCGTGGCCGCCTCCCCACTGGCCGGAATCCTGGCCACCCAGTGTGGCGGAGAGACCGATCGGGCCGGCCGCGTGACGGTGGAACCTGATCTCACGCTGCCCGGTCATCCCGAGATCCTCGCCCTCGGCGACATGGTCCGGGTGCGGGACCCGCGCACCGGCCAGGCCCGGACGTTTCCCGGCCTGGCGCCGGTGGCCATGCAGCAGGGCCGCTATGCGGGCCGTGTGGTGGCGGCCCGGCTCAGCGGAGGCCCCGCGCCGAGGCCATTTCGCTACCGCGACAAGGGCTCGCTGGCCACCATCGGGCGGGCCAGCGCGGTGGCCGACGTCCGTGGCGTGCGCTTCAGCGGCTTTCCCGCCTGGCTCACCTGGCTCACCATCCACATCTTCTATCTCATCGGGTTTGAGAACCGGGTAGTCGTTCTCCTCCGCTGGGCCTACGGCTACTTCACGCGGGGCCGGGGGAACCGTCTGATTACCGGGGCTACGAGTGCTCCGGTGCAAGCTGGGGTAGTGAACCGGTTTGACCCCAGAACCTGAGAGGAGCACCTTGACTGGAACAGAGAGGATGACCGGCGGCCTGGCGGGCAAGGTCACCGGCAAGATCAAGACCATGATTGGCTCGGCCACGGATAACCACGCGCTGGAGCGCGAAGGGCGCCTCCAGGAGGCCCAGTCCGACGCCGAGCGCCAGGCTCGCGAGGCCGATGCGGAAGCCCGCCGCCGCGAGGAGGAGGCCCAGCTTCACACCCGCCAGGTGGAAACCGAGATTGAGCGGGAGCGCCTGGCCAACGAGGTGGCTGCCCAGGACCGAGAGCAGGCCATCAAGCAAAATCGTGCGGCGACTGAGGCGCAGGCCCAGGCCGAGCGCCAGCATGAGGAGACGGCTGCTGAGCGGCAGCGGATCCAGGAGGAGGCGGCCGCCCGAGCCGCCGAGCAGCAGGCGGAGGAGGCACGCGTTCAGGCGGCCCGCCAGGAGGTGCGGCTGGACCGGGAGGCGCTGAAGGCGCAGGACAAAGCGGACAAGCTCGACCCCGAGGAGGAACAGTGAACGCGGCACGCATGATTCCCCGGACCACCGTCAGGGCCTCACTGAGGCTGATTCGGCTACCCGTCGATATGGCCGTCAGGTTCCTCCCGGTGGGACGCCAGTCGGCCAAGCAGGCCGTGGAGCGGGCCGACGCGAGCGCTCGGGCGGTGGCCGGCACGCTCTTGGGCGACGCCGCCCTGCGGGATGACGCCGACCGGCTCTACAAGGCGGCCGAGGCCCGCCGGCGCGCCACCGATCTGCGCGGGCAGGCCGAGGACGTGGCCGAGCAGGCCGACGCCCGAGTGCACCAGCGCCAGGAGCAGGCGGCGCGGCGGCGCCAGGCGGCCGACAGCCGAGCCGGCTCACGCCGCCGGCAGGCTCGACAGCGTCAGGGACAGCAGGCCCGACGAGCCGCCCAGGTGGAGGAGGAGCGCCTCCAGGCCAGCGAGCGGACCGAGGCGACGGTCGAGCAGGCGATCGAGGAGGCGGCTCCCCGGGCCCGGCTGGACGCCCTTGACACCCAGGCCGAAGCCCAACGCGAGCGTGAGCAGGCGCTGGTGGCGGCCGAGGAGGCCGACCGGCTGCGCCAAGCGGCCGAGCGAGCCAAGGAGGAGCGCAAGCAGGACTGAGTGGCGGCGGGGCGGGGCGGGCGATGGCGCTGGATGTCCGCATACGCGATTTCGAGCGCCATCGCCCCCTCCCGTCTCATCCCCTCTCGCGCGCTGCGGTCAGCAGCTTGGCCAGGGACCGCCGGAGAAGGCGCGAGACGTGCATCTGCGAGTAGCCCACCATCTCCACCAGTGATGGCGAGTCCTCCCCCTCCCGGTTGATCGCGGCGCGATCAGGCGTCGCGTTGATCTTCTCCTACAAGGCTAGGCGCGTGTGGAGAAGTGCAAACGGCCTGCTCTGGCGCGAACGCGCTACTCCTCTGGCCCGCGGGCGCTCTGGCGTCTGGCGTCGACCAGGCGCTCGGGCGTGTTGGGTGCGCGACGCCGCGGGGCTCGGCGACGGTGCGGGAGGGGACGCTCCGAGGTGTGCTGGGCGTCGGTATCCGCTCCTGCCGCCCCGGCCTGGGATCGGGCCCACAACATATAGAGGAGCGCGGAGCCCAGCGCGATCACGAACAGCGGCACCAGGATGAGCGTGTAGACGCCGCCCAGGAAGATGCCCCCGGCCAGCGCCAGCAGTAGCAAGATCAGAAGTATGGGGTAGAACCACATTTCGTCGAACGATCTACCCATCGTCCGGAGGCGCTAACCGCCTGGTTGCGGTCCTGAACCTTCGTCGTCGCCGGTGTTCGGGCTGCGCTCCCACCACTTCATTGCCAGCTTCCGCCAATCCCTATCCACCCATCGGCGCCTACGGGCTGATCGGCGATTGCCAGACCGCTGCCCTGATCTCGCTGGACGGATCCATTGACTGGTGCTGCCTGCCCCGGTTTGACTCGGGAAGCGCGTTCGGACGGATCCTGGACTGGGACAAGGGTGGCCACTGCTCAGTGGTCCCGGCGCGAAAAGGGTGGCGGTCATCCCGGGAGTACATAGAGGACACCCTGGTCCTCGTCACCACGTACGAGGCGCGTGAGGGCGAGGTCCGGCTGACCGACTCTCTGCTCCTGGGAGACGGGGCCGATCGCCGCGGCCGCCGCCGTTCCTGGGAGGAGCCGGGTCCACACATTCTGCGGGTGATCGAGGGCCAGCGAGGGTCGGTGGAGGTGGAGGTGAAGGTGGCACCCCGGTTTGACTACGGCGCGGTCCGTCCCTGGATCCGGCGGCACGGAGAGCGCCTGCACAGCGCGATCGGGGGCAACGACGGACTGGTCGTGTGGTGCGAGCAGGAGCTGGAGGAAACGGCCAACCAGGAGCTGGTGGGGCGGATCACCGTGAGCGCCGGCGAGCGGGTGCACCTGTCGCTGCGCTACATCTCACCCGAGCGCCTCGAGCCCGACGGACCCGACGAGCCCGACGGCCACGGTCTCGATCGCCGTCTGACCCAGACGGTCCGGCGCTGGCGGGACTGGTCGGGCCGGCTGAGCCTGCCGGGAGAGGAGCCCAAGGGCCTGCGCAGGTCGGCGCTTGCCCTGAAGTCACTGACCTATTCGGGCACCGGGGCGATTGTCGCCGCACCCACCACCTCGCTGCCGGAGTGCGTGGGCCGCTCGCGCAACTGGGATTACCGCTATGCCTGGGTGCGGGACTCGAGCTTCAGCTCTCGAGCCTTTGCCGAGGTGGGCTCGGAGGCTGAGGCGGACGCCTTCCGCCGATTCATCATGCGCTCGGCTGCCGGTCACGCCGAGGAGCTCCAGGTGCTCTACGGAGTGGGCGGAGAGCGACGGCTGGGCATGTCAGAGCTGGATCACCTGGAGGGCTACCGGTCCTCCACGCCTGTCACCATCGGCAACCAGGCAGCGCAGCAGCGCCAGCTCGATGCCTACGGGGAGATCGTCAACCTGAGCTTCCGCTGGCATCGCCGCGGCCACTCGCCCGACGACGACGATTGGCGGTTCCTGGTCTCGATCATCGACCACGCCGCGCAGCGCTGGTCAGAGCCCGACGGCGGGTTGTGGGAGTGGCCGGGGAAGCCGGATCACTTCGTCCACTCCAAGGTGATGTGCTGGGCCGCCCTGGACCGCGGGATCCGCCTGGCCGGGGAGTGCATGCGGCGGGCACCGACCCGGCGGTGGACCAAGGCGCGCGACCAGGCTCGCCGCGCCGTGGAGCGAAGAGGCTTCGACAAGAAGCGAGGCGTTTTCGTCCAGGCGTTTGACCGCACAGACATGGATGCGGCGTTGCTTCTGCTCCCCGCCGTCGAGTTCGTGGACTGGGATGACCCGCGCATGCTGCGCACCGTCGATGCGGTGCGGGAGAACCTGTCGGCCGGCCCCGGCCTTCTCTACCGCTACCGCCGCCGGGACGGACTCCCCGGCCGGGAGGGGGCGTTCCTGTGCTGCTCGTTCTGGTTGGTGGAATGCTTGGCACGCTCGGGTCAGTTGCACGAGGCACACGAGGTCTTCGAGCAGGCGGTGGCCTGCGGAAACGACCTGGGCCTGTTCTCCGAAGAGGTTGACCCGCGCAGCGGGGAAGCGCTGGGCAATTTTCCCCAGGGCCTTACCCATCTGGCTCACATCGACGCCGCGGTGGCCCTGGCGCAGTCCCAGAGCGGGTTGTGAGTCTGACCCGGTCCGTTAGAGCCGCCACGGCAGGGGGTACGCCCAGGTTTGACGTGACACGGGGATTTCGACCCGACAGGCTGCTTCGCCGCAGGACGCCGATGGAGCGCCCCGCGGTTCGCTGGTGGAACAACGTCCGTCAGGGAAGGATGCAGAAGACGCTCGCTGCTTCCACCGCATTCAGCGCGCTTCCCCTCGGGCTCGAGATCTACTTCGAGCACTTCCGGGGATCGTTCGGCGACAAGTGGATGTGGACGCCGGTCGCGCTTTCTCCCGCCCTTACCGTGGCGGGCGTGGCCGGGGTGCGATCCGAGCGGGCCGCGCGCACCTGGCTGCCCGCCATCTCAGCGCTCTACTGCCTGGACGGGCTGATCGGGGTGATCACGCATGTGCGTGGTGTGGCCCGCAGACCGGGTGGCTTCCAGGAGCCGCTGTTCAACATCGTGATGGGGCCGCCTCTGCTTGCGCCGGGTTCGCTGGCTCTGGTGGGGGGGATGGGGCTCGCCGCTGCTGCCCTGGAGCGCGAGCGCTGATCCCATGGCCGAGCCGCTGGACAGCTCGGCGGAGCACCTGCCCAATCGGCGTCCCGACCGCCAGCCGGCGCCTCCCGACCGTCTGCCTCGTCAGCGCAACGGGGTCACGCCGCAGATGCACGGCCGCTACCCCGACTACAACGTCCTGGACGAAGTCGACCACTGGGACCCTGTCACCCGCCAGGTGGTGCTCCAGCGCGTGGAGGAGGTGCCGACGATCCGGTTCTTCACCTCCTCCGAGGCGGCCACGCTGGGCAGCTTCTGCGACGTTGTGATGGCGCAGGACGCCGAGCCCAAGATCCCCGTGCTGAACTTCGTCGACGCCAAGCTGTGGGCTGGTCAACTTGACGGCTTCCGCTTCGCGGGGATGCCGGATGACCGCGAGACCTGGAGGCGGGCCGCGGTGGGTCTGGACGCGGCCGCCCGCCAGCACGGGGCCCCAGACTTCCCGACCGCATCAGAGGAGGTCAAGCACAGCATCGTGGATGCCTTTCACCGCGGCGAGCTGCGCGGAGGGGTGTGGGATGAGCTCCCGGCCAAACAGGTCTTCAGCGTCCTGATGCGCGCGGTGCTCAGCGCCTTCTACTCGCATCCGTGGGCCTGGAACGAGATCGGCTTCGGCGGCCCGGCCTACCCCCGGGGCTACGTCCGGCTGGCCGCAGGCCAGCGCGAGAGCTGGGAGGGAGCCCCGGCGCTGGATGACGACCCGGTTCGGGACACGCAGGAGCGCGGGGAGGAGGGAGCATGAGCGCGCGCCACGGAATCCAGACGGTCCTCCGTGGGGCACTGCGTCCTCCCGAGAACGACTCCGCCTTCCTTCTCGATGTCCACCGTCGGGCTGTCCCGCGTCAGCGCATGGCCACCTACGACGACGACTACGCGGTCGATCTGGTGATCGTGGGGGCGGGGGCGGGCGGCGGCACGCTGGCCCAGCGTCTGGCCCGCCGGGGCTGGAAGGTGATCGTGCTCGAGGCCGGGCCCTTCTGGGATCCGGACGCCGACTGGGTGTCCGACGAGGCGGGCTCGCACAAGCTCTACTGGACCGAGGAACGCGTCACCGGCGGGGAGGATCCAGTAGAGCTGGGCAAGAACAACTCGGGGAGGGGAGTGGGGGGTTCGATGGTCCACTACGCCGGGTACTGCCCGCGCTTTCACCCGTCTGACTTTGAGGTCCGGACCCGGGATGGAGTGGGGCAGAATTGGCCGATCTCCTACCAGGACCTGAAGCCCCATTACGAGCGGCTGGAGCTCGAACTCCCGGTGGCCGGTGAGTACTGGCCGTGGGGAGATCCTCATGGCTATCCCCACACCGCGCATCCGATCGCCGGGGGGGCGGAGATCGCCTGGGCGGGCGCGCGCAAACTGGGGATCGAGATGCGAGTGGGACCCGTGGGCATCACCAACGGCTCCTTCGGCAACCGTCCGCACTGCATCTACCGCGGCTTCTGCCTCCAGGGGTGCAAGGTGAATGCCAAGGCCTCGCCCCTGGTCACCCACCTGCCCGATGCCATCGAGCACGGCGCGGAGATCCGGGAGCACTGCATGGTCACCCGGGTCGAGCTCGACGACAGCTCCGGCCGGGTCACCGGGGTGCGTTACATCAAGGTTGATGAGACGGGAGAGAAAGAGCCCTCAGAGCACTGCCAGCGCGCCGACGCGGTGGCGGTGGCCGGGTACTCGATCGAGACCCCTCGACTGCTTCTGAACTCGACCAGCCGGCGGTTCCCCAGCGGGCTGGGAAACGCCACCGGCCAGGTCGGCCGCTGCGTGATGGTCCAGGGCGCCCCCCAGGTGGCGGGACGGTTTCCGCAGGAGATGAGGATGTACAAGGCGCCGCCCCCGGAGATCTGCTCCGAGCAGTTCTACGAGACCGATCCGGCGCGTGGGTTTGCCCGCGGGTTTGCCATCCAGACGGTGGGGCCGCTGCCCATCGAGTGGGCTCAGCACGTGATGGCAGATGGCCACTGGGGCCGGGCGCTGCGCGAGTACATGCGCGACTACAACTACTGGTACACGCTGGGCGTTCTCTCCGAGTTGCTTCCCCGAACCGAGAACCGCGTCACGCTCGATCCTGAGGTGCGCGACCAGCACGGACTGCCGGTGGCCCGCATGACCTACTCCCAGTGCGAGAACGACCGCAAGAACATCGCGTTTGCCAAGCAGACCCTCCACGACATCTTCGAGGCCGCCGAGGCTCAGGATGTTGTGGTCATAGACCGCTACGCCCACCTGGTGGGCGGCTGCCGGATGGGCAACGACCCCGAGGACAGCGTGGTCGATTCCGACCATCGGGTGTGGGACATCCCGAACCTCTTCCTGGCCGACGGCAGCGTGATGCCGACACAGGGGTCGGCCAACCCGGCGCTGACGATCATGGCCCTGGCCTCGCGGCTGGCCGATCGCCTGGTTGCCGGACGGCTTGACGCCGGCCAGGCCAGAGCGGGGCGCCGCCCCAGCGATCAGGTGGGCGCCACGGCCTGACCGATGGCGGTGGCACGAGAGGACCATCCGCCGGCTCCAGTTCCCCCGCGGCCCTCGCTGAGAAGTCTGCGGGAGGCGTTGTCCGAGTGCCGGGCGTGCGACCTGTGGGCGGGGGCAACGCAGGCGGTGATGGGGGAGGGGAGGGTCCGTTCGGCTGTGATGCTGGTTGGCGAGCAGCCCGGCGACCGCGAGGACATCGAGGGCAGGCCGTTCGTGGGACCCGCCGGGCGCGTGCTGGCCGAGGGTTTGGAGCGCGTGGGTCTGGACTCCGCCGACGTGTACGTCACCAACGTCGTCAAGCACTTTCGCTACAAGGCACGCGGCAAGCGACGCATCCATCAGAAGCCCGACCGCTGGCAGACGAGCGCCTGCCTGCCCTGGCTCGAGGCCGAGCTGGCCGTTGTCCGCCCAGACGCCCTGGTCGCCCTGGGCGCCACCGCCGCTCAGGCCCTGTTCGGGAACCACATCAGGATCGGCCGTGACCGCGGAGCAGCGATCGAGTCAGAGCTGGCTGAGCTGGTGATCCTCACCGCGCACCCGTCCTCCATCCTCCGGGCTCCGGACGGGGAGGAACGTCACCAGGCCATGGAGCAGTTCGTGGCCGACCTGGCCATGGTGGCCGGCTGGCTGCGCGAGCGCCCGCAGTGATGTGAAGTTCGTTCGGGTTGGTTGCTCGGGCTGGATGTATGACTCGTGGCGGGGCCGGCTGTACCCCGAGCGCGAGCCGAAGCGCCGCTGGCTTGAGCTCTACGCCCAGCATTTCGACACGGTCGAGGTGAACAGCACCTTCTACCGGCTGGCCCGGGAGTCCGGCGTGGCCGGCTGGGTCAACCAGACCCCGCCGGACTTTCTCTTTGCGGTGAAGGCCAGCCGCTACCTGACCCACATCAAGCGCCTGGTCAACATCGCTGACGGGATCGCCCGGTTCTATGAGCCGCTTGCTCCGCTGGCCAGGTCGGGCAAGCTGGGCCCGGTCCTGTGGCAGCTCCCCGAGAACTTTCATCGTGACGACGGCCGCCTGGTGGGCTGGCTCGAGCTCCTACCGGCCGGCCGGCACACGATCGAGTTCCGCCATCCCAGCTGGTTTGTCCCGGAGGTGATGGACCTCCTGCGCTCGCACGGCGTGGCGCTGACCGTCGGACACCACCCCAAACGCCCGTTTCAGTCGCTGCAAGCAACCGCCTCCTGGAGGTTCGTCCGCTTCCATTACGGGGCGCGAGGACGGGCGGGGAACTACTCGCGCAGCGAACTGCAGGAGTGGGCCGAAAGGGTGGCCGCCTGGCGCGAGAGTGAGGAGGTGTACGTCTACTTCAACAACGATTGGAACAGCTACGCGCCGGCCAACGCGCGGACACTGCTGGCCGCGCTTCAGTCGGCTGGAACCACCTCGTCCTGAACGGGAACGCCGAAACGGTTGCGGACCTCCTCAGAGGCGAAGTCCTCGCGGTAGAGGCGCTCATCTCCCGGGTGGCGGAACAGGACGATTCGGTCGGCTGGGAATGTCTGAAGGGCGTCCTGGATGGCCTGAAGGGGGTCTGACTCGCCGGTGTCTGAATCGGCGGCCACGCCGTCGGCGGTCAGCTCGCGCTCGGTCTGGCGGCTGACCTCCTCGGCCCGCGCGATGGCCTGATCGGCGTCGGCCATCCAGAAGCGCAGCCCGCTTTCCTGCAGGGCCGGGGCCACCACCAGGACCTCGAGCTCCTCGGGCGGCGCGTCGGCGTCCAGCGCGTCTCGGAGCTGCTGGGCGCTGACGGGCTCACTGGTCAGGACGAGCACCTTCATGGATTTGGGTTACCCGAAAACGCGCGGCCCGCGACACTTTTGTGCAAAGCGTTCGCGGCGTCGGAAAGTCAATTGCAGAAACATCCGCCCTGCGGACATTTCTGCAGTCGAGTTCCACAGCCGTCATCGAGTTTCACGAAATGTCCGCTCGGGTGGGGGGCCCCAGGGGGGCCGTCACTCCCCGGACTCAATCCGCGGCGCCGTAGGTGATGGCAGCCGAGGGGTGGGTGACGGCCAGCCGCGTCCGGGCGCTTTCCATCAGCGACGATGACGCCGGTGCGCTGGCCAGCGCGGCGAGCAGGGCCGCTCCCTCGATCCGCAGGCATCGACCCGGCGCAGCGCCGGTAACCGTGGCCGTTCGGGGGATCCGCTCGAGCACTCCGACCTCTCCGAAGTAGCAGGGAGCGCTCATGGTGCGGATGAGCCGGTGCGCCTGGCCCTGATCGCCCCGGACGGTGACCTCGACCTCGCCCTGCTCCAGGACGTAGAGCGCGTCGCTTGGATCGCCTTCCCGTACGATTGCCTGGGCTGGGGCGAACTCGAGCTCGGTGGCCACCGACGCCAGGCGCTCGAGGACGGGCCGCGAGGCCGCGGCGAACAGACCCAGCTGCTCCAATAGGGCCACCCGGGGAGCCAGGGCCTGGGCCTGAGCCCTGGACTGGCGATCGATCCTGACGAGGGCCGGCGCCCCCAGCAGACCGAGCACGGCGGGGGCGAAGGCCATCACGAACAATGCTCCGTTCAATCCCAATGCGCTCACCGCGACCGGGGTGATGAGCGCGCCCAGCGAGATGCCGCCCAGGACGAAGGCGAAGAACAGCCCAAACACGCGTCCCAGTTGCTCGGCCGGTACGGCTCGCTGGAGCGCGGTCACGGCGAGCACGTCCACGACCAGTGTGGCCGCCCCGCGCACGATCTGGATGACGAAAGCCAGGACCGGGTCGTGGACCACGGTGAGCAGCGCCGTGGGCAGGCAGTAGCCGAGCGTGCCGCCGAGGATGATGGGGGCCAGGCTGCTCGAGGTGGCCAAGCGGTCCACCGCGGCTGCCATCAGGATGCCCGCCGACCCCCAGGCCGGCCAGGAGATACCCGAAGCCATGCGCCCCCGTGCCCAGCCGGTGAGCCGATACGGCCATGAAGAGAACCGTGTCGGTCCCGTAGACGAAGCTCACCAGAGCCGAGAAGGCCACCAGGATGCGCGCCGCGGGCAAGGAGATGATCGTCCGCACGCCGACGGCCAGCTGGCGCAGCGAGCTGCCCGCGCCGGCCTCTGGCTCGGCGGACCGGCTGCGCACCCTGATCCGGGAGACCAGCAGCGCGGAGATGGCGAAGCTCGCCGCGTTGACCGCGAACGCGCCCGCCGCCGAGGCCACCACCAGCAGGAGCGCTCCGATGGCTGGGCCCGGCCACCACCACCAGGTTCTCGATCGTTCCGTAGAGTGCGTTGGCGGCCACGAGGTCGTCCTCCTGCACCACCGAGGGGATGGTGGCGGCCACGGCCGGGGGATACACCGTGTTGGTCCCGGCGCTGAGGCCGGCCAGGATCAAGCGCCGCCACGACAGGACCGTGCGCGGCAGCCACCGCCACCAGACCCCCCTGCCAGATCGCGCACAGGATATCCGCGCCGACCATCAGGCGCACACGCTCCATCCGCTCCGCGATCACCCCACCGTGGGGGCTCAGCACCAGCGCCGGAATGAACCGCACCAGCCCGGCTGCTCCCACCCAGCCCAGCGAATGCGTGCGCTGAAAGACGAAGGCAAACAGGGCCACGTTGTAGGCCCAGGTGCCGGTCTCGGAGATCACCTGGCCGGTCAGGAGCAGGCGCAGGTCGCGGACCCGGAGCGCCGAGGCGTAGCGCGCAAACCAGCGCGCCAGCACCCCCGTCTGACCGCTGGCGGCTGAAGCTACCGCCACTGCGAGGCTGAGCCGAGCCGGGCCTGAAGCTGTGCAACCAGCGGCGGACGAGGGTCGATGCCCGCGGCGAGCAGAGCTCCCTCGAGGTCGGACAGGAGCGCGCGGCGGGCGGCATCGTCCGCGGCGGCCTGCTCCACCAGCCGGTCCATGGCCGCGCGGGCAGCCGGCAACTCCGTGGCCGCGTCCACCCACCCGGCGGGAGGCGGCGGCAGGAGACCAATCAGCTCCGCGATCTGTTCTTCGGCCAGGGGCATCATCGGCACGGGCTTACTTGACGGGGGGCAGGCGCGGATTCTTCCCTCATTTGATCTGACTGGCGGCATTGGCCGCCTGCTCGGCCTCGCGCACCCGGTCTCGAGCGGCCGCCACCAGGCTCTCGTCGGCACCTGCCACCAGGTTGATCTCCACCAGGTGAGCCGCGGCGCGCGCCGCGCCCGCGGAGAGCAGGGCCGCGGCCGCAGCGTCAGGACGCACATCCGCGTCGGCCTGTCCGGCCAGCAGCTCCGCCAGCTGGGCCACGTCCCGGGCACATGCCGCCAGGTCGGCCAGCGGCTCGGCGGCTGCGCTGAGGGCCTGGCCGAGCTGCCAGTCCTGAGCAGCACCACCGTCGGTTCCTCTCGCGGTCAGGCGCTGACGAGCATCGGCGTGGGCCGCGAGGTCTCGCTCGGCTAGCTCCAGAGCCCGGCGGCGCAGCGCCTGGGCCTGGGCCCGGGCCGCCGCCGCCTCGCTCCACCCCGGCCGCGACCGCTCCGCCACGGCCGCTGCCACCGAGGCCGCCAGCGCCACGGTGAGGGCGGCAGCGGCGCCGGCCTCAGGATCGACGTCCTGAGTGGCAATGGGCTCGCTGAGCGCAGCCAGGCCGGCGATCAGCCGGGTGGTGAGAAGATCTGGCACCAGAGGGAAGATTGTTTCCCATCCGCCGTCTTGTGGGCATCGATCCCTTCTAGAAGGAGGAAAGATGGACGAAGAGCGCGACGTCGAGCAGACGAGCGAAGAGGAAGAGGTCGAGGCCCATCGCCGTCGGGGCAGCCTCGAGGAGCCTGGGATCCGTTTCGGGCACGAGGAGGACAACGAGGACGAGGTGGAGGCCCACCGGATGTTGCAGAGTCCTGAGGAGCCCGGCAAGCGGTTTTGAGCTCTAGCGGTTTTGAGCTCTCAGGGCGTGGGGGCGCGCCTGAGCTCAAACGGGGCGGCCACGGCCGCCCCGTTTTTTTTCCGGGGGGACCTGAGAGGCGAGGGTGGCCGAAAAAACGATGGCTGACATCGCTTTTTCGGGCAGGCTTCGGTTGGCGCCGCAGCCGCTGCTCAACCGGCCAGGACATCTCGGAGAGCGTCAAGCACGCGCAGTCCGGCTGTCCTGCGATCCCCCTCGAGGCGCTCCAAGGCTGAGGCCAGACCAGCCACCGCGACGAGGTCGTCGCCTGCGCCGGCCAGCAGCGCGTCAATCCGCCGGGCGTGCTGCAGCAGGTGAAGGGCCACCGCCGCCTGGTTGGCGAACATCCCCAGCAGGTCCATCTCGGCCACGCTGAAGCGCCGTCGCTCCGGGCGGTCGAGGACGTTGAGCACCCCGAGCACCTGGTCCTCGTACAGGAGCGGCACGGCCATCAGGCCCTTGGGCACGTAGCCCGTCCGACGGGCCTCCTGTACCGCGAAGCGCGGATCGCTGGCCACGTCCTCCACCACCAGCGGCTGGCCAGTCCCGGCCACCCAGCCGGCGATCCCGGTGCCGCTGGGGATGCGCCGACCCACCAGCGTGTCCTCACCCTCGCCCGTCACTGCCTCGAACACCAGCTCCCCGGCGTCCTCGTCGAGCAGCATGATCGAGGCTGCACGGGCGCCAAATATGGCCCGGGCCACCTCCACGATGGCCTGGAGGAGGGGACGATGCCCGGCCTGGGCGGCCAGGGCACCGGCGGCTACGGCTGCTCTCAGGTCGCCATCCTCGGTCATGCGCTGACCGCGTTGTCCGCCGTTTCCCGGAGCACGGCCTTGACCTGGAAGGGGGTCAGGCCCGGGTGCTTGGCCACCACCAGCGCGCAGATCCCCGTGATGTGGGCGGTGGCGAACGAGTTGCCCGCGGCGGTGATCCGTGTGCCCTCGAGCCACGCAACCTCGACGTCCATGCCACGGGCGAAGATCTCCACCGGGGGCTGGGGGTTGTAGAGGAACTCGTACGGATCGTGCCCGTCGTGGCTGGCCACCGACACAACCGACGCGAAGCGCCAGGGGTAGCTCCTTACGTCGAAGTTGTGGGCCGAGGCCACGAACACGGTGCCGGCGAAGTAGGCGTCGTCCGCGACGTCATGCAGGAGCGCGGCGGTCTCACGTTTTGGAGTGGACAGCGACAGGTTCACGACGTCCGCGCCTTGGTCCACGGCCCAGCGCAGTCCCGCCAGGAGGGCCCGGGCACCACCCTTGGAGCCCGGCCCGAGCACCCGGACGCTCCACAGCTCACAGGCCGGGGCGAACGAGCGCACGATCCCAGCGCATGCCGTGCCGTGACCCGCCACATCACCGATCGTGTCCTGGACTACGTCGACGTCCCCGTCTTGCGTCTTTTCAACCGCCACCGCCCGCTGAACGCCGCGCACGAAGTCGTGGTCTGGGTCGATTCCGCTGTCCACGATGGCCACCCGGGCCCCGGCGCCGTCTGATCCTCCCCAGGCCCACTCCCGGTCAAGCTGCTGGGGCCAGGCCTGGACGAGGGGCCGAGAGCCGGCATCCTCACGGCTCAGGCTCCAGGCCGGAAGCTCCTCCTCGGATTCGGTCATTGCTCATTCGCTTCGAGCTGCCGGCGCAGCTTGACCAGGCAGCGGCTGATCCGGCTGGCGATGGTCCCCATCGGGATGTCGAGCGCTCCGGCGATCTCGTGATAGCTCTCCCCACGCGCGAAGAACCGGTCCAGGATCTCCTGGCAGTTCTCGGGCAGGGTGGCCATGGCCGCGTGGACGGCCACCGCCAGCTCCACGTGGGCGATTGCCTCATCAGCCTGCCCCTCGACCCGCTGCAGGGCCTCCTCGCCCAGCTGCTCCCGCCGAGCGGCCCGCAGACGGTCGATGGCCAGGCGCCGCGTGAGTTGTCCGATCCACGGGCGGATTGCCTCATCGGAGCGCAGCCGGTCCAAATGCTCGTAGGTCCGGGCAAAGACCTCCTGGAAGACCTCGTCGGCGTCATGCTCGGACAGGCGGTAGGCCTTGATGGCGATCGCGTACACATAGCGGGAGAAGCGCTCCACCAGCATCGCCCATGCCCGCTCGTCGTGCCTGCGGCAGGCCTGTACCAGCTCGCTATCGCTCGGCCCCGGCACGGCCTGGGCCGTTGTCATGTCGATTCGGCGCGGGCCTTACCGGTGGAGACGATCATCACGTTGCAGCGCGCCGCGTGAGAGACCTTGTTGGGGACGCTGCCCAGAACCCGCCCGGCTCCGCTCATGCCCCGGTTCCCTACGACGATCATCTCGGCCCCGACCTCCTGGGCCACCTCGAGCAGGGCATCTCCAGGGTCACGATCCAGCATGTGCGTGTGGGGCTCCAGGCCAGACATGCGCACCCGGGAGGCCGCCTCGTCGATCACGGACTGGGCCTGGGAATCGGGCAGGGGCGCCCAAACCTTGGCCGCGCCCTCCGGCGCGCCGGCGATCTTGGCCCCCCGCAGTGGCTTGTAGGCGGTCACCACGTGCAGCTCGGCATCGAGCGCCTTGGCCAGACGCACGGCCTCGCTCAGAGCTCGGTCAGCGGTCTCGGATCCATCGGTGCCCACCACGATCTTGTCGCTCATTGGCCCTCTCTTTCCCTTCCTCGGTACCGGAATCTACAGCCGTGGGCGTCCCCGCCGCAACTACGCCGTCACCTCGCTGGCCCGCTCGAGGCGCTCACGCCAATACCCCGGTGACCTGGTCAAGCTGGGCCAGCCATTTCGTGGCCCCGAGCTGGGTATTGATGGCTCGGGCCTGATCCAGGGCTTCACGGTCCTCGCGGCGGCGCACCGAGTCGAGGAGGGCCCGGGCCAGAAGCGGCTGTGCCCCCACCGATTGCAGCAGTTCGACGGCTTCGCGCTCATGCGCCTGAGCTCCGTCCTCATCGCCGCGGCGGTGGGCCTGCTCGGCCATCAGGCGTGCTCTCTGGGCTCGCCGCACCGGCGTTTGCCACACGGGAGGCAGGTCGTTCAGCAGGCCCAAGAGGTAGGCGATCGGCTCGTCGCTTGACGTCATGAAAGCGGCGTCGGTGGCCAGCGCATACGCCTCTGCCGCCAGCTCGCCGGACAGCTCCTCCTGGTGCGTGAGAAGCCGGTCCAGGAGGCTGCTTGCCGTCCGGGTATCGCCGCGGTCGAGCGCATCCCGGGCCAGGACGATGTGAGCGATCGCGCGGTACTCGAGATCCTCCGACGCCTGGTTGCGGGCACCAAAGGTCCGGCATTGCTCCAAGAGCGCCTCATCTCCGCGTGCGATGGCCAGCAGCGAAGCGTCGTCCAGGGCGCAGTTAGCCGCTGGATCGTCCTCACTGCTGAGCAGGCCCGGGAGCAGGGATAAGACCTCGTCCCACCGGCCGAGAAAGGCCTGACACTGAACCAGCTCCGCCTGCATCTGCCGCTCCCAGAAACGGTCCCCCCGCTCGCGCGCCATCTCCAAACTGCGCCGTACCTCGGGCAGGGCCTGAGCGTGCCGGTCGCGGGCAATAAGCCCTGCGGCCAGGGTAAACGAGGCTCGCAGGGCGTCGGTGGCGAGGTCTTGCTCCTCGGCCAGATCGCGCGCATGCCGGGACACGGCGAGGCACTCCTCGAAGCGGCCCACCACCATCAGGTGCACGGCCCGCCGGGCCATGGCCTCGGCCAGCGCCGGAAGGTTGGCGGCGTGCTCGAGCGTGTCGAGTGCCTCGATGAACATCGGTTCTGCGTCCGGGGCGCGACCCTGAACAGTGAGCCAGTTGCCCAGCGCGGCCAGCCCCCGGGCGCGGAGCACAGGGTCGCCCTCGGGCCCTTCGGCGGCCAGGAATTGCTCCACCAGCTGGATCGCCTCCTCGATGTGGCCGGAGGCGATCACGGTGGCCAGCACGACGGTGGCGCTCCCGCCGGAGGCCCTACCCGTTCGCTTTTGCAGCTCGACTGCGGCCCGAAGCCTGGCCTCGGCTGTCTCGATGTCCCCGCTGCCATGGAGCGCACGTCCGGCCTGTTCCAGCAGCGCTGCCCGTTCCAGGTCCTCACTTGAGAGCTCGGCGGCCTGAGCGAAGTAGTGATCGGCCTCAGATCCCAGAGCTAACGACGCCGCCGCTCGCCCGGCAGCGATCAGGGTTTGCAGCGCGCGGGAGCGAAGCGACGGCGCATCAGAAGCATCTGGCTCAGCCTCGATGGCCTGGAGGTAATGAGCAGCCAGAACCTCAGCAATGTCTCTGGCCTCGCCGGGCCAGGCGCGCTCCAGGTAGCGGGCCGCCGCGATGTGGCGCTCCTTGCGAGCACGCCGCGACAGGGTCCCGTAGGCCACCGTGCGAAGCAGGGCCTGGAGGAAGGCGTACTGCCCCCGCTCCGGCGAGCGTGGATCATCGTCGCGGACCAGGATCTGCTTGGCCACGAGGCGGTCCAGGGGGCCAGCCAGGTCGGCCTCCGGACGGCCACTCACCTCAGACACCCCGGCCGCCGTGAACGATTGTCCGAGCACGGCAGCGTTCTGGAGCAGCGAGCGCTCCTCGGCCGATAGGCCATCGAGTCGGGAAGCCACCAGGGCCTGGAGGGTCTCCGGCACCTCGAGATCGGAGATGTCCTCCCGCACCACGTACCTGGACCCCTCCTGGACCAGTGCGCCCCGGTCCTGGAGCATCCGCACGGTCTCCACCGCGTACAGCGGGATTCCCTCCGAGCGGCGGACGATCTCGGTCACCAGATCGCCGGGCAACCCGGGGGCGAGACCCTCCAGCATGGTGGCCATCGACTGGAGGTCGAGCGGATCTAGCTCAAGCGCCTCCCAGTTGGGCCGGCGTTCGCGCAACTCCGGCCGACCCAGGCTTAGGACAAAAATCGGGAACTCGGCCGACCACTCCAGCAGGTAGTCGATGAACTCCAGGAGACCGCTGTCCGCCCATTGGAGATCCTCAAACGCCAGTACAACCGGGGCCTCGCCAGCCAGGCGCTCGAAGAACAGGCGCCAACCTGAGAACAGGTCCACCCGGTCAGCGTCCGGCCGCTCCTCCAGGCGCAGGAGGTGGGCCAGGCGAGGCTCCACCAGCCGCCGCTCCCGTTCATCGGTGACAAAGTGCTCGACCGTGGCGCGCAGCTTCTGGCGCGCGCCGTCCGGGTCCTCCTCCTCACCGATGCCGGCGCGGGTGCGGACCATCTCGGCCAGGGCCCAGTAGGCCACGCCCTCTCCGTAGGACAGGCAACGCCCCTGGTGCCACCAGCGGACCTCCTCGATCCCATCGAGGTATTTGAAGAACTCCCACAGCAGGCGAGACTTGCCCGAACCGGCGTCGCCGACCACGGTGACATGTCTGGCGCGCGAGTGGCGGGCGCTTTCCTCCCCAGCCTCGATGACGGCTTGCAACTCGGATTGACGGCCCACGAGCGGGGCCTCCAGTCCCGAACCTCGCCGCGCGCCGCCGACGCCGGCCACGACTCGAAGCGCTGTCCAGGCCCGCACGGGCTGCTCTCGGCCCTTGACCTCGTGAGTACCGGCGTCCTCGTAGGCGATCGCTGCCTCCGAGGCTCGTCGGGTCACATCGTCCACGAGCACTGTGCCCGGCGCGGCGACCGACTGCAATCGCGAGGCTGTGTTGACGGTGTCGCCCAAGACCATGCCCTCGCCCTCGGCGCCGAGCTCCACGGCTGCGTTGCCGGTCAGGATACCGGCACGGACTCGGAGCTCGGGCATCCCCACCTCCTCGCCGAGAGCCTTGACCGCCTGTGTGAGTGTGAGAGCCGCCCGCACCGCCCGCTCGGGATCGTCCTCGCGGGCCACAGGCGTTCCCCATACCGCCATGACCGCGTCGCCGATGAACTTCTCCACCGTCCCGCCGTAGCGCTTGATCAGCGTTCGGCACCGGTCGAAGTACTCGCTGAGTAGGTCGCGCACCTCCTCGGGATCGCGGTGCTCGGACAGAGTGGTGAAACCCACCAGGTCGGCGAACAGCACCGAGACCAGACGGCGCTCGGCCACGGGCTGGGCCGCAGAAGTGCCCACCGCTGCCGCGCCGCCGTTGCTCAGCGGCGTCCCACAGGAGGGGCAGAACCGGTTACCGGAAGGGTTCTCGGCTCCGCATCCCGGGCAGGTCTGGCTCTGGGAGGAACCGCACTGGGCACAGAAGCGATCCTGCTGGCCGACCATGGCACCGCAGGCTGGGCACACCTTCACGCCGGCACCGTGATCCTGTCCACGCGCTCGAGCCACGGCCTCGCCCCCAGCTGCCCGAAGATGGCCCGTGCCTCGGTTAGCAGCGGGGCGGCCTCCTCGACCTGGTCCGTTCCCTGGAGCAGCTCGGCGTGGTCAAGCAGCGCCTGGCCCAGGACAAAACGTGCCTCGATGTCGCGCAGCTCGCGCGTAGCGGCCGCCAGGCGCTCATCGGCCGCGCGCGCGTCGCCCCGCCGGGCGGCCAGGAGCCCGGCGAAGCGTGCCGCGTTCGCCCGCAGAAGTGGCGAGCGCAGGGCAGGGGGGAGGTCCGTCACGAACTGGATCAGCCGTTCCACCGTTTGCTCGTCCCCGAGCTCCAGCGCGGCCAGCCCGGCCTCGAGGTATGCCTCACGCCGGTCTTCGTTCGCGACCTCGGGGCCGCTGGTGGCGATGGGCAGGGCAGCCTCAAGCGCCTCCGCGGGCTGGCCCACGGCGCGCAGCGCGATTGCCCGGGCCACCGAGGGACCGGAGGCAAATTCCAGATTCGTGCTCCCACCACGCTCGGTGGCGATCGCCAGCGTTCGCCGCAGGGCCTCCTCGTCTCCACGCCCGGCCTGGACACGCGCGAGCGGAGCGAGGTATCCCAGGCGCAGGAGCTCAGCGGTCATCGGAAGGCCAGTCTCGTCCAGCTCGGGCAGCGCATCCCAGTTGCCCTGGGCCACCTCGGCCGTGGTGATCATCAGGCTTATGAGATGCTCCGACCGCCGGTCGCCGCGCGAACGCGCCAGCTCAAGGCCGCCCTGGGCAATCGCCAGGGCCTCGCTGAACCGGTCGAGCTGGAGCGACGTGTCGGCGGTGTTGTTGTACATGCGTATCGCCTCCTCGCTCAGGTCGTGCTCCAAGGCCAGCGCGAGCGCTTTATCCCTCAGGGCCTGCGCCTCCTGGACTCGGCCCTGCTTCATCCTGGCCTGTCCGATCACGTTGAAGGCCCCGACGATGGCTTGCCACTCCTGGAGCGGTTCAGCGATGCTGAGGGCGTCGTCCGCCATCGAAAGCGCTTCCTCGAATCTCCCCGTGAAGAGCAGCGCGCTGGCCAAAGCCGCGAGTGCCTCGGCCCGGTCCACACCACCCTCGGGAAGTCCTTCCAGGGCTCGGTGGTGGAGCTGAAGGGCTTCGTCGAGACGATCCTCCCGGAACAGGGCGCGGGCCATGGCAACCAACGAGCGCGCCGCCGACTCGTGATCCCCAAGCGCCTCGAATATGGCAATCGCATCGGCGAGCCGTCGCCTGCCCGCTTCGTAGTCCGCATTGATCAGCGCGGCCTGGCCGGCCTGATCCAGGAGCGTCGCTCGTTGTCCCTCATCCCCAGCCAGCTCAGCCGCGCGGTCGAAGGCCCGCTGCGCTTCGGGGGCCAGGGCCAGCGAAAGCGCCCGCCGGCCGGCGTCCTCCAGGGTCTCGCAGGCCGCCGCGCGGATCCGTGGAGCGTCTGAGGCATCGGGATCGGCGTCGGCCGCGTCCAGGAAGTGTGCGGCCAGTACCTCGGCCAGTTCCGGAGCGTCGCCTCCCCAGGCCTCCTGAAGATGGCGGGCGGCGGCCAGGTGCCGGGCCTTGCGGTCGCGCCGGGAGAGCGTCCCGTAGGCGGTCGTCCGGAGCAGACCCTGCAGGAAGTGGTACTGCCCGCGCTCGGCGGAGCGCGGGTCGTCGTTGAAGCCGAGCACCTGTTTTGTCACCAGCCCGTCGAGGATCCGCTGGACCTCCTCTGCTGAGCGATTGCCGAGCGCTGCAACGCCGGTCGCGGTAAACGACTGGCCGAACACCGCGGCGTCCTGGAGCACCGAGCGCTCCGTCCCGCTCAGCGCATCCAGACGAGCCGCAGCCAGCGCATGCAGCGTCTCCGGGACCTCGAGCTCACTGACGTCGCCCGTGACCACGTAACGATTCCCGTCCTCGGCCAGGAGCCCCCGGTCGAGGAGCATGCGCACCGTCTCCACGGCATACAGAGGAACTCCCTCGGCTTGCTGGAGGATCCGCGCCGTGATCTCGTCCGGCAGGCCGGGGACAAGTCCCTCCAGAGCTCGGCGCATGGCGTTGTCCGGCAAAGACCCGAGTCTGACCGCCTCGTCCACCCACGCCTCCCGCTTCTCGAGCAGCTCTGGACGGCCCAGCGCGAGCACGAACAGGGGACGGTCCGCAGACCACTCGAGCATGTAGTCGATGAAGTCCAGCAGGCCGCTGTCGGCCCACTGAAGGTCCTCGAAGGCCAGGATCACCGGCGCATCCTCGGAGAGCCGCTCGAAGAAGAGCCGCCAGCCGGAAAACAGATCCGCTCGGTCTGAGACAGCTCGCTGTTCCAGCCCCAGAAGCTGAGCAATCCGCGGTTCCACCAGTCGGCGCTCGCGCTCGTCGGGCACGTAGCGCTCGACGGTTTGCCGGAGCTTGCGCCGGGCGGAGTCAGCGTCCTCCTCCTCGAGGATCTCGGCGCGGCCCCGGATCATTTCGGCCAGCGCCCAATAGGCCACGCCCTCGCCGTAGGACAGGCACCGGCCCTGGTGCCAGCGCACCACCTTCTCGATCCCGTCCAAATATTTGAGGAACTCCCACAGAAGGCGCGATTTGCCCGTCCCGGCCTCGCCAACCGCGGCCACCAGCCGGGCCCGACTCTCCTGCACACTGGCCTCGAAGGACTCCACGACCCGGGCCAGCTCGCGGTCGCGGCCCACGAACGGGGCCTCGAGGCCAGCTGTGCGGAGCGCCCCTCCGACTCCCGCCACGACGCGCATTGCCGTCCACGTGTGGACGGGCTGCTCCCGACCCTTGATCTCGTGCAGCCCGGCGTCCTCGTAGGCGATCGCCGCTTCGGTGACCCGTCGGGTGACGTCGTCCACGAGAACGGTTCCCGGCTCGGCGATCGACTGGAGGCGGGAGGCCGTGTTGACCGTGTCGCCCAGCACCATGCCCTCGCCTTCGGCGCCCAGCTCAACGGCGGCGTTGCCGGTGAGGATGCCCGCGCGGACTCGGAGCTCGGGCATCCCCACCTCCTCGCCCAGTGCGGTGATCGCCTGGGTGAGTGCGAGAGCCGCCCGCACCGCCCGTTCGGGATCGTCCTCGCGGGCCACAGGCGTTCCCCACACGGCCATTACCGCGTCCCCGATGAACTTTTCCACGGTGCCGCCATAGCGCTCGATCAGCGTCCGGCAGCGGTCGAAGTACCGGCTGAGGAGCTCGCGGACCTCCTCCGGGTCGCGGTGCTCGGACAGCGTGGTGAAGCCGACGAGGTCGGCGAACAGCACCGAGACCAGGCGGCGCTCCGCCACGGGCTGGGGGTCTTGCCCCGATGAGCGCGTCGCGCTTTCCTGAACCGGAGTGCCGCACTGCATGCAGAAACGTGCTCCGGACACCAGCGGCTCGCCACACGATGAACACGTCTGCTGTCGTGGCGCTCCGCAGTGGATACAGAAACGGCCAGAGGCGGGGGTCGATTCGCCGCAGCTGGAGCAGGTGACACTCTCGGCCGCGCTCATGCCGTGACCTCGCTCGGCTGATCGATCCGCTCCAGCCAATGGGTGGCGCCCAGCTGTTCATAGATCTGCCGGGCCTCAGCCACCAGCTCAGCGTCCGGGTAGCGGCGGGCACATTCGAGCATGGTGCGGGCCAGGTGGGGGCGGGCCTCGATCGTGCGCAGCAGCTCGATGGCCTCGCTGGCGGCCCGCTGGGAGGACTCGCGGTCGCCCCGACGGTGGGCCCTTTCCGCTTCCAGCCGTGCCCGGCCTGCCCGTAGGAGCGGGGTGGCGCGAGCTGGTGGAAGGCTCGCCACGAGCTCCACCAGCTCGGAGATGGCCGCCTCCTCATCGAGAGACATCGCGGCCTCCACGGCCAGCTCATAGGTCTCCTCGACCGCCTCTCCGGACAGGCTCGTTTCCTGGGAGACACGTCCCATCAGGTCGAGCGCCTCGGCAGGCGCCCCTCGCTCGAGTGCCTCCCTGGCCAGCACGATCTCAGCGCACACGCGCTGGTCGGCGTAACTTGACTGCCGGAAGCCGGCGGCGACCGTGAGGCATCGCTCAGCCATGTCTGCGTCGTCCCGGGCCACGGCCACCGAGATGAGCGTTGACGCCGCGAATACCGCATCGGCGTCGAGCGCGTCCGCCATCAAGGTCGATCCAGAGGAGGCAACTTCGTCCCAGCGACCAAGCACGTATAGCGGGACGAGCGCCTGGGCCACCAATCTCCGCTCGTGTGAGCGGTCGCCTCGCTCCCGGGCCACCGCCAGCCCACGCTCCACCTCCTCGATCGCCTCCGCGAACCGATCTCCCTCAATGGCCAAGGCGGCCAGGTTGTAGCGGGCGCGCAGGACCGTGGCCATCAGGTCGTACTGCTCGGCCAGGCTGAGGGCATGGCGTAGCACGGCCATACCCTCTTGGATCCGGCGCCGGTAGATCAGGTACACCGTGCGGGTGATCAGCGCGTTGGCCAATGCCGGCCACTCTTCCTCGAGCTCGAGTGTCAGCAGTGCCTCCTCGAGCAGCGGCCCGGCTTCATCCAGCTCGCCCTCGGCCAGCATGGCGGCAGCCAGCTCGGCCAGCGCTTCGGCCCGCACTACGCGATCAGTTCCTTCCTGGGCCTCCCGGAACGGCTCAAGCAGCGCCCTGGCCTCCTCGACGCGGCCCTGATTTCGCAGCATGTAGCCCAGGCTCACGGCCGCCGCGCCGCCGTTCCCTCGGCCGCCAATCTCGTACAACTCGACCGCCTGGCGCAGCCGCCGCTCGCCCGAGGCAGCCTCACCGCTCACCCAGAGCGCTCGCCCGGCGCGTTCCAGAAGGTCGGCCCGTTCCAGGTCGTCCTCGGCCAGCTCGGCGGCCTGCTCGAAGTACCGCTCGGCCTCGGGTCCCAGGGCCAGGGAAGCCGCGGCCTGGCCGGCGACGGTGAGACGTTCCCGGGCCGAGGCTCGAAGAAGCGCCACATCGTCCGCCTCCGGTTCAGCGGCGATCGCCTCCTGGTAGTGCGAGGCCAGCACCTCGGCGATGTCACGCAGCTCACCGGGCCAGGTCTGCTCCAGGTGTCGGGCAGCGCCCACGTGTCGTTCCTTGCGGGCCCGGCGGGAGAGCATCCCGTAGGCCACGGTGCGGAGAAGCCCTTGGAGGAACGAGTACTGGCCCCGTTCGGGCGAGCGTGAGTCGTCATCCCGGGCCAGGATCTGCTTGCTCACCAGACCATCCAGGAGGTCGGACACGGCGGGCTCGGGGAATCCGCTCAGGGCGGCCACCGCCGCAGCGGTGAAGGAGTGCCCGAGGACCGAGGCGTCCTGGAGCAGGGAGCGTTCGGCGGACGAGAGACCATCCAGCCGCGAGGCCACCAGGGCGTGCAGCGTCTCCGGGACCTCGAGGTCGGACACCTCGCCCGTGACCACGTAGCGTGAGCCCTCCTGCACGAGGACGCCCCGGTCCTGGAGCATCCGGATCGTCTCCACGGCGTAAAGCGGGATGCCCTCCGACCGGCGGCCGATCTGGGCGACGAGCTCGTCGGGCAAACCGGGAGCCAGGCCCTCGACCATGCTGGCTATGGCCGCCGGCTCGAGCGACGCCAGGATCAGCGGCTCCCAGGCCGGGCGGCGTTCGCGTAACTCGGGCCGGGCCAGCGTGAGCACGTAGATGGGGAATTCAGCCGACCATTCCAGGAGGTAGTCGATGAAGTCCAGCAGCCCGCTGTCAGCCCATTGCAGGTCCTCGAAGGCCAGTACGACCGGCGCGTCGGTGGCCATACGCTCGAAGAACAGTCGCCAGCCGCTGAACAGATCGGCCCGGTCAGCGTCGGGGCGTTCCTCTAGGCGGAGGAGGTGGGCCAGGCGCGGCTCCACCAGGCGGCGCTCGCGCTCATCGGGCACGAACTGCTCGACCGACTCGTGCAGCTTCTGGCGAGCGCTCTCGGGGTCCTCCTCTTCCTGGATCCGGGCCCGGGAGCGCACCATCTCGGCCAGCGCCCAGTACGCCACGCCCTCGCCGTAGGACAGGCAGCGGCCCTGGTGCCAGTAGCGGCCCTCCTGGATCCCATCCAGATATTTGAAGAACTCCCAGAGCAGGCGGGACTTCCCAGACCCCGCTTCGCCCAGGATCGAGACGTGCGTGGCCCGGCCCTCCTGCGCGCTCAGCTCACCAGCCTCGATGACCGTCTGCAATTCCCGGTCGCGGCCCACGAAGGGCGCCTCCAGGCCGCTCCCGCGGCGGGCCCCCCCGACCCCGGCCACGACGCGTAGCGCCTTACAGGCATGGACGGGCTGTTCCCGGCCCTTGACCTCGTGCGTGCCTGCGTCCTCGTAGTCGATCGCCGCCTCGGAGGCTCGGCGTGTCACGTCATCCACCAACACGGTTCCCGGCTCGGCGATTGACTGGAGACGGGAGGCGGTGTTGACGGTGTCGCCCAGAACCATGCCCTCGCCCTCGGCGCCCACGTCCACGGCGGCGTTGCCCGTCAGCACTCCGGCCCGGAGTCGCAGCCCGGGCATACCCACGTCCTGGCCGAGGGCGGTCACGTCAGCCGTCAGCGCCAGTGCGGCCCGAACCGCCCGCTCGGGGTCATCTTCGCGAGCCACCGGGGTGCCCCAAACTGCCATGACGGCGTCCCCGATGAACTTCTCGACGGTCCCGCCGTAGCGCTCGATCAGGCTGCGACTGCGATCGAAGTACTGCGACAGAAGCTCGCGGACCTCCTCGGGGTCGCGGTGCTCGGACAGCGTGGTGAACCCGACGAGGTCGGCAAACAGGACGGAGACCAGCCTCCGTTCGGCCACCGGCTGCGGGTGGACAGTGGGCGCCGCTGGACCCTGACCGCCGTTCAGCGGGGTCCCGCACGATCCACAGAAGCGATGGCCGGGCGGGTTCTCCGCCCCACAGGCCGGGCAGGAGGCGGCCAGGGGGTTGCCGCAGTGGCCGCAAAACCGCTGGCCCGGTGTGACCTCCCCTCCACAGGCCGGGCAGGGGTTCATGCCACCGCCTCCTCTGGTGTCAGGGCGGCGTTGCGCTCGAGCCAGGCATCAGCACCGAGGCGCCGGAAGAGCTCGTCGGCCTCCTGGAGGAGCTCGCCGGCCTCATCGCCCCGATCCTGCCGGACGAGCACCGCCGCCAGGTGATGCAGGCAGCGTCCGCGCATGAACGGAGTGTCGATCTGCCGCAGCTGCTCGAGCGCCTGGCGGAGGGCCTGCTCGGCGGCCCTGAGATCGCCGGCCTCTGTCTCGAGCATGGCCCGAACCTGGAGGAGCTGGGGGGCGATTATCGGCGAGGGCACACCAAAACGGTCCGCCAGACGCTCCGCCAGGTCACGGCGTCCGGCTCGCAAGTAGATCTCACCCGCCTCGACCGGGAGATGCGCCATCGTTCCCGAGCTGACGTCGACGAGCAGACTGCTGGCCGACTCCAGTCGCTCGGCGGCAGCCTCGGGCTGCGCCATGGCACTGAGCGCGACTGCCTCACCCAGCGTCTCCATCACAGCCAGCTCCGCCCATTCCGATTGTGGCCTGGTCCGGCTCAGGAAGTCTTCCAGTGCCTGCGCGTCGCCGCGCGCCGCGAACACAAGCGGAAGCGCTGTCGCCGCGACGCGGTAGCTGTCCACCGCATCCGGCACGTCGAGGGACTGGGCGGTGGAAATGAGCCGGTCCCATTCTCCGCGGGCGAAGTCAACCTGTGCCTGCTGGCTGAGGAGGTCACGCTCCCAGGCCCGGTTACCCCGCTCGCGGGCCAGCTCCAAGCCCCGCTCGATCAGCTCGCTCGCCTCTGGCAGCTGCCCCTGCACGGCCCGGAAGTCGGCCAGGTTGTAGTACGCCCGGAGCGCGGCCTCGGGGAGATCGGCGTGGATGGCCACGTCGAGGCCGAGCGCGAACATCGCGCCGGCCTCGTTGAGCCGGTTCTCGTACATGAGGGCAATTGCCTTGTTCATGGCGGCGTCGGCGATCACAGGGGTCAGGCGCAGGGGATCGGCGATCGACAAGGCAAGCTCCGATTGCTTACGGGTCTCCGAGAAATCCGCCCGGAGAAAGGCGATCTGGCCTCGCACAGCCGCCGCCTCGGCCAGCCGAGCCTCATCGGTGATCTGCTCGGCGCCGTTCATCACCTCATCGGCCTGCTCGAGCCGGTTCAAACCGATCAGTACCTGGGCCAGGCGCATCCGGGTTACCGCTGCGATCTCCTCCTCACCGGCCGCATCGAGGAGAGTGATCGCCTCTCGGAGCAATCGCGCACCCTCCTCACGATCGCTGCGGGCGGCGGCAATGCCCGCCTCGGAGAGCAGGGAGGCGCGCTCGGCGTCGCCGTCCGCCAGCTCCGCCGCCCGCTCGAAGAGTGCCCGCGCCTCGGCGCCCAGCGCCAGCGACATGGCTCGGCGGCCGGCGGCGATCAGCGTACTCTGGGCTCGCCGGCGGATCTCGGTGACATCGGCGGCGTCTGGTTCGGCGGCCACGGCATCGAGGTAGTGGCTGGCCAGGACCTCGGCGATCTCGCTCGCGTCATCGCCCCAGGTGCCCTCGAAGTGCTGGGCCGCAGCAAGATGCCGTGCCTTGCGCTCTCGCCGGGAGAGCGTCCCGAGCGAGATCGTTCTCAGCAGCGCCTGGAGGAAGTAGTACTGGCCCTGCTCGGAGGAGCGGCGGTCATCGTCCCGGCCCACCACCTGCTTGGCCACAAGCACGTCAAGGGTTTCCCGCACCTCCGTCTCCCGCCGTTCGGAGACCGCGGCCAGGGCGCTCAGGCTGAAAGAGATCCCCAGTACGGCGGCATCCTGAAGCAGGGTTCGCTCACTTGGCGCCAGGTTGTCCAGTCGGGCCGCCGCCAGCGCCTGAAGCGTCTCAGGTACCTCCAGATCCTCGATCGCGCCGGTCACCACATAGCGGTTGCCCTCCTGGGCGACCAGACCCCGGTCGAGCAGCATGCGGACGGTCTCCACCGCATACAGAGGGACGCCTTCGGCGCGGTCCAGGATGCGGGCAGTCATGTCGGCTGGGAGTCCGGGCACGAGTCCCTCGAGCAGGCGGTTCATCGCCTCGTCCGTCAGCGGGGTCAAACGGATCGCGGTGCCCCAGCTTGGCCGCCGCTCCTCCAGCTCGGGCCGGCCGAGCGCGAGGATGAATATCGGATAGTCGGCTGACCACTCGAGCAGATAGTCGATGAAGTCGAGCAGGCCGCTGTCGGCCCACTGAAGGTCCTCGAAGGCCAGAATCACCGGTTGGGCCTGGGCCATCCGCTCGAAGAAGAGTCGCCAGCCGGAGAACAGGTCCGCTGCCTCGCCGGCCGCCCGCTGCTCCAGTCCCAGCAGCTGGGCCAGCCGGGGCTGGACCAGGCGTCGCTCGCGCTCCTCGCTCACGAACCGCTCGATGACGGCCGCAAGCTTGACCCGCTCCGCCTCGGCGTCGTCCTCCTCGGTGATCCCGGCTCGGGCCCGCACCATCTCGGCCAGAGCCCAATACGAGACGCCTTCACCGTAGGAGAGACAGCGGCCCTGATGCCACCACCGGACCTGCTCGATCCCGTCGATGTACTTGAAGAACTCCCACAACAGGCGTGACTTGCCGGTGCCCGCCTCGCCTGTGACCGTGACCAGGCGGGCGGTGCGGTGGGCCACGCTGTCCTCGGCCACGTCGATGATCGTCTGCAGTTCACGCTCCCGGCCGACGAGGGGCGCCTCGAGGCCGGCACCACGGCGGGCGCCGCCCGCGCCGGCCACCACGCGCAGAGCCTTCCAGGCGTGGACGGGCTGCTCTCGGCCCTTGACCTCATGGGTCCCGGCATCCTCGTAGTCGATTGCTGCCTCGGAGGCCCGGCGGGTGACATCGTCCACCAGGGCGGTCCCGGGTTCGGCGATCGATTGCAGGCGGCTGGCCGTGTTGACCGTGTCGCCCAGGACCATGCCCTCGCCCTCGGCGCCGAGGTCCACGGCGGCATTGCCGGTGAGGACTCCGGCCCGCAGCGCCAGCCCTTCCATCCCCACGTCGTGGCCCAGAGAGCTGACCATCTGAGTGAGTGCCAGGGCGGCTCTGACCGCTCGCTCGGCATCGTCCTCGCGGGCTACCGGAGTCCCCCAGACGGCCATGACTGCGTCGCCGATGAATTTCTCCACCGTCCCGCCATAGCGCTCGATCAGAGTGCGGGAGCGGTCGAAGTACTGCGAGAGCAGATCGCGAACCTCCTCCGGATCGCGGTGCTCAGATAGCGTGGTGAAGCCCACCAGGTCGGCGAACAGGACGGAGACAAGGCGCCGCTCGGCCAGGGGCTCGCGGACCGTGCTGGTCGTCCGCGTTCTCGGCCAGTGGCGCCCCGCACGATCCGCAGAACCGATTCTCGGGCGGGTTCTCAGTGGCGCAGGCCGAGCACGTCTGCGCCATGGCCGACCCACACTGCCCGCAGAACCGCTGCCCGATGGGGACCTCGGCGCCACAGGCGGAGCAGAGGTTCACGCGCTCACCACCGGGGTGAGGGTTCGGGCGCGCTCCAGCCAGGGGGTGCGCCCGTAGCCCTTCAAACGTGGCCGTGGCCTCGTCGATGAGGCCGTTCGCGTCGTGACCGTCTGCGACCAGCAGCTCGGCGTATTCCAGCTGGGCCCGCGCCAGGAAGAACGGGGTCTCGAGCTCCCGGAAGAGGCCGATGGCTCGGCGAAACTGCTGGTCGGCGGTCTGCGAGATCTCCGGTGTAAGCCGCCAGCCTGGCCCGCGCGCGGGTCGCTTCGGCATCCAGAAGAGGCAGCAGCTGTGCCGGCTTCAGTGACGAGATTGCGTCGAGCAGCGTTCTCACGGTGTCCAGATCATCAGCGGCGAAGGCGCAGTCGAGGAGCTCGGCCACCACGCCCGGCATCTCGGATGTGCTGCGCGGAATCAGTCCCAGCGCGGCCTCCCGCGCCGCTGGGACCAGCTCGCGGGCCCCGGGAGCTCCACGGTTCGCGCTGGCCTCCGAGATCCTGGCCGCTGCCTCCAGGGCGGGCCACTTGGCGGGGCTGATGCCGTCCAACAGCTCCCGGAGGGCGTCAAACTCGCCTCGGCCCACCAGCACCGACGGGATCGAGACGACCGCCTGGCTGCTCCAGACGTCGAACTGTTCCCCGAGTTGGGCGGCATTGGCCAGGGCGTCATCCCACCGTCCGAGCGCCACCAGCGCGATCGATTCCTGCGCAAGCAGCCTGCGCTCTCCCAGACGGTCTCCGCGTCTCCTGGCCACCTCGAGTCCGCGCTCCATCAGCCGGTACCCCTCCGCGAACCGGCCCTCCGCCATCATGTTGTCGGCCAGGTTGTAATAGCCCCGCACCATCTCGTCGGCCAGGTCCAGCTCTTCCGCGCGGCCAATGGCGTGCGTGAGCAGGGCGGTCGACTCACTGGGGCGGCCGAGCTCGGCCAGCGAGTTGGCCTTGGTGGTGAGCGCCCGGACGAGCACCCTCCCCAGGCGCAGGCTGTCGGCGATCCTCAGCGCCGCATCGGCCTGCTCGAGAGCGGCAGCGACGTCATCCCGCATGAACGCCACGTTGGCGCGGCGCTGCGCGAGGTCGGCCACCGTCTCATCGTCGCTTCCGTCGTTGGCGGCCGTGTACGCCTTCGTGATCCGGTCCCAGGCCTCGTCGAGCCGGCCCAGCTCCTGCAGGGCCCGCGCCGCACCTCCCATCGTCCGGGCGGCCTCCCGGGGCTCGCCCGCCTCCTCCAGCAGCTCCGCAGGCCCGGGTCAACAGCTCGACCGCGCCCTCCAGTTCCGCGGTCAGGATGGCCGCCTCGCCGGCGTCGCCCATGAGGCGACCATGCGTCGCGGTATCACGGGCCAACTCCGCCGCCCGCTCGAAGTGACGGCGAGCCTCAGGCCCGAGCGCCAGGGAGAGTGCCCGCCGGCCCGCCTCGGCCAGTGTCTGGCAGGCGGAAGCCTGGATCGCCTCCGCATCAGGCGCCTCCGGGTCCGCCCCGGCCGCAGCCAGGTAGTGGCTGGCCAGCACCTCCGCGATCTCCGGAGCCTGCTCTCCCCAGGTCCCCCGGAGGTGCTCGGCCGACCGCCAGATGCCGTGCCTTGCGGTCCCGCCGGGAGAGTGTGCCCAGAGCCACCGTGCGCAGCAGCGCCTGGAGGAACACGTACTGCCCGCGCTCGGCCGACAGGGGCTCGTCCACGTAGACGAGTACCTGCTTGGCCACAAGCTGGCTGAGCACGCGCTCAACCTCCGCCGCTGGGCGTCCGGCCACGCTGGCCAGCGTGGCCAGCGTGAAGGACTGGCCGATGACTGCCGCGTCCTGGAGCAGCGTTCGCTCGGCGGCGTCGAGATTGTCCAGCCGGGCCGCCACCAGCGCCTGGAGCGTCTCGGGAACCTCGAGGTGGCTGATGTCGCCGGTCACCACGTAGCGGGATCCCTCCTGCGCCACGAGCCCTCGATCCAGCAACATGCGCACCGTCTCCACCGCGTAGAGCGGGACGCCCTCTGAGCGGCGGCGGATCTGCGATGCCACCTCCTCGGGAAGTCCTGGCACCAGGCCGCCCAGCAGCTCGGCCATCGCGTCGTCGTTCAGCGGCTCCAGCGCTGATCGTGGGCGTCCAGGCCGGCCGAGCGCTCAGCAGCTCGGGGCGGCCGAGCGCCAGCATGAACAGCGGGAACTCGGCCGACCACTCCAGCAGGTAGTCGATGAAGTCGAGCAGGCCGCTGTCCGCCCACTGGAGATCCTCGAAGACCAGCATCACCGGCTCCTTAGCGGCGATCCGCTCGAAAAACAGGCGCCAACCGGAGAACAGGTCCGCCCGGTCGGTGGCCGAGCGCTGCTCCAGCCCGAGCAGGTGGGCCAGGCGGGGCTCGACCAGCCGGCGCTCGCGTTCGTCGGGCACGTGCTCCTGAACCGCCGCTTGGAGCTTCTGGCGAGCCGTGGCGGCGTCCTCCTCCTCAAGGATGCCGGCCCGGGCGCGAACCATCTCGGCCAGGGCCCAGTAGGCGACGCCCTCGCCGTAGGACAGACAGCGCCCCTGATGCCAGCGGACGACCTTCTGGATCCCGTCCACGTACTTGAAAAATTCCCAGTGCAGCCGGGACTTGCCCGAGCCGGCCTCGCCCACCACGGATATGAGGCGCGCGCGGCCGTCCTCGACCGTGGCCTCAAAGGACTCGATGATTGTGGCGAGCTCGCGCTCGCGGCCGACGAAGGGGGCCTCGAGCCCGGTGCCGCGGCGAACCCCGCCCGTTCCGGCCACCACCCGCAGCGCTGTCCAGCCGTGAACGGGCTGTTGCCGGCCCTTGACCTCGTGGCTGCCCGCATCTTCGTAGGCGATCGCCGCCTCGGAAGCCCGCCGGGTCACGTCGTCCACGAGCACGGTCCCAGGTTCGGCCAGGGACTGGAGACGGCTGGCCGTGTTGACGGTGTCGCCCAGGACCATGCCCTCGCCCTCCGCGCCCACGTCCACGGCGGCGCGCCCAGTGAGGACTCCGGCCCGAACGCACAGCCCCGGCATTCCCACCTCCTCACCCAGGAGAGCAACCTCCTGGGTGAGGGCGAGGGCCGTACGGACCGCCCGCTCGGCGTCATCCTCGCGGGCCACGGGCGTACCCCAGACCGCCATCACGGCGTCGCCGATGAACTTCTCAACCGTGCCGCCATACCGCCCGATCAGCGTGCGGCAGCGGTCGAAGTAGCGGCTCAGGAGCTCGCGGACCTCCTCGGGGTCACGGTGCTCGGACAGCGTGGTGAACCCGACGAGGTCGGCGAACAGCACGCTCACCAGGCGCCGTTCGGATACGCCGGGGGCGGCCGGCGCCGACCCATCCCCGGTGGACCCACGCGATGACAACTGCTGGACAGCCTCGTGGAGGGGCCTGCCGCATTCCCCGCAGAACCGATCGCTGGCGTCGTTGGCCGCTCCGCAGGCGGGACAGCCCAGCTCGAGCGGAGTGCCGCACTGTCCGCAGAACCGGCGGCCCGGACGGTTCTCAGTGCCGCAGGCTGAGCAGGCGAGGGAGCTCATCCGCTCACCGCCGCCTCTCGCAGGTCAACATCCCCCAGATCGTCCGTATTTGTCTTGCCACGCCCCCAGCGAGACGGTAGCAAGGCCACCGCCGGGCCCCAGCACAGCGCCGACGATGCATCCAGCTCAGCCTCATTTGCCTTACGGCCCACCAGTATGACCGCCTGTGACGGTCCACCGCCAGTGGTGGCACTCAGCTTGCCGAAGGTAAACGCGGGGTAGCCGTCGGGAATGAACGACCTAGGCGTTCCCACCCCTTCGCCCGGGCCTCCCGACCCGGGGGCACCCAGTCCCAATCCTTCCCCGGAGCCGCTCCCGCCGGATCCTCAGCCGCCCACGCCCCGCCCGCCAGGGCCGGGACCCACGCCGCCCGGGCCAAACCCGCCCCAGATCTGAGGGCGAGCGGGCCTCGGCGATCACAGCGCGATCCGGGCAAGACCTGGCGATCACGCCCCACCGGGCAGCACGCGGACCCGGCTGCGGCCCTCGGCACCGCCCGGCGATGACGCCGGCGTCAGGCCGAGGTCCTCGGCCAGCGTGAAAAATGCGCTGGCATAGGGGTGGTGGCTGGTTCGGGCCCGGAGCCGCGGGAAGTCGATCTGCTCCCGGAGCGATCGCGCGATGGCGAGCAGACGCGTGTAATCAAGGCAGTGCTCGTCCAGCGCGCAGAGCATGGTCACGAGGACGTCCTCCAGCGCCATCACCGGGGTGCCCACCGCCATCACCGAGATTGTGTCGGCCCGGGCCAGCACCTCATCGGTGATCTGCAGCGAGGAGGGCTCGAAGATCAGGTCCACCAGCACCCCGTCGTGCCAAGCCTTGAGCAGCCACTCCTCGGGAGGGCGCTCCGGCTGCATACCGACCTGCACGAGGGCCTCCAGGGCGCGTTCGGCGTCCTGCGGCTTGACCATAAGATCCAGGTCATGCTTGGGCTCGGGGCCACCCCGGGCCCAGGCGGCCAGACTCCCGCCGACCATGAAGGGGATGTCCCGCTCGCGGAGCGCGGCCACGGACACCTTGAGCGTCTCGACCAGCGCTTGGAAATCATCGGTTTCAGTCATCCCTATCGAATTACCCCCTAGCGGGTAGCTGGACGCCATGCCGGAAGAAAATGGCGCCGGCCCGTCCCGGCCTGCCTGCGGATCGCCGCGGCTGGGGACCTTCACTGCTCAGAGCAGCACCGGGACGCGGTGGCCGAGTCGGTCGCCGGTCTGGACAGGTCAGCCGACCTCGTCCTGCTGGCCGGCGATCTGACCACGCTGGGCGAGCCCGAGCAGGGCCGCGTGCTGGCGGACGCCTGCTCCATCTCTTCGGGTCCCCGTATTCGCGGTGCTGGGCAACCACGACTGGCATGCCAACCGGCGCGATGAGCTGGTCGCCGTCCTCCAGGACGGCGGGGCATTCGGGTGCTCGATCGTGACTGGGCGATATGCGAGGTTGCTGGCACCGAGGTGGGCATCGTGGGCGTCAAGGGGTTCGTCGGAGGGTTTCCCGGATCCCATCTCCCGGACTTCGGTGAGCCGCTGCTGCGCGAGGTCTACCGGGAGACCTCCCGGGACGTGGAGGCCCTGGACCGGGGCCTGCGAGAGATCGCCCCTGCCCGACCCGGATCGTCCTGCTGCATTACGCGCCGGCGCCGGAGACGATCGTGGGGGAGGCCGCCGGCATCTGGGCCTTTCTGGGCACCGATCGGCTGGCCGCGCCGATCGCCGAGCACGAGCCTGACCTGGTCCTGCACGGCCACGCCCACGGCGGGACGTTCCAGGGCTCGATCGGCTCGGTGCCGGTCTACAACGTCTCGGTGCCCGTGATCGAGCGCGACTTCTGGCTGTTCGAGCTCGACGTGAGCGCCCCGGCTCGCTCGGCGATCCGTTAGTGAAGTCGTCAATGCCAACGGAAGCGACGCTCAGGCGGATATCGGCGCCGCTCCGGGCTGCTCGCTCCTACTTGTACATCCCCTCGAACACGTCCTGGTAGCGCTCGTACACCACGCCCCGCTTGACCTTCAGCGTGGGGGTGAGCTCGCCCGTATCGATTGACAGGTCGTGGTCCATGATCTCGAAGCGCTTGACCTGCTCGACCTGCGCGTAGTTGGAGTTGGCCCGGTCAAGCTCCTTCTGCACCATTTCCCTGACCTGCTCGTGCTGCGAGAGCTCGGCCATGTCCTCGGGCAGACCGCGCTCCTTGGCCCAGGGCACGATCTCCTCGGGGTCGAGTGTGACCAGTGCGACCGGGTAGGGCTTGCGGTCGCCGTACATGACGGCCTGGGAGATGAGCGGGGACTGCTTGAGGTCGTTCTCCAGGTTGGAAGGCGTGAGGTTCTTCCCGCCCGCCGTGATGATGATGTCCTTCTTGCGGCCGGTGATCTTGAGGAACCCGTCCTCGTCCAGCTCGCCCACGTCACCGGTGTGCAGCCATCCGTCCACGAGCGTCTCGGCGGTCGCGTCCGGGTTCTCCCAGTACTCCTTGAAGACGTGGGGGCCTCTCATCAGGATCTCCTGGTCCTCCTCGGAGATGCGGATCTCGCAGTGGGGCACCGGTTTGCCCACGGTGCCGAACTTGAAGTCATCCAGCGTGCCCACCGTGCCCACACCGGTGCTCTCGGTCATGCCCCAGCCTTCCAGGACCGGCACTCCGGCCGCATAGAAGAACTCGAGGATCTCCGGCGCGATCGGCGCCGCGCCGCTCACGGCCTGGCGGACCTCGCCACCGAAGAGCTTGCGGACATTTGCGAAAACCTGCTCGTCGGCCTGCTCGAAGGGCTCGCGCATCTCTGCCGGGACCTCCTCGCCGCGCTGCTCCCGCCGACGGACCTCCACGCCGAGCTTGACGGCCTGGCGGAATCGCTCCCGGTGCTCGTCAGACGCACCCTCCTGCATCTTCATGGCCGCCCCGTAGAGCTTCTCGAAGATCCGCGGGACCGATGGGAGATAGGTCGGCTGGGTGTCGACGATCTCCTCGAGGATCTTCTTTGTGTCCCCACCGAAGTACACAAGCGTCGTCCCCTCGTCAAAGGAGGCCAGCTGGGTGATCAGGGCGAACACATGCGCGAGCGGTAGATACAGGTAGATCGTCTCCTGAGGGGAGACGAACTCGAGCTCCTCGGCCACCCGGCACACAGTCATGGCGTTTTCGTGCGTCAGGACGACGCCCTTGGGCGGACCCGTTGTCCCGGAGGTGTAGACGATCGTGTACACGTCATCGGGCTTCACCCCGCTCTGGCGGGTGGCCAGCTCATCCCGGTCGCCGGAGGAGCCGCGCTCACGCAGCTCCTTGAGGGAGATCTCGCCTCCGTCGGGCTCGATTCCGATGACGTGCTCGAGATCGGGCAGCTCATCCCGGACCTGCTCGAACTTCTGGCGCTGACCCTCGTCCTCGCAGATGACGGCGCGTGCCCCGGAGTTCGATGCCACCCACTTGCACTCCGAGGACGCATTGGTCGGATACACCGGGACCACAACGCCCCCGGCGGCCGAGATGCCAAAGCTGGCCAGCGTCCATTCCAGACGGGTGTTCGCCAGCAGGCAGACCCGGTCCCCCGGCTCGATCCCCAGGTCCACCAGCCCCAGGGCGATCTCCTCGATCGCCTGGCCCGCCGCGGAGTAGGTCAGCTCACGCCACTCCCCACCCTCTCGGTAACGGGCGGCCACGTGGTCGCCGAAGCGCCCTGCCGCCGAGCCTGGAAGCGCCGCCACAGTCTCGGATATCAACCTGGTGGACGATGTCGTGTCAGTCACTGCTGCTCCTCTCCGATGCCTGGCGCCGGGGACGTTCCAGGGCCGCTCGGACCGGGCCCGGGGCGACTCTCATACCCGGATCATCTCACTGCCGGGGCCGCTGTGCCCCGGGAGAATCGAGGGCCGGTTGCGCTTACCCCACCACGCAGGACGGGCTGGGGCCTCCGGCGGCGGGAAAAGCCTCGGCCAGACCCTGCGATATCAGCCGCGACCGCGCCACATAGCCCGGCGAGTAGTAATGGATTCCGTCGGGGATGAACCACTTCCGCTGGGTATGCGAGGCCCAGTCAAAGACGCGCATGTTGGAATAGCGCGAGCACGCCGCCACCAGGTCGTGGTTCCACAGCTGCATACCCTCCTCGGCGTAGGGGGTGCCGGGCTTGACCAAGGTGACCGCGTCGATCCACATGACGGGCTGGGGGCCGATGATCCTCATCATGCGGTCGATCCGGGTCATCAGTCCCACGTTTGATCCGGTGTGGATGTCGGCCACGTCGTTGGTGCCCAGAGCCAGGATCCAGCAGCCGCGGTAGCCGGCCGCGATGTGGGCCCTGGCCACCGCGGCGGCGTTGGGGAAGCTCTTGTAGATCTCGACGATCGACCGGGCCCCTGAGATTTCCGGGTACACCGTGCGGACTCCAACTCGGGCGAGCTGAGCCGGGAGCCGCAAAGCGGGGTCGGGGATGTAGTTGCTGGACGTCTCACCCTCGGACGTGGAGTCGCCGATGTAAACGACGGACCGGCACGCCGTGCGGGTGGACCTCGGCGCCGTGGCAACTCGGCCTCCAGGGCCGGCCTGGCGGGGGTCGACGGCCGAGCCGATGCCACCGAGCACGCTCGGCGCCTGGGAGTGCGAGCGCCGGGCGGACGCCAGCAGGGGGTGGGGGACTCGGTGCAGCAAAGCCTCGCGTCCCGCCAGGGTCCGCGAGGCGGCCGGGAGCAGACCGGCCAGGCCGAGCACCGGGAGCAGCAGCGCGGCGATCGTCCCGGATAGCGCCAGCGTTCGCCTTCGGGCCAGTACCACGTCGGACCCCGAGGTCAGCCGGCGCCGGAGCATGACCAGCGCGCCCCGCCGGATCGGATCCTCCAGGAAGCGCCAGGACACCGCCGCCACTCCGAGCGCAAGGCCTACCTCCAGGACCGCTCGGCCCAGCGGCTGCGGGCCCGGACCGGGACTGAGCAGGACGATGATCGGCCACTGCCACAGATAGATGCCGTACGAGCGGACGCCAATCCAGCGCAGCGGCCCGACGCCCAGGGCAGCGCCGAGCCGGCTTCCCCGGGTGACCACGGCAGCGATCACCGCGACGGTGGCGAGCGACAACAGCACGAAGCCCTCCGGGTACAGGAAGCTCGACATTGGGCCCGTCCGCCAAACGAGCAGGGCGATGCCCACCAGCCCGACGACGCCGGCGCTGTCAAGAAGCCGGCGATGGCGCGCCAGAGCTGCGCCTTGAGCACGACTGGGCCACACCATGGCCAGGGCCGCACCCAGGAGCAGCCCGAAGGCCCGCGTGTCGGTTCCTTCATACACGCGCGTGGGGTCATATCCCGGGTGATAGAGGGCACCCATGAGCACGATCGAGCCGGCGGCGAGGACCAACGTCAGCAGCGCAAGCCTCACCCGCCCTCGGGCCAACCAGATCCCGAGCAGCAGCACCAGCGGCCACACGAGATAGAACTGCTCCTCAATCGAGAGCGACCACAGGTGATCGAGGGGGGACGGGGGTGCAAAGCGCGCGAAGTACGAGCCGTGCGCCGCGATGGTCGACCAGTTTGCGAAATACAGGAGGGCGGATAGGGCCTGCCGCCTGAGCGCCCCCAGCTCACCCGCATCGAACACGGCCACCAGCACGGTGACGACGGCCAGCATGGCGAACAGGGCCGGGAGCAGGCGTCGGGCTCGGCGCAGCCAGAACCTGCCTAGCCGCAGGTCCACGTGACGCTTCCAGCTGCTCAGCAGCAGGTCGGTGATGAGGTAGCCAGAAAGCGTGAAGAACACGCCGACGCCGAGCATCCCGCCGCCCGCCCAGCCGAAACCCAGGTGATAGAGGATGACCGCCAGCACCGCCAGTGCCCGGATGCCGTCCAGCCCTGGGACGTAGCGCCTTCCAGGTTCGGCGGGTTCAGGCACGCGAACTGGGGACTCTGGGCTCGGTCATCACGCGGCGTGCCCCGCGAGGCAGGTGTGCGCCTCTGCGCATCGGGCAAGTGTTGCGCAGAACTCCCGGCTATGGGGAGCGCCTACCCGCGTTATCCCTGCTGAGAGGCATTTTGCACGATCAGATTGCGGACCATCCGTATTGCCATCGGAATGCCGCTTTGCCATACCTGCGCCCGCTGGGGGCGACCGGCTGCCAGATGGGAGCCTGAGTCAGCTGACGGGAAAGCCAGGATGCGTCACTGAGAGCACCGTTCAGCATGGCGCCCCATGCGGGGTTCGGACAGTTTCAGATTCACCGCCTCGGACGGGACTAACGTCTCAGGTGATGCGGTGGCGACGGCGCAGGTACGGGGCTAGCCCTCGGCCTTATCAACCAGCCAAATCCGCTGTGCGCGAGGCCTGCACCCGCCAAGGCCCAGACGGCGACAGCCAGCCACATCCACACGCGGGCGAAGGAGTCCAGGCCGCTCACGCCCGCCACGGCAGCCACGCTGAACGCCGAGGCGCAGTACATACCCAGGGGGAACACCGTCGCCCACCGCTTCGTGCTGTAGCGCGCCCGCGGTGGCATGAGCTCGCCCACGAGCAGGGGCACGATCCAGAGCGCTGACACGATCCAGATGGCCAGCGCCACGTCTTCCAGCACCGGCGCGGCCCCGGCGGGCGTGGATAGGCGCTCGGCGGCGGTGGCCACCTGCGCCACCGCCAGCGCCGAGATGGCCAGTGAACCGCCGGCCACCCACTGATCGCCGGCGCCCCGGACCAGCTCGGAGAATCGAAACCGCACGAGCGCGACCGGATAGGCCAGGAGCCCGATCCCGGCGAGCGCCAGCGCCAGGTAGATAAGCCAGCTCGCCCGCTGGCCCGCCGCGAGACTGGCGGAGAGACTGGCCAGCGCCTCGGCGGCCACTGTGAGCATGAAGATCTGGCCCGGCCCGCGCCGGGGAAGCCGGGGAACAAGCAGCGCCATGAGAACGACCCAGCTGATCAAGCCGATGATCAACAGTGCGACGGCCACCCCTGTCCATCCGAACGTGCCCAGACGTGACGCCAGGACCGCCGTTCCAGCCACACCGGTGAGGCCGGAGGGCGATCGGGCCTCGAGCAGGAACCGTGGCCGGTCCCGAGCCAGACAAAAGACAGCCACGGTGAGGAGCACGACCCAGGCCAGGGCGGCCAGCCCGAGAAGGGCGCGGGAGAAGCCGGAATAGCCGGCGCGCAGGAGCGCGACCGAGACGATCCCGGTTCCCATCACGATTGCGCCGGATCCCGGTGCGATCAAGGTGACGGGCGGCTCAGTGCGCTTCCCGCTGATGCTCGCGGACGTAGGCCCGGAACTGGCGCTCAAACTCAGGCCACCAGTCCCCGCTGCCGTCCGGGGGCCGGACCGCATCCGCCTGCCGGCGCCGGCGCAGCTCGGAGATCGGCCCGGGTAGGGCGAAGGCCAGGATTACGACGGCGATCATGACGGCGAGAAAGATCATCACGGCTGCTCCTCTGCATCTGCTGCTCTCTTCCTGGGTCCTACCCGTCCGCGGCTGCCTGGCCCGGGGACCTGGCTCGGACCGTCAGCCTTCTGACCCGAGCTCGACCAGCTCGAACTCGACCGCGCCCTCCCGAACGCGGGCGATGCCCATCGTGCGCTGAGGAGCGCGCCGTCGTTCGGTCGGGCTCCCTGGATTGAAAATCTGAAACCCGTCAGCGGCGTGCTCGTGCAGGGGCAGGTGTGAATGGCCGAATATCACCGCGGCCGTTTCGGGAAAGCAGCGGCGCATCCGCTCCAGCCTGCCTCGGGCCGGACCAGCGTCATGGATCACGCCCAGCGCGATCCCGTCGCCCACTGACACGACGCGCGTCTTGGGTAGAGCCGCCCGAGCTGCCGCGTCGTCCACGTTGCCTCGGACAGCCACCACCGGGTTGATCCTCTCCAGATCGCGCAGCACCCGCAGCGAACAGAGGTCGCCGGCATGGATGATCAGCTCCGCCGCCGACAGCCGATCCAGGCAGGCCGACGGCAGCCGCCGGCTCCCGCGCGGCATGTGCGTGTCAGAGATGATCGCGATGTGCACGGGGATTGGCGGCTGCCGCCGCCTTTATCGGCTCTCGCCCGGGCGGGGGGTCAGGGTAATACGCGCGCGATAGCCTTGGCGTCCCCGCGCCCGTAGCTCAGTGGATAGAGCGCCGCCCTCCGGAGGCGGAAGTCGCAGGTTCAAATCCTGCCGGGCGCGCTAATTGTTTCGCGGGGGCCCGCTCAGGTCGCGCGGGCGCGCCGGTCGGCTCAGGTCGCGCGGGCGCGCCGGTCGGCGCCACCACCATGGCTTTACAAAGCTCGCGGTGCGCCGATCGCTGCGTCGAGCCATCGTCGTATAGCGACCACGACAGCCCACATCGGTGGGAGTGGGGGGCGGTTTGTGCAGTTATGGCGGGTGGCGCACGCCGCCGCGGGTGCCCCGCGCGAACTGTGGCCGACGGCGCCCGCGGTTTGCAGCGCCGCGCTGGCAGACTCACTCGGATGGACCTCTCCGTCTTCTTTGCCGGCACCGCCGGGTCGGTGCCCTCGGCCCGGCGTGGGCTACCGGCAATCCTGGTCCGGCGTGGCGGTGAGCGGATCCTTTTCGACTGCGGCGAGGGGACGCAGCGCCAGCTGGCTTGCTCGGTGGGGCTGCTCGATCTGGACGAGATATTCCTGACCCATTTCCACGCCGACCACTGGCTGGGACTTCCGGGGCTGCTCAAGACGTTCGACCTGCGGGGACGCGACCGCCCGCTCGCCATCTATGGCCCTCAGGGCCTGCATGAGCTGGTCGCGCTCGCCCTCCGTGCGGCGGGCCGCGTCGCCTACGAGCTCGTGCTGGAAGAGCTCGAGCCTGGACAAGTCCTGGAGCGGCCCGGGTACACGATCGCTCCCATCGAGGTGGCCCATCGCGGACGCGGCTTTGGCTATGCGCTCTACGAGGACGCGCGCCCGGGCCATTTTGATCCCGACGCCGCGGTTCGTCTGGGCATCTCACCAGGCCCCGAGTTCGGACGCCTCCAGCACGGGGAGGCCATCCGGGGGGTCGGGCCCGAACAGGTTCTGGGGCCACCGCGGCCGGGCCGCAAGCTGGTCCTGTCCGGGGACACGGCGCCTTGCCAGAGCCTGGCGGTGGCGTCCTACCAGGCCGATCTGCTCATCCACGAGGCGACGTTCGCCGCGCCCGAGTCCGAGCGCGCGGCTGAGACGCGCCACAGCACCGCCGCCCAGGCCGCCGAACTGGCCCGTCAGGCCGAGGTGAGAATGCTCGCCCTGACGCATCTCTCCTCGCGCTACCCGGCTCGTGCGCTGCTCGAAGAAGCCAAGGAGATCTTCGCCAACACCGTCGTCCCTCGCGATTTCGACACCATCGAGCTGCCGTTCGCCGAGCGCGGCGAGCCGGAGCTGGTCCGGTGGGCCGACCGAGCCGCGAGCGCCGAGGCCGACCGGGCCGCGAGCGCCGAGGCCGACCGAGCCGCGAGCGCGGAGGCCGACCGGGCCGCGAGCGCCGAGGCCGACCGGGCGACCAGTGCGCCCGAGCTCTCTCCGAGTTCACCTGGGGCTACCGCCTGACCCGCTGATACGCTCCTCATCGTCTTCTTTAACCGGGCCCAGTGAGGCCAGGAAGGAGCAGCTTGCCGGACCCAAAGGTCATTCTCGACCGCGATGACATTCGCCGCACCCTGGTGCGGATCGCGAACGAGATCGTGGAGAAGAACCGGGAGGGGGAGATCGCGCTAGTGGGCATCCAGCGGCGCGGCGCCATTCTGGCCAGCCGAGTGCATGCTCTGACCAGCGAGCTTCTCGATCGGTCGGTTCCGGTCGGGTTTGCCGACATCTCCTTCTATCGCGACGACCTGGCCATGCGGGCCAGCGCCCCGATCGTCCACGGCACCCAGCTCGACTTCCCCACCGAGGGGCGCACGGTGGTGATCGTGGACGACGTCCTCTACACCGGCCGGACGGTCCGGGCGGCCATCGACGAGATCTTCGATTACGGCCGCCCCGCCCGGGTTCAGCTGGCGGTCCTGGTGGACCGGGGCCATCGCGAGCTTCCCATCCGCCCCGACTACGTGGGCAAGAACCTTCCCACCTCGGTCCAGGAGCGGGTGAACGTGTGCGTGGAGGAGATCGATGGCCGCGACGAGGTCACCATAGGTCCCGCTCCTGAACGGGTGGCGGCATGAGCCGTCGGCGCCCCGAGGGAGGCAGGCGGTGACCCGCATCGGCCCGCACCTGATCTCGATCGAGGACCTGGACCGGGCAGGCATCGAGCGCATCCTGGACCGAGCCGAGTCCTTTGCCGAGGTCTCCGGCCGTGAGATCAAGAAGGTCCCGGCGCTGCGGGGCCGCACCGTGGTGAACCTCTTCTACGAGGCCTCCACCCGGACCAGCTCGAGCTTCGAGCTGGCCGCCAAGCGCTTGAGCGCGGACGTCGTATCGATACGGTCCATCGGCTCGAGCGTTGAGAAGGGGGAGTCGCTCAAGGACACCGTCCAGACCCTGTCGGCCTACGACCCAGCGGCGATCGTGATCCGCTCTCCCCATGCCGGCGCGGCCCAGCTCGTGGCCGGCTGGACGTCGGCCTCGGTGATCAACGCCGGCGACGGCAAGCACGAGCACCCCACCCAGGCCCTGCTCGACGTCTTCACCCTGCGCCGCCGCCTGGGCGCCCTCGACGGCACGAGCATCTGGATCGTGGGAGACGTCCTGCACTCTCGGGTCGCGCGCTCCAACATCCTGGCCCTCCGGCGCATGGGGGCGCACGTCACCGTCTGTGGCCCGCCCACACTGATCCCCCGCGACATCGAGGCGCTCGGCTGCCGCGCGGTGGTGACCCTGGATGACCTGGGGGAGGCCGACGTGGTCTACGTCCTGCGTATGCAGCAGGAGCGCATGCGCGATTCCTTTGTGCCCTCGCTGCGCGAGTACGCCATGCGCTATCAGGTGGACTGCGCGCGCCTGGCCCCCGGCCAGCTCGTGATGCATCCCGGGCCGGTGAATCGCGGGATCGAGCTGTCGGCCGAGGTGATCGACTCGCCTCAGGCTCTGATCGGGGAGCAGGTCAAGGCGGGGGTGGCCGTCCGCATGGCGGTCCTGTACGAGCTCCTGGCCGGATCACCGTTGCTGGCGGTGGCGGCATGACGCGGGTCGCCCGCCTGTTTGGCCCCGACCGCCGGGGTGCCGAGCTCCTCGTCAGGGGCGGTCACGTCCTCGATCCGCGCAGCGACCTTGACGGACACCACGACGTGCTGATTCGGGAGGGGGAGATCGCCGAGCTGGGCTCACCCGGTTCGCTCCCCGCACCCGACGACGGCGAGGTGTTTGACGCCACCGGCAAGTATGTGTTTCCGGCATTCTTCGATCCGCACGTGCACCTGCGGACTCCCGGACAGGAGTACGAGGAGGATCTGACGACCGGCACGGCTGCCGCGGCGGCGGGCGGATTCTGCGGGGTGGTGGCCATGCCCAACACCGAGCCGGTCGTGGACGATGCCGCTGTTCTGGGCTCACTGGTGGAGCGGGCCCGGTATGAGGCTCGTGTGCCGGTTGGCTTCCTGGGCTCCATCACGCGCGGCCTGGAGGGCACGGAGCTGACGGAGATGGCGGCCCTGGCCGATACCGGGGCCCTGGGGTTCACCGATGACGGCAAGCCCGTCGTTCAGGCCGGCATACTGCGCCGGGCGCTGGCCTATCAGCGGCTGTCCGGGGGCGTCATTGCGCTGCACGAGGAGGACCCCTCGCTGTCACGGGACGGAGTGATGCACGAGGGTGCCGTCTCGGCCCGGCTGGGCCTGGCCGGCATCCCCTCGGTGTCGGAGTCGACCATGATTGCCCGCGACGGCGCCCTGGCCGCCTACGAGGACGCGCAGGTCCACTTCCAGCACGTCTCGGTGGTGGAATCGGTGCGGGCGATCGAGCAGGCCAAGGCGGCCGGGCTCAGGGTGAGTGCCGAGGCCACGCCGCATCACCTCACGCTGACCGACTCGATGGTGAGGACTCTCGACAGCCGTTTCAAGATGAACCCGCCGCTGCGCTCCGAGGCCGATCGCCGGGCCCTGGTCCAGGCGCTGCGCAGCGGAGTGATCGATTGCGTGGCCACCGACCATGCTCCCCACGCCCGGCATGAGAAGGAGGTTCCCTTCGAGCAGGCCGCGATGGGCACGACGGGGTTGGAGACGGCGTTCGCCGCTCTGTTCACTGAGCTGGTGCTGCCCGGCGAGCTGCCCCTGGGCGTGGTGGTGGAGCGCATGAGCGCCGGAGCCGCGCTGTACGGCCTGGCCACCCCGCGGATCATGCCCGGCGAGCCGGCCAATCTGGTCGTGGTGGATCTGGAGGCCGGCTTCGATGTCGGCGCCAACGGATACGTGAGCCGGTCGGAGAACTGCTGCTTTCACGGCCGCAGGCTTCACGGCAAGGTGATGCTCACCCTGGCCATCGGCGGGGTGGCCTTCCGGGAGCGGATGCTGGTGCCGGCCGCGGGCGCGCGATGAACATCCAACGGCCTGCCTACGTCCTGCTTGAAGACGGCATGCGGTTGGACGGCCTGGGCTGTGGTGCGGATCAGCCGACGGTGGGAGAGCTTGTGTTCACCACCTCGATGTCCGGCTACCAGGAGACGATGACCGATCCCAGCTTCGCCGGTCAGCTCATCACCTTCACCTTCCCCATGATCGGCAACTACGGCGTGAGCGAGGAAGCGATGGAGTCAGACAGGGTGCATGGCCGGGGCGCGATCATGCGGTCGGCCGTAAACCGCGGCCGGGAGGGCTGGCTCTCCTGGCTGACCGAGAACGGTATCCCAGCCATCAGTGACCTGGACACCCGCGCCCTGGTGCGCCACATACGCGACCAGGGGGCGATGCGGGGCGGCATCTTTCCCGAGGCGATGGCGGAGAGCGACGCGCAGGCGCTGATCCGGGCCGAGCCGGAGATGAGCGGGCGCGACCTGGCCCGCGAGGTCACTCCGGACGAAGTAATGATCCTGGAGCCCACCGATGGCGACGGCCCACGGATCGCCATGATCGACACGGGCGTGAAGCGCTCGATCGTGCGGAATCTCCGCTCGCGCGGGGCCACGGTCGAGCTCCATCCGTGCACCGTGAGCGCGCGGGAGCTGCACGACCGCCAGCCTGATGCGGTCTTTCTCGCCAACGGCCCCGGGGACCCGGCCGCCCTGGACTACATCGTGGACACGGTGCGCCAGCTGGTCGGCCACCTCCCGGTATACGGGATCTGCCTGGGCCACCAGCTGCTCTGCCGGGCGGTGGGCCTTGAGACGTACAAGCTGCCTTTCGGGCACCGGGGGGCCAACCACCCCGTCAAGGACCTCGTGACCGGCCGGGTCGAGATCACCAGCCAGAACCACGGTTTCGCCGTCCTGGGCCCGGATGGCTCGCACACGATCGAGGGGGACGCGGCGGTGCGCTGGGAGACCGATTTCGGTGCCGCCGAGCTCACCCACATCAACCTGTATGACCGGACGGTCGAGGGACTAGCGCTGCGTGATGTGCCCGGGGCCACGGTGCAGTACCACCCGGAGGCGGGGCCGGGTCCGCACGACGCGCTTCACCTGTTTGACCGCTTCGTCCAGGAGATCGCCGCCTGATGCCCCGCCGGGACGACCTTCACAAGATCCTCCTGATCGGATCGGGCCCGATCGTGATCGGCCAGGCGGCTGAGTTCGACTACTCGGGGACGCAGGCCTGCCGCGTCCTCATCGAGGAGGGCTACGAGGTCGTGCTGGTCAACTCCAACCCGGCGACGATCATGACCGACCCCGAGGTGGCCACGACCACGTACATCGAGCCGCTCAACCCGCCCACCCTGGCCCAGGTCATCGAGCGCGAGCGGCCCGACGCGCTCCTGGGCACCCTGGGGGGCCAGACGGCACTCAACCTGGCCAAGGCCCTGTACGAGGACGGCACGCTCGAGCGCTACGGGGTCGAGCTGATCGGCGCCAACTACGACGCCATCAACCGGGCCGAGGATCGGGAGATCTTCCGGGAGACCATGACCGCGGCCGGGCTGCGCGTTCCCCGAAGCACGATCGCCCATTCGCTCACCGAGGCCGAGGCGGCGGTCGAGGAGCTCGGACTTCCCTTCATCGTCCGGCCCGCCTTCACCCTGGGCGGCACGGGGGGCGGGGTGGTGCGCCGCCGCGAGGAGCTGCGAACCGTGGTGGGCCGGGGCCTCAATGCCTCGCCCGATCAGTCAGGTGTTGCTGGAGGAATCAGTGCTCGGCTGGGGCGAGTTCGAGCTCGAGGTGATGCGCGACCGCGCGGACAACGTGGTGATCGTGTGCTCGATCGAGAACCTCGACCCGATGGGGGTCCACACCGGCGACAGCGTGTGCGTGGCGCCGCAGCAGACACTGACCGACAAGCAGTACCAGGTGCTCCGGGATCAGGCCATCACGGCCATCAGAGCCGTGGGGGTGGAGACGGGCGGCTCGAACGTGCAGTTCGCCGTCAACCGCGAGAGCGGCGAGGTGGTGGTGATCGAGATGAACCCGCGTGTCTCCCGATCGAGTGCGCTGGCCAGCAAGGCCACCGGGTTTCCCATCGCCAAGATCGCCGCCCGCCTGGCCGTGGGCTACAGCCTTCAGGAGATCCCCAACGACATCACGAAAGCCACCCCGGCCAGCTTCGAGCCCGCCATCGACTACTGCGTGGTCAAGTGGCCCCGCTTCGCCTTTGAGAAGTTCCCCGGCGCCGAGGAGGGCCTCACCACCCACATGAAGTCGGTGGGGGAGGCGATGGCGATCGGCCGCACGTTCAAGCAGGCATTCGCCAAGGCGCTGCGGTCTCGCGAGCTGGACAGCACGGCGCGCATCCCGGCGGAGGACGATGAGCTCCTGCAGGGGCTCGAGGAGGGAGGCGCGGAGCGGTTTGACCTGGTCCTCGAGGCTCTGCGCCGGGGGGTAGGCGTCGAGGAGCTAGAGGCCCGCACGGCCATCGCTCCCTGGTTCCTGGAGGAACTCGCCGAGCTCATCGCTCACGGTGACGGCGGGGCGGCCGGTGAGCGGACCTTCAAGGCGGTGGACACCTGCGCGGCGGAATTCGCCGCCCAGACGCCCTACTACTACTCGAGCCACGAGCGTCCCGGTCCCAGGGCGCTCCAACACGAGGTCGCCCGGGGCGAGCGGCCGAGCGTCGTCATCCTGGGCTCGGGACCAAACCGGATCGGCCAGGGGATCGAGTTTGACTACTGCTGCGTGCACGCCGTGCAGACCGTGCGCGAATCGGGGCGGGACGCGGTGATGGTCAACTGCAACCCGGAGACCGTCTCAACGGACTACGACGTCTCGGACCGGCTGTACTTCGAGCCCCTGACCCTCGAGGACGTCCTAGCCGTCTGCGAGGTGGAGGAGCCCGAGGGCGTGGTCGTTCAGTTCGGGGGTCAGACGCCGCTCAAGCTGGCCGCCGGGCTTCACGCCGCCGGCGTGCCCATCCTCGGGACGAGCATCGAGGCCATCGACCTAGCCGAGGACCGCTCCCGGTTCGGGGGGCTGCTCAAGCGTCTGGGCTACAAGGCCCCTCCGTTTGCCACCGCCACCTCGCCCGAGGAGGCGCTCGAATGCTCGCTTCAGGTGGGTTTCCCGCTGCTCGTGCGGCCCAGCTACGTATTGGGGGGGCGCGCCATGGAAATCGTCTACAGCGTGCAGGGGCTGCGCAACTACCTGGAGCGGGTGGGCACGCAGGTCGGGACCCAGATCTACCTGGACCGGTTCCTGGAGGACTCCATCGAGGTGGATGTGGACGCGCTGTGCGACGCCGAGGGAAACGTCTGGGTGGCCGGAATCATGCAGCACGTCGAGGAGGCCGGGATCCACTCGGGGGACTCCGCCTGCGTGCTTCCCCCGCACACTCTGGGCGAGGAGATGGTGGCCCAGATTCAGGAGCAGACCGAGAGCATCGCCCGTGCCCTGGGGGTGGTGGGACTGCTCAACGTGCAGTTCGCAATCCACGGCGATGATGGCCTTCATGTCCTGGAGGCCAATCCGCGCGCCTCGCGGACCGTGCCGTTCGTCTCCAAGGCCATCGGGATCCCACTGGCCAAGCTGGCCTGCCGGATCATGCTCGGGGAGCGCCTGGCCGACCTCGATCTGGGGGAGGAGCAGCACGGCAGCGGCAACGGGCACGTCTGCGTCAAGGAGGTTGTGCTCCCGTTCAACCGCTTTGCCGGGGCGGACGCGCTGTTGGGACCCGAGATGCGCTCCACCGGCGAGGTGATGGGCATCGCCCGGGACTTCCCCACCGCGTTCGCCAAGGCCCAGGCAGCCGCTGGCGCCGGGTTGCCTGACGGCGGCACCGCATTCATCACCGTGGCTGATGGGGACAAGCCGGCGGCCACGGGTGTGGCCACGGTCCTGCACGATCTGGGCTTCCGCATCGTGGCCACCCGCGGAACGGCTCAGGCCATCCGCAAGATGGGCATCCCGGCGGAAACGATCAACAAGATCGGCGAGGGGTCGCCCCACGTGGTGGACTGGATCGAGGACGGTGAGGTGGATCTGGTCGTGAACACGCCCGTGGGAACGGGCGCCCGCACCGACGGCTATGAGATCCGCACGGCGGCCATCTCCCGCGGCATCCCCTGCATCACGACGATGGCCGGCGCCATGGCCGCCGCGCGAGCCATTTCGGCCGCTCGCCGGGGAGCGCCTGGAGTGATCTCGCTCCAGGAGATCCACCAGGCCGGTCAGGTGGCGCAGGCCTCTGACTCGGTGGTGGCTTGACCGCCACAGAGCAGCTGGCCGAGCCACGCGTCCAGGCTCCCTTTGGCCGCCGAGCGGCCTCCGTCACCGAGCGGCGCACCTACGGCCCCTACGTCGTGCTCACGGTCAGCGATCCCGTTGGCCCCCGCCCCGCCGCCGGCCAGTTCTACATGCTCACCGCAGCCACGCGGTGGGGAGGGGGAGAGGCCGGCCGTCCCTACCTTCCTCGAGCCTTCAGCGTCCTGCGCGCGCCGGCCGGCACGAACGACCTCGAGTTCCTGATCGAGGACGTGGGGCCCGGGACCAAGCGCCTGTGTGAGCTTCGCCTGGGCGACGAACTGCTGCTCGTCGGCCCGCTCGGGAAGGGCTTCCGGCCGCCCCGCGAGGATCGCCAGCCCGTTCTCGTGGGGGGCGGAGTGGGCATCGCCCCGCTGGCCATCTGCCAGGACGCGCTGACCCCGAGGGCCCGCGCGCTGCTCGGTTTCCGTGACGGAGGCCGCGCCCATGGAGGGGATCTGCTCCGTGAGGTTCAGCTCGCCACCGATGACGGCTCGGTGGGGCATCACGGCCCCGTCACGGACCTGCTGGACGCTGAGTTGACCGGGCGTGAGATCCAGGTCTACGCCTGCGGGCCCCCCGGGATGCTCGAGGCGGTGCGCCTGCTCTGCGCCGCGCGCCAGGTGCCCGCCCAGCTGGCGCTCGAGTCCGGGATGGCCTGCGGCTTTGGCGCCTGCTTCGGGTGTGCTGTCCCCACTCGCCAGGGGTACGTGCGCCTATGCCTGGATGGGCCGGTACTCGAGGCAGACCAGCTCGACACCGCGGCAATTCCGGGAGCCGGGCATTGACCGTCTCCTTCTGCGGAATCGAGCTGGAGCATCCTGTCGTGAATGCGTCGGGCACCTTCGACGCCTTGGCGGCTCGGGTGGCGTTCGGGGATGAGTTGCTCGAGCGCTTTCCCTTCTCCGCCTTCGTGACCAAGACCGTCACGCTGGCACCCCGGGGGGGCAATCCGCCACCTCGGCTGTGGGAGCTGTCCAGCGGTCTGATGAACTCGATCGGATTGCCCAACAAGGGGCTGCGGCAGTTTCTGGCGGGCGACCTGCCCAGGCTGGCCGATCTACCGGTGCCCCTGATCGTCAACGTCATGGGCTTCAGCGCCGAGGAGATGGCCGAGCTAGTCGAGGTCTGCTCCGAGCAGGGGGAGGTGGCGGCGCTGGAGCTCAACGTCTCCTGTCCCAACGTGAAGACCGGCCTTGTGATGGGGGCGGATCCCCATGAGCTCGACGCCCTGCTGTCCCGCGTGCGCCCGCGCAGCACCAAGCCGCTGATCGTCAAGCTCTCTCCCAACGCAGGCGATGTGGTGGCGGTGGCAAGGGCGGCGCAGGAAGCCGGCGCCGACGCCGTGTCGCTGATCAACACACTGCGGGGAATGGCCCTGCACCCGAACACGGCCGGGCCCTGGCTCGGCGCGGGCACCGGGGGAGTCTCGGGGCCGGGCGTGCGCACGATCGCGCTGGCCCAGGTGGCGGCGGTGGCCGATGCGCTGGATATTCCGGTCGTGGGCATGGGCGGAGTGGCCAGTGGCCAGGACGCGCTCGACCTCCTCGGCGTAGGGGCCACATTGGTCGCTGTGGGGACCGAGAACTTCCGTGATCCGGCCGCCGGGCGGCGAATCGCCTCTGAACTCGCGGAACTTCTCGCAAAGAGCGCGATCGCGGCCGGGCAGGCAAGGGTTTAGCGCGGTACTGGGACGCGCCGAAACCCCTTGCAAACCCTGGTGATCCTCGCAACCATGCTCGACATTGCTAGACCTCAGGTTGAGGTCTAGGCGAATTCGGCGAATTAGCCTTGATCGACCGACGCCAAGATGTATAGTCGCCGCCCGTGCCGCCGGTCTCTGAACAGCTGACCAAGCCGACCGTTGCCCCTGAGCGCTCCTACGTACAGCGTATGGAGGCTTTGGCCAGGGCCAACGACATTCGCACCCGCCGGGCCCAGCTCAAGCGTGATCTCAAGGGCGGACGTCAGCCCATTGAGGAGTTGCTGCTGGCGCCTCCGGGCTATCTGGAAACCGCGAAGGTCTTCGATCTTCTGCTCGCGGTTCCCAAGTACGGGCGAGTGAAGGTGAACAAGATCCTCACGCAGTGCAAGATCTCGCCTTCCAAGACCGTGGGCGGCCTATCCGAGCGCCAGCGCCGCGAGCTCGTGGCGTTCATGCGCCGCCGCTGAGGTTTTCTCAGCACCAGCCAACCCCACCGGGGCCATGGCCAGGGTATTCGTGATCACCGGCCCCTCGGGAGTCGGCAAGGGAACGGTCATCCGTGGGTTGCGCGATCGCCTGCCTGAGCTCGAGCTGACCGTCTCAGCCACGACCAGGCCTCCGCGCCCGGGCGAGCGCAACGGCGTGGATTACCACTTCCTCACCTCCGCTGAGTTCGCCGAGCGCGTGGCTGCGGGAGATTTTCTCGAGCACGCCGACTACTCCGGCCAGCGCTACGGCACCCTGCGCCAGGAGGTTGCCAGCCGTCTGGAACGCGGCGTCCCGGTGGTCCTGGAAATCGAGGTCCAGGGAGCCCGCCAGATCCGCCAGGCCATGCCCGGGGCGGTGGCCGTGTTCATCGCTCCGCCCTCCAAGGACGCCCTGCGGAGCCGACTGGCCCACCGAGGCACCGATAGTCCTGAGCAGATGCAGGCTCGCCTTCGGACTGCCGACCGCGAGCTGGAGGCCCAGAATGAGTTCGGCCACGTGGTGGTGAACGACCGTCTCGACGAGGCCATCGACGAGCTGGTGGACATCGTGCAGGCCTGCCTGAAACCGGAGAGCCGGTAGGGCGCTACGCTGTCCTTGAGAAAAACCCCCGGTAAAGGACACCAATTGATCTCACCGCGCATCGACAAGCTGCTTGAGCATGTGGACTCGGACTACGCGAGCGTGATCGTGGCGGCCAAGCGCGCCCGCCAGATCAACTCCTACTACCACAACCTGGGTGAGGGAACGTTCGACGAGTTTCCGCCGCCCATGGTGGACACACGCTCCAAGAACTACCTCACGATTGCCCTGGAGGAAGTCGCGCAGGGCAAGCTGAAGTACCACTACCGGTAGGTCAGTCAGCGGAGCCGCGGACGCGGGTCAACTGAGATGGCCCGGTTGCTCATCGGGGTGAGCGGCGGGATCGCCGCCTATAAGGCGCTGGAGGCGGTGAGGCTGGCGGTCAAAGCCGGGCACTTGGTCCGCGTGATCCAGACCGAGGCCAGCCAGCGGTTCGTGGGAAGGGCCTCGTTTGAGGCGATCACCGGCGCGCCCGTGCTGGCGGACGAGTTCGAAACCGACCCGCTTCGCGGGGCCTATCCCGGGGAGGACCTTCCAACCCAGCTGCCGATCAGCCACCTGGCACTGGCCCAGCGGGCCGAGCTGTACCTGATCGCCCCGGCCACGGCGAACACGCTGGCCAAGCTCGCCTGCGGGCAGGCGGACAACCTCCTGGCTGCCGCGGCGCTGGCCGCCGACTGCCCGGTGGTCGTGGCGCCGGCCATGAACGATCGTATGTACCGCCATCCCGCCACCCAGGCGAACCTGGAGACCCTCCGCCAGCGGGGCGTGGTCATCATCCCGCCCGCCGAGGGCCAGCTGGCTTCACTCGGGGAGCATGGTCTGGGCCGGCTGGCCGAGCCGGCGCAGCTGCTCGAGGTCTGCCAGTCCCTGCTCAGCAGGTTCGGGCGCGCCTGGTCGGGAGTGCGGGTTCTGGTCAGCGCCGGAGGGACGCGCGAGCCGATCGACAGCGTACGCTACGTCGGCAACCGGTCCTCGGGTCGGATGGGCGTTGCCCTGGCGGCGGCCGCCGCCGCTCGCGGCGCCGGGGTCACGCTCGTCGCGGCCCATCTCGCCGTCCCGCCGCCCGCGGGCGTGTCGGTTATTGAGGTGGCCACGGCGGCGGAGATGCTGGCCGCCTGCGAGCGCGAGTTCCCCTCCGCCGACGTTCTCCTCATGGCGGCCGCCGTGGCGGACTTCCGCCCGTCTGAGCCGGCGGATCACAAGCTCAAGAAAAATTACGGACCGCCCGGGCCGATCGAGCTCGAGCCCACGGAGGACATTCTCAGCGGGCTGGCCGCCCGGCGGAGGCCTGACCAGGTGCTGGTGGGGTTTGCCGCCGAGCACGGCCAGGATGCTGTGGATTACGGAAAGGGCAAGCTCGAGCGCAAGGCCATCGACATGGTGGTGGTCAACGACATCTCCCGGATGGACATCGGGTTCGATGCCCGCTACAACGAGGTCGTGATCGTCAGCGCCGATGGGGAGCGCCACGTCTCCCGAGGTCCGAAGGAAGAGGTCGCCGAGGCAATCCTCGATGAGGTACAGCGGCGACGGGAGGGACAGCAGGATGGAAGCGTTCGAGAGCACGCAGGCAGCGCCGCAAGAATTTGAGGCCGCGGCCGCGCTGGCACGGCGTCTGGCCGAGAACATCGCCGCGGCGGTGCAGATCCGCCCGGACACGCTGGAGCATCTCCTGGTGGCCCTCTTCGCCGAGGGGCACGTGCTGGTGGAGGACTACCCGGGCGTGGGCAAGACCGCCCTGGCCCGGGCCCTGGCCCGTTCCATCGACGCCTCCTTCGCCCGGGTGCAGGCCACCTCCGACCTCTTGCCCGCGGATCTGGTGGGCACCAACGTGTACGACCAGCGCGAGCATCGCTTTCAGTTCAGGCCCGGTCCGGTGTTCGCCAACATCGTTCTGGTGGATGAGATCAACCGCGCGTCTCCCAAGACCCAATCGGGGCTGCTCGAGTGCATGCAGGAACGCCGCGTGACGGTGGATGGCCAGACACACGAGCTGGCCCCTCCCTTCCTGGTCCTGGCCACGCAGAACCCCATCGAGTACGAGGGGACCTATCCCCTCCCTGAGGCCCAGGTGGACCGCTTCATGGCCCGCATCTCCCTGGGATATCCGTCGCACGAGGCCGAGGCCGGCATGCTGGCCGATCACCAGGCGGGCGACCGGGTCCTCTCGCTGGGCACCGTGGGCGACGCCGGCGAGGTGCTGGCTGCCCAGGGCGTGGCCGCTCGCGTGCATGCCTCCTCGGCATTGCGTGACTACGTGGTGCGCCTGCTCTGGCGCACCCGGGAGGATCCCCGGGTCGATCTGGGAGCAAGTCCCCGGGCCGGGCTCATGCTCCTGCGGGCGGCCAAGGCCAATGCCCTGATGCAGGGACGCGACCATGCTCTCCCCGACGATGTGCAGGCGCTGGCCCGTCCCGTGCTGGCCCACCGGCTCGTTCTGGCTCCGGGCTCACCACGAAGCCAGGCCGATGACGTTGTGGCCGATGCCGTCGCCTCGGTGCGTGCGCTGTGATGAGAGCACCTCAAGATAGGGTCGCGGTGACGTGAGACGGGCGGCGGCCGTGGCCCTCGCCGGAGCGGGCCTCCTGCTGGCCGCCTTTGCCTTTGACGCTGCCACGCTGTTCGTGCCCGCGGTGGCGATGCTCCTGTTGGTGGCGCTCAGCGTAATCTGGATCTGGCTGGCCGGCAAGGGGGCGAGCTTGCACCGGGTGCTCGAGGCCGAGCGGGTGGTCGAAGAGCAGCCCGTGGAGGCCCGCATCCAGCTCTCGAGTTGGCTCGGCCTGCCGGGCGCTGAGGTGAGCGAACCACTGGCCGGCGGCCCGATTGCCGTGTCCAGCACCGTCTGGACCCGGCGAGTCGAGTTGCGGATCGTCTCCCGGTTCTCCACCCGGGGCCGGAAGGTGTTTGCCCCGCCCCGCCTTCGCCTGGCCGACCAGCTCGGGCTGGCTGAGGTCACGTGTCGTGCTTCCGGGCCGGGGGACGAACTGCTCGTCCTGCCCCGGACCGAGCGGATCTCCTGGCTCGGGGACGGGGGGCGCACGGGTCTACCCGGCCCCGGGGGGGCGGCTTCACCCGAACCCACCGGCGCCACCGAGCTTGATGGCGTGAGGGGCTATCGGCCGGGCACACCGGCCTCCCGGATCCATTGGCCGGCCCTGGCCCGGGGCGCCGGCCTCCTCGAGCGGCGCCTTCTGGCCGAGGCGGAGAGCAGCCCGCTGGTCCTCCTGGATGCCCGCTCGGCCGGGCCGCGCGAGCTGCTGGACTGCGCCGTGCGAGCAGCCGCGTCGCTCACGCTGGAGCTGGCACGGCGATTCGGCTGCGACCTGCTGCTACCCGGGCAGCGACGCCCGCTGCACGTGGGACGCGATCTATGCGCCTGGCCTGAGGCGCACGCTCGCCTGGCCCTGGTGGAGGGCGGCGATGGCAGTCCTGCCCCGATGCTGTCCGAGCGAATCCGCGCCGGGGCGATCTTCTACGTGGCGGCCCGACAGCTGCGGACTCCGGGCGCGCTGGCCGCGCGGCGCGGGCTGATCCTGGTCCTGCCCCGCGCGCTGTCCGACGGGCAGCGGCTGGCGCCCGCCCTGGAGGTGTCGGGCTGCGCGGGATTCCCGCTCGGCGCGGTGCAGCCGAGGCGGCCGAACGAGGTCGCGGCGTGAGCTCCACTCAGGTCGCTGTCCTACCCGGACGCGTTGGGTCGCGGGCCTGGGCAGAGCCGGCGGCGCGCGAGCGAGACGAGCACCCCGGGGTCCGGGCACTGGCGTTCTTCCTGCTCGGCTTCTACGGCGTCCACCGCTGGGGGTCACTGCTCTCCGGGGGAACCAGCGCCCGTCTGGCCGGGATGCTGCTGCTCAGCACGGGACTTGCCGTGGCCGGGCCCGCACTGGCTCGCAGGCACCGGCTGCTCGCGGTTCCGCTGGCGGTGCTGGTGGCCGCTTTAACGTTGGCCGCCGCCGGGTTGCCCCTGGGCTGGATAGTTCACCTCCGGATCTCGGTCAGCGCCAACGCCATCGGACAGGGACTGAGTGCCCTTCCGGGCATCACCCTGCCCTACATAGGGGTCAACGAGTGGGTTCGGATGACCGTCCTGCTGGGCGCGGCCGTGTTGCTGCTGGACGCCGCCCTGGTCCTCACCTTCGTGCCCAGGCAGCGGGGCCAACTTCGCCTGGCCGGCGCCGCTCTCCCGCTCGTGGCCCTGGCGGTCATTCCCGCGACTCTTCTCCGTCCGCGCCTGGCCTACCTCGAGGGCGTTCTGCTCTTCGCACTGCTCGTGCTCTTCATGTGGGGCGAGCGGATTCGCTCGCGGCGCTTGGGAGCCGTCGTGGCGCCGTGTCTCACCGTGGCCATACTGGCCCTCGCCCTGGCCCCCGGCCTCGACCGCCACCACGCATGGATCAACTACCGGGCTCTGGCCACCAGCCTGGCCCCGGGGGGCGTCGAGACGTTCGACTGGGCCCAGGGATACGGCCCTCTCAACTGGCCCCATACCGGCAAGACGGTGGCGGAGGTGCAGGCCCCCCACGCGGATTACTGGAAGGTGGCTGACCTGGACCGAGTTCGATGGCTCGGGGTGGACTGCGCCGATCAACCCTCCCACCGTCTCCTGGCAGACGGGCGTCAGTCCAGCAGCCCTGCGCCGTTGGACCCAGACCATCCAGGTCACGCTGCGCCTCATGAGCACCACCAAGGTGATCGCCTCCGGGTCGGCCTACCGGCCCACCCACCTGTCCGATGCCTTGATACCGGGGTACGACGCCGGCAGCTGGCAGACAGCCGGCCGGATGGATCCCGGCCAGTCCTACCGGGTCAGGGTGTACTCGCCACACCCCTCCGCCGCCCAGCTGCGCAGCGCCGGGGTCACGTATCCGACGGCCATCGCCGCGAGCTATCTGTCGATTCTGGTCCCCCTGCCTGGGTCGCTGCCCGGGCCGCCCCTCGGCTCCACCGTCAAGCCGATACCCGAGACCAACGTGGTCTTCCCGCCCTTCGGCTCGCGGGCCGCCGGCGGGCTGGCAGCCAGTAGCCAGATCCTGCGCTCGTCTCCCTACGCGGAGGCCTTCGCCCTGGCCCGGCGCCTGGCCAATGGGGCGCGTAGCCCCTATGCCTACCTCGAGCGAGTCGCGGCCTTCCTGCGCCACGGTTACACCTACACCCTGCACACGAAGTCCAGCCCCTATCCACTGGAGAACTTCCTGTTCTCCACCAAGCAGGGATACTGCCAGCACTTCGCGGGAGCGATGGCCCTGCTGCTGCGCATGGGGGGCGTGCCGGCGCGCGTGGCCGTGGGCTTTACCGACGGCACCTATGACACCTCCACGCACGGCTGGCTGCTAACCGACACCGACGCGCACGCCTGGGTGGAGGCCTGGTTCCCGCACTACGGATGGGTGCGGCTTGACCCCACCCCGAGCGCCGATCCGGCACTGCGAGATCTTGGCCCTGCTTCCACCGGGCCACTCGGCGGGGACACGCCGCGCTCCCGGCTGGCGCTGGCGCACCGCGACCGAGGTGGCTCTTCCGCGCCGGCCGCCCGTCTCGCCTCCCACCGGGGCACGGGGTCTGGAGGCGGGGTGGCCTGGATCGTCGCTCTGGCCCTGCTGGGCGCGCTGCTTCTCGCTCTGGCGATACTGACCCGGGCCCGGAGGGGGCAGGATCACGTGGCCGAGCTGGCGCGGGCCTATGTGCGCAGCGGGAGGCCGCTGCCCAAGTCGACCACGCTGGCCGGGCTGGAGGGGCGCCTCCAGACCGACTGGCCGCAGGCGGCCGCCTACGTGCGCGCTCTGCGGCTCGGTCGCTTCTCCGGGGTGAGTCACCAGCCGTCGCTGCGCCAGCGGCGCGCGCTGCGGGCGGCCCTGGCTCAGGGTCTGGGAATTGTCGGTCGGGCCCGCGCCTGGTGGGCTCTGCCACCCCGCTGGGGTGCCTCTCACCGCCCCTAGAATCTCAGGTATGGACGACGTGTACGACCTCTTTCAGCGGGGGACCAGGTTGCTGGAGGCGGGCCACAACCACCAGGCCACGATCCCGCTCTCCCGGGCCCGTGACCTGGCCCCGGACAAGACCTCGATCCGGGAGGCGCTGGGGCGGGCCCTGTTTGGCGCGCAGCGCTACGAGCAGGCCGCCCGGGAGTTCGAGGCGGTGATCGACCGGGCCCCGACCAACGACTACGCGCTCTTCTGTCTCGGGCGCTCGCTGCAGATGCTGGGCCGTCACGCCGAGGCACGTAAACCGCTGGCGCTGGCCGCCTGTCTACAGCCCGGGCGTCGCGATTACCGGCTCTACCGCGACCGGGCCCGAGCCCGGGCGGCCGGCGGGTCCTGACGTCCGCCTCTGGCGCTGAGTGTCGGCATTTCGACATCCAGCGCCAAACAACGCCCCAGCTCGACCGTTGACGCGCCCAAATAGTCCTTTCTCCCGGCCCTCGAGAGGCTCTGAGCGGCCGGTTACGGCCCTACGCGCAGTGCTAACCTGACCTTCAGACGCGCCGGGCGCTTCCCGGTGGTAGTACCCCGGAAGTGGGCGTTGGCCCGCTTTTTTTGTGTATACGGAGGAGCAGATGACCCCCATACCCCTGCAGACCGAGATTGAGAGCAATCTGGCTGTTACCGAGCCGGAGGTCGAGGTGCTGCTAGTGGAGGTGTCGGGGAGCACGCTCCGGCTGTTCATCGACCATCCGGACGGAGTGACGCTCTCGTTGTGTGAGCGCGTATCGGGTCACCTGAATGGCTATCGGGACCGGTTTGCCCTGGAGGTTTCCTCGCCCGGCCAGGACCGGCCGCTGACCAAGCCGCAGCACTACAACCGCTTTCTCGGCCGCCGGGCCAGGGTGCGACTGCGCGAGCCTCAGTGCGATCACAAGAGCTTGACCGGGGAGCTGGTGGGCGCGTCTGAGCGTGACGTGACGATCGCGGCTCCGGACGGGATGGTCACGATCCCCTACGAGCAGATAGTCCGCTCGAACCTGATCCCGGGAGACTGAAGCATGTCCAGAGAAATCCTCGAAGCAGTCCGCGGCCTGGCCGCGGAGAAGAACATCTCATCCGAGAAGCTGATGGAGGCGCTCGAGGACGCGTTGCTGTCCGCCTACAAGAAGCAGCCGGGCGCCGCCCGCTACGCCAAGGTGGAGATGGATCGCGACAGCGGCGACTTCATCGTGTGGGAGCTGAAGATCCCCGAGGAGCTGGAAGAGCACCTGCTGATTGAGGTTGTCGACGACCAGCCGACCGTTGACCCGGAGACGGGGGACCTGCGCGAACCACCCGAGCCCGAGCTCGACATGGAGAAGCTCAAGGAGTACGAGGACCAGATCGAGACCGAGGACGTGACACCGCACGACTTCGGGCGGATCGCGGCCCAGACGGCCAAGCAGGTCATCCTCCAGCGCATTCGCGAGGCCGAGCGCGACATGATGTTCGAGGAGTACCGCGACCGGGTGGGAGAGCTCATCACCGGCATCGTCCAGCAATCGGACTCCCGGTACACCCTGGTCCAGCTCCGCGAGCGCGTCGAGGCGCTGCTGCCCAAGTCAGAGCAGGTGGACGGCGAGCGCTATGACCACTCCCAGCGCATCAAGGCGGTCATCAAGGAGGTTTCGAATTCCACCAAGGGTCCGAGCATCATCGTGTCCCGCCGCGACCCGGAGCTGATCAAGCAGCTGTTCGAGCTCGAGGTTCCCGAGATCGCCGACGGCCTGGTGGAGATCACCGGAGTGGCCCGGGAGCCGGGCTACCGGTCCAAGATCGCGGTGGTTTCGCACGTGGACGGCGTCGACCCGGTGGGCGCCTGCGTCGGGCCGCGCGGATCGCGTGTCCGCATGGTGGTCTCCGAGCTGCGCGGCGAGAAGATCGACATCATCCCCTACAACGACGAGCCGGCCCGCTTCGTGGCCAAGGCACTGTCACCCGCGCGGGTGCGGGAGGTGCTGGTGGATGACGCGGGCAAACAGGCGACCGTGATCGTGCCCGACGATCAGCTGTCGCTGGCCATCGGGCGTGAGGGACAGAACGCGCGGCTGGCCGCCCGGCTGACCGGCTGGCGAGTGGATATTCGCTCGGAGACCGAGTTCGCCGCCGAGGAGGCCGAGCAGGGCTACGACGACGAGGAGACGCAGGGCCGCTGCGCGGCGATCCTGGCCAACGGCCGCCGCTGCCCCAACGCCGCCCTCCCAGGTTCACGCTACTGCGGCCTGCCCGCCCATCAGGAACTCGAGCACCAGGACGCTCCGGCGGCGGAGGAAGCTCCGGCGCCCGTTGCCGAGGAGGAACAGGCCGCTCCCGTCCTGGAGGAGGCGCCGGCGCCCGTTGCGCAGGAGGCAGAGCCGGTCCTAGAGGTCCCGGTGGCGCAGGAGCCGCCCGAGCCCGAGCTCGAGCCCGAGCCCGACACCGAGCCCGCGCCCGACACCCAACCCGCAGGAGGGGCTGCCGCCTGAATTAGATGGCCAAGCGCGTTCACGAGATAGCCAAGGAGCATGGGCTCACGGCCAAGGAGCTGCTGGCCCGTCTGCACGCGGCCGGAGTCGAGGTGAAGGCCGCCTCGTCCAACGTGGATGAGGAGGTGGCGGCGCGTGTCCTGGGCAATGGGCAGGGTGCGGCGACGACCGAGCTGAAGACGGCGCCTCCTGCGGCTGCGAAGCCCGCCACGGCAACCGCCGCGCCCCCACCGCGCGCGCCCAGTCCGGCCGCGGCCGAGCAGCCGGCCGCCCAGGCGCAGCCCGCCCCCGCGCGGACTGATCACAAGCGCCCCACCCGAGACTCTCTGCAGGGCGAGCGCGCCCCCGGGGCGGCCGGAGGCCGCCGCCGCGTGGTCATCGATTCCCAAGCATCCCGCCGAGCCGCCGGTGGCGCACCGCCCCCGAGCAACCAGATGCCGCGCCGCCAGCGGCGGGGCCGCCGCCGCCGCGGCGTCTATGACGAGGAGGCCGAATCCCGGCCCGCCGCCACCCGGCCCGCCGGCGCCGAGCCTGCGATCCGGATCAATTCCGGCTCTACGGTCAAGGACGTGGCGGAGTACCTCGATGTGCCCGTGCCCGAGGTCATGAAGAAGCTGATGGCGCTGGGCGAGATGAAGACCCTGACCCAGACTCTGTCCGATGAGGCCATCGGGGTGCTGGCGGCGGAGCTGGGCAAGGACGTCGAGATCGTCCACACCGCTGAGGAGGAAGTCCAGGAGCCGGTGTTCCAGGACCAGGAGGAGGACCTGGTGCTTCGTCCGCCCGTGGTGACGATCATGGGCCACGTCGACCACGGAAAGACCTCGCTTCTGGATGCCGTGCGTGAGACCGAGGTGGCGGCTGGCGAGGCCGGCGGCATCACGCAGCACATCGGCGCCTATCAGGTCCATCACGACGGCAAAACGATCACTTTCCTGGACACGCCAGGCCACGAGGCGTTCACGGCCATGCGGGCTCGCGGCGCCCGGGTCACCGACATCGCGGTGATCGTGGTGGCGGCCGACGATGGCGTCAAACCCCAAACCCAGGAGGCGGTGGACCACGCCAAGGAGGCCGGGGTGCCGATCCTGGTCGCCGTAAACAAGATTGACAAGCAGGGGGCCGATCCCACCCGCGTCCGCACCGAGATGACCGGACTGACGCTTCAGCCCGTGGAGTGGGGGGGAGACACCGAGTTCGTGGATGTCTCGGCCAAGACCAAGGACGGCCTCGACGATCTGCTCGAGACGATCCTCGTGATGGCCGAGGTCGAGGAGCTTCGGGCCAACCCCGACGCGCCGGCCTCCGGCACGGTGATCGAGTCAAAGCTCGACCCGGGGCGAGGCTCCGTGGTCAGCGTCCTCATCTCCCGGGGCACGCTCGAGGTGGGCGACGCGCTCGTGGCCGGCGCCCACTGGGGCCGGGTGCGAGCCATGAGCGACTTCATGGGCAACCGGGTGAGCCAGGCGCTGCCCGGTGAGCCGGTGGAGGTCCTGGGCTTCGACGGGGTCCCTGAGGCGGGCGAGCACGTCCGGGCGGTCGAGAACGACCGCCGGGCTCGTCAGCTGGCCACCGAGCGAGGGATCCGCCTCCAGCGTGAGGCTCTGGCCCGCCGGGCGGGCAAGAAGGTCTCTCTCGAGGACATCTTCAAGAGCGGCATCCAAGAGCTCAATCTGGTTCTCAAGGCGGACGTGGCCGGGTCGCTGGAGGCCATCCAGGATGAGATCGCCAAGTTGCCTCAGGAAGAGGTGTCCGTGAATGTGATCCGGGCCGCGGTGGGCGCCGTCACGGAATCAGACGTGATGCTTGCCTCCGCATCCGATGCGGTGATCCTGGCCTTCGGGGTGCGCCCCGTGGGCGACGCGCGTTCGGTGGCCGAGCGCGAGGGGGTGGAGATCCGCCATTACTCGGTCATCTACCGGGCCATCGAAGAGCTGCGCGACGCCATGCAGGGCATGCTCGCCCCCGAGGAGGTCGAAGAGGTTCTGGGCACGGCCGAGGTCAGGCAAACCTTCCGGGCCTCGCGGGTGGGCACGATCGCCGGCTGCCACGTGATCGACGGCAAGGTCACGCGCGGTTCGCGCGTGCGCCTCATCCGTGACGGCACGGTGGTCTATGAGGGCGAGATCGCCAGCCTGCGCCGGTTCAACGACGACGTCCGCGAGGTGACCTCGGGCTACGACTGCGGAATCGTGTTGCGCGATTATGCCGATGTCAAGGAGGGCGACGTGCTCGAGACATTCACCACGCGGCAGGTCGAGCGGGCCCTGGTCTGAGCCATGTCTGGCAAGGGCTTTGTCGCCCTGCTCGTGGTCGATCTCCACTTCCCGGAGGCGGGAAGCCTCAAGAGCAAGCGCCGGGAGCTGTCCTCGATCAAGGCCCAGCTCCACACCAGGCTGGGTGCAGCGGTGGCCGAGGTGGACCATCACGACCTCTGGCAGCGAGCGCGGCTGACCGCCGCCCTGACCTCAGGCTCCCTCTCGGCGCTGAGCGCCGCCACCGACGGGGTGGAGCGCTGGCTCCAGGCGCGCTGCCCCGATGGGGTGGGGGTTCAGCGAGTGCTCGCGTCCGTGGAAGATCTCGAGCGTGAAGGCTTTCTTCACCTTTAGAGCCCGTTTGGGCAAAGGGGTCTAGGATGGCCAGCGGCCGCATGCGTCGCGTCGATGAGGCGCTGCGGGCGGTCCTGAGCGATGCCATCGCCACGGACCTCAAAGATCCTCGCATCGGATTCGTCACTGTGACCGGCGTTAAAACCAGCCCAGATCTGCGCCACGCTCGCGTTTTCGTGACCGTGTTGGGAGCGCAGGACGTCCGGGCCGCGACATTGGAAGGTCTGCGCTCAGCCCATGGTCTCCTTCAGGGCCGGATCGCCGCCGAGCTTTCACTCAAGCGGACCCCCACGCTGACCTTCGACTACGACGAGTCGACGGATCGCGGGATGCGTATCTCCGAGCTTCTGGATGCGGGCCCGGAGCTCGATGGCTGAGGACGGCCTCTCCTCCCGCCGCGAGCAGGTCCTGGCGGAGCTCCGCCGGGCCGAGAAGCTGGTCGTGGTGACGCACGAGAATCCCGACGGCGACGCGCTGGGGTCGCTGGTGGCAATGACCCATGTGCTCCGTGCCCTGGGAAAGGACTGCCAGCCGTTCATTGATCGGCGCGAGCTGCCGCTGCCGAGCGAGTACGCCTTCCTGGACACCTCAGATCTGCTCACCGAGCCACCGGAAGATCTGGACGACCGCACCATTGTGTTCCTGGACTGCGGCAACCTCGAGCGCAACCCGGCCAAGGCCTTCCACCGCCCAGGGATGCACACGGTCAACATCGATCATCACCACGACAACAACATGTTCGGAACCGTGAACCTGGTGGACCCGGAAGCCTCGTCCACGGCAGAGATCGTGTGGGACCTCATGGGGCCGCTCGGCGTGAGGCCCACGCTCGCCATCGCCGCGGCGCTCTACGTGGCGCTGATCACGGACACGGGCCGCTTCATGTACGAGAACTCAACGGCCCGGGCCCACATCATGGCGGCCGACCTGATCGAGGCGGGCGTGGAGCCCCATACCATCTACCGCCGGGTGTACGAGGACGTGCCCTACGGCAAGCTCGCTCTGCTGGCCCGGGGGCTCTCGAAGGTCAAGCGCTATGACTCCGGCCGCCTGACTGCCACGGAGCTGAGCGCCGCGGACTTCGCCGCCGCGGAGGCAGATGAGAGCTATTCCGAGGGCGTGATTGACCATCTCCGCGCTGTTCACGGCACCGCGGTGGCCGCCCTGGTCCGGGACCGCATCGGGGCTGGGCGCAACGGCGAGCGCAAGGTGTCACTGCGGGCCGGCGACGAGCGCATCGACGTCTCGCGGATCGCCCGGGTCCAGGGAGGGGGCGGCCACCCCCAGGCGGCCGGCTTCGCCACAACGATGGCCTGGAACGAGCTGGTCGAGTTCCTCGTCGGCGAGATCGACGCCCAGCTGACCTCCTCCGCGCCGTCCACCTGAGCCCGAACATGCCCGGTGTCACGCCGGCTCGGGACCAAACTCCCGCCGGCATCATCCTGTACGACAAACCGGGCGGCCCCACGTCCTCGGATGTCGTGAGCGCAGTGCGCCGCGGCCTGGGGCGAGGGGTGAAGGTTGGTCACGCGGGCACGCTTGACCCGTTTGCCACCGGTCTCCTCATCGTCTTGGTCGGCCGCGCCACCCGGGTGCAACGGTTCCTGATGGAGCTGCCCAAACGCTACGAGGTGGTGGCCCGGTTCGGAGCGGTGTCGACCACGGGCGATCCGGAGGGGGAGATCACGGTCACCGGACGCGTGCCGGAGGGAGAGTTGGAGTTGCCGGTGGGCCGGTTGCGCCAGCGACCGCCCGCCTACTCGGCGGTCAAGATCGGGGGCCGGCGGGCCTACAAGCTGGCCCGGGCCGGGGAGCCCGTCGACATTCCCGAGCGGGAGATCGAGGTCTGCCGCTTCGAGGAGACCTGGCGCGCAGGGGAGCGCCGCGGCTTTCTGATCGAATGCTCCTCGGGGACCTACGTCCGCTCGCTGATCGCCGAGCTGGGTGATGCCTACTGCCAGGAGTTGCGGCGGACCCGGATCGGGGAGTTCGATGTGGCCCGGGCGGATCCCGATCTAATCGTTCCGCTCCAGGAGGCGCTTGGCTTCCTGCCCGAGGTCCGGCTTGAACCCGGGCTGGCCGAGCAGGTCGCCCATGGCGCCCGCGTGTCCTGCCCGGAGGCGCCGACCGGGGTGATCAGGCTGAGCGACGAGACCGGGCTGATCGCCCTGGCCCGCCACGAGGCAGAGGGACGGGTCAAACCGGTGGTGGTCTTGCGATCCGCACCCTAGCCCGGCCCCTTCCTCCGCCGGTTACGCTTCGCCGCCCATGCGGGTAACCCAGCTAGCCGAGGTGGAGCCGCGGCCCCGCCGCGTGGCCGTGGGTGAGTTCGACGGAGTGCATCTGGGTCACCGCGAGGTGATCGGGGGCAGCGACACGGTGCTGACCTTCGATCCCCACCCGCTGGCGGTGATCCGTCCGGAGGCGGCGCCCAAGCTCCTCACCACACTTGAGGTCAAGGCGGACCTGATTGCCGAGCTCGGAGTGCAGGAGCTCGTGATCATCCCCTTCGACGAGCCTCTCGCCCAGCAGACTCCGCGGGAGTTCATCGACGACGTGCTGGTCCGGCGGCTGGGGGCCACACATGTCTCGGTGGGGGAGAACTTCCGCTTCGGTCACCTGGCCGCCGGCGACCCCGGCACCCTGGCCCAGGAGACCGGGTTCCAGACGCGGGTGGTGCCGCTGGTGGAGGTCGATGGCGAGGTGGTGTCCTCGAGCCGCATCCGGGCCCTGATCGGCGTCGGTGAGGTGGAGGCTGCGGCGCGCATGCTGGGCGGGCCCTTCCAGTACCGCGGTGAGGTCGTGCGCGGAGAGGGGCGGGGCCGCGAGCTTGGCTTCCCGACGGCCAACATCGTCCCCGACGAATCATTGGTCCATCCGGGTCACGGGATCTACCAGGCCCGCCTGGATGGCGCCTGCGCGGCGGTCAACGTGGGGGTGAGGCCCACCTTCGGCACCGGGCGGGGCGTGCTGATCGAGGCCTATGTGCTGGATAGCGACATGAATCTCTACGGCCGGACGGTCCGGGTGGACTTCCTGACTCGCCTGCGGGGGGAGCGGCGCTTTGAATCCGTCCCGGCCCTGGTCGAGCAGATGCAGCGCGACGTGGAGCGCGTCCGCGAGCTCTGCCAGGAGCGGTAGTCGCGGCAGGCCAACCCCGCCCTGCTACCCTCGCCGCGGCATGACCCTGACCCAGGAGAGAAAGCACGAGCTGGTCCAGAAGTTCGGCCAGAGCGATTCGGACACTGGCCGGACCGAGGTCCAGGTGGCGCTCATGACCGAGCGCATCAACGAGCTCACCGAGCATCTGCGGACCCACCGCAAGGACCACCATTCTCGCCGCGGTCTGCTCATGCTGGTCGGGCGCCGGCGCCGGCTGCTCAACTACCTTCAGCGCAGCGACGTGGAGCGTTACCGCTCTCTGGTCCGCGAACTCGGCCTGCGCCGCTAGGCCGCCCGCTTTGCATCCAGCATGAGCGCCACCACCGAGGGCATCATCGCACCCGGGACACCGACCCCCGAGTTCACCCTGCGCCGGGAGGACGGCAAGGAATTCACTCGTGCCGATGTGCTCGGAAAGACCACTGTCCTGGTCTTCTACCCGTTTGCCTTCAGCGCCGTGTGCACCGATCAGCTCAGCCTGTACCAGGAGGTACTGGATCAGTTCGAGCTCCAGGGGGCCACGCTCTACGGGGTCTCCTGCGATGCCTTCTACTCACAGAAGGCGTTCCGCGAGAAGCTCGGAGTGAGCATCGAGCAGCTGTCTGACTTCGAGCCCAAGGGTGCAGTCTCCCGGGCCTTCGGCGCCTACCATCCCGGCGGCTTCTCCCAGCGTGCGCTGGTCATCATCGCCCCAGACGGAACGGTGCAATGGAGCTATCTGGCTCCGTCGCCCACCGAGCTTCCCGGAGCCAACCTGATCTTCGACGGGCTGGCCGGTCTCCCCAGGGCATCTTGACCGAGCTGGGCTCGGCGCCGGTGCCCGAGCCATCGGATGAGGATCACATCGGCGGCCGCCCCGACGGGCAGCCCCTGATCGTGTACGCCGACTTCGAGTGCCCGTTCTGCGCCGCCCTGAGCGTGAAACTGAACGAGCTGGACGTGCGCCGGGTGTTCCGGCACTTCCCGGTCCGCACCAGCCACCCGCGAGCGTGGCCCGCCGCCTGCGCGGCCGAGGCAGCCGCACGGCAGGGCCGCTTCTGGGAGATGCACGACCTCCTGTTCGCCGATCAGGGACGTCTGGAGGATCCGCACCTGTGGGAGCGGGCGCAGCGACTCGGCCTTGACCTGGAGCGCTTCGAGTCCGAGCGGCGCAGCGATGCCGTGGCCGCCCGAGTGCGGGCCGACTTCACCTCCGGGTTGAGGGCCGGCGTGGTGACCACGCCAACGATTTTCACCGCCGACCGGATGCTGGCCGGAAGCGATGCGGTGGCGCAGGTCGAGGGCCTCACGGCGCACTGAGCGCCCGACCTCAGCGCCTCGGCTACCATCACCATGTTCGGAACTAGATAGAAAACGAAGCGCTTCGCCTACCGAACGGCGAAGAAAGAAGGGAATTGAATATGACTGACGGCGTAACCCATGTCGCCGTGGAAGTCGGGGGCGAGGAGATCTCGTTCGAGACCGGCAAGCTGGCCAAGCAGGCTTCCGGTGCAGTGGTCGTCCGTTCGGGCGACACGATGGTGCTGTGCACCGCCACCGCGGGGAACCTCCGTGATGTGGACTTCCTGCCCCTGACTGTCGACGTCGAGGAGCGGATGTACGCGGCCGGGAAGATTCCCGGCTCGTTCTTTAAGCGCGAAGGCCGGGCCGGCGAGAAGGCCACCCTGTCCGCTCGCCTCATCGACCGCCCCATCCGGCCGCTCTTCCCCAAGGGGTGGCGGTACGAGACCCAGCTGGTGGCCATCCCCGTCTCCGTGGATCACGAGCACCCCTACGACATCCTGGCCATGAACGGGGCGTCAGCCGCGCTGATGATCTCCCAGATCCCGCTGCCCACGCCCGTGGGCGCGGTGCGCATCGGCAAGATCGAGGGCAACTTCGTGATCAACCCCAAGGAGGAGGATCTGGTCGATAACACCGACCTGGATCTGATCGTGGCGGGGACCGAGGACGCCATCCTGATGGTCGAGGCCGGCGCCAACGAGGTGCCCGAGGCCGAGATCCTCGATGCCCTGGACATCGCCCACGAGGAAATAAAGAAGCTGTGCGCCATCCAGCGCGAGCTGGCCGAGAAGGCGGGCAAGCCCAAGCTCGAGGTCCAGGCCCCTGAGGTCGATCCCGGCCTGGCCGAGCAGATCAAGTCCTCGCACGGCGCGGCGCTCGACGCCGCCACCCAGGTTGAGGACAAGCTGGATCGCCAGGATGCCTGCAAGACGGTCGAGGAGCAGATCCTGACCCAGTACGCCGGCGACCCCGAGAGCGAGGGCTATGCCGAGCGGCGCGCCCAGGCCCAGCTGGCCTTCGACAAGCTCGAGAAGACACTGATCCGCGAACGCATCGCGGTGCAGAAGAAGCGTCCCGACGGCCGTAGCGCGGATGAGATCCGTCCGATCTCGATCGAGGTCGGGGTCGCTCCCCGCACGCACGGCTCCGCCCTCTTCACCCGCGGCCAGACCCAGGCCCTGAGCGTTGTGGCGCTGGGCACGACCCGCGAGGAGATGCGGCTCGACACGCTCGGGCTGGAGACGGCCAAGCGCTACTTCCATCACTACAACTTCCCGCCCTTCTCGGTCGGGGAGGCGGGATTCATGCGGGGACCCAAGCGCCGCGACATCGGGCACGGTGCGCTGGCCGAGCGGGCCCTGGTTCCCATGATCCCCACCCAGGAGGAGTTTCCGTACACGATCCGGATCGTGTCGGACATCCTCGAGTCCAACGGCTCCTCGTCGATGGCCTCGGTGTGCGGCTCGACGCTGTCGCTCATGGACGCCGGCGTGCCGGTCAAGCGCGCGGTGGCCGGAATCGCCATGGGCCTGATTAAGGAGGGGGATGACTACATCATCCTCACCGACATCGCCGGCGTGGAGGACCACCTGGGAGACATGGACTTCAAGGTGGCGGGGACCGACCGCGGCATCACCGCCCTCCAGATGGATATCAAGATCACGGGAGTGACCTTCGAGATCATGCGCGATGCCCTGGCCCAGGCCAAGGAGGCGCGCCAGTTCATCCTGGGGGAGATGACCAAGGTCATCGACGCGCCCCGGGCCGAGCTGTCCAAGCACGCCCCGCGCATCTCCACCATCCAGATCGAGCCCGAAAAGATCGGGCTGCTCATCGGCAAGGGTGGCGAGACCATCCGCGGGCTCCAGGAGGAGTTCGAGGCCCAGATCGACGTGGCCGAGGATGGCCAGGTGCTGGTCTATGCCGCCGACGGCGAGCGCGGCGATGCCCTGGTCGATCGGATCAGGACCATGACCAAGGACGTCGAGGTGGGTGATGAGTTCACCGGCAAGGTCGTGAAGACCACTGCCTTTGGAGCCTTTGTCGAGCTCTCCAAGGGCACCGACGGACTCCTGCACATCTCCAACATCGCGCCTGGCCGCCGGATCGACACCGTGGAGGATGTGCTCAACCGCGGCGATGAGCTGGCCGTCCGCGTGGTCGAGGTGGACCGCGAACGCGGGCGGATCGGGCTGCGCCTGGCTGAAGATCCAGAGGTGATGGGCAAGACGGCCGAGGAGCTGGCCAGCGTGGGAACCGGAGATCCCGGCCCGCCCAGGCGGGACCGCGACCGCGGTGGTCGAGACGGCCGCGACGGCCGCGGGGGGCGCGGCGGCCACAGAGACCGCGATCGAGATCGAGATCGAGATCGGGATCGCGGCCGGGTGCGCGACCGGGATCCGGAGCGCCCGCGCTCCTAGTCCATTGACCGGCCTACCATCGAGCGCCGCCGTCCTGCTCGCATGATCCAGGAGCACCGGATGGCGACGCTTGACGGGGGTTTGCGCGTCGTCACCGAGGCGATGCCCTCGGTGCGGTCAGTGGCGCTGGGCCTGTGGATCGCCACGGGCTCGCGTTTTGAGTCCGAGGAGGAGGCCGGGCTCTCGCACCTGATCGAGCATCTGCTGTTCAAGGGCTCCCGTCGATACAGCTCGCTGGAGATCGACCAGATCTTCGACGCCATGGGGGCGGAGCTGAACGCGGGCACGGGAAAGGAGACCACCTCGGTCTACGCCCGGCTGATCGACCAGCATCTGCCCGAGGCGTTCGACGTGATGGCGGACATGGTGTTCCGGCCCACCTTTCAGGAGATCGACGCCGAACGTGAGGTGATCCTGGAGGAGATCGCCATGTATGAGGACGATCCCCAGGAAAGAGTGTTCGATGTGTTCGGCGAGGCGGTATTCGGGTCCGATCCGCTGGGCCGGGCGATCATCGGGCGGGCCCAGGTGATTGCCCAGACGCCCGCCGAGGAGATCGCCCGCTTCCACGCCGCGCGGTATTTCCCGGCCAACGTGGTCATCGCCGCCGCTGGAGCGGTGGACCACGATGAGCTGGTTGGCCTGGCTGCCGAGCGAGTGGGCGGCCTGTCCGGCCCCGGAGACGATGCGGCGGCTCGGCCCGGCTCGCCCACGCGCCCCACCGTCCCGCCGCCAGGGAGGCGGTTCGAACGCAAGGACACCGAGCAGTACCACGTCTGTCTGGGCAGTCCTGGCATCTCGCGTCACGACGAGCGCCGTTTCGCCCTTCGGGTCCTCGACACGCTGTTCGGCGGAACCTCGTCCTCACGCCTCTTCCAGGAGGTCCGCGAGCAGCGCGGTCTGGCCTACTCGGTGTACTCGTTCACCAGCGCCTACCAGGACACCGGCCAGGTTGGTCTGTACCTGGGAACGCGGCCGGAGAACCTGGAGGAGGCCATGACCGTGGTGGGCCGCGAACTCGAGCGCCTGCGCGCCGACCCGGGATCCGATGAGGAGGTCGAGCGGGCCAAGGAGAACCTCAAGGGACGCGTTGTCCTCGCCCTCGAGTCCACCGGGGCGCGGATGAACCGGCTCGGCTCTGAGGTGCTGGCCGGCGAGCCGCTGCTCTCGATCGACGAGGTCGTGCAGCGGATAGAGGCGGTGACCCGCCAGGACCTGGAGGCGCTGGTCCACGAGCTTTGGGCACCCGAGCGGCTGACCGCAGCCGGAATCGGTCCGGATGAGGAGCGATTCCAGGACGCTGTGGGCAGCCTGAGCGCGAGCGCGGTCAGGACATGATCAGGGTGGCCGTGGCCGGCGCGGCCGGCCGGATGGGACAGACGGTGTGCCTGGCCGTGGAGGGCGCGGAGGGCATGGAGATCGTGGCCCGGGCTGATCCCGCTTTGGGCGTGACCCTGGAGGAGGCTCTCGGCGAGCGGCCCGACGTGCTCGTGGACTTCACGGTTCCCGAGACAGCCGTGGCCAACGCCCATCAGGCGGTGGCCGCCGGAGTGCACGTGGTCATCGGAACTACCGGGTTTGACCCGGCGGAGCTCGAGGACCTCCGGGCGGCGGCGGCCAACGTGTTCGCGGCGCCAAACTTCGCCATCGGGGCGGTGCTCATGATGGGCTTTGCCCAGCAGGCGGCGGCGCACATGGCCCGTGCGGAGATCATCGAGCTACACCACGACCGCAAGGTTGACCGGCCCAGCGGCACGGCCGCGCGGACCGCCGCGCTGATGAGCCGGGCGGCGCCGGAGCTGGGGGAGGTGCCGATCCATTCGGTGCGCCTGCCCGGGCTGGTGGCCCATCAGGAGGTGATCCTTGGGGATGTCGGGCAGACGCTGACGATCCGCCACGATTCGATCGACCGGGAGTCTTTTATGCCGGGCGTCCTGCTCGCCATCCGCCGGGTCGCAGAGCTCGAGGACTCCCCGGTGATCGGGCTCGAGAAGCTGATGTGAGCACCTTTGCGGCGGTCCACCGCCGGGGGGAAGGGCCGCCGCTGCTCTGCCTGCACGGGTTCACCGATACCTGGCGGACCTGGGAGCTCGTGATGCCCCTGCTGGAGCGCCACCACGACGTTCTCGCTCCCACGCTGGCCGGACATGCCGGCGGGCCGCCGCTGCCCGATGAACTCGATAACGAGGCGCTGGTGGCGGCGGCAGGTCAAGCCATGGACGACGCCGGGTGGGACACGGCCTTCGTGGCCGGAAACTCACTGGGCGGCTGGGTGGCCTTCCAGCTCGCCGCCCTGGGCCGGGCGCGCAAGGTGGTGGCCCTGTCACCGGCCGGAGGATGGGTGGATGGTGATCCGATGATTCGGGAGCGGCTCGATTACTTCACCACGATGCGGCAACTCGTCCAGGGGGCCGCGCCGTACGCCGATCAGATCGTCTCCACCCCGGAGGGACGGCGAAGGGCCACGGAATACACGACCTCCCAGTTCGAGCACATCCCGCCCGACCTACTCGCCCACCAGATACGGGGCGCGGCGGGCTGCGAGGGGGCGGAGGCCCTGATCGCGCTGGCCCGCCGGTCGGGCTATCCCCTCGAGACCGAGCGGATCACCTGCCCGGTGCGGATCGTGTGGGGTACCGAGGACAGGCTTCTCACCTGGCCGCGGGCGGCCGTGCGCTACCGCGAGCGCCTGGCCGGGGCCGAGTGGGTGGAGCTCCCCGGGGTGGGGCACTGTCCGCAGCTGGATGTCCCGGCGCAGACGGCAGAGCTGATCCTGGGGTTTACCCGACAGAGCCCCTAAGCCATGGTGGCTTTCCGGCTGGTGCGGGGCACGGTGGCCACCAGCAGACCGGCCAGGACCAGGCTCACGCCCGCCAACTGGAGGACGGTCGGCGACTCGCCCAGGATGAGGGCGGCCAATGCCACCGAGCCCACCGGCTGGACAGTGAGGAGCAGGGAGGTGAGAGCGGCCGGCAGCCGGGGAAGCGAGATCGTGATGAGCAGCCAGCCCATCACCTGCGAGGTCAGCGCCAGAGTGATGAGCCACGCCGCACCCGGCCAGCTCGGCACGAGGTGGGCGTGGCGTCGAACAACGGGCCCGATGGACGCCGCGTGTCCGCGCCGCCCCGGCGGAGCAGAAGGAGAAAGCCGACATAGGCCACACCGGCTGCGATGCCATAGATCGCTCCTCGGGTCGAGTTGTGACCGTAGGCGCCGTGTTCCAGCACTCCCGAGATCAGCACCACGCCCAGGCAGGCGAGCGGGAGGGCGGCGAGGATCCGCCGGCCGGGACGCTCCGATAACCACACCCAGGCCGTGAGCGGAACCAGGACGACCTGGACATTGGCCAGAACCGTGGCAAGTCCCGCGCCGATATCCGCGATGGAGTGGTGCCAGAGGATCAGATCGGCGGCGAAGAACGTTCCCGCCGCGACGGCGACTCGGCGCTCGCGCCACGACCTGGGGCCAAAGCGTCTGTCCTCCAGCCAGGTGAGGAGCCCGAGCGCGGGCAGGGCGTACGCGCAGCGGAAGATGGCCGCCGTAGAGGGCGAGGCGTGACTGAGCCGCACGAGAATGCTCGAGAAGGCGATGGCCACGGCGCCGAGAACAGCGCAGGCGCGGACGTTGCGCTCATCGGCCAGCCATCGCTCCATGCGGTCCAGCGTACGAGGCGGCCGTCAGTCGGGCCTGACCAGCACGTCGTGGCCGGTGTCATCGAGCGTGACCAGCCAGAGCTTCACCGATCGGAAATGCCGCCGCGTTCTGGAGACCGTCATCGAGGAGACGGTCAGCCCGGGATGCAGCGTGATGACGGGGAGCGTGCGCCGGCACTCGCCGCGCTTGCTGTCGGCAATGCGAACCGCCTCCTGATCAATCTTGGATTGCAGCGCGACGCGTCGGCGCAGCAGCTCGGCCTGTTCGGCCGCCAGCCGCTCGCGCTCCTGCCGGGCCGCCACCTCGTGGCGCTCCAGCTCCGCGACCGCCAGGCGAACCCCGGCGCGCCAGACCGCGGCGTCAGCTCGCAGGGTCTGGGCAAAGGACAGCAGCGTGGCCAGCTCCGCCCGCAGCTCGCCCGGGCTCTCGGTGGCCGCGGGCGCCCGGTCCACCCGGTGGCGCAGGGCCGTGAGCTGACGGCAGAGCTCATCGTGGCCGGGCAGCTCCGCCCCCCGGCGCGCATCCTGGAAGGCGCCTGCGTCCAGCGCCGTCTCGGTGGCCCAGGCCTCGCCCTCGACGGCGGCTCGCAGGGCATCGACTTCGCGGGCGATCGACTCCTCACGGCCGCGGCTCATACCGGAATGGTCGCGCCGCCGGAGGCTCCCGTCAACCGCTAATCCTCGTGGGTGGATCCGCTGAGAATTCGCTCGCGAAGCCTCTCCGTCTCACCGGCGGCCGCCGCGCGGGCGGCGCGCTCCTCGCTGAGAGCCACGCCGTGCTCGGCGGCCAGATCCACCAGCTCCTGCCGCTGCTCGTCCCGCACGGCGAACCGGAAGAACAGCCAGGCGAGCAGGATCACCGTGAGCAGGGACTCCTCGATCATCATCAGCCCGCCGGCCAGGTTCTGATCCGACAGGGCACTCACTCCATACGAGGCGTCGCGCAGGTTGTAGACGGGATAGAAGACCGTCTGGGCCCAGATCAGCACGTTGGCCAGGACGGCCCCGAGGAGCCTGACGGAAATGACGTAGATCAGCGTGCCCCAGCCCTGGAACCAGCGCGGCTTGGGCAGCGGCCCGATCAGGGCCAGCCAGAGGAGCGCTCCGAACCACAGCATCGCCGCGTGCTCGAGCGAGTGGACCAGGTCGTGATTGATCGCGGCCTGGTAGAAGAACGGGATGTGCCAGGCATAGAGGTTGGCGGCCCAGAGAACGAGCGCTACGGCCGGGTTGGCCGCCACTCTGATGGGACGCGTGATCCGGAAGTGGAGGAGGGGGGCGAGGACCGGGCCGGTCAGGCCGAGCACGATCAGCAGCGAGGCAATGTCACCGATGATGATGTGCTGGGCCATGTGAGCCACCAGCAGCGAGTCAGCCAGGTCATCGGCTGGCCCGATCTGCACCCCCAGGAACAGGACCACTCCCCCCACGAAGCACCAGACCCGCCAGCCGGGGACCGGACGCCGTTCGCGCGCCAGCGTTCGCAGACGCCGCGCGTAGAGGGTCAGGTACAGCGCCGCCGCGATGACGGGCGGCAGGAACTCCCCCAGATGAATCGGGTTTGAGTAGGCGGCGTCCGCGATCGGGAGAAGGTGGATCACGGGTAGGAGGGGGGAGGGGAAGAGGCTGACTGCGCACCCGCAATCTCGGCCAGGAGCTGTGAGGGGCTGGTCCCGCCCAGGACGCGCAGCCGCGGGAGGCGATAGGGGTCATCCGCGCGCCTGGCCCACCCCGGCACGACGGTCGTCGAGCCGACGAATCCGGCCGAACGCACGGCGGCGATCACGGTTGGATCGTAGTCCCCCGACGGGTAACAGAACCAGTTCACCGGCACCCCGTAGCGCTGGCGCAGGATCCGGCGAGCGGTGGCCACCTGGTAGTGCAGCCCCGACGGGTCAAGGGTGGTCAGGTCAGCATGACTGATTCCCTGCGTATCCAGTTCCCACCCAGCGGCGAGCAGGCCCCGCACCTGAGCCTCGGTCAGGCCGCCCTGGGACGGGGGCAGCCCGGTTAGCTGGATGTTCTCCACCCCGACCCAGCCGAGCCGCTTGAGAACCGGCATGGCGTTCGTGTACTGGGATAGATAGCCGTTGTCGAAGCTGAGCACGACGGGCTTGCCCGGTCCCAACCGCACCCCCCGAGTCCAGTTCGCCCTGAGCTGGTCCATCGTCACGGCGTGCCAGCCCGCCGCCTTCAAGGCCCGCATCTGGGCGGCGAATTCGGGCCTTGGGACGTACAGCCCGGGATAGGGCGCGTTGGCGATTGGCGGGTTGATCACGTGGTACATGAGGATTGGCACGATCGCGTGTCCGGGCTTGCCGGTTCCGCGATCCTGGATGCCCCGTTCTCTCGCGGCGGCGGGGTGGTGCGGGGCGGTGTTACGCCCGGTGCGCGGTGCACGGGAAGCGGCGGAGCCTCTTCCGCCTGTGCCGGCGGCGATCACGACGCCCACAATCACGAGCACAGCGACGAGCGACCCCAGCCCGGCCAGGCGCCGGCGCCAGACCCGGGCACGGCGAGCCTGGGCTCGCGCCCTGCGGCGGGCCTCCAGTTCGGGGTAGCTCACCGCCCGCGACGGTAGCGAAGTCTTCACGTGCTCTTCGGAGCGCCTCGGCGAGTCCTTACGCCCTCCTGGGTACTCTGTGGCTCGTGAGACAGCTATTCAGACTCGGTTTGCCAATCATTCCCCTGGCCCTCGTGGCGGTGGCCTGCGGGAGCAGCAGCAGCACCTCCTCGACCGGCGCCGCCGGCTCATCGAGCTCCAGCAGCGTGGCCCTGTCAACGCGATCGATAAAGGGCCTCGGCACCATCCTGGTCAGCGGTCAGGGACGCACGCTCTACACGTTCGTACCGGACAGGGCCAAGAAGGTCACGTGCACGGGCAGCTGTGCCGTGGTCTGGCCACCGCTCAAGATCGGCGCCAGCCAGAAGCCCTCGGTCTCGGGCGCCGTCAAGGCGTCGCTGGTCTCGAGCCTCCCCGACCCATCGGGAGGGCGTGTGGTCACCTACAACGGCTGGCCGCTCTACAACTACCAGGTCGACCAGATCGCCGGCACTGACCACGGGCAGGGACTCAGCTCTGCCGGCGGGGTGTGGTACGCCATCGAGCCCACCGGGACCCAGATCACCAAGCACATCAAGCAGACGACAGGCGCCAAGGGCTACTGATCAGGACGGGCTGTCCCGACGGGAGTGGCGTAAAGCCCACCTTCGGCTGGCGCACCAGCCTGCGATAATCGCCCCATGCCCGCCGAGCTAGGAGCCGTTCTGGTCCCGATGGTCACCCCCTTCGACCCTGCCGGACGTGTGGACGAGGAGGCGGCGGTCAGGCTCATGCATCACTTGGTCGAACACGGCGCCGATGGGCTCGTCATGTGCGGGACCACGGGCGAGGCCGCCACCCTGAGCGACGAGGAGCAGCTGGGGATAATCGCGCTGGCGGTCCGGGAGATGGGAGATCGCTGCACGATCATCGCGGGGGTGGGGTCCAACAACACCCGCCACGCCGTCCACCTCACCGAGCGGGCCACCGAGCTGGGCGCCGATGCGCTGCTCTCGGTCAATCCCTACTACAGCCGTCCGAGCCGCCGGGGAATCGTCCGCCATTACGAGGAGGTCAACCAAGCCACGGACCGACCCATTGTCCTCTACAACATCCCCCAGCGCACCGGGTCGGACATGCCCAATGATCTCCTGGCTGAGCTGGCCCAGCTGGAGCACGTGGAGGCGGTCAAGCAGTCAAACGCCGACAACCTGGCGAAGATCGATGGGCTCCAGATCTACGCCGGCAACGACGACCTGTTCGCCGACGTGCTCGACATGGGCGAGCCGGGAGGGATCCTCGTTGCCGGTCACCTGTTTGGCCCCGAGCTGCGCCGGATGGTCGATGAGCCCGAGCAGCGGCGCGAGATCGACGCCTCACTTCACGACGTCTACCGGGACCTGGCGGTGGCTCCGCTCGCCTGCTCGACCAAAGCGGCCCTGAACCTGATCGGGTTGCCGGTGGGTCCTCCACGGCTCCCCTACGTCGAGCTCGACGAGCGCGAGCTGGGGGTGGTGCGCCTGATGCTGGAGCGGCACGGCCTGCTCCAGGCTCTTCCCGCGTGAGCGGCGCGGTCCTGCGCCCAGGGCCTGGCACGTGAGCGGCGCGCTCCGCGTCCTCCCGCTCGGCGGCCTGGGCGAGATCGGCAAGAACATGACGGTTATCGAGTACGACGGGCGCATCGTCGTGATCGACTGTGGGCTGCGCTTCCCGACCAGCGACATGCTGGGAATCGACCTCGTCCTGCCCGACTTCAGCTACCTGCGTGAGCGGGTGCAAGACGTGGAGGCCATCGTGGTCACCCACGGGCACGAGGACCATCTGGGAGCGCTTCCCTGGGTTCTGCGCGAGCTGGGCCAGGACCTCCCGGTCTACGGGGGCCGGCTGACCACGGCCATGGCCCGCTCCAAGCTGGACGAGCACCGGCTCCGAGAGGTGCCCGTGGAGGACCTGGCACCCGGGCACGAGCTGGAGCTTGGGCCCTTCACCGTCGAGCTGGTCCACATGACCCATTCGATCCCCGACTCCTGCGCGGCTCTCGTGAGCACGGAGCTCGGCCGGGTTCTCGTCACGGGCGACTACAAGTTCGACCAGACCCCGGTGGACGGCCTCCCGGCCGACGTCTCGCGGCTGGCCGAGCTGGGCCGGGACGGTCTGCTTCTGCTCTGCGGAGACTCCACGAACGCCGACCGCGCCGGTTTCTCTCCCTCCGAGCGCGAGGTCGGGCCTCATCTCCAGGAGGTCTTCTCCCGGGCCCAGGGCAGGATCATCGTGACCAGCTTCGCGTCGAACATCCACCGCGTCCAGCAGGTGGTCGACGCCGCCGCCGCGCTGGGGCGCAAGGTCGCGCTTGTGGGCCGCTCGATGCGCAAGAACGTCAATATCGGGCGCTCGCTCGGCCACATCGAGTTTCCCGAGGGCATCCTGATCCAGCCCCAGGAGGTGGAGGATTGGCCCGAAGAGAAGGTGGTGGTCATCTCCACCGGCTCCCAGGGCGAGCCGCTGTCCGCCCTGCGCCGGATGGCTCACAACGACCATCGGGCGATAAAGCTGCGGCGGGGCGACACGGTGGTGTTCTCGGCTACGCCGATCCCCGGCAACGAGCGGGCCGTGGGGGAGACCATCGACCGGCTCTACCACATCGGATGCGAGGTGATCACCCCGCGTGAGGCGCCGGTGCACGCCTCCGGTCACGGTTATCAGGAGGAGCTGAAGCTGATGCTCAACCTGCTCTCACCCCGCTACGTGATGCCGGTTCACGGCGACCACAAGCGCCTGCACCTGCACGGCCAGCTGGCGGCGGCCGTGGGCATCGATCCCGAGCGAGTCTTCCCTGGTGAGAACGGATTGCCCCTTGAGATCGACGACGGGGGTGCCAGCTTCGGAGAGCCCGAGCAATCGGGCATGATCTTCGTGGACGGGGTCGACATCGGTGATCCGGCGGACGTGGCGCTGCGCGATCGCCGGATGCTCTCCGACGACGGCATCTTCATCGTGGTGGCGACCGTCTCCGAGCAAACCGGAGAATCGGTCGTGGCTCCCGAGGTCATCTTCCGGGGCGTGCCCTTCATCGAGCAGGCCGATGGGGTGGTCGAGGAGATTCGCGACGAGGTCGAGCATTGCCTGACCCGAGCGGTGGCCGACGGGATCCGCGAGATCGGTCTCCTCCAGCAGGAGCTGCACGACGACCTGGCCGCGTTCGTCTATGACCGCCTCCGCCGTCGGCCCATGGTGCTGCCGGTCGTCGTCGAGGTGTAGGCGTCCTCGGCCGGACCCTCGGCCCGTTCAGAGCCGTTCGAGGGCGGGGCCTCGGGGTCCACTCGTCCGGTGGGCAGCCGGACCTCGAAGCGCGTGCCGGTTCCGTCCTGGCCGGTGCTGATGGTCACTGCTCCGCCGTGGGACTCGACCACGGCACGCACGATCGACAGGCCCAGGCCTGAGCCCCGGGCGCCGTCGCCGCCGCCCCGGACAAAGCGCTCAAACACCCGATCGGCCAGATTGGGGGGGATACCGGGCCCGCTGTCCTCCACCGCCACCACCGCGTCCCCGCCTGAGCTCGCTGTGGAGGCGACGATCCGGGTGCCCGGAGGCGTGTGCTTGACGGCGTTCTCGAGCAGGTTCAGGACCATGCGGTGCAGGTCGTCCCGGGCGCCCGAAAGCCTGACCGGTTGCGCGTCGATGATCAGGTGATGTAATTCAGCCACCGGGCCTATCTCCGAGGCGGCCTCCATCAGCACGTCCCCCAACTCAGTGGGCACCCGCGTGGCAAACCGCTTGGCATCGGCCCGGGCCAGCAGCAGCAGGTCGCCCACCAGCCGGCGCATCCGCCGGGCGGATCGCAGGGCGGCCTGCGCGGTGTCGGCCTGCTCGCCCTCGAGTTCCTCGGAGAGCAGCTCGAGGCTGGCCAGGACGCTGGTCAGCGGGGTGCGCAGCTCGTGTGAGGCGTCGGCCACGAACTCGCGCTGTCGGGTGAGCATGGCCTCGGTGCCGCTGCGCGCCGCGTCCAGACTCTGAAGCATCCCCTCGAGCGTTCGGGCCAGCTCGGCCACCTCGTCGTCGGCCTTGGGCAGCGGCACGTGGCGGCTGGGGTCGCGGGTGCGCTCGATCTCCCGGGCTGCCTCGGTCAGCTCGACGATCGGACGGATGGCCCGCTGAGCGGTGGCCAGCCCCGCCAGTAGGGCCAGGAGGGTCCCCCCAAGCACCCCCAGGAGCAGGAAGAACTGCACCCGGGCGATCGTGTGGTCCAGGTCAGACAGCGGGCGGGCGTAGAGGAGCAGAACCTGATGGTCGGGCCCGGGGCCCTGCACGTGAACCTGATCGACCCTTACTCGATACCCCAGCTCCTGCGAATCGATCCCCGGCCCGCTGGGTGGCGGGAAGCTGGGCAGATTCTGGAGTTGCCGGGCCGTCTTGCGGGTGGCTGCCGCGTCCTGGAAGCAGAGCAGCCTGCCGGTACGACTGCTGTAGACCCTGATCTGGGCGTGCTCCCCGGAGGCGAAGTCGCTCAGATCAGGGGAGGCGTTGGCGCATTCGAGCTGCTTGCCGTTCGGCATCCAGTAGATGCTGAGCTCCCGGGCCAACCGGTCGGCGGCCGAGCGAACCTCGTTGTCAAAGGTTCCACGGACCTGCTTGGTCGTGAGCACTCCCACGAGCGCCGCGAACGCGGCGAGGATGACGAACGTGAGGGCTGCCGAGCCGCCGGCCAAGCGCCAGCGGACCGGAATCGTCCTATACGCGGAGAACGTAGCCCGCGCCGCGGATCGTATGGAGGAGCCTCTGCTCTCCACCGGCCTCAAGCTTCCTTCGCAGATTGGACACGAACACCTCGATCGTGTTCGTCATGGAGAACGGGTCATAGCCCCACACCTCGTCCAGTAGGCGCTGGCGCGAGATCACGATCCGCTCGTTTCGCATCAGGTATTCCAACAGCTCAAACTCTCGCTGGGTTAAATCGATCCGCCGCCCACCGCGGGACACCTCGTGCGTGTCCGGGTTGAGCCGCAGATCTCCCACGCTCAGCGCCGCCTGCCCCCGGGGAGGCCGACGGCGCAGGAGCGCACGCAATCTGGCCAGCAACTCCTGACGCTCAAAGGGCTTGACCAGATAATCGTCAGCTCCTGCGTCAAGTCCTTCCACTCGGGCCTCCACCGCGTCGCGGGCGGTGAGGACGAGAATCGGAACGTCGTCGGACTGGCGCAGGCGACGGGCCACCTCAATCCCGTCCAGGCGGGGCAGCCCCAGGTCCAGGATGATCAGGTCAGGGAGAAAGGCATGGGCCTCATCCAGCGCCGTGACGCCGTCATCGGCGATCTTCACGTCATAGCCCTCCAGGCGCAGCGAGCGCTGGAGGATCTGGGCGATGGCCTCGTCGTCTTCCACGACGAGGACGCGGGGAGAGCGCTCGTAGTCAGGCATCTCCGAGAATGGTAGGGACGTGCCTTTAGGCCCCGGTCAAGGCGTGCAGGCAGGCTCGGCTGGACACCGGCTCCCTTGACATGACCAGTCGCCGAAGACGAGCCATACCTACGCAAAGCCCGGCAGCTACAAGATCACGCTGACGGTGACCGATAACGAGGGCTGCGCGACCACGCAGGTGTTCACCGGTCAGACCATGTGTTGCAACGGGTCAAGCGCCGCACGGACCTCCCGTGCCGTGCACGTCACGTAGAGCCGAAAGTTCGCCTGGTGCGGAGGATGGTCGCGCCAGCTCTCCTCAAGCGCGTCCCCGCCCCGGCAGGAGCCCGGCCTTCGCCGTCGAAGCCATCTGATCGGAACATGCCAGCGCGCACTGCAAAGAAGCGCGCCACGCCCTCCAGGCGCGGTGCCAGCCGCCGGGGCCGCCGCTCCCCGCCGCGTTCGCTGCGCCGCGTGCGTGATCTGCAACTAGCGCCACATGAGCTGGACGTGCTGGCCCTGGCCCTGGTCGCAGTGGGCATCTTCCTGGGCGCCGTGGCCTACGCAGGGGTTTCCGGTGGCCCGGTCGGCAACGGGACGATGAACGTCTTTCGCTTTCTCCTGGGCGCCCTGGGATATGCCGTTCCGGCCGCGCTGGTGGTGGCCGGGGCGCTGCTCCTGGCTCGGGAGCTTCGCCCACCGGGAAGGCCGCTGCGGACAGGTGCGCTGTGCCTGGCCTCGGGGATCACCCTCATCCTGGCCTCCGGGCTCCTGGGAATCGGGCCCGGCGCGCTGCACGGTCAGAGCTTCTGGCATGCCAATGCATTTCGAAGCCGGGGAGGAATCGTCGGACAGGGCGAGTTCTGGGCGGCCTCGCACCTGCTCTCCACCGCCGGCGCTGAGATCCTGGCCCTGTTTTTGTTCCTGGCCGGTCTGATCCTGCTCACCGGGGCGGGACTGGCCGGCGTCCTGCGAGCCACGCGCGACGGGTTCACCGGAACCGGCCAGGCCATCCGCCGCAGCACCGGGGAGCTGGCGCAGACGGTGGTCAGGCGGCCCGCCTCCGCGGCGGGTGAGGGGCGCCAGGAGACCTTTCCTCCCCCTCTGCTGCCCCCCGAGCCCGATACCGCCGAGCTCGTGGTGAGGGCCACGCACGTCGAGGCCCCGGGCGTCGAGTCCCTCGGCTCGGACGAGGCGCTGGTTGAGGACGCGGCCGCCGATGATCTCGCGGCGGACGAAGCGGATCCGCTCGCCGCCGTCGAGGAGGCGATCGAGGCCGCGGAGTTGGTGAATGCGGAGGACCTGACCCCGCAGGGGCGCTACCGGGCCAGCGTGACTGACGATCCGAGCTTCGTGTGGCGAGTGCCCGCACCCCGCTTCCTCACGCGGTCCACCGGCGAGGCGGCCAAGCCCGACACCGCGGGACAGGAGCAGGTGGCCCGGACCCTGCTGGAGGCGCTCGGGCACTTCGGTATCGAGGCCAGCGTGATCGGCCGGGTCACGGGTCCACACATCACCCGCTACGAGCTTCGTCTCGCGCCCGGGACCAAGGTGTCCAAGGTGGCCCAGCTCAAGGACGACCTTGCCTACGCCCTGGCCGCCACCGATATCCGCATCCTGGCTCCGATCCCGGGCAAGCAGGCCGTCGGCGTGGAGGTCCCCAACGCCCGGCGGCGCATCGTGCACCTGGGCGACGTCTTCCAGGAGCCGCCGTCGGACTGGTCCGCTCTGGCGGTGTGGCTGGGCAAGGACATCGCGGGCCGGGCCATCGGAGCCGACCTGGCCAAGATGCCCCACCTGCTGGTGGCCGGGACCACCGGGGCGGGCAAGTCAGCCTGCGTCAACGCGATGCTGGCCTCGATTCTGCTCCGGGCCACGCCCCACCAGGTGAGATTTGTCCTGGTGGATCCCAAGCAGGTCGAGCTCAATCACTACGAATCGATTCCGCACCTTCTCACCCCCGTGATCACCAGCCCGCGGATGGCCGCCAACGCCCTGCAGAACCTGGTCAAGGAGATGGAGAGCCGCTACGGCCTCATGTCCCTGGGACGGACGCGCGCCCTGCCCGAGCTCAACCGGCTTCGGGAACGGCGCGGCGAGCCGCCGCTGCCCTACATCCTGTGCGTGATCGACGAGCTGGCGGACCTGATGATGGTGGCCCCGGCCGACGTCGAGGACTCGGTCATCCGTCTGGCCCAGAAGGCCCGAGCGGTGGGAATCCACCTCGTGCTGGCCACACAATCCCCACGGGTGGACGTGATCACCGGGATGATCAAGGCCAACGTTCCCTCGCGGATCGCCTTTGCCGTCTCCTCGCAGACGGACTCGCGGGTGATCCTGGACCAGAACGGAGCCGAGTCACTCCTCGGCCAGGGGGACATGCTGTTCTCCCCGCTGGGCGCGTCCAAGCTCCAGCGCATTCAGGGCGCCTACATCGGCGAGGAGGAGATCGGGCAGCTCACCGATGCCTGGCGCCTCCAGGGCGAGCCGGAGTTCCACGAAGAGCTGCTCGAGGAGGTCGTCTCCGAGGACGGGGGGGAGACCGAGGAGTCGGAGTTCTCGGCCGATGAGGACCCCCTCCTGGAGGAGTCGATCGCCCTGGTGGCCCAGATGGGGACCGCATCAACCTCGATGCTCCAGCGTCGGCTGCGCCTGGGCTACACCCGCGCGGGCCGGCTAATCGACATGCTCGAGCGGCGGGGGATCATCTCCGGCTACGAGGGATCCAAGCCCCGCCAAGTCCTCATCGGCGAGGCCGACGTGCCCCGAATCCTCTCCCACCTGGCCGAGGCTGATGGGGGCGGCGGCTCTCCAGGGTTGGGAGTGCCGCCAGAGACACCAGACGAGCCTTAGCGGCCTCGAGCCTCATAAGCCCTGCTCCTGACCTGATTCTCCGGGCTGGCTTCACCAGGGCGTCGGTAGCCTTGCAGCCGTGGACGACATCGGCTCGACCCTGCGGGAAGCGCGCATCAGGGCCCGGGTGGACATCACCGAGGTGGAGACCGCGACCAAGATCCGGGCCAAATACCTTCGGGCGCTCGAGAACGAGGAATGGGAGCTCCTCCCTGGCCCCGTCTATATCCGGAGCTTCCTGCGCACGTACGGGGACTACCTGGGCCTGGACTCGCGGATGCTCACCGAGCAGTTCAGGCAGCGCTTCGAGCGGCCCTCTGAGCATGAGATCCGGCCGAGGTCTCCCCTGGCCCGGGAGCGCGAGCGCGGCGAGCGTCCGTCCCGGATCCCCTCCTGGGCACCCATCGCCCTTGTGGTGGTGGTGCTTTTGGCCGTCCTCTGGGCCGTGGGGTCGGCCACCAACAGCGGTCCGTCCTCTCCCTCGACCCACGCCTCACACCGGACGCGGCCGATCCACCACCGTCATCATGTGACGATCCCATCCGCCACGTCAAAGTCCAAGAAGGTGTTCCTCTCGATGACGCCCACGGGGAGCGTGTATGTCTGCCTGGTGAACGCGGCCGGAAGCAAGCTGATCAATCAGCAGACCTACACGGTGGGCCAGACCGTTCCCCGGCAGCACGGACGCCGCCTGCTGCTCACGCTTGGTAACAACTCGATCGACCTGAAGGCCAATGGACGGACGATTCCGGTGGCTCCCTCCGCCAATCCCATCCGGCTGCAGATCACGGCCGCGAAGGTGACTCACATCCCGCTGTCCCAGACCCCCACGTGCTGACGGGATCTGCGGGTGGGGCTGGGACCCGCCCGCGGGCGGGCATTTTGGTCACGGGCACCGAGGTCCTGACCGGGATCATCTCTGACCGCAACGGTCCCTGGCTGTCCGAGCGGCTTCTGGAGATCGGCGTGGATGCGGCGATCATCGAGATCGTCGGTGACCGGCCCGCCGACCTCGGGGAGGCGCTTCGCTACATGGCCGACGGGGGCATGGCGGTGATCGTGACCAGCGGCGGCCTGGGTCCAACCGCGGATGACCTGACGGCTGAGGTGGTGGCGCGGTTCACCGGCCGCGAGATGGTGCTTGACGCGGCCCTCGAGGTACGCATAGAGGAGATCTTGCGGGGGATCATGCACCGCTGGCCCAATCTCGATCCTGAGGCGATCCGGATCTCCAACCGCAAGCAGGCGATGATCCCCGAGGGGTCGACGGTGCTCGACCCGGTGGGGACAGCGCCCGGGCTGGTCGTACCGCCCGCCGATGGAGCGGGCCCAACGGTGGTGGTTCTACCGGGGCCTCCCCGTGAGCTCCAGCCCATGTGGGAGACGGCCGTGGGCACCGAGGCCTTCCAGCAGGCCATTGCCGGCGCCCCGCGCTATCGCCGCGGGATGCTGCGGCTGTTCGGCCTGCCTGAGTCGGAGATTGCCGGCACCCTGCGCGCCGCCGAGGCGGAAGGTCTGGAACTGGCTGAGCTCGAGATCACGACCTGTCTGCGGCGCGGGGAGATCGAGGTCTCAACCCGATACCTGCCGACGGCGCAGGATGCCTACGGCGCGCTCGTGGGATTCATCGCTGAGCGCCACGGGGACGCGCTCTTCTCCCGAGAGGGTCAAACCGTCGACGAGCAGGTGGTGGCTTTGTTAGGCGAGCGCACGGTGGCCGTGGCGGAATCCTGCACCGGGGGTCTTGTGGCCGCGCGCCTGACCGAGAGGCCGGGGTCCTCGGACCATTTTCGGGGTGGGGTCGTCGCCTACTCAAACGAGGCCAAGAGCGAGCTGGTGGGCGTGGATCCCGACCTGATCTCCCAGCACGGCGCGGTGTCCGACGAGGTGGCCGAGGCCTTGGCCAGCGGCGCCCGGGAGCGGTTCGGTGCTGACCTGGGCATCGGGGTGACCGGGGTCGCGGGTCCGGGCGGGGGCACCGAGGAGAAGCCGGTCGGACTGGTCTGCTTCTCGGTCGTGGGCGCTGACGGCCGGCGCCTCACGCGCCACGCGCAGCTCCCGGGCAACCGCAGCGACATCCGGGACCGATCCACCACTGTGGTCATGCACCTGCTGCGGCGGGTGCTGGAGTCTGCGTAGACGAGTGACTGAGCCGCGCGTTCGGCTCTTCGTGGCCCTGGAGCTGCCCGTGGAGGTGAGAGACGCCCTGGTGGCATGGGGCGAACGCGCATTGGGCACTCGCCCGCAGATGCGTCGCGTCGCTTCAGATCACCTTCACGTGACGCTGTGCTTCCTGGACTGGCAGCCGGTGGATGCCGTGGGGGAGGTTGCCGAGGCTTGCCAGAACATCGCTGCCCACGCTCCCGCGGGTTCGCTCGCCGTCGACGAGGCCACCTGGCTGCCGCCGCGACGCCCTCGCGTTCTGGCCGTGCGCCTCTGCGAGGAGGACGGCCGGGTGGTGCGGCTGCAATCCCAGCTGTCTGAGCGGCTGCAGGCGGGCGGCTGGTACTTGCCCGAGCGACGGCAGTATTTGCCTCACGTCACCGTGGCCCGTGCGCGGGGACGGGCGCCGATGCGCCCGGTTGATCTGCCCGACCCCCCGCGGCTCTCGTTCGTGGCGTCGCGCGTCACCCTCTTCCGTTCCCGGCTGGGTCCCAGCGGGGCGCGGTACGAGGGGCTGGCCAGCGTGGAGCTGGGGTAGGCGCGTCGGACGCCCGTGCGGCCCGCCCGCGCGCCGCGCGCCCTCAGTACGGCTTGACCCGCTCGAGGATCTCCTCGCCCTTCTCCACGGCCTCGCGATCCGGCTCCGGGCTGCGGGGGGCGGGGTTCTTCGCGGGGTCGACCGTTCCGCGGCGCTCGTCGGCACCGCGAGGGGTTTCGGACTGCTGGTCCTCTACCTGGGTGTCTCGCTCGGGTGATGTGCTCATCGGTCGAGTCTCCCCGAGTGGTCGAGGACCAAACCGGTCACCTGCCTGACGCAACCGGTCGCCCGGGCCCGCCCGGCCTCCGCGCAACCTGTCCCTCAGCCCGCCCACCAAATTGATGCTCTTTCGTCACAAACGTGTCTTGTTCTGTTGCAGCCACCGCGTCTAGCTTGCCGGCCGGAGCTGGATCGCCGCCTCCGAGCTGATCGGTCCGGTTACCGCACTTTTCCGTCCGGAACCCGGCCTACTGTGGCGGGTTCAACGCGATCGCAGACAAGGAGTCACCAGAGATGAGCGAGCAACAGAAGCCGGGCGCGGTGCCCGACGCCAAGCTCGAAGCCAAACGCCAAGCGGCCCTGCAGGGGGCGCTCAGCCAGATTGAGAAGCAGTTCGGCAAGGGCACCGTGATGCGTATGGGCGATCCAGGCGCACGAGTGGCCGTGGATGCGATCCCCACCGGTGCGCTGCCGCTCGATCTCGCGCTCGGGATCGGCGGCGTCCCGCGGGGCCGGGTGGTGGAGATCTTTGGCCCGGAGTCCTCGGGAAAGACCACCCTGGTCTACCACATCATTGCCGAGGCGCAGAAGCTTGGGGGCGTGTGCGCCTTTGTCGACGCGGAGCACGCCATGGACCCGCTCTACGCCCAGCAGATCGGTGTCGACATCGACGAGTTGCTCGTGTCGCAGCCCGATTACGGAGAGCAGGCACTTGAGGTCGTGGACATGCTCGTGCGCTCGGGCGCGGTGGACGTGATCGCCGTGGACTCCGTCGCCGCCCTAACCCCGCGGGCCGAGCTGGAGGGGCAGATGGGTGACCAGACAGTGGGCGTCCAGGCGCGCATGATGTCCCAGGCGATGCGGAAGCTGACCGGCATCCTCAGCCGCACCCAGACCCTGTGCGTGTTCACCAACCAGATCCGCGAGAAGGTGGGGGTGATGTTCGGTCCCACCGAGACCCAGCCCGGAGGCCGAGCGCTGAAGTTTTATTCCTCAGTTCGCCTGGATATCCGCCGGATAGAGACCCTCAAGGACGGCACCGAGGCAGTAGGCAACCGCGTGAAGGTCAAGGTGGTCAAGAACAAGGTGGCCGCCCCCTTCAAGCAGGCGGAGTTCGACATCGAGTTCGGCAAGGGGATCTCCACGTCCGGCTGCCTGATCGACTATGGCCTGGAGCACAGCATCATCACCAAGTCCGGCTCGTTCTTCTCCTACGGCGACGAGCGTCTGGGCCAGGGCCGGGGCAATGCCAAGGCGTTCCTGGATGAGCATCCTGAGGTGGCCAAGGAGATCGGGGGGAAGATCTACGCCGCTCTGGGCGTGGGCCGTGACCTGGTCAAGGAGATCGAGCAGCGCCCGGAGTCAGCCCTGGCCACCGTGGAGCCAGTGCTGGCTGACCAGGCGGCGTGACCTCGCTCTGAACCGCCTGACCTCGCGCTGAACGCCCGGGCCGCGTGCACCTGGAGACCGCCAAGGCTCTCGCCTACGCCTACCTGAACCGTCGCGAGCGGACGACCTGGGAGATGCGCCAGCACCTGCTCATCCGGGGAGCGGACGAGCAGGTCGCCGCCACGGTCCTCCGGGAGCTGACCGAGGAGGGCTACCTCGACGACGAGCGCTTCGCTCGGCTGTTCACCCAGGACAAGCGTGAGCTGAGCGGCTGGGGGAGTGGGCGGATCCGCCGGGCCTTGAGGGCGCGCGGGATCGCGCCTGACGTGGCGGAGTCCGCGCTCGAGGATGCGAGCGCCTCCGCCGAGACGAGCGCCGGCCCCGACGGCACCGAGCCGGCCCCCAGCGAGCTTGACCGTGCCCTCGCGGTGCTGCGGCAGCGGCTTCCCAATCCCCACCCCGACGGCCGTGAGAGCCGACGGGCTCTCGGGGTTCTCCTGCGCAAGGGCTACGACTACGACCTGGCCGTTGACGCTCTGGCGGAGCATGCTCGCGAAGTGGGCGGTGCCATTGCGCCGCCCCGCCCGCGGTATTAGGATCCAGCCAGCGAACGAATGGCCTGCGGGCCACGAAACCCCAGCAAACTGACAGATTTGAACAGCGAATTCAGCGTGCCGGCCTTATCCGACGGGCCCTCGGACCCACTACTGTCCTTACCAACTCATGTTTATGAACGCACATGATCAAGGCCGCACGCGTCTGACGGGGAGGGTCGTGCATCCCGCACCATTTCGTCGCTCCACATAAACCGACGCATTGAAGGCGGCTCGGGCGGATGTCCCGGGCTTGGCGAGAGGATGGAGCATGGAGATCATCGGCGCGGCAGCACTGATCGCAGTCGGAATCATCGCTGCCGCGATCACGTATGGCCGGATGCGGCAAGGACCTTCAGACACCGGTGGTGTCGAGTCTGGGCATGGAGCCAGCGGCCGCGCACACGGCGGCGCCCGCTCCGGACCGGCGCCAGGCAGGAGCCGGGCCACGCCAGGCCCTAATTCGAGCGACGGTGCCACGTCTGAGTGGGAGCTCACTCAGCGGACGGCCGAGGTGGCCCGCCGCGAGGAAGCGGTGGCCCGGCGGGAATCTGACGTTGAGCGCGAACGCGAGGAGCTGGCGGTGCGCGGGCATGACCTGGTCAGGGCTCTGGAACAGGTGGCCGGGCTGCCGGCCTCCCGGGCCAAGCAGCTCCTGCTCCAAGAGATCGAGGAGCAGGCCAAGCACGACTCCGCCCGTCGCCTGCGGCAGATCGAGGAGCAGACCAAGCGGGAGGCCGAGCGTCGCGTCCGGAACATCCTCTCGGTATGTATGCAGCGACTGGCCGCCGGCCATGCCGCCGAGACCACCGTGTCGGTGGTGCAGCTGGCGTCAGACGAGATGAAGGGACGCATCATTGGCCGCGAGGGCCGGAACATCCGTGCGCTGGAGAACCTGACCGGAGTGGACTTCATCATCGACGACACGCCAGGCGCTGTTGTGCTCTCGGGCTTTGACGGGGTGCGCAGGGAGGTCGCGCGTATGACGCTTGAGAAGCTCCTGGCGGACGGGCGGATCCATCCGGCGCGGATCGAGGAGAGCTACTACCAGGCGAAATCTGAGCTCGAGGGCCACATGATCGAGCTCGGGGAGCAGAGCGTCTTCGAGGCCGGCGTGCACGGGCTTCATCCCGAGCTGGTCAAGCTGTTGGGACGCCTGCGCTTTCGCACCAGCTACGGCCAGAATGTGCTCGCCCATTCCGTCGAGGTGGCCCACCTTGCGGGGATGATGGCCGAGGAGCTCGGGGCCAGCCCCAAAACCGCCCGCCGGGCGGCGCTGCTCCATGACGTGGGCAAGGCGGTCACCCACGAGATAGAGGGCCCGCACGCGCTCGTGGGCGGTGACCTGGCGCGCAAGTACGGCGAATCGGAGGCGGTCGCCCACGCCATGGAGGCCCACCACAACGAGGTCGAGCCGCAGACCGTCGAGGCGGTGATTGTTCAAGCCGCCGATGCCCTGTCAGGCGCCCGGCCTGGCGCCCGGGGCGAGTCGCTCGAGCAATACGTCAAGCGGCTCCGGGATCTGGAGCAGCTCGCCATGCGGCACAAGGGCGTTGACAAGGTCTACGCGATGCAGGCCGGACGCGAGATCCGCGTGATGGTGGCGCCGGGGGCCATCGACGATGACGCGGCCACGCTGCTGTCACATGACATCGCCCGTGAGATCGAAAAAGAGCTCGAATACCCGGGCCAGATCAAGGTCACGGTGATCCGCGAGTCCAGGGCGGTCGAGTACGCTCGGTGAGCGGGTCGCGACTCCGCCCGGTGAGGCGATTCCGCCAGACTGCAACCGGGTACTCAGATGACAGCACGTTGCATGGGCGCAACCGGCCCGTGCACGTGGGGCTCAACGTAATGGCGACTCAGCACTCCCGTCTCAGCTCTCGAACCCTCCGGCTGGCTGCCGGTCTGGTCGCGATGCTCTGCCTCTCAGCCGCCGGTGCCGTCGGCGCGCAGGCCCGGGACGGGCACGGCCAGCTCCTGCGCTTGGCTCCCCGACCGGCCGTCGCGGCAGCCGTCAATGCCAGCCAGAGCAGCAACTGGTTTGGCTACAACCAGGGTGCGCTCGAGTCCGGAGAGACGCTCTTTAAGGCCATCGCCGGCAACTGGACCGTGCCCAAGGTCTCCCAGCACAAGAAGCACGAGGCCGAATACGCCTCGGACTGGATCGGGATCGGCGGAGGCTGTGAGAATCAGGGTTGCTCGATCCAGGACCAGACGCTGATCCAGACAGGGACCGAGCAGGACATCAGCGCAAGCGGGAAGGCGTCGTACTCGGCCTGGTGGGAGGTGATCCCGTCGCCGTCGGTCGGCGTCAACGGCATGAAGATCCGTCCGGGAGATCGCATGCACGCCGCGATCACGGAGGCCATGCCCGGGAGCTGGAAGATCGTCCTCAAAGACCTCTCGCGCCATGAGTCGTACAACACGACGGTGCCCTACAGCTCCAGCCAGGGGACGGCGGAGTGGATAGAGGAGACGCCTCTGGTCGTGGGGAGCGGTACGGGCTTTGCGCCGTTGCCAAACCTGTCACGGGTGCCGTTCGACCACACCACGGCAAACGGCCATTCGGCCAGCCTGAAGACCTATCAGGAGATCGAGCTGACGTCCTCGAGCGGCAAGGTTGTGGGCGTGCCCTCCGCGCCCGATCCGACCCGCGATGGGTTCAACACGTGCGCCTGGGCCACGGCCTGCCCAGCCCCTCACAGCTGACGAACAGGCCCAGGCAGCAGCTGGCGTACCCGAGGCAGGTGGACCACGCCTTCGGAGCGTGGTTCACTGATCTTCCTGGACACGTGGGATAGAACGCATCGTCGGCCCGTCGCGGCGGGCCTTGCCATCTCCCTGCTGGCTGCCCTTTGCCTGGCCGCCTGCGGGACGGGTCGGTCCGCCTGCCAGGGCGCGTGCACGGCTCGGGAGAGCGCCCAGACCTCGGTTCCCAAGGCCCGTCCCCAGGTGGTGGAGCCCTCTGCCGGCGTGCAGGCTCCATCCGCCGAAGCCCCGGCCCCAAGCGACCCGGTGGGTGACCCGAACGCTCACGCGCCCCCGTTGACTCAGATCCGATCCGAGCTTCGCCTCGAGTTCGTGGCCGCCAAGGTGTCCAGCGCCACCTATATCGATCCGCTGCGCTACGTCACCGTGTGGGAGAGGACCGATCAGGGCGTCGACGCCAACATGCCCGTGGGCGCTCCGATCCTGGCCCCCTGCCCGGTCAAGATCCTTGGCATCGAACCTGGCTGGTACCTGAACCAGCCGCTGGTCTACTTCGAGCTGCTCGATGGGCCGGATGCCGGCCGGGTGCAGTATGTGGCCGAGGAGATCACCGCCGTGGCGCGTCCCGGCACCTACCTCCAGCAGGGGCAGGCGATCGCCCGCTACGCCCCCACCGGGACCGGAATCGAATACGGCTGGTCGACCCTGAGCGGGGTTACGCTCGCGGTGGCTACGACCGGCTATGAAGAGGGCCAGCAGACGCCCGCGGGGAAGGCGATGCGGGCCTGGCTGAACGCCCTGGGGGCCGGCGCGGGGCCCAACACCTGACTCAGTGGTGGTGGTGCGGGAACGCGCCCGGCGCCGTCCAGAGCGAGAAGTGAGGGACGAGTGCGATGGCCAGAACCGCCCCTCCGATGAGCGCGCCGGAGAGAACGATCCAACGCCCCGCTGTTCCCGTACCCGAGGCCGACGGCGCGCCGGTAGGGGCCAGAGAGACCGCCCGGAGTGACCGCCCCAACCCCGGCAGATGGCCGAGCACGTGCAGCCCGGTGAACACTAGCCAGGCGATGAAGCTGACCTTGTGCATGAGCAGCCAGGTGCTCCGCCCGCTCGGCCCGACGAACATGAGCACGATCCCGCTGGCGAACACCACGACCGTCGAGACGACGAGGACCGGTCCGATGGCCCTGAGAACTGCCTCGGGTGGCCCCTTAGCCCGGTATACGGCGTTCCGCGTGTAGTAGCGCACGAACCGGTACCCCGTGCTGGCCATCTTGAGGACCACCGGGCCTATCAACAGAAGGCCCAGGAAGAGATGCAGCCAGATGAGCTGGCGGATCCTCAGGATCGTCACGCCGAGCGCCGCCAGGAGCCCGATGAGAAGAACTCCCGTGACCGCCGTCAGCTCCTCGTTGCCGGCCGGGCCGCCGCCGAGCAGCGCTGGCCAGCGCGCCGGGCTTTCACTGCCACCTTTGCGGTCGGACACGGGATAGGTCTTAGATCTGGCTCGCGGGCATCCTTCCGGATCCGATGAGAAAGCTCTTTAGCTCGTCCCGGGCTTACCTCATATCATGGACAATCCGCCGACGGCAAGGCGGCTTGCGCGGATGGCGGGACAGATTCTGGTAATCGAGGACGAGCCGGGGATCATCGACTTCCTCGAGCGTGGCCTTCGAGCGCACGGCTTTGATGTGATCTCGGCGCCGGACGGCGAGAGTGGCCTCGAGCGCGCCCGCAAAGAGAACGCCGATCTCGTGGTGCTGGACATGATGCTGCCCGGACGTGGCGGGCTGGAGGTGCTCGAATCACTGCGCCTGAGCCACCCAATGCTGCCCGTCATCGTCCTCACGGCATTGGGAGATGTCGAGCATCGCGTGGCCGGGCTGGACGCGGGGGCGGCTGACTATCTGGCCAAGCCGTTCTCATTGAACGAGCTTGCGGCCAGGATTCGGGCCCAGTTGCGGATGGCCGCCCACGTCCCCCAGACGATGCTGAGCGCCGGCGATGTCGAGGTTGACCTGCTGACCCGCGAGGTCCGCCGGGCCGGCCAGCCCGTCCGGCTGTCCACGACCGAATTCGAGCTGCTGACCTACCTGATGCGCAATCGCGGCCAGGTCCTGAGCCGGGAGCAGATCCTCCGCGCGGTGTGGGGCTACGAATACGACCCGGGGACCAACGTGGTGGATGTGTATGTGGGCTACCTGCGTCGCAAGCTGCGGGGGCCGGGAGCGCGTCCCGCTTCCCATGCTGAAGACGACGCCCGATCCGATACGCCGATCACGACGATCAGGTCAGTGGGCTATCGCTTCGATGCGCCCCAGTAGACCTCCGGGCGCGCGGCGGTCAGCGTTTTTCCGCACCCTCCGGTTGGGCGCCCCGTGGTCTGTGCGGCCCGGCGGGCTGCGCTGGCGTCTGACCCTGTGGGTGGCCGCGGTCATGTTGGTCTCGTTCGCGGCGATCTTCGTGGTCGTCTACCGGGATACGGGCTCGCAGGTGACAAGCCAGATCAACCGCGACATCGAAGGCGACGTGACCCAGCTGCGGCTGGCCATGCGCGCCGTGTCGGGACTCTCGCCCCGCGGGATCTCGGCCGCCGCCCTGCGCTATGTCCGGGCCCAGCCCTACAGCGCCAGCTCGACTCTGCTCTTCGTGCGCGTGCCCGGCGCACCCACGGCGAGCAATCATCCGGAGGTTTTCGCGTCGGCGGTCGAACTGGGTGAGGATCCCGCCGCACAAGCACAGGAGAACGTCCTGGCGCGACGGCTATCCGCGTCCCGCCCCGGCTACAGGACCCTGCTGGTCCCTGACGTGGGGCGGATGCGGGTCTTCGAGAGCCGACTGGCGATGGGACGTTCGATGGTGACCATGGGGGCCGGCGAGCCCCTGTCAACGGTCGCCGTGGCCCAACATGGGGTGGCCCGGGCCTTCCTGTTGGCCGGTGCCACCGTGCTGGTCCTGGCCCTCGTTGCGTCCTACCTGGCCGCTGCGCGGGTGTCGGCACCATTTCGCCGCATGGCCACCGTGGCGGCCCGGGTGGATGCGGGGGATCTCGATCCGCGGATGAAGGTGACGGGCGCCACGCGGGACGAGGTCCGGATCCTGGGTGAGGCGTTCAACCGCATGCTGGACCGGCTGGCTGAAGCCTTCGCCAGCCAGCGGGAGTTTGTGGCCGACGCCTCGCACGAGCTGCGCACCCCGCTCACGATCATTCGGGGCCAGCTCGAGGTGTTGGCGGCGCAGGCGGATCCTCCGACCGAGGAGGTGCGGCGGGTCGAGCGGCTGGTTCAGGCCGAGATCACTCGGCTGAGCCGCCTCGTGGACGATCTGCTCACTCTGACTCAGGCCGAGCGTGTTGACTTCCTACGCGAGGAGCCGGTCGATCTGCGCCCATTCGTGGCTGAGCTGTGGGATGGGTTGAGCCTGACGGCCGAGCGACGGTTCGAGCTGGGCGACGTCCCCGAGGGGACGCTGGTGTCCGACCCCGATCGTCTGGCCCAGGCGATTCGCAACCTGGCCCGCAACGCCATCGAGCACACGAACGAGCGCAACGGACTCGTCCGGCTGGAGGTCGACCGGGTGGCGCCAAATCGGGTGCGATTCGCCGTGTTGGATGACGGGCCCGGTATCCCGCGGGAGGAGCGGGATCGCATCTTTGAACGCTTTCACCGCGTGGACGGCGCGCGCAGCCGGGCCTCTGGTGGAACCGGTCTGGGACTGGCCATCGTGCGGGCGATCGCCGAGGCGCACGGGGGAGCTGTCCGGGCGTCCGATCGCAACGGGCGCCCCGGCGCCCAGGTGGAGCTCGTGCTGCCGGGATTTCACACGCGCTAGCCCCGCCGTCGGCGTCGCTACGCTTGCCGCGGCATGCTGGCCGGCAAGACCTACATCAAACCCGCCGTTTGGCTTGCGGTTGCCACTGGCCTGGGCATCCTCGGCGCGGTCAGCCCGGCCGTAGCCGCGAGCCCGCGCCCAAAGGCTGCGCCCACAGCGCTGCCAACGATCACGATCATCTCGCCGGTCAACGGCGCTTCCTATGAGCGGCGTGCCCGGGTTCCGGCGCGCTTCCGCTGCCGCGAGACCGGGACGGGCAGCCGCATCACGAGCTGCACGGGAACCGTTGCCTGGGGCCATCGCGTCAATACGCGCTCGGTTGGCCGGAAGAGCTTCACGGTCACCGCGGTCGACTCGAGCGGCAACAGGGCGGTAAAGACGATCCACTACCGAGTCTGGAAATACGTCAACCCACTCAAGGCCGTGAGCGGTCTCTACGCAGGACGCATCGACATGGGCGTCGACTACGCAGGCTCTGGTCCAGTCCGGGCGCTCGGCAAAGCCAAAGTGATGATGGCGAGTAACACTGATAGCGGCCCATCGAGCTGCTGGGGGAGAACCTGCTGGCCAGGTGGCGGGATCGTCGTCTACCGGCTCCTGGACGGCCCCTTCGCCGGCAAGTACGTGTACGTCGCGGAGAACGTCACGGCTAGCGTCAGGGCGGGGCAGAAGGTTTTCGCAGGCGAACGGATCGCTGTGGTGCATCCGGGATATCCGTACATGGAGACCGGCTGGGCTTCTGGCCACGGTGCCGAGACGCTTGCGTTCGCGCACGGGCACGAGTGCACCTGTGGTGATCCGGGTGGCTGGTCATCGATCGAGGGGCGGAACTTCGACCACCTTCTGACAGCGCTCGGTGCGCCGTCGGGCTATCTCCAGCCCAACCAGCCCAACCAGCGCATGCCCCATAATTGGCCGCGGCAGTGCTCAAAGGCCAGCCCGGGGCTCTGCTCAGGGGCCAAAACGGCTTCCCTCCCGACGTCGCGGACGCCGATGTCGGAAGGGACCATACGCTTCACGTAGGTTTCCGCACGTCCGCTGTCGCACCCGCGGCGCCACGAGCCACCGCTACGCTTGCGGCCACGATGGCGAGGACCTACCACTTGACCACGTTCGGCTGTCAGATGAACGAGCATGACTCCGAGCGCATTAAGGGCATGCTCGAGTCGCTGGGGTATGGCGAGGCGGCTGGTCGCGCCGACGCCGATCTGATCCTGTTCAACACGTGCTCCATTCGGGAGAAGGCCGACGAGCGCTTCGTGGCCCATCTCGGAGAAGCGCGCGCGCTCAAGCGCCGCCGCCCCGATGTGGTCGTGGGGGTGGGGGGATGCTGGGCCCAGTCAGTCAAGGAGGAGGTGTTCGCGCGCTTTCCGTTCGTGGACGTCGCGTTCGGTCCCGGCCAGGTGCACAAGCTGGCCGAGTTCCTCACTTCGGACAGCCTCACGGCACAGGGGTTCTTCGAGTTCGAGGGATTCACCGGACGGCTGCCGGCCAAGCGGCAGCGTGAGTTCCAGGGCTGGCTGCAGATCAGCGTCGGCTGCAACTGCGTCTGCTCGTACTGCATCGTGCCTTCCACCCGCGGCAGGGAGGTCAGCCGTCCGCCCGGCGAGCTGGTCGGGGAGGTGGAGCGTCTGGCCGGCGAGGGCGTGGTGGAGGTGACGCTGCTGGGACAGAACGTCAACTCCTACGGCCGTGACCTACCGCCCGGCGACCGATGCACCTTTGCCGAGCTTCTGGCTCGGGTCGACGCCGTGGAGGGGATCGAGCGAATCCGCTACACCAGCCCGCATCCCAAGGACATGCGCGAGGACGTGATCCGAGCTCATGCCGAGCTGCCGTCGCTTTGTGAGCACATCCACCTGCCGCTTCAGTCCGGCTCAAGCGGCGTGCTCAGGCGCATGCGCCGCACCTACAGCCGTGAGCGCTACCTGGACCGGGTGGCCATGATTCGCGACCTCGTGCCCGACTGCGGGCTCACCACGGACATCATCGTCGGCTTCCCCGGCGAGACCGAGGCTGACTTCACGCAGACCCTCAAGCTGGTCGAGGAGGTCGGCTACGACGGCGCGTTCACCTTCATCTACTCGCCCCGCCGAGGAACCGAGGCGGCCACGCTGCCCGACCAGGTGTCCCACGACACTCAGGTAGCCAGGATGGAGAGACTCGTCGAAGTGGTCCAGCGTCGCGCGCATCAGCGGGCCCAGCGCTTCCTGGGGCGGACGCTCGAGGTTCTTGTGGAGGGGCCTTCCCGGACCGATCCCGCCCGCCTGCGGGGTCGCTCCCGCCACAACAAGGTGGTGAACTTCGACGGCCTCAGCCGCGCCGGAGAGCTGGCCCAGGTCCAGGTCACGCACGCCACGTCTCAGACGCTGGCCGGCGAGGAGCAGATTCTGGCTCTGACCGCCGAAGGCCAGGAAGCTCAGACCGCCACGGCCTGCTGACGGCTGCGGCGCGAGCAGCCGATCGAAGCCGACACCACCAGGGCGATGCCCACCAGCGAGCGCGTGCTCATCCCCTGCCCGAGAACCAGGAACCCGGCCAGCGTGGCCACTCCTGGCTCGAGGCTCATCAGGACGCCGAACACCGGAGCGGCGATCCGCCGCAGGGCCTCCATCTCGAGCGTGTAGGGGATGGCCGAGGAGAGCAGGCCGACCGCGGTCCCGACAACCAGGGCGTGGGCTGAGAAGAGGTGAGCCCCGGCCTGGGCGATGCCGAAGGGCAGGACGACAAGAGAGGCGGGGATCATGGCCAGAGCGAGACCGGTCCCGCCCGCGAATCTGCTGCCCACTCGCCCATTGACGACGATGTAAAGGCCCCAGAGGGATCCGGCGGCCAGCGCGAAGGCGATGCCCAGCCCGTCCAGGCCGTGGGCTCGTCCGTGGGTCAGGGCGAGGATTCCCACCGCCGCCAGCGCCACCCAGATCAGGTCACGAGCTCGGCGGGAACCCAGCACGGCCACGGACAGCGGGCCGATCATCTCGATCGTCACAGCGATGCCCAGGGGGATCCGATGAAGCGCCTCATAGAACGTCAGGTTCATCGCGCCCAGAATGACTCCGAACAATCCGGCCCAGAGAAGGTCCCTTGTGCTGCGGCCCTGAACGCGCGGGCGCCAGATGATCAGCAGGATGAGGGTTCCGGTGACCAGTCGCGCGACCACCGCGCCGGCTGGTCCCAGCTGGGTGAAGAGCGTCGTGGCCAGCGCGGCTCCGAACTGAATCGAGCCGATCGCCCCCAGTACGAGCGCTGGGGAGGGAACGCGCGAGAGCACGGGCTCGCGCGCGCCGACACTGGTGGTCTCGGCGTTGAGCATCAGTCGATGGTAGATGGGGCACGCGGCTCTCCCCTGAGACCGGCGAGCAGTAGTGACTGGTCGCGGCGCGAGGGAAGTGAGAGAATCCTGTACTCAGCTGGTCCCCATCACCCGTCCATGAGCTTTCCACTCGTCCTGTGCATCATGGCCGTCGAGGCGGCCAATTTGATGCTGCTGTGGATAGCGCTCCGGGCGAGCATCTCGCGCTTCGCTCGGCCTTTGGTCGCGTGCTGCGGCTTGTCAGGGGCCTGGGGGGCCTGGGTCCTGGTCATTGTGGTCCATGGGCCAGCGTGGATGATGGGCGTCACAGGCTCGGTTTTCGCTGTGAGCGCCGTCGCGATGGGGATCGCGATTCATCTCGCCACCTCTGTTGAAGAGGACGCCGATGATGGAGGCGGCGGTGGGGCGCCCTATCTCCAGCCTGAGGCCCCGGGCGGCGGCGGGGACGACGAGCCGCTGTGGTGGCCGGAGTTCGAGCGGCAGGTCGCTGCGTACGCCGCGCGGCAGAAGCGCGAGCGCCAGCCGGTCGACTGCTGAACGGGCGAGGTACGGTTTGGGCCGATATCAACGTGCGACCGGGCGCTTTTGACCGACCGGGGTTCCAGGGGAACGGAAAGGAAGCGAAATGCAGAGCGGGCAATCGATTGTCGTCGGCACTGATGGTTCTGACACGGCCGAACGGGCGGTCGACCGCGCTGGCGCGCTCGCAGGCGCCTTCGGCGCAACCGTCCACGTGGTCAGCGTCTACAGCGACGACAAGACTCCGCTGGTCGGAGCCGGCAAACAGGGTGACCGAGCCCACGCCCAGCAGGCCATAGACCGGGCGCAGGAGCAATTGGCCAAGCAAGGCGTCGAGAGCGAGGCGCACCTGTCAAATCAAGAAGCTGGGCGAGAACTGGTGGCAGTTGCGGACCAGCAGCAGGCCCAAATGATCGTCGTGGGCAACGCAGGCATGGCGGGCGCCAAGCGCGTGCTGGGCTCGGTGCCCAACTACGTCTCACATCATGCGCACTGCGACGTGGTGATCGTCCGCACAACGTAGGCCCCCGCAGGCGTAGTCGACGACGCCAGCAGGAAACGAGATCCCGGTCGCCGCTCAGCCTCCGAGGTAGTTGGACTCCATCACGATGTCCTTCATCAGCGTCTGGTACTCGGCGTGCGTAGCGTGCTCGACCGAGTGCCACTGGACGCCCTCGGCCTCCTTCATGTAGGCCCGGTACTTCGGCGCGCCGGGAAACTTGACGTTGTCGGCGACCACTACCGAGCCCTGGTGCAGCCACTCGCGCTCAACGATCAACTGGAGGTCGGGGACGTAGGCGTTCTTGTCGTGGTCAATGAAGACTAGGTCGACGGAGCCCTTCGCGAAGTCGTGCTCGGACTCGAGCCGCTCGACGGTCGCGCCACCGTCGCCGAGTGTGCCGACGACGACCGTCAGCCGGCCACCGACGCCGGCGTGGCCCCAAATGCGGCGGGCGATCCCGGCGTTTGCAGAGTTGAACTCGATCGAGACGAGCCGCGCTTCGGCACCCATGGTCCGCGCGACTCGGAGCGCGCTATAGCCGCAGTACGTTCCTAGCTCCAGCACGAGCTTCGGATTCGTGCGCCGGACGGCGGCGTCGAGAATCTCGCCCTTCTCGTCACCTACGTTGATCATGAAGCTCTGCTCGTAACAGAATCGGTCGATCGTCCTGATGACGTCGTCGAGATCACCCTTACGGGCATTCGCAAGCACGTACCGGGCGAGCGCCTCCTCGCGGCCGTCGCCAACTTGCCAGTCCTTCAGCAGCTTCGGCATTCCAAGGGCCAACCGCACGAACGACCACCGCAGGAACGGCACCCGCCTGCCGCCGATCTCCGTCAGCCGCTTCATCGGCGCCCTGCTCATCGCGCCCGTCCTCGCCCTCGCTTCTGTGTCAACCGGCTCGTGGGCGCGCAGCCTATAACGTGTCAGGCTCGCGGCGGGTCCTAGCCGCCGAAGCGATGGCGCGCTGCGAGCCGGCGGATGGAGGAAAGCGATTGCGCCGACAACGGCAGCGAGCCGCTCGAGAGTGCGCGAAGGCGCGTGCGGACAGGTCGAATTGCGAGCGATCGGACGGTCGCCATAGGGATCACGAGCATCGCGTAGCGCGAATAGCGATCGTCGGCGGAAGCCGCCCGGAATCCGCGCCAGCGGCGGCCGACGGCCGCTCAGTTGCATGGGAGACGGGATTGGCGTGATACTGCGCTTGGCCTGAGCGAACTCCAAAGGAGGTTCCATGAAGTACTACATCAGCGCGACACCAGGTCCCATGCCGCCGACCCCTGAGCAGTTCGACGCGGCGCTCAGCTGGCTCGAAGGCAAGGTGGGCGACGGCACATTTGACTGCGTCTACGGGTTCATCGAGGGCGGCGGCTTCAGCATCACCAACGCCGATTCCCACCGCGATGTACTCGACCTGATGGCGGACTATCCGCTGTTCGGGTTGGTCACGTGGGACGTGCGCCCCTTGCTGGAATTCAAGGAGGGAGTCGACACGGTGCGAGCGAAGCTTGCCGAGGCCCAGGCCGCAATGGCTGGCCGGTGAGCTCGACGATTGCTGTGCACGCCTGAAGCGAAGCTCGGGCGCTAGCGCGGCTTTTGGGCCCCCGGCGGACGCCGGTAGTGTCCAGGCGTCCGCGCAGCCGCTGGCCCCTGGCCTGCGTGCGAGGAATCAAGCCGCCGGTCAGGCCGCTGCAGTGTGGCCCCTTGCGACGGCAGACCACTCACCCGTGGTCTCGCTGCCAACTCGCGCGCATGCGGACGTGGAGCGTGACGATCGCGTTCGTGGCAACACGATCGCGCGGGGACGGGTCGCCGCGTGATCGAGAAGTCGCCAACTCGATCGTGAGCTCGAGAACGGGTTGGCGACGAAAGCCGTCATCCGCGACGACGGCCACGGGCGTGTGCTCCTGAGCGATTCACAAGTCAGGCCGCCTGGGAAGCGCACTCCTTGGCTTGTCGTTCTGGGCACCACTGCGTTGGTCGGGCAGCTTCTTCGTGGGCGAATGTGCAGGTGTTTCGTCGTTGCCATGGCGTATCACCTGAGTTGCCTTGAGCGGGTGCGCAGAGCGGGATATCTTCTGTCGTGCACGTGAAAGCCATCTCGCCACGAGCGAGGGGCCCTAGGGCAACAAGAAGCCAAGCGTTCTCGCCACCCTGTTGGACCCCGCTTGGCTCATGGCAACTCGTATCGCCGTGAGCGGATTTTCAGGGCGTCTGGGGGAAGCATGTTCCCGCCACAGGTCGCGTCAACGGTCGGCGCGATGTCGCATGGAGCAGCGTCGGGGCACCTGCCAGAGGTCGTTCTCCGTCGTGGATGCGTTGGCTGACAGACCGTGCGCCACGGCGAGCCGCACGGAGGACCGCCTGTGGCGCTGAATGAGCGACCCGCTGGTGGGGGTGACGGCGCTTTTGTCAGCTCCTCGCGGCGCGCGGCGCGTGGTTTGGCGCTCGCGGGAAGCGTGACGATGCTCTTTACGGACATCGAGGGGTCCACGCGCATGCTTGCTCGCCTTGGGGAGGGTTATGGCGATGTGCTCCGGGAGCATCATCGCGTGATGCGGGAGGCGATCGCGGCCTGCAGCGGCGCAGAGGTCGACACGGCGGGCGATTCGTTTTTCGCGGTCTTCTCGCGCGCGGCGGACGCGGTGGACTGCGCTCATCGCGCGCAATTGGCGTTGGCTTCCGGTAAATGGCCGGATGGAGTTGGGCCTAAGGTGCGGATGGGCATTCACACCGGCACGCCCGAGGTCACTGACATGGGGTTTGTCGGAATCGATGTGCACCGAGCGGCGCGCGTGATGGCGGTCGCCTACGGCGGACAGGTGCTGCTGACACAGGAGGCCGTTCATGCACTTGGGCAGTCGATCGAGGTACACGATCTTGGTTTTCACCGCTTGAAGGACTTGTCCGAGCCGGAGCGTCTGTTCCAGCTGCTCGGGCCCGGGTTGGAGGCCGACTTTCCTCGGCTGCGATCGCTGAGCCGGTCTAATTTGCCAGCTCCGGCCGACGCGCTGGTCGGCCGCAGCGAGGCGGTGGCAACCGCGCTGGAGCTCTTGTCTCGGCCGGATGTCCGGTTGTTGACACTGCTGGGCGTGGGAGGTGCCGGAAAGACTCGTCTGGCGATCGAGGTCGCAGGTGGTGCGGTCGGGCGCTACCGAGACGGGGTGTGGCTGGTCGCGCTGGCGCCGATCCAGGACCGCGCGTTGATGGTTTCCGAAATCGCACGGGTGGTGGAGGTCGATTCAGTTGTCGGCCAGCCGCTGGAGCAGGTGCTGACGGCGGCGCTTGCTGATCGTGAGCTGTTGCTGGTCCTCGATAACTTTGAGCACTTGCTCGACGCAGGGAGCATGGTCGCGAACCTGATCGCGGCTGCTCCCAGCGTCGATGTGCTCGCAACTACCCGCGAGCCATTACGGCTCCGTGGCGAGCAGCGCATGGAGGTCCAGCCTTTGTCGCTGCCGGCTGCCGTAGAGCTATTTATTCAGCGGGCGTGGGCGGTCCGCCCCACGCTAGAGGTGGACGATGAGGAGCGTGCGGCGATCGAGCGGATCTGCGCTCGGCTGGATCAACTCCCCTTGGCGCTTGAGCTGGCCGCCGCGCGCGTGGCGGTGTTCAGACCTCGTGCCCTGGAAGCGCGGCTCGCGCAGCGGCTGAACTTGCCCGAGGGTCCCACCGACTTGCCCGAGCGCCAGCGGACGCTGGGCGCGACGATCGACTGGAGCTATCAGCTTCTCGACTCTGGCGATCGTGTGTTGTTGCAGTCGCTCGCGGCCTTTATCGGCGGCGTCAGAGCCGACTCGGCGGAGACCATGTGGCGGCCTGATGCGATCGACGGTCTTGCCTCGTTGGCGGAGAAGAGCCTGCTCCGGTGCCGCGAAGATAGCGACCTAGAGCCACGCTTCTGGATGCTCGAGACGATCAGGGAATTCGCTTTGCAGCGGAGCGCGGAGGATGGCCGCACGGATGAGACGGCACAAAGACATGCTGAGCACTTTCTGGCACTGACCGAGGATGCCGCACCACAGCTCCGGGGTCCTGAGCAGCGCCGCTGGCTCGACCGGCTGGAGGATGATTATCCAAACCTCCGCGCCGCTCTTGATTATCTGACCGAGCACTCCTCGGCAGGGGCGGTCCACATGGCGGCCAACCTGGAGTGGTTTTGGATTATTCGGGGCTATGCAATCGAAGGGCGTCGCCGGCTGGCTGCAGCGCTCGCAGCCGCCCCTGCTGACAGTCCACAGCGTGGCGAAGCCCTCGTTGCGGCTGGCCAGATGGCGTTGCAGCTAGGTGAGGCGGCCGAAGCCCAGCTTCTGCTGCGCGAGGCGCTCTCGAACGCAGCACACGAGCCGCAATCACGCGTGATGGTGTCGGCCCTGAGCCATCTTGGGTGGGCGGCTGAGGCATTAGGCAACCATAAGGACAGCATCGCTCATCACCAGCACGCAATCGCTGCCGCGAGAGATGCGAAAGATGACTGGGCGCTAGGCCTGGCGCTGAACAACTTCGCAGTCACACTCGGCAGAAGCGGAGACTGGGAGCGGGCACGCCCGCTCTTTCAGGAATCGTTGCTGCTCGGCCGTCGGGTAGGCGAGCCACGGGCGATCGCGCTTAGCGCACACAACCTCTCCGAGCTGGCTTTTGAACTCGGCGAGCTTGAGACTGCCTATGGATTGGCCGAGGAATCGCTCGCGCAAGCGCGCGAGCTCCGATTTCGATCGCTCATCGGCTCAGCACTCTGCACGCGGGCGGTGATATCGCTGCAACGCGGGGATCTAGAGAGCGCCGGTTCGCAACTACACGAGGCGATCGAGCTATCACGCTCGGCCTACGCTGAGGACGCGCCCGCGCTCGTCTCGGTAGCCGGCATGCTGGCCGCAATGCGCCATGAACCGCTCCTCGCCGCACAGCTATGGGCGGCAGCCGATCAACTACGCGACCACATCGGTCTCGCCGAGTCGCCGACCGTCGAGAGCCTACGCGAGAAATGCGAGGCCGAAGCACGCGCCGCCGTTCTCAACAGCGCAAGCTGGGACGCTGCCTGGTCGTCGGGCACAGATGCCTCGGTCGAGCAAGCATTCGCGCTCGCGCTCGACGCCACTGGTCCCCCGGGAGCGCGTGCGCTTCCGTGAGGAATCCGTCCATCGATGGCCCGAAGCGCGCACCCAGGTCCGACGCGGACGCAGCTATTCCTGTCCCGACAAGAACGGTTGACAAGGCCGCTTCGAAACGCCCGAGTGGGACCAGCTCCAGACGCGTGGAGTGTTGACCGCCGGATTCCCGGATCTTCGCGTCAACCAAGCACCGACGCAGAAAGCAGCGGTCGGCCTATCGCCGACGTCGCCTCCGAGTCTCGGGATCGCACTCCTCAGGAGCATCGCCCGTGGCGTCGCCGCGGGCGACTGCTTTGCTGCGTTGACCGCCACGGAGCGGACGATCCGATTGGCGACTTCTCGATCACGCGGCGACCCGTCCCCGCGCGATCGTCACGCTTCACGTCCGCATGCGCGCGAGTTGTCGGTACCGGGATCTGGTGTCCTGCAGGCGTCGTCTGACGCGGGCGCTCGTCGTCGCGATCTTCGCCTAACGGCATCGTTCGATCAGTCATGGAACCGGGCTCAGCGACCCGGAGCCCCACTTGGTGCGCATCAGCGCGAGGTAGCCAGGAAAAGCGCGAGCAGCACGCCTGCCATCGACAGGACGCAACGAGAGTTGCCGGCGCCACCAAGAAACGTCTCTACAGAGATTTGATAGTTGTCCGGCCGCTATGCGAACATATGTTCTGTGCGATGGAGCAACCTGACCCTCGCGGCTGAGGAGCGCGCCCGCCTCCCGGGCTACGCCGACGAGGCTGTGGTCCGGCATTTCGAGGCACCGGGGTCAATCCAGACGAGGTTCTACGAGGTCCGGGCCAAATCGGTCATCAACAAGGTCCCGCCAGCCTCGCGGATGCCGTTCCGCTACACGATCAATCCGTATCGGGGCTGCACACATGCCTGTGAATTCTGTCTCTGGGGTGGGACGCCCGTGCTCATGGCCGATGGGAGGCACAAACGGATCGAATCTCTGGACGCGGGGGATGAGATTTACGGCACCCTCAGACGCGGCATCTACCGCAAGTACGTTCGCACGCAGGTTCTCGATAAATGGATCACGATCAAGCCGGCGTATCGGGTCGTTCTGGAGGACGGAACCGAGCTGATCAGCAGCGGGGACCACCGCTTCCTCAGCAACCGAGGCTGGAAGCACGTCCTTAACAGCTCGCGGTCAGAGCCGGATAGACCGCACCTGACGATGCGACACAGCCTGGTCGGAACTGGCGCCTTTGCTTCGCAACCGGATCTCGACAGCGATGATTACCGGCGCGGATATCTGTGCGGCATCGTGCGGGGCGACGGCACGCTCGGTTCGTATTCATTCGGCCGTCCGGGACGGGCCCGGAACGAGGTCCACCGGTTCCGCCTCGCGCTCACCGATCTCGAGGCGCTCTCTCGCGCTCGAGCATTCCTCGTCGTGGAGGCGGTCGATACGACCGCCCGGGTATTCCAGCGGTCGGCTGGTAATCACCGCGAGGTCCGGGCCATCGCCGCGAGTTCATTTTCGGCGGTGGACAGAGTGCGGGGGCTTGTCGAGTGGCCCCGGCGGCTCACGGAGGATTGGTGTCGAGGCTTTCTGGCCGGCATCTTCGATGCCGAGGGATGTAGAAGCGCCCACGCCCTTCGCATCAGCAACACCGACCCGCAGCTAGTGGGATACATGCGCGAGTGCCTGAGGCGCCTCAGGTTGGATGTCGCGATCGACCGGACGAAGAACGCCAACGGCCTGGTCTGTGTGCGCATCCGCGGGGGCCTCACCGAGCATCTGCGGTTCTTGCATCTCACCGACCCCGCAATCACTCGCAAGCGCTCGATCCAGGGCGAGGTGGTCAAGACGTATGCCAACTTGAAGGTGGCCGCCATCGAGCCGCTGGGACGGGCACTGCCGTTGTACGACATAACCACGGGCACCGGCGACTTCATCGCCAACGGCGTCGTCAGCCACAACTGTTTTGCTCGCCCCACCCACACCTATCTGGACTTCAACGCAGGCCGCGATTTCGAGCGCGAGATCGTGGTCAAGGTCAACGCTCCGGAGCTCCTACGGGCCGAACTGGCGCGGCCTTCGTGGAAGCGCGAGCACATCGCGCTGGGCACGAACACCGATCCCTACCAGTGGGTGGAGGGGCGCTACAAGCTCATGCGCGGTATCTGGGAGGCGATGCGGGATGCCGCCAACCCATGCTCGATTCTGACCAAGTCACCCCTGCTGCTCCGTGACCTTGACCTGATGAAGGAGATCGCCGCCCGGGCTGAGTTCTCGGCGGCCCTGTCGGTGCCGACGCTCGACGAGAAGGCCTGGCGCTCCACTGAGCCGCACACGCCGCATCCCCGCGCCCGCCTGGAGGCCGTGGCTGAGCTGACCCGGGCCGGCATCAGGACCGGCATCCTGGTTGCTCCCCTTATGCCCGGCATCAACGATGCGCCCGAGCAGATTGCACCGATCCTTCAGCTGGCCGCCGACGCCGGCGCGGCTTATATCAGCGGGATCGCCCTCCACCTCCGGGGAGAGGTCAAGCCACTGTTCTTCGAATGGCTGGAGGCAAACCGGCCCGATCTCCTGCCCCTCTACCGGGAGCTCTACCGACGCGGGGCGTATGCGCCCACGGAGGAGCGGCGCCGGCTTGCCGCGCTCATCAGAGGAGCCGAAACTGAACCGGCGGTGTTCCGGCGTGGTATCACCGGCCATGAGGGACGGGATGCCGACTCCCCGCCCGCCTCGCGCCGCGCCGGCTTACGCCCGGGCGAACTGGAGGGCCTCAGGGCCGACCCGGCCGAGCCGCCCGACCCTCCGAGCCCCCCGAAGCAGATTCAACTCTTCTGAAGGAGGTGAAACTCAGCTCTGGAAACGGTGATAGGTAGGTAACGGGTTTCATGTTCGACAGGTTCAAGACACGACGAGATCTCCATCTGGAGCGCATGTTCGAGACGCGCAGCGACGCCTGGGAGCGCGTCGGGCTCGCCCTGGACATGACCCAGAGGCGCGCCCGGCGGGCCCGGCGGGAGGCCATCGTGGTCGTCCCGCTCCTGACCGCGGTGCTGGTCATATACGCCCTGCGCCACGAGATTCTGGGTATCGGGGCGCACAGCACCGCGGAGACGCCTGTCCGGGTGGCCACGGTGCTCGCGCTCCTGGCCCTGGGCTGGGCGCTGGCGCGCGATGTGGGGCGGGCCTTTGCGCCCACGTTCTTCCGCCGCATGGACCCCTCGACCGCCGGCACGGTCGGGTTCCTCATCCGCCTGGTCACGATGGCCATAACACTGCTGGCCGCGCTGGAGATCGCGCAGGTGCAGCCCGGCACGATCGTGGCCGGGAGTGCTTTCACCGCCGTCATCGTGGGACTGGCCGCCCAGCAGACACTGGGCAACCTGTTCGCAGGGATGGTGCTCATAAGCGCCCGGCCCTTCCGGGTGGGAGAGCGGGTGCGCTTTCAGGCTGGTGCGGTGGGCGGCAGCGTGGAGGGCGTGGTCAGCTCGCTCGGGCTGCTCTACACCACGCTGGCCCGTGGCGATGACCGGATCATGATTCCCAACAACGTCGTTCTGTCCGCCGCTGTCGTCCCGATCAAGGAGCCGGACTCGGTGGACGTCCGGGTTCGCCTCACCGCCGGGGTCAGGCCCACCATCGTCCAGGAGATTCTCGATCGTGAGATCACGATTGCCACTCGCAACCCCGCCGCCGTTCTACTGGAAGAGCTGGACGGAGATGAGGTCGTCGTGCGCATCCAGGCCACCCCAGAGCGGCCCGACGAGGGGGCCCGGCTGGCCGATCAGATCATCAACGCCCTGGCCTCGGTCACCGGCCAGCACGAGGTGGTCCGACAGTAGGGTCGACCGCGCCCAACGCCTATTCTGGCGCAGGTGGTGAAGTGGCGGTAGACGACAAGGAGGCGGTCGGGTCGCGGCCGCCCATCGGTGGGCTCGTGGTGGCGCGGGCGGCGACCCGCCCATGGCGCGGGTCCCAGGTCTGGAAGCCGTTTCTCGCCTCGCGCTTGCTGGTGTGGACCGCGGGGATCCTGGCGGCCTGGCTGCGCCACCATCAAGGGCCCCCGGACGACCCAACCGGGCTGACCGCCGCACTGGGCCACACCGGGAACATCATCGTCGCCCCGGCCGTGCGCTGGGACGCCATCTGGTATCTGACGATCGCCCAGCACGGCTACCAGCACAGCACCTCGCTGCCTGACTTCTTTCCCCTTTACCCGCTGCTGATCCGCATTTTCAGCTGGTCCGCGGTCTCTGCCGTCGTGGCGGGCGTCCTGATCTCGCTGATGGCCTTCTGGGTGGGCCTCGAGCTGATTCATCGGCTTGTTGAGCGGGACTTCGGCACCCGGGCGGCTACAGCGACCGTGTGGCTACTTGCCCTGTATCCCATGTCCTTCTTCTTCTCGGCCGTGTACACCGAGGCGCTGTTCCTGGCCCTGTCGGCGGGTTGCATCTACCTGGCCCGGCGCGAGCGCTGGCTGTGGGCGGGAATCCTGGGCGGATTCGCGTCGGCCACCCGAAGCATCGGGGTGCTCCTGGTCGTCCCGCTTGCTCTCCTCTACCTGGAGCAGCTGCGCGGCTCGCCTGGCGCCGCTCGGCGCGCGTGGCCGGCTCTAACGGCACGCTGGCGCGGCCTGGTCGGCATCGCCCTGGTCCCCTGCGGGCTGGCGGCCTACGTGATCGGAATGGCGGTGGCCGACGGGACGCCCTTCGCCATGTTCAACGCCCAGCAGGCCGACCGCGGCTTCGTGCTGCCGCCCGTGACGATCGTCCGGCAGTTCACGTGGACGATCCATCACATCTCCACCTCGGCCAACACGGGCCAGTTCGGCCTGGGCCTGCTCAACACCGGCGTGATGGAGATCGGCTTCCTGGTCCTCGCCCTGGTGTGCGCGGTGGGGATGGTGCGTCGGCTCAGACCCGCGTACGTGGCGTACGCGGTGGTGGGCCTACTCGTGCTCCTCTCCGAACCCGCGCTGCGTCAGTCGCCCCTGACCAGCTTCCCCCGCTACATCATGGTCCTGTTCCCGCTCTGGATATCGCTGGCCCTGACGCTTCACCGATACAGGCGGGTCTGGATCGCTGCCCTTGGTCTGTCCACGCTGGCGCTCGTCCTCTTCACCGTCGACTTCGCCACCTGGTACTTCGTGGCCTAGTTGATGTGACGCTGCCCGGCGGCCACATCTGAGGCGATCTTCTCGCTGCCCAGCCAGCGGCTGACCGGACCCGCCAGGCCTGGGGCCAGCCCGGCCAGCGAGGCGCCCACGCGCAACCCCAGGGGCGCCACCTCCACCTCGGCCCGATTTCGCTCCACCGCCCGGATCACAGCCGTGGCCACATCGTCCGGGGAGCGCGTGCCCACGCCGGGAGGGAGGCGCACACCGGCCTCGGCGAACATGCCGGCGTCGCGGATGAACCCGGGCAGCACCACGGAAACACCGACCCCGTGCTGGCGGAGGTCGCCGCGAGCGGCCAGCGCGAAGCCCCGCAATCCGAATTTGGTCGCCGAGTAGAGAGCCGATGACGGTTGGGCGGCCTTTCCCGACAGCGACGAGACGAACACGAGATGACCATGGCCGCGGGTCGCCATGCCGGGCGCCAGCGCTCGGGCCAGCGCAACGGGCGCCCGCAGGTTGACCTCCAGGATCTGGTCGATCCGCTCCTGGTCAAATTCGGTGAACACTCCGCTGGCCGGGTGGGCGGCGTTGGCCACCAGGATGTCGACGTCGCCCACGGTCTCGATCAGCCGGCCCACCTCGCGACGATCGGCCATGTCGCACACCACGGTCTCTCCCGAGACCTCGTCGGCCAGCGCACGCAACGCCTCCTCGCGCCGGCCGGTGAGGATCAACCGGGCGCCCCGGGCCGCGAAGGCGCGAGCGATGGCGTGGCCGATCCCCCCGGTCGCGCCGGTCACGAGTACCCGGCTATCTACGCGAGTCATCAGGCCAAACCGTGGGCATCGAGGGGTGCACGATACTCGGGGCATGGCGAGAGCCGCCGTCATCGCGCTGTTTGGACCCACGGGGGTGGGGAAGACGGCCGTGGCCATCGCGCTCGCCCGAGCGCTCAGGGAAATTGGCCAGGATCCGGTCGCCGTCTCCGCCGATGCCCTCCAGGTGTACCGCGGCCTGGAGACCCTGACCGGGGCGCCCAGCGGCGCTGACCAGGCCGCGCTCGAGCACCGCCTTGTCTCCAACATCCCGCTTCAGGCCACCTTCAGCGCCGGGGAGTACGCCGAGCTGGCCCACACCGAGATCGACGATCTCCTGGCCGCGGGGCAGCGGCCGATCGTGGTGGGAGGGACCGGCCTTTACCTGCGGGCGGCCCTCACCGAGCTGAGCCTTCGCCCTCCACCGCCAGAGGGGGTGCGAGAGCGCTGGACGGCCGAGCTGGCGCGAGTGGGGCCAGAGGCCCTCCACGTCGTCCTCAGCCAAAGGGCCCCCTGGGCGGCTGCCCGGATCAGCCCCGGTGACCGCCAGCGGCTAGTCCGGGCGCTCGAGTTGCTCGACGCCGGAGAGCTCGAACCATCCGAGGAGGAGTCAGAGCTCTGGAGCGACGCCGTCCGCCACCAATCGCTCCTGATCGGCCTGGTCATGGAGCGCAGCCAGCTGTACGAGCGAATCGAGCGCCGAGTGGATGAGATGCTGGCAGCGGGCGCACAGGAGGAGGTGCGCCGGGCCGCCACCGCCGGGGCCTCGGCCACGGCGGCCAGGGCACTTGGCTTCCGCGAGCTCCTGGACGGGGACGTCGAGGGCATGAAACGAGCCAGCCGGCGCTACGCCCGCCGCCAGCTGACCTGGATGCGCAAGCTGAGCGGTGTGCGGGTGATCGATGTGACCGGCCGTGGACCCGAGGCCGTGGCTGCAGAGGTGAAAGCCCTCTGGCTCGGGTAGCCAGGCCCCTCCCGCCGTTCAAGCCAGGCCTAGGTCAAGGGCGTGAACGGATAGAGCAGAACCAGCGCCGCAAGCACCGCCGCCCCCCAGAGCGAGACCAGCCAGACATGGCGCCGGAGCCGGCTCACCAGCCAGGCGCCGGCCACGTACATGCCCGGCATCACGACCATCATGTAGTACAGGTAGCTGGTGCGGTTAAACACTCCTCCGGCAAATACGAACGGGCCGAAGGTGCCCAGAAACCAGGCGGCGGCCAGGATGATCAAACGTCGCTCGCCCCCCAGCCGCCCGGACAGCGCCTGCCAGAGCGCGAGCGCCGTTCCGATCAGCCCAGCCAGGAGGATGGGAGGGCTGATGAACCCCAGGAAGTGCACCGAGGGGTAGTCGTACGGGACGCCGGGGATGCGGGGGGCCGTATCGATGCTGAAGTAGACGATTGGCTTGAGATCGATCAGCCAGTCCCAGGGGTAGGAGGCGATCCCGCTCTGGCCGGTCTGGCCCGCCGCGTAGCTGATCATGTGGCCGATATGGCCGAACGGTCCGCCTCCAGACGAAGCGGCCGGCGGCGTTGTCATAGGGCGGCGCGATCTGGCCCAGGACGGCCAGAAGGCCCAGGAACGAGGCGGCGGTGACGGCGTATGCCTGCGTCAGACGGGCCGCGGCCCCGCGCACCCCCGGGGCCCCGGCCCGGAACCCCCGTACGCGCTCCCCGACCGGGGCAGGCAGCGAGCGGAGGGCCAGGAGCTCGTAGAGCAGAAGGACAGCCACCAGGTCCAGGGCAAACGGCTTCATGCATGCCCCGATCCCGGTGGCCAGGCCCGAGAGCAGGGGATGGCCCTGGAGATAGAGGGCGACGGCCCACACCATGGCCGCGACCACGTATATGTCCAGGGTGCCGATGCGGCCCTGGACGAGCATGAGGTTGTCACTGGCCATCAGCGCCGCCGCGCCCAGGGCCAGCCACGGGCCCCCTCCGGCTGCGCGCACCAGGACGAACATCCCCAGGATGGCCAGGGTGCCGAAGATCAGGCTGCCCAGACGCCAGGCCCACGGCCCGTCGCCCAGCAACTCGATCGCGCCGGCCATGATCAGCTTGGCGAGCTGGGGGTGCTCGGCGTTGGGGTCACTGCCCAGGGGCGCGTGGCTGTAGGCCGCGCCCTGTGGCGCCGGCGGACGGAGGCCGGCGATGACCCGGGCCGAGTTGACGTAGTAGTGCTCGTCGAAGATCAGCTGGTGGTCAACCGGCCGCGTGCAAGGGGACTGGCAGGGCAGTCCGATCCAAGCCGCCCGGAGGCCAAAGGAGGCCAGACAGAGGAGAACCAAAAGGACGACGGGCAGCTTGGGCCAGCTCCGGGCTCGAGCCACCCACCGGGGCATGAGGGGAGCCCAGCCGGGGGGCTGGGGTTCGTGAGGAGCTCGGGTGGCGATGTTGATACCCATAGACTGGCCCGCCGTGGACTTCGAGAAGTGGCAGGCCCTGGGTAATGACTACGTGATCGTGGAGGCGGCTGCGCTGCCATTCCAGCTCACCCCGGGCCGGATCCGTGCCATTTGCTCGCCCCACACCGGAGTGTTCGCCGACGGAGTCCTGTTGCTATCAGATCCTGAGCAGCCCGGATGCGTGGCCCATCTGCGCGTGTTCAACCCCGACGGCTCGGAGGCCGAGCTCTCAGGCAACGGGGCCCGGGAGGCCGTTCTCTACCTTCGCCGCCGCGGCAGGGCGGACACCGATGAGTTCTCGGTCCAGACGGCGGCCGGGGTGCTGCACCCCCGCATCGCCTCTCCCACCACGGCCACCATTGCCTTGGGGCGGGCCCGCCTGGCCAGCCCCGACTACCCGGAGGGCGGCCCGGACGGGCTGGGCGAGTTGAGCGCCGGGGGCCGGCGCTGGCATTTTCAGCACGTCAACGTCGGCAATCCCCAGTGCTCGATCGCCGTGGCCGACGAGCGGGAGCTCAGCGCGCTGGACCTCGGAGCCCTGGGCCCCGAGATCGAGCACAACCCGCTGTTTCCTCATCGGACCAATGTCTCCTGGTTCGCCGCCCTGGAACCCGGACGCATCCGGGCTCGGATCTTCGAGCGCGGAGCGGGGGAGACCACCGCCAGCGGCACCGGGGCCACCGGGGCGGCGGTGGCCCACGTGGTGGCGCAGCGACTGACCCGAAACGAGAGCGCTGAGGCGCCGCACGGGCCGAGTCAGGTCACGGTCATGCTCGACGGGGGCGAGCTCGAGGTCGAGGTGGGGGAGGACCTGACCGTCGCTCTCACCGGCTGGGCCCGCCCCGTGTTCAGCGGCCGGCTCGCCCCGGAGTTCCTGGAGGAGCTCGATGCGATCCAGTAGGAGACTCGAGCGGACTGCGCCCTACCTGTTCGCCGAGCTCGAGCGCAAGGTGGCGGCCAAGCGGGCCGCCGGGGTGGACGTGATCAGCCTGGGCATTGGCGATCCCGACACACCCACCTTCCCGGAGATAGTGGCCGCGGCGCAGCGGGCGGTGGCCGACCCCTCGACCCACACCTATCCCACCAATCGTGGCCTGCCTGTCTTCCGGCAGGCGGTGGCCGACTTCTACGGCCGCCGCTTCGGGGTCGAGCTCGACCCCGACACCGAGGTCATGCCGGCCATCGGGGCCAAGGAGTGCATCTTCAACCTCAACCTGGCCTTCCTGGATCCGGGTGATGTGTCCCTCGTCTCCGATCCGGGTTACCCGGTGTACACGGCGGGCCCAGTGCTGGTCGGGGCTGAGCCGGTGCTGCTCCCCCTCCGGCCCGAGCTGGGCTTTGCCCCCGATCTCGACGGGCTGGGCGGCGAGGCGCTCGAGCACGCCCGCCTGATGTTCCTGAACTACCCCAACAACCCCACGGGGGCCGTCGTGCCGCCGGGCCTGTTCGAGCGGGCCGTTGCCCTGGCCGGCCAGCATGGCTTCCTCCTCGTCCACGACAACGCTTACAGCGAGGTCACCTACGACGGTTACCGCGCCCCGTCCCTGCTGGAAACACCCGGGGCCGAGGACGTGGGGGTCGAGGTGTTCTCGCTTTCCAAGGGGTACAACATGACGGGGTGGCGCTGCGCGGCGATCGTGGGCCGCCCGGAGGCGATCGAGCACTACTGGCGGCTCAAGTCAAACCTCGATTCCGGCCTGTTCGAAGCAGTCCAGCTGGCCGGCGTGGCGGCGCTGGCTCCCGAGCGTGACGCCGAGGTACAGGCCATGTGCTCGGTCTACCAGCGCCGTCGCGACCTGGTATGCGACGCGCTGGCTCAGGCCGGGGTGCAAGTAACGCCGCCCCGGGGGACGATCTACATCTGGGCTCCCATCCCGGGCGGGTTTGAGTCCTCGGCGGCTTATTGCGAGCACGTGCTCGAGCAGGCCGGTGTGATCATCTCGCCGGGAGACGCCTACGGTCCGAGCGGTGCGGGCTTTTTCCGCATCTCGCTCACCACCCCAGATGACCGTCTGCTCGAGGCCGTGGAGCGGCTGCGGCAGCTGTAGAGGACCCCACCACGGGTACCATCCCCGCTGTGCAGAGGAGCCGCCATGGGCGCGTCAGGCCGTCTTCTCGGGCGGTCAACGGCGGCCGGCCGCGAGCTCGCCAGCGCGCTTTCCTGATCGCCTCATCCCCACCGGGGGGAACCGGCGACGAAGAACAGGAGCTCGAGGAGCTGCGCGAACTGCTTCGGACGGCCGGAGTGGCCAGCGTGGGGGAGATGGTCCAGCATCGCCAGCACCCCCATCCCAACAGCTACCTGGGCTCGGGCAAGCTCGAGGAGCTCGGGCAGGAGCTGGCGCAGTCCGACGCCAACCTGGTGGCCTGTGACGATGAGCTGACCCCGCGCCAGGAGCGGACGCTGGAGGCGGCGCTGGGCCTGCCGGTCATCGACCGCACCGCCGTCATCCTCGACATCTTCGCCTCCCATGCCCATACCGCCGAGGGCAAGCTCCAGGTCGAGCTCGCCCAGCTCGAGTACAACCTGGCCCGGATGCGCGGCCTGTGGTCCCACCTGGAGCGCCTGGGTGGCGGCATCGGCACGCGGGGACCGGGGGAGAGCCAGATCGAAACGGACCGGCGGCTGGCCCGGGACCGCATCTCAGCCCTGAAGCGAAAGCTCGGCGGGGTGCGAGCCAACCGGTCGCTCATGCGGGCCGAGCGCGATCGGGCCCGACTGCCCCAGGTCGCTCTGGCCGGTTACACCAATGCGGGCAAGTCGAGCCTGCTGAACGCCCTCACCGGTTCCACGGTGGGCGTGGGCGAGCGCCTCTTCCACACCCTGGATCCCACCACCCGGGTGCTCCGCATCGCCGGACGGAGCTACCTGCTCACCGACACGGTCGGTTTCATCCGCAAGCTTCCGCACCAGCTGGTGGATGCCTTCGGGGCGACACTCGAAGAGACCCGGCAGGCCGACCTCATCCTCCATGTCGCGGACGCCTCCGTGCCAGAGGACGAGCTGGCCATGATGATCGCCGCTGTGCAGGACGTCCTGCACGAGATTGACGCCGAGGCCACCCAGGTGCTCGTGCTCTCCAAGGCCGACCTTGTGAGCGCCGAGCGCAGGACCGAGCTCGAGCACCGGCATCCCGGGGGCGTCCTTGTATCCGCCCGCACCGGCGCGGGGCTCGACGGGCTGCGGGAGCGCGTCGAGCAGGAGTTCGCCCGCGCCTTCCACGAGGTCGAGCTGCTCATCCCGTATGACCAGGGGGCTCATCTGGCCGGGCTGCACGAACTCGACGGCGACCTGGAACGTGAAGACACCGAACAGGGCATTCGCGTCCGGGCGCGGCTCTCGGAGGCGGCTGCCGCTCGGTACGGGCGCTTCGCCCAGCCCGGGCAGCTCGCGTCGCGATGACCGCTCCGCTCCGGGTGCACCGTATGGATCCGCTGGCGGTGGTGCCCACTCGCGCCTATCCGGAGGATGCCGGACTTGACCTGCACTCCGTGGAGGAGGGGGTGCTGCCCCCAGGAGGCCGCGCCACGGTGCGCACGGGGATCTCGTTGGAGATCCCGCTGGGGTGCGCGGGGCTGGTGCTGCCCCGCTCCGGTCTGGCCGAGCGTGACGGGATCGCTCTGGTCAACGGCCCCGGCCTGATCGACGCCGGCTATCGGGGCGAGATTCGCGTGCTCCTGCTCAATACCGACCTCGAGCAACCGTTCATCGTCTCGGTGGGCGACCGGATTGCACAGCTCGTGCTTGTTGCGGTGGAAGCACCGCCCGTGATCGAGGTGAAGGAGCTCTCGGTCAGCGAGCGCGGAGCCGCAGGTTTTGGCTCAAGCGGGGTGTGAGCGCTCAGGTGATGCCGTTCTCGGCTAGGAACTGTGTGGCCACCGTGGCCGGGTCCTGACCGGAAAGGTCGACCGCGGCGTTCAGCGCCCGGATCACCGGAGTGGTGAGCAGAGCGCTCACCTCGTTGATGGTCGTGGCGAAGGCCGGCCCTTCCGCCTCGAGCACCTTGGCCGATACCACGGGGACCACGTTGCCCCAGGGGAATACGCCCTGGGGATCTCCCGAGCAGCGTGTAGTTGCCCGTGCTGAGCTGGGCGTCGGTGGTGCTCACCAGGGCGGCTTGCACCTGGCCGCCATCCAGAGCCTGGTACTGGCCTCCGATCTCCAGAGGCTTGTAGGTGCGGGGAACCAGCCCGTAGGCGGATTCCACGGCCGGTAGCCCGTGTGACTCCTGCTGGAACTGGGGTGGGCCGCCGACCGTGAGCCCGCGCTCGACGCGGCGCAGATCCCAGATCGTGCTCAGCCCGTGCTGGACGGCGTAGTCGAAGGTCACCCCGACCGCCTCGGTGTCGCTGAACGGAGTGGCGTCCAGCAGTCTGAGGCCTTGAGTGGTGGCGTAGGCCTGCCCGGCCTGGTAGGCGGCCTGGCGGGAGGCGAATGGGCCGGTCTGATGAGCCACCTGTGAGTTCCAGACGTTCAGGTACTCCGGATACATGGCCAGCTGGCCGTTCTTGAGATCCTGCATGGTCACTTCGAGCGGACCGATGTTCTGGTCCAGCTCCACGGAGTACCCCTGGGCCCGCAGGGCGTAGTAGTAGAGCTCGCCGAGGATGAACTGCTCGGTGAAGTTCTTGTCCCCGATCGTCACCACGGGCTTCCCGGTCCCGGGCAGCTTCAGCGATCCCACGGTCTGGCCACTGTGGTGCACCGAGCCACACCCGGCCAGGGCCAGCGCGAGGATCGCACCCGTGAGAGCGGCCGATCGGAGGACAGAGGGGCGCATCTCCTGCTGCGATCGTAGAACGCTCAGACGCCCGCCGCCCGGCGGGCGCTGCCGTGAGCCGCTGCCTCGAGCTCGTCGCCCAGGGGTGCGAGCGGCGATGGCATTCTCAATGCGGTGGCGATCAGCCAGTCGGCAAACCAGACGTTCTTGGGCAGGAGCGGGCCGTGCAGGTATGTCCCGATCACCGTCCCCCTCCGCGCGCCCTCTCCGCCGTCCCGGCCGTTGTTGCCCGATCCCTTCAGGACGCGCCCCAGGGGTGCGGTTTCCGGTCCGAGGTAGGTACGGCCGCCGTGGTTCTCAAACCCCGCCAGGATGCGCGGGTGCCCAGGCTCGAGCTCGACCGCGATGGCCGCGTTCCCGATCAGCCGCGGTCCCTCCTCGCGGATCGTCCTCACGTCCAGAAGCTCGACTCCCGGGAGCGTCTCGCCCTCGAGCTCGTAGGAGTGGCCGAGCAGCTGATATCCGCCGCACACAGCCAGGATGGGCTTTTCCTCGCTGGCCGCGCGGTGCAATCCGTCGCGCTTTGACTCAGCCAGGTCCAAAGCACACTGCCTCTGGTCGCGGTCCTGCCCGCCCCCGATGTAGAACAGGTCGGCGCCGTCCACATCGAGGCTCTCGCCCAGGCCGCAGGAGAGGACCTCGAACCCGATGCCTCGCCAGGCGCAGCGCCGCTCGAGGACGAGCAGGTTGCCTCGGTCGGCGTAGATGTTCATCAGGTCGGGGTAGAGCGCGCACACCCGCAGCGTCGGCGTCGGTTCAGGCATCGAGCATCACCACGACGCTGCCCACGTGGTCGGGCGTGGGGGGGATGTCAACCCATCCGGCGGCATGCAGCCCGGCCGCCTGTGCCTCGGTCTCCAGTTGCTCCGGGGCGAGCAGATCCAGGATCACTCGGTCCGGGTGCACCGAGCGGCTCCCATCGGGCCGGAGCTCCTCCCGCTGGCGCTCCAGCACGACCGTGGCGCCCTCCAGGCGGACTGCGGTGGCCTGGCTGCGGTAGATGGTTCCGGATACCTCCCGCACGTCGGGGGCCGGCAGGCTGAGGCGCCCGGACCGCGCCGCGGCCAGGTCATAGAGGTCAAAGTGCTCGGTCAGGGCCACGGCCAGCCTGCCGCCCGGCTTCAGGTGCCGGACGGCGCAGGCCAGGAACGCCGCCCGGCCGTCGGGACCGCCCAGAAGCTGGACCGTCTGCATGGGCACGGCGATCAGCCCAAAGTTCTGATCGAGATCAAACCGCCGGGCATCGGCCTCGTGGATGGCGACGCGCCGTTGGTCGTCTCCGAGGAGCGCCGCCCGGCGCGCCAGCTCATCGAGCAGCACGGCGTCCCGGTCCAGCGCCACCACGGAATGCCCCTGCCTGGCGAGGTCCAGGGTCACCCGGCCCGTGCCTGCGCCGATATCCAGCACGCCACCTGACCGCTCGGAGGCCAGCTTCCGCCATCGGGACAGGTCGGCCGTGTAGCAGCCGCACTCGAGGTCGTGCCAGATGATGGCGGCCTGACCCTCAGGGTGCAGGTGGGTGGGGGAGGCGGTCTTCACGAGCGCGCGACCTCCCAGAAGCGCCCGGCGTGGCCCCGCCGGGCCAGCTCTTGGCGGAGCTCCAGCAGCGCCGTGTAGGTGGGCAGTGCATAGAGGCGTCCCTCGCTCGCCCCGACCAGTGCCCGATCCAGAGCAGCGGCCAACCCCTCCACCACGGCGATCCGATCCTCCGGGATTCCGGCGTACTTCATCCGGAGGGCGAGCTCGGCTGCCCGCGTGCCGGCGCAGGTGACCTGCCCGACATGATCGGCCAGCAGTTCGAAGTCGGCGTCCCAGATCCACGAGACGTCCCGTCCGTCGGCTGTGTGGTCGTTGAGTATGGCCAGGAGGTCAAGCTGGCCGGGCTCGAGCGCCAGAGTGCGCAGGATCTCGTTGGCCCCCGCTGGGTTCTTGATGAGGAGGATCTGCAGCTCACCGGAGTCGATCGTGATCGTCTCCGCGCGCCCGAAAGCGGCCGTGACCGCGTCCAGGCCGGCCACCACTGTGGCCAGGTCGACCTTCAGGGCTAGGCACAGCGCGGCGGCACCGAGAGCGTTGTACACGTTGTAGAGCCCGGGCAGGGGCAGGTTGACCTCCGCCTGTCCGGCCGGCGTGCGAAGCAGGAACGAGGCGCTGTGGGTTCCGTTCAGGACCACGCGTTGCGCCACCACGGCGGGAGTCGGCCGGACCTGACCGCACGACGGGCAGTGGTAGTGGCCCAGGTGCCCGAGGTAGATCTCGCTGTATACGTACGCCGCCCCGCAGCGCCGGCAGTGCTTGGAATCGGAGGCGTGCTGCATCTCGGCCGCGGCCATAGCCGGATCCTCGACGCCGTAGTAGCCCACGCCGGCTCGCTCACGCCCCAGGTCCGCGATCAGCGGGTCATCGGCGTTGAGGACCAGGCTCGCCTCCGGAGCCAGTCCCGCCACCGTGGCGGCCCAGCGATCGGCGATCGTCTCAAGCTCGCCGTAGCGGTCGAGCTGATCCCGGAACAGGTTTCCGAGCAGGACGGCGCGGGGCGAGAGGGCCGGGACCACCCGGTCGAGCCAGAACTCGTCCACCTCAAAGCACCCCAGCTCACCGTCGATGCGGTGGCCCCGGCGAGCGGCCATCAGCAGCGCGGAGGCCACCCCCCCCGCCATGTTGGCACCGGCCCTGTTGTGCACCAGGGGGACGCCCGCTCGCTGGAGGATGGCCGCCACCATCGTGGCGGTGGTGGTCTTGCCGTTGGTGGCGGATATGACCACCGAGCCCCGGGTGAGCCGGGCCGCCAGGCGTTCGATGGCCCGGGGGTCGAGGGCCACGAGCACCTTGCCGGGCAAGCTCGTTCCTCCCCGGCCTGAGCGGCGGACCAGACCACCCACTGCGCGGGCCGCCAGGATCTTGGTGGCTAGGAGCGTCATCGCGGCACGATCACGCGCACGGCCCCGGGCAGGGCGCGAACGGTTACGGGGAGCTCCGCAATGGGGTCTCCGTCGGCATACAGGGTGAACGGGCGGTCAGCCGAGATCGTGGCCTGGGCGGCCCGCAGCACGGTCACCTCGGGCAGCTCGATGTGAGTGCCCTTGAACACCCTGGGCAGCATCGAGGTGAGGAAGCGGCGCTTTGGCATGTCGGCGCACGTGACGATGTCAAGCAGGCCATCGTCCAGCTCGGCGCCGGGGGCGGCATACATGCCTCCCCCGTAGGCCTTGCTGTTGCAGGCGCCCACGCTGTAGCCGGTGACGACGTGCGTGCGCTCGCCGTCGAGCGTGAGCTCAAAGGTGGCCGGCTTCCAGCCCAGGAGGGCCCGCAGCGCGCCGTAGGCATAGACCAGGTTGCCCTTGACGATCCTCGTCTGGTTGGCGATGCGATTCGCGTCGGAGTCAAAGCCGCAGCTGGCGATTCCCACGAAGGTCTCATCCCCCGCCTGTCCCAGATCGAGTGGCCGGACCACGCCGCCGGCCAGCACCGCGCAGGCCGAGACGGGCTCGAGCGGAATGCCCAGAACCCGGGCGAGATCGTTGCCGCGGCCCCCGGGCAGCACGCCGAGCACGCCGGGGGAGTGTCTGAGCGCCCCGGCCACGGCGCCCACCAGACCATCGCCCCCGAAGGCCACCGCCGCCTCCCCCTGTTCGGCCGACTCTCTGGCCAGCTCCCGGGCGTGCTCGAGGCTCCGCGTCGTCTCCACTCGATGCTCCAGCCCCAGCTTGCGCAGCGCGTCCTGCACATCGGGCAGCGCGCGGCCCGCCCGGCCCCCGCCGGCCGACGGGTTGACGATTAGGGTCAGCTGACGCGGCGGGTCAGTGGCGTTGGGTTTAGCGTCCACGGCCGGTTACCAGCTTGTGCAGGTCGTCTGCCACCGCCACCGGAGACGGCTCGGCGGCGGCCACAGCGTCCTGGCGGGAGGTCACACCGGTGAGGACGATCGCGCCGTCCAATCCGGCCGCCGCGGCGCCCTTCAGGTCTGAGTCGAGTCGGTCCCCGATGACCAGCGTGCGGCCCTCGTCGAGTCGGTCCAGGGCGGTATGAAAGATCTGCGGCTCGGGCTTTCCCACCACCACAGCGGCCCGCTCCGTGGCGTATTCCAGCGCGGCCACGATCGCCCCTGTGCCGGGCCAGGCACCGTCCCGCGTGGGAAAGGTGGGGTCGCGGTCGACGGCGATCAACTCGGCGCCGGCCAGCAGGGCCTGCGTGGCCTCGCGCAGCTCGCGGAAGTTGAAATCGTCATGTCCGGCCACGATCACCGCGTCGGCCGTCGTGGCGGAGTCGGTGCCGTTGAGGATGCGCTGAGCTGAATCGGCCACGTGCCGGAAGATGGCCGACGGACCGATCACGTAGACCCGGCCCTGCCCACGGTCGACCAAAAAGTGCTGCAGGGCCACGCCGGCCGTCACCATCTCCTCGATCGAGGCCTGAACGCCCAGGCTCCATAGCTTGCGTACGTATTCCTCTGGCGAGCGCCTGGAGTTGTTGGTCAGAAAGATCAGTCGCTTGCCCCCGGCGCACAGCTCCGCGACGGCATCGCAGGCGCCTGGCGTGACTGTGTCGTCCACCCAGACGCAGCCGTCGAGATCGAGCAGGACGTTGTCATAGGAGTCGAGCAGAGGGGGGAGGGCCACAACAGACTTGTTTTTAGAAAAGTGCGGGCTGCCCGGGCGTCGCGCTCGATGTCGCCGCCAGACACTCCGGGCCGTCGTAGCGAGCGTCGTTCACCGCCGGTCCCACCGCCTGCAGAACGGTGTCCGCCGCGGGGTACGGGGTCAGGAGAGCGGCGAGCTCCTCAGGCGAGGTCGTTGGGTCGAGCCAGACGTCCTCGGCGTCCCTGGACAGGATCACGGGCATCCGGTCGTGGAGCGGTGCCACCGCCTCGTTGGGTGCGGAGGTGAGGATGGCGCACGAGCGGATCGCAATTTCCGGGTCGCTCCGCCGCCACACCGACCACAACCCGGCGAAGGCGTAAACCTCCCGGCCTCTGGCCGTGATGTGGAAGGGCTGCTTGGTCCCGTCCTGCCGGCGCTCCCACTCGTAGAAGCCCGTGGCCGGGATCAGGCAGCGCATATGACGGAAGGCCTGGCGGAAGGCTGGACGCTCGGCGGCCGTCTCAGCCCGGGCGTTGATCATCTTGCCGGCCGCCCCGGGACGTTCAGCCCAGGAGGGCACGAGTCCCCAGCGCAGCAGCTCACCCCGAGGAGCGCCGGCCCGATCGGTGGTTACGGCCACCACGGGGTCGCCGGGAGCGACGTTATAGCGGGGGCGGATCTCCACATGCTCGACCACCGGAAAGGCCGCGCGCACGGCTCTGGGATCCACGGCCAAGCTGTAGCGCCCGCACACCGGCGGTCAGCGAGGGCGAGCGGCGATCTGCTCTGATCGCTCGGCCTTGGCCCGGCGTTGCCGCCGCCGGCCCAAAAAGGCCAGCACGCCGAACACCAACAGGACGAGCAGGAACCCGTAGAAGATCGCCAGGTCCACTGACAGCCCGCCGGCGGCCTGCCCGATCCCGTAAACGATTCCAAAGCCCAGCGCCAGCACGGCCACGATCAGCACGATGATGAACACGATCCCGCGGATCCGGGCCAGGATTCCCGCGCTGGCGGGTGGTACAAGCAATCCGAGGAGCTGTAGGCCCCTGAGCTGCCGGGTGCTGGGCGCGTCCATGCCCAGGCGCTCGGTGGCCTTCTTGAGGTCGTCCGCCCGGCGCTCGGCCAGCGCCAGGGAGGCGTCAGCCATGCGGCGCAGGTGCATGCGCTCCTGCGGACGGGCCGAGGCCATGGCCTTCTGGAAGTGCGCCCGCGCTGCCTTGGCGTCATAACGCTCGGCCGCTCGAGCCCCCAGAATGGCCTGCGCCGCCGCCTTGAATCTGGTCTCGGCCTCGAGCTCCTCGTCCGAGCGATGCTCAAGCTGCTGGATGGCGGCCAGCTGGCTGCGCTGCTCGACTCGCATGACTCGCTGCTGCTTGGGCATGGCTCTGCACGGAGTCTAGCTTTGAGGCCGGTTGCCGCCGGGTACCGGCCTGAGCGGGCGCTGAAGGGCCTGCTGTGGCAAGCCTTGCGGGCCGATTCCCTCGTGGTGCTCTACATAAGATCGATTATCGAGCATTCAAGATGGGGATTGCACGGTCTCTCCTGGCCCACCCCTCGGAACTACTCAGGGCTGCGGCGCCCCTCCTTGCGGTTAGCGCGACGATCGCGCAGGACGTCGCGCGCCTCGTTCTCCGCACAGTCCAGTGCCTTCGCTTTGCGGCGTTCCCACTCGTCGGTTCGTGCAGTGGGTCGCGGCCACAAGCCAGAGAAGAATGCGCGGATGATCCGCCCTAGCCTCTCGTCCCAAGTTCGCCGTTCGGGCATTACCAATCACTGGTCATGAGTAGCAATCCTGGGTGGACTGGACCGATTATCGAGCATTGAAACGGCAGGTTGCAGGGAACTTCGCCTGCCTTCTCCCTTTCGATCAGACGGGAAGGCTCGCGCGGCGGTTAGGGGTAGGACGATCGAACGGCGCTGGCTCGGCTGATCGGAGATCGACATGGGCGCTCAGATGCGCTGTAATGCTTGGTGGGGCCATGAGAGTCTGGAGGGCGGTGGTGATGAGGCGACGGACGGTTTGGCTCGCTGGACTTTCGGCGCTGCTGGTGGCTGGGGGCGCTCAGGCTATGACTCCCTTCGTGCTGCGATCCATGGCCAGGGCGAGGGCGGGTGCAGCTAAAGAGCTGGCGTCAGTTGTGCTTCCCGATGGGGCTCAAGAAGTTCGGCGTGACCCGAAGCACGGCGCGCTTGCTCCACAGGGAGTCCCCTGCATGACGAAATACGTCGTGGAGGACCACCACTTCTGGATAGCTGCGAGGAAGTTTGACTGGGTGTGGAGATGGGCGCGCAGGCATGAGCCGAGGGGTACTCCGTCTGAGCCTCTCGCCATCGGCGTCCTCAAGAATAAGAACGGCAAAACCCTCGAACGAGACATGCTCGTGTTTTTCCAGGATCAGAGGGATGTGACCCATCGCTGGCTGAGCATCGCGTTGGCTCCGGCCAGAGATGGCGGGACCGCCATCCGAGCTGATGGAATCGCGGTCGGAGAACCCCGACCGCACCACCCGCCCTGCTTCGGTACGGGCTACTAACGTGATCTCAGCCGTTAGCGCGGCCGAACGGTACTCCGGCTTCTTGAAGGGAGCGTGGCGACGGGGAAGCGCGTGGCGATGAGGCAGGGCTTGATCGTGTTGCTGTCAAGTGCTGCTCTAAGTGCGGCGAGTGCGGCCGGCGCAGTTGGGTCGGATTGGTCGCTTCAGAGAACCACGAATCCCAGCCGCTCCACGCAGACCGAGCTGAACAGTGTCTCTTGCCCGTCTAAGGATTCGTGTCTTGCGGTCGGGGATTACTTGGAAGGAACGAGGTCGCAGCCCACAGAGCTTCTGCTCGCTGAGCACTGGAACGGCACCAAGTGGTCGCTGCGGACAATCCATACGGAAGGTGCCAGGCTAGTTAGCGTCTCCTGCGGCTCTCCCAAAGTCTGCTTCGCGGTTGGTTACTACGACCAGTACACGGCGTACAGCGAAATCGACACGATGCTGGCCGAGCGCTGGAACGGGGCGGAGTGGTCAATCGAGAAGGTCCCGATCCCAGCCGGCACTCCCGACAGCGCGCTATGGGGTGTCTCGTGCACTTCCAAGCGTGCCTGCACCGCTGTCGGGACTTACCAGCAAGGGACCACGAATGTGCCTCTGGCCGAGCGTTGGAACGGCACGAGGTGGTCGATCCAGCACACCCCCACCCTCACTCATAGCACCTTCGGCTCGCTCGCCGCTGTCTCTTGTAGCTCAGATCGCACGTGTACCGCTGTCGGGGCGTACGAGAAGGGCATGCGCTCCTTGACGTTGGCCGAGCGCTGGAACGGCCATAAGTGGTCGATCCAGAAGACTCCGAATCGCATTCCCCATCCGACCGCCGTCGAGGGAAACTGGCTCAACAGCGTCTCCTGCGCTTCCAAGAGCTCCTGTACCGCCGTCGGGGGCACCCAGGCGAAAGGCTCGGAGCGAGGGCGAATGGTCGCCGAATATTGGAATGGGACGACGTGGTCCCTCCAGAGAACCCCAAACGCTGTCAAGGGGCATCGAATAGTGCGCCGTTTTCGGGCGTCGAAAAGTGCACCACTTGGAGCCGGTTGAGAAGTGACCTCCCCCGTCGTTCAGCCGGAGTCGCGTAGCGACGTAGGCTGAGCGGCGGGTGCGATCCCGGCGCCCCGCTCCTTGAGCCGGTAGCTCTTGCCTTTGAGGGCGATCATGGTGGCGTGGTGCACGAGCCGGTCGATCAGCGCGGCGGCGACCATCGCGTCGCCGAGGATCTCGCCCCATTGCTCGAAGGTGCGGTTGGAGGTGATGATGATCGAGCCGCGCTCATAGCGGCGGGAGACCAAGGCGAACAGCAAGTTGGCGGCTTGACGTTCGAGCGGCAGGTAGCCGATCTCGTCGACCACGATCAGGTGGTAGCGCTCAAGGCGTCTGAGCTCGGCTTCGAGCTGGTTGCGCTCTTGGGCAGCCTCGAGCCGGGAGACCCATTGCTGGGCGGTGGCGAACATCACCCGGTAGCCCTGCTGGCAGGCTTTGATCGACAGTGCGGTAGCCAGGTGCGTTTTGCCGGTGCCGGGTGGTCCGAGGAAGCAGACGTTGGCGTGCTCCTCGATCCAGGCCAGCTGCGCCAGGTGCATGACTAGCGGGCGCTCAGCCGCGGGCTGTGCGGTCCAGTCGAAGTCCTCGAGCGTCTTGTGGGCGGGGAACGCGGCGTGGCGGATCCGCTGGCGGGCGCCTGAGGCCTCGCGCGCGAATACCTCGGCTTCCAGCAGCGCCTCGAGGAACTGCTCATAGGGCCACTGCTCGGCGCGGGCCCGCTCGGCGGTCTGCTCCAAACGCTCAAGCACGCGGGGGGTCTTGAGCTGCGAGAGTAGGTATGGGAGGCGCTCACCGGCTTTCTTGTTCGTCTTGGTCATGCGCACAGAGCGGCGTAGTCGGCGAGCTCTGGTGGCGCGATCGCCGGCAGCGCGATCACCTTCGGCACGATCGCTGGCGGCGGCTCTGGGCGCATCCGAGGAGCGGGGTGCCAGCCGCCGGGCTCATAAGAGCGGCGGTATCGAGTCACCACCTGCCCGCGGTGGCAGATCCACACCTGGTCCCGATCGGCGTGCAGCACGACCCGCTGGTGAACCAGCGCCTCCGGCGCCCGATAGAACGAGCCGCGGTAGCGCAGATAGCCATCCAGCGGCACCCGCGACTCACGCGCGTAGCTGTAATCGAACGGAGCTGGCGGCAGCGCCCTGAACGCTTGGCGCTCCTCGCCCAGGCGCTCTGAGACCGGAAAGCGACCGGTCGCGTGCAAGCGACGGTTGCATACCCGGTCGCGCCAGTCCACGTATTGCTCGTCGAGATCGGCCAGTGACACGACCCGCCGAGCGGGCCAGAACCCGCTCTTCAGATAGCGCACCGCCCCCTCGACCGATCCCTTCTCCCGCGGCGTCGCCGGCGTGCACGCCGTGGCGTGAAACGCATAGTGGCCACGCAGGTGCAGAAAGCGCTGATTCCAGCGGACCTCATCCCCCTCGCGCTTGGCCACGACCGAGCGCAAGTTGTCATAGACACACTCGCGGGTCACGCCGCCCAGCCAGTCAAACAGCCGCACGTGCCCCTCCAGGAACGACTCCAGCGTCATGTCAAAGGAGAAGTGCACCGACTGCGCACCCGAATACGGAAGCGACCCGATCAGCGCATAGACCCGCCGCTCACGACCGGCGATCCGCGGCCGCGTCGGCAGCTCCGCCCAATCGAGCTGCAACACCTGCCCGGGCCGATATCCCGTCCGCTGCGCCGGGCGCTCCACCGGCGGACGCAGCACGCGAAGCCGGCGCTTGACCACATCGACCGAACCGTCATAGCCATGCTCGCGCAGGATCTCCGTCATCCGCGGCGCCCTGATCTGCGGCCACTCCTCAAGCACCCGCGCCAGGATCGGCTCGAACCGATCCAGCCGAGACCCCGCCGGCGCCCGGCGATAGGACGGCGGCCCCTCGGCCTCAAGCAGCCGCCTCACTGTCCGCCGGTTAATCCCCAACCTCACTGCGATCTGCCGCTGCGAAACCCCATCCGCCGCCAACGCCTTGACCTGCGCCCACTCCAACGCGCTCCGCACCTCCTCCGCCCTCCTCACTCAGCCAGATGAACCAGCCGAGCTTGAAAGCTCAGGCGGTCATCACCGGCAAAGCAAGTGGCGCACTTTTCGAATCCCGAACCCGGTGCAGTATTAGGCGCCCGACGTCAAACCCCACTCGCACTAGGGAGAGCGAGCTCTACGGGATCTTCTGCAGCGCCAAGAGCGCCTGCACCGCGGTCGGGTACTACTGGAACGGTCACCACACAAACAGGTCGGTCGCGGAGCGCTGGAACGGCACCAGATGGTCGGTCCGCGTGCCCCCCGAGCGACCCAGTGCCAAGGCCAGCAACCTGAACGGAGTGTTCTGCAGCTCGAAGGATGCATGCGTCGCGGTCGGGGCTTATTGGAAGAAGGGTCCGATCGGTCTGACCCTCGCCGAACGCTGGAGCTCGCGCCGCGTTTGAACGCGCCAAACCCTCTGGCGCCGAGCCGAAGATAAATCAGCTCAATGCGTGCGACTCACCGGAGCCCAAGGCCACTGCACTCGGCTCCCGCTTCGGCTGACAGCGGAAGCGAGGCTGCCGCGCGGTGGCGAGGCGTGGATTTTCTGAGGGTCTCGTCTAAGCGGATCTAAAACGGGTTTTAGATCCGCGATGCCGGCCTGGGACGTTGTCCTTTAGGCGGCCGCCCGCGGGTGGGTCGCTGAGCTGGATCGAAGGGATGCACCCGCCTGAGGTAGGCAGCGAACTGAGGCACGGTGAAGTCGAGCTGACTGGCTACGGGGTTGTAGATAAGTCCCTTCTCGATGAGGCTGGCCCGTCTGACAGACAGGTCCTTTTGGTGCATCCCCAACCGGCGGGCGATCTCAGCGGAGGAGTGGCGACCGTCTCCCAGTTCAGCCATGGCCGCCATGTAGATCCGTTCCGCTTCGGTGGCCTTCTCGTACCGATCGCGAAAAAAACGCCGGTCGAGCTCGTCATTAACAAGCTCTTCGGCGACTTGAGCATCACGCAGGGCAATGTCGGGTCCTTCGGCTTCCTTCCAGATCGTCTCGCCCCACTGCTGAAGGAAATGGGGGTACCCCTGACTGTGATCAAGGATGAGCCGCAGCGCTCCCTGACCAAACCGGACGCCGAGCCGTTCAGCCGGCACGGCCAGAGCCCGAGTGGCCGTTGCAGGAGCCAGGCCTCCGATCGTTCGAAAATCGAACAGACGCTCCGTGTATGGCTTCGCCTTCTTGAGCATTAACGGGAGCTGCGGCAGTCCTGCGCCGATGAACAGCACAGGCGCGTTTTGCTGGGCGATGCCGTGCATCGCGGCGGCGAGCATGGCCAGGCTCCGCGGCCCCAGAAACTGCAGCTCGTCCAAAAAGAACGCCGCCCCTGATCCATGCTCTGCCGCGACCCCACCGACCTCTGTCAAGAGTTCGACGATGTCCGCCTCGGGATCTCCGGAGTCCGCAATTCCCGTGACTGCCTTCACGTCGATCCTTAGCCGCCAGGTCCCGGCGTCATCCATCGCCCAAGTGAAGGCCTGAAGCACCCCCAGCGCGTGTTTGACCCCGGCACTGACCCGCCTCGAGACGCTCAGCCGACGCAGCGCCCGATGGCATAGCCTCGCCATTAAAAGTGGCAAATCGTCGTCTTCGTTGCACTCCACGACGCCCGAGCTCACCCACTCCAGCTCCCGTGCGATCACATCGGCCTCGTTCAGCAGGACCGTCTTCCCCACCCCCCGCAAGCCATCGAGGATGAAGCTGCGAGCGAACTGGCCAGCGCGCAGCCGCTGGAACGCCACGGTTATGTCCTCCAGCTCCGCCTCGCGACCGGCGAGCAACGGCGGCCTCGCCCCCGCGCCCGGCGTATATGGATTCAGGTGCCGATCCACGTCTAAGCGAGTCTAAAAGTGGTTTTAGACGGACTTACGAGGCGCGCGCCCGCGAGACAGAAGGTCTCTTCGAAACTTGCGCGTTCGGCCAGCACCGGACACCACTCAGGAGAACCGAAAGCCCAGTGACATCGCAATCTGCGATCTCAAACTCCGCCTCCGCCAGGACGCCGAGTGCGTGATCACGCAGCTGAAAAGTCTCCCCAAAAGTCTCCCCAAACCCGCGAGTTCCGCCAGCGTCGAAGCGCACTGGCCAGAACTGAGAACCCTGAAAACACGGTACTTCTACCCCAGAAGACCCCTCCCCGCCGCTCTGCAAAGCCGTCTACACCGGTTCGATTCCGGTCGTCGCCTCTAGGGCCTTTCCGAGGGCTTCTGCAACCCCTAGAACGTTCGTTCGTTTGGTAGCTCTAAACGACAGCTCAGCTACAGCAGCTGCCAGTTCGTCAAAGAGCGGCTTGGAGAGGTAGATCTGGGTCGTCCCAATGTCGGCATGCCCGAGGAGGTGCTGTGCCGTATGTGTGTCGAGACCTTTTGCCACGTGATCGGCAAATGCGTGCCGCAGTGTGTGCGCCGTGACTCGACCGGAGATGCCAGCACGGCGCGCCACGTCAGCAATCAAGTCGCCAAGGGCCTGGGGGGACGATGGGTGACGCCTTAGGTCATCCTTGACGCGGTTGCGGCCCGGATCGCGCCAGCGCTGAGCAGGCAGCACATACTCCTCGCGCGCGACTTCGAGCCGAATCTCTGCGGCGACCGGCCCAAGTTCGGGCAGCACCGGTACGAACCGCTCGCGATGTCCCTTAGCGATATCGGCTGAAACCCAGATGCACCCTCGGCGCTCAAAGTGCACCCCGCGTAGCCCCAGGAGCTCGGCCCGGCGCAATCCGGCGCACAGTCCGAGAAAAATGGCTCGAACCTCCCGGGTCGTCTCCGCGGCATCGAGCATCGCGACGGCCTCCTCGCGGGTCAATCGCCGCCGGGGCTTGGGCCGACGCCTCGGAGGTCGCGTCGCAGCGGCAGGATTGTCCTTGCGATGCCCCTCCTGCAGGAACCAGTCGTAAAACGCGACGAGCTGTGACCGGTTGACACTTCTCGTGCTCGAGTTCGGCCAACGGCCGAGCGTGCGCCGGACATCATCGCGAGACACGTATCGCGGATCCCGGTTGGAAACGTCTTCAGCGTGAAGCGTCAAGGTCCGCCGATAGGCGACGACCGTCCGCGCCGAGGTGAACCGCCCCTCGGCCACCATGTCCTCCACGTAGCGATCTATCGCGTCGTAGAACTTCACGGCGCCGGACTGTAGGACGATCGTCCCACAATGTCAAGTCTCGGGATTAGCCCAGTGGCCCTTGGGGAACGGGCGGTCAACCTGCTCTGCGTAGGCGGCTACGTCAACGAGCGGGATGTACGACCATCTCGGGCCCGACTTGACGATCCGACCATCCTCAGGCCCATGAAAGATTCGGAGCTTGCCCCGCTCGCCCAGGGTGTGGATCGTCTTCCGGGAAACTCCGAGGAGATTCGCAGCACCTCCAGGGGATACGACCTGGCCGTTGAACCGCTCGAAGAGCTCCCGCAGGGCCGGATCGCCCTCTTGCCGCTGAGGTCTCGGCATGTCGTAAGACTATCGTCCTACGGTTCTTATCCTCATGGTTGAGGCGTTGCTGGGATTCGGTCAACCGTCAGCCCGAGTGCTGGGCCTATCACCTGGAAGCTGCGGTCAGTCGTCAACAGCGTCTCATCAGGGCGACATTCCAACGCGATCGATACATCACCACCCAAACCGATCGGCCCCCAACAGTTTTTGCCCTTGCGATCCAACAAGTTCGGCCTCGCCATGACTTCCGCCGTGTGTCTGCCCAGTGCTGCCAGTTCCTTATCAGCGCGAAGCCGCGAGGCTGCCTCCGCGATCGAGGCCCTATATCCCTGAAGGAACGCCGGTTGCACGCAGACACACTCGGTCTTTTTGCATGCGGTGCGCAGGGAACGTCGACCGTGGCGCTCCAACCGCACCTGTTCGCGGGCAAGGCTGCACTCAGGACCATCCCGAACCTCATCGATTCCATCCATGAATAGCTCCTCAGACTCGCACCTGAGGAACACCTCGGCCCTGATCCTCAAGCGGTCAATATCGAGCTCCTGTCCACCAAGCATGCCAAGCACCCGCAGGCGCTGACCAGCTTCACGTCCCCAGCCTTGGGACAGCCGCGCAAACACGTCCTGGAGATCGACCGCCCCGTCTTCGATCACGTTCAAGATATCGACGGCCGTGCCGTCAACAGTTCGCTTCCATTCCCGAAAAACGTGGCTCGACGTGGCGTGCAATTCCGTCCCCAACCGGTGCTCTATTTCCGCACGTCGCGCACCATCCCCCGCATGCCGCTCCAAGTGGGCGGTTGTCTCAACGAAATAGCGGGTCATCAACTCCGACGGCGAGCTATCTCGCGCAACACTCCCTCATCCAACGGAGCCGTCAGCTTCCAGCCCGCTCGAAGTAAGGCCCGGACGAGATTCCGCTCAGCATCGGCCGAGACGAAAGGCGACTGCAAGGTTGAAAGCCCCGCAAGCAAAGGGCTGCGCCACCCCTGAGATAGCGAGGCTGCCCGCGTAAATGTCAGAGCATCGCCGAGGATGAGCGCAAGCGCCGCATGACGTGGCGCGCGATCCCTGCCGACAACAGCGGCCCTGCGCAGTCGCTGGGCGGCCTCCAGCCATGTCGCTTCGTCGGCCTCTCCTGGAGAGAGCGCTACGTCCTTGAGCGCTGCTGAGGCAGCAGTAAAAACCCCGCGCGCGCGCGAAGGGCGCCGGCCAAACTCCGACGAGGCAATACCCTCCCACTCCTCGCCTTCGAGCGAAGCCCGACCCTCAGAGCCAGCTGACGACCGGACTCCTCCAAAGTAGTACGGCGACCGCTTCAAATCCATATCGCCCCTGCCTACACCATCGGCGACACCGACGCCAATCCTCGTGTAGGTGTCATTCGCGATACGCGCTGACCGCAATGTCCCGCGGGCGGGCGTGTACTGGGCGAGCAGGGACGAAGCGTCGCCTCCTTCCGACGACGTACCGCCACTGCGGGTATATGTGGCTGTCGCGGTATCAGTCGATTGCAAAGCACCACGAGCAGCTGGCAGCCACGTCATTGGCGACTCAGCATCCTGCTGAGCTGAGGCCGGGTGGGGATCCCCTCCGCCCGTCGATTCACCGCTACCGCGAACCAGGAGCAGCTGCGGCGTCATGACAGCGATCGTAAACCAGCAAGGACTTCGGTCGCAACCTCTAGATTGCGGTCATAAGCGCTACCCCAGCGCGCCGCCAAATCTTCCCGGGGAACGGGATCGCCGTTGTAGAGACGATCAAGATCCAGAAACAAGAAATTTGGGGGGTAGTTCTCAGGATCCTTGTCGCGAAAAATCTGAGTTGTCGCCTGCTCCTGATGCATCGGGCCGAATCGCAAAACATGCTGAGGCTGCGTCGTTCGGAACTCGAACACCCATCCGGCGTCGCTTGCCTTTTGCCCCACCGGTTCCACGACTGCCGCAGAGGCGCCTCCCACGGTGGCAATGAGGTGGTCGCGCAATTCGTCGAAGGTCTCCACGGCCGCGACCCACATCGAACGGACCCCGATGTACGTCGCAGCTTGAACCTCAAGTGCGTCAACCACGATCTCGATTCCGGTCTCGGTGGCATTCCGACACTCGGCGGCATCCGGATTTTCGAACGAAAATGAGCCGTTTCCCACGGAAACCTGAAGCAGATCGCTAGGGTCATCCTCCGTAAGGACTTGGACGAACTGCTCCGTCATCTTCCAATGCTGCAGGTCCCGAAGCTCCCGCAGACGCTCGATGAGTTCCGCCCGTTTTTCAGGAAATCGAGGCGTCGGTTCAAACCGGACCTCGGTCAATACGGCCTTCAGGACCGGCTCCTGAATATCCATGGGATCGGGATCGTACGCGGATACTCGATCAGAACTGCATAGCCCCTCGCAGATTCGAATCCGCACGCCTGGCGTGTCCTCAGTGATCTACAAAGACCAAGCTGATCCCGCTGTCGCTTCTCGATGAGACCGCTGAAAAAGTCGGAGTGATGCTGGGGGGTTCCGTCCGGTCTGGGCGTTAGCGTTTTCCCTGCAAATTCGGCCTTTCGGGGAGGTTTGATGCTTTCGGTGGCGGATCGGCAGCAGGGGTTCTTTGATGCGGCGTGGTGCTCGGCGCTTTTGCCTGAGGACTCGATTTACGCGCTGTTGGCCGAGCACGGGGAGCGGATCGTGCGCGATGAGGACTTCGCTGAGTGTTACTCGGAGGGCCAGGGGCGGCCGTCGATACCGCCGAGCTTGCTGGCGAAGGTGCTGCTGTTGGCGTATCGGGACGGTTTGTCGGATGAGCGGGCGATGGAGGCGGTGCGGTTTGATTTGCGGTGGAAGATCGCGCTGGATCTCCCGGTCGATCATCCGGGGTTTCACGCCACCAGCCTGGTTCGGTTCCGGGCGCGGTTGTTGTTGCATGGCAAGGAGCGGTTGGTGTTCGAGCGCTCGGTCGAGCTCGCGACCGAGCTGGGGTTGTTGTCGGGGTCGGTGGAGCAGATCGTTGACTCCACGCCGATGTTGGGCGCGGCCGCGGTACAGGACACAGCGGTGCTGGTCCGCGCGGCGGTGCGCAAGCTGCTCGCCGCGGTCGCTTCGGTTGACAGTGAAGCGGCCGGCGAGCTGCGGCGGGCTCTTCGGTTTGACTATTCAAAGCCGCGGGCCAAGCCGGAGGGTGACTGGCAAGATCCCGACGCGCGGATGGAGCTGCTGAGCGCGATCGCGTCCGACGCCGAGCGCGCGTTGCGAGCGGTCGAGGCGTGTGAGGAGTTGATGGCGGTGGCGGCGGTCGCGGACGCGGTGGGGGGTGTTGCGGGAGATTCTCGGCCAGGAGTTCGAGGTCAAAGACGATGATGTTCCGCGGGTGCGCCGGGGGCGTGGGGTGCGCCAGATCGTCTCGGCCAATGACCCGGAGATGCGGCATGGCCGCAAGACTCCGGCTAAGCAGTTCACCGGCTACAAGGTCCACGCCGCGGTCGACGCCCAAGCGCCGATCGTGATCGCGGTCTCGCTCTCGCCAGGCAACGAGCACGACGGGCATCACGCCGGCCCGCTGATCGACCAGCAGCCCGAGCAGATGCGCCCGGGGCGGGTGATCGGCGACACCGCCTATGGCAATGTCGAGGTTCGCGAGGAGCTCGAGCAGCGCCAGGTCGAGGTGCTCGCCCCGGTGCACAGCAGCTCCCCCAAGGACGGCGCGATCCCCAAGGAGCGCTTCCACATCGATCTTGACGGTGACACTGTCACCTGCCCGGAGGGCAAGACCACCCCGATCTACAAGCGCAGCCTTCACAAGCCGAACGTCACCGGCGAGCGCGTCGCGCGGTTCGCCCGCGAGGACTGCGAGCCCTGCCCCCTCAGACAGAAGTGCGCGCCGGGCGGGCAGCGAGATATCCGCATCCGCCGCCGCGAGGACCTCCGCCAAGCCGCACAGAAAGCGTTATCCGACCCGGTCCAGCGCGAGCACCTCTATCGCACCAGACCACGAATAGAGCGGCTGCTCGGACTGATCGTTCACCGCTACCACGGACGCAAAAGCCGCTACTTCGGAGCCCGAAAATCCGAGTTACAAGCCGTCTGGACCGCCGTCCTAGTCAACCTCCACCCCGTCGGAACCGCCCTCCGAGCCCAAACCGCCTAAACGAAGCCAAACCAAGACCCCCAACAGCGACACCGACACAAACCAGACCGCCGGACCGAGCGGAAAGCATCGGTTCGAGCCACGGCACTTTTTCAGCGGTCACCGATCGAAGGGGAAGCATCCTGGATGGCTCATGAGTCCAGCGATGTGAGGAAGTCCGTGAGCGCCTTTCGCCACTCATGTGGACGGTCGAGGTGCAGATCATGCCGGGCCTCGGGAACTTCGCTTACCTCAGCGGCGGGTAGTCGGGCAGCCATCTCGCGTACCACCTGAGGCTCAATGATGCCCCGCCCCGCTCGAACTACGAGGACAGGGCAGGACAGCGCCTCCCAATCAGCCCAGCTAGCAGGCTCTTGCATCTCAGCAACCGTTCGGGTCATCACCTCTACCTCGAAGCGCGGCCGCCAGCCATCGGCGTGCTCTTCAAGCCCGTCTGCCCACGGCACAGCCGCTCCATCACCGAATCGAGCCCGGAAGAATTCCGCGGCCGCCGCGTGGGACGGGAAGGGCACCGGCCAGCAGCGCAAGGCGTCACCCATCACCTGCGCTGCCTCTTCTCCGTAACCACCCTCGCTGGGCGCTGCCTCAACGAGCGCCAAGGCACGCACCAGCTCGGGGCGCCGCGCCGCCACCATAAGAGCGGTCAGACCGCCGATCGACTGCCCTACCAAAATCACCCGTCCCAAAAGCGAGGTGCTCGATGATGAACGCCACGTCAGCGACCTGGGCCTGCGGCGAGACGTCATCCGGCCGCCGCTCGCTCCTCCCATGCCCGCGAGCATCCAGCGCGAAGACGCGGTGACGCTCGGTCAGCCAGGAAGCCGTTTCGGCCCACTCGCCAGCGTGACCCGCCAAGCCGTGAAGACAAAGCACCGGCTGCCCGACGCCGCCGAAGTCAACAACAGATAGCTTGATGCCCTGCCTGTCAAACCCACGCCAGCTGATCATCATGCGACGAACCTTGACAATTGTGTCAACGCCGCGTCCAAGGAACTCGTCCTAGGCGGCCTTCAGCACAAGTAGGGCCGGTTGGATCGAGGGTGTCCGAGTAACTGTGTGGGCGGTTAGTTGGGTACTCGGTCTCCGAAGTGGATCTTGAAGGCCAGGAGGGCTTTCGTCCACCCCCTGGTCCGGGTCCATTTGGGGGTCGCGTTGGTAACGGCTAGGTAGATCAGTTTTCTGGCGGCCTCCTCGTTGGGGAAGTGTCCTTTGGTCTTGATCGCTTTGCGCAGCTGCCGGTTCAGTGCCTCGATCGCGTTTGTGGTGTAGATGACCCGGCGGACCTCCTCGGGGAACGCCAGGAATGGGATCACGTACTCCCAGGCGCTCCGCCAGGCTTGCACGATCGGTGAGAGCTGTTGCCCCCACTTTTCATCGAACGCCTCGAGCGCGGCCAGCGCAGCGTCGGCGTCCACCGCTGTGTAGATCGGTCTGAGGTCTTTGACGACCTGGTCGTATTGCCGGCGGGGAACGTACTTGAGGCTGTGGCGAATCAGGTGCACGATGCACGTCTGCACCGTCGTCTGAGGGAAGATCGCCTCGATCGCCTCCGGGAACCCTTTCAGGCCGTCGACGCAGCAGATCAGGATGTCCCTGATCCCGCGCTGCTTGAGCTCTGAGAGGATCTGCATCCAGAACTTCGCGCCTTCGGTCTCCTGGAACCACATCCCGAGCACGTCGCGCTCGCCGTCCATCGTCACCCCGAGCGCCAGGTAGCAGGCCTTGCGCACAACGCTGCCGCCATCGCGGATCTTGACCACGAACGCGTCGAGGTACAGGATCGGGTACACGTCCTCCAGCGGACGCTGCGCCCACGCCTTGACGTCCTCCGTGACGGCGTCGGTGACCCGGCTGATCAGATCCCGCCCCACCGAGACGCCGTAGAGCTCGCGCAGATAAGCCTCGATATCGCGGGTCGAGAGCCCGCGGCTATAGAGCGCCAGGATCTTCTCGTCAAAGCCCTCAAAACGCCGCTGGCGCTTGCGGACGATCTTCGGCTCAAACGTCCCCCGGCGATCCCTGGGTGTGCGGATCTCCACCGGCCCGTGCTCGGTGGCCAGCGTCTTGGGCGTCGACCCGTTGCGGGTGTTCCCAGCTCCGCCAGGAGGCTCCTGGTGGGGCTCATAGCCCAGGTGGTCGGTTAGCTCCACCTCCATCGCCCGCTCCACCAGCCGCTTGGTCAGCTGAGACAGCAAGCCGCCGGGCCCAACGACCTCCTCCTCCGTTCTGGCTCCGGCGAGCAGCTCGTCGACCAGCTCGTCCGGCAGCTTCCCACGCAGGTCGTCGGGCACCCGGTCAAGGATCCCAGCCGGCCCCGACACCCCAGCTAACCGACTCTCTCCGCTCTCCGGTTCAGAGCCGGGGACTGGCTGAAAGAACTTCTCTTGATCTGTATTTGAAGGCATGAACGTCTCTTTCGTTCAGGCCTACACACTTCCTAGGACACTCCCGTTGGATCTCGATCGATCCGGAAGCCGGAGTTCTCGGAGTCTTGGGGCATCGTGCGTCGCACAGTTTGGGCGGTGGGGTTCTGCGGGTCCCGGCGAGCGTGGCATTGTGATGGGGGTGAGCGGTGGGGTTGTGGATGTGGGCGAGCGGCTGCTGCGCAATCGCAGCTTTACGCTCCTTTGGGTCGGGAACGTGTTCTCGGAGCTGGGGTTGGCGGCGACCTCGGTCGCGATGCCGCTGCTGGTCCTGTCGTTGACGCACTCACCCGCCAAAGCCGGGCTCGTAGGATTTGCCCGGGCGGCGGCCTTTCCGCTCTCGGCGCTGCCCGCTGGCGTGCTGGCCGATCGATTTGACCGCAGGGCCGTCTTGATAGCGTGCGGTGCGGCTCGTGGTGTGGCCATTGGGAGTGTTGTGCTGGTGCTCGCTCTCGGGCATCCCCCTTTGGCGCAGTTGGCGGTGGTGGCGTTTGCAGGCGCGGCGCTCGAGACGGTCTCGGCGGTCGCCGAGCGCGGGCTGCTTACCGCGGTCGTGCCGATGGCTGCGCTTCCGGATGCCATCGCGGCCAACGAGGCGCGCACATCCGTCGGGGCTGTTGGGGGTCCGCCGATCGGCGGCGCGTTGTTCGGTCTCGCTCGTGGCCTTCCCTTCTTGGCTGACGCCGTCTCGGCTGTGGCCGCGGGGGTGGCCGCTCTGGGGGTGCGGACGACTGCGGCACAAGAGCAGGCACCGCGCGAACCCACGCCGCGAGCGATCAGGGCAGGGTTGCGGTGGCTGTGGCAGGCGCCGTTCCTCAGAGACAGTTCGCTCCTCTACGGCGCTGCGAATCTGACGCTGGCCGCCGTGGAGCTATTGGCGGTCTTGATCGCTCGGCATCATGGGGCTTCTTCCGCCGCGATCGGCGTCGGGTTCGCGATCATCGGCCTCGGTGGTGTGGCAGGGGCAATCCTCGCCGGGCCGCTACGACGCAGGCTACCCCAGCGCTGGGCGGTGATCGGTGAAGCCTGGGTGTCGGCGATCTGCGTGCCGGTCCTGCTGGTGTGTCACTCGCCGGTCCTCATCGGTCTCGTCATCGCTGTGATGGTTCTGCCGATGGCGCTCAGCACATCGATCGTGGTTAGTCAGCGACTGACACTGACCCCCGACCAGCTGCGCGGCCGAGTCCAAGCGGGCGCGTCGTTTATCGCGCTGTCGGTGGCCTGGATCGGGCCACTGGCGACTGGCCTGCTCTTCCAAGGTGCCGGGCAAACGGGTGCTGTGCTAGCACTCACCGGCTGGACGCTGGCAGTGGCCACTGCGGCCACATTTGCAAAAGGACTGCGCCACCCGCCAGTCGCATCACCCAGCGCCGCGGCCGCAACCGACACCAGCAACCCCCACGCCGAGGCTCCAACCCGAAGCAGCCTAGCTCAAGACCCGCGATGAAGCCCTACGTCCCTACGAGGTCGGGGCGGTGAAGCCGGACCCGAGGATCTTCGAAGCGGCGCCTCGCAGTCTGAAAATCAGATCCACAAGCGACGCTGATGGTCGGCGATCACGAAGAGGTGGACCGAGGCGCCGAGGACCGTCATCGTGCCGATGACCGAGCCGAGGGGGAAACCACGGCCTAGAGCAGATTCTCGACCTCGTCTAGACCGAGCGCCGAGATCCGTTCCGAAGCGCGTTCGAGGGATGTTGCCGCAGCTCGATCTGAGCGGCAGCGTCGACGGGGGGATCCATCGAGGTGTTGCGGTGCGTCACACTCCGGGCGATGCAGCGAGTCGCGATCGTAGGAAGCGGCGGCGCCGGTAAGACGACCTTCGCGAATCGTCTCGGAGACGTTCTGGGGATACCGGTGATTCACCTTGACGAGCATTACTGGCAGCCCGGCTGGATCGCCACGTCCGACGAGCAGTGGCGTGATCGGCAGTGCCGCCTGCTCACTAGCGATCAATGGATCGTGGACGGCAACTACAGCTCCACGCTCGATCTTCGCCTCACCCGTGCCGACACCATGATCGTCCTCGCTCACTCTCGCTGGCGATGCTTACGACGGGTGGCGCGGCGCTGGGCTCACCATCGCGGACAGGCAATTCAGTCCCAACGCTGTCCAGAGCGCGTGGATCTCGCTTACCTGCGATGGGTCTGGAACTATCCGACCATTGGGCGAGCCCGGCTCCAGGAGGCAATCTCTCGCCATGCCAACCACCAGGTCCGCGTGATCGAGCTACGCGGCCCGAGCGAGGTCTCCCATTTCCTAGCGCAGGCTGGCGGGATGCGATAGGCGCGGCGCAGCGAGGGGCGGGGTTACTGCGGATAGTCCTTGCCGCATCTCGATCGCAGGGGAAGGCGCTATTCCAAGAGCGGCGCGATGTCTGGATCGGCCGTAAGCGTCTGGCGAAGAGAGGGCTCCTGGTTGAGAAGGTCAGCGACCTGCTCGCGTGCATGCTCAACTTCCCCCCTTGCGAGGTGGATGAGCGCGTCGCCAACGGCGACGCCGAGATCGCCGGGTCGTTCGGCACGAAGCTCGTCGATGATGCGACGGGCGGCGTCGGGATCAGTCCGAAGAAGTGGGCGCGCCCGTTCGATCCATTCCGAGGCGCTGGGCTGAAATGTCGCCTCTCCACTCAAAGCGAGCACAGTCGTGTTGGGCTCCGCGGCGACGGCGCGGCGATAAACCTCGGGCGCTACACGAACCAGTGTGCCTGAAGGGGCGTCGAGCTGCTCGTTCTCCAAAGTGAAGGTTGCTCTTCCCTCAAGGACGACATAGACCTCCTCCTGGCCACGACCGTCGACGCTCTCGACATGTCCCTCGATGACTTCTCCTCCAGATGCCGCCGCGGTACACCCGGCCAGACCGATGATCTTGGTGCCCAGAGCCTGTCGAAGTGGCCGCCAGTTCACCTCGGTGTCGCGCCAGTGAACCGGCTCAACCTCACAAACCCGAACTGCCTGCCAGCCTGGGGCGTCATCCATCCCAGACAGTCTTGCAAGGCGATCAGAGCTGCACGCCCTCGGGCCGTCGCTTCGCAATGTCGATCAACGCGGCAGCAAGCGCAACGGGTTTGTCAGCCTTCGATTCAGACGAAAAGGGACCCGACGCTAGGACGCGGTGGCCCGGATCTGCTTCCGGGCGCTGTTCCAGGTCTGGCCGCCTCGGAAGCAGGCATAGCCACCGCCGCCACCGCTGCAAGTCCAACCGTCAACCGTCGACGTCGCCCCGTGCTGCGTTCCTCGACCGTTACCGAACGCCTTGAGGACGCGTCTCGCCCTGTGGCACGTCACCTGGCCGCGAACGATCGACGCGTGAAGGGTGCCGCCGCGGGTGTGGATCGTGCCGCACGAGCGGCTCGCGGCGGCCGAGCTGGCGAATGCCGCGAGGACCCCGCACGCGATCACGGTCCCGACGATGACGCGGGTCCTAGTCATCGACTTGGTCTCTGCCTCAACTGATCCAAATCCAAGCACACAAACCGAGAGTCGCATCCTATCCACCCACCCGTCCTTGCCCCACGCCGTGCAGAGCGATTCCTCGGCGCTTCCGCTTCGGGCTAATTCCGACAGCGAGGCCTTGATCGCTTAAGGGAATTTCCGACCCTCCCCTGGCCCGTCTGTGGCTGGAGACAGCCTGAGGATGGACGGCGCGACCGGAGCGCCGCCGGCGCGCGAGGCGTGAGCCCGCCGCCGGCGCGCCGCCGCGCACGGCCACCCGCAGCCTGATGCACCTCACGCCGGACCTGGCTGGCCCGCGTACTCGCGGTGAGCGCAGCGCCAGGAGCGCCCCACCACGAGCGACTAGGAGCTGCGGCTGGAACCCTCTCGCCGGATTTGCCGCCATAGCTTTACAAAGCTCGCCGCGCCTTCCGTGTCTGGTCGCCCCATGGTCGGATAGGCACCGTGGATTGACACGGCGGGACGCACCACGCGCGAATTGTGAAAGCAGGGTGGCGGCACGCCCCACCCCGGAGCGCCGGCGAGCGAGCCCGTGCACCACGGCGCCCTAAGAGCCCCGACGCGCCTCACTCCCCCGAGGCCACCTGCGCGATGATCCGAGACAGCTGGCTGCCCTGCCAGGCCACTGGCGAGCGGCCGGGCTCGTCGGTGATTAGTCGGGCGCCTGGGATGGCGGCCGCGTAGGCGTCGCCCAGGGCCTCGGGATGGCCGGGATCGGCCTCGTCCCCTGATGCCACCACCACCGTTGGCACAGCGATCGCACCGAGCTCCCGCAACGAACCGAACGGCGTCGACCGCGGCACCACCCGCAGCGCATCGGCCACAGCCGATGGATGCTCGTGGAGCACCATTCTCTGCCGGATCGCCTTCAGCACCGTCTCCCGCCAGGCATCCGGCGCCTCAGGGTCTCCGTACGCGGCCACAAACCCCTCCACTCCCCCGGTTTCCAAACCGCGAGCCAGGGCATCCCACCGGGCCAGGCGGCCCGGGTCGTCCTGATCCTCGGGGTCATAGCCAGGTGTTATGACAACCAACCCCCTCACCTTCTCGGGTTGCGCGAGCGCCAGGCGCAAAATCGTGTGCGCCCCCATCGATGCTCCGGCCAGCACCGCAGCCGGCAACTCGAAACGGTCCAAAACCGAGACAAGATCATCCACCAGATCTGAGTAGCCATACGCCTGCGCCTCAGCTGCCGGCGAGGAGCTGCCATGCCCCCGGGCGTCGTAGGCAATCACCCGGTGACCCGAGCGCTCGAGCAGGCGTGACCCCATGACCACATAGCGGCGCGTGGCGGTAAGGCCGTGCAGCAGAACCACCGGAGTTCCCTCTCCCTCGGTGGTGCCTGACAGGCGGACATCGGGGCGCTCGATCGACCATGCGGGCATGGCTACCATCGAAGCATGGATGTAACCGAGGCCACGTTCCAGTCGGCGGTAATTGACCGCTCCCACCAAGTCCCGGTGGTCGTGGACTTCTGGGCCGAATGGTGCGGCCCGTGTCGTCAGCTGGGACCTCTCCTGGAGCGGGCGGTCGCCGCCCGGGCCGGAAAGGTGGAGCTGGTCAAGGTCAATACCGATCTCGAGCCCACGTTGGCCCGCACATACCGCATCCAGGGGATCCCCGCGGTCAAAGCCTTCCGGGATGGAGCGGTGGTCAACGAGTTCGTGGGTGCGGTACCGCCCGCCGCGATCGATCAGTTCCTCGACGGACTGGTCCCGTCCGAGGCGGATGCGCTCGTCGAGGAGGGCGATGAGGAGTCACTTCGCGCGGCGCTCCAACTCGAGCCCACCCGTGCCGACGCAGCCGTCCCGCTGGCCCGCCTCCTGCTCTCAAGGGGCGAGACCCAGGAGGCGCAGGAGATCCTCGCCAACGTCCCGGGCAGCTTTTCCGCCGACGGCCTGAGGGCCCGGATCGAGCTCCAGGCCTCTCCCGCGGGCGGGCAGCCCGAGCTCGATGAAGCGTTTTCCGCGCTGGATCAGGGCGAGAGGGAGCGCGCCCTGGACCTGCTTCTCACGGCGCTGCCCGGCGCCGATGGGGCAAAGGATGGGATCCGCCGCGTCGTCGTGGGCCTCCTCGAGGAGCTCGGACCGGAAGATCCGCTGGACCGGGAATCGCGACGCCGGCTGGCCGCGGCCCTGTACTGAGCCGGGAGTCCCGCCGCACGCCCTGGCCCGGGCATCTGAAATTCGCCCTGACCCCGTTCGGCATCTGGGGATCCGGGGTATCTAACGGGCACAGTGTTGAGCCCTGGTTCGACCTACACCGAGGAGTTCCCGGCTGAGGCCGAGTCCGTGCCCCGGGCGCGGGCGGCCGTCGGCTGCTTTGCGCTGGCGGCAGGCGCCGACGATGATCAGCTCGGGGCCATACGGCTGGCCGCATCGGAAGCAGTGACAAACGCGGTCGTTCACGCCTATGGGCGGGACGAGGGCAGCGTCCGGGTGAGCGCGTCCTATGTGCCGGGAGAGATCTGGCTCCTAGTGGAGGACGACGGCGTGGGGCTTCGGGGGAGCAGCCACCCGGGTGGGCTGGGCGTTGGGCTCGTCCTGATTGCCCAGCTGGCAGACACCTTTGAGATCGTGCGCCGCTCCAGCGGCGGCACCCAGCTGGAAATGCGATTCAAGCTGCGGGTGGGGAGTGATGCGGCTGAGATGCGGCCGCGACGAGCAAAGGGCGAGGCGCTTTCGCCCGCCTGAGCAGCCAGGTATCCAGGGCCGGAGGAAGGTAGCGAGTGGGCCGCCCTCGCTAATAGCGGGGACGCCCCGCGCTAATCGCGGGGGTCGAGGGCTTCGGCCATCTCGCCGGCGTGGCCCGTCTTCTGGACGATCAGATACGAAGTCTGCTTCTCCACCACGGCTTCCACCTCGAGCCGCTCGTGGCCGGGAGCGACGATGAAGCGGCGAGGGTGCTGGCGCACCCGCTCGTACTCGCGGAAGGTCAGTGGCAGCATCTGCGTGCAGCCCAGGCTGGCGCACTCGCAGCGAAACCCGGTAACCGAATCCTCCTCACCAGGCCAGCGGCCGCGCCGGATCCCCTCGTTGATCTCCCGGAAGATGTCCTCGTTCCGGGCGATCCGCTGCTTCGTCTCGTCCGCCACCCCTCCAGTCTAAACCGAGAACGTGAGCTGTCTTGCCGGTCGCTCAGCAGCATGCTGCAGCCCGGCCACTCGGACCCCCAACAGCCGAACGGGCCTGGGCACGCCGAAGCGGCCCAGAAGCTCTCGCGCCACGGGGCCGACTTCCTCCCGCCGGGCGACGGGATGGTCAAGCGTTCGCGCCCGGGTATGAGTGGAGAAGTCATCCAGACGGATCTTGATCCCCACCGTACGCCCGCAGCGGCCCTGATCGACCAGCGTCCCACACAGCCGGTCCACGAGCTCCTCCAGCGCGGACGCGAGCCGCCCCAGGTCGGCAATGTCCGTGGGAAAGGTGGTTTCGCGGGACTCAGAGATCACCTTGCGCTCCTGGGTGACTGGCGAGCTGTCCTCGAACCGGGCCCGGCGCTGGAGCTCGCTCGCCATCCGTGCCCCGAAGGTGCGACCCAGCGTTGCTGGGTCGGCTGCGCTCAGCTGAGTGAGGGTGGCTATTCCCAACCGGCCCAGACGCTCGGTCGTCTTGGGCCCGATTCCTGGCACGAGACCGCACGGCGCCCCGGCGAAACGCTGGCGGGCATGCTCGGAGCTCAGCATCACGAAGCCGCGTGGCTTTTCGGCGTCGGAGGCCACCTTGGCTACGAGCTTGTTCGGACCGATCCCCACCGAAGCGCTCAGACCGGTCTGGCGCTCGATCTCGTGGATCATTCCCCGCATGACCGCGCGTGGAGCCATCAGCCCGGTGAGGTCCAGGTAGACCTCATCCAGGCCCACCACCTCGACAGTCTCGAGGCGACGGCGCACGATCGCCATGACCTCGGCCGAGGCTTCGCGGTAGTAGGCGAAATCCGGGGTGAGGAACACTCCGTGCGGACAGAGCCGCCGAGCGCGGGCGGCCGGGATGGCCGAACCCACGCCATAGGCCCGTGCCTCGTAGGAAGCGGTCGTAACCACCGACCGTGGGCCGCTTCCGGCCACGATGACCGGCTGACCGCGCAGCTCGGGACGCCGGCGTAGCTCAACCGAGACATAGAACGCATCCATGTCCAGGTGAGCCACGCACCGGTCCGCCATGAGGGTGGAGCGTAGGCGGCGGCTCAGACGCCGCCACCTATCTCCTGCGGCCTAGCGCGAGGCCCAGACGTTGTCGACGCCGTCGAAGCCCAGGGCTCCGGCGGTGGTTTGGCTGAGGTCCCATTCCCGACCGCTGACATAGGGTCCCCGGTCATCCACCGTGGCGGTGACACTGCGGCCGTGATAGACGAACGTGACCTTGGTGCCGCAGGGCAGGCTCACGTTGGCCACCCCGTATGTGGCGTGAAATCCGCAGGCGGTGTTACCGGCGTCGTAGTACCACGACGCGACACTCTGGGTGAATACGACGACCTTGCCGGCGGGGGCATGGGCCGCAGCGTTGGTGCGATCACCCACGAAGCGCACCCGCAGGTGATCCTCATGCGAGCGGGGCGTGTAGCGCAGGTAGAACTTTCCGCTTTTGCCCGTCTGATCCCGGGCCATGGTCTGCCAGCCGCCACCGCTGCGCCTCTGAAGCCGGATGTGGAGCCCGGCACTCTGTGGCTCCAGCTGGCCTGAAATCTGGATCTTGTGACCGCCCAGATCGTCGATCGTCCGCCACGGAACGTGCAGCGCCGCCTTGACCTGAACGCTCTGCGGCTGGCTTGTCGGATCGCCGGCTCTGGGTCCGTTGGTGGGCGGAGTCCCGCCCGAACCCGATCCGGAGGTGGGCGAGGATGACTGCCAGGCTCCCACCACTTCCACGCGTCCTGAGTGCCGCAGATGGGCAGTCAGATCGAAGCGACCTGCGCTCTGAAGCTTCCCGGTAGCCACCTTGGTCCAGCTGGAGCTCCCCGCGGCGGCAAACTCGACGTCCACCCACTTGCCCGCATCCGCCGAGGGGGCCTGTCCGGTCGCGCTGACGCTCTGGCCGTAGGCGATCCGGCGCTGCTTTACGGTCATCTTGATGGTCTTGGCGGACCCGCCGTTAGCGGACTGCGGGCCCGCGGCTTGGGCCAGCCCGGCTCCAAGCACGGGAACGGCCACGACTGGCGCGGCGAGCATTGCTCGCCGAAGGGACGCTCTTCGCAGGCGCATCCTGCGTCTCATTCGAGTCCTCCTGTTAGCTCCGGACCCTTCTGCCTACGGAGTTAGCTGACGGGCTCGTGCCAACGGAAACCGGTCCCGGATGCACTACGACCGCAGACAGCCGGCAGACCGGCTGGCGATCGATTCGCCCCAGCCAGGCTGTAGTTGCAGACGCCTGGCAGTGGGTTCCCCGTTCGCTGCCGCACCGGACGGCAGCGACTCGGCGGGTCGCATGGCGAGGGTGTCAGCCTCCCCAGCCGTTTTGTGTGACAGGCATCACACTTATGTCGTCAGAGTATGTATAATGTGTGCATGGCCGCAAAGGACCGCAACAACCCGGTAAGACAGCACTCGTCAGACTCCGACTATTCGCTGATGGAGTTCATGCGCGAGTTCCCAGACGATGCCGCGTGTCTGGACGCGCTGTGGCGCGAGAAGTACGCGCCTGACGGTCATCACGCCCATTGCCCGAAGTGCGACCGTGAGCGGAAGTTCCACCGCACCACCACCAGGGCGTCGTACACCTGTGATTCCTGCGGGCTTCACGTTCACCCGATGGCCGGGACAATCTTTGAGAAGTCCACGACCTCGCTGCACCAGTGGTTCTACGCGATGTACCTGATGGTTAGCACTCGCTGTGGGATCTCGGCCAAGCAGCTAGAGCGCGAGATCGGCGTGTCCTACAAGACCGCTCACCGGATCATGAAAAAGATCAGGACCGAGCTGATGACCGACGAGGGCGACGAGCCGCTGACCGGCAACGTTGAAGCAGGCCGCGCCGGAAGCTGACCAAGCCCGAGGCTGCGGTGTGGCGCGAGGAATCGAAGGCGACTGTGCTGGGGATGGTCGAGCGCGACGGGCGTGTCCGTGCCCGCGTCGTCCCCTCGCGGAGGGGCGAAGGCTTTAGTAGAGAGGTCCGGGCCAACATCAACCCCGACGCCGCCATCTACACCGATGACTGGGTCGCCTACAAGCCCCTACGCGGCCACTTCATCGCCCACCGGGTCATCAACCACAGGCTCATACGTCGAAGGCACGACGCACACGAACACCATCGAAGGGTTCGGGAACCTCAAAACCGGGATGCGCGGCGCGTACAAGAAGGTGTCCCCCGCCTACCTTCAGTCGTACCTCAACGAGTACACCTGGCGCTACAACGCCCGCCAGGACTCACGCCCGAGGTTCGCGCAGCTGCTTAGCCGCGCAGCAGCACGCTAGGCGGCTATCGCCGCCCCCGAACCAGGCTAGGGGGTGAGGATCGGAATACGCATAAGACTTCCTCCTCGCAATGATATCGGCTTTAGGCCCGGTTTCCCCAAATACCGCCGTCGTCCACCCACTTTTCACCCAGCCCGTGCCAAGTGTGCGCCGGCTGGGACAGTAGGCCATTGAGCCTCGTCCACTTTTCCCAGGCGCGGGGCTCACGGGATCTCATGTATTCGATGAACCACCCGGCCTCCTCGTGATACGCCATCGACGCTGGCGCGAGGATCTTTCTCACGATCTTCTCATCTACAAGGTTGTCCTCATAGGCTTGTGCCAGTTCTTCCAAAAGGTTCATCGGTAAAACGACACGCTGACGGTCCTCGCGCGGCATCGTCTTCCATCGCATAAGACCGACCTGCTTTCCGGCGGCCCAAAAGTCGCGAGCAAACGCGAGCGTGGGAATTACATCGTTGTCGTTGAGTCTGTCGAGGTAACTGAAGGCTCGAACCTCTCTAGCTGTCCTGCGGCTGGATCGGATCTGACCAATCGCGATGGGTAGGGCGATGAGCGCCGCCGCCCCCGTCACGCAGGCCCCTATGTCACCCGCAACGCTCACCAAGAGGGCTTTCTACGCCCGGGGTGGGTCCTTCCTCTTTCGCAAAACCAACTTCAACGCCCGCTGAAAGTCCTCGCGCTTCGGCACTGGGATCTCGATGGGCTGGCCCTTCTTCGGCCGCGTTTTTTGGGTCGGTTTTTCCGCCGCCATGAGCTTCAAGATTGTTGGGTTCGTCCCCGAGCCGCCCGCTCCGCCAAGAACTGGGCGACCCGGGGCAAAACCGAATTGAATGGAGGAAGCATGGCAGGTGGAGTTGACGTTCTGCTCCGCAAGATTGACGAGGGGGTAGCCGAGCTCCGCGATCACTACGAGGCCGACCTGGCTGCTAAAGACGTATCAGACGACCTGCTGTACGCAATCATGCACGTCGTTTCGGACTGTCTTGCCGCACTCGACCGGACCGCAAGCGCCGTCAAGGGTAAGTACGGCCCCGCTGGTGGACGTAGCCCGTACTTTCCGCTGCGGTTATCTCCGGAGGACTTCGACAAGAGCCTGAATGAGCAGATCAAAAACCTGCGGAAGAACGCCCCTAATGTCGCCGACGCGATCGAACGCCACCAGCCATATCAACCGGGTAAGGGCGTGCTCGGCCATCTCCACAAGCTAGGACGCGTCAACAAACACCAGGACTTCACACCGCAAACAAAGGTCGAGCACCGCGCAGCCGAGTTTCGCTTTCCCGGCGGAGGATCGATCATCATGGGTGAAGGGGCCTCGATACACATGGGACCAGGCACCGACATCATTTCCGGCGGCAGATCGATCCGACAGATCCAGCCCCGTCAACTCGTCTACGTGGACTGGCGGTTCGTCGACCCGCCGCTATCGGTCCTGCCGACGCTCGAAGCCCTCGCCACGCTCGTCAGAGACGCTGTCGAGGACGTGCGCCGCGAGGCGCAGCTTTAGCTTCTCCGACGCATCTCGGATACGCCGTTCGGCGTCGGCTTCCCCCGGTTGCTCATCGTACGTCCCACGCGGTAGGCCAGCCAGTCGGCAGCCCCGTCCAGGGCCGCGCAAGCGACCCTCATCAGCGATACGTCATGGTCTTCGGTGGTCTGCTCGTCACGCCTAGGCGAGGCTACCTACTCTGACGACATAAGTGTGACAGGCATCACACTTCTTCACGGACATTCCCCACGAACCACCCGCCGCTCCTGCAAGAATCCGGCGGTGGCCAATCCCGACCGGCTCACCGGCCTCGACAGCTCGTTCCTTCATCTCGAGCAGGGGGCGACGCACATGCACGTGGCCGCCTGCGCCGTGTTCGACGGGCCCGCGCCGGACTACGACGAGCTTCTCAGCACCGTTGAGAGCCGGCTCCACCTGGTTCCGCGCTACCGCCAGCGGCTGGCCTTTGTGCCGCTCGGCCAGGGCCGCCCGGTGTGGGTGGATGATCCGCACTTCCAGGTCGCCTATCACGTTCGGCACACCGGCCTCCCGCACCCGGGAGACGAGGGTCAGCTCAGGCGGCTGACGGGGCGGGTTTTCTCCCAGGCCCTGGACCGGGCCCGGCCGCTGTGGGAGATGTGGATCGTGGAGGGATTGAGCGACGGACGGTTCGCGCTCCTCTCCAAGACCCACCACGCCCTGGTGGACGGCATCTCGGGGGTGGACATCATGAACGTCCTGTTCGACACCTCCGCCGACCCGATGCCCGTTGGCCCTCCCGAGCACGAGTGGACCCCCCGCCCGCTGCCCTCCAGCGCTCAGCTTCTCGCCGATGCGCTCCTGGAACGCATGACCGTGCCGGGAGAGATCGCGCGCGGCGTCCGGGCGGTCCTGCGCGGTCCAAGGACCATGGCCGACCGCCTGGGCCGCGGGCTCGTGGGCCTCGGTGCCCTGGCCTGGGCCGGTCTTCAGCCCGCGCCGGCCAGCCGGTTCAACGTCCCGATCGGGCCCCACCGTCGATTCACCTGGGTCGAGGGCGACCTGAATGAGTTCAAGGCGGTCAAGAACGCTCTGGGCGGAACGGTCAACGATGTCGTCCTGGCAGCGGTGTCGGGCGCTCTGGGCAGCTACCTGAGGCAGCACGGCGAGGACACCAACGGGATGGTCCTGCGGGCGATGGTGCCGGTCTCCGTGCGGGCCGACGTGGAGCGCGGAGCGCTGGGCAACCGCGTGGCCGCCATGTGGGCCCCCCTTCCGGTCGGCATTCTCGATCCCGTGCAGCGGCTGCACGCGGTCACGGAATCAATGCGCGAGGTCAAGGAATCCGGCCAGGCGATCGGGGCCCAGGTGCTGACCAGCCTGTCGGGATTCGCTCCCACCACGATCGTCTCGCAGGCCGCTCGCCTCCAAGCGCGTCAGCGCCTGTTCAACCTGGTGGTCACCAACGTCCCGGGTCCGCAGATACCGCTCTACATGCTTGGGCACCGCCTCCAGGCCATCTATCCGATGGTGCCGCTGGCCACCAACACCGCGCTCGGAATCGCGATCATGAGCTACCACGGGCAGATGAACTTCGGGCTCTCGGGCGACTACGACTCACTGGCGGACCTGGAGACGCTGGCCGGGGAGCTGCGTAGCGCCATCCGCGAGCTGGTGGATGCCGCGACGCCGCAGCGCCCGCACCGCCCCTCCCGGCGCGGCTCGCGGGGCCGAGGCATCCGCGCAGCTGGATGAAGCTGCTCGAGCGCCTGGCCATCATCCTGGCTTCGCTGGCGCTGGCCTTTGGCCTGATCGCGCTCCTGTCCGGGTTCTTCCAGAGCCGGGACACCGCGAGCCTTTCGGGCTCGGGCGCGCTTGGGCAGCAGTTCCGGGATCTGGGCAACGCCAGCCTCACCCCGGGAACGCTGCGCCCGCCCTATGACTCTGACCCGCCCACCAGCGGACCGCACGTCCCGGAACCCGTCACTCGCGATGACGCTCAGCTCGGCAACGACCAGCTGCTCACGGCGCTGGCGGCCGGCAACGTCGTGATCATGTACGGAAGCCGGCAGCCGCCCTCGCCGCTGGTCTCGTTGTCCAGCTCCGTGGCGGGTCCCTTCACGCCGTCACTGGCCGCCGCCGGGCAGGCCGTGATCCTGTCTCAGCGCCCCGGGCTCCAGGGGTTCCTCGGCGTGTCCTGGACCCATCTGATCCACGTGGGCCTCCCGAGCGACCCCCACCTCCGCGCCTTCGCCTCGTACTGGCTGGGGCGGGGAGCACCGCGCTGAACCTGGCCTGGGGCGGGGAGCACCGCGCTGAACCTGGCCCGGCCGCGAGCACCGCGCTGAACGGCGCAGCGGGGAGCCGCCTACCCCGCGCCCGCCCTAACCGCCACGGTCATCCGGCAGAGCACGCACAGCCGTCCCTGCTCGTCTGACATCTCGACCTCCCACACCCAGGTGGTCCTCCCCGCGTGCTTGCGGATGCCCACGGCCTCGATGCTGCCCTCGGTGATCGGCCGCAGAAAGCTCGTCTGGTTTGAGAGCCCCATGGCGAGCTTGCCCTGTGGTGCCACCCCGAGAGCGGTACCCAGCGAGGCCAGACTCTCCGCCATCGCCGCGTACACCCCGCCGTGGACCAGGCCATAGGGCTGCTTGAGCTCGTCCCGGACAACGACGCGGCCGCGCACCCGATCATCGGCCATCTCGAGGATCTCGAGCCCGTAGAGACCGTCGAAGCCCGGGAGCGAATGCGGCGGACTTTGCACGGTGCGTGACCTTATTCGACCCGAGCGGGAGGCGCCCCGGCCGTGCCGACAGGTGCAACCACTACGCTTGTCCGCCATGAGCTCTGTGGAATCCCTGCCCCCCGATCAGCGCGCTGTCCTCGAACTCGTTCTGCGTCGTGGCCGGACCTACGATGAGATCGCGCAGCTGCTCTCGGTGGACCGGGCGGGAGTGAGGCAGCGCGCCCTGAGCGCGCTGGACGCCCTGGGGCCGGACGCCGGGGTCCCGGCCGAGCGGCGGGCCCTGATCACCGATTACCTCCTCGGGGCCCTTCCGCCGCGCGTCGCCGACCAGGTCCAGGAGCGCCTGGGCGCCACTCCGGCCGAGCGAGCCTGGGCGCGCGTGATCGCCGCCGAGCTTGAGCCGATCTCCTCCCGACCGCTGCCCGAGATTCCCGCCGGCGGCGAGGCCCCGGCGGAGGCGCCGGCCGGCGACCTGGCTGGCCTAGCCGAACTCGCTGGACTCGAGGAGCCCGAGACCCAGGACCGAGGGGAGCGCCAGCGCCCGAGCGAGCCGCCCGCGGTCGCGGAGGAGCGCGAAGAGCGCCGGCGCGGTCGTGCCCGCAGGCCCGGTCCCCCTCCGCCCGGCGAGCCGGGTGCCGCGCGGCCCGCCTCCCGCCGGGGCGGCCGGGTGATCCTCACCGCGGCGGCCATCATCGTGCTCGCCGTGGTTCTCTCAGCGGTTTTGAGCAGCGGTAACAGCAATAAGCCGGGCCGACAGGCCTCCACCACCACCAGCACGACGCTGTCCAACGGAGGCACCACCACCACGGCCACCACCCCCAGCGGCTCGAAGATTCTCGCCCAGATCAACCTCAATCCGCCCACCGCCGGCAAGTCCAAGGGCATCGCCGAGGTACTGCGCGAGGGAGGCAAGATCGGACTGGCCATCGTGGCCACGGGCCTCAAGGCCAACACGGCGCACGACGCCTACGCCGTGTGGCTCTATAACTCCCCCAGCGACGCCCACCTGCTCGGCTTCGTGAGTCCGGGAGTGGCCGCGAACGGAAGGCTGCAGACCGCAGGCGCCCTGCCGGCAAATGCCTCGCACTTCCACAAGCTCCTGGTCACCCTGGAGACCAAGGCAAGTCCTCACTCTCCGGGACCGACTGTCCTGGAGGGCACGCTCAGCGGCCTCTAGCCGCCCGATCTAGTCGAGCACCAGCGCCAGCCCGTCCAGAGCCTCATCGAGCTTGCGCTTGGTGGCCCGGCGCAGGAGAAATCCCCCGGTGCGGGAGTAGCCGCGCAGTTTCTGGGACTGGGAGATCGTCACCCGGGTCCCGGCGCCCGCCGCCTGCAGTAGCACCTCGGTGACGGACTCCTCCAGGACGCGCTCGAACGGAGTTCCCTCTATCTCCTGGGTCCAACGCATCTGCCCGCGCGGGTCACCGGCCGACCCGGGCGGCTGGGCCTCGAGCAGGAACTGGTCAACGCGGACCATGCGGCCCTTCTTGGTCATGAACACCTGGGTGAAGCGGTCCTCCGAGACGCCCTCCATACGCCTGACCTCCGGCCACCAGCGCGCCATGTGGCTGGGGTCGCCCACCACCTCCCAGACTCGTTCCGGGGACGAGGCCAGCGTACGGCTGCGGCGGGTGGTCGGCATCTACGCGTCGTAATCGATCAGAGCCGTGACCGGTCGCGGTGCCAGCTCGTCGCGGCCGTTCAGGAAGCTGAGCTCGATCAGAAAGGCACAGCCAACGACCTCCGCCCCGAGCCCCTCGACCAGCTCGCACAACGCCCGGGCGGTGCCCCCCGTGGCCAGCAGGTCGTCGTGCACCAGCACGCGGGCCCCATCGGCGAGCGCGTCGGCGTGCACCTCGAGGGCATTGATGCCGTACTCCAGGGAGTACTGCGCCGCGACGGTGTCGTGGGGCAGCTTTCCCGGGCGGCGCGCCGGCACGAATCCGGCCTCCAGCTGGCGGGCCAGGGCTGCCCCGAGAATGAAGCCCCGGGCCTCGGGGGCCACGACGTAGTCGACGGCCAGCGGCGCTGAGCGCTCAGCCAGCCCCTGTACCGCGGCATCCAGGCCCGCCGGATCGAGCAGGAGCGGGGTGATGTCCTTGAACAGGATGCCCGGTGTCGGGAAGTCCGGGATGTCGCGGACCAGCCCGCGCAGCTGCGAGAGCTCGAGGCTCACCGGCCAGTGACTCCTACTTGGCGATCTTGCGCAGATCGCGGATCAGCAGCAGATGCTTCAGATGGGTGGTCACCGAGGCCAGATTCTCCAGAGCCTCGATTGCCTCCTTGCGCCGATCCGGGTTGCGGGAGCGCAGCGCCGGGGCCAGGATGCTCTGGAGCAACTGAGCCTCCCGGTCAGCCGAGCTGCGGAAGACCCGCAGGTTGCGCCCACCCACGCCGTAGCGGGCCAGCTCGGAGACGGCGCGGACGATCTCCCGCTCGGTCTCCTCGAAGTACCGGACCCCACCACGGGTGTCGCCCTTGATGACGCCAAAATCGACCAGCTCGCGGACGAGAGACGGATCCGCTCCGGTCTCCTCGCACACCTCCTCCAGCGAGTACAGCGCCCCGGAGTCGCGCGCGGTGACCATCGCTCGCCGCATCGACCTGGCCTCTCCCGGAGCCGCCACCTCCTGCTCTGTCCGGCCGGCCGCCAGCTCCTGGCGGATGACCCGGAGGGGCAGAAACTCGTCACGCTGGAGGCGAAGAATCGTGCGCAGCCGCTGGATGTCGGCCGCCGTGTACAGGCGGTACCCACCCTGCGTGCGCCGGGGCGCGAGCAGCTTCTGGTCCTCGAGGTAGCGGATCTTCGAGATCGAGATGTCGGGGAACTCCTGCTCCAGCGCCTTGCACACCGCGCCGATCGTCACCGGCTTCTGGCGCTGGCCCGCGCTCACCGGCCGGTCGGGCGTGGGCTCAGGCTCGGGGAGCTGGACCTCGGGGATGCTCGCCTCAGACGTGCTCATCAGTGACTGAAGTAGGCCAGCTTGTACTTGCCCACCTGCACCTCATCTCCGTCGGTCAGCCGGTGGGATTCGATCCGTTCCCGGTTTACGTAGGTGCCGTTGAGCGAGCCGCAGTCATCCAGGTAGAAATCCTCGCCGCGTCGGACCAGGATCGCGTGGTCGCGGGAGACGGTCACGTCGTCCAGTAACACGTCGCTGTCCTGCCGGCGGCCGATGGTCATGCGGTCGCCGTGCAGTGAGAAGCTCTCCCCGGCCCGGCCTCCGCCCGAGCGGATCACCAGTGCCGCTCCTCCGGCCCCGGCCTCGGTCATGTCGACCTCCTCGAGCTCGCCCGTCTCCCCCACCTTATAGGACGCCGTGGTGGCGCCGGCCGACGGATCGGGTGAGACCACGAACGCTCCGCAGCGCTGGCAGTAGTTGGCGCCCTCGCTGTTGGTGAAGCCGCACTCGGGGCAGTGCAGAGTCACCGCTGAGGCGGTCAGTCTCCGTCGCCGGCCGGGACCCGGCCCGCGAGGATGTCGGTCAGCTGCTGGACGTCGGCCCCGGTGATGACGAGCTCCCCGCTCTCGTCCTTCTTGCGCAGCCGGTTCACCAGCTCGGCACGCAGGATGTCGATCTTTCCGTGGAGGATCCGGCGCTTGTAGGAGATCTCCATCTCCTCCTCCGTGAGCTGCTTGATCAGCTCCTTCAGCTCCTGGTCCGTCAGTGAGCCGAGGTCTGGAAACGTGTCCATGTAGATCAGATCCTCCCCATAGGCATTCGAACAGGTCCTCCCCCGGGACTTAGTCGGTGAGTCGGCGCAGTATAACCGCCCATCGAGGGGGGTCAAGCTCAGCTTGAGACTTTGCGTTCAGACAGCTGGGTCAAGCCGTCGCGCACATATTGCATCGTGGCCAGCAGAGCCAGGGCCAAACCCAGATAGAGCATCACGAGAGCCACCGTGTGCAGGCCCAGTAGGGCGAAGAACGGCGCTCCCATCATCGGGCGCCACCCCGAGCCGGCCAAGCCAGTTGATGTGCAGGTCCACCCCGCGCCGGATCCCATAGCGGCTCAGCGCCAGCACGACGACCTCGCGCGCGATGACCAGGCCGAGGGCCCAGCGCGGGAGGAGGGCAAAGCGCCAGGCCACGGCCATCCCCGAGACCACGAGCAACCGGTCGATGACCGGGTCAAGCAGGGCCCCGAGGCGGCTGTACTGGCCGGTGAGCCGGGCGGTGAACCCGTCCAGATAGTCACTCCAGCCAATGACCGCGTAAAGGACGGCGGCGGCCACACTGTGCCCATGTGTGCTGGACAGGGCCACGACCAGAAACACCGGGATTCCGGCCAGGCGGCCGTAGCCGATCAGGTTGGGGATGGTCCAGGGGTGCAGCGGCGCCCCGGCCAGTGTGGCTCTGGGCGGGGGACCAGACCGGTCTATCCCAAATAGCCGTCGCTTGCCGATCGGACTCAGGGAAGCTCCCGCCAGGTCCGTGCGATCTCATGCGCCGCTCCGTCGAGCGGGACCTCCCGGGACTCGCGGCCGCGCCTGATCTGAAGCTCGGCCTGACCGGAGGCCAGCCCGCGGCGCCCGATCGTGACTCTCAGCGGGCAGCCCACCAGCTCGGCGTCGGCGAACTTCTCCCCGGGGTTGGCGTCGCGGTCGTCATACAGGGTCTCAAGGCCGGCACCGCGCAGCTCTTCGTAAAGGCCGTCGGCCACCGTGCGCTCCTCGCTGCCCTCCTGTCCCAGCACGACCAGCTCAACGTCGAAAGGAGCCATCGAACGGGGCCAGGAGATCCCCTTCTCATCGGCGTACTGCTCGACCGCCGCAGCGGCGGCCCGAGCCGGCCCGAACCCGTATGACCCCATCCAGATCGGCTGCTCCCGGCCTGACTCGTCCAGATAGGTGGCGCCCAGCGGATCGGAATAGCGCGTTCCCAGCTTGAAGATGTTGCCCACCTCGATGGCGGGCTCGATCCGGATCGGCACGCCCCCCACCGTGTCGCCGGCCACCACGGTGCGGACATCGACGCTCTGGAAGGGAAAGTCGCGCCCGGGCTCCACGCCGCGCAGGTGAGCGTCGGGCTCATTTGCCCCGGTCACGTAGCCGCCTGGCTTCACCGCCTCATCGAGAAGGATGTCCATTTGGGCCCCCACGGGCCCGATGAACCCGGGCGGTCCAAGCCGCTGCGCCACCTCATCTGGGTGGGCGGGGCGGAAATTGCCTCTCAGGGCCAGGCGGAGCTTGATGTCGTTGACGCGATGATCACCTCGGACCACCACCAGCTTCATGGCCCCGTCGTCCACGATCACGGGGTACGCCTTGAGCAGGCCCCCGGCGGGCACGCCCAGCTCGCGCGCCACGTCCTCAACCGTGGTGAGACCAGGCGTATCGAAGCGCTCGGGACGCTCCAGCCCAGCCGGGAGCTCCACTGGCTGCGCCTCGGCGCTGGCCACCTCGACGTTCGCAGCATACCCGGGCGCAAGCGCCACGTCGTTCTCGCCCGCCGGGCACGGCGCCATGTACTCGTGGGCCCCGGATCCGCCCATCATGCCCACGTCCGCCTCTACCCGATACCACTCCAGGCCGCACCGGTCCATGATCCGGTCGTAGGCCACCACGTGCTTCTGGTAGCCGGCCTCCAATCCGTCGGCGTCGCGGTCAAACGTATAGGCGTCCTTCATGATGAATTCCCGCGTGCGCAGGACTCCCGCCCGGGGCCGCGGCTCGTCTCGCTCCTTGACCTGGAAGTGGTAGAGGATCAGCGGCAGGTCCCGGTAGGAGCGGACGGCGGCCGCCACGTGCTGTGTGACGATCTCCTCGTGGGTCATGGCCAGCACCATGTCCGCCCCCCGGCGGTCCTGGAGCTTGAACAGCTCGTCGATCCCGTAGCGCCCGGTGCGGCGCCAGGGCTCAGCCGGGTGCAGGACGGGCATGAGCATCTCCTGGCCGCCGATCGCGTTCATCTCCTCGCGCACGATCTGGACGATCCGCTGATGCACGCGCCAGCCAGCCGGCAGCCAGCTCCACAGGCCCGAGCCGACCTGCCGGACCAGCCCGGCGCGGACCATCAGTATGTGGCTGAGCGCCTCGGCATCCGCCGGGGGTTCACGCTCAGTGGGTAGGAAGTAGGTGGACAGGCGTGTCATTGGGACGGCCAAGCCTACCCACGGAGTGATAGAAGAGACGGAACTGAAAGCCAAGGCAAGAAGGAGCAGCCGATGCCCTACGAAGTCCCCCATCTCCCCTACGACTACGACGCGCTGGAGCCTCACATCGATGAGGACACGATGCATCTGCACCACGACAAGCATCACCAGGCGTACGTGACCAACGCCAACGACGCGCTCGAGGGCACCGAGTGGGCCGATAAGCCGGTCCAGGAGGTCCTGCAGAACCTTGACTCCGTGCCCGAGGACAAACGGTCCAAGGTCCGGAACAACGCCGGCGGCCACTACAACCACTCGCTGTTCTGGGAGTGGATGTCACCGGATGGCGGCGGCGAGCCCGACGGCGCGCTCAAGGATGCGATCGACTCGGCCTTCGGCTCATTTGACGAGTTCAAAGACAAGTTCAAGGCCGCTGGCGTGGGCCAGTTTGGATCAGGCTGGGCCTGGCTGGTGCACGACGGCTCGGGGTTGGCCATCGTCTCCACCCCCAACCAGGACAATCCGATCAGCCAGGGCAAGACGCCCCTCCTCGGCGTCGACGTGTGGGAGCACGCCTACTACCTCAAGTACCAGAACAAGCGCCCTGACTACATCGAGGCCTGGTGGAACACGGTCAACTGGGCCAAGGTGGCCGAGGGATTCCAGGCCGCCGGCGGCTGACGAACCCCCCCCGCCCCGCCAGAGAAAACGCAAACCGGGCATCCCGCGAGGCTGGTCACGGGGTGTCCCGGTCAGGGCTCGTAGATGAGCGTGAGAAGCCGCTTGACGCGTTGGGCGGGCTCGACGGACCTCCCGGCCTGGAGGATCGTCTGGCCCTCCTGGCCGAGACGTGCCAGCGCAGTGCCCACGGAGGGCTCGGGGTCGCTGAACGGCTCTGGGATCCCAAGCTCTGACCACTCGTCGGTGAGCGCTTGGATGATCCCGGCCGTCTCCAGCATCGCGCGCTCTCTTCCGGCCCGGGCGAGCGTTCGCAGTAGGGACACCACGGTCACGAGGATCGCCGACTGATCGCCGACCAGCTCGGCGTGACTTAGGACGCGGGCGTACCTGTCCAGGGCCTCGTCGTAAGCCCCGCGGGCGCTCGCCAGATATCCCCGGATGACCCCAAGGAGGTCAAGGTTGGGCGAGCGCTGTGCCGCGGCGACCGAATCGGCTCGGCGAAGCGCGGCCTCTGCCTCGTCCTCTCGGCCCGCCTCCAGGAGTGTGTCCGCTCTGATCGCCAGAGTGCTGGCCTCGGCCAGCGGACTGATCTCCCGCGCCGCCTCCAGAGCCTGGTCGTTCCAGGTTATGGCCTCGTCGTATTGCGCCTGCCAGGTCAGCACGATCGCGATGTTCATCAAGCACAGATACCGGGCATAGCGGTCAGTCAGCTCAGACAGCAGCGAAATGAGCCGGCCGGCCCTGTCCGCTTCGCCGGGTGATGAGGCGCGCCGGAGCAGCTCATGCTCGCGCGCCAGCTCGACGATTCGCGGATCCTCGCCGGGATCGTCCAGAATGCGCTCGAGCAGCGCCCTGGCCTCCTGGAGGGCTCCGGCTCGGCTGGCCAGTGCGTAGCGTCCCAGGGCAATCTCCCGCCCCATGGGGCGGTCATGCTCCCAGGCCCAGGCGAGTGCTGCCGTGGTTTCCGCGGCCGCGCCATGCGCTCGCTCGACCAGCGATGACTCGGCCACTTCGTAGATCCGCAGTGGCCATACGAGATCGCGCTGCCATTCCGCATGAGCGCGGCGCCACTTCTCGCTACCCGCTGCGTCGAGCCGACGGGACGCTTCTTGACGGACGGCCTCCGGAAGGCCCAGACGGACCAACCCATCCCCGGTTTCGACGCGGTGCAGAAGGGCTGCATCCATCAGCGTGCCCACCGCTGAAATGACATCGAGATCCTGGCCCCCCACCGCCTCGATGTCAGCCAGCTCGGCCGCCCCGGCGAAGGCGCCGAGGCGCACGAACAGCTCGCGTGCCGGGGGACCGAGGAGGTCAAGCGTCCACTCCAGCGCTGCCGCGAGCGAGCGATGACGCTCGGGACGCGATCGATCCTCCAAGATGTTCAGCGATCGCCGCAGGCGGCTGGCCAGCTCCTCGGAGCTGAACAGGCGCAAGCGCCCAGCAGCCAACTCGATGGCCAGCGGGAGCCCATCGAGCAGCCTCACGAGCTCCCGGCAACTCGCTTCACTGTCCAGCCGAACATCCAGACGTTGAGCGGCTCTGGTGAGCAGCGCCAATGCCTCGGGCTCCTCAAGCGAGTCCAATCGGAGCTGGCGCTCATGCCGGGCGCGCACCGGCAACTGGGAGGTGGCCAGCACCCGCAATTCGGGCAGGCGTGAGACCAGTGAGTCCAAGAGGGTCCCCACGTCCCGGACCCCCTCAAGGTTGTCCAGAACCAAGAGGAGCGGGCCGCGAGTGCGCAACTCGGCGATCACCGCCTCCTCCGTCGGTCCCTCCGTGCCGATGCGGCACTCCCGCGCGATCAAATCCCACAGCGCCTCGGCTCTCCGCTCCCCGCCCGCCTCGATCCACCACACACCTCCTTCGTAATCCTCGAGCAGGTCGTTGCCGCAGGCGAGCGCCAACGTCGTTTTGCCCACCCCTCCCCGGCCCAGCAGCGTCACAAGCCGCTCGCCGTCCTCACGAAGCGCCGCGCGAACGCGGCCCATGTCCGGCTCGCGGCCGATCAGGATCCCAGGCGCGGCCGGCAGTTGCTCTTACGAAGCTCCAGCGTGCGGGGTGGCGGGAACGCGGCCAGCCCCTGGCCGTCGATGACGGCGCAGAACAGGGCGGTGGGGGCAGGAAAGTCCCTCAGGCGGTGCGCGCCCAGGGGCTGACTGGGCACCACGTCCCGTAACAACTCGGCTGCGGCCCCGGTCATCAGCAGCTGTCCACCGTGGGCGGCGGCGCCCACCCGGGCCGCGCGATGAATCTCGAGCCCAACGTATCCGCTTCCGCGGCGCTCCACCGGGCCGACGTGCAGGCCCATGCGAGCCCGCAGCTCACCCGCGGCCGGCGGCCAGGACTGATTTCGCAGGCCGCGCTGAATTGCCACCGCCGCGCGCCCCGCTTCCAGGACATCTCCGAAGGTGATGAAGAAGCCATCACCGGCTACCCCATCCACCCACCCTCCCCCGGAACGCACCACGCCCCTGACGATCCCGTGGTAGCTGCCGAGCACGCCCGGCCATTCCTGGCCCAGGAGTGCGGCGAGCCGCGTCGAGCCCTCGAGATCAATGAACAGCATTGCGATCAGCCCACTGGGTGCCTCACAGGCTGCACGCTCGTCTGCCGTGATCCGGTCAATCGTCACCTTCGCTGATTAAATACGCCGAGCCAGAAACACAGCATTCCGGGTGACCGGCTCGTCAACCACACGCTCACCGGGGAGCAGATCGATCTGACAAAGCTCGGGACTGTTCCCAACGCGGCCAAACTGGGCGGCCAGCCGGCGGCGAGCTATCTGCCCGCGTCAAAGGTCGTGCGCTGGAGCTTCAAGATGAACATTGGCGGCCCAGCGCACACGATCGCCTACGGTCCGCTCAGGTTCCATGCCACCTGCACGAAAGACGGCAGCAATACCAACGGCTCATTGACCGTGACCACCACGGAAACCAAAACCTACGTGGGCATCAACCCAGCGTTCGAGCCCGGAGGCGGCCAGATCATCAATCCGGGCGACCCGCCATTTCTCGTGGTCTCGCAGGACTCATCGACCTCGCCCGACGGCAACCACGCCGGGGGCAAACTGCCGGTTTGTCGGCTATCTGATCAACGACGCCTAGAACTCATGGGTGTGCGCGGGCCACTCGGTCCGCGCACACTCGGCTCTTCTAAGCTCTCTGAACGTGGACAGCACTGCCTCAAGCGCGGCGCCCCCGCCGGCCCAGCCCTGGACCGTCCGCAGCCTGGTCGCCCGTCACAGGTTGGGCGCAGCGGTCGCCGGGGCGGCCATCTTCATCATGCTCACGATGATCCTCGTCGCCGTGTTCGGCGCCAAGGCCGGCGCCGTGAGCGACACCACGAGCTGCACCCAGTGGGGCTCGACCAACCAGGACGCGCAGTCTGCCTACGCCAGGCTCTACTTTCGCGAGCACGGACCGCTTCCGGGCGGAAAGAGCTCTCCCGCCAGCATCGTGGCGGCGATCAACACCGCCTGCACGCGCGCCTACGTCAACGACGTCTCCGACACCACCTCGGTAGTTCAGGCTCTGACCGGCCGCTACTAGGCCCGGGTGAAGCGCCGCCCGCTCACGGGCGAGAGCTCCTCATCCAGCGCAGCGCCCGGAGCCGCGGTCCCGTCGCCGTTGCCGGCCGTTTCCCGGTCGGCTGCCTGCGCCTCCAGCGCGGCCATCCGCTCGGGAGTCATCGCCGTCGTGTCCTCGTTCTCAGCCAGCCACTCGCGGGCAGCGGCGGCATCGGCCTCGTCGCGCACCACCTTCTTACCGGCGGCGTAATAGCGGTCGATCTCATTGAACAGTTCGTCCACCAGCTGCTCCGTGGGCACCTTCTTGAGTGGCTCGCCCCGGGAATAGATCATCCCCATGTCCTTGGCCCCGGTGATCCCGAAGTCAGCGTGACGCGCTTCGCCGATCCCGTTCACGGCACACCCGAGCACGGAGACCTCGATCGGATCCTCGTAGGCCTCGAGACGGCGCTCGATCTCGGCCACCACGGTGTCCATGTCGAACTGGAGGCGCCCGCAGGTGGGACAGGCGATCAGCACGGGCCCTCGCTCCCGGAGCTTCAGGGCCTTGAGGATCTCCCAGGCCACCTTGACCTCCTCCTCGGCATGGAACGTAGACAGGGAGATGCGGATCGTGTCCCCGATCCCGTCGGCGAGCAGCGTGCCCAGACCGACGGCAGACTTCAGTGAGCCCGACCACTTGGTTCCCGCCTCGGTGATGCCCAGATGCAGCGGGTAGGGGATCCGCTCGGACAGCAGGCGATTGGATGCGATCGTGTTGGGGACGCTGGTGGACTTCATCGACACCTTGAAGTTGGTGAAGTCGAGGCTCTCCATGAGCTCAACGAACCCCTGCGCCGCCGCCACCAAAGCCTCGATGGGGTTGGTGAACTCGAGCTCCCGCAGATGCGCAGGCAGGGATCCCGAATTGACCCCGATGCGCAGCGGGGTGCCGAGCTCCTTGGCCCGGGCCACCACCTGGGCCACCTTCTCCGGGCCACCGATGTTCCCGGGGTTCAGGCGCACGCAGTGGGCCCCGGCGTCCAGCGCCTTGAGAGCCAGCGTGTGGTTGAAGTGAATGTCGGCGATGACCGGGATGGGCGACTCACGAACGATCGTCTTGAGCGCCTCGGCGTCCTTCTCCCGGGGCACCGCCACCCGGACTAGGTCGGCCCCAGCCTCGGCCACGCGGCGGATCTGGGCCACTGTGGCCTCGCGATCAGCCGTCTCGGTCTTGGTCATGGTCTGTACGGCCACGGGAGCGCCGCCGCCGATGAGCACACCACCCACGTCTATCTGGCGCTCAGAGGCCATGGTCTGAGTGTAGAGAGAGGTTTTTGCAGCGATGGACTGCGGTGCCATATAGTGGCGCCTGGGCAGGCCAAATACCGGCTTCGAACGGGGTGAAGATGAGAGCGAAAACGATCCAAGCGACTGTTGTGATCGCGGCGATCCTGGGCCTGACGGCGTCAGGCGCGCTGGGCTCGGAGGAGCGTCCGAAGCTCCCCGACGCGAGCGGGGCTTCTCTGGCGAACAGCCAGTTCCAAGTGAAGCCCGCGATCATCATGATCACGAACGACGGCAGCTTCTATTTTGCCGGTCACAGGAGGCGGCACCATCGTGCCGCCCCGCTCGAGTGGACGAGTTGGACGGAGTCAGGCGGCGAGGGCTCGGGCTTCAATTGGGTCAACAATTGCCACCCGAACTGTGCGCACGGCAAGTTCCATCTCTACGGGGTCATGCTCAGCGTGTGGCGCCCCGAGAAGGTCGGCGGACATTTCATCTTCACGCGGATGACCGTCACCTACAACGACGATCATCCTCATTCAGTGGCCAGCTCGACCGACGTGTTCAAGGTCAGGCACCGGGGCGGCGGCTTCTTCTGGGCATACACGTCGTGACAGGCCTCTGACCGCCCCGGCCACTGGAGTTCGCGGGCGCGCAAGAGCGCGATACTGCGCTCAATGGGCGCGCCCGCGCAGCTGACATCCCATCTGCAGTCCATCTGCGGCGCTGAGCATGTCCTGACCCATCACGACGACCTCGCCACTTACCGCTCGGATGGCCTGGCCCAATACCGGCAGATCCCGCTCGCCGCTGTCCTTCCCGGAACCGCCGAGGAGGTGCAGGAGGTGGTCAGGGCCTGCTTTGAGGCCGGGGTTCCCTGGGTGGCCCGCGGGTCGGGTACCGGCCTGTCCGGGGGTGCACTGCCGGTGGCCGAAGGCGTCCTGATCGTCCTCGCCCGCCTGCGCCGCATCCTCTCCGTCGAGCTCGAGGACGCCCGCGTGGTGGTCGAGCCGGGCGTCACCAATCTGGCGGTCTCGCGGGCCGTTTCCCCCACTCATTTCTACCCGCCCGATCCCTCCAGCCAGGTGGTGTGTTCGATCGGCGGGAACATCGCCGAGAACTCGGGCGGAGCCCACTGCTTCAAATATGGCTTCACCACCAATTACGTGACCGGGCTCGAGGTGGTGCTGAGCGACGGCAGCCTGGTCGAGCTGGACCGCGACCTGCCCGGGTACGACCTGCTGGGCGCGTTCGTCGGCTCGGAGGGCACGCTGGGAGTGGCCACGCGGATCGCTCTGCGGGTGGTCCCCAGGCCCGAGGTGGTCCGGACGCTGGTGGCCTTCTTCGAGGACACGGGCGCAGCCGGGGAGGCGGTGAGCGCGATCGTCGCCGCCGGGATCGTCCCGGGAGCGATCGAGATGATGGACCGGCTGTCCATTCAGGCGGCCGAGCAGATGGCACACGCCGGCTACCGCACCGATGCCGGAGCCGCCCTGCTCGTTGAGCTTGACGGACCGCAGGACGAATGCGATACCCGCATGGAGGAGGTGCTGGAGCTGCTCGATCAGGCAGGCTGCATGGAGGTCCGCGACCGCCGAGAGCGAGGAGGAACGGGAGGTCATGTGGCGGGCGCGCAAGGCGGCCTTCGCGGCCATGGGCCGGGTCGCCCCGGCCTACTTCGTGCAGGACGGGGTCATCCCCCGTACGCGCCTGCCCGAGGTGCTGCGCCGGATCGAGGAGCTGGCGGCCGAGCACCGCCTTCAGGTGGCCAACGTCTTTCACGCCGGCGACGGCAACCTGCACCCGCTGGTCTGCTTTGACTCCGCCCGGCCCGGGGAGCCCGAGCGCGCCGAGGAGCTGGCCGGGCTGATCGTCAAGGCGTGCGTGGACGCGGGGGGCTCGATCACCGGCGAGCACGGCGTGGGTGTGGACAAGAAGGGCTACATGCCGAGCATGTTCTCCGAGGCCGATCTCGACGCGTTCCAGCGCCTGCGCTGTGCCTTTGACCCTCACAGCCTGGCCAACCCCGGCAAGGTGATGCCCACCCCGCGGCTGTGCGGCGAGGTGCCCGGGCCCTATCGGGAGCATCCGCTGGAGCGGGCCGGAGTGGCCACCCGGTTCTAGATGCCCGACCGCGCTGCCCGAGCACGCTCGAGGACGCCCGGGATGCCCTGGCCGGCGCCGCGAGCGCCGGACAGGCCGTCCGGATAGTGGGCGCGCGCACCAAGCTGAGCTGGGGCCGGGCCGCCGCAGAGCCCGGACTGGAGCTGCAGACCTCGGGCCTGGATGCGGTCGTGGAGCACAACGCGGGCGACCTGACCGCCGTCCTCCAGGCCGGGGTCCCCCTGCGCCGGGCGCAGGAGACTTTGCCGCCTGCGGGCAGATGCTCGCTCTGGATCCTTGGCTCGGGCCCCAGGAGGAGGCCACCATTGGCGGGATCCTGGCCACCGTGCGACTCCGGTCCGCTGCGCCACCGCTACGGGGCGCCCCGCGATCTGGTCCTGGGGATGACCGTGGTACTGAGCGACGGGACGGTGGCCAGATCGGGCGGCCAGGTGATCAAGAACGTGGCCGGATATGACCTGGCCAAGCTGTTCTGCGGCTCGTTCGGGACTCTCGGGCTGATCGCGTCGGTGAACCTT